>NZ_CP046601.1:0-3067500 GCF_014844175.1 Bradyrhizobium sp. SEMIA | reverse complement strand
GACGACGGTACAAGATCTCGGTGATCAAACCATCTGGTGGAGCCAGACGGGATCGAACCGACGACCTCATGCTTGCAAAGCACGCGCTCTCCCAGCTGAGCTATGGCCCCGTAACCAGAAGACGAATGCACACTCGATGAAAGTGGTGGGCCTGGGAAGACTTGAACTTCCGACCTCACGCTTATCAAGCGCGCGCTCTAACCAACTGAGCTACAAGCCCCTAACGCACATCCCGTTAAGGACCCTGGATCCTGCCGTTGCAGGCCCAGCGCGTGTTCGTCCGCGAAGAAAGAGAAACGAAGACGGCGAAATCCCGCCAATGCAGCTCAACGATCTGGCGATCTGTTGGCCACTGATGTTTCTAAAACGATCCGATAGTGAGCGTGAGCTCGCTGAAGGATCATCCTTAGAAAGGAGGTGATCCAGCCGCAGGTTCCCCTACGGCTACCTTGTTACGACTTCACCCCAGTCGCTGACCCTACCGTGGCCGGCTGCCTCCCTTGCGGGTTAGCGCACCGTCTTCAGGTAAAACCAACTCCCATGGTGTGACGGGCGGTGTGTACAAGGCCCGGGAACGTATTCACCGTGGCGTGCTGATCCACGATTACTAGCGATTCCAACTTCATGGGCTCGAGTTGCAGAGCCCAATCCGAACTGAGACGGCTTTTTGAGATTTGCTAGGGGTTGCCCCTTCGCATCCCATTGTCACCGCCATTGTAGCACGTGTGTAGCCCAGCCCGTAAGGGCCATGAGGACTTGACGTCATCCCCACCTTCCTCGCGGCTTATCACCGGCAGTCTCCTTAGAGTGCTCAACTAAATGGTAGCAACTAAGGACGGGGGTTGCGCTCGTTGCGGGACTTAACCCAACATCTCACGACACGAGCTGACGACAGCCATGCAGCACCTGTGTTCCAGGCTCCGAAGAGAAGGTCACGTCTCTGCGACCGGTCCTGGACATGTCAAGGGCTGGTAAGGTTCTGCGCGTTGCGTCGAATTAAACCACATGCTCCACCGCTTGTGCGGGCCCCCGTCAATTCCTTTGAGTTTTAATCTTGCGACCGTACTCCCCAGGCGGAATGCTTAAAGCGTTAGCTGCGCCACTAGTGAGTAAACCCACTAACGGCTGGCATTCATCGTTTACGGCGTGGACTACCAGGGTATCTAATCCTGTTTGCTCCCCACGCTTTCGTGCCTCAGCGTCAGTATCGGGCCAGTGAGCCGCCTTCGCCACTGGTGTTCTTGCGAATATCTACGAATTTCACCTCTACACTCGCAGTTCCACTCACCTCTCCCGAACTCAAGATCTTCAGTATCAAAGGCAGTTCTGGAGTTGAGCTCCAGGATTTCACCCCTGACTTAAAGACCCGCCTACGCACCCTTTACGCCCAGTGATTCCGAGCAACGCTAGCCCCCTTCGTATTACCGCGGCTGCTGGCACGAAGTTAGCCGGGGCTTATTCTTGCGGTACCGTCATTATCTTCCCGCACAAAAGAGCTTTACAACCCTAGGGCCTTCATCACTCACGCGGCATGGCTGGATCAGGGTTGCCCCCATTGTCCAATATTCCCCACTGCTGCCTCCCGTAGGAGTTTGGGCCGTGTCTCAGTCCCAATGTGGCTGATCATCCTCTCAGACCAGCTACTGATCGTCGCCTTGGTAGGCCATTACCCTACCAACTAGCTAATCAGACGCGGGCCGATCTTTCGGCGATAAATCTTTCCCCGTAAGGGCTTATCCGGTATTAGCACAAGTTTCCCTGTGTTGTTCCGAACCAAAAGGTACGTTCCCACGCGTTACTCACCCGTCTGCCGCTGACGTATTGCTACGCCCGCTCGACTTGCATGTGTTAAGCCTGCCGCCAGCGTTCGCTCTGAGCCAGGATCAAACTCTCAAGTTGGACTTGAACTTTGAACCGGCTGATCACAACGTTTGACGAGGTCCCACCATTGTCGACCGAAATCGACTTGCTGTCTGCGATTCACATCGCGGACAACGATGGTGTTTCCTTTGAAACGTGTACCGCCGAAGTCTTTCGTCCTCTCTCAGTACTCAAAAGCCGAAGCTCTTAAGTGGTCCGAGAGGCGCAAGGACTCCGCCGTCCACGTTTCTCTTTCTTCATCTTCACTTGTCAAACAGCCCGGGACCGGAGAGGCCCCAACCTTCCTGAGAGGAAGGGTTCCGACACCCTTACCGACGATGGATGAACTCCAACCGACTGGTGTCGGCTGTTGTGTCACTCAACAAGGTGAGGAGCATCAGTGGCGCGTTCGCTCGCCTTGGTCAGTGACCCGGCGGCGCCGCGCTCAGTGGTTGGGGTTATAGGCCCCGCCTTCCGGGCTGTCAACGCCAATCGTCAACAAATCGTCGCACAGTGGATCATGGAAAAAAAATCAAGCGATTCCAGTCAATTAGGAGGCCGCCGGGTGCGTCGGCCGGTCCCGCACGGTAAAAAATCTCAAAAAAAGTTTGCGCCCCTGGGGGCTCCTGAGGGGCTCCGAAGGCGGTCCTGGGCGCCCCTCCCGGGCGGCCCCAGGCGCCCGGCCGTTCAGTAAACTTTTTCCATATTAGGCGCCGTACTTGAGCCACAATCCCGCGGCGTTCTGATAAGAGACAAGCTTGAATCGCGGGGTGCCAGTGGGGGCTGCCGCGATTTTCGTAGGGTCAGAGGAAGGCAATCATACGATGAGGCGGCCTTCTTCCGACATTCGAGAGACTTCGAGAGACCTTCACCCGTCCAGCTGTTCGTAATTTCGGCCGGCCCTATTGCAGGGCTTTCTGAGCGCGGGCGCCTGTGCGGCTTGCCTTTTCCGGCGATCCCCCTGCAAGAGGGCGGCCGGAACGGGGTTCGAAACGGGCATCTTGGGTCGTTGATTGGGGGACTTGGGTTGAACCACAGGACGTCACGCGGCGCTTACGGGCGTGAGACCGGGATCATCGATCTCGGCCACGAGCCGCCGCTGTCCGTCGATGGTTCGGAAGCCGCCGTCATCGATCGCCGCCGCGTCTCCGTGCAATGGTTCAGCGGTACAATTCTGACCGGACTCTGCGGCGCAGCCCTGATCGGCGGCGCCGTTTTCGCGTCGCTCGACGGCGAGATGACCTTCGCCAAGGTGCCCGAGCGTGTCGAAGGCGCGCTGCGCGGTGCGTTCGGCGCAGCCGATCGCGCAGCCACGCTGCACAAGAGCGATCGCCTGCCGCCGCCGAGCGAATCCACCGCCTCGCGCAACATCGTGCGCGTCTCGACCGTCGCCCGCGTCGGCAATCGCGACGTGATGCGGGTGCGCCCCTTCGTCCGGATCGCCGGCAACCTGTCGATGACGACGAGCGATTTGTCGGCGAAGATCCCGCCGTTCAACGCCCAGCGTCTGCTCACCGACGTCGGCTCCGATCCGAAGACCGCCTCCGACGATCCCAACAATCCCGAAGCCGTCGAGCCCGACGCCGAGGTCTCCTTCGTGACCAAGGATCTGTCGCCGGTGCTGCCGAAGGCGAAGATTTCCGCGGTGGTCGCGCTCGACGACATCCTGATGCGGGTGCGCGATGCCGCCAATTGGCGCGGCAATGGCGGTGTCCGCTACGCCTCGCTCGCCAATGCCACCGCCGACGTCTCCGGCGCGACCGGCGCCTCCGACATCCGCAGCGCCTACGCCCCGGAAACGTCGTCGTCCGATCCCTATGCCGGTTTCGAGACGCGCGTGGTGCCGGAAAACGTCACGCTGCTGCCCAAGACCAAGGAGCAGATCACCGGCGGCAATCCCAGCGGCGAACGCGTCCATCTGGTCAAGAAGGGCGACAGCGTCGGCTCCGTGCTGCGCGATCTCGGCGCGACGCCTGAGGAGATCAAGGCGATCACCGCAACGCTCGGGCCCCGCGGCCGCGACGGCGGCCTGAAGGAAGGCGAGAAGCTGCGCATCCTGATGGCGCCCGCGAGCCCCGGCGCAAGGCTCCAGCCCTATCGCGTTGTGGTTGCAAACGACACCATGGTCGAGGCGATCGCGGCGCTGTCCGACCTCGGCAAATACGTCGCGGTCGACGTCTCCAGCATGAACACCGTCGCTGATGCCACGGCCAACGCCAACAGCGACGACGATGACGACGATGACGGCACCGGCGTGCGGCTCTACCAGAGCATCTACGAGACCGCGATGCGCAACAAGGTCCCGATGCCGGTCATCGAGGACATGATCAAGATCTACTCCTACGACGTCGATTTCCAGCGCAAGGTGCAGCCGGGCGATTCCTTCGACGTGTTCTACGCCGGCGAGGACGAGGGCGTGACGTCGAGCGAAAAGAACGACGTGCTGTTCGCTTCCCTCACGGTCGGCGGCGAGACCAAGAAATACTACCGCTATCAGAGCCCTGACGACGGCGTCGTCGACTACTATGACGAGACCGGCAAGAGCGCGAAGAAGTTCCTGGTGCGCAAGCCCGTCAACAACGCCATCATGCGCTCCGGCTTCGGCGGCCGCCGCCATCCGATCCTGGGCTATGTGAAGATGCACACCGGCGTCGACTGGGCCACCGCCTACGGCACGCCGATCTTCGCCTCAGGCAACGGCGTGATCGAGAAGGCCGGTCCCGAGGGCGGCTACGGCAAATATATCCGCATCAAGCATTCCAACGGCTACGAGACCGCCTACGGCCACATGTCAGCGTTCGCCAAGGGCATGGAGGTCGGCAAGAAGGTGCGGCAGGGCCAGGTGATCGGCTTCGTCGGTTCGACCGGCCAGTCGACGGGTCCCCACGTCCACTACGAAATCCTCGTCAACGGCCGCTTCGTCGATCCGCTGCGCGTGAAACTGCCGCGCGGCCGTTCGCTGGAAGGGGCGGTTCTGGCAGGCTTCGAGAAAGAGCGCGACCGGCTCGACGGCATGATGAGCGGCCGCGGCGGCGCCATCGCCCGCATGTCGGACGCGACCGGCGGCCCGCTCCAGGTCACCAACCGGTAATTTCCCCGCGATTCCCGCCGTTCCCGGGCCGGATCGCTCCTCCCTCCACACTTCGCGGAACCGATCGGCAGCGTCTCGATTGATTCGCGCGACCAGTCTTTTGCCGTTGAGCCAGAGGAGGACCGCCATGCAGCATCTCTCTCGCGACGACGTCACCAAGGCCGTTGGCAGCGTGGATGACGTGACGATTGCAGAGATCATCGGAACCGGCGCCACCGTCGAGGAACTCGCGGAAGCCCAGGCCTGGCTCGCCAATGACGAGCCCATGATCAACGATTTGCGTCCGCTGGCGCAGGGCCGCGTCCGTGCGCTCGTGGACATCCTGTCGGAGCTCGAACAGGACGGCGAAGAGGAAGGGCCGGCCTCGCCCGGCACGATGTCTCCAGCCAGCTAGCAAAGCAGCCTGAAAAACAATTCGCCCCGGAGAGGACGACCTCTCCGGGGCGAACTTTGTTTTGCGACGAGCCGCCCGGTCAGTTCAGCTTGCGCTTCGACACCGGCGCGTCGAACTGGGTGATCTCCGCGGTCTGCGCCGCCTTGCCGTTGAAGGTCAGCACGTTGCCTGCGGACGAGATCGCAACGGTATCGCCGTCCTTGACGTCGCCGCCGAGGATCATCTCGGCGAGCGGGTCCTGGAGGTAGCGCTGGATCACCCGCTTCAGCGGCCGGGCGCCATAGGCGGGATCCCAGCCCTTGGCCGCGAGCCAGTCACGCCCCGCAGCGTCGAGCGTCAGCACGATCTTGCGATCGGTCAGCAGCTTCTGCAGCCGCGCGAACTTCGAGCGTCAGCACGATCTTGCGATCGGTCAGCAGCTTCTGCAGCCGCGCGAACTGGATCTCGACGATCCGGCCCATCTCGCTCCGCTGCAAGCGGTGGAACAGGATGATCTCGTCGACACGGTTGAGGAATTCGGGGCGGAAATGCGCCCGCACCGTTCCCATCACCTGCTCACGCACGGCTGAGGTGTCTTCGCCCTCGGGTTGATTCACCAGAAACTCCGAACCGAGGTTCGAGGTCATGATGATCAGCGTGTTGCGGAAATCGACGGTACGGCCCTGGCCATCGGTCAGGCGGCCGTCGTCGAGCACCTGCAACAGGACGTTGAACACGTCAGGATGCGCTTTCTCGATCTCGTCGAACAGCACCACCTGATAAGGCCGGCGCCGCACCGCTTCGGTGAGCGCGCCGCCCTCGTCATAGCCGACATAGCCCGGAGGCGCGCCGATCAGCCGCGAGACCGAGTGCTTCTCCATGTACTCGGACATGTCGAGGCGGACCATCGCGGTCTCGTCGTTGAACAGATACTCGGCGAGCGCCTTGGTCAGCTCGGTCTTGCCGACGCCGGTCGGCCCCAGGAACATGAACGAGCCGGTGGGCCGGTTCGGGTCCTGAAGGCCCGCACGCGAGCGGCGCACGGCGGTTGCGACCGCACGCACGGCCTCGGCCTGGCCGACGACGCGCTGCCCCAGCTGCTCCTCCATCTTGAGAAGCTTCTCCTTCTCGCCTTCCAGCATCTTGTCGACGGGCACGCCGGTCCAGCGCGAGACCACCTGCGCGATGTGGCAGCATCTTGTCGACGGGCACGCCGGTCCAGCGCGAGACCACCTGCGCGATGTGGCTGGCGGTGACCGCCTCCTCCATCATCTCGCCGGAGTTCTCCTTCGCCTCGATATCGCCGAGCTTCTTCTCCAGCTCCGGGATCCTTCCATAGGCCAGCTCACCCGCCTTCTGGAATTCGCCGCGCCGCTGCGCATTGGCGAGCTCGACGCGCAAGCCGTCGAGCTCCGCCTTCAGCTTCTGGGCGTTGGAGAGCTTGTTCTTCTCCGCGCTCCAGCGCGCGGTGAGCGCCGTCGACTTCTCCTCGAGCTCGGCCAGCTCCTTCTCGAGCGCTTCGAGACGGGTCTTGGAGCCGGGATCGCTTTCCTTCTTCAGCGCCTCCTGCTCGATCTTGAGCCGGATGATCTCGCGGTCCAGCGAATCCAGCTCTTCCGGCTTGGAATCGACCTGCATCTTCAGCCGCGCCGCGGCCTCGTCCATGAGGTCGATCGCCTTGTCGGGCAGGAAGCGGTCGGTGATGTAGCGGTTGGACAGCGTCGCCGAGGCAACAAGCGCGGAATCGGAGATCCGCACGCCATGATGCTGCTCGTACTTGTCCTTCAGGCCGCGCAGGATCGAGATGGTGTCCTCGACCGAGGGCTCGCTGACGAAGATCGGCTGGAACCGCCGCGCCAGCGCGGCGTCCTTCTCGACGTGCTTCTGATACTCGTCGAGCGTGGTCGCGCCGATGCAATGCAGCTCGCCGCGGGCGAGTGCGGGCTTGAGCAGGTTGGACGCGTCCATCGCACCATCACCCTTGCCGGCGCCGATCAGCGTGTGCATCTCGTCGATGAACAGGATGAAATTGCCCTCGCTCGCGGTCACCTCCTGGAGCACGGCCTTCAGCCGCTCCTCGAACTCACCACGGTATTTTGCACCGGCAATCAGCGCGCCGAGGTCGAGCGACAGCAGCTTCTTGTCCTTCAGACCCTCGGGCACGTCCCCGTTGACGATGCGCAGCGCGAGCCCTTCGGCGATGGCGGTCTTGCCGACGCCGGGCTCACCAATCAGGACGGGATTGTTCTTGGTCCGTCGCGACAGCACCTGGATGGTGCGGCGGATCTCCTCGTCGCGGCCGATGACCGGGTCGAGCTTGCCGTCGCGCGCAGCCTGGGTCAGGTCGCGGGCATATTTCTTCAGCGCGTCATAGGCATTCTCGGCGGTCGCCGAGTCCGCGGTGCGGCCCTTGCGCAGCGCCTCGATCGCCGCGTTGAGATTTTGCGCCGTGACGCCGCCCTTAGCGAGGATCGCACCTGCCTCGCTGGTCTTCTCCAGCGTGAGGCCGAGCAATAGCCGCTCGACGGTGACGAAGCTGTCGCCGGCCTTCTCGCCGGCCTTTTCGGCGGCATCAAAGGTGCGGGCGAGCTCGGGCGCGAGATAGATCTGCCCGGCGCCGCCGCCACTGACCTTCGGCACCTTGTTCAGGGCTTCCTCGGTCGCCTTCAGAATTGCACGGGAATTGCCGCCGGCGCGGTCGATCAGACCGGCAGCGAGCCCCTCATTGTCGTCCAGCAGGACCTTCAGCACATGCAGGGTTGAAAACTGCTGGTGCCCCTCGCGCACCGCGAGCGACTGCGCGGACTGGATGAAGCCCCTGGAGCGTTCGGTATACTTGTCGATGTTCATTTCTTTTCTGTCCCTCGGCCTGCCCCTGGAGCCCTCTAAGGCACTCCAAACGGCATCTTCACTGGGTTTCCGCTGGCTGCGTTGACGTTCCTCAACCAGCAGCGGTCGTTATCAGCCGGCGCTGGCGCCGGCCTGACCCAGATGTGGGAAGCGTGCCCCCGGATCGAAAGAGGCGAGTTCACAATTTCGTGCGCTGATCCGCCGGCTTGGCGGGATGCGGTCGAATCCCTTAAGTAGCGGCATGACAGCCAGCCAGACCGCCGAGATCACCGGCCTCTACCGCTACCCGATCAAGGGCCTGACGCCGGAGTCCCTGCCCCGCGTCCCCTTGCGGATCGGCCAGACCCTGCCCGCCGACCGCCGCTACGCCATCGAGAACGGCCCGAGCGGGTTCGACCCCGAAGCCCCCGAGTGGAAGCCGAAGATCCAGTTTCTGATGCTGGCGCGCCATGAGCGGCTGGCGTCGCTCGACAGCCGTTACGAGGACGCGACCCACCGCCTGACCATCCGCAAGGACGGCCAGATCGTCGCCAGCGGCGATCTCGAGACCGCCGCCGGGCGCGCCGCCATCGAGAGCTACTTCACCGAGAATTTCCAGCCGGAGCTGAAGGGCCCGCCAAAGGTTCTGTCCGGCCGCGACCACAGCTTTTCCGACGTCGCCCGCAAGGTCGTGTCGATCATCAATCTCGACAGCGTCCGCGCCATCGAGACCATGCTTGGCGGCACCGCCGTGCATCCGCTGCGCTTCCGCGCCAATCTCTACGTGAAGGGCTGGCCCGCCTGGTCGGAGCTCGACCTTGTCGGCCAGACGCTCGCGATCGGGCAAGCCCGGCTGAAAGTGGTCAAACGCATCGTCCGCTGCCCGGCCACCAATGTCGATCCCGTCACCGCCGCGCGCGACCTCGAAATCCCACCGACGCTCTCGCGCCATCTCGGCCACATGGACTGCGGCATCTATGCCGAGGTGATCGAAGGTGGCGAGATCGGCGTCGGAGATGCGGTCGCGGTGGAAGAGCCGAAGCTGGTGTGAGCTTCCTGTAAGGGCTTACGGGCGCGGCCACCTCGTTTTGCGCATTTCAGCTGTCCCAATCGTCTCACGTTCAGGGTCCACTGAAACGTTGGCCGATCGTGCGCGCGCTTCCCACGTTGCGACATATCTTTGGGAAATTTGCTGTGCTGGCCGAAGCAAGGTCGCGCCGGCGCCGGATACTCCTGCTCGCCCTTGCCCTGCTGGCGCTCCGCGAGCCGGCATCATTGGCGCAGAATGCCGGCCAGCCCGGAACGGACGACGACATGCCGAGCCCGCCGGCGATCGGCATGCCTCACGCCGATCAACCTAGCCGTCCGCCGCTGGACGAGCCGCCGCCGCTCAACCTTGGCGGCCCGGACAATCCGGCCAGATCCGGTATGCTCGGCACGCGCTGGACTGCCTACGCGCGTGCCGTTCAGGCCGCGCTGGAGACGGCGACGAGGGAAAATGCGAGGACCCGCGACAAGCCCTTCGACGTCCAGTGTGAGATGTGGATCGATTCAAAGGGGCATGTCACCCGGGTCCAGCTTGCCAGGCCGTCCGGCGATGCCGACATCGACGCCGCATTTCGCAACGAGATCTTGCCCAGACTGACGCTGCCGGCACCGGCGAGCGACATGCCGATGCCGGTCAAAGGGCACATTACCGCGCGCGTTCCGCGCTAGGGCATGATCCGGCAAAGCGCGCCGCTGCCGTAGGGTGGGCAAAGGCGCGCCGTGCCCACCATCCTCTATGCGGACAGAGGTGGTGGGCACGCTACGCTTTGCCCACCCTACTGCTCTGTCGCTGCTTTCAGTTCGGCATCACATACGCATAGATCCGCCCGCGCGAGACCGGGGCCTCGCGGACGCGATTGCCGTTGTTGCCGGAGATCATGATCGGATTGCCCTGCGCGTCGATGCCGGTGATGATGCCGACATGGCCGCCGCGGCGGCCGCGCGACATGACCGCGATGGCGCCGACCTGCGGACCGGAGACACGGGTGCCGTACCGCGCGAACGAGCTCGCCATGTCGGAGCCGGTGCCGCGATGGCCTGTATGCTCCAGCACCATGTTCATGAAGCGCGCGCACCACAGGCTGCCTCGTCCCGTGGGATTGCCGCCGAGATAGCGGCGCGCCTCGGACACGACACCCGATCCGCCGCCAAAGCTGCCACCGCTCACAGCGTTGCTGGTCATGCCGCCGCCGTTGGCGCTCGGATCATAGCTGGCCTGGCTGTCGGCAAAGCCGCTCGCCTGCAATTGCGCCGCGCGGCGCTCGAAACGCGAGCTGCGGGCATGGTGCCGGTAATGATGATGTCTGGCATGGTGCACGTAAGCGTGCCGCTCCGCGCTATGACGATGGTGTGGCCGCGCTGAGGCCGGAGAAACGAACGCGGCAACCGCCGCGAAGAAGAACGCCAGCACGTATCCTGCGCCCCAACGTTGTTCTTTGAAAGCGCGACTTGGATGCATCGCGCCCGCGCTGAGGCCGGAGAAACGAACGCGGCAACCGCCGCGAAGAAGAACGCCAGCGCGACAATACAACGCGACAGGCGGTACGCAAACAACTCAACCATTCTTCATCCTTAGTTACACCCCCACTTCCCGTCGGCCCGTGCGGTGGCCGACATCCGCCGGGCCGTAAAGCTTCCGGATGTGGCGAGAAAAAGACTGCCGTGTCGGCGAATGGCTGCGATGATTTTGCATTGGAGCTGGTCTGGTGCTGCCGCATTGCGGACAACACCATTAACTGCGATCCTCTGTTTGCGGCTTGAACAGAGGGAAACAGTTAATGCCCCACGCCACGACCAGGGATGACGTCCGCATCTATTTCGAAGAGGCGGGTCAGGGAACGCCGATTATTTTTCTGCACGAATTCGCGGCCGACTACACCAATTGGGAGCCGCAGATGCGTTACTTCTCGCGCGGCCACCGCTGCATCACCTATTCCGCGCGCGGCTACACGCCATCCGACGTGCCCGATGGCGAGGTCTACACCTACACGCACTTCTACACCGACGCGCTCGCGGTGCTCGATCATCTCGGGATCGAGCGCGCGCATCTCGTCGGGCTCTCGATGGGCGCCTATTCGTCGCTCCAGATCGGATTGAACGCGCCGCATCGCGCGCTGTCGATGACGCTGGCCGGCGTCGGCTCCGGCTCGGAGCTCGAAAATCTCGATGCCTGGCGCAAGCAGTGCCGCGCCAATGCCGAACAGTTCGAGACGCTGGGCTCCGCGGAAGTCGCAAAGGTCACGCGCGAGGCACCGAGCCGTATACCCTTCCTGGTCAAGGACCCGCGCGGTCACGCCGATTTCTACGCCGCACTGGCGCGCCACGATGCCAAGGGCTCGGCGCACACGATGCGCGGTTTCCAGGGCGGCCGTCCCTCGATCTACACGCTGACGGATGCGATCAGGGCCGTGACAACGCCCGCGCTGATCATCTGCGGCGACGAGGACGATCCGTGCGTCGGGGCGAGCCTGTTTCTGAAGAAGCATCTGCCGGCCGCGGGCCTCGCGATGTTTCCGAAATCCGGCCACGTGCTCAATCTCGAAGAGCCCGCGTTGTTCAACGAGAGCGTGGAGCGGTTCGTGACGCTGGTGGAAGCAGGGCGATGGCCAGTGCGCGATCCGAGGTCGCTGGCGGCGCATTAGCCACTTGCTGTCATTCCGGGATGCGCCGGAGGCGCAGGCCCGGAATCCATCGCGCGACAGCCTATGCGGCCCAATGGATTCCGGGCTCGCGCTTCGCGCGCCCCGGGATGACGGAGAACCTACTTCCGCCCGCCGCGGCTCAGCAGAAACACGCCCTGCTCGCCGAACATGTTCCAAACCCACCACGGCAATCGCAACCGCAGAGGACGACCGTAGAGGTCAAGCGCCTCGGCGCGCTCCATCTTGACGCCGATCGCATCGCAGAGCTCGACGAAATCCTTGATGGTGCAGAAATGGATGTTGGCGGTGTCGTACCAGCTTGCCGGCAAATTCTCGGTGCGCGGCATGTGGCCGCCGATCAGGAGCTGGAGCCGCATCTTCCAGAAGCCGAAATTGGGGAACGACACGATGGCGCGACGGCCGATGCGCAGCAGGTTTTCGAGCACCACGCGCGGCTGCCGTGTCGCCTGCAGCGTCTGCGACAGGATCACGTAGTCGAAGGCATCGTCGGGATAGTTGACAAGGTCGGTGTCGGCATCGCCCTGCACCACCGCGAGGCCCTTGGCAACGCAGCGGTTGACGCCCTCGCGCGACAATTCGATGCCGCGGCCATCGACGCCGCGCATCTCCAGAAGCTGAAGCAGATCGCCGTCACCGCAGCCGACGTCGAGCACTTTCGAGCCGGGCTTGACCATCTCGGCGACCAGCAGATGGTCCGCACGGAAATGCGCGGATTGCTCCGCAGTGAACCCATTCAACGGCAGCACTTCCTGTACAGACATCGCTAGCTGTCCTTGCCCGTGAGCCCGCGGGCCTTGCCTGCCGATTGCAGGAAGGCGCGGGAGATGTCGAAGAATTCGGGAACGTCGAGCAGGAAGGCGTCGTGGCCGCGGTCGGTCTCGATCTCGGCGAACGACACCCGCGCGCTCGACGCGTTCAGCGCATGCACCAGCGCGCGCGATTCCGAGGTCGGGAACAGCCAGTCGCTGGTGAAGGAGACCACGCAGAAGCGGGTCTGGATTCCCGCGAACGCCTTCGCCAGCACGCCGCCGTGATCGGCGGCGATGTCGAAATAGTCCATCGCGCGGGTGAGATAGAGATAGGAGTTGGCGTCGAAGCGCTCGACGAACGAGGAGCCCTGGTAGCGCAGATAGGACTCGACCTGGAAGTCGGCGTCGAACGAGAAGGTCGGCAGCTCGCGGTCCTGCATGCGCCGGCCGAATTTCCGGTGCAGAGCCGCGTCTGACAGATAAGTGATGTGCGCGGCCATGCGCGCGACCGCGAGGCCGCGATGCGGATGAAGACTGCGATCGGCATAGCCGCCATTGTGCCAGTCGGGATCCGCCATCACGGCCTGGCGGCCAAGCTCGTGGAAGGCGATGTTCTGCGCCGAGTGCCGCGTCGAGCAGGCGATCGCGAGCGCGGAGAACACGCGGTCAGGATAGGCCGCGGTCCATTGCAGCACCTGCATGCCGCCCATCGAGCCGCCGACCACCGCGAAGAGCGTGTCGATGCCGAGCCGGTCGATCAGCATCGCCTGCGCGCGCACCATGTCCGGAATGGTGATGACCGGAAAATCGAGCCCCCACACCTTGCCGGTGGCGGGATTGATCGAGGCCGGCCCCGTGGAGCCCATGCAGCCGCCAATCACGTTGGAGCAGATGATGAAGTAACGGCTGGGATCGATGGGGCGGCCCGGCCGACCAGCGTGTCCCACCAGCCGGGCTTGCCGGTGACGGGGTGCAGATTGGCGACGTGCTGGTCGCCGGTCAGCGCATGGCAGATCAGAACGGCGTTGGAGCGATCGGCATTGAGCTCGCCATAGGTCTGGTAGGCGATCTGAAACGGAGCCAGATCGACGCCGCAATCGAGCCGCAGCGGCTGATCTGCGCCGAAACGCGCGACCTGCGAACTCGGGTGATCGACCTCGTGCGAGCGCTCATCGGCGCTGATCGCAGGACTCGGAATCGACTTGACGCTACCCATCTGATCATCGACCTCGTTTGCGATCGGACTTCAGACCGCTACTTGCATCAGGCCATGAAAAACCCGGCCTGAACGATAGGTTCGGCCGGGATCGGAAGCGTCCCCGGCCTGTTTAGCGAGTTTTTTAACGTGGCTGCAAGCCGGCCGGCTCAAATGACCACGGAACAGGCAAAATCTACTGTCTTGGGCGGTTTTCGTCAAGTCGCGGCCCGGATTAACCAAAATCGTCCTTGAAACGCCGGCCGAAAAGGTCGTCATTTCTCTTTGCTTTCGCCGCCCTGACTGCCTAATCAGGACATCGACCGCAACGGAATCCGGCTAGCCCATTGGCCTGCCCGATCCGCATTGGAACGCCTCTCAACGGCACTTCGCAGAACAGCATCCGGCAGATATGTCCCAACGTCCGCCCGCGCCACCATCGCTCCAGGAATTGCGCAAGGAGATCGACGCGATCGACGCGGACATGCATCGCCTGCTGATGCAACGCGGCGACATCATCGACCGCCTGATCCAGGTGAAGCAGACCCAGGAGGTCGGCTCCGCGTTCCGGCCTGCGCGCGAAGCCGCGATGATGCGCGACCTCGTGCAGCGCCATCGCGGCATCCTGCCGCTCGACACGGTCGAGAGCATCTGGCGCGTGATCATCTCGACGTTCACCTACGTGCAGGCGCCGTTCTCGGTGCATGCCGACATCTCCGTAAGCGAGCCGGCGATGCGCGATTCCGCGCGATTCCATTTCGGCTTCACCGTGCCTTACGTCGCGCATTTCAGCGCACAGGCTGCGGTCGAGGCGGTGGCGAAATCCAAGGGCGACCTGGCACTGGTCTCGGCGACGTCGAGCCGCACGCCGTGGTGGCTGGAGCTGGAAGCGGAAGGCGCGCCGAAGATCATCGCGCGGCTGCCTTTCGTCGAGCGCGCCGATCATCCGGCGGCACTGCCGGTGTTCGCGGTCTCGCGCGTCGCCGACAGCGCGCTGGTGACGGAGGTCGAGACCTTCAGCGTGCGTGTCTCGGGGTGGAACGCCGAGGTCGCGCGGACCCTGTCGCCGCTCGCCGAGATCGTGGCGGTGCCCGATACCGCCTTTGACGGAGCCGCGCTGCTGGTGTCGGTCACGAGCGCAACCAGCATCGACAAGATCAAGGCTGCCCTGATCGAAGCAGGGGCCTCGGTGCGCTCCACGGCCCTCGTCGGCAGCCACGCAACGCGCTATACGGTGACCCCGACCGGGTCGAAATCGTAAGTCTCGCGCCCAGCCACTTTCGGAGTTGAAGATGTCCCGCCCCGTGCCGAATCCCGGCATTCTCGATATTGCGCCCTACACGCCCGGCAAGAGCCCGGTGCCGGAGCCGGGCCGCAAGGTGTTCAAGCTCTCGGCCAACGAGACGCCGTTCGGACCATCACCGAAGGCGATCGAGGCCTTCAAGCGCGTGGCGGATCATCTGGAGGATTATCCGGAAGGCACCTCGCGGGTGCTGCGCGAAGCGATCGGCCGCTCGTTCGGGCTCGATCCGAACCGCATCATCTGCGGCGCCGGTTCGGACGAGATCCTCAACCTGCTTGCCCACACCTATCTCAGCCAGGGCGACGAGGCGATCTCGACCACCCACGGCTTCCTGGTCTACCCGATCGCGACCATGGCGGTTGGCGCCAAGAACGTCATCGCACAGGAGACCAACCTCACCTGCAACGTCGACGCCATCCTCAAGGCGGTGACGCCGAAGACGAAGCTGGTCTGGCTCGCCAATCCCAACAATCCGACCGGCACCTATGTGCCGTTCGACGAGGTCAAGCGCCTGCGCGCCGGCCTGCCGTCGCACGTGCTGCTGGTGCTGGATGCCGCCTATTCCGACTACGTTTCACGCAACGATTACGAGATGGGGATCGAGCTGGTCGCCACCACCGAGAACACGGTGGTGACGCACACCTTCTCCAAGATCCACGGCCTCGCCGCGCTGCGCATCGGCTGGATGTTCGGCCCCGAGCACATCATCGACGCCGTCAACCGCATCCGCGGGCCCTTCAACGTGTCGACGCCGGCGATGTACGCCGCGGTCGCGGCCATTGAAGACACCGCACACCAGGCGATGTCGAAACAGTTCACCGAGACCTGGCGCAACTGGCTCACCGATGAGATCGGCAAGCTCGGACTGAAGGTGACGCCGAGCGTCGCCAATTTCGTGCTGATCCACTTCCCGACCGACGGCAAGACCGCGGATGCCGCCGACGCCTACCTCACCAAGCGCGGCCTCGTGCTGCGCGCGCTGAAGAATTACGGCCTGCCGCATTCGCTGCGCATGACCATCGGCACCGAGGAGGCCAACCGCCTCGTGGTCGACGGCTTGCGCGATTTCATGGCCGGCAAATGAGCGCGAACCCGCATTTCCAGCGCGTCGCGTTGATCGGCTTCGGCCTGATCGGCGGCTCGATCGCGCGCGCTGCGAAGCTCCAGGGCCTGGCGGGCGAGATCGTCACCACCGCGCGTTCGGAGAAGACGCGCGCGCGGGTGATGGAGCTCGGCATCGTCGACCACGTCGTGGCGACCAATGCGGAAGCGGTGAAGGACGCCGATCTCGTCATTCTCTGCATTCCCGTCGGCGCCTGCGGCGAGGTGGCGAAGGAGATCGCCGAGCACCTGAAGCCCGGCGCTGTGATCTCCGACGTCGGCTCGGTGAAGGGCGCGGTGGTCAGGGACATGGCGCCGCATCTGCCGAAGACCGTCCATTTCGTACCGGCGCATCCGGTCGCGGGCACCGAGCATTCGGGCCCGGATTCCGGCTTCGCCGAGCTGTTCATCAACCGCTGGTGCATTTTGACGCCGCCTGATGGCGTCGATGCGGCGGCGACCGATCGGCTGCGCGCGTTCTGGGCGGCGATGGGCGCCAAGGTCGAGGTGATGACGCCGGACCATCATGATCTCGTGCTCGCCATCACCAGCCACCTGCCGCATCTGATCGCCTACACCATCGTCGGCACCGCCGACGAGCTGGCGCAGGTGACGGAGTCAGAGGTGATCAAGTTCTCGGCCGGCGGTTTCCGCGACTTCACCCGCATCGCGGCGTCCGATCCGACGATGTGGCGCGACGTGTTCCTCGCCAACAAGGAAGCCGTGCTGGAGATGCTCGGCACCTTCACCGAGGATCTCGCCAAGCTCACGCGTGCGATCCGCCGCGGCGACGGCGAGGCGCTGTTCGACCATTTCACCCGCACCCGCGCCATCCGCCGCGGCATCGTCGAGATCGGCCAGGATTCGGCCGCAGCCGACTTCGGCCGGCCGCATGCGGCGCTGAAGAAGCCGTAAGCTCCGCCTGTCATTCCGGGGCACCCGAAGGGCGGGCCCGGAATCCATCGGGCCAAAACGCGTGCGGTGAAATGGATTCCGGGCTCGATGCTACGCATCGCCCCGGAATGACGACAAATCAATCAATACAGCGGCGGGATCTGGCCGACCTTGATCGGGCCGAGCAGCACGGCGCCGTCGACGAATTTCAGCGGGAAGCTGCGCGCCTTCTTGCCCTCCAGCGTGCTCTCGGTGCCGATCGAATTGATGCCGGCGGCAACGCCCGCGTTGGCGTTCTGCTTGATGACCTTACCGAGACCGGGCACGGCGCGGTCGAGCGCGCCAAAGAGATTGTTGAGGTCCTGCGATTTCACGCCGGGCGCGACGCGGTCGAGGGTCGCCTGCGGCACGCCCTCCTCCAGCATCTTCTCGATGCCGAGCGCGGGGATGACGCGCTCGAGGCCCGTCATCGTCATCTGCAATTCGCCGTCGAGCCGGCCATTGGCGGAGAGGCCGAGCGTGCCGGCCGCAACCGCGATCATCTCGCCCTGCTGGATGCGCGACTGCACGATCTCGATATGGCCGCCTGCGGCCTGGATCTCGCGGAAGCGCTGCGGCCAGGGCTTTGGCGTGAGGTCGGAAAGGCCCGTGATCTTCGCGCGCGTGTCGGCTTCGAACGGCTCGGCGAGCAAGGGGTGAACGCCCTGGATGCTGCCTTGCGCGACGTGGAGCACGGTCTCGATGACAGGGCGATCGGAGGTCGATCCGTCCGCCAGGCGCCCGTGCAGCTCGACCTGCTTGGCACGCGCGAGCGGCACCTGCACCGAATTGTCGAGCCTGTTGAGACTGGGATCGTCGAACACGAGGGAGGCACGGTCGGGCACGGCGGGCAGGCCGACCACGCTGCTGCGGCCCTTGCTCCAGTTCACCACGAAGGTGTTTTGCGTGATGCCATCGGTCAGCGTCGCCGGCGCGGAGAATTCGGCGATGACGTGCCTGGGATCGTAGACCTGGGCGACCACCAGGATGTTGTCGAGCCTCGCCGTGAACGGCGTCTTGCTGGCGTTCTGCGACACCAGGGCGACGCTGGCGCCGGAGCACTGCACCTCGAAGCGGAACGGGAAGCCGGCGATCGAGCGCTTGGCGCAATCATAGATACGGCCGGCCTTGGCCTCCTGCGCGCGCCAGGCATCGGCGGCCACCTCGGCCTGCGAGGCCGCAAAGAACCAGAAGCCGCTCCACGCGAGGGCGAGGATCAGGAGGAGAACGGGTGCGATGAAAAGGCGCCAACGGGAGCGCCGGCCTGCGGCAACGGTCATATCGGACATGCGGCGACCCCTTTGGCCCCAGATTTTGTCAAATGTAAGCGAGGTCCGGTCCCGCCGAAAGGCTGAGAATCCGCTTCGCTTGGGGGCCCGGTTCTGGTAGCCGTGCCCGAAATGTCGGAAATCACCCTCCCCTCCATCACCACAGCCAAAGGCGACCTCTGGGTGTTCGGCTATGGCTCGCTGATGTGGCGGCCGGGCTTCGAATTCGAGGAGCGCGTCCCTGCGCGGCTGGTCGGCGAGCACCGCGCGCTTTGCGTCTATTCCTTCGTGCATCGCGGCACGCCGGAGAAGCCGGGCCTGGTGCTCGGGCTCGACCGCGGCGGCGCCTGCCGCGGCATCGCCTTCCGCGTCGCCGAGACAAACCGCACCGACGTGGTCGCCTATTTGCGGGCGCGCGAGCAGGTCACCTCGGTCTATCGCGAGGTGATGCGCTCGGTGTGGCTGGAGAACGATGCGCGCCAGCGCGTCTCCGCGCTCGCCTATGTCGTCGACCGCGGCCATGTCCAATATGCCGGCCGGCTGTCGCTCGCCGAGCAGCACCGCCACGTGATCCAGGGCCACGGCCAGTCCGGCGCCAACCGCGACTACGTCACGGCGACGGTGAAGGCGATCGAGGCCGAGGGTTTTCGCGACACGCAATTGCATCAGCTCGCGACCATGCTGCATGGGGAAGCACATTCGCTGCACACGTCCGACGAAGACAGCGAAAACCGCTAGCTCGCAGACGGCGCATAGCTCGGCGCGGAGCCGATCAGTTGCTCCTGCTCTTTCCGCCCCGCTTCGACGAGGCGGCCGGTCGCGTCTTCGATCGCACTTTGCACGCGGGACAGAAACTCGTCCTTCGGCAGGCCAGGCGGCAGCGGATCGAGGAACTCCACCACCAGCGTGCCGGGATAGCGCATGAAGGTGCGGCGCGGCCAGAACAGGCCGGAATTGAGCGCGATCGGCAGACACGGCACACCACAGGACGAATAGATCTGCGCAAAGCCGGTCTTGTAATCGGGCGGCGCGCCCGGCGCGCGGCGCGTGCCTTCCGGAAAGATCACGAGCTGCTTTCCGCTGCGCACCGCCTCGCGCGCGCGCCGCGTCATGTCCAGCAGCGCCTTCACGCCGGCATTGCGATCGATCGCGATCATGCCGGTCTTGACCAGGAACTGGCCGAACACCGGGATCTGCATCAGCTGGCGCTTGAGGATGAAGATCGGGCGGTTGAAGAAGCCCGGCAACACGAACGTCTCCCAGAACGACTGGTGTTTTGCCACGATCAGCAGCGGCCCGGCCGGGATCTTCTCCGTGCCCCGGAATTCCACCTTGATGTTGCAGACCACGCGCATCAGGACCAGCGTCGCCTTCGCCCACCATTCTGCGACCGTCAGCATGGCGCGCGGCGGCAATGCGAAGGTCGGCAGCGCCACGATCGCGAGACACACCAGCACGGTGTAGAACAGCACGTTGAACACGAGCGAGCGCAGGAAAATCAGGAACATCGAGGGTCCGATCAATTGGCCTGTGCGGTGGCGGGCCGCTTCGGTTGCTGGCCCTGAGGCTGCTCCGACATCTCGGGCGAAAGGTCAATCCCGAAATCCTCCAGGCGGATCCTGATCTCGGCCGCGATATACTTGACATATTCGGACAGGAGCAGCCGCAAGGTGGACGCCGAGGTCCACCACGGCTCCTCGCGCCATTTCTCGCCGACGACCGCGAACGGGATCAGCGTCGTCTCCGGCATCGCGTGGGAGAACTCCACCAGCGCGCGCGGCATGTGATAGTTCGAGGTGACCACGATCAGCGACTTGAAGCCGCGCCCCTCGGCCCAGCGCCGCGCCTCCGCCGCGTTGCCGCGGGTCGAGACCGCGGTGCGGTCGAGATCGACGCAGCAATGCATGAAGGACTGGTTCTCCGGCAGAGTCCGGGAGATGTCACTCGCGGTCGAGGTCGGATGCACGCCGGAGATCAGCAGCCGCTGGCCGTAGCCGGCAGCCAGCAGCTCCATCGCGTCCGACACCCGCGAGGAGCCGCCGGTCAGGACCACGATGCCGTCGGCCTTGCGGCTAGGGGCGATCTCGGCGCCCCGCAGTTGCGACAGGAATGCGACAAAGCCCGCCGCCGCGCCGACGAAGGCGAACGCGATCGTCGAGACCAATGCCGCGCGCAGCCAGCCGCGCGGCAGTTTCGGCGATCGATCGTCGGCCTTTGAGGTCATGTGATATCGGTGATCCCTTCCCAAGATGATTTTAAGACGTTTTGAGGCGAAGTGGAGTCTCGTTTCTCACCCCTCTCCCCTTGTGGGAGAGGGAAGAAGAACGCACTCAATCAATGTCATTCAATGTCGCAAAAAGGGTCTGGCGCGAGGCAACCGCCGTGATGGCGCCGATCAGCACCGCCTGCACCGCGAGCACCACATAGCCTGACGGCCGCAGCGAGAAGGTGCCGAGCAACGCCGCGAACTGATCGCCGACGGGCGTGCCGGAGAACCAGCCGGCGATCGACTCGGAGAAGCCGAACAGCAGCATGGCGACGCCGCCACCGATCACGCCGCCCTCCAGCCCCAGGCGGAGGAAATGGCGCAGGAAGTGGTTGGCGATGTAGCGGTCGCCGGCGCCGACGAAATGCAGGACCTCGACGATCGGACGGTTCGCCGCCATGGCGCCGCGGGTCGCGAACGACACCGAGATGATGGTCGCGACGATGACGAGCGCGAGGATGCCGATGCCGGCGAGCACGGTGGCATTGGTCATCGAGCGCATGCGCTCGATCCAGGCGCGGTGATCGTCGACGCTGGCGCTCGGTGCCACCTGCGTCACGCGCGCGCGCAAGGCAGCGAGATCAAGCTGCGTGCCCGGCTGCACCCGCGCGATGATCATGCGCGGCACCGGGAGGTCGTCCATCGACAGGCCCGTGCCGAGCCAGGGCTCGAGCAGCTTGCCGCTCTCGTCCTTGCTGAACGGCTTGACCTCGACGATGCCGGCCTGCGCGCGCATCGCTTCGGTCACGGCCGCGGTGTCGCGATCGAGATCGCGCCCCGCTTGGGGACGGACCTGGATGGTGATCTCGCTTGCGACATCGGACTGCCATTCCGCGGCGGAGGCGCTGACCAGCAGCACTGTGCCCGTCGTCATCGACGCCAGGAACGTCATGATGGCGACGACGGCGACCAGCGCGCGGCCGTGGATCGACGCGCGCGGCACGATCGGCGACATGTTGCGCGCCTTGGCAGGAAGCTGCGGACGCTCCTGTCCAAGGTCGACCAGCACGCCGCGCTCGTCGGTCCTACTCATAGACGTGCAGCCGTCCCTGATGCAGCACCAGCCGCCGCGCCTCGTACTGGTCCATCAGGCCGATGTCGTGGGTGGCGATGATGACGGCGGTGCCTGACTTGTTGAGCTCGATGAACAGCCGCAGCAGGCGGCGGCCGAGCGTCGGATCGACGCTACCGGTCGGCTCGTCCGCGAGCAGGAGCTGCGGCCGCGAGATCACGGCGCGCGCGATCGCCGCACGCTGCTTCTCGCCGCCGGACAGGATCGGCGGCAATGCGTCCATGCGGTCGCCGAGCCCGACCCAGCGCAAGAGGTCAATCACCTCCTTGCGGTAGCTCGACTCGCTGCGGCCCATGACGCGGAACGGCAGCGCGACGTTCTCATACGTCGTCATGTGGTCGAGCAGGCGGAAATCCTGAAGCACGATGCCGATGCGCTTGCGCAGATCTGCGATCTCGTCCTTGCCGAGCTGCGAGATGTCGTTGCCGAACAGATTGACGAGGCCCCGCGTCGGCCGGTGCGACAGGAACAACAGGCGCAGCAGCGACGTCTTGCCGGCGCCGGACGGGCCGGTGAGGAATTGGAAAGAATGCGCCGGAATCTGGAAGCTGAGGTCGCGCAGAATCTCCGGCCCCAGTCCGTAACGCAATCCGACATTTTCGAACCGAACCAAGTTCAGCTCCGTTCGAGAGGGGGCCGCGCCGCGGCACCCCGCCACACGCGATCAAGGGGTTGTGCGACCGTTATGGTTTCCGGTTCGTTAACGGTCGCCTTGTAGCATTTGGAGTGCCCGGCTCTCCGCGCCCGGGACATCGTCAAGACCAGTCCGTGCATCAAGGCCCGTGTCCATGCATATCGTCTGCCCTCATTGTACGACATCCTACGCCATCAAGCTCGCGAGCCTTGGGACGAACGGACGCACGGTCCGCTGCTCCCGCTGCAAAGAGACCTGGGTCGCCTATGCCGATGATGCCATCGAGGAGGCATCCGTTCCGGCCATGGCCGCGGCCAGCGAGTCCGAGGACCAGTCCGACCTCGCCGAGCAGTGGAACTCCTACGCCAAGGACGACGGTGCCGTCGATACGCCGGTCGTCGACAGCCCCTCCATCGCCAGCGACTGGCCGGCCGACGAGGCCAAGGACATGGAGGACGAGTGGTCGGCGGCCGCCCGCGCCGCCGAAGAGGACGCCCTCGGTGCGCAGCACCAGTCCTGGTTCCGCGGCCTGTTCAGCCGCCGCGGCGCGCGGGTGAGCCGCCCGGTCCCCGCCGCGACGTCGCGTAAATCGCATTTCGGCCTGCCCACCGCCTGCGCCGCCATGGGCGCGCTGGTGCTGGCCCTGATCATCTGGCGCGGCGACATGGTACGGCTACTGCCGCAGACCGCCGCGTTCTACAAGCTCGTCGGGTTCGACGTAAACCTGCGCGGGCTCGCCTTCAAGGACGTCAAGCTCTCCAGCGAGACCGTGGACGGTAAGCAGGTGCTGGTGATCGAGGGCGTGATCGTCGGCCAGGGCAAGAAGCCGCTCGATATCCCGCGGCTGCGCTTTGCCGTGCGCGACGCGCAAGGCGCAGAGATCTACGCGTGGAACACCGTGCTGGAACAGACAGTGCTGCAACCCGGCGAGCGCGCCTTCTTCCGCTCGCGCCTGGCCTCGCCGCCGCCGGAGGGCCGCAACATCGACGTCCGCTTCTTCAACCGGCGCGACATCCCCGGCGGCAGCGTATAATTGATCTCGCGTATGCTCCACGGGAGGTTGGTCCCAAGGTTGGTCTCATGCCGAAAATCCTGATCGCCGACGACGAGGATTCGATGCGCCAGCTGGTGGCGCGCGCCATCGCCATGGACGGCCACGAGATCGTCACCGCGCAGGACGGCGCCGAGGCATTGGAGATCCTGACCCGCGAGGACGGCGCGTTCGACCTGCTGCTCACCGACATTCAGATGCCGGTGATGGACGGCATCGCGCTGGCGCTCTCCGCCGCGCGCGATTTCCCTGGCCTCACCATCCTGCTGATGACCGGCTTTGCCGACCAGCGCGAGCGCGCCTCGAACCTCAATGCGCTGGTGCATGACGTCGTGACAAAGCCGTTCTCGGTGGCCGACATCCGCACCGCCGTGGCGGACGCGCTAGCGGCGAAGAAGGGGTAGCGGGCCACGCCAGCCCCACACACCGGCGTCATGCCCCGGCGTGACCGGGGCATCCAGTACGCTGCGGCAGGTGTGGCGAGAGCGAGCTCTTGAACGATGGCCTCTGGAATACTGGATCGCCCACCTGCGCGGGCGATGACACCGTCCCTCAAAAATCCTTCAGCAGCCGCTCGATATAGTCGAGCTCGATCTGCGGGCGCGAGGGATCGCCGAGGCGGCGGCGGAGCTCTTCGAGGATGCGGCGGACGCGCTGCGCATCGATCTCGCCGGGGATCTTGACCGTGTAGTCGTCGCTGAGATCGCGGCCATGGAGCGGACGGCCGAGCGGATCGGTCTGGTTGCTGCCGTTCTGCTGACGGCCGGCGCGGTTGCCGGGGCCGTCGCCCTGGCCCTCGCCGTCGCCCTGCTGCATCGCTTCGGCCATCTTCTGCGCGCCCTTGCGCAAGGCCTCGAGGGCCTTGCCCTGGGAGTCCACGGCGCCGTCGGCATTGCCCTCGCCGAGCTTCGAGCCGGCGTCGCCCATGGCGCCGTCGGCAGCGTCCAGACCGCCATCGTCATCACCGTCCTGATCGCCATCCTGGCCGGGCTGCCCCTGGTCGCCCTGCTGACCCTGCTGGCCTTTCTGATTCTGACCCTTTTGCCCCTTCTGCATGAGGCCGCGCTTGGCGAGCTGGTCCTGAAGCTTCTTCAGGCGGTCGCGCAGCGCCTGCTGGTCCTGCTGCAGGTCGGACATCGACTGATCGCCCTGCTTGCCGCGCGAACGATCGCGCCGGGAGTCCTGACCCTGCTTGAAGGTCTTGTCGCGCAATTGCTGCTGCTTGCGGATCATGTCGCTGAGCTCGTTCAGCGCTTGCTCCATCTCGCTGTCGCCGGATTGCCCGGGCTGCGCCATCTGGAGGTTTTCCATGATCTGCGCCAGCTGCTCGAGCAGACGCTGGGCGGCTTCTTTATTGCCTTCGCGCGCGGCTTTCTCGATCTGCTTCAGGAGATCGTCGAGATCGCGCTGCGTTATGACGGAGCGATCGCGATTGGAGGACTGGCTGCGTTCGGTCGCGCGCTTGTATTCCTCGAGCCGCTGGATCGCATCGGACTGGTTGTTCAGGCTCTTGCCGGATTCCTTCTGCCGCAGGCTGTCGCCGGAATCCTGCATCGCCTTTTCCGCGCTGTCGAGCAGCGCGTCAGGATCCTGATCCAGCTGGGCAGCGGCAGGCACGACGCTTCCCAACAGGAAGGCGAAGCAGGCGATCGAGATCGCCTTCAAGACTGGCACGCGCGCTAGCTTCCGCATTTCCGGTCCCGCGTAAACTGGTTGGCCCCGTCCTCGCCCTTGTTGGCCCGGCTGTTCGCCGACTTCCGATAGGCCTGAAGCTGCTGACGCAAGGCGTCCTGCTGCTGCGCCAGCTCTTCGAGCTGCTCGGGCGTGGCTTGCTGGGTCTTCTGTCGCAGCTCGATCGCCTTGTCGAGGATGAGCTGAACCTCCGCAGGGAACGGCTGCCGGGCTCCGAGCGGATTCTGCTCGGCGCGCCGGGCGAGATCGCGCACCTTGCCGGCCATGGCCTCGCGCAGCTTCTGCGTCAGCACCCGGATCTCGTCCTCGCTGGCGCCGCGTTCCAGCGCGTGCTTGAGCGCGTCCTGCGCCGCGCGCAGCGCGGCGTTGACGCTGCCGGCGACGCCGTCGTCCTCGATGGTGGTCGCGAACGCCCACATGCTCGACACCACCTCGCGCAGCGCGTCATCGGTGCGGGCCGCCTCGAGCTGCGACGCCAGGCTGCGCAGGCCGAGATAGCAGCCGGCATCCGGCGTGAACAATTCGGGCGCGATCATCAGCGCGTCCAGCGCCGCGTAGACCTCGGAATTCTTGTTGGCGTCGAGCGCGAGGATGCGGCGCTGCTCGATCAGCGCGCGCGCGAGCGAGTTGGTGAACAGACGCTCGGGCAGGCGCATGTTGAAGGGGTCGCTCTTCGCCTCGTTGCCGGCCTCATCCTTCGCGGTCAGTGTCAGCGTCACGTCGGCGCCGGCATAGGGATCCTCGCTGAGGTCCTTCACCGTCTGGCCGACGCCGTTGCGGGTGCGCGCATTCGGCAGCACCAGCGGGAATTTCGGCGGCTGGAACAGCGGCCGCGCGGCCGCGCCATTCTTGCCGCCGTCCTTGGCATCGGCGGGACGCAGGCCGATTTGCGCTTCGGCGCCGGTGACGCCGTAATCATCCTCGATCTTGTAGGAGAGCTGGAGCCCGCCGCGGGCCTGACGCTCCGGATCCTTGGCGAGCGCGATGGTCGGCGGATGGTCCGGCGTCGCCGTGAAGGCCCATTGCGGTTGCCCCGAGGGCGCGCGAACATGCGCGTTGCCGTCGCCGGTGATGGCGAAATGCTTTTCGTTGGTGCCCTTGGGCGTGGCCTCGGTGGGAGCGACCTCCTTCAGGCCACCGGAGACGGTGACATCGAGGCTGCCGCCCGAGGAGCGCACGATCAGGGTCGAGCCGGCGGGAACGGCGAGCGGGCCCGAGGCCGGCAGCGCCGCAGCCTCCTTGTTGGCGGCAGACAGAATCACCGGCGGCTTGCCGGTGTAGAGCGGCGGGGTGACCCAGGCATCGACGCGGACATTCGTCGGCGCCAGCACACCGTTCCAGTCGAAGGCGGCACCAAGCCGCATCGCACGTTCGTCGCCGGCGGCGAAGAAGGTCGCAACCAGCAACACCATCACCAGCGCGCGCAGCGCCCAGGGATCGTGGACGGCGAGGCGCGGATGCGGCAGACCGGCGCGGATGCGCTTGAGCGAGGCCAGCGTGCGCTCGCGCTGCGCCTGCCACAACGCCTGCGCGACAGGATCCTGCGAGCTCAGCGTATCCGTCAGCGTGGTCGCCGGGCGGTGACGAATGCCGGAGCCGCGATCGAGCCGGGCGAGCGCCTCCTCGCGGCTCGGCCAGCGGAAACGAACCAGCGGCAACAGCGCGGCAATCGCGAGGCCGGCGAAAATGACGAGGCCGATGGCACGCGCGACGAACGGCAACGTCAGCCATAGCCCGGCCCAGGACAGGGCCAGGAACAGGCCGACGACGGTCAGAAGCCGCGCCAGATTTGGCCAGGCACGCTCCCACGCGATGGCATAAAGGGCCCGATCAAGGGCCTGCGCCAGCTTCAGCCGCGACAGAGCGTCACTGTTGCGGATCGGGTCTGACGGGTCGGGGGTGACGCCGTTCAATCAACTCTCCAGGTTGCCCGGTAGAGAAGCCTACCACAACGGCAGCACTGAGGCATCCGTTCCTGTACGGGAGACACCCCTTTTCCCGCATAACACGAGGACGTGACTGGCTTGATGCAACCCCGTAATTTCCGCGCCATCCCCGAGGGAGAGATGAGGAAACGCCATGGACAAGAAGATGCACGACAAGGGCCTGGAAGTCCGCAAAGCGGTGCTGGGCGAGACCTATGTCAACAATGCCCTGAAGAACGTTGATGATTTCAACCGCCCGTTCCAGGAGATGCTCAACGAATATTGCTGGGGCACGGTGTGGGGCCGCGAGGAGCTGCCGCGCAAGACCCGCAGCATGCTCAACATCGCGATGATCGCGATCCTCAACCGCCAGCACGAGTTTCGCGCGCATCTGAAGGGCGCGCTGACCAACGGCGTCACGCGCGACGAGATCCGCGAGATCCTGATGCAGGTCGCGATCTATGGCGGCATGCCCGCCGCCGTCGACAGTTTTCGCATCGCGCGCGAGGTGTTCGCGGAGATCGACGGGAAGGCGTGAAGGGCGAGCGAGGTCAGGGACGCAACGCCCTCACCTCCGTCGTCCCGGACAAGCGAAGCGCAGATCCGGGACCCATAGCCACAGGAAGATGTGGTTGCGGGGACTCGGAGTGAACGCTTCGGCACGACGACTCCTCCCTGTGGTTATCGGTCCCGGATCGGCGCGCGCCTAAGGCGCGCTTGTCCGGGACGACAGCGAGGATGGAACGAGAATCTTTCACAGCAACCAAGAAGAAACAAGGAAACACCATGGACATCGGATTCATCGGCCTCGGAAACATGGGTTTCCCGATGGCGCGGCGGTTGATCGAGGCCGGCCACAAGCTCGTCGTGTTCGACACGCGCAAGGAGGTCACGGACGGACTGGTGGCGCGCGGCGCAACGGCTGCGGCATCGCCGAAGGACGTCGCCGACCAGGTCGAGACCGTGATGGCGAGCCTGCCCTCGCTGCAGGCATCGCTCGAGGTCGCGACGGGCGCCAATGGCGTGATCGAGGGCAAGCGTGCAAAGCGCTTCATCGATCTCTCCACCGTCGGCTCGGCGATGGCAGTGAAAATTCACGGCTTGCTCGCCAAGCGGAACATCGTGCAGATCGACTGCCCGGTGTCCGGTGGCGTCGGCGGCGCCGAGAAGGGCACGCTGGCGGTGATGGTGTCGGGGCCGAAGGCCGAGTTCGAGCTGCTCAAGCCGGCGCTCGACGTGATCGGAAAAGTGTTCTTCATCGGCGAGAAGCCCGGCGCGGCGCAGACCATGAAGCTCGCCAACAATTTCCTGTCGGCCACAGCGATGGTGGCGACGTCGGAAGCGGTGGTGATGGGCGTCAAAGCCGGGCTCGATCCCGCCGTGATGATCGACGTCATCAATGCCGGCTCGGGCATGAACACCGCGAGCCGCGACAAGTTTCCGCGCTCGGTGCTGCCGCGAACGTTCGACTTCGGCTTCGCCACGGGATTGATGGTGAAGGACGTGCGGCTCGCGCTGGAGGAGATGAAGCACCTTGGCCTGTCGATGGAGGTTGCGGACGCGGTCGGACGTTTGTGGGAGACCGTGATAGCTGCGGAAGGCGCCGAGTCCGATTTCACCGCGGCGATCAAGCCGATCGAGAAGAAGGCGGGCGTCGTGGTCGGCGGGAAGACCGGCGGATTGGCCGGAAAGTAGTGTTGCGTTCTCCGCCGTCGTCCCGGGGCGCGCAAAGCGCGAACCCGGGACCCATAACCACAGGCGGGAGTTTGGCGAAGACTCGGAGTTCTCAGCGTCGCGCCAAACTCCTCCCTGTGGCTATGGGTCCCTGCGTTCGCAGGGACGACCAACTTTGTTGAGCCGGCGTCGCGCTCACCGTCGCCCCGCACAGCCCGCACAACCAAAACGCGAGCTTGCTGTTATTTGCTCTACGTCTCCATTCACCCTTGAGTTGTAATCTTTGTAAGTTATCCTGTCCTCTCTAGCCTGCAAAAAAATCAGGGAGGACGGAATGAAGCGTCATCGACACTTACTTGTCGGTGCGACCATGGCCCTGTTTGCCTGTGTCGCAATCGGTACTTCGCCCGCAATGGCGACGGCGTGCACTAATCTTCGATCCTTGCAACTCCAGCACACGGTGATCAATTCGGCGGACGACAACACGACCGGCACCTTCGTGCCGCCTGGCGCGAGCCCGATCACCGGCCTTCCCGCGTTCTGCCGCGTCACCGCGACCCTGGTCCCGAGTTCTGATTCCAGCATCAAGATCGAAGTCTGGCTGCCCGAAACCAACTGGAACGGCAGGTTCCTCGGCACCGGCGGCGGCGGCTTCCAAGGCGTGATCACCTATAGCGAGCTCGCCAGCGGCATCCAGGCCGGCTTTGCCGCGACCAACAGCGATCTCGGCACCGGGTCTTCGGGATGCAACCCGCTGTTCTGCGGCTCGGCCGGCAACATGGGCAATCCGCTCGCCATTCAATTCGGCGATCCGGCGGCGCCATCGACCGGCCTGTTCGGGCATCCCGAGCGGATCAAGGATTTCGGCTATCGCGCGATCCATCTGATGACCGTCCGCGGCAAGGAAATCGCCAACGCGTTCTACGGGCAGCGGCCGCAAAGGGCCTATTTCGCCGGCTGCTCGACCGGCGGCCAGAACGCCCTGATGGAGGCGCAGCGCTTCCCCAACGATTACGACGGCATCCTGGCGGGCGCAGCCGCGTTCAACCGCACCCACCTGCACATGGCCGGGCTCTACAGCTGGCAGAACGCGCATGCGACCCCGGGCCGGTTCATCCAGACCGGCCAGATGACGCTGATCAACCAGGCCGTGCTCAAGCAATGCGTCGGCCAGGACGGCGGCGCCAAGACCGACCAGTTCCTGACCGATCCGCGCGATTGCCGTTTCGATCCGAAGGTCCTGCTCTGCAAAGGTGGCAACGCGCCGCCTGCGTGCCTGACCTCGGAGCAGGTCACGACCATGCAGCGCTATTATGCCGGCACGATCGACCCGGTGAACGGGCAGATCATCAATCCGGGCTCCCAGCGCGGCAACGAGACCGACGACATCCGCGCACTTGGCCTCGCGTTCCAGGAGCGTCTCCCTGAGCCGGCCTTCGACGGCCTGTTCTACTGGGTGTTCGGCCCAAGCTTCGGCTATCCTTCAAGCCCAACCAATTTTGCCAATTTCGACTTCCACCACGACATCGCAAAAGTCGACGACCAGCTTGCGGCGGTGCTGAACGCAACCAGCACCGATCTCAGCGAGTTCCGCGAGCACGGCGGCAAGCTCTTGATGTATCACGGCTGGGCCGACCCGCTGATTCCGTCACAGAGCAGCATCAATTATTTCCTCGCGCTGGTGGGGAATGAAGGTCAGGGCTTCCAGCCGGTCGGGTTCTTCGATCATGACAACGGACATGGCAATGGACCTGGCAATCCGGCGCTGCGACGGACCCAGAGCTATGCGCGGCTGTTCATGGTGCCCGGGATGTATCACTGCTCGGGCGGGCCCGGTCCCAACACGTTCGATGCGCTCACACCGCTTGTCAAATGGGTCGAGGCCGGGGTCGCCCCGGACACGATCCTCGCCACCAAGTTCGTCGATGACACGCCGCCGGCGGTGCAGATGACGCGGCCGCTCTGCGTCTTCCCCAAGGTCGCGAAATACAACGGCAGCGGCAGCACCAGCATTGCCGCGAACTTCACCTGCATCACCGACGAGAACGACTTCAATCAGAAGCCGGCTCCGAAATACGGGCCGTGACATACAGGCAGGACCGGCAAGCACATGCTCGCCGGCCCTGCTATCCCTCAGATGCGGATTTTCGCGCGACGATGGCGTGGCTCACAGCCACGGCGCTGGCGTGTCCATCGCGATCAATTGCTCGACCTCCACGCGCGGGCGGACCACGGCGTATTGGTCGTCCTTCACCAGCACCTCGGGCACCAGCGGCCGCGTGTTGTAGGTGCCGGCCTGCACCGCACCGTAGGCACCCGCGGTCATGATGGCGAGGAGATCGCCCGCCTTCGGCGTCGGCAGCGTGCGGTCGAGCGCGAGATAGTCGCCGGTCTCGCAGACCGGGCCGACCACATCGGCCATGATGGTGGTGGCGCCCTTGGCCGGCTGCATCACCGGCAGGATATCGTGATGGGCCTCATACAGCGTCGGGCGGATCAGATCGTTCATCGCGGCATCGATAATGACGAAGTTCTTGCCGTCGCCGTGCTTCACATAGATCACCTTGGCGACGAGGATGCCGGCATTACCGACGATCATGCGGCCCGGCTCGAACATCAGCGTGCAGCCGAGATTGTGGCTGACGCGCTTGACCATGGCGGCATAGGCATCGGGCGCCGGCGGCGCGTCGCGGTCCATGTAATAGGGAATGCCGAGCCCGCCGCCGAAATCGACGTGGGAGATGTTGTGGCCGTCGCTGCGCAGCGTCTGCACGAATTCGGAGAGGATGCGGAACGCGGTCTCCATCTTGGACAGATCGGTGATCTGGCTGCCGATATGGACGTCGGTGCCGGTCACCTCGATGCCCGGCAGCTTGGCGGCGCGGGCATAGACCTCGCGGGCATAGGCGATCGGGATGCCGAACTTGTTCTCGGACTTGCCGGTCGAGATCTTTGCGTGCGTGCCGGCATCGACGTCGGGATTGACGCGCACGGAGATGCGCGCGGTCTTGCCCATCTCGGTCGCAAGGCGCGAGAGCAGCTCGAGCTCCGGCTCGGATTCGATGTTGAGGCAGAGGATGTCGGCGGCGAGCGCCGCGCGCAGCTCCGCCTCCGTCTTGCCGACGCCGGAGAACACGATCTTGCCGCCGGGAATGCCCGCGGCCAGCGCGCGCTTCAGCTCACCGCCGGAGACGACGTCGGCGCCGGCCCCGAGCTTGGCCAGCGTGCGCAGCACGGACTGGTTGGAGTTCGCCTTCATGGCGTAGCAGACCAGCACCTTCTCGCCGGCGAAGGCGTCGGTGAAGACGCGGTAGTGCCGCTCCAGCGTCGCGGTCGAATAGCAGTAGAACGGCGTGCCGATGGTTGCGGCCAGCTCGGACAGGTTCACCGCCTCGGCGTGCAGCACGCCGTTGCGGTAGTCGAAATGGTTCATGGCGTTGGCTCGGTTGCGCCAGCCTACCGGCTGGGTCTTTCGTCCAGGAGCGGGTCGAGGATAAACGATTTCTTGGTGCCCTTGGGCGCCGCCGGCGCAGCATCCGCACCATAGGTGGGGTTGAACACGCTCGGCGTCTTCTGGGCTTCGATCTCGGTGTCGGTCGGCGCTGCGATATTGGCCGTGGACGCGCTGGAGGCGGTCGGCGGCAGATCCAGCGGGCCCTTGCGGCCGCAGCCGGCCAGCGCGAGCGCCGTCAGGCTCAAGACAATGATGGCCCACCCCGAGCCGGCCGGGCGAAACTTTGACGTCACGACGAAATCCCCACTACGCGGCGCGCACCATACAGAGATTGGCGCGCTCTGGCGAGAGCCGGATGACCATGAAACATAAGCGAAATTTTGCCCTCAGCCCAATTTTCGCTCTTTTTCCAGCCGCTTCGCCCAGCTCTTTGCCTGCGACGCCACGTTCTTCGGCGCGGTGCCGCCGAAGCTGGTCCGGCTCTTCACCGACGATTCGACCGAGAGCACGGCGAGCACATCCTTGGTGATCTTGGGCTCGATCGCCTGCATCTCCTTGAGCGGCAGCTCGTGCAGCGCCACGCCGCCCTCGGCGGCCTTGGCGACGATGCGGCCGGTGACGTGGTGGGCGTCGCGGAACGGCATCTTCAGCGTCCGCACCAGCCAGTCGGCAAGGTCCGTCGCGGTGGCATAGCCCTCGCCCGCGGCAGCCTTCATCTTGGCCTCGTCGGGCACGAGGTCACGGACCATGCCGGTCATGGCGCGGATCGCCAGCGACAGCGCGGCAAAGCCCTCCATGGCGCCCTGCTTGTCCTCCTGCATGTCCTTTTGGTAGGCGAGCGGCAGGCCCTTCATCACGATCAGGAGGCCGTTGAGCGCACCGATGACGCGACCGGTCTTGGCGCGCACGAGTTCGGCGGCATCCGGATTGCGCTTCTGCGGCATGATCGAGGAGCCTGTGGTGAACTTGTCGCTGAGGCGGATCAGCCCGACCAGCGGCGAGGTCCAGATCACGATCTCCTCGGCAAAGCGCGACATGTGCACGGCGCAGATCGAGGCCGCCGACAACGTCTCCAGCACGAAGTCGCGATCGGAAACCGCATCGAGCGAGTTCGCCATCGGGCGATCGAAGAGAAGCGCCTTCGCGGTGGCATGGCGGTCGATCGGGAACGAGGTGCCGGCGAGCGCGGCGGCACCGAGCGGGGATTCATTGAGCCGCTTGCGCGCGTCCTGGAAACGGCCGCGGTCGCGCGCGGCCATCTCGACATAGGCGAGCAGATGATGGCCGAAGGTGACGGGTTGCGCGGTCTGCAGATGCGTGAAGCCGGGCATCACGGTGCCGGCATGCTCCAGCGCGCGCTCCACCAGCGCCTGCTGGAACTCCGCGAGCGCGGCGTCGGTCTCGTCGACGATGTCACGGACATAGAGACGGAAGTCGGTCGCGACCTGGTCGTTGCGCGAGCGCGCGGTATGCAGGCGGCCGGCGGCGGGACCGATCAGCTCGGACAGGCGGCTCTCGACGTTCATATGGATATCTTCGAGCGCGCGCTTGAACGTGAAGTCGCCCTTGCCGATCTCTGACAAGATCGTGTCTAGACCCTTGCCGATATTTTTCGCATCAGAAGCCGTGATGATGCCCTGGCTGGCCAACATCGCGGCGTGGGCCTTGGACGCGGCAATGTCCTGGGCGAAGAGGTGACGATCGACGTCGATGGAGACGTTGATCTCTTCCATGATCTCATCGGGACGTTCCGAGAACCGGCCGCCCCACATCTTGTTGCTCATGATCCCCTGCTCACGTCCTGCTTGCCGCATGTTTGCTGACAGCTGCCAGCCGTATTAAGAGGCCCCTGATAGCCATATCTGCGACCGGATGACAAACGATATGCTCGACAAGAAGCCCTCCGCCACGCGCCGGATCCCCATCGTCATCGCCACCGTCGTGGTCGGTGGCCTCGCCGGCTTCGCCGCGCTGTACGGGCTGGGCCTGAGCCGGGCGCCTTCAGGCGATCCGACCTGCAAGCCGGCGGTGGCCACGGCCCAGAAGATCGCCCCGCTCGCCCATGGCGAGCTGGCCGCCCTGACCATGGCCAGCGCGCCCCTGAAGCTGCCCGACCTCACCTTCGAGGATGCCGACGGCAAGCCGAAGAAGCTCTCGGATTTCCGCGGCAAGACGCTGCTGGTGAACCTCTGGGCCACCTGGTGCGTGCCGTGCCGGAAGGAGATGCCGGCGCTGGACGAGCTCCAGGGCAAGCTGTCGGGCCCGAATTTCGAGGTCGTGGCGATCAATATCGACACCCGCGACCCGGAGAAGCCGAAAACCTTCCTGAAAGAGGCCAATCTGACCCGGCTCGGCTACTTCAACGACCAGAAAGCCAAGGTTTTCCAAGATCTTAAGGCCATAGGCCGGGCGCTGGGCATGCCGACCTCGGTGCTGGTCGACCCGCAGGGCTGCGAAATCGCGACGATCGCCGGGCCGGCGGAATGGGCGAGCGAGGACGCGCTCAAGCTGCTCCGGGCCGCGACCGGCAAGGCCGCCGCGTCGCTTTAAGCGTTTTCAGGCCGTGACGTTGAGGTTGCCGCCGACGCCGGGGCCAACATTGGCGAGGGAGGGCTGACCGGCGCCAAGCAGCGTCAGGACCGTGGATTTCTCCATGTCCATGTTCTGCTTGGTCAGCGTCGCCGCGATATTCGATTGCAGCGCGCCTTGCTGTGCGGCCAGCATGGTGCTGACCATTGCCATCATGTCCATTACGCGAACCCTCGTACCGGGCGCAGCCTAGAGGCGAGCGGTTAACGGGACATGAATTGTCACTGGGCGGATGCACGTCCGCAGGGCGATAGTGCCGTAGGGTGGGCAAAGCGAAGCGTGCCCACCAATTCCATCGTGTGATCAAAAGGGGGACGGTGGGCACTGCGCTGCGCGCCTTTGCCCACCCTACAGTACTGGAGAATTGGATCAGCGCGTCGGAACCGGCTTGGCGCCGCGGTAGTCGTAGAAGCCGCGCTGGGTCTTGCGGCCAAGCCAACCGGCCTCGACGTATTTCACCAGCAGCGGGCACGGGCGGTACTTGGAGTCGGCGAGGCCCTCGTGCAGCACCTGCATGATCGACAGGCAGGTATCGAGGCCGATGAAATCGGCAAGCTCCAGCGGACCCATCGGATGATGGGCGCCGAGCTTCATCGCCGCGTCGATCGCCTCGACATTGCCGACGCCTTCATACAGCGTGTAGATCGCCTCGTTGATCATCGGCAGCAGGATGCGGTTGACGATGAAGGCCGGGAAATCCTCGGAGACGGCGACCTGCTTGCCGAGCTTGGCGACGAATTCCTTGGACGCATCGAAGGTCGCATCGTCAGTGGCGATGCCACGGATCAGCTCGACCAGCTCCATCAGCGGCACCGGATTCATGAAGTGAATGCCGATGAAGCGCTCGGGCCGGTCGGTGGCGGCGGCGAGCCGGGTGATCGAGATCGACGAGGTGTCGGAGGCGACGATCGCCTCCGGCTTCAAGATCGCGCAGAGCTCATGGAAGATCTTGCGCTTGACCTCTTCCTTCTCGACCGCGGTCTCGATCACGAGGTCGCAGTCGGCGAGGTCGTCCAGCTTCTCGGCGAGCTTGATGCGCGCGACCGCCTTGGCCTTGTCGTCCTCGGTCACGGCCTTCTTGGAGACCTGGCGTGCCAGATTGCCGTTGATGGTGGCCATGCCCGACTTGAGGCGGTCGGCCGAAACGTCGTTGAGCACCACGTCGAAGCCGGCCAGCGCCGCGACATGCGCGATGCCATTGCCCATCTGACCCGCGCCGATCACGCCGACCTTCTTGATCACTGCCGCCATAATGTCATCCACCGGAACGGCGCGCAGATCGCGCCCTGCCTATCCCCTGAGCCGGGAGGTCTGATTTGACCAGAAGCCGATTTAATCAGAACCCGGGCTCGAAACCTAGATTGGATCGCTTCGAAGGCGTGCCCCACGCCAAAGAAAACGCCTCGAAAAAGAAAAACCGGCCGGAGTTTATGCCTCCGGCCGGTGTTTTTAACGCGTTTACTTGCCGAGCTTACCGAGTTCGGCCGTCAGCTCCGGAACCGCCTGGTAGAGGTCGGCGACCAGGCCGTACGAGTTCGGCCGTCAGCTCCGGAACCGCCTGGTAGAGGTCGGCGACCAGGCCGTAGTCGGCGACCTGGAAGATCGGCGCGTCCTCGTCCTTGTTGATCGCGACGATCACCTTGGAGTCCTTCATTCCGGCCAGATGCTGGATCGCGCCGGAAATGCCCACCGCGACATAGAGCTCGGGGGCCACCACCTTGCCGGTCTGGCCGACCTGCCAGTCGTTCGGGGCATAGCCGGCGTCCACCGCTGCGCGCGAGGCACCGACGCCGGCGCCGAGCTTGTCGGCCAGCGGCTCGATGTACTTGGCGAAGTTCTCGCGGCTCTGCATGGCACGGCCACCGGAGACGATGATCTTGGCCGAGGTCAGCTCCGGACGGTCGCTCTTGGCGACTTCCTCGCCGACGAAGGTCGACAGGCCCGGATCGGCCGCCGCAGCAACGCTCTCGACCGGCGCGCTGCCGCCTTCACCGGCAGCGGCGAAGGTGGAGGTGCGGACCGTGATGACCTTCTTGGCGTCCTTCGACTTCACCGTCTGGATGGCGTTGCCGGCATAGATCGGACGCTCATAGGTATCGGGCGCGACCACCTTGATGATCTCCGAGACCTGCATGACGTCGAGCAGGGCTGCGACACGCGGCATCACGTTCTTGAAGCGCGAGGTCGCGGGCGCGACGATCGCGTCATAGGACGGCGCCAGCGAGACGATCAGCGCGGCCAGCGGCTCGGCGAGATCGTGCGCATAGGTCTCGCCGTCGGCGAGCAGCACCTTCTTGACGCCGGCGAGCTTGGCAGCGGCGTCCGCCGCGGCCTTGGCGTTCTGGCCGGCCACCAGCACCTCGACGTCCGCGCCGAGCGCGGCAGCCGCGGTCAGGGCCTTGTTGGTCGCATCCTTCAACGACGCATTGTCGTGTTCGGCAATCAGAAGCGTCGTCATCAGAGCACCCCGGCTTCGTTCTTGAGTTTCGACACCAGCTCGGCGACGTCCTTCACCTTGACGCCCGCCTTGCGGCCCGCCGGTTCAGTCGTCTTGAGAACCTCGAGACGCGCGGTGACGTCGACGCCGTAATCGGCGACGGCCTTCTCCGCGATCGGCTTCTTCTTCGCCTTCATGATGTTGGGCAGCGAGGCATAGCGCGGCTCGTTGAGGCGAAGGTCTGTGGTGACGATCGCCGGTCCCTTCAGCTTCACGGTCTGCAGGCCGCCGTCGACTTCGCGCGTGACCTTGAAGTCCGAACCTTCGACCTCGAGCTTCGAAGCGAAGGTCGCTTGCGACCAGCCGAGCAGCGCGGCCAGCATCTGGCCGGTCTGGTTGCTGTCGTCGTCGATCGCCTGCTTGCCGAGGATGATCAGGCCCGGCTGCTCCTCTTCAGCAACCTTCTTCAGGATCTTGGCGACGGCGAGCGGCTCGACGTTGCCCTCGGCCTTCACCAGGATGCCGCGATCGGCGCCCATGGCAAGACCGGTACGGATCGTCTCCGACGCCTGCGCCGGTCCGATGGAGACCACCACGACCTCGGTCGCCTTGCCGCCTTCCTTCAGGCGCAGCGCTTCCTCGACCGCGATCTCGTCGAACGGGTTCATGGACATTTTGACGTTGGCGAGTTCAACGCCCGATCCATCGCCCTTGACGCGGACCTTGACGTTGTAATCGACCACCCGCTTTACCGGCACTAAGACCTTCATCGATCCTCTTTCACTTGTAATCGACCACCCGCTTTACCGGCACTAAGACCTTCATCGATCCTCTTTCACTCAATTTAGGAGGGGGGTTATTCAACTGGCGCGGAACCTAAAGGCCTGATCCGGCCCGGTCAACGCGCGACAGAGCCAAATTTTAGACCTTAGAAATGCTGATCTCAATGGGTCAGCGGTTCTGGCCAGGAACCCAGAGCACATCGCCGGAGCCGTTATGGTTAGCGGCGCGGCTGGCCACGAACAGGAAGTCCGACAGGCGGTTCATATACTGGATGCCAGCGCTACCAACGGGCTCGCCGGGCTGCGCCGCCAGTTCCACGATTACGCGTTCCGCCCTGCGGCATATCGTGCGGGCGACGTGGAGGTAGGCCGCGGCCGGCGTGCCGCCCGGCAGCACAAAGGACGTCAGCGGCGCGAGCTTGTCGTTGAGTGCGTCGATGTCGCGCTCGAGCCGCTCGACCTGGCTCGCGACAACCCGCAGCCGCTCCGCTTTGCCTTCCCGCTCGGGCACTGCGAGATCGGCGCCGAGATCGAACAGATCGTTCTGGATGCGGCCGAGCATCGCGTCGAACTCGGGCATGTCACGGGTGTGCAACCGCACCACGCCGATTGCGGCATTGGTCTCGTCGACCGTGCCATAGGCCGCGATACGCAGATCATATTTCGGACGGCGCTCGCCCGAGCCGAGCGCTGTCGTGCCGTCGTCACCGGTCTTCGTATAGATGCGGTTCAATACGACCATATGGACCTCTTGTTTTAGGGCATGATCTTGTCGAAAAACCGCTTCACACTTTGCGCTAACGCGGCCCTTCGGGTCCGGATCATGTCCTATCGCCCCATCGCCCAGACCGCGGCCATCGCGATGACGATCGCCACGAACTGAAGCAGCACGCGCCAGCGCATCAGCTTCTGCGAGGTGTTGGGCGAGCCGCCGCGCATCATGTTGACGAGGCCGAGCAGCAGTACCAGCGCCACGGCGCCGACCGCGATCGGCAGGATGAAAGTACTCAGGATAGATGCCATTAGGGGGTGATAACACCGTGTGCGGCGGTCCGCCATGGCGTTGGCGATCTGGCTTTCAGGCCGAGAATGTCAGAAGCTAACGGCATGATTTCCGATTTGCGTCCGTCGTCGGCCGTCTTCGCCTCCCCCCGAGGGCGGGACGAGGGAGCAGTACAGGGCACACAGTGAAGGCAATCCGTACCATCTACAACGTCGTGGAGGACGCCTTCTACACGTTCCTGGCCGACGATGGCTGGGCGATCGCGAGCCACATCGCGCTGTCGACGCTGATGGCGCTGTTCCCGTTCCTGATCGTGCTGACATCGCTCGCCGGGTTCTTCGGCTCCAAGGAACTTGCCGACCAGGCCGCCAGCCTGATGCTGCAGGTCTGGCCCAAGCAGGTCTCCGATTCGATCTCGGGCGAGGTGCACGACGTGCTGACCACGACCCGCTCCGGCGTGCTGACCATCGGCGCGGCGCTGTCGGTCTACTTCGCCTCCAATGGCGTCGAGGCGTTGCGGGTCGCGCTCAATCGCGCCTATGCCGTGGTGGAGATGCGGCGCTGGTACTGGCTGCGTCTGGAATCGATCGGCTATACGCTGGTCGCCGCCTTCACCGCGCTCGCCATGGCGTTCCTGATCGTGCTCGGCCCGCTGCTCATCGAGGCGGCGCGGCGCCACATTCCGCTGTTCGTCGAATCCAACGAAAGCATCCTCACCTGGCTGCGCTACGGCATCACCATCGCCGCGCTGGTGGTAGCACTGTTCATCCTGCACGCCTGGCTGCCGGCGGGACGGCGCAGCTTCTTCCAGATCCTGCCCGGCATCGTGTTCACGATGGTGGCGTCGCTAATCTCGGGCGTCGTGTTCGGCCAGTACCTGGCGCGCTTCGCCAACAACTACGTAACGATGTATGCGGGGCTCGCCTCGGTGATCATCGCCCTGGTGTTCTTGTATTTCATCGCCGCGATCTTCGTTTACGGAGGCGAGCTCAACGCCGCGATCATCAAGTCGCGGCTTCCTCACGGCGTCTCGCTTCAAGCAGCGCAGTCGCTAAAGCCCTAGGCGACACGGGCTTGACCAGGAAGGCGTCGGCGCCGGCCTCGCGCGAGGCCACCTCGTCCTCGCCGCGGCCGGACACGCCGATGATGGGGATCTGGGCCAGCGGCGCCGGCATGGTGCGGATCCGCCTGATGGCCTCGATGCCGTCAATGCCCGGCAGCACCATGTCCATCAGCACCGCATCAAACGCGCCCTGCGCCAGCCGGTCGACCGCGTCCTCGCCGCGCCCGACGAACTCGGCATGATGGCCGAGCTCGGTCAGGATGGTGTTGAGCACGACGCGGCCGAACGGATTGTCCTCGACGCTGAGCACGCGCAGCGCAGCCATTGCATCCGCTTCACTGCCGTTCTTCGATCTGCGGGACCTTGCCGGCCCCGCCGCCTCCAGCGACACGGTCAACGTGAAGGTGGCGCCGCCGCCGCGGCGCGGCGCGACGGTGATGTCGCCGCCCATCGCGCGCGCCAGTTGCTTCACCGAGGACAGGCCGAGCCCGGCGCCGCCGAAGCGCGAGGCGATGGTGACGTTCGCCTGGGTGAACGGGCGGAACAGCCGCTTGATCTCGGCCATGGTGAGGCCGATGCCGCTGTCGGAGACCGAGAAGGCGACCCCGACCCTCCCCTTCGCCTTGTCGCTCTTCCTGCCCTTGGCGGGGCGCCAGGGCGCCACCGCGAGCGCCACACCGCCATGCTCGGTGAATTTGACGGCATTGTCGATCAGGTTCTCCAGCGCGGCGCGCAGCCGGACCGAGTCGCCGACCACGAGGCCCGGCAGCTTTCCGGAGATCTCGACCTCAGCCTGGAGGCCCTTGGCCGCGGCACGGCCAGCCAGCGAATCGCCGGCGCTGCGGGCGAGCGTCCTGAGGTCGAACAGGTCCTGGCGCAGCGTGTTGCCGCCCGTCCCTGTTCTGGCAGCGTCCACGAACAGCGTGGCGAGGCTCGCCAGATGCTCGGCGCCGGCCTTGATGGTGTCGGCCCAGCGCCGCTCCCGCTCGCCGAGATCGGAGGTCGCGAGCAGGTCGCTGATCGCGAGAATGCCGGTCAGGGGGGTGCGGACCTCATGAGCAAAGGCAGCGAGCGCGGCCTGGACCACGTCCGGCGCGTCCGCCTTGGTGCTGCGCTGACGCAACCGGCCGGCCGTCCCGGACTGCTTCCGAGGCGGTCGCCTGGACATCCGCGTGGTGCGCGCTGGGCGCGTTTTCGCCGCCATAACTCCCCTTCGAAGAACATCCTTCGAACCCCGGGCTCGCGGCAAGAATGGCACGGCGGAACACCTGGAGTCACGGCGGCGTTTGGCTAAACCCCAGAGAAACTTAACCTAATCCCACCAGCTGGCGGATACCGGCGGGTGTCATGCCGGCTGCGCGCAACTCGCGCAGGCCGGTCGAGCGGTCTGACTTCGACAGCTTCCGCCCCTCGCCATCGCGAATCAGGCCGTGGTGGCGATAGGCCGGTTGCGGCAGACCGAGCAGGGCCTGGAGCAGGCGGTGCACCGAGGTGGCATGAAACAGGTCCTGGCCACGCACCACCTCGCTGACGTCCTGGAGGGCGTCGTCGACGACCACGGACAGGTGGTAGCTGGTCGGGGTCTCCTTGCGGGCCAGGATGACGTCGCCCCAGGTCTCCGGCCGCGCCGGGACGGTGCCGCGGAAGTCCAATCTTGCATCGATGGCGACAGCTCGCATTAGACCAGGTTGAAAAGGCCGTCGTGTGAAGCGGCGGACGTTGTCCCACGCACGACCGCAGTAGCTCGCGCGCGTTCCGCGGTCCAAGGCGTTAATAATTTGCGAGGTGGGTGGGACGGTCGATGCGGGAAGCAAGCGAGTCTAAGAGCCGCAGAAGAACCTTCGATCAAGCACACCGTTCTCAGTCGCACAGTTAGCGAGCTCGAGCATCTCGTCGGAGCTTCTTTGTTCGAGCGCTCAAGCGGCGGGATCAAGCCTACTATCACAGGCCGAACGGTTCTCCGAATTGCACAGTCAATATTGGAGGAGCTTGACGTGCTCGTCGACGCCGGTCAGTCTAATGCTCGCGGTGACTCTGGCCACCTTGCCATAGGCTTCTGCACGTCCATCGCTAATGGAAAACTGCGGGATGCCGTAGCGGAATTCAAGAGACGGTTCTCGCAGATCGGGCTCGGAACGACAGAGCTCTCCCGTCTCCGCCTGATGACCACACTTCACAGCGGAGCCATCGATGTGGTCATCAGCCCGGGACGCCCACTTTCAAAAGAGACCAGCACGCTACGGCTTTGGAGCGAAAACATTGTGGCATTGCTGCCTCAGAACTACTGCCTTCTCGCGAAGTCATTTACTGGAGCGATCTAGTTAGTGAAACAAATCTCTTGAGCCAGCATGATCCAGGCCAGGAGCTGGAGGATATATTAGTCTCAAAGTTTCTTGCTCCAGATCGCCGTCCCTCGCTTTCGCGTCATAACGTCGGCCGTGGCGTTATCAAAAGTCTCGTAAGCATGGGAATGGGGCTGAGTCTGACAATCGAGTCCGATATCACAAAGACATTTGCCGGATTGGTATTTCGAGAACTGATGGACGGAACAGGGACAAGCCGGCTGAATTTCTATGCGCATTGGCGACCTGACAATGAGAACCCGGCTCTGAGGAATTTCCTCGATCTCCTTTCGGAGCGTTATTCTTCACCTCCGCGGGTCTTCTCCGACTGAATTGCCCGGCGCAGTTTCGCAAAGCCGCGGTCCGTGGCCATGAAGCGCGCCAGCATGGGTGCGATCAGCTTTGATGGATCGACGCTCTGCCGGCTTTCGCGCGCCAGAGCCTCCGCATAGGCGACGAGATCCCGATGGACTGACGCTGGAAGGCTCCCTCAGATGGGAGTGAATAGAAAGGGGACGGGATGACTTATCGCAACAAGCCCTTGCCGGCATCGTAGGACGGCGTAGAAAAAGAAGCGCTGGCGGAACGTTCAATCAAGCGTCGCTGCCCGGCTCGATACGCACGAAATCGTCCGGAATTTCGCGCAGGAAATTCTGACCCTTCTGCAAGCGGCGGCCGAGCGCTTCGACAAATCCTTCAAAGCGCTCGCGGCCCTTTGCCTGCGCGGCCGCCTGCGCGTCGTTGGGTAATGGCGGTGTGATCGTCAGCCAGAAGCGGATGAAGAGAGCTAGGGTCTCGGCCGTTAAACCAACGTCACGCTCGAGCCTCTGCATCTGACGCGACAGCCGATCAAGGCGCCGGGCAAACGCCGCTTCCCGCCTGTCCGCTCCGTCGGGCGAAAGAAAGCAGGCGACCGCAGCTTCCACGATGGAAGACCGGGATAGCTTCTTGCGATCGGCGAGCTCCGAGATCTGCTTCAGTAATTCTGGCGGGAAGTAGACGTTCATCCCGTCGCGCATATTGGCTCAGAGCTCCATACCGTCGTTTGGGTCCATGACGACTTGACGGGCAACACCGCGCATCTGTTGGCGTATGAGCCGGGTCTGACGGATGGCGTCCTCATCATCGTCAAGAACGGCAGCAAATTCCTCCGCCGGCGTCGGTTCGGTCGTCTCCTTGGCGATTGCGACGTGATCGGGGAGTTCAGGCTCACGACGCAGCCCGCTGTTCGCCGCAGCCTCGAGCAACCATCCATTCCCCCGGGGCGGGTGCCGCGGCAAGGCCCATCTTCTCCAGGTGCTGAAGGCGGCCGACCATCAGGCGTCGGATCTCGGGATCGGACTGGCCAGGGTTCTCGGGACGAAGATCGATAGAGCCGGTCTCATCTACCGCCAGCCGGATTTCCCGATCGAGCCGCGTCCATCGTTCCGCCGTGACTTCTCTCTCCATCGAATTCCGGATCTCGTGCTCAGGCTTTGGACCCAGTTCGATCGCGACCAATTCCTCGGCGCGTGAGCGAAGGCCCTGACTGATGTAGTCGCGGGAGATCACGAGATCCGTCCCCTTCTCATCTACTCCCCGAACGAGCAGATGGACGTGAGGGTTGTCGGTATTCCAATGATCGACAGCCACCCAATCGAGCCGCGTGCCGAGGTCGGTTTCCATTTGCCTGGCGAGGTCCCGCGTGAAGGCCTTGAGGTCGGTCATGTCACCGGCATCCTCTGGCGAGACGATGAACCTGAAATGATGCCGGTCGTCCTTGCAGCGTTCCGCGAAAGCCGCGCTATCGGCGCGGTCGCGGCCCTCATCGAACATCTCGGCCCGCTCGCCACTCCGGGTCACGCCATCGCGCTTCAGTTATGAAAGATGGGCTGTCAGCGGCGCCGAGCGGAAGGCTCTCCCTTTGTGACGAACCACGCGCGTCTTCACCACGACGCGCCGGGTTGGGCTGAATAATCTTGCGCGGCTGAACGCGAGGCGCCCGCGGCCGAACGTCGAGCGCCCGTAGGCCGCCAGACCGCCTGCCAGCCCCGGTCTGCCCCGAGTTATGTCCTGCCTTCTTCGCCGCCCGCAGCACCTGATTGATGAAGCTCTTTTGCTTCGGCGCGCGGGTACTGCGGATGCGCCCAGGCCGAATACGCAGGTCGCTGTCGCCCACGCTCACGGCAGGGCCTCCAAACTATCACAAGCACGCACAGTGCCGAAAACGCCTTTGATTGCCTTCGTCAAAATACAAGGCGCGGCACGCGCCCCGACCGACCGGCACGCCAGAACCCAAGCCATGCCAATGGCTTGCGGTTCGACCGGTGTGTTCCGTGCGCCGAAGGACACTGCGGTCGACTACGTCAAGCGCGTGATCGGGGCTGCCCGGCGACCGCATCTGCGGCCTGGCTGAGCTGGACGCTCTGCCGCTTCTGCGCTTCCAGCGCCCGGTTGAGCGAGGCCTCGTAGTCGCGGGCGCGCGTCAGATCGTTCTTGGCGGACTGGGCGAAGCGGTCGATCTCCTCGTTGATCGTGCGCTTGAGATCCTCGACCTGCTTCTCGGTCTGGCGCAGCGCCGGATGGCGCGGGCCGAGCTCGCCGGCCTGCTCCGCGTATTTCTTGCGGGCGTCGGCATATTGGGCGCGCAGGTTCGCGATGGTCGGCGATTGCAGCGCCTCGGGGATCGCGCCGGCATCTGCCGCCGTGCGCCGGCTGGCCTCGATCTGGTCGAGCCGCGCCTGCGCGTCCATCGTCGCCGCGCGGGCTGCCGACAGCCGCTGGTTGCTGGCGGAGAGCTGCTGGTCGCTGATCAACGCGTCCTGGGTGCCGACGAAATTGTTCTGGGCCTTGTAGGTGGCGAGCGTGGTTTCGGCGTTGCGCAGCCGCTCGCGCAGCTCCTTGAGGCGGCCGGAGAGATCGTTGGTGGCGCGCCGTGCGGCAGAGGCCTGCGAGTTGCGGGATTCCGTGAGGTAGGCGTTTGTCAGCGTGTTGGCGAGCATCGCTGCCTTCGCCGGGTCGGTCGACCAGACCTCGATGTCGACGATGAAGCTCTTCTCGGTCTTGCGGATGGTGATGTGCTTGTTCAGCGCCTCGAGCGCCCCGAGCTGCACTTCCCTGCTGTCCGCGGCCGAGGGCGCGCGGGGCTGAAGGCCGATCAGGCCGAGCAGCGACGACATCAGGCTCTTGCCGTCACTGCCGCCGAATTCGGGATCCTTGTCGAGGCCGGCCTGTTGGATCACCTGGAGCAGCACGCTGTTGGACGTGATCAGGCGCGCCTGGCTCTCCACCACCATGGCCATGCCGGAGACGTCCTGCGCCCGCGGCGTGAGCTCGCGATCGACCAGCTGCAGCTCGCGCGGATCGACATAGAGCTGGGCGGTGGCGGTGTAACGGGGCGTCATGCTCTTGCCGACGGCAACGGCGAGCGTCGCGCCGAGCAGGGCGGCCGCGGCAATCGCGACCTTGCGGCGCCAGAGCAGATGGGAAAGCTCCAGCACGCTGAAGCCGGCCTGAGGCTTCTGCCGCGGAGCCTCCGGCCTGGCGCGATCTATCGGCTGGTTATAGTCAAGCATGGTCCCCAGCTTTCATTCCAACGGCCGCGGGCTGAGGGGTTACTCTTCGCTTTACGCCACGCACCCGGGATATAGGTGCCCAATCAACGCAACAGGGAAAATTAACCATACTCATTGAGGGACTATTCACCGAAATGGCAAACAAAGCGTTTAAGCGCATGCTGCTCTTGAACGCGTCACCGCGATGCAGTCCCCCAGAGATTAATGGTTCGTTACCGCGCGCGAGCATGCCGCGAAGCTTTGCTTCTCCTGCGATGGCCTGCGCGCGCATGATTGTCACATCTTCCGCAGGATGACGTGATAGTCGCCGCGGCGGACATCGGTCCCGCGCGGCAGTACGGCATTCAGCACGGCGGCACCGGCATCGACCAGGGCTGCGAACAGCGGCTTGCGCCGGCGCATCTCGGGATAGCGCGGGCTCTCGACCTCGCGGCGGTAGATCATCTCGAGGCCGTTGGCGGCGGCGAAGGCTTCGAGCCGCGGCAGCGTCACCAGCGGATGGAAGAAGGTCGGGAACGGCGGCTCGCCGGGCAGCCCGGCATCCTTGATTCCGCGGATATTCCGGTAGAACCAGACGTGAAACCAGTGCGGCGAATATTTGGTGACGACACCGGACAGCGAGCGCGGATTGGGCGCGCCGATCAGGATCATGCCGCCGCGCTTGAGCGCGTCGCGGAAATTCAAGAGCGCAGCGTCGACATGGGGCAGATGCTCGATCACGTTGTAGCAGATCACGAGATCGAAGGCCTCACGGCCGAAGCGGTAGGTCTGCACGTCGCCGAGGATCGCTTCATCCGCGTAGGTGTTGTTACGAACCTGGTCCTCGTCGATGTCGACGACGGTGATCTTGCTGCGGCTCAGCAATTCCGGCGGCACGACGCTGCACGAGCCGCCGCCGGCTTCGTAGATCGCGAGTGGGCCCTGCGGCAGCTCGCGGCGCAGCGTGTCCTGCACGGCGAGCAGGCTGTCGCGCGCTTCGCCGGGCACGAGGTCGTGCAGCGCCGGCGCCTGTGCGGCGGCCGCGGGAAGGTGGGTGACTGTCGCGAAATCGATCGTGGCTGGCTTGTTCATTTTTTCTGACCGCGCTTGTTCTATTCAAATTTACAGGAAAAAACTCGCGAGCCCGAAGGGCAAATCCGATGCCGCGCCGCTTCACGCGTCACGGTGCTTACGTTCGGGTTAATGCGCACGGTCGTTAACTACGGCATTGTTCATGTCGGGCCGTCTTCGCGGCGATGGACCACGAATTGCAGTACCACGCACGCATGATTGCGCGGGAGAAACAGGCGAAAGCGGTTAAGTGCATTGGTACGGCGAGATGCGGCTCGGCGCCGTGTTGCGCATCCAGGCCGGGCGTTCATTTTGGGACGGATCCGTGCCGCGGCGATGTGCCGTCGCGGGACGGCGCCGATCCCGCGCGATCGAAGCAGGGCTTTTTCAATCTATCTCGGACATCTAGAACGTCATGACATTGATCCCGACAGACCTGTCAGCCACGCGTCTCCAGGATGCCGTGCGCGATCCCAACCGGGAGATCGCGGCGAGCTCCCGCGTCATCGACCTGTCGGTCGGCATCGTCGTCTGCATTCCCTGCTTCCGCCGTCCGCAGCATCTGCGGCTGACGCTGGACTCGCTCGTGAACCAGCGCACGCCGCGCTCCTTTGCCGTCGTCATGGTCGAGAACGATGCCGCGCGGCGCGAGAGCGCGCCGGTCGCCGCCGAGTATCTCGCCGACGGCAGGCTTCAGGGCATCTGCCTCGTCGAGAAGCGGCAGGGCAATTGCCAGGCGATCAACGCCGCGTTCGAGACGGCGCAGGCGCTGTTTCCCGCCGCGACCCGCTTCCTGATGATCGACGACGACGAGATCGCCTCGCCCGACTGGCTCGAGCTGATGGTCCGCACCGCGGAGGCGACCGGCGCCGACGTGGTCGGCGGGCCGGTGCTGCCCGTCTTCGAGGACGACAGCAGGCCGTGGCTCGCGCGTCATCCCGCTTTCTGTCCCGCCTACGATTACACCGGCGCGGTGCCGCTGATCTATGGCTGCGGCAATTGCCTGATCACGCGCGTGGCGTTCGAGCGGTTCGAGCGTCCCGCCTTCGACCTGCGCTTCAATTTCCTCGGCGGCGGCGACTGCGATTTCTTCGTGCGCTGCCGCGATGCCGGCATGACGTTTCACTGGACCGCGGAAGCGGTCATCACGGAGACCGTGCCGCAGAGCCGCACCAGCCTCAGCTGGATCGCCAAGCGCGGCCTGCGCATCGGCGCGATCAACTACCGTGTGCAGTCGAAGGCCGCGCAGAAGGCGGGGGCACGGGTTCGGGTATTTGCGCAGATGCTGGCGCGCTTGCCGCTATCGCTGCTTCGCTCCGCGCGCCTGCTCGCGACATCGAAAGCCGTCGTCGCCATGCATCCCACGCTGGTCGCGCTCGGCTCTCTGCTCGCGGCGTTCGGCATCGAGCCGAAGCCCTACGAGGCCTCGAAGATCGTATCCTGACGTGACGGTATCGGGTTAGATGCCGAAGCGGGCGAGGGCAGTTCTCGCCACGGCGCGCGGCAGCGCCTTGAGCGATCGCCGGCCGATCATCCCGAGATAGCCCAGGGCCTGGCGATATCGGCCGAAGCGCACCGCCTGCATCGCCGCATAGGTGACGAGATGGATCTCGGCGGCCCGGCGCAATCCGGCCGCGGTGCCCTCGGGCAGCCGCGCCAGGATCAGCCCGTCGTCGAACACGCGCGCGACCGCCGGGAAGAAATCCTGCGGCGTCCGCACCGCCGCGTTCATGGTGTTGGCGGTGTGCAGGCGATAGTCGAGCAGCAGCTTGGGCGCGAACTCGAATTCTCCGATCGCCGCGAGGCGGCACCAGCAATGCCAGTCCTCGCAATATCTGAGCGAAGTGTCGAAACCGCCGATGGCGCGGAAGGCTTCGGCACGCGCGAGCGCGATGCCGCCATTGACGATGAAGTTGCCGGCCGCGAGCCGCGCCAGCACGTCGCCGGAGGGCTTGCGGCGGCCTTTCAGCAGCTCGCGCCGGCCGATCTGCCGTCCCTCGCTGTCGATGGTGTTGTAGTCGCCGTAGACGAGAACCGCGCGGGGAGCGCGCGCGCCGAGATTGCGCGCGGCCGACACGCCGGCGGAATCGTTGGCCAGCAGGCGCAGCCGCGGGTCGCGCATGGCGCGAACGATTGCAACCGTGTCGTCCGACGAGCCGTCGTCCACGACGATCACCTCGCCGACCTCGCTCTGCGCCAGCGCGCTGACAAGGGTTTCGCCGATATAGGCCGCAACGTTCTTGGCGGGGATGACGACGGACACTGGCGCGGTCGGGCTCGCCGGCAGCGGCAGACGCACCGCTGGAGCGATGCGTGAAGAAGCCGGCAAATCGAGAACGTCTTCGGCGGTGATCAGAGCCACAGCTCGCCTTTAAGGATCCGTTAACCAGGGCGCATCTGTCGAACCGGAATTGCGATCGATCGCAACATCGGCCCGCTCGCGAATGATACTCGCATTACGGCCAAATCGTTGCCGCAAGGACCTGCGCGTCTGCGGTTTCGTCAATTAGCGTTAAGCCGATGGCATTAAGCCTGTGGCAAATTTGGAAGAGTGCGGCAGCCGGTCTCATGCGAGAATGCGCATCTGACTGCTCGCGGATGGATTCAGTGCCCGCAAAGACATTCGACTACGACTCCGATGCCATGGTCCTCAATCTCTTCTACGAGGACAAGGACGATCGCTGGTTTCCGGGCGACCGGCATCTGCGGCGCATGGCGCGCCGGATGCTGCTCGGCGAGCCGCGCATGAGCGGGCAGCTTCGCGTGTTCCTGAATCTTTGCGCGGGGCTCGACCGCCTCGGCATCCGCTACCGTGTCAACGACTACGGCTACATCGCGCAGCATCCAGGCGAGCTCGCCTGCATCATCGGCCGCACCTTCCTGCTCGACAAGTTCGCGTGGAAGAACCCGATCCTGCTCGGGGTTGCCGCGCACAATCATCCGCTCGACGACCCCGATTTGTTCAAGCGCCTGCCGGTGAAGAAGGTCGTGGTGCCCGGGCCGTGGTACGTCGACATGTACCGGCCGTACTGGCCCGACACGGAGGCCTGGCCGGTCGGCATCGACACCGATCTCTGGGCGCCGTCGCCCGCCTCCGACAAGACCGTCGACGTGCTGATCTACGACAAGGTCCATTGGGACCGCGAGCGCTATGCGCCCGAGCTGATCGAGCCGGTTCGCGCCCGTCTCGCCGAGGAGGGCCGCTCGTTCATCGAGTTGCGTTACGGCAGCTACAAGGAGGAGGACTACCAGGCCGCGCTGGCGCGCTCGCGCGCGATGATCTTCCTGTGCCAGAACGAGAGCCAGGGCATCGCCTATCAGCAGGCGCTGTCCTGCGGCGTGCCGGTGTTCGCCTGGGATCCCGGCGGTCCTTGGCGGGATCCCGATTATATCCGCACCGCGTCCAGTTCGGGCCGGTGTCCTCGGTGCCGTACTGGGACGCGCGTTGCGGCACGAGGTTTGCCGACGTCGCGGGCTTCGAGACGGGCTGGGACGATTTCTGGGCCGGATGCGCGGCCGACAGGTTCGATCCGCGCGGCTTCGTGCTCGACAATCTCACGCTGGAGCAGCGCGCGCTGCAATATTACGAGATCGCGCGGAGCATCGTGCGCCAGCAGGCGGTCCCGCAGACCTCAGGCCGAGTGGTTGACGAATGCTTAACAGGCATCGGCTAGAACCTGAACTTTCCCGGCTTCATCGACCTGCCTTGAGCCATGGATCGCAGCGCCGCTGACATGACCGACGTCGAGGCCCGATCGCTCGGTTACGCCTTCCGCGATGGGCTTGCGGGGCTGAACGCCGTGCAGGCGGCGCGATGTCTCGTCGCGATCGCAGCGCTGCTCCTCGTGCTGGTGACGCTCGATCCGTTTCCCGATTTGCGCAGTGAGGCCGCCACCACCGTCGTCGGCGGACGCATGGCGCTCGCCTATATCTCCTGGGGCCTGCTGGCTGCGGTGGCGGTGCTGTTCGTCGCCAGCACGGACGGGCCTTCGCTGAGGAGCCTGGTCACGCCGCTGCATCTCTGTCTCGTCGGCTGGCTGCTGGTCAACATCATCTTCTCCGAGAGCCGCGGCGTGTCGATCCAGCGCTTCGTGCTCGCCGCCAGCGTGACCTCGCTCGCGGTGCTCTTGCCGTTGCTGCCGCCGACCCAGCGCAGCTTCAATCTGTGCCTCGGCGGTGCCGCGCTCGTGCTGCTGGTGCTGTGTTATCTCGGCGTCTTCCTCGCGCCGCAATACGCGACCCACACCGCACTCGACATCACCGAGCCGATGCTGGCCGGCGACTGGCGTGGCAGCTTCGGCCACAAGAACGTCGCTTCGCCCGTGATGACCATCCTGGTCTATGTCGGCATTTACCTCACCGCCGTCGGCTCGTTCGTGATGGGGCCGGCGGTCGCAGCGCTCGCCGGCATCTTCCTGATCTTCACCGGCGGCAAGACCTCGTCGGTGCTGTGCCTTGCCATCTATGGGCTTGCATCGCTGGTCTATGTGACGCGGAGCCTGTGGCTGAAGCGGATCATCTGCTTCGTGCCGTTGATCGTGATGAACCTTTTGACGGTCGGCAGCGTCTTGAGCCCGGCGCTCGGCGCCATGACGCGGCAGCTTCCGCTGGATCCGACCTTCACCGGCCGTTCCGACATCTGGGAGTTCGCGCTCGCGGCCGTCGCCGAAAAGCCGGTCATCGGCCACGGCTACGCGGCGTTCTGGGACGACGTCACCGAACGGCAGACCGCCCAGGGCGCCGAATGGGCGACGAGCGCGGCGCACAGCCACAACAGCTATCTGGACCTCGCGGTCACCATCGGCTTGCCGGGACTGCTGCTCGTCATCCTCGTCTTCGTGCTCGCGCCGCTTGGCAATTTCCAGTCGGCCCAGGCCTATAGCCGCAGCGGCGCGCTGGCAAAACTGTTCCTGACCGTGTGGCTGTTCGGTCTCTACTACGGAACCACTGAAACTTTCCTGCTCGAGCGGCAGAATCCGATCTGGTTCATGTTCGCGCTCGCGGTCGCCGGCCTGCATTTCCTGGCCAGGTTCCAATGCGTTGATCAGATGAAACCCGAACGCTGACAGCTTGTCGCAGGGCCGTGGTGGGACCGGCTTAACGATAAGCAGCGACGTTGCTTGTGGTCTGCGGCAAAACATAATCTATCTGGAAACATTCAGTAATCGTATGTCCCGCGGATGACGTTTGTCAGCGTCGAGCAAGTCAACGGTCAGGTGTCCAGCGCGTCGGGAATCGCGGTCGATTTCGTGCGCGACTGGCGGCAGGCCGCATCGCGCCTGAGCGCAGGCCATCGCACCGCGTTCCAGCATGCTTACTGGCTCGGGCCCTGGTACGAGGCGTTCGGCGGCGGCGCGCCGCTGATCGCATTGATCTCCGATGCGGCGACGGGCAGGGACATCGCGGTGGTGCCGATGGTCAGCCATATCAGGCGCGGCATCCGCATCGTCGAATTTGCCGATTTCGGCGTCACCGACAACAACGCGCCGATCCTGGCGTCCGATGCAGCGCTGGACGCGGCGGCGATGGATGCGATCGGGGAGGCGCTCGTCGAGGCCTTGCGCCCGCTACCCGACGGCTTCGATCTGCTGCGCCTGAAGAAGATGCCGGCCCATGTCGGCGGCAAGGCCAACCCGCTGGTGTCGCTCGGCCGGATCGGCTCGAGCTCGCTCAATGGCAATCTCGTGCTGACCGGCGACCACTATGAGGCCTACCAGGCCTCGATCAAGCGCATGCAGATGCCTCGCTGCTGGCGCGTCTTCAGCCGGCACGCGGGCGCACGGTTCGAGATCGCCTCCGGTGTCGCGCGTGCACATGAGCTATTGGACGTGATGGATGCCCAGCAGCAGGCGCGCATGCGCAAGCTCGGCTCGCGCTTCGTCCTCAACGACGAGACCCATGCGAAATTCTATCGCGAGATCGCGCGCCAGGGTGTTGCGGATGGTTATGCCGTCATCTCGGCGCTGGTCTGCGACGAGGGCGTCGTCGCCACCACGCTCGGCGTCAGGCTGGGCGCGACCTATTTCCTCCTGCGCATCAGCCACGCCGGCGATCCATGGTCGAGCTGCTCGCCCGGTCTGCTCGTCACCGAGCGCACCATGGCCGCGCTGCATGCACAGGGCGTGCGCCGGTTCGATCTCAGCATCGGCAATCACGACTACAAGCGCCGCTTCGGCGCCGAGAAGGTGCCGCTGACCGATGTCAGCGTCGCGCTGTCCTGGCGCGGGCTCCCTTATGCCTTGCGCGACCATGCCGCGCAGGGCCTGCGCCGTCACCCGAGGCTTGCCGCCATCGCCACCCCGGCGCTGCGCAAGATGCGTTGACCCGTCATCGCGAAAGGCCTGCACTGAAGGCACCGAGCAACGCGCGGCCCTGCGGCCAGTCACCGAGCCCGCTCGACGCATTGATATGGCCGAGCGCGCCCAACACGACCAGCCCGGATTGCCAAGCGTGGGCTCGCTGCCGTGTCGTATCGATTTCGCCATAGGGATCGTCCGTGCTGGCAATGACGAGCGCGGGAAAGCGCAGTGCGCGGTCCGGTACGGCCTTGAACGCGGCAGCCTCCGCGGGAAAGTTGACGCCATCGGGATCGGGCACCGCAACCAGAAACGCGCCGGCGATGGCAGATGGCAAGCGGGCGGCCCAGTGCGCGACCAGCAGACAGGCGAGGCTGTGTGCCACAAGCACAGGCGGCTTCGCGCAGTGCCTGACCGCTTGCTCGAGCGATTGCTCCCAGTCGTCGAGATCGGGCTGGTCGAAGCTCGCCGGCTGAAATCGCGCGAAGCGCGCATCCTTGCGCTCCCAGAGCGTCTGCCAATGGGTGTCGCCGGAGCCGCCGAGGCCCGGCAAGGTGATGATGTCGTGCATGATCGTCCCGTGATATCTGAGATGGACGCGCAGTGTGGCCGGTCTGGGCGCTGCGTCACATGGCAAGTCATCGGCGCAATCGATCATCTGCCGATGATCTCAAGGCGGAATGGAGATTTTTCTTGGATCGTTTCGGGAGCATCGACGCCAAGGATCTGAAGATCCTGGAGGCGCTGCAAGCCAATGCGCGCGTGCCGCTGTCCGAGCTCGGCCGTTCGGTCGGGCTGTCCCAGCCGGCGGTCTCCGAGCGCGTCAAGCGGCTGGAGGAAGCCGGGATCATCAAAGGCTATGGCGCCCGGATCAATCCGCGTGCGCTCGGGCTCGGCCTGATGGCGCTGGTGCGCCTGCGCACCTCGCATGAGCACATCAAGACCTGCCTCAAGAGATTTGGCGAAATTCCGCACATCATCGAGGTCCACCGCGTGACGGGCGATGACTGCTTCGTGCTCAAGGTGCTCGTTCCCGCCCCGGAAGACCTCGAGACGATCGTGGATCGTATAGCCGGCTTCGGCACTGTGACGACCTCGCTGGTGCTGCGGAGCGAACCGCCACGGCCGATCGGCCGCGAGCTTGTCATGAAGAAAGCCGAGCGTCGCTGAGACGCGTCACAGCCGGCCGGTCATCGCATTGACACAAAGCTCGCGATTGCGTGGCGCTTCCGGCGATCGCAATCCTCGTGCTATCGTCGCTTCTCCCCCGGAGGCGACATGGAAGATCGTTCGGCTAAATATCGCGCATTCTATGCGCAGCTGATCTGCGCTGCGGCGAAAGCCGCGGATCCCCGGCTCGAACAGGCCTTCCGGACCGTCAGGCGCGAGCCGTTCGTCGGGCCCGGGCCGTGGTCGATCACGCTCGGCGGGCATCCTTATGTGGTCACGCCCGATGATGATCCTGCCTTCCTCTATCAGAACGCGCTTCTTGCACTGGATCCGGAGCGCGGCCTCAATATCGGCATGCCCAGTGCGCATGCATATTGGCTCAGCGGCTGTGCTGTCATGGAAGGTGAGACCGTCCTCCAGATCGGCGCGGGCAGCGGCTATTACACCGCGATTCTGGCGCATCTCGTCGGCCCCGGCGGCCGGGTCCATGCCTATGAGATCGACGAGCGCCTGGCGGCACTCGCACGCGACAATCTGAAGGACATCGCCCATGTCGATGTACGCGAACGTTCCGGCATCGCGTCGGACCTGCCCGCAACCGACGTGATCTATGTCTGCGCCGGCGCGGCGCAGCCGGCCACGGAATGGCTCGATGCGCTGCGCCCCTGCGGCCGGCTGGTGTTTCCCCTGGCGCCGGAAGGCATGCTCGGCGGCATGCTGATGATCACGCGCCCGGATGACGGCGCGATCTGGCCGGCGAAATTCCTCAGCCGGGCCCAGTTCATTGGCTGTGCGGGATTGCAGGATGAAGATGCCGCCCGCCGATTGGCCGAGGCGTTCGCGAAAGGATGGGAAAGCGTGCAGTCGTTGCGGAGGGAGGGCGCTCCGGACGAGACGTGCTGGTTTGCCGGTGAGGGCTGGTGGCTGTCGACGGCGCCGCCGACGGATTCAGTTCAGGTGGATATCGCGCAGGCCTAGCGCCTCACGATCCCGTGCATTCCGCGCAGTGCAGCCGGCCGCGCGAGGCGCGGAACAGGCTGCGGCAATACCAGCGCCGCGCCAGCGCCTGCGCGGGCTTGCGGATCATCTGCGCGATCAACAAGAGTTCGAAAGCCATTCGTATCGCTTTTGGTCGTACTATTCTGCCAACAGAGATGGGGCGGCATTCCCGAATGAGAATGCCGCCCGCGTCGCATCAGCCATGCAATCGGCCGCGCAGCTTAACCTTTCAGCTTAGCCGTGAAGTTTCTTGGCGGTCTCCGCGATCTGCCGGCCCTGATAGCGCGCGCCGGCGAGCTCGTTGGCGCTGGGCTGGCGGCTGCCGTCGCCGCCGGTGATCGTGGTGGCGCCGTAGGGCGCGCCGCCGGTGACCTCGTCGAGCTTCATCTGGCCGGCGAAGCCGTAGTTCAGGCCGACCACGACCATGCCGAAATGCAAGAGGTTGGTGATGATCGAGAACAGCGTCGTCTCCTGGCCGCCGTGCTGGGTCGCGGTGGACGTGAAGGCGCCGCCGACCTTGCCGTGCAGCGCGCCCTTGGCCCAGAGCCCGCCGGCCTGATCGAGGAAGTTCGCCATCTGCGAGGCCATGCGGCCGAACCGGGTCCCGGTGCCGACGATGATCGCGTCGTAATTGACGAGGTCTTCGATCTTGGCGATCGGCGCGGCCTGGTCGACCTTGTAGTACGAGGCCTTGGCGACTTCGGCCGGCACCAGCTCGGGCACGCGCTTGATGTCGACGGTCACGCCGGCCTCGCGCGCACCTTCGGCGACGGCATTCGCCATCGCTTCGATGTGGCCATAGGCGGAATAATAGAGGACGAGAACTTTGGTCATGGTGGTCTCCGGTGGGGGATTAGATGCGATTGGTTCGGTTGTTAGTTGTCGTTGCCGGGCTTGACCCGGAGATGGATGCCCGGCTCGAGGCCGGGCATGACGAGTTGTTGTGTTGTCACGCCGCGTCGACGAGCACGATCTCCGAATCCTCCAGCGCCGTGATCTTCAGCTTGTTCTCGTCGCGGATCGCGGCGCCGTCGCGGGCGTTGACGCGCACGCCGTTGATCTCGATCGAGCCCGCCGCCGGCACGAGATAAAGATGCCGTGCCTTCTGCGGCGCGTACTCGGCGCTCTCGCCGGCCTTCAGCGTGGTGGCGAGCACCCGCGCATCGGCGCGGATCGGCAGCGCGTCGGTGTCGCCTTCGATCCCGCTCGCGATCGTCACGAGCTTGCCGGAGCGGTTCGCCTTCGGAAACGGCTTCGAGCCCCAGGTCGGCTGTCCACCGCGCGCGGTCGGCTCGATCCAGATCTGGAAGATCCGCGTCTGCCTCGGCTCCAGATTGTATTCGGAGTGGCGGATGCCGCTGCCGGCGCTCATCACCTGCACGTCGCCGGCTTCAGTGCGTCCCTCGTTACCAAGGCTGTCCTGATGAGTGATCGCGCCCTCGCGCACATAGGTGATGATCTCCATGTTGGCGTGGGGGTGAGCCGGAAAGCCCGTGTTCGGCGCGATCTCGTCGTCGTTCCACACCCTTAAGGAGCCATGACCTATGTTGTTCGGATCGTAGTGGCTGGCGAAGGAGAAGTGATGCTTGGCCTTGAGCCAGCCGTGATCGGCGCCGCCGAGCTTGTTGAAAGGTCTGAGTTCGATCATTTGCGTAGTCCTTGGTTTGAACAAGCGAGCCTTGATCAGGCGTTGAAACCGCCGTCGACGTTGAGCACGGTGCCGGTGACGAAGGAGGCTTCCGGGCTTGCCAGGAAGACGACGCCGGCGGCGACTTCCTCGGGGCGACCGAAGCGCTGCAGCGCATGCTGCTTGCGCTGGGTCTCGGCGAACTCGCCGCCGTCCTTCGGGTTCATGTCGGTGTCGATCGAGCCGGGCTGCACCACGTTCACGGTGATGCCGCGCGGGCCGAGGTCGCGTGCCGCCCCCTTGGTGTAACCGACCACGGCCGCCTTGGTGGCGACGTAGTCGGCAAGGCCGGGGAACGAGGCGCGGTCGGCGAGCATCGAGCCGACCGTCACGATGCGGCCGCCTTCACCCATCAATTGCGAGGCGGCCCGGATCGCCGCGATCACGCCGTGCACGTTGATCTGATCCTGGCGGGCGAACGCTTCGGTGTCGGCCTTGGCATCGTCGATCGCACCACCGGCAGCGACGCCGGCATTGTTGACGAGGATGTCGAGATGGCCGAACTCCTTCGCGACATCATTGACGAGTTGCGTCACGTCCTTCGCCGAAGCTTGATCGGCCTTGAAGGCGCGGGCCTTCACACCCTTGGCCTTCAACTCGGCGACCACGGCCTCGGCCTTGTCGGGCGAGGCGACATAGCTGATGGCGACATCCGCGCCTTCATCGGCGAGAGCGCGGGCTGAGGCCGCGCCGATGCCGCGCGAGCCGCCGGTGACGAGGGCAACCTTGCCTGAGAGCTTCTTGGTCATTGGATTTCTCCAGTCCTGAATTTCTGATGACCCTTGGATAAGCCTCCGCCTGTGGTATAGAAATAGAAACTGTTGAAACGCATTGTTTCCCTAAATATCCTGATTGGACCGAGCTATGGCCAAACTCCCCGATTTCGAGGCGCTCGCGATTTTCGCAAAAGTCGTGGAATTACGGTCGTTTGCGGGGGCGGCGAGCGAGCTTGCGATGTCCAAGGCCACGGTATCCAAGGCCGTGACGCGGTTGGAAGAGCGGCTTGGCGCCCGGCTGTTCAACCGCACCTCGCGCCGGCTGGCATTGACCGATGCCGGCCACAAGCTCGCCGACCGCGCCACCCGCCTGCTCGCCGACGGCGAGGCGGCCGAGAACGAGGCGCTGGCGCAATCGGTGGCGCCGCGCGGCCTGGTGCGGCTCGCGGTGCCCATGACGTTCGGGATCAAGGCGGTGGCGCCGCTGTTGCCGGAATTCTTCGAGACCTATCCGGAGGTCTCGGTCGATCTGCATTTGAGCGATGCGACCGTCGATCTCATCGGCGAAGGCTTTGACATGGCGGTGCGGATCGCGCGGCTGCCGGACTCCTCGCTGATCGCGCGGCGGCTCTTCACGATGCCGCGCTTCACCGTGGCCGCGCCGTCCTATCTGAAGAAGCACGGACGCCCGACGCATCCGATGCACCTCGCCGAGCACAAATGCTTCAGCTACGCCTATCTCTCCACGCCCAACGTCTGGCACTACACCAATTCGGCCGGCGAGCAGGCGAGCGTGCGTCCCGGCGGCCAGCTCCGCGTCAACAATGGCGAAGCCGTGATGCCCTCGCTGCTCGCCGGCCTCGGCATCGCAGAGCTGCCTGAATTCATCGTCGGCGACGCCATCTCCTCCGGCGCCCTCGAAGTCATCTTGAAGGACTGGAAGCAGGCCGAAGGCGCCGTGCACCTCGTCACCCCGCCCGGCGGCCCGCGCCCCGCGCGCGTCGAGGCGCTCGGCGATTTCCTCGCGGCAAAGCTGCCGGGCACCTGCAAGCGGCGACCGCGGAAGGGCGGCAAAGCCGGATAGATAGGTGGGCACGGCGCTTCGCGCCTTTGCCCACCCTGCGACACCTCGCTTCTCGGCCTGACTACGGCACCTTCACGCCGTCGATCGCGGCGATGCGCAGGCTCGGTTTCAGCGTCTCTTCCAGCTGCGACTTCAATTCATGCACGCGCGGGTCGGTCGAGCGGGCCGCGCATACCGCGTATTGATGGACCGATTGCGCCAGGGCGCGCCGGGCCTCCGGCGTTCGCGTCAGGTCGGGCTTCGAAAGCCGCAGGACGATCGCCGCGAGATTCACCAGCATCTCGTCCAGCGCGACGTCGATGGTCGCAAGATTACGCATGACCCACTCCTGGCAGGGCAACAGCCGCTCCAGGGGATGCGTTCCCGGCCGGGCTGGACATGGTTAATGCCTGGTAAACGTCTTGTTCTTCCCAGTCGCCACGCTAGGCTGGGGTCGAAACAAGAAAAGTCAGGGAGGGGAGTTGCCATGGATCGACGCGATATCCTGCGCGCCGTTGCCGCATTGCCGTTGTTGCGGGCTGCATGGCCGGAGCCGGCCTTCGCGCAAGCCTATCCGGCGCGCAACATCACGCTGATCGTGCCGTTTCCGGCCGGCGGGCAGGCCGATCTTGCGGCGCGCCCCGTCGCGATGGCTCTGGAGCGGATCCTCGGCAAACCCGTGATCGTCGACAACCGCGCCGGCGGTGGCGGCGGCTCGGTCGGCAATGCCGCAGCGGCGCGCGCCGAGCCCGACGGCTATACGCTGCTGATGACGCTGTCCTCGCTCGCGGTGCTGCCCGAGGCCGACCGGCTGTTCGAGCGGCCGGTCGCCTACGAAGTCTCGCAGTTCATGCCGATCGCGCGCGTGCTCGCCGATCCCACCCTGCTCGCCGTGCCGGCCTCGGCGCCGTGGAAGACGGCGCAGGAGTTCGTCGAGGATGCAAAGCGACGGCCGGGCCAGATCACTTATGGCTCCTCCGGTCCCTACGGCACGCTGCATGTGGCGATGGAGATGTTTGCCGGCAGTGCCGACATCAAATTGCTGCACGTGCCGTTCCGCGGCGCGGGGCCGGCGCTGACCGCACTGCTCAGCGGCACGGTGCAGGCGATCGCCGCCGCACCCGGCACGCTGAAGCCGCAGGTCGACGACGGCAAGCTGCGCGTGCTCGGCAATTGCGGCGCCCAGCGCATCGCGAGCTTTCCTGACGTGCCGACGTTCCAGGAGCTCGGCTACAAGGACGTCGAGATGTACATCTGGGCCGGCTTGTTCGCGCAGAGCACGCTGCCTGCGCCGATCGCGGCCCGCCTGCGCGAGGCGATGGCGCAGGTGATGGCGAGCCCCGACGTGCTCAAATCGTTCGAGGCCTCGGGCAGCCTCGTCGCCTATCAGGACGCGCCGGCCTTCTCCGAATTCGTCGCGGCCGACAGCACGCGCCTGATCGCGGCGGTGAAGAAGATCGGCAAGGTGGAGTAGGTTCCAGCCGCACTTTCACATTTTTTTGTTGGTTCAGAACCTGACCGCGTCTCATTGATTGAGGACAAATCAAGAGAAGCGAGAAGGATTTGGACATGCGAACAGAGCGGATTGCGCTGGGTGTGGCGCTCGCGATCGGCGGCATCGTCGCGCAGGGCGCTGCATCCGCCCAGGAATATCGCGGCACCATGGAACAGCAGATGGCCTGCACGCCGGATGTGTGGCGGCTGTGCAGCGACCAGATTCCGGATGTGAACCGCATCGTGGCCTGCCTGCAACAGAACTCGCCGCAGCTCTCCAGTGGCTGCCGCGCGGTGTTCCGGTCCAACAACCAGGTGCAGCCGCAGCAGCAGGTGCCGCGTGGTCGTGCCGCGCCGCCGCCGCGCTATAACAATGCGCCGCCGCCACCTCAGCAGATGCAGCCGCCGCCGCCTTATGACAATGACGACGATTAGTGCTGCCTAGCCTGGTTCAGCGCTCCGGCTTGCTGTCCGATTGAGGTCGATGTCCAAGCGCCGTCCGCAAGACCACGGCAAAGAGAATGGCTGCGACTGGCCAATGGAACCAGATCTTATGGCCAGTGAAAAGATTGATCAGAATCAGGAAGGCCGACACCGTGAGTGCCACTGCAACCGGCCGGGGCAGCTTTCTGAGCCAAGCCGTGACGACATTCGTCGACGATGGTGCCACGCGCCTGTCTTCCATCCGCGGAGCACGCGCTCTTTCCAACGGCGTTGCGCTTCCCTCGATCGGGAAGCTCCCTTGCCCGGCGGTCCGGCCGCCAAGGGTCAGCCGGTAGCTGGTCAGGGGCGCAATGTTCTTCATGGGCCGCTGGCCGAGGCAGTCGAAGCCAACGGATAATTTGTTGTGCACCTGATCGTAGACGGAGCTCGAGATCACGACGCCGCCGGGATCAGCGAGTTCTTGCAGCCGCGATGCGATATTGACCCCGTCGCCATAGATGTCGGAACCATCAACCATCACGTCGCCGAGGTTGATGCCGATGCGAAACTGCATCGGGTTCGCCTGAGGCGCGTCCGAATCTTGACTGGAAATTTCCTGCTGAATCTCGACCGCGCACTGCACGGCCTCGACGACGCTGGCGAACTCGGCGATCACGGCATCGCCCCAGGTATTCACGATGCGGCCGTCATGACGCTCGACCAATCGCGCAATGGCGGTGCGGTAGCGGCGGAGCGTCTCCAACGTTCCGGTCTCGTCCGCTTCCATGAGACGAGAATAGCCGTACACGTCAGCGCACAGCACGGTGGTCAGTCGTCGTTTCACCTTGTCGTCGGTCATCGTCGCCATGCTAGCCTTCCTGACCGGCAAATGCATCAGGCATCGTATCCGGTGCCACCGTAGGCAACGACCGGTTGTGGCGCCAGGCCGTCTTAGCCCCGCAATGACTCGCTGCCAGCCAGGGTCCGCATGTCCGCGGCTGTCGAGGCCGGCGCCGCTTTAAGGCCGGTGCTCGCAGACGTCGACCCATTCGGCCGCGGTCAGCTCGGCCAGGCGATCGGGGGTGATGCGCACCGCGCTGTGGGTCGAGCCTGCGGCAGGAACGACGATGTCGAACGCCTTCAGCGAGACGTCGCAATAGATCGGCAGCGGTGATTTCAGCCCGAACGGGCAGACGCCGCCGACCTCATGGCCGGTGATGTCGGCGACCTCTTCCAGCCCCAGCATCTTCGGCTTGCCGCCGAACTGCGCCTTCACCTTCTTGTTGTCCATGCGCGAGGTGCCGGCCGCGACGATTAGGATCACGCGTTCGCCGACGCGCAAGGACAGCGTCTTGGCGATCATACCGGGCTCGACGCCATAGGCCTCGGCGGCCAGCGTCACGGTCGCCGAGCTGATCGGGGATTCCATGACGGAGATGTCGGGGGCTTTCTCGGCGAAGAAGGCGCGAACGGATTCCAGGCTCATTCCAGTCTCATGGGCGGGGCGGCGATCTCTGGGCGATCCCTAGATGATCCCTGGCAGCTCGGAGAGCGCGCGGACGCGGTGGTCCGGCGCAAAGCCAAGCTCGTCCATCTGGGTGCGGATCGCCTTGAACATGGTCAGCGGTGCCACGAGTTCGTTCTCGACGCAAGCCAGCGCCATTGCCTCGGGCGTGACGCGCTCGATCCAGGCGACGTTCAATCCAAACGACTTTGCGCCCGCCACGTCCCATGGATTGGAGGAGACGAACAGCACCTCGTTCGGTGCGGTGCCGAATGTCTCGCCGATCAGCTCATAGGCCTCCGGGCTCGGCTTGAAGACCTTCTTGGCATCGACGCTGACGGTGGCATCGAGCAGGCCGTCGAGCTTGGTGTTGCGCACCAGCGCATTCAGCATGTCCGGGCTGCCATTGGAGAGGATGGCGAGCTTTCGCGGTTTCAGGGCCGCCAGCGCTGCCGCCGCATCCGGATAGAGATCGAGGTGCAGGTACTTCTCGATGACGCGCTCGAACGCCTCGCTCTCATAGGCGAGGCCGACCATGCGCAGCGTATAGGCGAGCGAGTCGCGCGTGACGGCCTCAAAATCTTGATAGCGCCGCATCAACGAGCGCAGCCAGGTATATTCGAGCTGCTTGATCCGCCAGACCTGCGTGATGATCTCGCCGTAGCCCGGAAACGCGTCCTCGGTGATCTCGGCGACGGACTGGATGTCGTAGAGCGTTCCGTAGGCGTCGAACACGACGGCTTTGATGGTCATCGGCTGTCCTTCCCGGCAGTTGCGGTCACAAGAGATCCGCTTGGGGGAGTGCGCATAGTCGTCAGCTTACCAACCACAGCGGAAATCTGCCACTGCAAGTATGATCGGAGGCTTGTGACCCATTGCTGAAAATCGGAGCGCCGAGTAGCCTTGCCCACGTTGCCAAAGAGCAGGAGCGTCTCATGAACAGGCGTTATGCAATTGGACTCTGTGCGACGGTGTTGATTTCGGTTGTGACGTTCCCGAATAGTAGTGTTGCCCAAGTAAAGTCTCTTAAGGATCGGTTGGTTGGCACTTGGATTTACGTGTCCAGCACCGGGACGCGTGAGGATGGTAGCGCCGTAGAGCGGCCAAAGCTGCAAGGCGCTGTCACCTACGCCGCCGATGGTCACTTCCATTTCATTACGGTTCGCTCCGATGCTCCAAAGTATGCATCGGGCGATTCTGCACGGCCGTCCCCTGAGGAGGCCATGGCCATTGCGTCAGGTGTGGTTGCTTACACTGGGACATACACAGTCGACGAGAGCACGAAGACGATCCACGTCAACATCGAAACGAGCTCGTTTCCTAATTTGGTCGGAACGCCAAATCAACGTCGGATCGTGACATCGATTACGGACGATGAATTGAAGTTTACAAATCCACGCACCCCAGCTGGCATCACGCTGGAGCTGGTATTCAAACGGGCGAAATGACGATCTGGATTTCCGTTTGTCGCGACGTTCGTGGCGGATTGATTGTCGAAGCGGGCGGCTCGCTAGTCGGAGCCGTCGGTGTGTCTGGTGGGCCTGGCGGTGATGCTGACGAAGCCTGCGCTAGGGCCGGAATCGACGCCCTACGCGGCAAGCCGGAGTTTTAGGGCCGCTTGTCCGCCTCGGTGACAAAAAACCGCGAGCGCCGCATCGGCGAGCGCAGCCAACAGCCCTTCTCGGCGCGGCTGCGGCGTGACCTGCCTATTGGCCCATGGCTCACCCCAGCTCAGAGCGCCGCGAAGTCTGCTTCCTGATGGTGACCCGAACAGGGCCATGCAAGCTGGCCAAGGCCGCCTTTGACCCAACTCGGACATCAGAGACACTGGTTTTGACCAGAATGCTCGTGCGACATCCTTGCCAATTTGAAGGTCTTTTGGATGGGCGTAGTCTTCTTTAGAGCTGCTTTTCGAGACGGGACGTGCCGACGTCTCCGTTCGACGCGAATGGCAGTAATGCCGTCGGCAGGCATCACACTCTCAATAAAACCGACAGTCCTTTTGTGCCGGTCTCACGAGCACTGGCCGTGCGCGCGGACATGCGAGTTCATTTGACCGCAACGAAGGAGTGCTGCTCATGGTTGGAAAAACTCATCCCGAACCAGGCGATCGGGCGCCGGCAATGGAATTCTAAGCCGGCGCATTTTTCTTGAAGGCGCGCTCGCTGTTGGTGCGACCGGTGCGGGCCTGTCCTGCGGATCGGCGGAACAGCTTACGGTGCAGCCGTGGATGAAGGTGCCGGGTCCCGGATTTGCGGGCTACGGCCAGCCCTCACCGTTCGAGAGCAAGGTCGTCAAAGTCTTTCCGCCGCCCCCCAACCCGGCCGGTGTCGGCTCGTCACGCACGCCACTGCACATGCTCGAAGGAATGATCACACCATCTGGGCTGCATTTCGAGCGTAGCCATTCCGGCATCCCAGAAATCGATCCCGATCAACACCGGCTGGTGATCCATGGACTTGTGAAGCGCCCGCTTGTGTTTACGGTCGAAGCGCTGTCGCGCTATCCGATGCAATCGCGCATCGCCTTCATCGAGTGTGGCGGCAACAGCCAGGCGCTCAACGCGCCTCAGGCCCAGCCGCTCAATGTGGCGGCTATTCACGGCCTACTGGGTTGCGCGGAATGGACCGGTGTGCGGCTCTCCACGTTGCTCGACGAAGCTGGCATCGAACCTGAGGCGCGCTGGGTGATCGCCGAGGGGGCTGACGCCGCCGCCATGAGCCGCAGCATCCCGCTCACCAAGGCGATGGATGATGCGCTGCTCTGTCTCTATCAGAACGGCGAGCGAGTGCGGCCTTCGAATGGCTACCCGGTGCGGCTGTTGCTGCCTGGTTTCGAGGGCAACATGAACGTGAAGTGGCTGCGCCGGCTCAAGCTGACCGCAGGCCCCGCCATGACCAAAGACGAAACATCGAAATACACGATCCTACTCAAGGATGAAAAGGCTTGGCAGTTCGTGTTCCCGATCGAAGTAAAATCCGTCATCACGCGTCCGTCGCCGGGACTCGCGCTGAAGGGACCGGGATTCTACGAGATTTCCGGGCTCGCCTGGTCGGGCAACGGCAGCATCCGGCAGGTCGACGTGTCGGCTGACGGCGGACGAAGCTGGGCGCCGGCAGCTTTGCAGGGCCCGATCCTGCCAAAGGCGCCCGTGCGCTTCCGCGCAGCGTGGCAATGGAACGGCGGTCCCGCCGTGCTGCAGAGTCGCGCCACCGACGACACGGGCTTGGTGCAGCCAACGCGTGCTCAGTTCGCCGACGAGCGCGGCTTGCGTGGGGTCTACCACTACAACGCCATCGCAAGCTGGCGCATCGACGAGATGGGGGAGGCCAGCAATGTTTACGCTTAAACCCATTGCAGTAGTCTGCGTATCTATGCTGACCGTTGTACCGGCGGCCCTGGCCCAGGCCCCGCAGTTCGGGCAACCGATCGCGCCCCCCGACATCGCAGCGTGGGACATCAGCATCGGACCGGATGGAGCAGGTCTGCCGCCTGGTCGTGGCACCGCAATCGAGGGGGAAGCCATCTATGTAGCGAAATGTCAGGCCTGTCACGGCGAGAAGGGAATCAGCCCCAGTGTCGCGCTCGCTGGAGCGCTTGCCGGCGGCATGGGCACATTGGCGCCGGACAAAACACCGATAAAGACTGTGGGAAGTTTCTGGCCCTATGCAACAACGCTGTTCGACTACATCCGCCGCGCAATGCCATTCCAAGAGTCGAAATCGCTCACCGCGGACGAACTCTACGCGGTATCGGCCTATATCCTCAATCTCAACGGGATCGTCGGATCGAACGATGTGATCGACGCGCAGTCGCTGCCCAACGTGAAAATGCCGAACCGGGACGGGTTCATCCTGTTCCCGCGCAATCCGAAGTAAGGGGGCGGACCTTAGTCCACACATGGCCCATCGCGACCAACCCGATTTGGCCTCTTTATGTCGGCGAGGAGGGGCACAGCAGCCGATATTTGCTCAGTCGGAGTTCTTCGCTGTTTGCCTCCTATCGGACAGAGGACCGGGCGAACCGCACGAATGGATGGTGCGACTAATACTGCACAAGACGTTCATCGAAGCCGCCATCCTTCGCCTCGTACTTTTTAATCGAACCACCATGACCAGCCTGCTACTGCTGTTTGCGATGCTCTACGCCGCGTGCGGGCTGGTACTCAGCATCGTTGTGAATGCGGTGTCGTTCACCAGCGTACAACTCGGCGGAAATGCCTTGTTTCCAGTGCTTATGTGGGGAATCTTCCCGGCCTTTTTGTCGGTCATCCTCATCGGCATTTCGGAAAGGGAAGGGAAGATGCGTAGCGGTGTGGGTGAGGAGATCGATCATTGGGAGCTGGTATTTGCGGGGTGCCCCTCGTTGATGAAATATATCTTCTGGGTCTGTTTCGTTTATGCGTGGGCGATCGGTATCGTCCTCGCCATATTGCAAACCCACGAACCGAACCTGATTTGGCGCGGCGCCTCCGCTTTTTGGATGGCGTTCTATGCGTTGGGCCTTGCGTCGGTTACAGGCGCCTATCTCCGCCGCGGCGCGCCTCAAACGCCGTGAAGGGCGATGGCTCTCATTCCTCAATGTCGGTGATCTCTCAGGTGAGCTGCCCGACCAGTCCGCAAGCGCGTTAGCAGGTCCATCGATTTTCACTTTCTTGCTCGGATGTCGGCTCTTGGGCCCGGCGCTGACTTTCGCGCAGGGCGCCCAATGTCTGCTGCCGAGCGAGAAGCGGAACTAGGTCGCGCCGGGTAACGAGGGCAGCTAATGAGACCCATAGCTGACGCCGACGGTGGCCCCGGCCGGTGCACAATTGGTCTGCTCGACTCACCATTGATCTGAGTCAATCTCCTCAGTGTCCTCCCGGTGAAATGATTTCGACTGCAGCATGCAAGTAATCGGACGGCTCCGGCGCAATCCCGCCGAAACTTTCCCGCGAGGGAGGAGGCCTCCATGGCTGACCATGCCACCGTTCCAACTGAATTCTGCCTGGCGTCGCCGGGCCCGTCGACCGCGATCACTCGCCGCTCGCTGCTTGGCGGGACCGGCATTGCGGTTGGTGCCGCCGTGCTTGCGTCTCCGCCGAGCATGCCCGGGTTCGCCCCGGCGCTGGCGCAGCCTGCGAGCGCAAACGCCCGACCGCTCGACGAGGCATTCAAACACCGGGCCTTTGAAGTCCGCGGGGTCTGTGCGAGCAACAACGAGAAAATTCCCATCGCGCCCCACCCCGCGAATGGCGACGAGGCGCGCTACAGTAACAAGATCGGCTCCGATTCACGTGGCCTGCCGCACGACAAACGCGGCGAAGTGACACAGGAGGCTTGGCAGGCTCTCTATGCCGCCTGCCAGTCGGGCGATCCCGCCGATTTCGAAAAGATCCCGCTTGGCGGCACTCGCAAGCTGGTCAATCCCTTGGGCACGCTGGCAGTCAGTCTCAGCGGCATAAACGCAACTCAGATTGGAATACCCCCGGCACCGGCTCTTGCAAGTGCGGAGCGCGGCGGCGAGGCGGTCGAGGTATATTGGCAATCCCTGCTTCGTGATGTTCCGCTTACCGAGTTGCGCGACGACACCTCCAATCGGGACGTGCTTGTAGCAACCGAGGAGATCAACAAGCTTGCCGATTTCCGAGGGCCGAAGTCTGGTGGGCGGGTCACGCCCGGCACACTGTTCCGCGCCAATGCGCTTTATTTCGACGCAGGCGACCCGAAGGGCCGCTCCGTCACGCCTCCAGGCGTTTTGAACGGTCCGCTGATCTCGCAGTTCCTGCTCAGGGACGCGCCCTATGCCTCACAGTGGATCAGTGCTCAAATTCGTACCGCGTTGCCCGCCAGCGAATTCCTGACTGACTACGAGGAGTGGCTGGCGATCCAGAATGGCGCCGCACCGAAGCGCCAGTTGCAGTTCGACGCGACACCGCGATACATCACGACAGGAAGAGATCTCGCAGAGTATATCCACACTGGTCCGGCACTCGGGTGGGCGGCAGCGCTGCTCCTCGCAACCCCAGGAGGCGGGGCAGACAAGCGCTACTCCGGGATCTATCCACCGGCAGAGCCCGTGTCCTACCCCTCGAACCCGTATCGGAAATCGAAAACCCAGGGCCCCGGTGGTGGCACCTTCGGATTGCCCTACGTGCAGGCACTGCTCGCCACGGGGATCAGTAACTCCGTCCGCGCGTCTTATTGGCAGAAGTATTTCGTGCACAGGGCTGTGAGACCGGAAGCCTACGGTGCTCTGGCGCACCATCGCCTCGCCAATGGCGTGAGCGACTACCCGCTGCATGATGATTTCCTGAAATCGGAAGCCCTCGCTCGCAGCAAGGCCAAATACGGCACTTATCTGCTGTCGCAAACCTATCCGGAGGGCGCGCCCTTCCACTCCACCTATCCCGGCGGGGCCACGAGCGTTGGGGCCGTCACGGCTACCATATTGAAGGCGTTCTTCGACGAGAGCCGCGTCATCGCCAATCCGGTGCAGCCCGATCCGGCTGACCCGACAAGGCTCGTGCCCTATGACGGCTCACCGCTCACGGTCGGCGGAGAGTTGAACAAGCTCGCGGTGAATTTCGGTTTCGGACGGAATTGGGCGGGCATCCACTGGCGTTCCGACGCCTCCGCCTCAATGGCGATCGGTGAGGAAGTGGCTATCTGCATGTTGCGGGACGAGCGCGCCACCCTTCGCGAGCCGTTCGACGGCTTCTCCTTCACGCGTTTCGACGGCAGCCGCGTGACGATCTGACAGCAGACGGGCGGCGTGCCTGCCGTGCGGCGCCGGTGCACATGAGCGGAAGCGTTTATGCTCGACGGCCTGTCGGTGATGGCCCAGCGCCTCGCCTGCGAAATTGACGTTGGCCCGAAGGCGGCCTCGTTCTGATCACGATGCGCGTTGGATTGACCTGGCCCTTAACCCGTAACAGCCCTTGATCTGGCGCAATACCCTCCAACAGCGACCATGCATTCATTCTATGGGGCAGGCTTTAATGGATAGTGGAGAACGTCCATGAAGCAGATGAGTCTGGGCAAAGTTGCAATTGCAACCTCGGCCTTCGCGTGCGCGACGTTGCTCTCGTTCAGCTGGTCTGAACAGCGCGGTGTCTCGCTGTCAGTTGAGAGCGCGCAGGCGCGGATTGGTCGCCCATTGACACCCCTTAGCGGTGCCGGCGTTGCGCGTCGCCATTACCGGCGGGCTGCGTACGGCTACGGTGCTGGTGTGGTCGGTGCTGGCTTGGCGGCCGGCGCGATTGGGACGGCCGCGATAGCGGCCACCTCACCTTATGGGTACTATCGTGGCGGCCCTCATGTAGACGCCGGGTGGGGCTACACTGGCAATTATTATGGCAGCTACTACGGCAGTCCTGGCTACTACGACGGCTACGCCAATCGCAGCTACGTCACCGGGCGGCCAACGCTGTTTCCGCGCTACTACGGCAGCAGCTATGCAGCTGGCGGCTACCCTGCCGGCAATTACGACGGCTACGCCAACCGCAGTTACGTCACCGGACGACCGACGCTGATTCCACGCTACTACGGCGGCTGGAACTGGTGAAACGAAGGCTTTTGCGTTCGGAAGCGTCGAGCGGTCGCGCCTTGACAGGTCAAGCAATTTGAATCGCTTGATTTGGATCAAGCACGAAGATCTGGAAATCTCGCATGCAGAACCAGCAACTATCACTATTGGCGAGGACACTCTCATGAAAAAGATGAGCATGTTTGGCGCAATTTTGGTGGGAGCGACGATATTGTGCGCCGCCCCGATTTCGATTCAGTGGTCGCAAGAGAAGGGGTTGTCCGTATCGTCGGACAATGCTTCCGCCCGAGTAGGAAGACCGGCAACTGCAACGAGTGTCGCTGGCGTTGCGCGGAGAGCGGATCGACGGGCGGTGCGCCGCTGCGCAACGGGAGTTACCTGCTAGAGGTGATGTCAGCTTGTGACTCCAACCGGTCGACCCGGCATGTCCGCTAGAGTCCACTCTATGGGGTGAAGCGGGCTCGATATACTCAACCAGGGCTCCTCTGATGGTGACCCTAAGCGGGCATTACCTGACGCCGCCAAGGTCGTAACCCCTGCTTCGCTTCACTGCTCCAGGCAGGGAAGCTGCGAAGCCTTGCGCCGGATCAAAGGTGATTTTCTGGACCTGCGGAGCTCGCAAAGCAGGAACGTCCATTTGCAGGGGACTGAAAAATGAAGATTGCATTCTTATCGCTGGCCCTAGTGGGCCAACCGGTCCCGATACCGGTCTCTGATAAGGTTCCGGTGCTGAATGTGGAGGCGCTGTGCAAGGCAACAGTAGACGATGCCAAAGCACAGGGACTGACTGCCGTTCAGAGTTTCTCGGACTGCATGAAGGACGAAAAGCAGGCGCAACAACAAATAAGCACTTTGTGGGCGACCAGTCCCAGTGATGTTCGCAATCGTTGCGAGGGCGGCACTACGTCGATAGGGATGCAAAGTTACGTCGAACTGCTCACGTGTTTGCAGGCCGCAATTGTCTCAGCCCACCCCGAGCTTGTCCCTCCAAGGCAAGGAATCAGGGACCGTAATAAACAGTAGCTGGATGAAGGCCTGTTATCTTGGAAAGGCCGAGTCGGGCTCTGGCCCTAAGCTGCCTTTCCTCTTATGCACCTGAACGTCGGATACCGATGGGATTAGAAGCATATGTTAGACAGTCGCTCGGCCTGAGGGCGACGAAATGCGACGGCGCGAGTTCATAACGCTTGTCGGCAGTACGATGGTGGCGTTGCCGCTCGCAGCGTTGGCCCAGAAAGCGGGACGGACCTATCGCCTGGGTTGCTTGTCTCCGCATCCTCGCGATATTCAATTTAACGTACGTTTTTTCGACCAACTACGGCGCGCTGGTTTCATTGACGGCCAAAACCTCACGATTGATTACCGCGCCTTTGCATCTCAGATCGATCTGATTTCGCAACTCGCGGCGGAGCTGGTCATAGCCCAACCCGATGTCATCTATGCTGCTGGACCCGAGGCAGTTGGCGCCGTACAGCGGGCAACCAAGAGCATTCCTATCGTTGGGATCACAGGCGATATGGTCGGGGAGGGATTGGTAAAATCGTTCGCCCGGCCCAATGGCAATATCACGGGGATCAGCATTTTTGCTCCTGAGCTTGACGGCCTGCGACAGGACATCCTGATCGAAGCCGTGCCCGGGATTCGCCGCATGGCGGCTCTCGCCGACGACCTTTGGTTCGAACGCGTGGTGCAGGGACGGTTGCGAGGCGAGGCGAAGGTTCGCGCCCTGCAAGAGGCGGCGCGCGGACGCAACGTTGAGCTTTCAATCTATCGCGTCACCAGAGCTGAGGAGATTGCAGCGACTATCGATAAGGCACAGGCATCGGGGGCCACGGCGCTGAATGTTCTTAATTCCGGGATGCTCGACGGCAATGGTCCACTGATTATGGAACGAGTTGCAGCACTGCGCCTTCCAACCATGTATCAGTGGGGAGTGCGAGCCGAGCAAGGTGGCTTTATCGGCTACGGTCCATCCTCCGATCACTTGGCAGACCTGACTGCCCGATTCGCGGCGAGCCTTTTGCGCGGCACGATGCCTGCCGATCTGCCGGTCGAACAGCCGACGAAATTCGAGCTGGTAATCAACCTCAAGACCGCTAAGGCGATGGGTGTGACGGTTCCGGAGGTTTTGTTGGCGCGCGCCGACAAGGTGATCGAGTGAGACGATGCTCCGCATGAGTCTGCTTGTGGCCCAAGCCGGACTCAGGGCAAGCACCTCCAACGCGCTGCAATCCAGGGCGGAGCGGACCTCGGACGAAGAGCAGCGCGAACTAGACGGTCGGTGGACGTTCTCGCCGCGTCCAGGTCGCCCGCTCGGCGAAGACCTGGCTGACCTCAGCCATGTGCTCGGTGCCCCACGCGCAGAGCGGCACCAGCGCTTCGGCCAGGCTGTGGCCCAGAGGCGTGAGGCTGTAGTCCACCCGCGGCGGCACTTCCTTGTAGTCGGTTCGCTTCACGAGACAATCGGACTCCAACTCCTTGAGCTGCTGGATCAGCACCTTGTCGCTGACGTCGCGCACGGATCGCCGAAGCTCGCCGTAGCGGGTCGGCCCGCCCTGCGCGAGGAAGTACAGGATCAGCGGCTTCCACTTGCCGGCGACGACCCGCAGGGTCGCGTCGAGGCCGCAGGTGAAGCCGGGCAAATTCGGCGTGCAATTCTGGACGGAAGGTGAAGTCTGCGCCGGCGGTGAGATCGGGTCTGACATTTTTGGGCACTTACCAAAAGGTGCATACTTGTCGATAGGTGGGTACGCCGCCAGCTCAGTGCAACCTCAATGAAGGGAGCACATCATGAGCAGACTACAAGGCAAGACGGCAGTGGTGACCGGCGGCGGCACCGGCATCGGGCTTGGAGCGGCAAAACGGTTCGTCGACGAAGGTGCGTTCGTCTATCTCTTCGGGCGGCGGCAGGAGCCGCTCGATGCCGCCGTTGCTCAGCTGGGGCCCTCGGCGCGCGCCGTCAGGGGCTCGGTGACTGATCTGTCCGATCTCGACCGGCTGTATGCGGCGGTGAAAGCCGAACGGGGCGGGGTCGATATTCTGTTTGCCAATGCAGGGACCGGATCGTTCGCGCCGCTCGGCGAGATCACGGTCGAGCACTACGATCAGATTTTCGACGTCAACGTGAAGGGGCTGGTGTTCACGGTGCAGAAGGCTCTGCCGCTGATGACAAAGGGGGCGTCGATCATCCTCACCGGCTCGAGTACGGGCGTGATGGGGACGCCGCAGTTCAGCATCTACAGCGCGACCAAAGCCGCGATCCGCAATCTCGCGCGCAGCTGGGCGCAGGATCTGCGCGGCACCGGCATCCGCGTCAATGTGCTGTCTCCGGGGCCGACCAAGACCGAGCTGGCGTTGGAGGTCGTCGGCGAGGAAGCGTTCGATGCGCTCGGAAACTCTACGCCGATCGGGCGTGTGGGCGATCCCTCCGAGACGGGGGCCGTGGCCGCTTTCCTCGCATCCTCGGACAGCAGCTTCATGACCGGCGGCGAGGTCTTCGTCGACGGCGGCCTGGCGCAGGTCTGAGGCCTCGTTCACCTCTCCCGCTTGCGGGAGAGGTCGGCGCGTCCCGGGCGATGCGAAGCATCGTCCCGCGCGCCGGGTGAGGGCTTTCTCCTCTTGGTGATTGTCCCATTGTGGAAACACCCCCTCCCGCAAGCGGGAGAGGGTGTGCGCCTCCGTTGTAGCAATCAACCTGATCTCATCACGCTTTAGGCTCGGGCGTGTACTCATAAATCCGCGCGTCCGCTTTTGGGCCATGAGGGGACCAAGCTCGGGCAAGTCCGGGATGCCTGATCGTGCCCCTCAGCAGACATTGGCTTTGCAGTGCCCTAAATGGGCGACCTGCGCTTCAGCTTCGGTCGCTTGATCCAAGTCAACGTCTGGCAGTGATTGGGATAAGAGGCTCTCTCGTTTCTCGATGGGAGGAGCACATGAGGAATGTGGTCGGACTGCTCCTTGTTGGGTTAGCCGTCACCCCAGCATTGGCTCAGAAAGCGAAGGAGCAAACACCCAAGCAACCTACACTTATTGAGCAAGCACGACCGGGGGTCACCTACGAGGATTGCGTCACCCGATGCGAGAAATGCGGATCGGGTCTACATACAGATTGCGTTAGGAATTTTTGCACGGGCTATCCTCACCGAAAACCGGGAGCCGAGCCATTGCCTGTGGTTTGCCCGGAGACGGATTAGGGACCGTAATAAACAGTAGCTGGATGAAGGCCTGTTATCTTGGAAAACCGAGTCCGGTTGTGGCCCTTAGCCGTCCTCGGTCTTCGACGACGTGATGTCTGCTTTCAGAGGTCGAACAGACTCGCGCTGGAATTATGAGTACACACCCTAGATCCCCAGCAGTTTTCGTGCGTTCGCCTTCAACACCTTCGGCCGGATCTCGTCCCGGATCTCGATCTTGGCAAAATCCGACAGCCAGCGGTCCGGCGTGATCACCGGCCAGTCCGAGCCGAACAGCATCTTGTCCTGCAGGATCGAGTTGATGTAGCGCACCAGGATCGGCGGGAAGTATTTCGGCGACCAGCCGGAGAGGTCGATGTAGACGTTCGGCTTGTGGGTCGCGACCGACAGCGCCTCTTCCTGCCAGGGGAAGGAGGGGTGCGCGAGGATGATCTTGAGGTCGGGGAAATCGGCCGCGACGTCGTCCATGTACATCGGGTTGGAATATTTCAGCCGCATGCCCATGCCGCCGGGCATGCCCGAGCCGACGCCGGTCTGGCCGGTGTGGAACAGCGCGATCGCGCCGCCATTGTTGATCTCTTCATAGAGCGGATAGGCCATGCGGTCGTTGGCGTAGAAGCCCTGCATGGTCGGGTGGAATTTGAAGCCGCGCACGCCGTATTCCTCGATCAGCTTGCGCGCCTCGCGCGCGCCGAGCTTGCCCTTGTGCGGGTCGATCGAGACGAAGGGGATGAGGACGTCGAGATGGTCGGAGGCGATCTCCAGCATCTCCTCGTTCTTGTAGCGACGGAAGCCGGTCTCGCGCTCGGCATCGACAGGGAAGATCACCGCGGCGATGTTCTTGGAGCGGTAGTAGGCCGCGGTCTCCGGCACGGTCGGCGGATGCTTGTGCGGCGACTTGAAGTACTCCGCCATCTGCGCCTGGAAATCGTCATAGCCGTCGTCGGGATGGGTGCCGCAGGGCTCCTCGGCATGGGTGTGGATGTCGATGGCGACGACGTCGTCGATGTTTGGCAGCTTTAGCTTTGGCATTGGTGTCCTCCCGACGGGTTGGCAAATTGATTATATGATATAACGAATTTGGCAAGGCGTTGCCGGAGGTAAAAGCGCTGCCTGCAAAAGTCTTTGCTATGCCTGACCGCGACGGGACAAGATCGGGCCGATCCGGCCGTTTCTACTGTGCATGGGGTTGTTTTCAAGAATTTGCTGGCCCGGAACCGGGCAGTTAACATTGACATGACCTCCCGCCATGCCTTAAGAACCGCCCCGTCCCGGGCGGTCGGTCCGCCGGCGGGAAAAATCTCATTTTGCCACATTCGCGCGTGCCGAAACGGTAGTGCCGAACACGGCCTTTCGAACGTTCAGGATTCTGCCATGAAGGTCCGTAACTCGCTGAAGTCGCTGCGCGGTCGCCATCGCGCCAACCGCCTGGTCCGCCGCAAGGGCCGGGTCTATGTGATCAACAAGGTGCAGCGCCGCTTCAAGGCTCGCCAGGGCTGATATTGCCCTCGCGGTCGCCTTTCGCGCGCTCCCGCAAGACCACGGTCTCACACGAGTTTGACGCCGCCCCTGCTATGCAAGGGCGGCTTTGCGCGTTTAGACTTTGATGATGGCTGTGAGATTCCCTTTCGCGCGCACCCTCTCCATGGTGCTTGGTCTGGCCCTTGTGCTGGGAACCGCCGGGCTGGCTCCGGCCCTGGCGCAACAGGTTGAGCCGCCGCCTCCGCCCGGCAAGCAGAAGAAGCTTCCCGAGGCCCCGTCCAAGCTGCCCAAGGTCGATCGCAGCAAGAATCTCGATTTCCTGTTCGGCGCGCTGAAGGCTGCGCCTGACGAAGCCAGCGCCAAGCATGTCGAGGCGCGGATCTGGGCGATCTGGATCCAGACCCCGAGCGACACCGCGGCGCTGCTGATGTCGCGGGCCAAGACCGCGGTCGAGGCGCAGAAGATCGACATCGCGATCAAGCTGCTGGATTCGGTCATCAAGCTCAGGCCTGACTATATCGAAGCCTGGAACCGGCGCGCCACGCTCCACTACATGCAGAACGACTACGGCCGTTCGCTCGCCGACATCCGCGAGGTGCTGATCCGCGAGCCCCGCCATTTCGGCGCGCTCGCAGGGCTCGGCATGATCATGCAGGAGGTCGGCGACGAGAAGCGCGCGCTCGAGGCCTACCGCAAGGCGCTCGCCGTCAATCCGCACCTCGAGAAGATCCCCGAGCAGGTCAAGGCGCTGACCGAGAAGGTCGAAGGCCGCGATATTTAGCCGACAAGTCGATCAGTTCTTGAGCAGGTGCGGCGGCGGTGGATTAACCACGATAAGACGCACCGAGTGGCGAGGGGTATTGGCGCCACGGCCGCGGGCTTACCTTCATGGCAGGAGCACAGCCATGAAGCGTTTGATCCTTGCAGGTACATTGCTGCTGGCGTCGGGGACGGTGAGTCTCGCCGACGGGTTGTTCTGGGTGGTCGGCAACCGCGCCACTGGCAAGTGCAACATCGTGACCAGCAATCCCGTGATCGACGGTGACATCTGGTTCGGCGATGGTCCCTACAAGTCCAGGGACGACGCCAAGCTTGCCCGCTCGACCATCCGCGCCTGCCCTGCCGTCACCCCGGACGAGGAAAAGGACGAGGACAGCACCAACTAGGCCGACCGCGTCCCTAGTGCAGGACGCTGCCGCCGCGCTCCGTCAGGCCCTGATCGGCTGCCGCGGCGTAGGCCCTTGCCAGCTCCGCCTCGAGATGCTCGTTGATCAGGAGCAGCGCCCGCACGGCACCGCGCAGATCGCCATTGCAGCTCGCCACGATCTCGTCGATCGCAGTGTCGTTCGATCTGAAGCTCATCGAAAATTCTCCGGTTCAAACCAGGACATATCCTGCCGGCCGTTCCTCGCATCCCCTGAGGCTGCGAGGAGGATCGGCGCCCACCCGGGTCTTAATGGCGGAACCGACCATGGCGATTATATGGAAGGCGCGATGACGACTGCATGAAGCTGGTCCGAGGCTTGTGTGTCACGGGGGAATGGCGTTGATTTTGCTCGATTTTTTGGTTCGGCAATTATGCACATATCCACAGCCCCTCAATTGCGGTGGAAGCGCTGACGCGCTCCGGGCGAAACTGCTGCGTGCAAGACCCGTAATTACCCTGTGCCCTGGACCGTCCGGATTCTCCCCATGATCGTGATGTCAGTCGTGACGGCGCTGGTCCTGCTGGCGCTGGTCACGCAGGCCGGAATCGTGGCCGTGCAGCGCGCCTTTCCGCCGCAAGGCCGGATGATCGAGGTCGAGGGCGCAACGCTCCACGTCGTCGACATTGGTCCGCGCGAGGCCGGCCTGCCGATCGTGATGCTGCACGGCGCGAGCTCCAATCTCGAAGCGATGCGGCGTCCGCTCGGCGACATGCTCGCCAGGGAGCATCGCGTCATCCTGATCGACCGTCCCGGCCATGGCTGGAGCACGCGCGCGCGGCGGCAGGATTCGACGCCGGAGATCCAGGCGCGGATGATCGACGAGGTGCTTGGCAAGCTTGGGATCGAACGCGCGGTGTTCGTCGTGCATTCCTGGAGCGGGGCGCTTGGCGCGCGGATCGCGCTCGATCATCCGTCCCGCGTCGCCGGCCTCGTGATGCTCGCGCCGGTGACCATCCCTGGCGCGGCGGGGTCGGCCGCTACAACGAGATCATCGCAACGCCCGTGATCGGTCCGCTGCTCGCCTACACCATCACGCTGCCGCTCGGTTATTTTCTCGCCGAACCCGGCGCGCGCAACGTGTTCCTGCCGCAGATGATGCCGGATGGTTTCGTGCAGGACTCCGCAACGCCGCTACTGCTGCGCCCGCGCGAATTCATCGCCAATGCCTATGATCTGGTGACGCTGAAAGAGGCGGTGATTGCGCAAGCTCCACGCTATGGCGACATCAAAGCACCGGTCACCATCATCGCCGGCGAGCCGGACAAGACGGTGAAGACCAGCATCCACGCGCGCCCGTTCGCCGCGACGGTGCCGAACGCAAAGCTGATCGTGCTGCCCGATCTCGGCCACATGGTGCAGAACGCGGTGCCGGATCTGGTGAAGACGGAGATCGAGGCGATGATCGGGAGAATCGTCCCGGCGCAGGCGGCCGCCGACTAGAGCGTTTTCGAGCGGAGTGGATACCGGTCCGCGTGGAGAAAACGCGTCAAAGCGAAAAGCCGGAGCTTCGGGTCTGATTCAATCAGAACCGAAGCCTTAGCGGCCGCCGCTTGCAAGCTTACTGCTTGATCTTCCCGTCCTTGTCGAACTGCGAGACGAAGGCCCAGAGATTGTTGATCTCGTTCTCGTTCTTGATGCCGGCGAACGCCATCTTGGTGCCAGGGATCTTGGCCTTGGGGTCCTTGATGTATTCCTTGAACGTGGCTTCGTCCCAGGTGATGCCGGAATTCTTGTTCGCGTCCGAATAGCTGTAATCCGGCGCGGTGCCGGACTTGCGGCCGTTGAGGCCGTTGAGCTCGGGGCCGACCTTGTTCTTGGCGCCTTCGCCGATCGCGTGGCAGGCCAGGCATTTGTTGAATGACGATTTGCCGGCCGCGACATCCTGCGCCATCGCGGCGGGTGCGGCGGCGGTCACGGTGAGGATCATCAGTGCGCCAAAAGTCAGTTTTGTCATCGGGTGCTCTTCGTCTCTTCCCTGGTGGGTTTGGCCTGTTCAGTCTCTTGCCTGGTCGGCAGTCGTCGAACCCGCCGGTTTTGGCAGGCCCGCCCGGCTTGGACAAGCTTTGAAACCATGACAGGTTTCATGGCTGCCTACTTGTCCCAGAGCGAACTCGCAGGAGATCGCGGCTCCGACTTTCGGATGGCCTACCCAAACCCTCGCGGACGTGATTGATTTGGCGTGATAAATTGATCGTGCGGCGTGAGCCGGAAGGATATGCCATGAGGGATTTGACATGGCCATCATGATGCCTGCGAGCGACCAGGCGGTGCTTGCGCGCCGCGCTGAGATCGTGGCTGCATTGCGCGCAATCGTGCCTGGCGAGGGCGTGATCGATACGCCTGCCGAGATGCGGGCCTACGAATCCGACGGGCTGACTGCCTACCGGCAGCCGCCGATGGTGGTGGTGCTGCCCGATACCACCGAACAGGTCTCGCTGGTCCTGAAATATTGTGCCGGGCAGGGCATCAAGGTGGTGCCGCGCGGCTCGGGCACATCGCTGTCAGGCGGCGCGCTGCCGCTTGAGGACGGCGTGCTGCTGGGCCTTGGCAAGTTCAAGCGCATCCGCGAGATCGATTTCGACAACCGCGTGGTCGTCACCGAACCCGGCGTCACCAATCTCGCGATCAGCCAGGCGGTCGCGCATGCCGGCTTCTATTACGCGCCCGATCCGTCCTCGCAGATCGCCTGCTCGATTGGCGGCAATGTCGCGGAAAATTCCGGCGGCGTGCACTGCCTGAAATACGGCATGACCACCAACAACGTTCTCGGCTGCGAGATCGTGCTGATGAGCGGCGAGATCCTGCGCATCGGTGGCAAGGGGTGCGAGAATTCCGGTTACGATCTGATGGGCGTCATCACCGGCTCGGAAGGCCTGCTCGGCGTCATCACCGAGATCACGGTGCGCATCCTGCAGAAGCCGGAAACGGCGCGCGCGCTGATGGTCGGCTTTGCGCAGGTCGAGGCGGCCGGCGAATGCGTCGCGCGCATCATCGGCGCCGGCATCATTCCCGGCGGCATGGAGATGATGGACAAGCCGGCGATCCACGCCGCGGAGGCCTTTGTCCATGCCGGCTATCCGCTCGATGTCGAAGCGCTGCTGATCATCGAGCTCGACGGTCCCAAGATCGAGGTCGACGAGCTGATCACGCGCGTCGAGCCATCGCCAATGCTTGCGGCTCCACCACCTGCCAGATCTCGACCTCGGAGGCCGAGCGCAATTTGTTCTGGGCCGGCCGCAAGGCCGCCTTTCCCGCCGTCGGCCGCATCTCGCCCGACTATCTCTGCATGGACGGCACCATCCCCCGCGGCGCGCTGCCGAAGGCGCTGGCGCGCATCCGCGAGCTCGGTGAAAAGTACCAGCTCGGCTGCGCCAACGTGTTCCACGCCGGCGACGGCAATCTGCATCCGCTGATCCTCTACGATGCCAACAAGCCCGGCGAGATCGAGCGCGCCGAAGCCTTCGGCGCCGACATCCTGCGCGCCTGCGTCGAGTTCGGCGGCGTGCTCACCGGCGAGCACGGCGTCGGCATCGAGAAGCGCGACCTGATGCCGGACATGTTCACCGAGATCGACCTCAACCAGCAGCAGCGGCTGAAATGCGCCTTCGACGCGCAGGGCCTGCTCAATCCCGGAAAAGTGTTTCCGACCCTGCATCGCTGCGCCGAGCTCGGCCGCATGCATGTCCATGCCGGCAAGCTGGCCTTTCCGGACATTCCGCGGTTCTGAGCGGTCGTGCGGAGGGAAGGGGCCATGCAAGCCCTTCCCTCCGCAAGCCACTCACAGCAGCCCGTATTGCGCCCGCTCGCGCTTCGCCAGCAGCGGCAGCGCTTCGCCAGCGATGCAGGTCTTGAAATGCGCGCTCTCCTGGTGCGCCTTGAACGCGGCCTCGTCGCGGAACAGCTCGTAGAACAGGAACTGCGCCGGATTGTCCGTGGCCCGCGAGATCAGGAACAGCTTGACGCCGTCCTCGCGCTGCGCCTCGGGAAGGAAGCGGTCGAGGATCCCTGCGACCTTGTCGGCCTCGCCGGGCTTGGCCTCCCATTGCGCGACGACGAGCAGGCCGCCGCCATCGACGGCCTCGCTCAGGGATTTCTGCGTGGCATAGTGGTTCATGGCTCTCCTCCTTGCTGTTCGCCTTCAGTCTTGATCGCGATCGGTGTGCGAGCTTGTAGCGAGGGCCCGGACCGGCTTGGTTCGCCGGCCATCGAAGTGTCGATGTCGTGAACGCTTCGCATGATCGCAGCGTTGCGGTGGCCCGGCGCAGGATCACGAGCGCGCCGGCAATGGTCGCCGGCGTCACGCCGCATTTGATTTTGACGGCGAATTTCGCTACCGCCTTTTCCCGTGGACACGCTCAGGGTCAGAGACGCCAAAGACGTCGAAGAGGTGGTACGCGCGGCGATTGCCAATGAGCAGCCGCTCGAGATCATCGGTCATGGCAGCAAGCGCAGCATCGGGCACACCATGGCGACCAATGCCGTGCTCGACGTCTCCGCGCTCAATGCCGTCACCTCCTATGAGCCGAACGAGCTGATCGTCACGCTCCAGGCCGGCGCGCCGCTTAACGACGTGCTGTCGCTGATCGATGCCAAGAACCAGCAATTCGCCTTCGAGCCAATGAACACGGCGCCGCTGCTCGGCACGCCGGCGGTCGGGACCATCGGCGGCATGATCGCGGCAGGGCTCGCCGGTCCGCGCCGCATCAGGGCGGGCGGGGCCCGCGACCATCTGCTCGGGGCGCATGCCGTCTCCGGTTTCGGCGACAGCTTCAAGACCGGCGGCAAGGTGGTGAAGAACGTCACCGGCTACGACCTCTGCAAGCTGCTCGCGGGGTCCTGGGGCACGCTGTCGGTGATGACTGAAGTTACGCTGAAGGTGATGCCCAAGCCCGAGGCCGAGCGCACCCTGCTGCTGCGCGGGCTGGAGGATGCCGCCGCCAACAAGGCGATGACCGCGGCGCTCGGCTCGCCCTTCGACGTTTCAGCAGCCGCGCATCTGCCGAAATCGGCGTTCCGCGCCAAGACCGAGGGGCTCGGCGATATCGCCGGCCAGGGCGAGGCACTGACCGTGCTGCGGCTCGAGGGCATCACGTCCTCCGCCGCCCACCGCGCCGGCTCGCTGCGCGAATTGCTGGCGCCGTTCGGAACCGCGACGCTGATCGAGGACACGGCGTCTGCCGCGCTGTGGGCCGCCATCCGCGACGTGCTGCCGTTCGCGACCGGCCGACGTGATCTATGATTGGGGCGGCGGCCTGATCTGGGCGGCGCTGCCGCCGAAGGCCGACGCGCATGCGCCGATCGTGCGCCAGCGCGTGGACGCCTTTGGCGGACACGCCACGCTGATCCGGGCGGCCGAGAATGTCAGGCGCGATGTCGACGTGTTCCATCCGCAGGCGCCCGGCGTTGCGGCCCTGAGCGAGCGGGTGCGCGCCAGCTTCGATCCGAAGACCATTTTGAACCGGGGACGCCTGAGGCGGGGCGCTGCGGCATGAAGACCGAATTCTCACTGGCGCAGCTCGCCGACCCCGACATCGCGGAGGCCGACAAGATCCTGCGCGCCTGCGTCCATTGCGGCTTCTGCACCGCAACCTGTCCGACCTATGTGCTGCTCGGCGACGAGCTCGATAGCCCGCGCGGCCGCATCTACCTGATCAAGGAGATGCTGGAGAAGGACCAGGCGCCGACCGCCGAGGTGGTCAAGCATGTCGATCGCTGCCTGTCGTGCCTGGCCTGCATGACGACCTGTCCTTCCGGGGTGAACTACATGCACCTCGTCGACCAGGCCCGGGTCAGGATCGAGCAGCGCTATGAGCGCCCCCTGGCCGAGCGGCTGCTGCGCCAGGTGCTGGCCTTCGTCCTGCCGGATCCGCAGCGCTTCCGCATCAGCATGTGGCTGGCGCGGCTCGCGCGCCCGCTCGCCGTATTCCTGCCGACGCCGCGGCCGTCGGCGACGCCCGGCCTGATCCAGCGCCTCAAGGCGATGCTGGCGCTGGCGCCGAACCGGCTGCCGTCACCGGGGCCTGCTGCCGGTAGCGTGTTCGCGGCCCTCGGCAAGAAGCGCGGCCGCGTCGCGCTGCTCCAGGGCTGTGCCCAGCAGGTGCTGGCGCCGCGCATCAACCAGGCCGCCATCAGCCTGCTCACCCGCCACGGCATCGAGGTCGTGCTGGTCCGGGACGAGCAGTGCTGCGGTGCGCTGACCCATCACCTCGGCAACGACCACGATGCGTTGGCGCGGGCCCGCGCCAACGTCACGGCGTGGCAAAAGGAAGCGGCTGGCGAGGGGCTCGACGCCATCCTGGTGACGACCTCCGGCTGCGGCACCGTGATCAAGGACTACGGCTATCTGCTGCGCGAGGACACGGCGTTCGCGGCCGATGCGGCCAAGGTGTCCGCGCTCGCCAAGGACATCACCGAATACGTCGCCGGCCTCGGATTGGAATCGACTGCACGGCAAGACAACATCGTCGTCGCTTATCACTCCGCATGTTCGCTGCAGCACGGGCAGAAAATTACCGGCCTTCCGAAAGAATTGCTTTCCAAGAATGGATTCGTGGTGAAAGATGTCCCTGAGAGCCATTTGTGTTGCGGCTCGGCGGGGACCTACAACATTCTCCAGCCCGAGCTTGCGGGCAGGTTGCGCGATCGCAAGGTCGCCAACATCGCAAGCGTCAAGCCGGACATGATTGCCGCGGGCAATATCGGCTGCATGGTGCAGATTGCCAGTGGCACGTCAGTTCCGGTCGTACACACGATTGAGCTTCTCGATTGGGCTACGGGCGGGTCGCGGCCGGCATTGAACGCGCAGGTTTGAGCTTTCAAGGGCTGAGCTTTCGTCCGCAGGTGACGGCAGAACGACGCCCGATCGACCATTGTTCGGCGGCAACAGGAGGACCACGATGGCGAAAGCGAAGAAGAAGAAAAGCAAGAAGGCCAAAAAGGCCAAGAAGGTTGTAGCGGCGAAGAAGACCGCGAGGAAAGCAGCCAAGAAGTCCGCGAAGAAGTCTGCCAAGAAAGCCAAGAAGTCGGCCAAGAAAGCTGCGAAGAAGGCCGCGCCGAAGAAAGCTGCGAAGTCGGCCAAGAAGGCTGTGAAGCAGGCTGCGCCGAAGAAGGCTGCGAAGAAAGCAGCACCGAAGAAAGCGAAGGCAGCTCCCGCGCCAAAGCCGTCAGCGCCGGTGGTGGCGCCGGCTCCGGCTCCCGAGCCCGCCGCCGAGACGAGCTGGGCGATGCCTTCGTCTTCTGCGGAGCCGACGCCGGCCGACGGGCAAGGCTAGGCCGCAAGGCTGGCGTTGGGCTTGGTCCCAAGGTTCGGCGAAAGATTGGGGCCGCCCCAACGGCAACGAGCGACAACAGCAAAGGCCGCGGCAGTGATGCTGCGGCCTTTTTGCATCGTCATGCTGGTCGGGGCGGCGGTCGTTCTCGCCGTCAGCTTGATTCGTGGCGCAGACATCACTGCAGCTCGGTTCTCCGTAGTAACCCGGACCGCTCAATGCACTTTGGAATGCAAATAATGTGATCGAGAAGACACACAGCCTGACAACCTTTCGTGGAATCGCCAAAACGCCCAAAAAGTCGGCAGATGCCCGTGATTTTTGCTTCACGGTTTGCCGACCCCAATCCAAATTGCCGCAGTTACGAATTTTTGAAGTCAGATCGTCTGCCCCGGGGGGCTTCCGGGGGACTGGCTGGTAGAACTGGTGATGGGGATCGAAATGAAGAAAGTAGCTTTGTTGGCAACGGCGCTGGCAATGGTGACGGGTTCGGCTTTCGCGGCAGACATGCCGGTCAAGGCATTGAAGGCTCCGCCGCCGCCCGCCTTTGATCCTTGGGATGTCGCCTTCGGCGCGGGCATCATGAGCGACTACATCTTCCGTGGTGTCACCCAGTCGAACCACAATCCGTCGGTCGCGGCCTATTTCGAGCCGCGCTACAACGTCAACAAGGACCTCCAACTCTACGTTGGTACGTCCGCGGAGAGCATCTCGTTCCCGAACCGCGCTGCGGCTGAGGTCGATATCTACGGCGGTATCCGCCCGACCTTCGGCATGTTCGCCTTCGACTTCGGTATTTGGGGCTACCTCTATCCGGGCGGAAGCTGCTTCGGCTCGCAGGGCACCCTCGCTCAGGGCAATTGCGGCAGCAGCCTCGACAACTCCGTGGGCCCGATCGGCCTGCCGATCAACGGCAACTTCGCCAAGAAGGACGCGAGCTTCTACGAAGTCTATGCCAAGCTGAACATCAACATCAACGATCAGTGGGTGGTCGGCTTCAACGAGTATTACTCGCCGAACTTCCTGAACCTCGGCGCCTGGGGCAACTACTCTTCGATCACGGCCAAGTGGACCGCGCCCAGCACGACCTTCGGCGCCAGCGGCGTCGGCATGTACGTGTCGGGTGAATTCGGCCGTCAGTGGCTCGGGACCTCGGACATCTTCTACGGCATCGCGGGTGACCCCGTTTATGCCAACGGCATCAAGGAGCCCAGCTACAACACCTGGAACATCGGTGTCGGCTTCACCTACAAGGTGTTCACGCTCGATCTGCGCTACTACGACACCGACCTGTCGAAGGGCAATTGCAACGCCTTCACCAGCGACTTCTCGGCGACCAACGCCAGCCCCGGCTTCGTCACCCCGATCAACGGCGGTGCAAACGCAGCCACGGCGTTCGGCTCCAACTGGTGTAGCGCTACTGGCGTCGCCAAGCTCTCGGTCGACCTGACGGCGATGAGCAACCTGAAGTAAGTTCTTTCCGAGACGACTTAACGAGGGCGGCAGGGCAACCTGCCGCCCTTTTGCTTTGCGGCGTGGATGGCGTCTGTGAGAGCGCTCGGCCTGCATGGTTCGAGACGCGCCGCAGGGCGGCGCTCCTCACCATGAGGGTCTGGATCTTGCCGCGAGGACAGACCTCATCCTGAGGAGCCCGCCGGAGGCGGGCGTCTCGAAGGATGGCTGCAACGAAGTCCTGTCGAGGTTGCGTAGCCTCGGGATTGTCTGGGGCCACCTCAGCGCGCCGCGGTGGTCTCCGCCTGGGCCGCCTCGCCGCCCTTGCCGAGGACGTGGATATCGCCGTCCTTCACCATCATCACCTTGCGGGTGTGGAAGGCATCCAGCGTCGAGCGGTGGCCGACTCGAGACGATGGTGGCCTGCGGCAGCCTCTCCGCGAGCAGCCGGTACAGCCGGCCCTCGGAGGGCTCGTCGAGCGACGCCGTGGCCTCGTCCAGGAACAGATAGTCCGGCGCATGCAGCAGCGCGCGGGCCAGCCCCAGTCGCTGCTGCTCGCCGAGCGACAGGATCCGGTTCCAGTGACCGTCCTCGTCCAGCCGTTTCGCCAGCCGCGGCATGCCGACCGCGTTGAGCGCCTCCGCGATCTTCTCGGGCGCAACCGTGCCGTGCTCGGCGGGGTAAATGACAGCGTCGCCGAGCGGGCCGATCGGAAAATACGGCCGCTGCGGCAGCATCATCAGCCTGGCTTTTTCGGGAATGGCGATGCTCCCGGTGCCGAATGGCCAGATGCCGGCGATCGCCCGGAACAATGTCGACTTGCCGGCGCCGGATGGCCCACTCACCAGCACCCGCTCCGCCGGCTCGACCGTGAAGGCATCGGCGCTGACCAGCGGCTCGCCGTTCGGCAGCTCCACCAGCAACTGCGCAAGGGTGATCGCCTTGCCGTTCGACCGCGCAACGCCGATGGTCGGCTCGCGCGCGGCGATGGTAGCGGCGGAGCTGACCGACATCTCGAAGCCGTCGAGACGGGCGACGATGGCGCGCCATTCGGCGAGCGAGCGGTAGGCCGTGACGAAGAAGGACAGCGCATCCTGCACGCTGCCGAAGGCCGAGCCGGTCTGCATCATGTCGCCGAGCTGGATGCGTTTCGCGAAGTAGGCCGGAGCGACCACGACGTAGGGAAAGATTGTTGCTGCCTGACCATAGCTCGCCGTGAAGGCGGTGAGGCGCTTGGTCCGGCTCATGATCGCGTACCAGTTGGCGATGACGGAGCCGAAGCGGTGCAGCAGATGGCCTCGCTCGGCGCTCTCACCCTTCAACAGCGCGATCTGCTCGGAATTTTCGCGCACGCGGATCAGGTTGAAGCGGAAGTCGGCCTCATAGCGCTGCTGCTCGAAATTGAGGTTGATGAGCGGAGCGCCGATCCAGTGCGTCAGTCCCGTCCCGAGGATCGCGTAGACCATCGCGCACCAGACCAGAAAACCCGGGATGACGATATCTGTGCCGTAGATGTGCAGGGGGGCCTTGTTGGACAGACCCCAGAGGATGACGACGAACGAGGCCAGCGTCACGATCGAGGACAGCAGACCGAGGCCAAGGACGAGCGTTTGCTCAACGAAGTTCTTGACGTCCTCGGTGATACGCTGGTCCGGGTTGTCGGCCGGGTCGCCCTTGAGCTGCATGCGGTAATGCGTGGCGCCTTCGAGCCATTCGCCGAGATAGTGTTGCGTCAGCCATCGCCGCCAGCGGATCTGGAGCCATTGGTTCAGGTAAAGCTTGTAGACGGCCACTGCGACGTAGGTGAAAGCAAGGCCGATGAAGATCCAGACCTCCATGACGAACTCGTTGAGATCGTAGGCCTGGAGTGCGCTGTAGAACCGGTTCTGCCATTGATTGAGCAGCACGTTGATCGCCACCAGCGTCAGCTCCATCGCGATGACGACGCCGAGCAGGCCGCGGCCGGCCCATTTGTCTTCCGATCGGAAATACGGACCGGCGATTCGCCAGACGACCGCGAGCGTGGCGCTGATGTTCTTCACAGAGCAGGATCTCCTCGAGGGGGGTGTGCACAAGTGCCGGGAGTCAAATGGCTGCGGCCATGCGGAATTTGGCTGCGCTTAGACTAAAGTCGCAAGTTCTGCAATTTGCGTTGGCTTGTCGCGGCTCGCAACCTTAGCATGGGCTTTAACGGCGCGGGGTGGGGGCCTCCAGGATTTCGCGAGCTTGTGAGCGGACGGGAACCGCCGCACTTCGCGAGGAATTCGCGTCCTGCTCAGGGGTTATCTTTCCAGCGTCAAGCGGGTTTGGCCGTCCACGCAAGGCCGCCTGCCGCAACACATGCGTGGGGGAGGAAGACCATGTGGAATCAAATCTATGATCCGCTGCACAGCCCGGTGCTGTCGACGATCGCCGCGGCGGTGCCCGTCGTCACGCTGCTGGTCCTGATCGCGAGCGGCCGCGTCCAGGCGCATATCGCGGCCGTCATCGCCGTGATCGTGACCAACCTGATCACGATCTTCGTCTTCACCATGCCGGCGAACATGTCGATCCGGGCCTCGATCCTTGGCATCGTGACCGGCTTCTTCCCAATCGGCTGGATCGTCCTCAACGTCATCTTCCTCTACCAGGTGACGGTCTCCACCGGGCGCTTCGAGCTGCTCAAGCGCGCGGTCGGCGGCGTCACCGAGGACCGGCGGCTGCAATTGCTGCTGATCGCATTCTCGTTCGGTGCCTTCTTCGAGGGCGCTTCGGGCTTCGGCACCCCGGTCGCGATCACCGGCGCCGTCCTGATCGGCCTCGGCTTCTCGCCGCTCGCCGCATCCGGCCTGTCGCTGATCGCCAACACCGCGCCGGTGGCTTACGGCGCGCTCGGCACGCCGATCCAGGGCCTTGCCTCGGTGACCGGACTCGATCCCTACATCCTCGGCGCGATGGTCGGCCGCCAACTGCCGTTCTTCTCGCTGATCGTGCCGTTCTGGGTGGTGTGGGCGTTCGCGGGCTGGAAAGGCATGAAGGACGTCTGGCCGGCGATCCTGGTCACCGGCGTGTCGTTCGCGATCCCGCAATTCGTGATCTCGAACTTCATCAATCCCTGGATCGTCGACATCGGCGCATCGCTGATCTCGATGGGCGCGCTGATCCTGTTCCTGCGCGTGTGGCAGCCGCGGCAGCTCTGGCTGTCGCCGGCCCTGCGCGGCCACGATGAATCGGCCGCCACCATGGCGGCGGCGAGACCGCTCGACAAGACGCCGCTGACGCAGAGCGAGCTCTTCAGCGCACTGCTGCCGTGGATCATCGTCTGCGTCGTAATGCTGATCTGGGGCAACGGCGCCTTCAAGACCTGGGCGAACTCGATCTTCGTCTGGAACTATCCCGTTCCCGAGTTGCACCAGATGATCAACAAGGTGCCGCCGGTGGCGGCCAAGCCGACGCCGGAGGCCGCCGTGTTCGGCTTCACCTATCTCTCCTTCACCGGCACCGGCATGCTGATCGCGGCAATCATCTCCGGCTTCCTGATGGGCGTCGGCCCCGGCCGGCTCCTGACCGAGTACGGTCGCACCATCCGGCTCTGCGCGATCTCGCTGATCACGATCTCGGCGATGCTCGCAATCGGCACGCTGACGCGTCTGTCCGGCGTCGACGCCACGCTCGGTCTCGCCTTCGCCGCGACCGGCGTGCTCTATCCCTTCTTCGGCACGCTGCTCGGCTGGCTCGGCGTGGCGCTGACGGGATCGGACACCGCCTCCAACGTGCTGTTCGGCAATCTCCAGAGGATCACCTCCGAGCAGCTCGGCCTGTCGCCGGTGCTGATGGCGGCGGCGAACTCGTCCGGCGGCGTCATGGGCAAGATGATCGACGCGCAGTCGATCGTCGTCGCCTCCACCGCCACCAACTGGTACGGCCACGAAGGCACGATCCTGCGCTTCGTGTTCTGGCACTCGATCGTGCTGGCCTGCCTCGTCGGTGTGCTGGTGACGCTGCAGGCCTATGTCTGGCCGTTCACGGCAATGGTCCTGAAGTAGCGACATCGGCTTCGCTGCAAATCCCCGCGGGGTTCGCCCCCCGCGGGGATTTTTGCATCTGAAGCGTGATCCGGAAAAGTGCGCAGCGGTTTTCCGAAAGATCATGCTCAAGCAACAATCCAAAGCGAGATGACGATTCTTCCCTATCTCATCGCGCTTTAGTGTGGGCGAACCTTCTCAATGGCGCCGCCGTCTTATAGAAGGTGCCGCAAATCAGGTCGGTCGAGAGGTGTCATGGTTTCGTTCAAGCAGCTGGTGTGTGCGGCGGTTGCAATGCTCGCGATGTCTAGCCTCGCGCGCGCCGAGGAGGGGTTTCCGTTCGGCACCGAGCTGACGCTGGAGGCGCTGCCGCAAGCCGGCTCGAAGCGGATTCCCAACATCGAGATCGGCGACAATGGCGAGGTCGTGCTGGAGCTCTGGTGCAAGGGCGGCAAGGGCCAGTTCTCGGTCGCCGGCAACACCGTGATCTTCGTGCCCGGCCAGATCCAGGATCGCTCCTGTCCGCCGGCCAAGGCCCAGGCCGACGACGACCTCGTCGCGGCGCTCGGCAGCGTCGAAACCTGGAAGCGCCAGGGCGACGTGCTGACCCTGATCGGCCCGAAGCCGCTGCGCTTTCGCGCCAACGGGAATTGACCGTCAGGTCATTCCGGGCGACGCGTCAGCGTCGAACCCGGAATCTCGCGCTACAATCTCCAGATTCCGGGTTCGCGCTTTGCGCGCCCCGGAATGACTTCGTCACTTCCACACCGACTTGTCCGCGTCCCACCGCTGGCCCTTCAGCTCCTTGGCGAGCGCCTCGATCGAGCCGTTGTCGTCGGGCTGATCGCCTTCCTCGTCGGCGGAAGCGTCATCCGACAGATTGAGCTTGGCGCCGCTGCTCTCGTCGGCGGTGGTGGTCGAGGGGCTGCCGATCCACAGCATCAGCTTGTCGGTGGCGCCCGGCTTGTCGGGCGAGATCAGGCCTGCGACCTCGATCGTGTCGGTGAGCTCGAGCGCCGGGAAATCCTGGTTCGGCCGCTTGAAGACCAGCTTGAGCTTGCCGGTGGCCGGGTTGAAATTGTGCGACACCGGCTTGGCCGCGAGCGTCCTGCTCAGCACGCCGGCGAGGGCCGAAGCGAGCTTGTCGCGGTTGACCTTGTCGCCATCGCGCCAGTCGGCGGCGGGAATGCGGATGGTGCGGTCCATCTCGGTCATCCCCGCGGTCCAGCCGGCCGCGGTGACGCCGGGCATTGCCTTGAACTTTGACAGCAGCGCGGCCGCGCGCTCCGGATCGACCGACATGTTGATGGTCTGCTCGCCGGCGCGCAGCGCGTCGCAGCCGACCGAGAGGCTTGCCAGCGTCACCTCGATGTCCTGGCCCTTCAGGCTCTTCAGGAACTCGGTCGCCGCATCCAGCTTGACCTTGACCGCGATCGCCTCCGGCGAGACGTCGGTGAAGTCCTTCGGCTGCGGCGTGATGCCGTCGTCGGAGGTCTGGTTGTCCAGAAACTCCTTCTCGCTGAGATCGGAATTGTCCGGCGAGGTCACCTCGGTCACGGCCTGGCCAATCGAAATCTGGCCGCGGAATTCGAACGTGTCGCCGGTCGGCTTGCGCAGCAGCTTGACGCTGACCGGCGATTTCTCGCCGAGGCTCTGCGTCGTGCCCGTCAGGTTCTGGCCGGCGACCTGGAGATTGACGACGAAGCGGTCCTTGCGGTCGGAATTCTTCGCGACGGGATAGCAGACGTCCAGCACGGCCGCGGTGACCGTCTTGCCCTGGCGCGTTTCCTTCAGCACCACGTCGGCATTGCCGTCCATCAGCCCGTCGATCGAGGTGAAATAGCGCGTCTCGGTTCCGCCCGGCGCGGCGGCCTTCGGCGACAGTTTCATCTGGGCGGATGCGACCTCGGGCGAGGCGGCGAGCAGAGCCGCCAAGATCATCGTCGGGCAAACCAGAAGCGCGCGCATCGCCGAAATCCTCGAAGGAACAGAATCGGCCGCCACCGTAGTTGGTTTTGGCCGTCGGTTGAATTGCAAAGCGTCAGGGAGAGGATCGGCAAAAAAGAAGGCCGCCCGGAGGCGGCCTTCGTAACGCTGTAATGAAGGATGGGCTTAGAAGCCGCCCATGCCGCCGCCGGCGGGCATCGCGGGCGGAGCTTCCTTCTTCGGCATTTCGGCGACCATGGCCTCGGTGGTCACCAGCAGGCCGGCGACGGAGGAGGCGTCCTGCAGCGCGGTGCGGACCACCTTGGCGGGATCGATGATGCCCTTCTCGACCATGTCGACATAGTCCTCGTTCTGGGCGTCGAAGCCGAAGGTCTCGGACTTGTTCTCCAGGATCTTGCCGACCACGATCGAGCCTTCCACGCCCGCGTTCTCGGAGATCTGGCGGATCGGAGCTTCCAGCGCCTTCAGCACGATGTTGATGCCGGCCTGGACGTCCGCATTGGCGTTGGTGAGACGGCCCACCGCCTTCTTGGCGCGGAGCAGCGCGACGCCGCCGCCGGGGACGATGCCTTCCTGCACCGCGGCGCGGGTGGCGTTGAGCGCGTCCTCGACGCGGTCCTTCTTCTCCTTGACCTCGATCTCGGTGGCGCCACCGACGCGGATCACCGCGACGCCGCCGGCGAGCTTGGCAAGGCGTTCCTGGAGCTTCTCACGGTCGTAGTCCGAGGTTGTCTCCTCGATCTGGGCCTTGATCTGGCCGACGCGGGCCTCGATGTCGGGCTTCTTGCCGGCGCCGTTGACGATCGTGGTGTTCTCCTTGTCGATCACGACCTTCTTGGCGCGGCCGAGCATCTTCACCGTGACGTTCTCGAGCTTGATGCCGAGCTCTTCCGAGATCAGCTGGCCGCCGGTGAGGATGGCGATGTCCTCCAGCATGGCCTTGCGGCGGTCACCGAAGCCCGGCGCCTTGACGGCAGCGACCTTGAGGCCGCCACGGAGACGGTTGACGACCAGGGTCGCCAGCGCCTCGCCCTCGACGTCCTCGGCGATGATCACCAGCGGCTTGCCCGACTGCACCACGGCTTCCAGCACCGGCAGCATGGCCTGCAGGCCCGACAGCTTCTTCTCGTGCAGGAGGATGTAGGCGTCCTCGAGCTCGGCGGTCATCTTCTCGGCATTGGTGACGAAGTAGGGGCTGAGATAGCCGCGGTCGAACTTCATGCCCTCGACGATGTCCACCTCGGTGTCGAGCGATTTGTTCTCCTCGACGGTGATGACACCCTCGTTGCCGACCTTCTGCATCGCCTGGGCGATCATCTTGCCGATGGCGGCATCGCCATTGGCCGAGATGGTGCCGACCTGGGCGACCTCGGAGGAGGCGGCGACGGGCTTGGCGCGCTTCTCGATGTCCTTGACCACGGCCTGGACGGCGCTGTCGATGCCGCGCTTGAGGTCCATCGGGTTCATGCCGGCGGCAACCGCCTTGGCGCCTTCGCGCACGATCGCCTGGGCCAGCACGGTCGCGGTGGTGGTGCCGTCGCCGGCGAGGTCGTTGGTCTTGGAGGCGACCTCACGCACCATCTGGGCGCCCATGTTCTCGAACTTGTCCTCGAGCTCGATCTCCTTGGCGACGGTGACGCCGTCCTTGGTGATGCGCGGCGCGCCGAAGCTCTTCTCGATGACGACGTTGCGGCCCTTCGGGCCGAGCGTCACCTTGACGGCGTTGGCGAGAATATCGACGCCGCGCAGCATGCGGTCGCGCGCGTCTCCGGAAAACTTGACGTCCTTGGCAGCCATGGTCTGCAATCCCTCGTGTTGCGTGATGTGTCTTGTTTCGTGCGGTGCGGCGCTCTCTTCGTCATTGCCGGGCTTGACCCGGCAATCCATCCTCGTACGAAGAATGATGGATGCCCGGGTCGTCTAGCGCGAAGACGCGCTTCGCGCTTCTGCCCGGGCATGACGATGGAGTATTCAGCGGCCGTTCAGGCGGATGGCCTTAGGCCAGCACGCCCATGATGTCCGACTCCTTCATGATCAGGAGCTCTTCGTTGTCGATCTTGACCTCGGTGCCCGACCACTTGCCGAACAGCACGCGGTCACCCGCCTTGAGGTCGATCGGAATCAGCTTGCCGGTCTCGTCGCGGCCGCCGGGGCCGACGGCGACCACCTCGCCCTGGGACGGCTTTTCCTTGGCGGTGTCCGGGATGATGATGCCGCCCTTGGTCTTTTCCTCGGCGTCGATACGTTTGACCACGACACGGTCATGCAGCGGACGAAATTTGGATTTAGCCATGACGTTTCCCTTTGGAGGCTCGCTTCGGAAGTAGTGAAGTCGGTGGGGCGGCGCTGCCGTTCCTCCTCTTCCCGAGGATCGAACGGAGCGCTTAGCAATCGGGCTTTCCGAGTGCTAAGAGTGGCCCGGGAATATGGCTTGGCCGCGATCCTGTCAAGCAAAGGTGGTTAAGCGATTGGTGAGGCGGATATAGGATGGTGGCATTGGAAACTTGGTCGGGGCGCCGGCGTATTAAACGACGTCATTGCTCCGGCGGCAGTTTTGCGCTTGGCTGCGGGAGGGGTGCGGCCATGGTCTTGTTCGGGGGAATGCCATGATCAATTCAGCTCGCGCGCGCACGGTCGCCAATCTGGCCGCTGCCTCTGGCCTGGCGTTGCTGCTTGGCGCCTGCGGCGGCGGCATGAGCCTACCGTCCTTCTCGTCCTCCCAGCCGGCACCCGAGGCCGAGCCCGGCACCGGTCCTGAAATGCCGGCGAGCATCCGTGCCGACGAGATCGTCGGCCGCTGGGGTCTCGCCTCGTTCCAGAACCCGGCCGACCGCGCCCGCACCGAGGCCGCGGCGAGGGCCCAGTGCAAGAATCCCTACGTGATCACCGCCGGCTCCTCCGGCGGCGTGATCATGCATCTCGCCGACCAGGCGACCCCGCAGGAGCTGCGGCTGAAGGGCTCGCCCAGCGGCAAGAACTATATCGGACCGGCCGGCCCGACCCCCGGCGAGCAGGACCGTGAGATCGTCTCCTTCGACGGCCGCGTCCTGATCACCCGCTTCATCGACAAGGACGCCGCCACCCGCTACGGCAACATGGTCTACGTCCGCTGCGCGCCGCGGGCGTGATCATTCCTCTGTCGTTCAGGGGCACGCGAAGCGTGAACTATGGTGCGCGCTTGCGCACCTGAGAATCTCGAGATTCCGGGTTCGGTCCTGCGGACCGCCCCGGAATGACAGCGTGAGATAAATCCCCCAAAAAACAAAAACGCCGGCCCCAGGGCCGGCGTTTTTGCTTTATCCGTATCTGGTGCGCTCAGTCGAACAGCGCGTCGATGTCGTCCTGCGAGGCGTGGCCGACGTCGCCGGCGAGCTTCGGGCCGTTGAGGAGCTTCTCGTCGTCGCTGCGCTGGTCGACCGGCGCCGGCACATGGGCCTTGATCGCGTCGACGCCGCCCCAGATCTCCATCATCGCATTGATGTGCTGCTCGATGAACTTCATCGTGGTCATGACCTTGCTGATGCGCTGGCCGGTCAGGTCCTGGAAGTTGCAGGCTTCGAAGATCGAGATGACGCGTTCCTGGATGTCGTCGGCGAGGCGCTTCTGCTGGTCGGCCGAGTCCACCTTGGACATCGCGCTGGCGGCCTGGTCGATCGATTCCGCGGCTTCGAGGATCTGCTGGGTCGCCTGCTCGGTGCCGCCGACGACCGCGCCGAGCTCGCCATTGACCTTGGCCATCTCGCCGCCGTCGAAGCTCTTGCCGTGCAGCGTCGCGATCTCGCGCTTGGTGCGGTCGATGGCGTCGTGGATCAGGTCGAGCTCGACCTTCAGCTTCTCGCACTGCTCGATCTGCGCGCGGTAGGTCTCGAGCATGGTGCGGGCTTCGGAAAGCTCGTGGGCCGTGGACGCGTCGATCGCCGCCATGGCCGCGCTGCCGGACAGCGGGGCAGCCACAACGCCCTTGGCCATCTGTGCGCGGATCGCACGCAACTCCGCCATGATCTCGCTATGCATCGGGCCTGCCTCTTCGGTTACGTCAAGAATCGGCATCTCGCCACCGACGATATCTTCGACGCGAAAACGTTTGCGGTGAACAGCCATCAGGATACTCCCCCCACCTCACTCACGCGTCTTTGTAGGCAGAAGCGATTTAACACGAAGTTCACAGCCGGAACTGTGTTTGCAGACGCGCGCGGCGGCGCGCAAAGACGCGATTAACCATGCGCGCGCGGCATTCATCGAAAATAAACGCTGATCGCCAAATTGCAGCCTCGTGCACGACGTGGTGAATCGAAACGGCCTTTCCGTTTACCAAACAAAACGGCTTTTGCTCTTTATTGACCACGTCGAGGGGCGCGATCAGCCATCAGCTCTCCAAGACGCAAATGATCTAGACGAAACAGTACAGAGTACGTCGATGTTCAAGAAAATGTCTGTCGCGCTGCTCGGCAGCGCTTGCTCCGTCCTGGCCGGCGCGAACAGCGCGAGCGCCTTCGACAACACGGTGCCGAACGATCCGCCCGCGGTGCTCTACGCCCCGCAGGTGCCCCCCGCGCCGGTGCGCGTAGCCTCCAATTCGAACATGGGCGGCGGCTTCATCGAGTTCCTGTTCGGCGACGGTCCCGGCCGCGGTCCGGCCTACGCGCCGCAAGCGCCGGTCTATCAGCAGCAGCCCGGCTATTACGACCAGCGCCGCCTGCCGCCGATGGGCGAGCCGCAGATGCAGGGCGGATACCAGCAGGGCGCGCTCCAGCAGGAAGCGATCGATCCGCGGCAGCGTCCGTTCGATCCGAGATTCGAGAAACAGATCGTTGACTATAGCGGCAAGGAAACTGCCGGCACGATCGTGGTCGATACGCCGAACAAGTTCCTCTACCTCGTCGAAGGCAACGGCAAGGCGATGCGTTACGGCATCGGCGTCGGCCGTCCCGGCTTCACCTGGTCGGGGGTCAAGTCGATCACGGCAAAACGCGAATGGCCGGACTGGACGCCGCCGGCGGAAATGATCGCACGCCGTCCCGATTTGCCCCGGCACATGGAAGGCGGGCCGGAAAACCCGCTCGGCGCCCGCGCGATGTATCTCGGCTCGACGCTCTACCGCATCCACGGCTCCAACGAGCCCTGGACCATCGGCACCAACGTCTCCTCCGGCTGCATCCGCATGCGCAACGAGGACGTGATCGACCTCTACGGCCGCGTCAATGTCGGCACCAGGGTCGTGGTGATGTGATGTTCTTGCTTCGCCTCTCCCCGCTTGCGGGGAGAGGCTGCATTGCATCGGAGATGCAATGCGGGTGAGGGGGAGTCTCCGCGAGTCCAACTCTCACTCATTTTGCGGAGAGAGCCCCTCGCCCCAACCCTCTCCCCGTAAGAACGGGGAGAGGGAGAAGACCGGCCTCACGCGTAATCGCTGCCGCCATCGTCGCCGCCGCCGAAATCGCTGTCGTCGGCCATGTCCATGTTGCCGTCGTCGTGATCGTCGTCGTAATTCTGGTCGTTGTTGTCGCGATCATTCGAGGCCTGGTCGAAGAAGCCTTGCTGAGAATCCTGGCGAGAATCCCGGTTCGAGCCGACGTCGTTGAGGCCGGCATCGCGCGCGAGCGAGCCGCCGGACTGGTCGCTGCTACCGCCCCACGGGCTGCGATCGCCCAATGCGTTGGTGTCGCCAAAGGCCTGCTGGTGCCCGCCGCCCATCATGCCGCGGATGCTGGAGAGCAGCAGCGAGCCGCCGACGGCCGCCACCGCCGACCGGCGGGGCGCCATAGCCCGGAGCTTGGCCCTGACCCGGACCTTGTCCGTAAGCCTGACCATACGGCGGCTGGCCGTAGCCCGGCTGGGTCTGCTGCATCGCTTGGCCGGTGTTCCAGACCGGCCGCTGCTCACGCGGCGGCACGTTCGGAACGGAACCGTGCGACTGGCTGCCGCCGAACAGCGTGTCGCGCATGGTGTCCAGGAAGCCGCCGGACTGCTGCTGCTCGGGCGCATGGGCCGCTTCCAGCTCCTGGATGCGGTTATGGGCGCGCTTCAGTGCTTCGTCCTGTAACAACGTGGTCTGCACCAGGGCGTAGATCGCGCCGGGTGCCTTGCGCAGGCCGTCGGAGATCGCGGTGATCGCGTCGGGATCGCGCGGTGCATTTTCCAGTTTCGAAAGCCGGTCGAAAAGCTCGTCAACGAGCTGGCGTTCCTGCGGCGTCATGATCAATCTCCCTCGCGCAAACCAAGCGCGAGCAAGATGTAGGGTTCCATTATGGCCCCAACAGTGCCGGCCGGATTAAATTTCAGTATGCGACAAGCTGACCCGCGGCTTGTTTTCCGCCGGGTTCACCCCAGCGTGACGCCGCTGTCCGCCAGCAGGCGCGCGAAGGCATCGCTGGCAAGATACGCGTGCTCGCGCTCGCGGACGTCGGTCATCGGATCGAGGCCGGTGAGGACATCATCGACGAAACCGGGATGGCACATCACGAGGCCGCCGTCGGGGAGGCCTTGGAGGAATTGCCGCATCAACGCGCCGAAATCGGCCGCGCGCGTGAACTCATAGGCGCCGGCAAAGCCCGGATTGAAGCTGAGGCGAGCGCCACCCGCGCGGCGGCGGAATTGCGCGCTGAGGATATCGAGCACCATGGCCTTTGGGGAGGCGAGGCGCTGGGCCAGCGGCAGGTTGCGGCCGCCCTGGCGAACCCAGGCTTTCGGCGCGCCCTCGCTGACGGCATCGACAAAGCCGTCGCGCACCTGCGGAAAGAGCTGCACATGCTGGTGGCCGTCGACAAAGTCGGGCGCGCGGCCGAACGCTTCCACGAAGGCCGCCAGCTGCGCCTTCACCTCGTTGCGAAAGAATTCGCGGTCGAGCCGGCGTGCAAGCCCGGCGCGCAGCAGCTTTGGAAACGGCAAGAACATGTCGCCGTCGAGGGGGCGGAAGTGCATGGTGAGCGGCCGGAACGGCGCCGACAACGTCACGTGCAATCCGATAGCGCAGCGCCGGCTCGCCTTCACGGAGGCCTGGAGCGCTTCGACCTCGCTGCGTTCGATCGCGGGGCCGACCACCATCACCGAGGTCGCGTTGAGGCGGCCGCGTTCGATCAGGTCGCGGATGGCGCGGTTGACACCCGGGCTGATGCCGTAATCGTCGGCGCAGAGCCAGATCCGCCGCAGACTCGCGGCCGCGCTCATTCGGCCGCGGTCCTCTTGGCGGCGTCATCGGCCTCGAAATGCTTCTCGCTGTGCTCGGCGACGAAGTAGATCGGGCGTGCCTTCAGCTCGGAGAGGATCTTGCCGATATATTCGCCGACGATGCCGATCATGATCAGCTGCACGCCCCCGATCGTCATCAGGCCGACCACGAGCGAGGGATAGCCGGGCACCTGCTTGCCTGTGGTGAACACCTCCCAGAGGATTGACAGGCCGAACAGGAAGGCGATGCCGGCGAGGATGACGCCGAGCAGGCTGGCGAAGCGCAGCGGCGCCACCGAGAACGAGGTCAGGCCCTCGATGGAAAGACCGAGCAGGCGCGCGGCATTGAAGGTCGTGACGCCATGGGCGCGGGGCGCCGGCTCGTAATCGACGCGGATCTGGCGGAAGCCGATCCAGCTGGCGAGGCCCTTGAAGAAGCGGTTGCGCTCCGGCAGCTGCCGCAGCGCCGTGACCGCGCGCGGCGAGAGCAGGCGGAAGTCGCCGGCGTCCTCCGGAATCTTCTGGCGCGCGCCCCAGTTGATCAGGGCGTAGAAGCCGTGCACGGCGAGCCGCCGCAGGAAGGTTTCGTTGTCGCGATGCGCCTTGGCGGTATAGACGACGTCATAGCCGTCTTCGATCCAGTGTCGCACCAGCTGCTCGATCAGGGCCGGCGGATGCTGGCCGTCGCCGTCCATGAACATCACGGCGCCGAGCCGGGCATGGTCGAGGCCGGCCATCAGCGCCGCCTCCTTGCCGAAATTGCGCGACAGCGACACCACCTGGACGTCGATCGCGTCGGCCGGCAGCGAACGGGCGATCGACAGCGTCGCATCCGCGCTGCCGTCGTCGACATAGACGACCTCGCAGGACAGCCGATAGCGCTGCCGCAGCGTCCTGGCGAGATCGCAGATGCGCTGGTGCAGGGCGGCAAGGCCCGCCGCCTCGTTGTAGACGGGGACGACAATCGACAGCCCCTTCGCGGCGGCGCTGCTTGGGGTGGTTGTCAGGCCGGAAACGTCAGAGCCCAGCGTCATCGATTAGGGTTCCAGAGGCGATCAAGTCTTCTCAACAGCATATGGTAGCTGCCGTTTGCTGTCGCTACGCTGAACGAACCTGAGGCTCACCGCCGCAGGAACGCCTCGAGTTTGGCGAACAGCGGGTTCTCCCGGTCGAACACATAGTCGAGCGAGACCACCGAGACGGTCTCGGCGCCGTGCTCGCGCAGGAAGCTGGCGACCGCATAGAGCTGGCCCGGCGGGCAGTGCAGCGTCAACATGCCTGACGAGGTCGGGCCGCCGAACGGGGCCTCGACGCCGAACCGGGTGTGGGCTTCGCCGAGCAGCGCCGCGTCGCACTGGCGGAAGCGGGTGCGGACCTCGCGGTATTTGTTGGCCCGCGCCCTTGCGGCGATGTGGTCGAGGATGACGCGCGCGGTCTCGCGCGCCTGCGACGACCAGTCGGCGTCCTTCGACGCCACCAGATTGGCCTGGCTGCGCAGCATCACGCCGTCGTCGAGCACCCGCAGGCCGTTGGCGGCGAGCGTGGCTCCCGTGGTGGTGATGTCGACGATCAGCTCGGCGCTGCCGGCCGCCGGCGCGCCTTCGGTGGCGCCCGCGCTTTCGACGATGCGGTAATCGGTGATGCCATGCTGCGAGAAGAACGTGCGGGTCAGGTTGATGAACTTGGTCGCGACCCGCATCCGCATGTGATGCTGCTCGCGGAAGCCGGTGGTGACGTCGTCGAGGTCGGCCATGGTGCGGACGTCGATCCAGGCCTGCGGCACCGCGACGACGACGTCGGCATAGCCGAAGCCGAGGCCCTCGATCAGCGACACGCGCTTGTCGGCGTCCGCGATGTTCTCGCGCACCAGGTCCTCGCCGGTGACGCCGAGATGCGCAAAGCCGCGGGCGAGCTGCGCGGCGATCTCGCTGGCCGAGAGATAGGCGACCTCGACATTGTCGAGGCCTGCGATGGTGCCGCGATAATCGCGTGCGCCGCCGGCCTTCGACAGCTTGAGGCCGGCGCGGGCGAAGAACGCTTCGGTGTTTTCCTGAAGGCGGCCCTTGGAGGGAACGGCCAGAACGAACGGCGCGCTCATGACTTAAGCTCCCACCTTGCGGCCGATGCGGCTCAGCGCATCGATCCAGACCGAGAACCCGACGGCGGGGATCGGCTCGGCCGATCCAAGCTGGGTCATCAGCCCGTCATAGCGGCCGCCGGCGACCAGCGGCTCGACGCCGTTGCCGCGGTGATGCAACTCGAATTCGAAGCCGGTGTAATAGTCGAGGCCGCGCCCGAACGCTGTCGAGAAGCGCGTCTGCTTCACGTCGATTCCGCGCGCCGCCATGAAGCCGACCCGGCTCTCGAACTGGTCGATCGCGGCAGACAGATCGAGCTTCGCATCCGCGGTGAGCGCGCGCAGCTCGGCGATGGCGTCGTCCGGATTGCCTGATATCGACAGGAAGCGCTTGAGCACGGCGATCGCCTCGCGCGGCAGCGCGCCGCCCTTCAGCGTCGATTGCTCCAGGAAACGATCAGCGATCTCCGCCGTGGTGCGGCCGCCGACATTTGTGGTGCCGGCGATCGACATCAGATCGGTGACGAAGGCCAGCGCCGCCTTGCGGTCGGAGCCGGCGAGTGCGGCGAGCACGCCCTCATATTCGCTGCGGGTCGCGGTGGCCGCGGCCGCCAGCTTCTCCAGATCTTTCTCCAGACTGATCTTGCGGTTGAAATCCTTGACCAGGCGGCGGCGCCAGACCGGAAAAAGGTTCAGCGCGTCGAGCAGCGCATTGAACAGCGCGACGTCGCCGGTGCGGATCTCGACATCGCGGACGCCGAAGGCCCCCGTGGCCTCCAGCGCCAGCGCCAGCATCTCGGCGTCGGCCGCGGCGCGGTCCTGACGACCGAACGATTCGATGCCGGCCTGAAGGAATTCGCTGGCCTGGCCGCTGCGGTAGCGGAACACCGGACCGAGATAGCTGAACCCCGCCGGCTGGCCGGCCTGGCTAGATGCGAGGTAGTCGCGGGCGACCGGAATGGTGAGGTCCGGCCGCAGGCAGAGCTCCTCGCCGGAGAGGTCCGTGGTCAGGTACAGGCTCTTGCGGATGTCCTCGCCGGAGAGGTCGAGGAACGGCTCGGCCGGTTGCAGGATCGCGGGCTCGGCCCTGACATAGCCGGCCTGCGCGAACGACAAGAGCAGCGTATCCGCCCAGGCGGCGGAGCCGGCAGCATTTGAGGTGGCAGTCGCGGTCATCTCAGGGTCCATCGTCCCGGTGGAACCGGGCAAGGCAAGGGGGAGGCGAATTGGCGCAGCCCTTAGCATGGCCCGAAAGCGGTTTCGACCTCCAATGGATCAATCCCTTAACGGCTTTGGAGCTGGAAGGACGCGATCTCGCGGAAAGTGTCTCAGGTAATTTAATACCTGAAAACGAGAGGTCTGGCTTTCATTCGGTTTGGCCAGCGACGTCTATGGACCCATCGTCAGGCAATGCGCCGGTGGAAGCGAAGACAAGCCCTGCTGCTTCCAGCACAGCGTGATCTGCGAGCTGCTCGGCAAGCTCGAGAATTCTGTGCCTTTTGCCCGGGTCCCTTATGCCGAGAAACGCCTTGATCAGCCCGAGTTCCTCGCGCCGCCGCATCTCCAATGCATCGTCGTCCATGGTCAGGTCGTCCCCAGCGGCAGCCTCATTGCTGGTCGCTGATTTTGTGCGTCGCATGCGACTCGCCGCCGCAACCGCAGGCTCGACCTCACATTGAGAAATTGAGTGCGGCGGGCAAGTCGTCGCATACTCATTTTGGGTATGGCGGATCATTCATCTGCTGCCGCCCTTCGTTTACAATGTAAATATTGGTTTCCGATTCATGCGCAATACTTCAGATGTTATCCGGGCGGTCTCGCGGCATACGCTGGCCTATATGCTGTTTTCGATCAGCGAGATGTTCCGGCATTACGACGAGTTCGATCCGCTGGACCTTCTGATCGTTCATGCAATTCTCAACGCGAATGTCATCAATGTGATGAACGACCCGTCGCTGGACGAGAGCTTCTCCAGCATTCATGCGGTCGAGCCGGATGCGATCAAGCAAGGTGTGTCTCGGGCGGCACTCTCTCGCTTCCTCAGCCTGCCGCTCGAGACAGTTCGCCGTCGCGTGACAGGACTTAAGAAACGAAAGATTCTCGCCGAGACCAAGGCCGGGCTCATCGTGACCGAGCAGAACGCTTTCAGGTTTGGGAACAATCACGAACTGCAGAAGACCAATATGCTGTTGCTGACCAAACTGCTGCGCGATCTCAAGCGCTCCGGCATCAACGGGCCGGACGATCTGCGCGTCCGCAAGGGCGCTACATCCACGAGGAAGGCGAAATAAGCGGCGGGATATGGATCGAAGCCATCTCAACATCGCTCGCGATGGAGCGCAAAAAATAGCGGCGAACGGCGGGCTGTCTTTTCAGGGGCTGAGGCCATCCGCTGCCCTCGAGCTTCAATCGTACGACTTCGATCATTTCGGCGAAACCGAGCGATATGCCGGCGCGTCCAGCATGCCGCTGTCTGTCGGGACAACTGCCATCATGCGCGCCAGGCTTAGCCTGCCAAACATGACTCTCTCGCTGGTGAAGACGTTCCCGCGGATCATTCGCGGTTATGACCTGGCCCATGCCGTCGCCGTGGTGGTTCCGATGGATCATGTGACCGCGACCCGGATCAACGGGCGGACGATTGGCAGCTCGATCGTGATTCTAAAGGGAGCGTCCGATTGCCTGGTCTATGAGCCCGAGGGGCGCCTGATAGGTGTTGCATATTTCAGTGCGCCCGGGCGCGAGCCTTGGGGACAATTGAGCGACGGCTATCACCTGCTGAATGCGGCACCGGGCATGCTCGCCTCTCTGCGCGGCTTGATCTCCACGACGCTTGAAACCGCAGCCTATGATCCAGACGTCCTGGACGAGCCGGCCTCGCGAGCCGTCGTCGAGCAATCGCTGCTCAGCACCGTGGATGCCGCAATCCGGACCAGCGTGACTAGTGCGGCTGCTCCATCCCTGACGAATCGCTATCGGCAGATCGTCGTGGACATGGAAGAGTCGATACGGCGCAATCTGATGATCTGGCCCAAGACCACCGAACTGGCAGAGCAGGTGGGCGTGTCGGTTCGGACCCTCCAGAGCGCGACGCTGGCCATTTGCGGCATGAGCCCGAATCGCTACAGCCGGGTGTTGCGCCTTTGGTCGGTGCGCAAGCAGCTGCGCGTCGGCCCGGCAGCGCGCAGTGTGAAGTCCTGCGCGATTGCGCATGGCTTCTGGCATCTGAGCGAGTTCGCGGCGAGTTACCGGGCAGCCTTCGGGGAACTGCCGTCCGAGACCTTGCAGCGGTCGCTGCGAGGGGAATAGGCTAACCGCCGCCCCAATCGCCCAGCACCGCTTGCACCAGCGCCAGCGCTGCCACCGCGGCGGTGTCGGCCCGCATGATCCGCGGACCCAGCGCCAGCCGCAGGATCTTGGGCTGCCGCAGCAGCAGGGCCCGCTCTTCTTCGGCAAAGCCGCCTTCGGGACCGATCAGCACGTCGACGCCGTGGCCGGCCGCCTCGCGCGCGTTTTTGCAGGTTCTGGACAGGATTTTGGACGTCTGCCGCTTCATCGCAGAAGATCAGCAGCCGATCGGCGGGGCGCTGGCTCAGGTAGCGCTCTAGCGGCACCGGCTCGGCGACACCGGCGATGCTCAGGATGCCGCATTGCTCGGCCGCCTCGACCACATTGGCGCGCATCCGCTCGGTGTTGACCCGGGAAGCCTGGGTGAACCGGGTCAGGACTGGTTGCAGCGTCGCGGCACCCATCTCGATGGCCTTCTGGACCATGTAGTCGAGCCGGGCATGCTTGAGCGGGGCGAAGACGTAGGCGAGGTCGGCCAGACGGTCCTGGGGCCGGGTCTGCTGCAGGATCACCAGCCCATCCGGCCGCTTGCGGCCCTCGATGGCGGCCTGCCACTCGCCGTCGCGGCCGTTGAAGGCCAGAACTTCGGCCCCGGCGGCCAGCCGCAGCACATTGCCGAGATAATTGCTCTGGTCGCGGTCGAGCGCGACCCTGGCGTCCTGGGCCAGGGGAGCGTCGACGAACAGGCGGGGGGCGCGGAAATCGTGGGAAGGCATGGTTCGAAGGTCCGATTTGCCGGCTTTCTTAACCGAAAGCAGCACTTTCGGGGTAAATATCGCCACTTTGGTGCGTCCCGACGCCGCGCTCTTGCCCTATTCGACGGGTTGTTAAGGGCCGGCGGGAATCGTAAATACGCGAGCACGCTGGTTGCGCTTCAATTGGGAAGACGCCGAGCCCCGTAAGCTCCTGCCGGAGAGACTGTCTTGATGATCCGTCATTTGATGGTTCCGATCACTGTCGCCATGATCAGCCTGGGCGCCGCGGGCGCCTATGCGCAAAGCGCCTTCCCGGCGCCGCTACCGAACCAGGCTGCGAGCAGCTCGGCCTTTCCGCCCGTGAACGGCTCGGCGCCGACCGCCTCTGTCGGCGCGGCACCGCAATCCTCGTTTCCCGTGAATGGCGCTGCGCCCATTGGCGGCGCCGGCGCCTTCAGCGCCGCTCCGCCGACGCAGGCCGGTTCCGGTGAGGACTGCATGAAGGCGTTCTTGCCTCTGCGCGAGGAGGCCGAAAAGCGCGGCAAGCTGATCAAGGCCGCGAGCGACCGTCACGCCCCGCCGGACGAGGCCTGCAAGCTGATCCGCAATTTCAGCCAGGCTGAAACGAACATGCTCAAATACATCGAGAAGAATTCCGCCAAATGCGGCATCCCGGCACAGGTCGGCGCGCAGATGAAGGAAGGCCACAAGAACACCGAAGCCATGACGACGAAGGTCTGCAACGTCGCGCAGCAGATGCAGCAACAGCAGGCGCGGCCGGCCGGTCCGTCGCTGAGCGAGGTGCTGGGGTCTGGTTCTGCGCCTGAAGCCAATGCCGGCAAGAAGGGCGGCAGCACCTTCGACACGCTCAACGGCAACGTCCTCACCCGATGAGCGACACATCCGCCCGTGTTGCCGATTCCACCGGCAACTGGGTCGATACGCTCGCGCCGCATTGGGCGCGACCTTACTTGCGCCTGTCCCGCTTCGATCGTCCGATCGGCTCCTGGCTCTTGTTGATGCCGTGCTGGTGGTCGGCCGCGCTCGCGAGCGGCATGGCGCACGACGTCCGCCGCCTGCCGCTCACCATTGTGCTGTTCTTCATCGGCGCCTTTGCGATGCGCGGGGCAGGCTGCGCCTGGAACGACATCACCGACCGCGACCTCGACGCCAGGGTCGAGCGCACCCCGCTCGCGGCCGCTGCCCGCGGGGCAAATCACCGTGAAGCAGGCGCTGGCCTTCCTGGTCGCGCTGGCGCTGGTCGGCCTCGTCGTGCTGCTCCAGTTCAATCGCTTTGCCGTCGTGACCGGCATCGCCTCGCTCGTCGTTGTCGCCGTCTATCCCTTCATGAAGCGCGTCACCTGGTGGCCGCAGGTCTTCCTCGGGCTCGCCTTCTCCTGGGGCGCGCTGATGGGCTTTGCCGTCACCTTCGGCCGCATCGACATCACCGCGCTGGTGCTCTATGCCGGGTCGATCGCCTGGGTGATCGGCTATGACACGATCTACGCGCATCAGGACGCCGAGGACGACGCGCTGATCGGCGTCAAATCCACCGCGCGCCTGTTCGGCGCGCACACGCACCAGGCCTTGATCCTGTTCTACGGCCTCGCGGTGGTGCTGATCGGTGTCGCGCTGGCATCAGGTGATGTGCGCTGGCCGGCATGGCTCGGGCTTACGGCCTTCGCCGCGCACCTCGCCTCGCAGATCGTGCGCCTCCGGATCGACGATCCCGAGCTGTGCAAGCGCCTGTTCTATTCGAACAAGCACGCGGGCCTGCTGCTGTTTGCGGGATTGCTGACGGACGCCGTGATGCGGGCGGCGTGACGCCGTAGGGTGGGCAAAGGCGCCCTTGCGCCGCGCCCACCATCTTTCCGAGAAAAAGATAGACGAGGTGGGCACGCGTCGCTTTGCCCACCCCACGGCACCTGTGAGTGCCGTTCAATTCCGCGCGATGATCTCGTGTTCGCCGAGATGAACCGGCAGCTCGCGCGCGACGCCGGCGCGGCGGCGCATCAAGAATTTCGGACGGCGGGTGCGGATCGCGTTGGCGCGGCGACGGCGGGCTGCGGGCTTGCGCGCGCCTTCGTCGAGCTGCGGCAGCGCGAAAAGCTCGCTCCAGATCGCCCAGGCCTCGTTGAGTTCTTCGCCGTCGGCGCTGACCTGCAGCGGAACGGAGAGCGAGGGATCGCGATGCACGAGGACGAGCGCCTGCGCCTCGTCATTGCCGCGCAGCGCAACGCCGACGAAGTCGCTGACGCGCACGTTGATCGCCATCTGCATGCCGCGGACGGCACGGCGCAGCACGACGCGTTCGCGATGAAGCTCGATCTGCCGGGTGTAACCGTCGGCGCGCGGATCGTGCGCATCGAAGCGGACCGGAAGGGAAAGAGGGTCGAGCCGCAAGGAGCGGCTCGACCCGGCGGGAGCGACCCCGCTTGTTGATGTTTGACGCCTCACGGCTTTCATTCTCCCCGCCGAGATTATGTTCCCGGTCGATGCGAGGACCTTAGCGCGTCCATTTCCGAAACCGCTTAAAAAGGCTGGTTAATCCAACCTCACCGCCGCGCATGATTGACAAGACCTTGGCGCGCATGATTGACGAGACGTTGCCTTGGACGTGCGAATCTGAGCCTTTTGCGGGCTGAAAACGCTTGAAGTCCGCACCATTTGGGCACATCTGGTGGTCACGGCGCCTGTCGCCCCGAAACCTCCCGCGCCCCAACAGGATTTCGTTTGTGAACCCTTCACCAAGCTCGACGCTTTCGCCTAAAGCCAATCGCGATCTGTTCGATCAGTCCGCGCTGTCCGATCTCGCACAGCGGCTGGTGGAGGCGGCGAGGCGCGCCGGCGCGGATGCGGCCGATGCGGTCGCGGTGCGCGGCGTCTCGCAAGGCGAGGAATCCGAGCGGTCCGAGGGCGACGATGTCGGCCTGCGCGTGCTGGTCGGCCAGCGCCAGGCGGTGGTCTCGACCAACGACGTCAGCGGCGATGCCGTGACCAAGCTCGCCGAGCGCGCGGTGGCGATGGCGAAGGTCGCGCCATCAGACAAATATGTCGCCTCGCCGATCCCGCGCTGCTCGCGCGCGACTTCCCCGATCTCGATCTGCTCGATCCCGACGTGCCCGCATCTTCAGAGCTCGAGCGCCGCGCGCTGGCTGCTGAAGCCGCCGCGCTCGCCGTGAAGGGCGTGACAAAATCCGGCGGTGCGTCGGCATCGGCCGGCATGGGCGGCATGGTGCTCGTCACCTCGACCGGCTTCCACGGCTCTTATTTGCGCTCCAGCCAGGGCATCTCGGCCACCGCCATATCAGGCGAAGGCACCGGCATGGAGCGCGACTACGACTTCACCTCGGCGCCGCATGGCGCCGATCTGCTGTCGCCGGAGGTCGTCGGCCGTTCCGCCGGCGAGCGCACGGTGGCGCGCTACAATCCGCGCAAGGTCGAGACCTGCAAGGTGCCCGTCGTGTTCGATCCGCGCGTTGCCGGCTCGCTGGTCGGCCATCTCGTCGGCGCCATCAACGGCGCCTCGATCGCGCGCAAGACCAGCTTCCTCAAGGACAAGCTCGGCCAGCAGCTGTTCGCCAAGAACATCCGCATCATCGACGATCCCTTGCGCAAGCGCGGCCTGCGCTCGCAGAGCTTCGATGCCGAAGGCGTCGCAGTGAAGCGGACTGCGCTCGTCGACGAGGGAGTGCTGACGACCTGGCTGCTCGACTGCGCCACCGCGCGCGAGCTCGGCCTCGTCACCACCGGCCACGCCCATCGCGGCGTCTCGTCCTCGCCCTCGCCGGGGCCGTACAATCTGCATCTCGAGCCCGGCACACCGACGCCGGCCGAGCTGATCTCCGACATCAAGCAGGGATTCTACGTCACCGATTTGATCGGCTCGGGGGTCAACGGCGTCACCGGCGATTACAGCCGCGGCGCCTCCGGCTTCTGGATCGAGAACGGCGAGATCACCTATCCCGTCAGCGAGGTGACGATTGCGGGCCACCTGTTCGAGATCTTCAAATCGATGCAGCCGGCCAACAATCTGGAGTTCCGCTACGGCATCAATGCGCCGACGGTGCGCATCGAGGGTTTGACGCTTGGCGGACGTTGACGCGCACTCCCTCGAAACCATCCTGACGCGCGATGCGGCGCTGCTGAAAGACACGGTGCGGGAGGCGGGCAGCCTCGCGCACTCGATGTTCCGCACCGAGCTGAGGAAGTGGATCAAGGGCGCGTCCTCGCCGGTCTCGGAAGCCGACATCGCCGTCAACGACCTGCTCGAGGCGCGCCTGCGCTCGGCGACTCCAGGCTATGGCTGGCTGTCGGAGGAGAGCGCCGACGATTCCACGCGGCTGTCGCGGCGGCTGACCTGGGTGGTCGATCCCATCGACGGTACCCGCAACTATCTCAACGGCCATGACGAATGGTGCGTCAGCGTCGCGCTGGTCGAGGATGCCGCGCCGGTGCTGGCCGCGGTGTACGCGCCGACCACCAACGAGTTCTTCTTCGCGGCCCGCGGCCAGGGCACGACGCTCAACGGCAAGGCCGTGCGGGCGGCGGGCGGATCGGCGCTCGACTTCTCCCGCGTCGCCGGCCCGAAGCCGATGGTCGAGCGGCTCAATACCGCCGGCGGCGACATCAAGCTGCATCCGCGAATCGGCTCGCTCGCGCTGCGCCTGTGTCGGGTCGCCGATGGCGTGCTGGATGCGGCTTTTGCGGGCGGCAACAGCCATGATTGGGACCTTGCGGCGGCCGATTTGATCGTGCAGGAAGCGGATGGTAGGATGAGCGACCTCTCCGGAGATCCCATCCTCTATAACCGCCGGGAAGTGGCGCACGGGGTGCTGGTGGCAGCGGGTCGCGATCGTCATGCGAGCATTGTCGCGCATCTTCGAAACCGCCCCTTAGCCTGAAGCGCTTTCGTCGTGCTTGTCGAACACTGCTTTGCCGGGCAGCCCGTTAGGAACAGAATCCATGTCAGATAGTGCCCCGCAACAATTGCTGCATCTCGTCATCGGCGGCGAGCTCGTCGATCTCGAGCACAACACCTTCAAGAACCTGGACGACGTCGAGATCGTCGGCCTCTATCCGAACTATGCGACCGCCCACGCCGCCTGGCGGGCCAAGGCGCAGAGCACGGTCGACAACGCCCAGATGCGCTATTTCATCGTCCATCTGCACCGGCTGCTCGACCCTACCCAAGAATCGAAGCCGGCGCGTTGAAGAAACTGCTTCGCAATACGCTGCGAAGCAGCTGGTTTCAGCGTGCGTCGGGGTCCTGGCGGCCGAATATCTGCGCTTTGTCTGGCGGACCAACAAGTTCACGTTCGATCCGCCCGACGTCTATGACATCGTCGAGCCGCAGATCCCGGCGATTTTCGCATTCTGGCACGGCCAGCATTTCCTCACCCCGTTCATCAAGAACAAGGACTCCTACAAGGCCAGGGTCCTGATCTCGCGGCACCGCGACGGCGAGTACAATGCGATCGCCGCCGAGCGGCTCGGCATCGGCACGATCCGCGGTTCCGGCGACCATGGCGGCGCCTTCCACCGCAAGGGCGGTGTCGGCGCCTTCAAGGAAATGGTGCGGACGCTCGAGGACGGTTGTAATGTCGCGCTGACCGCCGATGTCCCCAAGCGCGCGCGCGTGGCCGGGCTCGGCATCATCATGCTGGCACGGGAATCGGGGCGGCCGATCATGCCTTTCGCGATGGCGACCAGCCGATTCATCCGGCTCAAGAACTGGGACCGTACCACCATCAATTTGCCATTCGGGCGGGGCGCATTGGTCGGCATCAAGGAAATCCACGTTCCGCCGGACGCCGACGCGGCCATGATGGAAACCCTGCGGCTCGAGCTGGAAGAGACGCTGAACGAGGCGACCCGCCGCGCCTATGCGCAGCTCGGCCGTCCGGGACCCGCAGATGGCTAGTTCGCTTCCGATGACGCTGCGGATGTATCATCGCCTGGCGAGCGGCCTGGTGCCGCTGGCGCCTGCGCTGATCAAGCGGCGGCTGAAGCAGGGCAAGGAGGATCCCGCGCGCGTCGGCGAGCGGCGGGGCCTTAGCCAAGACGTCCGTCCGCACGGTCCGCTGGTCTGGATCCACGGCGCCAGCGTCGGCGAGGTCCTGGCCGCGGCCGCGCTGATCGAGCGCCTGCGCGACCTCAACCTGCGCATCCTGCTCACCTCGGGCACCGTGACCTCTGCGGCCGTCGTCGCCAAGCGCTTTCCGCCCGACGTCATCCATCAATACGTGCCCTATGATTCGCCGCGCTACGTCGCGCGCTTCCTCGACCATTGGAAGCCGTCGCTGGCGCTGTTCATCGAATCCGACCTGTGGCCCAACCTGATCCTGGCGGGCGCAGCGCGCCGGGTGCCGATGGTGCTGATCAACGGGCGGATGTCGCCGCGCTCCTTCCCGCGCTGGCGGCGGATGTACGGCACCATCTCGGCGCTGCTGTCGCGGTTCGACATCTGCCTAGCGCAATCGAAGGTCGATGCCGAGCGCTTCTCCGCGCTCGGCGGCCGCGACGTCGTCACCACGGGCAATCTCAAGCTCGACGTTCCCGCGCCGCCGGCCGATCCCGCGAGGCTGGAGCGGCTGATGGCGATGACGCGCGGGCGTCCGATCATCGTCGCGGCCTCGACCCATCCGGGCGAGGACGAGATGCTGGTCGCGGCCCATCGCAGCCTCGCCGGTTTCTTTCCGCAACTCCTCACCGTGATCGTCCCGCGCCATCCGGATCGCGGCTCCTCGATCGCAGGGCTGATCACGGCATCCGGCCTGAAGCCCGGCTTGCGTTCGCGCGAGGAGCTGCCGACCGCCGCGACCGACGTCTATGTCGCCGACACCATGGGCGAGCTCGGCCTGTTCTATCGCCTCTCGCCGATCGTCTTCATGGGCGGATCGCTGATCCGCCATGGCGGGCAGAATCCGATCGAGGCGATCAAGCTCGGGGCCGCGATCGTCCATGGCCCGCACGTCTTCAACTTCGCCGACGTCTACGAGGCGCTCGATGCGAGCGGTGGCGCGCGTCAGGCCGACACGCAGGAAGTGCTGGTCAAGCAGCTCGGCCAGCTCCTGGCCGATCCCACCATGCGCGACAAGATGCAGCGCGCCGGCAGCGGCGTGGTGGATCAGCTCGGCGGCGCGCTCGACCGCACCATGGGCGCACTCGAGCCGTATCTGCTGCAGCTGCGGATCGAGATGGGAGCGGCCAATGCGTGAGCCGGCCTTCTGGTACCGGCCACGTTCCCCGAAGTCGCATCTTTTGAGTCCGTTGGGCGCGCTCTACGGCGCCATCACCGCGCGCCGCATGGCGCGCAAGGGCTTTGACGCCGGCATTCCCGTGATCTGCGTCGGCAATTACCATGTCGGCGGTGCCGGCAAGACGCCGACCGTGCTGGCGCTGACCAAGCTGCTGCGCGAGCTCGGCGAGACGCCGGTGGTGCTCAGCCGCGGTTATGGCGGACGGCTTCAGGGCCCGGTGATGGTCGATCGCGCGCGTCACACTGCCGCCGACATCGGCGACGAGCCGCTGATGATGGTGCGCGACGTGCCCGTCGCGGTCGCGCGCAACCGCGTCGACGGCGTCGCGCTGGCGAAGTCGCAAGGCGCCACCGTGATCCTGATGGATGACGGCTTCCAGAACCCGCATCTGATGAAGGATGCATCGCTGATCGTGATCGACAGCGAGCGCGGCCTCGGCAACGGCAAGGTGTTTCCGGCCGGCCCCCTGCGCGCGCCGCTGAAGACGCAGCTCGCGCGCACCGACGCGCTGGTGCTGATCGGCGACGGCCATGCCGCGGACGATGTCGCGGCCGAGCTCGAAAGGCGCGGCAAGCCCAGGCTGCGCGCACGCTTGACGCCGGATACGGCTTCCGTCGGGCAGCTCGCCGGCAAGTCCGTTTTCGCGTTCGCCGGCATCGGCGATCCCGAGCGCTTCTTCCGCAGCTTGCGCGCCTGCGGCATCGATGTTGCCCGCACGCGCCCCTTTGCCGATCACCACAGGTTTTCGCACGACGAGCTCGCCCTGCTTGCGGCGGACGCCCGACGCGAGCAGCTCACGCTGGTGACGACGGAAAAGGACCTCGCGCGCCTGCGCGGCCGCGGCGATGTGCCAGGCGGCATCGTGCCGTTCGCCGTGCAGCTCTCCTTCGACGATCCGGCAACGCTGCGGCAGCTGATCAGCAATCACCTCTACAAGGCGCGCGAGCGGCTGTTTTCCAGGCGATGATTTTGTAGATCGCGTAGGGTGGGCAAAGCGCAGCGTGCCCACCATCAGGAACATCTGGGTTGAAAGTGAGAGTCGTGGGCACGCTTCGCTTTGCCCACCCTACGGCGTCACGGCTGCAATCTCGGTTCAGCACTTGGTCGTGCTCACCACGCACCAACGGCAATCATTCCGATAATGGTCAGGCACGAGGCGCAGGCCACCATGAAGGTATAGCATTCGGGTGTATTCATCGCTTCCTCCCAAACTGCAGCCAATTGCTTGGCCATTGCTACGCGGGAGAGATCACCGGTCTTCGAGCCGCTTCAATGCGGCGCGTTGCGGCCGGTCTTGTGGTGCGCCTTCGTCTCATTCTCGTCACCCTGATCCGCCGGATGACGATCGGCATCGAGAGCCTCGAAGCGTTCTGTTGCGATCAGAAGCTGTTTGCGCATTTCAGCGAGACGGGCGCGGCAATATTCACGATACAGCAGGTCCAATATGGTGGGCATGAACACCCCCATCGGTTGGTATTCGATTGACTGATATGCCGCCGCGAATTTTCGAGGTGATCCTAGCCCGTCAGATGGCTCTTCGATATGAGCCCGTTCACAGACTGCGCCAATTCCAATGCTCAACGGCTTTTGGTTGACTTGATTGTCTGCGCGATAAAAGCAACAGGGCCAATTACCTAACATGCATGTTAGCAGCCCTGTGTTTCACCAAGATTTCGTCAAACAACTTAAGCGCGCCGAATTGCAACAAAGAATCCAACTACAGCGCGAAATGACTCACCATTGAGTGCACGCGCTATTCGATGCAACGCAGATCGGCATGATGAGATCATTTGTCTGTGAGACCGGCGGTGCGAGCGCGCGCGAACACCGTCGGGACGCCGGCACATTCGTCGCCATGCCCTGGAGATCGGCTGCATCGCCAGCGGCTGGAGCATGATCCGGAAAAGTGCGCAGCGGTTTTCCGAAAAGATCATGCTCAAACAATAACCTGAAGCGCGATGACGATTCATCCTGATCTCATCGCGCTTTTAGGGCGGCTGCGCTCTTGCCATCGTGTCGCAGCCTGCCATTCAGGCGACATTCATCGCAAGGCGCCTATCGATGTCAGACGATCGGGAGAATTCGATGAGATTGCCGTCCGCAGCCTTCGCCGCGAGCCTTGTGTGTCTGATCATTGCGCCGGTGCTGGCGCAAACGCCGGCGCCTGCACCAAGTCCGACCGCCACCGTGCCGGTTCCCGCGACCAAGCGCGTGACCTGTCTTGCGACGACGCAAAACTTTAAGGGGCAGGAGAAGCGAGACCAGATGCAGCTCTGCATGGCGCAGGCGCGGCTCGATTGCCTGAAGCAGGCGATCGATCAGAAGGTCGTCGGCGAAGCGCGCAAGAGTGCGATCAAGACTTGCGTGGGCACGGATGGTCCCGAGCCACAATAGCGGAGCGATGCTGCGATCTCGATATCGTAGGGTGGGCAAAGCGAAGCGTGCCCACGTTGTTCGTTGCTGCCGTGGAGAGATGGTGGGCACGGCGCTTTGCGCCTTAGCCCACCCTACGAGATCTACGAAATCACGCTCACGGCTGCTTCAGCGCGCCCGGAAAGTGCGCTGCAGCACGGCAGCGGGCGTGGCGTAGGCTTCCTGCAAATCGACGCTCCAGTATTTCAGCTCGTCGAGCGGGATGCGCGTGTCGGTGATGGCACAGCGCACGAAGGTCCCCGGCGAGATCACGCGGAAATCGCCGTCGAGATACTGCACCTGCGCTTCGCCATGGCCCGAGGGGCCGAACTTGTTCAGCACGGTCGAAAGTCTCCGTGGAGGGGGCCGCTTCCTGGGAGAACCCGGGAGGGCACGATGTGTTGGACGGGATGTAGCATAGATAGGGTGGCTTGTCCGCCCGTTAAACCCACCGGTTTGTGATGTTTTGCCGCCGTTTTCGCGTGATAGTGCTGGGCCGAAGGATTTTGACGCAGACACCGATGCGCCTTCGACTGACCGCCCTGTTCCTGATGCTGCTGATGCCGGCCGCGCATGCGTCGCCGGCGCCGCAGCAGGTCGACATTCCGCTGTCGTCGGGCGTGCTGCATGCGCAGCTCTACAAGCCCGAAGGCGACGGGCCGTTTCCGACCGTGATCGCGCTGCATGGCTGCGGCGGCCTCGGCAACCATTCAGAACCAGTGCTGCCGCGCTATCGTGACTGGGCCGAGCGCCTGCTCAAGGCGGGCAATGCCGTGCTGCTGCCCGACAGCTACGGCTCGCGCGAGCTCGGGCCGCAATGCCGCGTCAAGGAGATGCACGTCAAGGCGCGGCCGCGAGCGCGCGGATTTCCGCGCCGCCATCGCGTTCTATCCCGATTGCCGGATTTCCGCCGGTCTGGGGTGGAGCACGCGGGTGCCGACCCTGGTGCTGATCGGCGGCAATGACGATGTCTCCTCGCCGCCGGCCTGCCGCCAGATGGTGGACGGCGCACACGGCCGCAGCGCGCTCGCACGCATCGTGGTCTATCCCGGCGCCTATCACGACTTCGACCGCGCCAACACGCCGCTGCACGCGGCCGCTGCTAGCGGCGACGCCGCCGCCCCAGAGCACGGCCATCTCGGTACGGATTCCGAGGCGCGCGCGGAGTCGCAGAAGGAAGTCGCGGAGTGGCTGGCGCGGTAAGCGGGGCCGCCCGAGGAACAATGAGAGGCGGACAGCCCCGCATCGACCACCGCCCTGCACGGAGCCTGATGGCCGACCGGGAATCTACGGATCGCGCGCCTTGCGAGTTTCAACAGGTGATCGCGCCATCTTTCGACCACGATGTCGATTAAACGCAATCCTCATGCGCAACCGCATCACTCTCTTCGCTTCCGCCCTGATCGTCTTCACCGTCGCGGTCTTCCTGTTCGAAGCCCATGCCGGCGCACCGATGCGCGCGCCGGACCATTGCGGCTTCTGGACCACGATCGACGCGGGATTGTCCTGCCGGTAGGGCGGGCCCTATCAATTTCCGTCACCCTGAGGTGCTCGCCTCTTCGGCGAGCCTCGAAGGGCGACGGCCCGGCTGCATCTCGGCCGTTCATCCTTCGAGGCTCTCTGCACGATGCTGCGCCTCGCGCAGCTCGCACCTCAGGATGACGGGTCTGATATGACGAGCTGCGTAGGCCACATGCATCTCCACACATTCGCTGTCATCGCCCGGCTTGACCGGGCGATCCAGTATTCCGAGGCGTCTGTGATTCACCGAGAAGCCGCGGCGTACTGGATTCCCCGCCGGAGCCTGTCATCGGGCTCGCCGAAGGCGAGACCCGGCGGCGGGGAATGACAGCGAGGGCGCAGCGCCACCCTCGCGCCTCAGAACAAGCTGCCCTGATCCACCGGCTTGCGCTTCGGCGCGGGCTTTGTGTCCTGCGTGGCCGGCTTTGCTTGCGCCGGCGCGCGCTTTGCCGTTGGCACGGTGCGATCCGCATCCGCGGTCGCGCCGACGCGGCCATCGGCGAACTCGATCTCGACACGTGCGCCGGGACCGATCGAGTCCGCCGCATGCACGGGATGTCCCCCCTCATCGCGCACCAGCGCAAAGCCGCGCGCGAGCACGCTGCGATAGGACAGCGCCGAGAGCAGCTTGCCGCTGTTCTCGACGCGGGTATCGAGCCGGTGCAGCAGCGTTGCCAGCGCGCGCTGTGCGCGCTCGGCCAGCCGATGCGTGCGCTCGCGCTGGCGGGCAATCGCGTTGCGCTGCGCCTGTGCATTCGACAGCTTTGAGGCGCGCAGACGCACCTCCAGCCCAGCAAAGCGGTCGCGCCGCTGCCGCAGCAGCGAGCGTGCGGACAGCCCCAGCCGCTCGCCGCAGACGGTGAGGCGATGATCGGCCTGCGAGATCTGGCCGTGCAGGACGCGCAGCGTCAGTTTTGAACTGGCCGCGGTGAACCTGCGGAAATGCGCATGCGTGTTGGCCTTGAGGCAGCGGGGCAGGGACGCGCCCGCCGAATCCAGCCGCTGCCGCGGGATCGCCAGCAGATCACCTGCCGCCGGCAGCGCGCGCGCGGCGGCACGCAATTCGCTACGACGGCTCTCCTGGGCGCGCTGCCAATAGGCGCGGGTGCGGCGACCGAGATCGGCGACCTCGACGAACAATTCGCTACGCACGGGGACAGCCATCTCCGCCGCCGCCGTCGGCGTCGGCGCGCGCTTGTCGGCGACGAAGTCGATCAGCGTGATGTCGGTCTCGTGGCCGACCGCGGAGATCAGCGGGATCATGCTCTCGGCTGCCGCGCGTACCACGATCTCCTCGTTGAACGACCAGAGATCCTCCAGCGAGCCGCCGCCGCGCGCCACGATCAGCACGTCGGGCCGCGGGATCTTGCCGCCCTCCGGCAGCGCGTTGAAGCCGCGGATCGCGGCCGCGACCTGCTCGGCCGAGCCTTCGCCCTGGACCTTGACCGGCCACACCAGCACGCGGCGGGGGAAGCGGTCCTCGAGCCGATGCAGGATGTCGCGGATCACGGCGCCGGTCGGCGAGGTCACGACGCCGATCACCTCCGGCAGCCATGGCAGGAGCTGCTTGCGCGCCTCGTCGAACAGGCCTTCGGCGGCGAGCTTCTTCTTGCGCTCCTCCATCAGCGCCATCAGCGCGCCGATGCCGGCCGGCTCCAGGGCCTCGATGACGATCTGGTATTTCGAGGAGCCCGGATAGGTCGTGAGCTTGCCTGTCGCGATGACCTCGAGCCCCTCCTGGGGCTTGAAACGCATGCGCCCGTGCACGCCCTTCCAGATCACCGCCTCGATCTTGGCGCTCTCGTCCTTGAGCGCGAAATAGCAGTGCCCGGAGGAGTGGGCGCCGCGAAAGCCGGAGATCTCGCCGCGGACCCGGACATGGCCGTAGGTGTCCTCCACCGTCCGCTTCAGGGACTGTGAGAGCTCGGAGACGGTGAATTCAGGCGCGTTGTGAAGTTGTTCCGCAGGCGGCATCGGCAATCGATTCGGCATTTTGGGGTCGGACTCGACGTTAAGGATTTTCGCCGCGCAGTGCCAATCCGGGGATTGATCGAAAGAGTACTCTGTATTATAGAGTTCTCTATTGACGATGAGTTTTACGGAGTCCGGCCATGGCGATGCAATTGCTGCGAGGTGCTCTGAGCCTGCTGAAATGGGGCCTGTGCGCGATCGGTGCCGTGGCGCTGATCTTCACCGCCCTGATCGCGACCCCGCTGGAGCGGCCGCCGGAGCTGCACTCGGTGTCCGACTCCCGCAAGGGCGTCGACATGACGACCCTGCCGGCGCTGGAGCGCTTCCAGGCCCGTGACGGCACCTGGCTGGGTTATCGCCATTACGCGGCGGGCGGTTCGGCCACCGCGCGCGGTGCGATCTTCATACATGGCTCGTCCGGCTCTTCCGGCACGGTCAATCACGCCTTGACGGCGGCGCTCGCCACGCACGGCGTGGAGACCTGGGCGCTGGACACGCGCGGTCACGGTGCCTCGGGCACGCGCGGCGATATCGGCTACGTCGGCCAGCTCGAGGACGATCTCGTCGATTTTGTCGCCCATGTCCGCAAGAGCGCGCCTGATCTGCCGCTGACCCTGATCGGCCATTCCGCCGGCGGCGGCTTCTCGCTGCGCATCGCCGCCACTCCGATCGTGCAGGACCTGTTTGTCCGCACCGTGCTGGTCGCGCCCTATCTCGGCTATGACGCGCCGACCAACATGCCGCATTCCGGCGGCTGGGCCAGCGCCGACATCCCGCGCTTCCTCGGCCTCGCCGCGCTGCGCAAGCTCGGCATCGACTGCTGCGCGCAGCTCCCGGTGCTCGCCTTCGCGGTGCCTGCGAATTCGGAGCGCTTCCTCACGCCGACCTATTCCGACCGCCTGATGCGCAACTTTGCGACGCGCGGCTATCGCCTCGATCTGCCGGCCGTGACGCATCCCATGACGATCTTCGGCGGCGCTGAAGACGAGATGATGATCTCCGGCAAATATGCCGAGACCGTGCAGGCCATCAGGCCATCCGTCGACGTCAAGCTGATCGAGGGTGTCAACCACATGGGCATGGTCACCAATCCGAAGGCGGTCAACGCGATCGCCGAGGACGTGGCGACGCGGGGAGCGAACCAGTCATGATCAACAGCAAGGAGGCCACTGCCGCGCTGGCCGAGATCGACGACATCGTCCAGCGCGTGCGGCAGTCGCGCATCTACGATCTCGCCAGCGAGATGATGATCATGTGGGGCGTGCTGGTGTTCGTCGCCAACATGGCGACCTGGCTGTGGCCGCACGGCGCTTATTACTATTGGTTCGCCGTCTACGTCTTCGGCATCGCCGGCTCGTTCGCGATCAGCACGATGAACCAGACTGCGACCGGGGTTCGCAGCTTCGACATGCGGATGCTGCTCGCCTTTGTGATGTTCATCGCCTTCGGCTTCCTCTGCGCGCACGTGCTCGGCCATTTCACGCCGCGTCAACAAGGCACGTTCTGGACCATCTATTTCATGCTGTTCTATGCGCTGGCAGGGCTGTGGTTCGGCACAGCCTTCGTCGTGATCGCGCTCGCGATCACCGCGCTGACGCTGATCGGTTATTTCTTCGCCACCGGCGATGCCTTCCTGCCCTGGATGGCCGTCGTCAACGGCGCCGGCCTGATCGTCGGCGGCCTCTGGATGCGGCGGAGCTAGCGCCATGGCCGAGCTCGACGACATCATCCACCAGCCGTTGCGCTTGAAGATCATGGCCGCCCTGAATTCGCTGCCGACCGCCGCCGCGGGTCTCGAATTCTCCCGCCTCAAGAAGCTCACCGGTGCCACCGACGGCAATCTCGGCGCCCATATCGAGACCTTGGCCAAGGCCGGCTACGTCTCGGTCGACAAGGCCTTCGTCGGCAAGAAACCGCAGACTACCGTCACCGCTACGGCAGCCGGCCGCGGCGCCTTCGCGCGGCACGTCGCGACGTTGCAGGAGATCATTGCGGGGAAGCAGGTGTAGACGCGATCGTCATCGCGGTGCGGCTTGCTGTGCCCTCTCCCCTTGCGGGAGAGGGCATTTCCGCTGGTAGACACAGGCTCGCTCGGGTGAGGAGTTCGCGGATGCAACCCCTCATCCGGCGCGCATTCGCGCGCCACCTTTTCCCGCAAGGGGAGAAGGGGCAGCGGAGCAAGCCGCCCCGGAATGACGGGGAGCGTCAGGCGTTTCCCCTTGAGGCCCGCCCCGATTCGTGCGACCTCCGCCCCCAGCAAAACCCCTTATTCTGAGCCTTCGATGCACATTCTCCTGCTCGGTTCCGGCGGCCGCGAACATGCCCTGGCGTGGAAGATCGCAGCCTCTCCCCTCGTGACCAAATTCTGGTGTGCGCCCGGCAATGCCGGCATGGCGCGCGAGGCGGAATGCGTGGCGCTCGACATCGCCGACCATGCCGCCGTGATCGAGTTCTGCAAGAAGAATGCGGTCGAGCTCGTGGTGGTCGGCCCGGAGACGCCGCTCGCCGCCGGCATCGTCGATGATCTCTCGGCCGCCGGTATCAAGGCGTTCGGTCCGAACAAGATCCCGGCCCAGCTCGAAAGCTCCAAGGGTTTCACCAAGGCGCTCTGCACCGAATTCGGCATTCCGACCGGCGCCTACAAGCGCTTCACCAAGCCTGAGGATGCGCGCGACTACGTCAACAGCCAGGGCGCGCCGATCGTCGTCAAGGCTGACGGCCTTGCCGCCGGCAAGGGCGTCGTCGTCGCCAAGACCGTGCGCGAGGCCGAGGACGCCATCGCCATGATGTTCGAGGGCGCTTTTGGCGAGGCCGGCGCGGAGGTCGTGATCGAGGAGTTTCTGCCCGGCCGCGAGATCAGCTTCTTTGCGCTGTGCGACGGCGAGACCGCGATCCCGCTCGCCTCGGCGCAGGACCACAAGCGCGTGTTCGACCATGATGTCGGCCCGAACACCGGCGGCATGGGCGCCTATTCGCCGACGCCGCTGGTCACGCCCGCGATCCACGATGCGATCATGGCGAAGATCATCCTGCCGACGGTCGCCGGCATGAAGCAGCGCGGCACGCCGTTCCGCGGCATCCTCTACGCCGGCATCATGCTGACCACGCAGGGGCCGAAGCTGTTCGAGTTCAACGTGCGCTTCGGCGATCCCGAGTGCCAGGTGCTGATGCTGCGCATGATGTCGGACATCGTGCCGGCGTTCATCGCCGCCTGCGACGGGGAGTTGAAGCATTTCGATCTGCGCTGGTATCCGGAATCCGCGCTGACCGTGGTGATGGCGGCGAAGGGCTATCCCGGCGACTACCAGAAGGGCACGCGCATCGAGGGGCTCGATGACGCAGCCAAGGTGGAGACCGTCGAGATCTTCCACGCCGGCACGGTCGAGAAGGACGGTGCGATCCTCGCCAATGGCGGCCGCGTGCTCAATGTCTGCGCGCTCGGCAAGACTGTCACAGAGGCGCAGAGCCGCGCCTATCAGGCCGTCGACCGCATCAACTGGCCGGACGGCTTCTGCCGCCGCGACATCGGCTGGCAGGCGGTGGAAGCGGAGAAGGCCAAGGGCTGACAGGCTTTTTGCCGCTGCGCGCGCAAAGATCTTCGCGCCATCGCGCCGCCACACCGACATTCCAAAAATGCGTAGTCGGCCGTTGGACTTAGCGTCCTCTGCCGATCACACCGTGCTACTGTGCATGGGGTTGTTTTCGACTTTCATGTCGAGGCGCCCTCGCGACCGACCAGACAAGGATGCAGAAAGATGTCCGATCTCGCCGACCTCTATCCCGGCTTCGCCTCGGAATGGATCAACACCTCCTTCGGCCGCATCTTCGCCCGTGTCGGCGGCAGCGGCCCGCCGCTGCTGCTGCTGCACGGCTTCTCCGAGACGCATGTGATGTGGCACCGGGTGGCGCCTGAGCTTGCCGACAGGTTCACGCTGATCATCGCCGATTTGCCCGGCTATGGCTGGTCCGACATGCCCGAGAGCGATGCCCTGCACATCCCCTACAGCAAGCGCGCGATGGCGAAAGCCATGGTCGAGGCGATGGAGCGGCTCGGCCACGTGCACTTTGCGCTCGCCGGTCACGACCGCGGTGGCCGCGTGTCGTATCGCCTAGCGCTCGATCATCCCGGACGGCTGTCGAAGCTCGCCGTGCTCGATATCCTGCCGACCTATAATTACTGGGAGCGGATGAACCGCGCCTATGCGCTGAAGATCTATCACTGGACTTTTCTGGCCCAGCCCGCGCCGCTGCCGGAGACGCTGATCTCGGGCAATGGCGAGTTCTTCCTGCGCTTCAAGATGGCGAGCCAGACCAAGTCGAAGACGCTGGATGCGATCGACAAGCGCGCGCTCGAATATTACCTCGCCCCGTTCCGCGACCCCGCACGCGTCCATGCGATGTGCGAGGATTACCGCGCCGGCGCCTATTTCGACTACGACCTCGACAAGGCCGATTTCGAGGCCGGCAAGAAGATCACGGTGCCGATGCTGGCGCTGTGGGGCAATGCCGGCATCGCGCAGGCCGCCGCGACGCCGCTCGATACATGGAAGCAATGGGCGACCAACGTCGACGGCATGCCGGTGGATTCCGGGCACTTCCTCACCGAGGAGAACCCGGATGTGACCGCGAAGGCGCTGCGCGAGTTCTTCCTCGCGCCTTAGCGCCGCTCCCGGAAGAACTCCTTGAGCAGCCGCGCCGCCTCGCTCTCGCCGACGCCGGAATAGACATCCGGGGCGTGGTGACAGGTCGGCGAGGCGAAGAACCGCACGCCGGATTCGACCGCGCCGCCCTTGGGGTCGGCGGCGCCGTAATAGAGCCGGCGCACCCTTGCAAAGGAGATCGCGCCCGCACACATGGTGCAGGGCTCCAGCGTCACGTAGAGGTCGCAGTCGACGAGGCGCTCGCTGCCGATTTTCCTGGCCGCCTCGCGCAGCGCAACGAGTTCGGCATGGGCGGTGGGGTCATGGTCGGTCAGCGTCCGGTTGCCGGCGGTGGCGATGACCTCGTAATCGCGGACCACCACGCATCCGATCGGAACTTCGCCCGCTTTTCCGGCATTTTCGGCCGTCTTGAGCGCCAAATCCATGAAAGAGGGGGCTTTCAAGCCTCGTATCATCCAAAGAAACCTGCTAGTAGCTGCGCCTTCAGCAGAAGTGCTTACCGGTTTTGCCTGAGCATGCGGCTCGGAACGAGCGCGCGCACTGCTCCCGCGCCGCCTCCTTAAGTGAGATTATTCATGCCTCGCGACAGCGACAAAGACAACGATTCCCGCGGCCGGCGAGGCCCGGCCAAAGGCAGCCGCAGCGGCAAGCCGCGCGGCCCGAGAAGAAGTTCGCCAAGCGCGGCTTCGAGGGCAAAGCGACCGCGACAGCCGTCCGCCCCGTGGCGACCGCGACAGCCGGCGCGATGACCGCGGCGGCGAAGGCCGCGGCGAGCGCCAGCTTCAAGCCGCGTGGCGACGTCCCTTCTCCGATCGCTCCTCGCGCGATGGCGAGAAGCGGCCGTTCAAGCCGCGTGGCGACCGCCCGTCCTATGGCCGTGACGACCGTCCGCCGCGCAGCCGGGATCGCGACGAGTCGCGGCCGGCCGGCCGGTCCGGTGGTGAGAGGAAGTTCGGCGAGAAGCGGCCCTATGCGCCGCGCGGCGAGCGTCCCGAGCGCAAGTTCGACGGCGAGCGGAAGTTTTCGCGGGGCGGCGACCGTGGAGATCGCGGTGACCGTCCGCGCGATCGTGGCGAGCGCGGCGATTCCAAGCCGTGGCAGAAGCGCGATGCGGCCCGCGCGGCGACCGTCCGCGCAAGTCCTTCGACAAGGATTTCGGCGCCGCGATCGCGGCGACGAGAAGCCCTGGCGTCAGCGCGACGACCGTCGTGAGGGTGGTCGCGGCGGCGAGGACCGTCCGCGTTTCTCGCGACGCCGCGACGAGGGCGGTGATGATCGCCCGCGTTTCTCGCGTCCGCGCGAGGAGCGGTCCGGTGACGATCGTCCGCGGTTCAACCGCTCGCGCGAGGGGCGGCCTGAGGGCCGCATGGACTGGCAGGAGCATCCGCGCAGCGAGGGCCGCTTCCGCGACCGTCCACGCCGCGACAACGAGGACGACAGCAGGATCTTCGAGAAGCGTCCGGCCTTCGGCGGCCGCGGCGCCTATCGCGAGCGCGATCGCGATTTCGAGGGGCGGCCGCGCCGCGACGAGGCGCCGAAGCCGAAGAAGACCGGCGAGCGCATCGCCAAGGCGCTGGCCCGTGCGGGCCTCGCCTCGCGCCGCGACGCCCGAGGAGATGGTCACGCAGGGCCGCGTCACCGTCAACGGGCGTGTCATCAACTCGCCCGCGCTCGACATCACGCAGAACGACGTTGTCCTGGTCGACGGCAAGCCGTTGCCGCCGCGCGAGCGCACGCGGCTGTTCCTCTACCACAAGCCGCGCGGGCTGATGACGACGCATGACGACCCCGAGGGTCGTCCGACCGTGTTCGACAATCTGCCCGAAGGCCTGCCGCGGCTGATCAGCGTCGGCCGGCTCGACTTCAACACGGAAGGCCTGCTGCTGCTTACCAACGACGGCGGTCTTGCGCGCACGCTCGAGCTGCCCGACACCGGTTGGCTGCGCCGCTACCGCGTCCGCGCCCATGGCGACGTCACCCAGGCGCAGCTCGACGCGCTCAAGAGCGGCATCGAGGTCGAGGGCGTCAAATACGGTCCGATCGAAGCGACGCTGGAGCGCGACCAGGGCGCCAATGTCTGGCTGGTGTTCGCGATCCGTGAGGGCAAGAACCGCGAGGTGCGCAACGTCTGCGCCCATCTCGGCCTCGAGGTGAACCGGCTGATCCGCGTCTCCTACGGCCCGTTCCAGCTCGGCGAGATCCCCGAAGGCCAGGTCGACGAGATCAAGTCGCGCGTGCTGCGCGAGCAGCTTGGCGACAAGGTGATCGAGAAGTCGGGCGCCGAATTCGACGCGCCGTCGAAATCCTCGCGCGTCGACGACGCGCCGAGCGAGAAGAAGCCCGCCAGCAAGCGCGCCGTGATCGCCGACCGCAAGGGCCGCCGCGTGCTGGTGCAGCGCACCGGCAGCGAGGAGGCGCGCGAGCGCAACGAGATGGAGGCCAACGGCTACGGCCCGCCGCGCCGTCCCAAGCGCGGCTATCACGGCAAGCGCGACCTGACGCCGCGGGAGGATTAGCTTGCGCGTCGTCGGCGGCAGGTTGAAGGGGCGCAATCTCGCCTCACCGTCCTCGCGCGACATCCGCCCGACGGCGGACCGTCTGCGCGAGTCCGTGTTCAACATCCTCGTGCACGCCTATGACGATCCGATCGAGGATGCGCGCGTGCTCGATCTCTTCGCCGGCACCGGCGCGCTCGGCATAGAAGCCTCGTCACGCGGGGCGAAGTTCACGCTGTTCGTGGATAACGGCGCGGAGGCGCGGGCGCTGCTGCGCAACAATGTCGAGACGCTCGGCCTCGGCGGCGTCACCAAAGTCTATCGCCGCGATGCCACCGATCTCGGCCCAGCGCACCCCGTCGAGCCATTCTCGCTGGTCTTCCTCGATCCGCCCTATGGCAAGGGCTTTGCGGAGAAGGCGCTCGCGTCCTTGCGTGACGGCGGCTGGCTGACATCGGGCGCACTGCTGGTGGTGGAAGAGGCGAGAGCCGCGCAGTTCGTGACGCCGGAAGGGTTTGAGGAGCTGGAGCGGCGGGCGTACGACGACACCGAGTTCGTGTTTTTGAAGAGGCCTTAGCGCCGGTGCCGTAGGGTGGGCAAAGGCGCAACGCGCCGTGCCGACGAACTTTCCATGATCGTGATAGGTGGTGGGCACGCTTCGCTTTGCCCACCCTACTGCACCGTCACCGCCGCCCGAACAGCTTCTCCACGTCCGACAGCTTCAACTCGACATACGTCGGCCGGCCGTGGTTGCACTGGCCGGAGTTCGGCGTCTCCTCCATCTCGCGGAGCAGAGCGTTCATCTCCTCCGGGCGCAATCTGCGGCCGGCGCGCACCGAGCCGTGGCAGGCCATGGTGGCGGCGACGTGCATCAGGCGGCGCTCGAGAGGCAGAGCCTCGTCCCATTCGGCCATATGCTCGGAGAGATCGCGCAGCAGCCCGCCAGCGTTGGTCTTGCCGAGCAGCGACGGCGTCTCGCGCACCGCGACCGCGCCAGGGCCGAAGGATTCGATCGCTAGGCCAAATGACGCAAGTTCATCGCTGCGCTCCAGCAGGCGCTCCACGGTGGCCTCGTCCATCTCGACGATCTCGGGGATCAGGAGAATCTGCCGCTGCACGCCGTTGGCCGCCAGTGAAGCCTTGAGCCGCTCATAGACGATGCGCTCATGCGCGGCATGCTGGTCGACGATGATGAGGCCGTCGCGGGTTTGCGAGACGATGTAGGTCTCGTGAATCTGCGTGCGCGCCGCACCGAGCGGGCGGTCGACAAGGTCAGCCACCGGCTGCGTCTCGAACCTGATGTCCGCGCTGGGCGCGCCCGACATCGAACGCCACCGGCGCGCGCTCCTCGCCCGCAAGCGTGAAGGCGACGTCGGGCCGTGCCATCGCAAGGCGTCGCACCACCTCGCGGATCGCCTCCGCCTCGGTGCGGTCGGTTTTCAGGAACTTCAGCCGGGCCGGCGTCGCGTAGAAGAGGTCGTTGACCTCGACGCGCGTGCCATGCGCCAGCGCCGCCGGCATGATCTCGGACTTGTCGCCGCCCTCGACATTGAGCGCCCAGGCATGCGGCTCGCTCGCGTGCCGCGTGGTGATGGACAGCCGCGCCACCGAACCGATCGAGGGCAGCGCCTCGCCGCGGAACCCAAGCGTGCGGATCTGGAGCAGATCCTCGTCGTCGAGCTTGGAGGTCGCGTGGCGCTCGACCGCGAGCGCCAGGTCTCTAGCGGTCATGCCGCTGCCGTCGTCGGTGATGCCGATCCGCCGTCGTCCGCCGCCATCGGTGAAGACGTCGATCCGGCTCGCGCCGGCGTCGATGGCGTTCTCGACGAGTTCCTTGACCACGCTCGCCGGACGCTCGACCACCTCGCCGGCGGCGATGCGGTTGACGACCTGCTCTGGCAATTGGCGGACGGGCATGGGCTCTGGGCTTGGGCTTGCGATCTGGATTCGCTGGCGGCGGCAATCTTAAGCCGTGTTGCGTCAAAAGCATGTGTTGGGCAACAGCGGTGTCGCGGCCTGGGGAAGAGGGCTGCCTATCACATTGAAGACATTGGACGTTCAAGAAAATCGCGCAAGCCGGATCATGCGATTTCCAGTGACCGTCCTGATTGTGGGGTGCGTGGCCGCGGTGTAGCATCGTGAAAAAATGGCAACAGGACGGGAGGACGCCATGTGCCATCTCTTCGCGCACCAGCCCCAACGCGACTACGAATCCCAGACCCGCTCTTTGCGGATCGGCGGGCACTGCACCTCGATCCGGCTTGAGATGGCATTCTGGGACACGCTGGAGGAGATCGCGGCCAAGGAGAGCATGAGCCTCGGCAAGTTCCTGACCACGCTCTACAACGAGGTGCTCGACCACCACGGCGAGGTCAACAATTTCGCCTCGCTGCTGCGGTGTTCGTGTTTGATCTATCGCTCCCGGAGCACGGTGCCGGTGCCGGAGTTCAAGCCCACGGTGGCGCAGATTCTCGACGCGGCCGAGTAGCCGCTACAGCGAGAGCCGTATCCACAATCTCGGTGTCGTCCCGGCGAACGCCGGGACTCATACCGCGGAATCCATCGAGCGCAGGTGATCTGAGTACCGGACGGCTGATTTTCGTCAAACTGCTCCCTGTGGTTATGGGTCCCCGCTTTCGCGGGGACGACATCTTGGGTGGGGATAGGTAATCCCTCTTCATCGCCGTCCGGGCGATCGCGATGGCAACCTGAGGTCAAATCTCCTTCTTCTGCATCGCGCCCGCAATGTAATCCGCCTGGCGGATCGCCAGCGCCACGATGGTCAGCGTCGGGTTGCAGGCCGCGCCGCTGGTGAACTGGCTGCCGTCGGAGACGAACAGGTTCTTGATATCGTGGCTCTGCCCGAACTTGTTGACTACGCCGTCGCGCGGCTTCTCGCTCATCCGGTTGGTGCCGAGGTTGTGCGTGCTCGGATAGGGCGGTGTCGGATAGGTCACGGTGGCGCCGACGGCATCATAGACCGCGGCACCCTGCTTGTAGGCATGTGCGCGCATCGCGATGTCGTTGGGATGGTCGTCGAAGTGCACGCTCGCAACCGCCTGCCCGTGCTTGTCCTTCACGACCGGGTCGAGCGTGATGCGGTTGGTTTCCTGCGGCATGTCCTCGCCGACCAGCCACATGCCGGCCATCCTGGGATAGCCGTCGAGCGCCGACGTGAACGAACGGCCCCAGGCGCCGGGGTTGAGGAACGCGGCCATGAAGGGCAGGCCGATCGACAGCGTCTCCATCTCGTAGCCGCCGACGAAGCCGCGCTTCGGATCGTTGACGGATTCATCGCGGATGATGCCGGCCATGGTGGTGCCGCGATACATGTGCACCGATTTCTCGAACACGGCGTAGACGCTGCCGGTCATGTGCCGCATGTAGTTGCGCCCGACCTGGCCCGATGAGTTGGCAAGGCCGTCGGGGAACATGGTCGAGGCGCTGTTGAGCAGCAGCCGCGGGCTTTCGATCGAATTGCCGGCGACCGCGACGATACGCGCCTTCTGGCGCTGCATCGCCCCGCTCTCGTCGGCATAGACGACGCTGGTCACTTTGCCGCTCGCGTCATGCTCGATCTTGACCACCATGCTGCTTGGGCGAACTTCAAGGTTGCCGGTCGCCTCGCCCTTGGGGATCTCGGTGTAGAGCGTCGACCATTTGGCGCCGGACTTGCAGCCCTGGAAGCAGAAGCCGATCTGCTGGCAGGAGCCGCGGCCATCGCGCGGCTGGCTGTTGATCGCCATGTTGCCGGTGTGCACGGTCTTGTAGCCGAGCTTCCTGGCGCCGGCCTCCAGCACCTTGAAGTTATTGTTGCCGGGAAGTCCGGGAATGCCGTTGGTTCGGGTCACGCCCATCTTGTTCTCGGCCTTGGCGTACCATGGCTCCATCTCGGCCAGCGTGACCGGCCAGTCCAGAAGGTTCGCGCCGGGAATGTTGCCATAGGTGCTCTTCACCTTGAACTCGTGCTCGTCGAAGCGGAGCGAGGCGCCGGCCCAATGGGTCGTGGAACCGCCGACTGCCTTGACGATCCAGGCGGGCAGGCCCGAGAAGTCTTTCGCAACGCGCCACGTGCCGGACGTGGTGCGCGCATCGGTCCAGGCGAGCTGGGAAAAACTCTCCCACTCGTCATTGACGAAATCCTGGTTCTCGATGCGGGGACCTGCTTCCAGGATGACGACCTTGACGCCCTTCTGCGCGAGCTCGTTGCCCAGCGTGCCGCCGCCGGCACCGGAGCCGACGATCACCACAACGCCGCTGTCGTTCAGATCGAATTTTGCCATCTGCGTTCTCCTGAACCTGGGTGGCCTTTAAGCCTTCGGCAGCCAGTCGATATCGGCGAAGCCGCGGTTGATGTAGCCGCCATGCTCGGCGGAGGAGCCCTCGTAGCCGAACCGCGGCCAGACCTCTTTCTGGTTGTAGAGCGAGACGACGAGGTCGCCGCGCACCTTCTGGAAGAAGTCGCTTCCCTCGATCTCCTTCAGCAGCACCACGCGATCGGCTTCCCATTGCACCTCGGCATAGGGCGCCTTGTGACGATCCTTCGCGTTCTGATCGAGCCTTGCGATGCCGTCGCTGATGAGAGCCTTGACGGCGGGATCCTTGGCCGCCTTGCCGTCCCACGGCTTGATCGCGGTGATGTAGTAGCTGTCGCCGAGCACATCGTGCGGATAGATGTCGCGCGCGACCTTCAGCAGCGTCTTCATCGTCGCGGGCGAAAGCGCGGTGGCATCGTCGGCCCAGGCGCTCTCGATGCTGACACCGACGCTGGTGGCTGCGGCCACGACCGGCACGGCGGTCGCCGCGCCCTTGAGAAAGACGCGGCGGCTGTGCTTGCTTCGACGATCGACTTCTCTCATGGCATTCCTCCGTGGATTTTTGTGATTTGGGTTTTTGAACTTGATCAGCCGAAGCGTCCGCCCCGCTGGATCACCTCGATCTTGTAGCCGTCGGGATCGCTGACGAAGAAGAAGCGCGCCAGCGTCCTGCCGTCGTGCTTGAAGTCGCGTAGCGGCCCTGGAGCGAGCTTCTCGCGCTCGAAGCGGGCGTGTTCGGCGTCGAGATCCTCGACCACCACCGCGAGGTGGCCGTAGCCGTCGCCGAGCGCATATGGCTCCTTGCGATCGAAATTGACCGTCAGCTCGACCTCAAAAGGTGAGGAGGGGTGACGCAGATAGATCAGGGCGAAGTCCGCGAATTTCAGATGGTCGGCGACCTCCAGGCCGAAGGCGCGCCTGTAGAAGTCGAGCGAGCGTGCCTCATCCAGCACGCGGATCATGGAATGAACGGGTTTTGCCATTCAGTTCTGCTCCTTGAGGTAGGCGATGATGGCGGCGCGCGTCTCCGGCTTGGCCTGCCGGTACACCATGGTCACGCCGGGAACGACGGCTTGCGGATTGGTCAGCCATGCATCGAGCCTGGTCTCGTCCCAGGCGAAGTCCGCCTTCGCGAGGGCGTCCGAGTATTTGAAGCCCTCGACCTTGCCGGCTGGGCGGCCGACGATCTTCACCAGTGGCGGCCCTTGCCGCGTCGGCTCCGATGCGCTTGTGGTGTGGCACACCGCGCATTGCTGCTTGAACAGCGTCGCGCCGTCCGGCGACCTTGCGGCCGGCAACGGCATTTGCGCATCGGCGATCCGCACCACCAGCACCATCGCGGTGCACAATCCCAGCACGATTGCGCGCATCGTCAAGGCTCGCCCGTCCACATCAAATCCAGCGTGCGCAAACTCTAGGCGTCGCCAAAGATGCGGTGGTAGTAGCGGGCTATTTCGCTGCGCGCGGAGATGTGCGCGGCATGTGGTGTTCCGCGCTGCCTTATATGCGGAGCACAATTCCGCGAAAGCGCCGTCAAATCCCTAAACGATCACCACACCATGCGCATTGCATGTCGACCGCGCCGCTTGAACTCTTTGCGCGATGCGATGGCCGGTGCAGACGAGCGGCGTGGGAGCCGCCGAGCCATTCATCGCGAAAAATCCAGGAGAAATGGATGAAGTTGGTGAAGACCTCGATGATCGCATGCGCCCTGTCGGCTCTCATTGCGACGCCCGTTCTCGCGCAAGGCGCGCCGCCTGCCAAGACCGGCGGCACCGTGCAAAGCAAGCCGATGCAAGGCACGATGGGCAGTGGCGATGAGGAGATGAACGCTCAGCCCGGCGCGGCGGGTGAGAAGACCGGCATGAAGTCGACCAAGGGTACCCGCGGCACGGTCGGCACCACGGGCAGCGCTGTGCACAAGGGGACCGCCGACGATGCCGCGACTGGCGGTGCAGCCCCGTCCAAGCGTTACTAGTCCCGCTGGCTGAAATGGCAAAACTCCGGTCGCCATGCGGCCGGAGTTTTCGCTAGTTGCTTGCTAATCGTTTGAAGCGGCCGCCGCGGCCGGCCTTGACGTCGCTGCGGCGCTTCTTGCCGTCGAGCCGGCGCTGTTTGGAGGCGTAGGTCGGCCGCGTCGCGCGGCGCGGCGTCGGGCGCACCATGGCCTCCTTGAGGATCTCGACGAGGCGGTCGATGGCGTCCTGGCGGTTGCGCTCCTGGGTGCGGAAGCGCTGGGCGTGGATCACGATCACGCCGTCCTTGGTCATGCGCTGGCCGGCGATGCGGGCGAGCCGGATGGCTGCGTCCTCCGGGATGGTCAGCTTGCCTGTGTCGAAGCGCAGTTGCGCCGAGGTCGCGACCTTGTTGACGTTCTGCCCGCCCGGGCCGGAGGCGCGGACAAAGCCGATCTCGATGTCGTCCTCGTCGATGACGAGGTCGCGGGATATCCGCAGCATGATGGCACCATTTCTGATGTCCGGACATATCGCGGACGTCCACGTTCGGCAATGGCGCCGACAAAAACGCAAATGGCCGGGCTAAGCCCGGCCATTTGATGAACCGCATAGGGAAGGGGGTCAGTTCGACTTCGTCGCCGGTGCTGCCGCCGGCTGCGCGGCCGACCACCACGGTCAGCAGGCCCTGGCCCCACAGCCGCTTGGCGGCCGCCTTGGCGTCGTCCAGCGTCACCGCGTCGACTATGGCGTTGCGCTTCTCGATATAGTCGATCGGCAGCTTGTCCTGCTGGTACTGCAGCAGCGCCTGGGCGAGCTTGGAGGAGGTGTCGAGCGCCAGCATCTGGGAGCCCTTGAGGTAGGACTTGGCCTCGTCGAGCTCCTTCTGCGTCGGGCCCTCCTCGGCGATGCGGCGCACCTCCTTGTCGATGGCATCGATGGTGTCGCCGGCACGGTCGGCGCGGGTGCCGGTGTTGCCGATGAAGACCGCCGAATGTTCCATCCAGAGCAGCGATTCGAACACCGAATAGGCGAGGCCGCGCTTCTCGCGCACCTCGCGATAGAGCCGCGAGGACAGTCCGCCGCCGCCCAGGATGTGGTTGACGACATAGGCCGCCATGAAGTTCGGATCGCTGCGCTTCACGCCGGGGCCGCCGAAGGTGATGACGGTCTGCGGCACGTCGAGCGTCACGAAGGTGCGCTGCGGCGGCTTGGCCGCCTCGATGTCCGGGACCGGCGTGAGGTTAGCCTTGGCGGGAAGACTGCCGAAGGTGTGGTCGAGCAGCTTGCCGAGGGTCTCGGGATCGACGTCGCCAACCACCGCGACCTTCAGCCCGTCCTTGGCGAGCACGCGGCCGACATAATCCTTCAGATCGGCGACCGAGATGGTCGGCACGCTGTCGAGGGTGCCGTTGGTCTGCCGCCCATAGGGATGATCGCCGAAGGCGACCTCGAGGAACTTGCGGCTCGCCAGCGAGGTCGGGTTGGTGGTCTCGCGGCGCAGGCCGGAGAGAACCTGCGAGCGGATGCGCTCGACATCGGCAGTGTCGAAATGCGGCGAGGTCAGCGCGCTCCTGAGCAGGTCGAAGGCCTCGTCCTTGTTGTCGCGCAGCATGCGCAGGCTGCCGCGGAACGTGTCGCGGGTGGCGCTGAAGGAGAGCTCGATGGCGCGGCGGTCGAGCCGCTCATGGAAGGTCTTGGAGTCGAGATCGCCGGAGCCTTCGTCAAGCAGGTCACCGACGAGGTTGGCGACACCCGACTTGTCCTTGGGATCCTGTGCCGAGCCGCCGGCAAACGAATATTCCATGGCGATGAGTGGCACGGTCGCGTCCTGGACGAACCAGGCCTCGATGCCGCCGGGGGAGACCAGGCGCTGGATCTTTGCGGCCGCTTGCGATGGCGAGATGCTCGCGAGCGCGAGCGCCGCGCCGGTGGCAAGGGAGAATGCAACGCGTCGAAGGAAGGGATAGGTCACGAACGCTTCTCCTCGCGCTTGGCGGTGGCGGTGTCCTTGATCAGATAGCCGGTCACCGATCGCTTCTTCTCGAGCCATTTCTGCGCAACTGCGCGCACCTGTTCGGCGGTGACCGCGCGGATGCGGTCCGGCCAGCTCCTGATATCCTCGATCGAAAGGCCCGTGGTCAGCGCGCCGCCATACCAGCGCGCGAGCACCGCCTGATTGTCCTGGGCGTAGATCGCTTCGGCAATGAGCTGGGTCTTCACCCGCTCGAGGTCCTCGGCGCGGATCGGGTTCTGCGCGATGTCGGCGATGACGCCGTCGATCACCTGCTCGACCTCGGTAAAGCTGACGCCGGGCTTCGGCGCGGCCGAGATCGCGAACTGGGTCGGGTCGAGCGAGATGCTCGAATAGCTGGCGCTGGCGGAGACCGCGAGCGGCTTGTCGACGACGAGGGCGCGGTAGAGATAGGAGTTGCTGCCGCTGCCCATCAGCTGCGCCAGCACGTCGAGCGCTGCGCTTTCGCCGGCGCGCGGTCGCGGACGCGCCGCGCCGGGATCGCGGGCTGGGCGGGGATCGCGCCGAAATTGCGCTCGACCAGCGGGCGGATGTCGGCGGCCTCGACGTCACCGGCGATCACCAGGATCGCGTTGTTCGGCGCGTAGAAGCGGCGGTAGAAGGCGAGCGCATCCTCGCGATCGAGCTTCTCGATTTCCTGGTGCCAGCCGATCACCGGCCGGCCGTAGGGATGGTTGAGATAGAGCGCGGCCATGATCTGCTCGTTGAGCCGCGCGTCCGGATTGTTGGCGACGCGCATGTTGTACTCTTCGAGCACGACGTCGCGCTCGGGCAGCACGTTCTCGTCCTTGAGGATCAGGCCGGTCATGCGGTCGGCCTCGAACTCCATCATGGTCGGCAGCTGCTCTTTCGGAACGCGCTGGTAGTAGTTGGTGTAGTCGACCGAGGTCGAGGCGTTCTCGTTGCCGCCGACGCGGAGCACGGTCTGGGAGAATTCGCCGACCGGATGTTTCGAGGTGCCCTTGAACATCAGATGCTCGAGGAAGTGCGCGAGGCCGGACTTGCCCGGCGTCTCGTCGGCCGAGCCGACCTTGTACCAGATCATCTCGGTGACCACGGGCGTGCGGTGATCCGGGATCACCACGACCTGCATGCCGTTGCCGAGCGTAAAGCTGGCGGGCGGGGCCGATGTCACAGTGGTCTGAGCGAGGGCGCTGGCTGAGAGGACGCTCGTCGAAAGCAGCGCGGCAAGAAGGCAGGCAGCCGATCGGTAAGAGGACATCATCATCCTTATGAAAGGCCGAGGTCCGGATGTCCGGCTCGGTGGCGCGGTATGCTACACCGCGCGGCTGAGGCTTCGCGTCACGAAGCAGAGAACGCAACGGGTAGGCAAGTTACTGATAGGCAATTTATCGATTGCGTCCGGCGTGCAGGGGCCGCCGGTGCCAGGTCCGCTTCGGTCAGGATGTCGCAGCGGACAGGAACGCTATTGTTCCTTGTCCTTGCCCGACATGATGTCGAAGTAGGTCTTTTTCGTATTGTCCTTGCCGGCGCCGTAGGCGTAGTTCGGCGAAGGCGTCTGGTAGCCCGGCGGGGGCTCGACCAGGGACTGGCGCGGCGGCTCGCTGGTGAATTGCTTTTCTTCGGGCGTGCCGCCCTTCATCATGCCCCACAGGCCGCCCGTGAAACCGAGCTGGGCGGGGCTCAGCGACGGATTGGAGTTCGTGCCCGGCTGAATCGGATCGTTGCTGGTACGCTCGGGGGCTGCGGTCCTGCCGACTTCCATCTCGGCCGGTGAAAGCGTGCGGCCCGCCTGCCAGCTCTCGGTTGCCTTGACGGCCTTCTTCCGCGCGGCGATGGCCTCCTTGCGGCGCTTCTCGTCGGGGTCCTTTGGCCAGTTCGGCGCATTCTTGGCCTGGGCGCCGGCCGGCGGCGGCAGGTCGAGCTTCGGCGGCACGACCAGCGGCGAGCGCTCGCGGTATTCGATGCCGGGCTTTTCCATGCTCTTGGCGCCGATGCCGGACATCAGATTGTCGATGAGCTTCTCTTCGAAGGTCATCCCGTCATCTTCATCATCGTCGTCACCGGCGCGGGCGGCGCCTGCTGCCATGACGAGACCGATGCCGAGCGCGACAGCGGACACTTTCAACGCCCGCCAGAGCCCGCCTTGGGGATCTCGAACCATTGAACCGCTGGTCTTCGAGCTGCGCATCACTGTACCTGTTCCATATTGTGGCAGATTGCCGCTCGCTCGCGGCCTAACCCTCGCAAAAACAGGGTTCCACCTGCCGGTCCGTATCGGCCGGGATCAGGGCGCTTTTGCGGCGGGTACCCCCAGGAAGGAATCATACAATAGCCCCGCCACCCCAGCAACGATGGCCACGTCGGCGAGGTTAAACACGTACCAATTATAGGTATTTCCGGCTATCTCGACGTGGAGCAGGGCGAAATCGACCACCGCGCCATAGGCGAGGCGATCGATGCCGTTGCCGATCGCGCCCCCGATGATCAGGCCGAGCGCGACCGTCGCCAGCAGGGTCTGCGAGCGGGCCATCCAGATCGCCAGCGCCACCACGGCGATGACCTTGACCGCCATCAACGCGATCTGCGCCGCCTGGCCGTCGTTCTGGAGCCAGCCGAAGCTGATGCCGATGTTCCAGGCCAGCACCAGGTCGAAGAACGGCGTCACCCGCACCACGCCGCGACGGGCGAGGTCGAACACGTTGAGCAGCCAGAGTTTCGAGGCCTGGTCGAGGATGACCGTGACCACGGCCGAGAGGATGCCGGCGCGGAGCGGGGTCATGGCTGGCCGATCAGACGCTCACGCCCAACGCCTTCCATTCGCGCAGTGCCTGAGCATCGCGCGGGGTGACGTCGGGATATTCGGCGTCCTCGCCGACGGTCGGCGAGATCTTCCAGGAGCGGGCGCATTTGGTGCCGACCGCCTTCTCGACCACGACCGCGACGCCGGGCACGGCATCGAGGCGGAACGCGCTCGCCGGCGCCTCGCCCTCGCGCACCTCGTAGTTCGAGGTGATGCAGACTTCGGCGAGATCGACATCGAACAGCGTCATCATCATGTCCCTGTCGGCGACATAGATCACCGGCGAGGCCTCCAGCGACGAGCCGATGTTCTTGGCCGCGCGCTCGAGCTCGAGCGCGCCGGTCACGACGCGGCGAATGTCGCGGATCGTCTCCCACTTTGCGGCGAGCTTGTCGTCGCGCAGCTGCTCGATGTCGGTCGGGAACAAGGTCAAATGGACCGACGGCTCCGCGTTGGGGCGGAACATCCGCCAGGCCTCATCCGTCGTGAAGCTCAGGATCGGCGCGAGCCACTTCAAGAGAGCATCGCACAACAGCTCGATGGCGGTGAGCGCCGCCTTGCGCGCCACCGAGGACGGCGGATCGCAATACAGCGTGTCCTTGCGGATGTCGAAGTAGAACGCCGACAGCTCGGAGTTCATGAAAGCCGACAGGCTTGCGACCACGGTCTTGTAATCGAACGCGGCATAGGCCTTGCGGATGGTTTCGGCATGGCCGGCCAGCTCGTGCAGCATCAGCCGCTCGAGCTCGGGCATGTCGGCATAGGCGACCTTCTCGCTTGCCTTGAAGTGATGCAGCGTGCCGAGCATCCAGCGGAGCGAGTTGCGCAGCTTGCGATAGGTCTCGATGGTGTTCTTCAGGATCTCCGGGCCGATGCGCTGGTCGTCGGCATAGTCGGTGGCGCAGACCCACAGGCGCAGGATGTCCGCGCCGGAATCCTTGATCACCTTCTGTGGCTCGACAGTGTTGCCGAGCGACTTCGACATCTTGCGGCCGTTCTCGTCGAGCGTGAAGCCGTGGGTCAGCACGATGTCATAGGGCGCGCGGCCGCGCGTGCCGGCGCTTTCCAGCAGCGAGGAGTGGAACCAGCCGCGATGCTGGTCGCTGCCTTCGAGATACATCACGGTGTCTTCGCCGCCGTCGACCTTGCGGAAGATGTTGCCGAGCTGCGGGAAGTTCTGGCGATCCTCGAGCACGAAGGCGTGCGTGGACCCGGAATCGAACCAGACGTCGCAGATGTCGTCGACCTTCTTCCAGTCTTCGCTCGCGCGGGAGCCGAGGAAGCGCTCGCGGGCGCCGTCCATGTACCAGGCGTCGGCGCCTTCCTCCATGAAGGCTTCCGCGATGCGCTGGTTGACGATCTCGTCCTGGAGGATCTCGGCAGAGCCGTCGGCCTTCTCGCGCACGAATACGGCGATCGGCACGCCCCAGGCGCGCTGGCGCGAGATCACCCAGTCCGGACGATTGGCGATCATGCCGTTGATGCGGTTCTCGCCCGACGGCGGCACCCATTGCGTCACCGAGATCGCATGCAGCGCGCGGGCGCGCAGCGTGTCGCCCTTCTTCGCATGACCGTTCTCGCTGACGTCCTTGTCCATCGCGATGAACCATTGCGGCGTGTTGCGGAAGATCACCGGCTTCTTCGAGCGCCAGGAGTGCGGATATTGGTGCTTGAGACGGCCGCGCGCGAGCAGCTTGCCGCCCTCGATCAGCGCCTTGATCACGGCCTCGTTGGCGTCGCCCTTCTCGCCCTTGTCGTTGAGCACGCGCTTGCCGGTGAAGCCGGGGGCCTGTGCGGTGTAGGCACCGTTCTCGTCGACGGTATAGGGGATCGCAGTCGAGATGCCGCGCGCATCGAGCTCGCGGGTGTTGGCCATCCAGACGTCGAAGTCCTCGCGGCCGTGGCTCGGTGCGGTGTGCACAAAGCCGGTGCCGGTGTCGTCGGTGACATGCTCGCCGGCGAGCAGCGGCACGATGAACTCGTAACCGCCGCCGAGGCCGCGCAGGGGATGGGCGCATTCGACCGCGTCCAGCGTGTCGCCGGGAATGTCGCGCACCTTCTCGTAAGAGGTGACGCGCGCCTGTTTGAACACCTCTGCGGCCAGCGCATCGGCCAGGATCAGGAGATCGCCGGTCTTGGCCCAATTGTCGGCGGGCGCGTCCGTGACCTTATAGAGGCCGTAGGCGATCTTCGGCGAGAACGAGATGGCGCGGTTGCCCGGCAGCGTCCAGGGCGTCGTGGTCCAGATCACGACCGAGGCATTGGCGAGCGCGCCATGCGCAGGCGAGGTGACCGGGAATTTCGCCCAGACCATGTCGGAGGTGTAGTCCTCGTACTCGACCTCGGCTTCCGCGAGCGCGGTCTTCTCGACCACGCTCCACATCACCGGCTTGGAGCCGCGATAAAGCGTGCCGTTGGCCGCGAACTTCATCAGCTCGCGCGCGATCTGCGCTTCGGCCGGATAGCTCATGGTTTGGTAGGGATGATCCCAATCGCCGATGATGCCGAGGCGCTTGAACTCCTCGCGCTGCACGTTGATCCAGTGCGTCGCATAGGCACGGCATTCTTTCCGGAACGCCACCATCGCGGCGGAGTCGCGGAAATCGGGCTTCTGCTTGCCCTTCTTGCGGTAGTTGTCCTCCTCGATCTTCCATTCGATCGGCAGGCCGTGGCAGTCCCAGCCCGGCACATAATTGGAGTCGAAGCCGAGCATCTGCTGGCTCTTGGTCACGACGTCCTTGAGGATCTTGTTCAGCGCATGGCCGATATGGATATTGCCGTTGGCGTAGGGCGGGCCGTCATGCAGCACGAATTTGGCGCGGCCTTCGGCGTCCTTGCGCAGCTTGTCGTAGAGACCGATGTCGTTCCAGTATTTCAGGATCTCCGGCTCGCGCTGCGGCAGGCCGGCGCGCATCGGGAATTCGGTCTGCGGCAGGAACAGGGTCTTCGAATAGTCTTTGGCTTCAGACTTTTGGGACTTTTGCGGCTTTTCGGACATGAGGCTGACTGGCTCGGAAGGGCGCGGGAACGGATGGCGATTGGGAATCGCGGGGTGAAACGTCAAAATCCCGGTCTTGCGCCGAGCCTTCAGGCTCAGGCGGAAGCCGGGCCGCTAATCCCTATGATGCGCCGCGCAAACATGGGCCCTCCATAGCAGCCGGGCGAGGCAAGCGCAAAGGTTCGGCGGGCCGGATTCGGGCCTCAATCGATCACGCCGAGCCGCGGAAACGCGTCGGGGGCGGCGGCCAGCATGGCGCGGGCGCGGGCGGAATCGTCGTCCATCTGGCGGATCAGGGCCTCCAGGCTGTCGAATTTCAGCTCCTCGCGGATGAAGCCGACGAAGGCACAGTCGAGCGTCTGGCCGTAGAGGTCGCCCTTGAAGTCGAACAGGAAGATTTCCAGGAGGGGCGCGCCATTATCAAAGGTTGGGCGGCGGCCGAAGCTCGCCACCCCATCCAGCCGCTCAGGCCCGCGGCCGACCCGCACCGCATAGATGCCGTGCTTGAGCCCGCAATTGGCATCCAACTGGATATTGGCGGTGGGGTAGCCGAGGTCGCGGCCACGCTTCTCGCCGTGGATCACCTCGCCGGTGACGAACCAGGGCGCGCCCAGCATGGTGGTGGCATCATTGAGCAGGCCTTCGGCGAGCGCGATCCGGATCGCGCTGGAGGACACTGGCCGCTCGTCGATGTCGATATGCGGCTGCACGTCGACCTCGATGCCAAGCCGGGGCGCCTCGTTGACCAGCAGGCTCGGCGAGCCGACGCGACCTTTGCCGAAATGGAAGTCGTAACCGACCGCGATGCCGCTGACGCCGAGGCGCCCGATCAGGTCATGGTGAATGAAGTCTTGCGCGCTGGTGCCGGCGCGCGCCTTGTCGAAGGTCATGACCACGGCGCCGGCGAGCCCGGTGCCGGCCAGTAGCCGCAGCTTGGCCCGTTCATCCGTCAAGCGGAATTGCGGGGTGTTGGGGCTGAAAAACCGCCGCGGATGCGGCTCGAAGGTCAAGGCCAGCGCAGGGCGGCCATGCGCCCGGCCCATTTCCAGGGCCGCGGCGATCACGGCCCGATGGCCGAGATGAACGCCGTCGAAATTGCCCATGGCGACCACGGCGCCCCGGGGAATGGCGGAATCCGGCGTGCTGTCGCGGATAACGGTAAAAGGCGGAGCCATCAGGGGAATTCTCGGAGCCGGCGGGACCGGCCGGGACCGTGGCGCGACCGGCCGGATGAAGTCAAGCGGGAGGGTGCGGCCGAATTGAACACGATTTCAATTCTTCGAAGGCGTCCCCAGTTAACGGGCTGTTTAACGCCTTGATGCTAGTCCTTGATCGTGGAACCGCCGGGCTCCGGTCTGGCAGGTCCGATCGTAATATTCCTGGGTATGCGTTGGGGGAGTCGAGATGGCGGTTGATTTGTCGATGCCGGTTCTGGTGGTGGATGACTATAGCACCATGATCCGTATCATCCGGAATCTGCTGAAGCAGCTTGGCTTCGATAATATCGATGATGCCAGCGACGGTTCGGCGGCGCTGAACAAGATGCGCGGCAAGAAGTACGGGCTCGTGATTTCCGACTGGAACATGGAGCCGATGACGGGCTACGACCTGCTGCGCGAAGTGCGCGCCGATCCGAACCTCGCCACCACGCCGTTCATCATGATCACGGCGGAATCGAAGACCGAGAACGTGATCGCGGCCAAGAAGGCCGGCGTGAACAATTACATCGTCAAGCCGTTCAACGCGGCGACGCTGAAGACCAAGATCGAGGCGGTCTTCCCGGACATGGCGAGCGCGTAAGCGCTAAAGCTGCCAGCTGAATTCGGAGGGCCCGGGCTTTGTCCCGGGCTTTCTGTGCTGGGTTCGTCATTCCGGGTTCGCGCTTCGCGCGCCCCGGAATGACAGAGCTAGAAAATCACCACTTCAATTCGCGCATCAGCGCCTTCGGCGGATGGCCGAACAATTCCATCACCGAGTTCGGGTCGAGCTGGTCGAGGCCCTCGAACTCCTCGGCATGGATGCCGCGGGTGACGAACAGGCAGTCGATGCCGAACTCACGCGCGCCGGTCAGGTCGGTGCGGACGGAATCGCCGATCGCCAGCACCTTCTTCCGGTCGATCATATGGCCCTGGCGTTCGCCGGCGAGCCGCATCGCGCGCTCGTAGATCGGCCGGTGCGGCTTGCCGTAGAAGATCACCTCGCCGCCGAGCTCCCGATAGAGCTCCGCGATGGCGCCGGCGCAATAGATCAGCCGGTCGCCGCGCTCCACGACGATGTCGGGGTTGGCGCAGACCAGCGTCAGCTTGCGCTCGCGCGCCTTCAGCATCATGCCGCGATAGTCTTCCGCCGTCTCGGTCTCGTCGTCATAGAGGCCGGTGCAGACAATGTAGTCGGCCTCTTCCAGCGGCGCGGTGGTCGCATCGAGGCCGCGGTAGATCGAATTGTCGCGCTCGGGGCCGAGCCAGAACATCTTGCTTCCGGGATGCTCGGCGACATAGAGCCGAGTCAGATCGCCCGATGACACGATGGCGTCATAGGTCTCGTCGGCGACGCCGAGCTTGCGCAGTTGCCGCTGCACGGAGTCGGCCGGGCGCGGCGCGTTGGTGATCAGGATCACCGTACCGCCGCGGCTGCGATAGGTATGCAACGCCTCGCAGGCTTCGGGGAAGGATTCGAGGCCGTTATGAACCACGCCCCAGATGTCGCTGAGCACGACCTCGACGCCGCCCACGAGCTCGCGCAGGCCTTGGGCGAAATGCAGCGTGGTCATGACGTGTGTGGCCGATCAGATGCGGCGCGCGAGCGCGGCGTTACCGGTGATGCGCTGTGACGGAGCTGCGGCTGACGTCGCGCTTGGGCTGGGGGAAGCGGAGCCATTGGATCCCTGAATGTCCTGCGCCTGGTTCGGCGCGGCCCCGCCGGTAGCAGATGCCCCCTCCGGCCGCAATGGCCGGGGCGGCGCGAACAGGAAGCCCTGGCCGAACCGCACGTCATAGTCGAGCAGATCGACCACGGCGCGCTCGCCCTCGATCCGCTCGGCGATCAGGTCGATGCCGAAACGGCCGAGCAGGTCGGAAAGATCGGACGGGTGGATGTCGGAGGCCGACGCCTGCCTGGGGTCGAGCAGCAGCGTCGCCGGCACCTTGATGAAGCGCACGCCACGATCGGCGAGCTCGCGCGGCTCGATCCTGAGATCGGTGACATGGTCGATCGAGAAGCGGAAGCCGCGCTGGGCGAGCGCGGCGAGGTTCTCGGTCTCGGCCGGGCCGAGATTGCGGAAGGTCGCCTGCTTGAACTCCAGCACCAGCGAGGGCGCCAGCGCCCGGTTGGCTTCGAGGAAGTCGAGGCATTGCGCGAAGGTGGTGGAATTGCCGAGCGTGGAGGCCGCCACGTTGCAGAACACGCCGACATCCTTGTTGCGCACCATCAGGCGCCGCAGCACCTGCACGCAGCGCAGCATCACCATGTTGTCGATGCGCCCGATCAGCCCGGAGGCCTCGGCGATGCTGATGAACTCCTCGGCCGCGATCAGCTGGTCGCGCTCGTCGCGCACCCGCGTCACGGCTTCGTAGAACCGCACCTTGCGCTGCGGCAGCGTCACCATCGGCTGAAGGAAGATGTCGATGCGGTTCTCGTCGACCGCGTTGCGCAGCGTTGCCAGCATTTGGGTCTGGTTGCGGCCACCGGCGGGAGCCTGATGGGCGGTCTGGGTATGGACCGCGGGTGCTGCCGGGCGCGATGGCGGAGTGGCAAGCGGGGGAGGTGCGACCGGCTTCTGATCGAACGGTGCGGCCAGATCGATTGGCGCCTCCGCTTCCAGACTTGCGACGGGAGCGGGAGAGGGCAGTGGCGCCGCGCCGGCCAGGAGATCCTCATGCGCCGACACTGTGGTGGCGAGCTGCTTGACCAGCCCGCCGAGCTCATTGATCTCGCCGACCACCGACTGGATGCGGTCGGAGTTGGTCGAATTGGACGAGGCGATACGTCCCTCGATCGCAGCGAGGCGGCGGCCGAACTCGGCGACCTGGCGGGCGAGGTCGGCGGTGCCGCGCGAGAGGTCGGCGATCTGGCCGCCGACATCGCTGCGGTCGCGCAGCCGCATCGACACCGCATTGTAGAGGATCAGGAAGGTCAGCGCGGTCAGCGCCACGATCGCGGATTCGGTTCCGCTGATGCCGGCGACCGAATAGAGCACCAGCCCGAGCGAGGCGGCGACCAGAACCATGCAGATGGCGATGAAGATCGTCGAAATGCGAATCATGCCGCGCGTTACGCCTCAAAGAGCTGACTGCCTCACCCCGGGAAAACACGGGTCGCGGTCCGAACCCCGTCACGCCTCATGCTCCCCCAAGCCGCACGAGCTTAACATCATTGTTGATTCGAGGGGATAGCGGCCTCGTAGCTGCTTATTTCAATCCGGCGCGGCGAAAGCCCTCGAGGTAGTGCTCGCGGTCGGCGGCGAGCTTGATCGGCATGAACTCGGCGATCCAGGCCAGCGACACGTTCGGCTGGGCGCGGCGGAGTTCCTCCAGGGCGGCATGGGCGATCCCGGCTTGCCCGGCCATGCCCGCGGCCGCGGTCAGCACCCGGTGTGCGCCGACGAAGTCGCTGCGCTGGCGCAGGGATTCCTGGGCGAGGCGGATGGCTTCCGGGTAGTCGCTACCGAGGAAGCGGGCATAGGCGGCGATGCCGAAATAGACGGGGGCATAGGGATCGCGCGGACTGAGGCGGATCGCCCTGCGCGCCGCCTCGTCGGCCTCCTGCCAGCGGCCGCAATAGCTCAAGGCCAGTCCATAATAGCCCTGTGCCAGCGCAAAATTCGGATTGAGCTGCAGCGCGGTCTCGAATTCGGCGAGCGAGTCGTCGAACCGCCGCGCGAACAGGTTGACGTGGCCGAGCGCGTTGTGCGCCCAGGCATCCTCGTCGTCGGCGCGGATCGCGGCGCGCGCCGCGCGCTCGGCGGCGGTGATGGCGCTCGCCATCTCCATCCAGCCCATATGCGCGGTGAACATGTAGCTGGTGCCGAGCAAGCCGAGCGCCTTGCCGTAGTTCGGGTCGAGCGCGATGGCCTTTTCGAGCAGCGCCTGCGCCACCACATGGTCCTGCCGCGTCACGCGCCAGTAGTGCGACAGCGCGCGCATCACGAGGTCCCAGGCGTCCATGCTGTCGGGCGGTTTGCGCTCGGCGCGAAAATTTTCGGCGGCGTAAAGTTGCGGCTCGATCGCGGCGACGATGGCTTCGGTGATCTCGTCCTGCACGGCGAAGACGTCGGCGAGCTCGCGGTCGTAGCGCTCGGCCCAGAGATGACTGCCGGTGGCGACGTCGTTGAGCTGTGCGGTGATGCGGACGCGCTCGCCGCCCCTGCGGACGCTGCCTTCGACGACATAGCGCACGCCGAGCTCTTCGGCGACCTGTCGCAGATGCACCGTGCGGCCCTTGTAGATGAAGGAGGAGTTGCGCGCGATGACGAAGAACCAGCGCAGCTTCGACAGCGCGGTGATGATGTCCTCGCTGATGCCGTCGGAGAAATAATCCTGCTCGGCCTCACCGCTCATGTTGGTGAAGGGCAGGACGGCGATCGCGGGACGATCAGGCAGCGGCAGTCCGGTCGGCGCTGCGGTCGTGGGCGCCAACAAGACCGCCGGCTTCGCTGCATCCGAGCGCTCGATCACCGCGCCGACGAAGCGCACGCCCTTGCGTGCGATGGTGCGGATCAGCCGCTGCTCCTCGCCATTGTCATTGACCGCGCGCCTGGCGGCATTGATCCGGCTGGTCAGGGTCGATTCCGAGACGACGCGGCCGTTCCAGACCGCGTCGAGCAGATTGTCCCGCGTCACCACGCGCTCGCGGTTGCGGACGAGATAGATGATGAGATCAAACACCTGAGGTTCGAGCGCGATGAGCGCATCCGCCCGCCGCAATTCGCGGCGCTCGGGATCGAGCACGAAATCCTCGAACTGAAACGTCACAATCCCTCCTCGGCTCCCGCGCGGAAATCAAGGCGGCCTCAGCGTAAAATAACGCCGCTCTCAAGGCCAGCGATGCGCATGCGCCCTATCGTCCCGGCGTTTTCAACCCGCAGGAGATTGCTCATGTCGACATCCGCCGCACTCAAGCCAGCCACACCCGATCTTGCCGCCGTCAAGCAGCGCCAGCACGGCGCCTGGTCGTCCGGCGACTATGCCGTCGTCGGCACCACCTTGCAGATCGTCGGCGAGCAGCTCTGTGAGGCACTCGACATACGCGCCGGCAGCAAGGTGCTGGACGTCGCCGCCGGCAACGGCAATGCGACATTGGCCGCAGCACGGCGCTGGTGTGACGTCACATCCACGGACTATGTGCCGGCGCTGCTCAAGCGCGGGCAGGAGCGCGCGGCGGCGGACCATCTGACCGTCGAATTCCGCGAGGCGGATGCCGAGGCGCTGCCGTTTGCGGACAACAGCTACGACGTCGTGCTCTCGACCTTCGGTGTGATGTTCACGCCGGACCAGGACAAGGCGGCCTCCGAGCTCGCGCGGGTCTGCAAATCCGGCGGCAAGATCGGCCTCGCCAACTGGACGCCGCAGGGTTTCATCGGCCAGCTCTTCAAGACGATCGGCAAGCATATCGCCCCGCCGGCAGGCGTGAAGTCGCCTGCGCTGTGGGGCACCCCAGCTCGGCTCGAGGAGATGTTCGGCAGCAAGGCTTCCGAGATCGTGGCCGAGCCGCGCATGTTCGTGTTCCGCTACCGCTCGCCGGACCACTGGCTCGAAATCTTCAAGACCTTCTACGGGCCGACGCTGAAGGCGTTCGCCGCGCTCGACGAGAGCGGCCAGGCCGCGCTGAAGCGCGATCTCATGGCGCTGCTCGGCGAGTTCAACCATGCCGATGACGGCACGATCGTCGTGCACAGCGAATATCTGGAAGCGGTCATCACCAAGCGCTGAAATCGAGTGTGGTCAGGCCGGATCAACTCCGGCCTGATCGTTGTCCTCCGCTAGAACGGCGCGGTGGCGCCGACCGTGTCGGCCGAGACCGCCTCGCGGCTGCCGAGCGGCTTGGGGCGACCGGTCGTCGTGTCGCGCAGGGTCTGCCGCTCGATCTCCGAGTTCAGCTCGGCGCCGAACATGATGACGATCGCCGACATCCACATCCACATCATCAGGCCGATCGCCGCACCAAGCGAGCCGTAGGTCGCGTTGTAATTGGCGAAGGACGAGAGATACCAGGACAGCAGCGACGAGCCGGCGATCCAGAGAATGGCGGCGGTCAGCGCGCCGGGGCTCAGCCATTGCCAGCGCGGCGCATCGCGGCTTGGCGCGAAGCGGTAGAGGACGGCGAGCGCGACCATGAGAATCAGGAACAGCAGCGGCCAGCGCGCCAGCGCGACGATCAGCTTGCTCTCGGGGGCGATGCCGAGATGATCGAGCGCGAGCGGGAAGGCGACCACGGTGCCGACCATCACCAGGAGCGCGACGATGCCACCGACCGTGAAGGCCAGCGACACCAGGTTCAGCTTGATGAAGCTGCGCTTCTCGCGCTCCTCATAGGCGACGTTGAGCGCGTCGAAGATCGCCTTGACCCCGGCATTGGCGCTCCAGATCGCGAGCACGAAGCCGAACAGGAATGTGGCGCCGAGCGCCGTGTTGCCCTTCGACACCACGCGCCCGACCTGCTCCTCGACGATCTCAAACGTGCCCTGGGGCAGCATCATTGCCAGCTTCTGGAGGTTGTCGCTGATGGTGGCGGGATCGGCGAATAGTCCGTAGGACGAGACCAGCGCCGTGACGGCCGGAAAGATCGCGAGCAGGCCGAAGAACACGACGCCGCCGGCGGTGGCGAGCAGGCGATCGTCGTCGATGCGCTGATAGGTGCGCCAGAAGATGTCCTTCCAGCCGGCCCAGGGAATCGCGAACGGGCTTTTCGAGCGGCGGCCGTGGCCGGGCTGCGTCGCCGCGCTGGCCGGGCTGGTTTCCGGTGAGTTCGCCTCGCTGTTGCGGTGATCCTGCGGAGGTCCCGGACGGATCAGGCCGGAGTCCTGAAAGTAGCGCTCCGCCGTCAGCACGAAGACGGCAGTGGCCGCCACCAGCAGCCAGCTGTCGATCTGCTCGGAGCGCCGCACCAGCATGTCACGTCTCCATCCTTTGCCCGTGGCGCCGCCGGCGCGCGGCCGTGACGCCCAGCAACCCCACCGCCGCGAGCATCAGGCCGAGCTGCACGGGCCGGTTGGTGCGAACCGGCCGGCTCCTGTTGCCATGGCCGCGTTCGCCGGGTGCGAGCGGCGCGGGAGGATCGTCGTCGCCACCTCCTTCACGGCCTGCTTGACCGTTCCGCGCGGGATCCGCGGCGTCGCGATCGCCACGCGCAGGCGGCTCGCAAGCGGCACGATCGGCTTGGCCTTGCGCTTCATCTGCGCCATCGCGATTCCGGCACAGACCGCGGCCAGCACCAGCAGCACGGCGGCGACGGCGCCAAAGCCCCAGAATTGCCCGTAGGTGATCGCGACCCAGCGGTACAAGGCGACCAGCCCGACGAAAAATGCTGCGACAACGAACAGGCCGGCGACCGCGAACAGCCCGCCGGCCACGGCGTAGGATGTCACCTTGCCGGTTGCGTGGCTGGTCTGGTCACGCAGATAGGATTGAGCGGCGCGTTTGACGTGATTGAGCTTGAGCGCCACGCCGGCGCGTAACAATTCGCCCGATGGCGCGAGCATGCGGACACCCTCCGAGAGCGAGACAATGCATCGGGGGATGAACGTGGCCGAATTTGACTTGTTCCGTTGGACCGTGATCGCCGCGACGGATCAGCCGAGGTCGGCGGCCGAAATCCAGAATACCTCGCCTTCGGAGTCTTCCGTGTCCAGCCACAACAGCGGCAGTTCCGGGAAGGCTTCGTCAACCAGTTCGCGGCCGCGGCCGATCTCGCAGATCAGGCCGCCATTCGCCGTGAGATGATCGGGCGCGTCCTGCAGAATGCGGCGGACGACGTCCAGGCCGTCTGCCCCGCCATCGAAGGCGAGTTTTGGCTCGGCCCGGCATTCAGGCGGCAGCGCCGCCATGCCTTCGGCATCGACGTAGGGCGGATTGGTGATGATGAGGTCATATCTGGCATCGCCGAGCGGGGCGAACAGATCGCCGCGGTGGAGCGTGATGCGGTCATCGAGCCCGTGCTCGCTGACATTGCGCGCGGCGACCTCGAGCGCGCCCTTGGAGACGTCGACGGCATCGACCGTGGCGTTCGGGAAATGATGCGCGGCGAGAATCGCAAGGCAGCCCGAGCCGGTGCAGAGATCGAGCACGCGCTCGACCCCCGTGGGGTCGTCGATCAGCGAGCCGGGCTCGCCGTCGCCGCCGAAATGCGAATCCAGCAGCTCGCCGATGAAGGAGCGCGGAACGATGACGCGCTCGTCGACATAGAACGGCAGGCCACGCATGTAGATCTTGTTGACGAGATAGGCCGTCGGCTTCCGCGTGGTGATGCGCTGATGGATGAGATCGAGCAGGGTCTTGCCTTCCGCCGCCGTGACGCAGGCATGGCCAAAGATCTCGAACTGGTCGGGATGCAGATGCAAGACTTCGCAGACCAGGAACACGGCCTCGGCGACCGGATCGGTCGTGCCGTGCGCGAAGGCGAGCTTGGCCTCGGTGAAACGGCTCACCGCATAGCGGACGAAATCGATCAGCGTGAGCAGCTCGCCGCGAACGACCTTCGCGAGCTTGGGTGCCGCTTTCGCAAGTTTCGATGCGGCGCGGCCGCGCGTTGTTCTTTTCGATGCTCTTGCCATCAGGATTTCGTCCAGCGTGCGGCGGCCTCGTCGTCACGGGCGTGGGCCTCGACCCAGCCGGTCCCGGTGGCGCTCTCTTCCTTCTTCCAGAACGGGGCGCTGGTCTTGAGGTAATCCATCAGGAACTCGGCCGCCTCGAACGCCGCCCGGCGGTGTTGCGAGGCGGTGAGCACCAGCACGATGTTCTGGCCGGGCATGAACCGCCCGACGCGGTGGATGACCGTGACGCCGTTGAGCGGCCAGCGCGAGATGGCCTCGTCGACGTGGCGCTGGATCTCTTCCTCCGCCATGCCGGGATAGTGCTCGAGCGTGAGCGCCGAGATCTTCGAACTGTCCTCATCGGCGCGGCAGATGCCGGAGAAGCTCACGACTGCGCCGATGTCGGTGCGGCTCTTGGTCAGGACCGCGATCTCGCGCGCGATGTCGAAATCGTCTTCCTGGATGCGGATGGTGACGGGGCAGGTCATGAGCCTAGCCGCCGGTCATCGGCGGGAAGAACGCGATCTCGCGGGCGCCTGCGATCGCGGCGTCGGCCTTGACGTGGGCGTGGTCGATCGCGGCGCGGATCACCTTGGGCTTCTCGAAGGCATAGGCGTAAGCCTCGCTTTGGCCGGACAGCCAGGCGATCAGCTCCTCGACGGTGCGCACTGTTGCGGGCGGCTCGATGGTCTCCTCGGCCTTGCCGATGCGCTCGCGCACCCAGGCGAAGTATTTCACCTTCATCCCTCATCCTCCTTGATGAGGTGGTGGATGCCGGCGCGGAAATAGTCGTAGCCGGTGTACATGGTCAGCAGCGCCGAGGCCCAGAGCAGGACGAGGCCGATCAGCGAGACCACGGGGACGACCTCATCGCCGGCGGGACCTGCGAGCAGGAAGCCGATGGCGACGAGCTGAACGGTGGTCTTCCATTTGGCGAGCTTGGTCACGGGCACGCTGACGCGGAGCGCGGCGAGATATTCGCGCAGGCCCGAGACCAGGATCTCGCGGCACAGGATCACGATGGCGGCCCACAGCGACCAGCCATGGATGATGCCGTCGGCGGCCAGCATCAGCAGGCAGGAGGCGACCAGCAGCTTGTCGGCGATCGGGTCGAGCATCCGGCCGAACGCCGATTGCTGATTCCAGATCCGCGCGTAATAGCCGTCGAGATAGTCCGTCACCGCGGCGCCGATGAAGATGGCGACCGCGACCCAGCGCAGCCACAGCGGATAGTCCATGATCGACTGCGCATAGATGCATCCGACCACGACCGGGATCGCGGCGATCCGGCCATAGGTCAGGATGTTCGGGAGGGACATCGCGCGGCTGGTCGTCCCTCGTGTCGTGGCGATGTTCATCCGTCCTACCAATACCGCTGATGCCCTGAGGTCAACTGCTCCTCCCACTTGGGGTACGGGATGCGACGACCATATGACCCTGTCCCCTTTAGTTCATCCCGGCTGGGGATGGAAATACTCGAAAATCCGGCGGGCGCTCTCGGCGCTGACCCCCGGAACCTTGCCGAGATCGGCGATCGAGGCCCGTTCGATCTCCTTCAGGGTTCCGAAATGGTGCAGCAAGGCGCGTTTGCGCGACGGGCCGATGCCCGGAATCTCCTGCAAACCGGCCTCGCGGATGTCCTTCTTGCGCAGCTTGCGGTGTGAGCCGATGACGAAGCGGTGGGCCTCGTCCCGCAGCCGCTGGATGAAATAGAGCACGGGATCGCGCGGCTCCAGCTTGATCGCCTCGCGCTCCGGCATGAACAGGGTCTCGCGGCCGGCATCCCGGTCCGGCCCCTTGGCGACCGACATCAGCGACACCTGGGTCAGGCCGAGATTGGCAAAGATCTCCCGGACGGCGTTGAGCTGGCCGCGGCCGCCGTCGATGATGACGAGATCGGGCCATTGCGGGAAGTCGTCGTCTTTCGCCTTGCCGGAGGCGTCCTCGGGCGGATTGATCAGGCGCTTGAAGCGGCGCTCCAGCACCTCGCGCATCATGGCGTAGTCGTCGCCCGGCGTGAGCCCTTCCGACTTGATGTTGAACTTGCGGTACTGGTTCTTCACGAAGCCGTCGGGACCCGCGACGATCATGGCGCCGACCGCGTTGGTGCCCTGGATGTGGCTGTTGTCGTAGACCTCGATGCGCTTGGGCGCATGCGGCAGGCTGAGCGTGGTGGCCATCGCGTCGAGCAGGCGGCTTTGCGTCGCGGTGTCCGCGAGCTTGCGGCCGAGCGCCTCGCGCGCATTGGTCAGCGCGTGGGCGACCAGCTCCTTCTTCTCGCCGCGCTTGGGCGCGGTGACCTCGATCTTGTGGCCGGCCTTGATCGACAGCGCGTTGGCGAGCAGCTCGCTCTCCTCGATTTCGTGCGAGAGCAGGATGTTCTTCGGCGGCGGCTTGTCGTCGTAGAACTGGGCGAGGAAGGAGCCCAGCACTTCCTCGGGCGTGAAGGTCTTCTCCGCGCGCGGGAAATAGGCGCGGTTGCCCCAGTTCTGGCCGGTGCGGAAGAAGAACACCTCGACGCAGGAGAAGCCGCCCTCCTGGTGGATGGCGAACACGTCGGCTTCCTCCACGGTGCGCGGATTGATGCCCTGCTGCGACTGGATCGCCGACAGCGCAGCGAGGCGGTCGCGGTAGAGCGCGGCGCGCTCGAATTCGAGCTCGCCGGAGGCCTTCTCCATCTCGCCGGCAAGCTCCTGCTTCACCGCATGGCTCTTGCCGGAGAGGAAGTCGGTCGCTTCGCGCACCAGCGTCGTATAGCCGCCGAAGTCGATCTCGCGGGTGCAGGGACCGGCGCAGCGGCGGATCTGGTACAGCAGGCAGGGCCTTGTGCGGCTCTCGAAGAAGGAGTCCGTGCAGGAGCGGATCAGGAACGCGCGCTGAAGCGCGGTGATGGTGCGGTTGACGGCGCCGGCGGAGGCGAACGGGCCGAAATAGCGCCCGGGCCGGGTCTGCGCGCCGCGATGCTTGAGGATCTGCGGCGCCCAATGGTCGCCGGTGATCAGGATATAGGGAAACGATTTGTCGTCGCGCAGCTGCACGTTGAAGCGCGGCCGCAGCTGCTTGATGAGATTGGCTTCCAGCAGCAGCGCCTCGGTCTCGGTGTTGGTCGAGACGATCTCCACGGTCACCGTGGCCGCGATCATGCGCAGGATGCGCGCCGGCTGCGGCGCGCTCTGGCGCGCATAGTTCGACAGGCGCTTTTTGACGTTCTTGGCCTTGCCGACATAGAGCACGTCGGCATTGGCATTGAGCATGCGGTAGACGCCGGGCGAGGTCGGGGCGAGCCGGACCGCGCGCTCGATCGCCTCATGGCCGGTCGCCAGCGGGCCTTCGCCGACCGCGCCGCTCTCTTCGAGGATGTCAGGCAGCAGCGCGTCGTCCTCGTCCTCGCCGCCGGTGGTGGCGGGATCGAGGTCCGGCGGCGTCAGGCTCCGTCGGCAAGGCGGGCCGGTTTGCGCGCGCGCTCGTCCGGACTGTCGGGGGAATCGTGAACCATGGAGCGAATTTAGGCGCTGGGGGTGCCGATTTGAAGTTCCGGCCATGCCGCACGCACAGGCTGGCGGCGCAGTTCCCGGTAACGCTTGCTTAAGCCTGTTAACAGCGCGGTAACCCGGCTTAACAGGCCTTTTACTTAAAACTCTCGATAAATCTTACGCGAAAAAGTCGTGGTTCCGTAACCATGCGGTGGTCTCGCGCGGCGGCGCGGGCATCGCGGGGGACGGCAGTTGTGTTGGAGAGTACCGATGAAGTGGTTCGTTGTGGGCGCAGCCGCGTTGGTTGCAGCCGGCTGGACAGCTTCGGCAGAGGCCGCCGATCTCAATTACGGGCAGGGTGCGCCTTACACCGTCAATCAGCCCCTCAACGCGTATAGCTGGGCCGGTCCCTATCTCGGCGGCAACATCGGCTATGAGTGGGGCTCGGTCGACAACAATCCGGCAAAGCCGTCCGGCTTCGTCGGCGGCGTGCAGGCCGGCTACAATTTCCAGAACGGCCCGTGGGTGTTCGGCGTCGAGGGCGACATCCAGGCAGCCGGCGCCGACGACACGTTCGCGCCGTGGAAGTTCTCCAATCCGTGGTTCGCACGCTGCGCGGGCGCGGCGGCTATGCGTTCAGCAACGTGCTGTTCTACGGCACCGCCGGCCTCGCCTTCGGCGAGCTGCGCGCGCAGACTTTCGGCTGGACCGAGTCGCACACCAGCGCCGGCTGGACCATCGGCGCAGGCGCCGAAGTCGGCCTTGCGCCGAACTGGAGCGCGAAGCTCGAATATCTCTACATCAATCTGTCGACGAGCCAGTTCGCAATTACAGGCGTGTCCAACGGCTATAGCGCCAGCGTTGTGCGCGCAGGCGTGAACTATCACTTCTGATAGCTGAAGAAGAAAATACCGGACACCACCTCCCGGCCGCGCGCGGCCGGGATTTTTTTTAGTCAGGCGCGCTAGGAGAGGATGACCAAGTTAACCGCCTTCGGTCCCTTCCCCTTCTTGTCCGGTTCGACTTCGAAAGTAATACGCTGTCCTTCGGCAAGGTCCTTCAATCCCGCCCGCTCAACAGCGGTGATGTGAACGAAGACATCGCGACCGCCGTCGTCCGGCTTGATGAATCCGTAGCCGCGCTCGCCGTTGAAGAACTTAACCGTTCCCGTCATGGCCATCGGGAAACTCCCCCTCATTGCTCCTCCGTCGCGACGCAGACTCACGTCACGACATGACCGGGCCTTACGAAGCCCGGGAGCTGGCCATCCTTGAGCGGACCGTGCAGTCCGGTCGGATCTTTCTTAGGCCTTCACTCCGCCGCAACCATTCGCGGAAGCGGAACGTAAAGCCAGTCACGCAAACAGCATAATACGGTTCGTCGCAGATTGACTACCGCTCCTGCATCTTTTTCCCAAGAATGCCGGAGTGTTACGATCGAGGTACCTCTAATCGGAATCTGGCAGCGCCGCCCTGGCCGAGCGGCATTTCCAGCTCGGGCAGGATGGTCTTGAGCTCGCCTTGCAGCGTGTAGGGGGGATTGACAATCAGGAGTCCCGTGGATGTGAGCGCTGCGCCATCAAGCTGCGGCGCGACACTGAATTCGAGACGCAGACGTTTTCCCGGAGGCTTTGCTGCGGCTGCGAGCCGCGCCACCGATTGCGCCAGCGTGTCGGTGGCGCGCCGATTCTTGGCCGGATACCAGATTACATAGATACCGGTCGGCCATTTCGCGAAGGCGGCTGCGAAGGCTTCGCCGAGCTTTTCGAACTCATCTTTGGCCTCGAACGGCGGATCGATCAGCACGAGGCCGCGGCGCTCCTTCGGCGGCACGAAGGCCGGCAGCGCAACCCAGCCGTCGAGATCGACCACGCGCGCCTGTTCGTCGCGGCGCAGCACGTCGATCAGTGCCTTGCGCGCCTTCGGCTCGAGCTCGCAGGCAACGAGCCGGTCCTGCGGCCGCAGCAGGCCGCGCGCGATCAGCGGCGAGCCCGGATAAGCCTTGAGCTCGCCCTTCGGATTGAAGGCGCGGACGATGTCGAGATAGGGTTTCGTCAGCGCCGCGGTCTCGTTCGACAGACGCGCCTGCATCAGCCGCGCGATGCCGGTCAGCCACTCGCCGCTGCGCCGCGCCTCGTCGCTTTCGAGATCGTAGAGACCGGCGCCGGCATGGGTGTCGATGACGCGGAACGCCCCCGGCTTGTCCTGCAGGTAGGTGAGAATGCGCGCGAGCACGATGTGCTTGATGACATCGGCGAAGTTGCCGGCGTGGAAGGCGTGGCGGTAGTTCATGGCGCAGAGTTACGACATCGCGCGATGAAAGTAACTGCCGTCATTCCGGGGCGGTGCGCTAGCGCCGAACTATGGTGCGCAATTGCGCACCCGAGAATCTCGAGATTCCGGGTCTGGTGCTAACGCACCATCCCGGAATGACGACGAGAGCGTTGTGCCTCAACCGCCCCTGATCGGCGGCATCGTCACCTGGTCGCGGCGGCAGGCGCGGCGGTCGGTTTCCTCGCAGGCGCGGAATTGCAGATCCTTGCTGAGACAGATGCGCACTTCGGATAGCCGCGTCCGGTTGCAGGTGACCGAGACGGCGGCATTGCTCAGGCCTGGATTGGCCCTGATGAAGGCCTCCTCGACCTCCGCCGGCGCCACGGTCTTGGCCTGCGACAAGTCGAGATACTCGGCCGGAATCTTGATCGCGGCGCGCGCCTTGCGGATCGTCTCGAAATAGCTGCGGCCTTCGAGGCCCGAGCAGGTGCCGTGCTTGTCCCACTCGTTGAAGATCAGGCCCGGCGCCGGCATCAGATCGAGCATCGAGGAGACGATGTTGCGGTTCAGCCGCGGCGCCGGCCGCTGGCAATATTCGGGGAAACCGCTCTCATATTGCGGCCACAGGCCGTGCACCACGAAGGCGTAGGGTCGTCCGCTGCACTGGATCTGGGAGCGGCCGCCACGCTCCGCCGCCTCCTCGCAGAACGAGGGCGACCATGACAGCGATAGCACATAGAAATCGAATTCGCCGGGCGCGTTCTGCCGCTTGTCCTGGGCCTTGGCGCCGCCGGCCAGCATGACCAGCCCGGCAGCCAGGGTCAGCGAGATCATCAGGCGGGAGAACGAATGCAATCTGGAATGAAACATGGCGACGCCCCTCAACTAGACTGTGCAGTCAGCCTAGCAGGCGATAAGAACATTTCAAGAACAAAATTGATGCGAGCCACGTTCGGCCGCTTGATCGGGCCGAATCAGGCTTCTCGAATTACTGTCTGGCGGCGCGGCAGGCCGGATTGTAGGCCCAGTTGCGGTCGAGCCCGACCACGCACCATTCGACACCATTGCCGTAGCCGGCAAAGCCGCCGTCCTCGACGATCGAGAAATGCACCTTGCGCACCTTGCCGTCGTTGAGCATGGCATCGCCGGTGCAGTAGCGGCGCGGAATGTTGTCGGACTGCCAGGGCCGGAAGGCGACCTCGTGAACGGCGGCGAAGCCCGTGATCTTCAACGGAGAATTCCAGAACGAGCTTTCCTTCTCCCAGAACTGGCTGGCGATCGTCGGCAGCGCCCTGTCGCAATCGGCGACGGCGCCGTCATAGCGCGGCCCGCTCAGCCAGAAGTTCAGCTCGAGCGGATTGGCGGCCTTGGCCTCGCCGAGCGACAGCGCTCCGAACATGAGGCCGAACACGGCGGCGAAGCGGAGCGATTTCAGGGAGAGGGCGCGCATGGGCAATCCGGACAGCTGGTCTTGCGAAGGTGGGACGGTGCCGCGAAGGCCGGGCGGGGTCAAGTGCAGCGCGGCAACACTTGGCAAGGAGTTGACCGTAAGGGCGCGCCCGGCAGGGCTTGGGTTCTTTTCACTTCCATCCCGGCGCCGTAAACTGGCGCCAACCAATTGGAGTAACGGGAATGCGAATCATTGCGGCCGCGGGCCTTCTCGCCCTGGGTATTTTGGCGAGCCAGTCGGCGCGTGCTGACCTCCTTCCGGTCCCGCCGTTCAAGGGGAACGACACCGGCGGCATCATCGCTTATTCGATGGCGACGCAGGTCGATGCCCGTCAGGTCGCGGTCGATCACTGCGCGCGCTACGGCAAGGTCGTGAAATTCCTCGCGGTCCAGGCCTATGAGGGCGGCTACATCTCGTTCTCCTGCCGCTGGGTGCCCTATGGCGCCGCCGAACGGCCGATCCGCACGCTGTACTGAGGCGTCGGCCTAGCGCCGCCTCTCTCAAAGCCGGGAGCCTCCAACATGACGCGCAAACTCGCTTTGCTCGGCTCAAGCCTTTGCCTCGTCCTGTCGGCGGGCGCAGCCAGCGCCGACGACCTGCCGGTGCGCAAGGCCGGTCTCTGGGAAATGAAGATGGTCAGGAGCGGCTCGGCAATGCCTGAGATGACCATGCAGCACTGCACCGACGACACCGTCGACAAGGAGATGAGCAACAACGTCTCCCCGATGGCCAAGCAGATCTGTTCCAAGCAGGACATCAAGAAGACCGCGACCGGCTATGTCAGCGATTCCGAGTGCAACGTCGCCGGCATCAGCACGACCTCGCATGCCGAGATCACTGGCGATTTCAACTCGGCCTACACTGTGAAGACCTCCTCGCACGCGCAAGGCGGCGCTGCCGGTGCCGCGGGCCGCGATACCTCCATGACGTTAGAGGCGAAGTGGCTGGGCGCCTGCAAGCCGGACCAGAAGCCCGGCGACATCGTGATGCCCGGCGGCTTCAAGATGAACGTGCGCGACGTCGATAAGCTGAAGGCGCTGCTGCCGAAATAGGGCTGTCGTCCTTCCCCTCTCCCCTTGTGGGAGAGGGTGGCTCGCCGCGAAGCGGCGAGACGGGCGAGGGGTCTGTCTCCGCGGCGCCAGCTACACCGGGATCCTCACGCTCGCTCTCAATCCCCCCATCGGGCTGTCGCCGAGCGTGATGTCGCCGCCATGGGAGCGGGCGATGTCGCGGGCGATCGCCAACCCCAAGCCGGTACCGCCTTCGTCCTGGTTGCGGGCGTTGTCGAGCCGCAGGAACGGCTTGAACACTTCTTCGCGCAAGTGAACGGGAATGCCCGGGCCGTCGTCGTCGACGGTGACGGTGAGATAGCGGTGATCGCGCTGGCCGTTGATGGCGATCGCCTTGCCGTAACGCGCGGCGTTGGTGACGAGGTTGGCGAGGCAGCGCTTGAACGAGGCCGGCTTCACCGTCACCACGGGCAGGCCGTGGAACGCCACGGTCGCGGTGTGGCCGTGGCGCTCGGCGTCGCTGCGCAGCTCTTCGAGCGCCTGCGCCATGTCGGTCGGCTGCGACTGTTCGCCGGAATCGCCGCGGGCAAATGCGAGGTAATCCTCCAGCATCATTGACATCTCGTCGACGTCCTTCCGCATGCCCTCGAGCTCGGGATTCTCGCCGATCAGCGCCAGCTCGAGCTTGAAGCGGGTCAGGATTGTGCGCAGGTCATGGCTGACCCCGGCGAGCATCGCGGTCCGCTGCTCCATGGTGCGCTCGATGCGCGACTTCATCTCGATGAAGGCGACCGCCGCGCGCCGCACCTCGCGCGCGCCCCTGGGTCTGAAGTTCGGGGCTTCGCGGCCCTTGCCGAAACTTTCCGCAGCGTCGGCAAGGCGCAGGATCGGCTTGATCTGGTTGCGCAGGAACAGCACTGCGACGATCAAGAGGATCGAGGATGTGCCGACCATCCAGAACAGGAAGATCTCCGAGTTCGAGGCATACGCCGCACTGCGCTGCGCGAACACGCGCATCACGGCGTCATCGAGCTGGATGCGGATCTCGACCAGGTTGGAGCGGCCGACCGTGTCGATCCAGAACGAGCGGCCGATCTGGCGGCCGAGCTGCACTGACAGCGTCTGGTCGAGCAGCGAGAAGAACGGTTTCGGTCCCGGCGGCGGCATGTCGCCGGCGGGCAGGAAGTCGACCACGAGGCCGAGGCGCTGCTGCGCGATGCGGCGGATCTGGTCGCGGTCCTTGTCCTGCGGATAGCCCTTGTAGACATCGATCAGCGCGGCGATGTCCTGCACCACCGCGGCCGACAGGCGGCGCGTCACCGTGTTCCAGTGCCGCTCCATGAACACGAAGGCGACGACCGATTGCAGGATCACCATCGGCACGATCATGATCAGCAGCGCGCGGGCATAGAGGCCGGTCGGCATCCAGCCCTTGAACGCATTGCCCATCCAGCCATTGGCGGCCGAGACGCGGCCGGCGGCGCTCTTGAGCAGCGTCAGGCCGGTATCGATCGTGCTCATCGCTCGCGCTTCACTGATTTATGGCGAGGCCACCAGGCGGTAGCCGATGCCCCGCACCGCCTGGAGGAACAGCGGATTGGCGGGATCGGTCTCGATCTTGCGCCGGAGGCGGTTGATCTGCACGTCGACGGCGCGTTCGTTGACGCTGCCATTGCCGGTCAGCGCGCTGCGCGGCACGGTCTCGCCCGGTGTCTCCGACAGGATCCGCAGCATCTCGCGCTCGCGGTCGGTGAGGTGGATGACCTCCTCGCCCTGGCGCAATTCGCCGCGTTCGAGATGGTAGACATAGGGGCCGAATGCGATCTTCTCGACCGCCGCGGTTTGCGGCGGCGGGGCGGCGCGCTTGAGGATGTTGTTGATGCGCAGCGCCAGCTCGCGCGGCTCGAACGGTTTTGCCACGTAATCGTCGGCGCCGATCTGCAAGCCTTCGATGCGGGCTTCCGCCTCGTGCCGCGCGGTCAGCATCACGATCGGCACCGAGGACGAGGTCCGGATGAAGCGGGCGAGATCGAAGCCGGTTTCGCCGGGCATCATGACGTCGAGGATCAGCAGATCGAAATGCAGACTCATCAGCTTTGAACGCGCGTCGCTGGCGCTGGCGGCGGTCGAGACGCGGTAGCCTTCGGCCGCGAGGAAGCGCGACAGCAGATCGCGGATGCGGCGGTCGTCATCGACCAGCAAAAGATGCGGGGCGTCGTCGGCCGGTTGCACCGGCGGTCGGGCGAGCGTGGCAGCGAGCGGCACGGTCACTCCTTGCTGTCTTGATTGACGGAAGCGAAGATCGTCTCCAGCACCTTGTCCGGATCGTCGCGGTCGATCATCGCGCGCAGGAAACGCTTGACGGTCTCGGCGTCCTGCGGCGCCATCTCGGCGAGCGCTTTCGTGATCCGCGTGGTCTGGAGCCCGGCGAGCTTCTGCACCAGCGCCTCGCCCTTGGGCGTCGCGTAGAGCAGGCGCTGGCGGCGGTCATTGTCGCCGGTCTTCTGCACGATGTAGCCCTCGTCCAGCAGCTGCTTGAGCACGCGGCCGAGCGATTGCTTCGTGATCCTGAGGACGTCGAGCAGGTCGGCAACCTTCAGGCCGGGATAGCGATAAACGAAATGCATGACCCGGTGATGGGCCCGGCCGAAGCCGAACGCCTCCAGCTCCTGGTCGGGATCGCCGACGAAATCGCGATAGGCGAAGAACAGTAGCTCGATGATATCCCAGCGCAAATTGCCTCCGTCGCCTACGGCTGGCCGCGGCTCGGCGGCGTCTTGAGAGGGAGTCGCGAAATTTATGTCAGGCATATTGACGTATCTTGGGTTCAATGTTACAAAACGATCGACCCGTACGAAACTTTAGATCGTTTCGTATCGGGTGGCATCGAAGCAGAACGGCCGGAGTGAGCCGGACAGGCGGCGACGGCCGGAGCAGATCTACCGTGCGATTGTCGAGCGGCATTTCGGCAAAACATACTGGACTTCCGCCTTCCGCAAAAGCATGTCCTCGGCGACATGCTGGCCACGGAAACCGGCCGTAACATGGCTGGCGGCGGTCCGGCCAGTAACCCAATCAAGCCAGCCGGGCCCGGAAGCGGGCAGGCGGGCGCACGAAGCAGCGCCGCGACCGGCAGCGGGAGGCAAGGACATGAGCATGAAATTCGACATCCAGCCCGCATCCAATCCCACGCCAGAGAAGGACCGCGTCGCCAAGCTGGTGGACCCCGGCTTCGGGCGGGTCTTCACCGATCATATGGCTGTGGTCCGCTACAACCAGGCAAAGGGCGGCTGGTACGAGGCGAAGATCGAGGCGCGCGCCAACTTCCAGCTCGATCCGGCCGGCGCCGTGCTGCACTACGCCCAGGAAATTTTCGAGGGCCTCAAGGCCTACAAGCGCGACGACGGCGGCGTGAACCTGTTCCGTCCCGACGCCAATGCGCGCCGTTTCAAGGACTCCGCCGATCGCATGGCGATGGCGCAGCTGCCTGAGGACGTCTTCATCGAGGCGGTCGAGCAGGTCGTGCGCATCGATCGCGCCTGGATGCCGGGCGGCGAGGGCAGCCTTTATCTCCGCCCCTTCATGATCGCGAGCGAGACCTTCCTCGGCGTCAAGCCGTCGTCCGAATACATCTTCGCGGTGATCGCTTCGCCTGTTGGATCCTACTTCAAGGGCGGACCCGCGCCGGTCTCGATCTGGGTCTCGGAGAATTACACGCGCGCTGCCGTTGGCGGCACCGGCGCCGTCAAGTGCGGCGGCAATTATGCCGCGAGCCTGCGCGCCCAGGCCGAAGCGATCCAGCACGGCTGCGATCAGGTCGTCTTCCTCGACGCGGTCGAGCGCCGCTACATCGAGGAGCTCGGCGGCATGAACGTGTTCTTCGTGTTCGACGACGGCTCGCTTTCGACGCCGCCGCTCGGCACCATCCTGCCCGGCATCACCCGTGACTCCATCATCAAGCTCGCCCGCGATGCCGGCAAGACCGTGCGCGAGGAGTCGTACTCGCTCGACCAGTGGCGCAAGGATGCGGCCTCGGGCCGCCTGAAGGAAGCGTTCGCCTGCGGCACCGCAGCCGTGATCTCGCCGATCGGCAAGGTGCGCTCGGTGAGCGGCGATTTCGAGATCTCGGGCGGCGCCGCCGGCCCCGTCGCCATGGGCCTGCGCAAGCAGCTCATCGACATCCAGTACGGCCGCACCAACGATCCGCACAACTGGATCCGCAAGGTGTCGTGAGACCAAGTTGCGCGTTCCCCTCTCTCGCGCGGGAGAGGGGAAATGCGCAAGGTTTGTGGCTTATTGCGCACTGAACGTGCTGCTGCCGACAAGCGACAAAGCCAGGACACAACTAGCATCCTGGACATCGCGATCATGGCAACAAAACTCTCCCAGCCGCTGAAGTGGATCGTTCTCGCCGCCATCACCAGCGTCTCCGTGTTCGGCATCCTCACCATCGGACCCACGCCGGAAGTCGTCGCGCAAGACCGCTCGCCGATCGTCGACGTGCGCACCACCGATCCCGAGATGAACGCCGCGATCGCGCGCGCCCGCGGCACGCTGCCGACCTTCTGGGCCTCTTACGACGCGCCAAAATCGTCCGAGACCGGCCATTCCCTGAAAGTGCGCTTTTCGACCCGCAAGGGCGGGGAGCACATCTGGATCGCCGAGGTGAAGAAGCTGCCGAACGGGGCCTATTCGGGTTTCTTCGCCAACGAGCCGCGCGACCTGCCCGGCAAGCACGCGGGCGATGCGGTCAAGTTCAGCGAAGCCGACATCTCGGACTGGATGTTCATGCGCAACGGCAAGATCGTCGGCGGCGAAACCATCAAGCCGACACTGAAGTCGCTGCCGAAGGCGGACGCCGATGCGCTGAGGGCAAGGATGGAGCAGCCGTAAGTCTCTTCCCCTCTCCCCGCTTGCGGGGAGAGGGGAGGGTGAGGGGGAGTCTCCGCGGGGGCGGTGGCAGTTGGACTCGCGGAGAGTCCCCCCTCACCCGGATTGCATCTTCGATGCAATCCCCGGAATCCGCGCGTTCCGCGCGCATTCCGACCTCTCCCCGCAAGCGGGGAGAGGTGAAAAGGCGCCGTTTGCGGGTTGTAGGCCAACGTTGTAAGTCAACGTTGACTTACCTAGCTTGCAACGAACGACATGGCCGAGAAACCCAAAAAACCCCAGAAACTGAAGGCGCGCCTGCCGCGCGGGCTCGAGGATCGCGATCCCGCAGCGATCCGGGCGACGCGCGAGATGGTCGAGAAGATCCGCGCCGTCTACGAGCTCTACGGTTTCGAGCCGGTGGAGACGCCGGCGATGGAATACACCGACGCGCTCGGCAAGTTCCTGCCCGACCAGGACCGCCCGAACGAGGGTGTGTTCTCGTTCCAGGACGACGACGAGCAGTGGATCAGCTTGCGCTACGACCTGACCGCGCCGCTCGCGCGCTATGTCGGCGAGCGCTACGGCACCGATGGTCTGGTCCTGCCCTACCGCAGCTACCGGGTCGGCTACGTCTTTCGCAACGAGAAGCCCGGCCCCGGCCGCTTCCGCCAGTTCATGCAGTTCGATGCCGACACGGTCGGCTCGGCGACGCCGGCGGCGGATGCCGAGATCTGCATGATGGCGGCCGACACGATGGAGGCGCTCGGCATTGCGCGCGGCTCCTATGTCGTGAAGGTCAACAACCGCAAGGTGCTCGACGGCGTTCTGGAAGCCATCGGCCTCGGCGGCGACGAGAACGCCGCACGCCGCCTGACCGTGCTGCGCGCGATCGACAAGCTCGACAAGTTCTCCGCCGACGAAGTGCGCAAGCTGCTTGGTCCCGGACGATGGGATGGCGGTGAGGAAGGCAAGGGCGACTTCACCAAGGGCGCCAATTTGAGTGAGGCAGAAGCCGACGTCGTTCTCGCCATCACCAAGCCGCGCGACGATTGGAAAGAGGCGATTGCCGCGGCGGAAACCTACCTCGCCAAGAGCCAAGTCGGCCAGGCCGGCGTCAGCGAGCTGGAAGAGATTGCGAAGCTGGTGACGGCGTCGGGGTACGGCGCCGATCGCATCAAGATCGATCCCTCCGTCGTGCGCGGCCTCGAATATTACACCGGCCCCGTTTACGAGGTTGAACTGTTGCTGGAGACCAAGGACGAGAAGGGCCGCCCGGTGCGGTTCGGCTCGGTCGGTGGCGGTGGTCGCTACGACGGCCTCGTCTCGCGCTTCCGCGGTGAGCCGGTGCCGGCAACCGGTTTCTCGATCGGGGTGTCGCGCCTGCAGGCTGCGCTGACCTTGCTCGGCAAGCTCGACACGCGGCCCGAATTCGGCCCCGTCGTCGTCACCGTGTTCGACCGCGACCGCGTCGCCGACTATCAGAAGATGGTGGCATCCTTGCGCACAGCGGGCATCCGCGCCGAGCTCTATCTCGGCAATCCCAAGAACATGGGCAACCAGCTCAAATATGCCGACCGCCGCAACTCGCCTTGTGTGATCATCCAAGGCTCGGATGAGAAGGCGCGCGGCGAGCTGCAGATCAAGGATCTGATCGAAGGCGCGAAAGCCGCCGCCGCGATCGCCTCCAACCAGGAATGGCGCGAGACGCGGCCGGCGCAGTTCTCGTGCAGCGAGGCCGATCTCGTTTCAAAAGTGCGCGAGGTCCTCGCGCGCCATGACGTAAAGTGGGGATAGCCATTCCGGCAGGCCGTCATGCCCGGGCTTGTCCCGGGCATCCACGTCTTGTTTGATGCGCACCTTCATGAACGGCCGGGGTGTGCCCGGTCATCGCGACAGCAGGGAGAAGACAATGCCTGAGATCACCGTCAGCATGGCCGAGGGCCGCACCGACGAGCAGAAGGCCGGCATGATGCGCGACATCACCCAGGCGCTGGTGAAGAATCTCGGCGTCGACGCCGATGCCGTCGTCATCCAGATCAACGAAGCCCCGCTACGCCACAAGATGAAGGGCGGCAAGACCTTCGTGGAGCGCGCGGCGGCGGCGAAGAAATAGCCACTGCTCGTTCGGCAAATACAGGTGTCGTCCCCGCCTAGTGCGCAATTGCGCACGGGTGCGGGGACCCATAACCACAGGAAGTGGTTATCTGGCGAGCTGGTAACTCCGAGTCATCGCCAAACTCGATCCTGTGGTTATGGGTCCCGGATCGGCGCGCGCTTTAGGCGCGCTTGTCCGGGACGACACTGTGTATGAGGCCCCCTTGCGCCGCGCTGATCTTCTCGCGGAGACTGGACGGCCCTGCCGTGTCCAACGATCGAGAAGAGCGAGAACCATGTTCCTGATCGGCCAATATGATTCCCCCTTCGTCCGCCGTGTCGCGATTGCGCTGAAGCTTTACGGACTCGCCTTCGAGCACAGGCCGTGGTCGACCTTCGGCGATGCCGACAAGATCGCGCCGTACAACCCGCTGCGCCGCGTGCCGACCCTGGTGCTCGACGACGGCGAGGCGCTGATCGAGAGCGCCATCATCCTCGATTATCTCGACGAGCTCGTCGGCGAGGCGAAGGCAATGCTGCCGCGCGGCGGCGCCGATCGGCGCAAGCATTTGCGCATCTGCGCGCTCGCCTGCGGCCTCGGCGACAAGGCGGTGAGCCTGCTCTACGAGCGCGTGCTGCGGAAGGAGCAGCTCGCGCTGTGGGTCGAGCGCTGCCAGGCGCAGATTTTCGACGTGCTCGGTGTGCTCGAGGCCGAGCGCGCGAGGGTGACGACGCCGTACTGGCTCGGGATGCGCATCGGCCACGCCGATATCGCGGTTGCCTGCGTCACCCGCTTCACTCGCGAGGCGCATCCGCAGTTGTTCGATGCCGCGCGCTATCCGGCGTTGTCTGCCCATGCCGAACGCTGCGAGGCGCTGGCGCCGTTCAAGGAGATCGTGCAGCCGCTGGCCCCACCAAAGGGGTGAGTCTCCTCTGTCATTCCGGGGCGCGCCACTTGGCGCGAGCCCGGAATCCATAGTGCAGCGCGTGATGCGGACAAATGGATTCATCGGCGCGCGCTTTAGGCGCGCTTGTCCGGGACGACACTGTGTATGAGGCCCCCATGGACGCACGCGACTTCATCAAGGTCGGCATGAGCGCCGAGCGCACGCTGGTGGTGCCGGCCGAGCGCACGGTCGGGCATTTCGTGCCGGGCATGCCGATGGTCTATGCGACGCCCATGATGATCCTGGAGATGGAGATGACGTCGGGCGATGCGATCCGCGTCGCGCTCCAGCCGGGCTGGGTCACGGTCGGCACCGAGGTCGATATCCGTCATCTCGCAGCGGCGCTGGTCGGCGCGACGGTGCGGACCGCGGCCAAGGTCGTCGCGGTCGAGCGCCGCGTCATCCGCTTCGAGGTCGAGGCGTTCGAAGGCGCGCGCAAGCTCGGCGAGGGACGTCACGCGCGCGGGCTGGTCAATGTCGCGATGTTCAACAAGCGGCTGGGGGCGTAGCGGCAGCGCGCGGTGCCGTAGGGTGGGCAAAGGCGCAAAGCGCCGTGCCCACCATTCCTCCGTGATGGATACAGATCGTGGGCACGCTTCGCTTTGCCCACCCTACGGCACCTGTTTACTTCGCCAAATCCTTCGACCGCTGCGTCGCCGCCGCGATGGCGCGGATCATCAGTTCGCGCAAGCCCGGCTCGCCCATCAGCACGCCGAGCGCGGCGGCGGTGGTGCCGCCGGGCGGAGGTCACGTTCTGGCCGCGCAAGCCCGGCTCGCCCATCAGCACGCCGAGCGCGGCGACGGTGGTGCCGCCGGGCGAGGTCACGTTCTGGCGCAGCGTGGCGGAGGGGAACTCCGACTGATGCAGCAGCTCGCCGGAGCCGGCGACGGTCTCGCGGGCAAGCTTCGTCGCGAGCGCTTCGGGCAATCCGGCTTCGACCCCGGCGCGCGCGAGCTCTTCGGCGAGCAGGAACACATAGGCCGGGCCCGAGCCGGACACGGCGGTCACCGCGTCCATCAGGCCTTCATCCTCGACCCATTCGACTGAGCCGGTGGCGCGCAGCAATGCGTCGGCCACCGCGCGCTGAGCGGCGCTGACATTCTTTGCCGCGACTGCCACGGTGATGCCGCGGCTGATTGCGGCCGGCGTGTTCGGCATTGCGCGCACCACGGCACCGCCGATGACCTCTTCGAGCGAAGCGATCGTGGTTCCCGCCATGATCGAGACCACAGAGGTCTTGCCGGACACGAACGCTTTCAGCCTGGCGCCGGCCTCGCGGAACATCTGCGGCTTCACCGCGACGACCATGGTCTCGACGGTGCCTGCCGAGGTGACATCGGGATTGAGCGCGACGCCTTTTGCGGCCAGCGCGGTGATCTCGGGCGAGATGAAGGGATCGACCACCGCGACGCGGCGCGGGTCGAGCCGCCGGCCAGCCATCCGGTCAGCATCGCGCCGCCCATCTTGCCGGCGCCGGCGAGCAGGATGGTGCCGGTGATGTTTTGGAGAGTGCTGTTTGCCACTGCGATCACCCAAGCAAAAGGTGTCGTCCCTGCGAACGCAGGGACCCATAACCACAGGCGGTTCTAATGGATCGAGATGTTGGCAACAAGCCGCGTGCCACAAGGGATATCACGCGGTATGGGTCCCGGCGTTCGCCGGGACGACGGAGGAGGGAGGTGCGGCTCCCTCACGAAGCCTACGCCTCGCCCACCGTATCGAACATCGCAGCGTCCATGGCCTGCGCGGTGGTCTTACCGGCCCACACCACGAACTGGAACGCCGGGAAGTAGCGCTCGCAGGCATGGATGGCGCCGGCGAGCATGGCCTCGCATTGCGCGGTCGAGGCGGTGAGGCCGCCCGGCAGCACCAGCGCTTGGCGATGCATGATCATGCCGGTGTTGGTCCACAGGTCGAAATGGCCGATCCATAATTGCTCGTTGACCGCGGCGACGAGCCGCTGCACCTCGCCCCGGCGCGCGAGCGGAATCTTCATGTCGAACGCGCAGGCCAGATGCAGTGCCTCGATCTCGCCCATCCAGGTGAACGAGATCTGGTAGTCGGTCCATTGTCCCTTGGAGACAATGGTGAGTTCGTCCTCGCCGGAGCGTTCGAACGGCCAGTTGTTGCTGGCAGCGATATCCTCGACCACCGCGAGCGGGTGATTTCGGGAATCGATATTGCCTTCGAGCAGGGACATGCCGTCTCGACCTCTTACCTTCTTGTTGTCTTTGATACGCACGCGGTTGGGTCCGGCGCGCGCTCCCTAAACGTCGTCGATCCCGGGAGTCGCTTTCGCGATCTAGGATCGGCGCGGCCTGTCGCGGATCAACTGATGTGATTTGCGGAATCTGCGCAACTGGCTGCCGAGTCCGTCCACAAGCCAGGACTCCTTCGTCCACAGCTCATCTCTTGGCCACAATTCTTAACGACGAGAACAAACCGGAATCGGATTCCCTGAAAGCGCCAATCGTTAATTCCGCCGCGCGAGGGCCGGACCGCCATCGCGGCATGGGACCATGCGGTTTTCCCATGCGGAACACGCTTGCTGCGGCCCCGAACCGGCGTCATATTTCCTTTTAGGTCGCTCAATCCCGAGCGGCCGATGTTCTCAGGGCGGGGTGAAAGTCCCCACCGGCGGTAAGGGCCGAAAGGCCTAAGCCCGCGAGCGCCTTCCGCGAGGGTTATCCCGAAGGGAAGGGTCAGCAGATTCGGTGCAACTCCGAAGCCGACGGTCAAAGTCCGGATGAAAGAGAACGGTCGGTGGCAGACGCATCGCAAGGTGCGGCTGTTTGTCGTTCCGTGTGCCCTGATTCTGGTCCTTTGAAGGAAAGCCATGAATCAGATGTTGCAAGATCCCCAAACCGAAACGTCCGAAGCTATCCAACCGCCGGTTCCATCGAACCCGGTGACGGAGCATCCGCGCTTTGCCAAGCCGCAGCGGGTGGCCTTCGTGCAGGCCTGCTGGCACCGCGACGTGGTCGCGGAGGCCCGCATCGCCTTCATGAAGGAGGCCGAGGCGCGCCACCTCACCCATGTCGACGTGTTCGAGGTGCCGGGCTCGTTCGAGATCCCGCTGCACGCGCAGATCCTCGCCAAGACGCGGCGCTACACCGCGATCGTCGCGGCCGGCCTCGTCGTCGACGGCGGCATCTATCGCCACGAGTTCGTCGCCGACACCGTGATCAAGGCGCTGATGGACGTGCAGCTGCGCACCGAGGTGCCGGTGTTCTCGGCGGTGCTGACGCCGCAGCAATTCCACGAGACCGAGGTGCACTACGATTTCTTCCGCCGGCACTTCGCCATCAAGGGCGTCGAGGTCGCGGCGGCCTGTGCGGAGACGTTGCTCGGCCTCGAGCGCCTGCGCGGTCAGGTCGCAGCGGGGATTGTGTAGGGACGCAACGAGTCGCGCTTCTCATCCCGAGGAGCGCGACCCGTCACCCCCGCGCAATGGCGAAGCCATTGTCGCTGGAGGTGCTCGCCTCTTCGGCGAGCCTCGAAGGGCGACGGCCCGACTGCATCGGGGGCCGTGCATCCGTCGAGCTCCCCGTGAAGCGCTGTGCGCTTCACGGCTCGCACCTCAGGATGACGGATGAAACAGCCCCTCACACGCCGCTGATTGTCAATCCCGCCGCCGTCCCTGTAAGGTCGGCGGCGGGAGGAGGCCGTGCCGTGGAGACGGGGCGGCTGGCAAGATCATGTTCGAAGGACACGATCCCTATCTCGTCGCGCTCTCTGTGGCGATCGCGAGCCTGGGTGGCTATACCGGCTTTGCGCTTGCGGCTCGCATCCGCAACACGCCCGGCGTCAGCAACCGCGTGATGCTCGCGGGCGCGGCGGCGTTCCTGGCCGTCGGCATCTGGACCATGCATTTCGTCGGCATGCTGGCCGCGCCGCTGCCGCCCGACACGGTCTATCTGGTCCTTCCCACCATCATCTCCTTCCTGATCTGCGCGCTGGTGGTCGGCATCTCCTTGTTCTTCGTCTCGATCGGTGAGCCCAGCCTGAAGCGGGTGGCCTCATCCGCGGTCCTGCTCGGCGTCGGTATCGCCAGCATGCACTATGTCGGCATTCATGGGCTCGCCGGGTCGTTCGGCATCGTGCACAACCCGGCGATGGTGATGCTGTCGATCCTGGTCGCAATCGTCACCGCCTATGGCGGTCTGCGTGCGTTCCTGGCGCAGCAGGAGGGCGTCCGGCTGATTGTCAGCTCGATCGCATTCGGCATTGCCGTCTCCGGCATGCACTACACCGCGATGCTGGGCATGCATTTCGAGCCGCTGACCGGTCCTGCCCATCACCATCTCGGCGGCGGCCTTGCCGCGTCGCAGCAGATATTGTCGATCGTCGTGGCCGTGCTGTGCTTCGTGATCGCTGCCGGCTTCCTGCTCTCGCTGGTGCCGGATCGGCGGCAGACGGCAGCCTCTCCGGTGGCAGATTCGGTTTCGCCGCCGGTCGCTCCCGCCGAGCCGGTTATCCCGGCGGTGGCGCTGCGGCCAATGGGGCCACTCGGCGGCCTCGGCCAGCCGCCCCGCGCGCCGGCGCCGCGACTGCCAGTCGAGGGCGCCGACGGCACCCATTTCATCGACACCGCCAATATCCGCAGCGTCCGCGCGGATGCGCACTACACCCGCGTCCATGACGGCACCCGCGAGCGGATGTGCCCCTGGTCGATCTCGGAAGCGGAAGCCCAGCTCGATCCCTCGCTGTTCCTGCGGGTGCACCGCAGCCATATCGTCGCAATCCCCCATGTCGCGCTGGTTCGCAAAGAGGGTGACGGTGCCGTGCTCGAGCTCGACGGCCCCTCGCCGCACCGGGTGCCGGTCAGCCGGGCCAAGATCGCCGAGGTGAAGGCCCGGCTGGGGCTGGCGAACCGGCGGCAGGCGTAGAAGTCAGGAGGCGAGCTCTCTCGCTCCCTCGCCCCGCCTGCTCTTTCTTCGCCTCTTACGGGGAGAGGGTTGGGGCGAGGGGCCTCTCTCCACAGATGAGATCTTCGTTAGACCTGTACCCCCCTCACCCGGATTGCATCTTGCGATGCAATCCGACCTCTCCCCGCAGGCGGGGAGAGGTGAAGGGTCTCTCCCCCTGACGCAATTCGTGCTCTTCCACCCGCAATTCGTGCAAAAAGCCCGCCTTTGTGCCGCTCATGTTGCGGCTCGCCCCGCCGGGAGTGACCGTCCGTCCCAACGTCCGCGCCGTCACGCGCAGAGACGATCATGGGAGGAGACGATGATCCCGGGCTCATTCAGCTATTACCGGCCGGCGAGTGTCGCCGACGCCGTCAAACTTCTATCCGATCTCGGCGAGGACGCGCGGCCGCTGGCCGGCGGGCACAGCCTGGTGCCGATGATGAAGCTTCGGCTTGCCACCCCCGCCCATCTGATCGATCTGCACGGCATCGCCGCCCTCAAGGGCATCCGCCGCGACGGCAACAATCTCGTCATCGGCGCGATGACCACCCAGCATGAGCTGCTGGCCTCCGACGAGGTCGCCAAGGCGATGCCGATCCTGCATGAGGCTGCGCTTTTGATCGCCGACCCGCAGGTGCGCTACCGCGGCACGATCAGCGGCAATGTCGCCAACGGCGATCCCGGCAACGACATGCCGGCTCTGATGATGACGCTGGGAGCGACCTACCGCCTCGAAGGCGCCGGCGGCGCCCGCGACGTGGCGGCGGCCGATTTCTACCAGGGCGCCTATTTCACGGCGCTGGAGCCCGGCGAGATCCTGACCTCGGTCTCGGTGCCCGTGCCGGCGGCCGGCCACGGCTACGCCTATGAAAAGCTCAAGCGCAAGGTCGGCGACTACGCCACCGCGGCGGCCGCCGTCGTCCTCACCGTGTCCGGCGGCAAGGTCGCGACCTGTTCGATCGGCCTCACCAATGTTCACGAGACGCCGTTGCTGGCTGTCGATGCCGCCAAGGCGGTGATCGGCACCAGCCTCGATGCTGCGACCTTGAAGAAAGCCGCTACGGCAGCCGAAGCGATCATGGCGCCGGCCGCGGATGCGCGCGGGCCGATCGAATACAGAAAGCATGTCGGCGGCATCATGGTGACGCGGGCGCTGCAGCGCGCAGCAAGCCGAGCGAAATAAGGGAGGGATCGATGGCCAAAACACATGTGACCATGAAGGTGAACGGCGCCGAAGTCGAAGGCCTCGTCGAGCCGCGCACGCTGCTGGTCCACTTCATCCGCGAGAATCTCGGGATGACCGGCACCCATATCGGCTGCGAGACCACGCATTGCGGCGCCTGCACCGTCGATATCGACGGCATGTCCGTCAAATCCTGCACGATGTTCGCGGTGCAGGCGCAAGGAAGCGACATCACCACGATCGAAGGCATGGCCAATGCCGACGGCACGCTGTCGGCGCTTCAGGAAGGTTTCCGCATGATGCACGGCCTGCAATGCGGCTTCTGCACGCCCGGCATGATCATGCGCGCGCATCGGCTGCTGAAGGAAAACGCCTCGCCGAGCGAGCAGGAAATCCGGATGGGCATCTCCGGCAATATCTGCCGCTGCACCGGCTACCAGAACATCGTCAAAGCCATTCAATACGCGAGCGCCAAGATCAACGGCGTGGAATTCCGGGAGGCCGCAGAATGAACGACATGACTCCCACGCGGGAACAACGCGAAGCCGCACTCGAAGGCATGGGCTGCAAGCGCAAGCGTGTCGAGGACATCCGCTTCACGCAAGGCAAGGGCAATTACGTCGACGACGTCAAGCTGCCGGGCATGCTGCATGGCGACTTCGTCCGCTCGCCGCATCCGCACGCGCGCGTCAAGAAGATCGACGACAGCGAGGCGCTGAAGGTGCCGGGCGTGCTCGCGGTGATCACCGCCGAGACGCTGAAGACCGTCAACCTCGCCTGGATGCCGACGCTTGCCGGCGACGTTCAGATGGTGCTCGCCGACGGCAAGGTGCTGTTCCAGAACCAGGAGGTCGCTTTCGTCGTCGCTACCGACCGCTACGCGGCCGATGACGGCATCAACAAGGTCGTGGTCGAATACGAGCCGTTGCCGCCGCTGGTCGATCCCTTCAAGTCGATGGATCAGGATGCGCCGGTGCTGCGCGAGGACCTCGCCGGCAAGACCTCGGGCGCGCACGGCCCGCGCAAGCATCACAACCACATCTTCGAGTGGACGGTTGGCGACAAGGAGCTGACCGACGCGGCCTTCAACAAGGCCGAGGTCAAGATCAAGGAGATGATCTCCTACCACCGCACCCATCCGTCGCCGCTGGAGACCTGCCAGTGCGTCTGCTCCTTCGACAAGATCAAGGGCGAGCTGACGATCTACGGCACCTTCCAGGCGCCGCATGTGATCCGCACCGTGGTGGCGCTGATCGCGAAGCTGCCGGAGCAGAAGATTCACGTCATCGCGCCCGATATCGGCGGCGGCTTCGGCAACAAGGTCGGCGCCTATCCCGGCTATATTTGCGCGGCCGTGGCCTCCATCGTGACAGGCAAGCCGGTGAAATGGGTCGAGGACCGCATCGAGAACCTCACTGCGACCTCGTTCGCGCGCGATTATCACATGACCACCGAGATCGCCGCGACGAAGGAGGGCAAAGTCACGGGGCTTCGTGTCCACGTGCTCGCCGATCACGGCGCGTTCGATGCCTGCGCCGACCCGTCGAAATGGCCGGCCGGCTTCTTCAACATCGTCACCGGCTCCTATGACTTCCCGACCGCGCATCTGGCGGTGGACGGCGTCTATACCAACAAGGCGCCCGGCGGCGTCGCCTACCGTTGCTCGTTCCGCGTCACGGAGGCCGCCTATTGCATCGAGCGCGCCATGGATATCCTGGCGCAGAAGCTCAACATGGACCCGGCGGAGCTGCGGCTGAAGAACTTCATCAAGACGGAGCAGTTCCCGTATCACTCGGCGCTGGGCTGGGAATACGATTCCGGCGACTACCACACCGCCATGCGCAAGATGATGGAGACGACCGGCTACGCCGCGCTCCGGAAGGAGCAGGCGGAGAAGCGCGCGGCGTTCGCGCGCGGCGAGACCCGCGAGATCATGGGCCTGGGGGTCTCCTTCTTCACCGAGATCGTCGGCGCCGGGCCGTCGAAAAACTGCGACATCCTCGGCATCGCGATGTTCGACTCCTGCGAGATCCGCTTGCACCCGACCGGTGCAGGCATCGCGCGCATGGGCACCAAGAGCCAGGGCCAGGGTCACGAGACCACCTGGGCCCAGATCATCGCGACCGAGATCGGCATTCCCGCCGACAACATCATGGTGGAGGAGGGCAACACCGACACCGCGCCCTACGGGCTCGGCACCTATGGCTCGCGCTCGACGCCGGTGGCCGGTGCGGCAATTGCGATGGCTGCGCGAAAAATCAAGGCCAAGGCGCAGATGATCGCGGCCTACAAGCTCGAGGTCCATGAGGACGATCTCGAATTCGACATCGACGGTTTCCGGGTGAAGGGTCTGCCGGAAAAATTCATGTCGATGAAGGATATCTGCTGGGCAGCGTACAACTCGGTGCCGCCGGGCATGGAGCCGGGGCTGGAAGCGGTCAGCTATTACGATCCGCCCAACATGACCTATCCATTCGGCGCGTATCTCTGCGTGATGGATATCGACGTCGACACCGGCGTGTACAAGATCCGGCGTTTCTACGCGCTCGACGATTGCGGCACCCGCATCAACCCGATGATCATCGAGGGACAGGTGCATGGCGGCCTCACCGAAGCCTTCGCCATCGCGATGGGCCAGGAGATCCGCTACGACGAGGCCGGCAACGTCGTCACCGGCTCGTTCATGGACTTCTTCATGCCGACCGCGGTGGAGACCCCGCATTGGGAAACCGATTTCACCGTCACCCCGTCGCCGCATCACCCGATCGGCGCCAAGGGCGTCGGCGAAAGCCCGAATGTCGGCGGCGTGCCGGCCTTCTCCAACGCCGTGAATGATGCGTTCTCGTTCCTGGGCTCGACGCACATCCAGATGCCGCACGATTTCTGGCGCAACTGGAAGGCGGCGAAGGATCTGGGCGCGGTGGCGTAACGATGAAAGGCCGTGACGAGATCGCACAAGCCTTGGCTGCATCGGGCTACATCGCCGATGCGGACCTCGCGACTGCGATCTCGCTGATGCAATTGCTGCGGCGTCCGCTGCTGCTCGAAGGCGAGGCGGGCGTCGGCAAGACCGAGGTGGCGAAGGCGCTGGCAAAGGTGCACGCGACCGAGCTGATCCGCCTGCAATGCTACGAAGGGCTCGATCAGTCTGCCGCACTTTACGAGTGGAACTACCAGCGCCAGCTGCTGGCGATCCAGGCCCATCGCGGCAGCGACAGCATCGAGGACCAGGTGTTCTCGGAAAAATACCTGCTGGAGCGCCCGCTGCTCGCCGCGATCCGCCGCGCCCAGGCGCCGGTGCTGCTGATCGACGAGATCGACCGTGCCGACGACGAGTTCGAGGCTTTCCTGCTCGAGCTTCTGTCCGACTTCCAGGTCTCGATCCCCGAGCTCGGCACCATCCCCGCCATCACGATCCCGCATGTCGTGCTGACCTCGAACGGCACGCGCGAACTGTCGGACGCGCTGCGTCGCCGCTGTCTCTACCACTACGTCGACTATCCTGACGTCGACCGCGAGACCCGCATCATCCTGGCGCGCGTCGCCGGTGCGAGCCCATCGCTCTCGCTCCAGATCGCACGCATGGTCGAGGGCGTGCGCAAGGAGGAGCTGCGCAAAGTCCCTGGTGTCGCGGAGACGCTGGACTGGGCCGCAGCCCTCGTCGGGCTCGACGTCCGCGACCTCCACGACGCGCCGGAGACCGTGCACGAAACGATGGTCTGCTTGCTCAAGACCCAGGAGGACCGTGCCCGTGTCACGGGCGAGGTCACGCAACGCCTGCTGGGGAAGGTTGCATGAGCTGCTGCGGCTCCAGTCCCGGCTATGACGACCTCGACGAGGTCTCCCGCTTCGTGTCCGCGAGGCTTGCCGCCTTCCTGCGCACGCTGCGCGACGCCGGCTTTCGCATCGGGCTGGCCGAAGGGCAGGATGCGGCGACGCTGATGTCAGCGGGATACGCGGCGCGACCCGGCCTGTTGCGTGCCGCGTTCAAGCATCTGTTCTCGGCGCGCAAGTCGGACTGGGAGAAGTTCGACGGGCTGTTCGATGCGTTCTGGCTGGGCAAGCGCGTGCGCTCGCGCTCCCGGACGATTGGTTCGACGCCGGGCATCAGTAATCCCTCGTTGAAGAGCCTGCAGGACAGGTCGGCGGAGCAGGGCGGCAGCCAATCCGTCACCGATCAGCTTCCCTCCTCCGACGATGCGCCGGAAGGCCGCTTCGGCGAGGGCCGCATGGAAGGTGCCTCGCGCGCGGACAATCTTGCCGAGGTCGATTTCAGGAAGCTCAGCGATCCCGATCAAGTCGCGCAAGCGCATGAGGCCGCAGCGCAGCTCGCCAAAGCGATGCGAACGCGCCTGACCCGGCGCGATCTGGCGCGACGACGCGGTTACCGGTTCGACCTCCGGCGCACCATCCATCGCAACATCAGCCACGGCGGGGTGCCGATCAGCCTCGTCAAGCGTCGGCGCAAGGACAAGCCGCTGCGGCTGGTCGTGCTGCTCGATGCCTCGGGCTCGATGAGCATGTACACGTCAGTGTTCCTGCGCTTCATCCACGGTGTGCTCGACCAGTTCCGCGAGGCCGAGGCGTTCCTGTTCCACACGCGGCTCGCTCATGTCTCCGACGCGATGAAGGAGAAGGACGCCGGCCGCGCGCTCGACCGGCTCTCGATCATGGCGCAGGGCGCCGGCGGCGGCACCAGGATCGGCGAGTCCCTGCAGACCTTCAACCGCTGGCACGCTGCCCGCGTGATCCATTCGCGCAGCTGCGTGATGATCGTCTCCGACGGCTACGAGACCGGCGACGCTGCCTTGCTCGGACGAGAAATGGCAGCGCTGCACCGGCGATGCCGCCGCATCGTCTGGCTCAACCCGATGATGGCCTGGGAGGGCTATGCGCCCGAGGCGCGCGGCATCAAGGCGGCCCTGCCGCATGTCGATCTCTATGCCCCCGCCAATTCGCTGAACAGCCTGCGTGCGCTCGAGCCTTATCTGGCAAAACTCTGAGGGATGTTGCGATGACCGCCCCTATCGAAGTGCTGGATCTCGTCGCGCAGATGAAGGCCGCGGAGCGTGCCTTCGTGCTCGCGACGGTGGTGCGGACGGTGTCGGTGACCGCGGCGAAGGCTGGCGCCAAGGCGATCATTGCGGCCGACGGCACCATCGTCGCGGGTTGGATCGGCGGCGGCTGTGCCAGGGGCGCGGTGCTGAAGGCGGCCCGCGAGGCGCTCGCCGACGGCGTGCCTCGCATGGTCTCGGTGCAGCCCGAAAACCTGCTGGCCGAGCTCGGCGTCAGCGCCGGCGAGAGCCGCGACGGCATCCGCTTTGCCAGCAATATGTGCCCGAGCAAGGGCACCATGGACATCTTCGTGGAGCCGGTGCTGCCGCATCCCTCGCTGGTCATTCTCGGTGCAAGCCCCGTAGCGCTGTCTCTTGCGGCGCAGGCGCGCGTGCTTGGCTATCACGTCACGCTCGCGGCGCCTGCTGCGGAGCTCGCGGCGCCGCCGGATGCCGATGCGATCATCGACGGCTACCAGCTCGGCGAGCTCAACGATGCCAAACGCTTCGTCGTGGTCTCGACGCAGGGCAAGGGTGATGAAGCGGCGCTCCGCGCGGCGGTCGCGACCAAAGCCGACTATCACGCCTTCGTCGGTAGCCGTCGCAAGATGGCTTCGCTGCGCGCAAAACTCGTTGCCGAAGGCGCCAGCGCCGCTGCGATCGATGACTTCAAGGCGCCTGCCGGGCTCGATCTCGGCGCCATCACGCCGGAGGAGATCGCCATGTCGATCCTCGCCGAGATCACCAGGGAACGGCGGCGCGGCCAGCGCGCCAGTCAAGCAGCAACCAGAGAGTGACCGATCATGCAGATGAACGACAGCCAGCGTATTCCTGCCTCGCGTGAACAGGTGTGGGCGGCGCTGAACGATCCTGCTGTGCTGAAGCAGTGCATTCCCGGCTGCCAGTCGCTCGAGGTGACCGCGCCGAACGAGATGACGGCGACGGTGGTGTTCAAGGTCGGTCCGGTGAAAGCGACCTTCAGCGGCAAGGTGACGCTGTCCGATCTCGATCCGCCCAACGCCTATCGCATCTCGGGCGAGGGCTCCGGCGGCGTCGCCGGTTTTGCCAAGGGCGGCGCGGTGGTGCGGCTGGAATCCGAGAGCGCCGAGGTCACGGTGCTGCACTACGAGGTCGACGCGCAGATCGGCGGCAAGCTCGCCCAGCTAGGGGCGCGGCTGATCAACTCGACCGCGACGAAGCTCGCCGGGGAGTTCTTCAAGTCGTTTGCCGAGGTAGTGAGCGCGAAGGCCGAGGCAGGCTAGCTCTCGTAGGGTGGGCAAAGCGCAAGCGTGCCCACGATCTCATCCCTATGCGCCTTTGCCCACCCTACGATTTCGCCGCCAGCGGTGAGAGCCGAAAACGATCAGTCGAACAGGCTCGACACCGACTCTTCCGCCGCGGTGCGCGCGATGGCGTCGGAGATCAGGCTGCCGATCGGCAGCGTGCGGATGTTCGGCGCCTTGGTCACCGCGTCGGTCGGCAGGATCGAGTCGGTGATCACGAGCTCCTTCAGCTTGGAGCCCGCGATGCGGGCGGCCGCGCCGCCGGAGAGCACGCCATGGGTGATGTAGGCGTAGACGTCCTTGGCACCCTTGGCGATCAGCGCGTCGGCCGCGTTCACCAGCGTGCCGCCGGAATCGACGATGTCGTCGACGAGGATACAGGTGTAGCCGGCGACGTCGCCGATCACGTTCATGACCTCGGATTCGCCCGGACGCTCACGGCGCTTGTCGACGATGGCGAGCGGGGTGTTGATGCGCTTGGCGAGGCCGCGCGCGCGGGCCACGCCGCCGACGTCGGGCGAGATCACCATCACCTTGGAGAGATCGAACTTCTCCTTGATGTCGCGCACCATCAGCGGCGCCGCGTAGAGATTGTCGGTCGGGATGTCGAAGAAGCCCTGGATCTGGCCGGCATGGAGGTCGAGCGTCATGACGCGGTCGACGCCGGCCTGCGTGATCAGATTGGCGACGAGCTTTGCCGAGATCGGCGTGCGCGAACCCGACTTGCGGTCCTGCCTTGCGTAGCCGAAATAGGGCAGCACCGCGGTGATGCGGCGCGCCGAGGAACGGCGCAGCGCGTCGGTGATGATCAAGAGCTCCATCAGATGGTCGTTGGCCGGGAACGAGGTCGACTGGATGATGAAGGCATCCGAGCCGCGGACGTTCTCCTGGATCTCGACGAAGATCTCCATGTCGGCGAAGCGCCGGACCACCGCCTTGGTCAGCGGCAGGTCGAGGCCCTGCGCGATGGCCTGGGCGAGAGCCGGATTGGAGTTGCCGGCGACAAGCTTGATGGAGCCGTTCTTGGCCGACATGGACGCTTCCTCCCGCGCTTTGCTGGATACGACGTTCAACATCAGAGAATACCCACTGGGAGCACGGTTACGACGAGCGAGCAAATATCAGGCCGAAGCGTGCAATGGCAACCCGGGATGCTACGTTTTCCCTTCGAAAATCCTGAGTCGGGCCAACGGCTTGGCGGCAAACTGAGCCCGTGGTTTAGCGGGGGTTATTGCGCGGCATAGCCGAGCGCCGAGACCGGCATCTCAGGCGCGGCGCGGCCGGAACGGCGCTCGCCACCGCTGGTCCCCGCAAGCCGGGAGCGGCGCCCGGGGCATCCGGCGTCCCGTTGATCATGTTGGAAAGTCCGCTGAATCCGGCCTGGGCGATCTTCCGCAGCACGAGGTCGTCGGCCGCAGTCCAAGGATCGCGGGTCGCATCGCGGCCGCCCTTGGCGGAGGTAGGTTCCTCGCCGGAGAGGCGCAGCGCCCGCTGCTGGTTGGCGTCGTAGACGTCCCAGACCCAGGCGATCACGGTCTTGCCGCGGACGACCTGGGCGGAGAGGTAGCTGCGCACACGGTAGGCGGCCGTCCCCTCGCGGGAGACCACGGACAGGCTGCGCAGCTTGGATTCGCTGTCGAGCACGCCGACCATGCGGTCGAAAACCTGTGGCGGCGGCCCGTCGATCGATTCGAAGGCCACCGTCGCTCCTGACCCGGTGCTCGGCGCCATCGCGTAGGAGTTGGCCGCACTGCCGCCGCCACCGGCGCAGCCGCCAAGCGCGGTCGCCGCTGCCAGCAGCATGACCGCCAGCACGCGCGAACCCGCGCGGCCCAAGATGAATGACGCATCCCTCATTATGGAGGGCAGCGATATCGTTAAAATGCATTAACGTCTAGGGCAGAGGCGACACAGACCACTGTCGTCGCGCCTGTCCACCGTCATTCCGGGGCGATGCGCAAGCATCGAACCCGGAATCTCGAGATTCTCAGGTGCGCAATTGCGCACCATAGTTCTCGCTACGCGAGCCCCGGAATGACAGGGTTGCCCTTGTGTTCACCCCTCCAGCGCGATCGCGTGGATGTGGCGGCCGTAATCCGGCTCCTTGCGATGCACCGAGCGGCGGTAGCTGAAGAAGCGCTCATCGGCGTAGGTGTCGAGGCCGAGATCGTCGATCATCAGGATGCCGGCAGCTTCGAGCCGCTTGCGGATGAAGCCAGCGAGATCGAACATCGCGTGTCCCTCGCGCACCGAGGGGATGAAGAACATGGCATTGTCCGCATCGGCCTCGATGAAGCGCGCCACGAACTCGTTGCCGACCTCGTAGCTCTCCTGCCGGATCAAGGGGCCGATCGCGGCGATGATGCCGCTGCGCGTGGCACCGAGTTTTTCCATCGCCGAGATCGTTGCTTCCAGCACGCCGGTGAGCGCGCCCTTCCAGCCGGCATGCGCGCCGCCGATGACGCGCGCGTTTGGATCGACGAACAGCACCGGCCCGCAATCGGCGGTGGAGACGCCGAGCGCGATGCCGGGCGTGTTCGTCACCAGCGCGTCGCCCTTCGGGCGCGGCCCGCTCGGCCACGGAAGTTCGGCAACGCGCACGTCGGGCGAATGGATCTGGTGCAGGCTGAGGAAGCGCTCCGGCGCGACGCCGACATGCTCGGCCATGCGGCGGCGGTTCTCCGCGACGAGGGCCTGATCGTCGTTGGAGCCGAGCCCGCCGTTCAACGCGGAATAGATGCCGCTGGAGACGCCGCCCTCGCGGGTGAAGAAGGCGTGGCGCAGGCCGGGCACCGCCGACAGCAGCGACGAAGTGAGAGTCATCAATTGCCTCCGGCCTGCTCGAGATCGCTGAGGCCGGCAATGCCCGACAGCCGAGGCTCGGAGATGCCTAGCACCTTGAACATCGAGCCCATGCCGCTGCGTCCGGTATCAGTGAGGCGCTTCAGCGCCACGGAAATGTCGGTGGCGACTTCCGGCGTCGCCTTCTGCATCAGGGCGGCGGCGCGGGTGTCGATGCCGACGCGCTTGAGGAAGTCGCCCTGCGTCACCGGACCGTGGACGCGCGCGCCGACGTCTTCCGCCGCACGCGCTAGCGCCTGGAAGTCGACATGGGCGGTGACGTCGGCCTGTCCCGGCGCCTTCAAGGGATCGGTGAAGGTGTGGCGCGCGATCGCCTGGAAGGTGTCGCCGGCATCGCTGCGCAGATGGCCGTAGTCGATGATCAGTGCCGCCCCGTCCTGGTCGCGCACGCGCGTCGCAAGCTTCATGATCTCGGCATCCGGCCGCCATTCGAACACCGCGCCGACGGGGGCGGCGCGCACCAGCGGCGGCAGCAGCACGTCGAAGCGCGGCGTCGGCTCGGCCGCCGCGCCGAATTGAAGCTTGCCGTTGGGATCGAGCTCGATCACGCGCTCGTGCCAGCCGTTCTCGTAGCGAACCATCTGGTGGATCGGCAGCACGTCGAAATATTCGTTGGCGAGGATGATGCTCGGCCCCTCCGGCACGTCGTCGATGCTGTCGTGCCATTCGATGTTGCGCACGCCTTGCAGCGTTGCACTTTGCCGATCGCGCAGCACGGGATTGACCTCGACCATGTGGACATGGAGAGCCTGGTAGAGCGGCGGCAGCACGCGCAGCGCACGGAGCGCATCCGCCATCATGGTGCCGCGGCCGGGGCCGAGCTCGATCAGCCGCAGGAATTGCGGGGAGCCCATCTGCTTCCATACCGAGGCGGTCCACAGGCCCAAGAGCTCGCCGAACATCTGGCTGACCTCCGGGGAGGTGGTGAAGTCGCCTTCACGTCCGAGCGGGTCACGCGAGACGTAGTAGCCGTAGCGCGGATGCATCAGGCACAGTTCCATGTACCGCCAGACCGGCATCGGGCCCGAGGATTTGATCAGCGCCTTGATCTCGTTGAGGAGCGGCTGGTCGGTCACGGCGTGCTTTCTCGAAATGAATTAACGAACGACCTTGATCGGCCCCGGCGCACCGCGCCTGATTGCCCATACAATAAGTATGCCCCCGACAATAAGCATCGGGATCGACAACAGCATGCCCATGGTTAACCCGCCCCAGAGGAACCCGAGCTGGACGTCCGGCTCGCGGAAGTGCTCGCCGGCGATCCGGGTCAGGCCATAGATCAGGATGAAGGCGCCGAGGATCATGCCGGGTCGCTTCAGGGCACCGCAGCGGATCATGATCGCGAGCACGGTGAAGAGCAGGATGCCCTCCATGCCGGCTTCGTAGAGCTGGCTTGGATGGCGTGGCAGCTGGGTGGGATCGTTCGGGAAGATCATCGCCCAGGGCAGGCTGGGATCGGTGGCGCGGCCCCACAATTCGCCATTGATGAAATTGGCGATGCGCCCGAGCAGGAGTCCGATCGGGGCGACGGCGGTGGTGATGTCGCCGAGCGACAGGATCGAGACGTGGTTGCGATAGGCGAACCACATCACCGCGATGACGCAGCCGAGAAAGCCGCCATGGAACGACATGCCGCCCTCCCACAACCGGATGATCGCGGCGGGGTGCTCCATGAAGAAGGGCAGATTGTAGAACAGCACATAGCCGGTGCGGCCGCCGAGGATGATGCCGAGCGTGACCCACAGGATGAAGTCGTCGATCTGCGCCAGCGAGATCGGCGCCGGCCCGCCCCACAGGCGCTCGTTCTTCAGCAGCGAGCGCGCATAGAGCCAGCCGAACACGATGCCGCAGATATAGGCCAGCGCATACCAGCGGATCGCGAACGGGCCGATCTCGATCGCGATCGGCTTGAAGGCGGGGAAGTCGATCAGCAGAAAGGGCATCAGGCCTTCTATGTCTAGACAAGATTGCGGCGATAGAGCGCCAGCAGGCGCTCCCAATGCCGCTCGGCGGCGTCGCGGTCGTAGACCGGGCGCTTGGGAAAGGCAAAACCGTGATGCGTGCCGGGATAGATCTCGACCTCGGCCTTCGTGCCGTTCTTGGCGCCGCTCATGCCCTGCCTGACCTTTTCGATGACCTCCATGGGCGCATAGATGTCGGTCTCGGCGCAGGCGAAATAGAGTTCGGCCCTGGTCTTGCTTGCTGCAAGATGCGGGCTGTCGTCCTGGTCGGTTGCGAGATGGGTGCCGTAGATCGAGGCGGCGGCCTTGACCGATCGGGGAAGTGCGTGGCGGCGTTGACCGCGTAGCGGCCGCTCATGCAATAGCCGACGGTGCCGACGATTTTCGTGTTCGCTGCGGCCTGGCCCTCGGCGTAGGTGAGCAGGGCGCGGGTGTCGTCCATGATCATGGGAATGGTGAGCGAGCCCATCAGGGCGAACATGCGCTTGCGCTCGGGCGCGTTCGGATCGGCCGGCAGCGCGCCGAGCTCCATCACGCCGGAGCGGTAATAGAGGTTCGGCAGCATCACGTAATAGCCGGAGGTCGCGAGCCGGCGTGCCATGTCACGCAGCTCCTCGCGGATCGCCGGCGCGTCCATGTAGAACAGGATGACCGGAAACGGCCCGCCACGTTCGGGATGGGTGATGAAGGTTGCGGTGTGGCCGTCCTTGGTCGGGATCGCGATCTGCTGGTCGATCATCTGTTCGATCCTTTCTTGCACCTTCTGATTCTTCTTATGCCGGGACGTTGAATACGATTGCAAGGAAACCGGGGCATGACAAGGATACCGCCGCTTCGCCCTTGAACCATCAGGTGCGGATTGCCATTGTCTTTCCGAGCGTTCGCGCAAAGTTTATCGGAAGACCGCCAGGAGACCGACATGACCCAGACCAGCAACCGGTTTTTCGACGAGATCGGCCGCCTGATGAACGACGCCGCCGGTGCGGCCCAGGGCGTCAAGCGCGAGTTCGACACGGTGATGCGCACGCAGGCCGAAAAATTCCTGCGCGACATGGACCTCGTCAAGCGCGAGGAGTTCGAGGCGGTCAAGGACATGGCGCGCCTCGCCCGCGAGGAGAACGAGGCCCTGAAGGCGCGGATCGCGGCGCTGGAGGCCAAGCTGGGGGGATAGGTATTGTCGTTCCGGGGCGCGACGAAGTCGCGAACCCTGGTGCGCGATTGCGCACCAGGGAACCTCGAGATTCCGGGTTCGGTCGCTGCCGCGACCGCCCCGGAATGACAGCTGATCCGGTCCCTTCCGGTCGCCCATTCTCCTTGTCATTTCCGCATCTTCCGGGTAAAAGCCCGCCACGTCCGCGGCCCCCGCACCCCTGGAGGCTTGCTGCGGACTATGCCATGGGCCGCGCTGCGGCCCATTAACTTTTGCAAAAACAAGGACTTAACGACATGGCGACGACCGTCAAGGAATTGAAGGCGACCGCACGTCCGAAGAGCGGCAAGGGGGCCGCCCGGGCTGAGCGTCGCGCCGGGCGAGTGCCCGGAGTGATCTATGGTGACAACCAGCCCCCGCTGACGATCTCGATTGCAGATCGTGAACTGCGCCAGCGCATCCTCGCCGGCCGGTTCCTGACCACGCTGGTCGACATCGACCTCGACGGCAAGAAGCACCGCGTGATTCCGCGCGACTATCATCTTGATCCGGTCAAGGACTTCCCGATCCATGTCGACTTCATGCGTCTCGGCGAAGGCGCCACCATCCGCATCAGCGTGCCCCTGCACGTGGTGAAGGCGGAAGGCTCCCCGGGCGTGAAGCGCGGCGGCACCGTCAACATCGTCGCCCATGCGATCGAGCTCGAATGCGGCGTCGAGAGCATTCCGCAGTACATCGAGGCCGACGTCGGCTCGCTCGAAATCGGTCACTCGCTGCATCTGTCGGACGTCAAGCTGCCGGCCGGCGTCAAGGCGCTGACCCGCGAGGACGCGACCCTCGTCACCATCGTGCCGCCGTCCGGCTACGCCGAAGAGCAGAAGGCCGCGGCTGCGGCTGCTGCTGGTGGCGCGGCTCCGGCTGCGGGCGCTGCTGCTCCGGCGGCTGGCGCGGCTGCTGCTCCGGCGGCTGGTGCTGCTGCTCCGGCGGCTGCCAAGGCTCCCGCCGGCGGCGACAAGAAGAAGTAATCTCTCAAAGCTGGCGCGCGGTCTCTGGCCGCGCGCCGAGCGAGGGGCGCGCCGCGTCATGCGACTCTTTGTTGGGCTCGGCAATCCCGGCGCGAAATACGCACGTAACCGGCACAATATCGGCTTCATGGCCGTCGACGAGATCGCGCGGCGTCATGGTTTTTCACCATGGCGCCGTCGTTTTCAGGGCGAGACCTCGGAAGGTGCGCTCGGCACTGAGCGCGTGATCCTGCTCAAGCCCACGACCTACATGAACGATTCCGGCCGCAGCGTTCAGGAGGCCGCGAGCTTCTTCAAGATCGCGCCGGGCGACGTCACCGTGTTTCACGACGAGCTGGAGCTGCCACCGGGCAAGGTGCGGGTGAAGATCGGCGGCGGCATCGCCGGCCACAACGGCCTGCGCTCGATCTCCGCCCATATCGGCAACGACTATCGCCGGGTGCGGCTCGGAATCGGTCATCCCGGCGTCAAGGAAATGGTGCACGGCCACGTGCTGTCGGACTTCGCCAAGGCCGACAACGACTGGGTGACGACGCTCTGCGACGCGGTCGCCGAGCACGCCGCACTGATCGCCAAGGGCACGGATGCGACCTTCGCCAACAGGGTGCATCTCGCCATGCAGGCGAAGGGATTTTTGACCAAGGACGAGAACGGCAAGGAATGACACTTGTCATCGCCGGACTTGATCCGGCGATCCATCCCTTCGAAGACGATGGATGCGCGGGTCAAGCCCGCGCATGACGAACTCGGAAGACATTGACGCGCGGAGCGCGGAGGCCAGGACTTATGGGATTCAAATGCGGGATCGTCGGATTGCCCAATGTCGGCAAGTCGACCTTGTTCAACGCGCTGACCGAGGCGGCCGCGGCGCAGGCCGCGAACTATCCATTCTGCACCATCGAGCCGAATGTCGGCGAGGTCGCCGTGCCCGATCCGCGGCTCGACAAGCTCGCGGCGATCGCCAAGTCGGCGCAGATCATCCCGACGCGACTGACCTTCGTCGACATCGCCGGCCTCGTGCGCGGCGCCTCCAAGGGCGAAGGCCTCGGCAACCAGTTTTTGGCCAACATCCGCGAGGTCGACGCGATCGCGCATGTCGTGCGCTGTTTTGAAGACTCCGACATCACCCATGTCGAGGGCAAGATCGCCCCGCTCGCCGACATCGAGACGATCGAGACCGAGCTGATGCTCGCCGACCTCGACGGCCTCGAGAAGCGTGTCGACAACCTCACCAAGAAGGCCAAGGGCAACGACAAGGACGCCAAGGAGCAGCTCGACCTCGTCAACCGCACGCTGGTGCTGCTGCGCGACGGCAAGCCCGCGCGCCTCGTCGAGCGCAAGGCGGAGGAGGAGCGGGCGTTCTCCATGCTCGGCCTGCTCTCGTCGAAGCCTGTGCTCTACGTCTGCAACGTCGAGGAAGGCTCGGCCGCGACCGGCAACGCCTTCTCCAAGGCGGTCGAGGAGCAGGCGGCCAAGGAAGGCGCCGTAGCCGTCGTCATCTCCGCCAAGATCGAATCCGAGATCGCCACCATCTCGCGCGAAGAGCGCGCCGACTTCCTGGAGACGCTGGGTCTTGAAGAGGCGGGCCTCGATCGCCTGATCCGCGCCGGCTACTCGCTGCTCCAGCTCATCACCTATTTCACGGTGGGCCCGAAGGAAGCGCGTGCCTGGACCATCCATCGCGGCACCAAGGCGCCGGGCGCGGCCGGTGTGATCCACACCGATTTCGAGAAGGGTTTCATCCGCGCCGAGACCATCGCGTATGAGGACTACGTCACGCTCGGCGGCGAAGCCGGCGCCCGCGATGCCGGCAAGCTGCGCCTCGAAGGCAAGGAATATGTCGTCGCTGATGGCGAGTGATGCATTTCCGGTTCAATACGTAAGCCCTGTCATTCCGGGGCGCGCGAAGCGCGAGCCCGGAATCCATCGCGCCTCAGAATGATTGGATGAATGGATTCCGGGCTCGCCTCTTCGAGGCGCCCCGGAATGACGGGGGCTACCGCATCCCGCCGCCCTGATCCCGGATCGCGCCGAGATGCTCGTTGATGCGGAATACGATCAGGATCAGCTCGGCGGCGATGCGCGAGAACACGACGCCGACGACGACGCTGGCGATCGACGACAGCAGCACCAGGAAGCCGCCGAACGGGCTGATCGCCATCGTCGCCAGACCCGAGAAGACGCCGGAGAGGCCGAACAGGCAGATCAGCGCGATCACCAGCCAGTAGAAGGTCTTGATGATGGTCGGCGTGATGAAGCGGTCCCATTGAAACAGGTCGCTGAATGAAAACATTGCTCTCCCCAGGGCAAATCGGGACTTTCGGATCGGGACGTCACTCGGGCCTCGGCCTTGACCCGACTCAAATCAAGACAGCCGCCTCCTATGTAGCACGAGCCATGCGGGCCGGCGGGTTGAGATTGCCGCAAACTGCGGCCACAATCTGTCATTTCCGCAACGCACTCCCAAGATGACCCTGACCTTCGAAGACTTCCCGCCCGGCCGGTACGGCACATTCGGCCCGCGCCATGTCACCCGCGACGAGATCCTGGCCTTCGCCGCCGAGTTCGATCCGCAGCCGATGCATCTCGACGAGGAGGCTGCCAGCAAGAGCATGCTGCGCGGCCTGTCCGGCTCCGGCTGGCACCTGTGCTCGCTGATGATGCGGATGATGGCCGACGGCTTCATCACCCGCGCCGCCTCGCTCGGCTCGCCCGGCGTCGACGAAGTGCGCTGGCTCTCGCCGCTCAGGCCCGGTGATGATCTCATGCTCGACGTCGATGTCGTGGAGGCGCGCGCCTCGAAGAGCCGCCCCACACTCGGCATCGTCAAGTTCAAATGCACCGTGCGCAACGCGGCTGGGCAGGCGCTCGCCGAGATGACCTCGCCGATCCTGATCAAGCGGCGCGAGGGAGCGGTCTGATGCGGTTCTTCGAAGACATCGCGATCGGCCAGCGCCGCGAGATCGGCGCCTATACGTTCACGGCGGAGTCCATCAAGACGTTCGCCGCAAAGTTCGATCCGCAGCGCTTCCATCTCGACGAGGAAGAGGGCAAGAACTCGCTGTTCGGCGGGTTAGCTGCTTCCGGCTGGCATGTCGGCTCTGCCTGCATGAGCCTGCTTGTCGCGGATGGCCAGCGTCTGGCGCGGGAAGCCGCAGCGCGCGGCGAGGAGGTCGCGGTGTGGGGCCCGTCGCCGGGCTTTCGCGATTTGCGCTGGATCAAGCCGGTGCTCGCCGGCGATACAGTCTCTTACGTCAACGTCGTCATCGACAAGCGCACCTCCGCCTCGCGCCCCGGCTGGGGCATTTTGACGGCCCAGACCACCGGCACCAACCAGCGCGGCGAGGAAGTCTATTCCATCACCGCCAGCGCCTTCGTGCCGATGCGGAAGAGCGCGTGATTTAGAATAGGTCGACGCGAAGGCTTTCTTTCACCTCTCCCCGCTTGCGGGGAGAGGTCGGATCGCTCTTGCGATCCGGGTGAGGCGGAGAGAGGCCCCTCACCCCAGCCCTCTCCCCGTAAGAACGGGGAGAGGGAGAAGCGAAACCGAGCGAGTGTTGCCCGCGCGCTATGGACGCGATTCCGGGCGGCTGCCATAAGCCTGCTCAACATGGTTACCCGCGAAGCAGTCGGCGGAACCATCGAGTTGCTAACCAATTATGAACCTGTCGCTGTCTAATTGAAACGAATTGGGCAGAGAACAGGGGACGAGGACCATGGCAGACCGCGGCGCACTCAAGCTGGTCGGATTCATTTTTGCTACCGCCACGCTGGCCGTGATGCTGGTTGCCGGCATGGTGGTGAAGGGCTACGCCGACGGCGCCTACACCCTGGAAGCCTCGACCGTGGAAGCGGCCCGGTAAGATCTTAAATCTTCGCGGCCGGATCCGGCCTTCAGCTTAGCGGCTATAGACGAACGCCAAGATGGCGATCGCAACCACGAGCAGCCCGACAAAGCGCAGCATGATCGTGCCGAACTGGTTCGGCGCGGGCCGCAGCGGGATGGGGTCCGTGTTGTCGGGCCGAATGCTTTCCATCTGACATGTCCCCGGCCCGGCCGTGACGGCACGGGCGCTTGGCATTGGTCGCGGGGGCGGGGGAGAGGGTTCAAAACCTCCGCTGTGATGCCCCGTCCTGCCACGTCTTCCACTGTCATGCCCCGCGAAGGCGGGGCATCCAGTACGCCGCGGCCTCTCGGCTCAATCACTGCGGTCTCTGGAATACTGGATCGCCCGCCCCAGTGCGCAATCGCGCACAAGGCGGGCGATGACACCGAGAATGTAGCCCACAAAATCAAAACCGCCGCGCTCCCTTCCGGGAACGCGGCGGCCACTGATGCTTGAAGCTGGCGCTTAGCTGTTGCGCAGGCCGTCGGCGGCGCGCTTCCACTGCGCGACGTTGTCGGAGATCATGCGGGTCGACTTCATCGCGGCCTGGCTGAGCTGGGCGTAGCCGGAGATCTCGCGCTGGACGCGCTGGCCTTCGGCGTGGAGCAGGTCGCGCAGGCTCTCAAGCTCGGAGATCAGGTTCTCGATCTCGGCGAGCGAAGTGCCGGCGACGCGCTGGATCAGCGAGTTGACATTGGTGACGGTGGCCTCCGCGCTCGGATCGAGCGGCGGCGCGTCGGTGGTCGGCGTCGCCGGCCGGCGCAGATAGGCGATGTCATTGCGGACGAAGTCGCGGATGCCGGCCTCGACCTCGGTCACGGCGGCGAGGTCGGTGTCGACCGTCTCGGTCTCGGTGGATTCGATCTTTTCCGGACGAGTAGCGTTCATCGTTGTTCCCCTGATCGCGTTGAGCGCAGCGCGAGTGTCCCCCGCACGACGGCGTTCTATGGGCCGACTAGGGCGCCCGATTTTGGCCGCAACTGGGCCAAGATGCGGCAAGGGCGGACCATTCGGGGGCTTTGCCGTGGCGTATGGTTAGGGAAATGTGAACGGCTGCTGTGAAGATGATCCTATCCCCTCATGGTGAGGAGCGCGAAGCGCGCAGCGGACGATGCTGCGCATCGCCGCGAGAACCATGCGGGCCCCGCCGCTGCGGGGCCTCGATCCTTCGAGACGCGCTCCTTCGGAGCGCCCTCAGGACAAGGGGAAAGAGTGGGGGCTAGGCCTACCAGCTCTTCTTGAAGCCCGCCGTCACGCTCTTGTTGATCGCGCCCTGCGAGGTCTCGCCGACCGAGCCGGAGACGGTGACGTTGTCGAACAGCTTTTGCTCGGCGCCGACCTTGCGCAGCCATTTGTCGTCGGTGGTCGACAGCGACTGGCCGGCGCTGATGCTGGTGCCGGTGTCGGTGATGGTGACCTTGGCGCTCTGGTCGGTCTCGTAATTGCGCGTGATGTGGCCGCCGATGCCGGGCACGGCGGTGGTGCCCTGCTGGTTGACGCTGTAGCCGTTCTGCAGCGTCAGCGACGTGTCGCCCGACAGCGGCATCGACTTGGTCAGCGATGCCCCGAGCTTGCTCTGTTCGGAGCCGGGATCGACACGCGCTTCGACCGCGGTCTTGTCCCAGATCGCGCCCGCGCCCGGCGCGGTCGCGGTCGCCCAGGCGCTGCCGGAGGATTGCGGCAGGCTGCCGCCATTGGCGGCCTTCTGCGCCAGCAGCTCGGACATCGTCCGCGGCTCGCTCGCCACCGTCATGTCGGCGCCGATCCTGGTGTCCCAGAACTCGAACACCGACTGCTTCACGGTCACCGCGGAGGAGCCGTTGGCGTTGGCGTTCGACGACCAGTTCAGCCCGTTATTGGCCGTGGCCTGGGCGCGTTTCTTGGCGGCGATGATGTCGTTGAGCGTGCCGGCGTCGATGGCGAGCTGGCTCCAGTCGAGCTTGTCGACGTCGATGCCCTTCATGATGTCGGGATCATTGACGCTGGGGGCCTCCGCCGTCTCGGCTTCCTCGTCGTCGGGCGCTGCGGCCGGGCCGGGGGAGAAGGGCGGAATGATCTGCGCCGAGACCGTCAGCACCGAGCCGACAATGAACGCGGCCGCCAGCACCGGCAGCCTGGTCCAGCCAAAACCTGTCGAGAATTCCATCGTCCTGCCCGCGAGCCCCGGCGCATGCCGTCCGCCAATAATATAAGGCGGCCTTCGGTGATGACCATGCGCCATTCGGTCCGCAGGCATAGATGCTGATCTATCGTTGCGAAATTGTGGCAACTCGCGCGGACGCGAACCAACGGGCCGCGCGAAGAGGCGCGCGCCCGATGACGAGCTCGTGACACGACGGCATCCGGCGGGGCTGGAAGCCAGGACGTCGCGTCAAGCGTCGTCATCGATCCCGAAAAGCGGGGCCCGTTGGCGTCCCCCTCAGCCGGCGCTGGTCATCTTCGGCAGATGAATGGCGCGGCCGAGTGCCTGCTCGACCAGGTCGAAGGTGTCGATCAGCACGCGCATGCTGATCAGCTTGCCTGCCTTGAACTGGGCGAATTGGGCGACCCGCAAGGAAATCGGCTTGTTGGAATCGAGCGCCGTCAGCGAATAGCGCAGCATCGAGGCGGCGGAATCCACGCCCAGCATGATGCTCTCGCGGTCGAAGCGACGGACCTGGAAATTGTCGGCGAGCTGGCGGATGACCTCGAGCACGGCGTCCCGGCCCTGGCGTGCGCCGAGGAATGGAAACATGTCGATGGGACCATAGAGCGCCCACTCGACGTCCTCGTCGATCAGGGACTCGATGTCCTCGAAATGCCGGTCGTTGATCGCGCGATGCAACGCACGCGAAAAACGCCAGAGGCTGTGCTCTGTCATTTGGGGCAGTCCTGAAGCTGGCTTGCAGAAAAAACGGAAAACGGCCCCATGCACCGCAATGTGCCCCGGGGCGTTCAACTCATTTGTATGCGAACAAGGTAAGGGATTTCGGCCAAAACGCAATTCACGTTTTCGCAATGCACAATTGATGGCGTTTTGTGAGATTTACAATAGAAGCCTGTAGTTTTCCGGTTTCTGCTTCACCTCTCCCCGCAAGCGGGGAGAGGTCGGATCGCTCTTGCGATCCGGGTGAGGGGGTACAGGTCTCATTGCGACCTGATGCGTGGAGAGAGCCCCTCACCCCCACCCTCTCCCCGTAAGAACGGGGCGAGGGAGCGCAGCGGTGATCGCCTCGACACTCAATCCACCCGCCGCCCCATGATCAGCGGCCTGATCTCGCGCTCCAGCACCTGCTGCACCAGATCGTAGGAATCGATGATCTCGCGGATCTGCGAGACCTGCCCGCCGCGGAAGGTGTAGAATACCGCCATGTCGAACTGCACGATGCGGCCGTTGCTGCGCTTCTTGAAATAGCTGTGCATGTAGGTCGCGACCTCGTCGCCGTCGGCGAGGATGTGCGGCGCCTTGTAGCGGATCTCCGAATAGCGCGACCAGATCGTCTGCCAGAGCTCGCGCAGCTCGGCCTTGCCGTGCCGCGGCACCATGTGCGGCAGCACGTCGATCGGCGCATGGGTGAGGAAGTCGACGTCCTCGGTGCAGCACGACAGCGCGGTCTCGAGATCGCCGCGCGCGAAGGCGTCGAGCAGATGCAGCACACGCTGCCTGTTCAGCTTTTCAACCGTCATGCGGCGCCGCCTTTCCTCGGCCGTGGATTGCAAACGCTATCGCGCCGCTCGCGCGCGCTTCAATCCGCAAAAACACAGGGCACAAGGTATGACGCGCGAGCGCAATACCCGGTTCATGGGGTGCAATTGTGGATTGCGTTTGCATCCGCATGCGCGAATTCGGCCGCACCCGGTGACACCCTGCGCACACCGGCGGGCGCGCCGCGCCAGGGAACCCGGGCCCGCTTGCACTCGTTGAGAACTAGACATCGCATCCGGAGACAACGATCCATGAAATCCCCGCTTCTCGCCATCGCCGCCGCACTTTTGATGCTTGGCGTGAGCTCCGCCGCCAACGCCAAGGGCTGCATCAAGGGCGCCGTCGTCGGCGGCGTCGCCGGCCACTATGCCGGCCATCACGGCATGCTCGGCGCCGCCGCCGGCTGCCTCTACGGCCGGCATCATGCCAAAGAACAGCAAATGCAGCAGGAAAGGCAGCGACAACAGCAGGGGCAGCTGAACGGGCAGGGCAAGCTGTAGGCGGAAAACCGCGTTCCCCGCCTTCTACTCGGCATGCCCTGATGGTAAGTTCCGCTCACAAACGCTGGGGTTGAGCGGAAGCGGGCGATGGATATCGTGAAATATCGGTGGGGTGTCGTCCTCGCCACCTTGCTCCTCGGCTTCATCGTCGCGTTCGTCGTCAGCGTCTTCCGCTCGCGAGGCGTCAAATACAATTGGCTCGGCGTCCTGCTGTCGTTCTCGACAATGGGCCTCGCCATCTACCTGGTGTTCTTCCGCCAGCTCTAAAGCCGTTCGCCTCACCCTCCGCCGTGGGAAGGGTTGCCGCCATTGGCGTGACCCATCTCACATCACGCCCTCGCCGGTGCGGATAGCGTCATGTGCATGTCACCAGGGAGACATGCCATGGCCGCCACCATCGCCGCCGCGAGAAAGTCCCGCCTCCACAACGCGCTCGAAGGCCTCGCGCTGACCGCCACGCTGCAGAGCTTCCCGACCTTCGCCGCCGCGGCCTTCCTGCTCAAGCTGATCGGCAACCACGACCTCGTCGGCGACCCCGGCGTCGCCATCTTCGTCGCTATCGCCTCGTTCGCCCACGCGATGTTAGCTGTGACCCTCGGCCCGAGCTTCCCCGGCTTCTTCAAGACTGTCTACGAACCGAAATTCTTCGAGGCCCATCTGTCGCTGTCCGACAAGATCACCGCCTGGCGCACCCAGCCGGTCGCGTCACTTCAGCTCGTGACGATCGTACTGCTGCTGTCGGTGATGGCGGTGGTGACGGCGAGTGTGGGGTAAGGGGACATCTCTCCGCCGTCATTCCGGGCGCCGCAAAGCGGCGAGCCCGGAATCCATAGCCACGACTGGCGCCGCTGCGTCCCTACCGCTTCTTCCAGCCCCCGCGTCGTCCCGGCGCTCCACCCGTCGACTTCGGCGCGGGCCCGAACTCCGGCCCGGACTGCCTTGAGTCCGTCGGCTGGATGATCCGGCTCGTGCTGCCGAACGGCTTTGACGGTAGCGTCTGATTGGCGCGATAGGGCAGCGATTCCGGCCCGTGCATCTCGTCGAGATGCGGCTTGTGCACCCGCGATCCGCTGCCTCCGCCGCTGGCTTTCAGCGCAGAGCTCACGGTCTTTTTCTTCATGGCACTCACCGGCAGGTTCGCGGCGTCGCCATACTTCTTCGCTCCCGCATAGGCGCCGGCCTTGCCCGCGACGGCGCGCTGCTTCGCGGTCGGGTCGTCGACCACCGCAAGCTCTGTCGCGCGCAGGCGCTTGACTTCGTCGCGCAGGCGCGCGGCTTCCTCGAAGTTCAAATCGGCAGCGGCCTCGCGCATCCGCGTTTCCAGATCGGCGAGCACGGCTTCAAAGTTGTGGCCGATCGAGATGACGTCGTCGGTCATGTCGTGGCCGCCGACCTCGACAAGCACGTGGTCGCGCTCGTAGACGGAGTTGAGGATGTCGCCGATCTGCTTCTTCACGCTCTCCGGCGTGATGCCGTTGGCGTTGTTGTACTCGACCTGTTTTTCGCGACGCCGATTGGTTTCCGCAATGGCGCGCTCCATCGAGCCGGTCATGCTGTCGGCATAGAGGATCACCTTGCCGTCGACGTTGCGCGCGGCGCGGCCGATGGTCTGGATCAGCGAGGTCTCGCTGCGCAAAAAGCCTTCCTTGTCGGCGTCGAGGATCGCGACCAGCGCGCATTCGGGAATGTCGAGACCCTCGCGCAGCAGGTTGATGCCGACCAGCGCGTCGAACGCACCGAGACGGAGGTCGCGGATGATCTCGATGCGCTCGATGGTGTCGATGTCGCTGTGCATGTAGCGGACGCGAATGCCCTGCTCGTGCAGATATTCGGTGAGGTCCTCCGCCATGCGCTTGGTGAGCACCGTGATCAGCGAGCGATAGCCGGCCTGCGCGGTGGCGCGGACCTCGCCGACGAGATCGTCGACCTGGGTGCGGGCGGGGCGGATGTCGACAGGGGGATCGATCAAGCCGGTCGGGCGGATGACCTGCTCGACAAAGACGCCGCCGCTCTCGTTGAGCTCCCAGCCGCTCGGCGTCGCCGACACCGCAACCGTCTGCGGCCGCATCATGTCCCACTCCTCGAAGCGCAAGGGGCGGTTGTCCATGCAGGATGGCAGTCGGAAGCCGTATTCGGCCAGCGTCGCCTTGCGGCGGAAGTCGCCGCGGAACATGGCGCCGATCTGCGGGATGGTGACGTGGCTCTCGTCGGCGAAGATCAGCGCGTTGTCGGGGACGTATTCGAACAGCGTCGGCGGCGGCTCGCCGGGGCGGCGCCCGGTGAGATAGCGCGAATAGTTCTCGATGCCGGCGCAGCTTCCGGTCGCCTCCATCATCTCGAGGTCGAACGTGGTGCGCTGCTCCAGTCGCTGCGCTTCGAGCAGACGGCCTTGATCATGCAGCTGGTCGAGCCGCTGCTTCAATTCGAACTTGATCGACTTGATCGCCTGCACCAGCGTCGGGCGCGGCGTCACGTAGTGGGAATTGGCGTACATCTTGATGAATTCGAGCTCATCCTGCTTGTGGCCGGTGAGCGGATCGAATTCCTCGATCTGTTCGATGGTGTCGCCGAACAAATTCACCCGCCAGGCGCGGTCCTCATAGTGCGCCGGGAAGATGTCGATGACGTCGCCGCGCACGCGAAACGTGCCGCGGGTAAAGTCGGCCTGGGTGCGCTTGTACTGGAGTGCGACGAGGTCGGCGATCAGCTGGCGCTGGTCGATGCGCTCGCCCTTCTTCAGCGCGAAGGTCATCGCGGTGTAGGTCTCGACCGAGCCGATACCGTAGATGCAGGACACCGACGCCACGATAATGACGTCGTCGCGTTCGAGCAGCGCGCGCGTCGCCGAGTGGCGCATGCGGTCGATCTGCTCGTTGATGGACGAGTCCTTTTCTATGTACGTGTCCGTGCGAGGGACATACGCTTCAGGCTGGTAGTAGTCGTAATAACTGACAAAATACTCGACCGCGTTATCAGGAAAAAAGTTCTTGAACTCGCCATAGAGCTGGGCGGCGAGCGTCTTGTTCGGCGCCAGGATCAGCGCGGGGCGCTGCGTCGCCTCGATCACCTTGGCCATGGTGTAGGTCTTGCCGGAGCCGGTGACGCCGAGCAGCACCTGCGAGCGGTCGTTGCGCTCGATGCCCTCGACCAGCTCCTTGATCGCGGTCGGCTGGTCGCGCGCGGCTCGTAGGATGACTTGATCTCGAAGCGCACGCCGCCTTCGGACTTTTCCGGGCGCGGCGGGCGATGCGGCGTCCACACCTTCATGGAGCCGTCGTCCTTGCGGAACTCCGGCCGTCCTTCGCGGATCAGCGATTCCAGCGCGTCGGCGGTCGCCTTGACGCCGAGCGCCTCCATCTTGGAACGTGGCGGGCGCGCCAGCGCTTCCGCGTCGTCTTCTTCGGTGGGCAGGCCAAGCTGCCGCGCCAGTTCCGGATCGAGCGTCGGGATCGTGGCGGCAGTGCCGTAATTGGCTTGTGGCGCCTCGTCGAAACCTTCGGTCGAGGCGCGCGCCCCCGGCGGCTGCGGATTGGGCCGCAGCGGCATCGGCCGCGTCGTGCCTCGCCCCCGGCGCGGCGGTCGCGCGAATTGTCCGGCGGCGGCTGCAGCCCGGTGCCCGATCCCAGCCCGGCATCGCCGCGATTGATCGCGGGATTGAGCAGCTCGGCCAGCGCCGGCCCGATCGGCTGCACATCGGGTCGATGCGCTTTGGAGTTCGGGGCCTTGGTTTTGGGGGATTTTGGGGGAGCAGGTTTCTTCGCCATGAGGCGAATATGGGACGAGTCCGGCTCTCAGGAAAGGGCGAATGCCCGGCTCCGTTCAGGCTGCTGACAGCAGGTTGGCAGCAGGCCGCGATGTCACGCGGCCGGCCGCGGGCCCTTGTCGTCGCCGGCCTGATGCGGCTTCAGGATGTCGAGATGGATGCCGCCGCAATCGGTGCAGCGCATGGCCCAGTACTCGCATCCGGCGCGGCCGGCGATCACACGGAGCACCGTGAGATCGCCGTCGCATTCCGGGCATTTCGACAGCACGCTGCGGGCGTAGATCCGAGGCCGCGGTGTGTCTTCGAATTCCATCACTGACATGACCGGTTCCCTGTCTTACCTCGCTGCAGCTGTTCCCTCGGAAATCCGCTTATTCGTCGTCGCTGTCGGCGCGCCGGCGGAAGCGATCGATGTGGTGCTTGGCGTCGGCGATCGCGGCGTCGCGGTCGGGCCAGGCGAAGCCGACTTCCATGGCCGGAAACAGCACGCCGTCGATGGCAAGCGGGCTGAAATCGGCGCGCCGGATACGGGCGTGCCAGAGGCCTTTGCCGGCCTCGAAGGATTCAATGTCAAAGCCGTCGTAGATGGTCGTCATAGGTAGTCCCCAAATGCTCGTGTCGGAGGGTTAGAGGACCACGTTTGAGGATTTCGGTATGTGAAGCCGTTCACATGCAGTCCAGCTTTTTCACCCGAACGGGTGAGGGCTAGAGCGTTTGAGCGAGTGGAACGGAACTAGCCGCGTGCGGCGCCCGGCCCAGCCGCCGCGGGCGGGCGGCGGGTTCCGACGCGGCGCGCATGATCCAGCGGCGGAACGCGGCGAAGTCGCGCTGCTCGGTCTGAAAACTGCGATAGAGGAGATACCAGCGCATGCCCTTGGGCACCGAGAGATCGAATGGCGCGACCAGCCGGCCAGCGGCGATGTCGTCGTCGATATAGGGCCGGATGCCCATGGCGATGCCGAGCCCGTCGGCGGCGGCCTGCAGCGCCTGGCCATAGAACTGGAACTCGGGGCCGCGCGGATTGATGCGCGTGAGGTTCGCGGCCTTCAGCCAGATCGGCCAGTCCTCCGGCGAATGTTCGACACGGATCAGGGTCGGGCCCTTGAGATCGGCCGGGCGTTTCAACGAGGTGGCGAGGCGCGGCACGCAGACCGGCGTGAGGTCGCCGGCGAACAGCGGCTCCGCGACCAGCCCCGGCCAGTCGCCGGTGCCGAGCTTGATGCCGCAGCTCCAGTCCTCGCCGAACGGCACCGAGGCGCCGCCGGTGGTGAAGCGCACTTCGATGTCCGGCTCCTCGCTGCGAAACTCCGACAGGCGTGGGATCAGCCAGCGCATCGCGAAAGTGTGGCCGACGCCGATGGTGAGTACGCGCATGCCGGAGGGCGCCGTCACCTGCGCGGTGAGGCTGGCCAGCGCATCGAAGATCGGCGTCAGCCCGCTCTGATAGGCGCGGCCGGCCTGCGTCAGCACCAGCCTGTTGGCCTTGCGCTCGAACAGCGCGACGCCGAGCCGCTCTTCGAGCAGATGCACCATGCGGCTAACCGCGGCCGCCGACACGCTGAGTTCGAGCCCGGCCGCAGCAAAGCTGCCGGTCCGCGCCGCCGCCTCGAATGCCTTGATGCCGTTGAGAAACAGCAGCCGCCGCAAATGACTGACCCTCAGGAAAGCTGATGCCAGGCCAAGATAACTCAGTTTGCGGAGGGGGAGCAAGCGAGGCACAAGAATGGGAGTAATTCAGGCTGATTTGTTGAAGGCGGGCGCGGTCCCTTCGCCTCTCCCCGCGCGCGGGGAGAGGCCGGAATTTGCGCAAGCAAATTCCGGGTGAGGGGGACTCTCCGCGAGTCTCACTGCTTCCGTCCCTGCAGAGACTCCCCCTCACCCCACCCTCTCCCCGCAAGCGGGGCGAGGGAGTGAAACAGCGTGCGTCCCTTACTCGCCACACCGGAGATACTCGTGACGCCCTTCATGATCGCTGCCCTTGGATTGCTGATGGTCGCCACCGCGTTCCTGTCGGGGCTGTTCGGCATGGCGGGCGGGCTGATCCTGATCGGCGTGCTGCTCGCCCTGATGCCGCTGCCGACTGCGATGGTGCTGCATGCGATCACGCAGATGGCCTCGAACGGCTGGCGCGCGTTCCTGTGGCGGGCGCATATCCGCTGGCGGCCGGTCGCGAACTACATGGTCGGCGCTGCCATTGCGCTCGCGGCCTGGTCGATCACGCGCTACGTGCCGGACAAGCCGGTCGCGCTGCTGATGCTGGGCGCGACGCCATTCATGGCGCGGCTGCTGCCGGCGAACATCAAGCCGGACCCCGATAGGCTCTGGCAGGGCACGGTCTATGGCACGATCTGCATGGGGCTGATGCTGATGACCGGCGTGTCCGGCCCGCTGCTCGACACCTTCTTCCTCGGCGGCGATTTCGGCCGGCGCGAGAAGGTCGCGACGAAAGCGATGTGCCAGCTCGTCAGCCATTTCACAAAACTGATCTATTTCGGCGGCGTGATCGATCAGGCCGCGAGCCTCGATCCCGTGCTCGCGGGCGTTGCGATCGCAGCCTCCATGCTCGGCACCACGCTGGCGCGGCGCATCCTCGAAGCCATGACAGATCAGCAATTCGTGGCCTGGTCGAACAAGCTGATCACCACCATCGCCTGCTACTATATCGCCTATGGCGGCTGGCTCCAGCTTCGCGCGCCGGTGCTGGCCGCCTTCGCCAAAGGTGGTTTGCAATGAGCGGTAACGCCGATCCGCTGGTGCTGGACTTCGTCGAATGGGTCGCGCGCGAGCCGCGCGCCTATGCTGAGGTGATTGCGACCTGGAAGACCTCGTGCCCGCGCCTCACCATCTGGGAGGACGCCGCTGAGCGCGGCTACGTTGCCCGCGAGACGCTGCCCGGCATTGGGCTCGTCATCGCCGTGACCGAAGGCGGCGAGAAATTGCTGCGCACGAATGGACGGTGAGCACGTCGCTTCCGACTTGTTCTCGCCGGAGTGCTAGCGCGAAGGCGCCGCCAGCCGTGGCCGGATGATCTCGACCATGCGCTCGGCCGAGGTGCCCGGCGGAAAGAAGCCGAGATATTTTCCGTCGCGATCCATGAGATAGATGAAGGACGTGTGGTCGACCGTGTATTCGCCGGCGTCCTTGCCGATCGGGATCTTGGCAAAATAAACCTTGTAGGCCTCTGCCGCCGCCCCGATGGCGTCGAGGCTGCCGGTCAGCCCGAGCAGCCGCGGATGAAACATCGGCACGTATTCGGCGAGATGCTCGGCCGTGTCGCGTTCGGGATCGAGCGTGATGAAGACCGGCTGCACGGCGTCGGCGTCCGGGCCGAGCTGCTCGAGCGCCTGTCCGATCGCCATCAGGTCGGTCGGGCAGACATCGGGGCAGTAGGTGAAGCCGAAATAGACCAGCATCAGCCGCCCGCGAAAGTCGCGGTCGCTGCGCGGCTTGCCGGTCTGGTCGATCAGCTCGAACGGGCCGCCGACCGGCTCCCGATTCCACATCAGGATGTCCATGGTCTCCGCAGCCGAGCGCGCCTGCGCCACGCCCGCGCAGGCGAGCGCCAGCATCGCGCAAAGCCAGGCGCCTCGCATCACAGCCCGAAGGTGAGGCGGCTGCCCGTCGTCGTCACCACCACCTTGCCCTCCATCTGGGCATTGGCTTCCTGTGCGAAGTTGAGGCCACTGCAATGCATGGGCACCACGACGTCAGGATTGAGCCCCTTGATCTCGCTCACGACCTGCGTGAGGTAGTCCTTGGGCGCCGGGCCGAGATGGAAGCCGCCGACGATGGCGTGCACCTTCTGAATGCCCGACACCTCCTGCGCCTGCTTCACCGAGTTGACGATGCCGACATGGCCGCAGGAGGAGATCACGACGAGGCCGAGATCCCGCACGTTGAAGCAGGTGGCGTGCTCGTGGATGTGCTCGTCCGGCACGATCTTGCCCTCCATCTCCGCGGGCAAATAGTGGCCGACATTGCAGCCCAGCCCGTCCTTGATGCCGAACTCGACCAGGGTGTTCGGCAGCACGCGCTCGCTGCTGCGGCGGGTGATCTTGCCGGTGGTGAAGGCATGGTCCGCGATCACGGTCGGCGTTTCGCACAGCACGGTCGTCACCTTCTGCGCCGCGAGCTGGCGGCGGTCGAGCGTGCCGAAATCGGCGAACTGCCCCTGCGTCGGCGTCGGGTTGACGCGGTGACAGAAATTATCCTCGCCGCCCGCATAGAGCTTGAGGTCGGCGGGCAGCTTGTCGCGGAACTTGTCGAGGAAGCCGTTCAGGCCGCCGAAATGATCGTAATGGCCGTGGCTGACGATCAGCGCGTTGAGCTTGGCCGGATCGACGCCGATCAGCGCCATGTTGTTGAGCAGCACCTCGGGCGTGTAGCCGTAGTCCAGCATCAGCGTGCGCTGGTTGCCGCCGCCTTCGGATTCCAGCCAGAGCGACAGGCCCCATTCATTGTGCAGCGATTTGCGGAAATCGCCACCGCGCGCGGCCGGTGCGATCGAGACGCCGTTGATCTGCTTGGGGCGGAAGAACAGGTCGAAGCTCGAATCCACGAGAACGCGGACCGAAAGCTTGTCGACGGTCGGAACAGCCATCGGCGCAGCGTTCGCGATCTCGACACAGGTGAAGGCATTTGCGGCCGCTGCTCCCGCGAGTGCCGCCGAGCCGAGCAGGAAATCGCGCCGTGGAATGGTTCTGGTCATTGCAATGCCTCCCGCTGTTTGAAATGCCCGAGCTTAAGTCCAATCCGGGACCGGCTCAACACGCAGCAGCCGGTCCGGCGCGAGGGCCAGCGAGGCCGTCGGGTCACACCCCGGCACCGGCGACGGGACGGCTTTCTTGCGCTCCCTGCCGTGAAGGCTACTGTGCTCGGCAGTTGCAGCAATGGAATTGATCATGTCACTCAAACTGTTCGAACTCGTCGGCACCGACGCGGCGCGCCCCTTCAGCCCGTATTGCTGGCGCACGCGGATGGCGCTAGCGCATAAGGGCCTTGCGGCGGAATCGCTGCCCTGGCGCTTCACCGAGAAGAGCGCGATCGCGCCGCACGGCTCGGAAAAGGTTCCGGTGCTCTTGCATCACGACAAGCCGGTAATCGATTCCTGGGCGATCGCGAATTATCTCGAGGACAATTTTCCGGATCGCCCATCGCTGTTCGGCGGTGAGGGCGGCCGCGCCATGGCGCGCATGCTCAATGCCTGGGGCGACATCGCCATCGTCGGCGGCATCTTTCCGCTGATCGTCGCCGACATCCCGCACAATCTCGCCGACGTCGACGCCGCCTATTTCCGCCAGTCGCGCGAGGCGCGTTTTGGCGGCAAGAGCCTGGAACAGGTGATGGCGAACCGCGATACCGGCGTGGTCGCGTTCCGCAAGTCGCTGGAGGTGATGCGGCAGACCCTGAAGAAGCAGCCCTTTATCGGCGGCAGCGCGCCGAACTATGCCGACTACATCGTGTTCGGCGGCTTCCAATGGGCGCGGGTGACGAGCCCGTTCAAGCTGCTCGAAGCGGATGATCCGGTCTACGCCTGGCGCGAGAAGCTGCTCGATGCGTTCGACGGCATGGCGCGCAAGTCGCCGGGGCACGCGGTGTAGGGCACACTCTCTCCACTGTCGTCCCTGCGAACGCAGGGACCCATACCGCGTGATCTATCGAGCGTGCTTGGTATGAGTACCGAGCGACGGTCTTTCGCCAAACTTCTCCCTGTGGTTATGGGTCCCTGCGTCACGTGCGCAATTGCGCACTGGGCAGGGACGACAGCTAGGGTGTGGTGGCCTTCTCGCACTTAACGAGCAGCGCTCGCCGCGCCCGCCGCCTTCCGCAAACACTCCCGGCACAGACAATCCTCGCCCTCGACCGGCATCGGCAGCTTTGCGGTCTCCTCCGCGCACCAGCAATTGCCCGAGAGGTCGCAGCCGAACTCGGTGCCGCAGCGGGAGCAGGTGAGGCGGCGCGGTTCCGGCGCCGGGGATTCTTTCGGGATTGTCATGATTTACGCAAAAGCTTCGGCGTCATTTTCATGTCGGGTTCATCTGCCGCTGCGGTATATTAGGCGCCGCGCACGTTTCAGGAAAGCGGTTGGCAAGGCGCGAAGGACAAATCGATGGCCCGCGATTCGCAAGCCGCCCTCGTCGCGCTCAACCGCTTCGGTTTCGGCGCCCGCGGCGGCGCATCCGGCGATCTCATCAATGCGGCCTCCGATCCCAGAGGCTTCGTGAAGGCGGAACTGGCGCGCCCCAACGGCGTGCTGCTGGAAGCGCCGGGCCTGCAATCGACGCCGCAGCTCGGGCAGGCGGTGTTTGCCTATCAGGACCAGGTCAAGCAGGCGCGTGAGGCGGCGAAGGCCGCCGCGCCCGCTGAAGCGCCACAGCCGGCGCCGGCCGACCAGAAGCCGGGCCTCCGCAGAAACCTCTCGCTGAATGCGGTCGCAACCGAGATTGCCGGCCAGATGACGGAGGCGAAGCCGGCCGACACTGCGGCGAAGCCCGAGATGATGCAGCCGGGCGCTGCCGCGCCGCCGGCCGCAAAGCCTGCACCGCAGCCGCTCAACGTCATCCAGCGCTGCCGCGCCGCCGGCCGCAAAGCCTGCACCGCAGCCGCTCAACGTCATCCAAAAGACCTTTCGCGCCGAGGCGCTGGCGCGGTTGCAGCGCGCGACGCTGGTCGAGTGCGGTTTCACCGAGCGGCTCGTCGTGTTCTGGTCCAATCATTTCTGCATCTCCGCCAGCAAGGGCGAGCTGGCGCGGATCTGGGCCGGCGCGTTCGAGCGCGAGGCGATCAGGCCGCACGTGCTTGGGCGCTTCGCCGACATGCTGAAAGCGGTCGAGCAGCATCCGGCGATGCTGTTCTTCCTCGACAACCAGCAATCGCTCGGCCCGGATTCGCGCGCGGGGCAAAACCGCAAGCGCGGGCTGAATGAAAATCTCGCGCGCGAGATCATGGAGCTGCATACGCTCGGCGTCGGCGGCGGCTACACGCAGGAGGACGTCACCTCGCTCGCGCGCATCATCACGGGGTGGACCTTTGCCGGACGGCAGGGGCAGCTCGGCACACCCGGCTCCTTCGTGTTCAACACCAACGCGCATCAGCCCGGGCCGCAGGTGCTGCTCGGCAAGACCTACGAGCCGGCGGGCCTCGCGCAAGGCGAGGCGGCGCTCGCCGACATCGCGCGCCATCCCTCGACCGCGAATTTCATCGCGACAAAGTTCGTCCGCCACTTCGTCGCGGACGATCCGCCGCCGGCGCTGGTGGCGCGGCTGCGCGACGTCTTCGTCAGGACCGATGGCGACCTCAAGGCGCTTGCGACCGCGCTGGTCGATTCCGACGAAGCCTGGAAAGCGCCGCTGACCAAGATGCGCAGCCCTTACGATTTCCTCATCGCAAGCGGCCGGCTGCTCGCGCGCGTGCCGGAGGATCCCGGCACCTACCTCAACAATCTCAATCTGCTCGGCCAGCCGCTGTGGTCGCCGGCCGGCCCCAACGGTTTTCCTGACACCAGCGCCGCATGGGCTGCGCCGGAAGGCATCAAGCTCCGGCTCGACATCGCCGCGCAAATGGGCGCGCGGCTCGGCAACAACATCGATCCGCTCGACCTGCTCGAATTCGCTGCTGCGGATGCCGCGTCCGTCGAGACGCGCAAGACCATCGAGCGCGCGGAGTCGCGCCAGCAGGCGCTGGCGCTCTTGCTGATGTCGCCGGAAATGCAGAGGAGATGATGATGATCGACTGCGTCGAGAACCGGCTCCTCACCTCGCGCCGCGGCCTCTTGCTCGGCGGCGCCTCCTTCGCGGCCTGGGCCTATTTGCCGAAATTCGCGCGCGCGGCCGACGGGCGCGATCCCAGGTTGATTGTCGTGATCCTGCGGGGCGCGCTCGACGGGCTCTCGACCGTCGCGCCGGTGGGCGATCCCGATTATGCCGGCCTGCACGGCTCGATCGCGCTCACCGCGGATGGTGCGCATCCCGCGATCATGCTCGATCCTTTCTTCGCGCTGCATCCGTCGATGCCGGAATTCGCGCGCATGTATCGCGACATGCATGCCGCGGTGATCCACGCGGTCGCAACGCCCTATCGCGATCGCTCGCATTTCGACGGCCAGGACGTGCTTGAAAGCGGCTATGCCGCCGGGCCGCGTGCAATCCGGCTGGCTCAACCGCGCGCTGGAAGCGCTGCCGCGCGGCGAGCGCGTGTCGAGCGGGCTTGCGGTCGGCCCGACCACGCCGCTGGTGCTGCGCGGCAATGCGCCGACCGTCGGCTGGGCGCCGGTGGCGCTGCCGCAGGCCGATGACGACACCGCGATGCGCCTCGCCGATCTCTACCGCCACCGCGATCCCGCGCTGGCTGCGGCATTGTCGCAAGGCCTCCAGCTCGAGAAGGCAGCGAACGGCGACGACATGAAGCGCAAGCCCGGCAACCAGGTCGTGCAGATGCGCCAGGTCGCGCGCGGCGCGGCAAAACTGATGGCGGCCGATGACGGCCCGCGCATCGCCGCGCTCGCCTTCGACGGCTGGGACACACACGCCAATGAAGGCGGTCCGGTCGGGCGTCTCGCTTTCCTGCTTGGCGGCCTCGACGGCGCGCTCGCCGAATTCGAAAGCGGCCTCGCTGATCGCTGGCGCGATACCGTCGTCGTCGTCGCCACCGAGTTCGGTCGCACCGCGCGCATCAACGGCACCGACGGCACCGATCACGGCACCGGCACCATCGCGCTGCTTGCCGGCGGCGCCGTGAAAGGCGGCCGCGTCATTTCCGACTGGCCCGGCCTCAAGCTCGCCAATCTCTACGAGGGCCGCGACCTCAAGCCGACGACAGATCTGCGCTCCGTGATCAAGGGCGTGCTGCAAGGCCAGTTCGGCTTGTCCGATCGCGTGCTGGCGGAAACGGTGTTCCCCGATAGCGCGGCGGCACGGCCGATGAAGGGATTGGTTGCCTAACCCACAAACGCTCGTCATTCCGGGCCCGCGCCTTGCGGCGCGTCCCGGAATGACGACATGATGAGCCGGACATCAGGAGATCACCGCATGTACATCGCCATGAACCGCTTCCGCGTCGCCAAAGGCTCCGAGGCTGCCTTCGAGCAGGTCTGGCTCACGCGCGACACGCATCTGGACAAGGTGCCGGGCTTCGTCGAATTCCATCTGCTGCGCGGGCCGGAGCTGGAGGACCACACGCTCTATGCCTCGCACACCGTGTGGGCGAACCATGCCGCGTTCGAGGCCTGGACGAAATCGGAGGCGTTTCGCGCCGCGCATCACAAGGCGGGCGACAACAAGCCGCTTTATCTCGGCCATCCCCAATTCGAGGGGTTTGAGGTGATGCAGACCGTGGGACGCGGCGCCAGATAGCGCCGCGCCGGAGAGATCAGCGCCGCAAAAATCAGCCCAGCGTGATCCTGTCGATCTCCGCCATCTCCTCCGCGCTGAGCTTCCAGGCGATCGCCTTGACGTTCTGCTCGATCTGCTCGACGCGGGTCGCACCCGCGATCACGCTCGACACCTGCGGACGCGCGGCGAGCCAGGAGAAGGCGAGCTCCAGCATGCTGTGCCCGCGCGCGGTCGCAAATGCCTGCAGCTTCTCGACGATCGCCTCGTTGCGCGGCGTGACGTAGCGGTCGCGCAATCGCGGCGTCTGGCCGAAGCGGGTGTCGCCGGGCGCGGCCTCGCCCTTCCGGTATTTGCCGGTGAGAAGGCCGCTCGCGAGCGGGAAGAACGGCAACAGGCCGAGCTTGTATTCCACGGCTGCCGGCAGCAGGTCCTTCTCGATGTCGCGCACGACGAGTGAATATTCGTCCTGGCAGGAGACGAAGCGGCTGACATTCATCGCGCGCGCGACGTATTCGGCTTCCGCGATGCGCCAGGCCGGGAAGTTCGAATTGCCGATGTAGCGCACCTTGCCCTGGCGGACGAGATCGTCGAGCGCGCGCAGGCTCTCCTCGATCGGCGTCAGCGGATCGTAATCGTGCTGCTGGTAGAGATCGATGTAGTCGGTCTTCAGCCGCTTCAGGCTCGCTTCCACGGCCTCCATGATGTAGCGGCGCGAGGCGCCCTGCTTGGTGCCGTCCTCCGCCATCGGCTTGGAATATTTCGTCGCCAGCACGATGTCCTTGCGGCGATCGCCCAGCACGGTGCCGAGCACGTTTTCCGAGCCGCCCATGTTGGAATAGACGTCGGCGGTGTCGAACAGCGTGATGCCGAGATCGAGCGCGCGATGGATCACCTTGCGCGAGGCCTCGAGGTCGGTGCGCTGGCCGAAATTGTTGCAGCCGAGCCCGACCGCGGACACGCGAAGGCCGGAGGCGCCGAGATTACGAATTTCCATGGGAGATCCCTGTCAGAAGTCTACAGCGGTGTATTGTGACCGCGGTGCACGCGACCGGCAAGGAGCCCACCTGCGCTGCTGCCATGCGGCCAAAAAAATGCGGCCCCTGTCAGACGCGGCGACTGACGGGGACCGCTTTGGGGCGCTTGATCGGTGACGGGGGGCCTGATCAGACGCAGCTGCAACTTAATCCCGGTGTGTTACGCGCCAGTGACAGGCAAAGTTATCCACAGGCCGCGTGGTTCGGGAAAAGCCGGCAAAAATCAGAAGATCTTGCGATAGACGATGAAGCCGGAGCGCTCGGCGACCTTGTCGTACAGGCTCTGCGCGGTGACGTTGGTCTCGTGCGTCTGCCAATAGACGCGCGGGGATCCCGCAAGCTTCGCGCGCTCGTAGACGCCATAAATCAGCGCCGAGGCGACGCCTTTGCCGCGCGCGGCTTCCAGCGTGAACAGGTCCTGCAGATAGCAGGACGGCTCGATTGCGGTGGTGCTGCGGTGGAACAGATAGTGCGTCAGTCCGAGCAACTTGCCGTCGCTCTCGGCGACCAGCGCATGCACCGGCTCGTAGGCATCGAAGAAGCGCTGCCATGTCACCTTCGTGATTTCGGGCGCGAGCGCGGTCGGGCCGGAGCGGCCGTAGAAGGCGTTGTAGCCGTCCCAAAGCGGCAGCCATTGGTCGTAGTCCTGCTTCGTGACGGCGCGAATGGCGAGCGACATGTGAGAATTCCGCGAGAGATTGAACTTCATTCATACGGGATGTTCGTGCAGATGATCAAATGTCTTGCGAGACGGATGGATATTCAGTCGTGGCGACAGTGTGCCATGCCCCTCACCCGGATTGCTTCGCAATCCGACCTCTCCCCGCGGAAAGGCGGGGAGAGGTTAAGACGAGCAACGCTCGCTTGGGTAAGGGACGCGCCGCTCTCACACCCCCTCGCCCCGCTCTTGCGGGGAGAGGGTGGGGTGAGGGGCTGTCTCCGCGAGCGCCGGTTCGGATTGTAACGCAGCGGATGGCGCAGTCGCATCACTCCGCGACGCGAAGATACCGGATCAGCTTGCGGTTCTGGGGATCGCGCAGCGAGCGGTAGTAGTCGGCGCGTTCCGGCGCGTCGGTGTGGCGGACGAGGTCAGTCACCGGCGTGTAGCTCAGCATGCGGCCGCCGTCGGGCAGCACGTTGCAGACGAAGCGCAGCACCTCGCCATTGCGCAGCTTGATGTTGATCGGCGTGGCATCGCCGACCCGTACCATCTCCATGCGCTGCGCGATGAAGGTGCTGAGCTCGTCCTCGGGCAGCTCGAACGCGCCGGTGTCGCGGCCGTGATACATCAGCGCGATGAACGGCGGCTTGCCGTCGGCGATCTCGTCCGGCAGCGCAAAATAATCGCGGAACGCGCGGTTGATGAATTCGGCCCGCGTCTCGGCATCGAGCAGCACGATGCCGATGTCGACCTGGTCGAGCGCGGCCGACAGCCGCGCGGCGGTGGCGTGGCTCTGGCGCTCGGCGGCGAAGGTGGCGAGCAGCCGCTCGCGCATCAGGCCGGTGATGCCTGCAGTGCCGAAGGCGGTCACGGCGAGGAGGCCGACTAGGTCGGCGCGGCATGGAGGGACATGGCGCGATGGCCGAGGCAGAACAGCGCCGCGCCGATCACGGCGAGCGCCGCGCTGGTCATCGCGGAGGCGAAACCCGACAGCGCGCCGGCAAGCGCGACGACACAGACGAACACCGGCGCAGGCGAGGGAAGGGGAATGGTGCGATCGAGCAGGATCGCGAGCAGCGCAATCGCTGCCGTCAGCACCGGACCGGAGATCGCACGCCATCCGAACCGCATCTCGTTCCTCCCTGAACGAGTAAGGCGGTCAGACTGACCTACCGTTGCGCGAGCGCAATCCGATTTCGTGCGGTGCGCTTAAGAGGCGCTTGTGGTTCCGGGCAAAGCTTTCGGATGATTTAGAGCGTTTTCGAGCGAAGTGGATACCGGTTCGCGTCAAGAAAACGCGTCAACACAAGAATCCGGAGCCCGGTTCCGATTCCGGCGGAGCGGGGCTCTAGCCCAAATGCATCTGCTTCACGCGCTGGTGCTGCGCCGGGACATTGAGCGTCGACGTTCCCGGACCCTTGCGCGTGCCGACCAAGATCAGCAGCGACGCTGCGACCAGGATGGCCGCGGTCAGGGTGATTGCAACGATGACCACAGGTGATTTCATCGACGTCCTGTCGCGATGCCGGTTGGCGGGGCCACGCGGCGCCTTGAAGGCTGGTCGAGGATGAGACGGGAATCAGACCGGCAGGCCCATCGCCATGGTCGCCTTGGTCGACAGCACCGTCAGGGTGACGATCAGGCACAGCGAGAGCGCGGCGACGGCGAGCGAGGCCGCGACCGCGTTGGTCAGCCGGGAAGACGAAACGGTATCGGTATGGCCCTGAAAGCCTGCCGTGCCGGACGCCCGAATCATGGTCTAAATCCTTCAACGTGCGAGCGAATCACCCGCGACATCGAACAATTTCACTATTTCAACGGGCAATATTGCGGCGGCTATCGCGCCGAAAATGGCGAGATTGCGGCGAAGATGAACCTTATACCCGTTATTCGCCAGCGCGGGCGCGCCCTCAGGCGCCCGCGGCGATGCTGGCGGGATCGTCGATGTCGGCTGGCCGCCAGTCCATCGACACGAAGCCGGGCGTGGCTTCTACCCGCTTCAGCCAGTCCCGAATCGCCGGGAAGGTCGAGAGGTCGAAGTCGCAGCGATCGGCGAGGTGGGTGTAGCCGTACAGCGCGATGTCGGCGACCGTGAGCTGGCGGGCGGCGAAATAGGCGTTGGTCTTGAGATGGTTCTCCATCACCTGCAGCGCGCCATAGCCGCGCTCCATCCAGTCCTCCAGCGCGTGCGTCTGCAGGTCGCGGCCGCCCTTGACCAGCGACAGCCAGAAATAGGCGGCGCCGATGTTCGGCTCGAGCGCGTGCTGCTCGAAGAACATCCATTGCAGCGCCTCGGCGCGATCGATGCGGTTCTCCGGCGCGAGCGGCGTGCCGACGGCGACGTACCAGAGGATGGCGTTGGACTCGGCGAGAAAGCGGTCGTCGCCGACATCGAGCAGCGGCACCTGGCCCGACGGATTCTTGGTCAGAAAATCCGGCGTGCGGCTTTCGCCGCGCAGAATGTCCACCTCGATCGCTTCGTAGGGCACGTTGAGCAGCGCCAGCGCAAGGCGGACCTTGTAGCTGTTGCCCGAGCGTTGCATCGAATAGAGCTTGTACATTCGGGGAGTTTCGAATCCGTGGTTGGGAAAGGCGCGGCACGTGTTGCCCCGCAGCGCGGATAAACAATGATGCCGATGCGAATCCGCCGCAAGAGCCAGCCGATAGAAAAACTCGAAAACCCTACCGCACTGCAACGCCGCGGAAGATCATTTTCGCGCGACGATGCAAATGAGTTCACGCTTGCGTCAACGCGTGGACGCATTCGACCGTGCATTGGTGCCAGAGGGTTGATCGATCCAGTTGAGGCGGGGCGTTGACGCCTCCACGATCGTCATGGCCGGGCATAGCCGTCCGAAGGACGGCGTCGCTTCCGCTCGCCTATGACCCGGCCATCCACGCCTTGCCACGCGGCAAGAAGAACGTGGATGCCCGGGACAAGGCTGGGCATGACGGCGTGCTGCTTTCATAACGGCACGCAACACGCAAAATTGCTCCGAGGACAAGCCTTGCCGGATATGAGGGGTTTGCCCGGCAAAGTTGCGGAAAATTGCGGGAAATCGCGCCTTGAAACGCTCCAAATCCGTAAACTTTTGCGAGATCGGGCCGAAGTTTCTTGCGGCGCAGCGGCACACGTTTTAGGGTGGTCACATTCCCACAATCAGAGTCGTGAGGCGAAAGGCTTCACGACGCTTGTCAGGAGATGACGATGTCCTTCCTTGCCGCTGCGCTCGACCGTGTGAAGCCGTCCGCGACCATCGCGGTCACGGATAAAGCACGCGCGCTGAAAGCGGCGGGCCGCAACGTCATCGGCCTTGGCGCCGGCGAGCCCGACTTCGACACGCCCGCCAACATCAAGCTGGCCGCGATCCGCGCCATCGAAGCCGGCAAGACCAAGTACACCGCGGTCGACGGCATTCCCGAGCTGAAGGACGCCATCATCGCGAAGTTTCAGCGCGAGAACGGCGTCGCCTACAAGCCGAACCAGATCATCGTCGGCACCGGCGGCAAGCAGGTGCTCTACAATGCGCTGATGGCGACCATCAATCCGGGCGATGAGGTGATCATCCCCGCGCCCTATTGGGTCAGCTACCCTGAAATGGTTGCGCTCGCCGGCGGCGAGCCGGTGCCGGTGGTCTGCACCGCCGCGACCGGCTTCAAGCTCGGGGCCGAGGCGCTCGAGCGCGCGATCACGCCGAAGACCAAATGGGTCATCCTGTGCTCGCCGTCGAACCCGACCGGTGCCGCCTACACCCGGGCCGAGCTGAAAGCGCTCACCGACGTCTTGGTCAAGCATCCGCATGTGTGGGTCATGACCGACGACATGTACGAGCACCTCGTCTATGACGACTTCCAGTTCACTACGGTCGCACAGGTCGAGCCCAGTCTCTATGACCGCACGCTCACCGTGAACGGCGTGTCGAAGGCCTATTGCATGACCGGCTGGCGTATCGGTTATGCCGGCGGCCCGGCGCAGCTGATCAAGGCGATGTCGACCATCCAGTCGCAGTCGACCTCGAACCCCTGCTCGATCGCGCAGTGGGCTTCGGTCGAGGCGCTGAACGGTCCGCAGGATTTCATCCCCGCCAACAACAAGGTGTTCAAGGAGCGCCGCGACCTCGTCGTCTCCATGCTCAACCAGGCCAACGGCATCGAGTGCCCGCGGCCGGAAGGCGCGTTCTACGTCTATCCGTCCTGCGCCGGCACGATCGGCAAGAAGGCGCCGTCGGGCAATGTGATCTCGAACGACGAGCAGTTCGTCACCGAGCTGCTCGAGACCGAAGGCGTCGCCGTGGTGCAGGGCTCGGCCTTCGGCCTCGGCCCGGCCTTCCGCATCTCCTACGCGACCAAGACCTCCGACCTCGAAGACGCCTGCAAGCGCATCCAGCGCTTCTGCGGCAATCTGCGGTAAGCTCATTCCAATCGAAACGAAAAGGCCCGCTTCGCGCGGGCCTTTTTTATTTGGTGGCTCGATGAGGTGGAGTCGGATGGACTATTGCTTTGGTTGGCGTTGTGCCTTGCCCCTCACCCGGATTGCTTCGCAATCCCGACCTCTCCCCGCGGGAAAGGCGGGGAGAGGTATAGACGAGCAACGCTCGCTTGGGTAAGGGACGCGCCGCTCTCACACCCCCTCGCCCGAAAGCCGTACCTGAAAGCCAACCCAACATAACAGTTGCCGGATCGGCGCTCCGCCCCGGACAACGCTACGCGTTGCCAAGGCTACGCTTGTCCGGGACGACAGCGGAGATTGTGGCCGCGATCTTCGATTACGCCGAGAACCGGTAGGGTGGGCAAAGGCGCACTTGCGCCGTGCCCACGTCTTCTCTCGCTCTAGGAAAGTTGGTGGGCACACTTACGCTTTGCCCACCCTACGGCACTACGGCACCGCCGCTGCGGCTACACCGCAATGATATGATCGTCGATCTCGTCGATCCGGTTGACGCCGCACAGACCCATCGTGGTCAGCAGCTCCTTCTGGATGATGTCGATCGCCTTGGCGACGCCGGCCTGGCCGCCGGCGCCGAGCCCATAGGCATAGGCACGGCCGATCATACAGGACTTGGCGCCGAGCGCGAGCGCGCGCATCACGTCCTGGCCGGAGCGGATGCCGCCGTCGAACATGATCTCCATCTTGTCGCCGACCGCATCCGCGATCTCCGGCAGCACCTCGATCGAGGATGGCGCGCCGTCGAGCTGGCGGCCGCCATGGTTCGACACCACCAGCGCCTGCGCCCCGGTCTTCGCCGCTTCCTCGGCGTCTTCGACGTCCAAAATGCCCTTGATGATGAGCTTGCCCGGCCAGATGCTGCGGACCCACTCGACGTCCTTCCAGTTCAACGACGTGTCGAATTGCGATGCCGTCCATTCGGCGAGACGGTTGAGATCCTCGGTGTTCTTCACGTGGCCTGCGATGTTGCCGAAGGTGCGGCGCTTGCCTTGCAGCACGCCCGAGACCCAGGCCGGCTTGCTGGCGAAGTCCAAAAGCTTCGATAGCGACCATTCCGGTGGCACCGTCATGCCGTTCTTGATGTCGGCATGGCGCTGGCCGATCACCTGCAGGTCGACGGTGAGCACCAGTGCGCTGCACTTGGCGGCGGCGGCGCGCTGGATCAGCTCCTTGATGAAGCCGCGGTCCTTCATGACGTAGAGCTGGAACCAGAACGGCTTCTCGACATTGGCGGCGATGTCCTCGATCGAGCAGATCGACATGGTCGATTGCGTGAACGGGATGCCGGCGGCCTGCGCGGCGCGGCAGGCGTAAATCTCGCCGTCGCCATGCTGCATGCCGAGCAGGCCCACCGGCGCGAGGATCAGCGGCATGGTCGAGGGCTCGCCCAAAATCGTGGTCGAGGTGTCGCGCTTGGAGACGTCGACCAGGATGCGCTGGCGGAATTTGATCGCCTGCAGGTCCTCGCGGTTGGCGCGCAGCGTTTCCTCGGCATAGGAACCGCGGTCGCAATAGTCGAAGAACGCCTTCGGCACGCGGCGCTTATGCAGCGCGCGAAGATCGTCGATACAGGTGATGTGCTTCATGAACGTTCCCCGGCCCGTCTCGTCTCGGAAGTCTTGCATCGGATGATTGAGGGGTCATCTAGCATGGTTGGATGCACAGCCAAATCGTTTGAGAGGAGGGCGCCATGACGAAGCCGCAGACGGGACCTTCGCCGGAACAGATCAAGGAGAAACAGGCCCTCGAGGACGCACTGGAAGAGGGGCTGGAGGAGACCTTCCCGGGCTCCGATCCCGTCAACGTCACCCAGCCGCCGCCGAGCCGCGACGATGGCCATGTCAAGCGCTCGGGCTAGGCCGGGTTCCACTCCGATTGCGGCGCTGCGGCAGGAAATATAATGTTAACAACCCCTTATCGACGGAGGGAGTACCCCTGTTCCGTAACGATTGATCACATTTTTTGAAGCCAAGTTGACCGCGTTGGGCTTATAAGACCCTCAGCAAATCAGGGATGCGGGGCCCGAACGGGCAGCCCGTGGTTGTAGAGGGGTCCCCTGGTTGTTGCTCTGGGGGACGATATGAGTCGCAAATATTTCGGGACGGACGGGATCCGGGGCCGCGCCAACGGACTGATCACGCCGGAGCTCGCGCTCAAGGTCGGCCAGGCCGCGGGCCTTGCATTCCAGCGCGGTGATCACCGCCACCGCGTCGTGATCGGCAAGGATACCCGCCTGTCCGGCTACATGATCGAATATGCGATGGTCGCGGGCTTCACCTCGGTGGGCATGGACGTGCTGCTGGTCGGCCCGATGCCGACGCCCGCGGTGGCGATGCTGACCAAATCGATGCGCGCCGATCTCGGCGTGATGATCTCGGCCTCGCACAATCTGTTCGAGGACAACGGCATCAAGCTGTTCGGCCCGCAGGGCTTCAAGCTCTCCGACGACGTCGAGAAGCAGATCGAGCAGCTGCTCGACGAGCCCATCGAGAAGCGTCTTGCGCAGAGCGCGAGCCTCGGCCGCGCCCGCCGCATCGACGGCGTGCATGACCGCTACATCGAATTCGCCAAGCGCACGCTGCCGCGCGACCTCTCGCTCGACGGCTTGCGCGTCGTGGTCGACTGCGCCCATGGCGCCGCCTACAAGGTGGTGCCGGAAGCGCTGTGGGAGCTGGGCGCCGACGTGGTGCCGATCGGGGTCGATCCCGATGGTTTCAACATCAACAAGGATTGCGGCTCGACCTCGCCGGAAGCGCTGTCGAAGAAGGTGCGCGAGATGCGCGCCGACATCGGCATCGCGCTCGACGGCGATGCCGATCGCGTCATCCTGGTCGACGAGCGCGGCCATGTCGTCGACGGCGACCAGCTGCTCGCGGTGATCGCGCAGAGCTGGAAGGAAGACGGACGCCTGTCGCGGCCCGGCATCGTCGCGACCGTGATGTCCAATCTCGGCCTCGAGCGCTTCCTGAAAGGGCAGGGGCTCGATCTCGTGCGCACGCCGGTCGGCGACCGCTACGTGCTCGAGCAGATGCTGGGCGGCGGCTACAATCTCGGCGGCGAGCAGTCCGGCCACATCATCCTGTCCGACTATGCCACCACCGGCGACGGTTTTGTCGCCGCACTGCAAGTGTTGGCGGTGGTGCAGAAGCTGCGCCGCCCGGTGTCGGAAGTCTGCCACCGCTTCGATCCGCTGCCGCAGATCCTCAAGAACGTCCGCCACAAGGGCGGCAAGCCGCTCGACGATTCCGAGGTCAAGTCAGCGATCTCCGACGGCGAGAAGCGCCTCAACGGCCACGGCCGCCTCCTGATCCGCTCCTCCGGCACCGAGCCCGTGATCCGCGTCATGGGCGAGGGCGAGGACCGCATCCTGGTCGAGGACGTCGTCGACACCATCGTCTCCGCGCTGGGCCAGGCCGCGGCGGCGTAAGGTCCTTCAAGCGCGAGCGGCGTGGGGCGATCTCATCCCACGGGCAGTATCGTAGGGTAGCGCAAAGCGAAGCGTGCCCACGTCTGTCGCCGTATCAGAGAGATGGTGGGCACGGCGCAAATGCGCCTTTGCCCACCCTACGATATCGGACTCGCGGAGAGGGTAAGACCCACGCATTCCAGCCATTTGCGATTGGCGCTGGTTCCGCCACCGCCTGCATCGTAATGAGTGGATGCGGCGGTTCGCCGCGCCTGCCGGGATGCTCCATTGAACAAGCCTGTCGTCGTCTCCAAGGAAACGCTGACCGAGCCCGTCGTCGTCAGCGATGTCGCGCCCGCCGTCGCCAAGGCGGCGGGGCCGGCCTATGTTGTGCTCGCCGGCATCAGCTTCTCGCACTTTCTCAACGACACCATGCAGTCGCTGATCGCCTCGGTGTATCCGATCCTGAAGGACACCTATGCGCTCGACTTCGCGCAGATCGGCATGATCACGCTGGCGTTCCAGTTCACGGCCTCGCTGCTGCAGCCGGTGGTCGGGCATTACACTGACAAGAAGGCGCAGCCTTATTCGCTGGCGATCGGCATGGCTTCGACCTTCTTCGGCCTGCTGCTGCTCAGCGCCGCCCACCAATATCTCGTCATCCTCGTCGCCGCCGCGCTGGTCGGTCTCGGCTCGGCGGTGTTTCACCCGGAATCGGCGCGCATCGCGCGGCTCGCCTCGGGCGGCCGCTACGGCTTTGCGCAATCGGTGTTTCAGCTCGGCGGCAGCTTCGGCACCTCGATGGGGCCGGTGCTGGCCGCGCTGATCGTGGTGCCGTTCGGGCGGGGCAGCATCGCCTGGTTCTCGTCGATCGCGTTTCTCGCCATTGTCATTCTCTGGCGCATCGGCCGCTGGTACGCACCGCAGATCACGGCGAAGAAAGCTGCGCCGGCCCACACCCAGCCAGGCGGCCCGAGCTCGCGCCGCGTCGCGGTGGCACTGCTCGTGCTGGTGGCGCTGCTGTTCTCGAAGCAGCTCTATGTCTCAAGCCTGTCGAGCTACTACATCTTCTACCTGATCGATCGTTTCGGCGTGTCGACACAGGCCGCCCAGATCTATCTCTTCATCTTCCTCGCAGCGAATGCGGTCGGCGCCTTCTTCGGCGGTCCGCTGGGCGATCGCTTCGGCCGCAAGATCGTGATCTGGATCTCGATCCTCGGCGCGTTGCCGTTCACGCTGGCGCTGCCCTATGCCGGGCTCTACACCAGCGCGGTGCTGTCAGTGATCATCGGCCTCATCATCTCCTCGACGACGTCGTCGATCATCGTGTTCGCGCAGGAGCTGGTGCCGCACCGCTTCGGCATGATCTCCGGCGTGTTCTTCGGCGTCGCCTTCGGCATCGGCGGCCTCGGCGCCGCCGTGCTCGGCAAGCTCGCCGACCACACCTCGATCGCGTTCGTCTATCAGGTCTGCGCGTACCTGCCGGCGATCGGCCTGCTTGCCGTGTTCCTGCCAAAACTGCCGCAGCACGCGCGTTAACAAAATCTGCGCCGCAGCGTTGCGGCTTCATACATCCTTAGCAATTGCGGTCCTGAGCGCTGGCATTTTTGCAACGCTCGCGCTGCATCCGCGTGTGCAGTGAGAAAATATCAACCTTAAAAATTAGGGTTAAGTGGCGCTTAAGCATTTGGTGCCATCGTCCTCCCGTGAGTTTCCAGAACGTGGGGCGTCTGCATTTTGCCTCACCGGCCATAAGGACGAAGCCAATGCGTAGCGTTAAGTCTCTCCTTGCCGCGGGTGCGGCATCCCTGATCTCGTCGATGGCGTTTGCCGCCGATATGCCGATCGCGGCGCCGCCTCCCATGTACGCGCCGCCGGCTCCGCCCGCCGATTTCGGTGGCTGGTATCTCCGGGGCGACATCGGCATGACCAACCAGAGCGCCAAGCGCATCGACAGCGCGACCGCGCAGCAATTCCCCACCCAGACCGTGGGCCTTGGCTTCGACTCCTCGCCGCTGTTCGACCTCGGCGTCGGCTATCGCTTCAACAACTGGTTCCGCGCCGACGTGATTGGACAGTATCGCGGCAAAGCCAATCTGCACGGCTCGGACAACGTCACGCTCAGCGCTACCGATTTCGAGGCCAACAACTACTCCGGCAGCAAGTCCGAGTGGGTCGTGATGGCCAACGCCTATGTCGACCTCGGCACCTGGTGGTGCATCACCCCGTTCATCGGCGCCGGCGTCGGCGGCTCCTACAACAAGCTCAGCGGCTTCCGTGACGACGGCACCCGCATCAATCCCGGTGGCCTCAGCAACAGCGTGACCTACTTCGCCGACAACGGTAAGTGGAATTTCGCCTGGGCCGCCCACGCCGGTCTCGCCTACAAGGTCACCCCCGGCTTCACCGTCGAACTCGCCTACAGCTACATGGATCTCGGCGACGCCAATCCCGGCAACTTCCGCGCCTACGACAACAGCATCTCGGGCCCCTCGACAATCAAAGTCAAGGAAATCACGTCGCACGACGTCAAGCTCGGCGTGCGCTGGGATCTCAACAGCCCGCCGGCCTACGTGCCGCCGCCGCTCGTCACCAAGGGCTGATCCTTCAAGCCCACCGGTTAAACTCTCTTAACGGCGCGGGATCATCCCGCGCCGTTTTGCTTTGCGTATTTTTCATGGCTTCGCGGCGACGAAAAGCTCCAGCGCAACCATTGGTTAAGGTTAACGAGCCATGATCATGGCGAAAGTTCGAGTTTATTTGGAGCGTTGCGATGCGTGGGCTTTTGTTGGCGGCGGCGATGTTGGGGACGGTATCTGCCGCGCACGCGGCCGACATGCCGGATCTGCCGATCCTGCGCGGCAGCGTCACCGACGGTCTGTCGAGGACGAGCCACAATTGGGATGGCTTCTATGTCGGCGGCACCGCCGGCTACACGGCCGACGCGACCGATTTCGGCCAGAGCGTCGTCGGCCTGACCAACTACATCTTCCGCGACAGTGTGCTGCAGGGGCCGACGTCAACGTGGTCGCTGCTGCAAAAGGCCAACACGCAAGGCGTCAATTACGGCGGCTTCATCGGCCGCAATTGGCAGTGGTACGATGCCATTCTCAGTCTCGAAGGCACCTACAGCTATTTCGGCAACCTCTCGACGGGATCGACCGGCTCCAACGCGCTCGTGATCGTCAACCCGGCCGGCGAGGTACGGCCGGCCGGCATCACCCACAATTATGCCGTCTCGCTCACCGGCACCGCCACGGCCCAGGTCAAGGACATGATCACGCTGCGCGGCCGCGCCGGTTGGGACGGCGGACCCTTCATGCCCTACGCGTTCTTTGGCGCTGCCGTCGGACGGATGGACATCACCCGCACGGTGACGAGCGACGTGCGGTTGCGCACGGACGTGACGACAACGGACATCTTCGGCAACCAGAACACCACGATCGGAACGACGTGGGTACCTGTTCCGTCGCAATCGGGTACGCAGGGCCAGCATCGGACCAACACCTTCGCGGTCGGCTGGACCGCCGGCCTCGGCCTCGAATACTGCATCTGGGATGGGCTCTTCGCCCGCATCGAGTACGAGTACGTCCGGTTCTCGCCCGTCATGAACACGTCGGTGACGCTGAACAATGCGCGCCTCGGCGTTGGCTACAAGTTCTGACACGGCCTCGCTGCGCCGCGGTTGACAGGCTCTCCTTGTCCTGATGCTCTGTCGTTCCAAAATGGGGCGGCAGCGATGAAGATCTACGGCGACAGCAATTCCGGCAATTGTCTGAAGGTGAAGTGGGTCTGCGACAAGCTCGCGGTGCCCTATCAGTGGATCGAGATCGACACCCGCAAAGGCGAGACGCGCACGCCGCAATTTCTGGCGATGAACGGCGCCGGCCAGGTGCCGACCGTCGCCTTCGACGACGGCCGCACGCTGGCGCAGTCCAACGCCATCATCCGCTACCTCGCCCGCGACAGCGCGCTGATCCCGCGCGAGGTCTTCACGGCGGCCAAGATGGACGAATGGCTGTTCTGGGAGCAGTACAGTCACGAGCCCTACATCGCGGTGTGCCGCTTCCTCATCGTCTACCTCGGCAAGGCTGCCTCCGAGCTCGACCCTGAAAAGGTCAAGCGCGGCTATGCGGCACTCGACCGCATGGAGCAGCATCTTTCCGGCAGCCGCTTCTTCGCCGGTGAGGCAATGTCGCTGGCCGACGTCTCGTTGCTCGCCTATACCCGCGTTGCGCATGAAGGCGGCTTCGATCTCGGCCGTCATGCGGCCGTCCGCCGCTGGATCGGCGAGGCCGAGGCTTTTCTCGGCCTGCCGCCGGCACGCTAAAGCATGATCCGGAAAAGTGCGCAGCGGTTTTCCCTCGCGACAAACGCGGAACGCGTTTGCGCGGAGATCATGCGCAAACAACAAGCTAAGCGAGATGACGATCCTGATCTCATCGCGCTCTAGGCTGGAGTTTCGATATGAACGAAAAGTCCGTCTCCATCCGTCCCGCGCGCCGCGAGGACGTCGCGGCGATCGTTGAGATGCTCGCCGACGATCATCTCGGGCGCGGGCGTGAGCGCGTCGAGGATCCGCTGCCTGCGTCCTATTACGCGGCGTTCGAGCGGGTCGCGCACGATCCGAACCTGACGCTCGTGGTGGCCGAGAGCGAGGGCAGGGTGGTCGGCTGCCTGCAACTCGCGGTGCTCGCAGGCATCAGCTCGCAAGGCGGCGTGCGCGGACTGCTCGAGGATGTCCGCGTTGCTTCGGATTGCCGCAGCCGCGGCATCGGCGAGCAATTGGTGCAATGGGCGATCGCGGAAGCGAAGGCGCGCGGCTGCAATCTGGTCGAATTGCTGACGCATGCGAGCCGCGTCGATGCACAGCGCTTTTACGAGCGTCTCGGATTCTCACGCAGTCACGTCGGCATGACTGTCCGCTTTTGAGGCAGCAGGAGCGTTTTCGAGCGAAGTGGATACCGGTTCGCATCAAGAAAACGCGTCAATAGAAAAATCCAGAGCCCCATTCCGATTGTATCGGAATGGGGCTCTGGTCGCGGACATTGCATAAGCTGCACAATCGGATCGCGCGTTCGTTCATCTTAAGAGCTGATAAACTACCCGCCCGTCGTTCACGTTTCAGCAGGAACGAACGGTGCTAGGCAGCGTCAGACACCGGGCTCGGTCGGTTCGGGGATTTCGATGACAAGCTATTCCATGATCAAGGTCGGCAACGGCTACGTTGTGCAGGCCAATGACAAGTGCATTCTGAAAGTGAGCAGCCGCCGCCGGGCCGCGCAATTGATCAGCGAGGCCACGGACTTGCTGAATGCGCTCACGCCGGTTGAATCCCCCGATATCGCAGCCGAGCCGCCATCACTCCGCCGTGAGCCGCCGGAACTTTCTTGACTGGTCTGCCCGATTCCCGTATCAGCCGCGGCGGGACACCTCCCCCCAACGGGAGGCTTACTATCTGGAAGGGTAGATCATGACTGTAGCGAAGCCCGCTTCGCGGCCGACCGTGCCGCATTTCTCCTCCGGCCCCTGCGCCAAGCGCCCCGGCTGGAACGCCCAAAATCTCAAGGACGCAGCGCTCGGCCGTTCGCATCGCGCGAAGGTCGGCAAGACCAAGCTCAAGCTCGCGATCGATCTGACGCGCGAAGTGCTTGAGGTGCCCGCCGATTATCGCATCGGCATCGTGCCGGCCTCCGACACCGGCGCGGTCGAGATGGCGCTGTGGTCGCTGCTCGGTGCACGGCCCGTCACCACGCTCGCCTGGGAATCCTTCGGCGAGGGCTGGGTCAGCGACATCGTCAAGGAATTGAAGCTCAAGGACGTCACCAAGCTGAACGCGGCTTACGGTGAGATCCCCGACCTCTCGAAGGTGGACCCTGCGAGCGACGTCGTCTTCACCTGGAACGGCACCACCTCGGGCGTGCGCGTGCCGAACGCCGACTGGATCAGCGCGACCCGCGAAGGCCTGACCATCTGCGACGCAACCTCCGCCGCGTTCGCGCAGCCGCTCGACTGGGCCAAGCTCGATGTCGTCACCTTCTCCTGGCAGAAGGCGCTCGGCGGCGAAGCCGCGCACGGCATGCTGATCCTGTCGCCGCGCGCCGTTGAACGGCTCGAGACCTACAAGCCGGCCTGGCCGCTGCCGAAGATCTTCCGCATGACCAAGGGCGGCAAGCTCAACGAAGGCATCTTCGTCGGCGAGACCATCAACACGCCGTCGATGCTCTGCGTCGAGGATTATCTCGACGCGCTGAACTGGGCCAAGTCGATCGGCGGCCTCAAGGCGCTGATCGCCCGTGCCGACGCCAACACCAAGGTGCTCGCCGACTGGAAGGCGAAGACGCCGTGGATCGACTTCCTGGCCAAGGACGCCTCGATCCGCTCCAACACCTCGGTGTGCCTGAAGTTCACCGATCCCGCGATCACCTCGCTCTCCGACGACGCGCAGGCGGAATTCTCGAAGAAGCTGGTGGCGCTGGTCGAGAAGGAAGGCGCAGGCTACGACTTCGCCTATTACCGCGATGCGCCGGCCGGCCTGCGCATCTGGTGCGGCGCCACGGTGGAAGCAAAGGACGTCGAGCTGCTGACGCAGTGGATCGACTGGGCCTTCGCCGAGACCAAGGCCGCGCTCGCCAAGGCGGCGTAGTTGTTTTCTTCGCCTCTCCCCGTTCTTACGGGGAGAGGCCGGGTCGCGCAGCGATCCGGGTGAGGGGCTCTCTCCGCGAGCACTTCGCCTGTGGCTGCCCCTCACCATAGCCGGTGCTTTGCATCGGCGTCCTTTCTAAAAAACGGCGGCCGAAGGCCGCCTATGCCCTCTTCCCGTAAGGACGGGGAGAGGGAGAGCAACAAGCTTCCAAGTCACTCACGAATTTCCGGCTCTCGGGCCGATCCTCCCTTAGGGACGGTGAAGGACACATCCCCATGACCAAACCCAAAGTTCTCATTTCCGACGCTCTGTCTCCCGCCGCCGTGCAGATCTTCAGGGATCGCGGCGTCGAGGTCGACTTCCAGCCCAACCTCGGCAAGGACAAGGACAAGCTCGCCGAGATCATCGGCAATTACGACGGCCTTGCGATCCGCTCCGCGACCAAGGCCACCGCAAAGATCCTGGAGAAGGCGACCAACCTCAAGGTGATCGGCCGCGCCGGCATCGGCGTCGACAATGTCGAGATTCCCGCGGCGACCGCCAAGGGCATCATCGTGATGAACACGCCGTTCGGCAATTCGATCACGACCGCCGAGCACGCCATCACCCTGATGCTGGCGCTGGCCCGCGAGATCCCGCAGGCCGACGCTTCGACCCAGGCCGGCAAGTGGGAGAAGAACCGCTTCATGGGCGTCGAGATCACCGGCAAGGTGCTCGGTGTCGTCGGCTGCGGCAATATCGGCTCGATCGTCGCCGATCGCGCGCTCGGCCTGCGCATGAAGGTGGTCGCGTTCGATCCGTTCCTGTCGCCCGAGCGCGCCAAGGACATCGGTGTCGAGAAGGTCGACCTCGATGAGCTGCTCAAGCGTGCCGACTTCATCACGCTGCACACGCCGCTGACCGAGAAGACCAGGAACATCATCGACGCGGCCGCGATCGCCAAGATGAAGAAGGGCGTGCGCCTGATCAACTGCGCCCGCGGCGGCCTCGTCGACGAGCAGGCGGTGGTCGATGCGCTCAATTCAAAGCACATTGCGGGTGCCGCCTTCGACGTCTTCGTCGAGGAGCCCGCCAATACCAACGTGCTGTTCGGCCATCCCAACGTGATCTGCACGCCGCATCTCGGCGCCTCCACCACGGAAGCGCAGGAGAACGTCGCGCTTCAGGTCGCAGAACAAATGTCGGACTATCTGCTCACCGGCGCGATCTCGAACGCGGTCAACTTCCCCTCGATCACCGCGGAAGAAGCGCCGAAGCTCAAGCCCTTCATCGCGCTCGCCGAGAAGCTCGGCTCGTTCGCCGGCCAGCTGACTGAAAGCGGCATCCTCAAGGTCGAGATCACCTATGAGGGCCACGTCGCCGAGATGAAGATCAAGGCGATCACCTCCGCGGTGCTGTCGGGCCTGCTGCGGCCGATGCTGGGTGAGGTCAACGTGGTGTCCGCGCCTGTTGTCGCCAAGGAGCGCGGCATGGTGGTGGACGAGATCGTGCGCGCCGCCCAGAGCGATTACGAGAGCCTGATCACCGTCACCGTGGCGACCGAACGCCAGGAGCGCTCGGTCTCCGGCACCGTGTACCATGACGGCAAGCCGCGCCTCGTCGACGTCAAGGGCATCCGCATCGATGCCGAGTTCGGCAAGTCGATGATCTACATCACCAACGAGGACAAGCCGGGCTTCATCGGCAGGTTCGCAAGCCTCCTCGGCGATGCCAAGATCAACATCGCGACCTTCCATCTCGGCCGCGCCGCGCCCGGCAGCGATGCCATCGCCCTCGTCGAGGTCGACGGCGCCGTGCCGGCCGACCTGCTCGCCAAGGTGCAGGCCCTGCCGCAGGTCAAGCAGGCCAAGGCGCTGACGTTCTAGCCGCGCCTTCACCTCTTGCCGTCATGGCCGGGCATAGCCGTCCGAAGCACGGCGTCGCTTCCGCTCGCCTATGACCCGGCCATCCACGCGCTTCCTCGCGGCACGAAGAACGTGGATGCCCGGGTCAAGCCCGGGCATGACGAGTGGATAGAGCGGCGCCCGCAACCTGCGGGATGACGATCATCATATCATATATTCCGAGCTGCGGAACAGCGCCGCCCTTTTCGTAAGGAGCGGCGTTTTTGTTGATCGACTGGCGCGCTTTATTTCTCCCCGCGCTCCCCAACTTTGTGTACCAATGGCGCCCAGGACGCTCTGTTCAAAATCGTCGAAGGGAGAAAACAATGCGTGAAGCCGTCATCGTTTCCTATGCACGCACGGGCCTCGCGAAATCCGGCCGCGGCGGGTTCAACATCACGCCGCCGATGTCGCTGGCGGCCCACGCCATCCAGCACGCGGTCGATCGTGCCGGCGTCGACAAGGACTATGTCGAGGACTGCTATCTCGGCAATTGCGCCCATGGCGCGCCGAACATCGGCCGCCAGGCCGCGCTGCTCGCCGGCTTGCCGAAGACCACCGCCGGCGTCTCGGTGAACCGCTTTTGCTCGTCGGGGCTGCAGACCATCGCGATGGCCGCCAACTCGATCCGCTCGGATGGCGCCGACTGCATCGTCGCCGGCGGCGTCGAGAGCATCTCGATGCCGGGCGGCGGCACGCCGAAGGAATCGATCGATCCTGAATTGCTCAAGGTCGCGCCCGATATCTTCATGGCGATGATCGACACCGCCGACATCGTCGCCGAGCGCTACAAGCTCAGCCGCGAATACCAGGACGAATTCTCGCTGGAATCGCAGCGCCGCATGGCCGCGGCGCAGCAGGCGAACAAGTTCAAGGACGAGATCGTCCCGATGAAGACCAAGATGAAGGTCGTGGACAAGCAGACCAAGGCCGAGAGCATCGTCGACTACGTCGTCGACCGCGACGAATGCAACCGGCCTGAGACCACGATGGAAGGATTGGCCAAGCTCGAGCCGGTGAAGGGCCCCGGCAAGTTCGTCACCGCCGGCAATGCCAGCCAGCTCTCCGACGGCGCGGCCGCCGTGGTGCTGATGGAAGCCAAGGACGCCGAGAAGCGCGGCCTCAAGCCGCTCGGCCGCTTCGTCGCCTGGGCGACCGCCGGCTGCGAGCCCGACGAGATGGGCATCGGTCCCGTGTTCGCGATCCCGAAGCTTTTGAAGCGCACCGGTCTCAAGATCGACGACATCGATCTGTGGGAGCTCAACGAGGCCTTCGCCAGCCAGTGCCTCTATTGTCGCGACCAGCTCGAGATCGATCCCGCCAAGTACAACGTCAACGGCGGCTCGATCGCGATCGGCCATCCCTTCGGCATGACCGGCGCCCGTCTCACCGGCCATTTGCTGCAGGAAGGCGCCCGCCGCAAGGCCAAGTGGGGCGTGGTGACGATGTGCATCGGGGGCGGCCAGGGCGGCGCGGGGCTGTTCGAGATCTATAGCTGAGAGCAGCGTTAGGAATGCGAAAGGGCACGGCGCGCGCCGTGCCCTTTTTGTTTGGGTGGTACTTGTGCGCGTCATTCCGGGGCGTCGCGAAGCGACGAGCCCGGAATCCATCGTGCCACCGTCGTTGCAGCCTGATGGATTCCGGGCTCGCGCCAAGAGGCGCGCCCCGGAATGACGCTGTGCTCGAATTCCGCTCCTACGCCCCCGCCACCACCGGCGCGAACACCACTTCGATCAGCGTGCCGGAGCTGCCTGCGCTCTTGATGTTGAAGCGGGCGCGGTTGGCTTCGACCAGCGCTTTCGTCAGCGACAGGCTGAGCGCCGAATTGTCCGAGGCATCCCCCGGCGGCGGGGTGCGGAACGGCTCCATCGCGGCGGCGAGCTCGCGCTCGGAGAGGCCGTGGCCGGTGTCGCGGATGCGCAGCGCGATCTCGCGGCGGTCGGTCATTGCGGTCGAGACGATCACCTGCCCGCCGGCGCTCGCCAGCCGGATCGAGTTCGAGATCAGGTTCATCGTGATCTGCCGCATCGCGCGCGCATCGGCTGCGACCTGCGGCAGCGCATGGCCGAGCGAGGTGCGGATGATGATGCGCTCGCGGTTGGCCTGCGGCTGCATCACCGCGACGCAGGCCTCGACGAGGTCGTTGAGGTTGAGGTTGGCGAAATTGAGATCGAGCTTGCCGGTCTCGATCCGCGACAGCTCCAGCAAATCGTCGATGATGGCGATGACGCGCTCGCCGGAGGCGCGGATGTCCTTCATGTATTCGCCGTAGCGCTCGTTGCCGAGCGCGCCGAAGCGCTCGGAGATCATCACCTCGGCAAAGCCGATGATGGCATTGAGCGGCGTGCGGATCTCGTGGCTGATCCGCGCCAGCATGTCGGCTTTCGCATTGGCCGCGCCGTCGACGAGGCGGCGCGCCTGCGTCAATTCGCTCTCGCCCTTCTTCGCCTGCGAGAGATCGCGGAACACGGCGAAGAAGTTCGACCCGTCCGGCCGGGTGCGGCCGATGATCATCGCGAGCGGAATGACGCCGCCTTTCTTCTCGCGGCCCAGCACCTCGCGGCCATGGTCGAGCAGGCTCGCAATGTCCTGGCTCTTGAGGCTTTCGAGATAGTCGACGACGACATGCTGGCTCTCGGGCGCGAACAGGCTGACGAGGTTCTGCTCGAGCAGCGCTGCGCCGTCATAGCCGAACAGCGCCTCGGCGCTGCGGTTGCAGGCGTGGATGTTGCCTTCGGCATCGAACATGACGATGCCCTCGGCCGTGGTGTCCAGGATCGCGGCGAGATCCTCGGCATCGGCATCGCCGGCTTCGGGCTCCGGCTCGACCGGCACCTTCGCGACGGCTTCTGTGACCACAGGCGGCGCGACGACGGCCTGCGGCAGTGCGCAGATCAGCGCATGCGCGCTGTCGCCGTCCCAGTCGATGGTGTGCAGATGCGCTTCGGTGGTCGCGAGCGGCGCCTCGCCATTGGCAATCGCCGCGCTGATCGTGATCGGCGTGCCTCCTTGCGAGGTGCTGCTCGCCGAGGACACGCCCACTTCGACATAGAGCGCATCGAGCCCGCCGGCATCCTCCAGCGCGTGGATGCTGGCATAGCCCATGCGCGCGAGGAAGGCGGCGTTGGCGTAGAGCAGGCGGTCGAGGCGATAGATCAGGATGCCCGTCGGCACGAGATCGAGCAGCGCGCGGTCGCGCATGCTGTGGCCGTATGCGGGCGGCGCGGGCTCGGTCAGCCATTCCGCCAGGATCAGGCTCCGCGCGCGCGTCATCAATCCTGCCAGCGTGTCGGCGTCGAGCGTCCTGACGGGCTCGGGCGGTGGTGGTGCTGGCTGCGCTGCGACAGGCGCGGGCGCTTGCACGGGCGTCTGGGCTTGGAGCGCAGTCTGGTAAGCGCTCGCGATCGCTTCGCGGCTCGGCACCGGCGGCGCCGGTAGGCTCTGAGCGTCGGCGCTCGCCAGCACCGCATTGGTGACGCGGGCCGCGTCCTTGGCCGGGGTCTGCCGTGCAGCCGGCGGCGGAGAGGCGACGGTCTGCAGCGTCGAGGCGCCGGCATAGGCGGCGACGAGATCGCGCAGGTCGGATTGAAACACCCCGGCCAGGATCGTGGCCGCGGATACGGCCAGAACCGTCCCGAGAATGGCCGGGATGAACCTGGTTCTCGAGCGCAGCGCCCGCGGCGCATATTCCCGCGGGTCCGGCGCCCCGAGGGGGTCGGACAGGAACAGCGGCATTGGCTCGTCCTGTGGAAGATCAGCCCGTGCGGCACGCGCACGGATGTAGTCCGCGGTGGACGATTGTGACACAGAATTATCGGAGTCGAACGTCCGCGACTCCCTGGACTGACGGTACGCCGTCGTCTCCATGGTGATGCTCCCCATTACTGACGCAACGCTGGGGGCAGTCCGGCTTCAGTCTTCTTATTATTGTCCAGAAGCGCCCCGCAAACTGGAACCGGTAAATCGCCGTCTGAATCAGCCCAAAAAACGACGGCGGTTTGCGCGAATCGGGAAATATTTGGGTTTGATTGCGGCAAGGCCGGGGAATGCACCGCCATTTTGGCGTAATCCGTTGAGGGATTTTTAACCAAGCCGGACCGTGCGCAACGTCGCACGCGCAGCGGAAGGCATTGCGTTGCCCGCGCAAATTTCGTTGTCATGCCCCGCGAAGGCGGGGAATCCAGTACGCCGCGGCTTCTCGGCTAAGTCTCTGCTGTCTCTGGAATCCAGGGTCGTCCGGTCAAGCCGGACGACGACAGTTTTATGTATTGCGAGAGTGCGCGCAGTATCGCGCCGCCATCCCATCACCTCACGGATGCAGGATCACCTTGCCCATGGCCTGACGTCCCGCCAGCACCTTCAGGGCGTCGGCGGTTTGAGCCAGCGGGAAGGTGCGATCGACATGCGATGAAATCTTTCCTTCCGCGGTCCACTTCACAAGCTTCTCGAGATTGGCGCGGTTCTTCTCCGGGTTGAGTCGGGTCCAGGCGCCCCAGAACACGCCGCGGATGTCGCAGCCTTTCAGCAGCGCGAGGTTGAGCGGCATCTTCGGAATGTCACCGGCGGCAAAGCCGATGACGAGGAAGCGGCCTTCCCAGGCGATCGAGCGCAGCGCCTGCTCGGCATACGCACCACCCACGGGATCGAAGACGATGTCGACGCCCTTGCCGCCGGTGAGCTTTTTCAAGCCTTCCTTCAGATCTTCCTTGGCGTAGTTCAGCGTCAGTTCGGCGCCGTGCGCTTTGGCGAATTCCAGCTTCTCGTCCGACGAGGCGCAGGCGATCACCTTCAGGCCCATCAGCTTGCCGAGCTCGCAGGCCGCAAGGCCCGTGCCGCCGGCAGCTCCAAGCACCGCGAGCGTCTCGCCCGGCTTCGGGCTCGCGCGATCTTCCAGCGCATGCAGCGCGGTGCCGTAGATGATGATGATGCCGGCCGCGCGGTCGTAGTCGAGATTGTCGGGAATCTTCACGATCGACGCCGCCGGCAGCGCGATCTTCTCGCGCGCACCGTTGTGGCCGCAGGAGGCGACCACGCGATCGCCGACCTTCAGATCGGTCACGCCAGGACCAATGCTCTCGATCACGCCGGCGACTTCCGCGGCCGGCGAGAACGGGAACGGCGGCTTGATCTGGTACTTGCCCTGGATCATCAGGATGTCGAAGAAATTCAGCGCCGCCGCCTTGATCGCGATCACGGCTTCGCCGGGACCCGCCACCGGATCCGGCACTTCGGCGAGCACGAGATCGTCGGGCTGGCAATATTGCGAGCAGAGGATGGCTTTCATGGCAGCACCTTCTTGAGAGCACTTGGCGTTTCAGGGCGGAATTATCGTTGGCCCGGTTTTGCCGGATTTGGGCCGACCCTACAATCAGGATTCTTTGTTTGAGGAGCGCACGGGCCTATCCTCGTCATTGCCAGCGAAGCGAAGCATCCAGACTATTTCCGCGAGACGGACTCAGGATTGCTTCGCTTCGCTGGCAATGACGGAAAAGGGAGCATTCAAACGATGTTTGAAACAGGTCTGCTCAGGGACAAGCGCATCCTCGTCACCGGCGGCGGCTCGGGTCTTGGCGCCGCGATGGGGCGCCGCTTCCTCGCGCTCGGCGCCGAGCTCGTGATCTGCGGCCGCAAGCTCGGACCGGCGGCACCGATCGCCTCGCGCTCGCGCTCGAGCCGTTCGGACAGTTGCCGGGCGAGCTCGTTGAACGCGCTGTTCTCGACCGGCGTCAGCGTCGGCGATCTGGCATCGCCGGGCGGGCGGAACGGCACGACATTGGGCGAGCTTTCCAAGGGAGTTTCCGAGGGAATTTCCGAGGGCGTTTCCACTGGCGTTTCCGGATCGGTTGGATGTGAATTCGCGTCGGGGGTGGGGTCGGGCAGTTCGGCGACAGGCTCAGGTGTGGGCTCAGGCTCAGGCGGTTCGATTGGCATAGGCGCCTCCGCTGCCGGCGAGTTCTCCGGCTCCGATTCGAGCTCGACGACATCCGCCGAGAGACGCTGCGGCGCCATTGGTTCGACGAACAGCTCGAAGCGGCGCAGCGCATCGAGTCGGTTGAGGCCGTCGAGATCGCGGCAGACGCCAAAGCCGCGGAAGCCCGCAAAGTTGCGCATCCGGTCGTAGATCGGCAGGCCCGCGAGCTCGACCGGAATGTGCTCGCCACCATCGGCCGGCCAGCTCACGGTGATGCCGGCCCAGGTGTCGTGGCTCGCCAGCGCCTGTTCGACGCGGCCATCAGGGTCGAGCGAGAATTCTTCGGCGATCTCGCGCCAGGGCCGGCCGAAGCCGGCGGCAGTGTGCGCGCCCATCAGGCGGATGAACTCGTCGGAGCCGAGCACAAAGCGCCCCTCTGCATCCATCTGCCACAGGAAGCGCAGCGGATGCTGGCGCGGTGACGCTGCTGACGGCGACTCGCCCATGCCGGATGTGATCGGCGCGGCTTGGGGCGGCACAATGGCTGCGGGCGGGTTTTCAACCGGAGTTTGGGCGCCGTCGTTGTGCGAGTCGTGGACGCTTTCTTGGACGGGCTCCTCAGCCGCCGCCTTGACAGCGTGCTGGATCGAGACGATCTCCGCCGCCGCTTCGCCCGCAAGCGGCTCGGGCGTGCTCTCGATGGTGTCGTGCACCGTCTCGACCGGCTCCGCGAAGGCATCGAACAGGTCGATACCGGCAGGCGCATCCTGCGATGGCGACTCTTCGCTGGCCGCCGCTTGCTGAGCAGCCTGAACCGGCGCTTCGGCCACCGCATCCGGCGCGGGGGTCCGGCGCGCTTCGCAGGCGCAGCCTGCTTGCACGGCCGGCGTGATCAGCGCGACCAGGGCGACATCGGCGCCCCGTACCGACCCGTTTGCAGCACCATCCGGCCGTTGGCGATCGCCACCTCGGCGCGGCCGTATCTCAGCGCATCGCTGCGGGCCCGGTCCGCGCCAGCCGCGCCACCTGGCGGCGATGGCGCTCGCCGGGCCGAAGGTTTTTTCCGCGAGCGCCGCGGCATGGGGCGCGCCGAAGAATTTTGCGCCGACCGGATTGGCCCACAGCACGCGGGCGCCATCGGTCGACCAGAGCCAGCTCGACAATGGCGAGGTCGCGTGCACGGAAAGCCGGGGATCGCCGACGCCTCGCAACTGGAAATCCGAACTCGTCATCCGACCGGCTTTAAGTCCTGCGTGTCTGTATCAGGGCCAAGAACAGGGCCAAGACTGCCGGGAATGACAGCCTTAAGAAAGGGTTAGTATCGCCCGCGGGCGCGGGCAGGTCCACGGCCCCCCGTCCGCAGGGGCGGCCTTAAGCCGCGATAACCTTAATCTGGCTGAACCCGCAAGGCGAAGCCCGGTTGCATCCGCAGGAATCGGCGGAGACGGGTGGCTCGCGTCATACCGGCAATACCGTCGGCCGCTAGTCTTGGCGTGGGCGCGCCGGGGGACGGCCGACATGGCCGACAGCAGCAGGACAGGAGTGGATGGGATGACCGACCAGGGACACGAGCGTTTCGAGCTTCCGCCGGAGATGCGCTCGATGGCGGAAACGAGCTTCAGGCAGGCGCGCGAGGCCTTTGAGAAGCTGCTCGCCAATGCCGAGGCCGCCGCCGGCTCGATCGAGGAGCGCGGCGCCAGCATGCGCTCCGGCGCCAGGGACATCGGCGCCCGCGCGATCGCCTTCGCCGAGACCAATGTGCAGGCCTCGCTCGACTACGCCCAGTCGCTGGTCCACGCCAGGGATCTGTCCGAGGTGATGCGGCTGCACGGCGAATACGTCCAGGGCCAGATGAAGACCCTGGCCGAGCAGGCCAGCGAAATGGGCCAGATCGTCGGCCGCGCCGCGATGGACGCGACCCGGGCGAAGCACTGAAGCCTGATCGGATGAGGCACTCGCGCCCCGACGGTGGTGCGTTCCCTCCCCCCTTGTGGGGGAGGGCTAGGGAGAGGGGTGGCCCTGGAAAAGGTGCCGGTTGTTGATGCACCGGAGAGTGCGCGAACGACAGAATCCCCGTGTGGCACCCCTCTCCCCAACCCTCTCCCGCAAGCGGGAGAGGGAGTGAACCGGGTCCATGGTCAGCATCAAAATACCGCAACCCAGAGTTCCCCACCCGGGGAACCTCATCTTCAAGATTAAATTATCGCGTCGCACCTCCGGATCACATTGCGGTGCACAATGTTGACATGATGGAGAGCAATAGTCTGGGCGCTGGGCGAGCCATCTCTTTGTTTCGCGTTTCCAGTCTTTCGTACCCGCTGAATGTCAGGCCTTCGGGGCCCGGCGGGCGCGCCAGAAGGCTCACTCCATTTTTTCATCATCGTGAGGGACGACCATGACAGGTGCGACTGATCCGTTTTCTGCCTCGATCATTCCGTTCGAGGTCCCCGAGCAGATGCGTGCGTTCGCCGAGAAGGGCGTGTCGCAGGCCCGCGAGAACTACGCCAAGTTCAAGGATGCCGCCGAGACCCACAACGGCACCGTCGAGGCCGTGTTCACCACCGCCAGCAAGGGCGCGAGCGAGTACACCGCCAAGCTGGTCGAGTTCATGAAGGCCAACTCTTCGGCCTCGCTGGACTTCGCCCAGGAGCTGCTCGCCGCCAAGAACCCCGCCGATGCGTTCACGCTGTGGACCGGCCACGCCCGCACCCAGCTCGAGACCTTCCAGGCCCAGGCCAAGGAGCTGGTCGAGCTGACCCAGCGCATCGCCAACGAGACCGCCGAGCCGATCAAGGCCAGCGCCTCGAAGCTCTACAAGCCCGCCGCCTGATCAAAACGGCGGATCGCACGCTCTAGGAAACCCGGGCCGCGAGGCCCGGGTTTTGTTCTGGAAATAACGTTGCTTAAGGCGGGAATTATCGGGTTTTGCGGCCTTGCCAAAAACCCCCGTTGCACCTAGTTTCCGCCCCGTCCAGCCCCCTCGGTGACCGGCCCTCCCAGGGCGTCCCAAGGCGCGGCTCGCAAGGATGCAGTTGTAGCTCAGTTGGTTAGAGCGCCTGTCTGTGGAACAGGAGGTCGGTGGTTCGAGCCCACCCAACTGTACCAAAAAGATCAAATACTTACGACGATCGTCGAGGGCTTATGAGTTGTTGTAGCTACCAGATAGCTACCACCAGAGCGCCGGTGCATTGCGCTCGCTTGCGCCCGACCGAAATTCACGTGCTAGGCACGTGGTCCAGATGCCACTTAGTCCGGTCGGTGTGAATGAAGATGAACTGACTCGCACCGGCATCGTCTCGGATGCGCCGGTTGATCGAATTCAACTTGTTACGAGCGTTGATACCAATGCTCTCTCAAGCCTGAAACAGGGGTTCGATTCCCCTAGGAGCGCCAAGGCCTTCTTCTTCATTTTGATTTTCCTATCGTTTTTGCCACTTTCCCCAAACCTGTAGAATGGGTTTGGGGTTTTCTGTTCGCCTTGTGGGTCCTCGAGCTTTACGATCGCGCGCCGTCCGCCGCGCCTACGATCCGCTTCGCGCGTGTAACGTTCGGCTTCGGCCAGAGTTAAGTGGCCCATCGCGGCCATGATGTCGTGCGCTGTCGCTCCAGCGTCTGCGAGCAGTCGCCCGAACGTCTTGCGGAGACCGTGCGGCTGACAACTCAGATCTGCGATCCCGGCCGATGTGACCGCGGCTCTCAGCCAGCCGCTGAACCCGTCGACGGTGAACGGCTTTCCATATTCGGTTGTTAGAATGCAAACGTGTTTCCGGGGCAACGCGGCGAGCGCTTGACGCAGCGAGTCTGCCTTCTCCACCAGGACAGGAACCCCCGTCTTGCGGCGCGTATATTCGAAGTCCTCCGCGTCAGCTTGCATCCATGTGGTTAGATGATGTCAACGCGAGCAGTACCAACGTTGAGCATTAGCTCGTAGGCAGCTCGCTGCTTTGTTCCGAAGGACCATCGCTTCTCGAACGCCGCCAGCTCTGCATCTGTCCAGGCCCGTATCTCCTTTGACTTCCCTCGCTTGATGCCATCGGACGGATCAGTCGTGAGCCATTTCAGGTCCTTGGCGTGCCTGATGAGGATTCGGAGCTTCTTGAGCGTATCTATCTTCGCACCGGGCTTGTTTGTGAAGCGGCTTGAGAATCTTCTCCTCAATTCGATCCTTGGTGAGACCGGCTACTGCGCGGTGGCCATGATCGCGCCTGATCTGATCCAAGCGACTTCGATAGCCGCTCTTGCTACCTTCGCTGAGCGAGCTGAACGCATCGCTGCTTAGATAGGAAGTTATAAGGGCCCCGATCGAGCGCGCCGCATCCTTCGTGATCATAGGCCGGCTCGCAGCCTCGCCGGCAACCGCGGCGGCATACGCAAGCTTAAACTCGTCCGAGGCGGGATCGGCGGGAAGTTTTGTCCGTGGTCCTTTGCCGACACGGTACGAGAGGTAAACATGCCCCTTGACGACATTCTTCTCCACATTCGGAGGAAGCTTGCGACGCATCACTACTCATCCCAACCATCGTCCGAGGAATTGGTGATTGTGCCCTCGAGAGGCAAGCTATCGATCGCCTTGTCGAGCAACCTCACGTCCCACGCTTTGCGGCCAGAGGTCAGAACTCGCGGCGGCGGCATGCGACCCTCTCGCACCATCGCGTCGAATGTATTCGGTGCAACTGATACATACGCAGCGGCCGCCTCACGGCCGATCAGCCGGGGAGGAAGCGTTGGCGGCAATGCGATCTGGCGCGCCATCACGACCCTGACTTGAATCGCCGCAATCGGTTGGGCTGTTGCCGCTCGTGCGAACTTGGGCTCGCATGTGTATGGGCTGGGTCGCCTCTTCTCCAAGCTTTGCACTCGTCAGGCAAAGCAAAAAGGCACGATTGCGGCCACATCAGCACATTCCTGGCTCTTGTGTCAGCGAGACGCAACAATGGGAGATCTTGTTAGTTTCAGGTTGCGCATCCACACGATCGAAGATTCTGAGATGTTTCCAATCTGCTCTGTAGGATGCCCGCCCGATTAGGAAGGCTCTTCAAATCGGGCTTCGAGATACCGGTGCACGGGGATAAGACGGTCGTGGCGCATGGCTATGCGATGCGCTGGGGGTGTCGCGGTCGGGCTTCCATGCCTGGCTGAATCGTTCGCCCAGCGCCAGATCCCGCAGCGACGAAGAGCCTCGGCGGCGAGGTGAAGGCAAGCTTCATGGCGAGTGCTAGTGCGCGCCGGGTGTGGCGTGATCTGCTCGCCGATGGGGCGGACTGTGGCCTCCATCAAATCGAACGGCTGATGCGCCTGCAAGGCTTGCGGGCGCGGCCGCGGCGCCGGCGCTTGCCGAAGGACAGCGGCGATCGACAGCTCGAGGCGTGCCGGCGAACCTCCTTGACCGGCAGTTCATTGCCGAGCGGCCGAACCAGAAGTGGATTGCCGACTTTACGTATCTCTGGACGGCCGAGGGCTGGCTCTACGTCGCAGCAGTGATCGACCTGTTCTCACGCCGGGTAGTGGGTTGGTCGATGAGCGCCGCCATGACAGCTCAGTTGGTGACCGATGCCCTGCTGATGGCCGTCTGGCGACGCGGCAACCGGACGCCCTGTTGCACACTCCGACCAGGGCAGTCATCCAAACCGCGACATCGACCAGCTACTGCCCTGGGCCTACCGAGCTCAAGCCTTCAAAGCCGTGGCCTGAGAACGACGCTTACGAAGTAAGCTTGTGTCCGTGAAAACAGTTAATCCTGTAACCTACGGCTCAGGGTTGCCGATATCGAACGCGCCTAGGTAGTAGTCCTCAGCAACGGACTGTTGCGTCGCCGGCCGCGCCATCAACGTGAACGTTGCGTCGGGGTATCGCCTCCAAACCTCAATGTCTTCGGAGGTTACGGTCAGGTACCCGAAGAAGCACTTGTACCGGCCCGGCTCTGTCGCTCCGCCGATTTTATCCCACGTGATCTTATTTACGCGCATTTTTGATCAACCCAAAAAGAAACCCGCTCACCTTTCGGGAGCGGGCTCCTCCTGCCCATGCGTATCGCCCCGTCCGGTAGGTAGGGCGCTAACAAGCAGCGTAGCTGAGATTGGTTTCCAACCAGTTACTACGCGAGATGAGCCGGCCAAACCGGCAATCTCACTGGGCCCACTCGTTGTCAGGCGGTGAGCCGGGCGGTGGCTTGAGTCTTCGAGGCCCGCTTCAATCATCACCAATTCTTCTTGGATCGCTTTGACCGCGTTTTGCGGGTTGATGCCTGACACGCCTTGCAGCTGACCAAGGACTTTACGGCGATGAGCCAGCAAATTTGTCAAGGCGCGTCGGTCGCATACCATCACGTAGCCAGCGACAATAAGTTCCATGGCCTTCGACACCTTCGCTTTCCATCCAGGCGCTTCTATTCTGGCGGACCATCTAAGTAGGCGTGACCAATGCGTAACCGTGCTTCAACGCCGCCTCAAAGACTCGCTTTAGGCTGGGGTCCCCTAAAACTTCATCGGCGGGGCTAAAACCAGTGATCGGTCGCCAATCGAGCCCTTTAGTCGCCTCGGGTAAATTCGAGACGTTGAAGGCGTAAGCTGTTCGGCCGGTCCGCTCGCCGTAGCCGCCTTGCTCAACGAATTTCTGAAGCCGGTTCATTGACCTTTTCTCCTTGGTACTTACGAGGGTATCGAACCGTGATCGGCCGTTGGGTGCAAGGTGGTCAATGCGCTGATTGCATGGTCCATATGCCTCATATCATCCTTTGGTTGTATAGTTGATGAGTAGCAGCAATCATTCGCGATGGAACGAGGCCACGATGGAAAAAGAGACCTTGTCTGCGATCGTCACGGTTGGGGCAGCTTTCGCCGGCGCGACCTGCGCGCAGGTCTTCTGCACAGCGTTATATCGATCACATCAAGTTGGAATACGTATTGGCGGTGTCTTCGCTAAAGCGACTTTTGGGACGAGCAACGTTGGTCGCCGATGCTGATGAGTCCGACTTAAGGGTCGCCACGGGCGCGTACAAGCCCTACAAGGGCGATTTGCTCGGAAGCCTCGACTTTGACTTGAATGTCAATTCGCAATTCATGTTCAACGCGCGCAGATGGTTTGCTGCTTACCATGAAGAAACAGAGCGATTTGATGTTGCGAACCAGCCCGCGTGCAGCTCAACTATCTAGCCCAAACACTGCGGCTCTTTCTTGGAGGCTGACAGAAGTTGTCAATGCAGATCGGCGACGCGCGAAGCCAGGCCTCTTTCGGAAAATAATTTACGTTGATGGTCTAGCTTCGTACGAAGAAGTCGCAGCGGTCTACAGGAAAATTGGTTGCTCCCCGCCGGAAAAGACCATGTTCGAGCTGTGTAGAAACCTTCCAGAGATTTAAACGGGGAGCCATGCTATGCCGACCTGTAGTCGATCGCGGTTATGCTCTCTTGAGTATACCGCACTCGCTAAAACAGTGCAGATACCGCCAAAAATGTCCAGGTTGTTGCGGACTGCGCTCCAAAAAACTTCCAACACAGCGTGACCCTTCCCTCGCTTAAGCTCGCCATCGAAGAACTTATAGTGGCTTACGGCTCGCACCTAACCAAGCTCGGATGAGCCACTGCACAAAAGAACAGCGATGATGAGCCTGCTGACCCATATCTCTCAAATCCCTCTGTCCACGCTTCGAGAAATCCACGATGACGCCGGCCCCATCCATTGTGAACGCCTGACATCCGACCGTTGCATTGGAGATAACGACGGTAGCTTGTTCACCCGGTTCCTTGAGCCGCGGCTCGATGGCGCCGCCGTTTCCAACTTCTTCAGGTCGGCGCCTGTGACCGCGCTTCCTGCCTGCTCAATGAGCGCGAACCAATTCTGTTCGGGCGGGAAGCCGCTCGCATCCCAGTTCAAGGGGGCGTAGGTGACGACTTGGGGATCACAGATTAGGACCGTCGGGCGCTTGATGAAATGGCCGGCGGGCATCACCGCCGCCGGCCATCGCGTTCGCTGCCTTAGGTTGGGGGGCGCCGGGCAGCGTTGACAGCAAGCTTGACGACGTCCGATTAACGACCCGCTAACGAATTCGGGCGGTCGCGGGACCATTTGACGGCTTGAAGTCGGCGGGCTGCGCCCTCGCGCAAACGCAATTGACGATCGGCATCGGGGAGCAAGCCGCATCGCCATGGACACGACTATTTAACGGTGTTTTAAGACCGTTCCCGATAAGCCGGAGCGGTTTGTTCTCGCGGAAAGCTGGGCAGCTTGATAGTCCCGGACCGTCGATTGACCCAGCCCCAAGCGTACCGCCGTTATCTTGTTTGCGGCCGTGCCAGCTCCATCTATTGACCACTTTTCGAACGGCCATCAGGCGGCCGAGTTGTACACCGGGCTCTTAAAGTGCCGGCAAAGCCTCAAACGACGAGGACGGGAGCCGCACCCGCGCGGTGTCGCCGGCCGCTACCGCTCCACCGGCCCGACCCACGCCTAGCACGCCGCATATGAATGGAGGACCCGTTTCCGCCGACGAGAGCACGTGCCGCTTCAGGCCGGCTCGGAAGCGGTCGATCAGGACACAGGCCGTCCGGAGGCCAGTCAATTCGATGATTGCGGTGGGCCCGAACTCGATCAGCGTCCCGAGCGGCATCAGTTCGAGGTCCAGTCCAGCCGTGGTGATGTTCTCGCCGAGGTCTCCCGCTGCGACCGCAAAGCCGGCTTCTCGGAGCTGCGCAAATCGCTCTGATGGGATCAGGTGAACCTGCCGCAGATTGGGAAGTCGGGGCTTGCGACGGGCGAGGTATCGGTGCCGGACAAACGGGCCGGCGTGGGCATCGCCTTCGACGCCGTGGCCTTCCATCAGAACGATCTGATCCCTTAGGGGCTTGCTGAAGTGGTGGGCGCAATCGGCGGCTACAGCGATCACCCTTCCCTCGAGCGAGAGGTCGTGCGCGTGCGACATCAGGAAGCGCGGGCGAGCGAGCGCCGCTTCTGGCGCAGGTAGCGCGTGATTTCCGGCAATGCCATTGCATTCAGGACCCGGTCGGCAGGGACGCCGCCTTGCGGGCCATCTCGACGCCCCAGCCTCGCGTTCAGGCCGCTGCGCTGACCATCGATCGCGGTCATGGTGAAGCTCGCATCCGCCCCGCGAGCGCGCAGCAACTGGCGGCCATGATCGGAGGCTCGGTCAGGTCCTCGCTGTTCCCTGAAACAAATCAGACAGTTCGGCGCAAACGGGCTTCGTCAACGGACGTCGCGGTCAGCGACACAATAGAGGAGCGTTCCAGGACCAGCATCGATCATAAGACTCTCTACACAGGGAAGACGTATACGCGAGGCGGACGTGACGGGTCATCCCGAAGCAGCGACGGGCGGTTGGAAATCATGCTGTCACCCCCTGGCAGCGACCGCGCCGGCACCAACCCCGAGCAGCTTTTCGCGGCCGGCTGGTCGGCCTGCTTTATCGGCGCGATGGGGCTCGCCGCTGGTAGGCGTAAGATTAAGCTCCCTGCAGATACGGCGGTCTATGCAGAGGTCGATCTGGCGAATGCCGATGAAGCCTATTTCCTTCAGGCTCGCCTGAAAGTCAGCCTACCAAGTCTGGAGCAAGAGTTGGCACAGGCGATCGTCCAGGAGGCGCATCAGACCTGTCCGTATTCGAAGGCGACGCGCGGGAACATTAATGTCGAGCTGACTATAAGACGAATTTGAATAAAGCTGCATGCGCGCGTTTAGTCGGACCGTCGTGCGCCGGTCGGCCGCCGATCGCAGCTCGGCACCAGGCCATAACGGCCGTGCAGTCCGCGCCAGAGCCCGCCAAACAGGACACTCAGAAGCTTGCGCATCGAACTTCCCACGTTGGTGTCAGTGCTTGAGTGATTCTGCGGGTCGAAGCGATGAAAGGACAGAGCCAATTCTGAGCAGGCCTGCGTAGTTTTTCAGCAGATCGTTCGTGGGCCTGAACGGCCGGCGCTGAGAAATCCTATGAGATTCAAATACTGGTGCTGTGGCACGGCTCGTGCATTGAAGGGGCCGAGTTGGCCGCTAGGGTTCCGACCTTGCACAGGCAAGGTGCTGGTCCGAGAGCAGCCGCTTGCGGGAGAGACATCCCCGCAGGTGCACGGCGGGACAAAAACCCGGGAGACCTCGTTAGCCAAGGGATTGGCGGAGCGATGGTCTTTTCGCCAATCCCTTTTGTGAATTTTTCAAGAGGGATCGGCAATGAACAAACTCGTTTTCTTCCTTCGCTCTGTTGTCATCGGCTGCGTGGTTGTCCTCGCAGCGGTTTCGGCCGCCGACGCCGCGACGAAGAAAAACTTCAAGGTCGCCTGGTCGATCTATGTCGGGTGGATGCCGTGGGGCTATGCGGCCGACACCGGCATCGTCAAGAAGTGGGCGGACAAATACGGTATCACGATCGAGGTCAAGCAGTTCAACGACTACGTCGAGTCGATCAATCAGTACACCGCCGGCGGCTTCGATGCCGTGACCATCACCAACATGGATGCGCTGTCGATCCCGGCAGCTGGCAGCGTCGACACCACCGCTATCGTGATGGGCGATTTCTCCAATGGCAATGACGCCGTGATCCTGAAGAACAAGGCCGATCTCGCCGCCATCAAGGGGCAGAGCGTCAATTTGGTCGAATTCTCGGTTTCGCATTACCTCTTGGCGCGCGCGCTCGAGAGCAGCAAGCTCAGCGAGAAGGACGTCAAGGTCGTCAACACCTCGGATGCCGACCTGGCGGCCGCCTATAAGACGGCCGATGTCAGCGCGGTCGTGACCTGGAATCCGATCGTGACGGAGATTCTCGGCTCGCCGGACGCCAAAAAGGTTTTCGACTCCTCGCAGATTCCCGGCGAGATCATGGACCTGATGGTCGTGAACACCGAGGTAGCGAAGGACAACCCTGCCTTCGCCAAGGCGCTGGCCGGCATCTGGTACGAGACCATATCGAAGATGACGGGGAACGATCCCGCGGCGAAAGCTGCCAAGGAGGCGATGGCCAAGGCCTCGGGCACCGATCTCGCCGGTTTCGACAGCCAACTCGCCTCCACAAAGCTGTTCGACAAAGCGGCGGATGCCGAAGCTTTTACGCGCAGCAAAACGGTTGGGGCGACGATGGATCGCGTGCGCAAGTTCCTGTTTGAGAAGGATCTCTTAGGCAAGGGCGCGAAATCGGCCGACGCCGTCGGCATCGAACTCGCCGACAAGTCGGTGCTGGGTGACAAGTCGAACGTCAAGCTGCGCTTCGACCCGACCTACATGGACGAAGCCGCCAAGGGCAAGCTCTAGGGCCAGATTCTGACGCATCGCCTCACGCAGGAGCTGCTTTATGCGACTTGTGAACATACGGCCCGGCCGGCAGACGCGATTCTATCTCCTCGCGCTGCCGTTTCTGCTGGTTGCAATCGCGTATTTCGCCGGCTCCAGCGCGAGGCTCGCGCAGAACCCGAACGACAAGCTGCTGCCGGCGCTGCCCAGCATGGTGCAGGCCGTCAAGCAGATGGCGTTCGAGGTCGATCCGCGCTCCGGAAGCTACCTGATGGCCTCCGATACGGTCGCCAGCCTCGAGCGGCTGGGCTCGGCGCTGGCGATCTCGACAGTGGCGGCGCTGATCCTCGGCATCGTGATCGGCCTGCTGCCAGGCGCCAATGCCCTGCTCGGGCCGTTCGTGTCTGTCACCTCGATGGTGCCGCCGTTGGCGCTGCTGCCGATCCTGTTCATCGTGATGGGGCTGGGGGAGAACTCGAGGATCGCGCTGATCGTGATCGGGACGCTGCCCTGCATGATCCGCGACCTCGCCATGAAGGTGCTGGAGTTGCCGCGCGAGCAGATCGTCAAGGCGCAGACCATGGGCGCCTCGACTTGGCAGATCGCGCTGCGCGTCGCGATGCCGCAAACGCTGCCGCGGCTGATCGATGTGCTGCGGCTGCAACTTGGGCCGGCCTGGCTGTTCCTGATCGCAGCCGAGGCGATCGCGTCCGACTCCGGGCTCGGCTATCGGATCTTCCTGGTGCGGCGCTATCTCGCGATCATCATTCCCTACGTCGTCTGGATCACGATGCTGGCGTTCCTAATCGACGTCGGCCTGCGCATCCTGCAACGGAAGGCGTTCCCCTGGTTCGCGTCGGTGAGGGCGGAATGAGCGCGATCCGCTTCGACGACGTCTGGAAGGAATACGGCGATCACATCGTGCTCGAGCGCGTCACGATGGAAGTCGAGCCGCGTGCGTTCATCGCGCTAGTCGGCCCGTCCGGCTGCGGAAAGACCACGCTGCTGCGGATGCTGCTCGGCGAGGAGCAACCGACGCGCGGGAAGATCCTGGTCGACGGCAAAGTGCTGCCGGCGGAGCCCGATGCCGGCCGCGGCGTCGTGTTCCAGCGCTACTCGGTGTTTCCGCATCTGACGGTGCTGCAGAACGTCATGCTCGGCCGCGAACTGCGCGACGCCAAACTGCTCGGCCGCCTGTTCGGCGCGGCGCGGCGTGCCGCTGCGGACGATGCCATGAAGCTGCTCGCCGAGGTCGGGCTCGCCGGCCAGGAGAACAAATATCCGTCCGCCCTGTCGGGGGGCATGCAGCAGCGCCTCGCGCTCGCCCAGGCGATCATGCGCGACCCGAAGATCCTGCTGCTAGACGAGCCGTTCGGCGCACTCGATCCGGGCATCCGCGCCGACATCCATGTCCTGATGAAGCGGCTTTGGAACGAGACCCATCTGACCGTCGTGATGGTCACGCACGATCTCAGCGAGGCGTTCGGGCTGGCGACACGCGTGATCGCGTTGGAGCGGCAGCGCAATCGGCTGGAAGAGCGCGAGCGCTACGGCGCTACCGTGTCGCGCGATCTCGAAATCTTTCCGCGTCGCACCGCCGAGGTGCGGAACATCATCGATCCAGCTCCGGCCGGGACGACCCGGTCAAGCAAGGAGCATCAGCCGGGACGGCCCGGCGCTCTCGTCTTGAAGGAGCACTCATGATCCTCACAGAGGAACAGAAGGCCGAGATCGCGGCGCATACCCGGCAATACAATGAGCTGAAGGCGGCGGGGCAGGAGCATGCCCCGCGTGCGCTGCCGGCACCGACATCCCGCGATGCCGCGCCGATCGATGCTGCGATGGTTATTAATCGGGAGGTCATTCCGCCCGGCTGGTACTGGACGACGCGGCTGAACCGCGGCGAGACGCTGCGCATTGTCAACAGTTCAGGCCTGTCCACTGTCAGCCTGCTGGCGTGGAACAGCGCCGATCCCACCGAGCGGCTCAACCACGCCGACACGATCAAGGTGCAATGGGCGGCACGGCTGCAGAAGGGCCGCGTCCTGCTCTCCGACATGGGGCGGGCGCTGCTCGCCATTACCGAGGACACCAGCGCCGCGCATGACACGCTGGCCGGCGGCTCGACGGCAGCGACCAACCAGGCGAAATACGGCGAAGGCAATTTCCGCAACACACGCGACAATTTCATCCTCGCCGCGGCCAAGCTCGGACTCGACCGCCGCGACGTGCATCCCTGCGTCAGCTTCTTCGCGCCGGTCGCGGTCGATGCCGAAGGAATATTCCTCTGGTCGGAAGAGCGGCGGCGCAAGGGCGACTTCGTCGATCTGCGCGCCGAGATGGATCTCGTGATCGCGCTGTCGACCTGTCCGCATCCGCTCGATCCCGCGGCATCGTATCCGCAAGCGAGCGTCGAGGTCGTGCGCTACCGCGCTGCCGCGCCGTCCGCCGACGATCTCTGCTGCACTGCGACCGCTGAGGCGGTCCGAGCCTTCGACAACAATGCTCTGTATTTCGGCAAGACCAGCGAAGGAGCCGCGCAATGAACACGCAAGCCCGTCGCCCCGGCTCACGCATCGTGCTCGACGCCGAACTTCCCGCGCGCAAATCCTGGTCGGCCATCATCCGCAAGGGGCAGACATTGCGGATCACAGATAGCCACGGCCAGCAGGCGGTCGATACGCTGTTCTATTGCGCCGACGATATCGGCGAGCGCTACAGCGGCCAGGATACGCTGCGCGCGCAGGGCTCGGCCTATGTCGGGCTCGGCACCAGGATCATGTCGAGCGAAGGCCGCGTGATGCTGCGCGTCACCGCCGACAGCTGTGGCCTGCACGACACCTCGGCCGGTGCCTGCTCCTGCGAGAACAACACGGTGCGTTTCGGGCACCAGACGCGCTACCAGCACGCCTGCCGCGAGAATTTCGTGATGGAGGGGGCGAAGCACGGCCTGTCGAAGCGCGACATCGTGCCGAACCTCAACTTCTTCATGAACGTGCCGCTCGATCCCGACGGCAATTTCACCGTGGTTGACGGCGTCTCCAAGCCCGGCGACGCCATCGAGCTGGTCGCCGAGATGGACGTGCTGTGCCTGATCTCGAACTGCCCGCAGATCAACAATCCTTGCAACGGCTTCTTCCCGACGCCGGTGCAGGTCACGGTCTTCGAGCCGGAGGCTTGAAGCATGTTCAGCAAGGTCCTGACTGCCAACCGCGGCGAGATCGCCGGGCGGATCGGCAGAACATTGCGGCGCATGGGCATCGCCTCGGTCGCGGTCTATTCCGACGCGGACCGTTTCTCCCGGCCGGTGCTCGAAGCCGATGAGGCGGTGCGGATCGGCCCGGCGCCGGCCGCCGAGAGCTATCTCAACGTCGATGCGATCATGGAAGCCTGTCTTCGGACAGGCGCCGAGGCGGTGCACCCTGGCTATGGCTTCCTGTCGGAGAACCGCCGCTTTGCGGAGCGGCTGGCGGAGCATGGCATCAAGTTCATCGGCCCGCGGCCCGAGCATCTCGACGCCTTCGGGCTGAAGCACAAGGCCCGCGCCATCGCCGAGAAAAGCGGCGTGCCGTTGCCGCCGGGCTCGGGTCTGCTGGAGACTATCGACGAAGCGATCGCGCAGGCAGCAGCGATCGGCTACCCCGTAATGCTGAAGAGCACCGCGGGCGGCGGCGGCATCGGCATGCAGCTCTGCCACGATGCGGCGACGCTGCGCGAGCGCTTCGAGTCCGTGCAGCGCACGGCGCGCGCCAGCTTCGGCGATGCGCGGGTCTATCTCGAGCGGTTCGTTGCCCGGGCGCGTCACATCGAGGTGCAGATCTTCGGCAACGGCAAGGGCGGCGTGGTAGCGCTCGGCGAGCGCGACTGCTCGCTGCAGCGGCGCAACCAGAAGGTCTTTGAGGAGACGCCGGCGCCGGGGCTGTCAGCCGACATCAGGCGCCGCCTGCACGCCGCCGCGGTGTCGCTCGGCAAGGCGGTGTCTTACGAATCCGCGGGGACGGTGGAGTTCATCTACGATGTCGCACGCGAGGACTTCTACTTCCTCGAGGTCAATACCCGCCTGCAGGTCGAGCATCCCGTCACCGAGCAGGTTTACGGCGTCGATCTCGTCGAATGGATGATCCGGCAGGCGGCAGGCGAGGAGGTGCCGGGCATGACCGGCGCGCTCGCGCCGAAGGGCGCGGCGATCGAGGTGCGGCTGTACGCCGAGAACCCGGCTGCCGCGTTTCGCCCGAGTGCGGGCCGCCTGACTTCGGTTGCGTTCTCGCCGGATGCGCGGATCGACGGCTGGATCGAGACCGGAACCGAGGTGACGCCGTTCTACGATCCGATGCTGGCCAAGATCATCGTCTCGGCCGAGACCCGCGAGGCCGCGATCGCAAAGCTGAGCAGGGCACTCGATGAGACGGTCGTTGCCGGCATCGAGACCAATCTCGGTTATCTCAGCGCCATCGCGGCCTCCGACGTGTTCCGCAGCGGCGAGGTCGCTACCAGCGTGCTCGGTGGCTTCGCCTATTGTCCGCGCACCATCGACGTCGTCGCGCCAGGCGCGCAGAGCGGCATCCAGGAATTGCCGGGCCGGCTGCACCTCTGGCACGTCGGCGTGCCGCCGAGCGGACCGATGGACGAGCGCTCGTTCCGTCTCGCCAACCGCGTTGTGGGAAATCCGGAGACGACCACCGCGCTGGAGCTGACCGTCAATGGGCCGACGCTGCGTTTCAACACCGACGCGACTGTGGCGCTCTCCGGCGCGAGGATGAAGGCGTCGCTCGATGGTACTGAATTCGCGTATCACGAACCGGTCACGGTGCGCGCGGGGCAGACGCTCGCGATCGGCAGCATTCAGGGCGCAGGCCAGCGCGCATACCTCGCCGTGCGCGGCGGCTTCGATGTGCCCGAGATGCTTGGCTCGCGCGCCGTGTTCGCGCTCGGTGCCTTCGGCGGTCACGCGACGGGATTGCTCAAGGCCGGCGATGTGCTGCATATCGGCGCCGAGCCGCCCGATCTCGCGGCGCGGCGCGCGCCGGAAAGCGAGCGGCCCGAGCTGACATCGGCGTGGGAGATCGGCGTGATCTACGGCCCGCACGGCGCGCCGGATTTCTTCACCGATGAGGATATCGACACGCTGTTCGCAGCGAGCTATGAGGTGCATTTCAACAGCGCACGCACCGGCGTGCGGCTGGTCGGCCCGAAACCGCGCTGGGCCCGCCCCGATGGCGGCGAGGCCGGGCTGCATCCGTCGAACATCCACGACAACGCCTATGCGGTCGGCTCGATCGATTTCACTGGCGACATGCCGATCATCCTCGGCCCGGACGGACCGAGCCTCGGCGGCTTCGTCTGCCCGGCCGTTGTGGCGCGCGACGAGCTCTGGAAGGTCGGGCAGCTGAAGCCTGGCGACACCGTGCGCTTCGTCCCAGCGAGGCGCGACGATCCGGTTGCCGGTCCTACGATCCTGAAGGCAACCGAACTCGGCGCGGCCATCGTGGGCCGCAACGATGACGGCCCGATCCCGGTCGTCTATCGCCGCGCCGGCGACGACAATCTCCTGGTCGAATATGGGCCGATGGAGCTCGACATCGCGTTGCGGCTGCGCGTGCATGTGCTGGCGCAGGCGCTGGAAGAGGCGAAGCTTGCGGGCCTGATCGATCTCACGCCCGGCATCCGCTCGCTGCAGATCCACTACGATGGCACCGCGCTGTCGCGGCAGAAGCTGCTCGACGGGCTTGCCCAGATCGAACGCGACTTGCCGCCGGTCGATGCGATGCGGGTGCCGAGCCGCACCGTGCATCTGCCGCTGTCGTGGCGCGATCCGCAGGCCGAGCTTGCGATGCAGAAGTATCAGGAACTGGTGCGGCCGGATGCGCCGTGGTGTCCGTCGAATGTCGAGTTCATCCGGCGCATCAACGGGCTCGCCGGCGAAGACGATGTCCGCCGCATCGTGTTCGACGCTGAATATCTCGTGCTCGGCCTCGGCGACGTCTATCTCGGCGCACCGGTGGCGACGCCGCTCGACCCGCGCCATCGGCTGGTGACGACCAAGTACAATCCGGCGCGCACTTGGACGCCGGAGAATGCGGTCGGCATCGGCGGCGCCTATATGTGCATCTACGGCATGGAAGGGCCGGGCGGCTACCAGCTTTTCGGCCGCACCATTCAAATGTGGAACAGCTGGCGCACGACCAGCGTGTTCAAGCCAGGTCATCCCTGGCTGCTGCGCTTCTTCGACAAGATCCGGTTCTTCCCGGTCGATGCCGATGAGCTCACGGAGGCCCGCGCCGCATTCCCATACGGGCTGTACGACATCCCGATCGAGGAGGACACATTCTCCTTCGCCAATTACGCGGAAGGATTGGCCGAAGCACAGCCGTCGATCGCCGCCTTCAAGGCGACGCAGCAGGCAGCGTTCGATGCCGAGCGTCAGCGCTGGCGCGAGATGAAGCTCGACGATGCGCCCGCGGAGACGACCGATGCGTCGGCCGTGGTCACCGGCATTCCCGATGGCCATGTCGGCGCCTTCTCGGAAGTGCCCGGCAGCATCTGGAAGATCCTGGTCGAGGACGGCGCCGAGGTTGCTGCAGGCGATGTGATCGCCATCATCGAATCCATGAAGATGGAGATCAACGTGCACGCCCCCGTCGCGGGCCGCGTGTCGTCGGTGCCAGCCCGGCCAGGCCAGACCCTGCGCGCGGGCGATCTGGTTGCGTTGATCGAACCAGCCTAGTCCGCACAGCACTATGCCCTACACCTCAAACCATTCCTCGCGAGGGGCGGCGTTGGCCTTCATGTGGTCAAGAGCACCTTTGAACACGACGTTGCCGTGACCCATGATGTAAGGCGGTCGGAGATCTTCATCTTAATCGACAGCCGCTGCTCTACCAGCAGGGTGGCGACCCCACCTTGGCATCGCGTTACGAGGTTGCCACCCTGCGCACGATCAGCGGTGCCAGACCTTTGCTTGGCTCGTCGACCATCGTCATCCCGGAACCCCAATACGGGAACAAGCTGCATGCTGGTCAAAAGGTTACGCGAACGCCCCCTTCCTCCGCGCGGTCTGGTTCAATCGCGAGTTCAAGATCGAGGCGTCAAGCTGATTAGGGGGCGTGGAGTGTCGGTGGCGCAGGTCGGGCGAGACCAGTGTTCTGCGCAAATGGGCGAAAGAGCTCGGCGCCGATCCGGTTACAGGCCTTTCCCGGCCAGGGGCAGATGAAGCCGGAGCAGGAAATCGAGCGGCTCCGCGGTGAGGTCACCAAGTTGAAGGCCGCTCATGCAACAGAAAAGGTCGCCGACGCGATCAATTGCGTCGCACAGGATTGAATTCAGTCGGCGTGTCGCCCTAAACACCTTGCTCTGTTAAACCTACGGCGTGCTGGTGTGCAGAAGGGATGTGCTCTTTTGAACTTGATGCCCGCTCGCGGGCGGCGCCGCTATCACTGTGTTAACATGCGCCGGCTTTGGGGCTGGCACGGCTGTAACGTGCTCTGCCCAGCGTTCGAGAGCTTCGCGCATTTCGGCTGCGTACCGTGCTCGGTTATATACGCCTGCAACGCCGGCGCGGTGGCCGCTGACGTGGTTTAGGATGGCTTCCACGATGTGCGGCAAAACGCCAAGCCGGTCGGCCATCACCGTGGATGCCGATCTCCGTAGGTCGTGAATCGTCCAATGGGCCAGGGGCTCGCCTAGGGCCTCCGCGATGCGTGCATCAAGCGCCACTTTCGACTTTGACCAGCCGGAGAACCCACGATGCAGGTCACCGCCGCGTCGGGGTCCCTCACCAAAGAGAAAGTCTCGGCCTTCTCGGCGCGAAGGTAGCAGGGCCAAGGCGGCGGGAGCCAACGGGACTAAGTGTTCGCGATGATTCTTGGTCCGGGCACCCGGCAGCGTCCACTGCCCCGAATTCTTATCAAGTTCGGTCCATTGCATACTGCCTACCTCATCGCGGCGTTGGGCTGTGAGCAGCAACAAACGTACGATGCGTCCGTAATCGTCATCACCGCAAGCCCGCCAGATGGCTGACAACTCTGTCTCGGTGAGGACCCGTTCGCGGCTTCCCGGCTGCGCGGGTCGATTAGTGCCGAGAACCGGGTTCGCGGGAATGTCGAGGCCTTCCCGTATTGCCCAGTTGAACATTGAGGACAGGGCTGTACGGGCGCGGGCTGCCGAGACGGTGCCATGACCCGAAGCGATGTCAGCAATACGAGCCGAGATATGGCGTCGGTTGATCTGGAAGACCGAGACCGGATGCAGGGGTTTCCAACTGACTAATAAGTAGCGTTCAATTTCAGAAAACGTCCGGGGCTTTAGCCTTTTTTCGGCGTTCTGGAGATACTGATCCGCGATCACCCGGAGGGTGTCGGCCGCCTGCAGGCGCGCCTTGGCTTTCTCGTCTGCCGGATCCTTGCCGTCGGCAACCAGGCCCAACAGCCGCTTGGCCTCTCTGCGCGCAAGTTCGGGTGTCCAGGGGGCGCCATGAGGACCGATGGTGACGAAGCGCTGCCGGCCGAACACGCGGTACTTGAGGACGTAGGTCGCTTGGTCACGTTGACGCCGAACGCCAAAGCCCCGCACCGCTTCGCGGTGGTCTGCGTCCCAGATAGTCTCGCCCGGCTTGAGCGCTTGTACTGCGCGAATCGTTATACTCGAGACCGCCATCGATCGCCTCTGTAGCTACCACGTAGCTACCACCATAGTGCCAATTGCAGCGCACGTAAGGCGACGGAGGGCGGTCTTATTATTTGATAATGCTCGATTTTTCGTAAGAAGGGCGGGGGGAGCGTACTATCGGCGGAGGCTTCGTTTTGTCTGTGGAACAGGAGGTCGGTGGTTCGAGCCCACCCAACTGTACCAGCGAGGGCAGGGATTTTGGCTGTAAAGCAGCAATCCCCGATCACCAGGCTTGGTTCGGTCGCAGCCCCAGCCGGAGGATGTGAGTGCCGCTCCAGCTCATCGTCGTCGCTTGCGGCTCGGGACTGTGTGCGCGACACGGCACCCAGGTTGCCGGGAGCCGCCGCTGCTTTCGTTCGAGGCTATGCTAGATTGCTGTGCGCGCCGGTCCTTGGACCCATTATTTACTGGCGGTCTATCTCCGAACGGCGAACGCGCGGTGAGCACGTTGGTGCAGTTTCAATCGGCTTTACGTTTCTATACGCCGCGTTAGCCGACTTCCATTTCGACCGGCATCCAGCCTGAACGCGGGGACAACACGCAAAGCTGAACGCGCGGCGAGAACTCCGCAAACTTCGGCCGTTTGATCACTGAGTCATTGTTTGCGAGTTGCCCTGGTCGCGATGTCGACGGAGAGTGGCTCGTGCGAACAACGACGGCAACTCGCCGAGAGCTTTGTTCATCCGATCAACCCAGCGATGCTCGATACACAGCACTTGCGATCAACACTGGCATCATGAAGGCGAGCCAACTTAGAAACAGACCCGCAACAAGAGTCCATAGCCGATCAGACTCCGGCGACGCCTCTTCCGTCAAGTACCGACGGCGCTTCTGGGCTACTCCGAGAGCACCGCTCGCTTGGCTGCCCATTGCCGGTACGCTGGTGCGTGCTTGCCATCGAGCGCCAGGAATAGCCATGAAATCGTCCGTCGTGAAACGATCCATCATGGTCGGCGACCACAAGACCAGCGTCAGCCTGGAAGAGGCATTCTGGACGGCCACGAAAGAGATTTCCGGCGAGCGCAACATGTCGCTTTCGGATCTGGTTAGTGAGATCGACCACAACCGGCAGCAGGCCAATCTGTCTTCTGCGATTCGACTCTACGTCCTCGCCTACTTCAAGAACTACGCGGCTGGTGTGATCACACAGAAGGACCATGGGACATCGGTAGTCCGCAAAGTCAGCCCCGACTGATGCGGCTGTGGTCAAACTACCAAGGAAACGTGAGGTCGCGGAGCGACCGCAGAAGCTTGGCAATCAGGCCGGGCTCTCGTGCCGGATATTCCGCGATCTTCCGATCTCCCTTCCAGAGCTCGACTGCGCATTCTCCTGCTAGTGACTGGGCGCGTTCTTTTGCCCTCTCTTCATTTGGGCATACGAGGTTCACACGCCGCACAATCCGACCCGTCGATGGTCCGCGCAGGTAGATCGAATATTCTTCGTTCGAAGGCTTGTTGCCGTCGCTCAGCTTACACCAACCTTACGGCCGATTTTGAGCGGCCCTGTCAGGTATAAGCGACCGGGAAAATTATGCAATGCCGGCTGCCCACAAACGAGCAGGCCTGCGTGCACTGCCTTGAGACGCCGGCCGCGCGACACCGGAGCCGCCCCGGCGGGGCGGCCCGATGCGCGTGACCTTGGTTGGGGGCTAGTGCAAAGGCCTCGTGAGGAAGTTGGCCTGTTGCTGAGATGATGCTGACGATGCCACCCCTGCCTGCGCGAAATGCGAGTCGCTACCGAAATCGCCCGCCATCATCTGATTGAGGAGGGCGTATGCCTTCGCGCCGGCGCCCGCGGCGGTATCGGTCGTCGTCGTGGCGGGAGTGGATGGGACGCTCGATGCTCCGGTGTCGCTGAGCGTTGTCGCCGCCCGTGCGAAGTCGGGATGATTGTTGAACGACTGAGCAGCGTTGAGGTGCGATTGCGCCCAAGACCTGCCATCCCCTGAGGTCGTTGTCGTGGACGTGCCCGAACTCGTCACCGACGTCGTCGTCGATGTGCTCGAGCTCGTGGTGGTCGCCGGAGGATCCTTCACCGTGATGGTCTGGGCCGCGCTCGTGATCGGGGGTGGTCGCCGGAGGATCCTTCACCGTGATGGTCTGGGCCGCGCTCGTGATCGGGGTGCCGGTCGAGTCGGTCGCGGTGACCGTCAGCGTCGCGGTCGGATGACCGTGACCTCCGTAGGACGAACTCAGCGATAGACCGCTGTTGACCTGGGCCGCAGTCAGCGTGATCGAACTTCCACTGAAGGTCTTGCCGTCGAGTTTGTCCGTGATGGTTTCGTATGTCGGCAATCCGGAGATTTTAACCGTCACGTCATCGCCCACATGCGGCACGCTCACGCCGAGTCCCAGCGAGACGCTGCCGCCCGGGCTGACCGACAGTGTGTTATCGGCGACAGTGAGGGTCGGCGCAACCGGGGTCGTCGGCTTCGCCGGCGTCGTCGTGTGCGTTCCGCCCGTGCTACCCGAGGACGTGCTGCCGGAGGAAGTGTTGCCGGTCGGATCGGTCACGGTGGTGTTGCCCGACGAGTGGGTGCCGCTTGAAGAGGTCCCGGTGTTGCCGCCCGTGCCGGACGAGGAGGTGTCGGACGAGGAGGAATTACCGGTCGTGCTACCCGAGGACGTGCTGCCGGAGGAAGTGTTGCCAGCCGGAGTGGTCACGGTGGTACCGCCCGACGTCGTGCCAGACGAGGAATCGCCGGTCGTGCCACCCGAGGTGCTGCCCGATGACGACGTGCCGCCCACGCCCTGCCAGCCGCTTGCGGCCGAGCCGGTGACGAGCGTCATGTTGCGATAATCGACAGCCGCCGATTCGGATGCTGGCGACCGGTAGATCCCATATTCCCAATAGGTCGGATCGCCAAAACCCAAGGGACCCTTATAGTTCACGACCTCCTGGCCATTGACCGACACCTTCAGATAGCCCGCGCTGGTGTTGGAGAAATTGGCCTGGACGTTGATGTCGTAATACTGTCCCGGCACGATAGTGGGACCGTCCCAGGTAAGGTGCTTCAGATCAGAGGATCCGTTGCTGGGATTGCCGCCGGGCAGGGCATACAGCGCATCAAACTCCATCTTATCGCCGACCATGTTGACGTAAAATGGAGGCGAGGTGGACACGCCGCTCGCGCTGTCATCGTTGTGCATTTGGCCCAGGATGAAATACGACGACGTCGTATTGACGAACGTGTTGTTGGGGCCGTTGGGCTCGGATGAAATACGACGACGTCGTATTGACGAACGTGTTGTTGGGGCCGTTGGGCTCGAGCTTGACCTGATAGTCGATGGCGATCGGGGTGCCGGCCGCAATACGCGCTTCGCCTTCGATTTCGGAACGATCAGGATAAGAGCCGTCGTACCAGGCGCGATCGCCCGAGTGGACTTCGAAGCGCAGCGTGTCTGAGTCAGGATTGCTCAGGCTATAGCTGTTGCCAGCCGTCTGGACTTCGTAGCCGTCGCCACCGATATCAAAGCGATTTTTTGGTGCAGAAGAAAACGACGTAATCGTGCCGTTAGTCGCCATTCCAGGCCTCCTTACGAGTTACATTGCAAGAGTTCGGGAATTCCACTGCCGTGCGCGCGATGGCACACGACATACCGCATGCTCGCAGTGCTGAGCACCGCGAACACCTTTACGTGCCGCGCCCCGTGATGACGGGAGACACAGCACATGCTCGCAGCGCTAAGGGCCGCGAACACATTTCAAGGCAGTGGGAAATTTCGAGGTACCCCCCCAACTGCTCGGCCAGTGGGTTAATTAGGAAGTGTGGCGAAAAAAATTTCAAAATGTGATTAATACCTAGGTATGTCGGCCCAATACGTGCCCATATCGGGTCAGTTCAAGGCGCCCGCGCGATTTCGCCATCAGATTTGCGTTGGCGTCGCGACCGATCGAAGGGAAGAACGCACGTAGGTACTATTTGACGCGCGCGATGCGAGGGCACTTCACGTTTAGGCCGGAGCCGTGAATCCTCACAATCCAAACTGCGCGATCGGTCACCAAAGCATCGTCTCATAATCGTCCCGCCGCTCACTTGCGGAAAATGTCGTCTGCGAGAGGCGCCTAGGCGCGCCCATTGGTGGTGGTCGCGTTGGAGACAAACAAAACAAGAAGCCTCGCGGCTTCATCGCTCATGAGACGCCCGAGTCACTGCGGCTAAGAGCCAGTTTTGTAGCGGCAAGAGAGCTCGTCTCGAATCCCCGATGGCAGCTCAACCTGGTCTGGTCGAGGTGCGTTTCACTTCAGGTGCGCAAACACCATTACGAACTTCCGTTCGCGCTTTGACGTCACATCGGCGCTCCATTGCGGCATTGCGCGCGAGCTTCGTGCACCTGGTAGCTTCATCCGAGACAGACTCGCCGATAGCTGCTTTTCGATAGTAGTCCGCTCCCGCCACGCCGACTGCGATCGCTTCATCGAAGATGGAGGGAGGTAAAGCGCATGGGGCGTGATTGTCTTCCTGGTGTTTGAAGTGACTCCGATGAACACTCGATCATGACGTTGGGACATGGATACTGTGCCGGGCAGAGCGCCTTTGCTGGCGTGGCGAAATAGCGCAACGACATCGCGGGACATTACCGCTATCGTCGGTTTTCCAGAAGCCTCAGGCGATCCGTCTCTATCGCGTCGCGAACGGAGTCGGTTCGGCAGTCTTCGTAGTCACAATTGGGTAGCCACTATGCCCCCGAGTGCACTTTCGATTCAGGTACGTCAGTTCTCAAGCTCTTGCTACATTTGCGTCGAAGTTGCGCGCACAGCTCGATTGCATCAGGGCGGGCGGGTGGCCGGATTTGGTGGCCCAGCAGCCATCATCGGCGCCGGCCCGTTCGGCGTATCGACCGTCGCGCGTATGCGGGCGAGTATCCTCCATCCTGAGCGTTTTGTTTCCAGTTTCGCCGATTCCGACCGCGCACCACACTGTGCAACAGTCCTGTAAAGAGGCAGCGCAGCGGAAGATTGTATGACGGATGAAGATTGTTAATCGAATGTACTGCAGGTCTGGTGCGCGTTCTGAACCATGTTAGACCGCCCTGACCGAACGGATTTCCTCCGTGGAGGTGGCCTCAAGTGAAGCAGCTGTTGAAACATAGCCTGTTTTATGGAGCTAAGGGTCTCGGACTTCTCCCGGTTTGTCGCAGATTTTTCGCTGGCAGAGCGGTCGGATGAAATACGACGACGTCGTATTGACGAACGTGTTGTTGGGGCCGTTGGGCTCAAGCTTGACCTGATAGTCGATGGCGATTGGGGTGCCGGCCGCAATACGCGCGTCGCCTTCAATTTCGGAGCGATCAGGATAAGAGCTGTCGTACCAGGCACGATCGCCCGAGTGGACTTCGAAGCGCAGTGTGTTGGAGTCAGGATTGCTCAGGCTATAGCTGTTGCCAGCCGTCTGGACTTCGTAGCCGTCGCCACCGATGTCAAAGCGATTTTTCGGTGTAGACGAAAACGACGTAATCGTGCCGGTAGTATCCAAAATTCAGGCTCCATCGCGTTGCAGAGATGATTCTCTTTGACGTTGACAAGGGAATTCGCTGCCGCACGCCGTGATGGCCCGCGACCTATTGCATGCTCGCAGTGCTGCGCACCGCGAACACCTTCACGTGCCGCGCCTCGCGAAGGCGCGAGACACAGCGCACGCCCGCAGCGCGAAGCGCCGCGAACTGATTTCAAAGCAGTGGGAATTTCGAGGTGCCCCCCCAACTGCTGGGCCAGTCGGTTAATTAGGAAGTGTGGCGAAAAAAATAGGCGAGCATGGCGATAATTTGCATTATCGTAGTCCTATAGACGTCACGCCGTAGGTGGAATGATGCTCCGTGGTCGGAGCGGTATGGCCGCGAATGTGCGTTATCCATCCACGCCGCCGCCGCCAGCAGCGTGCCCAGCGCCACCGCGCCTGACACCGGGTTCACCAACCGCTAATACTCTGCGCCGCGAAGATGTAGGCGTTGGCGCCGGTCGGCATCGCCGCGAACAGCACGATGACGCCGGCAGCATTCGGCGGCAGGCCCAGCAGTTTTGCCAGCACGAATGCGGCCGCCGGCATCGCCACCAGCTTGAGCGCGCACATCACCAAAATGCTGAGCTTCTCGCCCTTCACCTCGAAGCGGAACAGGTGATGCCGAGCGCGATCAAGGCGGCCGGCGATCCCGCCTGCGCGAGCAGCTCGATCGTCCTGTCGACGACGGAATTGCGGTGACACTGGACCAAACTTTCGACGCGGGGAGGGCCCTATCCGCAATGCTGCTCAAGGCCAATTTTGTGCGCTGTCACCGTAGCTCCCTAGGTCGCAATGCGATATCGGTAGCGAGCCAAGGGCGTTCATGGAAAAGCAAGCCAGGCGGAAAAGATCGTGAGTTTCTTCGAGCGTCTCAAGACAGAAGCATCCGTTGAGTGGCGGGCCTACACCGAACATCCCTTCACGAACGGATTGGCAGACGGCTCGCTCCCCGAAGCGGCGTTTCGTCACTACCTCGTTCAGGACTACCTGTTCCTCATCGAGTTTGCTCGCGCGTACGCGCTCGCGGTCTACAAATCGCCCAGGCTTGCCGACATGCGCGAGGCCGCGGCCGGCCTTTCGGCCATCCTCGATGTCGAGATGAACCTGCACGTGAAGCTCTGTGCCGGCTGGGGTCTATCCCCGTCCGATCTTGAACAGGCTCCTCCGGCCGCAGAGATGCTGGCCTATACACGCTACGTGCTCGACGCTGGAATGCGCGGCGACCTGCTGGCACTCAAGGTGGCGCTTGCCCCCTGCGTGATCGGGTACGCGGAGATCGCAACGCGGCTCGCCTCGCGACCCCAAGCGGACGCTGCGACGAACCCCTATCGCGCCTGGATCGCCGAATACGCCGGCGTGCCGTACCAGGAGGTCGCTGCCAGAGCGCGGGCGCACATGGAGCAACTCGCCGAACTCTATGCCACGCCGGCCCGCGAGGCAGAGCTGATCGCGATCTTCAAGGAGGCCACCAGGCTCGAGGCAGATTTTTGGGAGATGGCCTGGCGCGCGGGCTCGCGGGTCGAATAGCGGTTTCGGCAATCGTCGGGGGTCCCTATCTCACCCCCGCCACCACGATCACCACCACCGGCAACGTCATCGCCGCCAGCAGCGTCCCCAGCGCCACCGCGCCGGACACCGGATTCACCAGCCGCTGATACTGAACCGCGAAGATATACGCGTTCGCGCCGGTCGCATCGCCGCGAACAACACGACGACGCCTGTCACGACCGGTGGCAGGCCGAGCAGTGTCGCCAGCGCGTACGCGACCGCCGGCATCGCCAGCAGTTTGAGCGCGCTCATCACGACGACGCTTGTCATCTCGCCTTTCACCTCGAACCGAAACAGGTTGATGCCGAGCGCGATCAAGGCGGCCGGCGATCCCGCCTGCGCGAGCAGCTCGATCGTCCTGTCGACGACGGGATTGAGGCCGAGGCCGGTGAAGCGCCACACCACGCCGAAGCCGATCGCCAGCATCAAGGGGTTGCGGGAGAGATCGGTGAGCACGGGGCGGATCACCGAGAGGGCAGAGCCGGTGCGCTTGCGGCTGACGAGCTCCATCTGCAGGATGCCGCAGAGCCAGAGCAGCGGCGTGTTCACCGACAGGATCAGCGCCATCGGCCCCGCCGCCTCGTTGCCGAGCGCCGAGAGCACCAGCGGAATGCCGAGCATCACGATGTTGCCGTAGACCGAGCCGATCGCGAACACGACACCGTCCTCGCGGTCCTCGCGCCGCGCGCGCAGCAGGGCCGAGAGGATCAGCGCCGCGATCCAGGTCAGCGCGAGCGCGCCGTAATAGGCGCCCCACATGCGCCACGGGCTGACGTCGGGGAATTCCGACACGACGATGGTGCGGAACAGCAGGGCGGGAATCGCGATGCTGAAGGCGAATTCGCTAATGCCCTTGTGCGCGGTCTCCGAGACGAAGCGGAACAGCACCGAGGCATAGCCCGCAGCGATCAGGGCGAACACCGGCGCGACGATCAATACGGTGGCCATGCGCCCCTCAACCTCACGGGGATATGGCCTCACCACCCCACGCACCCTCAATGGTGCCATCATGCCCCTGTTTTGCCCGACGAGTCAAATGGATTTCGTAAAATCCGCAGACGTGCGGAGATTCGCAAGCCGGCCCGGGGCCACGGCTACTGTGCATGGGGTTGTTTTCGAATCTTTTTAACGGACCCCACCCACCGCCGTCATCCCCCGCGAAAGCGGGGGATCCAGTACGCCGCGGCTTCTCGATTGAACCATCGCCGTCTCGGAGTACTGGGTCGCCCGGTCAGGCCGGGCGACGACAGCGTAAGAGATGGTGGGCTCCGTCAACCACGGCGCCTTCGCCACGGCCGCCGCTGTTGCCGAGACCGCACAGCGGCGCGTTTTCGCATCTGCCCTCGGTTGCCAACCAACCGCCGTTCACCCACTATTCCCTCCTGTTCGACATTTGGGGGGATCCATGCCGGTGTTTCGCTTCAGACAATCCGTGGCCGCCGCAGGCCTCGCGCTTGCGCTGGCCGTCCTGGTGCAGCCGGGCTCTGGCTTTGCCTACACGCCGGAGCAGCAGCAGGCCTGCACGCCGGATGCGATGCGGCTCTGCGGCGAGTTCGTTCCCAACGTCGACGCCATCACCGCCTGCATGATCCAGAGGAAGTCGCAGCTCTCGCCGCAATGCGCGGTGTTCTTCCGTCGCGGGCCGGAGCCAGGTGAGGCGGCCTCCCGGCGCGCCAGCAGGCCGACCAACATCGCGCCGAGAAGTGCTTCGACTACCTCGAAGAAGAAGCCGGCGGCGAAGGCGAGCAAGAAGAAGAAAACCGACGAGGGCTGAGCGCGGCCAGCGTTCCCGTTTTGAAACCTCGCGATGCCCGGGCGCCTGCCCGGGCATTTGCATTCCGTGCTCCGCTTGTGACCGATGTCACGCAAGCTTGTGTCACGCAAGCTTGCCGTTCCCGGGTCGGAACGACTCCGGCCCTCAGCCTCGCGACAGCTTCCGGACTCCTTTTGTTCGCGCGGGCCCCGCGCGGACTTGCGGGTATTACGGACGGGCGCGATGGAAAAGAGTCGGGAGAAGGTTTACGCGGGCAGGTTGCATTCGGTTTTTCCCGCCGCGCTGCTCAAAAAGCGCACAGACGCTTGGATGACAGGCGTTTCATTGCAGTGCGTGTCTCGTCGCTCGCAGCAGTGTGACTCAAAAGCCAACACCCACTGTTATTTCGTGGCGGCGACGCAACTCCTGATAAATTTTTCTTTCACGAATCAGCGTCGTGATTCATTTTCATAGCCTGGGGTCAATCTGGAGGCCGAAGGTATGAACGTTATTGTTTTTGCATCGCGTAAAGGCGGCTCGGGGAAGAGCACCCTGGCTGCACATCTCGCCGCGCAGATCAAGGCGACCAAGCCCATCCTGCTCGTCGATGCGGATCCGCAAGGCTCGCTCACGCTGTGGCACAAGCTGCGTGGCACCAACGAGCCGCCGATCAAGGCAGCGGTGAACTCCGTTAGCGGCATCGTCTCCGCTGCCAAGCGCGACGGCTATGAATGGGTGTTGATCGACACGCCGCCGAACCTCTCGGCCGTCGTCGATGACGCGATCAAGAATGCCACCATGGTCGTCATTCCCGCCCGTCCCGGCGTGTTCGACGTCAACGCGGTGCAGGAAACCATCCAGATGTGCCGAGCGGCGCGCAAGCCCTATGCGGTCGTGCTCAACGGTGCGCCGGCCAAGCGCGACGAGTCCGAAAGCCCGATCGTCACCATCGCCCGCGAGGCGCTGGCGAAATTCCGCGCTCCGGTGTGGGGCGGCCAGATCACCAACCGTTCGGATTTGCTGATGGCGCTGAGCCACGGCGAAGGCGCGCGCGAGTATCAGGCCGAGAGCCGCGCGGCGCAGGAGATCGCAAGGCTGTGGGCGGCGATCGAGCGTTCAGTGAAGGCTATTCGCGGCACGGCGTCGGCGTCCGGCGCAATGCACAAGCAGGCAGCATAATTTCACAATTCATTCCCCGGACGACAAACGCGCGGATGCCCGCGCGTTTTGCGTTTCCGGGCTTCACTCCTCATTCCGGGATGGCGCATCAGCGCCAGACCCGGAATCTCGAACTGAAGCTCACGCCACCATCAGCATGTAGAACACGATGACCGGTGACAGGGTCAGGATCACCGACCAGATGCCGACGGCCCAGAGAATGTCGCCGGTGGTAAAGTTCTGCTCTGCTGCGTCGTAATGCGACGCCGCCTCGTTATGACTATTCACAAACGCCCCCGCGATTTCTTCGCTTATGGGCGTGGACGATAGGCGGGATGCTTTAAGATTCCGTCCCGCAGGCTCCTGCGCTTTTCCAGCGCATTTGCCAGCACGGATTAACTATGCGAGTGCGGCGCGCCGCCGTCAGGCGAGCCAGATCCGGAACAGCAGCACCGGCATCAGGCCGAGCACGACAGCCCAGAACCCGAACGACGACACCACGAGAATTCCCTGCAAGAGATCGGCGGGCGCGAACTGGCTCGCGGCCGTAGGCCGGGTGCGATTCCCCATTGGATATTCCCCCTTTGGTAGACTTTGAGGGAAACGATAGGCGCCATTGCGTAAACGAGACGTGGATGCGCCTTGCGGCAGTAGCGAGGGGAGTTCGCGCACGGTTAACCACGGCAGCGCTCTCTCACTCCCTCTCCCCGCTCTTGCGGGGAGAGGGTGGGGTGAGGGGCTGGCTCGGCAAACACGAAAGAAGCGCTACGCCGCGACCTTCATCCGCCGCGCGATCTCGCGATCGATCGTGGCGGCGAGCTCGCTGCTCACCTCCACCATCGGCAGGCGCACTTCGGGGCTGTCGATCAGGCCGCTGCGCCACAGCCAGTACTTTGCCGGCGCAGGGCTCGGCTCGGCGAACAGCAGCCGCGTTAGCTCGGCGACCTCATTCCAGCGCGCCAGCGCAGCATCGTGGTTGCCGCGCTTGAGCTCGCTATAGATCGCAGCGAACGTCGCGGTTTCGACATGTGCCGACAACACGATGCCGCCGTCGGCACCGTCGGTGAGTGCCTCGAGATAGTTCGCGTCCTCGCCGGTCAGCACGCGAAAATCCTTGGGACGGTCGCGCAGCAGCGCAATCGATTGCTCGCGGCTCGCGCCGCAATCCTTGAGGCCGACGATGTTCTGATGCTCGGCGAGCCGTAGCATGGTCTGGTTGGTGATGTTGACCGCGCAGCGATAGGGAATGTTGTAGAGCGCGAGCGGCCAGGCGGCGTGATCGGCCAGCGCCTCGAAATGGGCGAGCAACCCGCGCTGCGAGGGCCGCACGTAATAGGGGCTCGCGATCAAATAGCCGTCGATCGGCCAGTCCGCGGTCTCGTCGAGGCGATCCTTCATTCGCGCCGTGTCTGCGCCCGACAGGCCGAGGCAGATCGGGATGTTGCGGCGGCCCGCCGCCATCTCCTCGCGCACGACGGCGACGAGGCGCTCGAGCTCGGCCTCGCGCAAGGTCATGCCTTCACCGGAGGTCGCCCCCAGGATGAAGCCGTCGATAGCCTGTCCGCAATAGTGCCGGGTCAGTCGCCGCAGCGAGGTCTCGTCGAGCTTGCCGCCCTGAAACGGCGTCACCAGCGGCAGCCACAGCCCGTGCAATTGATCGCGTAGTCCGGTCATGTTCCATCTCCTTCTCGGGAAAAAACCTGAGACGGAGGGCACATGAAAAAACCCCGTCCAGGTGGCGGGGTTTTCGGGATTTGTCGCGATGACGAAGTCAGCCTAGCGCGCGCAAGATTCCGAGGTCCCCGGATGGGGGCCTTTTTTCGAAACGATGGCGCACGACTTCGTGATCATGGGCAAATGATGCGGGGTACACCTGGAACTGTCAATACACGCGGAAGGCGAAAACGGAATCGCAAGAAAAAAAGCCGGACCCGAAGGGCCCGGCTTAGGTATTGGCCACGTGAGGCCGACACAATCACCTTCCAAGAGGGATTACTGAACTCCCGCGCCACTGGAGGAGGGGGACAAATGCGCAACGCGAAGGCTCAGCGTGCAAGCAGTATGGGCTTCTCCAGCGCCATGCAGCAACAGCCGAGGCCGCATGTCAGACATGCGGAAATCAGGACGGCCAACGCTGCGCCTTGCTCACCACGAAGTCGCGGAACACCTGCACGCGCGCGACCGTCTTCAACTCCTCGGGATAGACGAAATAGGTGTCGAGCTGGATCGAATCGGACTCGCCGAACAGTTGCACGAGGCGGCTCTGCTCCTCGACGAGATAATCCGGCAGCGCGGCGATGCCGAGGCCCTGCTGGCAGGCGCGCACCAGGCCAAGGATGTTGTTGACCTTGAAATAGGCCTCGCGCGGACCCGAGCCGTTGCGCGCAGCTTCGACCAGCCAGTTGCGGTTCTGAAGATGCGGCGCGAAGTTGCCGTCGGAGAGCGTGATGATGCGGTGGGAGTCGAGCTCCTCGAGCGTGCGCGGCGTGCCGAAGCGCTTGATGTATTCCGGCGAGCAATAGGCGTGGAAGCCCATCGCGAACAGCTTGCGCTGGATGAGATCGGGCTGCGTCGGCTTGCGGGTGCGGATCGCGACGTCCGCCTCGCGCATGGAAAGATCCAGCTCCTCGTCGGTGACGATCAGCGAGATCCGGATCTCCGGATAGAGTGCAGTGAACTCGCCGAGCCGCGGGATCAGCCAGTTGATGCCGACGCCGGGCGTGGTGGTGATCTTGAGGTCGCCGCTCGGCCGCTCCCGGCTGTCGGTCAGCTTGGCGCGCGCCGCCTGGAGCTGCATGAACACGTCATGCGCGGTGCGGAACAAGAGGTCGCCCTGCTCGGTGAGGATCAGGCCGCGGGCGTGGCGGTGGAACAGCGAGACCGAGAGCTCCTGCTCCAGCGCCGAGACCTGGCGTGACACCGCCGATTGCGACAGGCCGAGCTGCTCGCCTGCATGCGTGAAGCTGCCTGCTTCCGCCGCTGCGTGAAACACCTTCAGCTTGTCCCAGTCCATGTCTGTAAATCCGTCGCGTGTTCGAGGCATGATCGTTATTCCGCTGCAGCGCGCTCGCTGGCGCGCAGGGACAGGAATCGTTCGGCTTCGAGAGCTGCCATGCAGCCGAGGCCTGCGGCCGTGACCGCCTGGCGGTAGGTCTCGTCGGCGACGTCGCCGGCGGCGAACAGGCCGGGCACCGAGGTCGCGGTCGAGTTCGGGGCGACCTCGACATAGCCCGACGGTTTCAGCTTGACCTGGTCTTTCACGAGCTCGGTCGCCGGCGCATGGCCGATGGCGATGAAGATGCCGTCGGTCTTCACGTCCGTGAGCGCGCCGGTCTTGACGTTCTTGAGGCGCACATGGGTGACCTTGTTGGGGTTCTCGGTGCCGCAGATCTCGTCGACGGCGGAGTCCCAGATCACCTTGATCTTCGGGTGCTTGAACAGGCGCTCCTGCAGGATGCGCTCGGCGCGGAAGTGATCGCGGCGATGCACGATGGTGACCTGCGAGGCGTGGTTGGTGAGGTACAGGGCTTCCTCGACCGCGGTATTGCCGCCGCCGACCACCATGACGTCCTTGTTGCGGTAGAAAAAGCCGTCGCAGGTGGCGCAGGCCGAGACGCCGCCGCCCTGGAACTTTACCTCGGACGGCAGCCCGAGCCAGCGCGCCTGCGCGCCGGTGGCGAGAATCACGGTGTCGGCGAGATAGACATCGCCACTGTCGCAGGTGAGCCGGAACGGCCGCTGGTGGGTGTCGAGCTTGGTCACCAAGTCGGAGACGATCTTGGTGCCGACATGGACCGCCTGCTTCTCCATCTGTTCCATCAGCCAGGGGCCCTGGATCACGTCGGCGAAGCCCGGATAGTTCTCGACGTCGGTGGTGATGGTGAGCTGGCCGCCCGGCTGGATGCCCTGGATCAGGATCGGCTCGAGCATCGCCCGCGCGGCGTAGATCGCCGCGGTGTAGCCGGCGGGGCCGGAGCCAATGATGACGACCTTTGCATGAACAGGAGCGGACATTTCGATGGACGCCTTTCACGGGGGATTTGCAGCGCGGGCGCGGAACGTGCCGGGAGGCCTCGCGGAGGCGCTGAAATATCAGAGCTAATCTAAGCCTTCTGGTGAGCCATGCAAGAATTGCATTCCCTGTCAGCGGATTTTTCCAACACGGAACAAAAGTCGATTGCGCTGCACGCGCAATAAAATTGCGCTGGCCGCGCGGACTGGGTATGAGGATTGCGACAAACCACCCAATACCGCCGCAAAGGCCAGGAGTTCCAATCACGTGTCGCGGAACCTAGACGAGATCGACCTGAAAATTCTGACCGAGATCCAGGCCGACGGTCGAATCACGAATGTCGAGCTGGCCAAGCGGGTCGGCATCTCGCCGCCGCCGTGCCTGCGCCGGGTCCGGACGCTGGAGGAGGAGGGCTATATCCACGGCTATCGCGGCCTCCTCGACGCCCGCAAGCTCGGCTTCGACGTCACCGTGTTCGCCGCCGTGCACCTCTCCAGCCAGGCCGAGGCTGATTTGCGCGCCTTCGAGGACTTCGTCCGCGCCGAGCCCCTGGTGCGTGAATGCTGGATGCTGTCGGGCGAGGTCGATTTCATCCTGAAATGCGTCGCCCCTGACATGGCGACGTTCCAGGATTTCGTGACGCACCTGACGGCGGCCCCGCACGTGCGCAATGTGCGCACGTCCCTGGTGCTGCACAATTCGAAATACGAGGCGGCGGTGCCGCTGGACGTGAAAGGACGGAGGTAGGGCGCGAGCCTGTTCGATCCGTCATCCTGAGGTGCGAGTGATGGGGCGCAGGGCGCCCCATCGGGAGCCTCGAAGGATGCACGGCCCGCATGCAGCAGCGCGCGGCAACAGTTGGGCCGTCGCCCTTCGAGGCTCGCCGAAGAGGCGAGCACCTCAGGGTGACGGTGAAAGAGTTGGGCGCGCGGCTCTCCACACCGTCGTTACGAGCGCAGCGAAGCAATCCAGAATCGTTTCGCGGAGGCAGTCTGGATTGCTTCGTCGCTTCGCTCTTCGCAATGACGCGTGGAGAGAGCGCGGGCTCTCTCACGCAAGCACCGCGTCGAAACAAAAAGGCCGCGCAACGCGCGGCCTTTCGAACATCAGCGCAGCGGCAAATCCCTACCGCCACTCCACCTTGGTGATCTCATAGGCCTTGGCGCCGCCGGGCGTATTCACCTCCACGGAGGCGCCCTTCTTCTTGCCGATCAGCGCGCGGGCGAGCGGGGAGGTGATGGAGATGCGGCCCTTCTTGGCGTCGGCCTCGACCTCGCCGACGATCTGCCACACCGTCTTCTTTTCGGTGTCCTCATCGACCAGCGTCACGGTGGCGCCGAACTTGATGGTGTCGCCGGAGAGCTTCGAGATGTCGATGATGTCGGCGCGCGCGAGCTTGTCCTCGAGCTCGGCGATGCGGCCCTCGTTGTGCGACTGCTCTTCCTTCGCGGCATGATATTCCGCGTTCTCCGACAGGTCTCCGTGCGAGCGCGCCTCGGCGATATGCTCGATGATCCGCGGACGGTCCACGGACTGGCGCTGCTTCAATTCTTCCCCGAGCGCGACAAAGCCGGCCTGGGTCATCGGAACCTTTTCCATCTCTTCTCTCGTCCTTCGGCCCCGCGCCCCCGCAACAACAGAAGGCGCGGCAACCTTGATTCGTCACTATGTCCGGGGCTGAGCACGCGGCCACCGGTGGGTTATGTGGGTCTGGCGCCGGAACAGAACAACCATATGGCCGGACAGTTCCTCCGGCCATTGTGGCTTCATTGCCAATCACTTAGCGGAAAGGCCAGCTTTCCGCGCCCGCGATCAGGTTTCCGAAAAGTAGCTCTGCAGGGTACGAACCTCAAGGTCCCCGCCCAGATAGGCGCGGATGCCCTGCGCGGCCGCCACGGCCCCGGAAAGAGTGGTGTAATACGGCACTTTATGCAAGAGGGCCGCGCGCCGCAGCGAACGGCTGTCGGCCAGCGCCTGCGGGCCTTCGGTGGTGTTGAAGACGAGCTGGACATCGCCATTGGTGATGGCGTCGACGATGTGCGGCCGCCCCTCCAGCACCTTGTTCACCTTCTCGGCCGGGATGCCCTCGTCGGTGAGGAAGCGCGCCGTGCCCGACGTCGCCAGCACCTTGAAGCCGAGCGAATGCAGTTCGCGCACGGCCTCCGCGATGCGCGTCTTGTCGCTCTCGCGCACCGAGACGAACACCGTGCCCTTGCGCGGCACCCGCGTGCCGCCGCCGAGCTGGCTCTTGGCAAAGGCGACCTCGAAATTGCGGTCGATGCCCATGACCTCGCCGGTCGAGCGCATCTCCGGGCCCAGCACGGTGTCGACGCCGGGGAAGCGCGCGAACGGAAACACCGATTCCTTGACGCCGACGTGCTTGAACTCGCCCTTCTTCAATTTGAAGTCGGCCAGCTTCTCGCCGGCCATGATGCGCGCGGCGATCTTCGCGACCGGCGTGCCGACCACCTTGGCGACGAAGGGCACCGTGCGTGAGGCGCGCGGGTTGACCTCGAGCACGTAAATCTCGCCGTCCTTGATGGCGTATTGCACGTTCATCAGGCCGACGACGTCGAGGCCGAGCGCAAGCTCGCGGGTCTGCCGCTCCAGCTCGTCGATCATCTCCTCGTCGAGCGAGTGCGGCGGCAGCGAGCAGGCGCTGTCGCCGGAATGGATGCCGGCCTCCTCGATGTGCTCCATGATGCCGACGATGAAGACGTCCTTGCCGTCGCAGAGGCAGTCGACGTCGACCTCGGTGGCGTCGGACAAGTAACGGTCAAACAGCAGCGGGTTCTTGCCGAGCACGGTGTTGATCTGCCCGGTCTTGTCGTTCGGATAGCGCGCCTTGACGTCGGCCGGCACCAGTTCCGGCAGCGTGCCGAGCAGATAGTCGTTGAGCTGGTTCTCCTCGCGGATGATCTGCATGGCGCGGCCGCCGAGCACGTAGGACGGGCGCACCACCAGCGGCAGGCCGAGATCGGCGGAGACGAGGCGGGCCTGCTCGACCGAATAGGCGATGCCGTTCTTCGGCTGCTTCAGCCGCAGCTTGTCGAGCACGCGCTTGAAGCGGTCGCGGTCTTCGGCGAGATCGATCGCGTCGGGCGAGGTGCCGAGGATCGGCACTTCGGCGGCTTCCAGCGCGCGCGCAAGCTTCAGCGGCGTCTGGCCGCCGAACTGCACGATCACGCCGTGCAGCGTGCCGTTGCTGCGCTCCTTCGCGATGATCTCCAGCACGTCCTCGGCGGTGAGCGGCTCGAAATAAAGACGGTCGGCGGTGTCGTAGTCCGTCGATACCGTCTCCGGGTTGCAGTTGACCATGATGGATTCGTAGCCGGCGTCATGCAGCGCGAAGCAGGCGTGACAGCAGCAATAGTCGAACTCGATGCCCTGGCCGATGCGGTTGGGGCCGCCGCCGAGGATGATGACCTTCTTCTTGTCGGACGGGGTGCTCTCGTCCGCTGGCGCGCCGGCAAACAGCGCCTCATAGGTCGAGTACATGTAGGCGGTGGGCGAAGCGAATTCGGCGGCGCAGGTGTCGATGCGCTTGTAGACGGGGCGGACGCCAAGCGCGTGGCGCTTCGCCGTCACCTCGGCTTCCGTCATCTGGGCGAGCACCGCGAGCCGCGCGTCGGAGAAACCCATGGCCTTGAGCGTGCGCATGCCGAAGGCGTTGCCTGGCAGGCCGCTCTTCCGGACCTTCTCCTCCATGTCGACGATGCCGCGCATCTCGCCGAGGAACCACGGGTCGATCTTGCAGGACTTGAAGATCTCCTCATTTGTCCAGCCGAGCCGCATCGCCTGGGCGACCTGAAGCAGCCGGTTCGGCGTCGGCGTGCCGAGCGCGGCGCGGATCGCGTTCTTGTCGTCGTCGCGGCCCAAACCTTCGATCTCGATCTCGTCGAGGCCGGTCAATCCGGTCTCGAGCCCGCGCAAGGCCTTCTGCAGGCTTTCCTGGAAGGTGCGGCCGATCGCCATGACTTCGCCGACCGACTTCATCGACGTGGTCAGCGTGGTAGAGGCGCCGGGGAATTTCTCGAAGGCGAAACGCGGCACCTTGGTGACGACGTAGTCGATGGTCGGCTCGAACGAGGCGGGCGTCGCGCCGCCGGTGATGTCGTTGGCGATCTCGTCGAGCGTGTAGCCGATCGCGAGTTTTGCTGCGACCTTGGCAATCGGAAAGCCGGTGGCCTTCGAGGCCAGCGCCGACGAGCGCGACACGCGCGGGTTCATCTCGATGACGACCATGCGGCCGTCCTCGGGGTTGACGCCGAACTGCACGTTGGAGCCGCCAGTCTCGACGCCGATTTCGCGCAGCACCGCCAGCGAGGCGTCGCGCATGATCTGGTATTCCTTGTCGGTCAGCGTCAGTGCCGGCGCGACCGTGATGGAATCGCCGGTGTGCACGCCCATCGGATCGAGGTTCTCGATCGAGCAGACGATGATGCAATTGTCTTTCTTGTCGCGCACCACCTCCATCTCGTACTCTTTCCAGCCGAGCACGGATTCTTCGATCAGCACTTCGTTGGTCGGAGACGCGTCGAGGCCGCGCTCGATGATGTCGAGGAATTCTTCCTTGTTGTAGGCAATGCCGCCGCCGGTGCCGCCCATGGTGAAGGAGGGGCGGATGATCGCGGGCAGGCCGATCTCGGACAGCGCCATCATCGCCTGTCCCAGCGCATATTCCTGATAGCGCTTGCGGCGGTCGCTTTCGCCGAGGGTCCATTGCCGGTCGAGCTCTTCGAGCGCTGCCCCCGACAGCTTCTCGCGTTCGGCGTGGTACTTGTCGCGGAACGACTTCTTCAGCTCGGAGGCGTTGGCGAGACGCGACTTCGGCGTCTCGAGCCCGATCTTGGTCATGGCCTCGCGGAAAAGCTGGCGGTCCTCGGCCTTGTCGATCGCATCCGCGGTGGCGCCAATCATCTCGACGTCGAACTTCTCCAGCGTGCCCTGCCGGCGCAGCGATAGCGCGCAGTTCAGCGCGGTCTGGCCGCCCATGGTCGGCAGCAGCGCGAAGCCGCCGGGAATGACGTGGCGTTCCTTCTCGATGATCTTGGCGACGATCTCGGGCGTGATCGGCTCGATATAGGTCGCATCGGCCAATTCCGGGTCGGTCATGATGGTGGCCGGGTTGGAATTGACGAGGACGATGCGATAGCCCTCTTCCTTCAGCGTCTTCACCGCCTGCGTGCCCGAATAGTCGAACTCGCAGGCCTGGCCGATCACGATGGGACCGGCGCCGATGATCAGGATGGTGGTGATGTCTGTACGTTTGGGCATCAACTCTCGCCGGACTGGAATTTAGGCACAAAAAAAGGGCGCGCTTGCCGCGCGTCCCCTTGTGCGAGAGCGCGGGGTCTTCCCTCGCGCGCGGGTGGGTCTTAGACCAGTTTTCGGGGCGGCGAAACCCCGAAAAACGCCCATCAACCGGCAATTTTGACGGGTTTTGGTCGTGCCTGCCAGCCACGAGCGAGGTGCACCAGAAGCGAGGCCGCAACGCTCGATCCGCCGATCCAACCGAGGTCGGTTGCCGACAGGGTGGCCAGCACCGCGCCGCCGAGCACTCCGCCGATGGCGAAGCCGAGATACATCGCGGAGGCATTGAGCGAGAGCGCGATCATCGAGGCCTGCGGCTCGATCCGGATGATGCTGGCGATCTGGGCCGGATAGAACGCCCACCCCGAGAGGCCCCAGAGGAAGATCGCGCCCAGCACCGCGTAATGCGCCTGGCCGGGCATCAGCTTCAGGACCAGCGAATGCAGGATCAGCGCGCCCGCCATGCCGGCGAGGCCAAGGGCTGCGGTCGCGAGCGTGCCGAGCCGGTCGGCGAGGATGCCGCCGAGCATGTTCCCGATCGCGGCGGCGCCGCCGAACACCAGTAGCGCGAGGCTGATCTGCGAGGCATCGAAGCCGAGGCCATGCAGCGGGACCGCGAAATAGGTGAACACGGTGAAGCCGCCGAGCGCCCAGAGAATGGTGATCAGCAGCGCGATCACGACATTGCTGTGACGCGCGACCGCGAGCCGTTCGCCGAGCGAAGCCGTGTTGCGCGGCAGGCCGCGGGGCAGGCCGAGCAGGAGGCCTGCAAGCGCAACAGCGCCGATCAGGGCAACCATCGCAAAGGTCGCGCGCCAGCCGAGCAGGCTGCCGACGAGGTTGCCGAGAGGAACGCCGATCACGGTCGCGACCGTGAGGCCCGAGGTGACCAGCGCTACCGCGCGGCCGCGCCTTTCGGGGGAGGCGACGGCCACCGACACCGCGAGCGCCGTCGGCATGCATAGGCCCGAACCCAGCGCCATCAGCATCCGCGAGGCCAGCAGCAGGGCATAGTTGCTCGCCACCATGGCCGCGAGATTGCCAGCGATGAAGGTCGTCAGCGCCAGCGCCAGCACCGTGCGGCGGTCGATATTGTTCAGTGCCACGGCCAGGATGGGCGATCCCACGGCATAGGTGAGGGCATAGGCGGTCACCAGTTGGCCGGCCGCTGAGACGGATATTGAGAGATCATTGGCGATCGCTGGCAAAAGACCAGCAATCACAAAGCCTTCGGTGCCGATCGCGAAGGCCCCGAGGGCCAGCCAGAATACGCTCATGTGAAGACAATCCCTATGTTCAATGTTTATTGAACTATCGAACGCAACGGTTTCAGTGTCAATTGGTTCAAGAACTATTGAACATCGCGGCCGCTTTGCTATGATTCGGGACCATGAGCCGCACGCCCCTCCATCCCACCCGCGAGCAGATCGAGCTGCCGATGGTTCTGGATTGCCTGAGCGATCCGATCCGACTGGCGATCGTCTACCAGCTCGCCCAGCAGGAACGTGTCAGCAACGAGCTCTGCTGCGGCGACTTCTCCGGGCTCGCCGGCAAATCCAACCTCGCCTATCACTTCGCCAAGCTGCGCGAATGCGGCCTGATGCTGACGCGCGTCGCCGGCACCAACCGCTTCATGCGGCTGCGCCGTGAGGATCTGGATGCGCGTTTTCCGGGATTGCTCGATGCCGTGATCAGCTCGGCGGCCAAGGACGCGGACCGGCTTCAGCTGCTGCCGGAGTGCGAGGTGGTCGAGGCGGATTGAAGTTGAGACGATTGCGTGCGGTTTGGCCGGCAGTCCGTCTTCGCTTGCGCTTCGCTCCAGCTACGCCGGACACGCTGCGCCCCTTCGGGGCTTGCGTGGCTGCGCCACGCGTAGCCCCGAAGGGGCGAAGCGTGGAGACCCGGCCTGGATTTGAACCAGGATGAAGGGCGTTGCACCGCCCTCGCGTAGACGCTTCCGCCACCGGGCCGTCGCGATCATGCCTGATCAGGATACCGCAGGCCACCTCAGCTAATTATTATGCTTAACGAACTAGCGGCGGCCGCGCGATGAAGCTCATACGCCAGCGATTGTGGCCGATATTGGTGTGAGCGCGCTGGACCGCGAAGCCCGCGGCCCTCAGCTTGGCGGTGATCTCGTCCTCGCTGTAGCGCTGGAGCCCGATGCGCGAGCGTAAGTGACGGTAATCTGACAGCGCGGTGCTGATCAGCCCGATCAGTGCGTCCTTCAGAAAACCGTGCCGCAGGCCGAAGCTGAGCAACGCCATCACGTCGCGGCCCATGCCCACATTAGGCTGCAAGATATCGCCGAGCACCAGCTTGCCGGAGGGCTTCAGGATGCGGCGGATGTTGAGCAACGCACCGTCGAGCTCCTCCGATGTCATGTATTGCGCGACCGAGTTCATCACCGCGAGATCGATCGACTGGTCCTGCATCTTGCGGACGTCGTCGAGCGAGCGGACGCGGATTTTCGTGTTCGGGGCAAAGCGCGCGATCAGCCGACCGCGCACGCCGGGCGCCGGCTCGGCCAGGATCAGCTTGCCGCAGGCCGATGCCACCTGGCTCGCCGACAGCGCCTCGCCGCAGGCATAGTCCAGCACGCTCGCGTCGGGCGAGGGGATGTAACCAATGATGTCCCGCGCGATGATCTGGAAGTGCAAATCGCGATGCAGCTTGCTGACATAGATCGTATGCGTCGAGTCGTAATAATCGATCCAATCGTCCATGATATCCGAGGGTCCCGGCCGAGTGGTTCCTGGGAAGGAACCGGCGCTGCCCGCCTTGCGTTAGGGGTGCGACGGCGCGCCGTCAATGTCCGCGTCCTAACAGGAAGGTTCATCGTGAGCAAAGCCCCCAGCAAGGTCTCGCCCGACCTCGACACCCCCACCGATCTGTCGTCCCAGGCGGTCAACAAGGTTTCGGAGGCGCTCAACGTGCTTCTGGCCGATGCTTTCGCGCTGTATCTGAAGACCAAGAATTTCCACTGGCACATCAGCGGCCGGCATTTCCGCGACTATCATCTGCTGCTCGACGAGCAGTCCGATCAGATCTTCGCCACCACCGACCAGCTCGCCGAGCGCGTCCGCAAGATCGGCGGCACCACGCTCAAATCGATCGGCCAGGTCGCAAAACTCCAGACCATCAAGGACAACAACGAGGATTACGTCCCGCCGCGCGAGATGCTGCGCGAATTGATGCAGGACAACAAGCATGTCGCGGCTGCCATGCGGAAGGCGCATGAGGTCTGTGACGAGGCCGGCGATGTCGCCAGCGCCAGCATCCTCGAAGTCTTCATCGACGAGACCGAGCGGCGAACGTGGTTTTTGTTCGAGGCCACGCGGCAGGAAGGCGGCAACGAGGCGTGAGGCTCGGATGCCGTAGCTCCCGTAGGGTGGGCAAAGCGCGCTCTTCGCGCGCCGTGCCCACCTTCTATCCATGCGGCTAATATTGGTGGGCACGCTTCGCTTTGCCCACCCTACGGGACCGCGCCTGTAGCTATCTCCACAGCCGCATCAACGCGCCATCCTTGCCCGTGACCGGATCGGCTGGCGGCAACGCCACTTTCGGAATCGTCTTCAACGCCCTGGCGTGGTTCTCCGGCGAGGGTCGCGTGATCTCCATCTTGCTGCCGGGCGGATAGGCGCCGATCACGCAGAAATCGTCGCTCGCCTTGATGCATTGATGCCCGGTGCCGGCGGGCAGGATCGCGACGTCGCCAGCCTTGATCTCCAGCTCCTGGCCGTGATCGCCGCCGAAGCGGACCCGCGCATGGCCGCGCGCGATGCCGAGCACCTCATGCACGGTCGAATGATAGTGGAGATAATCGTAGACGCCATTGCGCCACGTGCCGCCCCAGTCATTCGCCTCGAACAGGTTTTCGATAGTCTCTTCCGGATGCTTGGGATCGAGCTTCACCGCGCCCTGGTAGACCAGGAAGGGAAGGATGTTGTTCGGCACGAGCCCGTCATCCTCGAACACGATGGCGAGCGGCTCGGCATGGTCGCGGACGATGGACATGGTGGGGCTCCTGCGTGAGCGTAGCAGGGATCAACGGGGGGCGGGAGACGACGTTCCTCTGACGAAGAAGCCCGGGACCAGGCCCGGGCTCGATACGTGACACAGCTTTGCGAGCGCGCCTTACGCGCTCTTCTTCTGCCGCATCAGATCGGCAAAGCGCTGGAACAGATAGTGCGAGTCGCGCGGACCGGGTGAGGCCTCGGGGTGGTACTGCACCGAGAACACCGGCTTGCCGTCGAGCTGGATACCGCAATTGGATCCGTCGAACAGCGAGATGTGGGTCTGCGTCGCGCCCTTCGGCAGCGTCGTCTCGTCCACGGCAAAGCCATGGTTCATCGAGGTGATCTCGACCTTGCCGGTGGTCTCGTCCTTCACGGGATGATTGGCGCCGTGATGGCCCTGATGCATTTTCTTCGTCTTCGCGCCGACGGCGAGGCCGAGCATTTGGTGGCCGAGGCAGATGCCGAAGGTCGGGGTGCCCGACTTGATGACGTCCTGGATCACAGGCACGGCATATTTGCCTGTGGCTGCCGGATCGCCCGGGCCATTCGACAGGAACACGCCGTCCGGCTTCATCGCCAGGATGTCCTCGGACGAGGTCGTCGCCGGCACCACCGTCACCTTGCAGCCGACGCCGGCGAGCAGGCGCAGGATGTTGCGCTTGATGCCATAGTCGATGGCGACGACGTTGAACTCCGGCTTGTCCTGCCGGCCAAAGCCCTTGTCCCAGGCCCACGGCGTCTCGTCCCAGGTGAAGCGCTGGCCGCTGGTGACCATCGGCACGAGGTCCATGCCCTCGAGGCCCGGCCATTCGCGCGCTTCCTCCTTGAGGCCATGCAAATCGAATTCGCCGGTCCTGGAATGCGCGATCACGGCGTTTGGCATGCCCTTGCTGCGGATCAGCGCGGTCAGCGCCCGGGTGTCGATGCCGGAGAGGCCGATGATGCCGCGCGCCCTGAGCCAGGCGTCGAGATGCTTGGTGGCGCGGTAGTTCGAGGGATCGGTGATCGCGGTGCGCAGGATGACGCCGCGCGCGCCTGGCGTCGCGGCCATGTTCACCGTCTCGATGTCTTCCTCGTTGGTACCGACATTGCCGATATGCGGGAAGGTGAAGGTGATGAGCTGGCCGGCATAGGAGGGATCGGTGAGGATCTCCTCATAGCCGGTCATCGCGGTGTTGAAGCAGACTTCACCGACGGCGTGGCCTTCGGCGCCGAGACCGAAGCCTTCGAGCACCGTGCCATCGGCGAGCACGAGGAGCGCGGTCGGTTTGTGGTCCGGCCAAGCGGTATCGTTTTCATGTTGGGTCATGAGCGCGTTTCATAGTCTGGGCCGGCGCTGGCGTCAAAGCGGGAGAGGGCCGATTCACATGCGTTTTTGCATAATTGACGGGCGGCCTCGGCCACTTAAGCTGGAACTGGCAATTTTGAGCCATTTCCGCGGCCGGTGGGGAAACAAAGCACCGGCAAGCGGTCCAGTCTGGCCTCTTGGCCGCGAACGGCTTAGATCAGGCGCGACAGATTGAGAGGACCCCGGCCATGCTGCGCGACGACATCAACAATGCGGTCAAGGAGGCCATGAAGGCCAAGGACGAGCGCAAGCTGTCCACGCTGCGCATGGTCAACTCGACCATCAAGAACGCCGACATCGACGCGCGCGGGCAGGGCAAGCCGCCGCTGACCGACGCCGACCTGCTCGCCGTGCTCCAGAAGATGATCAAGCAGCGCCAGGAATCGGTCGAGCTCTACGACAAGGGCGGCCGCGCCGAGCTCGCCGCGCAGGAGCGCGAGGAGATCGCAGTGATCTCGGCCTATTTGCCGAAGCAGATGTCGGACGACGAGGTCAAGAAGGCGATCGCGGACGCCATCGGCGAGACCGGTGCTGCCGGTATGAAGGACATGGGCAAAGTGATCGCGGTATTGCGCGCGAAATATGCTGGACAGATGGATTTTGGTAAGGCGTCCGGCCTCGTGAAGGCCGCGCTGACGGGCTAGCCGTCATTCCGGGGCGACGCGAAGCGTCGAGCCCGCAATCCATCGGGCCGCCGACTCTGTTGCGCAATGGATTCCGGGCTCGCGCTCCGCGCGCCCCGGAATGACAAGAAGAGAGAGCCAACCGATGACCGGCGCGATCAGACCGTTCCGCATCGCCATCAGCGACGACATCCTCGCCGACCTCAAATCGCGCCTCGCCCGCACGCGCTGGCCGGAGGCGGAGCTGGTGGACGACTGGAGCCAGGGCGCGCCGCTGAAATGGATTCAGGAGATCTGTGGCTATTGGGCGAGCGGTTACGACTGGCGCGCGCGTGAGGCAAAGCTCAATCGCTTCGATCAGTTCACCACCGAGATCGACGGGCTCGACATCCACTTCATCCATGCGCGCTCGAAAGAACCGTCCGCTCTGCCGCTGATCATCACCCATGGCTGGCCGGGCTCGATCGTGGAATTCCAGAAGGTGATCGCGCCGCTCACCGATCCCGCCGCGCATGGCGGCAATCCCGCCGACGCGTTTCATGTGGTGTGTCCGTCGCTGCCGGGCTTCGGCTTCTCGGCCAAGCCGAAGAGCACCGGCTGGGGTGTCGACCGCATCGCCGCGACCTGGGCCAAGCTGATGGACCGGCTCGGCTATATCAGTTACGGCGCGCAAGGCGGCGACTGGGGCTCGGCGGTGACGACCTCGCTCGGCGCGCAGGACGCCGAGCACTGCGCCGGCATCCACATCACGCTCGCTTTCAATGCAGCGCCGAAGGTCGAGGGTGACCCGACGGCGGAGGAGAAGCGCGCGCTCGCCGGCCTCAAGCATTACGTCGATCTCGACTCCGGCTATTCCAAGCAACAGTCGACGCGGCCGCAGACGCTCGGCTATGGCCTGACGGATTCGCCGAGCGGGCAGGCGGCCTGGATCCTCGAAAAGTTCTGGGCCTGGACCGATTGCGACGGCCATCCCGAGAACATCTTTGACAAGGACGAGCTGCTCGACAACGTCATGCTCTATTGGGCGACCGAGACGGCGACCTCGTCGGCGCGGCTCTACTGGGAGAGCTTTGGCAAGCGCCGCACCATGCCGGTGGTCAAGGTGCCGACCGGCGTCGCAGTGTTCCCGAAGGAGATCATCACGCCGGTGCGGCGCTGGATGGAGCCGAACTTCCACAACATCACCCATTGGAGTGAGATGGAAAAGGGCGGCCATTTCGCTGCGTTCGAGCAGCCGGACCTGTTCGTGCGCGATGTCAGGACGTTTTTCGCGACGGTGCGGTAAGACCCCGCTGTCATTCCGGGGCGCCCGCAGGGCGAACCCGGAATCCATCGGGCCGCAGCAAATGCCGCGCAATGGATTCCGGGCTCGACGCTGGCGCGTCGCCCCGGAATGACGCCTGAGAAGCACCGTCATGCCGGGCTTGTCCCGGGCATCCACGGCCTTAAACTGGCGCCAAAACAAGTGGCCTCGTGGATGGCCGGAACAAGCCCGGCCATGACGCCGAGAGTACGGAAGCGACCCAAGCCCATGCTGACCGAAGCCGCAACCTACGACGAGCTCTATCGCAACTTCCGCTGGGACATCCCGGCCCGCTTCAACATGGCGGAGGCGTGCTGCGACCGGCATGCCGACGGCACCGGCCGCCTCGCGCTGGTCTATGTCGACGAGAACGGCGCGACCACGCGTACCTCGTTCGACGAGGTCGCGGAGATGTCGCGGCGTTTCGCCAATGTACTGAAGGCCGACGGCCTTGTGCGCGGCGACCGCGTCGCGGTGTTCCTGTCGCAGTCGCTGGAATTGCCGATCGCGCATGTGGCGGCATTCCGCGCCGGCCTGATCTCGATTCCGCTGTTCGCTCTGTTCGGCGAGGACGCGCTGGAGTTCCGCCTGTCGAATTCGCAAGCGAGAGCCATCATCACCGACGAAGCGGGCTGGGAGAAGCTGACGAAGATCCGCGAACGGCTGCCCTATTTGCAGGACATCTATATCACGAGCGGCGCGGTTCACGCCGGCGCAAAACCGTTCTGGTCAGCGATCGAAACCGCGTCCGAGGACTTTGCGACCGTCGATACTTCCGCCGACGATCCCGCGCTGATCATCTACACCTCAGGCACCACGGGCAACCCGAAGGGCGCGCTGCATGCGCATCGCGTCGTGCTCGGCCATCTGCCCAATGTCGAGATGTGCCACAACTTCTTGCCGAGGCCCGGCGATCTGATGTGGACGCCGGCGGACTGGGCCTGGATCGGCGGTCTCATCAACGGACTGTTCGCATTCTGGTACCACGGCATCCCGTTGGTGGGACATCGTGCGCGAAAGTTCGAGCCGCAGGCGGCGATGCAGATGATGGCCGACCTCGGCGTGCGCAACGTCTTCCTGCCGCCGACGGCGCTCAAGCTGATGCGGCAGGCGGGCGTGAAGCATCCCGGCGTCAAGCTGCGCAGCATCTTCACCGGCGGTGAATCGCTCGGCGGCGAGCTGCTCGGCTGGGTGCGCGAGACCTTTGGCATCGACGCCCATGAAGTATTCGGCCAGACCGAGTGCAATCTCGTGATCGGCAGCAACTCCAACCTGTTTCCGATCCGCCCCGGTTCGATGGGCAAGGCGACGCCGGGCTTCGACGTCCGCATCGTCAACGACCAGGGCGAGGAGCAGCCGCGCGGCCAGCGCGGCATCATCGGCGTGCGCCAGCCGTGCCCGTGCACGATGCTCGAATACTGGCGCAATCCGGAGGCGACGGCGAAGAAATATGCCGGTGAGTTTCTCTTGACCGGCGATCTCGGCGTGCAGGATGAGGACGGCTATTTCTGGTATGTCAGCCGCGAGGACGACGTCATCACCACCGCCGGCTATCGCGTCGGCCCTTCCGAGATCGAGCACACCTTGATGAAGCATCCGTCGGTGGCTATGGCCGCCGTGGTCGGCATTCCCGATCCGATCCGCACCGAGTCGATCAAGGCATGGATCGTGCTGCGTCCGGGCTTTACCGGCAGCGATGCGCTCGCGCGCGAGATCCAGGAATTCGTGAAGGTGCAGCTTGCCGCCCATGAATATCCGCGCTTCGTGGAATTCGCCGAGACCTTGCCGATGACGGCGACGGGCAAGGTGCTGCGGCGCGAGCTGCGGGCGAGGGGTTAGCTTCCGACAATGGCAAAGTCCGCCCAAGTCGCGGGGCTTCATCGCGCATCGCTCGACAAGCTGCACGATCTCGATGCGGCGCTGGAGCTGATGTATTACGGCTGGCGCGGCATGACGCTGGAGGCCGACGAATATCTTGCGAAGCAGGGCCTGTCGCGTCCGCATCATCGTATCCTTTACGTAGTGGCGCGCCGGCCCGACATCGCGATCGGCGCGCTGATCGAGATTCTCGGCATTTCCAAGCAGGCGCTGAACCGGCCGCTCAATCTCCTGCTGGAGCGCAAGCTCCTGACGTCGAAGCGGGCGCCCGAGCAGCATCGATCAAAACTGCTGCGCCTGACCGCCGCGGGCCAGCGCATCGAGCAGAAAGCGTCGGACCACGAGCGCAAGGTCCTGCGCGAGGCGTTCGACCGCGTCGGGGCGGCGGGGGCGGCGGCATGGATGGCCGTGATGGGATCGATCGCCGACAACAATTGACCAATCCTGAAGTCAACATAGTTGACATGAGACGCGCGCTTTGCCACCTTCCCGGCAACGGGCCGGGGAGGGCTGCGTCATGAGCGCAGGGGATATGGATCGCGCGGCTGCCGAACGCTTCGTCGCGGCTTGGTGCGCGAGCTGGTGCAGGGTCGACATCGACGCGGTCGTCGCGCATTTTGCCGACGATGCGCAGATGCGCAGCCCCCTGGCGCTGTCGCTGACCGGTTCTGCTGTCGTCAGGGGCGCCGAGAACATCCGCGCCTATTGGCGAGAGGCCTATGGCCACATCGAAAGCGCCGACCTGAAGATCCTGAGCTGGAGCTGGGACGAGGTCATCGCGCGCCTGACGGTGTGGTGGCAGCTCGGTGACACCCGCGCCAGCGAGTTCATGGATTTCGATGATGCGGGCCGGGTGGTGCGCAGCGAAGCCTTTTACGGAAAATGACCATGCACCTTTCGGATTTCGTCCTGCTGCTCAACGCGCTCTGGTTCGGCGGCGCCTTCGTTCAGTTCAGCATCGCGCAAGCCAACACGCTGAAGATCTTGCTGCCGCGCGAAGAGCGCAGCAATCCGATTGCGCCGACGCTCGCGGCGAGCGTGGCGTTTCTCGGCGGGATGAACCTGCCGATCGGGCTGTTGTCGCTCTATCTTCTGGCGGCGCGCCCCTCGTTCTTCCAGCCGGTCGAGGCGCAGCTCGCGCTGTTCCTGTTCTTCGCCGCCTGCCACTTCAGCCAGTTCGCCTACAATCTGCCGGTCCTGATGCGCGGAGGGCGCGTCGGGGTGGCATACTGGCCGGTGCTCAAAGGTCCGATGCTGAGGATCTTCGTCATCGACGCGGCGCTGTTCGCGGCCAATCTCGGCGTGGCGCTGCTGCTCGTATCTCGCTGACTTGAGCATGATCTTTCGGAAAACCGCTAGGCACTTTGCGCTAACGCGGCCCTCCGGGTCCGGATCATGCTTTAGCGCGACAGCGCCGATCGCAGCGTCGCGGCGAGATCCTGCCGTCGGAATGGCTTTGTCAGAATGCGCGCGTCGACCCCGTCGGGCGTCTTGACCGGATTTTGGCTGTAGCCGGAGGTGAAGAGCACCTTGAGCCCCGGCCGCAACTGGGTTGCCTGCCTCGCAAGCTCCGGCCCGAACATGCCGCCGGGCATCACGACGTCGGTGAACAGCAGATGGACGTCCCCGGGCTGGCGTAGCAGCTCCAGTGCTGCGGGCCCGTTCGACGTGGCGACGACGCGGTAGCCGAGGGCTCTCAGCTCGCTCTCGACATAGGCTCGCACCATGTCGTCGTCCTCGACGACGAGAATAGTCTCGTGTCCGTCGGGGGCAACGATCGGCTCCGGCGGTGGCGGCTCCTCGTTCAGCGCCGTCGCGATGCGGGGAAAGAACAGCCTGACGACGCTGCCCTGTCCCGGCTCTGACTGCAATTGCACGAGACCGCCGGATTGCTGCGCAAATCCGTAGACCATGCTGAGGCCGAGGCCAGTCCCCTTGCCGACCTCCTTGGTGGTGAAGAACGGCTCGAACGCGCGGCTCGCGGTGTCCGCCTCCATGCCGCAGCCAGTATCGGTCACGGCCACCATGACATAGTCGCCCGGCCGCGGCTCGCCGTTGACGTCGAGATCGGATTCGCTGAGCGAGTTGTTGCGCACCTCGACGGTCAGCTTGCCGCCGTCAGGCATCGCGTCGCGCGCGTTGAGGACGAGGTTGAGCAGGGCGGTTGCCAGTTGGCCGGGGTCGACGCTGGTCAGCCACAAACCCGGTCCGAACGCGAAGCTGCACTCGATGTGCTCGCCCAGTGTCCGACGCAGCAACTGCTCCATGCCGAGGATTCGTTCGGCTATGTCGATCTCGCGCGGCCGTAAGGGCTGCTTGCGCGCGAAGGCGAGCAGGCTGCGTGTCAGGTCGGCGCCGCGCTCGGCCGCGGTCGCGATGTCGCTGGCGATCCCTTGTAATTCCTTGTTGCCCGCCAGCCTGTCGGCCAGATGCTCGGAGTTGCCGAGAATGACGGTCAGGAGGTTGTTGAAATCGTGCGCCACGCCGCCGGTGAGCTGTCCCATGGCTTCCATCTTCTGGGACTGGCTGAGCTTGTGGCTGAGGTCGGCGATGGCGGCGCGTTGCTGCTCGAGCGACTCGGCCGTGCCGTTGAGCAGCATCATCAGTCCGCCGAGCTCGCCGCCCGGATAAGGCGGCGGAATGCGCGCGCTGAGATCGCCGAGCCCGAGCCGTTTCGCCATCGCGGCAAGCCGCCCCACCTGGCGCCCGAGGCTGACGGTCGCGAGGATCCAGACGCCGGCCAGCAGCAGCAGCGAGGCCACCGCGAGAATCGCCATGTCCTCGTAGAGCCGGCGGTTCGCCGCCGCGACCAGCCCGTCCTTGGATCGTCCGACGATGATATAGAGGCCAGCCTTGCGCATCGACGGTGAGCGGGCGACGGCCCAGACCTGCGCGCGGCCTTCGCGATCGGTCAACTCGCGCGACGCCTCGCCATCGGGTGAGGCCGCGAAGCGGAACAGGTCTGATCCCGCGATCGACGCGCCGACGGGCTCGCGCCAGCCACCTAATTTGGGCGCGACCAGCACCGTGCCCTTGCTGTCGACGAGCAGGATCTCCTTCTCGGCGAGCAGACGCTTGTCGTGAAACTCCGCGAATTTGTTCAAATTGAACGAAGCGAGCAGGACGAATTTCAGCGCGCCGGCGTCCGAGCGCACGGGATAGGCGATCTGGAGCACCGATATTCCGGTGAGGCGGCCGAAAACCGGCTCCACCGCGACGATACCTTGCGAGACCTTCGCCTGCCTGAAATAGGCGCGATCGTTCAGATCGAGCGTGCGGTTGGTCCGCAGCGAGTCGCAGAACAGGCTGCCGTCGGGATCGATGGTCAATATTCCCGTGAACTGCGGATATTCTTCGCGCACATCGGAGAGAAACGCCGAGCATGCCGCCTTGTCGCGCGTGTCGACGTCTCGGGCGCGGGCGAGGCCATAGTGAAGCTGGGCGGTGCCCTGGATCTTCTCGTCCAGATCGCTCGCGATGTCGTCGGCGGATGCGGCGAGATTAGCCAGGGCCGCGTTGATCTCGCTGGTCCGGTTCTGCACGAAGCGCAGGCCGACGAGGATCGCCGGCACGAGCATGGCCGCGATGACGAGGATCAGTAACCGGGTACGCAGGCTCATCGGTGGGGCGGATCCGCTCTTCGCGCGTGTTTGTTCGGAGGTACAATTTGCGGCACGATCGTCCGCTCAGTCCATAGGGATAAGGCTCGAAAATCGCACGGAAGAGACGAGCATCTCGCGCTGCGGGTATTGCGGTGAAATTGCAATCTTCGCGTCATCCGCCATCAAGTTGCGCGTGCGCGCGGCAGCGCTAATATTACTATCCGCGCGACGAAAGATCGCGCCCGCAGACGGGGAGGAAGCCGATGTCCATCTCGGGCAAGGTCGATCCGGTGGTGCGTGCCGTCGCGGCGACCGACATCGCCGAGGCGCTGGTCGAGGGCCTGCGCGACTTCCAGGCGCTGCCGCTTTACGGCCTTGCCTTCGGCGCGCTCTATGCCGCCGGCGGCATCGTCATCATGCTCTGCCTCACCGCCTTCGGCATGGTCTATCTCGTCTATCCCCTTGCCGCCGGCTTCGCGCTGATCGGGCCATTCGTGGCGATCGGCCTTTACGAGGTCAGCCGGCGCCGCGAGCACGGCGAGCCGGTGTCGTTCGGCGCGATCTGGTCGGCGATACGTTCGCGCAGCGAGATCGGCTGGATGGCCTTCGTCACGCTGTTCGTGTTCGTGATCTGGATGTACCAGGTGCGACTCCTGATCGCGCTGCTGCTCGGACTGCACGCCTCGTTCTCCAGCCTGCAGGAATTCATGACGGTGGTGCTGACGACGAACGAGGGCCTGCTCTTCCTCGCAATCGGCAATGCGGTCGGCGCCGCGCTGTCGCTGATTCTGTTTTCGCTGACCGTGGTGTCGTTTCCGCTGCTGCTCGACCGCGAGGTCGATTTCGTCACGGCGATGGTGACGAGCGTGCGCGCGGTGGTGACGAGCCCGCTGCCGATGATCGGATGGGCCGCCGTGATCGTGATGCTGCTGATCGTCTCGGCGCTGCCTTACTTTCTCGGGCTGGTGGTGACGCTGCCGGTGCTTGGGCACGCGACATGGCATCTGTATCGGCGGCTGGTGGTGCCGGTGTCTGCCTAGTCGTCATTCCGGGGCGCCCGAAGGGCGAACCCGGAATCCATACAGCCACCAACTCCGCCGCTTGATGGATTCCGGGTTCGCGCGGAGCCTGTCATCGGGCCGCGCCTTGCGCGGACCCGGAATGACCAATGCGCCTACGGCGTCTTGATCCCCATCGCCTTCAGCGCATCGAGCATGCGCTGCGGCGGGCCCATTTTCACCACCAGCGGCTTGCCGGTCTCGAGCACGCTCTTGAGACTGGAGAGAATCGCGGGCCAGCCGGAGCGGCCGCCGGCGAGGATGTCGTCGCTGAGCGGCCGGTCGTGGCCTTCGCTCATAGTGAGACGCACCGCATCGCCGACCTGTTCGATGTCGTAGGTGACGAGCGTCGGCCCAAGCTTCTCCATCAGCTCGGGCCAGTTCACGTTGAACGTGACCGAGAGCTTTCGCGGCGGGTCGTAGGCGAGAACCTCGCCGCTGATGTGCAGGGCTCCATCAGGCGTGCGCACGATGAACGCGCCGCCAAGTCGCGGCTCGACCTCCACGCTATTGCCGAAGAAATAGAGCTTGCTGAACTCGGCTGAGGTCAGCGCCTCCCAGACTTTCTCCGGCGTCGAGGCGATGTAGATGGTGTAGGTCGTCAGGGGCTTGAACTGATCGAGGTTCATCATTCAAATCCTTCGATGCCGAGTGCGGCTGGCGGGATCGCTGGCACCTTCCCGGTTTCCAGTAGGCTCTTGAGCCCAGACAGGATCGCCGGCCAGCCCCTCGAGATGCCGTCGAGCAGCTTGCTGCCGTCGGCGAAGCCTTCGTGGGTCACGGTCAGCTTCACGAGCGCGCCCCAGGGCTCGAGCGTGAAAACGACCTTGGTCGGCCCTTCGTTCCGCATGTCCTCGTCCACTTCGTGCTTGAAGGTGTAGGACAGGCGCCGCGGCGGAACGACCTCCAGGATCTCGCCGGTGTCGGTGGTCCTGCCGCTCATCACAAGCGCAATGGACGAGCCCACCTTCCAGTCAGACCTGACTTCGGTGTCGAACCAGTATCGCCGCGTGAACGCGCTGTCGGTCAGCGCCTCCCACAGCTTTTCCGGCGTGGTCTCGATATAGGTGACGTAGACGAATTCGGGGCGGGACATCAGGCGGCATCCTTGGTCGGATAGTCGGCGGAACGATCCCGATCGTGTGGCCGGTCTCGAGCAGGCTCTTCAGGTTCGACAGGACCATCGGCCAGCCGCCGGAGATGTCGCGCAGGGTCTTGCCGTCCTCGCCGAGCTCGTCATGCGTGACCGTCAGCTTGACGACCTTGCCGCGCGGCTCGAGATCGAAGGTGACGCGCGAGGTTCCTTCGCCGGCCCCTTCGGGTTTGCGATTGTACCAGCTATAGGCGAGCCGTCGCGTTGGATCGAAGGTGATGATCTCGCCCTCGACCGTCGGGTTGCCGTTGTTGGTGAAGCGATAAGGCGCGCCTTGCTTCCAGTCGGACGTGATGCGATGGCCGAACCAGTAGCGCTCGGTGAAATCGCCGTCGGTCAACGCCTGCCACAGCGCCTCGGGTGTCGTCTCGATGTAGGTCACGTAGACGTAATTCGGATTACTCATCGCGTTTCTCCAACTGGCGTTTCAACTCGCTGAGCGCGGCGAGCTTGCCGCGCTCGAACTTCTTGATCCAGCGTTCGCCGATCTGATGGATCGGCACCGGATTGAGGTAGTGCAGCTTCTCGCGGCCATGTCTGAGGGGCGTGACCAGGTTGGCCTCTTCGAGAATGACAAGGTGTTTTGTGACGGCCTGGCGCGTCATCGCGAGGCCTTCGCAAAGTTCGTTCAGCGTCTGGCCGTTTTTGGCGTGAAGCCTGTCCAGGAGCGAGCGTCGTGACGCGTCGGCGAGCGCTTTGAAGACCTCATCCATGGCGGTGATAATAGGCAACCAAATGGTTGCATGTCAAGCACCTCATTCCGGGGCGCGCGGAGCGCGAACTCCGGTGCGCAATTGCGCACCGGAGAATCTCGAGATTCCGGATAACCGCTGCGTGGTTTCCGGAAAATGACGTGCAAAAGAACGTGTCTTTGGCGCGTGTAAATTGCCGTGCTAGCGTTGAAGCTCAGCCAACACAGATTGGTTCCGGGAGGACTTTGATGTTCCGTTGCGTCCTGACTGCTGCCTGCCTCGTCCTTTTTGCCGGCAGCACTGTTGTCCATGCGCAAAAACAGGCCATCGGCGCGCCGCCGGAAGCTTCCAACATGAAGCTGGTCGGTACCAACGACCTCCAGGCGCGTAGCGCCTATCAGCCCACCATCCATCACCAGGGCGATCGCTGGATCGCCTATATCGGCCATCATGGCGGCACCGACGATGTGCCGGCGCCCGTCAATCCGATGACGGGGCAGGCGGAGCCGAACGGGACCTCGATCGTCGACGTCACCGATCCCGCGCATCCCAAATATTTGCGGCATCTGCCGGGGCAGGAAGGCAAGTACGAATCCGGCGGCGCGCAAATGGTGCGGGTCTGCGACGGCAAATCGTTGCCGAAAGCCGATCCCAACGCGGTCTACATGCTGCGCACCTTCGGCAGCGAGGCGCATGAGATCTGGAATGTCGCCGATCCCGCCAATCCCGTGCTCCTCACGCGCATCGGGGGATTGAAGGACACTCACAAGAGCTGGTGGGAATGCGACACCGGCGTCGCCTTTCTCGTCTCGGGCGCGCCGGACTGGCGCACGCGGCGCATGACACAGGTCTATGATCTGAGCGATCCCGCGCATCCGCAGAAGATCCGCGACTTCGGCCTGCCCGGCCAGGAGCCTGGTTCGACCGGCGCGGTGCCGACCGAACTGCACGGGCCGATCTCGACCGGGCCGAACGGCAACCGCGTCTATTTCGGCTACGGCACCAACAAGGGCGGCATCTTGCAGATCGTCGATCGCGAGAAGCTGTTGAACGGTCCGAAGGAGCCGACGGCGGACAATCTGCGCTATCCCGAGATCGCGCGGATGCCGATGTCCGCCTTCAACGGCGCGCACACGACGTTCCCGATGCTCGACATGCCCGTCGCCGAGTTCGCCGAGGACAAGGATGGCAAGACGCGGGACATCGTCATGATCGTCGACGAGGCGATCCTCAACGAATGCGGCGAGGCGCGGCAGATGGTGTGGTTCGCCGACGTCACCACCGAGACGCGGCCGATGATGATCTCGAGCTACACCGTGCCGGAGGAGAGCGGGCGGTTCTGCCAGCGCGGCGGCCGGTTCGGCTCGCATTCGTCGAACGAGAGCATGGCGCCGGTCTATTACAAGAAGATGGCCTTCATCGCCTTCTTCAATGCCGGCGTGCGCGCGCTCGACATCCGCGATCCCTATCATCCGAAGGAAGTCGGCTACTTCATTCCCGCGATCACCGCGGCGACCGACAAGCGCTGCATTCCGGTCGAGGGCGGCGAGCGCTGCAAGGTCGCGATCCAGACCAACAATGTCGAGACCGACGAGCGCGGCTACATCTACATCGTCGACCGCGCCAATACCGGCCTGCATATCCTCGAGCTGACGGGACCTGCCCGCACTGTGGCCGGCTTGCCGAAGAACTGACGATGCGGCGCGGGGCAATCATGCTGATGGTCATGATCGCTCTCGGCGCGCCGTCGCGCTTGTGCGCAGATGAGACGGAACGCGTCATACAATGGCGGGAGATCAACTGGCCGTTTCCCCGCGATGGCTGGCCCACGGGCCGCGCGTTCCGCTGCACCGCGGGCGAATGCAATGGAGCCGAGCTCTACGTCCGCGCCAAGCGCGGCTTCTGCAATTGCGACACCGGCGTTGCCGATGACGACGAGGTCGACCGCGTCACCGACATCGATTTGGTCAGCCCGCGCTTTGCGCCTGTCGCGACGGGAGAGGAGGTGGCGCTTGGCGAGCTGCGTGGCCGCGCGAGGCGGTATGATCTCGACATGCCCGATGGTGTTCGTCACGCCGCGATCGGCGTCGCCGTCTCGCGTCGGTGCGATCTGTTCGTCGCGGTGGTGCAGGGGCGTGGAGAGGCCGGTGCGATGCAGCGCGCGGCGCTCACGTTTCTGGAGACGCAGGAGATGAGGGGATGGATGACGGCGGCGCTGGATGGCCGGTGAGGTCTCCACCACCTCCGCTGTCATACCCCGCGAAGGCGGGGTATCCAGTACTCCGCGGCTTCTCCGTATCCCACGAGCGCCGCGGAGTACTGGATCACCCGCCTTCGCGGGTGATGACACCTGTGATTGGGAGGCCTCGGTACCACGCAGTCACGCCTTCCCTCCCCGCCCGTCCCATGCATTAATATCCCCAAACCCTCCTCAGCCGAGTCCCGCCCATGATGTCCATGCAAGCCTATCTCGCCTTCGTCGCCGCCTGCATCGCGCTGGCGCTGCTACCGGGGCCGATCGTCACCCTCGTCATCGCCAACGGCCTGCGCCATGGCACGCGCGCGGCGCTGACGAATGTCGCCGGCGCGCAAGCCGGCCTCGCCATCGTGATCGGCATCGTCGCGATCGGCCTGACCTCGCTGATGTCGACGATGGGCTACTGGTTCGACTGGGTGCGCTTTGCCGGCGCGGCCTATCTGGTCTGGCTCGGCATCAAGTTGATCTGGGCGCCGGTCGAGGGCGTCAATGTCGACGAGCCGCCGGCGCCGCCCCGCGGCGGCTTCTTCCTGCAGGGCTTCCTGGTGCTGCTGTCGAACCCGAAAGTGCTGGTGTTCTTCGGCGCCTTCATCCCGCAGTTCATGGACATGAGCCAGCCGCACTTTCCGCAAGTCGCATTGCTGGGCGCCACCTTCATGGTCACCGCCGTGATGACCGATGCGCTCTACGCCATCGCCGCCGGGCGCGCCCGGAAATTCTTCTCGGCCCGCCGCACGCGGATGATGTCGCGCGTCTCCGGCGGCTTCATGATCGGCGGCGGTATCTGGCTGGCGCTGACCCGGGCCAAATGAGCCGCGTTGAACCTTCGTAGGCGGCGGTGCGTCCAAGGGAGCATTGCCGCTGACGAAGGATTATTGCCGTGCCGAATTTACCGCCGCTGGTCTACGCGATGCTGCTCGCGCCGCTCGCGCTGATCCTGATTGCCGCTATCGTGAAGACCTGGCAGGCGCGCGAGGCGCGGAGCTGGCCGCAAGTCGCCGGCAAGGTGATCACATCCGTTGCCGAAGTTCGCGAGGTCAAGGTCTCCGACGACGAGCGCGAAGACGGCTTTCGCACCGAGAGCCGCAATTTTGCGAATGTGACTTACGAGTATGCGGTCGGCGGGCGCAAGCTGAGCTGCAACCGCATCTCGATCGGCGAGGACCTCGGCAATTTCCAGGTCGCCGAGAAGCTGGCGAAATATCCCGCCGGCAGCATCGTCACCGTCTACTACAATCCGAAGCATCCCGATCAGGCGGTGCTGGAGCGCGACCTGCCCAAGGGTCTGTGGGGCTGCCTTGGCATCGGTTCAGCGATCGTGATCGCCATCATCTTCGGCTCGGCCTTCGGCCTCAACCAGAGCTACCAATATCTCGCGCACCACATCGGGCGGCCCGATCTTGCCGGCCTCGTCATCGGCTTCGGCGCGTTCGGCCTCGTCATCGCGCTGATGGCGTGGGTGGTGCAGCGGCAGGCGTCGATGGCGACGCGCTGGCCGGTCGTGCCGGGCACCATCAAGCTGTCGGAGATGGAAGAGTATCACGAGGCGAGCGAGCCGGGCGAGGCGCGCGGCGTCGAGATGTTCGCGCGGCGCGTGTCCTACACCTACAGCTATCAGAATGTCCGCTACACCAATGAATGCGCGCGGGTCGCTGCGGAAACGCCGGCGGCATCGGGCAAGATGCTGGAGAGGCTGATGGCGCGCTACCAGGACGGCGCCACCGTCGAGGTGCGCGTCAATCCCGACAACCCTGCCGAGGCTACGCTGGATGCCCGCGGCGACGGCCGCTTCGCCTACGTGCTGTGGGGCATCGCCGCGATCTTTGCCGCACTGGCAGTGTTCGTCGCGACGCGGGGTGGTTGATTGGAAGCTTGCAGAATCGTCTTGCTCCGCTGCTCTCCCTCCCCCCGCAAGGGGGGAAGGGAACGCACTGCGTGTCGTGGCGGCACTTCGCTTTACACCAACAGCTCCGCCCGCAATTCCACCTCGATCGCCGCAAAAATCCTTCCCAGCCGCTCGGCCCATTGCTGCTGGCCGGATTGATCGGCGATGAGGTCCTGGCGGATCTCGATGCCGGTGTTGACGAGGCCGCGGGCTTCGCCGTGGACGGGGATGGTGTAGTCGCTGAGATCGCTCACAGCATAGGGCTCGTTGTCGCCGACGACGAGATCGCCTTCGCTGCGCAGATGTTTCAGCAAGAGCTGCGGCAGCACGGTGTCGCGGTTGTACAGCGCGCCGATGTGCCAGGGCCGCGCGACGCCGGCATAAACCGGCGTGAAGCTGTGCAACGACACCAGCACGGTCGGCCGCTTGTCACGCAAGCGGCGGTCGATCGCGGCATCGATGCGATGATGATAGGGCTCAAAAATCTCGCGCCGCCGTGCCGCCCGCTCGCTCTCGGAGATGCCTTCGTTGCGCGGGATTCTGGTGGCTTCGGAGATCACGGGGATCGAGCTCGCAACGCCGGGCGAGCGGTTGCAGTCGATCACGAGCCGCGAATAGCGCTGCGCGATCAGATGCGCGTCGAGCATTTTTGCCAGCCGCTCGGCGACGCCGGCAATGCCGATGTCCCAGGCGATGTGCCTCGTCAGCTCGCTCTCGGCGACGCCGAGATCGCCCAGCGCGCGCGGCAGCACCCGTCCGTAATGATCGGAGGTGAGCAGGAACGGCGATGCGCCTCCCGCATTCACCTCATGCACTGGTGGAATGTCCCCCTCGCCAAGAAGTTGATCGGCCGTGTCGACTGCGTCCAGCGTCATTCCTGATTGCCTACGGAAAATGCAATTGCCCCTCGAAATCAGGCAGGAATCGCCTGTCCGAAATTGATCCGGCTTGCCGGACGATGCCGTCACCCGCGATTCATCTCAAGACCGAATATCGCGCACTCCCGCTCTTGACCACGGCGACATTTACGAGGCGCGACGCTGTCGCTTCGCGTGATTGGCGGTTATAGACACCCGATGACCTCCGATCGTCTCTTCGTCTACGGCACCCTGATGCGCGGCTTCGACCATCCGATGGCGCGGCTGCTCGCGGGCCATGCGGATTTCCTGGGTGAAGCAACCTGCCGCGGCCGGCTCGTCCTGGTGAAGCATTATCCTGGCCTGCTGCTGTCGGATGCGGCCTCCGACATCGTTCATGGCGAGCTGTTTCACCTGCGCGTGCCCGACGAGCTGCTGGCCGAGCTCGACATGTACGAGGCCTGCGGTGAGGGCTTTCCGGAGCCGACGGAATATCTGCGCCAGCTGATCGACGTGACAGGCGCGGATGGCAGCACAGGCAAGGCCTGGACCTACATCTACAACTGGCCCGTCACTGATCTGCCGCGCATCGAGTCCGGGCGGTTTCTCGAACACTGACAGCGGATGCTTGCTTCACCTCTCCCCGCCTGCGCGTCGGATCGCTCTTGCGATCCGGGTGAGGGGGTACAGGTCCATCGCCGATCTCGCGTGTGGAGAGAAGCCCCTCACCCCAACCCTCTCCCCGTAAGAACGGGGCGAGGGGGCGCGCCGCCGTCGGGGCGGCCAGTTCGATCATCAGGCAGACAGCACTTCCTTCACCACGCGCACGTCGACCTCGTGCTCGACGTAAGTCCATTCCTCGGTCTGCCTGAGCATTCCCACCAGCTCCTCGAACAGCGCGGCGTCCGCCGGCGCGAATTCGAACCAGGTCAGGAAATCGAAGGGGCCGCCGAGGTCGCGGCAATGATAGAGCTGGCGAGCGATCGCGGGCAGGAAGCGAAGGCTACTCGCGATGTGGTGCGACTTGTCCTCAAAAATCTTGCGGCGCTCTTCCTGCGTCAGCTCCCACCAGGCGTCCGATTTGCGGATCGGGATCAGCGCCGCGCTGGTTGCCTCGGGACGGCCGAGCCCGGCCTGCACGGCCACGAGCTGATCCTTTTCGGCCCGCTCGGTGTAGCGCAAGCTGGAGGGCACCCCGGCCAGTCGCCAGGCATTGCGCGAGGGCACCAGCGGCAACGAGACGGCCTCGCTGTCGGTGACCGACAGCGCCGGCATGAAGGGCAGGGGCTCGCCCGTCACCGGTGAAATCGAGGTGACGCGCCAGCCCCCGCTGTGACCGCCTCGAAAGGTCCTGAACATGGGCGTATGGAAGCGTGGAACCGGGCGGGGTTCAAGCCTTGGTACCGTCATTGGTCCCATCATCCTGAGGTACTCACGTTGCATAACGGTGTGAGCCTCAAGGCGGAGGGCGCCCAGGGAATGACGGAAACGCCCTGTGAATAGGTCGAATAAGCCGGATAACCCGCCTAAACCTGACTTCTGGCCGGCCCGCACCTATATCCCTGATCCTTCGCCCGACTCACCCCGGTTTGCGCTACACCCACGCCATGCGCTTCACGCCCCAGTTCCTCGACGAGCTTCGTGCCCGGCTTTCGGTCTCCGAGGTCGTGGGCAAGCGCGTCAAGCTGAAGAAGGCCGGGCGGGAGTGGAAGGGGCTGTCGCCGTTCCAGCAGGAGAAGACGCCGTCCTTCTACGTCAACGACCAGAAGGGATTTTACCACGACTTCTCCTCCGGCAAGCACGGCGACATCATCACCTTCGTGATGGAGACCGACGGGCTGCCGTTCGCGGAAGCCGTCGAGCGGCTCGCGGGCATGGCGGGCCTGCCGCTGCCGGCGGTGACGCCGGATGCGGCGCGGTTCGAGCAGCGGCGCAAGTCGCTGCATGACGTCATGGATCTCGCCGCAAAATTCTTTGCGGAGACGCTGGCTTCGCGGGTCGGTGCCAAGGCGCGCGGCTATCTCGCCGACCGCGCGATCTCGCCGGCGACGCAGTTGCAGTTTCGCCTCGGCTATGCGCCGCCTGATCGCTTCGCGCTGAAGGAGCATCTCGGCAAGCTCGGAATCTCCGTCGACGACATGGTCGAGACCGGTCTGCTCGTGGCAGGCAACGACATTCCCGTGCCTTACGACCGCTTCCGCGATCGCGTGATGTTTCCGATCACGGATTTGCGCGGACGCGTCATCGCCTTCGGCGGGCGCGCGCTGGAGAAGGACGTTCCGGCAAAATACCTGAATTCGCCGGAGACGCCGCTCTTTCACAAGGGCGACAATCTCTACAATCACCAGACCGCGCGCAAGGCCACGCATGATGGTAGCGCGCTGATCGTGGTCGAAGGCTATGTCGACGTCATCGCCATGGTCACCGCGGGCTTTGCCGGCAGCGTCGCGCCGCTCGGCACCGCACTGACCGAGAGCCAGCTCGCGCTGCTCTGGAAGATGGCGGACGAGCCGATCCTCTGCTTCGACGGCGACCGCGCCGGGCAGAAGGCGGCTTATCGTGCTGCCGATCTCGCGCTGCCGTTTCTCGCGCCGGGAAAAAGCCTGCGCTTTGCGCTGCTGCCGGAAGGGCAGGACCCCGACGATCTCGTGCGCTCGGGTGGGCGCGGCGCGATCGAGGAGGTGATCTCAGCGGCCCGTCCGCTCGCCGACATGATCTGGTCGCGCGAGCTCGAAGGCGGCAATTTTGCCACCCCCGAGCGCCGTGCCGCGCTGGAGGCCCGCATCAAGGAGCTCACGAACGGCATCCGCGACGAGGTGGTGCGGCGCTATTATCGCGACGATTTCGTCGAGCGGCTTCAGCGCACCTTCGCCCCCGAGGGCGGGCGCGGCTTTGGCGGCCGGGGCAATTTCCGGCCCGGTCAGGGCGGCCGGCCGTTCCAGCCTAGGGGCGGGGGCGGTGCGAATCGAGTTCGGCGGCCAGGGATTCGGCGGCCAAGGCCGACCCTGCTGCCCTCCGGCCCCTACCAGGCGGCGAGCCCGCAGCTGGCGGCCAGCCCGATCATGAAGGGCCAGCGCAGCGCCATCTCCCGCCGGGAGGCCCTGATCCTGCAATGCCTGATCAACCATCCCTGGCTGCTGCATGAGCATCTCGAGGAGGTCGCCGCCCTGGAGCTGGCCCACCCCGAGGCCCACAAGCTGAGGGCCGGCATCATCGCCGCTTTCGCCAACGACCATCACCACTCCCCGGACCCCGAGGAGCAGGCCGAGAAGATGCGCGGCGACCTCGAAAAGAGCGGTTTTTCGCAGGTCCTTCAAAGGGTTGAGAACGCCATCACCACCGCGGCGGTGTTTGGCGCCCGCGAGGGCGCGGCGCGTGACGACGTTCTTGCCACCTGGCACCAGCTCGTTGCCTTGCATCGGCAATACCATTCACTACTTAGAGAGCTGAAAGATGCCGAGCTGGCCTTGGGGGAAGACCCCAGCGAGGCCAATTTGGCGTGGCTGCGTGACGTGAAGGCTCGGCTGGCCGAGGTCGACGGTACCGAGGCCCTGATCGAGGGTTTTGGCGAGCTGTCGGGCCGGTTCCAGAAGAGCGTGTGATGAAAGAATCATGCGGACGGCTGGGGCCGGAACCGCTAAAAGACTCGCCAAATCCAAGGTTTGGCGGCAAAAACAGGGTTAATCGAGGCTTAACGGTCTTGTAGCACTTTGGCCACCAGGCGGCCGCAGGCAGAACAGACGCGTCAGGAATGAATCCGCGCAATCGCTGTTGGCACTACACCTGCATCCGCTGCGACAAAGAGGCTCACGAAGCGTTAGGCAAATCCGGCGAGAGAGAGTTGGGGGTGGCGAGAGACACGTGCGCCGCCTTTTCCGTGTCGAGAGCTGCCGAAGCGAGAGCGTCGAGCAACAGGTTCAAGTGGATTCACGCGGGGCGCGGCGATCGTCTCGCATGAAGCGCGTTTAGGAGCAATGGATGGCCACCAAGGCAAAGACGCTGCAGGCGAAGGACAAGGAAAAAGACGACAAGGCAGCGGATGCTCCCGAGAAGGATTCCCAGGACGCGCCCTCGCCGTTGCTCGATCTGTCCGACGCGGCAGTGAAAAAGATGATCAAGCAGGCCAAGAAGCGCGGCTTCGTGACCTTCGATCAGCTCAATGAAGTTTTGCCGTCCGACCAGACCTCGCCCGAGCAGATCGAGGACATCATGTCCATGCTCTCGGACATGGGCATCAACGTCACCGAAGCCGACGACAGCGAGGGCGAAGAAGAGAAGGACGAGGGTGACGACGAGACCGATAACGAGCTCGTCGAGGTCACCCAGAAGGCCGTCACCGAGGTCAAGAAGAGCGAGCCGGGCGAGCGCACCGACGATCCGGTGCGCATGTATCTGCGCGAGATGGGCACGGTCGAGCTGCTCTCCCGCGAAGGCGAAATCGCGATCGCCAAGCGCATCGAGGCCGGCCGCGAGGCGATGATCGCGGGTCTGTGCGAAAGCCCGCTGACCTTCCAGGCCATCATCATTTGGCGCGACGAGCTCAACGAGGGCAAGATCTTCCTCCGCGACATCATCGATCTCGAAGCGACCTATGCCGGCCCCGACGCCAAGGGCGGCATGAACACCGCGATGATCGGCGCCCCCATCCTGGGAGATAGTCAGGCAAAGCTCTTGGTTCACGCGAATACCACGGAGCCCGCTGCGCCCGCGCATTGTCGCCCCGCCCGCGGCGCCCCCGTCGCCGACCCCGTTCCGCGCCGCGCCCGCCGCCGGTGAAGAAGGCGGCGAGGAGAAGGATCCGGGCGAGGCCGCGGCCGAAGCCGACATGGACGACGACGAGTTCGAGAACCAGATGTCGCTTGCCGCCATCGAGGCCGAGCTCAAGCCGAAGGTCGTCGAGATCTTCGACAAGATCGCCGACAGCTACAAGAAGCTGCGCAAGCTTCAGGAGCAGGACATCCAGAACCAGCTCCAGAACGAGTCGCTCTCGCCGCACCAGGAGCGCAAGTACAAGAAGCTGAAGGACGAGATCATCGTCGAGGTGAAGTCGCTGCGCCTCAACCAGGCCCGCATCGACAGTCTCGTCGAGCAGCTCTACGACATCAACAAGCGCCTCGTCTCGCATGAGGGCCGCCTGATGCGCCTCGCCGACAGCCATGGCGTCGCGCGCGACGACTTCCTGCGCAACTACACCGGCTCGGAGCTCGATCCGCGCTGGCTCAACCGTGTCTCGAAGCTTTCGGCCAAGGGCTGGAAGAACTTCGTTCACCACGAGAAGGACCGCATCAAGGATCTCCGTCACGAGGTGCATCAGCTCGCCGCGCTGACCGGCCTCGAGATCGTCGAGTTCCGCAAGATCGTGCACTCCGTGCAGAAGGGCGAGCGCGAAGCACGCCAGGCCAAGAAGGAGATGGTGGAAGCCAACCTCCGTCTCGTGATCTCGATCGCCAAGAAGTACACCAACCGCGGCCTGCAATTCCTCGACCTGATCCAGGAAGGCAACATCGGCCTGATGAAGGCCGTTGATAAGTTCGAGTACCGCCGCGGCTACAAGTTCTCGACCTACGCCACGTGGTGGATTCGGCAGGCGATCACTCGCTCGATCGCCGACCAGGCGCGCACCATCCGCATCCCCGTGCACATGATCGAGACGATCAACAAGATCGTGCGCACGTCGCGCCAGATGCTCAACGAGATCGGCCGCGAGCCGACCCCGGAAGAGCTCGCCGAGAAGCTCGGCATGCCCTTGGAGAAGGTCCGCAAGGTCCTCAAGATCGCCAAGGAGCCGCTCTCGCTGGAGACGCCCGTCGGTGACGAAGAGGATTCACATCTCGGCGATTTCATCGAGGACAAGAACGCGATCCTGCCGATCGACGCCGCGATCCAGTCCAACCTGCGCGAGACCACCACGCGCGTGCTGGCTTCGCTGACCCCGCGCGAAGAGCGCGTCCTGCGCATGCGCTTCGGCATCGGCATGAACACCGACCACACGCTGGAAGAAGTCGGCCAGCAGTTCTCGGTGACGCGCGAACGTATTCGTCAGATCGAAGCGAAGGCGCTGCGCAAGCTGAAGCATCCGTCGCGGTCGCGGAAGCTGCGATCGTTCCTCGACAACTAATCCGGATCGTCATGCCCGGGGTTGCCCCGGGCATTCATTCAAACGAAAACGGCGGGCCAAAAGCCCGCCGTTTTTCTTTTGCGCTGTCGCCTCGCGCGGGCTGCGCCTATTTCTTCTTCGCCCCCACCCGCTCGATCCGCTTGATCTCGAGCGCCGGCCTGCCGCTCTTTTCCGCGATCTCGCGGTCCTGCTCCATGATGAAGCCGCGCGCGGGTTCGTCGCCGTCGAGGCCGCCGAGCAGCTCGGCGGGGACGCGGCGGTTGGAGCGTTGGGAATCGTCCTCATAGACGACGTTGAAGAAGGCGAATTCGCCTTTGGGATTGGTTCCGGGTTTCTTGGCCATGGCGGCTTGTCGTCGATCAGCGCGCCGCAGTCAAATGACTTCGCGACTTGTCAAACGCGAAAGTGAGCGGGTGCCGCTCTCGCCGCCGACCGACAACATCCGTTCGTGAGATTGAAGCGCCCGGCGCTTCGCGAGGTTCGATGCGCGCCCTCAATAAACGGCGGGCCGCGAAAGCCCGCCGTTTATTTTTGGTCTTCAGCGTCGCCCGGGGCTGGCAGGGCGACAACCTAAAATAGAAGACTATAGCTTGCGTCAGGCGGTGGCAAGACAAATCGTGGGAACGCCGATGTCAACGAGCGAAGCAGATATGCGCTGGTCGTGGCGTCGAGTTCCAATGCAGCATCGAAGCAATTGTTTGAATCATCAACGCAGTTTGTTCAGGTTCGCGGCTCTTGCAATGCAACGAGAGCGATGCGCCTTTGCAGGAATGCGCAATGATTTGCACGTCCTTCCGTCTGCGTGCGGATCGCGTACTAACATATGTTAATGGCAGCGGCGCCACGCGGCGTGCGTTCACCTTGTCCGGGCGCGCTGCGCCGGCTCCTGAAGTAGGAGTTGCGATCTGCGACCGCCGCCACGTCTTCCATCATCGTCCTTGCGTCCCTGCGCCATGATCGCGCTGCCCATCGCCGCAGAACCGAAGGTGATGAGGAAGGACGCTAGCGCAGCCCGAGCGCGATGCCGCCGGCGCGGTCGGCGAAGATCAGCTCGCGCAGATGTCCGGGGTTGAGCCAGAGCAGTCCGCCCACGAGCAGCACTGCGGCGCAGGCGCCGATCGCGAGGTTGATGGCGAGCAGGCGGAAGAGCGGGATGCGGAGCAGGGAGGGGCGAGTCGGCATGACTGATTGCCTCATGCTGGATCGACGCATCGGCTGACAGCGCCGCACAAGCATCGACATCATAGCGAAGGCTCTCACCGCCGTCATTCCAGGGCGCGCGTAGCGCGAGCCCGGATCAACGTGCCCACCAACCGGGCACGCCCTTCGGGCGCCCCGGAATGACGAGAGGAGTTACGGCGCCACCAGCTCGACCCGCCGGTTCAGCGCGCGGCCGGCGTCCGTTGCGTTCGAGCCGACCGGCGCCAGAAGGCCGACGCCGGCGGTGCGCAGCCGCGTCTGCGCGATGCGAAAGCTCTTCACCAGCTCCGCCGCGACCGCCTCCGCGCGGCGCTTCGACAGGTCGAGATTGTATTCGTACGCGCCCTGGCTGTCGGTGTGGCCGACGATGAAGACGCTCAGCTGCGGCTGGCTCGTCAGCAGCTTTGCGATCTGCTCCAGCGTTGGGCGGCTTTCGGGTTTAAGCACCGCCTTGTCGGTGTCGAAGTAGATGCCATAGAGCGCGATGTGGCCGGTCTCGCCAAGACCTTTGGCCATCGCGGCGGCATCCACCATCTTGTTCGCGATCGCACCCAACTCCGCGACGGTGACCTGCGCATAGATGTCCTGGTTGTTCTGGCTGACGAGGACGCTCGCAAAAGTCTCGCGGCCGCCTTCGCTCTTGCGGCCGGCGAAGTAGCGGTAGTTGAAGCCGTCGACCCACATCTGCGGCACCGGGAGCGTGTCGACGCTTTCGGTGAAGGGGATGGCACCGCAGGCGTCGGTGTCGCAGGCAAGCAAATTCTCGAAGCCGGCTTTGGCCAGCTGCGTCTCGAAATTGCGTGACACTTCCAGGATCGAGGGACCGGGATTGGTGCGATAGGCGATGCGGACAATGCGGCCCTCGAGCCGCCGCGCATCGGTCGGCTGGCCGTCTTTGAAGGGCGCCGCCTGCATCCGCGCCGCGTCAAAATCCTTCACGACATAGCCGGTGATGACGCTGCCGGCGAAGCGGCCGATGCCAGGATAGTCGCGCCCTCCTGCGATATCGCGCGTCTGCGCGGAGGCGGCGGTGTGGAGCGAGAGCAGAGCGAGGACGGCGAGCATCCGGCAGGGAATGGGCATGGTCATTTCGATCGGTTGGGGCAGGTGGAGCGCTGCTCCTTAGTCGCGCCCGCGGCGGGATCGGTTCTGGCGGGTTTGCCGCTTTGACGCGAATCCGGTTCCCGGGCATGATCGCGCCGCTTCCACGCATTGTCCCTAAGGATTTTCCCATATGTTGAGACCGCTTCTTGCCGCCGCCTCCATCCTCTTGCTGGCCGGCGGGTCGGCGCAGGCTGCGCGCTGCGGCGGCGACTTCAACAGCTTCGTCGCCAGCATGGCTGCGGAGGCGCAAGGAGCCGGCGTCTCGGCGAGCGTGACCAGCGCGGCCTTCAGCGGCATCACCCAGGACGGCGCGGTGCTCGCCTTCGACCGGCGCCAGCGCTACACGTTCAACAAGAGCTTCGAGCAGTATGTCTCGACCCGCGTCGGCGCCGGCCGCATCAATGGCGGCCGCGCGCTGCTCCAGCGTCATGCCGCGCTGCTCTCGCGCATCGAGCAGCAGTTCGGCGTGCCCCGGCAGATCCTGGTCGCGATCTGGGGGCTGGAGAGCGATTTCGGCAAGGGCGACATCGGCAAGCTGCCGGTGATCCGCACGCTGGCGACGCTCGCGCATGATTGCCGCCGCACCGATCTGTTCCAGGGCGAGCTGCTCGCTGCGCTCAAGATCGTACAGCGCGGCGACCTGCCGCTGCGCGACCTCATCGGCGCCTATGCCGGCGAGATCGGCCAGACCCAGTTCCTGCCGTCGTCCTACATTAAATACGGCGTCGACTTCGACGGCGACGGCCATGTCGATCTTCGCCATAGCGTCCCCGACGTGCTCGCCTCGACCGCGAACCTCTTGCACACCAACGGCTTCAAGATGGGCCAGCCCTATGGGGAGGGCACCGCCAATTTCGAGGCGATGCGCGAGTGGAACAGGGCGGTGGTGTACCGGAAGACGATCGGCTATTTCGCGGACCGGCTGATGGGGCAGTAGGGGCGCATTGCTTGTAGGATGGGTAGAGCGAAGCGAAACCCACCGCGCACCCTCCTCGCGGAAGCAGGATGGGTTTCGCTGCGCTCTACCCATCCTACGAATTCAATTCCCCTTCGCCATCTTCTCCAACCGCCGCTGCAACGGCGCCCAATAGGTCCCCGGGCGGAAGCGCTGGAGCAGGTCCATGAAGCGGGCGTCGTTGCCGATCAGGATGCGCGGCTCGTTCCTTTCGATGCCCCTGATGATGCGCAGCGCCGCGTCCTTCGGCGTGGTCTTCGCCGCGGTCTCGAACCGCTCGATCATCTGCGAGCGGCGGGCATTGTCGGTCAGGCCGACGCCTGTGCGTGAAGAGCGCGCAATCGCGGTGGCGACCCCGCCGGGATGGACGACCGACAGCTTGACGGGACTGCCTGCCACCGCCAGCTCGTGCCGCACGCTCTCGGAAAAGCCGCGCACCGCGAATTTCGCGGCCGCATAGGCCGATTGCCCGGGCGGGGCGATGATGCCGAAGATCGAGGAGAGGTTGACGATATGCGCCTCTGCCTGCGTCTTCAGATGCGGCAGGAAGGCGCGCGTGCCGTGCACCACGCCCCAGAAATTGATGTCGAACAGCCACTTCATCTGCGCCTGGTCGATCTCTTCGAACGTTCCCAGCAGCGCCACGCCGGCGTTGTTGACGACGATGCTGAGCACAGGATGCGCCGCGATCGCATCGGTCGCGAACTGCGCGATGTCGCTCGCTTCGCCGACATCGACGCGGTGCACGCTCACCTTGCGCTCTCCTCCGATCTCCGCAGCGAGCGACTTCAGCCCGGCCTCGTCGCGATCGGCGAGCGCAAGATCGCAGCCGCGCCCGGCGAGTTCGATTGCGAGCGCGCGGCCGATGCCGCTGGCGGCTCCCGTGATGGCGGCAGCGCCGCGAATCGCAGTCATGATGTTCCCCCGTCAAGCCCCTGCTGATGGAACCATGATTTACATTTTTTTGAAACGAAACCGAACCGTAGCCTCCCCCGGTTTTTAACATACGTTACGAGACCAAGCATTGGAGACGCTGATGGGACAAGCAAAACCATTTCGCGCGACAGCGCTGATCGTTGAAGACGACGTCATGCAGCGGGAGATGCTGTGTGTCCTATTGGAAGAGAGCGGCTACCGGGTGATCCAGTGCGAAAGCGCCGAGGCCGCCGAGCGCATCCTCGACAAGAGCGCGGGCGCGCTTTGCCTGATGATGACCGACGTGCAGCTCGCCGGCCGCATGAACGGGGTCGAGCTCGCGCACGTCGCCAAGGATCGCAACCCCCGGCTCGACGTGGTCGTCACCTCCGGCCGTCCCCTGAAACAGCCCCTGCCTGATGGCGCGAAATTCTGGGCCAAGCCCTGGGCGCCGCTCGATGTGTTACGCGAGGCCGAGCTCGCGCAGCTGTCCTGAGGGGCCAATGTTCTGGGAGCGAGGGTCCGGCTTTCGTGCCGCGAGGCGGACTGATAAGGTCCGCCCATGACCTGGTCCTTCCTGCTCACCTCGCTGATCGTCGTCGCCTCGCCCGGCACCGGCGTGCTCTACACATTGGCGGCGGCGTTGACGCGTGGCTCGCGCGCCAGCGTCGCGGCCGCCTTCGGCTGCACGCTCGGGATCGTGCCGCACATGATGGCGGCGATGCTCGGGCTTGCCGCCGTGCTGCACACCAGCGCGCTCGCTTTCGCCGCGCTGAAATGGTGCGGCGTGCTCTATCTGCTCTACATGTCCTGGCAGGCGCTGCGTGAGACGGGAGCGCTCGCGGTCGAGGGCAGGATCAAGGAGCGGTCAGCCGGCCGCGTCATCGTCACCGGCTTTCTGATCAACATCCTCAATCCAAAACTGTCGATCTTCTTCCTCGCCTTCCTGCCGCAGTTCATCGCCGCGGACGAGGCGCATGTGCTGGCGCGGATGCTGGAATTGAGCGGCGCCTTCATGGCGATGACCTTTGCCGTGTTCGTCATCTACGGCCTCTGCGCCGCCTCCGTGCGCGAGCGCGTGATCTCCCGCCCCGCCGTGATGACCTGGCTGCGCCGCAGCTTTGCGGCCGGCTTTGCCGCGCTCGGTGCCAAGCTGGCATTTGCGGAGCGGTAGGCTCTTCACCTCTCCCCACTGCCTTCTTCACCTCTCCCCGCCTGCGGGGAGAGGTCGCATCCGATCGCAGATGGGATGCGGGTGAGGGGGACAGGTCCATCGACGATCTCGCGTGTTGAGAGAAGCCCCTCAGCCCAACCCTCTCCCCGTAAGAACGGGGAGAGGGAGAAACAGCAGCGGAACGCGCCAAATAAAAAAGCGGGCCTGTTGCCCGCCACCTTCAAACCAGCCTGACCCGATACCCGGGCGGAGCGAGGCTCCACCCGGGCAAAGAAAAAGAAGCCTCGTTACTTCTTCTTCGCCTTCTTGGCCTTCTTCGCCTTCTTCTTCGCCGCCTTCTTCGCTTTCTTAGCCATAGTATCCTCTCAAAGGGTTCATGGTTAAACGCGACACGAGGGATGCTCGGCGGAGGGCCAGCCTCGCAACATCCTCGATGACAAACTCAGCAGATTCGCAGCTTTCTGCCCCGCGCTGTCACATCGGTGTCATCGCGTTATCCACAGCTCAGATGCATTTTGGGGTGATTTTGGCCCGCGAATCCGCATCGAAGCGGCGCCGGCGGCATGGCTAACGATCCGGCAACGGGCGCGCGCCGTTCATGAATCCAAAACCAAAGGCGCGCTTTGACGGATCGCGGTGAGACTCCGTTAAGTGCAGGCGCGCATTCTTCTCCGCAAGAAAACGGGGATGGGTCATGGACGGACGGCTGCCACGGACGGGGGGCGGGACGCTGCACGCGCCGCACGCGCCATGCTGAACGTTCCGACACTCTGGACCGTCTTCGTCGTCAACTTCCTGGCGCTCGGCCTGATCTGGGCCTATGTGGCGCGCTCCTATCCGAAATTCGCCGCCGCACGGTTCTGGATGGCATCAGCCTTCGTCGGCGCCGCCGGCGCCACGACGGCCCTGGCCCGCCTGTTCGTCGCCTCGCCCTTGCCGCTTCTGCTCGGCGCTGCCGGGGTCATCGCAGCGAGCTGCCTCGCTGCGATGGGCATCCAGCGCTTCTACGACCGGCCGGTCTCCTGGCGCGCCATGGGTGGGGTGGGCGCGTTGAGCCTCACCGGCGTCGTGGTCTTCATGGTCGGCTTCGAGCACATGCAGCTGCGGATGCTCAGCTACACGCTGGGCCAGGCCCTGCCGCTTGTGCTCGCCCTGCATCTGCTGTTGTCGCCGCCGGAGGGCCGCGTCAGTCCGGGCGCGCGTCTGTCCGCCATCGTCATTTTCGCCATCATCGCGATCTTCCTCGTCCGCGCCGGCGGCAATCTGCTCGGCTACGATTTCTCGGCGAGGGCTGGCGGCCAGGCCCATGCCGTCATGGTGCTGGTGCTGCTGTTCCTGTCGATGACGCTCAATTTCGGCTTCCTCCTGATGGCGATGGACCGCCTGCGGGGCGAGGTCGCCGACCTCGCGCTGCTCGACGATCTCACCGGCGTCGCCAACCGGCGGCATTTGTTGCAGCGCCTGTCCGAGGAATGCGCCCGCTCGGAGCGCAGCGGCGAGCCGTTCTCGCTGCTGGTGATCGACCTCGACGGCTTCAAGACCATCAACGATACCCATGGCCATGCCGCCGGCGATGCCTGCCTGCGGCACTTCACCCTGATGGCGCAGACGCGCCTGCGGCGCGGCGACATGCTCGCCCGCACCGGCGGCGACGAGTTCTGCGTCGTGCTGCCGTCCTCCTCCTTGCGCGAAGGAGCGATGATCGCCCGCCGCGTGCTCGAGGTGTGCCGGCAGGATGCCGCGAGCTGCACCGGCGCCGACATCCCGATCGCGATCTCGATCGGCGTTGCCGAGTGGGACCGCAGCGTCGGCCAATTCCCGGATAGGCTGATCGCGTATGCCGACCACGCGCTCTATGCCGCCAAGAAGAACGGCAAGAACGATTTTGCGGTTTACGATCCGGCCCCGCCGCTCGCACCCGAGCCCGTCGAGAGCAAGCGCACATTCGCGTAAAGCCTGCTACGATCGGGTTCGTTACTGGACCCGCATGATGATGTCTCGGCTGTTCGTGGCGATTTTCGCCGCACTCCTCCTGACCGCACCAGCTGCCGCAACCGACGCCGAGCTCGCAAAGCTCGCGCGCGCCTCCGGCACGCCCGACATTCCCGGCCTGAAGATCGTCTGGCTGGCGCCGTGGGGCGATGCCCAGAGTGCCCATGCCTGGCGCAACATCATCGTGCACCAGACCGAGGGGCCATCAGGCTCGGCGCGCGGCGGCGCGGCGGAGCAGGCGAAGAATCCGACCCGCCGCGGCGTCACGGTGTGGGTCGAGACCGACGGCACGGTGTATTGGGCGGTGGCGGAAAACCTGGTGCCGACCCATGGCGACGGCGCCAACCGCAACGACAACAAGTACATCGACAACAGGTCGACCTATCGCCAGGTGGTCCGCGACAATTCGATCGGCGTCGAGTTCGCCGGCAACTATCCGGATGTCACCACAGGTCCGACCGAAGCGCAGGTCGCGGCCTGGAAGATCCTCGTCAAGGTCCTGCGCGCGCGCTACGACATCCCGCTCGACCACGTCTACGCCCACAACTGGATCGACTACAAGGACGCGCGCTATTGCGAAGGCTGCTGGCTCGCGACGCTGGCGCGGGTGTGGGGCGAGTAGCCGTCGCCGTCATTCCGGGGCGCGACGAAGTCGCGAGCCCGGAATCTATTCATCCACTGATGCTGCGGTTCGATGGATTCCGGGCTCGCGCTGCGCGCGCCCCGGAATGACGAGCAGCTAAACCGCCTCCGCCATCCAGCCGAACAGCCGCCGGATCAATCCCGGCCGCCGCGGCACCTCGGGCGGGCCGTCCGCCGCCAGCACGCGTTTGAAGAAGTAGTCCAGGAAGACCATGTCGTTCGGCTCGGTGACGGTGAACTTCTCGTCGCCGAAGAATACGCTGTAGTCGTAGAAGAACGGGCCGACGAACGGCACCGTCGCAGTCGAAGCATAATCCTTGGAGATCACGAACTCGGACGGCTCGAGCCCGTGCTCGCGCATGGCTTGCTCGACCAGCGGCAGCTTGCGCATGAACTGGGCAGAGAAGCCGCCGACGGTGGATTGCAGGATGATCGACACAGTGTCCGTCCATGGATGCTGTCGGTCATTTTGGGTCGGTTGACCGGTCGCGCGGGTTCAAGGCAAGCTCGGTTCTGCGCTAGGCGTTGCAAGGGGGTGTGTGATGGCGGTTTCGCTGGACAGTGCGGTACGTGCCGATTTTCGCGTGGCGACGCCGTCTCGCCGGGCCTTGCGTGCGGTCGGCGTGATGCCGGCGATCGTGCTGTCACTGTGCGCCTCGCTGTTGGTGGCGCTGGAGACGCCGAGCAAGCCGTTCCTCGACAAGAACAGCTTTTATCTCGCCTCTGCCGGTTTTCGTGTGCAGGTCGCCAACGACGCAGCGGGCCAGAAGGCGCTGCGCGCGCTGCCGCCGCACCGCTTCGTGACGCACCGGAACGGCGGGAACATTCGCTATCTCTACGCCGAGCCGCTTCATTGCGTCTGCATCTTCATCGGCACGCAGGCAGCTTACGAGGCCTATCGCGGCATGCTCAGCCGCGGCGCTGATCAGCCGGACGTGGTCTCCGCCGACTACAAGACGCAGGCGAGCGCGCTGCTCGACGAGACGCCGGCGCAGTTGGAAGATCAGGTCGAGCCGGAATCGCTCGCGGATTATTTTCGCGCGTTTTATTGAGCGGCGGGCGCTCTCCCACAAGGGGAGAAGGAAGGACGAGCGCGGAAACACTCATGGTTGCCCCAAACAAAAAAGCCGGCGTTGCCGCCGGCTTTTTCGTGTTCTCGATCCGCCAATTCGTAGGCGCTAAAACCTCGCTTTACAGCGCGGCTTCCAGCGCAGCCTGTTCCTGCCTTGCGATCGTGCCCTTGACCGCGGACTGCACCTTCTCGAAGGCGCGGACCTCGATCTGGCGGACGCGCTCGCGCGACACGCCGAACTCGGCGGCAAGATCTTCCAGCGTCATCGGCTCATCGGCGAGGCGGCGGGCCTCGAAGATGCGGCGTTCGCGCGGGTTGAGCACGCCCATGGCGCCGTTCAGGGCGTCACGGCGGTGATCATACTCCTCGTGCTCCGCCATCATGGCTTCCTGGTTGGGCGTATTGTCGACCAGCCAGTCCTGCCATTCGCCGGCTTCGCCGTCGTCGCGGATCGGGGCGTTGAGCGAGGCGTCGCCACCGAGGCGGCGGTTCATGTCGATCACGTCCTGGTCCGTCACGCCGAGGCGCTTGGCAATGGTCGCGACCTGGTCGGGGCGGAGATCGCCTTCGTCCAGCGCGTTGATCTTGCTCTTCGCCTTGCGCAGGTTGAAGAACAGCTTCTTCTGGTTCGCGGTGGTGCCCATCTTCACGAGCGACCAGGAACGCAGGATGTACTCTTGAATCGACGCCTTGATCCACCACATCGCGTAGGTGGCGAGACGGAACCCCTTCTCGGGTTCGAAACGCTTCACCGCCTGCATCAGGCCGACATTGCCTTCCGAGACGACCTCGGAGATCGGCAGGCCGTAGCCGCGATAGCCCATGGCGATCTTGGCGACGAGCCGGAGGTGGCTGGTGACGAGTTGGTGCGCCGCGTCGCGATCGTCATGCTCACGCCAACGCTTGGCGAGCATGTATTCCTGCTGGGGCTCCAGCATCGGGAACTTGCGGATCTCGGCGAGGTAGCGAGAAAGGCCGGATTCTCCATTGAGAATCGGCAAAGCAGCGGCACGGGCCATAGTGCGCCCTCCAAAGGTTCAGGCCCCCGATAGCGGCGGGCCAGGCAGACGACCGCTGTGTCAAAGCCGGCCGGGCTGCGATGTTCCGCGTTGGTGAATTTCAACGCAGGGGCAATATACCCCATGGGGGGTCGAAAAGGGAAGGATTGCTGACGTCACGTCCCCGTGTGGCAGCTATAACTTTTTGTAAGGTAACGCTTTTCTGAAACCGCCTGCGTCATAGCGCCGCTTTCAGCACGCTCTGAAGGAGAAGCAAATCCTCCGGCAGAGGCGCCTCCCAGTGGAGTAATTCTCCCGTCCTGGGGTGCTCCAATACCAGCAGATAGGCATGCAGGGCCTGCCGTCCAAGGGCAGCCAAAGCTGCCTGCGACTCGGGGCCGAGCTGGTTCGCCTTAGTCTTGAAATGCGGGCCATAGACGGCATCGCCCATCAGGGGATGGCCCATATGGGCGAGGTGGACGCGGATCTGGTGGGTGCGGCCGGTCTCGAGCTCGCAGGCGAGCAGGGCGGCGACGCCCTTGCCGTCGCGCCCGGCAAAGCTCTCGATGATCTCCCAATGCGTCACGGCCTCGCGGCCGCCCTGGCGCACCGCCATCTTCTCGCGCGCATGCGGATGGCGGTCGATCGGCGCGTCCACCGTGCCGCGATGCCGGCCGGGAAGCCCCCAGGCGAAGGCCATATAGCCGCGCCGCATCTCGCCGGTGCGGCCGTGATCAGCGAACTGCGCCGACAGCGAGGCATGCGCCATGTCGTTCTTGGCGACCACCATCAGCCCCGTCGTGTCCTTGTCGAGCCGATGGACGATGCCGGGCCGGCGCACCCCGCCGATGCCCGACAGCGAAGCGCCGCAATGGGCGATCAGCGCGTTCACCAGCGTGCCGGTCTCATGGCCGGCTGCGGGGTGCACGACGAGGCCCTTGGGCTTGTTGATGACGATGATGTCGTCGTCCTCGAACACGATATCGAGGGCGATCTCCTCGCCCTTGGGCTCTGCGGGCGCCGCTTCCGGCACGTCGATTATGATCGTATCGCCGGATGTGACGTGATAAGCGGGGTCCCGGATGGCGGCGGCCTTCAGGCTCACCGCGCCCGCCAGGATCAGGGTTTTGAGCCTCGATCGCGACAGCTCCGGCAGACGCGCCGCCAGCACGCGGTCGAGCCGGGGCGAGCCCTCGGAGCCTTCGACCACGACCTCCAACCTTTGCGCTGACCCCGAGCTTTCCATGACGACGTCTGATACCGCTGTTCCCGAACCGACCCCCGAGCAGGCCGCGCTGTTCGCGCGGGTGCGGCGGATGATGCTGATCGCGGGGTTGACCACGGCGCTGGCGATCTGCGCCGTCCTGATCGCGGTGGGCTACCGCCTTTTCAAGTCGGAGGGAAGGGCGGTTGAGACCGCCGGCGACGTCATTGCCACCCTGCCCAAGGGCGCCAAAATCGTCGCAACCGGCGTCGCCGGCGACCGGCTGGTGGTCACGCTCGATATCGGCGGAGTGACCGAGATCCGCACCTTCGACGCCCACACCCTGAAGCCCGCCGGAAAGCTGAAATTTGCCAATGAGCCGTAAAAGGGCGGTTCGGGTCCTTGCGGCGAACAAATTTCGAGGCTATTGGCTAGCCCTCACGCTCCCTTCGTCTAGCGGTTAGGACGCGGCCCTCTCAAGGCTGAAACAGGGGTTCGATTCCCCTAGGGAGCGCCAAGCCTGCGATATTCCTCGACTTTCTGCGATACCATTCGACGGCGTTCCTTCCCGGCCGCGCGACGGCGCTCGGTCGTAGGTTGCGCGCCGAAGCGTCGCCGCAGCTGGAGTGATCGAGCGAACCCGCTTTGCATTCACTCCGGCGCAAAATAAGCCACATCGCGCCGTCGCTTCTGAGCCGCGCGATGGTTGCATGATGAGCGCATGGCTCGGGCTCCCCTCAACGCCCGTTCGAACGGCGATCGCGAGAGGAGCCTTGGCCGTAAGTCCTGGCCGCAAGTTCAGTGATGGGCCGAAACGCTCCTGACGGTCTCGGTGAGCATGTCACCCGAGGTGGAATGGCCGACGTCGCCCAGGCTGATGATGCCGACCATCCGCTTGCTCTTGTTGATCACCGGCAGTCTGCGGACCTGCAGCTTCTCCATATGATGCATCGCCTTGGCGAGGTCATCGTCCTCGCGGCAGCAATGGATGCCCTCGGTCATCACGTCACGCGCCGTCGCGCGGCCGGCATCGAAGCTGTGGCTCGCGAGCCCTTTGCAGACGATATCGCGATCGGTCACCATTCCGACCAGCTTGTCGTCCTCGCCGATCGGAATGCAGCCGATGTCATGCGCCCGCATCAGTTTGGCAAGCTCGGTGATTGGGGTGTCGGGGCTGACCCAGTCGACACCCTTGTGCATCACGTCTTTGACTTTCATGGCGAGCCTCCGTTCGTGGGTTTCGAGTGCGTTAATGAAATGCAGCGGCACCCCCATCTTCCGAACTCCGACCAGACAGGCGCAGACGCTCTCGCCGCCACCCTGTTGAACAGTATGACGGCGAGCTCGCGGCCAGAGTTCCCGCCCAAGATCGCAAGGGCAATGGGCGGTGTACAAAATCCTCAGTCATGCGCGCTGAAGCGCCCGTGCGGTGCGTTGGCCGTCAGGCGCGCAAACTGCGCGTGACCCATATGAAGCAGCGTCTCATGATCGCCGGCTTCCATATAGATGTCCGGCTGCGCCCCGATGCTGTCGTCGACGATGATATCCAGTCCGTAGCATTTGCCGACGGCAGGAACTGCACCGCGAGTACAGTCGCTGAACAGCCGATTGATCTCGGTTTCATCGGCCATATGGACATTGTCGCCGAGGCTTGTCCTCAGGTCCGACAGGCGGAGATGATGCGATGCGGGCAAGATGGCCAGCATGAATCCGCCGTCGCGCCGCAACACGATGCCCTTGGCGAGGCGGTCGCCCGAGATATGGCATGCCTCGGCCGTTCGAGCGGACGTCATGCTGAGTTCGTGCGGAATCACCTCGTACTGGATGTTCTCAGCGGCTAGGTATTTCTGGAGCGTGGGAGCAATGGCCATGGCATCACCTCCGATGCTGAATGGAAACCATCCACCGTGAGGTCGACCCTGCAGATTCTCGCCATACGATGAGCGGCTGCCTGACTAGAGACCCAACATAGGTCTTCCATCCGCAAGCTGCAATTCATTTCCCCTTGGAGCCGCAGCGAGCGTGCGCGGGAGCAAGCTTTGCGCATGGCTCGGCGCGGGCGCTCTCCTATGCGGTCGTTCCGTCGATCGAGCGGCGGATCACCCGCTGCACTTCCGCATTCGACAGAAACAGATCGTGGTTGATGATGCCCCAGCCTTCCTGGGACGCATCGACCACGCGCACGCCGAGCCGCTGAATCACATCCTTCTCGGCGGCGCCGACCCTGGTCATTCCACCTGCGATCTGTCCCGACAGCGCGAGTGCGCGATCGTTCGTCGCGGCGATCACGGTGATCTTGCCGGCGAGCGGACCGATGCGGTGGATCGCCGATGAGAACACGTCCATGTCGATATCGGGCGCGGCAAACACGACCGCGCCGATCTTGCCCGTCACAGTGTCGCCGTACCGCGCATAGAGCTGACGCAGGCTCTCGAGAGTCAGCATGGTTCCCATGCTGTGCGCAACGATATGCACGCGGCCGCTGCCTGGAGCCGACACGAGCGCAGAGAGCACGCGCTCGAAATCGTCGCGAGACCACATCGCGCTGTCGCGATCATAGGCATAGTCGAACAGTCCTGCCTTGGAGGGCCAGGAGAATGCCATGGTCCGTCCGCGGAACTTGATCCCATCGGAGAGATGGGCGGCATCCAGCACCGCCGTCTCGAATGTCTGCTTGAAGCCGTGCACATAGATCAGCACGTCCCCTCCGCCGGTCTGCGCAGCGAGATCGCCCGCGGCGGCCGACACTGGTTCGATCCGATCAAGGCGCCAATCGCCAAGTCCGACCGAGGCAAGCGACAGACGGCTCTCGTCCGGGGCCACAAGCTTCGCCCGCGCGACCGTCATGCTCGTCGCACGCTCCGGCCCAAACCAGGGTTTGGTGCGGCCGCCGTTGACGGGCTTGCGCGTGGTGGTGACAAGCAGAGTTGGGTCAACGGAGAGGGACGACGCGTCGAAGCGCGCGCCGGTCGCACCGAGACCGGCGCATCCGCCGAGGGCGAGCGCACTGCCGGCAGACACAAGCCCGCCGAGCAGAGCGCGGCGCGAAACAGAAATATGAGAGTCGCGTTGCAGAAGGCGTCGGACGATCACACGGAACCCCAGGGAACTTTGCCCACCGTAAGCCGCCCCGCCTGTCTCCCTGAATGACAATGGGGGCGAGAAGACGGCGGAGCGGCTTCGCGGTCGGTTGCATGGTGATGGCCTCCGCGCGAGCGCAAGATCAGTCTGACATCGGACCAAGTTGCCTGTCGGGCAAAACAGCCAGATCCGCCGTCAAGTCGCCACGCCAAAAATATTCCATTTTACCGAAATTCGGATTTGTCGTATGTGTCAGCCATCCCAGCCCACCAAAGGATTCCGCCGGTCCAAGACGGCCGCATCCACATCGAGAAAATCAACGCGCCGTTCCTCTTCACGCTCAAGGCCAGCGGCCCGGAGTTCGGCGCGGGCATCAAGTACGCCATCGAGCAGGGCTGGCTCGAAATGCACGAGAGCGGAACCTATGTCCGGCTGCTGTCTCCGGGCCAAGACCTGCTCGAATAGCGAGTTCTCACCAACACACGTTCACTGGCCTGAGCCTCCAACCCCAGCCAGTCCAGACGCGACGCCATCGCGTGCAACCGCCATACGCTGCGTAACTCCAACCCGGCGCTCCCCAGCCGGGTCCCCAAGCAGGTCCTCCCCACCCCCAGCCGGGTCCCCAAGCTCGCCCGCGCTGGCCGAGCCCAAGGCCGACGACCTATGCCCACAGCTGGTGCTCCCCAACCGCCGCCGCGCCAACCGCCTCCCCAACCGCCGCCATGCCAACCGCCGCCGTGCCATCCTCCATGAAAGCCGCGTTGGGCGGACGCTGCACTAGGCACCAGAGCAAGCACCGCTGCGACACTGAGAGCGAAAAACGCCTTCTTGATCATGACAACCTCCGGTTTGCGTTGCGCGACATAAACGCTTCGCGATCACTTTTGTTCTGATCGCGCCCAACGGCGGGACTTCAAATAATCAGGTCGGCCGACCTTGAAGCCCACGACTGGTCACGGAACGGCTGGCGGCGCAGACGTTGATCCATATCACCCCAAAGTTTTATTTCCGGCGATGGAGCAGCCTTGGAGGCGCGAGACCTAGCGGCCTTCAGGCGAACTTTAATCAAAAAGGAGCCAGCGAATGCCGGGATCATCCCAATGCGTTTCTCTGGCTGCTGTCGCGCTGACATCGTTGGTCACGTTCGGCGCCCACGCCGCGCCGGTCACTGCAACATGCCCGGCCGGATACACTATGCATCCACGGCTCAATCTCTGCGTCACTGCGCCGACCTGCGCTGAAGGAGCGACACTGCACCCGCGTCTTCATCTCTGCGTCGCGACGCCAACATTTGATCTGGATCGACTTGGCACCCGCGTTTGCATCGCTGCGTCGGAACTTAGAACGGGCGTTTCGAACATGACGCACCGCCTCGTCTCAAAAGACGGCCCCAACTCAGCGCGGTCTGGGTTGAGGCCGAGGCACAAAGGCGACAATCGATCAATCCGGGCATCTCGACCTAACCAGGGCATCACATCATATGTCCCAGGCATCCTACAAAGTGTTTGCTGCGACTTGGGGCAATGGCGAGGTGATGGTCGAGCTAGAAGTTAGCAAGGACCAGTGGGATCGCATTGCTCGCGGAGATCGTGTCGAATTCAAAGGGCGCGGATACTGGTATGACGGCGACTGGTTTCAAGATATTTGGGATTTCAATTGTCCGCACGGCGAACTGACCATCCGGTACGGTCAGCCAAACGACGGCGACTTTTCAGGTGAAGGATGCACCGGGCCGATAAGCAGCGTCGTGGTCGAGGGGCGCTGAACGGACCCTTTGGTCTGCTGCTTGCGGACCCACAGCCGGTAGGCTTCGTACTTGTAGGGGGTATCACCGGTTCGCGACGGGATCAGCTTCGCCCGCCGCCCTCAGGACGAGGGCGATGTCGAGACCCCACCTGCCTGCCAAATGATCTCCCATCCGAGCATGATGCATCGGCATCAGCGAGGGTGGTCGTTGTTCCCGGAATCTGCCTTGATGCGATTTCAGCGCAGAGGAGTTTTGAATGAGTGGTTTGGTGATCTCTGGCGGCCGGGTGGTGGATCCCGCGAGCGGGATGGATGCCATTGGCGATGTAGCGGTGGTGGACGGCAAGATAGCCGCGGTCGGTACTGACTTCGGCGGTGCCGAGCGGGTGATCGACGCGACCGGCCTCGTGGTCGCGCCCGGCTTCATCGATCTGCACGCCCATGGCCAGTCGATCCCGGCAGATCGTATGCAGGCGTTCGACGGCGTGACGACGACGCTTGATCTGGAGGCCGGCGTGCTGCCGGTCGGGTCCTGGTACGAGCGCCAGGCGCGGAAGGGCCGTGTGCTGAACTATGGCGCCGCCACCAACTGGGCCTTTGCCCGCATCGGCGCGATGACGGGCTCCAATGCCGAGAGCTCGCTGGAGGCGTTCGGCAACGCGATGCGCGACCGCCGCTGGATGGACAATGTTGCAACCGATGCCGAGGTCGCCGGCATCATCGAGCGCCTTTCGCGCGGCCTCAACGAAGGCGGCATCGGCATCGGCATTTTGAACGCCTATGCGCCGGGCGCCGGCGTGCAGGAGCTGACCGCGGTCTGCCAGCTCGCCGCCAAGCAGGACGTGCCGACCTTCACCCACGTCGCCTACATGTCGCGCATCGACCCCGAAAGCGCGGCGGAGGCCTATATCCGCCTGATCGGCTATGCCGGCGCCACCGGCGCGCACATGCACATCTGCCATTTCAACTCGTCCAGCAAGACCGACATCGAGCGCTGCCGCGTGCTGGTCGAGAAGGCGCAGGCGCAGGGCCTGCCGATCACGGTCGAGGCCTATCCTTACGGCACCGGCTCGACCGTGCTAGCCGCAGCGTTCTTCAGCGATCCGCAATTCGTCGAGCGCAACGGCACCGGCTATGACTCGGTGCAGCGCGTGACCGATGGCTATCGCTTCCATGATCGCGAAGAGCTCCTGAGGGCGCAGGCCGAGGAGCCGTCCTCGCTGGTGCTCTGGCACATCCTCGACACCGAGAACAATGCGCATCACCGCGACCTGCTCGACATGTCGGTGCTGTATCCCGGTGGCGCGATCGCGTCGGATGCGATGCCGTGGACGACGTCGGATGGCAAGACCTATACCGGCGATGCCTGGCCGCTGCCCGACGATGCCACCTCGCATCCGCGCTCGGCCGGCTGCTTCACGAAATTCATCCGCGAATGGGTGCGCGAGCGCAAGACCGTGTCGCTGCTCGAAGGTGTGCGCAAATGCGCGCTGATCCCGGCGGAGATCCTGTCGCAAAGCACGCCCGCAATGCGCGCCAAGGGCAGGCTTGCGACGGACGCCGATGCCGACATCGTGGTGTTCGATTACGAGAAGCTCTCGGACCGCGCGACCTTCACGGCAATGAACCGTCCGTCGGAAGGCGTGCGGCATCTGATCGTCAGCGGCCAGGTGCTGATCAGCGACGGCGTGCTCGATGTCGCGGCGCGGCCCGGAAAGCCCGTGCGCCGCCCCATCGCCGAGGGCTGACGCATGCCGGTCCCCATTCTCCTGGTGACGGGCTTTCTGGGGGCGGGCAAGACCACTGTCGTCAACCATCTGCTGGCGAATGCGGAGGGGCGGCGGATTGCCGCCGTGGTCAACGATTTCGGTGCGATCAACATCGATGCGGAGCTGATCGCGGGCGCCAGCGACGGCGTGGTGAGCCTTGCCAATGGCTGCATCTGCTGCTCGCTCGAAGGCGATCTGCTCCGTACGCTCTCGACGCTGCTGCGGCGCGATCCAAAGCCGGACTACATCGTGATCGAGACCAGCGGCGTCGCCGACCCCGCCGACATCGTCCGCAATCTGATGGACCCCGTGATCCTGCGCGAGGCGCCGCTGGAAACCGTGCTTTGTGTGATGGACGCCGCGACGCCGCCGGCCGCGCTGGATGATGCCCTTCAGCGCTCGCAGTTGCGGGTCGCCGATATCGTGGCGCTGAGCAAGCTCGATCTGGCGGACGAAGGCGCGGGCGCGCGCATGCGTGAGGCCATCCGCGCGCAGCGCGTCCCCGCCGTGGTGGTCGATGCCAGGCACGGCGAGATCCCGTCCGCGCTGCTATTCCCCGCGACCCAGGATCGCGCGTCCGCGCCGCGCGATCCTGGGCCGAAACGCCCGGCAGAAGAGCGCTTCGAGACGCTGAGCTGGACCTCCGAGCAGCCGCTCTCGCTGCCGCGCTTGCAGCAGGCGATCGGCCGGCTCGCGCCAAAGCTTGCGCGCGCAAAGGGCCTGTTCGAGACGATCGAGCAGCCCGGCCGCATGATGGTGTTTCAGTTCGCCGGCGGCCGCGCCACGCTCGCGCCGGGCGAAGCTCCGGCGGAAGCCGTGCCGCGCGCGCGGATCGTCTTCATCGCCGAGCTCGGCGTGCTCTCGAAGGCTGAGCTCGACGGGATCATGGAGACGTGCGTTGCGAGCTGAAGCTGTCGCAGCCTCACGCAAATTGCGCGATGCCGTTCCCGACCGACCAATTCTCCGCGGGGGCATCCAGCACGTTGACGAACACGTCCTCGGGGCGGATGCCGGGGTTTTCGCCGAGCAGCTCCGCGATGCGCCGGTACAGCGCCTTCTTTTGCTCCGCCGTGCGCGAGGCGAATACGGTAATCTGGATCAGCACGGCATCGTCGCCGCGCTTGACGCCGTAGGCGTTGCCGCAGCGGAAGTTTGCGGGCGAGAGCTCGCTGATGGTCATGAACTCGTCGCCCTCGGGCACGTTCAGCGCCTCGCGCATGGCGCGATAGAGGCCGTCGAGGATCGCCTGCCGGTAGGCGTCCGGCTTTCCGGCGCGCATCGAGATGTGGAGGAGAGGCATCAGCTGGTCCTTTTGCATGCGGGGCCGATCGGCCGGGACGCATGCAAGCGCCGGCCGTCCGGCCCGTTGACGAAACGGGCTATCAATCGCAATTGGTTTTTGACACGATGTCGAGAAACCATGTTGTTGACACCCTGTCAAATATTATTGCGGGCAAGAGGAGCAGGATTTGAGGCCGCGCGAGTTCGACCACGACGACGTCCTGCGCATCGCGTTCGACCAGTTCTGGCGCAAGGGCGTGCGCGGCACCTCGCTGTCGGACATCGCGCGCGATGCCGGCGTTCAGCGCGGCAGCCTCTACAACGCTTTCGGCAGCAAGGAGGCGCTGTTCCTGCAAGTCTATGAACGTTACGCGGGCGATTACCTCCTCGCCCTGCAAAAGGCGCTCGGCACCGGTACTCTAAGAAAGCGCCTCACCGCGTTCTTCGACCTGACCATCACCAACTTCCGTTCGGGCTCGCCGCCGCGCGGATGTCCGACCACGCGCGGCTTGATGGAGCTCGGCGCGGTTGAGGGCGAAGGACTGGATGAAGAGGCGCGCCAGGCTTTTGCGAGCCTCGTGTCGCGTATCACCGCTCTGGTTCAGGACATTTTGGCGGCGGGTGCGGAGCGCGGCGAGTTCAGCGGCAACCCCACGGCCGCAGCGCTGCACATCGTCACGGTGACGCGGGGCCTTGCCGTGCTCGAACGCGCCTTCGATGACGAGCCGCAGCTGCGCAAGATTGCGGCCCACACGATCGATCTCGTGCTCGGCAAGAAGGGCGGCTAGAGCATGATCCGGAAAAGTGCGCAGCGGTTTTCCGAAAAGATCATGCTCAAACAACGACCAAAGCGCGATGACGATTCATCTCATCGCGCTTTAGCCGCAGGCACGAGAGCGACGACCCCAGCGGTGGTGATCCCCTGGGGCCGTCTGGAGGTTTCATGGAGGGCATCGAACTCTGCGTCTCCATGACAATGTTGATAGCGCAAGACGGCTCGCCTGGCGAATAGAACCCGTCAAAGCATCAGCACAAGGCAAGCGCATTGACGGCACGCGTCGCGGCAGCCTCTGTCCCTGATGGCACGAACTGGCACATGATGGCCCCGAGCTCGCCAGGCTGCTTGCGTCGCGCAACCGCGAGCAGCCGCATCAACTCCGCCTCGTCTTTCGACAGACGCCGGCAGGACGGCGGCATGAAGCACAATTCGCAGGGCCGGCCGTTGCGCAGGATCCTGACCAGCGCGGCAGCGCGCGCCACCAGCAGCGGACTGTCGGCGATGTCAGGCGCCTCGTCGGCATAGCGATACGCCGCTTCCCAGCAATCGGACGCGCCGGTCGCATAGGCCGCGCCGATGAACCGGAATAGCGACAGGGCGACGCGGGAAAACTGATCGTAGCTTTCGACGCTTCGCGGCGTCGAAAGCACAGCCTGAAGCGGACAGCGCGGCGACTGTGCATCCGGGGCCGGTAAAGAACGACACGCATCCTGCATCATGAACATCCCGTCAATGCAGCGTGTGGCTTCCAACCAGCCAGCTCTTCATCGCCATCGTCCGGTCGTGGTCGAAGGACTGAACATGTCGGTTGGGCAGGATCAGGCCAGCCATGCGGAAGATCGTCGCAAGCCCCCGCACGGGCGCGAGCGCCCAATCCGCACCCACCGGCGGCAGCCAGGATTCGAACTGCTCGCGCGCGACGTCGATGCGTTCCTGCTGCGCGGCGGCGATGGCGTGCAAAATTCCGTGCTCGCTTTCGCTCATGCGTGGACAAGTCGGGCAGTGCACCTCGATCGCCGTATGCGCGGTGCAGGCAAAGATCTCGATGATGGCCTCCAGAGAGGGCACGGCATCGCCGACGCGGAAATGGTCGTACCCACTTGCTGGATGTCGGCCGCGGTCGGCACGGCGCTGCCGCTGCGCGCCTTTGCCCGAAAGCCCCAGATGAAGAGCCGCTCTGCCGCGCACAGCGCGGGCAGGTCGAGCGGCCTGCGATATGTCGATTGATGCATTGAGCCTCCGGCCCTTGGCATGCACGCATGCCATAATATGCGCTGACGATCTGTGCCGATGGTTCGGCCAGGGCGGTCTGCAAGTCAACGCGCGGAGGGGCGATATCGAAATGTTCTAGATTGGAAGAGCTTGCATCTCGGATGCCGCCGGCGGGAACCGGAATGCTTAAAGCTTTGCTAAGGGAGGCAGGATAAAATGGCATATCAGCCCTTTCATTCACGCGAGCACCGATGATTTTCTCCCGCATCAGTTTCAAGCTGGTCCTGATTGTCGGCATCAGCCTCCTCGGCATGATCGCGCTGGCGCCGATCGCGCTGTCGACCCTGCGCAGCCAGATGATCGCCGACCGCCAGGCCAAGACGCAGCACATGGTGGATGTCGGCTACGGGATCCTCGCGCATTACCAGAAGCTCGAGAGCGACGGAAAGCTCTCGCGCGAGCAGGCTCAGGCCGGCGCAATGGCCGAGATCAAGAGCCTGCGCTACGACAAGGTCGAGTATTTCTGGATCAACGACATGACCCCCAGGATGGTCATGCACCCGATCAAGCCCGAGCTCGACGGCAAGGATCTCTCCGCAATGAAGGACCCCGCCGGCAACGCGCTGTTCGTCGGCTTCGTTGATGTTGTCAAGAAACAGGGCGCCGGCTTCTATGGCTATCTCTGGCCCAAGCCCGGCTTCGACCAGCCGGTCGATGACACAGAAGCTTCCGTTGCTGCTCGATTAAGCGGGGTACAGTTGGCAGTGCAAGCGCTTCTCGCGAAACGACCACATCGTCATTCGTCGAAAGAAGCTTCGCACCTGACTCGGCCGACAGCGGGTTGACACCGCCGCAATCTTCGGAGGGCCCCTCGCTTCTGTTGAGGCGCTTACCATACCACCATCGCTGTTCGTGACCGCAGACGAAGCGACGGAATAGCGTCAGATGTCCGCGTCTGGCCCGAAGCGGACTTGGGCCGCCCTGATTTGAGCCTCAACTCTAGCTCCAACCTCTCTGCGTCAAGAGCCGGCCCAATCCTAACCAGTTTGCAATCAGAAACAGGAGGATCACCGCCATGACAACGAAGAACACGCATCCGCCCGCAAATGAAGGACGATCAGAAGGCTCGGGTGGGGGCGGAACATTAGTCATGCTAAATCCCAATCTAAAAAACGCCTTGAATCAAATCGCATTTAACACGCTCTGGTTGCAGTTCTTCTCACGGCGCAGCCCCCTTTTTGTTGACTGTTATCAGATCGTGAATTCTAGCGTCGCAAGGACCGCTCATGGCCCATCGCGACATATTGCGTGGCCGCACGAACTCGGTCGCTTTTGGGGGCAAAGCAGACACTGCGTTCGTCGCATCACGCCGCCGGGTTTACGGGGCACGGCCTAGGTCACGACCGAGATGCTTGCCCGACGGCGCCGGAGCCTGTCCTGGGCCTTGCGCGCTCGCTCCTCGTTCCAGGCCGCGATCATCATCTCGTTCGCACGACGTTTCTCCGCTTGCTCTGCGTAGTAGAGCGCGAGCCTGTCGGTCTTATGCCCGGTCTGCGACTTGATCCCCTTCACCCCGACGCCGGGGAGAAGCGAGATCTCGCTTGCGCCGGTATGCCGCAAGCCATGCATGGTGAAGCCCTTCTTCTGTCGCTTCTTTCGGACCCCGATCCGCACCAGATGTGCCTTGATCGCAATGCTCAATTACCGAGCCCTAGTCCAAGAACACCTCCATTTGTTGATGAGGATGTACTCCGATTTGAAATCGCCGCGGCTGAGATCTTCTTCGCCGCCTCAAGCTCCTGGATCAATTCGTCCGGCAGCAGGTGATAATTGGGCTCCGCGAGACGCCCTTCTTCGTGGTCTTCTCGGGCCAGACGTAGATGCCCTTCCCGTCGTAATGCGACCACTTGATCCGAATCGCATCGCCGCCACGCTGCGTCGTGAAGTGAAGCAGTCGGCGCGCGAGCCGCAGATTGTCTGTCGCCGTCGCGTCGAATTTATCTTGAACGTCCTCTGGCCAGATCAGGTGAGGCACGCTGTCAGATGCGCTGTGCTTCCGTTCGATCTCGATGGTCGGGTTCGGCAGGTCGCTGATCCCGTACGCTTCATCCTCCCGCACCGCGATCCAAATGTTTGAGATCATGGTGAGGTACAGATCAGACATCGAGGCCCTGCCGTCCTCCTCAAAGATGCCATTGACGAAACGCTGCGCGGCTTTTCTGGTCATCTCGCGCAGCGGCTCATTGCCGATCTTGGCCTTCACATCTCTTCGAGCAGCGGGATGTAAACCTCGTGCGTCGCTTTCTTCTTTCTCTTGAAGGCTTGCGAGTTGCGGTAGATCCCAATCGCCTGACCGATGGTGCCGGTCTTTGCCTTAGCAAACTTCTCAGGCGTGGGCTTGGGCGGCTCGGGAAGACCGGCATCGATCTGCATCCTGCGCAACTTGTGAGTGCAGGCGTCATATTGCCGCTTGAACTCTGCCGACGCCTCATCGATGGGCAGCGGCAACAATTTGCCGCCGAACTCCTTCGGCATCCGGAAATACAGATAAGGCCGCCCCTTCACGACCTTCCTGTAAAGGTAGTCAGTCCTTTTACTCCGACCTTTTGCACTGGCCTCTTCCTCAAGCTCACGCAGGCGTCGCAGCAGCGAACTCTCACTTCCCGGTTCGTCCTTCAGATTGTCGAAGGCCGCGTCGAGTTCGAGCCGATCCCAAAGCGAGGCGTTATAGGTGCTCCACTGCCGACACGTTCAGCGGCGCGCAGGATTGCGCAAAACACGCCAGCGACAACCGGCGAGACGATGAAGGCGATCACGAACCAGCCGAAGCTCGACCGATTACGCCTCACGCTGGTGAATGTGCCAATGGCGACCGAGAATGCAGTCCAAGTTAGAAAGTAACTCATCCTATTAGACCGTTTGTGCTGCTATGATGGCGATCATGAAGCTGATCGCCGTCACTGGGATTGACCGTCGGCCGATTACCCATGTCGTTGCCGACGGGGCGCAGTACAACGTCGTCACCATCCCCGGCTACACGGGCGGGACGTGGCCCAAGGACAACACGACCGGCACCGTCATCATGTGGACGATGGCGTGCGGACCGACCTACACCGTGCCGTCGCTCAACAATTGGGTCAATGGCAACTACGTCGCGGGTCCGGGACAGGTGAACGCCACCGCCGCGACGGATGACTACTTCCGCCTTGGCGGCGTGCTCGCACTGCCGAGGAGCTACGCGCCAGCAGCCGCCTATGCGGCAAACATCCTGCCCGTTCGATGAGGAGCTGGCGATCTGTCAGCGGTACTACGAAAAGAGCTTCGCCTATGTGACCGCGCCAGCTTCCAAACTTGGTACGTACAATCGGTTGCTTCGGGTTCTTTCAGGCGACGGCTGGCGCTGGCTCGCAAATGTGCGGCTCCATCGATTGGAAACGCTCGAAGCGCGTGCAGCCGACCCCGAGTTTTTTTCAACCCGGCTGTAGCGAACTCTCAGATCAGGAACGGGAGCCAGGGTCTCGACTGGTCAGGCACCGCCGCAACAGCAAGCGAAAGCGGCGCTATCGTTTTCGGGAACGGCGCCGTTGGGTCAGGTGCAGGCTCATCGAACTATGTGCATTGGGTCGCAGACGCGAGGCTATGATCGCTGAATATCAGCTCACCGAGACCGATGTCGTGATCCGCACCGCTGACGGGGCCAGCATCCCGAACGATCAGGCCAACCGCGACCGCATCGAATACGAGGCTTGGCTTGCGGCGGGCGGCGTGCCCGATCCGGCCAAGCCACCGATCAATCCCGCCCTCGACACCAAGCCCGCACGAACGGCGGCGCAAATTCTCGGAGCCTAGCCATGTCCGCGCTTGATCTAATCGCCACCGCGTCCGATCCGACCTTCGCGGGTCGCGTCATGATGATCATGTTCAAGGTGGCGCAGAATGTCGCCGGTGAAGACCCAGCGACGGCAAACCACGCAGAGCGCATCGCCTACGCCAATCTGGTGATCCGGGGCGAGGAGAAGCCGCAGCTCGTCTCCGCGCACGTCATCTCATCGAACCCGACCATCGCGGCGGCCATCGAAAGCGACCCGGACGCGCTCGGCTCCAACGTGCCCGATGGCGACATCGAATTTGCGCTGGCCTCGATCTGGGATGGGCGCTCGCTGGCATTTGCGGCGGCGTGACATGGACGCGCTGCGGGCGGCAGCTACGAGCGCGGTCGAGGCCTTAAAGGGTCAGCCATTGCTGCTCGCGCTCGTGATGATCAATCTGCTGTTTCTGATGGGCTTCGCGTTCATGCACCGCGAGATAGCGCAAGCCGTTGCACGAAAGGATGCTCTGCTCGCCGAAATCGCGAGCCATTGCCTGAGATAAGCGCGCGCCGAAACAGACGGCTCTCCTTGAGCTTGGCCCCGCTTCGGCGGGGCTTTTTTGTTGGCTATGCACGTTGGCTTGAGAACTGGGGCAGGCGTGTACTCTTAATTCCCACGCTGCTCTGTTCCGCTCCTAGAAGCAGACATCACAGGGTCGAAGATCGAGGACCGGTAAGGGCTATTACCGAAGTGATTGCCTGCGCGTTGACCTACATCAACATCGCAACTAGGGGAGCCGACCAATTTTGCTCGCTCTCGAACTTCGGAGGAGCATGATGTTCAAATACATTCTCGCAGCTCTAGCAGCTTTTGTTCTGCTCACCGCAACTCTGATCCCTGACGATGCGTATGCGCGCCGTGGCGGCGGTGGCGGCTTCCGTGGTGGAGGGGGCTTTCACGGCGGCGGCATGCGGGCCGGAGGCTTCCGAGGCGGGGGCATGCACGCCGGACGTATCGCACGGCCAGCGCATCCGATAGCAGGTCGACCGATAGCGGGGCGGCCTGGCCGCCCGATCGCAGGTCGCCCCGGCCGTCCCATCGCGGGTTACCCCGGCTATGGCCGTGGCTACTATCGGCCAGGTTTGGGATATGGCGCTGCGGCGGTCGGCGCAGCCGCTGCGGCGGGTGCCTACGGCTACTACAACTCTGGTTGCTACTATGACAGCTACGGACAATACATTTGTCCGGGGCGTTATCCGTACCAGTATTGATCAGCCAATGTTTAGGACGGCGGTTCGCAGCCGCCGTCCTCGTGCTTCGGCCAGAGCGACGCTTCGTCAGCTCCTTCGAGACTGTAAGATGGCCAAGATGCCCATCGCGCGGCGGCATCTACAATCTGAGACCGGGACGTGAGTTGCAGTTTTTGCAACAGCCGCTCCCGCTGTTCGCCAACTTGATCAACTCTTCCGCCGATCTGAGCTGCAATGGTTTGGTCAGAGCAGCCCCTAGCTAAGCGCCGCAACAGGCGCTTCTCCCGCGGGCTCAAGATGGGAGCACCACCCTCGATCACTGCGTGAGCCCTGCATTGCTACAGAACCCGCATAGCACAGACCGGTCGAAAGAGACTGTTCACTTTTGGCCACAATGATCTCTAGGAACCTCTCTGATACGCTTTCGTTGTGCCGTCTTAAGGACGGCAAAGGAGCAGGATCATGGACCGTGAACATGTAAAAGGCGCTGCCGACAAGGCAAAAGGCGCGATCAAAGAGGGTGCTGGCAAGCTTACGGGCGACAAGGATATGGAAGCCGAAGGCAAGATGGATAAGGCTAAGGGGTCGGCCCACAACGCTGCGGGAGATGTGAAGGACGCAGCGCGGGATGCTGCGGACGCCCTCAAGAAATAAGTAGAAGAAGGAAGATCGATCTGGAACTAGCCGCCGCGAGGCGGCCTTTTCTTTCCAAACACGTCCCAGATCAGAACTGGTCCTGCACCCGGCGGAAGGCCGAATACCCTGCACCTCGGCGATTTCTCAAGCCTGTCGACCCGCGAGCTTTCGGGACGCCTCGGTGCGCCAGAACGGGTATCCAGCCAAATCTTTCGCGTGCTTGCCGAACATGTCGATCCGTCTGGTCGCAAATTCCGACATAACTGCGAAAAACTCGATTGGCGACTTGATCGTCGCAAGCGACAGGCAGAGGTCGCAACTAAGTTGCAGATTGTCCTGCGCCATTTGAATGAGCTTAGCGGAATACTCCGGCCCGTTAGCCGTGGCTAAAACAAACCATTGCTTTGGGTCGTCATCCTTCTTCTGACTGAGATCGGTTAGCGCCCCCGCAGGAGGCACAACGGCGGTAGTCTCGGGTTTAGGATCGTGTTGAAGAGGCGTCTCCATCGAGAGTGCGGCAACGGAGCGCAGAAAATTGTCTTTCGGACTTTTAACGATGTCCTGCTTGTTCCGTTGGGCCCGCATTGATTTCGGGACGCGCTTTGACGCTTTTGCCAGTTTATGTTTGCTCATCTGACGCTCCGAGAAAAAAGTCATTTTTGCAAAGACAACTGACGGCGCGGAGCGTTCCAAGGACTGAGCATTAACTTGCGTACGGTCCACTTTTACACACAACTTATCCTCCTTTTTCGTGCTCGCTCAGAATTGGTCCTGCACGCGACGATAGGCCGGGTGCTTCGGGTTCTTTACTTTGATCCAGTGCGTGCAACGGCCAGCGCCATAAGCGCGCTCGCGGTGCTTCGAGATGAGCCCTTCGAGACCCATGATGCAGGCGTGACGGAATAGATCGGCCCCGATCTCACCTTGCTCGAACGGGGCGGCTTGGATGCCTTCGGCTCGGCCCCGCAAGGTTCGTCTTGCGGAGCGAGAGCGGCAAGCGGCAAAGGTCGTCGCCGTCGGCGCACAGAATGTCGAAGGCGTAGAACTGGACCTCGTGATCGTGCTTGCGGGAGTACAAGGCATCGAAATCGGATCTTCCATCGACGTTCAGGACCACAGCCTCGCCATCGAGGATGAACTGCGTGGTCCTGATCTTCAGCGCTGTCTCGACGATCCACGGATAGCGCTTGGTCCAGTCGTGGCCGCCTTTGGTGATCAGACGCACCCGGTCGTTCTCCCGCACCAATTTCATGCGGTAGCCGTCATTGCTTGATCTCGTGGAGCCATTCGGGGCCGGATGGAACCTTCGTGCCCTTAACCGGGATGGCGAACTCAGTACGCGATGCCATACGCCGCATCTATGCACGGTGCGGTAAATCGCAAGGAACGGCCCCGGCCAGCGGGCGATTGGAGGGGATTGCGAGGCCGGGGCCGCCGACTTGGCGCATTGCCAGTGCCAAGCACCAACGAGGCTACTCGACCGGCAGGCCGGGCTTCTGTCCGCTTCAGCACCTTGGCGGAGAAAATTACGACGCCGCCGCAACGAAGCTGCTCGTCGACTTCTTCCCGTGCTCGTCGCGGCCCTGCTCGCTGCCCGGCACCATCCAATGGCACTCTGACGGCGAATGCACCCTGTAGTCGCCCTTGCGCATTGGGAGATAGACCACGAAGTCAGCGTAGTCGCCAATGCAGTCCATTTCCACGTAGGTGATGGCGAAGAAGTTCTTCCGCATTGCTCTGCCCTCAAATACGGGGGAGAGGCCGCGCTAGAGGAGCGTCAACTGAATATCCGCCTGCCGCCCATGGGTTTGAAGAACTTCCTCAAGAGATGGCGGAACGTCGGTGCGGTCGGCGCAGCGCTGTTGCAGTTCCTCGGCGATGTCCTCGGAGGCGTCCCTCGACCATCCCTCGCCAGTGTTGAAACAGACGATGCGAACCGGGCTGCTGTATTGCCCCTCCATCAGATGGCGGAGCAATGTTTCCCGGTCGGTGTGCTCCTCGTCGGTCTCCGCCGATGACCGCGCTGTTGACCCTGCTGCTCGGCGAGATTGGGGACGCCGCCGAAGGCGATGCGTGCGCAAGGATCAGCGCCTTCGCGAACAGGATCGGCAACGGCTTCTATCGAGGCTTCAGCCCTGAACCGTTGGACAGCTCGGGGCCCCTGCCAAAGGTAATAGGAACGACACGGGGCATCGAAACCTTTTCTGCCTGTTAGCCTTTCACTAGGGCTGGAGGAAGGGTTGGCGGGACGGCTCTCGTGCGCTCCACTGGAGCCGTCTCCCTATTCCATCGGGGTAGCCTCAAATTTAATCCGCGATCAGGGTCATTTCGTACATACGAAGAGAAAGCGAAGGCCGAGATTGCTGCCAGTGCATGCGTTGGTTAGCGTGCGCTGGCGGCCCCGGCTCGTCCCCCACCAGCCCCGGAGATGGGCTGGGGGCCGTTCTGACCCAATGCCCAGCATCGAAGGGGGTCCGACATGACTTGCGTGCGCTGCGACGGCACGCATTGGGTTTGCGAGAACCACCCCGACCGTCCGTGGGAAGGGCCGAAGGCCTGCGGATGCGGCGGCGCGGGTGCGCCCTGCCCGGTCTGCAATAGGGTCGGCCCTGACGAGATGCCATTGCTGCCAAAGCGGTTCGAGACCAGCTTTACGACCATCGACATCATGCGTCCAATTCTTCGCAAGCCAAAGAAACAATAGCGAGCCACCGGACCCTGCATAGATCGCGGGTCATCGACTGACCTTGACGCCCCCGGCCCGACCCGTTTGGATTACGGGTCTGTTGGAGCAAGCGTCATGCGTATCTCGCCGCCAATTCGAGGCTGCGGCGCCGAAGCTGGCGGTCACATTGCAACTCGTGCCCGCCAGAACGGCCGAGGAGTTTGATACCGCGTTCGTTAGCGCTGCCGTTCCCGCTCTATCTGGTATCTTTGCCCTTGCCGTTGAATACGCTGCTGCTCTTGATGCCGCAGGTATTCAAGGTATTGATTCCTGATCAGTCCCTTCTGTGAGTCTGATACGAAAGGATTGGAAGGGTCTAAGGAACGTTCAACTTGCTCACGGTAGGCGTTCTCGTCGCGGTAAGCGATTCCGGACCAGGATTGCCGGCGGATAGACCTGTTCCAATCCGAAGATTGGGCATGAACAGGCGATAGTGTGATCAGGACAAAGACTAGGGCTATCGTAACACGGTTCATTACTATTCCTCTGCTCTGCTTTCACTACCAGTGCCCCACCCGCAACCACAGGCAATAGTGACGTATCTGCCATTCCGCGATGGATAGGGCGCACGCCGAAGCCGTAGTGGCGCTTGGCTCGTCGCTTACTTACAGCCATCGGGCGCGTTTGGGCGACCTTGCGCGCGAGCACCGTCTGCCGAGCGTGCTTCTTAGCGATGCAGGCGGTCTCTTGAGTTACATGCCTAACATCAAAGCCATGTTCGGCCAATGCGCCGGTTACGTCGACAAGAATCCTCAAGGGCGCCAAGGCTTCCGATCTGCCCGTCCAGGAGCCGACCAAAATTGATCTGATTGTCAATCTAAAGATCGCCAAGGCGCTGGGTATCACAATCCCGCCTTCGATCCTCGCCCGCGCCGACGAGGTGATCGAGTGAACCTTGTATTTCCGGTTATGCCCATCTGCGAAGTTGTGCGGCGTCTGTCGCTAGTCCGATCATCGCGACAGAGTGGACCAGATTTGCTCAACCTGAGTTCTTCGCAGTGTGACCCATAGCGGTCCTGGTGCAAGCATATGGCGCCGTTCGCGGTCTCGGCCCGGCCACTGAAAGAGAATTACCAATCTTCTGATTACAGAATGAAGGCCCGATTTGAAGCGGGCCTTCGACTTCTCAGCGCTCGACAATTGGTATAAGCGCTACGGCCCCATCCTGGCCGAGGCGGGATGCCCCGGCACCTGGAAGCGCTTGCCCGTATCCGTTACGTTCGTGCCGTCTACCTTCAGTATCGAGAAGTCCTGTGTCAGATAGTTGCCGACAAGAAGGTATTTGCCGTCAGGAGTGAATACCGCGGCCTCCGGCAACCCACCGACTTCGATATCTTGGATCTTGCTCACTTTCTTTCCGTCAATCTTCAGCACCGTGATGCTGCCGTTCTTTTCGTAGAAGTATGCGTTCTTCATGTTGGAGCCGCGCAGAATCACGGCAACCGCGACGTCGCCCTTGGGACTGATTGCAAGACCCTCGGGACCGTCGCCCACCACTACGCGATCAATGATGCGCGGCGGATTGGTCTCCAGGTCGATGACGCTAGTGGTATCCACGCTTCCATCGGAGGCACCTGCGTTGCCGTTGTCCGAGGTCAGGGCGATTTTCCCGCCGGGTGCGGCCGCAACATTGTAGGGCCACTGGCCGGCCGGCAAGTCAATCTTGTTGTACGTCACCTTGTCACCTGCGATGTCCAGCATTGAGATCTTGTGAGCAGGGAAGCGGGCGACCAGGGCTCTCTTGCCATCCGGGGTGAACGTCGCGTGCGACGGACTGTCGGGCATCGCAACGTTGTCCGTGATCTTCACGTCAGTGCCGTTCACGGACAGGACGCTGATCGAATTGTCTCCGCGATTGGCGACGAGCGCCATCTTGCCGTCTGGACTGAAGCTGAGCCCGGATGGCTGCTTCCCGCCAGTGAGCGTCGCGGCCAGCTTGGGCGGATCGGCCTGCAAATCCACGACGTAGATTTTATTGTCGAGCACCTGTTTCAGCACCTCTCCGTCCTTGACGACATCGACGGAGTCGGCGACCAGCGCCATCGTTCCGCTGGGATCGATCGCGACGTTCACGGGCGGTCCGACCACCGAGTTCTTCAGCAGCAGGGCAGCAACGATCTTGGGGGTTTCAGGAGAGGCTAGATCGACGATGAGAACCTGGTCCTTGCCGGGTGCAGAGAGAACGGGCTTGCCGCTTACGTCCCACAGAAGCTTCTCATCAAGCCCCACGATCATCAATGGCTTCGCGTGCCCAGTGCTAAAGCTCGTGCTGAGCAGCATGGCGGCCGCAAAAGATAATCCTATCGCATTGTTACGGGACATCTTCGCGTTCTCCCTTAATTTTTTGTCCAGCCTCCGGAGGACTGGTGTTGGCAGCTTACGCTGCGGAACATTCGTTCGCTAGTGGTCTCTCGTCTGCTCGTGGCCGCTTTCTCGCCTAGTTTTATGGGGGCTGCGTCTGACCCAGAGTAGGCACGTTCGTTGCTTCCACGATGCGATCTGATCGATTACGATACTGCTTAAGAGGACCTATGAACCTGATCCCCAGCCGCGCCTTCGAGTTTGTCGAAAAAGTCGGGGCGCTGCACCACCGCGCGCGTTCTCGATGCGATGGACCACGCGGTCCGGCAGTATGGGTTCGACTGTTTCTGCTGCTCCTATATCGCCCCGCTGGCGACCGAGAAGCCTGCGCGCAAGGCCGTGCTCGCGGAACGGCTGCCGCGCGGCTTTCTCGACATGTATTCCGAAGCGAAGTTCGTCTGGGACGATCCGGCGCTGCGCTATCGCCGGATGACGGTCCGGCCGTTCCGCTGGCTCAAGGAAGCGCCTTACGATCCGGTGCGCGAGCCGCGCGCCGTCGAGCTGGTGCAGCGCGCCCGCGACTTCGGAATATGGACGGCGTTGTGATCCCGGTGAACGATGTCACCGGCCGCATCGGCCAGGTCTATTTCGGTGGGGCGGAGATCGACCTGCCGAGCGGGGCCCTGCTCGCGCTGCATCTCATGGCGCTTTATGCGTTCGATCGGGCGCTGCAGTTGCGCGGCCGGTCTGATGCGCCGCAGCTCGCACTGACATTGCGCGAGCGCGAGGTGCTGACGCTGGTGGCCGTTGGCTGGTCCTACGAGGAGATCGCCGGCTCCCTGATCAACACGGCGCGCACGGTGAAGGCGCATATCAAGAGCTGCTGCGAAAAGCCCAACGCCGCGACCCGCACGCAGGCCGTGATGATCGCCCTGCGCGACCGCCTCATCTCGCCATAAATACTGCTTCGGTCTGGGGACATCATGAGGCGGCGGGATTTCAATCGCAGGCACAGCATTATCGGTCGGCGTGGCTAAGGCGCGCGCTCAATCTTCGGCCTCGCTAAACGACGGAAGCCCTGAAGATCCTCACCACTCTACGGGACACACAGCGGCTTCACGAACAGGATGTCGAGCGGCTGCTACTGGAGCTCTCCAAGCCGCCTCCCTGAGAGGAGTGAAGGCGAGTGGACGTCGGCTACTGGCCCGTCGCGGCCAAGCAGAATGCCCGTTGAGGCGTCGGCTGTCGGGCGTAGAGCGGAAGCTGATCGCAGCAGTCTGGACCGCCGATTTTGACCCAATCCGGACATATCCTTCACCAGTGGCAAGTAGCCGTTTTGGGTGTCCGGTAAGGCCGCCGCCCCACCGGACAGATTGAGCCTCAATCGCTTTAGTTGAATGTTTGCAGCCTTAATTTGAGTGATCCGTCGGCTTGCCGTTCGAAGACGTGCGTCGCCAAACCACTGAAGGGAGACGGCTTGCCCTCCTTGTCCTTACCCGTGGCGCTCCACTTGGCTGTGCCGAAGACAACCTTGTCGTCTCCGCCGGCGTCGATCATCTCCAACTTGTGATCAGTCACACCGCTCGCGAAGAGTCCGGCAAAGAACTTCTCGATCTCGGCCGGACCCGAAGCGACCTGATGTGTCGGCGGCATCAATTTTGCCGTCGCGACATAGGAGGCGCCGATGGCCTTCTCGTCGTGCTTGTTGAATGCGGCATCCCACGCTGCGTAAGCCTTCTCCACGTCCCCCTTGACGTCTGCGGCCAACGAAATTCCCGGCGCGCAGAGCAGACAAATGACTAGTGCTGATGTTTGAGCCAACTTCATAGGATACTCCTCTACTGGATAACGCCTTTCCCGATTCATCATCAGTCGCCGGCCGCTACGCTCCGCCAGCAGACGACACCGTCGCCGGTCGCGCTGTGGCCGGCCATTGGTTCATTAGGGAAGAGGTGCAGGCGATGCTAACTTCAAGGCGCCGGTCACCTCGGGAGTCCATATCGCCGTCATGACACCGCCATTGCAGCCGGTGACATATGCGCCGAACTTCAACCACCACGACCAATTCTACAAGGCAACATGATCATGCTGGACTCCATCCAATAGTTCGCGGAACAGCAATTCCGGGCGATTACCGTCAACCACGTTGACAAATGGGAGCGACGGCACACGGATTGCCTAGGCCGGAATTCTCGGCGCTGCGCACGGTAATTCGCTTTTTTGCCCTGTGCTGACTGTCAACCGAGAAGGGGCAATGGTTCGCTTCAAACCAGGTGACCGAGACCGCGGTGAACCCCGACTTCCGATTTTGCCCCCGAATGGACGGCCTCTTCTGATTTCAGGGCGCACGAAATGAAGGATGAGAGCAGCGGCAATGACCGAGTGGCGATTAGCCCCGTGACCACTCGTTCCAATAGACGGAACCATCGGATCCTTCAAAAAAACGCGAAACAATTTCCAACCCTGTTGCTTGAGATAAATCGTGGGGCTAATCGGGATGTCGCGAAATGGCCACCCCCAACCGAATATCCGACCACATCGACCATAAGATTGCCCGGTCGATCTGTGACAAGGTGGGTGACAGGTTGCAACAAGACTTAGCTCTCGAAGTCTCGCCGCTGCCACCCTACCTCGCACGTCTAGTTGATGAATTGCGTAACCAAGAGCGTCATCTAATTGATGACGTCGAAAACTGGCGCTACCGCTGACTGTTTCTTCCCCATGCGGCGATAGTCGCGGCCATGTGAGTGCGTAAAAGAAAAGCCGCCGCTCTCAGCCCGGCGCCGGCTTGTTTCTACTAACATCGTCGCTGAGTACGGTTCTTGGTTGCGCGGGCAAATCTGTTCGTAAGACCGATTGATTGCCTGGCCCTGAGCCGAACAATGCTCCAACCGATGTCGGTGGTCCGCAGTAGAGCCGACCTCGGCCCGCGTGCACGCCCGCCGCCGCTTTTGACCCACAGCGGACTCGCGAGACGTTCTCAAGTTGGGCTGTCTGTGGCGAACGGAGATCGGTGTGGCCTGTTTCCGGCCACTAGCATCGGGTCTATAAACGGATCACCCATCATTCACACTTGGTACCTTTTTGGAACCCTCGGTCATAACACTCGCGCTGGTTATCGGCATTTGCATCGGATCGGCGCTACTTGCCCTTGTTATTTGGAGCAACGGGCGCCGGAAGCCGAAGGGCTAAGCAAAGCCCGGCGCTCAGTTAGCGAGCGCTGTCCGTTTGAGGTGTCCTAATTAGGACAGCACCCTGCGACGGTGCTGTTATTTCACCCTGGGTTCTGCGCGGTGTCCTAATTCGCTGTACGGTGTGGGATGGACCGCGCCATGCTGCATAGGCATCTAGCGATAGCCGAACGCCACATATCGGAGGGTCTAGGCTTGCTCGCGAAGCAAGAGGCGTTGATCGCTGAACTGGATCGGCACAACCACGACACTAAGGTGCAAGAGCCGTGCTGGCGACGATGAGGGAAACCCAAGCCCTGCATATCGACGGCCGCGACCGCATCTTGACGGAGCTGGAACCCCCCGGTCCAAGCCTCAGGCATGGACGAGCCCGCTTCAGAGAAACGCCCGGAGCCCAAACCGACGCGCTTGGAGGAGGCGCGGCGCCTGATCGAAGAGTACGCCGCCGAGCTGAGGGAGATCATCCATAGACTCCGCCGCAAGATGAACTACAGTTCGCGGGCCTCTTTCAATCCCGCCAACGCTGACTTCCGTTTTGGCCCATTGCTGCCACGTCCCACGGCCGAGGATATGTCGGCTGTCAGGGGCAGACCGGACTTAACCTAAACCGAGCCAAACCGTCGATTGACCCAGAGCCGAACTACCATTTGATCGCCACACGTCAGCTGTCGAGTTAGTTAGATCGGGCTACCTTCGGCGTTTGCAAGCGGGCTTTCTCGCCGCGACGGAGGACAGGCTTTGCGCTTGCTTATGACCTAGGGCGCGGCTCGATCGGACTGTTTCAGTATTGAAGCTGTCCGCGAGATAGTCGGCTACATTGCGTCATCGATGGGAATCCTGCAGACTGGCTCGCCCGTGCAGGTTGTGACGGACACTGAGCAGTTTCTGCCGGCCAGCTCGGGTCTGGCCTCACGGATCGAGCGGGCCAGCCTGATTGCTTCTATCCGGGCGGCTGTCGCACCGGCGAGCTCGTGGGTGCCATGATCCGCGACAATGCGGGTATCGCAGAGTTTGAAGTGAAATCTCGGCATCGCTGATTGCTCTCCGGGATCTCCTCGGTGACGACCGTGAAGCGCACCAGTTGCGCGGGGCCGAATGTCGTGGAGATCGCGACGTCGGCGGCGTCTCTGCCGCGTGCGATCAAGATGCGACCAATCCTGGGATGATTATGTCGCGCGTCGAACGTGTACCAGCGTCCACCAAGATAGACCTCCAACCAAGCACTGAAGTCGATAGGCGCCAGATCGGGCGGCACCCCGATGTCGCCGAGATAACCCGTACAATATCTGGCCGGGATATTCACGCATCGGCACAGAGTCACCGCCAGATGGGCGAAGTCGCGGCAGACCCCAATGCGTTCCTCATGAGCTTCCAGGGCCGTCCGGTCGTTGCGCGCGAAGTGATAACCGAATTGGATGCGGTTGTGGACGTAATCGCAGATCGCCTCAACACGCGCGCAGCCGCCTTCGATGGCACCGAACATCGTCCAGGCAAGATCGGTGAGCTTTTGGGTATCGCAATAGCGGCTGCCCAGCAGATAGACCAGCGTCTCGTCGGGAAGCTCCTGAAGCGCCACCTGTGGCGCGTCGAGGGCCGCGGCGTCCGGCCGCCCACTATCCTTCCGTCGGGTTCCTCAGAGAACCCCTCGGAAAGTGCTGAAATAGCAGGCAGTTGGGGGTTCACTTGCGGAAGTGGAACTATCGGTGAAAAGAGGCCATATTGGGTGGGGCCCGAGCGCGCGCGATGACCATCTACGCCGTCCACCACAGCACCGTCTATCGCTACCACCGGCCGGTCAAACTGGGGCGCCACCACCTCCTCTTCCGTCCGCGTGACAGCTTCGATCAGCGCTTGCTCGACTGCCAACTTACAGTGCGGCCGGAGCCAGCAGAGATCCGGTGGATCCACGACGTGTTCGGCAACTGCCAGACCTTGGTCGATTTCAATGCGTCGAGTGACCTCCTGGAATCGACACGATAATTCGCCTCGAACACACGCCGGAGAACGCGCCGGACTTTCGGATCGAGGAATACGCCCGCCAGCATCCGTTCTCGTATGGTGACGACGAGTTGCCGGATCTCCTGCCCTACATGCGGCGCCATCATCCGAACGACCACGCGGTCGATGATTGGTTGTCGAAGTTCGTTGTGCGTGACGCGAGCCGGCCGACGGGCCACTTGTTGATGACGCTCAACGAGGCGATCGCCCAAGGCTTCTCCTATCTGCGCAGGACATCGCCGGGCACGCAGCCCTGCCGAGACGCTCGCGCTGCAGCAGGGAACGTGTCGCGATTTCGCCTTGCTGATGATGGAGGGGGCGCGCTCGCTTGGTTTCGCTGCGCGTTTCGTTACAGGCTACGTATATGTGTCCGACCGAGACGGACCGGAGCGACTTGGCGGCGGATCGACGCACGCGTGGTGCTCGATCTACATTCCCGGCTCAGGCTGGGTCGAGTTCGACCCGACCAACGGTATCGTTGGAAATCGTGATCTGATCAGGGTCGGCGTTGCCCGGACGCCGCAGCAGGCCATTCCACTGTGGGGGACATATTGGGGCGAACCCGATGACGAAGTCGGAATGGAAGTTGCCGTGAATGTGAAGTCAGAAACAGGTGTGGCTAACCACGGCGCCGAGGACACCTATACGGATCCGCCACAAAGACTTGAGGAGAGATGGCTGCTTGTGGACCATCTGCGAAGTTGCGCCGCGTCTGACGGAGGTCCGCTCATCGCGGCAGAGCGGACCAGATTTGCTCAAGCTGAGTTCTTCGCATTTTGACCCACAGCGGACCATCTCCTCGTCCAACTCTTGAACTCCACGTGGGGCAGCATCCCGGCAACGGCAGCATGCCACCGCGCGGGACGCGCCTAAGCTAGGTCGCAGCGAGTTGCTTCCTGAGCTTCTTGGGACCGCTAATCCCGCGCGAGGCGGCCATTCCTTTCGGATAGCCGGTGCGGTCGTAGTAGTTCCGGCGAGAGCCGGACCCCGGTGCGTGGCGCGCGCCGACCTCCTTCGCGGTTGCGAAGTCGAGCAGAGTGATGCCCCCAACCATCAGCAAGGCAAGCGCCACGTTTCCTCTCTTGGGATTATCGGCGTGCAAGCCTCCCATCAATGTTACGATGTCGAGCCCGTCGCCGGCAACGCGGCTCCACAGTCCTGCATTCTTGTCGGCCGAGAGCGATAGCACGCCAGAGGCTATTTCCCTGGCGCCGTAGGCGCGAACGAGCCTTTCCTGGCCTTGCATGCCGAGCGCACGTGTGACGCGCTCGGGAGCCAGCATCTCCAGTGCGCCTAGACCTAGGCTGAACCAGCCGAGATTGCGCGCCATCCGGTCGGAAGCGCCGAACGAACTCGGGCCCGTGCTGACGACTTTCGGATCACCCTTCGAGCGTACAAAGTTTGCGATTTGTCCAATAGCCACGACTATGTCCTTTCTTGTCAGTTCTTGAGCACGACCTTCACACAGCTGTCCTGCTTGTTTCGAAACACCTTGTACATTTCCGGCCCCTGTTCGAGGCTCACCTTGTGCGTGACGACAAAGGAAGGATCGATGTGACCTTCCTGGATGTAGCGGAGCAACTCGTCGGTCCAGCGGTTGACGTGCGTTTGTCCGGTGCGAACACTCAGCCCCTTGTTCATGAGCTGGCCCATCGGAAACTTGTCGACCAAGCCCCCATAAACCCCCGGAATCGAGAGAATGCCGCCTGGGCGGCAGACGTAGATCATTTCACGCAGCACGTGGGGACGGTCGCTCTCCACCAGCATCAGCTGCTTCGCGCGATCGACGATCGTATCGGGCTGGCCAAACGAAACGTGAGACTCCATGCCTATGGCATCGATGCACTTTTCAGGCCCCTTGCCGTCGGTCAGCTCGTTGAGCCGCTCGACAACACTTTCCTTCTCGAAATTGATCGTGGTCGCGCCGCCTGCTTCCGCCATGCTTAGCCGTTCCGGAATGCGATCGATTGCGATGATCTGGTTCGCCCCGAGCAGCATGGCGCTACGGATCGCCATCTGTCCGACTGGCCCGCAGCCCCAGATCGCGACGGTGTCGGTCGGCTCGATGTCGCATTGGACCGCCGCCTGCCATCCCGTGGGCAATATATCTCCAAGGAAGAGCACCTGCTCGTCGGTCAGTCCGTCAGGTACCTTGATATGGGTGGCGTCGGCAAACGGCACGCGAAGATACTCTGCCTGGCCGCCGGGATAGCCACCGGTCAAATGCGTGTAGCCAAATAGGCCTGCAGTCGTATGGCCAAATACCTTGTCCGCAATGTGCTTGTTGCGGTTGGTGCGCTCGCAAACGGAGAAGTTGCCGCGCTTGCACTGATCGCATTCACCGCAGATGATCGTGAAAGGCACAACGATCCGGTCGCCCTTCTTCAATTTCCCATTGACGCCTGAGCCGACCTCGACGACCTCGCCCATCATTTCATGGCCCATGATATCGCCGGGCAGCATGGCCGGAATGAAATTGTGAAAGAGATGCAGGTCCGAGCCGCAGATCGCGCAGCTCGTCACTTTGATGATTGCGTCTCTGGCGTCCTGGATCTCCGGATCTGTGACAGTGTCACACCTGATATCTTCTTTGCCGTGCCAAACGAGTGCCTTCATGCCGACCGCTCCAGGTTTACGCCCCACCTGAGCGCGAACTCGTGGATTGGTGAGCGGTTTCTATTCCAAATAAATAGATTGCGGCTTCGTTTGCAATTGAGAACCGGCAGATGCGCGATCCTTAACCTGGGTTTACTCCTGACGACTTGCAGCTCGGTTTCACTCGGCAGCGGGAACGATGTCGACAAGCGAGGATTGTGTCCTGAATTTCCCCAAGCGAGAGGCCACGCAATGCGTCCAAACCTGTTCGGCTACGGCGCGGCAGTGCTCCTGTCGATATCATCCGCGGTTCACGCGCAAACCACGACACAAGACATCAAGGCCAGGGCGGAACGACTTCTGTCTCCTTTGGTGGACACGCGCGACGGCCGCTTGCAAGTGGTCGCTACGTTTGACCACCAGGTAACCGGTGTTACGGTTGCGCCGGACGGCCGCATCTTCGTGAACTTTCCGCGCTGGACAGAGGACACGCCCGTCTCGGTCGCTGAACTCATGCCGGACGGGTCGATCAAGCCTTATCCCGATCAGGAGTGGAACAGCTGGCGCAACGCTCGGATGTCCGAGGTCTCGCCCAGCGATCACTTCGTTTGCGTTCAAAGCGTTGTCGCAGACCAGCGCGGGTCTCTCTGGGTCGTCGATCCGGCAGCTCCAAATGCCGAGAAGACGATCAAGGGCGGCCCCACGGTGGTCGAGATAGATCTGAAGTCAAACAACGTGAAACGATCCTTCCCGATCCCTTCGGAGGTCGCTGGTCCGGGTAGCTATCTGAACGATATTCGCATCGCGCCCGATAGAAAATTCGCCTACCTGACGGACTCCGGCTCACCTGGCGGTCTGGTCGTTCTCAAGATCGAGTCAGGAGAGGCGTGGCGTGTGCTGAGCGACGATCCTTCAACCCAATTCGATCCCAGCGTCAATGTGATGAGCGATGGCCGCCCGGTGCGGCGGCCTGATGGACGGCAACCGCTGTTCAATGCCGATAGCCTGGCGCTATCTAAAGACGGCAATACGCTGTATCTGGCAAGCTCTGACAGGGAAGACCCTCTACAAGATCCGCACACCCGATATCCAGAACCCCGACGCGGCAAGTCGTGCCCGTCCGGAGACGGTGGCGACAACGGAGCCGGTAGATGGACTTTGGACAGGCGAGAACGACGAGATCTACCTGAGCTCGATCGCTGACAACGCAGTTAAGGCCCTCAACCCGCAGGACGGCAGCATACGGCAGCTGTTGACAGATTCGCGCCTGCGCTGGCCGGATACGTTTTCCCAAGGTCCCGATGGCGCCGTCTATGTGACGGCATCGCATATTCAGGATTCGCCCTGGTTCCACATGACATGGACGGACAAGAACTTTACCTTGTTCAAGTTCATGCCGCGCGAGGCCAATGCGGCCGCGTCAGACGGCGCTTTCAAACAGAAATAATCGACGAAGCAGGGCCGGCGACACAGCCACGGAGGTCGATGGTGCGTTGGGTGGAGCCTGCATTGGGCACGTTGTTGATGGGCATCGTCCTTGCCGACGTCTTCCTGACGGTGCTCTACGCCCGCGCTGGCACCGGGATCATGAGCGACCGCCTGGCAAGACTGGTGTGGCGAGCAATGCGCGGGGTTGCTTCGAGCCGCAACAATCATCTGCTTTCGTTCTGCGGGCCTATCATTGTAGTCGCATTGCTACTGACCTGGTCGGTCCTGCTCGCGCTGGGGGCCGCACTGATCGTCCACCCTCTGCTCGGGACGAGCATCACGAGCAGTAGCCAAGAGACGCCAACGGATTTCGTGACGGCGCTTTACGTGGCTGGAAGCAGCCTCTCGATCGTTGGCGGCAGCAATTTCGGCCCGCAAAGCGCTGGAGCAAAGCTGTTGTTTCTTCTTAACTAGGTGATTGGAACGTCCGTCATATCGCTCACCATCACTTACCTGATGCAGATCTATGGCGCGCTCAGGAGCAGAAACTCGCTCTGTCTCAAAATCCACGCGCTCTCCGGCGAGAACGGCGATGCGGCCGAGTTGCTCGCGCACCTATTTGCAAAGAACCAGCTCAGCGCGGGTTACAACAACCTCTCATCGCTGGCGGCAGAGCTCACGGAAGCAAAGGAAGCCCACCATTTCTATCCTATCCTGTTCTACTTCCGCTTCCCTGAGCCGATCTACGCCGTGTCGAGGTCGTGGCTCGTCGCGCTTGATGCTGTTTCGCTGATCCGAAGTGCCTTGCCGGACGATGCGGATTGGCTGAAACAATCGGGCGCGGTCACACAAATGTGGTCCTCCGCGCTACTACTCCTCTCCACTCTCAGCGACGTCTTCCTGCAAGAGAACCCGCGGCATGAAGCGGACGATGCCGATCAGCTACTCTGGCGAGCCCGGTTCGATAATGCGCGACAGCGACTACAGAGCGCCGGTATTTGCGCAACGGACGATTTTCGCAATGCGGCCAACTTTTACGTGGATTGTAGAAGAAGGTGGGACGGTCTTGTTCACCTAGTCGGCAATTCCATTGCTTACCAAGCGTTTGACATCGATCCAGCAATACGGAAGGCTCAAACTCCATCAACCTGATGCGGCCCGTGTACAGAAACCGCGTTGCAGAGTCCAAAAAGGGTGGCAGCTTGGATACCTAAGCATTGCAGACGTCGGGACAATGTGAAGAGCTTCAAGACAATTCGGGCGTTCTTCCGCTTTTGGCCCGGAGGCGTCCGTAAGGGCAGAGCAGAGCACGTCTGATCTGCCCCCGAAGTCAGACGTCGACTTGTTCTGCTATCGCGAGGGCGTCGTCGACCTCGATGCCGAGATATCGCACGGTGCTCTCAATCTTAGTATGCCCCAGAAGGACCTGTACGGCTCGCAGGTTGCCGGTTCGGCGATAGATCAAGGTCGCCTTGGTCCGGCGAAGGGAATGCGTCCCGAAAAAGTGCGGCTCCAGTCCAATGTCGGCAAGCCAGCGGGATAAGAGACGGGCATACTGGCGGGTCGTCATATGCCCGCTCGGCCGCCGGCCCGTGAACAGGTATTCTCCTGACTTCTTGCCCGTGAGCCGCAGGTAATCGTCGATAGCTTGCCGCGCCGATTCCGTCAGCTCAAATTTAACTGGCCGGCCAGTCTTCTTCTGTCGGACGGTCGCGCGGTCGGCCGCATACCCGCCGGGCGCAAGGTCTTCAACTTTCAAGGCGACGACGTCGCAGCCGCGCAGCTTGCTATCGATGGCGACGTTGAACATTGCCAAATCGCGCGTTCGCCCCTCGACTTGGAGCTTGGTTCGGATTGACCAGACGTGCTTCGGACGGAGCGGCGGCTTTGCGCCGACGATCTTCCCCTTATTCCAAGGAGCGTGCTTCGGGGAAGCGGGGACGGTGCTTTCCGTAATGGTCATGTTGACCTCCTCAGCTAGTGAAGCTGGTCATGTTCCACTGGGAGCCCTTCCAATCCGGCGTCCGCTTCTAGACGATTGGAGACGTACTTGCGTCCAATTCGAACGATCGCAAGGCTAATTTTGACCTTAGCGGACCTGCTCTCCCCCTCGCGTAGCCAGAACCGAGCTCGGATATCCTTTGATCTATATCAACCGGCGCGGGAATCGCTTGGCTTTGATCGCCGGAGCCTAAAGATCCGATCCAAAAAAATGCGCGAGGTGCTTTACGGCGGCCGACATCCTTGCGCTCGCGACTCTTGCCGCCCGCGACGTCGCCAATGGCGGCGCACTGATCGAGGGCCGCGACGGCCTCTATGAGGTCTATGCCGGCGACCCCATTCCCGGCGTGGGCCGGGTCGATGCGATCCGTCGCCAGGACGGCCGCTGGGTGGTCGTCACCAGCAAGGGCCTGATCGTCGCGCGCTGAGCACGCCGATATCTTGTTTTCAAAGAGGCGCTTCACCACCGTGTGAAGCGCCTTTTTGCTTGAATAGGCGTCCCCGCGCGGTGTTACCTCAGGCATGAGCCGTGCATTGCGAATTCTGGTTGTTGTTGCCGCATTGGTCGGCGGCGCCGTTCCGCTTTTCGCGGCGGGAACTACATCGCTGACGCATGGCACGGCGATCACCGATCCTGATCTGCTGAAAAAGCTCGACCAGAGCGACGTGCTGACGATCTCGCGGCTGCTCTGGCCGGAGCGGAACGCGAACTTTCCGCTGACGACCGAGCAGATGTTTTCGCAGCTGTCGCAGCTCGAGCAAATTCCACCCGCGATCGACGCGGAGCTCGAGCGCTACGTCGCGCAGCAGAAGGCGGCCTTTCCGAGCGAGACCATCGGCGTCGGCGAAGGCTTTGACGTCCAGCTGTTCGACCGGGCCAATCTGAAGTCGCCCGACACGCGTTTCGTGCTGGCCGGCATCGTCAACCGCATGGACCGCGCCTATGTCTCGGAACAATCCTGCGGCGAGATCCGGCTGATCTATCGTCTTGCGCGGTTCGACAACAAGCCGGACGGCGGCAAGACCGCAACGCGTCTGCCGATGACGTTCAATCTGGTGCTGAAGGCGAGGGACCCGCGCCAGGCGGATGCGAGCGGCAACCCGGTGACCTGTGCCGAGGTCGCGCTGCGCTGGCTCGACAATGGCGACTGGCAGGGGCTGATCGGCGGCGGCGTTCATCCTTCCGACGCGATGCTCGACCGCATCGAGACCAACATCCAGGTCTCCGTCGCGCCGAAATCGGCACTGCACGATTTCCGCTCCGACTATCTGCTCAAGGTGTTCAAGTACGATGCCGCGACGAAGACGTTCGAGGAATCGACGCTGGAGAACCAGATCGACCGCGACCGCATCCTTGCAGACGATGATCTGCGGCGCGACTTTAAAGACTGGCTGCTCGCGCCGGAGAATTTGCGCGAGTTCGATCGCGGCACGGTGCTGATCCCCGAGAAGTTTTTGGCCAAGGTCGCGGTGGTGCCGACACCGGCCGGGCTCGATGCCTCCGCGTTGCAGCCGGAATTCGGCATGATGGAAGGTGAGGGCAAGGACAATCCGGTCTTCACCAACAACGACGTGGTCGGCGCGCTGAAGCAGGCGGCCGCGCGCGGGGACCTGCAGAACATCCGCTCGGTCGCGGGCTTCCAGCGCCGTCTCAACGACGTCACCTGCGCCGGCTGCCATCAGACCCGAGGCATCGGCGGCTTCCATTTCCCGGGCGTCGACTGGCTCGCGGACAAGCCGTCCAATTCCACCATTGTGCCGGCCTCGCCGCATTTTGTCGGTGACCAGCTCCGCCGTCGCGACATCCTGACCGCGTTCGCCGCCGGCAAACGTCCTGATTTCTCACGCGGATTTGCCAGCCGGCCGCAGACCCGCGGCAGCGGCGAGCTGGCCGGCACCGAATATCAGGACGGCTGGGGCGCGCATTGTTCCCTGCAAAATGCGGGATCGGGAGCGCGGGATGAGAGTTTTACGTCATGGAGCTGTGCTAAAGGTTTGACCTGTCAGGCTGCCGCGGCCTCGCGCCGCATCGGCATGTGCTTCATCAAGACGCGCTAAACCGATTTGGATCACCCATGACTGATACCAGCGAAGCCGACAAGGAGCGCAATCGCGAGATCGCGCGCAATGAGGAAGCCAAGCAGGTCACCGGCAGCGTCCGCGTCAGCACCTGGGCAGTTGCGGTGGTGGTGATCGTCGGCGGCATCCTGTTCACGCTCGGCTGGCTGGCGCTGAGGTAGCTGCGATAACTCTGTCGATTGGAAGCGCACGGAGCGAGCTGCGGGTCCACCTCTCCCCGCTTGCGGGGAGAGGTCGGATCGCTCTTGCGATCCGGGTGAGGGAGCGCATGGGCGCCGGGCCGTCGATGCCGACGGCCGCGGAGGTTAGGGCAATCTTGTAGCGCGAGCGCTTTCTTCACCTCTCCCCGCCTGCGGGGAGAGGTCGGATTGCATCGCAGATGCAATTCGGGTGAGGGGGTACAGGTCTCACGATCATCTCATCTGCGGATAGAGCCCCTCACCCCTGCCCTCTCAGCGCGAGCGAAGCTCGTCGCGGCCCCGCAAGCGGGGAGAGGGAGAAAACTCACGCCAGCGCGCTCTTCAGGTCGAAGCTTTCATCCGCGGCCTGCTCCGGCGTGATCGAGCGGTCCATGCTCTGCAATCTTCGGCCGAACATGTGATCGCCGGCGCGGTTGATCGATTCGATGCCGAGCAGTCTGTCGCCGTGATAGCAGAACGCGGAAAACGCCTTCCTGGCGGGATCGCCGCGCAGCACGACGCGGTCGTAACCGGTGGTGAGGCCGGCGATCTGGAGCTTGTCATCGCCCTGGTCGCTCCAGAACCAGGGATGGCTGTCGTACGGCTTCTTGTCGCCGGTCAGGCGTGCGGCGAGGCAGCGGGCGTGGTCGGTGGCGTTCTGCACCGATTCCAGCCGCAGCGAGCCGCCGAAGCGCGGGCTTGCGAACAGCGCGCAATCGCCGATCGCGGAGATGTCAGGGTCGGCCGTCGACAGATATTCGTCGACGATGATGCCGGCCGCGACCGGCAGCCCCGCCTCGGCCGCGAGCTCGATGTTCGGCAGCACGCCGACGCCGACCACGACGAGATCGGCGGGCAGATGCCGGCCGTCGCTCAAGGACACGCCGGTGACCTTGCCGTTCTCGGCTTCGATGGAGGTTGCCTGCACGCCGAGATGGATGCGTATGCCGACCTCGCGGTGGCGGTCCTGAAAATATTCCGAGACCTCCGCCGTCACCGCGCGCGCCATCACGCGCGGGGCGAGCTCGAGCACGTCGACCTCGAGGCCCTTGATCCGCGCGGTGGAGGCGAATTCGAGGCCAATGAAGCCGGCGCCGATGATCACGGCGCGCGTCTTCGACGGCATGATCTGTCGCAGCGCCTCGCTGTCGTCGAGGATGCGCAAGTATTTCACGTCGGGCAGATTGGCGTTGGGCAGGTCAAGCAGCCGGTTGCGCGCGCCGGTGGCCAGCACGAGATGGCCGTAAGGCAACGTTTCGCCGGATGCGAGGAGGACTTTGTGCGCGGCGCGGTCGATCGACACGGCGCGGCCGGCGATCAGCTCGATCTTCTGGTCCTGGTAAAACTTCTCGGGGCGGAACATCAGGCTCTCCGGCCCGGCCGAGCCCTTGATGTAGCCCTTGGACAGCGGCGGCCGCTGATAGGGCAGATGCGCCTCGTCATTGATCAGGCTGATAGGCTCGGCAAAACCCGCCTGGCGCAGCGATGCCGCGACCTGATAGCCGCCATGGCCGGCCCCGACGATGATCACCGGACCAGTCATTGCAGCAGTCCACTTCCGGAGACACGAGCGTCACCCATGTCGTCTCCTCTCTCGCTGATTTTGGTTTGCTGGCCTTACGAGGATCCGGCGCTCGTGTCCGTCCCTTGGCGAAGGCGGGGCCATTTGAGCCTATCGTTTCGCGTTACGCAAGGGCGGCGACCGGGGATTGTCTCCCCCAGCCATCTGCGATTTAGTTGCGACAACGACCTCCTGCCGGAGATATTCCAGATGCCAGCTCCCCTCTCAAAGCCCGACGATCCCGCCTTGCTGCGGATCGACGGCCCGATCGCAACCATCACGCTCAACCGCCCCACAGCGTTCAACTCGATCAACCTTCCGATCGCGCAGAAGCTCGAGCAGCTCGCGGCCTATATCGAGGGTGATAGCGCAATCAGGGTTCTGGTGATCGAGGGCGAGGGCCGCGCCTTCTCGGCCGGCGGGGATCTCCAGACGATCGGCGCTGCGGCCGAAGCGGGCACGGTGACGCCGGTCGTCGGCGAGCTCTTGAAGCACTACCACGCCTTCATCGAGATCATCAGGCGCATGCCGAAGATCTCGCTGTCGAGCGTGCACGGCTCGGCCGCCGGCGCCGGCATGGGCCTCGCCTTCGTCACCGACCTCTGCATCGCCGCCGAAGACGCCAAATTCACGCCGGCCTATGCCAAGATCGGCGTGTCGCCGGACGGCGGCTCCACCGTCGGCATCGTCGGCACGGTCGGCTCCCGCCGCGCCCTGCAGATCTTCCTCGCCGAGGACAATTTTACCGCGCAGCAGGCCCATGAATGGGGTCTCGTCGCCAAGACCGTTCCCGCCGCGGAGCTGAAGGCGGCGACGCGACAACTCGCCGAGCGCCTGGCGCAGAATCCGCCGGCGGCGATCGCGGGCACCAAGCAGCTGGTCTACCAGGCCGCCGCCACGCCGGTGAAGCAGCAGCTGGATGCCGAGGAGCACAAGATCGTCATGGCGATGAACACTGAGGAGTTCCGCACCGCTGTGAAGAAATTCACGAGCAAGTCGAAGTGAAACCCGCGCGCAGTTTCTACGGCCTTCGTCACGGCGCGACCGACTGGAATCGCAAGGGGCTGTTCCAGGGCCGGACCGATAATCCGCTGAACGAGGATGGCCTGCGGCAGGCGCACGAGGCCGCGCACATGTTGCGCGATATCGGCATCAACCGCATCGTTGCAAGCCCCCTGGTGCGCGCGTCGCGGACGGCCGAGATCATCGCGGACGCAATCTCGGTTCCGCTCGCGATCGACGACGGCATCATCGAGTTCGATTTCGGCAGCTTCGAGGGCCTGCCCGTCCGCGACCTCATGATCAAGCACGGCGTCACCTCGGCGACGGGCCTCGTCTCGATCCTGCCGGCCGACGGCGAGAGCTGGGATTCCATGGCCGAACGTTCGCTGGCCTGTGTCTCCAAATGGCTCGACCGCTATCCCGGCGACGACCTCCTGTTCGTTTGCCATGACGCGGTGATGCAGGCCATGGCGAACGCGCTGTGCGGCAGCTACTTCAAGAACAGCCACGGCACGCCGTTCCGCTACGTGCGCGAGGGAGCCGACTGGCGCATCGAGCAAGTCGCTATTGCGGACAGATATAGCCCGTCCCCGCCGGCGACTTGAAGCAGCCGACCGACTCGGGGAGCACGTGCCGCGGCAGCCACAGCACGACGCTCGGGAAGTAGATCGCGAACGCGATGGTGGCGAAGAACACAAGGTAGATTGGTAGCGCCGCGCGCAGCGCTTTCGCAAAGCTGATGCCGACGAATTTCGAGGCCATCAGCAGCACCAGCCCATAAGGCGGCGTGATCAGGCCGAAGGCGAGCGTCGCGATCAGCACCACGCCCATGTGGACGCCGTTGATCTCGCCGGCCTCGGTGAGCGCATTCACCAGCGGCATGAAGATGATGATGGTCGGCACCGGCTCGATGAAATCGCCGACCACGGTGAACAGCAGCACCATCAGCAGCATGATCAGATGCGGGTCGTTACCCGCGATCGAGGTGATCATGTCCGCAATGTAACTGGCACCGCGCAAATAGGCGAGCATCCAGCCGAAGGCGTTGGCCGCGCCGATGGTGATCAGCGGCAGCGAGAAGATCAGGCCGGCGAGGCAGAAATCGTACGGGATCTTCCTGATGTGGCCACGGTTGAGCGCGGGGATCACGACCAGGATGATCCAGACCACGGCGACGACGCCGGCTTCCGTCGGCGTGAACCAGCCGGTGAGGATGCCGCCCAGCAGAATCACCGGGATCATCAGCGGCAGAGCGGCGTCGCCCGCCGCGAACACCACCTGGCGCAGCGGCGCGCGCGGTTTGCGCAAGCCCGACGGACCGAAGAAATAGCAGTAGATCATCAGCCCGAAGCCGATCATCAGGCCGGGCACGACGCCGGCCATGAACAGGCCGGCAATGGAGACGTTGCCGACCGCGCCGTAAACCACGGCCGTAATGCTCGGCGGCACCAGCGCGGCGATGGTCGAGGCGGAGGCGATGATGGCGGCGATGAAGGCGGGCTCATAGCCCTCGCGCTTCATCGGGCCGCCCAGCGCGCGGCTCATTACCGCGACGTCGGCCGTGGTCGAGCCGGACATTTCCGAGAAGAACATGCTGAAGACGACCACGACCTGCGACAGCCCGCCCCTGATGTGCCCGACCAGCGACACCGAGAGATTGGCTATTCGCACCACCACATTGGCCGAGCTCATGAGCTCACCGACCAGAAGGAAGAACGGGATCGCCAGCAGCGCCTCGGAATCGACGCCGTCAAAGATCTTCTGGATGATCGCGGCGAGCGAGACGTCCGACAGGATCGCGCCAATGAACACGCCGGCCATCAGAGAGAACGGTACGGGCACGCCGAGATAGCCGAACGACAGGAAGCAGATCGACATCAAGGCGAGGACAACAGGTGCGCTCACGGCTGCGCCCTCATCTGCGCGTCGGTGACGACAGGCGCCCCATCCTCCTCGGGCGGCTCGGGGCGGTCAAAGCCGTTGCGCAGGCCGTTGACGAGCTGCTCGATGGTGAACAGGCCGATCAGCACGCCCGACAGCGGGATGATCGCGTAGAGCGAAGCGATCGGCGTACCCGACGGCAAGCGGAAGCTGCCGAAGCCGCGCAGATAATTCTGATAGCCGTACCAGATCAGGCAGAAGGCGACGCCGAGCACGACGAGACGGATGAGGACCTCGACGATGAGCCGCGACGTGCCGTGCATCGCCTCGGAGATCGCGGTGAGATAGAGGTGGTCGTTGCGCCTTGTCGCCGCCGCGGTGCCGATGAAGATCGCGTAGATGAACAGTGTCGACGTCACCTCCTGCAGCCACAGCCAGGGATGGCCGATGGTGCGGGTGACAATGTCGGCGGTGACCGACAGCGAGAAGCCGAAACAGAGCAGGCCGCAGAGGATCATCAGGGTAAGCTCGAGCCAGTCGAGCGCGCGCCATTTCAGGTGGCGTTGACGGCGAACGAGCAGTTTGTCGGCGATGGGCATTTACGTCCTCGTCGTCGTGGTCTCGTGCGGAATGATATCAATTTGGATCGGCTACTGCGGATCGGTTTAACCTCTCCCGCTTGCGGGAGAGGTCGGCGCGAAGCGCCGGGTGAGGGCTCTCTCCTCATTGGGAATCCCACTGCGGAGGCACCCTCTCCCCTACCCTCTCCCGCAAGCGGGAGAGGGAGCGCACCGTCTGCCGTCGTCTTAATTGATCGACCGGATCAAATTCTTGATCTTCTCGGCGTGCGGGCCGAGCTCCTTGGCGAGCTTGTCGAGATAGGGATCGGCGATCGCCGTAAAACTCTTCTTGTCGACGTTATCGACGACCTTGACGCCCATCTTCTTCAGCTTCTCGGCCGCGGTGCGTTCGAGCTCGAACGCCTTGGCCGGCTCCTTGGAGCTGATCTCGTTGGCCGCGGTCTGCACCCATCCCTTCTGCTCGGGCGTGAGGCTCTGCCAGAGCTTGTCGGAGATGAACACCAGCGCGTTGTTGGCTTCATGCTCGGTGATGTTGAGGACGGGCGCGACCTCGTAATGCTTGTTGACGAGGTAGACGTTGATGCTGTTCTCGGCGACGTCGACGACGCCGGTCTGCAAGCTGGTGTAGACGCTGCCAAACGGCATGTGCACGGTTTGGGCGCCGTAGGCCGGGAACATGGTGTCCTCGGTCGCGGTCGCCTGCACGCGGACCTTCAGCCCCTTGATATCAGCCACATTGTGGATCTCCCGCTTCGAATACATGTGGCGCACGCCTTGCGAGCCGGTCGCGATCACGTGCAGGCCCTGCGTGGTCTCGTCGATCATGGTCTTGAGCGCTTCGAACACGCGGGGATCGGCGAGGCCCTTGATGACGTGGTTCTCGTCGCGGAACAGGAAGTGCAGCGACATCACGCCGGCCTGCGGCGAGATCGTCGCGGTGTTGGCGGAGGAGATGATGGCGAATTCGACGTCGCCGGCCTTCACCAGCTGGAGCACCTGCGGCTCCTGCCCGAGCTGCGCGCCGGGATACTGGTCGATGATCATGGTGCCCTTGCTCAATTCCTTGAGCTTGTCGGCAAACAGGTCGCCCGCGATCGAATAGCCGGTGTTGCGTGGCTGGTCGTAGGCGAAGCGATAATGCTTCACCTCCTGCGCCCCGGCCCCCGTGACGAAAAGCATGGCGGCGACGGCCGCGAGCCCACGCATGGATCGTGCAATCATCGTTTCCCCCTGTTTTATCGCCCGCCGCTTGTGCGGTCTGAGCGTTCGTTCGAGTGTTAATCCGTCTTTGGTCCAGTCCTCTGCATGAAGTCGAAGTCGCAGCCCTCGTCGGCCTGCAAGATGGTCTTGTCGAATAGCCAGGCGTAACCTCGCTTGGGCTCGTCCGGCGCAGCCGCCGGCTTCAACGCCGCGCGTCGCCGCTCCAGCTCGGCGGCATCGACCAGCAGCTCGATGCTGCGCCTGGCCACGTCGAGGCTGATCATGTCGCCGTTCTGCACCAGCGCCAGCGGTCCGCCGACGGCGGATTCCGGCGTGATGTGGAGCACGATGGTGCCGAACGCGGTGCCGCTCATGCGCGCGTCGGAAATACGCACCATGTCCTTCGTGCCGCCGCGCGCGAGTTTTTTCGGGATCGGCAAGTAGCCCGCCTCCGGCATGCCCGGCGCGCCCTTCGGGCCGGCATTGCGCAGCACCAGCACGTCATCGGAGTTCACGTCGAGATCGGGATCGTCGACCCGCAGGGTCATGTCCTCGACGGATTCGAACACCACCGCGCGCCCGGTATGCTGCAGCAGCTTCGGGCTCGCGGCCGACTGCTTGATGACCGCGCCGCGAGGCGCGAGATTGCCGTGCAGGATGGCGAGGCCGCCCTCCTTCTTGATCGGATTGTCGCGCGAGCGGATCGCGTCCTGGCCGGGCACGTCCTCGGCATTGGCGACGACATCGCGCAGCGTCTGGCCGCTGATGGTCCTGGCGTCGAGATCGACGAGATCGCCGAGCTGCGCCAGCAGCTTCGGGACGCCGCCGGCGTGGTGGAAATGCTCCATGTAGTGCTCGCCGGACGGCTTGAGATCGACCAGCACCGGCACCTCGCGGCCGATCTGGTCAGACACTTCGAGGTCGAGCCGATGCGGCGAGCGATGCGCCATCGCGGTGAGATGGATCAGGCCGTTGGTCGAGCCGCCAATCGCCTGGAGCACGACCTGTGCGTTCTTGAAGGAGGCCGGCGTCAGCAGCTCGCTCGGCTTCGGCCCCTTGGTCTTGGCCATCTCGGCGGCAACCCTGCCGCTGGCTTCGGCGAGACGGAAGCGCTCGGCATGCGGCGCGGGGATCGTCGCGCTCATTGGCAGCGACAGGCCCATGGCTTCGATCATGCAGGCCATGGTCGAGGCCGTGCCCATCACCATGCAGGTGCCGACCGATGGCGCGAGGCGTCCGTTGACGGCCTCGATCTCGGCATCGTCCATGTCGCCGGCGCGATATTTCGCCCAGAGCCGGCGGCAGTCGGTGCAGGCGCCAAGCACCTCGCCCTTGTGATGGCCGACCACCATGGGGCCGACGGGAATGACCACGGTCGGCAAATCGGCGCTGATCGCGGCCATCACCTGTGCAGGAAGAGTCTTGTCGCAGCCGCCGATCACGATCACCGAATCCATCGGCTGGGCCCGGATCATCTCCTCGGTGTCCATCGCCATCAGGTTGCGCAGATACATCGAGGTCGGATGCGCAAAGCTCTCGGCGATCGAGATGGTCGGGAACACGAACGGCATCGCGCCCGACAGCATCACGCCGCGCTTGGCGGCTTCGATGATCTGCGGGACGTTGCCGTGGCAGGGATTGTAGTCGCTATAGGTGTTGGTGATGCCGACGATCGGGCGCTCCAGCGCGTCGTCGGAATAGCCCATGGCCTTGATGAAAGCCTTGCGCAGGAACAGCGAGAAGCCGGCATCGCCATAGCTCGTCAGACCCTTGCGCAGACCACTCGTCATCATGCCAACTCCCTACGTTGCCATTGTGGTACAGCCTGCCCCTCGATTGTCAATAAGATTGGTCCATATTGTCGCGCCTTCTGGCCTTGAGCGCCACATGGGGCGCGAATTATTGACAATCTGTTCCTTCCCTGCTCCACAGGGCGGACCGGCGAGCGGCCGGAGGCTGAGGGCATGTCCGACATTCGCACCGCAGACAGCATGCCGGTCCGGCGCGACGATCCGGATGACGTCGTCGCGCGGCTCGAGGAGGACATCATCTTCGGCCGTCTGCCGCCGGGCGCGCGCCTGACCGAAGACGCGCTGATGTCGCGCTACGGCACCTCGCGCCATTTCGTGCGCCAGGCGCTGGTCGATGCCGAGCGCCGCGGCATCGTCCGCCGCGAGAAGAATGTCGGCGCCACCGTGCGGTTCTATTCGGCCGAGGAGGTCCGGCAGATCTACGAGGTCCGGGAGATGCTGACGCGGCAGGCCGCGCTGATGATCCCCCTGCCCGCGCCGCAAGCCCTGATCGACGAGCTGACCGCCTTGCAGAAGCAGTATTGCGCGAAGGCAGACATACGCGACATGCGCGGCATCCACGAAGCCAACGACGCGTTCCACGTCGCGCTGTTCTCGGCCTGCGGCAATCCCTATCTGGTGCGCTCGCTGCAGGACTACATGAACCTGACGCTGCCGATGCGCGCGAAGAACCTCGCCGACCGCGAGGGCCTCGCGCAATCGCGCCGCCAGCACGAATTGATGATCGAGCTGCTGAAGGGCCGCGACAGCTGGGCGCTGGCGCAGCTTTGTGTGGATCACATGCAGTTCAGCAAGGCGGATTATCTGGCGCGGATCGCGGGGGAGGAGGCGCGGCGGTAGAGTTTCGCTTCGACGTCTCAGGAGCTAGCGACCGGCCGGCGCGCGACGAGGACTGTGCCGATACATTGCAGCACGATTTCACGCTTTTGATTATGGAGATGGATCTGGTTGCGGACGATACCCCTGTCGGAATGCGACTTGGTTTCGTGCTTCTCCAGAATCGTCACATCAAGACCAAGCTCGTCTCCCGGGCGCACCGGCGTGGGCAACCTGAGTTCATCAAAACCGAGCCCGGCCAGGACACGAAGCGAGAACGGCTGTGTCTTGCTTAACAATGAAATGAGGATTGCGAAGGTGTAAGCACTTGATGCCGTCAGCCCCGCAAAGACCGAGCGTGCGGCAGCTTCCTCATCTACATGAAAGGGCTGCGGGTCGAACTTCTTGGCAAATTCAATGATCTCGTCCTTCGATACCTGATACGGGCCCGCCGTCCGCAATCTGCCGACCTCAGCTTCGTCGAAATACAGGATGGCCATCAACGCCTCCCAAGCGCTGGCTGGATGTGATGCAACCCTACCCGTCCCGCCGCTCAAGGTTCGCAGATGGTGCGGATCGGCGCTACCTCACACGCACGTTCAATACCGCCTCAGCAGGCCGCGATCCACACCGGCATCGCCATAGGCGGCGCAGGCCCGTTTCGGATCATTGATCAAGTCCGCGCGGACGCGCCGGAACGTTTTGCCGGCCGCGTCGGACACTTCGGGGCGGAATTTGCCGGGATCGTAGCTCTCGCCGTCGCGGGCCTTGATGGCCGCGGCATAGGCATCGATCATCGCCATCGCGGCCTCGGGGCTGCCGATCAGCCGGGCGCCGAGTTGAACGCCGCCGCTGCCGTCGACCTCGTAACCGTCGCATCGCTGCTCCAGCACCACCGATGCGGTGACGAGCTGGTCGAGGAACGTCGCCTCGGCGTCGCTGAGCGCTGCGGCTTGTGCCGGTCCCGACACGAGCAACGCGAGCATCGCGACAGCTGGCAGATTGATTTTCATGCCGCCGATCATGTGGACCGATCAGGCGCGCCCCTGACGACCCATCACAAGCCCGTACAGAAACAGGAGGATGATGGCACCGACCACGCTGCCGATGAAGCCGGCACCCTCCCCGAACCGATACCATCCCACGGCCTGGCCGAGCCAGGTCGCAACGAACGCGCCGATGATTCCCAGAACCGTCGTCAAGATGAACCCCTTGGGCTCGGACTTGTCGCCCGGCATGATGAACTTCGCGACGAGTCCAACGATGAATCCGATGATGATCGTCCAAATGATACCCATTCGATCGCTCCAATCGGTCAATTCGCGTAGCAAGGTCTGAAGGAAAGTGTGATCGTTCGAGGTGAAGCCAGAGGATCCCAGGCGACGTTGATCTAGATCAATGGGCAGGCGTCGCCAGACCGAAAGCTCAAATCCGCTCTTCCCGTGTGGGCAGGCGCTCAACGCGCGCCGCAACGCGAAGCGGATCGGTGCATGGCGATCATCGGCGAGATCACGCACACCACGACCTACCGCTATGCCAAGCCGGTGACGTTCGGCACGCACCGGGCCATGTTCCTGCCGCGGCGCGGCGCCTCGACCCGGCTGCTTCGCTGGTCCGCTTCGACCAACGTGCCGTCGAAGGTCCATTGGGTCACCGATTCCCGCTCCAATGCCGTCACGGTGATGGACTTCAGCGAGCCCGGCAGCGAACTGACATTCACCTTCAAGGTTCGCGGCCTCTATTTCGGCATCAAGGGCCTGGAATCGTTCCCGCTGGAGTCCCGTGCCGAGGAAGTCCCCGTGCAGTATACGCCGGATGAGTGGACCGACCTTGCAGGCTATCTGCGTCCGCATGCCGACGATCCGGACGGCAGCCATGCGGCCTGGACCAAGAGCTTCGTTGCCGGCGATCAGGACCGGACTGCCGACGTGCTGCGACGAATGCTTGGGATGTTTCGCAGCGAGTTCAGCTATCGCGGGCGAGAGACGGAAGGCACCCAGTCCCCTGGCGAGACGCTGCGCACGAGATCAGGGACCTGCCGGGATTTTGCCTGGCTGATGATCGAGACGTTGCGCAGGCTCGGCTTTGCTGCGCGTTTCGTCAGCGGCTATCTCTACGACGCCGCGCTCGACGGCGGCGCCGTGGGCATGACCGGCGCCGGCGCGACCCACGCATGGGTGCAGGTGTTTCTGCCTGGCGCCGGCTGGCTGGACTACGATCCAACCAACAGCCTGAGCGCCGGCTTCGATCTCATCCCGGTCGCGATTGCGCGGCATCCGGGCCAGGCCGTGCCGCTGGCCGGCTCGTGGTTCGGCGATCCCGGCGACTATCTGGGCATGTCGATCAATGTCGCCGTTCACAAGATCGGCGAAGTGCTCGATCCTTCGGAAGGATAGACTACCGGCACAGGCGCGGCGGTCGCTGACCATGGTGTTTGTTCGCAACAACGCAAAGGGACATGGGCTGCTCGGCGCCGTCGCCGCCCCGTTCGAGGTCCTGAAAGACCGGATCAGGCAACTCTACGAAGGCGACACGTTCGGCTGCATCAAATTCCGCTACGCCTTGCTCGTGCTCGACATCGTCACGGTCCTGTTCATCATTGCGACGTCGTTCCTGCCGCGCAACAGGGTCATCGAGTCGCTCGATGTCGTGTTCGGTGTGCTGATCCTTGCGGACTTCTCGGCACGGATGATCATCAGTCGTCAGCCGCTGCATGACCTCGCGCGGCTTTCGACCTGGACCGATATCGTCGTGATCATTTCCTTCCTGGCGCCGCTCGCCGGAGAAGCCGGCGGCTTCCTGCGTGCATTTCGAACATTGCGGCTGCTGCGCGACTATCAGATGGTGGCGCGGCTCCGGGTCGACAGCGCCTTCTTCCGCCGAAACGAGGAGGTCGTCTTCGCCGTCGCGAACCTGGGCGTGTTCATCTTCGTGATGACGGGGATCGTCTACGAGACCCAGAAGTCCCACAACCACCAGATCGCCAATTATGCCGACGCGCTCTACTTCACGGTCACCGCACTGACCACGACCGGTTTCGGCGACATCACCTTGCCCGGCACCGTCGGGCGCCTGATCACCGTCGTCATCATGATCTTCGGCGTGACCCTGTTCCTGAATCTCGCCAAAGCCCTGCTCGCGCCCTCGAAGGTGCGCTTTCCCTGCCCGGTCTGTGCCCTCCAGCGCCATGACGTCGACGCGGTGCATTGCAAGGCTTGCGGGACCGTATTGAACATTCCCGACGAGGGGATGGACTAGGCTGCAGCGGCGCTTGCCACGAAGGGCTTCCCTCGCCCCGCAGCGGGAGCACACCTGCGGAGCGAGCACGAACTGACGATAGAGCTAGCGGCAAGGTCCTGCTGCAGGCATTACTACGGAACGCTGCCGCCCCGGGCGCGTTGGAAGGCCGAGCTCTAGCCTCGGTCTTGCTTCGGACGCGGCAGGTGCAGTTTCCCGGAGCATCTCACGCCCAAGAGTGGGCTGACCGAGCAGGTTGAACAATGAGGGTCTGCGGAACGATGCGGGCCGGTTTGTTCATCGCATTGATTGCAGCGGCCTGGCTCGGCGGACAGGTCCAGAACTGCCTCGCGCAAAAGCCGCCACCCGCGTCTCCGAGCGATTCCACGAAGGCGTCTCCGAGAAAGGAAGCCATCCCCAGGAAGCAAACGGGACGATCTGCGGACCCGTACACGGTGGGATTCGTGACCGGTACGCCGCAATGCACTGAATTCGCGATCGCTGAGGACATTGCGACCACGCTCGCTACCGGCCAAGAGACCGGCCCTCATGGCGAGGTCGCCTTGCGGGTTCTGCCCATCGTGGGAAACGGCGGTATTCGTAACGTCCTTGATGTGCTCACGCTCGCTGGTGCCGACGTGGCGATCGCCCCTGTCGTCCTTGTCGATCGGCTGCGGGTGACAAGGACCTTCGGAGATATCTCCGACAGGCTGACCTACATTGCCCCGCTCCATATCGAAGAGTTCCATCTTCTCGCGCGACCGGAGATCGGAAGCCTGACGGAGCTGGCGGAAAAGAGGGTCAATCTCGGGGAAGACGGCAGTGCTAGCGCTATCCTCGGCCGCGAAGTGTTCAACCGTCTGGGCGTCAAGATCAGCGAGTCGAACTTGGGACCGGAGGCTGCGCTGGATGGACTGAGGAAGGGAGCTCTCTCCGCAGCTCTGTTAGTGTCAGGAAAGCCGGTGAGCTTCCTGACGCAGGTCTCGCAGCTCGATGGTATTCGCCTCCTGCCCATCCCCTACTCCAAAGAGCTGCTGCAACAAGATTATCTGCCATCGACGCTTCGCCATCAGGACTACCCGAATATCATCACGGCCGAAGCAAGCGTCGACACTGTCGCGATTAAATCCGCTCTGTTCGCCTACAACTGGCCGATCGGCAGCGAGCGATATCGGTTGCTGGATTTGTTCGTCCAGACATTGTTCACGCGCTTTCCCGAATTTCTCGGCGACGCGCATCATCCCAAATGGCGCGAGGTGAACCTGGCCGCGCTGCTCCCCGGATGGCGACGATTCCGACCGGCAGAGCGGTGGCTCCAGCAGCAATCAGGCGGCGAGGCCGCGCTTCGCAAGGCGTTCGGCCGGTTCCTCGAGGGAAAACCAACAGCCAATCCGCCAGACCGCGAAGAATTGTTCCAGGATTTCCTGCGCTGGAGAGAACGCAATCCCGCCAAGTGAGCAGGCTTTGACAAACAAAACCTCGGGAGGGATCCGATGCGCAAAGCGCTGGTGAGCGCAACCCTCGTCGCGTTGCTCGCCTTGATCGCCGATGTGAGGCGTCCCGCCGCCCAATTTGACCCCTTCTTGCCGCAGGCGCCGCAAACGTTCGCGCCGGGCACCGCACCACCGGCCGACAATGTCGAGCAAACCAGGACAGTCCCCCATCGAAGCAGCCGGGTGCACAGAAAGCACGAAGTCGTTCGTCCGCCGCCAAATCAGCGGGAGGTCGCGGAAAAAAACGGATACAAGCGGGTCAGCGATCTCGTGACCTTCCCGAAGTTCTTTCCGGGCCTTGGCATCATCTTCGTCAAGCCCGACACTTTGCCGCTGGGGCCATTCCTGTGCTTCGATCGCAGGGATCGTCTGATCGCGACCGTGTACATGGTCCCCAACAAGGACATCGACGATCACAAGTCATTGGAGGGGGCGGGGTCAGCGCGGCCTGTTGATCACGTCAGCTTCTACTTCAATCCCGGTCACCCCGGCGTGGACGTGCCGCATTACCATGTGGTGCTCTGGCATGTGACCAAGAAACAGGAAGCGCGCGTTGCAAAATGACGACGCGCGACTGTGGTGCGTCGTTGAAGCCGGGCGCTTGGCCCGGCCGCAGAAATTCCCAGGAGTTGACGAGCGCGTACCCTACCGCTTCTTCCAGTCGATGATCCGGCTCGGGTCGGCGTCGAACTCCATGCTGCAGAACGTGCCGCCCTGGAAATAATCGCCGACCGGGTCCGGCTTCAGCTTGGCCTGCTCGGCCATCGCGTGCTCGCGGAAATCTTCGGCGCGTCCCGTGGGACGATAGCCGAACTCGTAGGCGCGATGGTTGTCCCACCAGGCGCGCTCGTTCAGCGAAGCGCCGTAGAACACCTCGAAATGGATGTCGGGATGTTCGAGCCCGATGCGGCAGAGCTGCACGAGGTCGTCGGGCTTGAGCCAGATCGAGAGCCGGCGCTGATCGAGCGGCATGTCGCCGAAATTGCCGATGCGCAGGCAAGTCACCTTCAGCCCGTGCTTGTCGGCGTAGAGCGCGCCGACCGCCTCGCCGAACACCTTGCTGACGCCATAGCGCCCGTCGGGACGCGGGGTGACGTCGGTGCCGATCTTGTGGTGGCGCGGATAGAAGCCGACGGCGTGGTTCGACGAGGCGAACACGACGCGCTTGACGCCCTTGCGATAGGCGGCCTCGAACAGATTGTAGCCGCCGATGATGTTGGCCTGGAGGATCTGGTCCCAGGTGCCTTCGACCGAATAGCCGCCGAAATGGATGATGCCGTCGACGCCCTCGCAGATCGCCTCACACTGCGCGAGATCGGCGAGATCTGCCGCCTTGAACTTCTCGTCCGCGCCGAGATCGGCCGGCGGCTTGATGTCGGAGAGCAGGAGATCAGGATAGATTGGCGGCAGCAATTTTCGCAGGCTTGTGCCGATTCCGCCCGAAGCTCCCGTCATCAAAATACGCGGCATGTTGTCCCTCGCCGTTAGTGACCGTGACCGATTTGCGGTCACGTGTCTCTAATGATAGCAGGATTGTCCAGAGGGAACGAAACGAGAGAACCGACATGAATGAGGCATCGTCCCACTGCCAGGATTCCAGCCAAGATATCCGCCAAGGCTGGCGGCCGGCGACCTATTACCCCGATCCGGCGATCAAGGCGCTTGATCCTCGTTTCGAAAAATACTGGCTGAAACTGTCGGCGGTGGAACGGATTGCGACCGGGCTGCGCTGGGCCGAAGGTCCGGTGTGGGTCGGCGACGGGCGTTATTTGCTGTGCAGCGACATCCCCAATCAGCGCATCCTCAAATGGGAAGAGGAGACCGGGGCGGTTTCGGTCTTCCGAAAACCCTCGAATTTCGCCAACGGCAACACGCGCGACCGCCAGGGCCGGCTCGTGACCTGCGAGCATGGCGGGCGCCGCGTGACCCGCACCGAATATGACGGCAGCATCACCGTGCTGATGGATCAATTCAATGGCAAGCGGTTGAACTCGCCGAACGATGTCGTTGTTAAATCGGACGGCTCGATCTGGTTCACCGATCCGATCTTCGGCATCCTCGGCAATTACGAGGGCTACAAGTCCGAGCCCGAGATCGACATGAACGTCTACAGGCTCGACCCGGAGACCCGCAAAGCCACCGTCGTCGCCGAGGGTGTGCTCGGGCCGAACGGGCTTGCCTTCTCGCCGGACGAGAAAATCCTCTACCTCATCGAATCCCGCGGCGTGCCGACCCGCAAGATTCTCGCCTATGACGTCTCGCCTTCCGGTGACAAGCTTTCGAACAAGCGCGTCTTCGTCGATGCCGGCCCCGGCACGCCGGACGGTTTCCGCGTCGACATCGACGGCAATCTCTGGTGCGGCTGGGGCATGGGTGATCCCGAGCTCGACGGCGTCGTGGTGTTCGCACCCGACGGCGTCATGATCGGCCGCATCGCGCTGCCCGAGCGCTGCGCCAACGTCTGCTTCGGCGGCGTCAAGCGCAACCGTCTGTTCATGGCGGCGAGCCAGTCGATCTACGCGCTGTATGTGAACACGCAGGGGGCGCTCGGCGGCTAGCGCTGCACTCGTAGGTGGGCAAAGCGCAAGCGTGCCCACCACTTCTTATTTGTCGCGCGAGATCGTGGGCACGTCGCTGCGCTCCTTTGCACGCCCTACGGCACTCCCTTCCGTCATTGCGAACGAAGCGAAGCAATCCAGGCTGCCTCCGCGGCAAGATTCTGGATTACTTCGTCGCTTGCGCTCCTCGCAATGACGACGGAGCGAAAAGAAAAACGCCGGAGCAGTTGCCCGCTCCGGCGTCGTGATCGTCCAATCGCTAAAGCTTACGCCGCGTTGAAGCCGGCGACGGCCTTCACCTCGAGGAAGTCCTCGAGGCCGTACTTGCCCCACTCGCGGCCGTTGCCGGACTGCTTGTAGCCGCCGAACGGCGCGGTGCGGTCGTTGGGCACGCCCTGGAGGTTGACGTTGCCGGCGCGGATCTGGCGGCCGACGCGCTTGGCGTCCTCGACGGTCGCGCCCGAGACGTAGCCGGCAAGACCGTACGGCGTGTCGTTGGCGATCTGCACGGCGTCGGCTTCGTTCTTGGCGCCGAGGATGGTCAGCACCGGTCCAAAAATCTCTTCGCGGGCGATCGTCATCTCGGGGGTGACGTCGGCGAAGATGGTCGGACGGACATAGAAGCCCTTGTTGACGCCTTCGGGCAGGCCCGGGCCGCCGGCGACGAGCGTTGCGCCCTCGTCGATGCCCTTCTTGATCAGCGCCTGGATCTTGTCCCACTGGCCGCGGTTGACGACCGGGCCAATGGTGGTGCCTTCGCCGCGGGGATCGCCCGCCTTGGTCTTGTCGGCGACGGCCTTCGCGATCGCCGCGACTTCCTTCATCTTGGACAGCGGCACGATCATGCGCGAGGGCGCGTTGCAGGACTGGCCGGAGTTGTTGAACATGTGCATCACGCCGCCGGTCACCGCCTTCGTGAGGTCGGCGCCTTCGAGGATGACGTTCGGCGACTTGCCGCCGAGCTCCTGGCTGACGCGCTTCACGGTCGGCGCGGCGCGCTTGGCCACATCGATGCCGGCACGGGTCGAGCCGGTGAAGGAGATCATGTCGATGTCGGGGTGCTCGCTCATGGCGGCGCCGACCTCGGGGCCGAGGCCGTTGACGAGGTTGAACACGCCCTTCGGCACGCCGGCTTCATGGAGGATTTCCGCGAAGATCAGCGCTGAGGTCGGGGTGAACTCCGACGGCTTCAGGATCATGGTGCAGCCGGCGGCAAGCGCAGGCGCGACCTTGCAGGCGATCTGGTTGAGCGGCCAGTTCCAGGGCGTGATCATGCCGACCACGCCGATCGGCTCGCGCAGCACCATGGCGGTGCCGACCGGTTCCTCGAAATGATAGTTCTTGAGCACGTCGAGCGTGGTCATGAGATGGCCGAGGCCGGCGCCGGCCTGGAGTTTTTCGGCCTATCGGGCAGCGGCGCGCCCATTTCGTCGGAGACGGCGGCGCCGATCTCCTTGAGGCGGCCCTTGTAGATCTCGATCACTTTGGTGAGCAGCGCGACGCGCTCTTCACGGCTGGTCTGGGAGAAGGTTGCAAAGGCGCGCTTGGCGGCGGCAACCGCCTTGTCCACGTCAGCCTTGGAGCCCAGCGCAACCTCGTACATCGCCTCTTCCGTCGCGGGATTGACCACGGCGGTTGACTTCTTGACGGCGGGATCGACCCAGGCGCCGTCGATGTAGAATTGCATGCGATTGACCATCTTTGACCTCTTCTTGGGAGCTTGGAGGGGGCGTTTCGGCAGGCATCCTTGCACGAAAGCGCCAGCAGTTGAACCCGCCATATGCGGGGCCAGCGTTGTGGCGGACGGAGATTATATGAGCCGATGGCGGGAACGTGGCAAGTGTGGCGCAGCCGTCATTCCGGGGCGCGGCAAAGCCGCGAGCCCGGAATCCATTTCACCACCTGTACCGAGGCCCGATGGATTCCGGGCTCGACGCTACGCGTCGCCCAGGAATGACAACTACACCGCCATCTTCCGATGCAGCACCGGCGCGCCGGTGGTGAGGCTTTCGGCCGCATCGATGATCGCGTTCGCGTCGATGCCGTAGTGGCGGTAGAGGTCGGCGATGCTTCCGGTCTGGCCGAACTGCTCGACGCCGAGCGCCTCGACGCGATGGCCGCGGACACTGCCGAGCCAGCCGAGCGCGGAGGGATGGCCGTCGATCACGGTCACAATGCCGCAGTCGCGCGGCAGCGGCGCCAGCAGCTTTTCGATGTGGCTGAGATGCTGCACGCCGCGCCGATCGCGCCGCAATTTTCGCGCGGCGGTCCAACCCGCATGGAGACGGTCGGCAGAGGTGATCGCAAGCAGGCCGATGTCGCGCCGGCTCTCGCCGATGAAGCCGGTCGCCTCGATCGCTTCAGGGGCGACCGCGCCGGTATAGGCGATCACGACCTCGGCATTCGGGCCCGGCTTGCGCAGCCAATAGGCGCCGTCGGTGATGCCTTGTTCCAGCTCCGGCGTCATGATCCGCTGCGCCTGCTCGATGCTGCGCGTCGATAGCCGCAGATAGACCGAGCCGCCCTCACCCGGATCGCGCTGCATGTGCTGGAAGCCCCAACCCATGATCACGGCGAGCTCGTCGACGAAGGCCGGCTCGAACGAAGCGAGCCCGTCCTGCGCCATGCCGATCAAGGGCGTTGCGATCGACTGGTGCGCGCCGCCCTCGGGCGCCAGCGTGATGCCGGAGGGAGTCGCCGCAACCATGAAGCGCGCATCCTGGTAGCAGGCATAGTTCAGCGCATCGAGGCCGCGCTCGATGAAGGGATCGTAGAGCGTACCGACCGGCAGCAGCCGCTCGCCGTTGATCTGGTGCGACAGGCCGAGCGCCGAGAGCATGATGAACAGGTTCATCTCGGCAATGCCGAGCTCGAGATGCTGGCCTTTTGGCGAGAAGTCCCAGTTGAACGTGGACGGAATTTTCTCGCTGCGGAATAAATCGGCCTTCTCCGCGCGCGCGAACAGGCCGCGGCGGTTCACCCAGGGGCCGAGATTGGTCGACACCGTGACGTCGGGCGAAGTCGTGACGATGCGGCTGGCGAGCTCGCTGTCGCCGCGCGCGATCTCGTTCAGCACGAGGCCGAAGCCCTGCTGGGTCGACATCTGCGGCGACGGCTTGAAGGCGAGCTGGGCGGGCACCTCGACCACGGGCGCGGTCAGCCGGCGTCCGTCCTGGTTGAACGGCACGCGCGCGAGGAAGGCGTCGAGCTCGGCGGCGTCCTGCGCGAGGCCCTCATACTTGTCCCATTCGTGGCCGGGGCGGATGTTCTGGCTCTCGCGATACTTCTCCATCTGCGCGACCGTCATCAGGCCGGCGTGGTTGTCTTTGTGGCCCTGGAACGGCAGGCCGACGCCCTTGATGGTGTAGGCGATGAAGCAGACCGGGCGGTCGTGATCGATGGATTCGAACGCCTCCAGCATGCTCGCCATGTCGTGGCCGCCGAGGTTCGACATCAGCGCCAGCAGCTCCTCGTCGCTGCGCTTGTCGATCAGCTTCGTGATCGGCCCCTGGTCGCCGATCTCGTCGTGCAGATGTTTGCGGAAGGCCGCGCCGCCCTGGAAGCACAGCGCGGCGTAGAGCGCGTTCGGGCAATTGTCGATCCAGCGCTTCAGCGCCTCGCCGCCCGGCTCGGCGAAAGCTTCGCGCATCAGCCGGCCGTATTTCACGATGACGACGTCCCAGCCAAAATTGCGGAACATGGTCTCGAACTTCTCCCAGAGCCCCTCGCGCACGACGGCATCGAGCGACTGGCGGTTATAGTCCACCACCCACCAGGTGTTGCGCAGGCCGTGCTTCCAGCCCTCGGCGAGCGCCTCCCAGATATTGCCCTCATCCATCTCGGCGTCGCCGACGAGGGCAATCATCCGCCCTTCGCGGCGATCCTTCGCCCAGCCATGCGCCTTGACGTAGTCCTGCACCAGCGAGGAGAACAGCGTCTGCGCAACGCCAAGGCCGACCGAGCCGGTGGAGAAGTCGACGTCGTCGACGTCCTTGGTGCGCGAGGGATAGGACTGCGCGCCCTTGAAGCCGCGGAAATTCTCCAGCTTCTCGCGGCTCTGCCGGCCGAACAGGTACTGGATGGCGTGGAACACCGGGCTCGCATGCGGCTTCACCGCGACGCGATCCTCTGGCCTGAGCACGCTGAAATACAGCGCCGACATGATGGTCGCGAGCGAGGCCGAGGAGGCCTGGTGGCCGCCAACCTTGAGGCCGTCCGCATTGGGGCGGATGTGGTTGGCGTGGTGGATGGTCCATGACGACAGCCACAGCGCCTTGCGGGCGAGGGCAGTCAATGTGTCGAGACGGGCGGAATCAACGGGCATGGGCAATGCTCCCGGAAATCATCCCTCATGATACGCCTGCGAGAAGCGCCAAACTTCTCAATTTTTCGCGCCATACCTGCCGATATTGGGATATTTTACCAATCAATTGCTTCCAGAAGCAGGTTCCATCCCAATGCCCGACCTCGACGCCATCGACCGCAAGATTCTCGCGCTGCTCCAGACCGACAGCCGGCTGACCATGCAGGAGCTCGCCGACAAGGTCGGGCTCTCGGTCTCGCCCTGCCATCGTCGGGTGAAATTGCTGGAGGAGCGCGGCGTCATCTCGCGCTATATCGCCACCGTGGACCAGAAGGCGCTCGGGCTGCACGTCAGCGTGTTCATCTCGATCAAGCTGGCGCGGCAGAAGGAGGAGGACCTCAACCGCTTCGCCCGCGCCATCTCGAAATGGGACGAGGTGCTGGAGTGCTATCTGATGACCGGCAACCGCGACTACCTGCTGCGGGTGGTGGCGGCCGACCTCGCCTCCTACGAGACGTTCCTGAAGACCAAGCTGACCCGGCTCGACGGCATCGCCTCGATCGAGTCCAGCTTCGCGCTCAGCCAGGTGAAATATTCGATCGCGCTGCCGGTCTGACAGCAGGGCTGCCGGGCCGTATCAGGGCCCATTCCACCCAGGGCGGGCGGCCCGGCCGCCAATGTCACATTGCCGCAATAAACCCCGCCGATGGTCGCGGGCGAGAAGGCACCTGAGCCGAAAGAAGGACCACCATGACTGCATCCGACCGCACCTCCGAAACCGCCAAACGCGAGCGCATCATTCAGGAGATGGCCGACGATCTCGACGAGGAGCTGGAGATGGAGCTGGATGATGCCCGTCTCGACGAGCTGCTGGACGAGACCGACATGCTCAATCCGACGGTCGACCGCAAGCTCTATTTCCGCGAGCTGCTCCGCCTCCAGGGCGAGCTTGTCAAGCTGCAGGACTGGGTGCAGAGCGAGAAGAAGAAGGTCGTGGTACTGTTCGAGGGCCGCGATTCCGCCGGCAAGGGCGGCGTCATCAAGCGCATCACCCAGCGCCTTAATCCCCGCATCTGCCGCGTCGCGGCGCTCCCCGCCCCGAGCGAGCGCGAGCGCACGCAATGGTACTTCCAGCGCTATGTGTCCCACCTGCCGGCCGGCGGCGAGATCGTGCTGTTCGACCGCAGCTGGTACAACCGCGCCGGCGTCGAGCGCGTGATGGGCTTCTGCACGGACGAGCAATACCAGGAGTTCTTCAAGACCGTGCCGGAGTTCGAGCGGATGCTGATCCGCTCCGGCATCATCCTGGTCAAATACTGGTTCTCGATCACCGACGACACGCAGCAGTTCCGCTTCACCATGCGCATCCGCGACCCGCTGAAGCAATGGAAGCTGAGCCCGATGGACGTCGAGGCCCGCACCCGCTGGGAGGCGTACACAAAGGCCAAGGAGACCATGCTGGAGCACACGCATCTGCCGGACTCTCCGTGGTGGATCGTCGATGCCGTGGACAAGAAGCGCGCCCGGCTCAACTGCATCGCGCATCTGGTCGACCAGATCCCGTACCAGGAAGTGGCGCGCGTGCCGGTGGTGCTGCCGGATCGCGTGCGCAATCCCGACTATCACCGCGGCCCGATTCCGCCGGAGATGTACGTGCCGGCGAAATACTGACGGCGCCTGCCGCTAAAGCGCGATGAGATTGGGATGAATCGTCATCGCGCTTTAGATTTTTGCTTGAGCATGATCTTTTCGGAAAACCGCGGCGCACTTTTCCGGATCATGCTTTAGCGGCGGACCGGCTTTTCGGACGAGGACAGCGTGATGCCCGTGCCGAGCGATCTGAGCGTGACCAGGGATTCGACCCGCCGCCGCGCTCGCCTCAGCCCGTGGCTCGCGCTGGCGAGCGCGCTGTCCGTGCTGACGGTTGCGCTCGCCCTGTCCTATTGGGCCTGGCAGCCGGCGACGCTGCGCATCGCCGTCGGTCCTGCCGGCAGCGACGACCAGACACTCATCGCGGCGCTGGCGAAGGCGTTCGACGCCAAGGCCGGCGCGATACGCCTTGTCCCGATCGAGACCGACGGCACGCTGCAAAGTCTCAATTTGCTCGGCACCGGCAAGGCGGATCTTGCGGTGGCGCGCGGCGATCTCGCAATGCCGGCCGAGACCAATTCGGTTGCGATCCTGCGGCGGAATTTCGTGGTGCTGTGGGCGCCGACGGGGCGCAAGGGCGCAGCGCGGTCCAAGGTCACCGAGATCGCATCGCTCAGCGGGCGCCGCATCGGCGTCGTCGGCCTCGGCGATGCCAATGTCGACGTGCTGCGCGTCATCCTGGCGGAATCAGGCGTCAACCCGCAGAAGGTGACGATCACCCAGTTTGGCACCGACCGCATCTCCGAGATGACCCAGGATGCCGCGCTCGACGCCTTCATGATGGTGGGGGCGCTCGACGACAAGATCATCGCCGGCACGATCGCCACGACCGCGCGGCTGCGCGGCGAGCCCAAATTCCTGTCCGTCGACGTTTCCGACGCGATCGCCGAGCGGCACCCGCTCTATGAGTCCGAGGAGATTCCCGCGAGCGCATTTGCCACGACGCCGCAGCGGCCCGACGACAAGATCGACACCATCGCCGTCAATCAGTTGATCGTCGCGCCCGCGTCATTGTCCGAGGACACGGTCGGCGCCTTCACCCGCGAGCTGTTCGCGGTCCGGCCGTCACTCGCGAAGGATTTGCCCGGCGCCAGCCACATCCAGAAGCCCGACACCGACAAGGATGCCGCGCTGCCGGCCCATCCGGGCGCTGCCGCCTATATCGACGGCAACGAGCGCAGCTTCATGGACAAGTACAGCGACTACATCTGGGGTGCGGTGCTGCTGCTCTCAGGCCTCGGCTCGGTTGCCGCCTGGCTGCGGCATTATCTCCGGCGCGAGGAGCGCAGCCTGAACGCGCTGCATCGTGACCGGCTGCTGACGGCGATCTCCAGCGTGCGCGAGGCAAGCTCGCTCGACGACCTCGCGGCGATGCAGGGCGCCGCCGACGAGATTTTGCGCGAGACACTCGCCTGTCACGAGGACGGTGCCATCGAGGACGGCGACCTCGCCGCCTTCGGCCTCGTGCTGGCGCAGTTCCACCAGGCCATCGTCGACCGCCGCGCCGTGATCGCGGAGGCGCCCGCAAAGCCGGGCGGCGGCGCGCTTCAGCCGGTGCCTATCTCCACGGCTGCACGATGATCTTGGTATGGGCCTCGGGATTGGCGAGGTCGGCGAACGCCTTGGCGACGCCGTCGATGCCGACCTCGGCGGTCACCATCGCCGCGGCATCCACCTGCCCTTCCGCGATCAGGCGCAGCGACGCGGCGAACTCGTCCGGCGTATAGCCGAGCACGTACTGGACGTTCAGCTCCTTCATGATGCCGAGCATGGGCTCGTTTCTGTCGCTCTCCATGCAGACGCCGACAACGACGATCCTGGCATCGCGCGGCGCGCCTTCGAACACCTGCTGGAGCAAGCCGGGCACGCCGACGCATTCAAAGATGATCGCAGGCTTGAGCGCCGGCAGCATGGCCTGGAACGGCGGCCGCGCGGCTTTCTCCGCCTCCGACATCTGGGCGTGCTCGGCCCAGGTCGCATAGGGCTGCGACACCCTGGGATCGACCACGACGTCCGCACCGAGCTTTGCGGCAAGCGCGCGCCGCGCCGGCGAATAGTCAGCGGCGATGATCGGGTGCAGGCCCTTGATCTTCAGCGCCGCGATCACCGCGAGACCGACCGGGCCACAACCGATCACCAGCGGCACCTCGCCGCTCCCGATATTCGCCTTCGCCACGGCGTGAACGCCGACCGCGAGCGGCTCGGTCAGCGCGGCATGTTCCGGCGCAAGACCATTGGGCACTTCGAGCAGGAGCGGCTCGCTCAAGATCATCTGTTCCGCATAGCCGCCGACGAAGTCGTTGGAATAGCCGATGCCCTTGATGCCCTCCGCTGTCAGCAGCGCGGGCAGCGAGCAGACATGCGTGCCCGGCTTGAGCTTGCGCGCGGTGCCGGGGCCGTAGTCGACGATCTCGCAGCAGAACTCGTGGCCGAATACGACGTCGCGCGCCAGGTCCATCGGCGTGCGTCCGGTCTTCTTCGCCATCTCCACCATGCGAGGGGCGTGCTGACGCGCGTGCAGGTCGGAGCCGCAGATGCCGCAGGCGAGCGTCTTGACCAGCACCTGGCCGGGGCCCGGCGTCGGCTCCGCCATCCGGCCGACGACAATCTCACCGTTCCTGAAAATCGCAGCGCGCATCCGGCCCCTCCCCTGTCGTTGGAGCCGTTGATAGCACGTCTCAGGACGCGCGGACTTGCGTCAGGGGTTCGGGGAACGCTCTTCCAGCACCAGGAGCTGGGCGCGGCGGATGCGCTCGCGATGGGCGATGTAAAGACCGCTGGCGACGATGAAGGCGGCACCGGTGACGGTCCAGACATCAGGGACTTCGCCGAACAGGAAGAAGCCCAAAATGCTGACCCAGAGCAGCTGCGTGTAGGAGAACGGCGCCAGCACGGAGGCGTCGCCATAGCGATAGGCCAGCACCACGATCCACTGGCCGACGGTGGAAGCAACACCGATGACGATGCCGAGCCCGATCGCAGTCCAGCTCGGCGTGACCCAGACGAACGGCACCATCAGGCTGAGGATGGCAACGCCGGTGAGCGCGGAATACGCCATGGTGGTGAGCACGGCTTCGCGCCCGCTCATCATCCGCGTCAGGATCAGCGCGGCCGCCCAGCAGAATGCCGAGACGATCGGGAAGAACGCGGCGACGTGGAACGCGCTCGAGCCTGGGCGCAGGATGATCATCACGCCCATCAAGCCGATCGCGGTCGCGATCCAGCGGCGCATGCCGACCTTCTCGCTCAGGAAGATGATCGAGAGCGCGGTGACGAACAGCGGCGAGACGAAGCCGGTGGCGGAGGCTTCCGCGATGGGAAGAAAGCGAAGGCCCGTGATGAAGAACAGCGAGGAGCCGAGCAGCGCCGCGCCGCGCATCAATTGAAGGCCGAGCCGGTCGGTGTGCATCGCATGCAGCGGCGAGCCCGGCAGCATCACCGGCGTGAACATCAGCGCGAAGGTGACGAAGCGGATCCAGGTGATCTCGATCGACGGCAAGCTCGACGAGAGGTATTTCGCGGTGACGTCGGAGCAGCCGAGAAACACCGTCGACAGCAGCACCAGCGCGATGCCCTTGAAGGGATGGTCGACGCGCGCAGGCGCGCGGCGAGCCTCCTGCTTCTTCTCCGGCACGGAAGGCATGGGAATACTGTCGAGCCTTGCGGCTGCGGCGGGCGGCGGGGTCACGGCTGGAACCTGGGAAAACGACGATTCGGGAACGATCGTAAAAAACGACAAAAGCGCCGCTTTCACAACTTCCGAAAACAGGATGCCGATATGCGCTCACGTCCGCGCGCGTCAATACTCCATTAATAATGGGGCTCTGTGCGCTACAACATGGGCAGGCTGCGCGGCTTCGGACCGCGCGGAAACGCCGCATCGAGCGCCGAAATCTCCTCTTTCGTCAGCACGAGATCGCCGGCAGCCGCATTTTCGCCGGCATGTTCCGCGGACGAAGCCTTCGGAATCGCGAACACCGTAGTCACACGGGTGAGGAAGCTCAGAGCGACCTGACGCGGTGTCGCACGACGTGCCTCCGCGATGCGCGCGAGCACTGCGCCGCCCTTGCTGCGCGCATCCGGGAAATCATCGTGGCCGAACGGCGAATAGGCCACCACAGCGACGCCGTGCTGCTCGCACCACGGGATCACCGCATGCTCGATCGCGCGCTCCTTGAGATGATAGAGCACCTGATTGCAGGCGATGCGGCCCGCGCCGGAGACGTCGAGAATGTCGTCGAGATCGTCGGCGTCGAAATTGGAGACGCCCCAGGACTTGATCTTGCCTGATGTCACCAGCTCCTCGAACGCAGCGACGGTGTCCTCCAGCGGATAGGAGCCGCGCCAGTGCAGGAGATAGCAGTCGAGGCGATCGGTCTTCAGCCGCTTCAGCGAGCGTTCGCAGGCGGTGATGGTGCCGCGGCGCGAGGCGTTGCTCGGCAGCACCTTCGACACCAGGAACACCTCGTCGCGCCGGCCCGCGATCGCGTCGGCAATGACGAGCTCGGCATCGCCATACATCTCGGCGGTGTCGATATGCGTCATGCCGAGATCAAGCCCGCGCTGCAGCGCCGCGATCGCGCGCTTGCGATCGCCATGGTCGAGATACCATGTGCCCTGCCCGATCACGGAGACATTGGCGCCGGTCTTGCTGAAAGGTTTTGTGTTCATGTTTGTCTCCGAACTCCGGTGTTTCTTCCCCCCTCTCCCCGTTCTTACGGGGAGAGAGTTGGGGTGAGGGGCAGCTTCCGCAATCAAGGTAGCAGTTGGACTCGTGGAGAGTCCCCCTCACCCGCATTTGCGCTTCGCGCAACTGAGGCCTCTCCCCGCACGCGGGGAGAGGCGAAAAGCCGCGCGCTTACGAGTTCAATGCGCTGATATCCGCAACCAGCACGCTGCCGGTCGCGGACTCCGTGATATAGAGACGATCCTTGTTCGCGCCACCGATGGCGACATTGGTGCAGTTCGGGCCCGCGCAGGATTTGATCCGCGCGATCAATTCGCCATTCGGCGCGAACACGAAGACGTGGCCGAGCGAGGCGTGGCCGACGAACAGGCGTCCCTTGGCGTCCATGGTCATGCCATCGGGGCCGCTGGTGCCGAACAGCGAGCAGAAGCGGCCGACCTTGGAAACGCTGCCGTCCTTCATGAACGGCAGCCGCCACACCGCATTGTCGCGCGTCATCGCGACGAACAGCACGCTCTCGCTGGGATCGAGCACCAGCCCGTTCGGGCTGATGCCGGTGTCGATCAGGCAGTCGAGCCGCCCGTTCGGTGCGAGCCGGTAGACGCGGCCGCTCGGATCATGCAGGCCGGTCTGGCCCTGATCGGTGAAATAGATGTCACCGTTGGAAGCGAGATGCAGATCGTTGCAGCCGCGGAAGGATTCTGAGTTACGCGCGGTCAGCACCGGCGTGATGCGGCCGGCCTTGGCGTCGAGCTCCATGATGCCATGCATGTAGTCGGCCACCAGGATGCGGCCGTCGGGCGCGATCTTCAATCCGTTCGGCCAGCCGTCATACTCGATCACAAGCGACCACGCGCCGCCGGGCGCAATCCGGAAGATGCGGCCGAACGGAATGTCGACGATGTAGAGATTGCCGTCCTTATCGAACGACGGCCCTTCGATGAAGCTATCGGTCGGCACACCCGGCCGGTTGGCATCGGCCCAATCGGTCCGCACGCCCTTGCGGCGGAATGTGTCGGGCATGGCGGAGAAGAGTTTTGCTTCGATCAGGCGCGGCGGCGTTTCCAGGTACATCATGGTTGTTATGATTGCTGAGAGGGGAAGTGCGGCAACATAGGGCACAATCGCGGGCGCGTCGATTGGAACGACGGGCATGGCTGCGTTGGCAAGATGGACTGCCGCGAGCCGCCAATCGGGCCCCGTCATCCTGAGGTGCGACGCGAGCGATGCGAACGCATCGAACGCGGAGCCTCGAAGGATGAAACGGCCCCGATGGAGCCGGGCCGTCTATCCTTCGAGGCCTCCGCTACGCTCCGGCACCTCAGGATGACGGGGATGGTTGCGTGCCAGCCGTAGGGTGGGCAAAGGCGCGAAGCGCCGTGCCCACGATCTCTTCGTTATTTCGGGTGATGGTGGGCACGCTTCGCTTTGCCCACCCTACGGCACTACGGCAGTTTGCCCTGCCCGGCCTCAAGCCGCGCGGACGGTGGCCAGGAACTGATCGACCTCACTGCCGAGGCGCTTGCTTTCGTCGAGCAGCGCGAGCGCCGCGCCGTGCACCTGGCCGGCGGCAGCGCCGGTTTCGGATGCGCCGCGCCTGACATCCTCGACGCTGGTGGAGACTTCGGATGCGCCCTGCGCCGCCTGCTGCACGTCGCGCGCGATCGCCCGCGCGGCGGCGCCTGTTGTTCGACCGCAGCGGCGATCGAGGATGCAATATCCGCCATGGATTCGATGGTGCCGCCGATCTCCTTGATCGAGTCCACCGACTGCCGCGTCGCCAACTGGATCTGCGCGACCTGACGGCCGATCTCGTCGGTCGCCTTCGCGGTCTGGCCGGCGAGCGCCTTCACCTCCGAGGCGACGACCGCGAAGCCCTTGCCCGCCTCGCCGGCGCGCGCCGCTTCGATCGTTGCATTCAGCGCCAACAGATTAGTCTGCCCGGCCACCGCCGAGATCATGCGCACGACCTCGTCGATGCGGTCGGCCGTCTGCGAGAGCGCATCGATCTGGCCGTTGGTCCGGCTCGCCTGCGCGACGGCAGCGAGCGCCACCTCATGTGACTGCGCGACCCGCCGGCCGACCTCGCCGACCGACGTCACCATCTCCTGGCATGCGGCGGCCGCCGACTGGACGCTCGCCGACGATTGTCCGGATGCGGCAGCGACCGTTGCGGATAAGGCATTGGTCCCCTCCGCCGTATTGGTCAATCCATTGGCCGCCAGCTCGATTTCGGACGAGGCCGCAGTGACCGCATTGACGATGCTGCCGACCGCCGCTTCGAACCGGTTGGCGATCTCGAGCATCACCTGTTTGCGCTGCGCTTCCGCGTCGTGCTTGGCCCGCTCGCGGGCATCGGCCATGTGCCGGTTCTCGAGCAGCTTGTGATGGAAGACCGAGAGCGACGTCGAGATCTTGCCGATCTCGTCATGGCGCGCGACCTGCTCGATCGGACGGTCGAGATCGCCGCTCGCCAGATGCTCCATCGCCAGGACCATGCGGGTGAGCGGCGCAGTCAGCCGGCGGCCGAACCAGAATGCGACGACGATCATCACGGCAACCGTGACGGCGATGGACCAGACCACATAGCGCTGCACGACCGTTAGCTCATCGCTGACGGCCTCGAGGCGTTTGCCGGCCGCGGTCCTGACGGTCTCCAGATTGGGCCGCAGCCGATCGTAGATCTGGGCAAGATCCTCGGCTTCCTCGTTGAGCGTGCTCTGGCCGGCCATGAAGGCGAGGAAGCTCGTCTTGTAGCTGTCGATCAGCTTCTTGATCTCGGCCTTGGCGTCATCGGGCAGATCGGATTTGCCAAGCTCGGTCAGGAATTCTCCGACGCGCTTGCTCAGTTCGTCGCCGTATTTCTCGTCGCCGCGCAGCATGAAATCCTTCTCGTGCCGCCGCATCATCAGCATGAGAACGGACAGCCGCGGCTGGTCGAATGTCTTGAGCTTGCTCTCGACCGAATGCACGGCCGCGCGCAGCTTGCCCTGCAGCCCGTCATTCTCGTTGAAGCCGACGAGCTTCTGGGCGGAGACCACATTGGCGAAGCGGGTGTTGTAGCTGGCGATGACGGGGCGGAACGACAGCGCCTTGCGCAGCGGATCGTCTTCCGCAAGGGCACCGGCGATCTCTTCGACTGCCGCCAGATGGCCGGTCGCCGCGCGCAGCGTCTCGTCATGCGCAGCGACCTTCTTGTCGGTCGGCTTCTGCAGGAAATTGGTGGCGAGTTCGCGCCCCTGCAACAGGCTCTCGGACAAGCGCGCGGTTTCGGATTCGAGCTTCGCGAAGCGGTTGGCGGTTGCGCGGCTCTGATCCTCGATCTGCCGGCCGGCGAGATAGATCACGCCCACCATGAGGACGCCGGTCACGCCCAACAAAAGCACCTGCGTGCGCAGGCCAAGGTGAAAGCTGTGCAATTGAAAAAGACGCGCCGACCGAAGTCTGCCAAACATGTGTTCCCAGCCCCGAAAGTATCAATTCGCAAAAATTGATCCATTCTAGCTGGAATTGCTTAACAGTCCGGCAACCACCGGCCCCGGCACGCCGTCGGCGCGTGGCCCTAGGTCCCCTTCCGACCGGCGGACGGCCGAATTAGCCCGCCGCCCCCGCCAGCTTGGCCTGCTTCGCCGGTGCCTCCGTCGTTGCAATCAGGCGCTTCAGCTCGGGGATGCAGGAGCCGCAATTCGTGCCGGCCTTGAGCTTTGCGCCGATCTCGGCCGCCGTACGTGCGCCGGATGAGATGGCGTCACAGATGGTGCCGCGGCCGACGCCGAAGCAAGCGCAGACGATCGGGCCGGTCGAAGCGGCGCCCTCGCTGGACTTGCCCGACAGCAGCATGCGGCGCTGATCGTCCGTGACTTGGTCGGCGACGAACAGGCTCTTCACCACCTCCCAGTCGCCGGCGTCGTGAGCAGGGCCGACGAACAGGCAGGTCTCGATGCGATCGCCCGCGAACGCGGCGGCACGATAAACGCCGCCGCCGAAGTCGCGATACTCGGCGATGTCCTCACCGGCGACGCCCTCGAGCCAGACCGGCCAGCGCGACAGATCGGCATTGTCTGCGAAGAGATAGCCGAAGCCGCCTGAGACCGTGACGCGGGTCCACAACAGGTTCTGCGGCAGGTCGAGCTGCTTGCGCGACAGCGCGAAGCCGCGGAAGACGTATTCATAGGGCGCGATTGCGGCCGGAGTGGCCTTCGATTCCGGCTGGCCCGAGAACGGATCGGTGAACGACTGAACCAGCGCGCCGACGCGGCCGTGCGAGGCGTTCATCGCGCTCCAGTGGATCGGCGCGAACAGCGTGCCGCGCTGCTGGCGCTCGCTGACGACCACTTTGAGGATGCACTGGCCGTAATCGGTGGTGATGCGGGCATAGCCGTCATCGACGATGCCGAATTTGCCGGCGTCGTCGGGATGAATCTCGACGAACGGCTCGGGCAGATGCGCACCCAGGCGCTGGCTCAACCCGGTGCGCGTCATGGTGTGCCACTGGTCGCGGATGCGTCCGGTGTTGAGCCTGAGGGGACGCGACGGTCCGGTCTCGCCGCGCAGCAACGGCACCTCCGGCGCGACGAAGCGGCCCTTGCCGTCATTGGTGAAGAAGCCGCCTTGCGCGAAGAAGCGTTCGCCCGGTGCTCCACCTTCGCGCACCGGCCACTGCACCGGCTTCAGGGCATCGAAGCCTTCGTCGGAGAGCGACGTCAGCGCGCCGATGTCGAAATCGCGACCGCCATTGTTCTCGAACGCCGAGAGCGCGGCATGCTCGCGGAAAATATCGGCGGCGGATTTGTAATTGAAGCTGTCGCCGAAGCCGAGACGTTTTGCGGTCTCGCTCAGGATCCACCAATCCGGCCGCGCCTCGCCCGGCGCCGGCAGGAACGAGCGCTGGCGCGAGATGCGCCGCTCGGAGTTGGTCACCGTGCCCGACTTCTCGCCCCAGGCGAGCGCAGGCAGCAGCACGTGCGGGCCAGCCTCCACCGTGTCGTTGGAGAGCACGTTCTCGGACACCACGAACAGCTCGAGCTTCTTCAGCGCCTCGCGGACGAAGTCCGCATCGGGTAGCGACACCGCGGGATTGGTGCCCATGACCCACAGCGCCTTGACCTCGCCGCGGTTGATTGCCTCGAACAGCTGCACCGCCTTCAGCCCCTCATGGGTGGCGATGCGCGGCGCGTTCCAGAACCGCCTGACCCGGTCGATGTCCGGCGGCGTGAAGCCCATATGTGCGGCGAGCATATTGGCGAGACCGCCGACTTCGCGCCCGCCCATCGCGTTGGGCTGTCCGGTCAGCGAGAACGGCGAGGCACCAGGCTTGCCGATGCGACCCGTCGCGAGATGGCAATTCAGGATCGCGTTGACCTTGTCGGTGCCCTGCGCCGACTGGTTGACGCCCTGCGAATAGAGCGTGACGACCCTCTCGGTGTCGCGGAACATCTTGAAGAACGTCGCGACATCCTGCTCGTTGAGGCCTGTCGCGAGCGCGGTCGCGGCGACGCTGCCGGCGATGTTGCGCGCGCGCGCCAGCGCATCGTCGAAACCGCTGGTGTTCTGCGCGATGTAGTCCTTGTCGAGCGCGCCATTGTCGGCGAGATGGACGAACAGGCCGGAGAACAGCGCCGTGTCGGTGCCCGGCTTGAGGCCGAGGAACAGATCGACATCGCTTGCGGTGTCGGTGCGGCGCGGATCGATCACGATCATTCGCGCGCCGCGCTCCTGCCTGTTCTTCAACATGCGCTGGAACAGCACGGGATGACACCAGGCTGCGTTCGAGCCGACGAACACCAGCAGATCGGCCTGGTCGAGATCCTCGTAGCAGCCGGGCACGGTGTCGGCGCCGAAGGCGCGGCGGTGGCCGGCGACCGAGGACGACATGCAGAGCCGCGAATTGGTGTCGACGTTCGCCGTGCCGACGAAGCCCTTCATCAGCTTGTTGGCGACGTAATAATCCTCGGTGAGCAGCTGGCCGGAGAGATAGAATGCGACCGCGTCCGCACCATCGCGCGCCACGATGTGCTGCATGCGGTGCGCGACATGGTCGAGCGCATCGCTCCAGGCGACACGCTCAAGCACGCCCTTGCAGCGGATCATCGGATAGAGCAGCCGGCTCTCGAGCCCGACGGTCTCGCCGAGCGCGGAGCCCTTCGAGCACAGCCGGCCGAAATTGGCGGGATGGTCAGGATCGCCCGCGATCGCCGCGCCGCCCTTGCCGTCCGGCGTTGCCAGCACGCCGCAGCCGACGCCGCAATACGGGCACGTCGTTCGGGTCGCGCGAAGGTTTGGATCGATCGCCGTCATGTCAGGCCGCCTCCATCAAGCCGCCTTGGACGGAAGCGCGAGCGTGCGGCCGAACATCATGTCGGTGCGGATCGCCGCGACCTTGTCGCGATTGCGGATCAGCTCGAGATACCACAGCGCATCGACAGTATCGCCGATCAGCACCGCGCCGGTCAGCCGGCCGTCGGCGATGACGAGCTTCTTGTAGGTGCCGCGCCTGCGGTCGGTCAGCACGAGGCTCTCGCTGCCCTCGCCACCCATGAAATCGCCTGCGGAGAACACGCTGACGCCCGAGACCTTCAGATTGGTCGAGACCACACTGCCCTGATAGGCGGCGGGCTTGCCGGCGAGATGCCGAGCCAGCACCCGCGCCTGCTCGTAGGCGGGCTCGACCAGGCCATAGCAGGTGCCGCGATGCTCGGCGCATTCGCCGAGCGCGTAGATGTCGGGGGACGCCGTCTGCATCTCGTCGTTGACCACGATGCCGCGGTTGACGGCGATGCCGGCGTCCCTGGCCAGCGCGATGTTCGGCTTGATACCAGCGGCGAAGATCACGGCATCGGCCTCGATGCGGCTGCCGTCGGCGAGCTCGACCGCCTCGACATGGCCCTCGCCATGAATGCGAGCGGTCGAGGCGTTGAGCAGGATGCGGATGACCTTGCGCTCGACCAGCGTCTTGAGCAGATCAGCGGCCGGCCCATCGAGCTGGCGCTCCATCAGCCGGTCCATCAGATGCAGCAGCGTCACGGGCGCGCCGGCCTTGGCGAGACCGTAAGCGGCTTCGAGTCCGAGCAGGCCGCCGCCGACCACGACGACGCGCTTCTTCGCGGCTGCAAGCGTCAGCAGCAGGTCGACGTCACGGGTGTCGCGAAAGGTGTGCACGCCGGCAAGATCAGCGCCCGGCACGTTGAGCCGCAGCGGCGTCGAACCGGTCGCGAGCACCAGCTTGGAATATTCCATGCTCTCCTCGCCGGCGATCTTGAGCTCGCGGCGGCCGGTGTCGATCTCGGTGACGCGGTAGCCGTAGCGCACGGTGACGCCGCGATGGCGCCACCAGTCCGCCGGCCTGAGCTCGATCTCGTGCGAGCCGGTCTCGCCGGCCAGCACGGAGGAGAGCAGCACGCGATTGTAAGCGAGCCGCGGCTCCTCGCCGATCACAGCGACCGCGTAGCGGCCGAGCGCGGTCTTGGCGAGCTCGTCGACCAGACGAGCTGCCGCCATACCGTTACCGACGATGACCAGCGGTTCACTCACAAGGCATCTCCTATTCGGCAGCCTGCGCCTGCGCGCCATAGGCCTCGGAAATCATGTAGCCGGACAGCACACCGTAGGCGTCGGTCCAGGCGGCGGCGAGCTCGGGCGTCCAGGCCTCGCCAAGACCCTTCTCCAGGGTCCACAGCAAGGTCGCGCCGACCACGGGATAGTGCTCGGCCTTGGCGCCGTAAGCGACGTGGCGCTTGGCGAGCGCAGAGGCCGCGGGAAGAATCGTCTCGAGATTCGACAGGCCGTTGACGACGGCAGCGAGCATGCCCATCAGCTTCTTGCGCTGCTCGGTCATGTCTTCAGGAAACATCGCGCGCACGGACGGCGCCACTTCGAACAGGCGGTCGTAGAACAGTTTTGAGGCTGCTTCCGAAATCGGTGCGACCTTGGAAAAGCTTTGCTGCACGAGGGCGATCTGCTGAGGCGTCATGATGGTCTCCTGTCTGTTTCGGTCTGCCTTTGTCCGCGCCGTTGCGAACAAGGTTCATGGGTCAAACGTCATCAGAGCGGCTTCTCCCCGCGTACGGAGAGAAGCGATTTTCATACCAAGTATTAGACCCTTGCTTCCGCAAGGCTCGGCGCGCCTTCGCCCTGCGGGCTGCGACGCAGGTAGAACCACCAGGTCAAAGCCAGGCACGAGGCGTAGAAGCCGAGATAGATCGCGAGCGCGAGCTGCGGACCGCCGGTCAGGGCGATCGACTTGCCGAAACCGCTCGGGATCAGATAGCCGCCGACGGCACCGACCGCGCCGATGAACCCGACCGCCGCACCGCTCTCGATGCTCGCCGTCTTCAAGGCAGCCGCACGCGCGACGTCGCCCTGCCCGCGCACCCTGAACAGGTTCTGCTCGCGGAAGATCGAGGGGATCATGCGGTAGGTCGAGCCGTTGCCGATGCCCGTGGTCACGAACAGGATCAGGAACATCGAGAGGAAGCCGACGAAATCCTTCTGTCCGACGAAATAGACCACGCCGACGGTGGCGCCCGCCATCACGATGAAATTCCAGAACGTGATGATGGAGCCGCCGACCTTGTCGGCAAGCCAGCCGCCGAACGGACGGGCCAGCGAGCCGACCAGCGGACCGAGGAAGGCGATCGAGATCGTCACCGACGGAAACAGCGTCTTGAGCAACAGCGGGAACGCCGCGGAGTAGCCGATGAAGGATCCGAACGTGCCGATATAGAGATACGCCATGATCCAGGTGTGCTTGCGCTTGACTACCGCGAGCTGGTTCTTGATCGACGATTTCGCCGTGGTGAGGTTGTTCATGAAGAACACCGCGCCAAACACCGCGATCGCGATCGGCAGCACCCACATCAGCCCGGCGTTCTGGAGGAAGATGCCGTCGACGGGGGAAGCCTGGAACAGGTTGATGACGGCGAGCGTCATCAGGATCGGGGTCAGGAGCTGCACGCTGGAAACGCCGATATTGCCGCCTGCAGCGTTGAGGCCGAGCGCCCATCCCTTCATCCGGTCAGGGAAGAAGAAGGAGATGTTGGTCATGCTGGAGGCGAAGTTGCCGCCGCCGAGACCGGCGGTCGAGGCGACCAACAGCATCAGCCAGAACGGCGTATCGGGCTGGCTGACGAAGTAGGCGAGCGACAGCGTCGGAATGAACAGGATCGCCGCGCTGAAGATGGTCCAGTTGCGGCCGCCGAAGGTCGTCACCGCGAAAGTGTAGGGAAAGCGCATCAGGGCGCCGATCAGGCCCGGCACCGCGACGAGCTGGAACAGCTGGTCGGTGGTGTAGTGGAAGCCCGCCTGCGGCAGCTTGGTGGTGACGATGCTCCAGATCAGCCAGACCGAGAAGCCGATATGCTCGGCCACGATCGACCAGATCAGGTTGCGTCGCGCGATAGTCTTGCCAGTCGCATTCCAGAACGCCTCGTCTTCGGGGCGCCAGTCTGAAATCCAAGTCGGATTCTTCGTCATTGAGTATCCCTTCCAGGCTCACCGCTGCGTCGTTGCAGGCTCAGCTCCGGTCACGGAGGCACGCTCCGGGGCTTCTCCCCGGTGGCGAGTTCACGATGCTGATTGATGATGTTGAGGGACGTCGTCGTTGGCGTCGGAAAAGGTGTTTCAATTTCCGTGCCAATTGCGCGCACGCTGGAAACACAGGGATTTCAGGACGTTATTCGCATTGCCCGAAATCTTCGCAGGGCTTTTCCGCACGCTAAATTTGCGATTCGCTCAATCCTTGTGCGGCGCACAAGGATTGAGCTCGATGTCAATTATTTAGGCGCGCTCGTCTCGCGCATTAACCTTTGGTTTACGCGGCCTCTACGAAGCGATGACGCTCGTAGAGGAATTCGAGGACGCGCTGCCGGCACTTCAGATAGGTCGCGTTGGTCGCAAGCTCGAGCCGCTTGCGCGGCCGCGCCAGCGGCACGTCCAGCACCTCACCGATCCGTGCGCTCGGCCCGTTCGTCATCATCACGATGCGGTCGGAGAGCAGCACGGCCTCGTCGACGTCGTGGGTGATCATCAGAATGGTGTTGCCGAGCTTCTGATGCAGCGCCATCACCGAGTCCTGCAAATGCGCCCGCGTCAGCGCGTCGAGCGCGCCGAACGGCTCATCGAGCAGCAGCACCTTCGGCTCCATCGCCAGCGCGCGGGCGATGCCGACACGCTGCTTCATGCCGCCGGAGATTTCCGAGGGACGCTTGTCCCTGGCATGCGCCATCTGCACCAGGTTGAGATTGTGCATCACCCAGGCGTCGCGCTCGGCCCTGGTCTTGGTCCTGGCGAAGACCTTGTCGACGCCGAGCTTGACGTTCTCGTAGACGGTGAGCCACGGCAGCAGGCTGTGGTTCTGGAACACCACGGCGCGATCGGGCCCGGGCGAGTTGACCTCACGGTTCTCCAGCAGCACGCCGCCGGTGGTGGCACCCGTCAATCCCGCGATGATGTTGAGCAGGGTCGACTTGCCACAGCCGGAATGGCCGATGATCGAGACGTATTCGCCCTTCTCGATCGTGAGACTGATGTCCTTCAGCACCTCGGTCGTCGCGGCGCCGCGGGTAAAGATCTTGTCGATGTGGTCGAGCTTCAGATAGGCGGTCATGTGCCCTTCTCCCTCAGTTCTGCGCGGTGCCGCGGGTGACGATCTTGCCGAGGCCCGCGATCAAGCGGTCGAGCACGAAGCCGACGATGCCGACATAGAACAGCGCCAGGATGATCTCGCTGATATGCGAGGAATTCCAGGCGTCCCAGATGAAGAAGCCGATGCCGACACCGCCGATCAGCATTTCAGCTGCGATGATGGCGAGCCAGGACAGGCCGATGCCGATGCGAAGCCCCGTGAAGATGTAGGGCGCCGCCGCCGGGATCATGATCTTGGCGAAGAACTCGAGCGGATTGAGCTGCACCACCGCCGCGACGTTGCGATAGTCCTGCGGAATGTTGCGGATGCCGACCGCCGTGTTGATGATGATCGGCCAGATCGAGGTGATGAAGATGACGAAGATCGCCGAGGGCTGGCCGTCGCGGAATGCGGCGAGCGAGAGCGGCAGCCAGGCCAGCGGTGGAATGGTGCGCAACACCTGGAACAGCGGATCGAGCCCGCGCATCGCCCAGACCGACTGCGACCAGCACGCCGAGCGCGATGCCGGCGATCGCCGAGAGCGAATAGCCGAGCGCGACGCGCTGGAGGCTGGCGGACAGATGCCAGAACAGGCCCTTGTCGATGCCGCCATGGTCGAAGAACGGATCGAAGATCAACTCCTTGGTGTCCTTGAACACCTTTGACGGCGGCGGTAGCGCAGAGCCTGCACGGCGGCAGACCAGCTCCCAGACCAGCGTCAGCAGCGCGATCACGACCAGCGGCGGGATCACGCGCACGGCGAGCTCCCGCGCCATGCGCGCATAGCTCTCCGCGCGCGGCGGACGCTTTGGCGTCATCGCGACGACTGGCGCAATGGTCGCGGCAGGCGTCGCGGTCTCAACCTCAATCTTCGTGGCAGGCATGTTCATCGAAATCCCTCTCCGGCTTTCCGCAAGGACGATGCGGCCGCCCGAAGGCGGCCGCGAGGCTCCATCAGACTTCGACGCGCTTGATCGCGAGCGACTTCAGATAGGCAGCCGGATTTTCGGGATCGAACACCTTGCCGTCGAAGAAGGTCTCCTTGCCGCGCGAGGTCGAGGCCGGGATATCGGAGCTAGCCACGCCGAGCGTCTTCGCCGCATCCTTCCAGAGATCCTCGCGGTTGACCTTGGCGATCAGCGCCTTGGTGTCGAAGCCGGGCTCGTACTTGCCCCAGCGGATGTCCTCGGTGAGGAACCAGAGATCGTGGCTCTGGAACGGATAGGAGGCCTGGTCCTTCCAGAACCGCATCTGCTGCGGCGAGTTGTCGACGACGCGGCCGGTGCCGTAGTCGAACTTGCCCTTCATGCGGTCGGTGATGTCCTCGACCGGGCAGTTGATCCACTGGCGCTTGGCGCAGATCACCGCGGCTTCCTCGCGGTTCTCCGCCTTCTCGGCCCATTGCTGGGCTTCCATCACCGCCATCAGCAGCGCCTTCGCCGCCTTCGGATATTTGTCGACCCAGGCCGCGCGCATGCCGAACGACTTTTCGGGATGCTTGTCCCAGAGCTCGCCGGTGGTGATCGCGGTGTAGCCGATGTCCTGATGGATGAGCTGGAGATTCCAGGGCTCGCAGACGCAGAAGCAATCCATGGTGCCAACCTTCATGTTGGCGACCATCTGCGGCGGCGGCACCACGATGGTTTCGATGTCCTTGTCCGGATCGATGCCGCCAGCGGCGAGCCAGTAGCGGATCCACAGGTCATGCGTGCCGCCCGGGAAGGTCATTGCGGCCTTCACCGCCTTGCCGCCGGCCTTCTTCTTCTCGAGCGCCGCCTTGAAGGGCGCGGTGTCGATGCCGACCTTGAGGTCGGCATATTCCTTGGCGACCGAGATGCACTGACCGTTCAGGTTCAGCCGCGCCAGGATGTACATCGGCGTCGGCTGGTTGTTCTGCGTCACCTTGCCGGCCGAGATCAGATACGGCATCGGGGTGAGGATATGGGCGCCGTCGATGCCGTTGCCTTCGGAGCCGAGCACGAGATTGTCGCGCGTCGTGCCCCAGGACGCCTGCTTCTGCACCTCGACATCGGGCATGCCGTATTTGGCGAAGATGCCCTTCTCTTTCGCAACGAACAGCGGGGTCGCGTCGGTCAGAGCGATGAAGCCGAGCTTGGCGCCCTTGACCTCGGGGCCTGCATCCTGCGCGAAGGCGCCGGCGGGGAAATTCAGCTTGGCGGCGGCGAGAAGAGCGACGGTCGAGCCGGTGGCCTTCAACAATTGACGGCGGCTCAGGCCCGAAGGCTGGCGGGTGCGCTTGGTCATAGGCAGTGTCGTCCTTTGCATCGTTGCAGAATTGTTGGCGTCAGTGCGCGCGAGCAGCCCGTCCGTGGGATTGCGCCGGCTTTGGCGCATGCGGACGCATGGCGGGGGAGACCCCCGTCTGGTGGCGTCAGCAAATCGGATGAGAAGTCTCGCGGGACGGCTTCAATGGCGTCGACATGGAACTATTCAAGCTTCATGCCAAGCCCACGATGGCAAAAAGCCATTCTTGTTGAATGGGTTATAGGCTCTGCGCCAGCCTGCCGCAGGCGAGATCCGCTCGCCGAATTTGCGGCTTGCTCAATCTTTGTGCGGCGCACAAGTCTTGTGCAGTCGCTTATGCAAGAGGCCGGCGGGCGTCCAAAGGCGCGATCCAATGGCGCGCCATCGCACTGATATCACTCGGCTTTCAGAATTCTCGCGCTCGGCACGCAACTTGCTTCTATCTAGGTGTCAACGAAGACTGCGGCTTGCCGCATTGCTGCGGCCTCTGGCGGCCGCAAGAGGAAGCTCAACTTGCTTCGCGGCCCTTCTCGGCTCAGTCGTCGTGACGCGATTCCCAGGGCTTCCAAATCTCCCAACTCTCGTGCGCGGCAGGCCACCCGCACGGCCAATGACGTTCAGCCGCTCTCTTGCGAGAGCGTCGATCTCACTTACGAAGCAAAAGGAACCATTGATGTCGTATCTCGCGCCTTCGGAATTCGTCACCAAGATGGTGGATGCGGGTGAGTCCAAGATCTTCATGTCCACCCGGGATACGGTCATCCGCGCCTATATGGCTGGTGCCATTCTCGCCCTCGCCGCCTGGTTCGCCGTCACCATCAACGTCAACACCGGCCAGCCGCTGGTCGGCGCACTGTTGTTTCCGGTCGGCTTCGTCATGCTGTACCTGCTGGGCTTCGACCTCCTCACCGGCGTGTTCGTGCTCTCGCCGCTCGCCCTGATCGACAAGCGCCCCGGCGTCACGTTCGGTGGCGTGCTGCGCAACTGGGGCCTGGTCTTCCTGGGCAATTTCGGCGGCGCCTTCACGGTCGCGTTCATGATGGCCTTCGTCACCACCTTCGGCTTCACGCAGGACCCCGACAAGATCGGCACCGCCATCGGCAATATCGGCGAAGGCCGGACGCTGGGTTATGCCGCGCATGGCGCGGCCGGCATGGCGACGCTGTTCATGCGCGGCATGCTCTGCAACTGGATGGTCTCGACCGGCGTTGTCGGCGCCATGATCTCGACCTCGGTCCCCGGCAAGGTCATCGCGATGTGGATGCCGATCCTGGTGTTCTTCTACATGGTGTTCGAGCACTCGGTCGTGAACATGTTCCTGTTCCCGTCCGGCCTGATGCTGCACGCGAAGTTCTCGATCATGGACTATCTGATCTGGAACGAGATCCCGACCGTGCTCGGCAATCTCGTCGGCGGCCTCGCCTTTACCGGCATGACCCTTTACGCCACGCATGTCATGACCCTGCCGAAGCGCCAGCCTGGCAAGGTGACGCCGCCCCGCGTCGCGGCCTGATCGCAGGCACCTCAACAAGAGAGCCTCGCCCGGTTAGGGTAAGGCTCTCTTCGCCTTGGTGACGACGATGACGCGCGGACTCCTGATTTCGATCGGCCAGCACTCGGACAAGGGTCGCAAGCCCGTCAACCAGGATTTTCACGGTGTCCTGATTCCGGACGAGCCGCTGCTCAGTCTGAAGGGCATTTCAGCCGTCCTCGCCGACGGCATCTCCAGCAGCACGGTGAGCCAGATCGCCAGCGAGTCGGCGGTCAAGAGCTTCCTGATGGACTATTACTGCACGTCGGAATCCTGGACGGTGAAGACCTCCGCCCGCCGCGTGCTGGACGCGACCAATTCCTGGCTGCACGCGCAGACGCGCAAGAGCCAATATGCCTATGACCGCGACAAGGGCTATGTCTGCACGCTGAGCGCCATGGTCATCAAGGCGACCACCGCGCACATCTTCCATGTCGGCGACTGCCGCATCTACCGCCTCGCCGGCAAGGCGCTCGAGCAGCTGACCGACGATCACCGCATCATCGTCTCATCCGAGCAGACCTATCTTGGCCGCGCGCTCGGCATCAACCCGCAGCTCGAGATCGACTACCAGGCGCTGGAGATCGAGGCCGGCGACACCTTCCTGCTCGCGACCGACGGCGCCTATGAATTTGTCGACCCGCGCTTCGTCACGAGCGCCATCAACGAGCATGCAGGCGAGCTTGACGCCGCGGCGAAGGCGATCGTCGAGGAAGCCTACCGGCGCGGCAGCGACGACAACATCACCGTGCAGATCCTGCGCATCGACGCGGTGCCGCAGCGCGAGCCCTCGGGCATCTTCAACCAGACCTCGGAGCTGCCGCTTCCGCCATTGCCGGAGCCGCGCGCGATCTTCGACGGTTACAGGATTGTCAGGGAGATCCACGGCAGCAGCCGCAGCCACATCTATCTTGCCGTCGACACCGAGCCCGAGCAGCCGGTCGCGCTCAAGCTGCCGTCGATCGACCTGCGCGACAACGCCGCCTATCTGAAGCGCTTCCTGATGGAGGAGTGGATCGCACGCCGGATCGACAGCCCGCATGTGCTCAAACCGCTCTCACAATCGCGGCGACGCAGCTATCTCTACGTCGCGACCGAATTCGTCGAGGGGCAGACCCTCAAGCAGTGGATGACCGACAATCCGCGCCCCGATCTCGAAACCGTTCGCGGCCTGATCGAGCAGATCGCCGCGGGCCTGCGCGCCTTCCACCGCATGGAGATGCTGCATCAGGATCTCAGGCCAGACAACATCCTGATCGACAAGACCGGCACCGCGAAGATCATCGACTTCGGCTCGGTCAGGGTCGCCGGTGTCGCCGAGGCCGCGCCGCCAGACGAGACCGACGACATCCTGGGAACGGTCCAGTACACCGCGCCGGAGTATTTTCTCGGGCAAGGCGGCTCGCCGCGCTCCGACATGTTTTCGCTCGCCGTGATCTGCTACCAGATGCTGACGGGCAAGCTCCCCTACGGGACCCAGGTCGCCAGGATCCGGCGCAAGGCGGACGTGCGGCGGCTGAAATACCGCCCGGCCGATGACGACCGCAACGTGCCCGCCTGGGTCGACGGCGCGCTGCGCCGCGCGCTGCATCCCGATCCCTACAAGCGCCACGAGGACCTGTCCGAATTCGTCTTCGAGCTGCGCACGCCCAATCCGGCCTATCTCGACACGCGGATCACGCCGCTCCTGGAGCGCAGCCCGCTGATGTTCTGGAAGCTGACCTCGGCGGTGCTCGCCTGCGCGGTCATCGTGCTGCTCGCGCTGCTGCACGCGCGGTAGGGCCGCGGTCCACCGTGGCCGAGACGTCAGGGGTGTATCGTGCCGGCGCGCTGCGTCAGGCGGCGCGCTGGCTGCGTCGCGAGTTGAGATCCGGGCAAAGCACGAGCTTGCCCTCAAGACCGCCAGCCTCGAGGCGACGGTGAGCATCGGCGACCGCCTCGAAGGAGATTCGCTCGGCGATGCGCGGCCGGATGGCACCGGTTGCCAGAAGCCCGAACAGTTGCTCCAAGTCCTCCTTGAACCAGGTGGGATGTCGCGCCCGCATGGCATTGACCGAGTAAAAGCGAGCTCGCTTGCCGCCGGGCAACAGTCTCCACAGGTAGAGGCGCGCGATCTCCATCAAGATAGGAAGCATTCGACGCTGCGCCTGCACGCTCGCCGAAAAGCCGGTGGCACAGAGCAGGCCACCTGGCTTGAGCGCCGCGTATGAGCGGCGATAGCCGTCTTCGCCAACGCCGTCGACGATGACGTCGAACCCACCCGGCACAATCCACGTGAAGTCCTCATGCTGGTAGTCGATCGGCGTTGCCCCGAGGTCATGGACGAGCGCCATGTGCTCGCAGCGTACAGTGCCCCACAGCTCGAGACCGGCCAGCCGCCCGAGCACGAGCAACGCCTGGCCGACTGCGCCGGCGGCGCCGTGCACGAGCACACGTTGGCCTCGCTGGACCTTGGCCGCGCGGTGCAGAAGCTGGTGCGCGGTCGTCCAGCTCAAAATGAGCGCAGCCGCTTCAGCCGGGTCGACGTCCGCCGGCACGCGGGCCACGTTGTTCGCCCGAAGCGTGCGATAGTCGGCGTTTGACCCGACCACCGTCATGTCGGCCACGCGATCGCCAATCCGAAAATCGTGCACGCCTTCGCCGAGCTGATCAATTGTCCCCACCACGTCGTAACCCATCACGAACGGCGGCCGGAGGCCCATCGTTTGCGGATATAGATGGCGCCTGATCAACACCTCGGTGTAGTTGAGGCTCGACGCGAGGACGCGAACGCGCACCTCGCCCGAGCCAGCGGTCGGCAGGGGAGCGTCGATAACCTCCAGTCTCTCGGGATCACCGAAGCGGCTGACCTGAACAACTCGATTGCGCTGCTCGATCATGGCCATCTCCATGCAGTGCCGCCATTCAGCGCAAGGACGGTCAGAATGCCGCCGGGCCGGAGAAATGGAATTGATCCAGATCAAGCTTGCGGCTGCACTCTTTGGAATTCTCCTCTAGCCAAATGACCAACCCGGTTGTTTGGCGTCATCATTTGCTCATTGGAGGGGAAAATGCCTGCAGTCATAATGCAGTTCGTTTCGCATCCAAGACCCGGTAGTGATCTTGCGACCGTCTTGCAGCTGGCAAAGGAGGCCGCGTCACTTTGGAAGAAACACGGGGCCGATGTCAGCTATTGGTCGGTGATCGGCGGCGAGATCGGAAACTATGCCTTCGTCGCTCGCTTCGATAGTGTAGAAGCTTATGGGCGCACCTTAGCATCACTGGGTGCCGATCCGGCTTTTGTTGAATTTCAAGCCAAGCGGCTCAAGGCCGGGCAATCGGATTGGGTACGCTCCAACGTTGCCATCCAAGTCGATCTTTGACAGAGCGCCTTCTCTCTCAAATGCGAGACCGCCCTCGGGCGGTCTCTTGCTGCGCGGCCGATGTCGAGCGTTGGTCCAACGCGGATATCGCGTGAGATCGCCGCGGGCCTGCGCGCTTTCCGGAGCGCAGCCCGCTGATGTTCTGGAAGCTGACCTCGGCGGCGCTTGCCTGCGCGGTCATCGTGCTGCTGGCGCTGCTGCACGCCCGGTAGGGCTCAGACTGATCAAGCCGCTGACGTCAGCTTCCAGCTGGCTAGACGATGGGCAGCGACGACGAGCTGTCTTTTGCCCAGACGTTGAACGTCGCTTCCCATTCGGCTATTTCGCCGCCGCGCATGGTGAGGAGCTCAATTCCACGCCCCTGCATCTTGCGGCCGTCTCGCCCGTCATCCCATTCCCCCACCCAGGAGCACGCAATTACATTGCCCGATACCGCGCGCAGTCGTTTCTTCAGCCGGTAATTCTTCTGACGCGCAAAACGCGCGAGCAGAAACTTCTCGAGCGGCGGCCTGCCACGTGTTTCGGGAAAGTCCGCAAACCTGACCACGACATCCGCGGCAAAGGTCTTCATCACGCCGGCGATATCGCCCGCGCTCATCAGTTGCTGGGCACGATCGAGCACTGCCTCAGCGTCCTGGAGGGTAAGCTGGCTGTTTTGAGATTCTGTCGGCATAGGCGCTCCTCGTAGCCCGGCTGATGCGGCCGGATGGCAGCGCAATCCTAGCGGACTCGAACTGACAGATTCCGTCAGCAGCAGATCAGGCGAGTTCGGGCAATCCCTCGATTTCCCGCCATTCCTTCACGAGTGCGTGGCGGCGTCTCGGATAGGCCTCTCCGGTCTCGATGAACGCCACGATCCGGTCGGTACGGAATTGCCGATAGCCCTCGCGCAGTTCGCACCACGCCGCAAGCAGTCGCACCGTCGCGCAAAAGGTAAGAAGGATCGGCCATATCCTGCGTTCGGTCAGCACGCCCACTTCGTCGCGGTAATGGATCCACAGCTTGCGCTCCAGCCGGATGGCGTCCCGAACGAGTGCCATGTCGACGCTCTCGGCTCCGATCCATTTGACGGGACCTGCAACAACGCCGGAGGCGTTGGCCTCATTGCTTCTCTCCGCAGGCAAGACCGCTGTGATCTTCGCCAATGCGTTGCGCGCGGCCTTCGTAAGCGCAGCGTCCGCGCTCCGCTCCACCATCTGCGAGCCGAGCGCCAGCGCCTCGATTTCGTCGCGCGAGAACATCAGCGGCGGCACCGTGAAGCCGGGTCGAAGCACGTACCCGACGCCGGCCTCGCCCTCGATTGGCGCGCCTCTGGCGGTCAGCGTCTGTATGTCGCGATAGATAGTTCGCAGCGAGACGCCGAACTCATCGGCGAGTTGCGCTCCCGCAACCGGACGTCGCCGGGTTCGAAGGAACTGGATGAGTTCGAGGAGCCTCTCGGACCGGGACATTTTGGACAATCCTCCAAGGCGGCCGAATCACGCCGGCACGCCAATAGCGCAGATCGCGCGCCTCGGGAGCGCTGAGCCCTCACGCCGGCTCCGCCGCCTTCACCCCGAGGGGCTTCGGCGCCATGCCGCCGCCGGGCTTGAGATGGAATTCGTAGCTCATCAGGTGCCACCGCCCGTTCGCCTTGGTACCGTCGGGCATCTCAGGCTCGTTGCGCGGCTCGACCTTGGCGACGAGGTCGTCCTTGACGCCGAACACCACGTCGGAATCGAGATATTTGTCGCCGTCCATGAAGACGTGGGTGATCAGCGGTTCATAGCCCTTGGCGTTGACCAGGAAGTGCACATGGGCGGGACGCATCGGATGGCGCTTGGTCTGCATGATCATCTCGCCGACCGGGCCATCGGTCGGGATCGGGTAGCTGCACGGCAAGATGGTGCGGAAGAAGAAGCGGCCGTCGCCATCGGTGATGAAGCGCGCCCGTGCGGAGGCGCCGACCTCGTCGTAATTCGCCTTCTGTGAATCGTAGAAGCCGTCGTCATCGGCATGCCAGACGTCGACGGGGACGCCCGCGAGCGGCTGGCCCTTCAGATCCGTGACGCGGCTCTGCACGAACATCCGCTCGCCGGTCTGGTTGTTCGGCGAGATATCGGTGCCGTGCGCAGTCACCTTGTGCTCGCCGACATAGAACGGGCCGAGCACAGTGGTCTGGGTGGCGCCGTCGCGATCCCTGTGGTTGACCGCATCGACCAGCATGGAGACGCCGAGCACGTCGGACAGCAGGATGAACTCCTGGCGGGTGTCGGTGCATTTCTGCCCCGTCCGGGTCAGGAAATCGATGGCGTATTCCCATTCCTCGAAGGTGAGACCGGTCTTGCTCACGTAATCGTGCAGCGACTTCACCAATTCCTGGAGCAGGAATTTCGCCCGCGGATTCGGTGTGCTGTCGAAGCTCTTGACGACGGCTTCAGTGAGTTCGGTCTCGTTGAACTGGGTCATAAGCGTTTGCCCTCGCGTTTTTCTCGTTGGCCCGGGTGGGCTCGTTGGAGGCGTTCCAGGGCGGAGCCTACACCAATCGGCGGGGCCGCGTTAAGCGCAACCGGCTTGGAATGGGGGCGCCATTTGGCTATCAACATCCGACAAAACTGCCCGGAGGAACTTGATGCTCGCGCCCACCCCCGCCTCGCCCGAATCCGTCGGCATGTCCAAGGCCGCGCTCGACCGCGTCGATGCGCATCTGAAGCGCCGCTACATCGATGCCGGCCGCTTCCCTGGCACGCATCTGTTGGTCTACCGCCGCGGCAAGGTCGCGCACTCCTCGGTTCAGGGCTTTGCCGATCTCGAGCGCAAGCTGCCGGTCAAGGACGACACCATCTACCGCATCTATTCCATGACCAAGCCTCTCACCAGCATCGCGTTCATGATGCTGGTCGAGGAAGGCCTCGTCGCGATCGACGAGCCCGTCGCAAAGTACATTCCTGAATGGAAGGATCTCGGCGTGTTCGTCGCCGGCACCGCGCCGGCGTTCCTGACCCGGCCGCCGTCCCGGCCGATGCTGATCGTCGACCTGTTGCGCCACACCGCCGGCCTCACCTACGGCTTCCAGCAGCGCTCCAATGTCGATGCAGCCTATCGCAGCGAGAAGATCGGCGAGGTCGAGAAATCAGGCACGCTCCAGACCATGATCGAGGGCCTCGCAAAAATCCCGCTGGAGTTCTCCCCGGGCGAGTCCTGGAACTACTCGGTCGCAACCGACGTGATCGGCTACCTCATCGGCAAGATCTCAGGCGTTTCGTTCGAGCAGTTCCTGAAGCAACGCATCCTCGATCCGCTCGGGATGACCGACACCGATTTCCACGTGCCGGCCTCGAAGGCGCATCGCTTTGCGGCCTGCTACTCGGCCGATCCCGCCGGCGGCATGACCTTCCATGCCGGTCAGCGCCGCGAAGGCCTGACGCTCCAGGACGACCCGGCGACGAGCTCGTTCCTCACCCCGCCCTCCTTCATCTCCGGCGGCGGCGGACTGTGCTCGACGGTTGCCGACTATCTCACCTTCTGCCGCGCGCTCCTCAATGGCGGCGAGCTCGGCGGTGTCAGGCTGATCGGGCCGAAGACGCTGGCGCTGATGACGACCAACCACATTCCGGGCGGCCGCGCGCTGCCGGAGGTCTCACGCTCGCTGTTCTCGGAGGCCACCTACAACGGCATCGGCTTCGGCCTCGGCTTTGCCGTCACCATGCGCCCGGCCGAGACGCTGATCGCCGGCAGCCCGGGCGAGTACAATTGGGGCGGCGCGGCCACCACCTCGTTCTGGATCGACCCGGCCGAGGAACTGATCACCATCTTCATGACGCAGGTGCTGCCGTCCAGCGCCTATCCGCTCCGGCGCGAGCTGCGCAGCATGGTCTATGCCGCGATCACCGAGAGCAATCTGTAGACCAGTGGAATCGATCCCGCGGCCGACGGACGTGGGATCGCACGATCAGAGCTCATTTGAGCATCTCCGGCACGATCAGGCGTGGCAGGAACAGCGACACGCTCGGCCAGACGATGACTGCCGCCAGCACGAGCAGCATCGGAACCAGCATGATCACCGTGTCCTTCAACGCATAGCGCAGCCTCACGCCTGCGACCGAACAGGCGATCATGAGACATAAGCCGTAAGGAGGCGTCACCAGTCCGAAGGCCAGCGACACGATCGAAATGATCGCGAACTGGACCGGATGAAGGTCGACGGCCTTGGCCAGCGGCTCCAGCACGGTGCCGACGATGATGATGGCCGGAATGGCGTCGAGGAAGCAGCCCACCACCAGAAAGCAGAAGGAGATGAAGAAGCCGGCGGTGACAGCGTCCATGCCCCATGTCGAGACGTTGGCCAGCAGCTCCTGCGGGATCCTGTAGTAGGCGAGCAGCCAGCCAAACGCGCTTGCGGTGCCGACGCAAAACAGCGCGACACCGGCTAGGCGCCCGGTGTCGAGCAGGGCCTTGTACAATTCGCGCGGCCCCGTCTCGCGGTAGAAGAACGCCGAGAGCGCTATGGAATAAAGCACCGCGACACAAGCGGACTCGGTCGCGGTGAACCACCCGAGCAGAATGCCGCCGACGATGATGAACGGCGTCATCATGGCCGGTATCGACTGCCAAATGGCGCATCGCATCTCGACCCAGGTCGCCTTCGGATAGGTCGGGTAGCCGCGGCGCACCGCATAGATGTGCACCGTGGCCATCTGCGCGCCTGCGATCAGCAGACCCGGCACGATGCCGGCCAGATACATCGCCGCAATCGAGGTCGAGATCAGCCCGCCCCACACGATCATGAGGATCGACGGCGGGATGATGACCGCCAGAACCGCCGACACCGCCGTGATGGCGATGGAAAACGAAAGGTCGTAGCCTTCCTTGGTCTGCGCATCGATGAAGATTTTTGACTGGCTCGCCGCGTCAGCCGTCGACGAACCCGAAATGCCGGCAAAGAAGACCGACAGCACGACGTTGATCTGCGCCAGGGACCCCGGCCAATGCCCGACCATCGAGCGCGACAACGCCACCAGGCGGTCGGTGATGCCGCCGATGCTCATCAGGTTCGCCGTCAACAGGAAGAAAGGCACCGCCAGCAGGATGAATGAATTGTAGGCATTGAAGGTCTCCTGCGCGAGCGTCATCAAAGACAGACGCGGCTCGACCAGCAGGATCGGCACGCAGGCAAGCCCGAGCGCGAAGGCGACCGGCACGCGCACGATGAGCAAGCCGATGAAGACGCCGAACAGCACCACCGCAGCCTGTCCGGCTGAGAGTACATTGCCGCTCATCGCGGTGCCCCGACCAGAACGCGCATTTCATCGACGATCTGTTCGCCCGCAAAGACGATCCACGTCGCGCCGGTCAGGGGCCAGGCGACGTGAATTAGCCAAAGCGGCAGATCGGCCAGCTCCGAAGTCCTGTTCCAGGCAAAGCGGGTGAACTCGAGACCGGCCGACACGAACACCAGCGCCAGCGCCAGCACCCCGAGCCGCGCGAGGATCCGCACCGCAGCCTCCGACCGCCGTGCCAGATCGGGCCACACGTCGACCTCGAAATGTTGCGCTTCCCGCACACCGACCATGGCGCCGATCATGATCGTCCAGACGAACAGGAACCGCGCCATCTCCTCGGTCCAGATATAGGAAGGAATGAAGGGCGTGTAGCGCGAGATGATCTGCAGCGTCACGGGGACGACGAGAATGCCGACGCAGGCCGCAAGCAGGATTTCCAGCAGTTTCGCATATGCCGCCGTGACGCGACGCCACAGCGACGGTGGGGACGGGACGGGCATGTCGGACATCGGGACTCCGTGCGGCAACTCATGCGCCACGGCCGGGCAAGAAGCGGGGCTTGCCCGGACATGCGTCGGCGGATGCGACGCGCTCAGGCGACGTTGATCTTCTCGAAGATGCCCTCTGCGCCAATCTCCTTGGCGTAGATGGCCATCACGGGGTCGGCGAGTTTCTTCATGGCGTCCCGCTCCTCGAAGGGAACGCGCTTGAGCTTGCCGGCCTTCTCGAGCGTGTCGAGCTTGATGACCTCTTCGCTCGATTCCAGCTGACGGCCGTAGTCGCCGGCTTCCTTGCCGGCCTTCATGATCGCGTCCTGCAAGTCCTTCGGCAACGTCTTCAGCGTCTTCACCGAGAAGCAGATCGGCCGGATCGAAACGGCATGCTGAGTGAGGCTGAGATGCGGGGCCACTTCGTAGAACTTCATCGCCTCGACGCCGGCCGCCTCGTTTTCGCCGGCCGATATCACGCCGTTCTGGATCGCATTGTAGATTTCGTTATAGGCGATCACCGTCGGGCTCATGCCGACGGCCGCAAAGGTCTTCGACCAGATCGGCGCGCCCTGCACGCGAACCTTGAGGCCCTTGAGGTCGGCGAGATTCTTGAGCGGCTTGTTGGCGAAGATATTGCGGATGCCGCCGCCGGAATAACCGATCAGAACCACCTCGGCTTTCGCCGCGACCTCGTCGGCGATCGGCGCCAGGATACTGGCTTCGACGACCTTGTTCATGTGCTCGATGCCCTTGAACACGAAGGGCGCATCGATGAACGGAGCCGCCTTGGCGAAGGTCGACATGTGGGCCGGCGAGACGATGCCGTAATCGACCGCCTTGCCCTGCGACATGTACTCGAAATACTGCTTCTCGAGACCGAGCGAGGAGTTCTTGTGTAGGGTGAAATTGACGGGCTTGCCGTAATATTTCTTCACCAGCTCCTCGAACCGGATCAGTGCCCGGTTGAAGGCATGGTCGTCGTTGAACTGGACCGCGCCGTTCAGCGTGATCGGTGCCTGCGCCCTGAGGATCGACGGCATGCCGATCGTGGCCGCCGCAGTGGTTGCACCGATACCAGCGAGGAATGATCGTCGCTTCATCGTCTCCCCTCCCTTTGATGCTCCGGCCCTGTTGCCGGGCCGTGCGCGCAGCCGGTATGCGGCTTGCGAGAGGAAGCGTATGAAAAACCCCGGCGGGACGAAAGTCATTTCGCACGCGCCGGAGGTACTCTTCGTCGCAGGACTGCTCCTGGACGACCTGTTGCACTGCAACTCGCGCTGCTGCCGGCGCGCAGCGGGTCGCATGGGCAACCTCCCCGCTCGCGCGGGATACCGGAAGACGTGCGGACCAGTGCGCTGCACGCAAGTGACCCGCGCGTCTTCCGCGACAGGCCCCTAGTGCATGTGGCCAATCAGATAAATGCCGCCACCGATCACCAGCACAGCCGGCACGGCCCACAAGATCAGAACTGGCATGTGTCATCCTCCTCAGTTCGACGTGCAGACCTTGACGGTCTTCATGCCGCTTTCGGCTTCGGTGCGCGACTTGTAGATCGTGCCCGAGGGGCTGACGACGGTCATGGACGAGTCCATCGGCTTCTTGTCGACGATGGTGCACTTCTTGGTCTTGACGTCCTGCACGACATAGAACTCGTCGGCAGCGAACGCCGGCAGGGACATTGCAGCAACCATCAGTGCCGCAGTTGCGATTTTCAGCTTCATCTTTCTCTCCTCCTCCAGTTCCGGGCATTCGGCCCGGTCGAGTCACAAACGGGAAAAAGCGGTAGTTTGTTCCTGGAGGCGGGAACGCCATGCACGGTGGGATGTTGTTGCGGCGCTTATTCCCATGAGGAGGAGAAGATGAAGAAGCTGTTCCTGCTATCCGCGGCAGTGGTGATGATCTCGACCGGCGCGTTCGCGCAATCCACCGTGGTGACCACCACCGGAACCGGCCATGCGGCCGCCGTGCAGATCGAGCCGCAATATCGCACCAAGATCAAATCCTACGTCACCGAGCATCGCATCCGCCCGGTGACGACGAAGGAAAAGATCATCGTCGGCGCGACAGTTCCGAGCGAGGTCGAGCTCGAAGCCGTTCCGGCGGACTGGGGTCCGTCGCTGACGAAATATCGCTACGTCTATTCTGGCGATCGCGTGATGCTGGTCGATCCCGGCTCGCGCACCGTCGTTCAGGAAATCGATTAAGGCGTAACGGACGGGTGGCGGCCCCAACGGCAGCCGCCCTTTCCGGAGTTCAGCGCATGAGATCGCATCGAGAAGCCCGGATCGCCGGGCTCAGCCTGGCGGCTGTTTACGCCATGTGTCTACTATTGACCGCAATCAGCATGACCTGAAGCGCAGGGCGTCCCGCAACTGCGCTGCAATATCGCTCTCCAAGACCGCTCGCCGCATGCGAAAATCGTGGCGCCGCGCAAAGCCCGCCCGTATGGTCCTGTTCAAAATCATAATCCGGCGCCGTTGCGCCGGAACCGGGACGCCCGCGTTTTGTCAAAGCTCACCCTGCCGGTCCGGCTTGCCCTTCTGGTCACGGGAACGATGTTGCCGCTGATCGTCTTCGCGGTCGGCCTTGCCTATTCCAACTACCGCCAGGACCGCAGTGACGCGACGCAGCGCGTCGTGGAGACGGTGCGAAGCATGCGCCTCGTGCTCGATTCCGAGGTGCAGCGGATGACCGGCGGCTTGCAGGTGCTCGCGCTGACGAACGCGCTGCGCGACGACGATTTCCCGAACTTCCGCCGCATCGCGCTCGGTTTCCTCGATCAGTACGGCAAGGGTGGCCTGCTGCTGATCTCCGACCGCAAGGGCCGCGTGCTGTTCTCCTCGGCGACGGAGGACACCGCAAGCCTGCCGCGGCGCAGCCATCTGGAGACCGTCGAGAAGGTGTTTGCGACCAAGGCGCCGCAATATTCCGACCTGTTCACCGGCGCGATCAACGGGCGACAGGTGTTGACCGTCGAGGTACCGGTCTTCCGCGACGGCGAGGTAATCTACGATCTCTGCTTCTCTCCGCCGGTCAGCATCTTCCAGGAGCTGGTCGAGAAGCAGCGGCCCGACCAGCAGTGGACGGTATCACTGCTCGACACCACCGGCACGGTGTTCGCCCGCGTGCCCAATCCCGGTGAGACCTTCGGCAAGCGCGCCTCGCCCTCGCTGTTTGCGGAAATGTTTCGCACGCCCGAGGCGAGCCTCTCCTCGATCTCGCTCGACGGCGTTGCGCTCGCGTCCGCCTACACGCGATCGCGACTGACCGGATGGACGATCGCCGCGGGCGTGCCGGAAAGCTCGTTGATCGCGCCGCTGTGGCGCAATATTGCGATCTCCAGCCTGATCGGCGGCGTGCTGCTATTGATCGGCCTCACCTTCGCGGTGCGGATGGCGACCACGATCGCGCGCGGCGAGATGCTGCACAATCTGCTGATCGAGGAGCTCAATCATCGCGTCAAGAACACGCTGGCCTTGATGCAGGCGATCGCGGTGCAGACCTTCCGCAGCGCCAGCCGCGACGAGCGGACCAAGTTCGAGGGACGGCTCGGCGCGCTCGCCGAGGCGCACAATCTGCTCAGCCAGGAGAAATGGGCGGGCTCGGAGCTGCGCGAGGTGATCGCCCGCGCGCTCCAGCCGTTCCTGCTCAGCAATCCCGACCGCATCCGCATGGCCGGACCCGCGGTGCCGCTGTCGCCGCGGCTTGCCGTGGTGCTGTCGATGATCGTGCACGAGATCGCCACCAACGCCGCGAAATACGGCGCGCTGTCGAACGAGACCGGCCGGGTGACGCTGGACTGGGAGGTCATCGCCGATACACCGAAGCCGCGGCTACGGCTGATCTGGACCGAGATCGGCGGGCCGCCGGTGACGGAGCCGGTGCGGCGCGGCTTCGGCTCGCGCCTGATCGAGCGCAGCGCCCGCGACCAGCTCGGCGGCGAGGCCACCGTCGACTTCCTGCCGCGCGGCGTGGTCTGCACGATCACCTGCGCGCTGGACGAGACGCGGTGAACGAGGAGGATCGGCGATGAAGATCACGAAAGTTCGGGCACACATCCTCGAAGCAAAACTCTCGCAGCCCTTCGCCTATTCGCGCGCCTGGTACGACACGCGTACCGCAATGCTGGTGGAGATCGAGACCGACGCGGGCCTGACCGGCTGGGGCGAGTGCTACGGCCCTGCGCGGATGACGGCGGCGGTGGTTCAGAACATCGCGCCGTGGCTGATCGGCGAGGATCCGCTGCGCACCGACGTGCTGTGGCAGATGGTCTACGCGCGCCTGCGCGACCACGGCCAGAAAGGCGTCGTGATCCAGGGACTGAGCGGCATCGACATCGCGCTGTGGGACATCAAGGGCAGGCATTTTGGCGTGCCCGCCTACGTGCTTCTCGGCGGCGCGGCGCGCAAGGAGGTGCAGGCCTACGCGACCGGGCTCTATCGGCGCAAAGCGGGCGACCCGCTGAAATATCTCCCGGAGGAAGCCGCCGGTTATGCCGCCGAAGGTTTTCGCGCCGTGAAGCTCAAGGTCGGCTTCGGCATCGCCGAGGACGCCGCGGTGACGCGCGCCGTGCGGGAAGCGATCGGTGGCGACGTCGCGCTGATGGTCGACGCGAACCACGCCTATGACGCGGTTGCTGCGATCCGGCTCGGCCGCATGATCGAGCCCTGCGACATCGGGTGGTTCGAGGAGCCGGTGCCGCCGGAGGACGTCGCGGGCTACCGCGCGGTGAGATCCGCGCTCTCCATTCCCGTCGCCGGCGGCGAGTGCGAATTCACGCGCTTCGGCTTCCGCGACCTGTTTGCCTCGCATGCGCTCGACATCGCCCAGCCCGACACCTGCGCGGCCGGTGGCCTCACCGAATGCAAGAAGATCGCCGACATGAGCGAGGCGTTCGGCATCCGCTACAATCCGCATGTCTGGGGCACCGGCATCGCGATCGCGGCCTCGCTCCAGCTCCTCGCCGTGCTGCCCTCGCACACGCCGACGTCACTGACGCCGCTCGAGCCGCTGCTCGAATTCGACCGCACGGAACATCCGATCCGGCAGGCGATCTTGAAGACGCCGATCGAGCACGCGAACGGGGTCGTGCGCGTGCCGGATGCGCCAGGACTAGGCATCGAGGTCGACCGCGAGGCGCTCGCGCGCTTTACAGTCGGCGCTTAGGCGTAGCGTGGGATCAGGTCAGCTCGGGAGCCCCTTTGGAGCCGGGCTTGATGGCGGCCTGCACGGCATAGGCACCCGGCCCAAAAGAGGCAATGAGCGCAAGAGCGCCAAGCAGACCGAGATTCTTCAGGAAGTTGATGGTCTGCATGACGACCTGCGCCTCCGGCGCAGCCCAGAAATTGTGGAACATCAGCGTCGCCGCGATCGTGAACAGGAACAACACGAGCGCCGCCTGGCGCGCGAACAGGCCGAGCAGCAGGGCCGTCCCGCATCCAAGCTCGACCGCAACGGCGCCGGCGGCGAGGAGCATCCCGAATCCGTCCGCGCCTCCGGGCAGACGGCCGGCCGTCACGGCGAATGCCATCACCTTCCCGATGCCGCTGTAGAGAAATAGCGGCGCGATCGCGACACGCGCGAACAGAAGCACGAAGGCATCGTGCAAGCCCGTGGTCTCGGCGGAACGAGCGGATGTCGGCATTTCGGATCTCCTCTGATTAAGCCTAGTCAGTCAAAGTGTCGTTCTGGTCCCAAGCCCGATCGGCGCGCCCGCATCATTCCGCGGGCGCCGCGTCAGCGCTCGGGAGACGCCTTGCAGCGACAGCGCCAAGCGATCCGATCGCCAGCGCGCCGACGATGGACGCCCCGCCGATCGCCCAGAACACCGCGTCGGGGCCGCCGGTGATCTGCTGCAAGAGGCCGATGACATAGGGCCCGAGGATCGCGCCGACCCGGCCGATGCCCAGCTCCATCCCGACACCGCTGGCGCGGAAGCAGGTCTCGTACGAGCCGGCGGTGAAGTTGTTGAGGACGTGCTGCGCGCCGATGATGCAGAAGCCCGCAACGGCCACGATGGCCAGATTGACGCCGTGACCGCTGACGAAGACGAGCGCCAGCACGGCAATGCCGCCGGTGAGCCACCAGGTCGCGAGATAGCGCGGCGTCAGCGAAAAGTTGCGATCGGCCAGCATCGCGAGCGTGAGGCCGCCGATGAACGACATCGCCTGCATCAGCGCGCCGAAGCCGAACGAGGCCGCAAAGGTCTCCCCGCGCTTGAGCATGACCGTCGGAATCCACCCCGTGAGGCCGAAGATGGCAAACAGGCTGAGGAACGCCGTGACCCAGATCGTCAGCGAGACGCGGCGATAGCGCGGGCTCAGCAGCGCTCCGATCGTGCTCTGTGGCGGCTTGCTCTCGGCCGACGTGAACGTCGCGGTCCGGTAGACCGGCGCCCGCTCAGGCCGCAGCCGCGCGAGCAGCGCACGCAGCTCCGGGATCCGCGACCGGCTCGCCAGAAAGCGCGGGCTTTCGGGGAGAAGCGCATGCGCCACGAAGGTCAGCGGGATCGACAGCGCGCCGATGTAATAGAGGATCTGCCAGCCATAGTGCGGCGTCAGGAACACCCCGACGAGACCGGCGGCAACACCTCCAAGCGACCAGCCGAGCGTCACACCCCAGAGCGAGAACGTGTTGCTGACGCGCTTCGGCGCGAGCTCGTTGATGAAGGTCGTCCCCAGCGGGAGCAGCACGCCGAGGCCGAGCCCGGTGACGAAGCGAAGCGCGCAATAGCTCCAGAAATCGCTTGCGAGCACGGCCGTGAGCAACGTGAAGACGTTGACGATCCACAAGCCCGCGAGCAGCGTGCCGCGCCGGCCGAAGCGATCCGCCACGCTGCCGTGGCCGATCGCGCCGAACAGGAAGCCGACCAGGCCCGAGCTCACCAGAAATCCCGCCTGGCTCGGTGCAAGGCCCCAAGGCTGGGCCACATAGTGGATGACATAGGCCGGATTGAAGGTGTCATAGCCGTCGAACAGGGTGATGAGCGTGATCAGGATGCCGAGCAGCTTGTGGAACGGCCCGATCGGAGCGCCGGACAGTTCCTCATGCACGTCGATTTCGGACGAGATGCTCACGGGATTCCTCCATGGAAATTGATGATCTGTTCTGCTCTGCGGCAGATTGGATTGATGGCTCGCCGAGCCCGAACAGGGCGCGTGCGTTGTCGCGGCCGATCTTGATGCGGTCGCCTTCGGAGATCGCAGCCGTGTCGAACCAGTCGGCGGCGTGGTCGATGTTCTCGAACGGCCAGTCGGCGGAGAAGAGGATGCGGTCGGCGCCGATCTCGAGCATGGCGTCGATCAGCGTCTGGGTGCGGAAATTGCCTGACGTCGTGATGTAGAAGTTTTCCCGGAAGTACTCGGCGATCTTTCGCTTCGCCGGATAGGCATTCTGGGTCCGCATCCACTTGTTGTGATTGTCGACACGCCACATCGAATAGGGCAGCCCCTCCCCCATGTGACCGATGATGATCTGGAGCCGCGGATGGGCGTCGAACAGGCCCGAGCCCATCAGGCGCAAGGCATGCACCGCGGTTTCCTGTCCGAACGCCCAGGTCGGCCCCAGCAGCCAGCGATGACCCTCGTAGATCGCCGCGTCCTTCGCGAGCGGATTGCGCGGATGCAGATAGAAGGGGACGCCGAGGCGCTCGACCTCCGACCAGAACGGCCAGAACTCCTTGCGATCGTAATAGATGGCGTGATCGGTGCCGGCGATCTCACTGAAGCCATTGACGAGCGCGCCACGAAAGCCGAGCGCGCTGACGCAGCGATCGAGCTCGTGCGCGGCCGCGTCGGGATCCTGCATCGGCAACGCCGCGAGGCCCTGGAAACGGTCGGGGCGCCTTGCGACCTGCTCGGCGAGAAAGTCGTTGGCGCGGCGCGACAGATCGATCGCGCGCTCGCGGTCCGCAATGGCCTGCACCGCCGGCGCGTTCAGCGACAGCAGCATCATCTCGATGCCGTGGGCGTCCATCTCGGCAAGCCGGCGTTCGTGAATGTCGAGCAGCCGCGCCTTGAGCTCGCGCCAGTCGTCGGCCGGAGCGAAGCCGGCGCTGTCCTGGACGGTGTCGTCCATCGCGAAATGCTCCTCGAGCGCAATCTTGCCCTGCATGGCGTCGTTCCTTCGGCTTTGCTTTCGGCGTTGACAAAGCAAAGCACCGGGCGCAAATACTTGTCAATGAGAAAGTTGCATTTGCAAATGATTGATATGCAAATATTGCCCATGCGAAGGTCGGCGCTTATTCCGGGCGGAGCTCTCCTGCCAGGACACAAGCCCGGACCTAAACTCATGTATCGATTTTCGAATTCGCTTCCCTATCTGCTCGCCCGCCTCGGCGTGCGCATGGGCGACTTGTTCACGCGCGTGATCCGTCACGAGAAGTTGACGCTGCCGATGTATCGCGTGCTGGCCGCGCTCTCGGAGCAAGGCCATCCGCTCCGCCTCGGAGAGATCGCCGAGCTGACGTCGGCCGAGGTCTCCACCCTGTCGCGCATCGTTGCCGAGATGAGTCGCGCGGGCCTGCTGACGCGCGACCGGCCCGAGAACGACCAGCGCAGCCTCCAGGTCGCCCTGACGTCCAAGGGCGCGGAGCTCGCGGGACGGCTGATGCCGCTCGCCGCCTATTATGAAGAGGTCGTCACCGGCAGCATGTCCGCGAAAGAAGCGGCCGAGCTCAAGCGCGTGCTGGTCGAGCTCTACCACAACATCGATCGGCTCGAGCAGGAAGTCGAGGCCGGCCTGATCACCGTCGCGCCGCCGGTCCGGTCAAAGGACGTCCGCGACGAACGAGCCGAGATACGCGCCAAGGCGAGCCCGCCGCGCGGAAAGACATCAAGAAAATAGCGAGACAGGAGAGGACATGCGACAGGATCCCATCATCATTGCCGGCGGCGGCATCGGCGGACTTGCAGCCGCAATCGCACTGGCGCGGAAGGGCTTCCCTGTCACGGTCCTCGAGCGCGCATCGCGCTACCAGGAGATCGGCGCCGGCATCCAGCTTGGACCCAACGCATTCCACGCGTTCGATCGCCTGGGGCTCGGCGATGCCGCGCGCGCCATCGCCGTCTTCATCGACCAGCTCCGGCTGATGGATGCGATCTCCGCGGAAGAGATCACCAGCATCGATCTGACCAGCTATTTCCGCCGGCGCTTCGGCAACCCCTATGCGGTGGTCCATCGCGGCGATCTGCACGGCATCTTCGTCCGCGCCTGCGAAGCGCATCCCAACGTCAGCTTGAGAATCGACTGCGACATTGTCGGCTACGAACAGAACGGCGCGCGGGCCACGGCGCTGTTGAAATCCGGCGAGCGCATCACGGGGTGCCTGCTGATCGGCGCGGACGGACTCAGATCCCGCATTCGCCAGCAGATGGTCGGCGACGGCGCACCGCGGATCGCCGGCCATACCACCTATCGCTCGGTGATCCCGACCGAGCAGATGCCGGAGGATCTGCGCTGGAATGCGGCGACGCTGTGGGCCGGTGCCAAATGCCATCTCGTGCATTACCCCCTGTCGGGCTGGAAGGTGTTCAATCTCGCGATCACCTGTCACAACGATCCCGCAGAAGCTTTCGCCGCAAGGCCGGTGACCCACGAGGAGGTCCTCGAGGGTTTTCGCGACGTGCATCCGCGCGCCAAGGCGATCATTCATCACGGCCGCGACTGGAAGGCGTGGGTGACCTGCGACCGCGATCCGACCGATCGTTGGATCGACGGCCGCGTCGTCCTGCTCGGCGACGCGGCGCATCCGATGCTGCAATATTTTGCGCAAGGCGCCTGCATGGCGCTGGAGGATGCGGTGTGCCTCGCCGAACGGCTCGCGGAGACCGAAGGCGACATCGCCCACGCGCTGGAGCGATACAGAAATGCCCGGATGCTGCGCACCGCGCGCGTCCAGCTTGGCGCGCGCGAGCTCGGCGACCACGTCTATCATCCCTCAGGCGTCCATGCGCTGCTGCGCAATCAGCTCATGCGCGAGACCAGCCTGGAGCGCTTCTGCGAAAACCTCGCCTGGCTCTACCAGGACCCGTTCTCCGAACGACCGGCGGCCGCCTGATTGGTGCTACCCGATCGTCTGGAGCGCCGGGAACGTCTCCAGCAGCCAGATGCTCACATTCGAGACCGCACCGGTGAGGAAGCCGATGCCGGTGATCACCATCAGCACGCCCATGGCGCGCTCGACATTGACGAGCTGGCCCTTCATGCGCGCGAACAATTTCGAGAACTGCTCGATCATCAGCGCAGCGATCAGGAACGGAATGCCGAGGCCCGCGGAATAGACCGCGAGCAGGCCTGCGCCCTTGGTCACGGTCGCTTCCGCCGCGGCGATCGAGAGGATCGCGGCGAGGATCGGACCGATGCAGGGCGTCCAGCCGAAGGCAAAGGCCAGGCCCATGACATAGGCGCCCCAGAGGCCGACGGGTTTTGGCGCCGTCAGGCGTCCCTCGCGCATCAGCAGGCCGATGCGCGTCAGCCCCAGGAAGTGCAGGCCCATGACGATGATCACGACGCCAGCGAGGATCGACAGCTCGGCCGACCAGGCGCGGATCAGGGAGCCGATCAGCGAGGCGCTGGCGCCGAGCGCCACGAACACGGTGGAGAAGCCGAGCACGAACAGCAGCGCCGCCATCATGATCGCGCGCTTGGAGGTCGAGGCCGGTTCCTCGCTCTCGACATGCTCGATCGTGGCGCCCGTCAGATAGATCAGATAGGGCGGAACCAGGGGCAAGACGCAAGGGGAGAGGAAGCTGACGAGGCCGGCAATCAGCGCCGCCGGGATCGAAACATTTTGCATGATGCAGTCGGAGCCATCTCAGGCTCTTGGGCCGCGCGCGGGGGATGCGCGCGCACCGGAGCCGAACGGCTCTGGTGTAGCCGATGCGGCACAATGCGCAACAGAGGCGCGATCAAACCAGGGCTCCTCCCGATGCCGTCTGCGATCACAGATACGGCATCGGGATGCGCACAAACCTCGCCAAAAAGCGAGCTTCGGCGGCGCGGCTACTTCACCACGCGGAGCAGCGGACGCCGGGGCTGGTCCTGCGTCTGCTTGGAAGGGGGCGGCGGTTCGCTTCCAGCGTTCCGCAGCATTTCGTCGCACAGCGCCTTGAGATCGGCACTGTCAATTCCTTTGAGCTTCATCCGCACGTCGAGAATGACGATGGACAGCAGTTCGGCCGACTCACGGCTGTTGATCTCGTTGAGGACCTTGCGGCACCCCTCAAGGGTTTCCAACACCGACTGCAACTGTTCGTCTGAATGCGACACTTGCGTTCTTTCCGTTAATTCGGCCGGTGAGACGTGTTTGCGACCACCCCTTCGGCCCCCATGGGTCGCCGAAGATAGCATGAGGCCGTGGCGCCTCCGAACATGATTTCAGTGTGTTTCTGCCTTGAAACCGCGGTTTCGGCGAATATCGCCCGGCTACGCTGCCGGCCGTTGCCGAGGCGGCCCGTGGTCAAACGCCCGGCGCGCCGTGATTGATCCATCCCGAAGGGCCGCGCCAATCCTTGCGCAAGGACCACCATCGGGGGCAGCGCCGACAATCCCGCAGCCATGTCTCGGCTCGCAACGGAACTCACGCTACACCCCTCACCCGGGCAATTGTCCGCCCGATTCCCAGCCTTTGTCCCAGCTCCCGGCAGCACTCCAATACCTCCCGGTAGGTAGTAAGGATGACGTTCAAAACTCGTCATTCCCCAACCCGTCGTGGTTGTGGTTCGCGCCAGATTCTGCCAGTTTAGCGGACCGAAGGGACTTGTATGCACTCCTTGGCGGAAAGGGGCGTTCCTCTGGGGGAACGCCCGAAGACAAATCTCAGCGGCCTCTCGGATTGGGATGCGGCCCGCATATTTCTCGAAGTCGTCCGTTGCGGCAGTTTCCGTTCGGCGGCCGAACGCTTGTCGCTGTCGATCAACGCAGTGCGCCGCCGGATCGATGATTTCGAACGCCAGACCGGCGCCACCCTCTTCACCCGCGACGTCCACGGCACTCATCTGACCGACGAAGGCTCGCTTGTGGTGTCCGCCGTGGAGCGGATGGAGGCGGCCACCTTCGACGTGCTGCGCGCCAGCGATTCGATGGCCAACGTCCTGTCCGGCGAGGTCCGGGTCGCCGTCACCGAAGGGCTCGGCACATTCTGGCTCGCTCCGCGCCTCGTCGAATTCCAGCAGGCCTATCCCAAGATCCTGGTCGATTTGCATTGCGCGATGCGCTCGGCCGACGTCTCCCGCCACGAGGCCGACGTCGCCATCCACCTGTCGCGTCCTTCGGCGCTCGACATCAAGCTGGTGCGGCTCGGCCGCATGCATCTGATGTTCTGGGCGTCGGAAAAATACCTTGAGAAATACGGCACGCCGCGCTCGGCGGCGGAATTGATCAAGCACCGTTTGGTGCTGCAATTCGCCGACCAGCTCGCTGCCAAGGAAACATTCGAGAGCTTCTTCCCGGGCGTTCAGGAACGTGACCTCCTGGTCATGAAGACCAACGTCTCGAGCGCCAACTACTGGGCGGTCGCGAACGGCGCCGGAATCGGCGTATCCCCGAGCTACGCCATTGCGCTTGGCGGGAAGTTGATTCCACTGGAGGTCGAATTGAACCGACCGCTGGATATCTGGTTGTCCTACCATCCCGGTAGCGGCCGGATTCCACGCGTGCGGCACATGATTGACTGGCTGATCGAGGCTTTCAATCCGGCTCGCTTCCCGTGGTTTAAGGAAGAGTTCGTGCATCCGCATGAATTCAAGGACTCGTATATGGGCGAACCCCTGACCCAGCTCTTCGGGGGATTTTCAACCGAAGAACAAAGGTGAAAACTAAAATGAAAGCAGCGGCGAAAAGGATGAAGCAGCGCAGTGCCGGCAAGCCGGACATTGAGCTTGGCAAACGGATCCGTCTGCGGCGTGTCGAGATGAAGATCTCGCAGGCCGAGCTGGGCGAGAAGCTCGGCGTCAGCTTCCAGCAGGTCCAGAAATACGAGAAGGGCGTCAATCGTGTCGGCGCGGCTCGGCTTCAGCAGATCGCCTCCGCGCTCGATGTGCCCGTGACCTTCTTCTATGACGGCGACAACAAGGCTCGCGAAGTCGAAAGCCTCCTGTTCCTGGACTCGGCTTTCAGCCTCCGCCTGCTGCGCGCCTACAGCAAGATCAAGGACCAGACGGTGCAGCGTCAGCTCGTCTCGCTGATGGAATCGATCGCAGCGAACGAGGGCTGAGATCGGGTCTGGCTGCTACGGCCGATGTTCAATCCGCCGCGACGCGGGGACGTGGCTGGATTGAACGAGACCGACGGCATCAGATTTGGGCTCGCGCGCGTGCGCGCGGCCTTTCTCGGGGCGGCTTGGCCGCCCTTTTTTCTTGGCTATTGAGCCGCCATTCGTCGCGGATATCGCGAACCCATCCCACCCCTGGCGCGACCCAATCGAGAAGCCCCGCATCGGGCGCGCGGGGTTTTCGCCTGCCGAATGGGACCTCAACTCTGGTGCCGTAATTTCCCGCCGGTTTGACCAATCGGCGCAAGCGGCGCGGCGGGCCTTGGAATTGCCAATGCGAGCGCCCGTTGCGGGCCTCGTTCTCAGGGGGAAGACGGGACACATGTCGAAACGCGTTGCGATGATCATTGCCCTCGGCGTGCTCACGAGCGCCTCCGCGCTGGCGCAGACGGAGACCATTGGACAGGCCGGGCCCAAGCCGGCGACATCAGGCACGGTGCCGGCCGCGGCGAACCCGGCCCATGCGGCTGCGCCGAAAGCGGCCGCGTCGACGCCCATCTCGACGGCGGAGAGCCGCTCGGCCGCAGCCCTCGCGATGACGCATGAGCCAACCTATGACGAGGGCTCTGCCCAGCGCATCAAGGATGCGGCGCTGAGCTATTCGGACCTCGCCGTGCGCGGCGGCTGGCCGACGATCCCGGCAGACGCCAAATTCGCTGTCGGCGTCCAGGGCGCCAACGATGATCTGTTGCGCAAGCGGCTGATCGTCTCCGGCGATCTCTCGGCCGAGAAGGCGACCGGCGCCTTCGACCAGGATCTCGCGGACGCCGTGAAGCGTTTTCAGGCCCGTCATGGCCTCGCCCCGACCGGCATGATGACGCCGCGCACGATCGCGGCGATGAACGTGCCGGTGCAGAAGCGCATTCGGCAGCTCGAGGCTTCGCTGCAGCGGCTCGAGAACATGAATTTCGGCTTTGGCCAGCGCTATGTCGTGGTCAACATCCCCGCCGCCTTTGCCGAAGCGGTCGAGAACGACGTCGTGGTGCGGCGCTATCGCGTCATCGTCGGCAAGACCGAAAAGCCCTCGCCGACGCTGACAGCGCAAATCACCAGCGTCGTGCTCAACCCGACCTGGACGGTGCCGGCCTCGATCGCCAAGACCGAGATCTCCGCGCATATGCGCAAGGACCCGACTTATCTGTCGCGCATGCACATGGAGGTGCTCGATGCCCACGACAATCCGATCGATCCGCATTCGGTCGACTGGTCGGGCACGCACACGCCGAACTTCACCGTGCGCCAGCACAACGGCAGCTTCAACGCGCTCGGTGCGGTGAAGATCGACATGCCGAATTCCTATTCGGTCTACATGCACGACACCAATCAGCGCAATCTGTTCAGCGACGACTATCGCTTCGATTCCCACGGCTGCTCGCGCGTCGACAATGTGCGCGATCTCGCGGCCTGGCTGCTCAAGGACCAGCCGAAATGGAGCCGCGCCGCGATCGACGCGGAGATCGCCAGCGGACAGCATCTCGACGTCGCCATGGCGAAGAAGGTGCCGGTGGCCTGGATCTATCTAACGGCGTGGATGACCAAGGACCAGACCGTCCAGTTCCGCAACGACGTCTATAACCAGGACGAGCAGCTGCTGGAGGCCACCGCCGAGGAGGCGGCGTTCTTCAGCAATGCCGGCAGCCATCCGCTGACCGCGCACATGCACGTGACCCAATAAGCGCCTCTCGCGCCATGCAATCGCGGCACAGGCGGGTGCAAAGCCGCATGCCTTGCCGCGGTTGACCTGGGCCCTGTCGGGGCCGCACATTGCGCTTCGCAATGACGAGCGAGCGCGCGATGCCTGACACTTCCAGCCCGACCGAAACACCTTACGCCGACGGCAAGATCCTCAAGCAGGTCACCGACGGCGTCGGCGTCATCATCTTCAACAATCCCGACAAGCGCAATGCGATGTCGCTGGAGATGTGGGAGGGATTTGGCGAGGCGCTGACGGCCTTGCGCGACGACGATGCGGTCCGCGTCGTGATCCTGCGCGGCGCCGGCGGCAAGGCCTTCGTGTCGGGCGCCGACATCAGCCAGTTCGAGAAGACGCGCCACAATGCTGCGGCGTCGGAGGAATACAGCAAGCGCAGCGCCGCCCAGCGCGCGCTGCTCGCCGACTATCCCAAGCCGACCATCGCCTGCATCCAGGGCTTCTGCCTCGGCGGCGGCATGCAGGTCGCGATGCTCGCCGACATCCGCATCGCCGCGCATGACAGCCAGTTCGGTATTCCCGCCGCGAAGCTCGGCATCGCCTATGGCTTTGACGGCTTGAAGCACCTGGTCTCGCTCGTCGGCCCGTCCTGGGCGCGGCTTCTGATGTACACCGGCATGCGGATCGATTCCGCCGAGGCGCTGCGCATCGGCCTCGTCGAGCGCGTGTTCCCCGATGATCAGCTCTGGGGCGAGACCATGGCGGTGGCCGAAACGATCGCGCACAACGCCCCGCTCGCGATCAAGGCCGCGAAGCTCACCATCGCGCAGGTATTGAAGGACGAAAGCCAGCGCGACATGAACGCGATCAAGGCGATCGGCAACGCCTGCATGGACTCGGCAGATTTTCGCGAGGGCCGTCAGGCCTTCATGGAGAAGCGCAAGCCGAAATTTTCGGGGAAATAACACCGTCGTTGCTGCGGGCGCAGCCCTCTCCCCATCGTCATTGCGAGGAGCGCAGCGACGAAGCAATCCAGACTCTCGCCGTGGAAAGACTCTGGATTGCTTCGCTACGCTCGCAATGACGCGCGGAGAGATCGCGGAACTTCCGACGAAGCTGAACCGTTATTCAGGAAGATTAAATTCCTCTCCTTCCCGCATCGCGATAGCAACTACTTGATCCGCCGCAAGTTCTCTCGCCACCAACGAGGGAGATTGCGATGAAACTGAAATTTGCTGTTCTCGGTCTGGCTGCCCTGGGCGGAGCTGCGCTGGCGTCGGGACAAGCGCTCGCGGCGATGCCGAACGGCATTCCGCAGGCCGACAAGGTCGCAAGCGGCCCGGCGGCGAATGTCGACCAGGTGCGCATGGTCTGCAATGCCTGGGGCCGCTGCTGGTGGCGTCCGAACTACTATGGCGCCTATGGTTACTATGGCGGCCCGCGACGCTTCTACGGTGCACGCCCGTGGGGCTACGGCCATCGCCACTGGCGCCGCTGGTGAGCAACGAAGGGGCCGCAAGGCCCCTTTTCTTTTCGCGACTGTCTACAGCGCTCCCAGCACCGCTTTCGTGATATCCGCCGTGCCGTTGCTGCCGCCGAACTCCATCGGCTTGATGCCGCCGGCATAGACCTGGTCGATGGCGCGCTCGATGGTCTCGCCGGCTTCCGCTGCGCTTTCGACGCCGTGCTTGTCGGCGAGCCAGTCCAGCATCATCGCCGCCGACAAGATCATGCCGGTGGGATTGGCCTTGCCCTGCCCCATGATATCGGGCGCAGTGCCGTGGCACGGCTGGAACACGGCGTATTTGTCGCCGATGTCGGCCGACGGCGCCATGCCGAGGCCGCCGATCAGGCTCGCGGTGATGTCGGAGACGATGTCGCCGAACATGTTCTCCATCACCATCACGTCGAAATCCCAGGGCCGCTTCACCAGCATCGCCGAGCAGGCATCGACATAGAGGCGATCGGTCTTCACACCAGGATGCTTCTTCTCGATCTCGTCGAAGATGCTGCGGAAGAACGCAAAGGCCTTGAACACGTTCGCCTTGTCGACGCAGGTCAGCGCACCCGGCTTGCCGCGCGCCTTGCGCCGCTCGGCGAGGCGGAACGAGAACTCGAACAGGCGCTCGGAGGTCTTGCGCGTGATCACCATGGTCTCGCGCGCGTCCTCGTGGGTGACGACGCCCTTGCCCATCGAGGCAAACAGGCCTTCGGTCGACTCGCGGATGACGACGAGATCGATGCCGCGCTGGTCAGCGCCGACGATCGGACTCGGAACGCCGGGAATGAGACGCGCCGGACGCACCCCGGCATAGAGGTCGAAGATGAAGCGCAGCTCGATCTGCGGCGCGATCTCGGTGTTGTCCGGATAGCGCACCGACGGCAGGCCGCAGGCGCCGAGCAGGATCGCGTCTGCCTCCTCGCAGAGCTTGATGGTGGAGTCGGGCATCGACTTACCGGTCGCGAGATAATTGTTGGCGCCGGCCGGCGCCTCGGTGAAGCGGAAGCGCAAGTCCGATTTCTGCTCGATCTTGCGCAGCACCTCGATGGCCGGCGCCATGACTTCGGGACCGATGCCGTCACCGGCTAGCACGGCAATGTGGAAGGCGTTGTTTGCGGACATGGGGGTTCCTGAGAGAGAGTCGTCATTCCGGGGCGGTCCACAGGACCGAACCCGGAATCTCGAGGTTCCGGGTTCGATGCTCCGGGCCGCGCTTCGCGGTCCCGTTGCATCGCCCCGGAACGACGACACACTACGGCGTCAGCACCGTGCGGCCGACCACCGCGCCCTGCTGCAATTGCAGCAGCGCGTCGTTGGCCTTGGCAAGCGGGGCCGTCGTCACCGGGATCGGCGGCACCTTCTTGGTGCGGACGAGGTCGAGCAGCTCCTGCGTCTCGCGCAAGTTTCCGACATAGCTACCCTGGATCGTCACCGCCTTGATCGGAATCAGCGGCAGCGCCCAGGTCGCGCCACCGCCGAACAGGCCGACGATGATGAGCTTGCCGCCCTTGGTGAGGCAGTCGAAGCCGAGCTGCGTGGTGGCGGCATTGCCGACGAGATCGATCACGGCGCGGATCGGGCCGCCCGCTTTCTTCGCAAGCTGCTCCAGCGCATCCGGCGCCTTCGGATCGACGGTGGTGAGCGCGCCGGCCTTCTCCGCCGCCTCGCGCTTCCTGGCGTCGATGTCGACCATGATCGCGCCCTTGCCGCCCATCGCCTTCAAGAGCGACAGCGCCATCAGGCCGAGCCCGCCGGCGCCGAACATCACGATCGGCGTGTCGAAATGCTGCTCGACCTTCTTCAGCGCGCTGTAGGTGGTCACGCCCGAGCAGGCATAGGGCGCGGTCGTCGCGGGATCGAGTCCCTTCAGATTGAGCAGATAGCGCGGATGCGGCACCAGCATGTGATCGGCATAACCGCCGTCGCAATAAACGCCGAGCGAGCGCGGCGTCAGGCACATGTTCTCGTCACCGGCGAGGCACGTGGCGCACTTGCCGCAGCCGATCCAGGGATAGACGAGGCCGACATCGCCGAGCTTGAGGTCGCCCTGGTCGGTCGGCTTGACGTCGGGACCGAAGGCGAGGACTTCGCCGACGGTCTCGTGGCCCATGGTCAGCGGCAAATTGATGCCGCGGTCCTTCAGCGACAGCGGCTTGCGGCCGTGGCCGAGATCGTAGCCGCCTTCCCAGATGTGGAGGTCGCTGTGGCAGACACCGGCGGCCTTCACCTTGATCAGCACCTGCGTGCCCGACGGCTGCGGCGTGGCTTCGTCGAACTCCCGCAGCGGCGCCTTGAAATCGGCAACCTTGAAACTCTTCATCGGCGTCCTCCCGCATGCTTCTTGTTGTCGCGCCAGCATGCCATGGCAGGCCGGGCGAGACAAACCTGGACCTGTCTAGTTGACACCGGTGGACCGTGGCAAGCCGCACGCCTGCAGGGCCGGATTGCTTGCCGCAGAACGATATTCGTCAGCCCTGCGCGGCGGTCTTGCCGGGCGGAATAGACGCGTCGTCGGTGAGTCCGACCTCGTCGCGCAATTCGCGCGTGTGCTCGCCGAGCACGGCCATCGTCCTGCCCGGCGTGGTGTCGGCGCCCGACATCCGGAACGGCAGATTGAGCACCTGGAACGAGCCGCCTTCGTCCTCGACCGGCGAGAGCGCCCGGCGATGCGCGAGCTGCGGATCGGCCAGCGCCTCGGCCACGGTGCGATAGGCCGACGCCGGCACGCCGGCCGCGGCAAGCGCAGCGAGACAGGCCTCGGTCGATAGCTGCCGCGACCAGGCTTCGACGCCGTCCATCAGGTCGGCCCAATTGTCGCGGCGCGCGCCATAGGTGGCGAAGCGTGCGTCAGTGATCCATTCGGGGCGGCCGATCACCCCCATCAACAACTGGAACGTCTTTTCGCTCGCGATCGTGATCATGACATAGCCATTCGCGGTCTCGGTCGGCCCGAACATCGGCCGCGGCGGCGGCTTGACCGCAAATTGCGAGCTCTGCAATTCGATCACCGTCAGGCTCAGCATCGACTCCAGCATGGAGACGTCGATGTGCTGGCCCTGCCCCGTCACGGTGCGCTGATAGAGCGCGGAGGCAATCGCACCGAAGCCATAGGTGCCGGTGACGACGTCGGCATGATAGATGCCGCAATAATCAGGGCGGTTGCGGCCGGGCTGGTAGGCGAGATGCGCCATGTCGTAGCCGGAGGCCGCGTGGATCACCGGCGCATAGGCCGGTAGCTCGGCGGACGGCCCGGTCTGGCCGTAGCCGGAGATCGAGCAGTAGATCAGCCTCTCGTTGACCGGACGCAGGCTGTCGTAGTCGAGCCGCAGCCGGCGCATCACGCCGGGGCGGAAGTTCTCGACCAGGATGTCCGCGGTCGCGGCCAGCCGGCGGACCGCCTCCCTGCCGTCCTCCGACTTGAGGTCGAGCACGACGCTCTTCTTGCCGACGTTGAGCTGGCCGAACACGGTGCTGCAGCCCTTGCGCAGCGGCGGCCGGGTCCGCATCGTCTCGCCGCCGTCGGTCTCGATCTTGATGACCTCCGCCCCCATGTCGGCAAGCATGCGCGCGCAGTGGGGGCCGGCGATGGTGGTCGAAAAATCCAGGACCCTGAGGCCGGCGAAGGCCTTTGTCGTCGTCCCCTCATGCTTATCTGCTAGCTGCATGCCTGTCGCGTCCTCGCCTGTGTCCTTGAGTCGCCTAGGAACAATCAATTGTTCTCTGTTGTTGGTGCGTCGACCCTAGAGGGCGGCGGCTGAGTAGGAAAGTCTTTACCGAACGGACGCGACGTGTAGGCGGGCTTGGGAATTCCAGGACAACTGGACCCGTTCTTGCATAGCAGCAAACGGGATCGGAAGAGGGCAGCTGTTCTTGAGGGTCTTGTTCGTTACGACAGAGATGGACGACTTCGTCCGCGTCGGCGGGCTCGGCGCCGTTTCCGCCGCCCTGCCCCGCGCGCTCCGAACCTTTGCCGATATCCGGGTGATGCTGCCCGGCTACCGCGACATCATCGAACAACTCACGCATATTCAGATCGTTGGCCGCTGTCCCGCCTTCGCCGAGATGCCGGCCTGTTCGCTCGGCCGGGCTGCGACCAAGGACGGCCTGCCGGTCTATGTGCTGTTGTGCTCACAACTCTACGACCGGCCCGGCAACCCCTATGGCGACGAGTCCGGGCGCGACTGGCCTGACAACGACATCCGCTTCGCGCGCTTCGCCTCGGCCGCCGCTGAGCTGGCCATGGGCAAGCTGGACAAGAATTGGGCAGCAGACCTGATCCACGCCAATGACTGGCAGGCCTCGCTGGTGCCGGCCTATCTCGCCTGGCGCGGCGCCAAGCTGCCGTCGATCCTGACCATCCACAACCTCGCCTATCAGGGCCTCTTCTCGAAGGACTCGCTGCGGCGGATCGGCGCACCGGAGAGCTCCTTCCATATCGACGGCGTCGAGTTCTACGACCAGCTCTCCTTCCTCAAGGCGGGCCTCGTCTACGCCTCGCACCTCACCACCGTCAGCGGCACCTATGCGCGCGAGATCACGACGGACGAATTCGGCTGCGGCCTTGAAGGTCTCCTGCGCATCCGCTCGGACGCATCCGAGCTGACCGGCATCCTCAACGGCATCGACGAGAGCTGGGACCCGCGCTATTGCGCCCAGCTCGCCCAGCAGTTCGGCGCCGGCGACTGGGTCGGCAAGAAGGCCAACGCGGATTACGTGCGCAAGCAGTTCGGCCTTGCGGTCTCGCGCGGGCCGATGTTCGCGATCGTCGCCCGCCTCGTGCACCAGAAGGGCATCGACCTCGTGCTCTCGGCCGCCGACGAGATCGTCGATGCCGGCGGCCAGATCGTAGTCACTGGCTCCGGCGAGCCGGCGCTCGAGCAGGCCCTGATCAACGCGCACCGCCGCCGCCCCGACGCCATCGGCGTCACCATCGGCTTCAACGATGCCCAGGCGCGGCGCATTTTTGCGGGCAGTGATTTCACCTTGATGCCGTCGCGGTTCGAGCCCTGCGGCCTCAGCCAGATGTACGCCCAGCGCTTCGGCTCGCTGCCGATCGGCCACCAGACCGGCGGCCTTGCCGAGACCATCACCGATGGTGAAACAGGATTCCTGTTCTCAAGACCTTCGCACGAATCCTTCCTTGGCGGCGTCCGCCGCGCCTTCGAGGCCTTCATGGCCCATGACCAGCTCGACACCATGCGCCGCAGCGCCATGGGCCGCTCGTTTTCGTGGAGCATCTCGGCGGGCAGCTACAGCGCGCTTTATCGGAAGCTGGCGTCGGTGTGAGGCCGGGGCGCTACACATACTCCGTCATTGCGAGCGGAGCGAAGCAATCCAGACCGCCTCCGTGGGAGGACTCTGGATTGCTTCGCTGCGCTCGCAATGACCACGTGGAGAGAGTGTCGGCCTCAAACTCCTCTCTCGTGCCCCGGACGCAGCGCAGCGCGTCGCCCTTTGCGACGTGATGCGCTGCTGAGCCGAGGCCCATCTCTCGCGAAGTTCGTGGCCCTGGGTCCCGGCTCTGCGCCGCAACGCTCCCGCGTTGCGGCTTGTCCGGGACACAAGAGATTGGGCCTCACCCCTTCCCGCGCTGATCCATCTGCGGCCGACCGATCCAGGCGCGGTTGAGGCAGCGGGTCATCCAGTCGGGCTGAACCTCCCCCCGCAAGCGCGCCTGCGCTTCCTGATAGGGGCTGGCATAGCGCAGCCTGTCGGGCAGTTTCGGATAGACGCGCCGGATCCATCGCAGCGCGCGGTCGGCAGACCTGACGTCCCGCTCGTCGAGCGTAAGATCGAAGCCGGCGCGCAGGCGCTCCGGCAGCATCCTCGCCGTCTGCGCACGATACCAGCGCGGCGGCCGCAGCCACGGACGTGCGCCGTCAAGGATCTGCGCGGCGATCTCGCGCGCGGCCGGGCTGACCGTCAGCGTCTCCGACTGCGCCATTGCCGCGGTGTAGGCCGCAAAGCCAGCCCAGTCCGGCGGCAGATCATCGCCCGTCAGCCCGAACAGCGCGCCAAAGGTCCGGCTCTCCGTCCAGTAGCGCTCGCGTTCCTCGATCGAGAGCGGCGGCAGAACCAAATCGTGCGCCATCAGCGCAGACTCGGTCAGCGTGGCATGAACCCAGCGCAGCGACGGGATGTCGTTGGCGCAGTAGCGCGAGCCGGCCGCGAACGGACCGACGGCCTCGGGCATCTCGCCGACGATCATGGTGTGGCGCCGATGCAGTTGCCGGGCCGACAGCAAGGCACGGTCGAGCGAGCCGAACACCATGGCGAAGACGACGTCGAAGGTGCGATGGAAGCGGCCGATCGGATCGGCAAGCGTGGTCGAGTGCTCGGCGATGGCGGCCGCGACCCAGGGATGCGCCAGTTGCAGCAGCAGCGCGCGGCCGGCGCCGAGAAAGACGGCGGCCTCGCGGTCGATCCGCCAGGTCAGCGTGTCAGGACCGAACACGCCCGCAACCGGCCCCGCCGCATCGGCACGGACCTTGTCGAGAGCGAATTCCAGATCGTTCGCGGACACCAATTGCAGGACCTTTCGAGGTCGAACCAAGGCCGACGATCCGCGCGGCCTGTGGCAATTCGATGAAGCGCGCGATCGCTTATGGCCCTATTCCGCAGCCATCGGCATCTCGTCCGTATGCTCGTGCAGCACCACGCCGGCGAGCGGATCGAATTCGCCGATCCACGGCCTGCGCGCCAGCACCGACTTCGTGTGGGCATAGCCGGCGTGCCAGCGCCGCGTGATGCCGGACGGGCTGAAGTCGATGTCCTTGGTGTGGGTCTCGCGCTCGAGCTGCGGCGCCAGCAGCCGCACCACATGCATGCGGGTCGGACAGCCGTAGCTCATCAGCTCCATCACCGCGGGATCGTTGCGCTCGCCCTCGGGCAGCCGCGCGGCAAGCTGGTTGATGACGTGGCGCAGGCGATGGGCCTGCTGCTGGCGCACGATCTGGCTGGCGATGCGGCTGGAATATTGCACGTCCTTGTGCCGGTTCAGCACCTCCGCCATCGTGGTCGGCTCGGGGCCGACGGGATTCCACAGATGCACGGAGAAGATCAGCGAATCCCTGCGCGGGTTGTCGTCGAACACGGCTTCCGTCGGCGTGTTCGACAGGATGCCGCCGTCCCAATAGAGTTCGCCGTCGATGCGCACGGCCGGGAAAGCCGGCGGCAGCGCGCCCGAGGCCATCACGTGCTGCACCGTCAGCTCGCCGTCGCGGCTGTCGAAATAGCGCATTTCGCTGGTGCCGACATGGGCCGCACCGACCGTCAAACGCGGCGCGCAGCGATTGGCCAGATCGAAATCGACCAGCTCGCTCAGCGTCTTCCCCAGCGGCGCGGTCGAATAATAGCCGGCGTGATCGGCGCCCAGCGGATAGGAATCCCCGGCATGCGCCAGCGGATTGGGACGGAAGAAACCCGCGATGCCGTGGGTCACGGTCGACCAATAGGCCAGCTTCTCATTGAAACCGGGAAACGCGGCGCGCCAGTCCCAGACCGGCTGCTGCTCCATCCGCTTCCAGAATTCCCTGAGGCGCGCGAGCCGGTTCTGCGGCGCGTTGCCCGCAATGAGGCTGGCGTTGATCGCACCGATCGAGGTGCCGATGATCCAGTCCGGCTCGATGCCTGCCTCGTGCAGCGCCTGGTAGACCCCGGCTTGGTACGAGCCGAGCGCGCCGCCACCCTGAAGCACGAGAACGACCTGACCCGGCAGGTCCATGCTCTTTCGTTGCGGGTTGTCCTGCATGCCGTTCATGTCTCGCTCCTGTCGAGCCTATGGCTATCATTCGTCCGGCGTAAGGCCATTGTTACGTCTTGCCGTTGTCCGCGATTGTCGGGCCTTTTGGAAATGCCGGCTGGCTTCCGAAACCATACGCGCGTGCTATTGCCGCCAGCATATCATTTCCCGCCCCGATCGGTTAGATTTCCGGCCGATCTCGCCGGGAGCCGATCCATGGAAATGCATCAGGTCCGCTATTTCCTCGCGGTTGCGCAACTGTTGAATTTCACGCGCGCCGCCGAGGAATGCAACGTGACGCAGCCCTCGCTGACGCGCGCGATCAAGCAGCTCGAGGCCGAGCTCGGCGGTGACCTGTTCCGGCGCGAAAGGCCCGCGGCGCAATTGACCGAGCTCGGCCAGCGCATGCATCCGCTGCTGAAGCAGTGCTACGACGCCGCGGCCGGCGCACGCTCACTCGCCTCTTCATTCAAGAGCGGAGAAATTGGCGCGCTCCGTATCGCGCTCACGCATTCGATCGACCTCGCGCTTCTGATTCCGCATCTCAGCGAGATCAAACGGCAGTTCAACCGGCTCGAGCTTCGCTTCCTGCGCGGCTCGAGCCGCGAGGTCGCCGAGTTCCTGAAGAAAGGCGAAGCCGAGCTTGGCATCGCCGCCGAGATCGACGAGTCCTGGGAGCGGCTCGACGTCTGGCCGCTGTTCACGGAGGGCTTCGAGCTCGTCGTCGGCAGCGGACACCGGCTGGCCGGCCGCAGCAACGTCGAACTCGACGATCTGCGCACGGAGCAGTTGCTGGGTCGGACGTTCTGCGAGCACTCCAGCCGCGTCGCTGCAAGCCTGCGCGAGTACGGCATCGAGCATGGACACGAGATCTCGAGCGAGCGCGATCTGATCGAGCTGGTCGAAGCCGACGTCGGCGTCGCCATGGTGCCGCACACGTCGGCCGTGCCGGAGAAGCTGACGCGCACTGCGGTCACGGGGCTGGACGCCCGCCGCACCGTCAGCCTTTACGGAGTGGCCGGCCGTCAGCGCACAGCGGTCGCCAACGCCGTGATGCGGATGCTGCGCGGTGCGGACTGGCGGGAAATCGCTGGGTAGGGTCAGAATGATAGCGCGAGATCTAGCCTCTCGCGCGCTCCAGCGCTGCTAGCAGATCGTCGATCTCCATGCGCTTGCGGAAATCCGGATCAACGAAACGCGCTTTGACAATCCCATCGCGACCGACGACGAATACGGCCGGGATCGGCAGCATCCAGCCGTCATTGCCGTGGAATTTCGCCATGTCCTGATAAGACAGCAGGTCCTGGATTTCGGTACCGAGCCAGATCGCGAGATTGAGCGACAGCGCATAGCCGTTGTCGAGATCGGTCAGGACCGGAAATGGCGCGCCGGACTCGGCCTTGAGCTGCCGCGCATATTCCTGCGTCTCCGGCATGATCGCGACGACGCGCGCGCCCATGGCCTCGATGCGGTCGAGCGCCTGGACGACAGCGCGGACGTTGAGCCGGCAATAGGGGCACCAATGGCCGCGGAAGAACATCACCGCGACCGGGCCGCTCTCCAGCAGTGCAGTCAGCGTGACGAGACGTCCGCTGTCGTCCGGCAGCATGAATGGCGGCATCGCATCACCCAGGCGCGGCGCGGTCTCGCCTCCGCCATTTCCGCCCAATCGCACCACCAGGCGGTCGACCGCCTCGCCATAGGCCGGGAAGACCTCACGGCTGGCATTGGCATAGGCGCGGAGCTGTTCGTTCAGCGTGCCGTCCATGTCGCGGCAGCGCAGGAAGGCAGACCTGAGCCGCTCGGCGTCGGTTGGCGAGAGAGACGTCATCTTCCGCTCCGGCATTCGTGAGGTGAATATTAGTTCCCTGGTTCGGCCGCCCGCAAGGGGGCGGCCGCAACGCCGGGACCGGTTCAGTTCACGTAGAAATTGCCGGTCGGATCGAGCCGCCCCGAGGTCGAGTACAGCGTGCCGTTGTCCATGAAGAAGACGGTGTTCTCCGGCACTTTCTTCGCGTTCTTCATCATGGCCTCGTGGTTCTTCTCGGCCGGGGCCATGGCCATCGCCGACATCTTGCCGGGGCCGCCATAGACATAGGCCATACCGGCCTTGAAATCCCAGGTCGCCTCCGAGAAGGCCGATGTAGCGATCACCGCGAAGGCGGCGGTAAAGATCAGGGTCTTTGACACTTTCGTCATGAGATGCTCCTCCGGATTGACGTGAACGCCCGCCAATCGGGCGCACTGCCATCGGACGCCAGACACAGGAGAAGCGGAAATGCCGATGCCCAATCGGTTCGATAGCCGATGTGCATCAACATAGCGCCCAGCTATCGCATCGAGAGCAAGCCGGTATTTCAACATCGACGCGGCTTCGACGAAGCTCCTGCCATAGCCGGCAACCAGCGAGGTTGCGGCCAACACAGGAGACTTCCCATGTCTAGGCATCACGTAATGTCGCGCACGGTTTGGACAGGCCTCGCCGTTCTCGGATCGCTCACACTTGCGCAGCCGGTCCTCGCCGGCGAATGCCCGGCCGACAAGATCAAGCCGAATGCGCAGCAGATGGTCGACTACAAGCCCGTCGGCGTCACCGACGTCACGCTCGGCGCAATCGATCTCGGCAAGCAGCCGGCCCATATCGAGGGCCGCGAGCTGCGCTTTCGCAAGCTGACCATCGCGCCCGGCGGCATCGTGCCGTGGCACAGCCATGACGACCGCCCCGCCCTGATCTTCGTGCAGCAGGGCGAAATCGTCGAACACGCCTCCAACTGCATCGATCCGATCGTGCACAAGGCTGGCGACATTCGTCCCGAAGTCAACGGCACCTCGCATTGGTGGAAGAACCTCGGCAAGGAGACGGTCATTCTCTATGTCGGCGACGTCCGCAAGGATCCCAACGACCATCACATGTGATGGGTGCATTCCGGCCCCGTCATTCCGGGGCGATGCGCAGCATCGAACTACGGTGCGCAATTGCGCACCTGAGAATCTCGAGATTCCGGGTCTGGTGCTCCGGGCCGCTTTGCGGTCCCGTCCGCCCCAGCCCGGAATGACAGATCAACTGTGAGCCATGCCATGACCGATCTTTCCGCGTCGATCAAACCGGCCGCGATGACGATGGATGTGCATTCACCGGGCCTTGTGCTGCGCTCGCTCGTGATCGGCCTCACCGCATTCCTGACCGTCGTCGACCTCTTCGCGACGCAGGCGATCCTGCCCTCGCTGACGCGCCACTACGGCGTCACCCCTGCAGCAATGGGCTTCGCCGTCAATGCCAGCACCTTCGGCATGGCCATCGCGAGCCTCGTCGTCGGCTTCTTCAGCCCGCACATCAACCGTCGGGCCGGCATCCTGGTCAGCCTCCTGCTACTGGCAATCCCCACCAGCCTGCTGGCGTCCGCACCCAATCTTGCCGTCTTCACGGCCTTGCGGGTCGCGCAGGGCCTGTGCATGGCGTCTGCCTTTGCACTCACCCTCGCCTATCTCGGCGAGCAATGCAGCGCCATGGACGCCGGCGGCGCGTTTGCCGCCTACATCACCGGCAATGTCGCCAGCAACCTCTTTGGACGGCTGATCTCGGCGGCGCTCGCCGACGGCTTCGGCCTTGCCTGGAATTTCTATGTCTTCGCAGCGCTCAATCTGGCCGGCGCAGTACTGGTCTATTGCACCATCGGACGCGTGCGGCCGATGCATGCGATGATGCCGGCGGCTTCGCCGCTCGCCGCCATCATCGCGCATTGGCGCAACCCGCGGCTTCGCGCCGCCTTCGGCATCGGCTTCTGCATCCTGTTCGCGTTCATCGGTACCTTCACATTCGTCAATTTCGTGCTGGTGCGGCCCCCGCTGTCGCTGGGCATGATGGACCTCGGCCTCGTCTATTTCGTCTTCCTGCCGTCCGTCGTCACGACGCTTCTGGCCGGCAAGGTGGCCGCACGGCTGGGAACGCGGCCCACGATCTGGGGCGCGCTCGCTGTCGCCGGGCTTGGCCTGCCGCTGATGTTGACGTCGCATTTGGCCGAAGTGCTCGCCGGCATGGTTCTCGTCGGCGTCGGCACATTCTTCGCGCAGGCCGCAGCGACGGGCTTCGTCGGACAGGCCGCGACCGACAACCGCGGCATCGCCAGCGGGACCTATCTTGCGTGCTACTTCTGCGGCGGGCTGGTCGGTACGGCCGTGCTCGGGCGATTGTTCGACAGTTTCGGCTGGCACGCCTGCGTCGCGGGCGTCGGCGCGGCCCTCGCGCTGGCGGCCCTGCTCACCCTTGCCTTGAAGCGCTAGCGCTTGGCCGGCATTTCCGGCGGCTCGTCGTCTGCGATGGCGCGCCAGGCGGCGCCGTCGAGATCATCGTACTGGCCGCTTTTCAGCGACCAGAGGAAGGCGACGAGACCGGCTCCTCCAAGCATCAGGGCCAACGGGACCAGGATGACCAGGATCTCCATTACCCAAGCTCCCGCGAGGTGTTCCGGGCGCGCAGCGAGTTCAGCATCACCAGGATCGAGGATCCGCTCATGGCCGCCGCGGCGATGAGCGGCGTGACGATGCCGCTGATCGCGACCGGTACGGCGAGCACATTGTAACCGATCGCAAGCCAGAGGTTTTCTCGCATCAGATGCAGCGCCTTGCGCGACGCGTCGATGGCGGCCACCACAGGCGCCAGCGGCCGGCCGAGGAAGACGAGATCGGCGGTGGCCTGGCTGAGATGTGCGGCCGAGATCGGCGACATCGAGACATGGGCTGCCGCGAGCGACGGCGCATCGTTCATGCCGTCACCGACCATCAGCACCTTTGTGCCGCGCCGCTTCAATTCCTCGATCCGTGCGATCTTATCGGCCGGCGTCACGCCCGCGCGCCACTCGGGAATGCCGAGCGCATGCGCTGCTGCGACCACCGCCGGCTCACGGTCCCCGGAGAGGATCTCGATGCCGATGTTGCGCGCCTTCAGCGCCGCGATCACGGCCTGGGCATCTGGGCGCAGCCCTTGGCGCACCGAGAGGATGAATTTTTCGCTCCCTTTGCTGAATGCGACGATGGAGGCCTCGGGATCGAGATCGTCGGTCAAGCCGACAAGTCCCTCGGCGCCACAGAAGGACGGACGGCCGAGACGCAGCTCGACACCGTCCACGGTGGCGCGCACGCCCTGCCCGGCCTCTTCAACGGCACCGACGATCGGCGACCTCGCGCCTGCAGCCTGCGCCACCGCGGCCGCCACGGGATGATGGCTCGACAGTGCAAGCCGGCCGGCGAGCTCGAAGATGCCGGCGGGGATATCGGCCGCGTTGGTCACTTCGAGATCAGGCAGCGTCAGTGTGCCGGTCTTGTCGAAGATGACGTGGTCGGCCTCGGCAAGGCGCTCGATCGCATCGCCGGCATTGAGCAGAACGCCGGACTTGAACATCGTGCCCGCGGCCACCGTCTGCACGGTGGGGATCGCAAGACCGAGCGCACAGGGGCAGGTGATGATCAGCACCGCAACGCCGGTCACGATCGCATCGTGCCACGACGCGCCGGCGACAACCCAGCCGAGGATGAACTCGACAGCATGCTGAATCAGAGCTTGCGTCTCGGTGGGTGACAAGGCATCCATCTCGGCGAGCAGCGTCGCTTCCGACGCCGCCGAGACCCGCACCCGCAGCGTGCCGGAGATGTTCATCGATCCCGCATAGACCGGCGTGTCCTGCTCCGCCGTGACGTAGAGCGTCTCGCCGGTGATCAGGCTCTGGTCGATCTCGGACCGTCCCTCGATCACCGTGCCGTCGACCGCGCAGCGCTCGCCGGGCCGCAGCAGCACGATGTCGCCGGGATGGATCGCGGCGATCGGCACCTGGGAGATCTCATCGGGCCCGATGAACTTCGCCGCGGTCTCGGCCTTCAGCGCAGCGAGATTGCCGGCGACCGCACGGGTACGCCGCCGCATGTTCTGGTCGAGGAAGCGGCCGACCAAGAGGAAGGTCAGCAGCATGATCGCCGCGTCGAAATAGGCATGCTCGGCGTGGTGGATGGTCTCGACCACGGACATGCCGAGCGCAAGGCACACGCCGATCGAGATCGGCACGTCCATGTTGGTGGTCTTGTTCGACAGCGCGCGCCAGGCCGAGCGGAAGAACGGCTGGCCGGCATAGGCCGCCGCCGGCAGCGCGATCAGCGCCGACAGCCAGTGAAAGAAGTCGCGCTGCTCCGGCAGCATGTCCGAGACGTTGCCCGACCACACCGGGATCGACAGCATCATCACGTTCATGGTGGCGAAGGCTGCGACGCCGAGGCAGCGCAGCAGGAAGCGGGATTCGGCAACCTCGGCCTCTTCCGCGCTTTCGGTCTCGAAAGGATAAGCCTTGTAGCCAAGCTCCTCGAGGCGATCGATGAAGCGGGCGGGATCGAGCGTGCCCTGCTTCCACTCCAGCGCGACGCGGCGGTCGGTGAGGTTCACGCGCGCCAATGTGACGTCGGGGATGGCCGACAGTCCGCGCTCGATCTTGGCCATGCAGCCGGCGCAGTGAACGCCCTCGACGGCGAGATCGATGTGCTTGATCCCCTCGCCCGCGGTGCGGACATAATGCGAAAAATCCCGCGTGACCTGCATGACCATGTCCCTCAGTTCAGGATCACGCGATTGCGCGACATGAACACGCGCGTGCCGCGCGCCTCGCCCTCGATCACGAGATCCCACTGGCCGGGCGCAACGGCGGCGACATTGCCGCGATAGATGCCGATGCCGGCTTCAGGAAGCTCGACGGCGAGATCGGCGCGCTTGTCGGTCGGCCGCTCCAGCCGTCCGCCGAATTTCAGGCCGCTCACCGGCTGGCCCTTCGCGTCACGCGCATCGACCTGAAGCGTGGCACCGCCATCGGCGCGGCGCTCGATGTGAGCGCTGACCTGCCAATTTCGCGCGGCTTGGTCATGAGCTGCCGAGATCTCGCGATCGTAGGTGAGACCCGCGGCATAGGGACTGTCGACGTCGGTGCCGGGCAGCGTCGCGATCGCGAGCTTCATCATGGTGACGTTGACGCCGATCACGAGGCCGAAGAAGGCGACCAGCATCAGGAACACCTTCGTTCCAGTCAGCGGCTTGGCGGCCATGGCAGTCTCCTGAACTTACGGCGCGACAAAGTTGTCGGTTGTGGTCGCGACCTCGCCGAGGCCGATGTCGGTGACGTGGAAGCGCACGGGGATCGACTTCTCCGGATTGCTCTCCGCCGGCGCGGTGACCAGCAGGCGCAGCTCGCTGGTGGAGTCGCGCGGGATCACGATCATCGGCCGATCAGGCGTCACGGAATCGATGCCGACCACATGCGTGGTCAGGTTGGCCGGGCCATCCGCATCGATCGCGACGAGGCGGTCGTAGCCGCTCTTGTTGAGCAGCCGCACCGTATAGGCGTTGCGGATCGAGCCGTCGCTGAGCCTGACCGCGACCGGGTTGCGATCGTGCAGCACGTTGACGTCGAGCAGGCTGCGGGTCGCCAGCGTATAGATCATGAAGCCGCCGATGACCGCGATGATCGCGCTGTAGACGACGGTACGGGGCCGGACGATGCGGTAGACCGGCGCCTTGCCTTCCTGGCGGCGCTGGATGTTGATGTCGTTGTCATAGCCGATCAGCCGCTTCGGCCGGCCGATCTTGGTCATCACGTTGTCGCAGGCGTCGATGCAGAGCCCGCACTGGATGCATTCCATCTGCGGTCCGTTGCGGATGTCGATGCCGGTCGGGCAGACCGCGACGCATTGATAGCAGTCGACGCAGTCGCCGACATGCTCTCCGAGCGCCCGCACCTCGGCCGCCTTCTTCACCGACGTGCGCTTCTCGCCGCGATCGTAGCGATAGGTGACGTTGAGCGCCCATTCGTCGGTGAGCGCGGCCTGGATGCGCGGCCACGGGCACATATAGGTGCAGACCTGCTCGCGCATGAAGCCGGCGAGCACGTAGGTCGTCGCGGTCAGGATGGCGATCCAGATATAGGCGATCATCGGCGCCTGGAAGGTGACGAGCTCCTTCACCAGCGTCGGCGCGTCGTTGAAATAGAGCACCCAGGCGCCGCCGGTCCACCAGGCGATCATCAGCCAGATCGAATGCTTGAGCACGATCTCGGAGATGCGCTCCAGCTTCATCGGATCGGACGACTTGTCCTTCCTCATCCGCTCGCGCCGATCGCCCTCGACGAGGCGCTCGACCGCGTAGAACAGATCGGTCCACACGGTTTGTGGACAGAGATAGCCGCACCAGATGCGGCCGCCGACCGAGTTCATCAGGAACAGCGCCACCGCAGCGACGATCAGGAGGCCGGTAAAGTAATAGACCTCCTGCGGCCACAGCTCGATGAAGAAGAAATAGAAGCGGCTGTTGGGCAGATCGATCAGCACCGCCTGGCTAGGCGCACCGAGACCGCGATTCCAGCGCACGAAGGGCAGGAAGTAGTAGACGCCGAGGCAGAACGCCATCAGGCCCCACTTGATCCGGCGGAAGGTGCCATGGACGCTCTGGGGATAGACCTTCTTGCGGGCCGCGTAGAGCGGCCCGTAATCGTCGTCCGATGTGAGCTCGTTCGGGTTCACGGTCTTGTTCATCGCTAAAGGCGTCTCGAAAAGGTGCGATCAAACCTAGACCCGACGCCGCCGCGTCGGTTGATCCAGCTCAAGCGGGGGCACTTTTGTTCACTCTGCTTGCGCGACTAAGGCTTGAGACTCGACGAGCTACTTTCCGCCGCCCAGCGAGTGGACGTAGACCGCCATCGCCTTGAGGGTGGCGGAGTCGAGCCGTCCTTCCCAGGCCGGCATGACGCCGGCGCGTCCCTGGCTGATGGTCTCGATCAGGGTCGCCTCGTCCGAGCCGTAGAGCCAGATCTTGTCGGTCAGGTTCGGTGCGCCCATCTCCGGGTTGCCCTTGCCGCCGTCGCCATGGCAGGCGACGCAATTCTCCGCAAAGATCTTCTCGCCCTTGGCGGCGTCAAAACCCTTGCCGGTCGACAGGCCCGACAGCGAGCGTACGTAGTTGGCGACCGTGACGATCTCGTCCGGCTTGAGCACGCCGTCCTTGCCGAAGGCGAGCATCTGGCCCTCATGCGTCTTGGCATGGCCGGAGCGCGCGCCGAACTGGATGGTCTGCATGATCTGCTCGAGCGTGCCGCCCCACAGCCAGTCGTCGTCGTTCAGGTTCGGAAACCCCTTGGCGCCGGCGCCGCCTGAGCCGTGGCACGGCGCGCAATTGTCGCCGAACACGGTCCTGCCCTTGGCGCGGGCGAGCGCCAGCAGAGCCGGATCCCTCTCGATGTCGGCGAGCGGCGCCGCCGCCAACGCCGCCATCTTCTCACCGCGCAGCGCCTCGAGATTGGCGAGCTCCACCGCGAGGCTCGCACGCGTCGAGTAGCCGAGCAGCCCGGTGGTGTTGCTGGAGATCAGCGGCCAGGCCGGATAGACGATCCAGTAGCCGATCGCCCAGATGATGGTGAGGTAGAAGGAGATCACCCACCAGCGCGGCAGCGGCGTGTTGAGCTCCTTGATGCCGTCCCACTCATGTCCGGTCGTGGACTTGCCGGTGACGGAATCGATGTCGCCATGATGATCGGTCATGATCTCTTACTCCTCCCGCAACGGCAGGCGTGCCGCTTCGTCGAACGCGGCCTTGTTGCGGGGCCAGAATGCGTAGGCGATGATCGCGAGAAAGATCGCGACGAACACCGGCGTCCAGATCGTCGTGACGAGACCAGACGCGAGATTGTCGAGTGTCAGGATGGCTTTCATCGGTGATGCCTTCTCAGCGAAGATTGGCTTTCTCGTTGTAGAGCTTGAAGTCGACCAGCGTGCCGAGCATCTGCAAGTAAGCGATCAGCGCGTCCATCTCGGTCGGCGTGCCCGCCTTGCCGTCGAAATTGCGCACCGCGGCCTTGGCGTAGCGCTTGGTGAAGGCGTCGGTGCCGGCATTGTCAGGATCGGCCTGCGCCTTCAGGTCGGCGCCAGCGTTCGCGATCTGGTCGTCGGTGTAGGGCGTGCCGACGGCCTTGAGCGTCTTCATGTGGTCGGCGATCGTATCAGGGTCGACTTCGGTCTGACTGAGGAAGGGATAGCCCGGCATCACCGACTGCGGCACGATCGCGCGCGGATTGGCCAGATGGGTGACGTGCCAGTCGTCGGAATATTTGGCGCCGACGCGGCAAGATCGGGACCCGTGCGCTTCGAGCCCCACTGGAACGGATGATCGTACATGCTTTCGGCGGCGAGCGAAAAGTGGCCGTAGCGCTCGACCTCGTCGCGCAAGGGACGGATCATCTGCGAATGGCAGAGATAGCAGCCCTCGCGGACATAGACGTTGCGGCCCGCGAGCTCCAGCGGCGTGTACGGCCTGACGCCGTCGACCGCCTCGATCGTGCTCTTGAGGTAGAACAGCGGCGTGATCTCGACGAGCCCGCCGATCGCGATCACCAGCAAAATGCCGACGATCAGGACGATCGAGTTCTTTTCGAAGATTTGGTGGCGTGTCCAGAACGACATGGAAGGCTCCTCATTCCGCCGGCTGGAGCGCGACGGGCATCTGGACTTGCTGCTCGCCTGCGCGAACGGTCATCCAGAGATTGTAGGCCATGATCAGCGCTCCGATCAGGAACAGCCCGCCGCCGGCAGCGCGGATGATGTAGAAGGGATGCATCGCCTCGACGGTCTCGATGAAGGAATATTCGAGGAAGCCGAGCGAGGTGTAGGCGCGCCACATCAGGCCCTGGAGGATGCCGGAGACCCACATCGCCGAGATGTAGAGAACGATGCCGAGGGTCGCGATCCAGAAGTGCCAGTTGACGAGCTTGAGGCTGTAGAGGCCCTTGCGATTCCAGGCCCATGGCACCAGGCAATAGAGCGCGCCGAAGGAGACGAAGCCGACCCAGCCGAGCGCGCCGGAATGCACATGGCCGATGGTCCAGTCGGTGTAGTGGCTGAGCGAGTTCACCACCTTGATCGACATCATCGGGCCTTCGAAGGTCGACATGCCGTAGAAGGCGACGGAGACGACCAGCATGCGCAGCACGGGATCGGTGCGCAGCTTGTCCCAGGCGCCCGACAGGGTCATCAGGCCGTTGATCATGCCGCCCCAGGACGGCATCCACAGCATGATCGAGAAGGTCATGCCGAGCGTCTGCGTCCAGTCGGGCAGCGCCGTGTAGTGCAGATGGTGGGGACCGGCCCAGATGTAGAGGAAGATCAGCGCCCAGAAGTGGATGATCGAGAGCCGATAGGAATAGATCGGCCGCTCGGCGCGCTTGGGAATGAAGTAGTACATGATGGCGAGGAAGCCGGCGGTCAGGAAGAAGCCAACCGCGTTATGGCCGTACCACCACTGGAACATCGCATCCTGGATGCCGCCCCACGCAACGTACGACTTCGAGCCGAACACAGAGACCGGAAGGGCCGGATTGTTGCCGAGATGCAGCACGGCGATCGTCACGATGAAGGCGAGATAGAACCAGTTCGCGACGAAGATGTGCGGCTCCTTGCGCTTGATGATGGTGACAAGGAACACCAGCAGGTAGACCACCCAGACGATGGTCAGCCAGAGATCGGCATACCATTCCGGCTCGGCATATTCCTTCGACTGGGTGACGCCGAGCAGATAGCCGGTGCCGGCGACCAGGATGAAATAGTTGTAGCCGAGCACGACGAACCAGGGCGCGAGATCGCCGGCAAGGCGCGCGCGGCAGGACTTCTGCACGACGTAGAACGACGTGCCGATCAGCACGTTGCCGCCGAAGGCGAAAATGACCGCCGAGGTGTGCAGCGGCCGCAGGCGGCCGAAGCTGGTCCAGGGCAGGTCGAAATTCAGCGCCGGCCAGGCCAGCTGCGAGGCGATGATGAGACCGACGAGGAAGCCCGCGATGCCCCAGAACATCGCCATGACGGCGGTGAACTTGATCGGGCCCATGTTGTAGTTGGGGCGCCCGTTGATCTCCGCCGGCGGCAGCTCCGCCGGGCGATCGAAGTAGCGGTTGATGATCACGAACACCGCGGCGAGGCTCGCCGCCGCGCTCAGCGCGGCATGAAAAGCGAAGGGCGCATCGAGCGCCTTGGCCGAGGCGATCACGCAGAGGAAGGCGGTGACTGCGAACGCGACAGCCAGTCCGCTTTCACCTGATGTCATGGATTTTGAGATGGAGGGCTGGCTCATCGCGGATTCTCTTTCGAAAGAACACGGAGCCAGAAACCACATTCACCCTCGCGGGGAATTGATTGAAATCAAGACGGGCGTTTTGGTTCGTCGTAGGTGGCAAACATTTTTGGGAGCTCCCGTATTTCTGCGGAGCCGCCGGTTGAAGTGCCCTCTCCTTTCATGTCCGTCGAAGCCTTTGCGGCGGATTCGGGAGAGGCAGCGATCACGGTGCGGTAGACTCACTTGGGTGAGGAGTCTGGCTCCGCGAATCCAGTATCGTAGGGTGGGCAAAGGCGCACTTGCGCCGTGCCCACGATTTGTCGAACACGCGACAGGATGGTGGGCACGCTTCGCTTTGCCCACCCTACGATATCTGTGATCGCGGATAGATACCCCTCATCCGGTGCTTCGCGGAAGGACTCACTCCCTCGCCGTCGCCTTCAGCGCGGCGATGACATCCTCGCGGGCGATGATTCCGGCGAGCTTCTGCGCGCCGTCGAGCACGATGATGCTGCGGATGCGGTGTTCGACCATGATCTGGAGCACGCGCGTCAGCCGCGTGTCGGGGCTGACATAGATGAACTCCGGTGTCATGACGTCGCCGATCCTCCGGCTCATCAGGTCGTGATAGCGCGGCAGCATCTGGTTCGGAGTGAACGCAAAGCATTTCAGGATGTCGAACTTGGTGACGATGCCGACCACCTGCCCGTCGTCCTCGACCGGATAGGAGTTGAAGTCATCGGTCTCGAACATTTCGCTGAGCGCGAGCAGGTCCTGGTCGCGCCGCACCGTCTTGACCTTGCGCGTCATGTAGCCACTGGCTGTCTCCTCGAGAAACTTGTACACGGCGCGTCCTCCTCGAATGGTTCAGTCAGTGCGACAGCAGCACGCAGCGCACCGACTGCGTGACCAGGTGCTCGGTGACGCCGCCGAGGATCAGCTCGCGAAAGCGCGAATGACCATAGGCGCCCGCGACGATCAGGCCGGCGCCGACATCGCCGGCGACCTGCTCCAATTGCGCGGCAGCAGAATCGTTCCGCACCGCCTCTGTGATGCGCGCGCTCGCGGTGATGCCGTGACGGGCGAGCCAAGCGGCGACATCGGTGACGCCGGCCATCACCGCCGAGCGGTCGTCGTCGCGCTCCGGAATCTCGACAACGGTGACGTCACTCGCCTTGCGCAGCATCGGCAGCGCGTTGGCCACTGCACGGCGCGACTCCGGCGTGTCCTTCCAGGCCACCAGCACGCTGCGCAGATCGAGCCAGTTGACCTTGTCGGGGACGACGAGGAGCGGGCGGCCGGCCTGCATCACCAGATCCTTGGGGCTAGCTAGCGCGAACGCGTCGGGGAAGGCCGGGCCGTACCCGCCGCTGACGATGATGTCGGCGCAGCGCGCCTGCGCCAGCACGAATCGCGCCGGAAAATCCAGGGCGCTGCGCCACTCCGCCCGGCCGCCGCGCGCTTTCGTGGCGCTGCGGAACTGGGCTTCCAGATCGGCAAGGCGCTTCCTGATGGAGGCTTGCTCCTGATCGATCAGGCTCTGGGCCTCAGCGCCGTCGGTGAAATAGAGCGGCGGCGCATACTGCCCCGCGGCGACGCCGATGATGGCCGCCTCGAATCGCTCGGCGAGCTCGCCCGCGACCTGAAGACGCGCCTCGTTGGACTGATCGAGCGCCAGGCTGACCATCACGGTCGCGTATGTCATGGGGTGTCTCCGCACAGAAGGAACTGCCGCGGAATCTAGCCGCGCCAGCGCGCGGCATGATGAGGTAGATCAAACCGCCGGGCACCGGCTTGCGGCAAATCCGCCAATGGAATCAGACATCCGAACTTGCCTCTCGCCCGCCCATGGGCGAAATTGCGGCCATGTTCGCGGCATAGTCCGCCGCGCCAGAATGGGAGCCATCGATTGTCGCCGACCCGCGTAACGCATCCGTCAGACGACAGTCGGGGCGAGCATTTCCGGGTCCGGATCGAGGGGTTCGGCGTCGGCACCTGGGATCTCGACCTCACGACGCGGGAGCTGGAGTGGTCCGAAACCGCGCGGATGCTGCTCGGTATCGGGCGCGGCCAGCCGGCCAGCTACGACCTCTTGCTCTCCCGCCTCGAGCCCGAGGACCGCGCCCGCGTCGAGGACGCGATCAGGCAGGTCATCGAGCATGGCGGCGGCTTCGACGTCTCCTTCAAAATTTCCGGCAATGCCGACCGCGGCAAATGGCTCAGGGCCCGCGCCGGCCTGATCCGCGACGATGCCGGCGTCGCCCGCCATCTCAGCGGCATCCTGCTCGACATCGACGAGGAGAAGCAGGTCGAGGAAGCCCTGCGCACGCGCGAGAATCACCTCCGCTCCATCCTGCACACCATTCCCGACGCCATGATCGTGATCGATGGCCACGGCATCATGCAGCTGTTCAGCACGGCCGCGGAGCGCCTGTTCGGCTGGTCGGAGCAGGAGGCGATCGGCCAGAACGTCAGCATCCTGATGCCGGAGCCGGACCGCACCCGTCACGACAGCTACATCGCGCGCTATCGCTCGACCAATGATCCGCACATCATCGGCATCGGCCGCATCGTCACCGGCAAGCGCCGCGACGGCACGACGTTCCCGATGCATCTGTCGATCGGCGAGATGCAGTCCGGCGGCGAGCCCTATTTCACCGGCTTCGTCCGCGACCTCACCGAGCACCAGAAGACCCAGGCGCGGCTGCAGGAGTTGCAGTCCGAGCTCGTCCACGTCTCGCGGCTCACCGCGATGGGCGAGATGGCCTCCGCCCTCGCGCACGAGATCAACCAGCCGCTGGCGGCGATCAGCAATTACATGAAGGGATCGCGGCGGCTGCTCGCCGGCAGCACGGATCCCAACACGCCGAAGATCGAGAGCGCGCTGGACCGCGCCTCGGAGCAGGCCTTGCGTGCCGGCCAGATCATCCGCCGCCTGCGCGACTTCGTCTCCCGCGGCGAGTCCGAGAAGCGGGTCGAGAGCCTGTCCAAGCTGATCGAGGAGGCCGGCGCGCTCGGGCTCGCCGGCGCGCGCGAGCAGAACGTGCAGCTCCGCTTCAGCCTCGATCCCGATGCCGATCTCGTCCTCGCCGACCGCGTGCAGATCCAGCAGGTGCTGGTCAATCTGTTCCGCAATGCGCTGGAGGCGATGGCGCAATCCGGGCGGCGCGAGCTCGTCGTCGCCAACAAGCGCGTCGCCGACGACATGATCGAAGTGGAAGTCTCCGACACCGGCTCCGGCTTCCAGGACGACGTCATTCCAAACCTGTTCCAGACCTTCTTCACCACCAAAGACACCGGCATGGGCGTCGGACTGTCCATCAGCCGCTCGATCATCGAGGCTCACGGCGGGCGCATGTGGGCCGAGAGCAACGCATCGAGCGGCGCGACATTCCGCTTCACCCTGCCGGCAGCCGACGAGACCTGAGCTATGACGACCAAGGGACATGTCTACGTCATCGACGATGACGCCGCGATGCGGGACTCGCTGAACTTCCTGCTGGACTCCTCCGGCTTCGGCGTAACGCTGTTCGAGGACGCGCAGAGCTTCCTCGACGCCCTGCCCGGCCTTGCCTTCGGCTGCGTCGTGTCCGACGTGCGCATGCCGGGCCTCGACGGCATCGAGCTTCTCAAGCGGATGAAGGCGCAGGCCAGCCCGTTCCCGATCCTGATCATGACCGGCCATGGCGACGTGCCGCTCGCGGTCGAGGCGATGAAGCTCGGAGCCGTCGACTTTCTCGAAAAACCCTTCGAGGACGATCGCCTCACCACGATGATCGAGACTGCGATCCGCCAGGCCGAGCCGGCGGCCAAGAACGAGACGATCGCGCAGGACATCGCCGCCCGCGTCGCTTCCCTCAGCCCCAGGGAGCGCCAGGTCATGGAGGGCCTGATCGCCGGCCTCTCCAACAAGCTGATCGCCAGGGAATACGACATCAGCCCGCGCACCATCGAGGTCTACCGCGCCAATGTCATGACCAAGATGCAGGCGGGCAGCCTGTCGGAACTGGTCCGGCTGGCGATGCGCGCCGGCATGCTGAAGGATTGAGGCAAACCGGATTGAGGCAAGTCAATCTGCGCGGCTCAGGCTGTGCTAGCCAGACGCGATGATCGAGATCGGCTCGCACCCCCAGCGGCTTCCCATGGCGCCCTCGGCAAAACCCGTCGTCTATGTCGTCGACGACGATGCCGCCGTGCTGGGATCGCTGCGATTCCTGCTCGAAACCGACGGCTTCGACGTGCGGACCTTCAGGAACGCCACGGCGCTGCTGAATGCCGCCAGCGAGCCCGGCGCCGACTGCTACGTGATCGACTACAAGATGCCGGACATCAACGGCATCGAGCTCGCCGGCCGCCTCCGCCAGTTCGACGAAGGCACGCCGGTCATACTCATCACCGGCTATCCCGACGGAAATATCTCGGCCCGCGCGGCCGCCGCGGGCGTCAAGGACGTGATCTTGAAGCCGCTTCTCGACGAAAACCTGGTCAAGCGCATCCGTGGTGCGATCCAGGAACGGCGCCGGAATTGACCTTACGGGATTCTACGTAGGTAAACCTCCTTAAGATAACGCGCGAAATTTCCGGATTGCGCAAACCCGCGTAGCAATGCTCCATCACAACGGAGATGGCGCAGATGCTGACCCAGACGCTCGACACCCAGGCGATCAACACGCAACTTCGTGGCAAGATTGCCCCTGCCCATCCTGTCTCCGACCAGTTCGGCGCGATCACCGGCCATGTCGGCCTCGTCGCCACCGAGTTCTCCTACCGCAAGGACGAAGAGATCTACGGTGAGGACGAGCCGTCCGAATATGTCTACCAGGTCGTGTCGGGCGCCGTGCGCAGCTACAAGCTTCTCTCCGACGGCCGCCGCCAGATCGGTGCCTTCCATCTTCCCGGCGACGTGTTCGGCCTCGAATCCGGCCCGACCCACCGTCTCGCCGCCGAAGCCATCATCGACACCAATGTCCGCCTCGTGAAGCGCGCCAGCCTGGAGAAGGCCGCCGGCACGGACGTGCAGGTCGCCCGCAAGCTCTGGGCCATGACCGCCGGCGAGCTCCGCCACGCCGAAGACCACATGCTGCTGCTCGGCCGCAAGACCGCGATGGAGCGTGTCGCGACCTTCCTGCTCGAAATGGACCGCCGCCTCGCGGTCGCCGGCATGATGGCGCTGCCCATGTGCCGCCGCGATATCGGCGACTATCTTGGCCTCACCCTTGAGACCGTGTCGCGCGCGCTGTCCCAGCTCCACGCCCAAGGCATTCTCGGTTTCTCCGGCGCCCGCCAGATCGTGCTGCGCAACAGGGCGCGCCTGCACAATCTCGACGCCTGACTTTTCCTCCCCACTGACTTGGCCGGCTGATGTCGTTCAGCCGGCCATTTCTTTTGGCGCAAGCCGCCGGGTCTCCGGCATCACCAGCAGGATCAGCAACAGCCCCGTCGCGGCGATGCCGGACAGCCCGATGAACGCGGTGGCGTTGCCGAACTTGTCGCTGACATAGCCGCCCAGCGCAGTGCTCAGCGACGCGCCGATGCCGGTCGCGGTGCCGACGATTCCCTGTGCCAGATTGAAGTGTCCGCTGCCGAAGGCGACGTCGGCCACGATCAGCGGAATCATCACCGCGAACACCGCCGCCGTGATGCCGTCGAACACCTGCACCGCGACCAGCAGATAGGGATCACGCACCGTGGCGAACAACAGACCGCGGATCGTCAGCGCGCCGAACCCGATCAGCAGCAGCGGCCGGCGGCCCCAGAGTTGCGCCTTGCGCCCGACCGTCGGCGACAGCAGCGCCACGATCGCCTGGGGCACGACGATGCAAAAGGCAACGAGCACCGTTGCCCACTGGCTCGACCTGGCCGTCACTGCGCTCGCCATCAGCGGCATCATCGAGGCGTTCGCGAGCTGTAACAGCAGCACGCTCAGCGCAAACACGATCAGCGGCCGCTGCCTGATCAGGTGCCAGATATTGGTGTCGCCCGGCACCGGCGCCTCGCGCGGCATCTCGCCGTGGCAGCGCGCGATGTCGACCTCCTCCTCCCGGATCCGCGACAGCGCGATCAGGGTCGGGATCGCCAGCAAGAAAGTGACCAGGAACACCGAGCGGCTCGACAACAGATAACCGGCGGTGCCCATCACGGCGGCCGCGACGCCGTTACCGAGCGAGGCGAAGCGCGCATTGCGCCCGAGCCGCTCGCCGATCGCGAGTGGCCCGACGAGGCCGAGGCTGATCGCCGCGATTGCAGGTCCCAGCACGCAGCTCGCCGCCGCATGCAGTGTCGCCGCCGTCACCACCACGGGGAAGATCGGCATCGCCGCATAAGCGAGCGCGCAGAAGCCGATGGTCACGATCGCAAGGGCCGCGACCAGCCGCTCGGATTTCGCGGCATCGATGATGGCGCCGCCCGGCATCTGCCCGATCAGGGCGACGATGCCGCCGATCGAGAGCACGAGGCCGATCTCGACCTGGGTCCATTTCTGCGTCGTCAGGTACACCGCGATGAAGGGACCGAACCCGGTCTGCACGTCGGCAAGGAAGAAGATGAACCAGTCGAGACCGCGCAGGCTCTGGCGCGACGGCGCCGGAATGGGCGCAAGCCGCAGCGCTGCGGCGTTGTTCTGTTCAACGTGGCCGCCGCGATCCGCATGGTTCGGCTTCCTCGACAACAGCACAGGCAGTCAGCCCTCCCCGCGTCTCACTGGATGGCTTGCAGCGGTTGAAGACTGCCGGACGCGCCGAGCACGACCATCGGCGTGTCTTCCTTGTATTCCGGCGCGGCAGCGACCTGAGCCTTGGTCAGCTCCAGCGTGATGCTGTCCTTCTTGTTGGTGATCTTGCCGAAATGAAGCGCGTTCCAGTCCACCACGATCTTGCGGCTGCCGACGCCCAGGAAGCCGCCAAAATCGATCACGGCGGCGCGCACATGGCCGGTGCGGTCGACGATGATGTCGACGATGCGGCCCATGCCCTCGTCGGCGGCGCTGCGCACGTCGCGGCCGAGCACGCCATGCGCATCGCTCGCGCCGATGATGGTCACCGAGGGCGGCGGCGCGGCATCCTTCGGCGTCACCGGCACCGTCGAGGCCGGCGGCTGCGCAGCCGCCGGCGCATTGGCTTCACTTGGCGGCGAGGTTGGGGCCGCCGCAGGCGGCTCCTCCGCGGCACGCGACATTGCGACCGTCAGGCCGGCGACGATCGCCACGCTCAAGACCAGCCATCGGACAGCACGCATGGACCCTCCTTGCGCGCGATCAGCGCGCCAGCACGATCGAGACCTGGATCTGGCCGCGCGTGCGCAACACCTCCAGCGCGACGTCGTCGCCGTGGCGGCTGACGCGCAGATCGACGCTGGACTCGCCGAGGCGCAGATCGCGCAGGATCACCTCGTTCAGGAATGCCGGCAGATGCGGATTGCGCAGGCGGATCTCGCCGCGCGCCACATCGAACTCGATGCCGAGCGCCGCCTCCAGCAGCGTGAACGGCGTCGCGCTGGCCCAGGCCTGCGGCGCACAGGCGACCGGATAGAGCGTCGGGCCGCGCCGCTTCTCGCGCCGGAAGCCACAGAACAGCTCGGGCAGCCGGCGCAGATCCATGTAGGTCGCAGCGTCGAACAGGCCCTTGAAGACATGCGCGACCGAATGCTTGAGGCCGTAGCGCGCGAGCCCGAGCGCGATCAGCGCGTTGTCGTGCGGCCAGACCGAGCCGTCATGATAGGACATCGGGTTGTAGCGCACCTCGCCTTGCGCGACGGTGCGGATGCCCCAGCCGGAGAAGAAGTGCGGCCGCATCAGATCGGCGGCGACGAGGCGCGCGCGATCCTCGCGGATCATGCCGCTGAACAGCACCTGCCCGGCATTCGAGGTGCGCACCTTGCACGGCCGCTTCTTGCCGTCGAGCGCGAGCGCATAGGTGCCGAGCTCCTCGCACCAGAACGCCTTTTCGAAGCGCTCGGCCAGCGCGTTGGCTTCGGCCTCAAGCTTGCGCACTCGGTCCGGCTTGCCGAGCCGCAGCGCGCAACGCGCGGCAAGCTGCTTGGCCGCGTAGACGTAGCCCTGGACTTCGGCGAGCGCGATATTGCCTTCCGCGAGCTGGCCGTCGGCGTGGAAGATCGCGTCGTAGGAATCCTTCCAGCCCTGGTTGGCCAGTCCCTTTTCCGTCGCGCGCTGGTATTCGACGAAGCCGTCCTGATCGGGATCGCCCGGACCGTCGATCCAGGCGAGGCCCGCCTCGATCGCCGGCCACAGCTCGATCAGCGTCGCTGCATCGCCGGTGCGCTCGAAATAGCTGCCGGCGAGCAGGATGAACAAGGCGGTGGAATCGACGCTGCCGTAATATTGCGAGAACGGCACCTCGCGCAGCGCCGCCATCTCGCCGCCGCGCATCTCGTGCAGGATCTTTCCGGGCGCCGCGTCGGCAAGCGGATCGACCGTCTTGGCCTGGAAATGGGCGAGCCGCCTGAGGACGCCCTTGGCGACGCGCGGGTCGACCCACAGCATCTGCAGCGCGGTGATCAGCCCGTCGCGACCGAAGGTCGTCGAATACCAGGGAATGCCGGCATAGGGATAACGCCCCTGCGGCGTCTCCGTCATCAGCATGTTGAGGTCGGCCATGGCCTGGCACAGCACCTCGTTGAAGATGTTGTTCGAGGTTTCGATGCTGGCCGCGCCCATCGTCGACTGCCGCATCTCGCGGCGATGGGCGAGCAAGCCCCTGAAGAAACGCGCGGGCTTTTCCGTGACCGGCCGGTTGCAGGACACGGCGACGAACAGCGATTTCGATTGATGCGGATCGAGCTCGACCTGCCAGGTCGCGGCGTTCACCGACAGCCGTGTCGGACGCGGGTCGAAATGCAAACCGGTCGTGCGCTCGGCATCGTCGAGGCCGCGATAGTCGAACAGCACGTCGGTCGGCCCGAGCAGCTTGCTCGTGCCGGTGCCCCGGCGCGGCCGCTGTTCGCCGCGGACCTCGAACAGGTCGGCAAAATCGTTGTCGAACAGCAGCGTCAGCTCGAAGCTCGCCGGCCGCTCGCCATGGTTCTGCACGCCGATGCGTTGATAGGCCGAGCCGTGCCACAGGAAGATCGTGCGCACGATGTGCAGCAGATCCTTCTGCAGCACGAGGGCGCCCTCGCGGTAGATGTCGGGATTGGTGAGATCGACCGTCAGCGCCGAATTGTCGTCGCGTAAGTTGGAGCCGAGCAGCAGCGGCTGGAGGTCGTTGAGCACGAGTTCCAGCCGCGCCAGGTAGCGCGTGTCATGGTGGAACAGGCCGTCCGGCCCGCCGGCCGAGGCGCCGATGTCGCCGTGGCTGTCGAGCACGATGAAGGTGTCGTCGTGCTTGAGCGAACGCCGCGGCCGCGCCGACGGCCCCGTCATCGGGATGTAGAACGGCTGCTCCGCGACCTGCTCCACGGTCCGCGTCACAGAGACGAATTTGGTGACGACTTCGGCTGCCATGAGCTGCTCCCCTGCCTTGTTTCGAAACGCAACCAACGCAGACGCAACTGTTGGGTTTACGCGGCGAACTTCGCGAGCCGGCTCATTTCCTGCGTCACCAGCTCACGGTACGGACCGTGACCCTGCATCAGGCGGTCGGGCGCGCCGTCCTCGATGATCTTGCCATTCCTCAGCACGATCACACGGTCGAAATTGCGCAGCGTCGCGAGCCGATGCGCGATCGCGATCACGGTGCGGCCGCGCATCAGGCGCGACAGCGCCTCGCGGATCGCTTCCTCCGACTCGCTGTCCAGCGCCGCCGTCGCCTCGTCCAGCAGCAGGATCGGCGCATCCTTCAGGAAGGCGCGTGCGATCGCGATGCGTTGGCGCTGGCCGCCGGACATCTTCACACCGCGGTCGCCGACCATGGTGTCGAGCCCCTCAGGCAGAGTTTCCACGAAATCGCAGCGGGCGGCAATGGCCGCGCGCAGCACCTCGTCGTCCGTCGCGTTGGGGCGGCCGTAGCGGATGTTCTCGCGGATGGAACGGTGGAACAGCGAGATATCCTGCGGCACGACCGAGATCGCCTCGCGCAGGCTGAGCTGGGTCACCATCGAGACGTCCTGGCCGTCGACGGTGATGCTGCCCTCGTCGACGTCGTAGAAGCGCTGAAGCAGCGTGAACAGGGTCGACTTGCCGCCGCCGGACTGGCCGACCAGGCCGACGCGCTGGCCGGGCTGCAGCCGCAGGCTGAACCGCTCGAAGATCTTCTCGCCGCCGGGATAGCCGAAGGTGACGTTGTTGAACGCAATCGCCGCGCCGCTCTTCACCAGCGGCTCCGCCTCGGGGTGATCGCGTAGCTCATGCGGCACCAGGAGGGTCGCGATGGCCTCGGTCAGCCGTGCGACATGCTGGGTGACGTCGACCAGCGCCACCGCGAGATCGCGCGTGGCGTTGAGGATGGACAGGCCGAGGGTGCAGACCAGCACGACGTCGCCGGTGGTCGCCTCACCCTGCTGCCAGAGCGTGATCGCCCAGGCCATCAGCGCAACGGTCAGGACGACTGTCACACCGGCATGGGTGAGCCGCAGCTTCTCCAGATAGCGCAGGCTGCGGCCGCGCGCGGTAAGCTCGCGGTTGACGGTAGCGTCGAACCGCTCGTGCTCGTGGCTGATGCCGCAGAAGGCGCGGACCAGCGGCATATTGCTGATGACGTCAATCATCTCGCCGTCGACCACGGCCGCCTTGTCGGCGAAATCGTCATGCAGGGGCTTGCCCGCCGCGGCCAGATGGAACATCGCGATCACCATCCCGCCGGCGATCACGATCAGGCCGAGCGCCATATAAGGACTGACGGTTCCGATCAGCATGATTGCCGCAACTGTGGCAATGCATGGCGGCAGCACATTCCAGACGAACATGTTCTCGACGGTGAACACCGCATTCGAGGTCGCCGTGATGCGGCTCGTCAGCATGCCTGGCATGCGGTCGGAGAAATAGCTCGGCGCGTGTCCCGTCAGGTGACGAAATATGTCACGGCGCAAATCGCCCGTGACACGAACGAAGGTGAAGCTCGCGGTCCAGCTCGCGATCCGCCACAGGAAGTTGTCGGCAGCGATCAGCGACATGAGCAAAATGAATGCCAGCCATACGCTACCACCATGCGATGTTCCCGACGACAGACTGTCGACGAGAGATTTGACGCCGTACTGCGTGCCCACGGAGCAGGCAACGGCTGCGACGACAGCAGTCAGGATCACGAGATGCGACGCGAGACGACGCCGAAGATAGCGCAAGACAAAGGCAAATGGCCTGCGCGCGTATCCAGAAAGCTGATCCATATGGCACTCGACCCCGTGTGATGATTTCCAGTTTTGTGGCTGACCGACAGAACATCGACCAGCTCGCCTCGGTTCCCGGGCAGGCTGATCACGACATGCGGATGCGGACGATCTGCGAAGACGAGATGGCAGCATCGAGACAGGTGCGAGATGTGTCCAATAAGTAACGTTTGTTGAGAGGAACTTCGCAACTGCGGGAACGTTCCCTTAGCTGGCATTGCCGGTGCCGTACGCGCTGGGGGTTTTCAATATTCATGATCGCAGAGGAGAAGGTGAGATGCGCATCGCGCAGGTAGCTCCGTTGACGGAGGCTGTTCCACCCAAGCTGTATGGCGGCACCGAGCGGGTGGTGCATTGGTTGACGGAAGAGCTGGTTGCCCTTGGACACGACGTCACACTGTTCGCCAGCGGCGACTCGAAGACGTCGGCGAAGCTGGATGCCCTATGGCCGCGAGCGCTGCGCCTCGACGGTTCCGTGCGCGATCCCAACGCGTTGCACATGGTGCTGCTGGAGCGGGTGCGGCAGAAATGTGACGACGAGGAGTTCGACTTCCTCCACTTTCATCTCGACTATTATCCCTGGTCGCTGTTCTACCGGCAGCCGACACCGTTTGTGACCACGCTGCACGGCCGGCTCGACCTGCCGGAGCATCAGCCGGTGTTCGACACCTTCTCCAAGATGCCCGTGATCTCGATCTCGAACGCGCAGCGGCGGCCGGTGCCGCAGGCGAACTGGGTGACGACGATCCATCACGGCCTGCCCGAGAATCTGCTGACGCCGAAGCCGGCCAAGCAGGAATATCTCGCCGTGCTCGGCCGCATCGCTCCGGAGAAGGGCGTCGACCGCGCCATCAAGATCGCGACCCATTGCGGCATCCCGCTGAAGATCGCGGCCAAGGTCGATCGCGCCGACCAGGACTATTATGACGAGCTGATCAAGCCGATGATCGTGAACAATCCGCTGGTGGAGTTCATCGGCGAGATCAGCGACCACGAGAAGTCGGACTTCCTCAGCGGCGCGCTCGGACTTCTGCTGCCGATCGACTGGCCGGAGCCGTTCGGCCTCGTCATGATCGAGGCCATGGCCTGCGGGACGCCGGTCGTCGCCTTCAATCGCGGCTCCGTGCCGGAGATCATCGACGAGGGCCTCACCGGCTTCGTGGTCGAGGACATCCTCAGCGCGGCCGGTGTGGTCAACCGTCTTCCGAGCCTGAATCGCTCCGCGATCCGCAAGCAGTTTGAGTCGCGCTTCACCGCGCGGCGGATGGCGCTCGACTATCTCGCGGCCTATCGCAGCCTGACCGAGGAGCAAGCACCGCGGATCAAGCTGGTGAGCAGCGCGGAGTAAGCGGCTCCACAAACGGTGTCGTCCCGGACAAGCGAAGCGCCGATCCGGCAACTGTTATGTTGGGTTGGCTTTCAGGTACGGCTTTCTGTCCAACGGCTTCCCGCCCAACCCATCCTGACAGACTTCCAAGACACAGGGACCCATAACCACAGGGCGTTGTTTGGCGACGACTCGGAGTGACCGGTCTCGTACAAAATTCCTCCCTGTGGTTATGGGTCCCGGGTTCGCGCTGCGCGCGCCCCGGGACGAGAGTTGTGTGTGCCGCGCGTTCAACGCGCCCTACACCACCACCGTCCGCTTCGGCTCCACGATCTCGAACATCCGCGGAAACTCATCCATCAGGCCCATCAGCTCGGCGAGCTTCATCGGGTTGCCCGACAGCTTGATCTTGCCGGCCGCCACCGCTTCCGGAAAGCTCGTCCGCTTCGCAATGACCTCATCGAGCGTCGCGCGCGCCAACGTGAAGCTGGCATCGGCGCCTTCGGCCTGCACGCCCTCGGTATAGGTCAGCGCGCAATTCTCCAGATTGAGCACGAAGGTCTCGCCGGTATCCGAAAAGCTCCAGTTCAGCACGATGCGCTTTCCTTCCGCCTTCGGACCGTTGAGGCGGATGCCGAGCACGTCCCAGAGCTGCCCGGTGCGCAGCGCGGCCAGCGTCTCGCGCGGCATCGGCGGACGCGGCAGGGCCTTCGGCATGCCCTGGCGCAATTCCTGCGCGCCGAACAGATAGGCGTTGCGCCACGTCGCGCTCTCGGCGGCATAGCCGAGCTGCTCCAGCGTGTCCGCCAGCAGCGCGCGCGCCACCTGATTGTCCGGCTCGGCGAAGACGAGATGGCCGAGCGCCTGCGCGACGAAGCGGAATTCACCCTTGTCGAAATCCGCACGCGCCCGCGTCAGGATCGCGTCGGCGCCGCCCATGTACTCGACATACTTCTTGCCTGATTCCACCGGCGGCAGCGGATCGAGATTGACTGGGTTGGCGTCATACCAGCCGAGATACTTTTGGTAGATCGCCTTCACATTGTGCCTGATATGGCCGTAATAGCCGCGGCCGTGCCAGGCGCCTTCGAGGCTCTTTGGCAACTGGATCGTCTCGGCGATCTCCGTCGCCGTGAGGCCGTGGTTCATCAGGCGGATGGTCTGGTCATGCGCGAACTTGTAGAGATCGCGCTGCTGCCGGATCATGGTGCCGATGCGCTCGCGTCCCCACACCGGCCAGTGATGCTGACCGCACATCGCCTCCGCCTTGCCGTCCCACAGCTGCAAGGCCTCATTCAGGTATTTCGACCAGGCCAGCGCGTCGCGCACGTCGGCGCCGCGGAACGGCAAGAGATTGTGAAAATTGTGGGTGCAGTTCTCGGCGAGGTTCAACAGCTTGTAGCGCGGGATGAAGAAGTGCATCTCCGCCGGCGCTTCGCTGTTCGGCGCCATCTGGAATTCGAACTCGACGCCGTCGATGACGCGCCTGTCTCCGGTCGCCATGATCAGATCGGTCGGACGCAGCAGCGCGACCGCGCCCGCCGCCATCGACTTGCCGAGGCCGCAATCGACCTGGCCTCGTGCCCCCTTGGCCAGGAACGGCCCGAATTGGTACTGCGCCCGGCGCAGCATCGCGGGGCCCGCGATGATGTTCTCGGAGACGGCGTGCTCCATGAACAGGTTCGGCGCGATGATCGGCACACGCCCGGTCGCGAGAGCATCTTCCTGCAGCACGCCGCGCGCGCCGCCCCAATGGTCGGTGTGGGTATGGGTGAAGATCACGGCCGCAACCGGCCTCGTGCCGCGATGCGCAAAATAGAGGTCGAGCGCGGCACGCGCGCCTTCGATTGAGGTCAGCGTGTCCACCACGATGACGCCGCGATCGCCCTCGATCAGCGTCATGTTGGCGATGTCGAGCCCGCGCACCTGGTAGACGCCGGGCACGACCTCGAACAGCCCATGCTGCATGTTGAGCCGCGACTGCCGCCACAGGCTGGGATTGACCGTCGGCGGCGCCTGCTCGGCAGACAGGAAGCCGTAAGGCTCGAGGCTCCAGACCGTGCGCCCTTGCGGATTTGTCACCTTCGCGTTGTCGATCGTGCCGAGAAAGCCGCGCGCTGCATCGTCGAAATCCCGTGTGTCGGAAAACGGCAGCGCGTTGAGCATGCTCTCATGCTGCGCGATGACGGACGGCGTTGCGTCCTTCGGCTCGCTGCTGAGTTCAGTCATCTTGCGTCCTCCCGGCCTGATGCGCGGCATCTAACCGCATCTCGCGGATGATTGCCATCGCTGACCGAGACAGCACAGGTGCCCTTCCCTTCTCCCCTTGCGGGAGAAGGTGGCATAGGCGGCCCATGGCCGCCGTTCTTAAGAGGACGCCGAAGCGACGCTTCGGCTATGGCGCCGGATGAGGGATCTCTCTCCGCTCACAACAGTGCTCGTGAGGATGGATAGCCCGTCACCCGTCTCGCCGCTATGCGGCGAGCCACCCTCTCCCGCAAGGGGAGAGGGTGCACCGTCCATGCGGCAACGCTAGTGCATCCCCAGCACCCTTGGCAGCCACAGCGTCAAATCCGGCCAATAGGTCACGATGACGAGGAAGCCGAGCATGGTGATCAGCCACGGCATCACCGCGACCGCAAGATCGGTGATGCGCATTCGCGCTATCATGGATGCGACGTAGAGGTTCAGGCCGACAGGCGGATGGCAGAGGCCGACCTCCATGTTGACGTCCATGACGATGCCGAAATGGACGAGGTCGATGCCGAGCTTCTTGGCTGCCGGCGCCAGGATCGGGGCCATGATCAGGATGATCGAGTTCGGCTCCATGAAGTTGCCGGCGAGCAGCAAGAGGATGTTGACCACCAGCAGGAAGCCGACCCAGCCGAGATTCTGCGCCGCGATCCAGTCGGCGAGCGTCGCCGGCAGGTTCTCGTTGGAGAGCACGAAGGAGAACAGCACCGCGTTGGTGACGATGTAGAGCAGCATCGCGCTGGTGTTGGCGGCGCGCAGCAGCACCCGCGGCACATCCACCATCTTGATCGCCTTGTAGACGAACACCGCGATGACGAAGGAGTAGACCGCGGCCATCGCGGCCGCCTCGGTGGCGGTGAACAGGCCGCTATAGATGCCGCCGATGATGATGACGACCAGCATCAATCCCCAGATGCTCTCGCGGAAAGTGCGGACGGTTTCGCCCCAGGTCGCTTTCGGCAGCCGCGGATAGTCGCGATTGCGGGCGAGCCACCAGGTGACGATGCAGAGCATGGTCGTCAGCAGGATGCCGGGGAGCAGGCCTGCAACGAACAGCGCGCCGATCGAGGTGTTGGTCGAGACCGCGTAGACGATCTTCGGGATCGACGGCAGCATCAGGATGCCGAGCGAGCCGGCGACCGTGATGATGCCGGCGCCGAAGCGCATCGGATAGCCGTGCCGGACCATCTCGGGCAGCACGATGGCGCCGATCGCGGCCACCGTCGCGACGCTCGAGCCGCAGACCAGCGCGAACATAGCGCAGGCGACGATGCCGGCGAGGCCGAGGCCGCCATACCAGTGACCGATCAACGAGGTCGCGAAATTGATCATGCGGCGCGCGACGCCGCCATGGGTGAGGAAATTGCCGGCGAGGATGAAGAACGGGATCGCCATGATCTCGAAGCCCTCGATGCCCGTGAAGAGCTTCATCGAGACCGCCTCGATCGGCACCGTGGTCAGAGTGAACAGGAACGTCATCACGGTGAGGCCGAGCGCGATCGAGACCGGGATGCCGGTCAGCATCAGCGCGATCAGCAGCGCGAACACGGTCGCGGCACGCATCCAGTGCGGCAGCACCACCACGCCGAACTTTTCGGCAAGGCACATCATGAAGATCAGGACCGGCGCCATGATCAGGATGACGCCGAGCGGCGAGACTTTTCGCGCGGCGGCCCGGGTTGCGGCACCGGCGGGTTGCGGATGCAGCGCCGGCGAGGCGTCGGCCTCGACGCCCTCGACATGACTCTCGTCGTGATGCGGCAGCTCGCCGGTCCAATAGTAGATCCACGAGACCTGGAGGAAGCGGAAGCACATCAAGCCCGAGCCGAGCGGGATCGCCAGATAGACGAACCACATCGGCGCTTCCAGATCGTTGGACTGCTGGCCGGTGTGGAACATCTCGCGCACGAACGAGGCGCCGAAGGCGGCGATCATGCCGGTGAACAGCGCGCCGCAGAGCAGCGCGAACAGGATCACGTGCTTGCGCGAATGCTCCGGCAGGCGGTTGACCAGCAGGTCGACGCCGACATGGATGCCGGTGCGCACGCCATAGGCCGCGCCGAACTTCGCCATCCAGATGAACATGTAGATGCAGAGCTCTTGCGCCCAGGACAAATCGAGCTCGGACAGGAAGGTGAACACCGCCATCGACAGCGATGCCAGCCAGCTCATCCCGTGCGCGGCCGCCCATCTGGAAAGGGCGATCGATTCGCCGGCGCCGTAACGGTGCACAACAGCAATGAAGATCAGGCCGGTTGCAGCCGCAATGAGCGTCGCGATCAACCATTCTTCGAGATGGTTGAGCGCCGAATTGAGCACGCGAAGCAAATCAAGATCCCCCTATCGATACGAAACGGCCGGAAGTGCTTGCACTCCCGACCGTTGGTATTGTTCTTCAGGAAACGCGTCAGTTCATCTTGACGTCGAGTTCCTTGGCAACGAGATCGAGCACTTCCTGCCCGACCCGGCCCTTGGCCCATTTATAAGTCGGCTGCATCGCCTCCTGCCATGCCTTGCGGTCGGCGTCGCTGAGATAATGCAGCGTGGTCTTGCCGGTCTTCTTGATCTCGGCGAGCGCATCCTCGTTCTCCTGATGCGCGATCAGATTGGTGTAGTCGGTCGCTTCGTTCATCGCCTTCTCGAGCTGGGCCCGGATGTCGGGCGGCAGGCCGGACCAGAATTTCGAATTGACGATGACGGCATATTGCAGATGCGCGTGATAGGACACGGTGATGTCCTTCTGCACCTCGTAGAACTTCTGCGTCAGATAGTTGGACGCGGTGTTCTCGCAGCCGTCGACCACGCCGGTCTGCAGCGCCTGGTAGACTTCGGAAAACGCCATGATCTGCGGGATCGACCCGAGCAGACGGAAATACTGGTCGGCGATCTTCGAGCCGGAGATGCGGAACTTCAGGCCCTTGAAGTCCTCCGGCTTCATCAGCGGACGGTTCGACGACACCATGTGGAAGCCATTGTCCCAATAAGCGAGCCCGGTGATGCCCTTGGCTTCCAGCTTCTGGAACAGCCATTTGCCGACCGTGCCTTTCATCGCGCTGGAATAGGTCGCATCGTCCTTGAACAGCCAGGGCAGATCGAGCGCCTCGAATTCCTTGATGCCGAGCGGGGCGAATTTCGCGGTCGAGGGCGCCAGCATCTGCACCGAGCCGAGTTGGAGCGCCTCGATCTCCTCCTTGTCCTTGTAGAGCGAGGAGTTCGGATAGACCTCGATCTTGACCTTGCCGTCGGTGTATTTCTCGGCGAGTTCCTTGAACTTCAGCGCGCCCTTCCCCTTCGGGGTGTCATTGGCGACGACGTGGCTGAACTTGATGATGATGGGGCTCTGGGCGAAGGCGGGGACCACGAGGAACGTCGCGAAAGCAAGCGTCGCCGCTGCGACCGCAGGAAGCAGTTTGCGCATGAAGGACCTCCCCAATAACCCCAGAGAACAGGGTCTTTTTTGTTTTGCGTCCCCAGTAGTGGCAGCAATCCGCCACCCTGCCAACTAGACCTAAGCCCAATTTGCCGCAGGCAAGCTATCTTGACGAGTGCCGCATGTGCAACCCGGCACCCGCTCCACGCCAATGGAGCGAGCGCTTATGTCGCATTGCGGCAATGCCATCAGCCTTTGCGCTGGGCGACCATGAACAGACGGCGGAACGGAAACAGCGTCTGTCCTGCGGCATTCTTCGGGTACGCCTTCGCGACCCGCTCCCCGTAGGCCGCTTCGAACGCCGCCTTCTCCTCGCCCTGCAGGACGTCGAGATAGCGCGTCAGCCAGGTCCCCTTGGTCCATTCCTTCACGGGGTTCTCGCCTTCGAGCACCTGGAGATACTCGGTCTCCCAGATGTCGATATTGGCTGACTTCGAAGCAAGGAGATCATGATAGAAGGCCGGCCCCTCCACCGGCGGCGGCGTGACGAGATGCTCGACCTTGGATCGCCAGGGTCCGTTGAGCGCGGTCTCGCCGATCAGCACATGCGACGGCGCCAAAAAGTTGCGCGGCATCTGCACGGCGAGCATGCCGCCGGGCTTCACCTTCTCCATCACCGATGGGAAGAGTGCCGCATGATTGGGCAGCCAGTGCAGTGCGGCATTGGAATAGATCAAATCATACTGTTTCGCCGGACGCCACTGGCCGAGGTCCTCATGTGACCATTCCACATCAGGCGCCGCCTTGCGGCCGGCCGCGACCATCTCGGCCGAACCCTCGACGCCGGTCACGACCGCATCCGGCCAACGCTCCCTGATCAGTTTTGTGACGTTGCCGGCACCGGCACCGAGATCGGCGACCGTGCGCGGGCCAACATCGGGAATTCGCATCAACAGGTCGACGGCGGGCCGCAAGCGGTGGCCAGAGAATTTCAGATATTGCTGCGGATCCCAGACCATTACATGCGCCTTTTCTTTTTCATGTTTCCTTCGCTGTCGCTCTTGGTTACCACTGCTCGTCCTGATCAGGCAATTCGCAAAGCCGGCGGGACGGGCAGGAAACGAACGGCAACAAGCAAAAAAACAAGAGGGCGTTGTTATGGACCTCGGGCTCAAATCGAAAACCGCAGTCGTGACGGGAGCGAGCATCGGCATCGGCCGTGCCATCGCCAAGGGCCTCGCTGCCGAAGGCGTGCGCGTCGTCGGTGTTGCGCGGCGCACCGACCTGCTCGCCGAACTCGTGAAGGAGGTCGGCTCCGGGCTGATCACGCCGTTCGAGCAGGATGTGATGGAAAAGGACGCCGCGGAGAAGATCGCGGCGTTCGCGCTGAAGGAGCTCGGCCATGTCGACATCCTCATCAACAATGCCGGCGGCAGCCGCCCCCTCCCCGTCGATGCGCCCGACAGCAAATGGGACGAGGCGATCGCGCTCAACTTCACCAGCTACCGCCGCATCGCCCACGCGCTGCTGCCGCAGATGATCGCGCGCAAATGGGGCCGCATCGTCAACATCACCGGCAAGTCCGAGCCGGAAGGCCTCAACGCCGCCTTCGCGGCGAAGGCCGCCGTGCACGCCTGGGCCAAGGGCCTGTCGCGCGAGATCGGCGAGCACGGCATCACCATCAACTGCATCCCGCCCGGCCGCATCATGAGCGAGCAGATCCGCCGCAACTATCCGCCGGAGTACCGCGAACGCTTCGCCGAGGAAGAGATCCCGGTCGGCTATTGGGGCGAGCCGGAGGATCTCGCAGCCCTCGCGGTGTTCCTGGCCTCGCCGGTGGCGCGCTACATCACGGGCACGGTGATCCCGGTGGACGGGGGATTACGGAGGTATCAGTTCTAGGGCGGGAGCTCGAGCCTCGTTGCGCTGACCGGCTTCCCGTTGCTTCTTGAAGTCGGTCACGATCTGAAGATCGCGGCCGTCGCACTTAAGGCGCGACGCTGCTCTTGGCGGCGCGGCAGTGCTTTTCGCAGAGCGCCTCCAGCCTGACCCGATCAGGCGGGCTGCGAAGATCGTCGTTCTGATGGAGCAGTTGCTCCAGCTCGAAGGTCTCGTCCGGGGAAAGTCCGGGAAGGATGATCATGCCTTTGGCATTCGTGGTGAACTCGAAATAGCGAGCGCTCATCTGGAATTCCGAAAATGACTTAGGATCAATATCGGCGATCCTAGCGATGGGACGACAATCCGCCAAGGGTCGATAAGAGGCGACGAGGGGCGACCATGCGGCCGGTGCAGGACTTGCACCGCAGAGCGCGCGGTCAGACCGATGTGATCTTCCGCAGCTGCGCGCGCGCGTCGAGGAGGTCGTCCGGTGCGGCGAGATAGGCCGGCCAGTCGATCGGCCTGCAGACCAGGCCGCGGCGGCCGATCTCGCGAAGCAGGCGGTCCGCGCGCTGCTTTGCAGGGACACCTACGAGGCGGGTGCCAGCCAAGGCATCGGCTTGCACCTCGTTGCGGATGAACTCGTACATCCGCAGGATGAAATGATCGGAGAGGCCTTCAAAGTCGTCCATGGTGATCCCAGGCTCGTGTCAAGACAACGTCCATGCGAGGACACGCCAGCTGACCCAGGCGATCGCGCCGATCCAGGCGATCATCGCGCTGCCGACCGCGCCAAAGAACGCGAGCGCGACCAGATAGTCGCTGGTCTGCCGGCGCTGAACGCTGACAGGCGCTGCTTGCGTGGCGGTTCTATCAAGCATTTTGGTCCCTGACGGATGACAGGGATAACGAGCCCAATGCGGATCGACAAATGGACGACGATATTAACCTCACCAGTCAACCTTAAGACGGAACCCGCGCCTCCTCGCGCGAGGCGTCCGACCCGGCGCGAACCGCTGTCTGATGACAAATCAGCCTAGGGCCATGGCTAAAGGATCACAGCTAAGGGCCGTGAGGCGACATCGGCGGCTTGGTTGCGGCCGTGTCGCTCAGCATCTCGAGCTGGCTCGCCAGTGCGCTGAGGCTGCGTGATATGCTCTTCAGGATGGTGGCAGTCCTGGCGGGCAGACCTGCTTCGGTCGCCTTTCGCTTGAAAGCCCTCGCGAGTGCGCGGCACTCTACGGCAGAGGGCAGACTTCTATGCACGGTCGCTTTGACTCCAGCTGACACATCCGCGTTTTCTGCTTCGCGTTTTCCGCGCGTTTTGCAAACGAAGATGCCCCCGCTAAACACAAATGCAAGCAAAAACGAGAGTGGCGAAAATGGCCGGGAAAACCTCAGACAATTCAGATCCAGCATTGGCGAAGCGTCACAAGCAATCGGCGATCATCGGCCGCTTGACCGTGGCCTGCTTCGTGGCGATGCGCAGTGGCTACGCGCGCAAGCATCTCGGGGCGGTGTTTGAAGAGCTGCTGACGGCGCTGGCGATCCGCGTCGCCGACGATCTCGGCGCACCGCCCTTGACGGCTTCCGACCTGTCCAGGCATCTGGGATTGCCGCGCTCCAACGTCCGCCGCTGCCTCGAAGCCCTGATCGAGGAAGGCGTGGTCCGCAAGGAGAATGAACACGGCTACAGGGGAGAGTTGGACTGGCTCGCCTCCCGGATCGATGCGGAGTATTTCCTGATAATCCGCAATGCGATCATCACCGCGGCGGACGAGTTGAAGGCGCTGGACGCGCCCGCGTAACGAGGCCTGCGCAGGCGGCGCCTGGCGGCGGATGCTTGATCTAGATCAAGCTTGCCACGGCACCGCCATTCCGGAATGGTTGTCGATGGCCGCGCACAAGCGCCGCCCCATAGCCAAGGAGATGATCGATCATGACCTCCTCGAACTTCCTGCGTCGCCTCATGCTCGCTGCGGCAAGCACCTTGCTTCTCGGCACGGGCGCCCAGGCCGGGCCGATCCCCACGCATCTGTCGGCGATGAAATCGATGGTCGATCAGGCCACGACCGAAGTGCGTTGGGTCGGCGGCTGGCGCGGCGGCTACGGCTATCGCGGCGGCGGCTACCGCGGTTGGGGTTATCGCGGAGGCTGGGGCTATCGCGGCTACGGCTATCGCGGCCTCGGTTATGGCGTCGCCGGCGCCGTGGTCGGCGGCGCGATCGCGCGGAGCGCCTATTACGGCGGCTATGGTGGCTACTATCCCGCCTACAGCTACGGCTACAGCTACCCGTCCGCATCGTATTACGGTTATGGCGGCAGCTACGGCTACGCCGACGATTATTGCGCGCCCTCCGGCAGCTATTGGGCCTACTAGAGCGTTTTCGAGCGAAGTGGAAGCCGGTTCGCGTGAAGAAACCGCGTCAAAACAAGAATCTAGAGCTTCGGTTCTGATTCAATCAGAACCGAAAATGCTCTAGCCCGTAGGATGGGTAGAGCGCAGCGAAACCCATCGATCGCCGTCCAAATTGAAACGTCATGGGTCTCGCAGGTGCTCTACCCATCCTGCGCACTTCATCCCTCGCCCGCCGGCGGACCACATAGAGGGTCAGCGCGAACACCGCGTAAATGAGGATCATCAGGCGCCGACGAACCAGGCCGAGCGTCCGCTCGCGGTGACGAACGCGGACGTGACCGTTGCGATCATCACCATGGTCACCGCGCCCGGCCAGAACTGCAGGTCCATCGGCTTCGGCCCGACGACGTAGCTGAGCAGCACCAGCGCGGGGGCCACGAACAGCGCGATCTGGGAGGCGCTGCCGAGCGCAATGCTGACAGCCATATCGAGCCGGTTCTTGCGCGCCGCGCCGAAGGCCACGGCAAATTCCGCGGCGGCGCCGACCAGCGAGACGACGATGAAGCCGACGAAGGCCGGGCTCATCCCGAAGGTTTCCGCCGCCTTCTGCACCGATTCCACGAAGATTTCGCTGACCAGCGCGACCAGCACGGTGACGACCAGCAGCGTGCCGGCGGCTACTCCGATCGGCCAGTGCGCCTCCTTGTCATCGCCGTGATCGGTGCTTGCGAACAATTCCTTGTGCGTCCCGAGTGAGAACAACAGGCCGAGCCCGTAGGCAATGATCAGCAGGACCGAAATGCCGACACTGAGCTTGTGGATGATCCCGCCGTCCTGCGGCAGGTGCTCGAGATCGGCGACCGCCGAAGGCGCCAGCAGGGCGACGGTCGCCATCAGCAGCAGGCCGGACGAAAGCCGCGCGCCGGCGCGGTTATACTCCTGCACGTGGTAGCGCAGGCCGCCGAGCAGCAGGCAGGCGCCCAGCATGAACACAGCATTGGTGACGATCGCACCCGCAATCGATGCCTTCACCAGCATGTACTGGCCTGCGCGCAGCGCCGCGATGGCGATGATCAGCTCGGTCAGATTGCCGAGCGTGGCATTGAGCAGTCCGCCCACGGCATCGCCGGTCTTGGCGGCGACCGCCTCGGTGGCATGGCTGAGCAGCGCCGCCAGCGGCACGATCGCAAGCACCGCCAGCACGAACAGCAGCGTGTGGGAATGCGGCGCCGCCGCCTCGGCCACCAGCACGATCGGCACGAACACCAGCATCGAGAGCAAAGGGGTATCCCGGATTTCCCTGAGCAGAGTCTGCATATCGGCCGCCCTTTCCATGGATGCTGATGGAAAGGTCCGGCGGGCGAACGGGGGAGTGTTGATCTGGCTCAAACGTAGCCAGGGAGACGCGCCGCTGGACGGCATGAAGCGGGCACCGCGCGTGGTACAAGCGGATGGGGTTGAGCGCATCGAAACCCATCGACGGAGCCAGCGTGGCACGCCGCGGAGGCCGCCCTGCACGCCTCGCAAAAGGCTTGTCGCGCGGGATCGGCGAGCACGGGATCACCCGTCAACGGCCTCCCTCCCGGCCGCATAGGTCGCTCCACGCCGTGTGCGTTGACAGCCCCCGCGGGCCCTTTAATGTCTAGACATATTCCGGAGCCGTCTTCTCGGGAGCCTCGCCATGCCGCCGATCTACATCGCCTATCTGAATCGCCTCGACATCGATGAGCTCAAGATCACCGACGAGGAGATCCTGGCCGCGATCGAGACTAGCCTGGCGGCGCAAGGCCGTGGCGACACGGTCATCGAACCGCGAGTCCATCTCGAACCGGGCGTGGCCAACGGTCATTTCAACGTGCTTCGCGGGGCGATCAAGGCGCCTATCGACAGGGCCGGTGTGAAGGTCGTCGGCGACTTCGTCGACAATTACAAGCTCGGCCTCCATTCGGAGCTGGGAATATTGACCCTGTTCGACCCGTCAAACGGTGCGCCGAAAGCGATCATGGACGCCAGCGGCATCACCGACATGCGCACAGGTGCGGTCACCGCGATCGGCGCCAAATATCTCGCCCGAAAGAACTCGAAAGTCCTGGGACATATCGGGGCGCGCGGCACCGCCTATTGGAACGTGCGATTGCTCGATCATCTCTTCGACTTCGACGAGATCCGGGTCCATTCGCGGCGAGAAGACAGCCGTAATGGCTTTGCCGAACGGCTCTCGCGCGATCTCGGAAAGAAGGTCATCGCAACCGCGGATTGGCAGTCCTGCCTCGAAGGCGCCGACATCGTCGTCGAGGCGTCCCGTCTCGACAAACCGGCGCCCATGCTCAAGACCGAATGGATCAAGAAGGGCGCCTTCGTCGTCCCCTATGGCACGATGAGCGCGATCGAGCTCTCACTGACCGATATCATGGCCAAGCTCGTGGTCGACGATTGGGGGCAGTGCAAAGGGGGCAAGTTCGGCAGCCTCCGCGCGCACGTCGAGGCCGGCAAGCTGTCCGAGAAGACGCTGCACGCCGAGCTTGGACAGATCGTCGCCGGGCTGAAACCTGGCCGCGAAAGCGACGCGGAGACCAATCTGCTCTGGCATCGCGGGCTTTCGCTCTCCGACATCGCACTGGGTCATGCCATGCTGGAGAAGGCCGAGCGTCTCGGCATCGGCCAACGTCTGCGGTTTGCATGACTGGCGGCGCACGGCCGTCCACGCTGTACTACGTCGCGAACGCGCGGATGTATTCGGGCGTGCCTGCAGCGGCTGCGGCCTGGACCGAGTTGTTCGACTGGCTGGCGCGCGAGAGCGGGATTGCCCTTGACGTCATCGATCATGCATTCCCGCTACCGCTGTCCGATCTGTGGGCGCGCAGGGACCTCGGTGCCGCCTTCATGTGCGGATTTCCGTTCATGCTCGCGGCCGACCGCCCCCGGCCTGTCGCCGCGCCTGTTCCATTCGGCGCGCTCTACGGCGGGATGCCGGTGTATGCGACGCGCCTTGTCGTCCGTGCCGACTCCCGATTTCGATCGCTTGAAGACACGTTCGGCGGCCGGCTTGGCTTCACCGTCCCGGACTCGCATTCGGGTTACAACGCCCTGCGCCACCATCTCTTGCCGCATTATCGACAACGCGGTGCGAACCTTTATCGCGAAAGCGTCGGGCCCCTCACGACACCAGGCCGGGTCATCAGGGCGCTTCTCGACGATGAGATCGACGTTGGTCCGCTCGACAGCTATGCGCTGGATTTGATGCTGCGCCACGATCCGCTACTCGACTCGCAGATCCGCATCGTCGCGACCACCGACCTTGCGCCGATCCCCTTTCTGGTCGCGGCAGGCGGGTGCCCCGACGACGTTATCGCCGCACTGCAGACGGCGCTTTGGGGCTTTGCAGCGGTTCCCGCCTGCGCATCCCTCCGCGAGCGACTCTGCCTCGACGCCTTCGCTGCCGTCGACCTTGCCAGCTACGAGCTCACGTTGCGCTGGGATGCCGAAGCGCGCGCCGCCGGTTATGCGCAACCAGGCTAGGCGCCGCCTGCTCTATTTGGCCTTCGCCGCGTCCACGAAGCTGTTGGTCCACAAATCGTCCTTGGTCGCCGCGGCGTCGAATTCCTTGCCGAAATTGTTGCCTACCTCCTTGTTGAAGGTCAGCGCGTTCTTCATGCCGTCGACGTCGATCGCGCCGCGGCCCGCCACACCGCTGCTCATGCTCTTGACCGCCGAGGCGATCGCCTGCGGATCGGCCTTGGCGAAGAACTGCTTCTGGATCGCGTCAGCCGTCTCGGCTGGCTTGTCGAGCACGGCTGCGCTTGCCGCCTGCATCGCATTGACCGTCTTCTGGATCAGTTCGGAGGCGCCAGGGCTGATCGGCTTCTTTGCGACCAGGACGAGATAGGGTTGCTTGGCGAGAAGCGGGAATTCATCGCCCATCGAGACGAGCACGAGGCCAGTACCCGCCTTCTCCGCAAGAAATCCCTCGGGCGGAGAAAGAACGAAGGCATCGATGCGCTTGGCCTCGAGCGCCGCCTGGATCGCGATGGGGCTGCCGACCTGCGCCACCTTGATATCGTTTTTCGCATCGAGCCCGCCTTGACCGGCGAGCCAGCGCGCCGCGGCCTCCTGTGCGCCGGCGAGCGCGGTCGCGCCGAACGTCGCGCCCTTCAGGGCGGCCAGCCGCTTCGGCAGGGGATCGGTCGGCTTCACGCCGGCGCGTTCGAGGAAGTCCTTGGACACGACGAGTTGCAGCGTCACTTTCGACATCAACGAATAGACGATCTCGAACGGCTGGCCCTTGGCCACCGCACGCAGCATCGAATCCGGACCGACTGCGGCCAGATCGATATCACCCGCATCGAGCGCCGCGAGTGCGGACGCATCGCCGCCGGGCAACGCGGCGATCGTGGCGGTGAGGCCTTGCGGCTTGAACGTGTCGAGCGCGCGCCCCGACCAGACCGGGAGGAAGCTTAACGTCGGGGCTCCCAATCCGATGCGAACCGCCTGCTGGGCTTCGGCGAGGCTGGGCAGCAAGGCGATTGCCGCGGCGACCGTGGCCGCCCTCGCCCATTTCATCGTGACGCGCATGGATCAATTCTCCCGATTCAAGCGTCGATCGGGCCTGAACCCGACAATGTTCGCCAGCGCAGAAGGCGACGCTCGATCGCGCCGGCAACGAGGTTTGCAAAAGTAACGAAGCCGAGCAGGATGACGATCCCCGCGAAAACGCCGGCAGGATCGTAGGTCGACGACGCCTCATGGATGAACAGGCCGAGCCCCTGCATCGACGATGTGAACTCGCCGACGATGACACCAATGACGCTGTAAGGAATCGCCAGCCGCATGCCGAGCATGACGAACGGGGCGGCGGCGGGCAGGAAGACGTGATAGGTCAGCTGGCGCTGGTTGGCACCCATCACCAGCGTGAGATTGACGAGCTCGCGATCGACGCTGCGGACGCCGGCGAACACGTTGTAGAAGACCAGGAAAAACACCATGATCGAGGCAAGCGCGACCTTCGATCCGATGCCGATGCCGAACCAGATGATGAACAGCGGTGCCAGCGCGATCTTGGGAACCCCGTAGAAGGCCATCACATAGGGCTCGAATATCCGGGCAAGCCGCGGCGAGCGACCAAGCGCGTAACCGGCGAAAACACCGCCTGAGACGCCGATAACGTAACCGAGCACGAGCTCCTGCCCGGTGATCCATAGATGCGGATAGATTTCGCCGGAGGCGAACAACTCGTACAGGCGCGCGGCAACCGCCGTCGGCTTGCTGACGTAGATCTCCTTGATCAACCGCCCCGAGGCCCACTGCCAGCAAACCAGAAGTGCGATACCCGGCAGGAGCTTCGCAAGCCATTGCAAAGCTTTCGCACCGATCAAGCCCGGTCCGCCGCCCGCACGCGTTGACGCGATCGAAGACCGGGATGCAGCTTCGCTCATGCCTGCTGCTCGCTCAATGGATCTGTCCGGCTTGAAGCTGGGAACGAAATTCGGTCCAGACGGCGTCGTAGGCGGCATCGAAGCTGGGGTTCTTGAACGGCTCGAACATGTTGCGCGGCCGGGGCAGGCTGATCTCGATATTGGCGAGCAGCCGTGAGGGCCTCTGGCTCAGCACGACGACGTTATCGGCGAGCAGCACGGCTTCGGTAATGTCATGGGTGACGAATATGACGGTGGCGCCGGCTTCCATAGACAGGGTCTGGAGATCGCTTTGCATCACCATACGGGTCTGGGCATCGAGAGCGCCAAACGGCTCGTCCATCAGGATCACGTCGGGGCGATAGACCAGCGTGCGCGCGATCGATCCGCGCTTCTGCATGCCGCCGGAGAGTTGGCTCGGATAATGCTGCTCGAACCCCGTCAGGCCAACAGACCGAAGGACATCGTCAACCCGTTTTTGCCGTTCGTGCGCGGGGACGCCGCGGAGCACCAGCGGCAACTCGACGTTTTCGGCAAGAGTCTTCCAGGGCAACAGCTGCGCCTGCTGCGGCACGAAGCCCACCTCGGTATTGACCGACGTGACCTTGCGGCCACGGTGATGGACCGTCCCGCGCGTTGGAAAGAGCAGGCCGGCGGCCATCTGGAGCAGCGTGCTTTTCCCGCAGCCGCTCGGTCCGATCACCGCGATGAACTTGCCGCGGGCGGCCTCGAAGCTGATCCCGTCCAGCACACGGATCTGCGTTCGCTGCCCCGGCGACGGAAAGTCCTGTCCTATCCCGTCGAACACGAGCACGCGATCATCCATGCCGATCAACCTTCAACGAACATGTCTATACATATTCCAAGCCGTCGAAATGGGCAAGCCAAGGCCCATGGCGAGAATTTGGGCTTCATGGGTCGAATGAGAGGCAGGTGCGGACGGCGAGATCGCTGCCGCGGCGCACCGACGTTGCGGCCCCGGCATGAATGATCGCGTGAGCCGACCGGTCTGGGCCGACAAGTTTCAGGACACCCGCCGATAGCTAAAAGAGCTACGGCCTAGTCATGGAGCAGCGTTTGCCAGTCTGGAGGCACCGCCCCCGCCGGCCCGGGCACCGGCTGATCCAGCGGACGGGAGAGCGGGCCTGGTAGCTTCGGACCGGCGAAAGCCTCACCCGTGCGATAGTCGTAAAACCATCGTTCGCCCGGCTCGAAGCTCGTGATGATCGGGTGACCTGTTGCTGCGTTGTGTTTCGATGCATGCTGATTGGGTGACGCATCACAACAGCCGATGTGACCGCACTCGACACATCTGCGAAGATGGAACCACCACCCGCCCGCAGCCGAGCATTCCACGCAGCCCGTTCCGCTCGGCCTGGCGGCGGGGTTGATGCCATCCGTCTCAGACTTCATAGGTTCAACCCACTCCAAGTGCGCGCCGTCGCCGCGAACGCATTCACGCCGCGATCCGCGACGATCACATCCTGCCGGTGTTTTGCCCGACGTGTCAACGTGACCGCAGTCACGCACGTCGTCGCGGCACGCCCGAAAATCCCGTGTCGATCAAGGGCCCTCTACTGTGCATGGGGTTGTTTTCGATTTTTTGTTTTGAACCCCGACAAAAAACGCGAAGAAGCCCCTCACTCCGCCTGCAGGATCTCCGCGATCGCAGCGCCTGCCGCGATCGTGCCGAGCTTGCCGCCGACGTCACGCGTCGCCCTGCCCTCGCGAAGCGCCTTCGCCACCGCAGCCTCGATCGCACGCGCCGCTTCTTCATAGCGGGCGGCGCCGCTCCTCTCGCCGTGCCAGGCCAGCAGCAGCGCGGTCGACAGGATCAGGGAGACCGGATTGGCGACGTCCTGCCCCGCGATGTCGGGCGCCGAGCCGTGCGCGGCCTGCGCCATCGCGTAGCGGTCGCCGACATTGAGCGAGCCGCCGAGGCCGAGGCTGCCGGAGAGTTCGGCGGTGAGATCGGACAGGATGTCGCCGAACATGTTGGTGGAGACGATCACGTCGAAGCGGTCGGGGCTCCGCACCACATGCGCCATCATGGCGTCAACCAGGATGTCGTCGACTTCAAGGCCGGGATAGGTCTTGGCCGCTGCGCGGCAGATGTCGAGGAACATGCCGTCGCCGATCTTGAGCACATTGGCCTTGTGCACGATGGTGAGATGTTTGCGTCGCTTCATCGCCAGGCGGCAGGCGGCGTGCGCGATGCGCTCGCAGCAGAGCCGCGTGATCCGGCGCAGCGAGATCACGACGTCAGGCGTGACCAGCATCTCGCCATTGCCCTGCTCCATGTTGCGGTCGGCGTAAAACCCCTCGGTGTTCTCGCGCACCACGACGAGGTCGAAATCACCGATGCGGCCCGGCCGCCCCGCATAGGTGCGCGCCGGCCTGACATTGGCGTAGAGGTCGAGGCTCTTGCGGAAGTAGCGTGAAGGGTTGATCTCGCCATGCGCCTCGTCCTTGAAGTCGAAGGTCGCGGTCGGGCCCAGGATCAGGCCATCGGCGGCGCGGACGATGTCGAGCAGCTCGGGGCGCACGGTGGTGCCTGATAGCTTCAGGCTGGCATGGCCGACCGCGTGCTCCTCGAGCCGCAGATCGAGCTGGAAGCGTTCGGAGGCCGCGCGCAGCACGCCCGATGTCGCGGTCGTGATCTCGGGCCCGATGCCGTCACCCGGCAGAACGACGATTTGCATGGCGTTTCCCCAAAATTGCAGTCACGGCGCGATCATACGCCGGCACGAGGCGACATCGCCTGACCTTCGCGCATACACAGCATGCAAGCATATGCCTGTGGAAGGCGGCTTCGGCGTAGTACATGCCAAAAGTCCCTTTTGGCCACGCCGCCGGAGCAACGCGCTGACGCAATGACAATCACGTTACCTGCCGCAGCGCGCGAACCCGACCATCCCATTGCCGACGGCCTTCCGGTCACGCAGCGGCGCTGGGCGATTGCCGCGATCTTCACCGCGCTGGCGATGGCCTCGCTCGACACCGCGATCGCTAATATCGCCCTGCCCGCCATTGCCGCCGATCTGCATGTCACGCCGGAGCAGTCGGTCTGGGTGGTCAACGTCTACCAGATCGCGCTGGTGGCGACGCTGCTGCCGCTCGGGGCGCTCGGCGAGATCGTCGGGCACCAGCGCATCTATCTCGGCGGCCTGGTCCTGTTCACCATCGCCTCGCTGCTCTGCGCGGTGGCGTGGTCGCTCGATAGCCTCTTGGTCGCACGCACGCTGCAGGGCCTCGGCGCCAGCGGCATCATGAGCGTCAACACGGCGCTGGTGCGCTTCGTTTATCCCGGGCGGATGCAGGGCCGCGGCTTCGGCCACAACGCGCTGGTGGTCGCGACCGCCTTCACCTTCGGACCGTCGATCGCCTCCGCCATCCTCGCGGTCGGCCCATGGCCGTGGCTTTTCGCCGTCAACATCCCATTCGGCCTCGTTGCGATCGGCATCGGCTTTGCGATGCTGCCGAAGACGCCGCGGGCCGATCACGGCTTCGACTTCCTCGGCGCGCTTCTCGCCGCCGCATGCCTCGGCCTGTTCATCACCGGCGTCGGCAGCGCCGCGCACAATCTGTCGCCGGTTGTCGTCGGCATCGAACTGGTCGCGGCCATCGCGCTCGGCTTCATCCTGACCCGCCGCCATGCCGATCATCCGGCGCCGATGCTGCCGATCGACCTGTTCGGCCGGCCGATGTTCGCGCTGTCGGCGGCGACGGCCGTTTGCTCCTTCGCTGTGCAGGGCCTCGCCTTCGTCTCGCTGCCGTTCTATTTCGAGGACGTGCTGGGACGTTCGCAGGTCGAGACCGGCTTCTTCATGACGCCGTGGCCGCTGGTGGTCGGCATCATGGCGCCGATTGCGGGACGCCTGTCCGACCGCCATCCGGTCGGCCTATTGGGCGGCATCGGCCTCGTGCTGCTCGGCCTCGGCATGGCGCTGCTCGCGCTGCTTCCGGCGAGCCCGAGCATCCCCGATATTGTCTGGCGCATCATGATCTGCGGCATGGGGTTTGGCTTCTTCCAGGCGCCGAACATGAAGGCGCTGATGGGAAGCGCGCCGCCGCATCGCAGCGGCAGCGCCTCCGGTATCGTCGCTACCGCGCGCCTGACCGGACAGACGACCGGCGCCGCACTCGCCGCGGCCTGCTTTGCCATGGCCGGACATAACGGTGCGACAGTGGCGCTGGCGCTCGGCGCCGGCTTTGCCGCGCTCGGCAGCGTCATGAGCTTCTTGCGGCTGGCGGTGAAGTAAGCCTCTAAGCCAGGTGCCGGGCAGCCGTCGCGTCGATCGCCGCGGCCGCCGCGACGACGGGCTCGTCGTCGAGCGCGGCGAGGCGCCCGTCGATCGCCTCGATGACCTTGCGCGAGAACGGGCCGAGATGGGCATAGGCCGCGATCAACTGCACCGCGATGCGCGCCGATGAGGTGTCGCGCTTGGCGCAGTTCATGAAGGTCTCCCACAGCGGCCCGCGCGCCTCCGGAAGCGCGGTGACCACGCGGTGCACCGTCTCCATCGCCCCGACCTTCGCGCGGATGTCGCCTTCCGCGAGCTCATGGCGCTGCCTCGAACGGTCGAGCAGCGTCATCAGGCGGTCGACACGCCGCGCATACGCCGCCGGGCTGTAGATGTGCTCCAGAACCCGCTTGTAGTCCGTCAGGATGTCGCGCAATGGGCGGACCGGATCGAAGTTGATGCCGGCCGTGCACTGATCGGCACCGATGGTCGGCGCTATATCGTGACCCGGATGCAGCCGGCCTTCGCGCTCCAGTCGGCGCGTGAGCTGCGTGTTCGGCAAGGCGTAGAGCAGGCCGACCATGGCGACCGGGATCGCGGCTTCCTCGATGAAGTCGATCATCGCCTCCGCCATCGAGACCTTCTCGTTGTCGAAGCCGACGATGAAGCCGGCGGTGACCAGGATGCCGGCGGCGTAGATCTTGTGGATGCTCTCGGCGATGTTGCGCCGCGTGTTCTGCTTCTTGCGCATCGCGACCAGCGTCGCGGGATCCGGGCTCTCGATGCCGACGAAGATACCGAAGAAGTTTGCGGCTCCCATCAGCTCCAGCAATTCAGGGTCATCGGCGAGATTGACCGATGCCTCAGTCGACAGTTCGAAGGGATAGCCGTGCGCGCGCTGCCATTCAGCGAGTTGCGGCAGGAACTGCCGCAGCGACTTCTTGTTGCCGATGAAATTGTCGTCGACGAAGTCGAGATGACCGCGGTAGCCCATGTTGTAGAGCGTCTCGAGCTCGACGAACATCTGCTCGGTCGTCTTGGTCCTGGGCACGCGTCCGTAGAGCTCGATGATGTCGCAGAACTCGCAGGTGAACGGACAGCCGCGCGAATATTGCACACCGATATAGAGATAGTCCTCGAACTTCAGGAGGTCGAAGCGCGGCACCGGCGTCTTTGTCACGTCGGCCTGGAATTTCGGCGCGGTGAAGACACCGGATCGGGCCCCGCTTTGCCAGGCCGCGATGAACTCGTCGATGATGCCCTCGGCCTCGCCGAGCACCCGGAAGTCGGCATTCTCGTAGATGTGGGGGCTGGAGGTCGGATCGGGGCCGCCGACGACCACCGGCTTGCCGGCCGCGCGGCACATCTCGATCAGGCGCAGCGTGTCGGCCTGCTGCGGCAGCATGCCGCCGGTGAAGACGACGTCGGCCCAGGCGAAATCGTCATCGCTGAAAGCTTGCGTGTTGCAATCGATCAGCCGGACGCTCCAGTCCTTGGGCAACATCGCCGCGACCGTGATCAGGCCAAGGGGGGCTGCCGGGCGCCGGACGCCCATCAATTTGCAGGACTCGCCAAAACTCCAGAACGACTCCGCGGTGAAGAGCGGATAGAGCATCAGCACGTTACAGGGGCTCGGCACGTCGATGGCACTCCTTTTGAGTCGGCGCAGTGTAGCAAAGCGCTCTCATCTTGCACCCCGACAAAAGGACCAAACTGTGGTCGTTGCATGCAAGGGAACCTGCAAACGTCGCCCCAAGCGGGGGCCTTGGCGCTCCGGGAAAGGTCGTTCAGCCCGCCCAGCCGGGGCGAGGCAAAACACCGCGGGTGCCCCAATCTTCCCGCAGCCGCGAGAATCTTCAATAGCTGCCCCTCGGACTATTGATTTGAAGAGTTCCAAATTGCCGGACACATTGCGCCCCTGAGTCCAATCGGTGGATTGGGCCAATCAGGGGACTGCGATGGCAAACCTAACAATCAACGGAAAAACCTTCACGCTCGACGTCGAGCCGGATACCCCGCTGCTCTGGGCGATCCGCGAGAATGCCGGCCTGACCGGCACCAAATATGGTTGCGGCATTGCACAATGCGGCGCCTGCACGGTTCACATGGACGGCGTCGCCACCCGCTCCTGCGGCATTTCGGTCGCCGAGGCCGAGGGCAAGAAGATCACCACGATCGAGGGGCTCGCCTCCGGCGCCACGCTGCACAAGGTGCAGGAGGCCTGGATCGCCCAGGACGTGCCGCAGTGCGGCTATTGCCAGAGCGGCATGATCATGGCCGTGGCGGCGCTGCTGAACGAGAAGCCGAAGCCGACCGACGCAGACATCGACGAGGCCATCACCAATATCTGCCGCTGCGGCACCTTCCAGCAGGTGCGCGAGGCGATCCACACGATCGCAAGCGCGTAAGGGAGCCGCCCCATGAACAAGCACGTCTCTCCCAAGATGAACCGCCGTGCCTTCGTCATCGGCACCGCCGCTGTCGGCGCCGGCCTCGCAATCGGCCTCGATCTCCCGTTCGGCGGCCCCACTGTGGTCCGCGCGGCCGATGGCTCGCCGGAGGTCAACGCCTGGGTCGTGGTCCGGCCCGACGACACCGTCGTGATCCGCATCGCCCGCTCCGAGATGGGCCAGGGCTCGCTGACCGGCCTTGCCCAGCTCGTCGCCGAGGAGCTCGAATGCGACTGGACCAAGGTCACCACCGAATATCCGACGCCCGGCCAGAGCGTCGCCCGCAAGCGCGTCTGGGGCGATTTCTCGACCGGCGGCAGCCGGGGCATCCGCTCCTCGCAGGACTATGTCCGCAAGGGCGGCGCCACCGCGCGCGTAATGCTGATCGAGGCCGCCGCCAATGAGTGGAAAGTGCCGGCCTCCGAATGCACGGTCGCCAACGGCGTCATCACCCATACGCCATCAGGCAAAACCACGACCTACGGCAAGGTCGCCGAAGCCGCCGCGAAGCTGACGCCGCCCGCCGACGTCAAGCTGAAGGATCCGAAGGACTGGAGGCTGGTCGGCAAGGGCGTGAAGCGGCTCGACACCGCCGACAAGACCAATGGCACCATGATCTACGGCATCGACGTCAAGCTACCGGGCATGCTGAACGCCGCGATCAAGGACTGTCCGGTGTTCGGCGGCAAGCTGAAGAGCTACGACGAGGCCAAGGTCGCCGGCATGAAAGGCGTCAAGAAGGTCGTCAGGGTCGGCGATACCGCAGTGGCGATCGTGGCCGACACCTGGTGGCACGCCAAGACTGCGCTGGAAGCGCTGCCGATCGTCTGGGACGAAGGCGACAATGCAAAAGTCTCCAGCGAGTCCATCGCAAAGTGGCTGGCCGAAGGCCTGAACAACGATCAGCCAGCCTATGTCGGCAACAAGAACGGCGACGCGAAAGCCGCGATCGCCGGCGCGGCCAAGAAGGTCGAGGCCGTCTACTCCTATCCCTACCAGAACCACGCCACCATGGAGCCGATGAACGCCACCGCGCTCTACACGGCGGACAAGTGCGAGGTCTGGTGCGGCACCCAGAACGGCGAAGCCGCCTTTGCGGCCGTGCTGGAGGCCTCCGGCCTGCCGGCGGAGAAGTGCGACGTGCACAAGGTGATGCCGGGCGGCGGCTTCGGCCGGCGCGGCCAGACCGACTATGTCCGCCAGGCGGTCATGGTCGCCAAGCAGATGCCGGGCACGCCGATCAAGCTTTTGTGGTCGCGCGAAGAGGACATGGCGCACGGCCGGTATCACCCGATCACCCAGTGCAAGATGACCGGCGCGTTCGATGCCAACAACAATCTGGTCGCGCTGCACTACCGCCTGTCCGGCCAGTCGATCCTGTTCTCGCTGCGCCCTGAAGCGCTGCAGAACGGCATGGACCCGGCCGCATTCCAGGGCGTCGCCCAGTCCGGCGAGGCCGCGTTCGGCTATTCGGTGCCGAACCTCTTGATCGAGCATGCGATGCGCAACCCGCACGTTCCGCCCGGCTTCTGGCGCGGCGTCAACGTCAATCACAATGCGATCTACATGGAATGCTTCATGGACGAGCTGGCCCAGGCCGCAGGCCAGGACCCGCTCGAATTCCGCCGCAAGCTGATGGGCAATCATCCCAAGCATCTGGCGGTGCTCAATGCCGTCGCCGAGAAGATCGGCTGGACCACGCCGGCGCCGCAAGGCGTCTATCGCGGCATCGCGCAGGTGATGGGCTATGGCAGCTATGTCGCCGGCGCCGCCGAGATCTCGGTGACCGACGGCAGCAAGATCAAGGTGCATCGCATCGTCGCCTCCACCGATCCCGGCTACGTCGTCAATCCGGCGCAGGTGGAGCGGCAGATCGCGGGCTCCTTCGTCTATGGCCTCTCCGCGCTGTTCTACGGCGGCTGCACCGTCAAGGACGGCAAGATCGAGCAAACCAACTTCGACACCTACAATTCGATGCGCATCAACGAGATGCCGAAGGTGGAATCGGTGATGGTGCCGAGCGGCGGGTTCTGGGGTGGCGTCGGCGAGCCGACCATCGGCGTTGCGGCACCCGCAGTGCTCAACGCCTATTTCGCCGCGACGGGCAAGCGGGTCCGCTCGTTCCCGCTGCGCGACCAGAACATCACCTTCGCTTAAAGCAACATGCTGCGGCGGCAAGAGATGGCCGCCGCAGCCCTTTTTCAGATGCCCCTGATGACCACGCGCCCGGTGACACGGCGCAATGCCGTGTTCGGCATCACCATGGCGGCCGCGACGCTGGCGCGGCCATCGATCTTGCGCGCGCAATCCACGGCACGCGTCGTCGTGGTCGGCGGCGGCTTCGGCGGCGCCGCTTGCGCCCGCGCGCTGAAGCGTGCGCAGGACAATTTGCAGATCATCCTGATCGAGCCGAACGCGGTCTTCACCTCCTGTCCCTTCAGCAACGAAGTGATCGCCGGCCTGCGCGAGATCGAGGCGCAGCAGTTCGGCTACGACAAGCTGGCCGCCGAGGGCGTCACCGTGATCGGCCAGGCCGTGACCGCGATCGACCCGGCGCGGCGCAGCGTCATGACGAGCGATGGTGTGGCGCTGCCGTATGATCGTCTCGTGCTCTCACCTGGCATCGACTTCCATTTCGAAGCCCTGCCCGGCTACGACGACGCCGCATCGGAAAAGATGCCACACGCCTGGAAGGCCGGCGCACAGACGCTGCTGCTGCGCAGGCAATTGGAAGCGATGGAGGACGGCGGCACGGTTGCCATCGCGGTCCCCGCCAATCCCTCGCGCTGTCCGCCGGCGCCCTACGAGCGCGCCAGCCTGATCGCGCACTATTTGAAGACGAAGAAGCCACGCTCGAAAGTGCTGGTCCTCGACGCCAAGGACAGTTTCTCCCAGCAGCGGCTGTTCGAGAAGGCGTGGAAGGAGCTCTACGGCGACATGATCGAGCGCATCGCGCTGTCGCAAGGCGGCCGCGTCACCTCGGTCGATGCCGCGACCAAAACCATCGTCACCGAATTCGGCAATTACACGCCCGATGTCGCCAACGTCATCCCGCCGCAGCGCGCCAGCCGTATTGCCGAGATCGCGGGCGTTACAGATGCCACCGGCTGGTGCCCGATCGATCCTGTCACCTTCGAGTCAAAACTCGTCAAGAACATGCACGTCATCGGCGACGCCTGCCTTGGCGGCGGCATCCCCAAATCGGCATCGGCCGCGAGCGCGCAGGGCAAGGCCTGCGCCGCGGCGATTGTCGCTTTGCTTGCAGGTCGCGCACCGGAGGCGCCACGGCTGACTGGCGTCTGCTACAACACCGTCGCGCCCGGTTACGGTTTTTCGCTCGCGGGCAACTACCAGCCGAGAGGCGAGATCTTTGCCGAAGTCGAAGGCGGCGCGACGAGCCCGGTCGATGCACCGCGCGAGCTTCGCGCTCGCGAGGCCGCGGACGCGGAGCGCTGGTTTCAAACCATCACGGCGGACACCTTTGGCTAGGGCATGATGAGACCAAGCCGACGCCACGACCACAATGCGCCCCCTCCCCCGCCTGCAGGGGAGGGTTGGGGAGAGGGTGTCTCCACCCGCGAGGACCCCCAAGAGGAGAAAGCCCTCACCCGCGCCTTCGGCGCGACCTCTCCCGCAAGCGGGAGAGGTAAGAGGAGCGCGCGGCGATCTTGGCCGCACCATCGAGCACTTGCGATTGCAGCGTTGATCCTGGCGGGCTTCACCTCGCCCTGCCGAGCGGACGAGCTTGCGCCCTACAAAATCACCGGCGACGGCATCGCGGAATCCCTCACCGGCACTCCCGGCGATGCCGCACGCGGTCGCGCGCTGGTGCTGGCGCGCACGACGACCTGCATCCTCTGCCATTCCGGTCCCTTCCCCGAAACCCGCTTCCAAGGCGACCTCGCGCCTGATCTCTCCGGCGCCGGGAACCGCTGGACGGCGAGCCAGTTGCGGCTTCGTCTGGTCGATGCGGCGCGCTTCAACCCGGAGACCATCATGCCGTCCTATTACCGCAACGATGGCCTCATCCGCGTCGGGCGCAATTTCGCCGGCAAGCCGATCTTGTCGGCTGCGGAGTTCGAGGACATCGTGGCCTTTCTTGCAACGCTACGGGACTAGCTTCATGGCGACCACGCGACGACAATTTTTGAATCTTGCCGGAGGCCTGACAGTCGCCGGGACGATCCCGATCGTCACGCTGCGGCCGCTCGAGGCAACGCCAGCGATGCTCAGCGCCGCGATCCGCAACGTCGTCGGCGAGGCATCAATTCGCACTGGCAAGGTCAAGCTCGACATTCCCCCGCTGGTCGAGAACGGCAACACGGTGCCGATGACGGTGAGTGTCGCAAGCCCGATGACGGCGACCGACTACGTCAAGAGCATCCACGTCTTCAACGAGAAGAACCCGCAGCCGAACATCGGCAATTTCTATCTCAACCCCTCCTCCGGCCGCGCCCAGGTCTCGACCCGCATCCGCCTCGCCGACACCCAGAAGGTGGTCGCGATCGCGCGCCTGTCCGACGACACCTTCTGGCAGGTCGCGGCGGACGTCGTCGTGACGCTGGCCGCCTGCACCGAGGAGCTGAACTGATGGCCGCGCTCATCAACGTTCCCGCGAAGGCCAAACGCGGCGACATCATCGAGATCCGCACTCTGACCTCGCACATCATGGAAACCGGCTTCCGCCACACCGCCGACGGCGCGCTGGTACCGCGCGACATCATCACCAGCTTCACCTGCCGCTACAACGGCACCGAGGTCTTTCGCGCCGACCTGTTTCCGGCGATCGCCGCCAATCCGTATCTGTCCTTCTTCACCGTCGTGAAGGAGAGCGGCAAGTTCGAGTTCGAATGGATCGGCGACAACGGCTATTCGTCCACAGCATCGGCATCGATCACCGTCGAATGAGATTTTGGCGCGCGATAGCGGCGGCGATATTGCTCGCCGCGGCCCCTGCCCTGCTCGCCGGTGAAATCCCGCCCGATGCGCGCCGGTCCGGCTATGCGTTCATGGGGCCCGACACGCGCGCCATGCAGGATGACGACACGTCCAATCCCGGCATGCTGTTCGTGCTCGACGGTGAGGCGCTGTGGGGCAAGAAGACCGGCAGCGCCGACAAGTCCTGTGCCGATTGCCACGGCGATGCGCGAAACAGCATGAAAGGCGTCGCGGCGCGCTATCCCGCGCTCGATCAAACGCTCGGCCGTCCCGTTACGCTGGACCAGCGCATCAATCTCTGCCGCGCCAATCATCAGCAGGCGACGGCGCTCCCTTACGAGAGTCGCGACCTGCTGGCACTATCCGCCTTCGTCGCCCACCAGTCGCGCGGCGTCGCGATCACCGCCGGTGACGATCCGCAACTCAAGCCGTTCGTCGCACAGGGCCGCGATCTCTTCATGCAGCGCGAGGGCCAGCTCAACCTCGCCTGCACCAATTGCCACGATGACAATTTCGACAAGCGCCTCGCTGGATCACCGATCACGCAGGGACAGCCGACCGGCTATCCGCTCTACCGTCTGGAATGGCAGACGCTGGGATCTCTGGAGCGTCGCTTGCGCAGCTGCATGACCGGCGTCCGCGCCCAGGCCTATGATTACGGCGCACCGGAACTGGTCGCGCTCGAGCTTTACCTGATGTCGCGGGCGCGCGGCCTGCCGATGGAGACGCCCGCCGTGCGCCCCTGAGGCGCCAGATTAGGACTAGGCAGGCGTGGCACGGCCGCTAGTATCGCTCCCAAAGAAAATGACAGAGAGGGAGGGACTAAATTGGCCAACCACAATATCTCGCGCCGCACGCTGTTGAAGGGCACCGCCGCGGCCGGCGCGCTCAGCCTGACCGGGCTGCCCGCCCGCGCCGAGGTCAACTGGAAGAAATATGCCGGGACCAAGCTGGAGGTGATCCTCGCCAAGGGTCCGCGCGGCGACAACCTGCAAAAGAACATCAAGGAGTTCACCGAACTCACCGGCATCCAGGTGGAATCCGAGCAGATCCCCGAGCAGCAGCAGCGGCAGAAGGTCGTGATCGAGCTCACCTCGGGCCGGCCGAGCTTCGACGTGGTGCATCTTAGCTATCACGTCCAGAAGCGTCAGTTCGAGAAAGCCGGCTGGCTCGCCGACATGACGCCGTTCATGAAGGATCCGACGCTGACCGCGCCCGATCTTGTCGAGAGCGATTTCTCGGCCGCCGGCCTGCAATACGCCAAGAACGACAAGGGCCAGATGCTGTCGCTGCCCTGGTCGGTCGATTACTTCATCCTCTACTACAACAAGGAGCTGTTCCAGAAGAAGGGCGTCGCCGTCCCCAAAACCCTCGACGAGATGGTCGCGGCGGCCGAAAAACTGACCGATACCAAGGAAGGCACCTACGGCTTCGTCGGTCGCGGCCTGCGCAACGCCAACATGACGTTGTGGACCAATTTCTTCCTCAACTTTGGCGGCGAATTCCTCGATGCCAAGGGTAACATCCTGACCGACGGCCCCGAGGCGGTCGCCGCGACAAAGCTCTATCAGACGCTGCTGACCAAGGTCGCGCCGCCCGGCGTCGCCGGCTTCAACTGGATGGAGTCGATGGCCTCGTTCACGCAAGGACGATCTGCGATGTGGATAGACGGCGTCGGCTGGGCGCCGCCGCTGGAGGATCCCGCCGCCTCGCGCGTCGTCGGCAAGGTCGGCTACACCGTCGTGCCCGCCGGACCGAAGGGGCAGTATTCGGCCACTTACGGCGACGGCATCGGCATCGCCGCTGCGAGCAAGAACAAGGAAGCTGCCTATCTGCTCTGCCAGTGGGTGGTCTCGAAGCAGCAGGGCGCGCGGCTGCTGCAGGCCGGCGGCGGCGTGCCGTTCCGCAACTCGATCCTGAACGATCCCGAGATCCAGCAGGGCGTGAAGATGCCCAAGGAGTGGCTGCAATCGGTGATCGATTCCGCCAAGATCAGCAAACTCGGCCTGCCCGTCGTCATCCCCGTTGCGGAATTCCGCGACATCGTCGGCGCAGCGCTCACGGCGACGCTGTCCGGGGCCGATCCCGCGACTGAACTGAAGAAAGCCAACGATCAGTACCGGCCGATCCTGGAGCGCAGCGAAAAAGCGTGAGTGCGTTGACACAATCGACTCCGGCCGCGGCTTCGACCGAGGCCGCGCCGGAGAAGGGGTTGCGGCCGCCGTCCTACTGGCCGTTCGTGGTGCCGGCGCTTGTCGTCGTGCTGGCCATCATCATCTTCCCGTGGGTCTTCACCATCTGGATGAGCCTGAACGAATGGAAGGTCGGCTCGCCGACCACCTTCGTCGGGCTGTCGAACTATCTGCGGCTGACCAGCGATCCCCGCTTCATCGAGGCGATCGGACACACCATGGTCTACACCGCGCTGTCGGTCCTGCTACCGCTGGTGCTGGGGACGTTTGCAGCCGTGGTGTTTCACCAGAGGTTCGCCGGCCGCGGATTCCTGCGTGGCGTGTTCATCATGCCGATGATGGCGACACCCGTCGCGATCGCGCTGGTCTGGACCATGATGTTCCACCCGCAGCTCGGCGTGCTGAACTACCTGCTGTCGCTGGTTGGAATTCCGGCGCAACTCTGGGTCTTTCACCCCGCGACCGTCATTCCCTCGCTGGTGCTGGTCGAGACCTGGCAATGGACGCCGCTGGTGATGCTGATCGTGCTCGGCGGCCTGGCCGCAATCCCGACCGAGCCCTATGAGAGCGCGCAGATCGACGGCGCCAACTTCTGGCAGGTGTTCCGCTTCATCACGCTGCCGCTGATCATGCCGTTTCTGTTCATTGCTGGCATGATCCGCATGATCGACGCGGTCAAGAGCTTCGACATCATCTTCGCGATCACGCAAGGCGGACCCGGCTCGGCATCGGAGACGATCAACATCTATCTCTATAGCGTCGCCTTCACCTATTACGACCTCGGCTACGGATCTGCGATCGCGGTCGTGTTCTTCCTGCTGATCGTCCTGCTTGCGGCGGTGATGCTCTACGCCCGCCAGCGCATGCTGTGGACCGAAATCGCGAGCGGCGCATGAACTTTCGTCAGCTCATCGGCAGGATCGGCTTGTGGCTTTCGGTGTTCGTCATCGTATCGCCGGCTATCCTGTTCTTCCTCTGGATGCTCTCGTTGTCACTCAAATTCGAGGTCGATAACGCCGCCTATCCGCCGGTGTTCTTTCCTGATCGCATCGCCTGGAAGAACTACGCCGACGTGCTCGCCTCCAACCGCTTCCTGACCTATTTCATCAACAGCCTGATCGTGACGGGCAGCGCGACGTTGCTGGCGCTGATCGTCGGCGTGCCCGCCGGCTACGGCATCGCACGCATGGCCGCGCATAAATCCGCGATCGTGATCCTGATCGCCCGCATCACGCCGGGACTGTCCTACCTGATCCCGCTGTTCCTGCTGTTCCAGTGGCTCGGCCTGCTCGGCACGCTGGTGCCGCAAATCATCATCCATCTTGTCGTCACGGTGCCGATCGTGATCTGGATCATGATCGGCTATTTCGAGACCACACCGATGGAGCTGGAGGAAGCCGCCCTGATCGACGGTGCCGGCCGCTGGCAGGTGTTTCGGCACGTGGCGCTGCCGATTGCGAGGCCCGGCATCGCTGTGGCCTTCATCCTCGCAGTGATCTTCTCCTGGAACAATTTCGTGTTCGGCATCGTGCTGGCGGGGCGTGAGACGCGCACCCTGCCCGTCGCGGTCTACAACATGATCTCGTTCGATCAACTGAGCTGGGGCCCGCTGGCCGCGGCCGCCCTGATCGTGACGTTTCCAGTGCTGCTGCTGACGGTGATGGCCCAGCGACAGATCGTCGCCGGGCTCACCGCGGGTGCCGTCAAGGGCGGGTAGCTACTCCGCCGGCGCGGCGTGCATCTCCGGATGCGCGGCGTAGCGCTCGCTGGTGCCGAGCTTGCTGGCCGCGAACAGGCCGGCCGACATCACGGCATAGGCGAGTGCGACCGCCGGCGTCACGCCAAAGCCGCCACCGATGCCGACGGCTTCGCCATGCATGAAGCCGAAGTAGGTCAGGATCGCACCGACCAGCGCGAAGGCGGAGGCCCTCTCGAAATCGCGCTCGATGATGAAGACACCGATCGCACCCAGGATGAGACCGCCGAGGATGGAGCCGCCGCCCATCACCTCCAGGCCGTGATAGAATACGCCCTGCTGCGGCAGCGCGGCGATCGCGGCAGCCTTGACCGCGTCGGCCTTGTCGGCGGCCATTCCGCCGACCGTCGCCGCAGCCGTCATGGTCGAGCCAAGCATGGTGTCAATCTGGAGCTTGGCCCAGGCGGCGAGATGCGGGGTCAACGCCAGCACGATCGCGGGCGCGTGCTTGACCGGTGTGGTCTGGAACGCCTGCGCGCCGATGAGCATGCCGATATAGAGCAGGATCGGCGAGATCGCGACGACCGGCACCAGCGCCAGCAGCACCGAGATGATGCCGAACCAGGCCAGCACCACGACCATGATACCGGTCGCAGCGGAATAGCCGATGCGGCCACCCATCGCCTTCCAGCCGGGATGGCCGATATAGACCGCGTTGATGAAGGGATTGCCCATCAGGCAGCCGATCAGGCTGACGATGCCGTCGGCAGTCAGCACGCGCGTGGTCGGATATTCGTCGCCGGCCGCTTCCGCGCTTTCGACATTGTCCATGGCCTCGACGAGGTCGTAGATGCCAAACGGAATGGCGGTGACCAGGATGATGCCGAGGAATTCGAAGCCGGAGAAGACGTAGCCCACGGCCGGGATCGGCACCGAGAAGCCGAAGTTCGCGAAAGCGGCTCCAACACCCGCGATGCTCAATCCGCCGAGGCCGAGCCCGAACAGGTTGGAGCCCCAGGCGATGATCATGCCGGCCGCGATGGCGACGAGGCCCGCGGGAATGCCGCGCCAGTATTTCACGCCGCCGAACCAGCTCACCAGGATGATGGCGAAGCAGACCAGACCGATCTGCGGCGTCATGTACATCTCCAGCGCAGGCCGCATCGAGATGAAGGTGACGGAGACTCCGGCAAGCGTGCCGAGCAGCGCCGCACGCGGCGTGATTTTTCGAATGAATGGGGCAACGAAGCCACCGATCATAAGAATAAAACTCTGGAAGAACACCCAGACGAGGCCGGCCGACCAGCCCTTGAGCGGATCGCCCGTCTTCAGCGTGATCGGCAGCATGATCACGAAGGTGACGATGAACATGTGCGGCACGCTGACGCCCGAGGGCAGCGCGCAAACGTCGCTGCGGCCGGTCTTCTGTGCCAGGCGATAGGCGAGGAATGCGTAGTAGAAGGTGGAGAGGCACATCATCAGCCCGAGCGCAGGCAGGATGCGGCCGAACACGAGGCTGTCAGGCATCTTCAAGACGAAGCGCAGCAGGCCCGTGAGCACCAGCATGTTGACGAGGATGTTGGTGCCGAAGCCGAAAAATGCGTTCCAGTCGCCCGATGTCCATAGTGCCGGTTTGAAGCTGGACTTGCCGGCCGTCCCCGTCAATGTGCTCATGAAAATACCCCTATGTGCTCGAAGTCTTCATTGCCTCCAGAACTGCGGCCGAGTCCGTGACCCAGCCGAAGATGCCGCCCTGGGCCTTGATCATCTTCAGGCCCATCTCGTGAAACTCGGGGAAGTAGGACGCGCAGCCGTCGGCGATGACGACGCAGCGATAGCCGCGGTCATTGGCCTCGCGCACGGTGGTATTGACGCACACCTCAGTCGTGACACCGCACACGAGCAAATTCTCGATGCCGTATTTCTCCAGCACGTCGGTGAGCTCGGTGGCGTAGAACGCGCCCTTGCCGGGCTTGTCGATCACGACCTCGCTGTCGAGCGGATAGAGCTCGGGGATGATGTCGTGGCCGACCTCGCCGCGAATGAGAATGCGCCCCATCGGGCCGGGATCGCCGATGCGCAAGGACGGGGCGCCGCGCTCGACCTTCGCCGGCGGCGCATCGGAAAGGTCAGGCAGATGGCCCTCGCGGGTGTGGATCACCAGCATGCCGCTCTCGCGCGCAGCCTTCAGCACCGCGCCGATCGGCTTTACCGCGCGCGCAAGCTGGCTGACGTCATTGCCGAGCGTCTCACCGAAGCCGCCGGGCTCCATGAAGTCGCGCTGCATGTCGATGATAAGGAGCGCGGTGGCGGCCCAGTCGAGCTTGATCGGCTCGGGCTCGGCCCTGATGACGCCCAGTGTCGATTTGCTTGAGTTCAACATGACGCCCCCGCGAGAACTCTCTTTACGGAGAGTTCTGCAAGCGCCGTGCCATTGTGTACAATTGCGATGGGGCGTGGGACGTGAGGGAATTCGTTGTGCGGTCAGAAGGTTACGGCGGCGATCGACGGCTGCTTATTCCCTGTGCGACGGCTTTGCGACGTGCATTTGCTTAAAGGATGAGCGGCGCACGACGCACTCTCCGCCGTCATTCCGGGGCGACGCGCCAGCGTCGAGCCCGGAATCCATCGGGCCGCAGTACGCGAGGTGAAATGGATTCCGGGTTCGCGCTACGCGCGCCCCGGAATGACGGCGGAGAGTGTGTGACGACGCCTAGCGCCTACCGCCCACCCCATACAGCTGCCGATACTCATTCTCATACGGCGCATACGAATCCTTCAGCGTTGCCATGTTGAGCAACATCGTGGCGACCATCGTGCCCGCTCTGTCGAACACGCGCGTCTTCGCCCAGGCGCTCTCGGTGCGGCGGCTGCCGGAGAGCGCGACCACCTCGCGCTCGACCTCATACTCTTCGTCGACGAAGAGCGGGCCTTTCACCAGGCGGATCTCCTGATCGGCGAACAGGCCGACCGCCGGGCCCTTGGCCGGCAGCGGATCCTCTTTGGAGCGGTACTGGAACAGCACACTCAGCATCTCCATCGGAATGATGGGCCTCCGCCACGGATTATCGGCGGTCGCGTAGTAAGGCGAGTTCTCGGTGATGACGGCGAGCTTCTGCCGCAGCGAAAACGGATAGAGGTCGCCCATGTTCTGGTCGAACGCCATCCGCACAGTCTGCCGCTTGCTGGTCTGCGCCACCTTCACATCGCGCAGGATCACGGGATCGGTCAGCGGCTTGAGCTCGCCAAGGCGCGTCTCCAGCGCAGTCTGGGCGTGCGGCTCACCTAGCGAGGCCGTGCCGCGCAGCACCTCGGCGCCGTCGCGCTTCACCATCTGGATCTCGCATTGGCGCGTTCCCGGCAGCGGCTTCGACAGGATCGCCTGCACCTCCTCACCCTCGTAGCAGACGCTGCGGTAATGCGCTGAGATGCAGCCGGTCTCGAACCAGGCGCGTCCCCACAGCCGCGCACCGAGCGGAGCGAACTGGCTGAAATGGGTCGGGCCCTCGATGGTGCCGCCCTTGAAGCCGAGCTTCTGCGCGGTGGCGTCGTCGTGGATCGAGGCATGCGCGTCGTAGGTCTGCGCCTGCAGCATCTGGCGCGGCTGGCGCCACGGGCCGGTCAGGGCCTCGGCCGTCTCGGTGATCTCGGTGTCGAATGCGTCAGCCATAGTGCTCTCCATTGGCAGCCATGACTAGCAGGAGCGCCACGGATGCGGCCAGCGATATTGACTTCGCGGCCCCATGCTTTTGACTGTCACAATTCGCGTCGCGCAGCCGCAACTCTCCCGCAGCGCAAACCCCACGCCGAACGAGACACGAGGACTCCTGAAATGACGCTGATGCAGGTCGAGCTGGACGACAAATACCGGCTCGAATCGAAGCGGATATTCCTGTCCGGCACACAGGCCCTGGTCCGCCTGCCCATGTTGCAGCGCGAACGCGACCGGCTTCAGGGGCTCAACACCGGCGGCTTCATCTCCGGCTATCGCGGTTCCCCGCTCGGCATGTACGACCACGCGCTGTGGCGCGCGAAGTCATTTCTCCAGCAGCAGGACATCGCCTTCGTCCCCGGCCTGAACGAGGATCTGGCGGCGACCGCCGTCTGGGGCAGCCAGCAGGTCGGCCTGTTCCCCGGCGCCAAGGTCGATGGCGTGTTCGGCATCTGGTACGGCAAGGGGCCCGGCGTCGACCGTTCGGTCGACGCGCTCAAGCATGCGAACGCGGCCGGCACCGCGCTCAATGGAGGCGTGCTCGCACTTGCCGGCGACGACCATGGCTGCCAGTCCTCGACGCTCGCGCATCAGAGCGAGCAGGTGTTCGCGGCGGCGCTGATCCCCGTGATCAATCCGGCGACACTGCAGGACTATCTCGATCTCGGCCTCTACGGCTTTGCGCTGTCGCGCTTCTCGGGCTGCTGGGTCGGCTTCAAGGCAATCAGCGAGACGGTCGAGAGCTCGGCCTCGATCTATAGCGACCCCGAGCGCATCAAGATCGTGCTGCCCGACGATTTCGAGATGCCGCCGGGCGGCCTCAACATCCGCTGGCCCGATCCGCCGCTGGAGGCTGAGCGGCGCCTGTTCGGCCCGAAGATGGCCGCAGTGCAGGCCTTCGCCCGCGCCAACCAGCTCGACCGCATCGTGCTCGATTCCAAGCCCGCCCGGCTCGGCATCGTCGCGACCGGCAAGGCCTATCTCGATCTGCGCCAGGCGCTCGCCGATTTGGGCATCACCGACAAGGACGCGCAGGATCTCGGCCTTCGCATCTACAAGGTCGCGCTGACCTGGCCGCTGGAGGAAAGCGGCGCGAAGCGCTTTGCCGAAGGTCTGCAGGACGTGCTCGTGGTCGAAGAGAAGCGCGGCTTCATCGAAGACCAGCTCATGCGCATCCTCTACAACGTGGATGCGTCCCGGCGCCCGACAGTGACGGGCAAGCGCGACGAGAACGGCGCGCCGCTGCTGCCGAGCGAGGGCGAGCTGACGCCGACCATCGTTGCGGGCGCGCTGGTAAACCGCTTGCGCAAGCTCGGCCATCACAGCCCGGTGCTGGAGCAGCGCCTCGCCCGGCTCGAGGCGTTCGACAATCCCGTCACGACAAGCACGCAGATCAAGCTCGCGCGCACGCCGTTCTTCTGCTCGGGCTGCCCACACAATTCCTCGACGCGCGTGCCGGAAGGCAGCCGCGCCATGGCCGGCATCGGCTGCCACGGCATGGCCTTGAGCATGCCGACGCGCCGCACCGACCTGATCTCGCATATGGGCGCCGAGGGCGTGAACTGGATCGGCCAGTCGCCCTTCACCACCGAGAAGCATATTTTCCAGAATCTCGGCGACGGCACCTACACGCATTCCGGGCTCCTTGCCCTTCGCGCCGCGTCGGCGGCCGGCATCAACATCACCTACAAGATCCTCTACAACGACGCCGTCGCGATGACCGGCGGCCAGCCGGCCGAAGGCGCCTTCAACGTCGCGCAGATCGCGCACCAGGTCTGGGCCGAGGGCGTCAAGCGGCTTGCGATCGTCTCGGACGATCCCAGCAAATATCCGGAAGGAAACTACTTCCCGCAAGGCGCGACGATCCATCACCGCCGCGAGCTCGACGCCGTGCAGCGCGAGCTGCGCGACATCAAGGGTCTCACGGTCGTGATCTACGACCAGACCTGCGCCGCCGAAAAGCGCCGCCGCCGCAAGCGCGGGCTCTATCCCGATCCCGCCAAGCGCGCCTTCATCAACGAGCTCGTCTGCGAGGGCTGCGGCGATTGCTCGCAGGCCTCCAACTGCGTCTCGGTGCAGCCGCTGGAGACCGAGTTCGGGCGCAAGCGCCAGATCGACCAGTCGAACTGCAACAAGGATTTTTCCTGCGTCGAGGGCTTTTGCCCAAGCTTCGTCACCGTGCATGGCGGTTCGCTCAAGCGCATGAAGACTTCGGCGGTGGATTCAGGCCAGCTGTTCGCCGATTTGCCGCTGCCGCCGGCGCGTGAGCTTGACGGCCCCTACAACATCCTCGTCACCGGCATCGGCGGCACCGGCGTCATCACCATCGGCGCCCTGCTCGGCATGGCCGCCCATGTCGACGGCCGCGGCTGCTCGGCGCTCGATTTCACCGGCCTGTCGCAGAAGAACGGCGCGGTGATGAGCCATGTCCGCATCGCGCCGAAGCCTGAAGACATTTCCGCGGTCCGCATCACCAGCGGCGGCGCGGACGTCATCCTCGGCTGCGACATGATCGTGTCGGCCGGCCCGACCGCGCTGAGCCGCGCCGAGCGCGGCGTGACCAAGGCCTATGTCAACGCCGACCTGCAGCCGACCGCGAGCTTCGTGCAGAACCCCGATCTCGATTTCGAGATGGGCACGATGCAGACCGTGCTGCGCGACGCTGTCGGCGACAAGAACCTCGACATCGTCGACGCCACGGGCATTGCCGCGGCGCTGATGGGCGACAGCATCGCGACCAATCCCTTCATGCTCGGCTTCGCTTTCCAGAAGGGTGCGATCCCGCTGTCGCTGGAGGCCCTGCTCCGCGCCATCGAGATCAACGGCGCCGCAATCGAGATGAACAAGCTCGCCTTCACCTGGGGCCGTCTCGCCGCCCACGACATGTCGCGGGTGCGCAGCGTGCTGCAGTTCAAGGCCCGGGCGTCCGCGCCGACCAAATCGCTCGACGACATCATCGCGACCCGAGCGGAGTTTCTGACCAATTATCAGGACAAGGCCTACGCCGACCGCTATGTCGCGGCGGTTGCCAAGGTGCGCAAGGCGGAAGCCGCCGCCTCGCCCGCATCCACGGAGCTGACCGAGGCCGTCGCCAAGAACCTGTTCAAGCTGATGTCCTATAAGGACGAGTACGAGGTCGCCCGCCTCTATACCGACGGCAGCTTTGCGAAGAAGGTGTCGGAAAAATTCGACGGCCACTTCACGCTGAAGTACCATTTGGCACCGCCGATCTTCGCCAAGCGCGACAAGACGACGGGACGGCTTCAGAAGCAGGAGTTCGGCGGCTGGATGATCCACGCCTTCCGCATTCTTGCAAAACTGAAATTCCTGCGCGGCGGCGCCCTCGATCCGTTCGGCCGCACCGAGGAGCGCCGGACCGAGCGGAAGCTGGTCGAGGATTATTTTGCGATGATCGACCAGCGGATGGCCGGACTGACGGCGGAGCAGATCCCGCTGCTGGCGCGGCTCGCGAGGGTGCCGGAGACGATCCGCGGCTTCGGGCATGTCAAGGAAGCCAATATCAAACTGGCCGCCGCCGAAACGGCGCGGCTGGACGCGGAGCTGGAGAACAGCCGCTTTGCGGCGGCGGCGGAGTAGCGACTAGCCTACTCCCTCTCCACTCGTCATTGCGAGGAGCGAAGCGACGATGCAATCCAGACTGCCTCCGCGGAGAAATTTCTGGATTGCTTCGCTACGCTCGCGATGACGTGGAAATAGCGCGGGCACAATCAGACAGCCGCATTCGCAGCGTTCGTCGTGCTTGCCCCAGCCCCCTCCGCCAGATGCCTCCCCGCGATATACCCGAACGTCAGCGCCGGGCCGAGCGTGATCCCGGGCCCCGGGTAATTCCCATTCATGATCGAGCCCATGTCGTTGCCGCAAGCATAGAGCCCCGCAATCGGCGTGCCGTCCTCGCGCAGCACGCGCGCCTGCGCATCCACCCTCATCCCGATCGCCGTGCCGAGATCGGCCGGATGGATGCGCATCGCGAAGAACGGCGCGCGAACTATCGGCGCGACGCAGGGATTCGGCTTGTGAGCGGCATCACCAAGATGCCGCTGATAGATGGTGCTGCCGCGGCCGAATTCGGGATCGCGGCCTTCCCTGGCATCCGCGTTGTAATTCTCAATCGTCGCCGTGAGGGTGGTTGGCTTGATGCCGATCTTCGCTGCCAGTTGTGCGATATCGGGAGCCTCGACCAATTCGCCGCTGGCTACATAGCGCCGCACATTGCGCGTGAACGGCTTGATGCGGCCGAGACCGTAAGCCCGCAGGAAGTGGCGGTCGCAGATCAGATAGAACGGCCGGTCCGGCTCGCCATTGCCGTCGCGCAGCATCGCGAGCACGAACTCATGATACGACAGCGCCTCGTTGACGAAGCGGCGGCCGGCGGCATTGACAGCGATCACGCCGGGCTTGGCGCGGTCGGTCACCGTATGAGGGAAGACACCACGGCTGCCGTCGGCGCGACGGAACAGCGAGGCCGGCACCCAATAGGCCGGGCTGGTGGCATCCGTGTTGAGGGCAGCGCCCGTCGCGGTCGCGAGTCGGAGGCCGTCCCCGGTGCCTGATGTGTTCGTCGCTGAGACAAATCCGGCCGCCGCAGGGAAGAAGCGCTTGCGCAAAGCAGCATCATGCGAGAAGCCGCCGGTCGCCAGCACCACGCCGCAGCGCGCCGCGATCGGGCGATCACGGGCGCCATGGCGGATCACCACGCCCGCGACGCGATCGCCCTGCATCGATAGATCCTCGACATCGGCGCTGAAGAGGATCTCGACCTCCCGCGCCAGCAGCGAGGCGTAAAGCCGCGCGGCCAGAGCATTACCGAGATGCAGCGTCGTGCCGCGCGGGCTGCGCAACCGCTGCAATGCGTATGCGGACACCAGTTGCGCCGCACGCAATGTCGAGCGCAGCGATTTGCCGATCCGGCGCAGATGCGGGATGTCGAGCCGGTTGACCATCATCCCGCCGAACAGCGTGAACTCCGGCAGCGGCGGCCGCAGCCGCGCGAAAGCCCGGCCAAGCCGTGTGCCGTCGAACGCCACCGGCTCCAGCACGCGCCCGCCCGGCGTCGCGCCGAGCCGCTCCGGATAATAATCGGGATAGGCTTTCACCGGCTGAAGGCGGACCTCCGTGTTGGCTTCGAGATATGCGACCGCCTCCGGCCCACGCGCGAGGAACGCAGCACGCAAGCTGGCATTGGCAGGCTCGGGGACCATGCTCGACAGATACTGGACCGCATCCGTGATGCTGTCGGAGAGCCCCGCTTCCTTCATCTTGGCATTGGCGGGAATCCAAACCATGCCGCCGGACCAGGCCGTGGTGCCGCCGACAAAGGCGGTCTTCTCGATCACCAGCACGCGCAAGCCTTCAGCGGCGGCCACTGCCGCAGCCGTCATGCCGCCGGCACCGGCGCCGATGACAATGACGTCGTAGGTCTCATGCGCCGGCATCATGCGGCGGGGGTCCGGAGGCGAGGCATGCGATCGTCATACCCCGCCCGCGGGCTCGCAGCTAGCGCTGTGGCTTGCGCTCGATCGGGTCGATGTCGATCGCCCGCAGGCGGCCGAGCCGCAGCACGTCCATGGCGAGCCGCCGGCCGATCCGGTCGCGGTCGAGCACGCGGATCAGATCGTCGACGCCGTTGATGTCGACGCCGTCGAGCCTGATCACGACGTCGCCGGGCAGCAGGCCCGCCTTGGCCGCCGGCCCGTCCGGCTCGATCTGCATCAACAGCGCGCCCATCTTGTTCTCGACGCCGGCCAGCACCGCATGCCGTCGCGGGACCGGCGCGGTCTGTCCAGCCACGCCGATATAAGCGCGGCGGACATAGCCGTGGCGGATGATCTCCGAGAGCACGAATTGCGCGGTGTTGCTGGCGACCGCAAAGCAGATGCCTTGCGCGCCGTTGATGATGGCGGTGTTGATGCCGATCACCTCGGCATTCGACGACACCAGCGGGCCGCCGGAATTGCCGGGATTGAGCGCGGCATCGGTCTGGATCACGTCCTCGATGGTGCGCCCGCTCACCGAGCGGATCGAGCGGCCGAGCGCCGAGACCACGCCGGCGGTCACGGTCGATTCGAAGCCGAGCGGATTGCCGATCGCGATCACGAGCTGGCCGCGCTTGAGGCTCTTGGAATTGCCGAGCGCAGCATAGGGCAGATCGCGCACGCCGTTGGCGCGGAGCAGCGCAAGATCGGTGTCGGGATCGACGCCCAGCACCCGCGCATCGCCGACATGGCCCTCGACGTCGCGCAGGCGGATCTCCCTGGAGGAGCCGACCACGTGGCTATTGGTGAGCACGAGTCCGTCCGGCGAGATCACAATGCCCGAGCCAAGCCCGCCGCGCTCGCGGCCGTTCGGCACCTTTGGCCCGGTCTCGACCCGCACGACGGCGGGGCCGACGCGGTCGGTGACGTCGATCACGGCGTTGGAATAGGCGTCCAGCAGCGCCCGGTCATCGGCCGGCGCAGCCGCCGCCGTTCGCGATGACGGGGCGTCATCGGCGATATCTGAGGTAAAATCCAGCATGGTAGGCGTCCTTGAGGCTCACACAGATGGTGGCCTGTTCCCTCCGGCGCAAGTAGCCCACCGGGCGCGCAAGGCTGGACTGCCCAGGTGGCTAGGGCGCCCGCCGCAGCGTGCCCGCCCTCGCCTTGACCGGATCGAGCAGCGACCAGTCGCCGTCCGGGAGCACATGGCCCTTGGGGAACGGCGCACGCAGCTCCAGCCCGAGCGAGCGCAACACGCGGTCGTCGCGGTAGTAGCATTGCAGCACGACGCGAACGAGCGTTGCGGCAGGCGCGCCGCCGGAGTTGCGAAACTCCTGCGCCACCGCGTCGCGCGCGGCAGGTTCGAGATCAGCGAGCGGCATGCCCGCAAGCCGCGCCACATGATCCAGCGCTGCCGCGACAGGTCTGGTGTCGCGGCCGAGCGTTGCAAGGATGTCGGCCTGGATGATGTCGTCATCAGCGCCGGGCACACGGTATTCCTCGCTCGGTGGAATGATCATCGCGGCGATGGTGCGCAAGTCCTGGCGCTGCCGCGGCGAGAGGGTAATCTGCTCGGACATGTCGGTCCTCTAATCGAACAAATTTGCCAGCCGCTGCTTCATCTGGTCGGCGATGTAGAGCGCGAGGGCCTGGATGGTGGAGGTCGGGTTCACCCCGCCCGAGGTGACGAAGATGCTGCCGTCGACGATGAAGAGATTCTTCACGTCATGCGTGCGGCCCCATTCGTTGACGACGGAGCGTTCGGGCTCGGTGCCCATCCGCGCGGTGCCGAGCAAATGCCAGCCACCCCAGGGGATCGGCGAGTTGACGCAGATGTCGGTTGCCCCCGCCGTCTCGAGAAACTCCCGGCCGCGGGCGAGCGCATGCTCCATCATCTTCCGGCTGTTTTCGCTGATGGTGTAGTCGATCTTTGGGGCTGGAATGCCGTGACTGTCCTTCAGCACCGGATCGAGCGTGACCTGGTTGTGCTCCTCCGGCAGGTCCTCGCAGATCGCGGAGAAGCCCAGCCGATGACCGTTGAGCTTGCGGAAGACGCGGTGATGATCTTCGCCCCAGGGCAGAATTCCCTTCTGCTCGCTGACCACCGCCTCGAACACCGGCCCTGCGCCGCGCACGAACTGGACGCCATAGCCGCGCACGAAGCCGCGCGACAGGTCCGTGTCATACCACTCCTTGCTCCACAGGCAGGTCGGCGGCGCGCGGTTGCTGTCGGTCGGCTCCTTCACGTAGCCGTAGATCTGCGCATAGGGGTGGAACATCAAATTCTTGCCGACGAGGCCGGATGAATTGGCAAGACCGTTCGGGAAACGGTTCGATTTCGAATTGAGCAGCAGCCGCGGCGTACCGACGCCGTTGCAGGCGATAATGACGACATGCGCCGGCTGGAACTGCTCGACGCCGTCCTTGTCGTAATAGACCACGCCCGAGGCCATGCCGTTCTCGTCGGTGGTGATCTCGCGCACCCGGCAATGGGTGCGCAGCTCGACGCCGGCGCGGATGGCGTGCGGCCAATAGGTGATGTCGGTCGAGGACTTTGCGCCCTGCGCGCAAGCCGGCGTGCAATGGCCGAGATTGATGCAGCGCGCGCGGCCCTCATAATCCATGGTCGCGACCGTGGTGTCCGACGGCCACCAGTGCCAGTCGAGCTTGTTCATGGCCTTGCCGATGATCACGCCGGACAATCCCATCGGCTGTTGCGGCATCGGCGGATGCGTCAGCGGCGACAGCGGATCGCCCGATAGGCCCGACGTGCCCATCATGCGGTCGTTCTCTTCGAAGAACGAGGTCAGCGCGTCGTAATCGATCGGCCAGTCATCGGCGACGCCATCGAGCGTCTTCACCTTGAAGTCGGAAGGATGCAGCCGTGGCCAGTGCGCGGTGTACATCACGGTCGAGCCGCCGACCGCGTTGTAGTTGACGACCTTGATCGGCGAATTGTCGTCATTGATCGGGTAATCCTCGGGCCGGCCGCGCACGTTCGGGCTCGACGACCACTCGCCGTAGAACTTGGCCTCCCAGTCCCGGCCCGTGCTCGGATATTCCGCCGGGTTCATCCAGCCGCCTTGCTCCAGGCAGAGGATGTGCATCTTGGTCTCGGCCAGCGACCACGCCACCGCCGCGCCTGACGCGCCGGCACCGATGATCAGGACGTCCACGGGATCTTTCATTGCAACCTTGTCCTCCACCCTCGCCGCTTTCCGGGCGATTCGGCCTCCGCAGTCCGGAAGGCTGTGCAAACGATAGGGGCAGAGCGACGGCTGAGTAAAGCCGCGAGGCCGGAATGTCGCACTTCGCAGGGCGCAGACCATTGGTAACGCCTCGCCCGGATGCTAGGAACAAGGCGCCAGAGCAATCGATAGCGAGACCGTATGTCCTTCCGAAGTTTCTTTGCCGCCGCCCGCGCTTTTGCGCTCGTTTCGTTTTTCGCTCTGCCCGGATTACTGGTCCCGTCCGAACCGGCCGCCGCGCTGACCGCTGCCGCGACGGTCCGGGACGGCAACTCCATCCAGCTCGGCGATGTGACCTATCGGCTCGACGGCGTCGATGCGCCCGAGCTGGACCAGGTCTGCATCGACGACCACGCCGATCCCTGGACCTGCGGCATCGAGGCCCGCGAGCAGCTGAGCAAGCTGATCAACAAGCGCTCGGTGCGCTGCGACGACGTCGGGCCGGAAAAGAGCTTTGGCAAGCGGCACCGCGCGATCTGCACCGCCGAGGGCGACAAGGCGAGCTTGAACGAGCAGCTGGTCAAGCTCGGCTACGCCATCGCGCGCGAGCCGATCAAGGCCAACGTCAAGCCAGCGGCGGCCGACGCCAAAACTGCATCAACCGGGATCTGGAAGGGCTGCTTTGTTGCACCGCAAGATTTCCGCACCGGCAAGAAGGACGGCGCGCTGCTGGGCGCCGCCTGCCGCGCCGACCGCGACAAGGAAATCCGCGCCGTGCTCTTTCCGGAGGATCTGACCATGCCGCCGAGCTGCAGCATCAAGGGCAAGCTTGCGGTGCGCGCACGCGTCACCGGCAATATCGGCATCTACCATTTGCGGGGTTGCCCGAGCTACCCGGCGACCACCAAGCCGGACCGCTGGTTCTGCTCCGAGGACGACGCCCAGGCCGCGGGGTTCCGCAAGGCCTACAACTGCCGCCGGCCAAAGTGAACAAGGGGTTTCACGCAGCCGTGAGTGGTACTCCGAGACAGTATTGATCCGGAATTGAACTTCAGCGGGAGTTGCTGCACCTATATGTGTACGCAAGCGCTTTGCGCGAGCGTTTCCTTGGCAGCAATCCGGCTTCGGCCGATTGTCTTTGCTCGGGCGTTTCCTCCCTAGACTTGGGCCGCTTGTCACAAACAAGCGGCTCTTCTTTTTTGCGGAGCTGTGGGTGCCAACTCCGGCCGTCATGCCCGGGCATCCACGTTCTTCATGCCGAGAAGCAAGACGCCGATAGCCGGGTCAAGCCAGGCCATGACGACGCGGTGAGATCAACGCATCAAGCTCAAGACTTCCTCAGCTGCCATGCGAGCTACTGGCGCATCATGATCTGATCCATCGGCGGCATGTTCTGGTTGAGATGCGACATGATCCAGACGGTGCCGCCAACCACCAGGAAGACGACCAGCAGCCCGAACGCCAGCGCCAGCACGTTGTTGGTGTTGTCCGGGCCCGTGGTGATGTGCAGGAAGAACACGAGATGCACGCCCATCTGCGCGATCGCGAGCACGATCAGCGCGACGGGGATCGAAGGCTGCCAGACAAGGTCGGTCCCCGCGATGAAGAACGACGTCGCCGTGAGCAGCAGCGCCAGGACGAGGCCGACGACATAGCCGAGGATCCGTTCGCCGACACTGTGTTGCTCTTCCTCGCCTGGTGCGAGGTCATGTTCGGCATGCATGTGCGTCTGATCGCTCATACGGCACTCCCGAGCAGGTAGACGACGGAGAAGACCCCAACCCAGATGATGTCGAGCGCATGCCAGAACAGCGCAAAGCACATCATCCGCCGCAGGACGTCGGCGCGAAAGCCCTTGGCGAAGACCTGGGCCATCATGGTGAGCAGCCACAGGACACCGGCAGAGACATGCAGGCCGTGGCAACCGACCAGCGAGAAGAACGACGACAGGAAGGCGCTCCGTGACGGGCCGTAGCCGCGCGCAACGAGATCGGCGAATTCGCGGAATTCGATGACGAGGAAGATCAGGCCGAGCACACAGGTCACGGTCATGCCGAGGTAGAACCAGAACCGGTTGCGCACGTCGGCTGCAATGCTGGCCATGCCGCAGGTGAAGCTCGACAGCAGTAGGCAGACCGTCTCGATCGCGACATTCCGCTGTTCGAAGATCTCCGAGCCCTTCGGTCCGTCTGCGGTCTGATGGACAAGCACCGCATAGGCAGCGAAGAAGCAGGAGAACATCACGATATCGGAGAGCAGGAAGACCCAGAAGCCGTATGCGGTCACGATCCGCTTCGACGCGGGCCCGGGATGCTCGATGACAAGGCCGATGTGATGGGGATCGGCATGGGCGTGGCCGGCGGTCGCGGTCATCGACATCAGACTGCTCCCGCCATGCTGACGAGGCTGCGCCGCTCTTCGAGATTGACGCGGTCGATGCGGGCGACCTCGGCGGCCGGAATGACGTATTCATCATGGTCGCGCCAGGCGAACACGACGAAGGTCGCGAACGCACCGACGCCACCCACAATCACCATCCACCAGATGTGCCAGATCAGCGCAAAGCCCATGATGGTGGCGAAGAAGGCGCTGACGAAACCGGTCGGCGAGTTCCGGGGCATCTCGATGTCCTGATACTCGGGCTCGTCGTGCTCGAGCGATTGCTGCTGGGCTTTGGCCTTCATGTCCCAATAGGCGTCCTCGCCGCGCACGTCCGGATTGAAAGCGAAATTGAACACGGGCGGCGGCGACGAGGTCGCCCATTCCAGCGAGCGCCCGTCCCAGGGATCGCCGGTGCGGTCACGCAGCGCCTCGCGGTTGCGGATGCTGACGACGAGCTGCATGATCTGGCAGATCACTCCGACGCTCAGCACGGCCATGCCGAACGCTGCCACGAACATCCATGGCCGCCACGCAGCGACATCGTAGTGCTGCAGCCGCCGCGTCATGCCCAGCATACCGGCGATGTAGAGCGGCATGAAGGTGACGTAGAATCCGACGAAGGTGAACCAGAACGCGGCCTTGCCCCAGCGCTCGTCGAGGCGGAAGCCGAACGCCTTCGGAAACCAGTATTCGAAGCCGGCGAAGGCGCCGAACAGCACGCCGCCGATGATGACGTTGTGGAAATGCGCCACCAGAAACATGCTGTTGTGGAGCATGAAGTCGGCCGGCGGCACCGCGACCAGCACGCCCGTGAGGCCACCGATGATGAAGGTGACCATGAAGCCGACCGCCCACAGCATCGGCGTCGCAAAGCGGATGCGGCCGCCATACATCGTGAACAGCCAGTTGTAGATCTTCACCCCCGTCGGCACCGCGATGATCATGCTGGCGATGCCGAAGATGGCGTTGACGTCGGGGCCCGCGCCCATCGTGAAGAAATGGTGCAGCCAGACCATGAAGGAGATGACGCAGATCGCCATGGTCGCGAGCACCATGGAGCGGTAGCCGAACAATGCCTTGCCGGAGAAGGTTGACACCACCTCGGAGAAGATGCCGAAGGCGGGGAGCACCAGGATGTAGACCTCCGGATGTCCCCAGGCCCAGATCAAATTCATGAACATCATGACGTTGCCACCGGCTTCATTGGTGAAGAAATGGAAGCCGAGGTAACGGTCGAGCAGCAGCATCGCGAGCGTGGCGGTGAGGATCGGGAACGCGGCGACGATCAGGAGGTTGGAGGCGAGCGTGGTCCAGCAGAACATCGGCATGCGCAGATAGTTCATGCCCTTCGTGCGCAGCTTCAGAACCGTCGTGACCAGATTGATGCCGGCCACCAGCGTGCCGACGCCCGAGATCTGGAGCGACCAGGCGTAATAATCGACGCCGACGCCCGGCGAATAGGACAGTCCCGACAGCGGAGGAAAGGCGAGCCAGCCGGTGCGCGCGAACTCGCCGATCACCAGCGAGAGATTGACCAGCAGCGCGCCGGTCGCCGTCAGCCAGAAGCCGACCGAATTGAGCGTCGGGAAGGCAACGTCGCGTACGCCGAGCTGGAGCGGCACGACGAGGTTCATCAGCCCGATCACGAACGGCATCGCGACGAAGAAGATCATGATGGTGCCGTGAGCCGAAAAAATCTGGTTGTAGTGCTCGGGCGGCAGATAGCCCTGCGACTGGTAGGCGACTGCCTGCTGGATCCGCATCATGATGGCGTCGCTGCCGCCGCGTAGCAGCATCACGGACGCGAGCAGGATGTACATCACGCCGATGCGCTTGTGGTCGACGCTGGTGATCCATTCGTGCCAGAGATAGGGCAGATGTCCCCTCACCACGACCCAGGCCAGCACGCCCAGGATCGCCACCAGCACGACCCCGCCTGCGACGAGCGGAATGGGCTGATCGAACGGGATCGCCGACCAATCGAGCTTACCGAGCATCAAGGCCTCCACTGTGCGGCCGGCCGGCCCCGGACGCGAGCTCCGGTCCAGGCCCCGGCGGGATGTGCTGGGTCGAGATCAGGTCGAACAGGCGGGGATCATCGAGGCGATAAACCGGCCGACCCCGCTCGATGCCCTGCTGCATCAGCTTCTTGTAGCTGTCCTCGTTCAGCACGGCGTCGGTCTTCGCGGTGTTCGCCACCCAATCAGGGAAAGCGAGCGGCGAGACCACGTTGACGTCGAACAGCATGTCGGGAAAGCCGTCACCGGAGAAATGCGCCGACAGGCCCTGGAGCTTGCCCTCATTGTCGGCGCGCAGGTTCAGCCGCGTCACCATGCCGTTCATGGTGTAGATCATGCTGCCGAGCTGCGGGATGAAGAACACGTTCATCACGCTCGACGAGGTCAGCTGGAAATTCAGCTCCGCACCGGCCGGCACCGTCAGCGTGTTGACGGTGGCGATGCGCTGGTCGGGATAGATGAACAGCCATTTCCAGTCGAGCGAGACGGCCTGGATCCGCAGCGGGCTGCCGGTGCCCGGCACGGGGGCGGCAGGATCGAGCTGATGCGAGCCGATCCAGGCGACGCCGCCGAGCAGGATGACGGTGAGCGCGGGGATCGCCCACACCACCATTTCGACGCGGCCGGAATAGACGAAGCCCGGCTGGAAGCGCGCTTTGGTATTGGAGGCGCGAAACCAGAACGCGAACGCCAGGATCGCGAAAATGGTTGGCACCACGATCACGAGCATGATGAAGACAGAATCGACCAAAATGGTGCTGTTGGCCGCAGCTACGGGCCCTTGTGGATCAAGCAGATTCATCGGCAAGCCACTGGCGGTTGGGAAGCCCCGAAGGAGAGCGTAACGCGAAAAGCTCCGTTGCAGCAAACGAAGTTGCATCGGGACAGTTCCACGACACACCGGTCGGCCGTACCGTGCGGCGGCATGCAATTCCATGCGATGTCAATGACATCGGAGCAGGACAGTCGGTCTTCTCACCTCCGCGCCGCATTGCTAACTTGCACGAAAAATATCGGGATGGAACGACATGCAGAGCCCTGAGGACGAAGCCGGCGCCGCCGGCAGGACGGCATTGATCAGCGGCGGCGGCGGCCGCGTTGCAGCAATTTGCTGGCCCGCGCCGGCGCAAAGGCGTCGTTCGCGGGTCGCGAGGTGACACTGTCCCCCGAACGCTAGTCACAAGAACATCAGAGGAAACACCGCAATGGCCCGCCTGCCCTATCTCGAGGCCGACCAGGTCGCGCCCGAATATCGCGACATGCTCAAGCGCAACACCAATCTGCACAAGCTGCTGGTCAACTCGCCAGAGATGGCGCGCGCATTCAACGGCATCGGCGGCTATATCCGCTTCACGAGCAAGCTCGATCCGCGCCTGCGCGAGCTTGCGATCCTCCAGGTCGGCTGGATGGAGAAGTCGGAATATGAATTCACCCACCACGTGAAGATCGGCAAGGAATTCGGCGTCACCGACGAGGACATTGCCGGCCTGATGGCCGAGACCGAAGGCAAGCCGTCGAAGCTGGAGCCGCTGGCGAAGGCGATCCTGAAGGGCGCACGCGAGATGGTGCGCGAGCTCGCGATGTCGGATGCGACCTTCGCCGCGATCAAGCAGCACCTGTCCGACGAGCACATGGTCGACCTCGTGCTGACCATCGCCTTCTATTGCGGCGTGGTGCGCGTGCTCGCCACCATGAAGATCGACAACGAGCCCTATTACAAAGAGGTACTCCAGCAGTACCCGATTCCGGGAGTGAATTGAGATGCGCTTGAAGGACAAGGTTGCGATCGTCGTCGGCGCCGGCCAGAGCCCCGGCGAAGGCATGGGCAATGGCCGCGCCACCGCGCTGACCTTCGCGCGCGAAGGTGCGAAGGTCTTGTGCGTCGATCACCATCTGGACTCAGCGCAGGAAACCGTGGACCTGATCGCAGCGACTCACGGCACCGCCGCAGCCTGCAAGGCCGACGTGACCAAAGCTGCCGACATCAAGGCGATGGTGGCGGACGCGCAATCGCGCTGGGGCCGCATCGACGTGCTGCACAACAATGTCGGCGTCAGCCTCTCCGGCGGCGATGCCGAGCTGCTTCAAATCACCGAAGAGGCGTTCGACCGCGTCGTCGCCATCAATCTGAAGAGCTGCATTCTCGCCGCGAAGGAAGTGATCCCGATCATGCGCGCGCAGCAAAGCGGCGCCATCATCAACATCTCCTCCATGGCGGCGATCACGACCTATCCCTACGTCGCCTACAAGGCGACGAAGTCGGCGATGATCGCCTTCACCGAGCAGCTCGCCTACCAGAACGCCGAATACGGCATCCGCGCCAACGTCATCCTTCCCGGCCTGATGAACACGCCGATGGCGGTCGACACCCGCGCCCGCGAATGGCACAAGACCCGCGCCGAAGTCGAAGCCGAACGCGACAGCAAGGTGCCGCTGCGCAGGAAGATGGGCACGGGCTGGGACGTCGCGAACGCCGCGCTGTTCCTGGCGTCGGACGAAGCGAATTTCATCACGGGGGTGACGCTGCCGGTGGACGGCGGGGCGAGTGTGAGACGGGGGTAGGTCTCCTCCCCCTCTCCCCGCTTGCGGGGAGAGGCGAAGCGCGCGCGCTCAGCGCGAGTGCGTCACCCGCCAGATCGTGCCGTTGCCGTCCTCCGACACCAGCAGCGATCCATCCTTCGCGACCGCAACGCCGACCGGCCTGCCCCACACCTCCGTGTCGCTGACCACGAACCCCGTGACGAAATCCTCGTACTCGCCAGTCGGCTTGCCGTCCTTCATCCGGATGCGGATCACCTTGTAGCCGGTGCGCTTCGATCTGTTCCACGAGCCGTGCTCGGCGGCGAAGGCATCGCCCTGGTACTCGGACGGAAACTGCGTGCCCTGATAGAAGGTCATGCCGAGCGAGGCCGAGTGCGGCTGGATCAGCACATCAGGCACCGTCACCTTGTCCTTGAGGTCCGGCCGCGCGCCGACGTGGCGCGGGTCTTCGTTGCCGCCGATATAGAACCACGGCCAGCCGTAGAACGCGCCCTCCTTCACGCTGGTCACGTAATCAGGCACGAGATCGTCGCCGAGACCGTCGCGCTCGTTGGTCGAGCACCAGGGCAAGCTGGTCTCCGGTTGGACCGCAAGGCCGACGCAATTGCGGATGCCGGTGGCATAGATCTTCCGATCCTTGCCATCAGGCGTGAAGGCCAGCACCGCGGCGCGCTCGAGCTCGCTCGCCCAGGCTGCGCCAAGCGGCCGCGCTTTCGCCCACGCCTGCATCCCGCCCGGCGGCGTGCCCATGCCCTCGGCGACGTTGCTGAGCGAGCCGACCGACACGAGCATGCGCTTGTTGTCGGGCGTGAAGACGACATCACGCGTGGAATGGCCGCCGTCATGCGGCAGGCTCGCCACGATCGTCTCCGCCTTGCCGCGCGCCTTGAGATCGCCGGCCTGATAGGGGAAGCGGATGACACTATCGGTGTTGGCGACGTAGACCCATTGCGGATTGTCGCCGTTCGGAAAGAAGGCGATGCCGAACGGCTGCCTCAGGCCGCTGACGAACACCTCGTTGGTCGCGAGCTTGCCGCCGTCGCCGCTACGCAGCACGCGAACGGCGCCGGCCCGCGTCTCCGCGACGAAGACGTCGCCATTCGGTGCGACCCTGATGATGCGTGGCGCACGCAAACCGTCCGCGAGTAACTCGATCTTGAAACCGGCCGGCACCTGGGGCGCGGCTTCCGACGGGCGCGACGCCACACGAGCCGAACTCGCAAACGAGCGCGTGGCACCGGGCCGCACCAGATCCTCCGGCCGGACCAACCGGACTGTACCGGGCTTGTCGGCCCGCCAATCGCCGTAGGCATCCTTGCCTTGCAGCACCGGCTCGGCCTGCGCAGCGGTCGCAACCACGACCGCAGCCATCGCGATGGAAATCCTGTTTCTCACCTCGGTCTTCCTCCCGGCCTGCACGTCTCGGCATCAACGCCGTTCAACTCGCAAACGTTCTGCGGCAGATCCAACGCCTGCCGAATCCCACGTCACGTCCTGCCCGCACGATGTGCATCAGCTATGACCTAGCATACTGGAAAATAGCACGGATCGGTGCGACACATTGTAGGGGTTGAGCCGCCGGTTGCGGTCATCAAAGCTGCGGCATCGGCGCCGCAATTGACGGGACGATCATGTGGGGATCCATCATATCGGAATGGGCGAGCCTGCTGCTTCGCTGGCTGCACGTGGTCGCCGCGATCGCCTGGATCGGCAGCTCATTCTATTTCATCGCGCTCGATCTCAGCCTCAGGCCGAAGGGCGATCTGCCCGGCGGCGTGCAGGGCGAGGCCTGGCAGGTCCATGGCGGCGGCTTCTACCGGATCATGAAATATCTGGTGGCGCCGAGCCAGATGCCGGACGAGCTGACCTGGTTCAAATGGGAGGCCTACACCACCTGGCTGTCCGGCTTCGCGCTGATGGTGGTGGTGTATTATCTCGATGCCGATCTGTTCCTGGTCGACAAGTCGATCCTCGATCTCTCGCCATTCCAGGCCGGCCTGTTCAGCCTCGGCAGTCTTACTCTCGCATGGCTGCTTTACGAGACCGCGTGTCGCACCGGGCTGGCACAGCGCGAGCTGCCCTTCGCCATCGGCGGCTATCTGTTCCTGGTCGCGCTGACCTACGCTTTCACCCATGTCTTGAGCGGCCGTGGCGCCTTCAACCAGATCGGCGCGATCATCGGCACCATCATGGTTGCCAACGTCTTCGCCCTGATCATCCCGAACCAGAAGAAGATCGTAGCGGCGCTCATCGCCGGACAGGCGCCCGACCCGAAGCTCGGCAAGGCCAGCAAGGAGCGCTCGGTCCACAATAACTATCTGACGCTCCCCGTGGTCGTGCTGATGATCAGCAACCACTATCCCCTGCTCTACGCCACGCGCTTCAACTGGATCATCGTCGCGATCGTGCTGGCGCTCGGCCCCGTGATCCGCCACTTCTTCAACGAGCGCCATGCCGGGCGAAAATCGCCGTGGTGGGTGTGGGGCGTTGCGGCAGCCGGCGCGATCGCGATTTGCCTCCTTTCTGCGGCCGGCCGCGCGAGGTGAAGACGAGCGCGCTACAGGCGCAGCCCACGTTCGCCAATGTCGAGGAGATCGTGATGTCCCGTTGCAGCATGTGCCATGCGGCCGAACCGGTCTGGGCCGGCATCGTGACCGCGCCGAAGGGCATTCTGCTCGATGCGCCCGAGCACATCCATCGCAACATCCGCCTGATCGGTCGTGTCGCGGCCTGGTCCAACGCGATGCCGCCGGGCAACATCACCGAGATGACCGGCGAGGAGCGCGCCATCCTCGCCGCCTATCTCGAGCAGGCGCGCTGACGTCGGGCCCGCCTTTGGCGGAATGAAATTCCGCATCTGCCGCCGATTTGAAAATGACTTGACCGCCCATCCGGCGTAGACATGACTCGTGGCCGCTGCAGCGGCCGAAATCAGCTTGCATGCGGGGAAAGAACAGTGGCCCTCAAGAACGTCACCGGTATCGACCACGCCGTGGTCATGGTGAAAGACCTCGACAAGGCCGCCGAGAACTACCGGCAGCTCGGCTTCACCGTATCGCCGCGCGGCACCCACAGCGCGCATATGGGCACCGGCAACTACACCATCATGTTCGACCCCGATTACATGGAGCTGCTCGGCGTCCTCGTGGCAACCGAGCACAATGCGCCGGCGCGCGCCTTTGTCGACAAGCACGGCGAAGGCATCGAGCGCATCGCCTTCACCGCGGTCGATTCCGCCGCCGGCGCCGAGGAGATCCGCGCGCGCGGCTTAGAGCCGATCGGCCCGACCGATTTCGAACGGCCGGTGACGCTACCCGATGGCACGGTCTCGGCGGCGAAATTCCGGACCTTCATGTGGCCGACCGCGGAGGCGCCGGGCGGCGTGCGCATCTTCGCCTGCCAGCACAAGACCCGCGAGACGGTGTGGATCCCTGAATTGATGAAGCACGCCAATGCGGCCAGGCGGATCAAGCAGACATTGATCGCAACGGCGGAGCCGGCAAAGGAGGCCGCGCATCTCGCGCGTCTGATCGACCGCGAGCCGAAGGCGGAAGCCGATGGTGCTGTGAAGGTGCCCTCCGGCGGCGATCGTGCCGACTTCGTCTATCTGACCTTGGAGCAGCTCGGCCAACGCTATCCGGGCGTGCCGCTCGCGGGCCTCTCCGAGCGCGGCGGTGCGGCGCTCGTTCTCGTCAGCGGCGATCTCGCGGCGACGGAAAAGGCGCTGGGCTCGGCGTCAGTGCGCAGCGGGGCCGCGATCTGCGTGCCCCCGGCCAAGGCCAACGGCACCCTGCTCGCCTTCGTTGCCGGCTGATTTGAACTAATTCTTTAACAAGCGTTTACCGGGCAGGCCTTAGGATTTCCGGGCCTTTCACGCCGCCCCGGGTCAAGCGCATGTTCAAAGAGGAATCGCCGATCGCCTATGACGCGCCGGCCGAACTGAAGAAGTGGCCGTCGCTGAAGGGCGAGCGGCAGAAGGACAGAGGGCCGCCCTATCTCGTCTACAACGGCACGCTCGCCGAATGCGTCCGCGAGCTGATGGGCAAACCCATCAAGGGCATCTCGCTCTACGACATCATGACGAGACCGCAAGCGGCGTTCGACCAGACCGTGCTGTCGCCCGGCGATGCCGCCGAGATCGCGATGCGCAAGGACTTTCCCAAGACGTAGCCGCGAGCTACCGCTTGCACATCGCATTTGCTCTTGGTTCCCGGTTCTGCGGCGGGAACACCCGTACTAACACCGAGCCTCCAGCGGAATCGCAGCTTCGCCGCAATTGCGGTTAATGAAGTCCTCGTTGCCGGCGCACATGCCGGTCGTTCCCCCACAGTTCGAGGACTCTTACCGAGATGCGATTTCTCGTCGCGGCTTGCGCTGCGTTCCTGATCGTGATGTGCGACGTCGGCTCGACGACGTCCCGGCAAGCGGACAACACCGACAACGCCCTTCTCAAATCCGATCGCGGGCCCTCTCTGGCTCCCCTCGTCGAGCTCTTCCTTTCCAGCGTGCAGGCCATTGAGCTCGCGAATGCGCGCGCCGCCTATGAGGAGACGATCGAGCCGGCGCGCACGGTCGAAACCGTCGCTCCCGCCCCGCTTTCGCCGACTGAAAAATTCTGCCACGCGCTGCGCGAGGCCGCGGAGGCCAGCGGAATTCCGGTGCCCTTCTTCGCGCGCCTGATCTGGCAGGAGAGCCGCTTCAAATCCAACGAGGTCAGCCAGGCCGGCGCGCAAGGCGTTGCGCAATTCATGCCGGACACGGCCGCCGAGGTCGGGCTCGACGATCCCTTCGATCCGATGAAGGCGCTGCCCGCATCGGCGAAATTCCTGGGCAAGCTGCGCGACGATTTCGGCAATCTCGGTCTTGCCGCAGCCGCCTATAACGCCGGACCCGGCCGCATCCAGAAATGGCTCGCGAAGGAAAGCGAGTTGCCGCGCGAGACGCGCGACTACGTTCGCATCATCACCGGCACCAGGGCCGAAGACTGGACCGCGCGCGCCGAAGCGCTTGCGATCCGGATCGACCTGCCGCGTGAAGCACCTTGCGAAGGCATCGGCAGTCTCTCCAAGACCAGGGATGTCGCCTGGGTTCCCGTGAACCTCACGCCCTCCGTCGCCACCATCATGCGCAAGGCCGAGCAACTGGCAGCGCGTTTGACCGCCAACCGCGCGCGCAAGCGGCTCGCCTTGGTGATCCGGAAGACCACCAAGGCGCGCAGCATGATCGCGGCGCGCGCCGCCGGCAGGAGCGCCAAGGCCCGCGCCATCCGCCTTGCCGCACGCGAAAGGTCTTCAGGCTGATGCGCGGACTGGAAACCGTTCGCCGGAGCGGCGTTGAACGACGTTGAGAGGCCTGTTCAGATTTCTCCGGGCCGTGACGCGATGAGGAACCAGCGATGCCAACGAGAAGCGCCGGGATCGTCGCCTATCGCATGCGATCGGAGCTCGAGGTTCTGCTGGTCCATCCCGGCGGCCCGTTCTGGCGCAACAAGGACCTCGGCGCCTGGTCGATCCCGAAGGGTGAATATGAAGACGGGCAAGATGCCGAGGAAGCTGCCCGGCGCGAATTCGCCGAGGAGCTTGGCGTGGAGGTGGCCGAGCCCCTCACTGCGCTGGGCGAGGTGAAGCAGCGCGGCGGCAAGATCGTCACCGCCTTCGCCATCGAGCTCGATCTCGATACGCACAATGTCCGCAGCAACACGTTCGAGATCGAATGGCCGCCGCGCAGCGGCAAGCGGCAGACGTTTCCCGAGGTCGATCGCGCCGCGTTCTTCACGCTCGACGAAGCGGCCAAGAAGATCAACGATGGCCAGCGTCCGCCGCTCGAGCGGCTGGCGCGATTGGTCGGCGGCGCGAGCTAGCTCGCCGCGGTGCGCTCCTCGCCCTGTGCCCTACTCCGCCTTGATGTTCGCGGCCGCGACGACCTCGGCGAGCTCCTTGGTCTCCTTCGCGATCTTGGCGGCATAGTCGGCCGGGCTCAGCACGCTGACGACGCCCTGCGTCTCCAGCCGCTCCTGCAACACCGGATCCTTGGCGGCGGCGACGATCTCACGGTGCAGCGTCTCGAGGATCGGCGCGGGCGTCGCCTTCGGCATGAAGAAGCCGACCCAGAACGAGATGTCGAAGCCGGGATAGCCGGCTTCCGCGACGGTCGGCACGTCAGGCAGCGACGGCAGCCGCTCGGCGGAGGACACCGCAAGCGCGCGCAGCTTGCCGGCCTTCACCAGCGGCACCGCGGAGAGCGGATCGAACACGGCGAGCACCTCCTGCGCGAGGATGCCGACCTCGGACGCCGCCCCACCGCGATAGGGCACGTGGATCAGCTTGATGCCGGCTTTCTGACTCAGCAGCTCCATGGCGAGATGGGCGAGATTGCCGTTGCCGCCCGAGCCGTAAGCGAGGGCGCCGGGCGCAGCCTTCGCGGCCGCGACGAGATCGGCGACGGTGTTGATGTTCGCCGTCTTGGGATTCTCCGGATTGACCACCAGCACCAGCGGCGCCGAGACGACGGTGGTGAGCGGCGCGAAATCGCCTATCGGATCGTAGCGGGCCTCCTTGAACAGCGTCTTGTTGAGGGTGATGGTGGACGAGTTGCAGGCAAGGATCGTGTAGCCGTCCGCATCCGCGCGCGCCACGCCCTCGGCTGCGATCATGCCGTTGGCGCCGGCGCGGTTCTCGACCACGAAGGGCTGTCCGAGCTTGTTGCCGAGGCGGTCGGCGACGATGCGCGCGACGACATCGACCGGGCCGCCGGCGCTGAAGCCGACCATGATCTTGGCCGGATGCGTCGGATATTTTTGCGCGAACGCCTGTGAAGACAGCGAGGCGCAGAGCGCGGCGATGAGCGCCAGCAGGCGAAGCGTTCGTTGCATTGGTTCTCTCCCCGACCTCGGCGCCTCTGATTGTTGTTGATGCGGCGCGTTGCCAACCATGAATAGCGGTCGCGCCGATTTCCGCAATCGCGTTTCCACGCCGGCATTCCGCCGCGCGGCAGGCGAGAGCCTGCAATCCAGACAAAACCGCGAAAACAACCCCATGCACAGTAGGCGGCGCCCGTCAGAACCGGGACCCGCGCAAGACGATTTCGCGTATCCCGAAAATGCGTTTGACACGTCGGGCAAAACAGGTGCAGAATGGCATCATCGCGACAATCGCCGGAGCCGGCACCACGCCCGATCATGGGCGGCTCGACCTGGCGCGCGTAAACCCCTGAGCGACATCTCAAATCTCAACCGCCGCGCAACAGGCGCGCGATCGGCCTCGCGCTCCGCGAGCTCTCGCGCCTGTGCGGGCAAAGGACACCTTGCATGACGACATCCCCGACGAGCACCCAGACGATGCCCATCGCCGCGGACGACCGCGCCGCGACCATCGCAAGCCCGAAAGTCAAACTCCGCCGCAGGCGCATCGTGATCGACCATCCCGATCCGAGCGCCGGCGAAAAGCTGCTGGCGGATGCGCTCGGCGCCGTCGACCGCGACGCGCTGCATGGTCTCTTGAGCCAGTTGGCGAAAGCCAGCGTGGTTGCACGCAAACCGGACCAGGGCAATCTTGCCTTCATGGTCTCGATGCTGAAGAGCATCGCGGCAAAGGACTCGTTCGAAGCCATGCTGGCGGCGCAGATGGTGAGCGTCCACGTCGCGTCGATGCGCAGCGCCTGCCGTCTCGCCTGCACCGACGACGTGTCGCAGCAGGAGAGCCTCACGCGCGCACTGACCCGGCTGGCGCGCACCTTCGCAGCCCAGGTGGAGGCCTTGAACCGTCACCGCAGCAGCGGCGCGTGTGCGATCACGGTGCAGAATTTGTCGGTGCAGGATGGCGGCAGGGCCGTCGTCGGCAATCTCACACAACATGCGAACTTGATCGCTGCGCAGCCGGGCCTGGTGGACGCGGCGGCCGTCGGCGCATGAGTCATGCGCGCAACACAGCCCCGATGCGAACGAGCCCGCGTTGCGGGGCGCAAACGCGCGACGGCGGCCGCATGCACGGCGGCGCGGCGGGATCCGGAGCGCCCTTTGGAAACAGCAATGCCGTCAAGCACGGCTTTTTCACCAGCGAAGCCATTGAGGAGCGAGAGCTTGTTCGCACCGTGCTGAGGGAAGCAGAGAGACTGCTCCGCCAACTGCCCTCGGGATTCAAAGCCATCCGCAATTTTGGCGACACGGAACCCGAACACCTAATCGGGAACGGATCCGCCGCTGCGCACTTAACATATGATAAGTCAGTGAGGTGCAACCATGGGCCAATCAAAGCCGATCCGCCCGACCGCGATCGTCGTCGAGGACGATGACATTCAGCGCGAAATGCTCGCGCTGCTGCTCGAGGAAAGCAATTTCGACGTCTTGCAATGCGAGGACGCCGAAACCGCTGCGCTGGCACTGAAAGCGAAGCACCCTGCCCTGATCGTCACCGACATCAACCTGGTCGGAAAGATGGATGGCGTCGATCTTGCGCACTACGCACAGCAGCAACACGCCAATGTGCGGATCATCGTGATCTCGGGCCGTCCGCTACCGCGGCCCCTGCCCGACGGCGCGAAATTCTTCACCAAGCCCATCTACCCGACGGCGCTGCTCGCGGAGGCGGCACGCCGATAGCTGCGCTTTGTTGCAGTCAGAGGAAGGCGCTATCTCCGGCCCCCGCCGGCCGCAAGCAATCGCATGTGAAGACGAACGTGGCGAGAAGCTTACCCGCGGCGCATCCTTCGAGACGCCCGCCTTCGGCGGGCCCTCAGGATGAGGCCGGAGTGCGTAGCAGCGTTTCGACGGGCAAAGCTCGTCAGTCCGACGCCGTCTTGGCCGAGACATCGTGGCTGGTGCGGTGGCCCTCGCCATTGTCCAAATGATAGAGCGCGGTCGCACCGCCCGCCAGGACAAGCACGATGACAAGGATGGCAATGACGTTCTTTATGCTCACGGACGCCTCCTCCAGGTGACGAGATCAAGTGACGCGATGATGCCAGTCAATCGAGCGTTCTCAGGCGGAGTTCCGTGAATTTTCGATGACGCCGGCGGCGCGATCAGTCGCGAGATCATCGCGATTCGAAATGTCCGTTGCAGGCCGGAACTTCTCGCGGTGGCGCCACTTTGAATGGGCAACGGACACACGCCGATGAACGCCGAAACGGAACTCAAATTCCGCCTTGCGCCGCGAAAGCTGTCATCCGTCTTGCGCGCCGCTAATTCGAACGGACGGCGTGGCGACCGGTCGGAGCAGGCGCTGTTGTCGACCTATTACGACACGGGCAAGCAGAAGCTCAGGCGACATGGTCTCACGCTCCGCGTCCGCAAGGTTGGCGATCGCTACGTGCAGACCGTGAAGGCGGGCGGCTCCGGAACCGTGACCCGCGGCGAATGGGAACATGAGGTCGCAGGCGCAAAGCCCGACTTCAAGAAGATCAAGAACACGCCTCTCGACGACCTCGCGTCCAAGAAGCTTCCGCGCAAGCTGCGGCCGGTGTTTCAGACCGAGGTTCATCGTACGACCGAGGCAAGGCGGGTGCGAAAGAGCCAGATCGAGCTCGCCGTCGACCGCGGCCACGTCGCTGCCGGGCGGCACTCGCGGCCGGTTGCCGAGCTCGAGCTGGAATTGAAGTCCGGACAGGTCGCCGATCTGTTCCGACTGGCGCGCAATCTCGAACGCAAGACGGGCGCCGAGCTCGATCTGCGATCGAAAGCCGAGCGAGGCTTTCAACTCGTCACGGGACACCGCGCAGGCGCACGGCGTGCCGAGCCGATCGCGCTGAAAGGCGAGCTCTCGCCGCGCAATGCCTTCGGCGTGATCGCGCATTCGACGCTGCGCCAGATCACGGCGAATGCCGATCCGGTGCGGGACATGGATTCGGAAGGCGTCCACCAGATGCGCGTCGGCCTGCGGCGCTTGCGGGCCGCGATCTCGCTGTTCTCCGACATCCTGCCGCGCGCCGGCACTGAGCGGATCAAGGCCGAGCTCAAATGGCTCACGGGCGAGCTGGCGCCGGCGCGCGAGATCGACGTATTCCTCAAGGAAAGCATTCAGCCGATCGCCGATCAGGGTGTGCCGAAGCGCGGCGCTCGCGCGATCGCCAAGAAGTTTTCCGCGGAACGAAGCGAAGCCTTCGCACGCGCCCGCGAGGCGGTCGGGTCGGCCCGCTACCGCCGCCTGCTGATCGACGTGATCGAGTGGATCGAGACCGGGCAGTCCCGCGCCGGCGACGACCGGTCGATTGCCACCTATGCGGCGGCATTGCTCGACCGGCGGATCAAGAAGGTACGCAAGCAAGGCAAGCATCTGGACGATCTCGACCCGACGCAGCGCCACAAGCTGCGGATCAAGGTCAAGAAGATCCGCTACGCCGTCGACTTCCTTGGGAGTCTCTACAGCGATCGCGACCGCAAGCAGCTCACCAGCCTCTCCGGCAGTCTGAAGCAGATTCAATCCGCGCTGGGATCGCTCAACGACTTCATGGCGCATCGCGAGCTGGCGACGGAGGCCGCTCTCGCGGCGCCGCCGGCGAACCGGCGCGCCCAGGCGTTCGCATCGGGATTCATCGTCGGCCGCGAGCGCGAGGCGGCGAACGGCCTGATGAAGGACGCCGCAAAAGAACTGCATCGACTGCACCGGCTGCGCGTCGCGCCGGGCAAGTGAACGGGGGAGAACCGGCATGTCATGGGTCGGCAGTTGGCGAAACCAGTTCGGCTCCATCCTGCGCATCATCAGTGATGCGGAGGGACGCATCGAGGGCACGTTCGAGACCGCGCTCGAAGACAGCGGGTTCTATGGGCAGACGGTGCAGGTCACCGGATTTCATCGCGGCAATTGCATCGGCTTTGCCGCCGTCGGCTCGTCGGCGGCAGGCGACCGCGTCGTGACCTACGCGGGCTTGTTGCGTCGCGGGAAGATGGAGACCGCCTGGTTCGTGGTCGCCGACCAGGCGCTGGGCGCCGCCAGCGAAGGCGAGCCCGCAAAACTCAAGCCGCTGAACTGGTGGCGCGCCGTGACAACCAATGTCGACACGTTCGAGCGGACCTAGCGTAAGGCGTGCGCCCGTCAACGCCGCCGTAGCTACCGAACCATCACTGCGCCGCCAAGACCCTGGATTTCTTCCGGTCGATCGTCTCGACGACGTCGAGATCGTCGTCGTCCGCAATGCCGTCGTCCTGGCGATCGCCGTCTGCGTGACGCGTCGGGCTCAGCCACTGCGAGACACGGTCGAGATAGAGATAAACGACCGGAGTGGTGAACAGCGTCAGGACCTGGCTGACCAGGAGGCCGCCGACCATGGCGTAGCCGAGCGGCTGACGGAGCTCCGAGCCGGTGCCGTGGCCCAGCATCAGCGGCACGCCGCCGAGCACGGCCGCCATCGTGGTCATCAGGATGGGTCGGAAGCGCAAGAGGCAGGCCCGGCGAATGGCTTCGACCGGCGACAGGCCCTGATCCCGCTCCGCCACGATCGCAAAGTCGACCAGCATGATGCCGTTCTTCTTGACGATGCCGATCAGCAGGACGAGGCCGATGAGACCGATCAGGCTGAAGTCGAAGTGGAAGATGAGGAGCGTCGCCAGCGCGCCGACGCCGGCGGACGGCAGGGTCGACAGGATCGTCAGCGGGTGGATGTAGCTTTCGTAGAGCACGCCGAGGATGAGGTAGACCACGATCAGCGCCGCCACGATCAGCAGCGGCACCGAGGACAGCGACTGCTGGAACGCCTGCGCCGTTCCGGCAAATGTGGAGGTGATGGCGGCGGGCAGGTTCATCTGCCGCTCGATCGCGTCGATCGCCTGCGTCGCCTGGCCGAGCGCGACGTTGGGCGCGAGGTTGAAGGAGATCGTCACCGCCGGGAATTGGCCCTGGTGGTTGATGGCGAGCGGGCGCACCGGCGCCGTGGTCCATTTGGTGAAGGCCGACAGCGGCACCTCGCCGCCCGTCGTCGGGGAATGCAGATAGATTTGCTCCAGCGTGGACGGGTTCTTCTGCAGCGAGGGCAGCACTTCGAGGACGACGTAATAGGTGGACAATTGGGTGAAATAGGTCGCGATCTCCCGCTGACCGAAGGCATCATACAGGGTCGCGTCGATCACGTCGGGCGTGACTCCGAAACGCGCGGCCTGATTGCGGTCGATCGACAGTGTCAGCGTCGTGCCGGACGTCTGCTGGTCGGACGCGACGTCGCGCAGCTCGGGCATCTCCTTCATCTTCGCGAGCAGCTTCGGGGCCCATGCGTTGAGCTGGTCGATGTCGGTCGACTGAAGTGTGAACTGGAACTGCGTTCGCGACGCGCGGCCCCCGACTCGCACGTCCTGCGCCGATTGAAGATAGAGCCGCGCGCCCTGAACCTTCGCGGTCTTGCCCTGCAGGCGCCGGATGACCTGGTCGGCCGAGGCGGTGCGTTCATCGCGCGGCTTCAACGTGATGTACATGGTGCCGTCATTGAGCGTATTGCCGCTGCCGCCCATCCGCATCGCCATGTGGTCGATCGCGGGGTCCTTCAGCACGATCGCGCCGATCTCCTGCATGTGCCTCGACATGTCGGCGATCGACACGTCCTGCGACGTCTCGACGATGCCGGTGATCAGCCCGGTATCCTGCTGCGGGAAGAACCCCTTGGGAATGATAACGAACAGATAGACCGTCAGCGCGATGGTCGCGAAGAACACCATCAGGGTGGCGAAGCGGAAGCGCAGCACGAGGTCGAGGCCGCGCTCGTAGCCGTCCACGAGGCCCTGGAACATGCGCTCACTGAGCATGTAGAGCCTGCCGTGATGCTCCTCGTCGTGCGATTTCAGGAAGCGCGAGGCCATCATCGGCGTCAAGGTCAGCGACACCAGGGCCGAAACGGCGATCGTCATCGCCAGCGTCACCGAGAACTCGCGGAACAGGCGGCCGATGATGCCGCTCATCAGCAACAGCGGAATCAGGACCGCGATCAGCGAAACCGAGATCGAGATGATCGTGAAGCCGATCTCGCCGGCGCCCTTGAACGCGGCGGCCATCGGACTCTCGCCCTCCTCGATGTAGCGGGTGATGTTCTCCAGCATCACGATGGCGTCGTCGACCACGAAGCCGACCGCGATGGTGAGCGCCATCAGGGAGAGATTGTCCAGGCTATAGCCGGCCATCCACATCAGCGCGCAGGCGCCGAGCAGCGCGAGCGGCACCGTGATCGATGGAATGATGGTGGCCCAGACGCTGCGCAGGAAGACGAAGATCACCATCACGACGAGGCCGATCGTCAGCGCCAACGTGAACTGCACGTCCTTCACCGCGGCGCGGATCGTCTGGGTGCGGTCCGACAGCACCGAGACCTTGATCGCCGGCGAGATGCCCGCCTGCAGATGCGGCAGCTGCTTCATGACGCTGTCGACGGTGTCGATGACGTTGGCGCCGGGCTGCTTGAAGATCACCAGGAAGACGCCGGGCTTGCCGTCAACCCAGCCGTACTGGGTGTTGTCCAGCGGCGCGCTGACGGCATGGCCGATATCGCCGACACGGACGGGACTGCCGTTGCGGTAGGCGATGACGATGTCGTTCCAGGCGTCGGCCTTGGTGAACTGGTCGTTGGCATAGACGGTGTAGGTGCGGGTGTCGCCGTTGAGGGTGCCCTTGGGATTGTTGACCGTGATCACCGACAGCGGGGCGCGCACGTCCTCCAGCGACAGGCCCTTGGCGACCAGCTTGGCGGGATCGATCTGGACGCGGATCGACGGGGCCTGCTGTCCACCGACACTGACCTGGCCGACGCCGCTTATGTGGCTGATGGCCTGCGCGAGCTTGGTGTAGGTCTCGTCGGACACCTGCGTCATCGGCAGCGTCGACGACGTGGCGCCGAGCGTGAGAATGGGCGAGTCGGCCGGGTTGACCTTCCGGTAGGTCGGCGGAGTCGGCATGTTCTTGGGCAATTGCCCGCTCGCCGCATTGATGGCGGCGAGCACGTCGGAGCCGGCACCGTCAATATTGCGAGAGAGGTCGAACTGCAGAACGATCTGGGTCGAGCTGGTCTGGCTCTGCGACGTCATCTCCGAGACGCCGGGAATGAGGGCGAATTGCGATTCGAGCGGCTGCGCCACCGAGGATGCCATCGTCTCGGGGTCGGCGCCGGGAAGATTGGCGGAGACCTGGATGGTGGGAAAGTCCACCTCCGGCAGCGGCGCCACCGGCAATCGCGGATAGGCGATGATGCCGACGAAGACGATGCCGACCATCAGCAGCGACGTCGCGATGGGGAGGCGAATGAAGGGAGCCGAGATGCCGCCAGCCATGTCAGTCAGCCGATCCGGTCTTGGTTCCACTGTTGGCCTGCGCGGCGGCGGCGCTGGCGACCTGCGGCTTCTCGTCAACCAGCGCGCCGTCGAACAGGCGCGACTGCCCGGCGACCACGATCCTGTCTCCGACCTTCAGGCCCTCGGAGACCACCGCGTTTGCATCGCCGCTCTGGCTGACCTTGATCGGCCGCGCGCTGACCTTGCCATTGTCGCCGATGACGTAGGCGAACAGGCCTGACGGCCCGTGCTGCACGCCGTCCTGCGGCACGACGATGACGTCTTTGCGCGTGTCGATCAGCATCCGCGTGGTGACTGACAGACCCGGCCACAGCGCATTGTCCTTGTTGTCGAAGCGCGCCTTCAGGCTGATGGTCCCGGTGGCCTGGTTCACGGAATTGTCCATGATCACCAGCTTGCCTTGCGACAGCGTCCTGGTTCCGTCCGAGCTCCGCGCTTCCACCGGCACCTCGCCGGAATCATAGGCCTTGTCGATCGCCTGCAATTGCTCCTCGGGCTCGGTGAACTGCACCGCAATCGGCTGCAGCTGGGCGATGGTGACGATCCCCGTGGTATCGGCGGCATGCACGATGTTGCCGGGATCGACCAGACGGAAGCCGGTTCGTCCGCTGATCGGCGCCTTGATCGAGGTGTAGCCGAGATTGGTCTGCGCGTTGTCGATGGCGGCCTGGTCGCCCTTGATCTGCGCGACCATCTGATCGACCAGCGCCTGCTGGGCATCGAGATTCTGCTGGGTCTCGAACTGCTGCTTCGCGAGCTTCTGGAAGCGCTCCAGGTTCAACTGGTCGTTCTTCAGATTGGCCTCGTCCTGGGCCTTCTTCGCGACCGCCTGCTCGAGCGCCGCGATGAAGGGGCGCTGGTCGATCTCCAGCAGCGGGTCGCCCTCCTTCACCATCTGGCCCTGCCTGAAGAACACCTTGGTGATCTGACCGTCGACGCGGCTCTTCACCGTCACCGTCTTGAACGGCGAGACGACTCCGAGACCATAGGTGTACACGGGAAAGTCGGCCGTCTTCACTGCGAATGAGGTGACGGGGACCTTCGCCGCTGCTTGACTGGAAGCGCTCTGCGCGGCCGCCTCGACGGGCTTGACGCTGCCGATGAGTTCATACCAGGCACCACAGGCAATCGCGCCTGCCGCGGCGACTCCAAATATCGTGAGGCCGAGTTTCGGTCGCCTGATCATGTCAATGGCCATCCAGTTGCCTGCGGCTGCCTTCCGGTGAATTTGCCGCGTGGACGTGAACACACTGTTGGAAGCGAAGTATCGCGGACAGGTTCGCGGCGTCAAAATAACGATCGCGTGCGGCAATCTGTACAATTCGTCATGTTCACGCGTCTGCAAACGCAATTGCTCGAAGCGGCGGATCGATCGGCAGAGAAGCAACAAACAGAAACGAGATGGACGAATGTTAAGGATCGCCGCGACATCACGCTGAATTGCAACGGCGCACAGGAATTTAACGAACGCTCGCTGCAAGCGGGCCTTATCGTCGGCGTGTTGATGGCAACACCAACTGTCAGTCGAGGCGCATGATGAGGGCCAATCAGCACAACCTCGGGGGAAAGATCATACCGTTTCGAAAGCCATCGTCAGACCGGAGAGCTCTGCCTGACGATGGACGGTCCGAGACGATCCTGCGCATGCTCGACCTCTCGAAGTTCGAGCAGGACCGTCACGCTGCCGGACGCGGCCCAGGGATGCGCTCGAACATCGCGGCCATGATTCTGCTCGGGCTCCTCGTCCTCGTTGCGACAGAAGACTTCTCCAGGCTCGAGCAATCGAACCTGTGCCTGCAGAGCTCAGAGTGCAGGAATTGAACAGGGAAGCTCCGGAAGGCACTAACATCGCGTGCCGGACCTGCTTTCCCACCATTGGCATCCTCTCCGCGATCGTGTAACCCGGCCAAAACCCTTGCCGGGACGGGACGCTATGAGTGCGGTTACGACGGATGAAGCGGGACATGGCACCCGCGCGCTGATCTTTGCGCTGCTTGCGCTCGCCTGCGGGCACATGCTCTCGACCTTGCTGCGCACCATCCCGGCGGTCAGCCTCGATCTGATGGCGGCCGATTTTCATATCGAGCCGCAGGCGCTGGCGAGCCTCACCTCGGTCTATCCCTTCGCCTTCGCTGCCGCGCAGATTCCGGTCGGCGCGGCGATGGACCGGTTCGGCGTGCGGCCGGTGTCGCTGAGCCTGCTCGCGGGAACCGTGGTCGGCGCCATCGCGTCGGGCTTTGCGACGGGACCTGCGAGCTTTGCCTTCGGGCAGGTGCTGCTCGGCGTCGCGACCTCGGGCATGCTGATGTGCCCGATGACGCTCGCCGCGAAGCAATTGTCGGCGGCGCGGTTCGGGCTGTGGTCGGGCGCGATCCTCTCGATCGGCAATATCGGCATGCTGCTGTCGTCGAGCCCGCTCGCCTTCGTGGTCGACAATTACGGCTGGCGCGCCGGGTTCTGGATCTCCGCGCTCGATGGTATCGCGGTCGCGCTCGCGGTGTTCCTGCTGGTGCCGAGCCAGCCGGCCGAGCACAAGGACGATTCCTCGCCGCTGTCGCAGATGATCGAGGTGCTCAGGCTCGGCTTCTCGCGGCCCCTCCGCGGCCTGATCGCGCTGGCGCTGGTGTCGCTGGCGACCTCGCTGGTGCTGCGCGGGCTGTGGGGCGGGCCGTGGCTGATGGACGTCAAGGGGCTGACGCGGGTCGAGGCGGGCAACCAGCTCGGCGCGTTCACGCTGGCGATGATCGCGGGGCCGCTGTGCATCGGCATGATCGACCGCAGGCTCGGCCGCCGCCGCGCGCTGGTGGCCGGCTCGCATATGGCCGGGGCGGTGCTGCTGACGCTGTTGGCGCTCGGGGCACCGCATTATCCGGTCTCCGCGCTGCTGGGCCTGCCGGTGATGCCGCCGCAATACGATCTCGTGCTGTTCGTGCTCATCGGGCTTGCGACCTCGGCGCAGCCGCTGCTGTTCGGCATGTCCAGGCAGCTGGTCGATGCGCAAACCGCAGGCAAGGCGCTCGCGGCCGTGAACCTCGCCTTCTTCCTCGGCGCGGCGCTGATGCAGTCGGTCACCGGCGCGGTCGCGGCGCTGGCCGGGCTGCCGGCGGTGCTGCTGTTCATGGCTGCAATGCTGGCATTCGGCGTGCTGATCTTCTTGGCTTACACCTCGCCCAGCCCATAGGATGGCCGGCACCGTTCGCCAAAGGAATCAAACATGCCCGTCGACCACCAAGCCGCCACCGATCGCCTCATGCGCTTCCTCGCCGTCGAGGGCGTCACCGGACAGGAGGCGGCGATCGGGCGTGAGCTCACCGCCGCGCTGAAGGAGGCCGGCGTGCCCGCGAAGGCGATCCGGCTCGACGATGCCAACACCCGCATTCCCGTGCCGACCGAGACCGGCAACCTCATCGTCGACCTGCCCGGCCGTGGCACGCTGCACAACCAGCCGCGCATCATGTTCATGACCCATATGGACACCGTGCCGCTCTGCGCCGGCGCCAAGCCCAAGAAATCCGGCCGCAAGATCGTCAACGAGGCCAAGACCGCGCTCGGCGGCGACAACCGCTGCGGCTGCGGCGTGCTGGTGACGCTGGCGGCCGAGCTTGCCAAGCAGAAGCTCGACCATCCGCCGATCACGCTGCTGTTCTGTGTGCGCGAGGAGAGCGGGCTCTATGGCGCGCGCCACGTCAAGCTGGAGGAGCTCGGCAAGCCCACGATGGCGTTCAACTATGACGGCGGCGCCGCCTCCAATGTCGTGATCGGCGCGGTCGGCGCCGATCGCTGGACCGTCGAGATCATGGGCCGCGCCTCGCATGCCGGCGTTGCGCCCGAGCGCGGCATCTCCTCGACCATGATCATGGCGCTGGCGCTTGCCGAGGTGAAGGCCGGCGGCTGGTTCGGCAAGGTGGTGAAGGGCAAGCGTCAAGGCACCAGCAATGTCGGCCCCGTCACCGGCGGCGAGGGCCGCCCCGCGGGCGATGCCACCAACGTCGTCACCGACTACGTCCATGTGCGCGGCGAAAGCCGCAGCCATGACGGAAAGTTCTTCAAGGAGATCACGAAAGCCTACAAGGCCGCGTTCGAGAAGGCGGCCAAGAAGGTGACGAATGCACAAGGCAAGTCCGGCAAGGTCAAGTTCAAGGCCGAGACCGATTATTATCCGTTCCGCATGAAGGAGAACCTCCCCGTGGTGAAACGCGCGATCGAGGCGGTGTCCGCGGTCGGCGGCACGCCGAACGTCCGCGCCGCCAATGGCGGCCTGGACGCCAACTGGATGGTCCGCCACGGCGTTCCGACCGTGACGTTTGGCGCAGGCCAGAACGAGGCGCACACCATCGACGAGTGGATCAATCTCGACGAATACGACCGCGCATGTGCGCTTGCCGTGCAGCTCGCGACGATGCGGTGATTGGCGTGGTTCGGGTCGCGCTCGCGGGATTTGCGCTGCTGGCGCTCGTGGGCGCGGCTCGCGCGGAAGAGGACAACAGCGCCTTGCTGGTCGATCTCTTCGCAAAGATCTGCGCGCCCAAGCCATCTCGGCCAAGCCAGGTCGAGCGCATCGCAACGGGTCTGGGCTTTGCCAGTGACGGCGGCCCGATCACGGCCGAGATGGAGCGTGGGGCAAAAATCGACCTTCTCTACTCGGCGAAGCTGCTCAGGCGGGACGAGAGGCTCGGCAGCATGACGGCCTATTTCGCAGGACCTGACGATGGTCCGAGCGTGACCTGCACGGTGTCGGCCGTCGGCGTCTCGGCCGATGCGCTGCCCGGGCTGATCGAGACATCATTGAAGGCCCGTGAGCGGACCGACAAGCCGTCCAACGACGACAATCATCGTCTGGCGAGCTGGCGTGTCGGCGCCGGCAGCGGCGACGCGCTCGATATGTCGGTGTGGCGAACCTCGCCGCACCGCGCCTCGATCAGCATCAATTATTACGCCACCAAGCGGTAAGCGGGATCGCCTGCGCCTTTTACGCGTTGCAGTGCGTAGGATGGGTAGAGCGTAGCGAAACCCATCGCTACTTGCGAAGATGAGGTTGATGGGTTTCGCTTCGCTCTACCCATCCTACGAAGAAGAAAAAACAGGGAGGCTACATGCCACGTATCGCAAATCTCGAATCCGCCCTCTACCGGATCCCCCTGCCCGTCACGCTGTCCGACTCCACGCATGGCGAGATCGCGGCGTTCGAGCTGATCACCTGCCGAGTGCGCGATGCCGATGGCGCCGAGGGCGTCGGCTACACCTACACCGTGGGCCGCAATGGCGGGGCTGTCGCCGACATCCTCAAGCGGGAGATTCCGCCGCTGGTCGAGGGGCATGAGGCCGACGACACCGAGGCGATCTGGCACCACGTCTGGTGGGGCCTGCATTATGGCGGCCGCGGCGGACCGGCGGTGCTGGCGCTGTCCGCGCTCGACATCGCGCTGTGGGACCTGAAGGCGCGGCGCGCGAAGCTGCCGCTGTACCAGTTGCTCGGCGGCTTCGATGCGCACGTGCCCTGCTATGCCGGCGGCATCGATCTCGATCTCTCCGTCGAGGCGCTGCTCAAGCAGACCGACGGCAATCTCGCAAAAGGTTTTCGCGCCATCAAGATGAAGGTCGGCCGGCCCGATCTCAAATCCGACGTCGCGCGCGTCTCCGCGATGCGCAAGCATCTCGGCGACGGCTTTCCGCTGATGGCGGACGCCAACATGAAGTGGACGGTCGAGGAAGCCATCCGCGCCGCCTGCGCTTTCGTTCCCTATGATCTTACCTGGCTCGAGGAGCCGATCATTCCCGACGACGTCGCGGGCCATGCCCGCATCCTGCAGGCCGGCGGCGTGCCGATCGCGGCGGGCGAAAATCTGCGCTCGCTGTGGGAGTTCAAGAACTACATCGTCGCGGGCGCGGTGTCCTATCCCGAGCCCGACGTCACCAATTGCGGCGGCGTCAGCGCGTTCATGAAGATCGCGCGGCTGGCGGAAGCCTTCAACCTGCCCGTGACCAGCCACGGTGCGCATGACATCACCGTGCATTTGCTCGCGGCCTGCCCGAACCGGTCGTATCTGGAGGCGCATGGCTTCGGGCTGGACAAGTATATCGAGCACCCGCTGGTGCTTCAGGACGGCAAGGCGCTGGCGCCGGACCGTCCGGGCCACGGCATCCGTTTTGACTGGACAGGGCTGGCGAAGCTGGCGGCGTAGGGCGTGAGGTCGTCATGGCCGGGCTTGTCCCGGGCATCCACGTTCTTTGGCTCTGCAAAGCAAGACGTGGATGGCCGGGTCAAGCCCGGCCATGACGATAGAGCGAGCTGCTTTGCACGCGAGGCATTCCAAGGGGCTTGATGCGGGACGCAGATAATCGGCTATGGTGGCAACAGCCGACACCATCCGAAAGTCCCCCGCCTTGACCCCCGACCTGCACAAGAAACTGACCGAATGGCGCCGGCATCTGCATGCGCATCCCGAGCTGTCGCTCCAGGAGAAGGCAACTGCCGCCTTCGTGCAGGAGAAGCTGACCGAGCTCGGCATTCCCTTCAAGGCCGGCATCGGCGGCCACGGCGTGGTCGCGACCTTGAGGCGCGGGTCTGCGGAGGGCCGCGTCGGCCTGCGCGCCGACATGGATGCGCTGCCGATCACCGAGGATACCGGCCTTGCCTACGCCTCGACGACGCCGGGCGTGATGCATGCCTGCGGCCATGACGGGCACACCGCCTCGCTGCTCGGCGCTGCCGCGCTGCTCGCGGCCGACACCAATTGGAGCGGCACGGTCGACTTCATCTTCCAGCCGGCGGAAGAGGGCTTTGGCGGCTCGCGTGCGATGGTCGCGGCCGGGCTGTTCGAGCGCTTTCCGATGGACCGCGTGTTCGGCTTCCACAACTGGCCGGGTCTGGAGGCCGGCACCGTCGCGGTGCATGACGGCGTCGTCATGGCCTCCGGCGGGCGCATCACCATCACCATCGAGGGCCATGCTGGCCACGCCGGCATGCCGCATCTGACCCGCGATCCGGTGATGGCGGCGGGGCATCTCATCGTAGCGCTGCAGACAATCGTGTCGCGCAGCGTCGATCCGCTCGACACCGCCGTGCTCTCGCTCTGCACCATCGACGGCGGCACCGCGCCGAACCAGATCGCAGGCCGCGTCACCATCCGCGGCACGCTGCGCTACCACCGCGACGGCGTGAAGGACACCATCCTCGACGGCATCGAGCGCACCTGCGCCGGGATTGCGACGAGCTTCGGCGTCAAGGTGACGCCCGAGATCGTCATGGGCGTCGGCGTCGTGATCAACACGCCGGCGGAAGCGGACCTCGCCCGCATCGCCGCCGACAAGGCGCAGGCGCCCGTGCGCCGCGATCTTGCGCCCAGCATGGCCGGCGAGGATTTCGCCTTCTATCTGCAGAAGCGGCCGGGCGCGTTCGTCTGGATCGGCAACGGGCCGTTGCGCGACGGCGCCGAGCTGCACGGCCCGCGCTACGATTTCAACGACGCGATCCTCCCCGTCGCATCGACCTGGATGGCCGAGGTCGCCAAGACCGCGCTGGCGTCGAACTAGCTGATCTCGCGCGGCAGCTTCCACTCCGGCCGTGGCTCGCAGACCTCGCTCTCCTCCACCCGCGCGACGTGATATCCCTCGGGCAGAAGCCGGCCGCCTTCCTCGTCCGCGACCGGCACGTCGGTCACCAATCCCTCGATCAGGGCGGCTTCCCACACTTCCTTCTCGGAAGGAAAGGGATCGCCGATCTGCTTGTTGCCTTCGAACAGCGCGTACATCGGTTCCGGCCTCCCGTTGACCAAGCTCACGAGAAACGTATCGACAGCACGGACGTTCCTTTCGGCAGGCGAGGCTTCCGCCATCGCGCGAGCCGCCGCATCTCGCAGCTCGGCGGCAAGGTCGGACCGATCCTGTTCCAGCTGCCGCCGCAAATTCAAGGCGAACGCCGACAGGCTGGCGTCCTTCTTCAAGCTGCTGTCATGGAAGCGGCAGGGCTGCGACGTCTACGTCTATTTCGACAACGACCAGAAGAGCACGGCGCCCGCCGATGCCAAGGCGTTGAAACAATTGCTAGGGTAAGCCCGTGGCTCCCCCGGCTCCGTTGCGCTAGGATCAAAGCTGGTTCGAGCCAGCGAGATCCGGATGAACCGGCGCGAATTCGTCTCAAGGTTGACAGCCGCAACCGCATTAGCGGGAATGGCGCCTTTGGCTGAAGCCGCGGACGGCCGCCGGGTCGCGCTCGTCATCGGCAACGGTGCCTACAGGAACGTGCCCGCGCTGCTCAATCCGCCGAACGATGCGAGCGACGTCGCCGCGGCGCTGAAGCGACTTGGCTTCGCTGTCTCCCTCGCCACCAACGCCAGTTTCGATGCCATGCGCCGCGGCCTGATCGCGTTGGGGCGCGAGGCCGTCGGCGCCGAGATGGCGGCGGTTTATTTCGCCGGCCATGGCATGGAGATCAATGGCGAGAACTGGCTGATCCCTGTTGACGCAGAGCTGAAGCGGGATACGGACGCGGCGAATGAAGCCATCAACCTGCAAAGCGTGATGTTGCAGGTGTCGAGCACCACGAGCCTTGGTCTCGTCATCCTCGACGCCTGTCGCAACAATCCGTTTGCCGCCAAGATGAGTAGGTCGATCGCCACGCGTGCGGCCTCCACGAGCGGGCTCGGCCGCATCGAGCCGGTCGGCAACGTTCTCGTCGCCTATGCCGCGCGCGACGGCACCACAGCGCTCGACGGCGACGCGCGCAACAGCCCGTTTGCCGCGGCACTCCTGCGCAACATCGAGGTGCCCGGCGTCGAGGTGACGTTCATGTTCCGCAACGTCCGCGACGACGTGATGGAGGCGACGCGCAACGAGCAGCAGCCGTTCGTCTATGGCTCGCTGTCGCGCAAGGCGATCTACCTCGCCGGCCCGCCACCCGCCGGCGCCGAAGGCGCAGCGTCGCCGAGCCCACTTCCGGCCGCCGTCTCCCCTGCTCCACCGCCCACGCCGGCGGCGCCAGGGATCGACCCCGCGCTGGTCGGCACCTGGGAGATCATGGTGCCGAGCGGCCGCGGGCAATCGCGCTGGATCTGGCAGATCATGGGCGACGGCACCTACCGATTCCACGCCGAGCCGCAGCGCTCGGCGCGTCCGCACGAAGGCACGATCACGGCCGCGAACGGCCGCTGGACCCTGCACGCAATCAGGGGCCTGTCGGGCTACAGCGACGGCGGCGCCTACGAGATCCGCGATGCGCTGGCTGTCATCACGGGCAAGCTGGGCACCGGCGCCTGGAAGCGTAGCGCCGACTAGCACGCCCGCGCGCGACGACGCCGCCGCGCTGAGGCCCGCGATCGCGGCCGCGCCATAGCGCCCATCCTGCTCTCTGGAACACGGGTTTCGCCGAGGCGTGCGCTTGACGCACGGCGCCCGGACAGGTTTAATGATCTTTAACAACAATTGTTCGCATTCCGAACACCGCAATCGGACAGAGCGGGCTGACAACACCGCGTCCGCGTCACCAGAGGAAACGTCACCGATGCAAGCCATCCTCAATGGCGAGAGCACGCTCATCGTCACGATGATCGTCGCCTACATCGCCTTCACCTCCTGGCTCACGCTCAAGCTGCGCAGCCGGACCAGCGACCAGTTCATGACCGCCGCGCGCGCCATGCCGGCCGTCGTCGTCGGCGTGCTGATGATGTCCGAGTTCGTCGGCGCCAAGTCGACCGTCGGCACTGCGCAGGAGGCGTTCCAATCAGGCATGGCCGCGGGATGGGCCGTACTCGGCGCCTCGATCGGCTTTCTGCTGTTCGGGCTGTTGATGGTGAAGAAGCTCTACAATTCCGGCGAATACACCATCTCGGCCGCGATCGCGCAGAAATACGGCAAGTCGACCATGCTCACGGTGTCCGTGATCATGATCTACGCGCTGCTGCTGGTGAATGTCGGAAATTACGTCAGCGGCGCCGCTGCGATCGCGACCGCACTGCATGTCAGCCTGCCGGTCGCGATGTGCATCATCGCGGTGGTCTCGACCTTCTACTACGTGTTCGGAGGGTTGAAGGGCGTCGCCTGGGTGACGATCCTGCACAGCGCCTTCAAGGTCGTCGGCATCGTCATCATCTTCGCGGTCGCGATGTCGCTGACCGGCGGCATCGCGCCGATCCAGGCCAAGCTGCCGGCCTATTACTTCACCTGGGACGGCAAGATCGGCTTTGCGACCATCTTCGCCTGGACCTTCGGCACGGTCGGCGCGATCTTCTCGACCCAGTTCATCGTGCAGGCGATCTCGTCGACGCCGAGCGCCGACGACGCCCGCAAGGCCACCTTCTATGCCGCCGCGTTCTGCCTGCCGCTCGGCTTCCTGCTCGCGCTGATCGGCGTTGCCGCGAAATACCTCTACCCCGACATGAACAGCCTCTACGCGCTGCCGGTGTTCCTGGAGAAGATGCCGCCGCTGGCCGCCGCCTTCGTCACGACGTCGCTGGTCGCCTCGATCTTCGTCAGCGTCTGCACCGTCGCGCTCGCCATCGCTTCGCTCGTGGTGCGCGACTTCTACGTGCCGTACTGGAAGCCGACGCCGGAACGGGAATTGAAGATGACGCGGGTGTTCTCGGTGGTGATCGGCATCGTGCCGCTGGTGTTCGTCTTCTTCATTCCGGAGATCCTCAAGTTGTCGTTCTTCACCCGCGCGCTGCGGCTGTCGATCACGATCGTCGCGATGATGGGCTTCTATCTGCCGCTGTTCGCGAGCAACCGCGGCGCCACCGCCGGCCTGATCGGCGCCGCGCTCTCGACCACGGTCTGGTACATGCTCGGCAACCCCTTCGGCATCGACAACATGTATGTCGCGGCCGCAACCCCGCTGGTCGTGATGGCGATCGAGCGCCTCGTGCTCGGCCGCGCTCCGACCGCGGCGGCGGCGCCGCAGGCAGCACAGTCCAATGCATTCGTGGAAAGGACCTCGACATGATCATCGATACCGAGATCGTGACCACCGACATCGAGATCGCCGCCGACGGCGTCGTTCGCCCGGCCGCCGGCGATCCCGACCGGTTCGATGCCTTCATCCCCTCGCCTTGTGTGCAGAACCACGCCGCCAATCTGATGCCGCTCGCGGGGGGCGATCTCGCCTGCGTCTGGTTCGGCGGCACGCAGGAGGGTATGTCGGACATCTCGGTCTATTTCTCGCGCCTCGCCCGCGGCGCGACGCAATGGTCGCCGGCTGAAAAGCTATCCGACGATGCGGGGCGCTCCGAGCAGAACCCGGTGCTGTTCCCCGTCCCCGACGGCACGCTGTGGCTGATGTGGACGGCGCAGCTGGCGGGCAACCAGGACACCGCCCTGATCCGCCGCCGCATATCCCGTGACAATGGCAAGAGCTGGGGTCCGATCGAGACGATGTTTGCCGAAGAGCGCGGCCGCGGCACCTTCATCCGGCAGCCGATCGTCGTGCTCGACAACGGCGACTGGCTGCTGCCGGTGTTCTATTGTCACAGCACGCCGGGCCGGAAATGGAACGGCGACGAGGACACCAGCGCGGTGAAGATCTCGTCCGATGCCGGCAAGACCTGGCGCGACGTCGACGTTCCCGGCAGCCGCGGCTGCGTGCATATGAGCATCGCGCGGCTCGACGACGGCTCGCTGCTGGCGCTGTTCCGCAGCCGCTGGGCCGACAACATCTACCAGAGCCGGTCCAGCGATCACGGCCGCACCTGGCCGGCGCCATCGCCGACCGTGCTTCCCAACAACAATTCGTCGATCCAGCTCGCGCGGCTCGGCAACGGTCATCTCGCGCTGGTCTTCAATGACAGCAGCGCCAGCGACGCGACCGGGCGCCGCCTCTCGCTTTATGACGAGATCGAGGACGACCTGCCGCCGGTGCTCGCCGGCGACGGCAGCAAGGCCTGTACGATACCGACGCCAAACAGTCGGCGAAGAGCCGGGTGCGTGTGCTCAACATGCTGGCGGAGGGCAGGACGCGCCTGCTCGCCTATCATTTTGCTTGGCCGGGGATCGGCCACGTGGCGAAGCAGGGCGATGGCTTCCGCTATTATCCGGAGGAAATGACGCTGATCCCCTTGAGCCCAACCTGATCTGTCGGGATTTTGCCAGCCAGCGAGGGGTCCCGCGCAGCCGGGGCCCTGGCGTTGCAGGCAAAATGGCCGCGGTTTATCGATTGCGCTCCGTGGCTCTCCCGCAAGCCATCTACCCGCGTCTTGCTTCCTCTGAATACGTTATCCGGAACGCCACCCGGCGGCATATTTTTGGGGACCTTGTCCGTGGGCGCATCGACGTCTGTTGTTTGCTGCGCTGCATGAGTCCGGTCTTGGCCAGTTGCAGACCAAGCTGCCGGGCTCTCCGATGGTCAGCTTTTGACCCGAGCGGACCTGCACCTACAGGATTTCTATGAGAACGTGCTGCAGGGATGTTCAAGCAGCAGTTTGCGCTGCCAATAAGCAGTCAAAACGATATCGAAAACCGCTTTGCAGGTAACCCAAGATTGGCTCGCACTTGAGCTCGTGTCGGTGCAGATGTCGAAAAACAGGGTGCCGCAGAACGAAGGTACCCGCGGCAGGGCGATGGTCTAGGGCCTAGATCGCGCTGGAGGGGTTTACAGCGGCTTCGGTGCTTGGCCGGTTTAAGCTGGCGCGGCAAGGGCACGCCTTCTATCAGCATCGTTCTCTACAACACCTCAGCACGAATATGGGCGACGCCAAGCTCCGTAATTCCTAAGCTTTGCGCCGCGGCGCGCGATAGGTCTAGGACGCGGCCACGAACGAACGGGCCTCGGTCATTGATGGTGACGATGACGCTGCTTCCGCCATGGGTTACGCGGACCTTGGTGCCGAACGGTAGGTTGCGATGGGCGGCCGTCAGTAGATTCCGATTGAATAACGAGCCGCTCGCTGTCTTGCTCTTGGAATACGCATAGAAGGAAGCCTTTCCGGAAAAAACTCGATTGGAAGTTCGAGCGTCCTTCAATGTATCTTGTCCAGTCGGAGGTTGCGCTTGCGGCTCGTCCTTCTTCACCTGTTCGAGTCCCTCAGGGGCCGGGTCTGCGTGGGCCTTTGGAATGATGGACCATCGATCATTGAAATCCTGTGCTGCGGCGGACTCCGGGGTCACTCCGATCCAAACAGGGACTGTCGCAATCGCGACCATTCTGACGACAGGATGCATTGTCGGCCTCATCTAAAATTGAAGATCACACCGACAATGCAAGCTCGTGAGGCCGCGTTCCTCAACACGCGTTCGCTTCAGGCAAAATGGTGATAGCATACCGATCTTGCGGAGCGGAAGCGTAGAGGCACCGCAGCAAGACACCATTTCACTGCGACGCATCAAACTAGGGCGTTTACCCATAAAGGCGAGGTCAGCTGTTGACGTAGAAGCGGAAAGCATCTGCTCGAGTTGAACTTTACTGCTTTTGACCTGAACGGACCTCGACGCTCGATTAGCCTGGCTCCGTGGCGCCACTAACCTCGAGGCCAACGGTGTCGTCAACCCGACGGAACCATGCTCCGCAGAGCAATTTAACCCCCAGCGGCCCCTCTTGATTTGAGAATGCAAAGATGAGGAGGACAGCATGCCGAACGGTTATTGGATCGGGCGCATTGATGTGATCAAACCCGAATACACCAAAGCCTACGGCCCCGCCTTCGCGGCGGTGCTCCGCAAATACGACGCGAAATTCCTGGTGCGCGGCGGCACCTTCGAGGCGGTGGAGGGCAAGGCGCGCGACCGCAACATCGTGATCGAGTTCAAGGACTACGAAACCGCGCTCGCCTGCTACCGCTCACCTGAATACACTAAGGCGAGGGCACTGCGCGCGGACGCCGTGGACATCGATATCATCGTGATCGAAGGCTACGACGGCCCGCAGCCCACGGATTGAGCCCCGCTTTGGCGGCGCGCACCACGCGCCTGAGTTTTGCCTCGTAGGTCGTTCGCACCGCCGAATGTCTCCTTCTGGCCCGATGCAGACCTTCTTCCCCTTGAGGCAACCAGGACCTACCTGCAGGCCCCATTCACAGTGTGACTTGCGGGCATCCTCGAAGACCATGCATCCCGTTTGCGAATGCATTGCGGAATTGTTGGACAGTTATCGCCCGACTGCAAATATGCGCCATTCGCCAGGAATGCCCTTAAGCGACTGGATACCACGATCGTCAAAGCGTAACGCCGAACCTGCCACTAGTTCTTTTACCGTGCTGGATACTAGAACCTCGCTCGCACCTGCGAGCGCTGCCACGCGCGCGCCGATGTGCACGGCGATTCCGCCAACGTCGGCGTCACTCATTTCGCACTCGCCGGTGTGCAGCCCCGCACGAATCTCGATGCCGAGGGACCGAACTTCATCGGCAATTGCACACGCGCAGCGTACCCCGCGTGCCGGTCCATCGAAGGCGGCCAAGATACCATCGCCCGTTGTCTTGACTTCACGTCCGCGAAAGTGATCAAGGTTGCGTCGGATCATGGCGTGATGAGCATCAAGCAGGTCGCGCCAACGGCGGTCGCCAAGTGTAGCCGCTTTCTCGGTTGATCCAACAATGTCAGTAAAGAGAACGGTGGCGAGCACCCGGTCAACCATGATCGGTGCCCGCGTGCCGGTCAAAAATTCCTCTATCGCATCCGCGATCAGGTCGGCATTGTCGCCGAAAAAGGGAGGGTGATCGATTCCAGGAAGCTCGATATAACGAGCGCCGGGGATGTGCTCCGCGAGATAACGTCCCCCCTCCACATTGATTGCTTTGTCCCCGGTCCGGTGCATGACGAGCGTGGGCACCCGGATCGTTGGCAGGATGTTGCTAATATCGATTTGACTATTCATGTGCATGAGCGCGGTCGCCGCGGCCGGGCTCGCCCCGAGGCGCTCGAACCTGCCCATCCATTGTTGGCCAGCTGGATCATTGGCAAGTGATGGAAAAAAGACAGCGCTGCTGGCACCAGACCCCCAGAATTGATCAATATAGGCAAGGAAGTCTGCAAACGCCTGCTCTGTCGGTAGCCAGGACGAAAATTGCGCAAAGCCGCCGTAGAGTATCAGCCCACGGGACCTTGCCGGGTATGTCGCAGCAAACAGCGCGGCCAAGGATGCGCCTTCCGATGCTCCAAGAAGTGCCGCCTCTTGCATCTTTGCGGCGTCCATAACTGCCCGCAAATCGTCCATACGTTGGTCGAGCCCCGGAAGCTCGGAGGCACGGTCGGACATGCCGGTACCGCGCTTGTCAAACACTGCAACCCGGGCAAAGGATGCCAACCGCAACAGCCATCGCGCGACTGCGGGGTGCTCCCAGTACACCTCAATGTTCGATACAAAATATGGGGCAAGAATCAAATTGATCGGCCCATCGCCGAATACCTGGTAGGCGATGTGAACGTCGCCGCTTTTCGCGTAGCGAGTGACCGGCTGCATGGAAGCCTCCCCGGTTTCGTTCGTCGCAATTCAGAGCGTAGCAGCAAGACGGTTAGAGGCAAAGATCGAATGTCCGCCTCTGGCCCTTAGCGGCCCTTATCTAATGTCCCACTATTCCGTCGCTGTATGAAGACTAGCGGACATTGGATCGTTTCATCGAATCATCTTGTAATACCTTCGCCTATGGTTGGCTCAGCTCGAAGGCTATCCTACCCTCCGATCGTCCAACGAGACCACCTTGGCATCAGTCAAGAATGCGGCCCAATCTTTCATCAGCGCTCGTCGCTTTTCCAGCTTCTGGCCACGTTGATAGGCCGCAGTGGTCTCGCTCTTGTATTTATGGGCAAGCGCAGCCTCGCGGACTCCATCAGGATAGTCGGTGCATTCCTCGGCCCAGGTGGCAAAGGTAGACCGGAAGCCATGCACCGTGACGTGTCCGTAGCCGAGACGATCAAGTACCGCGAGCATCGCATTTTCGGAGAATGCTCCGCCATCGGGATTATTAAAGATCAGTTCACCTTGACTGCCATCGCGCATCTCGTCGAGCACCGCCAGCGCGGGATCTGTCAAGGGAACGTGGTGGTCTTGGTCCATCTTCATCCGCTCGCCGGGGATTTTCCAGGTGGCGGCCGGACGATCGATTTCACACCACTGCCCGTCGACGGCCTCGTTCGTGCGGCAAGCTGTGAAGATCAGAAAACGCAGCATGGCGGCAGCCGTCCCGGGCGCACCGGCAAGGAGCTTCATGAAGGCCGGCGCCTCGCTGTAAGGCAAGGCAGGATGATGGCGGACCACCCGTTTGGGACGCTTTGGCAACTTTTCACGCAGCTGCCTCGTCAATTCAGCCGGATTGCGGAAGTCCGGATCGTCGATATCGACGTTCTTCGCGATGATCGTTTCGATCCGGCCGCGGACACGGTTCGCGGTCTCCCGCTTTTCCACCCAGATTGGCTTCAGCAGATCGTGGATGTGGCTTGGCTTGATCTCCGGAATCGTCAGCTTGCCGATGGTGGAATAGGCGTAGCGCTTGAGGGAGGATGGCCACTGATCGCGATGCTTCTCGCTCCAGGTCGACCAGTTCGCCCGGATGTAAGCTTCCGCGCACTCCTCGAACGTTGGCATGACGACCTTGGCTTGGACGGCTTTCGCCTCTTCGCGCGCCTTTCGCCGCTCCTGCACGATGTCCACGCCGGCGGTGCTGCGATCGCCCTTCACGCGCAGCCGCGCAGCATCGCGTGCCAGTCGCGCGTCCTTTAGCGACACATCCTTCAAGGAGCCGAGGCCGTGCCAACGCTCCTTGCCGTCCTTCCAGAATCGGTAGGACCAGCTTTTCGAAGTTGGTCCTGTGACGATCAAATAAAGCCCACCGCCGTCGGCGTATTTGCCGGGCTTGGTTTGGCGATCGACGTCGAGTGGTTTGAGCCTTCCAGCCATTGTTCCTCCAGGAAAACCGTCCTCCGAACCCACGGTCTAAAGCTACGGCCAGCGTCCCGATTAGGGAGAACACCGGAGAACTGCGAAGTACAGTTTTTCGGCGCAAGCCACTGATTTTGCTGTGGAGTTCGAACGACTGCGAACAGTGGAGAACAATGTATTGGCGGAAGGGGTGGGATTCGAACCCACGGTACCCTTGCGGGCACGCCGGTTTTCAAGACCGGTGCCTTAAACCACTCGGCCACCCTTCCAAGCCCGGAATGGCTGTCGCTTAACGCAGTCGGTGCCGCAAGGCAACGCGAAGTTCGCGCCCTGCCTCCTGCCTTTCCACGGCGCCCGGTCTGTCAGGCGAGCGTCAGGCTGTTCCTCTAGCTTCACGCAACGCGTCGGCCACCGACACAGGTCGGCCGCTCAGCAATCCCGGACACTGGCGACATCTCCCAGGGCGTCGCTGGTTGCGAGGCCCGGTTTGGATTCGCCTCCGTTTCCGGGCCTCGTTTGCTGCCCCCAAAAGCAATGCGGCGCCCCCGAGGGAGCGCCGCTTGGAATTCCTCGTTGCTGCCTCGGCTCAGTAGCCGCAGGACGCGCAGCCCATCTGCACCGGGGCGTAATAGGAATAGCCGGGCGAGACCATCTCGACGCGCTGGCGCGTCGCATATTGCGGCGGGATGCGCTCGTACTGCACGCCAGGCGGCGCGACCATCACGGTCTGCGGCACCATCACGGTGCGGTACTGCGCCGGCGTGCGGTGCGCGACCACGGAGCCCGGCGACACCATCACGGTCTCGTCGACGGTGCGGTATTGCGGGGCGACGTATTGCTGCTGGTAGCAGGTCTGGCACGGCGGCGGCGTGTAGCAATTGTAGCAGCCGGCGGAGGCTGCGCCCGTCATCGAAATCGCGGCGACGGCCGTAGAGAAAACAACAGCGAGAGTACGAGACATTGCGGTGGTGCCCCAGTTGCCCGAATTGGATTTGCGAAGGTCGCGCGCAATATACGCCGCAAACTCCTGGGCTGCCGAAGTTCGTTGGAGCATCCTTAACGCGAACGGCCGGCTCTCGCCGGCCGTTCAGGACTTGTTGACTATGCGCACGCCGTGCGAACGGCGCGATGCTCACTTCGAGCGACGCTTCACCTCGCGCACCGCGCCGCGCGCGGCGCTGGTGGTGAGCGCAGCGTAAGCCTGGAGCGCGGTGGAGACGTTGCGCTTGCGGCCCGTCGCCTGCCAGGCGGCATCGCCCTTCGCCTCTTCCGCTGCGCGGCGGCTGGCGAGCTCCTCGTCGGAGACCTCAAGCGTGATGCTGCGGTTCGGAATGTCGATGGCGATGACGTCACCGGTGCGCACCAGACCGATGTTGCCGCCTTCCGCCGCCTCCGGCGACAGATGGCCGATCGACAGGCCGGACGAGCCGCCGGAGAAGCGGCCGTCGGTGACGAGCGCACAAGCCTTTCCGAGGCCCATCGATTTCAAATAGCTGGTCGGATACAGCATCTCCTGCATGCCGGGGCCGCCGCGCGGGCCTTCGTAGATGATGACCACGACCTCGCCGGCGACGACCTTGCCGCCAAGGATGCCTTCGACGGCCGCGTCCTGGCTTTCGAACACGCGCGCGGGGCCAGAGAACTTCAGGATCGAGGCATCGACGCCGGCGGTCTTCACGATGCAGCCGTCCTGCGCGAGATTGCCGTAGAGCACGGCGAGACCACCGTCCTTGCTGAAGGCATGCTCGAGATCGCGCACCACGCCCTTCTCGCGGTCGGCATCGAGCTCGTCGTAGCGGCGCTCCTGGCTGAAGGCGACTTGGGTCGGGATGCCGCCGGGCGAGGCACGATAGAAAGTGCGCACCGCCTCGCTCTTGGAGCGCTTGATGTCCCAGCGCTCCAGCGCATCGTTCATGGTCGGCGCGTGCACGGTCGAGACCGAGGTGTCGATCAGGCCGGCACGGTCGAGTTCGCCGAGAATGCCCATGATGCCGCCGGCGCGATGCACGTCCTCGACATGCACGTCGGCGACCGACGGCGCGACCTTGCACAGCACGGGCACGCGGCGCGACAGCCGGTCGATGTCCTGCATCGTGAAGGCCACCTGCCCTTCATGAGCGGCGGCGAGCAGATGCAGCACGGTGTTGGTCGAGCCGCCCATCGCGATGTCGAGCGTCATCGCGTTCTCGAACGCCTTGAAGTTCGCGATGTTGCGGGGCAGCACGGAGGCGTCGTCCTGCTCGTAATAGCGGCGGACGAGGTCGACGATGGTGTGGCCGGCCTCGACGAACAGGCGCTTGCGGTCGGCGTGGGTTGCGACCATCGAGCCGTTGCCGGGGAGCGCCAGGCCCAACGCCTCGGTCAGGCAGTTCATGGAGTTGGCGGTGAACATGCCCGAGCAGGAGCCGCAGGTCGGGCACGCCGAGCGCTCGATCACCTTGACGTCCTCGTCGCTGACCTTGGAGTCGGCCGCGGCGACCATGGCGTCGATGAGGTCGACCGCCTTGGTCTTGCCCTGCAGCTTGACCTTGCCGGCCTCCATCGGGCCGCCCGAGACGAACACGGCGGGGATGTTGAGCCGCAGCGCGGCCATCAGCATGCCGGGCGTGATCTTGTCGCAGTTGGAGATGCAGACGAGGCCGTCGGCGCAGTGCGCGTTGGCCATGTACTCGACGCTGTCGGCGATCAGCTCGCGCGACGGCAGGCTGTAGAGCATGCCGTCATGGCCCATGGCGATGCCGTCGTCGACGGCGATGGTGTTGAACTCCTTGGCGACGCCGCCGGCCTGCTCGATCTCGCGGGCGACCAGCTGGCCGAGGTCCTTGAGGTGGACATGGCCGGGCACGAACTGGGTGAAAGAGTTGACGACCGCGATGATCGGCTTGCCGAAATCTGCGTCCTTCATGCCCGTCGCGCGCCAGAGGCCGCGGGCGCCCGCCATGTTGCGGCCGTGGGTGGTGGTGCGGGAGCGATAGGCTGGCATGGCGGTTTCCGTCCTCGGGTTTGGGTGCCTGAGCGGAAAATATGGAGCCGCCTCAGGCCTTTCCGGCCGGATAGCGCACGGGGTGATCAGGTGCAACGGGAACTTGGGCCGGACAGGGCCGGATCGGCCTTTCGCAGGCCTCCCCTGCTCCCGGCGCGGGCTATTGCAAGCTCGGGTCAGCGCCGGAGAGACGCTGTGGCTAGCGCTCCGGCTTGGGCAGCACAATTCTCCCCTGGGAGGCAATGCCACCCCACTTGGCGGACCAGCCGATTTCCGAAGCCGAGGATGGCTCAATGCTTGTCTGACCTCGGGCGCCCTGCAATGCAAACAGGGCACCCTGGGGATCGACACATCGTGCGATCCAGCAGCCATCGGGCAACTCGATCGGACCCTGGAGGATCCGGCCTCCGCCAGCATTCACATGTTTCGTGGCAGCACCGATGTCGTCGACGTTGAAGTAATGCAACCAGCTCGGCTGCGTCACGCTCGGAAGTTTCGTGAGCATGCCGCCGACCGTCTGCCCACCCGCCGAAAACAATTGATACCAGGCCGCTGGTTCGCCTTGAGCGTCCGCTTTCTGCCAACCGAATAGTTCTCTGTAGAAATCGAAGATCACGGTCCGGTCGGCGGCCAGCAACTCATGCCAGCCTACGCGCCCCTGCTCGTCCAGCCGGCCCGGTTTCCGTCGGCCATAGGTTGGTTCTTTGATCAGCCCGAACGTCGCCTCCTGCGGATCGGCAACGACTGCTATGCGGCCAATATTGGTGTCGGTCGGCGGCACAAGGATCCTGCCTCCGAGGCGCCTGATCTGCACGGCGGTTGCGTCCAGGTCGTCGACGGCGACGTATCCCATCCATCTCGGCGTCGCCCCCAATCTCCGCCCCTCTTCCGGGATATCCATAAGTCCGCCCAGCGGAGCGCCGCCGCTACGAAACACCATGTAGGGCAGTTCGGGGGTCGATTCATCCCTCACGCCCCAGCCGACGGCCTTGCGATAAAATGCGCCGGCCGCCGCGACATCCGTGGTCAGGAGTTCATACCAAGCGAAACGCCCTGATTGATCTGCCACGCGGACCTCTCCGTTCAAGATTCGATGCGCTTGCGGCACTGCACCAAGCTGCACGCGCACCAACAGCGCCGATCGTTGATGCCCTGCGTCAACTGCCCGTGCCGATGCCGTTCATGAAGATGAATACATTCTGAACGCGCAGCGCCGCGCTTTTGTGCGCGTAATTCTTGCTCGTGTTATTTCCTGAGCGTAGACTTACCGCGGCTCGGATGCTTCTAGCAATGCTCGGAGGTTGGACCATGCGGCAGGCGAAGCAGACTTCTAAACGGAAGAAGCGGGTAACCAAAGTCGCCGTGCCGGCGTTCGGAGCCGCAGGGTTGACGTTCTCGCTGGCGGGAGGCGCATCGGCGTCCGCCGTGCCGACACCCGACGTGCAGCAATTGCCGCACCTTGGAACGGGTCAGGCAATCACGCTCGATGACGAGGAAATGGCTGACGTCAGCCTCGCCACCTTCCATCTCTTCGACAAGGAAAACGCCGGCAGCCGCGTGCAGCTGGCGTGGCGTGGATGCGGCGGTTGCGCGGCTGCGGAGGCTGTCGGGGTTGCCGTGGTTGCCGATGTGGCGTCGGTTGCCGATGTGCAGGTTGCGCAGTTGGCTGTGCTGTCGGTGTGGTGGGATGCGCCGTATCATGCGCGGGTTGCTGCGCATCGTGGGGCCGCTGCCGCTGGTGCTAGGCCTCGGCGCGCTCCGAATGTCAAATTCACGGGTTGATAGGTCATTGGCCGGCCTCAAGAAAGGGGCCGGCCAATTGCTTGATTTCGCTCCGATGCTTGCATCGGCAGCTTGCGGGTGGCAGCTGAATTCGTTTCAATTCTCCGGGAAAATGCCGGCGCGCGGTCGCGACGATCCGTCTTGCGCCGGGGATCCAGCGTGACGGCAACAGGATCAGCGTGCTGACTCAATGACTGCAACTCGCAAGACCCGCGTTGCGCGGCAGACCCGCAAAGACGTTCTCCGATTTGCACCGAACTTCACCGCTTACGTACTGCCTCCCGATGCGGTTTGCCTCTATTCCGAGGATCGCAAGTTCTTCCTGCATGGCGAGCTCTACTGTGCCTTGGCCACCGCGATCGGAAAACATGGCAAGGCTTGGTCGGAGATCATTCGCCAGCTTTCGAAGCACTTTCCGGCCGACAAGATCGAGGAAGCGATCAAGCGGCTCCTCGATCGCCGATATGTCGTTGCAGCGACCTCGAAAGCGTTTGACGGTGCCGTCGCTGGTTTCCTGGCAAGCCTAGGCATGCCCCTGGAGATCGCGGAGCAGAATCTTCGCAATTGCCCGGTACAGGTCGAGTCGATTGACGTCAAAGGCGCCAAGGAGCTGACCGCGGCGTTGAGCAAGCTCGGGGTTCAAATCGCCAAGCGAGCGCCGAAGTTCACGATCACGCTGGCGAACGACTATCTCGACCGGCGACTTGCTGAACTGAACCAAGAACGAGTGGCCGCCAAGACGCCCTGGTTGCTGGTCCAGCCATCCGGTCCGTTTCCGCTGGTCGGGCCCGTGTTCAAACCGGGCGAGAGCGCCTGCTGGACCTGCCTGTTCGATCGCATGATCCGCAATCGGGAGATCAAGGGATTTCTCGACCGGGGACCGGCGCATGCGGTTGCCACATCGCCGCTCGTCAGGGAAAGCGTCGGCCAAGCGGGAATCCATTTTGCGGCCGTCGAGATCGCCAAGGCGATTGCCTCGGGCTTTCGCACCGATTTGCGCGATCACATCGCAAGCTTCGACCTGACCGGCGCCGCCATCGCCAAGCACTACGTGACGCGACGCCCGCAATGTCCGACCTGCGGCAGCAGGAAGCTGAACAACCCGCGCCGATCTCCGGCCCTGGTCGAGATTGCCGAGGGCAAGAGGCTCGTCATGACCAGCGGTGGATACCGCACCGTGACATCGCGCTCGACGGTGTCGCGCTTCCGCAAGCATGTGAGCCCACTGACAGGCGTGGTGTCCAGGCTCGAGCGGATCGACGTCGATCTGCCGATGAACACCAACTATTTCGCCCAGCATAATTTCTCCGCGCCGGCCCACAGCATCGACCAGCTCAGGTCCGGATTGAGCGGCGGCAGCTTTGGCAAGGGCTCGACCGCCGAGCAGGGCGAAGCCAGCGCGCTGATGGAATCGATCGAACGCTATTCGGGCATTTTCCAGGGCGATGAGATCAGGACGACGCGTCGATTTGACGATTTCGCTCCTGGCGACGCGCTTCTTCCCAACGATGTCCAGCTCTTCAGCGAAACGCAGTTCAAGAACAGGTTTCTCCAGCGACCGGACGATCCCCATCCGGTGCCCGAGCCGTTCGATCCCGCGACGAGGACCGAGTGGTCGCCGGTCTCATCGCTGCGCGACAAACGCTTCAGATATCTGCCGACGGGTCTCCTGTATTTCTTTTATGGCGGCTTTCACACGGATTCCAACGGCTGCGCGGCCGGCAACACCCGCGACGAAGCGATTGTCCAGGGCTTCCTCGAGCTGATAGAGCGCGATGCCTACGCGATCTGGTGGTACAACCGGGTGCAGCGCGCCGAAGTCGACCTCGAGCAGTTCGACGACTTCTACGTCCGGGATCTCCAAACTCAATTTGCGGAAGCCGGGCGCAAGCTGTGGGTGCTCGACATCACCACCGATCTCGGCATTCCGACTTACGTGGCGATCATGCACTGGATGCAGAATGGACACGAGAATATCGAGTTCGGCTCCGGCGCGCATTTCGACCGCCGCATAGCCCTGCTGCGCTCCCTCACCGAGCTGACCCAATTCATGTCGGTCGGCATGATGGGCGGCGCGAGCGGCGAGAAGCCGACCCTCGACGGTGTCACACCGCTGCGTCTGGAAGACTACCCGTTCCTGACACCGAGAGATCGCCCTATCATCCCCCCGGCGCCGAGCCTCAAGCTTCACGACAATACGCGAGACCAGGTCATTGCCTGCGTCGAGATCGCCGCCCGTGCAGGCTACGATTTCCTCGTCCTCGACCAGACACGTCCCGACGTCGAGGTTCCCGTCGTCAGAGTGCTCGTTCCCGGCCTGCGTCATTTCTATCGCCGCTTCGCACCGGGCCGCCTTTACGATGTGCCGGTGAAGCTCGGATTGTTGGACCGGCCGCGACCGGAAAGCGATCTGACTTCATTCCTGCCACATACCTGAAGGCTGCTCTTTCGTGCGCGCTCCCGGGAAAAAGCCGACCAGGAAGATCGCGCCAGACATTGCTGCCCGATTGAGCCATCGCTTCTCCCTCCAGATGCAGCCGGACGGAAACATCGCCGCCTTTCTGGGCGACTATTCCGTCAACCTCGGACAATTCAGCGCGGCCGCGATGGACCGCGCCCGACATCTAAGTACCGGTCTTCCGCTCGCTTCGTTTGCAGGCAAGAGTGTCGTCGCCAGGGAAATCGACGCCCTGGTGCATCGCCTGGCGCGGCAGGGGCTTCTGGAATACCGCCTCTCCTCTTCGCATAACACGCAGGACTTCGTGGTCATCGAGCCTCAAGTCCCCGACTACTGGCCGCGGCGCGCGAAGCTGGGCAGCCGTGATACCGTTGTGTTGTCGCGCTTTGCCTATCTGCGCCGGCGCGGCAATGAGATGGTGCTGGAATCGCCACGCGCCGGCGCGCTGTTCCGGATTGGCGATCCCGCCATCGCCGCGACCCTCGCTGCGCTGTCGCAGCCTCGGAAGATCGGCGAGCTCAACCAGAAGATTGCCTCCTCCACCGTCCCCCTGCTCGAACTGTTGCTCGACAGCGAGATCCTGCTCAAGCTCGGTGCGAAAGACGGAGAAGGCCTGCGCGTGAACGAAGGCGACGGCAACCTCGTACTCTGGGATTTCCACGATCTGGTGTTTCACACGCGGAGCACGGAGGGTCGGCAAGCCAATCCGGTCGGCGCCGCCTTCACCTATGCGAACGTCGTTCCGCCGTCGCCGGCGGTGCGGCCACCCTGGGCCGGCAGCAAGATTGACCTGCGCAAATTCTCCTGGCCGGAGCCGAACTCCCGCTTCCCGAAGCTGTTGCGCGAACGCCATTCAACGCGGGATTTCGACGACAAGAATCCGGTCACGCTCGGCGAACTCGCGCAGTTTCTCGACACCACCGCGCGCGTCGTGTCCGAATGGAAGAGCGGGCCGTATTTCGAGGGCGGTCCCGAGGTCCCTTACAGCACGAGGCCTTATCCGTCGGCGGGGAGCGCGTACGAGCTGGAATTGTACCTTACCGTCGCGAACTGCGACGGGCTTGCGCCCGGACTCTACCACTACGATGCAGGGAGCCACGCGCTGGTCGCGATCAGCGCTTCCCCCCAACAACTCCAGGCGCAACTGGCGGCTGCCCAGTTCGCCATGGACGCGCCCGCTCAGCCGCAAATCCTCATCACGATCGCGGCGCGTTTTGGGCGGGTCTCCTGGAAATACAGCTCAATCGCATATTCGTTGATCCTGAAGGATGTCGGCAGCCTGATTCAGACGCTTTACCTGGCGGCGACCGATATGGGCCTCGGCGGTTGCGCCATCGGCAGCACCAACATCGATCTGTTCGCGAAAATGACGGAGTTGGAATTGCATATCGAGGGCCCGGTCGGTCAATTCGCGCTCGGCCGCGGCAGGACGCCGGAAGTCCAAGGCTAGGCAAATCGGCACACGCCGCAGGCCGGTCGCCCTATTGCAGGGTCGGATCGAGCCGGTCGCGCAGCCAGTCGCCGATCACGGAGACGGCCAGCGTCGTGACCACGATGGTGGTCGCCGGCGCCAGCATGATCCAGGGCGCCCGGGTGAGGTACTCGCGGCCATAGCCGACCATGTTGCCGAGGCTGGTCATCGGCGGCTGCACGCCGAGGCCGAGGAAGGACAGGCCCGACTCCATCAGGATCACCTCGGGGAAGACCAGCGTGGTCGAGACGATCAGGGTGGAGGCGATGTTCGGCAGGATGTGCCGGAGGTAAATCCGCGACGGCGTGGCCCCGAGCTGGCGGATCGCGGCCGCGTAGCCCTGCGCATTGGCCGAGATGGCAAGGCGCGGGCGATGCGGGCGTAGCGCTCCCAGCCGAACAGGCCCATCAGGCCGATCAGCAGCGGCAGCGAATTGCCGAAGAAGGCGAGTACGGCGAGCGCCATGATCAGGAACGGCATGCTGGCCTGGAAGTCTGTCAGCATCAGCACGAGCTGCTCGACGGCCCCCCGGAAATGCGCGGCGAGGAAACCGAGCGTGGTCCCGACGATCGCCGAGATCGCGGTCGCGCCGAACGCGATCAGCAGCGAGATGCGGATCGAGACCAGAAGACGCGACAGCACGTCGCGGCCGAGCTCGTCGGTGCCGAGCCAATGCGCGATATTGCCGGGGGCCGAGAGCCGGTTGCGGAGGTCGAGCTGGGTGTAGCCATAGGGCGCGATCTTCTCGGCGAAGGCCGCGATCACCAGCATGGCGACGATCCAGGTGATCGCGAGCGCGACCGAGACCGGGATCGCCGGCAGGCTGATGCGGCGGCGGACGGCCGTGTCCTTCAGCGTGGCGTCGGTCATGCGTGCGCCCCTTTGGCGCGCAGCCGCGGATCGAGGAAACCGTAGAGGAAGTCGACGATCAGGTTGGACGTCACCATGGTCATCGCGACCAGCAGCAGGATGCATTGCACGACGGCGAGGTCGCGGTTGGCGACGGCAACCACGAGCAGGCGCCCTACTCCCGGCCAGGCAAACACGCTCTCGACCACGACCGCGCCCGCGATCAGCGTGCCCACCATGAAGCCCAGAATGGTCACGGTCGGGATCGCTGCGTTCGGCAGCGCGTGCGAGGTCACCACCTTGCGCCACGGCACGCCCTTGGCCGAGGCGGTGCGGATATAGGGCTGGCCAAGCACCTCCAGCATGGCGCTGCGGGTGAAGCGCGCCAGCACCGCGGCGCCGCCGAGGCTGAGTGTCGTGATCGGCAAGATGGCGTGCCGCCAGCTGTCCTGTCCGCCCGAGGGTAGCCAGCCGAGCTGCACGGCGAAGACGAGAACGAGCAGCAGCGCCAGCACGAAGCTCGGCACGGTGAAACCCGCCACCGCCGTGATCATCACGGTGCGATCGATCGCCGAGCCGCGATGCAAAGCGGCGTAGATGCCGGCGGGAATGCCGAGCGCGACCTTGAACACGAAGGCTGGCAACGTCAGCGCCAGCGTGGCCGGGATGCGCTCCAGCACGAGCTCGATTGCGGGCCGTCCGTCGCGCATGGAGCGGCCGAGTTCGCCCTTGGCGATGGCGCCGAAGTAATCGAGATACTGGAACCAGATGGGATCATCGAGGCCCCAGGCCTTGCGGAAGGCGGCAAGGACTTCCGGCGGCGCCTCCGGTCCCAAGATCATCAGCGCGGGATCGCCTGACAGCCGCAGCACGACGAAGGCGAAGGTGACGACGAGCACGATCGTGAGCGCGGCGCGTCCAATGCGAATGGCGAAATAGCGTCCCATCACGCTGCGTCCCGGGTTTCGGCCTGCGGCCCTGTGACGAGATGGCAGGCGACCTGCCGGTCACCGCCAACAGCCGACAGCGCCGGCACCTCGCCCGCGCAGCGCGCAATGGCGCGCGGGCAGCGCGGATGAAAGGCGCAGCCTTGAGGCCGCGCAGCGGGGTTCGGTGGGTCGCCCGACAGCACGATCCGGCCGGCGCTGCGGCGGCCCGGTGCGGGCGACGCCGAAACCAGTGCCTGTGTGTAGGGGTGTGCGGGGCGCGCAAAGAGATCGTCGGCGCTGCCGATCTCGACAATGCGGCCGAGATACATCACGGCCACGACATTGCTGATCTGCCTGACGACGCGCAGATCGTGGCTGATGAACAGCAGCGTGAGCCCAAGCTGCGCCTGGAGATCGCACAGCAGATTGACCACCTGCGCCTGGATCGAGACGTCGAGCGCGCTGACGGGCTCATCGCAGACAAGGAAATCCGGCTTCGTCGCCAGCGCCCGCGCCAGCACGATGCGCTGGCGCTGCCCGCCGGAGAGCGCGCCCGGATAGCGCGCGCCGGATAGCGCGCGCCGTGCGCGGGTGTCAGCTCGACGGCGCGCAGCAATTCGCGCACGCGCTCCTCGCGCTCGGCCGGCGTGCCGAGGCTGTGGATGTCCAGGGGTTCGCGGATTTGCGTGGCGACGGCCAGGCGCCGGTCCAGCGCGCCCAGCGGATCCTGGAAGATCATCTGCATACGCGCCCGCTGCGCGCGCCACGCAGTCGTACCGGGCGCTGCCATCGGCTTGCCGCCGAACCGCACCTCGCCGCGATCAGGCGGCTCGAGGCCGAGCACGATGCGGCCGGTGGTCGATTTGCCCGAGCCGGACTCGCCGACGAGGCCGAGCGTCTCGCCCTTGGGGATCGTCAGCGACACGCCGTCGACGGCATGCACGGCGGTCGCTCGGCCGAACATGCCGGAGCGCATCGAATAGCTGCGCGAGATCGAGGATACCTCGACGAGCGGCGCGCTCATTCGGCGGCGATCCCGAGCAGCGCGCGGCGAGAGGCTTCGGCGCGGATGCAGGCAACCGCGCGATCCTCTGCGATTGGCGCGAGGGTCGGCGCCGCAAGACCACACGCCTCGGCTGCCAGCGCACAGCGCGGCGCGAAGGCACAGCCGTCAGGCATATGCGCGGGATCGGGCACGGTGCCGGGAATGGCGGTGAGACGGCGGCGCGGCCCGTCGAGCGGCGGCAGCGCGCCGATCAAGCCCTGCGCATAGGGGTGCACGGGATCGGCAAAGAGCTGGTTGCTCGGTGCGTGCTCGACGATACGGCCGGCATACATCACCGCGACGCGGTCGCAGTTTTCCGCGACGACGCCGAGGTCGTGGCTGATCAGCACCATCGCCATGCCCATCTCGCGACGGATGGTGGAGAGCAGTTCCAGAATCTGCGCCTGGATGGTGGCATCCAGCGCCGTGGTCGGTTCGTCCGCAATCAAGAGGTCGGGATTTCCGGCGAGCGCCATCGCGATCATGATACGCTGGACCTGGCCGCCGGAGAATTCGTGCGGATAGGCGGACAGACGCCGCGCCGCATCGGGGATGCCGACCAGATTAAGCAGCCGCAGCGCTTCCGCTCTTACGGCATCACCCGAGAGATCGCGATGCAGCGCCAGCGCCTCGCAGAGCTGCTTGCGGATGGTCAGCACCGGATTGAGCGCGCTTGCCGGATCCTGGAAGATCATGGCAACCCGCCCGCCCCTGACCTGATCGAGCTCGGAGGCCGGCGCGCCGAGGATCTCGCGCCCGTCGAGCCGCACCGAGCCCGAGACCTTCGCGTGCCGCGGCAACAGGCCGAGCGCGGCAAGCCATGTCACCGACTTGCCCGAACCGGACTCGCCGACGAGACCGAGGGCCTCGCCCTTCTGCAGGGTGAGATCGACGCCGCGCAACACCGCGACACCGTTGAAGGCGACGCCGAGGTCGCGGATGCTGACCAGCGGCGACACCGCTTACGCCTCGAAATTGCCGGCGCGGAAATCCATCGCGAATGCCGGCGCCGCCTTCCACTTGATCGACTTCGGCTTGGCCGTGAAGGTCGCGTTCTGGTGCAGCACCGTGTAGGCGGGATCCTCGCGCTCGGCCATCTCCAGCATGCGGCGGAACGCCTTCTTGCGCGCCTCACGATCGGTCGAGGTCTCCAGGAACTCCGAGAGCTTGTTCAGCTCGACATTGGTCCATTCGCCGATCTGCTGCTGCTGGCCGTTCGGTCCGTGCTGGGCGACCAGCGAGGAGACCGGATCGTTGAAGGCGGCCGAGTTCGACCAGTCGCGCACGGCGCGGGTCGGCGCGCGCTCCATGATCTGCGACCAGTTCTCCTTGGTCTCGATCTGGACGTTGAGGCCGACCGACTTCCACATCTCGACCAGGATCTGCGCGGTCGCGACCTGGTTGGTGTAGTAATTGTTGAGCAGGCGATACGGGATTGGGTCGCCCTTGTAATTGGCCTGCTTGAGCAGATCCTGCGCGAGCTTGGGATCGTAGGCTGGCACGCTCCAGTCGGCGTTGAACATGTCGCCGTAGAATTCCCACTGCAAACCTTTCGGCACGCGCGTGCGGCCGGCCCACAGGCTGTCGACGATCGCCTGGCGGTCGATCGCGTGGGTGAAGGCGCGGCGCACGAGCGGGTTGGCGAGCACGGCGTGGTTCTTGTCGAACACAGTCAGGCGGTGATTGAGAATGGTGCCGCCCTGCACTTCGAACGCAGCATTCTTCTCGATGCCGGCGATCTGGTCCGGCGGGATGTCGCAGGCGAACTGGTATTCGCCCGAGAGCAGGCCGTTGATGCGGCTCGCGACCTCAGGCACTTCGAGGAAGCGAATGCGCTTGAGCGGCGGCCGGCCGCCCCAATATTCGTCGTGGGCTTCCAGCGTCAGCGAGACGTCGGGCCTGAGCTCGACCACCTTGTACGGACCAGTCGTGATCGGCTTGCGCGCCCAGTCGAGATAGCTTGCGGATTCCTCCCAGGCGCGGCGGTTCATGATGTCTGAGCCGTAGCGCTGCAGCCGGCCCTCGATCGTGACGTCGGGCGTCGCGTTGTAGAAGCGCACGGTGTACTTATCGACGGCATCGACGCGCACGAGGTCCGGCCAGATGCGGCGGGCGACGGCTGGCACGTCCGGCGGCAATTCCTTGCCCGGGCGCGGCGTCGGGATCTTCTCGAAGGCCTGGATGGTGGTGCGGCTCTTGGCCTCGGTCTCGCCGAACATGCGTTCGCGGCTGAAGGTGAAGACGACGTCTTCGGCGGTCAGCTCGTCGCCGTTATGGAACTTGACGCCCTGGCGCAGCTTCAGCTCGACGGTCTGATCGTCGATGCGGCGCCATTCGGTGGCGAGGCCCGGCACGGCCTCGAGGTTGCCGCGCCAGTTCTTCGAGATCAGGCCTTCCCAGATCGAGGAGAAGAACACGCGCTCGCCGACATTGGACTGCTCGCGCAGCACGTCGAGCACGTTGGCGTTCGTCACCTTCTGCACGGCGATCGTGACCGAGGGACGGTTGTCGCCCTGCGCGATCGCAAAGCGCGGCAGCAGCAGCGTGCCGGCGGCCGCGCCGCCGGATTTCAGGATGGTGCGACGGGAAAACTTTGTCATGACGATAACCCCTGCCCTTCGTTGGATCGGCTATTCCGCGAGACCGAGCGCGGCGAGATGCGCGGCGCCGGCGCGAACGTGGTCGTGGTTGCGCAGCTCGAGGATCAGCCGCGGATTGGACGTCAGCCGGCCAAGCGCGCGGAACACGGCGACCCAGGGGATGTTGCCCTCGCCCGGCGCCCAGTGCCGGTCGGCAAAGCCGTCGGTGTCCTGGAGATGGACGTGCGTCAACATGTCACCGGCGGTCTCGACGTAATAGTCGACCGGCGGCGCGCCGGTGGAGATGTGGGCATAATTGGCGTGGCCGGTGTCGAGCGAGACGCGGATCTTGCTGCTTTCGAGCGCCTTGGCGAGGCGCACGCGGTCGCGCGGATCCTTGTCCTCGATGTTCTCGATCACGATCTCGCAGCCGGTCGTCTCGGCGCGCGCGATCACCTCGGCGAGCGTCGCCTTGACGCGTTCGACGAGGTTGCTGCGGCTGTCGGGATAGAGATCGAGATTGTTGTGATCCCAGGTCGTGAACGGCGAATGGATCACCATCTGCGTCGCGCCGAGGAACTCGGCGGCGTCGAGGCCCTGAAGCAGGCGCTTGGTGACGGCCTGGCGGATCATCGGATCGTGGCTGTCGATCTTGAAACCCCAGAACGGCCCATGAATGCCGAGCCGGCCGGTATGGCCCGACAGCATCTGCTTGATCTCGGCCGCGGTGCTGCGCCAATCGCTGTCGAGCAGGTCGGCGCGGAAGAAATCCTGGATTTCGAGATCGCGCTGACGTTCCAGGAGCCAGTCGCGATGGGCGGGGATCGATTTGATGGACAGCGCGGCGCCCAGCACTGGCTTCGACATGGGTTGCTCCCTTGACCGTCAGCGACGACGGGAGCAGCGCTAGACCAGTTCAATGACAGCCCCGTGAAACCGAGATTCCGCAGCGTCGAGCAGATGTGGACATCCCGCGCATCGCCAGCCTCGATGTTGTGCAGCGGCGCTGGCGTCGATGCAGGCCCGTGCAACTTGCCGCAGAAGCAAGTTGAATCGTGTCCGTAGTGATCCGGAATGGAATCCTATTTCGATGTCGCGTACATCGCGGGACATCGATCGGCGGCCAGTTCCAAGGGCATCACCCTCTGATCGCGCTACATGGGGTTGGGGGACCACATGGGGCGGGGGATTGAAGGCTGGGGCAAGGTGAACGAGGTCCGGACTCCTAGGCACTCCGGACCTCGGCACTTTCAGCATCGAATGCAATTTCGCGCCGCCGGCTTGATCAGCCGCACGGCGCGAAATCGTTTTGGGCATCCTTCCCGATCAGTTTTGCCCGATCAGATCATTTCGGCACGTTCCGCTCGAGATCCTCGAGCCATGCCGTCGCACTCGAATCCGACGGCGCGCGCCAGTCGCCGCGCGGCGACAGTGAGCCGCCGGCCGAGACCTTCGGTCCATTCGGCATCGCCGAGCGCTTGAACTGGCTGAAGGCGAAGAAGCGGCGCAGAAACACCTCCAGCCAGCGCCGGATCTCGGCAAGATCGTAGGCCCTGCGCTTGTCGGTCGGGAAAGCTGGCGGCCATTCGCCCTTGGCGACATCCTTCCAGGCGTGCTGCGCCATGAAGGCGATCTTGGACGGCCGCATGCCGAACCGCAGCGTGTAGAACAGGTTGAAGTCCTGCAGCTCGTAGGGGCCGACGGACGCTTCCGTGCTCTGCGGCGTCTCGCCCGGCTTGACCGGAACCAGCTCCGGCGAGATCTCCGCCGACAGGATCGAGGCCAGCGTCTTGTTGACGTCGCCGGAGAACTGCTTGGAGGCGATCACCCAGCGGATCAGATGCTGGATCAGCGTCTTCGGCACCCCGGCGTTGACATTATAATGCGCCATCTGGTCGCCGACGCCATAGGTGCACCAGCCGAGCGCGAGCTCGGAGAGATCGCCGGTTCCGATGACGATGCCGCCGTGATGATTGGCAAGCCGGAACAGATAGTCGGTGCGCAGGCCCGCCTGCACGTTCTCGAAGGTGATGTCGTAGACCTTCTCGCCCTTGCCGAAGGGATGGCCGATGTCCTTCAGCATCTGCGTCGCCGTGGTGCGGATGTCGAGCTCCTGCCAGCTCGTCTGCAACGCCTTCATCAGCGCCAGCGCATTGGTCTTGCTCTCGCTGCCGGTGGCAAAGCCCGGCATGGTGTAGGCGAGGATGTTCTCACGCGGCAGGCCGAGCAGATCGACGGCCTTGGCGGCGACGATCAGGGCATGGGTGGAATCGAGGCCGCCAGACACGCCGATCACGACGCGCTTGGTGCCGGTCGCGCGCATGCGCTGCACGAGGCCGGCGACCTGGATGTTGTAGGCCTCGTAGCAATCCTGCTCGAGCAGGCTCTCATCGCTCGGCACGAACGGAAAGCGCTCGATGCTGCGCCGGAAGCCGATGTCGGCCGCCGGCGGCTTCAGGGCGAAGGTGATCCTGCGATAAAAACCTTCGCGCTGGCGGCGGTTGTCGTCGAACGTGCCCATCAGCGCGCGTTCCTGCCTGAGCAGGTCGAGATCGACGTCCGCCGTGGTGATCTGCCCGCCCTGGCGGAACCGCTCCCCCTCGGCCAGCAGCACGCCGTTCTCGTAGATCGAGGTCTGGCCGTCCCAGGCCAGATCCGTGGTGGATTCCCCTGCTCCGGCCGCCGCATAGACGTAGGCCGCGAGGCAGCGCGCCGAGGTCGACTGGCACAGCAGCGCGCGCGAGCGCGCCCGGCCGATCGTGATCGGGCTGCCCGACAGATTGATCAGCACGCTTGCGCCGGCGAGCGCGAGCTCCGAGGCCGGCGTCACCGGGATCCACATATCCTCGCAGATCTCGACGCCAATGGTCAGGCCCGGCACGTCCTCGGCCGCAAACAACAGGTCGGTACCGAACGGGGCATGCAGCCCGCCGAAGGCGATCGTCTCGCCGGCGATGCCGGTACCGGAGGCGAAATGCCGTCCCTCGTAGAATTCGCGATAGGTCGGCAAATAGCTCTTCGGCACGACGCCAAGGACGTTGCCGCGGTGAATGACCACGGCGCAATTGTAGATGCGATTGCCGAACCGCAGCGGTGCGCCGACGATCAGGACAGTCATCAGCGCCGAGGAGGCCTCGACGATCGCGGCGAGCCCGTGCTCGACCGCATCGAGCAGCGGATCCTGCTTGACCAAATCCTCGATCGCGTAGCCGGACAGGCACAGCTCGGGAAACACGGCGACGGCCACCGACTGCTCGTGGCAGGCATTTGCCGCCTCCAGCACGGCCTTCGCGTTGGCCGAGGGATCGGCGACATGGGACGTGGTGACGCAGGCCGCCACGCGCGCAAATCCGTGGGCGTAGATCGAATGGAAAGTCATCGCGTACCCTTAAATCTCATCGCGGCCGGTGCCGACGGCTCCTTAATCTCTATGTAACCCATCGACCCCGCCCCGTGCAGGCCATCCGCCATCATGCATAACGGATTTGCGAGGGCGGCCTGCCCGGCACCTGCCGCGGTCAGGCGCTGCGGGCCAGCACGCCCGAGAGGTCGTCAAGCAGCCACTCGGCGATCCGCGGCCAGGCATGGGCGTGGGTCCGCTCACCCATGAACAGGCCCAGATGAGTGCTGGGCTCGGAGGCCGCCGCGATGAAGGCTGGCGGCGTGCCGACGAGGTTGGCGGTGGCGAGCGCCTGTGATGCCGGCACCACATCGTCGTCGAGCCCGGCCAGCAGGAAGAGCGGCGCCCTGACATTTTTCAGATCGACCGCACGGCCGAGAGCGGTGAAACTGCCTGCGGCAATCCGGTTTTCGCGGAATATCCAGTTGACGACCTCGAGATAATACCCGCCGGGCAGGTTGAGCGTCTCGCTATTCCAGTGGTCGAAGCGCGCGAGCAGCGCGGCGCCCTCCTCGTCGGTGAGGTCCCTCTGCAACGCGGCCGCGATATCCTCGCGGGTCGGCGCCTTGGACCAGAAACGCAGCATCTCTTCACCGCTGACATTGCCGCCGCCGCGCGCGACGAGTTGATCGTAGACCGCCACAGGCGTGCTGCGAACGAGCTGGGAGAGCTCGGACTCGATCGCAAGATCGACCGGCGCGCCTGCCAGCACCAGCCGCCGCACCTTGGCCGGAAAGCGCGCCGCATACAGCAGCGACAGCCAGCCGCCCTGGCACAGGCCGATCAGATCGACCGGCACGCCGATCTCGTCGATGGCGACGTTGAGATCGGACAGATAGCTGTCGATCGAGAGATAGCGCATCTCGGGCGAGGCCGAGCGCCAGTCGGTGAGATAGACGCGGTCGATGCCGCCGCTTTGCAGGGACTGCGCCACGCTATGGCCGGCCGCGAAGTCGGCGATCAGGGCGCGATGCAGCGCGTATGGCGCGCAGACCAGAGCCGGCTGGCCGGAGCGCGTTCGCGAGCAATCGCGCAGGCGCATGGTCGTAAGCTCCAGCGCGACGGAGTTGGGTGTCGTCCACGGCAGGCTGCTGTCGTTCTGCTCCGGCGAAGGCCGCTCCACCCACCAGAAGCAGGCGTCCATCGCGAGCCGTGCCGCCGCGAGCGGCCACAGCAGCGCCTCGTCCGGGACCGGTCGCGGCCCGCCCTTCTGTTTGCCTGTCGTCTCCACCATGGCTATCTCACGATCCTCACAGGAACGCCTCGAGGTTGACGACCGAAATGCCGAGGTCGCGAAAACTCTGATGCGTTGCGGCCACCGAGCCGCCGAGATCGATGCCGCGGCAGGCGTCCTCGACCACGGCGACCTCGAAGCCGGCCTTGCGGGCGTCCTCCGCTGAGAAGCGTACACAGAAGTCGAGCGCGAGACCTGCGACGAACACGGTCTTCAGTTCGCGTTCGCGCAAATAGCCGAGCAGGCCGGTCGGCGTGCGATGGTCGTTCTCGAACAGTGCCGAATAGGAATCGATGCCGCGGCGAAAGCCCTTGCGCACGACGAGGCTCGCGCAGGTGACCTCGAGGTCGCGATGAAATGCGGCGCCGGCCGTGCCCTGCACGCAATGCGTCGGCCAGAGCACCTGCGTCCCGTAGTCGAGCTCGACGGTCTGGAACGGCTGCTTGCCCGCATGGTTCGGCGCGAAGGAGACATGGTCGGCCGGATGCCAGTCCTGGGTCAGCACCACATTGGCGAACTTTTGGGCAATCCGGTTGACGGCCGGGACAACCTTCTCGCCGCCGGGAACGGCGAGCGCCCCGCCGGTGCAGAAATCGTTCTGCACGTCGATCACCAGCAGCACGTCGCGGTCTGAAATCTTCATCGCAGGGTCCCGTTCCATCCGCCCGGCGCGACGGGCGCCGAACGCTCTTTGCCAATGTCGATCTTCCCGCACGGCTTCGCAACCAACGAAGCGTTGCGCGATCTGTTCAAATTGGTCGCGGATCGTGCCCGAAATGAAACGGTTTGCCCGCGTCCGTGTTGACTAGCCGCACCCAAGGGCGGATTCTCTGATATCCGCAGCAGGCGGATTTGCGTCGATAGAGCGGAGGAAAAGGTTTCCCGCAGCCACCAAGCTGCGGAAGCCATATGGTCATGACGATCGGCAGGACAGGACAGATTCTTCTCGCCGATATCGGCGGTACCAATGCGCGCTTCGCGCTGAGCCAGGATGGCGGAAGCCAGGAGGCCGGACCGATCGACTATGTGAAGGTCGCCGATTTCCCGACCGTCCGGGAAGCCATTGTCGATGTTCTCGCGCGCAGGACCGGCGGCGCACCGCCCCAGCGCGCCGTGCTGGCCGTGGCGGGTCCCGTCACCAACAATCGCTGCGTCATGACCAACAGCCCCTGGGTCATCGACGGCAACGAGCTCCAGCCCGCCCTCGGCTTTGACACTGTGCACGTGCTCAATGATTTCGAGGTGGTGGCCTGGTCCCTGCCCGCCCTGGAGCCGGCCGACCTGATCCCGCTCGGCGGACAGGACGGCCTGCCCGGAGAGCCGTTGCTGGTGGTCGGGCCTGGAACCGGCTTCGGCGTATCCTGCCTGGTCGAGCGCCATGGCGCACGGCTGGCCGTCGTGACCGAGGCCGGACACGCCACCCTGCCGGCTGAGAACGAGCGCGAGGAGCGCGTGATCGCGTGCCTGCGCCGACGCCTCGGCCACGTCTCCATCGAGCGCGGCGCGCTGTCCGGCTCCGGCCTGCAAAGCCTCTACCAGGCGCTGGCCGAGGTCGACGGCGCCCAGGTGCCGCATCGCGATGCCGCAGCCATCACCAAGGCGGCGCTCGAGGGCAGCTGTCCCGTCAGCCGCGCGACCTTGGAAATGTTCTGCGCCATTCTCGGCTCGGTCGCGGGCAATCTCGCGGTGACCTTCGGCGCCCGCGGCGGCGTCTATATCGCCGGCGGAATCGCACCGCGCTTTCCGGAGTTCCTCGCAGCCTCCGCCTTCCGGGCGCGCTTCGAGGCCAAGGGCCGCTTCCAGGATTACTTGCGCAACATCCCGACGCGGCTGGTCACCAAGCCCGATGCAAGCTTCCTGGGCCTCAAGATGTTCGCCGATCACAATCCGGATTGAGATACGCGCGTTCGGCTCCGGTAATTCACAGCTGATTGCAGTCCACACACGGTTCCACGCAGGATCGTGCTTGCCCCTTCGTTTCCGATGAGAAACAATTCGCGCAGTGTGTAGCGTAGTTGCGGGGGCGTGACATGCGCAAGCAGGACCTAGGCTTCGACTATCACCGCTATCACCGCCTGCTGACCGAGGCGGACGACGAGGACAAGCGGCTCGCCCTGATCGAGCTCCTGATCGAGGAAAAGGCCCGCGACCGGCTGGCGGCGCAGCGTGCCTCGGACCGGGCCGCCATGACGGCTCACACCATTGCCACCGTGCTGAAGAACGGCCGCGGCTGAGAATCGGCGGTCCCGTGGCGGCGCGCGAATCCGCGATCAGATTGCGATTCCGTTAACGATCCCTCGAAAGCTCGCGTCAAACTTTTTGCTCTAAGAGTTCCCTCACCTGATGCAATTCAGGGTCAACACAAAGGGGGGAATGAACATGAGCATGATTTCGCTCGCCGCGATGCCGGCTGCTGTCGAAACGCGTATTGCCGATTCTGCCTTCAAGACCGTCGTGCTGTTCTGCTGCATGGGCCTCGTGGCCTCGTTCGGCCTGATGGCGCGCGGCATCGACCTCAGCGCCGGCCTGATGTGACATTGAATTAGACTGTTGGAATTAGATTATTGCGCCGGGAATGGCCGCCCCTAACGGGCGGCCATTTTCGTTGACACTCTCGGCGCGGCGTCTTCGCCGTCGCCAACGCGGCGTCTTCGCTCAGTGCGGCGCCTTCGCCGTTGCTTCCGGAAACATCGAATCGATCATCGCCTTGAGCTGATCGATCGAAATCGGCTTGCGCAGGATCGGCCTGCGCCGGAGCAAGGACGGCAGCAACTCCGGCCCGTAACCGGTGGCGAACAGGAACGGCTTTCCGCGGCGCTCGATCAGATCGGCGACGGGATCGACGTAGACGCCCATGAGGTTGATGTCGAGGATGGCCAGATCGTACTGCGCGGTCATGGCAAAGGCGCTGGCGTCGCGGACATTGTCCGCTTCCGCGACGACGTGGTGGCCGAGCTCCTCCACCATGTCGGCGATCATCATCCGGATCAACGCCTCGTCTTCGACCAGGAAAACGGAGAGTCCGTCCGCCATATCAACCCCGCAGTCAGCTTGCGAAGCTAATCATAACCGAATTGCGGAGAGGATTCACGAATTCGTGGCGGTGCCGTTAATTCAGGCGCGCCCGATCCGATTCAACTTGATCAATCCAGTCCGCGCTCGTGGCTGAGGCGCACCATCTCCTGGATGAAGACCTGCTTCTGCTTGTCGTCGAGGCTCGAATAGAGCGGCTCGGCGGCGTCGGCGACATTGCGCTGGTCGGCGGCGCGGTCGATCAGGAATTGGGCCTCGTTGCGCATCTGCTCGATGATGTCGTCAGGCGGATCCCGCTTGGCCCGCGCAACCCGCAGGTTGAGCCGCTCCGCACCATTATGCCCGAGGTAGTGCATGGCGCTGGAGAAGCCGTACCAGTGCTTCTCCTGGTCGGGCGTGAGGTTCAGCTCGGTCTTGATCCGCTCGATATAGGAATCGCTGTTGGCGACGATCTGATCGGCGGTCAGCTGCGGCGCCCCGGTCTGCGTGAGAACCGTGACATCCTTGTTGTCCTTGCCGTCCTGCGGCGCATTCCTGGCTTCCTTGGTCGCCTTGGCGCCCTTGCCCGCCTTGGCGTTCTTGGCATCCTTGTCCTTGCCCGCGCCCTGCTGCTTGGCGTCCTTGCTGGCATCCTTATTGGCGGCCGGCGCCTGATTGCCGTTGTTGCCGACGCCGAGCACGCCGGTGAAGACGCCGACCACGCCGCCGATCGCGCCGCCGAGCACGCCACCGACGGGACCCGCTGCCTTGTTCCCGGCCGCCGCGCCGTCCTGAACACCCTTGACCAAGCCTTGAGCATTCGCCACCGCGGCGGCGCCGAGCAGCAGCGCGAGCACGGACCCCAGCGCGAACCATCGCCGCAAGTGAAGCCGCGCGGGCGGCGCCGGGTTGATCATTCTCGTCTCCATCGTCGATCTGATTGGCCTGTCGGGGTGGGAGCCACCCGCCGGTTGCAACTCTATCGTTTTCACCGCTTCGAGGTCCAGACGCAGCCGATCGCTGTCCACGCCCGAAAAGTCTTTCGCGCGAAGCGGTTATGCAGGCTTATTCGAAACTGCGGCGTAATTGCGCACGGCGTGTTCCGGGCGGGCTTGTGCGAAGTGTGCGTCGCAAAAGGAGCGCGCACGGTTGACGTTGGCCGCGCGATACCGTCGCGGCTTCAGGCACAACGTTAGTTCTAGACGGTCGCCATTCGGTTTTCTCGACAGACGCGATCAATCATGATCTGATCGCGCTACCAATTTGCCGCCTCCCGCCTGATTTGCCATCGACGCTGGCGGCAGCAACAAGAAACGGTCAACGAGAATTCCAAGAAGAAACGCCAAGAAGAAAATCAAAAACAAAACTCGGGAATGCCAGAGGAAACACCAGAACAATAAAACACCCAAGCGAGGAAACGAGATGTCACGCAAGAAACTGACGCGACGTCAATTTGTGGCTGCCACTGCAATGTCCTCCGCGGCGCTGATCACCGCGCCCTATGTCCGGGGCGCCTACGCCGCCGGCAAACTCTCGATCGGCTTCTGGGACCATTGGGTGCCGGGCGCCAACAAGGCCTCGACCGATCTCGTCAATGAATGGGCCGCGAAGGAGAAGGTCGAAGTCTCCATCGACTACATCACCAGCAACAACAAGAAGATCGAGCTGACCGCCGCCGCCGAGGCACAAGCCAAGTCCGGCCACGACATCCTTCAGATGCCGAGCTGGTGGCCGCAGGCCTATGCCGAGAATCTCGAGCCGCTCAACGACATCATGGAGCCGCTCATCAAGCAGAACGGCGAGGTGAACGGCACCGTCAAATATCTCGGACAGTCGGGCGGCAAGTGGCTCGCGACACCCGCGACACCCGGCAGCCAGATCAAGGGCCCCTGCTCCCGTATCGATCTGATGAAAAAGCATGCCGGCATCGACGTGCAGGAGATGTATCCGGCCGGCGGCCCGCCCAAGGTCGAGAACTGGACTATGGAGACCTTCCTGAAGGCGGCCGAGGCTTGCCACAAGGCAGGCTTTGCATTCGGCATCGGTCTTGGCGAGACCACCGACAGCGTGGACACCGCCGGCGCGATCTTCCAGTCCTTCGGTGCCGAGCTCGTCAATGCCAAGGGCGACATCACGGTGAAGACCGATCAGGTTCGCCAGGCGATGGAGTTCTACAAGAAGCTCATCGCGTTCCTGCCGCCCGACGCGCCGTCCTGGGACGACGCCTCGAACAACAAATGGCTGATTTCCGGCCGCGGCGCGATGATCCTCAATCCGCCGAGCGCCTGGGCCGTCGCCAAGCGCGACGCGCCGCAGGTCGCCGAACAGTGCTGGACGCACGGCTTCCCGTCCGGTCCGAAGGGACGGTTTGCGCCGTACCTGCCCTATTTCTGGGGCGTCTGGAGCTTCGGCAAAAACAAGGAGGCGGCCAAGAGCCTGCTCGTTCACCTGTCCTCACCGACGTCGATCGAGAAGTTCGTCGCGGTGAGCGGCGGCTATGACCTGCCGGCCTACGCCAACATGACCAAGTTCAAGACGTGGGAGGAGGAAGGGCCGCCGAAGGGAACGCTCTTCCACTATCCGGACCCCTACAAGCATCAGACGCTGTCGATCGCAGCGTCGCCCGCGCCGCCCAAGATCGCGCAGCAGATCTACTTCCAGGCGACGCTGACCAAGATGGCGCTGCGATATGCGCGGGGCGAAACGCTGGATCAGGCGCTCGCCTGGGCCGAAGGCGAGTGCGAAGGCTTCATGCGGAGCTAGGCCGGGACTCCGCCGAGGCGATTGACGCCGCGCGCGTGTATCGCCTCGGCATCCTCATCCGCATGACCGTGGAGCCGACCGGTATGGCCGGCCTCGTGGCTCGACAGTTTACGAAAAGCTGACCCAAGGACTCTGCCATGGCCGATGTCGTCGTTGAGCAAGGTCGCCTCGCCCGTGCGGCGGGCGCGCGCAAGGGATCGGGCCTGCGCAACGCGCTGGGCCGAAAATCCACGGTCGCGTTCTTCCTGACGCTGCCGCTGATCCTCCTGATCGCGCTGCTCGTGCTCTATCCCGCCTTCTATTCGCTCTATCTGGCGACGCTGAACAAGGCGATGACGAAATTCGTCGGCCTTAGCAACTTCACCTTCCTGTTCAAGCGCGAGACGTTCTGGATGGTGGTGAAGCAGTCCTGCATCTTTGCGATCACCGCCGTGATCTTCAAGGCGCTGATCGGCTTCATCGTCGCGCATTTCGTCCATAACATTCCCGGCAAGAAGCAGCGCAAATGGCGCGGCATGTTGCTGGTGCCCTGGGTGATCCCGCCGGCGATGAGCACGCTCGCCTGGCTGTGGCTGTTCGACCCCTCCTACAGCGCCTTCAACTACACGCTCTCATTCTTCGGTGTCGGGCCGATTCCATGGCTCGGCGACACTTTCTGGGCGCGCTTCTCGGTCATCCTTGTCAACGTCTGGTACGGCGCGCCGTTCTTCCTGATCATGTATCTGGCGGCGCTGAAATCCGTGCCCGACCAGCTCTACGAAGCGGCGGCGATCGACGGCGCCAATTGGTGGCAGCGGATCTGGTACGTCACGCTGCCGATGATGCGCAACATCATCGCCATCACCACCCTGTTCTCGCTGATCGTCACCTTCGCCAATTTCGACATCGTGCGCATCCTGACCTCCGGCGGCCCGCTCGATACGACGCATCTGTTCGCCACCTGGGCGTTCCAGGTCGGCATCCAGAGCAGCGACATTCCGCTCGGCGCCTGCGTGTCGTTGTTCATGGTGCCGATCCTCGCCGTCGCAGCGGTCTTCATCCTGCGTGATGTCACCAAGCGGGGGAACGAAGCCTGATGAGCACGCTCACAATCGACAAGGCCGGGCCTTCCCGAAAGGTCAAGTATGGCAGCATGAGCCGCGACCGCGCCTGGGCGCTGCGCTGGTCCTATTTCTTCCTGGTGCTGTTCGCGATCTTCTTCCTGACGCCGCCGATCTACATGCTGATCACTTCGCTCAAGAGCAGCGCGGAAATATCGGCGGCAACCAACCCGTGGTGGGTGTTCCACCCGACGCTGTCGAACTATGTCGAGCTCCTGACCTCGAACCAGTTTTTGCGGTTCTTCTGGAACTCGTCGATCATCTCGATCACGGTCGTGATCATCACGATGCTGATCAGCATCCCCGCGGCCTTCGCGTTGGCGCGGATGAAGTTCTGGGGCTCGGCGACTCTGGCCACCGGCGTCTTCCTCACCTACCTGATCCCGGACAGCCTTCTGTTCATTCCGCTGTTCAAGATGCTCGGGGTGATCCAGGACCTGACCGGCATCACGCTGCTCAACCGATGGTACGTGCTGCTGTTCATCTATCCGACCCTGACGGTGCCGTTCTGCACCTGGATCATGATCGGCTATTTCGCCTCGATCCCGAAGGAGCTCGATGAGGCCGCCCTCATCGACGGCGCCTCCTGGCTTCAGACCCTGACGCGGATCTTCATCCCGGTCGCGCTGCCCGGGCTGATCGCGGCGACCATCTTCGCCTTCACGGTGTCCTGGGCGCAGTTCCTCTATCCGCTGGTGTTCACGACCTCAGTGGATCAGCTCGTGCTGCCGGTCGGCATCACCACGACGCTGATCAAGGGCGACGTGTTCAACTGGGGACAGATCATGACCGGTGCGCTGCTGGGCGCCGCGCCGCCGCTGATCATCTACGCCTTCCTGATGGACTACTACATTGCCGGCCTGACCGCCGGTGCGACAAAGGGTTGATGACTCATGGCTGACGTTGCTCTGCGGAAAGTAGTTAAGCGTTACGACGACGTCGAAGCCGTGCGCGGCATCGACCTTGATATCGCCGACCACGAGTTCATCGTGCTGGTCGGCCCCTCCGGCTGCGGCAAGTCGACCACGCTGCGCATGATCGCAGGGCTCGAGGACATCAGCGACGGCGACATCATGATCGGCGGCGACGTCGTCAACGACGTGCCGCCCAAGGACCGCGACATCGCGATGGTGTTCCAGAACTACGCGCTCTACCCGCACATGACGGTCGCGGAAAACATGTCGTTCGGACTGCGCCTGAAGCACTATCCCAAGGCCGAAATCAAGGCTCGGGTGACGGAGGCCGCCCGCCTGCTCGACATCACCGATCTGATCGACCGCAAGCCGAAGCAGCTCTCCGGCGGCCAGCGCCAGCGCGTCGCAATGGGCCGCGCCATCGTGCGCAATCCGAAGGTGTTCCTGTTCGACGAGCCGCTGTCCAATCTCGATGCGAAGCTGCGCGTGCAGATGCGGATCGAGATCAAGAAGGTGCACCAGAAGGTGCGCACGACGACGGTCTACGTCACCCACGACCAGGTCGAGGCGATGACCTTGGCCGACCGCGTCGTGGTCATGAACAAGGGCCGCATCGAGCAGATCGGAACGCCGAACGAGCTCTACCACAAGCCGGCAACGCGCTTCGTCGCCGGCTTCATCGGCTCGCCCGCGATGAACTTCATCCCGTGCCGGCTCGAGGATTCCGGCGGCACGCTCCAGCTCCGCCTCACAGACCGCATTGCCTTCGCGCTGCCGCCGGCCCGAGCCGCGCGCTACAACGCGCTGCCGCGCACCGACAAGCTGCTGCTCGGCATTCGGCCCGAGCATCTCACCGAGTCGCATGCGCATCTCGGGCCGGGCGTCGAGACCTTCGACACCGTGCTCGACGTCACCGAGCCGATGGGCATGGAGACCCTGGTCTATTTCGGGCTCGACGGCACGCCCGTGTGCGGCCGCGTCGATCCCAATGCCGGCGCTACGGACGGGGCTCCCATGCGTTTGGCGATGGACCTCAACAATATGCACCTGCTAAACGAGGAGACCGGCGTCGTGTTGTGAGGCCGGCTCAAGAAACGCGAGCAGGCGGGGAGCAATGGCGACCAACAAGAAGAAGATTTTCGTTACACAAACTTTGTCGCAAGGGGCACGTGCCCTTCTCACCCAGCGGGACGATATCGAGCTCGTCGAGTTTTCGAACCTGATCTCGGCCAAGGATTTCGAGGCCCTGCTGAAGAGCCATGCGCCGGTCCATGGCGTGGCGCTCGGCGCCACCGCCTTCGGCCAGACCGAGCTCGAGGCGTCCAGGGACATGAAGGTGGTGACCCGCATCGGCGTCGGCTACGACGCCGTCGACGTGCCCGCCCTCTCCCGCCGCAAGGTGCCGTTGATGGTCGCGGGCAGCGCGAACTCGCCCTCGGTCGCCGAACAGGCGCTGTTCATGATGCTGACGCTGGCCAAGCGCGCCAATGAGATGCACGCCTGCGTCAAGGACGGCAAATGGGCCGACCGGCTCGGCATGCTGCCGTTCGACCTCTACGGCAAGACCGTGCTGATCATCGGCTTCGGCCGCATCGGCAGCCGCACCGCCAAGCGCTGCCTGGCGATGGAAATGAAGGTTCAGGTCTACGATCCCTACAAGCCTGCAGCCGACATCAAGGCCGCCGGCTGCGAGCCGGTCACCGACCTCGACGCCGCGCTGCCGAGCGCCGATTTCGTCAGCATCCATTGCCCGAAGACGCCCGAGACCGTCGGCCTGTTCGATGCGGCGCGGATCGGCCGGATGAAGCCGAAATCCTACCTCATCAACACCGCGCGCGGCGGCATCGTGAAGGAGGCGGCGCTGTATGATGCGCTCGTCTCGGGCAAGATCGCCGGTGCCGGCATCGACGTGTTCGAGGTGGAGCCGCCGCCGGTCAGCAATGCGCTGTTCGCGCTGCCCAACGTCATCATGGCCCCGCATGTCGCCGGCGTCACGGTCGAGGCGGTCCAGCGCATGAGCGAGCAGACCGCGCGCAACATCCTGAGCGTACTGGACGGCGACCCCATCAGGCAGAACGTCATCAATCAGGACGTGCTGAGCTGAGCCAAATCCGAAGGCGGGCAGCTAAAGCGTAATAAATCATCATCGCGCTTCAGCTCATTGTTTGAGCATGATCTTTTCGGAAACCGCTGCACACTTTTCCGGATCATGCATGGTCCGCCCGCCTTCGGAAGGCCAGAATGCGTCCCATTTTGGTGCAGATCGGGCCCCAACTCAGCCTTAATCGAACCCGCGTAATATATCCGGCCGCGGCGGCAGTGGGACAGACTTGCCAGCCGCGTCGAGCTGGAGGATGGACCCTTGTCAGAGATCGACCCGACCGACCACGCGCTGGCGACCATCGCGAGCATCTTGGAGGACCCCGAACCGGGCGTCATCGTCCGCGAAATCGAGATCATCCGCGAGACCGAGGTCGTCGTCGGTGAGCAGCCGGCCGCCGAAGAACATGAAGAACATGCTGACGAACATCATGCGGTCGACGAGCATCCGGTGGTCGACGAGCAGCCCTTGGTGCCTGATCACACCGATGCCGACGGCTACAGCAAGGTCGGTCCCGGACCGATGGTGGCGATCCGCCTGAAATGGACGGTCCATCGCGGCGACGACGGCCAGTACTATGTCCACGAGACCATCGGCGAACAGTCCGCGCCCGTGGTCAGCGGCCCGATGACCAGCGAGGCCGCCGTGCGCTTCGTCGACGAGCACGAGGACGAGGCGCACCGTCGCTTCGAGCTGCTGCGCAGCGAGATCGCCGGCCGCAGCTCGCTCGCCGAGCTCGAGCGCAAGGGCGACGCCTAAGGCCCATCTCTGGCCGCACGCCTCCGCACACCTCTCCCGACCGGGGAGAGGTGTACATCGAGCCTGGCGCTACTTCCTTCCCAAAAAATCCTTCTTCACGAGTTCGACGCCGGCGTGCCGCAGCAGGTCGTAGGCCGTCGTGACGTGAAAGAAGAATTGCGGGACGCTGTTGGTGAGCAGCAGCGTCCGCCCCGTGAAGGGCAGCTCGGTCCCGTTCTTCAGCCGGAAGAAGACCTTCAGCTCCGCCGCCGCGTCGATCTCGGCGCGCGACAGGCTTTCAATGAATTCGATTGAGGTGGCGATGCGGGCCTGAAGGCCGGCCATGTCGTGCTCGAGCGGCGGCAGCGCCACCGGCTCGCACTGTGCCAGCAGCGCTGGCGCAACCACCGCGTGGCGGCAGGCCTCGCCGACCTGCTGGGCCAGGTCGTACATGTTCGGCGCCATGCGCATGCCGAGCAGCACCGCCGGATTGAACTTGCGCGCCTCGGCATAGGCAACGCCCTTGTCGAGCAGGACCGACAGGTTGCGCAAATACGGCACGAAGAGGCCGACCGAGGCCTCGTACATCGAGATCGTCACGACAAGATTCCCTTCAATTCCGTCTCGCCAGCAACTGGCATCTGGTCTAAATCCACACGTCGAGGGCTGCACAATGACAGCTCGGGCATGGGTGGAAAAGAGATGATCGTTCGTATAGTGACGGCTCTGGCCGTGGTCCTGCTGGCAAGTCTTTCGGCGCACGCACAGCAGGCGGCCCCCTCGCGCCTCGACGAGATCGTCAAGCGCGGCACGTTGCGCGTCGGCATGACCGGCGACTACAAGCCGTTCACCTACCTCGACAAGGCTACGCAGCAGTTCTCCGGCTTCGACGTCGACATGGCGGAGGCGCTCGGCAAGGCGCTCGGCGTCAAGGTCGAGTTCGTGCCGACCGCCTGGCCGAAGCTGATGAAGGATTTCGAGGCCGACCAGTTCGACATCGCCATGGGCGGCGTGTCGGTGACGCTCGACCGGCAGAGGAAGGGCTTCTTCTCGACGCCGATCATGCGCGAGGGCAAGACGCCGATCACCCGCTGCGCCGACGTCGGCAAGTACCAGACGCTTGCCGACATCGACAAGAAGGGCACCCGCGTCATCGTCAATCCCGGCGGCACCAATGAGCGTTTCGCGCGTGCCAACGTTCGGGATGCCGAGATCACGGTCTTCCCCGACAACACCGTGATCTTCGACGAGATCGCCAAGGGCAATGCCGACCTGATGATGACGGACGCATCCGAGACGCGCTACCAGCAGAAGCAGCATTCGGGCGTGCTTTGCGCGGTGCATCCGGACAAGCCGTTCGACTTCTCCGAGAAGGCCTACTGGCTCCAGCGCGACATGGCGCTGAAGGCGTTCGTCGACCAGTGGCTGCACATTTCCATGGAAGACGGCAGCTACAAGAAGATCTACGCCGCCTGGTTCGACTAGAGCGTTTCGATCTCGAGTCCCGTTCCGATTCCAGCGGGACGGCGCTCCAGGCCGCGTCCTCCTGTCGCCTGCCTCTGCCAAACTTTGGACCGGCCCCAGGCCTATTGAACCCGGAACAGCGGGACGACGACTCATACCGAGACAGTGATCTAGATCACGTTTTGGAATGAAGCCGGCGCGTAAGCGTTGGTGCGGGACCACCTGTTCGGGAGATGGAAATGAGGAAGCTGTTGGCCACGGCCGCATTCCTTTTGGCGAGCACCACTGCGCAAGCGCAGTACACCTTCGAATATGGCGGGCGCACCATCCGCATCGATCCGGACCGCGGCACGGTGCAGATCCCCGGCGTGTACGACAATACCGGCCAGGGCAAGGCCAAGAAGGCCAAGAAGAACGAGACGCCCGCAGACAAGCAGCCGCCGCAGCAGGCCAAGGTCGATCCGCAACCGCCAGCCGCGCCGTCGCCCCGCCGGCTCCCGCAGCAGCGCCCGCGCGCGATCTCAATTCGCCGCTCGGCGTCTGGCTCACCGAGGAGAAGGAAGGTAAGGTCCGCATCGAGCAATGCGGCAACAATCTCTGCGGCTACTCGGTCGATTCAAAATCGAACCAGAACGGCGAGCAGGTCCTGATCAACATGAAGCCCGGCAAGGACCAGAAATGGTCCGGGCGAATCCTCGATCCCAACTCCGGCTCGACCTACGATTCAACGATCGCAATGAAGGGCACCGACCGCCTGCGCGTGCAGGGCTGCGCCTTCGGCGGCATGTTCTGCGGCGGCCAGACCTGGACGCGGGTGAACTGAATTCGAGCCAGACGTTCTGACGGAGACAAAGGGCCCGCAAGGGCCCTTTGCTTTTTCCGCCGCATCACCGCGAAGTGCGGCAGCTCACACAGCATCTCGCACACGTGACAGCCCTCACATCGCCGGTTCCGCCGCCATGCGACGGTCGGCGCATGGTCAACCCCAAAGGGCGTGTCATGAACGGATTTCGCAGAGGTCTCTTCGTCAGCATTGTCGCCATCGCGTTCCCGCTCGCGCAGGCCAATGCGGCCGGCTCCACCTTCGACGGCACGTGGAATGTCCGTATCTCGTCCTCGAGCGAGACCTGCGGGAACGGCGCGACGGTCGCGATCGGCATCAGCAACGGCCAGATCGCCTCGAGCAGCGCGGCGGTGACGGCCTCGGGCCGCGTGGCGGAAGCCGGCAGCATCAATGTCACCTTGAGCACCGGCATCAAGCGCGCGGTCGGCTTCGGCCGCCTCAACGGCACGTCCGGCTCCGGCACCTGGCGCGGCGCCATGTGCACCGGAACGTGGACTGCCGAGCGGATGTAGGTCGTGTGTCCCGGACGCGATGCGGCATGGAACGCTGCACCGCTGATCCGGGACACAGAATTTTGCAGAAAGCGGAGAGCTAGCCGAGCGGCGCGCCGTATTCCTCGTCCGTCACCGGATGAAGCCAGGTCGAGAACTTGCCGTCGAGCGCTTCCTGCATGGCGATGTGGCACATCCCGTTGGTCGGCGATGCGCCGTGCCAGTGCAGCTCACCGGGCGGGATCCAGATGGTGTCACCAGGGCGAATCTCGCGGATCGGGCCGCCCTTGGCCTGGATGCGGCCAACGCCGGAGATCACGTAGAGCGTCTGCCCGAGCGGATGGTGATGCCAGTTGGTGCGCGCGCCGGGCTCGAACGAGACGCGCGAGCAGTTCAGGTGCGCCGGCTCCGGCGTCATGATCACAGGATCCTGCCACACGGTGCCGGTGAAGTTTTCCTTGGGCGCGCGGCGGGTTGGCCGCGTGCCTGCGACGTGAATCTCCATGGGGTACCTCGCTTCTAAAGTGTTGTTACTTCTTGCTGGCGGCGTAACGCGCCTTGGTCTCGGCGTTCATGGGGTAGAGGCCTGGCAGCACGGCGCCGTTGTTCACCTCGTTGACGATCCAGGCTTCCATCCGTTCCTGCTCGACGCCCTCGTTGAGCACATGCTCGAGCATCGCCTGCGGGATCAGCACGCAGCCGTCCTGGTCGGCGACCACGATGTCGTTCGGGAACACGGCGACGCCGCCGCAGCCGATCGGCTCGCCCCAGCCGACGAAGGTCAGGCCCGCAACCGACGGCGGCGCGGCATAGCCGTCGCACCACACCGGCAAATTGGTGCCGAGCACGCCCTCGACGTCACGTACGACGCCGTCGGTGACCAGCGCGGTGACGCCGCGCTTCATCATGCGGGCGCAGAGGATGTCGCCGAAGATGCCGGCATCGGTGATGCCCATGGCGTCGACCACGGCGATGCAGCCCTCGGGCATCGCCTCGATCGCGGTGCGGGTCGAGATCGGCGAGGACCAGGATTCCGGCGTCGCCAGATCCTCGCGCGCCGGCACGAAGCGCAGCGTGAAGGCCGGTCCGACCAGGCGCGGCAGGCCCGGACGCAGCGGACGCGCGCCGCGCATCCACACATTGCGCAGGCCCTTCTTCAGCAGGACCGTGGTGATGGTGGCAGTGGTGATGCCGGCGAGGGTCTTGCGGGCTTCGGGGGACAGCGACATGGACGAGAACGAGCTCCGAGGTGCGGGAAAGAACGCGCGCATCTTGCGAGGTGCGCGGTTTCCGTCAAGGGCCAAAAGACCCACAAGAATGCAGGGCGGCAGGGCCGTTATGCGATGCGATAACAAGGCTTTATCGCCTCCCCTTGCATTAATTTATTGGACTTGCGGGCGCATTTACGCGAAGCAGGGAGACGCGGAACTCAAGGGCGAGCCCGCGTTCTCTCAGAAGCCCGATTTCGACAGCTCTTCGACAGCTCATGGCCGCGACGCTTCCCCCGCCCCGCCTTCTGCCCAGTGGCGACAGCGCCGTCACGGTCGAGTTCAGCCGCACCATCGACGACGACGCCAACCAGCGCGTGCTGGCGCTCGACAAGGCGCTCGCAGCAAGCCCCATCGACGGCATCACCGAGACCGTGCCGACCTATCGCTCGCTGCTGGTGCATTACGATCCCGGCAAGATCGGCTTCGACGCACTCGGCGAAAAGATCCTGCCGATCGCCACCCAGCCGCTGCCGCCCGCCACCAAGGCGCGGCGCTGGCGCATTCCGGTCGCCTATGGCGGCGAGCATGGCATCGACCTCGAGGATGTCGCGAAAGCGCTGAACACCACGCCCGACGACATCGTCGCCCGGCACGCCGGCGGCGACTACAAGGTTGCGATGATCGGCTTCACGCCAGGCTGGTCCTATCTCAGCGGCCTCGACAAATCCCTGCACATGTCGCGACGGCAGTCGCCGCGGGTGCTGACGCCGGCCGGCACGATCTCGATCGGCGGCATCCAGGCCGGCATCCAGTGCCTAGCCGCGCCCAGCGGCTGGCACCTGCTCGGCCGCACGCCTGTGCGAACCTATCAGCTCCACCGGAATCCGACCTTCCTGACCGAACCCGGTGATCGCGTGACGTTTTTCGCCATCGACCACAAGACGTTCGAGGAGCTGGACCGCGCCGCCGAGGCCGGCGAGATCATCGCCGAGCGGGTGGACGCATGAGCCGGCTCGTCGTCGCCAGTATCGGTCCCGCAAGCTCCGTCCAGGACGGCGGCCGCCACGGCGCGCAGCGCTATGGCCTGACGGTCAGCGGCGCCATGGACCGTCTGTCGCTGGCAGCGGCGAACACCCTGGTCGGCAATGATCCGTTTGCAGCCGCCGTCGAGATCGGCCCGTTCGGCGCCACGTTCACCGCCAAGGACGGCGCCGTGCGCGTCGCCATATCAGGCGCGCCGCGCAATGCCGACATCGGCGGGAAGCCGGTCGCGATGGATACGTCGGTGACGCTGAAGGACGGCGAGACGCTGACGCTCGGCTTTGCCCGCGGCGGCGCGTTCACCTACCTCGCGATCGAAGGCGCGATCAAAGGCGAGCAGGTGTTCGGCAGCCTTGCGGTGAATGCCCGCGCCGGGCTCGGCAGCCCCTACCCGCGCCCGCTCCAGGCCGGCGACGAGTTCACGGTCGATGCCGCGAGTGGCGCGCCCGAATTGCGCATCGAGTTGCCGAAGCCTGCGAGAGGTCCGATCCGCGTCCTGCTGGGCCCGCAGGACGACGAGTTCGACGACGTCAACAAGGCGTTGTTTCTGGATAGCGAGTGGAAGATCTCGGCGACCTCGGACCGCATGGGCTACCGGCTCGAAGGTCCCGCCATCAAACATCTGCACGGTCACAACATCGTCTCCGACGGCACCGTCAACGGCAGCATCCAGGTGCCCGGCAACGGCGCGCCGATCGCGCTGATGATGGATCGGGGCACGTCGGGCGGCTATCCGAAGATCGCAACCGTGATCACGGCCGATGTCGGCCGCCTCGCGCAGACCTCGGCTGGAACCGCGTTCCGCTTCCTTGAGGTTACCATGGCCGAGGCGCAGGACGAGGCCCGCAAGTTTGCGCAGCTGATCAAGAATCTTCCGGATCGGCTGCGCTCCTCCGACACCATCGCGCTCAACATCGAGGCGCTCAGCGATGCTAATGTCGCGGGCTACGCGGTAAGCGCCGTGGATGCCGGGACTTGGCAGGTCACGGCCGAGCCGTAAACGACAAGAAGACCAGAGGAGCACCCCATGAAGACGATCGATCTCAATTGCGACCTCGGCGAAGGTTTTGGCGCGTGGGAGATGGGCAACGACGCCGCCATGATCGACCTCGCGAGCTCGGTCAACGTCGCCTGCGGTTTCCATGCCGGCGACCCCGACATCATGCGGCGAACGGTTGAGCTGGCGAAGGCGCGCGGTGTTTCGGTCGGTGCCCATCCCGGCTACCGCGATCTTCACGGCTTCGGCCGCCATCCGATCGCGGGCCTGAAGGCCTCCGAGATCGAGAACCTCGTCGCCTATCAGATCGGTGCGCTGCAGGCGATCGCGACCGCGGCCGGCCACAAGGTCACGCATGTGAAGGCGCACGGCGCGCTCTCCAACGTCGCCTGCGAGGACGACATGACAGCCAAGGCGATTGCCGCCGGCATCAGGGCGGTCGACCCCAGTCTGATCTTCGTCGTGCTCGCCAATTCGAAACTGGTGAAGGCCGGCGAGGACGCCAATTTGCCGCTGGTGCACGAGGTGTTCGCCGACCGCGCCTATGAGGACGACGGCAACCTCGTCTCGCGCAAGAAGCCCGGCGCCGTGCTGCACGATGCGAAACTGATCGCCGACCGCGTGGTGCGCATGGTGCAGGACGGCGCGGTGGTGTCGGTGACGGGCAAGGTCATCAAGATGCGGACGGACACGGTCTGCATCCACGGCGATACGCATGGCGCCGTCGACATCGCGCGCGGGCTTCGTCAGGCGTTGAAGGAAGCGGGGATCGAGGTCGCGCCGTTCAAACGCGGGGCGTGAGGGTCGTCGTCATTCCGGGATGATGCGAAGCATCAGACGACGGTGCGCAATTGCGCACCCGAGAATCTCGAGATTCCGGGTTCGGCTTCGCCGCCCCGGAATGACAATCTAGAACGGATGCACCGACAGCGTGCCGAACACGATCGCGGCGATGACGGCAAACGCGCTGTAGAGCGCAACATGATGCATGCTCGCACCGCTCCGACGCGAGAGCGAGCGCGCGTAGAAGTGCAGCCTGGCTTCCGCCGATAGTTCGCGCATGGTCGATCTCCAACGCCCCATTTGTGAGAGTATGAAGGATCAACCCTGGCGGGAGGCAAGACGGCGGCGGAAATAGCGATGCGCCTTCTCTGAAAGCGCCCTATCGCAGGCGCAAATTCTTTTGAGCTGCGGGTTCCGAGAATCTTATTCGTTAAGATCCAAGCCAGTTGGAACCCGCTGGATGACGCTGGGATGACAGCTCTCGTAGGGTGGGCAAAGCGAAGCGTGCCCACCACTTAGGGATGGTGGGCACGACGCGCGAAGGGCGCGCCTTTGCCCACCCCTACAGCACCGAGCAAAATCGAAACGAGTTTCCTCGTCTTGACCGAGCTGTATCTAGTACACGTCAGCCTGGAAGCGGCCGGTCTTCTTGAGCTCGGCGACGAAACTGACGGCCTCATCGGTCGAACGTGCGCCGAACTGGGCGACGATATCGACCAGCGCGCGCTCGACGTCCTTGGCCATGCGCTTGGCATCGCCGCAGATGTAGAGGTGCGCGCCTTCGGCAAGCCAGGTCCACAGCTCGCGGCCGACCTCGCGCATGCGATCCTGCACGTAGAACTTCTTCTCGCCGTCGCGCGACCAGGCCAGCGACATGCGCGTCAGCAGCCCCGAGGTCTTCATCGCGTTGAGCTCTTCCTGGTAGAAGAAATCGCAATCGCTGCGCTGATGGCCGAAGAACAACCAGTTCTTGCCGGGAGCGCCGGTCGCCTTGCGATCGAGCAGGAAGGCGCGGAACGGCGCGATGCCGGTACCCGGGCCGATCATGATCACGGGTGTCTTCGGATCCTGCGGCAGGCCGAAGGCATGCGCCTTCTGCACATAGACCTTGAGCTTCTCGCCGTCGGTGATGCGCTCGCCGAGGAAGGTCGAGGCCACGCCGACGCGCTTGCGCTTGCCGATGACGTAGCGCACGGAATCGACCGTTAGCGACAGTTTTCCCGGCGTCGCATTGTGCGAGGACGAGATCGAATAGAGCCGCGGCTGGAGCGGCTCCAGCGCCTCGATGAAGGCCTCCGGATGCGGCCTCGTGCCGGAGAATTTTTGCAGCGCCGCCATCACGTCGAGCGTCGCGGCATCGCCATCGGGATCCTCGCCCTGCGCCAGCGCCCGCGCCTTCTCGCGCTGCGCGCCGCCGGTGATGAAGGAGATCAGCTCGAACAGCGAGTCCGGCGCCGGCGACAGCGAGACGTCATCGATCAAGACCTCGCGCAGCGTCTTGCCGTTGACCTTGGTGGTGTGGGAGGCGCCGAGCAGCGCGATGATCTGGTCGACGAGGCCGACGTCGTTGCGCGCGAACACGCCAAAACTGTCACCGACCACGTAGTCGAGCTTGCTCGCGGAGAGATCGAACTCGACGTGATAGGTCTCCTTCTCCGACTTGCCCTTGTTGAGGAGGCGGCGCGACAGGAAGGTCGCTTCCGTCGGATTGTCGCGCGAGCGGCCCGGCTCGGCGATGGTCACTGTGACGGCGGGCGCCGCCACCGTGTCCGCCTTCTCGGGCGCTTTCGCCGCGGGGGCCTTGTCCAGCTCCTCGTACAGCGACTTCAGCATCCGTGCGGTTTCCTTGCCGCCGGGGACGCAGAGATTGAGCCGCGCTTCGCTGCGGCTCGCGATCGCTTCCGAATAGTCGTGGCAATTGTAGCCGCACTGGCCGCAATCCTGCTGCGCCATCGCCGCCATCATCTTGCGACGCACGGGACGGCCCTCGGCGAGCTTCATGCGATCGCCGATCGGCATGGTCTGGTCATGCCATGGCGCTTCGCCGTCGTCGCCGTCACCGCTTTGCATGACGGCTGCGCCCTGCTCCGCCGACAGCGGGGTTGCGACGTCAGGCGACAGCAGCCCGGCAAAGAAGCCGTTCAGCCAGGAGCGCTGCGCGTCGGAGAACGGCGCGCTGGCCGGGATGATGTCGAGTTTCGGCGGAGGCGTGATCTGGTTCATGCGGACACCTGTGCATCGGCAAGCTTGCGCAGCGTCTCGCCGTCATGGCGGCGCGCGAAGGAGAGGAAGGTTTCATCAGGGGAAGAGCGATGGGCGAGATAGGCCTTGAGTAGCCCCTCGACCGTCTTCGGCGCGTCCTCGGCCTTGAGGTCGTGGTAGACCTCCTGCCCGACATCAGCGTCGGGACCGAACCCGCCGCCGGTGAAGAGGTGATACCCCTCAACCGTGTCCTCCTCGTTCACAGGCACGCGCGCCCCGATCAGGCCGATGTCGCTGATATAATGCTGCGCGCAGGAATGGTGGCAGCCGGTGACATGGATGTTGACCGGCTTGTCCATGGCAACGCGCGGCTCGCACCAGTCGCCGATCTCGGCGGCATTGCGCTTGGTGTTGGACGCCGCGAAGCGGCAGCCGGCATTGCCGGTGCAGGCAATCAGGCCGGCCTTGATGTGCGAGGCCTCGACCGCGAGCCCGATCTGCTTGATCGCGGCGATGGCGAGATCGACATTCTCGTCGCGCACGCCCGAGATCAAGAGGTTCTGCCAGACGGTCAGGCGGATCTCGCCGTCGCCGAGATCCCGCGAAACTTTTGCGAGACCCCGCATCTGGTCGCAGCTGAGCTTGCCCAGCGTCAACGACACGCCGATCCAGTTGAGGCCGTCCTGCTTCTGCTTGTGCGCGCCGATATGGGCCATGCGGTCCGCGGCAGGTCGCGGCGCGAATGCCTCCTCCGGCACCCGCGCGAAAGGCGTCTTCAGCCGCTCCTCGACCAGCTTGAGAAAGCCGTCATGGCCCATGGTGTCGAGCACGTATTTCAGCCGCGCCTTGTTGCGGTTGGTGCGGTCGCCGTGGTCGATGAAGACGCGCACGATGGCATCCGCGACCGCGGTCGCCTGCTCCGGCTTGACGATGATGCCTGAGTACTTCGCGAAATCCTTGTGGCCGGTGATGCCGCCGAGGCCCAGACGAAACCAGACGCCGGGCTCGACGCCAAAACCGTCCTTCACCTCATAGGCGGTGAAGGCGATGTCGTTGGTCTCTTCCAGCACCGCGATCCTGCCGGCGCCGTCGAAGGCGACGTTGAACTTGCGCGGCAGGCCATAGAGCGAGCGATCGTTCAGGATGTGATAGTGCCACTCGCGCGCATAGGGCCGCGTGTCGATGATTTCATGCGGATCGATGCCGGCGGTCGGCGTTCCCGTCACGTTGCGGATGTTGTCGGCGCCGGAGCCGCGCGAGCACAGGCCGAGGTCCTGGACGCCCTCGATCAGCTTGATCGCGTGCTTCGGCGGAATCTCGCGAAGCTGGAGATTGGCGCGCGTCGTGACGTGGCTGTAGGGCCCGCAGAGCTCATCGGCGAGATCGGCAAGGCCTGACAGCTGCCAATGCTTCATGATGCCGTTCGGGATGCGCAGGCGGCTCATGTAGGAGTCCTGCGTCGGCGCGACATAGAAGATGCCGTAATAGCGCCAGCGGAAATTATCCGCCGGGCTCGGCGGGGTATTGTCGAGCGCCTGTTGGCGCAGCCGCGGATAGGCATCGAAGGGATGCTCGTCGCGCTTGAACTTCTCCTGATCGGCGAGCTTCTTGCCCGACGCGATCACCTTGTCCTGCGCCTTGATGTGCACGGCATCGGGGCCGACAGGCTCGGCGTTCGCCTTGCCGGCGCCGCCACCACCTAGACCGCGACCGACGCGGCTGATCTGGAGGCCGGTCGTAAAACCTTCGAGATAGCGCTTCTGCTCGTCGGTGAAGTCGACTGAGACGGTATCGAGTTTCATGATCGGGTACGAAGCTCCTGCGGCCACCTCGGTGGCATCGACGGACATTGGCGCGACCCGCGAGGCACGCGGCGGGCCCTGGAGCCGGCTTTGCTGCCCAACGGTCCGATCAGCTTCGTTGCTGCGGGACTCGGCTCAGCAGGCACCTGTGACAAGCTGGCCGCACTGCAACATACAAGTTGCGTGCCAGCTTCAATGAATTGGAAACTCGCGCGATTTCAAAGAATTGCGGAAGCGTCCGCAAAGGTACCGGCCTCGAACCTCTCACGAAATTCGAGCAGTCGGCCTAAAATTTGGTCGATGAGAACAATTGCCCAAAAGATAGGCAGCGTCGAATCAGGCCTTCCAACGACCCACGTCGAAGGCCTTCAGGTGCCCCAGAATGTTGCCGGGATCGAACACCGGGCCGGCGAAGGCACCGAGCCCTGCGGGGGCTTCATCGGGCGGCCGGCGCCCGACGGCGGCATCGTACAGGTCGGGCCTGAACACCGCCATCGCCGTCTTGACGCCATCCGGCGTCAGCGCCGTCTGCCCCCAGCGCACCATCTGCGCATAGAGCCAGGCGGCCTGGACCGGATCCGGGCGCCCTGCCCCTTCACGTCCGACCAGCAGGTAGCGGCCGCTCTCGCGGAAGGTGCCGTCGGGTGAAATCTTCAGGCGTCCCACCAGGGTTCGCCGGATCACCTCGACATCGACGCCGATCCGTTCGGGCTGTGCCAGGATCTGCGCCGCCTCAGTCAGGTTCGCCGGCTCCTCGATGAACGCGGCCGCCTTCACCGCCGCGCGGACAAGTGCTGCCACCACGTCCGGATGCTTGTCGGCCCAGACCTGCCGAAGCGCCAGCACCTTCTCCGCAGCGCGCGCGAGGATGTCGGAGGAGAAATGCAGGATGTGGCCGATGCCGAGATCGACCGCGATCGAATTCCAGGGCGCGCCGACGCAGAACGCATCGACATGGCCATTCCTGAGGCTGTCGACCATGAAGGGCGGCGGCAGCACGACGAGGCGCACGTCCTCATCGGGATCGATGCCGGCCGCGGCCATCCAGAACCGCAGCTGGTAATTGTGGGTCGAGAACGGGAAGGTCATGCCGAAGGTCAGCGGATCGGCGCCGTTCTTGCGCCTGATGGCGACGACCTTCGCCAGCGCCTTGGCGGTTGCGAGCGGATCGAAGCGGTCGCCGTCGATCTCCGCCATCAGCGCGGCGTGGAGCGTCGGCGAGACCGTGATCGCATTGCCGTTGACGCCGAGATTGAAGGGCGCGGCGATCGGCACCTTGACGTGGCCGAGCCCGAGCGAGGATGCGATCGCCACCGGTGCGAGCAGATGCGCGGCATCGAACAGGCCGATATTGAGCTTGTCGCGGACGTTGGACCAGGACACCTCGCGCACCAGCTCGACCTCGAGACCCTCGGCGGCAGCAAAGCCCTTGTCGACGGCGACGATCAGGGCTGCGGCATCGACGAGCGGGATGAACCCGATGCGGAGGGGAGCGGTCATTTCAGCATCTCCGACGCGGTGATGATCGACTGGGCGATCTCGCCGATTTTCTTCTTCTCGCGCATCGCGGTGGAGCGCAGCAGCACATAGGCCTCGTCCTCGGTGAGGCCCTTCACCTTCATCAGGATGCCCTTGGCCTTCTCGATGATCTTGCGGTCCTCGAGCTGCGACTTGGTGCGCTCCAGCTCCTCCTGGAGTTTTGCGAAGGCGTTGAAGCGGGACACGCAGAGGTCGAGGATCGGCTTGATGCGCTCCTTCTTGAGCCCGTCGACGATGTAGGCGGAAACCCCCGCCTCGACCGAGGCCTGGATCGAGGCTGAATCGCTCTGGTCCACGAACATCGCGATCGGCCGCTTCACGGCGCGGCTGACCTGGAACATCGCCTCCAGCACGTCGCGGCTGGGGTTTTCCAGATCGATCAGGATGATGTCGGGGTCCACCGCATAAATACGGGCCAGCAGGCTCTGCATCTCGCGGATATGGACCACTTGCGTGAATCCGGCCTCCCGCAACCCTTCCTCGAGGATCGCAGCCCGGATCGGGCTTTCGTCGACAATCACGATTTTAGGCGACTGTTCGGCGCTCATGGCTCACTCACGGCAGGCGATTCATCCATAGCATGCCGGACGCCCATGCAAAGGGTTGTAATTATGGGCAATTGGGACTAGCCGAGACCTGTCAATCAGGCAGATCAGATATGGATTAGACGGCTGCGCCCAAGGCCAGCTTCGTGTCGCTCTGGTGCCCCTGAGACAACAAATGTAAGCTTTTCGACCGGCTCGCCACGAAAAGAAAAATGCCGCGCGAAGACGGCTGTCGACGTCTCTCGGTCCTGGCGATCAATCCCAGTCAAAGTCTCTACGCAGTCGATCGCTCGTATTCGTCGGAGATCACGACGAGGCATCGGCCGATGCACGTCGTGCCTTGGCCCTCAACCAGGAAGGCTGGCGATTCGACGTCGGTGTTCAGTAGCGCCTGACGCGGGCCGTGTGATTTCGGGGATGCGGCCGTACCAACCTATGCAGTCCCGTCGCATCGCCGAGCGGCGCCGGCGAGACCATCCCGTACGCAGAATATCCGCGGTTATCGTTCGAATAGATGGAGAAGGTCGGGTCCGCGGCTGCGGCCGCGGCGGGCTCCGAGGCCGACTGCCATGCCGAGGCGGGCGTCGCAAGGAGCGCGGAAAGAACGAGCGTCGCGCCTAAAACTTTGAAGCTGGTCATGCTTTCCTCTTGTTGTTGGTGGTGCGCAACCCATGCGCGCGCTGTCCATTGACATGACCGACAGCTAAGCGTTGGCATTCCCCTCGCGCAGGGGTGGCGCAATCACGCTTCGGCGATTGGGCGCGCCAACGAAGTGATCGAAGCTTCTCCCAATCGGGAACCTTCAGTCCATCCACTGATTGCCGCATTTCTCTATGCGCGAGCATGACTTGAGTATCGCAATGCGCGCGTTAGTCATTGAATTTCGGCATCGGAGCAATTAGTTAGTTCGCATATCCGAACAATTCAGATGCAGGCTCCGGGCGACCACATGGACGGAGCGCCGCGTATCACGGAATCTTGGCGCCAACGATCATCTTGTCGAGAAGTGGCACGGCGGCCATCACCGCCGTCTCGTTGAGGCCGGAGACCGCTAGCCGCACGATGTAGGAATTGCCGTCCTTGTCGAGATCTGCGTAATGCGCGATCACTTCGATCGGCTGGTCCTTCAGGGACGGATTGTCATAGCGGTTGATAACGATCTTGGGGCTCACCGAGGGAAGCGTGGTGATCTTGGCATTCTCGCCGGATGTCGTCGCCCAATCCCTGTCGCTTGTTGCGACCCATTGAACCAATTCGGTCCGATCCTTGTTGTAGCGGCCTTCGGCATAGATGATCACTTCGGCTTTGCCGAACGTCTTCCCGTTGGGCACGAACATCGAGGCGCCGTACTTGAGACTCGCGGCCTCGTCCCTCGTCCACCCATCGGGTGCCTTCACGCGTGGCCTGAATTCCGGACACACTCGTTCTTGCCGATCGCAGACATGGATGATCTTGTCGACTTCAGCCCGTACCGGAAACATCGCGCCGCAGGCAGCGGTAACGAAAGCCATGCCGAAGATGAAACGGCGCATCGCAGTTTAGCTCCGTGGAATCAAGCAAGAAAGAAAATAACAACTAAAACGTGCACGTTGGAGCAATTCATCTCGGCTCCTCCACTCACGCGATCGGAACCGGCTGCTTTAGCATCGCGCCGCATAGGTTAGTTATTGAATTTCGCCATCGGTTCAATTAGTTGGATCGCTAAATCCGGACAATTCAGATCTAGGCTCCAGGCGATACCATGGACAGAGCGCCCCGCATTTCATTCACGTCACTCGGGTGTCCCAAGGCACTGGTGGATTCCGAGCGCATCATCACGCGTCTGCGCGCGGAGGGATACGAGCTCGCCCGCAAGCATGACGGGGCCGACATCGTCATCGTCAACACTTGTGGCTTCCTCGATAGCGCCAAGCAGGAATCGCTCTCGGCGATCGGCGAGGCCATGGCCGAGAACGGCAAAGTGATCGTAACAGGTTGCATGGGCGCCGAGCCGGAAGCGATCGAGCAGGCCTATCCCGGCGTGCTCTCCATCACCGGCCCGCAGCAATATGAGAGCGTGCTCGATGCCGTGCACCGCGCGCTGCCGCCCGCCCATAATCCGCATCTCGACCTGGTGCCGCCGCAGGGCATCAAGCTGACACCGCGGCACTACGCGTACCTGAAGATCTCCGAGGGCTGCAACAACCGCTGCACCTTCTGCATCATCCCGAAGCTGCGCGGCGACCTCGTCTCGCGCCCGGCCAATGACGTGCTGCGCGAGGCCGAGCGCCTGGTCGGCGCCGGCGTCAAGGAGCTCCTGGTGATCTCGCAGGACACCTCGGCCTATGGTGTCGATCTCAAATATGCCGAGAGCCCGTGGAAGGATCGCCAGGTCCGCGCCAAATTCCTCGACCTCGCGCGCGAGCTCGGCGAGCTCGGCGCCTGGGTCCGGCTGCAATATGTCTACCCCTACCCGCATGTCGACGAGGTCATCGCGCTGATGAACGAGGGCAAGGTGCTGCCCTATCTCGACATCCCGTTCCAGCATGCGAGCCCCGAGGTGCTGAAGGCGATGAAGCGCCCGGCGGCGCAGGACAAGACGCTGGCGCGCATCAAGCGCTGGCGCGAGGAATGCCCCGATCTCGCGTTGCGTTCGACCTTCATCGTCGGCTTCCCCGGCGAGACCGATGCCGACTTCGCCTACCTGCTCGACTGGCTCGATGAAGCCGAGATCGACCGCGTCGGCTGCTTCAAATACGAGCCGGTCGCGGGCGCGACGTCGAACGCGATCGAAAACCCGGTGCCGGAAGAGGTCAAGCAGGAGCGCTACAACGCGCTGATGGCCCGCCAGCAGAAGATCTCGGCGCGCAGGCTCAAGCGCAAGGTCGGCACGCGCCAGCAGATCATCATCGACGAGGTCGGCCCGACGGTTGCGAAGGGCCGCTCGAAAGCCGATGCGCCGGAGATCGACGGCGCGGTGTACCTGTCGAGCCGCCGCCCGTTGCGCGTCGGCGAGATCGTCACGGCGAAGATCGAGCGCGCCGACCAATACGATCTGCACGGCAGCGTCGCGGGGTTCTGACGGCGCACTGACGCTCCCACAGCGTCATGGCCGGGCTTGTCCCGGCCATCCACGCCTTGACGCACGGTAAGGAGAACGTGGATGCCCGGGACAAGCCCGGGCATGACGACCTGGAATCGGGTCATGTCGCTTCTCCCGACACCTGCCGTCCGTCGTGAGCCGAAAACGCCTCCTTCGCTGCGAACAGCCCGTTCACCGCCGCCGGGAAGCCCGCATAGACGGCCATCTGCATGATGATCTCCACGATCTCGTCGCGAGAGAGCCCGACGTTCAGACCCGCCTCGATATGCACTTTGAGCTGAGGCGCGGCATTTCCGAGCGTCGTCAGCGCGGCGATCGTCGCGATCTCCCGATCGCGCAGGCCGAGGTCCGGGCGGCTGTAAATGTCGCCGAAGGGAAACTCGATCACGTATCGTGCAAAATCCGGAGCGATGTCGGCGAGTGAGGCGACGACTTTTTCGCCGGCTCTGCCGTCAATGCGTGACAGGGCCCGCTGGCCGCGATCGAAGCGGCTTTCGGCTGGTGATTGGGCGTGCGTCATTTTCCTTCGTCCTCTGTTCGTCGCCGGCATAGCCGGCGATCTTGGTATCAAGGACGAGCAGGCATTCCTGGAGTTCGGCAATCTGCGTGCGAACCTGTTCCCGGTGGATTTCCAGCATCTGCCGCCGGGCTTGCCCGGTAGCTTCGCCTTCATCACGAAGCGCCGCATAACGCAACATGTCCCGGATCGGCATTCCCGTGGTCTTGAGCCGACCGATGAATGTGATCCATGTCAGGATCGATGCGTCAAAGTCACGCTGGCCGGAACGATCTCGGTCTGCGTATGGCAGCAGCCCGATGCGCTCATAATAACGCAGCGTGTGGGTCGACAAGCCGGTTCGTTTTGCGAGGTCGCCGATCTTCATGTGTGCCCGTTCTCGTACTGACGCACGTACAGATACCCCTTCGAGCGCGCTCTAAGTCAAGGGGGATCGAAGGTGCCGTTCCCGCGAGGTCAAGATGGCACGACAGCAGAAGATTTCGGCGGGCTGGCCGAGCGGCAGCATCGCGGGATTCCGAGCTTCAGGATGCCGCCAGCCATTTCGGCACCCAGCGCTCCGGGCGCGGTGCGCGGACGAGATCGGCCTGGGCTTCGGACAGCTTCGCGGGCTCGCCGTCTATTGTCGGCCGCACGTCGTATTCGAAATTCGGCATGACACGGCCGTCGGCATAGAGGCCGAATTTCATCGCGTACCACAGCCCGAGCTCGGGCTGGGCGCGACGCATCTCTTCGCGCAGATCCCGCAGCAGGGATTCGATCGAGGCGGCCTCCTCGAACGGCTGCGGCCCGCGCGACAAGACGCGCGCCTCGTATTGCTTGCCGACGATCGCGACCTCGAAATGGGTCTTGTCCCAGGGGTTCTTGCCCTTGGGCAGATGCGCGGCGAGCCGCCAGCCGAGCTCGGCCATCAGGCGGTGATTGGCCCAATAGTCCTCGCGGTCGCGGCTCCATTTTTCGACAAAGCCGCGGAAATCAGGCAATTCGGAAGGCCCATCATCAGCCGCTACTGGCTCGCCAGCCGGCCGCTCGGCGAGCCAGCGCGCAAGCTCGACCGTCTGGGGCTCGACCTCGTTGCGCGGCAACAGGTCGCTCCAGGCCTTGTCGAACTGCTGCGACGTCAGCTTTGCCAGCAGCGCGTCGAGGCTCGGCGCCAGCAGCTCGTAATCGCCCTCCGATCCCAGCCCCACGATCGGCGGGTTGTCGCGGTCGAGGCCCGCGCCATACCAGCCGCCGACGGCCGAGCCGTCCGGCAGCCGCATGAACAGCGAGAACCTGTCGCGCAAGGGACTGCCGTCGATGATCGGCGCATGATCGGAGAACTGGCCTTGCAGGGAGAAGCAGCCGACGCTGCCCCAGGGACGCCCCTGCAGCCAGCCGGCGAATTCGACCAGCAGCGGCAACGCGTCGATGCCCGGCGGGAACGCGCCGCGAATGCTGTCGAGGTCGATCGGGTAAGGCGTGTCGGACAAGGCTGAAAACTGTCTGGTTGGTCCCGCCCCTCTTGGTCGGTTCCGTCGCACGTCCGGTTCGAACCAATTCGCGTCCCTCGATCACAAACGCGCTAGAGGCCCGTTTGTTTCTGCTCGGCAATCAAATGACATGCAATCGCAAGACCGCTACCCTGACCGCGCTGTGGACGATCGGCACCGCATTGATCCTGCTTGCGCTTCCGGCCGCCGCACAATCCCCATCGCCGGCGCAGGCCCGGCAATGGTGCTTCGGCACCGACGAGGTCAGCGACGACCAGCGCCTCGCCGGCTGCTCGGCCGTGCTCAAGACCAACCCTTCCCATGCACGGGCGCTGGCCAACCGCGGCGAGACGTTCCGCCGCAAGGGCGAGGCCGAGCGGGCATTGGCCGACCTCAATCGCGCCATCGATCTCGATCCGAAGGACGCCATCGCCTGGTACAATCGCGGCATCGCCTATGACGATCTCGGCGATCGCGACCATGCCATCGCCGACTATACCAGCGCGATCCGGCTCGATCCCAGTGACGCCCTCTATTACAACAACCGCGGCAATTCCTACAGCGGCAAGGACGACTACGAGCATGCACTCGCCGACTACAATCAGGCGATCAAGCTCGATCCGAAATTCGCCCTCGCCTATTTCAACCGCGGTACCGCTCTGCGTGACCACGGCGAGGCCGATCGTGCCCTCGCCGATTTCGACAGGTCGATCAAGCTCGATCCGACTTATGGCCCGGCCTATGGCAACCGTGCGCGCGTCTTCCGCGACAAGGGCGACCGCGCCCGCGCGCTGGCCGATTTCGACAGGTCGCTGCGGCTCTCTCCGAACAACGACCTCGACTACTATGCGCGCGCGAGCATGTATTTCGATACGCATGATTACGCGCTGGCGCTGGAGGACTACGACCGCGCGATCAAGGCCAATCCGAGCTATTCCGGCGTGTTCAATTCGCGCTGCATGACGCGCGCGATCGTCGGACGTTTGCAGGAGGCGCTTGCCGATTGCGAGCAGTCGCTGCGGATGGAGCCCAACGACCCTGACACGCTCGACAGCCGCGCCCTCACCCATCTCAAGCTCGGCAATCTCGACGCGGCGATTGCCGACTATGACGCAGCGCTGAACGCAAAGCCGCAGTTCGACAGTTCACTCTATGGCCGCGGGCTTGCGAAGCGTAAGAAGGGCGACAACGAAGGCGGCGAGCGCGACATCGCGGCAGCGAAAGCGATCAATGCCGGCATCGCCGATGCGTTCGCGCATTACGGTGTCGAGTAATTCTCTCGTGTCGTACGCGCGGGAGCAATGTGATACTATAATGCATTCACGCAGGGGTCACGGACTCGTCCTAACTCTGCCCGCGCCTTCAACGCGAGCGAGGATCTTTGATGAGCCGTCTCTCACACATGCTGCGCACGCAGCGCTTCGACGATTATCGCTTCTACCACCAGAGCACCGTCAACCAGACGCTGCATCTCGTCAGTGCAATCATCTTTCTCGGCTGCTATGCGCTGCTGTTCAGGGATCCCGCGCTCGCAGGACTGGTCGGCTGGCTCGCGATGCTGACGCGGCAGACCGGGCATTTCTTCTTCGAGCCGAACGGCTATGACGCCGTCAACGACGTCAGCAACGAATACAAGGAAGCGGTCAAGGTCGGCTACAACCAGACCCGCAAGATCATCTTGCTCCTCGTCTGGGGCAGCGCGCCGGTTGTGCTGCATTTCTATCCGACGCTGTTCGGGCTGTTCGATCTTCCCGCCGGCCGGCTCGACTTCATCCGCCATGTCGGCGCGCTCTGGCTTGCGATCGGCATCAGTGGCGGACTTGCCCGCATGCTCCAGCTGTTCGCGACGCGCAACGTCGCGACCGGGCTGGTCTGGGTGTTCAAGGTGCTGACCGATCCCTTCCACAACATCGCGCTGTACTGGTCATCGCCGCTCAAGCTGATGCGCGGCGAGCTGATCGACACCTCGATTGCGGATGCGGACTGGGACGACGAGGACACCGAGGAAGCTGCGCATTCGGCCTGATCGATGCACGCTCGGTGAGCATCGCGCAAACGAGCCGCTTGACAAGCCCTGCCATTCGGCTGTACGGACGCGCCCCATGATCAACGCTCGGACCCATCAGCGCACCGAAATGCTCCGTCGTCGCTTCCGCGACGATGAGAGGGTGCGCCTTGTCCGACGACGCCGCTGAACCACTAAAATTCAGCCGAGTTTTCGAAGGCCGCACCCGCAAGGTGCGGCCTTTCTGCTTTTTGCGCCCTTTTTTCACCCGCCTCCAGAGGAGTTCGACATGACGACGCATCCCTACGACGCGCTGATGGACATCACCGCACGGCCGAAGGCCGTGTTCGTCCGGGGCGCGGGCTCCTACCTCTGGGACGACAGCCGCAAGCGCTATCTCGATTTCGTGCAGGGCTGGGCCGTGAACTGCCTCGGCCACTCCCCGCCTGGGATCGCCGACGCGCTCGCGTCGCAGGCGAAACGGCTGCTCACGCCGAGCCCGGCTTTCTACAACGAGCCGAGCCTGAAGCTCGCCGCCGCGCTGGTCGAAAACAGCGCGTTCGACCAGGTGTTCTTTGCCAATTCGGGGGCGGAGGCCAATGAGGGCGCGATCAAGCTCGCGCGCAAATATGGCAGCCTGCACAGAGGCGGCGCGTTCGAGATCATCAGCTTCGAGGGCGGCTTCCACGGCCGCACGCTGGCGACGATGTCGGCCTCGGGCAAAAAGGCGTTCGAGCCGCTGTTCGAGCCGAAAGTTGCCGGCTTCAAGAAGGCGAAGCCGAACGACATCGCCTCGGTCGAGAAGCTGATCTGCGCCAACACTGTCGCGGTCATGCTCGAGCCGATCCAGGGTGAATCCGGTGTGTGGCCGGCGAGCGATCAGTTCCTGCAGGAGCTGCGCGCGCTGACCGAGGCGCATGGGCTGCTGCTCATTTTCGACGAGATCCAGACCGGCATGGGCCGGACCGGAAAGCTCTTCCACTATGAGCACACCGGCATTGCGCCCGACATCATGACGCTCGGCAAGGGCATCGGCGGCGGCGTGCCGCTCGCAGCGCTGCTGGCGACCGAACGCGCCTCCTGCTTCGAGCACGGCGATCAGGGCGGCACGTTCAACGGCAACCCGATCATGTGCGCGGCCGGGCTCGCCGTGCTCGAGGAGGTCTCCAAGCCGGACTTCCTCAAGACGGTCACCGAGACCGGCCTGCTGCTCGAAAGCGAGTTGCAAAAGATCTCCGCCCGGCATGGCCTCGGCGGCGTGCGGGGACGCGGGCTGCTGCTCGCGCTCGACCTCAAGCTACCGATCGCGCCCGGGATCGTCGCGCAGGCGTTCGAACAAGGCGTGCTCCTGAACGCGCCGCAGGTCGACAGCTTGCGCTTCATGCCGGCGCTGAACGTCACGCGAGGTGAGATCGCCGAGATGATCGATTGTCTCGACGGGATTTTGACCAAGGCCGGCGCGGCACGGCGCGTGGCGTAGGCTTCGCGATCGGCATGGCGGAACTTCCCTCCGCCATGCCGCCACGGTTCACGCGGTGCCAAAACGCTTCACGAGATGCGCGGCCTTGTCGGGGTCAATCTTTGCGACGATCGGGGCAAGCTTCTTGACCGGACTGCCGGCATCACGATCGAACAACTCACGGCACGGCTGTAGCGGCCAATCCGGGACGACGTCATCGCCGCCGAAGGCGCTCAGGACCCGCTCCGACAGCTCTGGAATAATGCTCCATGCAAGCACCGCCGACAGACGCACGAGGTTCAGGCCGGTGCGTGTTGCAACCGCGGCCCTGACACGGTCGGACTTGATTGCAGTCCACGGCGCTGCCTGCTGGAGATAGGCATTTGCCGCGCTCCATATTGCGCGCGTTTCTGCAGCGGCAGCACGAAATTCCAGGTCTTCGTGATGGCGACGCAGCGAGACGATGCGCTTGTCGAGCTCGGCCGCCAGCTCAAGCTCCACATCCGAGGGCTCGCCGCCCTCGGGAATACGGCCCTCGAAGGCCGCATGCGCAAAGCTGATGATCCGGTTGGCGAGATTGCCGAAGACGTCGGCGAGGTCCTTATTGACGTCGGCAACGAAGCGCCGCACGGAAAAATCGGTGTCTGCGCTCTCCGGCGCGTTGGCGATCAGCCACCATCTCCAGAGGTCGGCCGGCAGCTCCTCCAAGGCTGCGTCGGTGAAAACGCCACGCTGTGCGCTGGTCGAGAATTTCCCGCCTTCGTAGGTGAGCCAGTGAAAGCCCTTGATGACATCGACGGTCTTCCAGGGCTCGCCTGAACCGAGCAGCGTCGCGGGAAAGCTGACGGCATGGAATGGCACGTTGTCCTTGCCGAGAAACTGGATGTATCGGACATCATCGGCCTGCCACCACCAACGCTGCCAATCGCGGCCGGGCGCGGCCGCCGCCCATTCCTGCGCGGCGGCGATGTAGCCGATCGGCGCATCGAACCAGACGTAAAACACTTTGGTCTCGAAGCCCGCGCGCGGAACCGGAATGCCCCAGGTCAGATCGCGGGTGATGCAGCGGTCCCTGAGCTCCGCCGTCAGCCAGCTCCTCGCCGTCGATACCACGAAGGGCGGCCAGCCGGAGCGTTGGTCGATCCAGGTCCGCAGCGTTTCGACCAGACGAGACTGACGCAGGAACAGATGTCGCGTCGGACGGATCTCGAGCGCCGTATCGCCAGACAGCGCCGAGCGCGGCGCGACCAATTCGTCGGGATCGAGCAGCGCGCCGCAGCCGTCGCACTGGTCGCCCCTCGCCTCGCGGTACGCGCAATGCGGACAGGTCCCCACCACATAGCGGTCGGCAAGAAATCGCTGATCGACCGGCGACCAGACCTGGCGCAATTCGCGTTCGTCGATCAGCCCGGCCGCGTCGAGCCGGCGATAGAAGTGCTGGGTCAGCGCCGCATTTTCTGGCGATGAGGTCCGACCGAAATGATCGAACGACAGGCCGAAGCGGCGATAGATATCGGCCTGAATGGCGTGATGCCGGGCGCAGAATTCGCCGACCTCCTCACCTGCTTTGAGCGCGGCCAGCTCGGCCGGCGTCCCGTGCTCGTCGGTCGCACAGATGAAGAGAACCTCGTCGCCGATTTGCCGTCTGAACCGCGCATGCACGTCGGCAGGAAGCAGTGAGCCGATGAGATTACCGAGATGTTTGACGCCGTTAACGTAAGGCAACGCACTGGTGATGAGAATCTTCGTCATGGGAAGCGCTCTTTCGCGTTGAGGTGGCGCTGAATCCGATGAAACGAAAAAGCCCTCCCGCATGGACCGGAAGGGCTGGATTCAGCTCACATTCGACGCGCCAAGCGCGCGCTATCCCCTCCGGCAAACCTCCTTGCGGTCGGGCCGGGGCATTCGATTCAAAACCTGTGCGTTGGCAGACTTCACTGCGGATACCTCTGCCGCTGAAAGTAGCATCGTTTCAGCGCGACAATCAAGCGGCGCCCGGAGGTAGCTTGCTACGGCTTCAAGATCGACGCGCCGGTGGTCTTGCGGCTTTCGAGATCGATATGCGCCTTCGCGGCGTCCTTGAGTGCGTAGGCGTGGTTGATCGGCACGTGCAGCTTGCCGTTGATAACGGCAGCAAACAGCGTGTCGGCGCCCTCCAGCAACTCCTTGCGCGTGCCGATGTAGTCGTTGAGCTTCGGCCGGGTCGCAAACAGCGAGCCGTGATTGTTGAGCTCGGCGATCGAGAACGGCGGCACCGGACCCGAGGCATTGCCGAACGAAACAAACATGCCGCGCGGTTTCAGGCAGGACAGCGAGCCGGGGAAGGTCGCCTTGCCGACGCCGTCATAGACGACGTCGCAGCCCTCGTTGCGGCTGATCTGCTTCACGCGCGCGACGAAATCTTCCTCGTTGTAGAGGATGACGTGATCGCAGCCATTGGCCTCCGCAAGCTCAGCCTTCTCGCGCGAGCCGACGGTGCCGATGACATGGGCGCCGAGCGCCCTCGCCCATTGGCACGCGAGCAGGCCGATGCCGCCTGCGGCGGCGTGGATCAGCACGCGATGATGCGGCTCGACCCGAAAAGTCTTGTGCAGCAGGTACCAGACCGTCAGCCCCTTCAGCATCAGCACGGCGCCCTGCTCGTGGGTGATGTGATCGGGCAGCTTGACCAGCTTCTCCCAGGGGATGTTGCGCTCGCCGGTATAGGCACCGAGATTGTGGTAATAGGCGACGCGGTCGCCGGGATGGAAATGCGTCACGCCTGGCCCGACCGCGACGACCTCGCCCGAGGCCTCGTTGCCGGCGATGAAGGGCAGTCCCGGCGCCTTGTAGAGGCCGGTGCGGTAATAGACGTCGATGAAGTTGAGGCCGACCGCGTGCTGGCGGATGCGCACCTCGCCGGGTCCGGGCGCCGGCACGTCGATGCTCTCATAGACCAGGGCTTCGGGGCCTCCGACCTTGTGCACACGGACGGCTTTGGTCATCACCTGACCTCCTCTACTTTCGGCTCAGCGAAAGACATCGCGCCCGCGTTGTCAACTCGACGCTCGCCCAGCCGGCTAGGCGGATGGCTTGCCGAATTTCCTGCGATTGCGCTTCGCCAGCACGTTGAAGAATTCCACCGCCGCCGAGAACGCAATTGCGAAATAGATGTAGCCGCGCGGAATGTGGAAATGGAATCCATCCGCGACCAGCGCGACGCCGATCAGCACCAGGAACGCCAGCGCCAGCATCTTGGTGGTCGGATGCTCCGCGACGAATCGCGACACCGGCCCCGACGAAATGTACATGATCAGGCAGGCGATCACGACGGCCGCGATCATGATCTCGATGTCCTGCGCCATGCCGATCGCGGTGATGATCGAGTCCAGCGAGAACACGATGTCGATGACGATGATCTGGACGATCACCCAGAAGAAAGCGCTGCGAGCGGACTTCTGATCGCCCTCGCCGTCATCGACTTCGACCTCGGCGTGGATCTCGTGCGTCGCCTTGGCGATCAGGAACAGGCCACCGCCGATCAGGATGAGGTCGCGCCAGGAGAAGTCGTAACCTGCAGCCGAGAACACTGGTGCAGTCAGGCCGATCAGCCAGACCAGCACGCTGAGCAGGATGATGCGGAAGATCAGCGCCAGCGCGAGGCCGATCTGGCGGGCGCGGAGCGCCTGCGGCTCGGGAATGCGCGAGACGATCACCGACAGGAAGATGACGTTGTCGATGCCGAGCACGATCTCGAGCGCGGTCAGGGTCAGCAGCGCGGCCCAGGCTTCGGGGCTGGTGATGAGGTGCATCATGCGAAGGATCTGACCAGGCGGATCATGGCGTCGCTGAAGCTGATCCAGAGCGCGATCGCGCACATCGCGACCGTCACGCCGGTGCCGACGCGAAAGTCCATCTCCAGCACGTAGAGGCCGAGCACGGCCCAGATCGCGATCAGCGACATCGTCAGCCAGCGCAGCCGCACGACGCGGACCGGATGCAGCACGTGGAACGGCACGAAGGTCAGTACCACCAGGGCCGCGACCAGCAGCGTCGACCACAGCGGCGACCAGTGCAGCAGGAACAGGTAGAACGCCGCGGCATTCCACAGCGCCGGAAAGCCGCGGAAATGATTGTCATCGGCCTTCATGCGCAGATCGGCGAAATATAAGGCGCTGGTGACGATGATGGCGACGCCGAGCAAGGGCGCCGCGACCGGCAGCAGCAGCCCGCTGGCGACGATCGCATAGGCCGGCACGAAGACATAGGTGACGAAGTCGACCACGAGATCGAGCACGTCGCCCGACCAGTTCGGCTGCACGTTCTTGACGTCGAGCCGGCGCGCGATCGGACCGTCGATCGCGTCGATGACGAGGGCGACGCCCAGCCATTGAAACATCGCCGCCCAGTGCTCGCGCACGGCCTCGAGCATCGCCAGCAGCGCGATCGCCGCGCCGAAGGCGGTGAAGATGTGCACCGAGAAGGCCGCGGCGCGCATCGCCGGTCTCGGCTTCAGGGAATCCTGCTGGGTATCCATGGCTTCTGCTATCAGAATGGGACCGATTTGCACATAAGCCATTGCGGCGTTCGGCCGCGCAATTCGCCATAAAATGAGGGAAAAATAGGTGGGCTTGAATTTGCCGCCGGGCGTGTCAATTGTCAGTCCATGACAGACGCATCGACACTGTTTGACGCAGCCGTGATCGGCGGCGGACCGGCCGGGCTCGCGGCGGCAATTGCGTTGGCGCAGGCGGGCGCGCGGACCGCGCTGGTGGCGCGGCGCGTGCCCTATGCCGACAACCGCACCACGGCGCTGCTGGGCGCCTCCATCGAGCTTCTGGAGACGCTCGAGGTCTGGCCGCGCTGCAAGGACAAGGCGGCTGGCCTCGAAGTGATGCGTCTCGTCGACGACACCGGCCGGCTGTTCCGCGCGCCGGAGGTGCGTTTCTCCTGTCATGAGATCGGACTGGATGCCTTCGGCTACAACATCGACAACCGCTCGCTGATGCTGGCGCTGGAAGCGCGTGCGGCCGAATTGCCCAATCTCGTCCGGTTCGACGACGAGGCCGAGAGCGTCGTCATCGAAGCCGATGACGTCGCAATCCGCACCGCCTCGGCACAATTCCTCTCCACCCGGCTCGTGGTCGGCGCGGATGGCCGGCATTCGCTGTGCCGCGAAGCCGCCGGCATCGAGGTGACAAGGCGCGAGCTGAACCAGACCGCGCTGACCTTCAACGTCGGCCATGCCCGCCCTCACCACAACGTCTCGACCGAGTTCCACACGCCGCACGGGCCCTGCGTGTTCGTGCCCCTGCCCGGCAACCGCTCCAGCATCGTCTGGGTCTCGGCACCTGCGGACGCCGAGCGGCTGCGCGGCCTCAGCGATGACGAGCTGTCCGCCGCGATCGAGAAGCAGTCGCATTCCATTCTGGGGCGCATGACGGTGGAGCCCGGCCGCAACGTATTCCCGCTGGCGATCGAGCGTCCTAAATCGTTCGGGCGCGACCGCATCGCGCTGGTCGGCGAAGCCGCCCATGTGGTTCCACCGATCGGCGCCCAGGGTCTCAACCTTGGCCTGCGCGATGCCGCCGACATTGCGCGGCTCGCGGGTGAAGCCATCGCGTCGGGCGAGGATCCCGGCGCGGACGAGGTGCTCAAGCGCTACGACCGGGCCCGGCGCCCGGACATTTTGAGCCGGACGTTCGCGATCGACATCGCCAACCGGTCTTTGCTCAACGACTTCCTGCCGCTCCAGCCGGTCCGCGCCGTCGGCATGCACCTGTTAGGTGCCATCGGCCCGCTCCGGCGCTTTGCGATGCGCGAGGGGCTGACGCCGACGTGGCGCAGGTAGATTGGCGGCGGTAGCTGCGGCTTAAGGAAACGCCAGCCGTCCCGTCTGGAGCAACCACATCACGCTGGTCAGCGTGACCACCGACGCAAACGTCCCGAGCAGCACCGCGACGGATGCGGATTCGATCCAGGCATCGTTCTGGCGGGCGATCACGAACACGTTCAGCGCCGGCGGGAGCGAGGCCATCAGCACGGCGGTCGCGGCCCAGGGCTGCGCGAACGGGCCGAACGCGAGCATCAGCCCGAACGCTGCGAGCGGATGGATCAGGAGTTTGACCGCGATCACGCCGGGCACCTCCCACGGGACCCGGTCGAACGGGCGCAGCGCCACCGTCACGCCGAGCACGAACAGCGCGGTCGGCGCGGCTGCGTTCTGGAGGAAGGTGATGGTGCGGTCGAGCGCGACCGGCAGCTCGATATGCAGCGCCGCCACCGCCGCGCCGAAGCAGGCCGACATGATCAGCGGGTTGAGCACGATCTGCTTCAGCACGACGCCGAAGGCATGCACGATCGAGGGATGGTCACGATCGGAGAGCTCGATCAACAGCGGCACGATCGTGAACAGGAAGATGCTGTCGCAGCAGAAGATCAGCGCAGTCGGCGCCGCCGCCTTGGTCCCGAGCACCGCGAGCGCGAGTCCCGGTCCCATGTAACCGATATTGCCGTAGCCGCCCGAGAGCCCTGCGAGCGTCGCCTCGCGCAGCGTCAGGCGACCCAAGACCTTGCCGACGATGAGCGCCAGCGTGAAGGCCACCACTGTCGACAGCGTCGTCGCCACCAGGAACGGCGGGTTGTTCAGCTCCGCGAATGGCGTCTTCGACATGATCGCGAACAGCAGCGCCGGCAGCGACACGTAGAGCAGGAAGAAGTTCATCCAGGCGAGGCCTGATTCCGGCAGGGATTTGACCTTGCCGCAGGCAAATCCAACGAAGATCAAGCCGAAATAAGGAAGTGCCAGATTGAGGATATCGACCATTGATGAAGTGTTTTCTGAAGACCTGGGGGCTATCCGCCCAGCAAGCGGAGGTTAATTCCGGATCAGGGCACTAGCATCGGCCACAATCCTGGTCTATCGACGGGGGATGATTAAAGCGAGGACCGCCAAATTCCAGATCGGACAGGTCGTGCGCCACCGGATCTTCTCGTTCCGGGGCGTGATCTTCGACATCGATCCGGAATTCAACAACACCGAGGAATGGTGGCTGTCGATCCCCGAGGAGGTGCGGCCCCACAAGGACCAGCCGTTCTATCACCTGCTCGCGGAGAACGCGGAGTCCGAGTACGTCGCCTATGTCTCCGAGCAGAACCTGTTGCCGGACGATTCCGGCGAGCCGATCCGGCATTCCCAGGTCGCCGAGATCTTCATCAAGAGCAAGGACGGCGGCTATCGCCCGCGCAACCCGTCCCTGAACTGAGTTTCGCCGCCCGCAACCGGCCAACAAAAAAGGCGCTCGATTGAGCGCCTTTTTCGTATCCGGGATTTGCTCCCGATTACTTCTGAGCGTTCGGCGCGGCGCCGGGGACACCACCGTTCTGCTCGAGCTTCTTGCGCTGCTCGTCAGCCTTCTTCTGAAGCTCTTCCTGGAGCTTCTTCTGGTTTTCCTCGAACACCTTCGGATCGGTCGGCGGACCGTCATAGGCCTTCTGGAATTCGCCGGCGAGCGGCAGCGGCAGGGTCAGCGGCGCGCCGTTGGCATTGATCGCCTGGACAACGAGATTCTGGCCCTTCTTCATGCTGTTGATGAGCTCGGGCGTGGCCTCGTAGTTCGGACATGCAGCCGTTCTGGAAGCAGATTCACATACGGCTGGCTGCAACGGCGCGTTGCTGTCGACGATGATGCGGGTGCCGTGGACGAGCTGCATGCCGAGCGGCAGCGTCACGCGCAGGATCTTCTTGGGCTCGCCTTCCGGCTCGATGATCACGGCCGCGATCACCGGCTGGCCCGATTCGATGCGGCCGTCCTTGCCGGTGAAGCAGACCTGCTTGGCGTTGGCGTCCTGGCCCTTGAGGCAGAACTTGGTCCAGGGGGCGTAGATCAGCTGGATCTGCTGGTCCGCTTGGGGGCAGCTTTCGGAGCGGCTTTCGGCGCCGCCTTGGGCGCAGGCGCGCCCGGGGCCTGGGCCTCGGCGGCAAACGGAACGACCAATGCCGTCGCCGTCAACAGGGCGAGGAGCCGCCCGCGCGGCCGGATGCACGCGGCCAAGTAACGGAAATTCATTGCGGAAAACCCTTTCTGAACGGGAAGTGCCCGAACCGCTCCGAAGCGCCGAACCTAGCCGCCTTGGGCGCGGCTCTCTCCCCGTCAATTGAGGCGGATAAGTGACGGGCTCGACGCTCTTGCGCGATTGCGTGCCTTCTTAACGTGGCCGACGAAAAGATCAATGCCGACAAGCGTCTTTGACCGCATTGAGAACCCCGCCTTGGCCTGCGCCGGGGGAAAATCCCTGTGATAGGATTCGAGGCTACCGGTCCTCGAATCAACGTGTCCGAATGTTCATGTTCCAGCGCCTGCTCGAGGGCCCCGGTGTCCGCCTTTGCAGCCTCGCCTTCGCGCTCATCGTCAGCCTGTCGGCAAGCGGCGGGCGCGCCGAGGAAGCCCATGCCATCGCCATGCACGGCAAGCCGGCGATGGCGGCTGATTTCACCCACATGCCCTACGTCAACCCGGATGCCCCCAAAGGCGGCCGTCTGACCTGGGGCATTCTCGGCACCTTCGACAGCCTCAATCCGTTCATCGTGAAGGGATTGGCCGTGCAGCCGATCCGCGCCTACGTGGTCGAGAGCCTGCTGGCGCGCGGCCAAAACGAGCCGTTCACGCTGTACGGCCTGCTCGCCAAAACGGTCGAGACCGACGACGAGCGCAGCTACGTCACGTTCCGTCTCGATCCCCGCGCCCGCTTCTCCGACGGCAAGCCGGTGCAGGCCGAGGACGTGCTGTTCTCCTGGCAGCTGCTGCGCGACCATGGCCGTCCGAACCTCCGGCAGTATTACGCCAAGGTCGCCAGGGCCGAGGCATCCGATCCCCTCACCGTCCGCTTCGACCTCACAGGGGCCAATGACCGCGAGCTGCCGCTGATCCTCGGCCTGATGCCGATCCTGCCGAAGCATGCAGTGGACGTCGCGACCTTCGAGGAGACGACACTATCGGGGCCGATCGCCTCGGGCCCATACCGCGTCACGGCGGTGAAGCCCGGCGCCAGCGTCACGCTGACGCGCAATCCCGACTATTGGGGCCGCGATCTCCCCATCAATCGCGGGCTCTACAATTTCGACGAGATCAGGCTCGACTATTTTCGCGAGGCCAACGGCCAGTTCGAAGCCTTCAAGCGCGGCCTCTACGATTTCCGCATCGAGCACGAGCCTCTGCGCTGGCATGACGGCTACGACTTTCCGGCCGCCAGAAGCGGCGAGGTGATCCGCGACACCATCAAGCCGGGCGTGCCGCAGCCGTCCGAGTTCCTGGTGTTCAACACCAGGCGGCCGATCTTCGCTGACATCCGCGTGCGTCAGGCGCTGACGCTTTTGTTCGATTTCGAGCTGGTCAACCGCAACTATTTCTTCAACCTCTATTCGCGCGTCGCCGGCTATTTCGCCGGCTCGGACCTGTCGGCCTATGGCCGGCCTGCGGATGCGCGCGAGCGCGAGCTGCTCAAACCGTTTATCGCGCAGATCCCGCCCGACATCATGGACGGCAGCTACCGCCTGCCTGTCACCGACGGTTCGGGCCGCGACCGGAACACGCTGCGCGCCGCGCTAAAGCTGTTGTCCGAGGCCGGCTGGGATCTCGACGGCACCATGCTGCGCAACCGCGCGACAAAGGCGCCCTTCACCTTCGAGATGCTGGTGACGACCCGCGACCAGGAGCGCATTGCGCTCGCGTTCCAGCGCGACCTCAAGCGCGCCGGCATCGCGGCAAGCGTGCGCACGGTCGATCCGGTGCAGTTCGACCAGCGCCGGCTCGCTTTCGAGTTCGACATGATCCAGAACCGCTGGGACCAGTCGCTCTCGCCCGGCAACGAGCAGTATTTCTATTGGGGCAGCACTGCAGCCGACAATCCGGGGACCCGCAACTACATGGGCGCCAGGGATCCCGCCATCGACGCCATGATCGCCGCGCTGCTGGAGGCCCGCGATCATACGGAATTCGTCGCGGCGGTGCGGGCACTCGACCGCGCCCTGATCGCGGGCTTCTACACAATCCCCCTGTTTAACGTATCCGAGCAATGGATCGCGCGTTGGAATCGGATAGAACGGCCTAAGGCCACCGCGCTGTCCGGCTATCTGCCGGAGACCTGGTGGTCGAAGGGGCCGCCTTAGAGCCAGTCAAGCAAAGTGACGCCGTGAACCAGCCAGCCGTATCGCCGACGCTCGACACGCTGTTTCAGCGCACGCTGATGCGGCAGCCGCACACGCTCGCTCTGCTCGACCCCCTCAACAAGGCCCGCGTCACCGGCCACCAGCCGCGGCGGATGACCTATGCCGAGGCCGATACCGCGATCGAGGCGCTGTCGGCGCATTTCGTCGAATCGGGCCTGCCCGCCAATTCCGTGATCGCGATACAGCTGCCCAACACGGTCGAGTTCGTGCTCACCGTGCTCGCGGCCCATCGCGCGGGGCTGGTCGTCGCCGTGCTGCCGCTGCTGTGGCGCCATGCGGAACTGACCGCCGCGCTGAACCGCACCGCGGCGCGCGCCATCGTCACCATGAGCAAGGTCGACGGCGTCAGCTACGCCGACTTCGCGATGCATGCCGCGGCTGAGGCGTTCTCGATCCGTCACGTCTGCGGCTTCGGTACCGACCTGCCCGAAGGCATGGCCTCGCTCGACGATGTGCTGGCCCGCCCGCCCGGCATGACGCGCGCCGTGATCCAGGACGGCCGCAAGGCGGCGATGATCTCCTTCGATGTCACCGCGGAAGGTTTCCGCCCGGTGCCGCGGCCGCATTTCAGCCTGATCGCCGGCGGCCTTGCGATGTCGCTGGAGGCGGACGTCAAGCAGGGCGCGACCGTGATGGCGGCGTTTGCGCCGATGTCGTTCGCGGGCCTCGCCTCCTCGCTCGCGATGTGGCTGCTCTCGGGCGGCACGCTGGCGCTGCATCATCCGTTCGAGAACGACGTGCTGGAGCAGCAGATCAACGAGCATAAATGCGAGGTGCTGATCGCGCCGGCGCAGCTCGCGCTGCGGTTAGGGGATTCCGACCTCGCAGCGCGGATGCCCACTTTACGCAACGTGATCGGCCTCTGGCGCGCGCCCGAGCAGGTGGCGGCGAGCGACGCCTGGATCGCGCCGCATGCGCCGCTGACGGACGTGTATCTCTTCGGCGAGGCCGGGCTTGTTCGGCGCCGCCGCGGCGAGGACGGCATGCCGGTGTCTGTGATGCCGGGGCCGCACGGCGCCCCGCGCGAGCAGTCCGGCTCCTCCATCGCCGGCGAGATCCTGCTGACGCCGAAAGGCACGCTCGGCCTGCGCGGGCCGATGGTGCCGATCGCGGCCTATGCCCCGCCGCAGCCGGTCGGCGAGACGCTGACGGCGCAGCCGCCGCGCGACTATGTCGATACCGGCTATCGGCGGCGCGGGCTCGACCCTCACCGCGCTGCCCGACCGGCTCTCCGGCCACCGACTGGCGGGACGGGCCCAGGACAATGCGCGGGCCCGCGAGGCGCTCAGCCAGCTCGGGCTTAACCCACTGATGGTCGAGGCTTTTCGCGACCGCTCCGGGCCGGCCTAGGCACAGTTTCGACTGAACCATTGACGCTGCATTAAGGCGCTCGGACTAGATTGCGCAGCATCTGTTGCGTGATCAGAGTTTCCGAATGTCCCAGGCGGGCCCGATCCTGTTTGTGTCCAATGCCGAGCGGCCGCCCTTCATTGCGGCCCTGGACGAAGCCCGGCTGTTTCCCGTGGTCGATACCGACTGGGCCGGCGCGGCCCGCGCGGTCGAGCAGGTGCAGCCGGCCGCGGTCCTCGCGACAATGCATGCCGGACACGAGCCGCATCTGGCGCCGCTCGCCAGGAAGATCGCGGACCAATTGCCTTACCTGCCCTTCGTGGCGCTCGATGCGGCGGGCACATTGCCGCACAATGCGCTGCCCTTCTCCTCGCGCGGCGGAAATTCCGATCGCCTGATCGCGCGGCTGCGCGCTGCGCTGCGCGTACGCACCCTTCATGCCACCGTGCTGCGCCGGCTGCCGGAAGCCAAGGTGGCGCTGCCGGAGGGCGATCCCGCACGCGATGCCACGGTGCTGCTGATCGGCCGCGGCGCGGCTTACCCGGCGCTCTCCGTCGCGCTCGGCGAACGCGTCGGCGTCGTCGGCGCGCTCTCGATCGAGGCGGCGGCGAAGCATCTCAACACCCGCGACCTCGACGGCGTCGTGCTGGCGGAAGGCTTTACGGCGCGCGTGACCGATGCCTTCCTCACGGTGCTCGCCGAGGACACCCGCTTCCGCAGCCTGCCCGTCGTCGTCACCGCGCACCAGCTGATGCAGAGCTACGACCTGCCCAATCTCGAATTGATCCCGGGCGAGCCGGCCAGGATCGCCGCCAACGCGTTGCCGCTGATCCGCCAGCACGCGATGGAAGCGCAGCTGAGCCGCACGCTGCGCTCGATCGATGCCGGCGGCTGGCTCGATCCGCGCAGCGGCCTGCTCACGGTGGAAGCCTTTGCCCGCGATTTTGCCAAGGCGGTCGAGCAGACGCTCGCCCGCGGCGGCGGCCTGTCGGTGGCACGCTTCGCCTTCGACCCCGGCAATTCCCGCGCGCAGCTCGACGCCGCGCGCATCCTCAGCCGTCTGATGCGGCAGATGGATTTTGGCACGGCACAGAAGGATGGCTCGGTGATCGTGGTGTTTGCGGAGACCGACTTCCGCACCGCGCACATGATCGCCCGCCGGCTGTCCGCGGTGATGCGGCATACGTCGAACGGCAAGCACGAGATGCGCAGCGATCCCGTGGTGAGCGTGGACTCGCTGTCGCCGTCGGATACGGCAAGGTCGCTGCTGGCCCGGCTGTCGGCCGACGCGTCAAGGGCGGCGTCGTAACCACGATCTCACTGCCGTCGGGTGGGCAAAGGCGCTCTTGCGCCGTGCCCACCATTTTTCAACAACGACGAAACGCGTGGGCACGCTTCGCTTTGCCCACCCTACGGCAGCGCGTGCTAGCCGCTGCCATTCGCTCCCGATTTCGGGTTAGTCGCGAGAGCGGGAGCAGGCGCGGCCAGGAGAAAGCCAACGGCCTCATTCAGGAGTTCGTGGGCACGGTCGACGATGTCGTCGAGGGATATCGTCTTCGCGAACATCCGCTGCGCTTCAGCGAGCAACTGCTCTCGCGTCGGCATGCTGGACAGGCGTAAATCGGCGCGGTGCTGCAAGTGACTGATCGTGTCTCGCATCGTCAATTCGGTTTCATGGATCGACGCCCTGATCGCAAGCGCGATGTGCTCGGGATTAAAGCGGGCGGCCAGCTGCTCAGCCGCTTGCTTGACCACGCGCGATCCCAGCCGATGCTCATTGCGTAGAACCTGCTTGGGCGGCATCTTCAGATCCCGGACAATGCCGAACCATGACAAGGCCACCAGGGCATAGTAGCTCAAATCGATCTCGTACCAGCGGAAGCCCTGCCGCGCGCTGGCCTGGTAGGCATGATGGTTGTTGTGCCACCCCTCGCCCATAGTCAGCAAAGCAAGCAGCCAGTTGTTGCGGGAGTCATCACCGGTCACGTACCGCTTGCGTCCGTGAACATGTGCGAGAGAGTTGATGCAGAACGTCGCGTGATAGAGGAGCACGGTGCTCCAGAGGAATCCGACCACGAGGCCTGACCACCCGGCAAGAACGAAGCACAGGCCCGCGAGCACGACCGCCGGCAAAAGCTCCAGCCTGTGGAGCCACATCAGCTCGGGATACGCGGCCAGATCTGATACTTTCACCAGGTCAGTCGCATCATGCTGGCGATAGAATATCCAGCCGACATGGCTGTAGACGAACCCCTTGTGCCGCGGTGAGTGCACGTCGTGCACGGTATCCGAGTGAAGGTGATGATGGCGGTGTTTGGCCGCCCACCAAAGCACGCTTTTCTGCGCACTGCTCTGGGCAAGGAAAGCCAGGACGAATTGAAACACCCGGCTTGTCGCGTAAGACCGATGCGAGAAGTAGCGATGATATCCGGCAGTGATCCCGAACATGCGCAGCCAATAGAGAGCGACGCAAATTGTAACGGCCTGCCACGAGACGCCGGACCAGATCGCCGCGAAGCATCCGGCGTGGATCAATACGAACGGCAGGACCTGCGGATACATGACATCGTCGTGATCCGGCTCGGAGTCCGGGCCTGAATCGGTATTGAAAGACACGCGTGCGACCTCAGCTGTTCGATATAAAAAACCGCGGCCGGCAAACCGGTCGCGGGGCGTGGATACTGCACTCAGGGGATCAATCAGCGCCTTCGGTATGTGGAACGAGGGTCCGTCAGGCGCCACTTTAGCGGCGAGGCCGTTCAGCCGAAACTCGACGCATCGTACATGGCCGTTGTTCCGTCGTTCCGCAAGTGTCCAGATGTCGCTGTTTTCGGACCAGGCGCGCCGCACTGTGTCACCCCCGGAATACTACGGCCCTTACGCCGCCTTCTTAGCCTCCGCGAGCTGCGCCAGCTGCCGCATGATCTCCGTCGTGCCGGCGAGGCGCTCTTCCGGCGTCTCCCAGTCCTGCAGGAACACCACCTTCATGTCGGGCCGCACCTTGGCGGCCTGGCCGTAGCTGCGGATGAAGGTCACGAGGCGATCGGGATGGGCGAAGGAATTGTCGCGGAAGACGATGACGGCGCCCTTGGGACCTGCGTCGATCTTCTCGACATTGGCCCTGCGGCAGAACGCCTTGATCGCGGCGACCTTGAACAGGTAGCGCACCTCGTCCGGCAGCACGCCGAAGCGGTCGCGCATCTCGGCGCCAAAATTCTCGATCTCCTCCTCGGTGTCGAGATCGGCAAGCCGACGATACAGTGACAGCCGCACCGAGAGATCGCCGACGTAATCCTCCGGGATGAGCACGGGCATGCCGATCGTGATCTGCGGCGACCAGCGGTCGGCCGCGGGCTCGGCAACGCCGGCCTTGAGGTTGACGATCGCCTCCTCCAGCATCGACTGATAGAGCTCGAAGCCGACTTCCTTGATGTGGCCGGACTGCTCCTCGCCGAGCAGATTGCCGGCGCCGCGGATGTCGAGGTCGTGCGAGGCGAGCTGGAAGCCTGCGCCCAGCGTCTCCAGCGATTGCAGCACGGTGAGCCGGCGCTCGGCCTGCGCGGTGATCTTCTGCTGCGCCGGCAGCGTGAACAGCGCATAGGCCCGCAGCTTGGAGCGGCCGACGCGGCCGCGGAGCTGGTAGAGCTGGGCGAGGCCGAACATGTCGGCGCGGTGCACGATCAGCGTATTGGCGTTGGGGATGTCGAGGCCGGACTCCACGATCGTGGTCGACAGCAGGATATCGAACTTGCCGTCGTAGAACGCGGTCATGATGTCCTCGATCACGGCGGGCGGCATCTGGCCGTGCGCGACCGCGACCTTCATCTCAGGCACGTTCTTGTCGAGGAAGTCCTTGACCTCGGCGAGATCGTCGATGCGCGGCACGACGTAGAACGCCTGGCCGCCGCGATAGCGCTCGCGCAGCAGCGCCTCGCGGATCATCAGCGGATCGTGCGGGGCCACGAAGGTGCGGACCGCGAGGCGGTCGACCGGGGGCGAGGCAATGATCGAGAGCTCGCGGACGCCGGTCAGCGCCAATTGCAGCGTGCGCGGGATCGGCGTTGCCGACAGCGTCAGCACGTGCACCTCGGCGCGCAGCGCCTTCAGCCGCTCCTTGTGGCTGACGCCAAAATGCTGCTCCTCGTCGACGATGAGCAGGCCGAGATCGCGGAACTTGATGGCCTTGCCGAGCAGCGCGTGGGTGCCGACCACGATGTCGACCGAGCCGTCGGTCAGCCCCTTCTTGACCTCGTTGAGCTGCTTGGTCGGGATCAGGCGCGAGGCCTGCGCAACATTGACCGGGAAGCCCTTGAAGCGCTCGGCGAACGTCCGGTAGTGCTGGCGCGCCAGCAGCGTGGTCGGCACCACGACCGCGACCTGCTTGCCGTCGAGCGCGACCGCAAAGGCGGCGCGCAGCGCCACCTCGGTCTTGCCGAAGCCGACGTCGCCGCAGATCAGCCGGTCCATTGGCCGGCCCTTTTCGAGGTCCTTCAGCGTGGACTCGATCGCCCCTAACTGGTCCTCGGTCTCGTCATAGGGGAAGCGCGCGCAGAACTCGTCATAGACGCCTTGCTGCACCGGCAGTTTCGGCGCCTCGTGCAGCATGCGCTCGGCCGCGATCTTGATCAGCTCGCCCGCGATCTCGCGGATGCGGTTCTTCAGCTTCGCCTTGCGGGTTTGCCAGCCGGAGCCGCCGAGACGGTCGAGCTCGACCGTGGTCTGGTCGGAGCCGTAGCGCGACAGCAGCTCGATGTTCTCGACCGGCAGGAATAGCTTGGTCTCGGCGGCATAATGCAGCTCGAGGCAGTCATGCGGCGCGCCGGCGACGTCGAGGGTCTGCAGGCCGATGAAGCGGCCGATGCCGTGATCGACATGGACGACGATGTCGCCCGCGGTGAGGCTCGTCACCTCCGAGATGAAATTGTCGAGCTTGCGGCTCGCCTTGCGCGGCCGGACGAGACGGTCACCAAGGATGTCCTGCTCGCTGATGACAGCGATCTCGTCGGTCTCGAAACCGCTCTCCAGGCCAAGCACGGCCAGCATGGTCTCGTTGCGCGGGGTCGCCTGTACCGTGCGCCAGGAATTGACGCTGGTGGTGTGGGCGAGCTTGTGGTCGCGCAGCATCGACGTCATGCGGTCGCGCGAGCCTTCGGTCCACAGCGCGATCACGACCTTCTTGCGTTGCGCCTGCAGCGCCATGACGTGACTGACGACGGACTCGAACACGTTGACCGTGGTGTCGTTGCGCTCCGGCGCAAAGTCGCGGCCCTTGCGCGCGCCGGCGTCGACGACCGAAGTACCGTCGGTCGGCACGGAAAACGGCGTCAGCCGCGCCAGCGGGATGTCGCCGAGGCGTTTGCCCCACTCCTCCTCGGTCAGATAGAGCCGGTCGGGCGGCAGCGGCTTGTAGATGGCGCCGCCGCCGGGATGCTCCATCGCCTCGCGGCGGGCCTCGTAATAGTCGAGGATCTGCTTGAAGCGCTCGCGCACCGCGTCCTCGGCCTGCGGCTCGATCGCAACGGCTGCCCCTTGCAGATAGTCGAACAGCGTGTCCATCCGGTCCTGGAACAGCGGCAGCCAGTGCTCCATGCCGGGATGACGGCGGCCTTCGCTGACCGCCTCGTAGAGCGCATCGTCGCGCTCGGGCGCGCCGAATTCGGCGACATAGCCCATCCGGAAACGCCGGATGGTGTCGGTGACGAGCTGGAATTCCGAGACCGGCACGAGGTCGAGCGAACGCATGTCGAGCAGCGTGCGCTGGGTCTCGGCATCGAAGCTGCGGATCGATTCCAGGCTGTCGCCGAAGAAGTCGAACCGCACCGGCTGTTCGAGGCCGGCCGGAAACAGATCGAGGATGCCGCCGCGCACGGCATATTCGCCGGGCTCGCGCACGGTCGAGGAGCGGTTGTAGCCATTGTGCTCGAGCCAGGCGACGATGGTGTCCATCGGCACGACATTGCCGGGCGCAACCGACAGCGCCTGCGCCGCGACCAGCTCGCGCGCGGGCACGCGCTGCACCACGGCGTTCACGGTGGTCAGCACGATCAGCGGCTTGTCGCTGCCGGTGAGCGAGGCGAGCCGCGCCAGTGTGGTCAGGCGTTGCGCCAGGATGCCGCCATGCGGCGAGACGCGGTCATAGGGCTGGCAGTCCCACGCCGGGAAGGTCAACACCGGCAGATCCGGCGCGAAGAATCTCAGCGCGCGCTCGAGCTGCTGCATGCGTCCGCCATCGCGGCAGACCACGGCAAGGCTGACGGCCGGCTTCTTCGGCCGCGCAGCGATGGCCCGCGCCAGATCGGAGACGATCAGGCCTTCGGCGCCCTCGGCGACATTGGCAAGCGTCACCGCGCGGCCGGGCGTGAGCAGCTCGGCCGGAGATTTCATGCCCGTTTTCATAGATCGCCGTCCGTAATCGGAAATGCCTTGATGCGGGCAAACAGCGTGCCGGTGACATCAGGTGGCAGCACCTTGTCACCGGTGATGGCGGCATAGAGATCGGGATCGTTGACCTCGAGCAGGGTCTCGAGCTCGGTCAGCTCGGCGTCGGACAGGTTGCCGATCTCGGCGTCCGCGAAGCGGCCGAGGATCAGGTCCATCTCGCGCGTGCCGCGGTGCCAGCAGCGGAACAGAAGCCGCTTGCGGCGGTCATCCAGCCCGTTGCTCGATCGTGTCGTTCCCGTCATGTCTCAAATCCAGTCAAACGCAGAAAGCCCGGACGTGCCGGGCGGGGGTGATATAGCCACTCGGGGTGCCCATGTCAGCCCTTTGTTATTGCAATTGTTTGGGGACCGTCATTGCCGGGCTTGACCCGGCAATCCATCGTCCTTGAAAAGATGGATGCGCGGGTCAGGCCCGCGCATGACGAATGTTGCGAGAATGCGCCCCAGCCTGCTCAATCCGCTGTTTGCTCCCGTGACCAGCCTGCCCGGCGTCGGTCCGAAGCAGGACAAGCTGCTGCAATATCTGCTCAGCCGGAGCGAGACGCCGCGGCTGGTCGATCTGCTGCTGCATCTGCCGAGCCAGGTGATCGACCGCCGGGCCCGGCCGAAGATCCGCGACGCTGTCCAGGGAACCATGGTGACGCTGGAGGTCACCGTCGAGCGCCACCGCCCGCCCCCGCCGCGCAATTCGCGCGCGCCTTACCTCGTTTATGCCAGCGACGACACCGGCGACGTCGTGCTGACCTTCTTCCGTGCCAAGCCCGGCTATGTCGAGAAGCTGCTGCCGGTCGGCGAGAAGCGTTACGTCTCCGGCACGCTGCAGATGTATGACGGCATCCCGCAGATCGTGCATCCCGACCGCGTGCTCGACGAGGAGGCGATCTCGAAGCTCTCAGGGATCGATCCGGTCTATCCGCTGACGGAGGGTCTAGCGCTCGGCTCGCTGCGCCGGGCGATCGCACAGGCCCTGCAGAAGCTGCCGGCGCTGCCGGAATGGATCAGCCCGGAGGTGATGCGCCGCTGCAATTTTCCGCCTGTGACGGAGGCGCTCAATCGCGTGCACCAGCCGGTCGAGCTGACGGACATCTTGCCGGATCAGCGCTTCTGGTCCCGCCTCGCCTTCGACGAGCTGCTCGCCGGCCAGCTCGCGCTTGCGCTGATCCGCGCGCAACTGCGACGGCCCGCCGGCGTGCGCAACGCCGGCGACGGCCATCTGCGCAACAAGATCATCGACGCCCTGCCCTATGCCCTCACGCCGTCCCAGCGCAGCGCCGCGGCGGCGATTGCCGAGGACTTGAAGCAGCCGGTGCGCATGCTGCGCCTACTCCAGGGCGATGTCGGCTCCGGCAAGACCGTGGTGGCGCTGCTGGCGGCCGCGGCCGTCGCCGAGGTCGGCAAGCAAGCCGCCTTGATGGCCCCGACCGAAATCCTGGCGCGCCAGCACATCAAGACCATCGCGCCGCTCGCCGAGCGCGCCGGCATGCGGGTCGCGATCCTCACCGGCCGGGAAAAGGGCAAGGAGCGGCGTGAGATCATCGCCCAGCTTGCCGCAGGCGAGATCGACCTGCTCGTCGGTACCCATGCTTTGATCCAGGACGACGTGATCTTCCGCGATCTCGCCCTCGCCATCGTCGACGAGCAGCACCGCTTCGGCGTGCGCGAGCGGCTTGCGCTGACATCCAAGGGCGAAGCCGTCGACGTTCTGGTGCTGAGCGCCACGCCTATCCCGCGCACGCTGGTGCTCACCTATTTCGGCGACATGGACATTTCCGAGCTGCGCGAGAAGCCCGCCGGCCGCCAGCCGATCGACACCCGCGCGGTGCCGATGAGCCGGATCAGCGAGGTCATGGAGGGTGTCGGCCGCGCGCTCGAATCCGGCAAGCTGGTCTACTGGATCTGCCCCCTGGTCGAGGAATCCGAGGCCGAAGGCACCGAGCACCTGACGAATGCGACCAAACGTTTCGAGAGTTTACAAAAGCGCTTCGGCGACCGTGTCGGTCTCGTCCACGGCCAAATGAAAGGCACCGAGAAGGACCGCGTCATGGGCCAGTTCGCCGCCCACGAGATCGGCCTTCTGGTCGCGACCACCGTCGTCGAGGTCGGCGTCGACGTCCCCGCCGCAACCATCATGGTGATCGAGAATGCTGAGCGCTTTGGTCTTGCCCAGCTGCACCAGCTGCGCGGCCGCATCGGCCGCGGCTCGGAGGCCTCGACCTGCATCCTGCTCTATGGCGAGCCGCTCGGCGAGATGTCGAAGGCACGGCTCAAGGTGATCCGCGAGACCACGGACGGCTTTCGGATCGCCGAGGAGGATCTGAAGCTGCGCGGCGAAGGCGACGTGCTGGGCGTGCGCCAGAGCGGCCTGCCCGGCTATCGCATTGCGCGCTCGGAGGTGCACGGCCAGCTCATCACTCAGGCGAGAGACGAGGCGCTGCGCATCCTCAAGGACGATCCCAAGCTGAAGGGCGAGCGCGGCGAAGCGCTACGCTGCCTGCTGTATCTCTACGAGCGCGACGAGGCGATCCCGCTCATTGGAGCTGGTTGAGAGGGCGCGGCCGGAACAAAAGTTCCGCCGGTTGGTTCCAACACATCGCATGTTGCTCACCGGAGCCAAGCCGGTACCTTGAGAGGAATCAGCTTGCGAGAATAAGCCTCGCCGAGGGGTGGGTGACAGGTGCGTGCTTTGGGGCGTCGATGGGGAGTCTGGTTCAGGCGGTCGCTTCAGACCTGGCCTGTTTCCGCGTATCTGCTGCTGCTGGCCCTCACCACCGCCGTTCCGGTCACGGCGTGTGCGGCCTTCATCGCCTACCATTCGTCGCCGAATCCTCCCAGCTCACCCGGGCGGAGTACGAGGACAGGCTGCGCCTCATGCGCAACGCGGCCGATCTGCGGATCGCCAACATCATCGACGATCTGCAAGTCCTCGCGCTCTCGCCCTCGCTGTCGCAGGAGCGGTTTGCGGAGTTCAGGGAGCATGCCGTCCAGGCGGTCAAGCTGATCGGCGGCGTGGCGATCGTGCTTTATGCTCCCGACGGCCAGCAGATCGCGAATACGCGCCTCCCGCTCGACGCCCCCTTGCCCAAGCGCACCGAATTCGACGTCGAGCGCCGGGCGATTGAGACCGGCCGGCCTCAGGTCTCCGGGCTGCAGCGCGCCGTGGTCGACGGGCAGACGATCGTCACGATCGCCGTGCCGGTCCGCATCCGCGGCGAGATCCGCTACGCGCTCAATATCGGACTGTCGACAAAGTATCTTGCATCGATGATGGACGAATACGTCTCCGCCGGAATGGTCGGCAGCATCGTCGATGCGAAGGGACTGCTGCTGGCAAGGCGGCCATTGCTCGATGGCGACGATCTGGTGGGACAGACGACCATCCCCGCGGTCATGGCCCATCTCGGTCAGCCATCGGCCTGGTGGATCGAGGCCGTCTCGCGGACAGGCGTTCCCACCTACACGTCGCTGCTGCGATCCAATCAGAGCAGCTGGTCGATCAACCTTGCCGTTTCGCGCGACGTCATCGACGGTCCGCTGCACCGGACGGCTGAATCGATCGCCGCGCTGACGGTTTTCACGCTCCTGCTGGGATTGGGCCTCGCGCGAATGCTGTCCCGCCGCTTCCTGGCGGAATTCGCCGACCTCGAGCGATACGTCGCGGGTTTGCGGTCGGGCGCAACGGCGCCAAAGCTCGGCACGATCAGCGAAGTCAACCGGATGAAGAAGGTGCTGCATCAGGTCGGAAGCGAGCTCGCCGGCGCACTGAAGCAGCAGAAAGCGCTTCTGGACGAGATCAATCACCGGGTGAAGAACACGCTCGGCACGGTCCAGTCGATCGCGCGCCTGTCGCGCGCGAGTTCAAGGGACCTCAACGAATACGCCGCCGCCTTCGAAGGCCGGCTGCTGGCGCTGTCGCAGGCCTACAATCTCCTCACCGAGAACAACTGGGTCGGCGTCAGCCTGGTATCCATCGTCAAGCAGACGCTGGCCCCCTACGCGGGGGCTGCACGTCTCGAAATTGACGGCCCCGATATCCTGCTGCCGCCCAAGCTCACCCTGGCGATTTCGGCCGCACTCCAGGAACTCAGCACGAACGCGGCCAAATATGGCGCGTTCTCGGTCGCATCGGGCAAGCTGCAGATATCCTGGACGGTGGACGAGACCGGCCTCGTTCGCTTGTCCTGGACCGAACGAGAAGGCCCGCTGGTTCACAAGCCCACGCGCCGCGGTTTCGGGACAAAGATGATCACCGGCATGTTCACGGGCGAGGCGGGCTGGTCCGTGAACCTGGACTTCAATCCAGCAGGGCTTCGCTGCGTGATGCAGTTCGCGTCCCGCGACAGGACTGAGGACGATGTCACGCTGATGGAAGCGAGCTAGGCCTCGCTTTGCCAGGCATCGGCTTGTCCCGCTGATCGGGCGCGCTCAACCCCCTGCCCGCCGTCGACCGACCTCGTAGGCCGCCACATGCGCTCTCGCCAGATCGAGCAGCGGGGTGTCGATGCCGAGCGCACCGGCGCGATTGGCCATATCGCCGAGGATGTGCTCCGCCTCGGTGATCGAGCCGCGCTCGATGTCGCGCAGCATCGAGGCCTTCAGCGGCGAATCCAGCGTCGTGAACAGCTTTCGGTCAAACTCGATGAACGGCGCGCGCGGCTCGAAACCCGAAGCCGTCGCAACAGCGCAGCATTCCGCGAACAGGCGGAAGATCGATTGCTCACCGTTCGGCACGGCCAGGATGTCTCCGATGCTCGCGCGCATCAGGCAGGTGATGCCGGCGAGCGTGCTCAGCTGGACGAATTTCTCCCACATGTCCTGCATGATCGCTTCGCTGGCGCGCACGTCGATACCGGGGACCTGAAGCAGTGTCTCCAGCGCGGACACACGCTCACTGAGCGCGCCCTCGATCTCACCGAAAACAATCGTCTGATTGGCCATGAACTGGACGACGCGACCATCCGCATCGAGTCCGGCACTGACGTTCGCGAGCCCGCCGAGAATGCGCGCGGCGCCGAACCTGGCGCTGAGGGCATCGATATGTTTCAACCCGTTGAGGATCGGCAAGATCATCGTGTTGGGGCCGACGGCGGGCGCAAACTGGCTCATCGCATCATCGAGCGAGTAGGCTTTCACGCCGACGAGCACGACGTCGAACGGGTGCTTGAGATCGCTGGCCGCAAGAAGCTTCGGCTGCACGGCGAAGTCGCCGTGTGGGCTCACGACCTGCAATCCATTCCGTCGTAATTGCTCGGCCCGCTTCTCGCGCACCAGAAAGGTCACGTCGCCGCCCGCTCGGACCAGGCAAGCTCCGTAATAGCCGCCAAGCGCGCCCGCGCCGATCACCAGCACTCTCATTCGAACTCCCGCATGCATCTGCTTCAGCAAGAGAGTAGCAGATGGAGCTTGCGACGTCTCCTCATCGTCATTGCGAGGGCAGTGCCCCTCACCCGGCATATGCGCGCAAGAACCTGCCGTGCTCGGCTTCGGTCGCATCATTGGCGGGGAACATGCATTCGAGCCGCAGCTCTTCGGCCGTCACGGTCTGCGGCGTTCCGACGGTCGTGATCAGGGAGAAATAGTCGAGCCTCACGCCGTCCTTGACGAAGCTGAGCGGTATCATCGGCATCGCATCGGAGGCCGAGGGCGCGCGCCATTCCGGCTTCACGCCCGGATAGCGCGACAGCTCCTCCAGCAGCGCCCTGGTCCTGACGTCGACGACATGCCCGACCGCCTCGCGATGGACGCGGGCCAGCAGGCCGCTGGCGGTCTGCGGCCAGTTCGCGATGAAGGGGCGCATGCCGTCGGGATCGAACATCAGATGCAGCAGGTTCCTTGGGACGGGGCGTGCCGACAGGTCAATGAAGCAGTTGAACAGACGCGGCGCAGCCTCGTTGGTCATCAGCACGTTCCAATACCGGTCCATGACCATGGCCGGAAACGGCTCGTGCTGACGCAGCATGCGGCCAAGCGCGCGGTTGATGCTGGTCATGGCGGGCGCCTCGAGCGCGGGATCGGAATAGGACGGCGCGTAGCCTGCGGCCAGCAGCAGCTCGTTTCTCTCGCGCAAGGGCACGTCGAGGGCCTGGGCGAGATCGAGCAGCATCTGCCGGCTCGGGACGCTGCGACCGCTCTCGACGAAGCTGATATGCTTCTGCGAGACACCGGCATCGAAGGACAGGTCGAGCTGCGTCTTGCCGCGAATGTCCCGCCATTGGCGCAGCAGCGCGCCTGCGGATGTCGCGCGGGCCCTGAGGGCGGCGGCAGTCGCTTTCATTGTCGAACGATCCTCCTGTCGATGATGCCGAGCCGCCAACGCGCGAACCATGGCGCCCCGGATCACCCGAGGCACCATGTGGGTCGCCGATGGCGGACAATCAACCGAACGCGACGGGCCCCACGGCACCCACCCAGTGCCGAACCTTGGTATCGTCCCGCTCGTCCATGTAGAAGAAGTGCGTCATCGTCGGATGCACCGACTTCATCGAGCGGTCGTCAGGGGTCATGTCCACGACACCGCGAAACACCTTCAACGAGCCGGCGTCCCAATATTCGGTGACGTGATGCAGCGCCGTGAAGCCGGTGTCGATGAAGGCCTTCAAATTGGCGCGGATCGCTTCCCGACCCTTCCAGTCGGCGACGCCGAGATTGCAGACGGCATCCTCGGCGAAGCAGTCGAAACCTCGTCCAAACGTCTTGTCATCGATCTCCTTCCACATGTCGAGCAGCCATTGCGGCGGCTCCTTCTTCGTGAACACGACTTGCATGTCTCTCTCCTCTCGCGGTGACGATGGCCGAAAGACTAGTCGGGGCACGAATTGGCTCAATTACATCCGAGGTAATAAAGCGGTCCTTGGACCGCGTGGTCTTTCCCCGAAGCCGATTTCGTGAAACCTTCGCTTCATGCGCCGGATCATCGTGGTTGGCTCCCAGGGAAGTGGAAAGACGCGCCTCGCCGTGAAGCTCGGGCGAAAGCTTGAGCTGCCGGTGGTGCATCTCGACGTGCTCTACTGGCGGCCGGGCTGGAAGCCATCAGACAAAACCAGCTTTCGCACGCGCGTCGCGGATGCGATCGCGGGCGAGGCATGGGTGATTGACGGAAGCTTCTCGGGGCTGGCGTTCGATCTCACGATCGCTCGCGCGGACGTTCTCGTCGTCATCGACCGCCCGCGCTTGGTCTGCCAGTGGCGCATTCTCTGGCGCTCCGCTTTCCATCGCGACACGACGCGCCCCGACTTGCCGGAAGGGTGCCCGGAGCAGTTCGACTGGAAGCTGATGAAGGAAGCGTGGCGGTACGACGTCGAGCGCGTGCCGGTCATCGAGGCCGAGCGCATGCAATATGGCCCTGATGTCCCGGTCGTGCGCCTGAGGCGCGACCGGGACATCCAGGGCTTTCTGGAGTCCGTCTCAGTGCACGGCGAGTGAAGCCGGCCGATCAGGGTTTCTTCTGCGTGACCCGCGCGGCAAACGCCTTCAGCAGCTCCGCATCCACCGCCTCGCCATTCGCGTCTGCGGCAAGATGCTCGAACCAGCGCGCAAAGCCCTCGTAGATCTGGCTCGCCGGATGATCGGCTCCGAGGAAGCCGGAAATTTCCCGCATCTCCGCGACCCAGCGATAGGCCTTCGGGATCATGTCCGGCAATGCGACTTCGAGCCGGGCCAGGACCGCGGGCTGGCTCAGCGCAAGCTCGTCGCGCAGCGCATCCGCCGCGCCCGCTTTCGTCGCCGCAACCACCATGGCCGAGCCGATGCCGGCAAGGCCCTTGACGATGCCGGCATAGGACATCTTCAGCGCCGAGGCCGCGCCGACCGGGCCTTCGACGATCCGCACATCGAGACCGAGATCCTTCAGCACAGCCAATTCGCCGGCGTACTCGCCGGACATGTAGAAGGCCGGGCTCTTGCCGCCGGGCTGCGGCGGGAAGCCGATGATGCCGCCGTCCACGAACGGCGCCTGCGCCGAGCCGATGATCTCCTCGATCCGTTGCACGGTATCGACGTTGACCGCGTTGCAGTCGACCACAACCGGCTTCTTCTCACGCCGCACGATCAGCGCGGCCAGTCGTTCTGCCAGCGCCACCGCTTCGCCCGGCGGCACGATCGAGAGGATGATGTCGGCGTCCGCGATCGCATCGTCCTCCGCGCCGATCATGCCGGCGTCCGCCGCGCGCTTCAGCGTCGCATCGCTGCGCCCCTTCAGCGACGTCAGCACACGCGCGCCGTTCTCGCTGAGGCGGCGGGCCACGGCGCTGCCCATGGCACCGGGCGCGAGGATCGCAATGGTTTTGGACATCGTGCACTCCAAATCGAATCCCGAGCGAGGCGCTCAGTTCGATTGAAGCATAACAGAGGATGCGAATGCCTGCGTGAAGGCGGCCATCCCGCGCGGGAATGGCCCTACTCCGCCTTCGCAGGCTCCGGCTGGAGCGAGGCGTTGGCAATGCGCGCCGCATTCGCCATGCCCGCGAGCGCGGCGGCCTTCTTCGGGTCGGGCGCCGAGCCCGGCTGCACCACGCCGGCCGACATGATCAGCGTCGCGGCGTCTTCGGCGGTGAGATCGACCTCGATGATCTTGCTCTTGGGCACATAGAAGAAGAACCCGGTGGTCGGGTTCGGCGAGCACGGCAGAAACACCGAGACATGCTCCTCCTGTCCCGGCAGGCTGCGCGAAATGTCCTCGTTCGGCGATTGCGAGATCAGCACGATCGACCACATGCCCGGCGAGGGAAACTCGACCAGGCCCACTTTCCGGAAGCTCGACCCCTTGCCCGAGAACAGCGTCTCGAACACCTGCTTCAGGCCACGATAGATGGCGCGCACCGCCGGGATCCGGCCGAGGAAGGTCTCGCCGACATCGACCAGCGTCCGGCCGATCAGGTTGGCCGCGAGGAAGCCGACCAGCGTCAGCGTGAAGAATGCGACAATCAGTCCCCAGCCGGGCACACCGTAGGGCAGATAGGTTTCAGGGCGATAGGCCAGCGGGACGAACGGCCGCACCACGCCGTCAACCCAGGTGACGAACCACCAGACCAGGTAGAGCGTGATCGCGATCGGCCCCGTCACCACGAGGCCGGTCAGGAAATAGTTGCGGAAGCGGCCCATCAGGCCGGTATGCGGTTCCGGCAGGGGATCAAGTGGCGCAGGCGCGTCGTCGCGGGTGGTCATTCGGGTTCCAGGTCGGTCGCAGCACACAAGCTAGGGGCTTCTAGCAGGTTTTGGAAGAGTGTGGGCGGACAAAATAGTTGGGAACTGGGAGGGGTGGAAATGGAGTTTTTAAGGATTATTTAGGGAAGAGTGACAAAATAGATGGGAACTGGGTGTAGCGTCGTAAGCTAATACGAAAATTAAAAATGACAAAATAGTTTGGAACTAGATTTCACTTATCTGGTTGGCCTGCAAGGCCTTCGCGAGGTACCGGGCCCAAGCTTCTCGAGGAATTCCTGCAGCTGGATTCTCACCAATAAAAAACGCCCGGCGGCAACCGAGCGTTCTGAACAAATCCAGATGGAGTTCTGAGGTCATTACTGGATCTATCAACAGGAGTCCAAGAGCGCCAAGGAGGACCAAAACGAAAAAAGGCCCCCCTTTCGGGAGGCCTCTTTTCTGGAATTTGGTACCGAGAAGCTTACTTGTACAGCTCGTCCATGCCGCCGTTGGAGTGGCGGCCCTCGGCGCGTTCGTACTGTTCCACGATGGTGTAGTCCTCGTTGTGGGAGGTGATGTCCAACTTGATGTTGACGTTGTAGGCGCCGGGCAGCTGCACGGGCTTCTTGGCCTTGTAGGTGGTCTTGACCTCAGCGTCGTAGTGGCCGCCGTCCTTCAGCTTCAGCCTCTGCTTGATCTCGCCCTTCAGGGCGCCGTCCTCGGGGTACATCCGCTCGGAGGAGGCCTCCCAGCCCATGGTTTTCTTCTGCATTACGGGGCCGTCGGAGGGGAAGTTGGTGCCGCGCAGCTTCACCTTGTAGATGAACTCGCCGTCCTGCAGGGAGGAGTCCTGGGTCACGGTCACCACGCCGCCGTCCTCGAAGTTCATCACGCGCTCCCACTTGAAGCCCTCGGGGAAGGACAGCTTCAAGTAGTCGGGGATGTCGGCGGGGTGCTTCACGTAGGCCTTGGAGCCGTACATGAACTGAGGGGACAGGATGTCCCAGGCGAAGGGCAGGGGGCCACCCTTGGTCACCTTCAGCTTGGCGGTCTGGGTGCCCTCGTAGGGGCGGCCCTCGCCCTCGCCCTCGATCTCGAACTCGTGGCCGTTCACGGAGCCCTCCATGTGCACCTTGAAGCGCATGAACTCCTTGATGATGGCCATGTTATCCTCCTCGCCCTTGCTCACCATTGGTTAATTTCTCCTCTTTAATTCTAGAGTAGCTAGCACAATACCTAGGACTGAGCTAGCTGTCAACTCCGGATCCGAATTCGGCAGGCATCAAATAAAACGAAAGGCTCAGTCGAAAGACTGGGCCTTTCGTTTTATCTGTTGTTTGTCGGTGAACGCTCTCCTGAGTAGGACAAATCCGCCGCCCTAGAGCACTAGTGAGCTCATGCATGATGGGTACCCGCGTCTACTTCGTATAGCATACATTATACGAAGTTATACTAAAACAATTCATCCAGTAAAATATAATATTTTATTTTCTCCCAATCAGGCTTGATCCCGAATTCATGAGACGTTGATCGGCACGTAAGAGGTTCCAACTTTCACCATAATGAAATAAGATCACTACCGGGCGTATTTTTTGAGTTATCCTGAGGAGGATTTATATGAATACCTATGAACAGATTAATAAAGTGAAAAAAATTCTGCGCAAACATCTGAAAAATAATCTGATTGGCACCTATATGTTTGGCAGCGGCGTGGAAAGCGGCCTGAAACCGAATAGCGATCTGGATTTTCTGGTGGTGGTGAGCGAACCGCTGACCGATCAGAGCAAAGAAATTCTGATTCAGAAAATTCGCCCGATTAGCAAAAAAATTGGCGATAAAAGCAATCTGCGCTATATTGAACTGACCATTATTATTCAGCAGGAAATGGTGCCGTGGAATCATCCGCCGAAACAGGAATTTATTTATGGCGAATGGCTGCAAGAACTGTATGAACAGGGCTATATTCCGCAGAAAGAACTGAATAGCGATCTGACCATTATGCTGTATCAGGCCAAACGCAAAAATAAACGCATTTATGGCAATTATGATCTGGAAGAACTGCTGCCGGATATTCCGTTTAGCGATGTGCGCCGCGCCATTATGGATAGCAGCGAAGAACTGATTGATAATTATCAGGATGATGAAACCAATAGCATTCTGACCCTGTGCCGCATGATTCTGACCATGGATACCGGCAAAATTATTCCGAAAGATATTGCCGGCAATGCCGTGGCCGAAAGCAGCCCGCTGGAACACCGCGAACGCATTCTGCTGGCCGTGCGCAGCTATCTGGGCGAAAATATTGAATGGACCAATGAAAATGTGAATCTGACCATTAATTATCTGAATAATCGCCTGAAAAAACTGTAAAAAAATTGAAAAATGGTGGAAACACTTTTTTCAATTTTTTTGTTTTATTATGAATTCCGACGGAGCCGATTTTGAAATAACTTCGTATAGCATACATTATACGAAGTTATACGCGGTACCCATCGTCCGGGCCGCAAGCTCCTAGCGGCGGATTTGTCCTACTCAGGAGAGCGTTCACCGACAAACAACAGATAAAACGAAAGGCCCAGTCTTTCGACTGAGCCTTTCGTTTTATTTGATGCCTCAAGCTAGAGAGTCATTACCCCAGGCGTTTAAGGGCACCAATAACTGCCTTAAAAAAATTACGCCCCGCCCTGCCACTCATCGCAGTCTAGCTTGGATTCTCACCAATAAAAAACGCCCGGCGGCAACCGAGCGTTCTGAACAAATCCAGATGGAGTTCTGAGGTCATTACTGGATCTATCAACAGGAGTCCAAGCTCAGCTAATTAAGCTAGCTTATCGATACCGTCGACCTCGAACCCCACGCCCCTCTTTAATACGACGGGCAATTTGCACTTCAGAAAATGAAGAGTTTGCTTTAGCCATAACAAAAGTCCAGTATGCTTTTTCACAGCATAACTGGACTGATTTCAGTTTACAACTATTCTGTCTAGTTTAAGACTTTATTGTCATAGTTTAGATCTATTTTGTTCAGTTTAAGACTTTATTGTCCGCCCACAAAGAGTGCGGCCTGATCCCTTCTGCCTATTCCACCGTCACCGATTTCGCGAGGTTGCGCGGCTGGTCGACATCGGTCCCCATCACCACCGCCGTATGGTAGGCGAGCAGCTGTACGGGAACGGAATAGACCATCGGCGTGAACGCCGCGGCCATATCCGGCATGACGATGGTGACGAGCGAATCCACCGTCGCCTCCTCCGCGCCCTTGGCGTCCGTCATCAGGATGATGTTGCCGCCGCGGGCGGCGACCTCCTGCATGTTGGAGACGGTCTTCTCGAACACGCGGTCATAGGGTGCGATGACGACAACGGGCATGGTCTCGTCGATCAGCGCGATCGGCCCGTGCTTGAGCTCGCCGGCAGCGTAGCCCTCGGCGTGGATGTAGGAGATCTCCTTCAGCTTCAGCGCGCCTTCCAGCGCGAGCGGGAAGCTGGTGCCGCGGCCGAGATAGAGCACGTCGCGGGATTTTGCGATCCTGTGCGCCAGCTTCTCGATCTGAAGCTCGGTGGTGAGCGCGTCCGCCATCAGGCGCGGGATCTCGACGAGGCCATGGACGAGCTTGACCTCATCCTCCTCGGACAGCTCGCCTCTAGCCTTGCCGGCGGCAATCGCAAGGTTTGCCAGCACCATGAGCTGGCAGGTGAATGCTTTGGTCGAGGCGACGCCGATCTCAGGTCCCGCGAGCGTTTGCAGCACGGTTTCGCTCTCGCGCGCGATGGTCGAGGTCGGCACGTTGACGACAGCCACCGTGTGCACGCCCGCGCCTTGGCGTAGCGCAGCGCCGCCAGCGTGTCGGCGGTCTCGCCCGATTGCGAGATGAAGATGGCGAGATCGCCCTTGCGCAGCGGCGCCTCGCGGTAGCGGAATTCGGAGGCGACATCGACCTCGACCGGCACGCGCGCAAACCGCTCGAACCAGTATTTTGCGACGAAGCCGGCATAGCTCGCCGTGCCGCACGCCGTGATATTGATGCGCTGGATGGTCTTGAAATCGAACGGCAGCTTGACCGGCAGCGAGACGCGCTCGGTCGCCATGTCGACATAGCGCGCGAGCGTATGGCCGACCACTTCCGGCTGCTCGTGGATCTCCTTCGCCATGAAGTGGCGGTAATTGGCCTTGTCGACCAGCGAGGTCGAGGCGGCGTGCTTGATCTTCTCGCGCTGGACGGCGTTTCCGTCCTTGTCGAAGATGGTGGCGCTCTTGCGGGTCAGCACGACCCAGTCGCCGTCCTCGAGATAGCTGATGGTGTCGGTGAACGGGCCGAGCGCGATGGCGTCGGAGCCGAGATACATCTCGCCGTCGCCATAGCCGATCGCGAGCGGCGGGCCGTTGCGGGCGCCGATCATGAGATCGTCGTCGCCGGCGAAGATGAAGCCGAGCGCGAAGGCGCCGCGCAGGCGCGCCAGCGTCAGCTTCACCGCCTCGACCGGCTTGTTGCCGCGGGTCAGCAAATCGTCGACGAGATGCAGCACGATCTCGGTGTCGGTTTCGGTGTGGAACACCGTGCCCTTGGCCTCGAGCTCCTCGCGCAGCTCGCGGAAATTCTCGATGATGCCGTTGTGGACCACGGCGACGCGCTCGGTCGCATGCGGGTGGGCGTTGTTGACGGTCGGCTTGCCGTGGGTGGCCCAGCGGGTGTGGCCGATGCCGGTCGTGCCCTTCAGCGGCTCGGCTTCCAGCCGCTTCTCCAGATTTTTCAGCTTGCCCTCGGCGCGGCGACGCTCGAGATGCTTGCCTTCGAGCGTGGCGACCCCCGCGGAGTCATAACCGCGATATTCGAGACGTTTGAGCGAATCCACCAATTGCTCTGCAACCGGCTCGCGCCCGAGAATGCCGACAATCCCGCACATGCGGATCACTATCCCCCAAATCGTCGAAAAATCGCCTAAACGACGCGCTCGGTTTTTAGCGAAGTTCCTAAGGAACCAGATACTCAATAATTATGACGGATTACGACAGCAGCCGATGACGGCGCGTCGTCCGTCTGCGTCGATGTGGCCGGCCTTTAACCGCGCGCGTTAACGCCTTGTCAACAAGTTTGGCCAACGATTCCGGTCAGGAGAACAAGGCCATGAAAGGCTCATCCGACCGCAAGGGTCTGTCGTCGATGTATCTGCGTGCCAGCGAGACCTCGGGCACGCACCTTGCGCATTGGCCGCCCCCGATGCGCGGTAAGGAAAGCAAGCCGGTCTTCGTCAAGCATGTGCAAGGCGAGCCGGCCAAGCGCGCCAAGCCGCGTGGCTGGCGCCTGACCCGCGCGATCTTCTCCGAATTCGCGGACGACGAATAGCGGCGCGCCTCACCACCTCAGGACCGCGGCAAACACGAGGATGGCGAGGAGCCCCCAGAACACCATTCCTGCGAACAGCGAGGCGATCTCCTGCGGGCGCCGCACGCCGAACAGCTTCAGCACACCTCGTCCCGTCGCCGTAATGAATATCTCCACGAGAAAAGCGATCAGGCTGCCGATGAACTCGACCATAAGCGTGCAGTCCTAGCGACGCTCAGAAGAGCCTAGCACTCCGCCAGTCACTTCTCCGGCTTCTTGCCGCCCGTCTTCATCTCGCGATAGCGCGTCGCGCCGCCTTCCCGGACGGTCTGCTGGTTGCGCTCCAGCGCCATGGCGTCATCAGGCACATCGCGCGTGATCACCGAGCCCGAGCCGATATAGGCGCCATTTCCGATCTTGACGGGGGCGACCAGCGAGGAATTGGTGCCGACGAAGGCGCCCTGCCCGATGACCGTCTTGTGCTTCTTGAAGCCGTCATAGTTGCAGGTGATGGTGCCGGCCCCGATGTTGGAGTTGGCACCGACGGTGGCATCGCCAATGTAGGAGAGGTGATTGACCTTGACGCCGGCCTCCAGCGTTGCCGCCTTGGTCTCCACGAAATTGCCGATCCGCGCGCCGTCGCCGAGCGAGGTGCCGGGACGAAGCCGCGCATAGGGGCCGATCGAGACCTTCTTGCCGAGCGTGGTCTCGACGATGTGCGAGAACGAGTGGATCACCGTGCCGTCGGCGATCGACACGCCCGGCCCGATCACCACGAACGGCTCGATGGTCACGTCCTTGCCGAACACCGTGTCGGCCGAGAGATAAACGGTCTCGGGCGCGATCAGTGTCACGCCGGCCTCCATCGCGGCCTTGCGCAGGCGTGTCTGCATGACGGCTTCGGCCTCGGCGAGCTGCGCCTTGGTGTTGATGCCGCGCACTTCGTCTTCGCTGGTCTCGATCACCACGGACTCCCATCCCTGCTTGCGGACGATGCCGACCGCGTCGGTGAGATAATATTCGCCCTTCGAATTGGCATTGCCGATCTGCCCGAGGATGTCGAGCGCGCGGCGTCCGTCGATCGCCATCACGCCGGCATTGCACAGGTCGATCTTGCGCTCTTCCTCGCTGGCATCGGCCTGCTCGCGGATCGCGACCAGGCGGTCGCCCTCGACGATGAAGCGGCCATAGCCAGTGGGATCGGCGGCGCGGAAACCGAGGGCGGCGATTGCAGCGCCCTTGGCCAGCGGCGCGCGCAGCCGCGCAAAGGTCTCGGCCGAGATCAGCGGCGTGTCGCCGAACGCGATCAGGAGATCGTCGACGCCCGGCGCGATCGCCTCGCGCGCCGCCAGCACCGCATGCGCGGTGCCGAGCCGCTCGGCCTGCACGAAGGTGAGCGCGTCGGGCCTGATGCGCCTCGCCTCGTCCGCGACCGCCTGATGGTCGGGGCCGATCACCACGGCGAGCGAGGTGCCGGTTCCCTTGGGCGCGGCGGCGAGCACATGGGCGAGCAGCGTCTGATGCGCGACCGGATGCAGCACCTTCGGCAGGCTTGATCGCATGCGCGTGCCCTCGCCGGCGGCGAGCACGATCGTGAGGCTTAAGCGGGCGGTCATCGGAATCCTGTCAGATATGGCCGAATCAATTGCGTGACGGGTGGCGAGCCGCCCTCATGGACGCCTTGCTACCTCCGCAAACGCCCGGAATTCAAGTGCGAGTGGGTTTTCCTGTTAATGTTCCCTATTGATTCGGGGACGCCCGATGGGGCTGGGCACTTAACGTTCATGGCAAAGGATTCCGACCCACTGGCGGACGCCTTCGGCACCAAGGAGACCGGCGGGCTGTTCTCCGGACTTTTGGCCGAGGAAAGTGCGTTCGACCGCCGCATGATGTGGCGGCTGGGCACGTGGGGCGTGGCGGCCGTCGGCGCCGTCGTGGTGGCGGTGATGGCCAATCAGGCCCAACTCGGCTGGCGGCGCGACCAGGTCGCCTCTGCCGATCTCGTGCGCCAGGCCGACCGGCTCCAGCTGCTGACCAAGGAGAGCCAGAACGAGGCGCGCCGGCTCGCTGCCGCCATCGAGACCCTGAACACCGATCGCGATCGGCTCTATTCGCGCGTCACCGTGCTGGAGCAAGGGCTCGATTCCGTCACCGGCGCCATCGCAAACCAGACCGCTGCGACGCCGCAGGCGGCAAGGCCCCAGGACGCCGCGCCTGTGCCCCCCAGCGTCCGCGCAGCGAGGCGTCCAGAGACACCGCGAAGGACGCGCAGAAGGACACTGCAAAGGAGCCGGCAAGCCCGCCGCCGCAGACCGCGGCCGCCGCCTCGCTGGTGCAGCAGGCGCCGGCAACGACCTCGGCGCTGCCCGTCATTGCGCTGGTGCCGTCCAAGTCGATCATGGCCCCGCCCGATCCGGCCGCATCGAAATTGATGCAGGCTGAGGCGACCGAGAAGGCCGCCGAGAAGAAGACGGAGCCGGCGCCTGCCCCGACCGAGATCGCGGCCGCGTCAGCCAAGCCGCCGGAAGCTACCGAGAGCGAGGCGCCGGCGATCGCGGTCCAGCAGACGCGCTTTGCGATCGACCTCGGCGGCGCCAATTCGATCGACGGCCTGCGTGCGCTCTGGCGCGGCGTGACCAAGACCAACCCGGAGGTTGCGGGCCTGCGGCCAATCATCATGATCAAGGAAGGCGGCAGCGGCCTCGGCATGCAGCTTCGCCTCGGAGCCGGCCCGCTGATCAACGCCGCCGCCGCCGCAAAGCTCTGCGCGGGCCTCACCGAAAACGACCGCCATTGCGAGACCACCGTGTTCGACGGCCAGCGGCTGTCGATGCGCGGCGGCTCGGACAAGGGCCAGGAAAAGGGACAGGAGAAATCTCAGGACCGGGTCCAGGAGAAAAACTCCGAGAAGAACCAGGACGGCGTTCCGCAAGCCGAGACCGCCCCTGCTCCCGCACCGGCCGCCAAGCCGGAGAAGCACCGCCGCAGCTACTCCTCAAAGCGTTCATCAAAGCGCGAGGAACCCGCGCCTGCCCCCGCGGCGCCCCAGCAGCCGGCCGCACAGGCGCCGAAGCCGGAAACGGCATCGGCTGGATCGACGCTGTCGTCGTTCTTCAGGCGGTAGTCATCCCGATCACTTGATTTGGCCGGACATCCCTTGCGTCAATTCGCAGGAAACCTGGCCCTCCCTGTTGCCCCCTCCCTTCATCCCGACCATATTGGCCCCATGACAAAAAAGCCCTTCCGCCTCACGCCCTACCAGGTCCAGTTCCTGATCGTCGTCGGCTTCGCATCGGTCGGCTATGCGCTTTACTTGCGCTATCTCGGGATCGAACTCTCGACGGTCGGGCTTGCCTGCGACGCCGGCCTGCAGACGCTGATCTGCAAGGCGCGCTCGGTTTCGACCGTGCTGTTCAAGAATTCGGTGTTCGGGATCGTCGCGCTGGTGGCGGCGACGCTGAACCTGATGCGGCCCTCGATCGTGCTGCTCACCGTCGGCATCATCGCCGCCGGGCTCGGCATCGTGCTCTACAATGTCGTGCTGTCGGGCCTTGCGATCGGCCTGCTCATTCTTGGATTTGCTCGGCCCGCGCCCGCCACAGCGTGAGCGCGAACAAGAAATAGATCGCGCAGGTCCACAGCGACTGCCAGTTCTCGCGGCCCTCGTTGAACAGCACATAGACCGCCGACAGCGCGAGCACGCCTGCGAACACCGCTTCCGCGATCGGGCGCTGGCCGATCTGCGGCCGGTTCAGCATCAACAGCGCGAACGGCACCACCGCCATCGTCAGCGAAGCGTAGGGGAAGTCGTGGTAGCGGGGGTCGAACACGAAGGCGAGCGCGGTCTGCGCCGCGATCACGGCAGTCAGCGCCAGCGTGAGACCCAGCACCGCCGTCAGCTTCGACCATTTGCGTCCCTCGCGCGGGCCGAGCAGATCGAGGAAGGTCGGCAGGCTCCGGCCGATCACCATCGCCTGCGCGCAGAAGATCGGCGACAGGATGCCGGCGAGCAGCAGTGCGCCCCAATGCACCCAGCCGCCGATGCCGTAGCTCTCATAGTACATCTTGTCGGCGCCGATCCCGAGCAGGATGCCCGCTGAGGTCGCCGAGATGGCGACGCCGAGCCAGGCCGGGAAGCGCGGCGTCCAGGGCCGCCGCCGCAGCGTGAGGCCCGCGACCGCGAACACCAGCACGCAAAGGCCCATGCCGGCGCCCATGTACCATTTCCAGTACGGGAAATTGCTGATCGGCTGGCCCGGCGGATATTTCAAGTTCCTGCGCACCGAGTCATAGAGACCCCAATAGCCGCCGACGGTGCCTTCTAGCTTGCGCTTCCAGGGCTGGTCGTAGGACTCGATCAGATTGACGCGGAATTTCTGCGCTTTTGCGAGGCTGAGGATTTCCGAGACGACGCGCGCCTGGTTGGTGCGCGAGGGCAGCGCGCCGTCGCGCATGCGGCCTGCGCTCGGCCAGCCGGTCTCGCCGATCAGGATTTCCTTGCCCGGAAACGCCACCGCCATGCGCTCGCGGATCGTCTCGACGTGGGCGGCTGCGAACTTCGCCTTCACCGGGAAATCCTCCCAATAGGGCAGGATGTGGATCGTGACGAAATCGACCGCGTCATAGATCTCGCGGTTCTTCAGCCAGAACTCCCAGACGTCGGCATAGGTCACGGGCACGCTGACCTGCGACTTCACCGAGCGGATGATCGAGACGAGGTCCGCCGTCGTCATCTCGCCGCGCAGCAGCACCTCGTTGCCGACGATGACCGCGGTGATGACCTCAGGGAATTGCTTGGTGAGGCGGACGGCGAGCGATGCCTGCTCGAAATTCTTGGTGCGGTTGCTGGACAGCCAGATGCCCTGGAGCACCTTGATGCCGCCGACCTTGGCGGCGATCGCCGGCACCTGGTCGAGCCCGTTCTCCATCGAATAGGTGCGGACGCAGTCGGTGATTTCCTTGAGCTGGCGCAGGTCCTGCTCGATCTGATCGGCCTCAATGTGAGTCCAGGCGTTCAGCGGCGACTGCTCGCCGCGGAACGGCGCGTAGGAGACGCATTGAACCTTCTCGGTGGGATCGATCGGGGCGCGCGCGAGCGTGATCGGCGTGGCAAGCCACCACCACACGGCAGCGATCACCCCAAGTGAGACGAGCAGAAGCGCCAGTGGCGTACGAAGAGAAATCGGTTCCGTCCTCCGCGAAGGGCCGTCGATTACCCGCATCCACGCCGTCTGCCAAGGGGGCACCCGGCGTGGATCCATCCCTCCCCCGAGGAATTTACCTGCGGCCGTTCGACAGGGGCCTAGCATCGTGACTTTGCTGGACAAAATTCCAAATACAGGTCATGGGACTCGGCGGGAATTTTCCGCCGCATTGGAGACCCATTTGGACGCCATCACCGTCGCGTCCGCGGGATCCTGACGCGGGCGGTCAGTGGAGAAGTTGGGGAATTCATGCGGCAACGGGTGCGTCAGTTACGAAATGCGGTCCTGCGGCAGTTCGCCGCCACCTTGGCCGTTTCCTCCCTGGTGGTCATGGTCGGTTTCGGTGGCGCGTTCGCCCAGAGCGGCACGCCGGCCCCGGACCAGGGCAAGGCCGCCGCCCAGCCCGCCGATGCCGCCGCCAAGGACGCCGCCCAGAACCAGCGCCGCACCGACGAGTTCGCCGAAGCCGCCCAGGTCATCAACGGTCCGGCCGGTAACCCCGAATGCGTCTGGCTCGGCCGGCGCGTTGTCCGATTGATGTGGCGGGATGACCTCGATACCGCGTTCCGTCATCTCGACCTCTACGACCGCTTCGGCTGCCCCGGCGGCCACATCCAGGCCGCCTTCCGCTGCCTGACCCGGTTCGGCGGCCAGATCGATCCCAAGGTCGCCGAGACCCTGGACAGCCGCGTGCACGCCTGCTGGATCAATCCGGCGTCCCAGCCGCAGCAGGCGGCGGCCGCGGCCTCCCAGCCCGCGGCGGCGGCGCCAGGCAATTCGCCGGCTCCGCAGGGCTCCGCAGCCGGGCCGCGAGCCCCTCGCCTGCGGCAAGCCCGACGCCGGCGCCGTCGAAATAGTCGCAGGCACTTTCACCCGCCGTTCAGGAACGATCCTCCAAAGAGACGGTTGGCACTGCCGCGCATTTCCTGAAAAGGCCATGCCCTCATAAGGACATGAGGCCATGACAGTTGTGAAACCGCGCGGCGGAGGTATGCTCCATTTGCCGCGGACTCGGTCGGATCTCGGGGTCGGATCCGCTTCCCTGCCACCTCAGCCCCTTTTGGTTTAGCCGCGATGCGCGTTGTCGCCGCCGTTCTGTTGCTTGTGTCCGTGCTTCATGCGGGGCTGTGGGGAGTCTTGCGCGACAGGGAGCCCGCGCCGGACTTTAAGGGCCTGTTGCCGAGCCTCTCCTACACGCCGTTTGAGCCGGGACATGTCGTCGACAACAACGTCGACCCCGAAAAGATTCGCGCGGACATGAAGAAGCTCTCGACCCTCACGCGGGCCATCCGGTCCTACTCCGCGACGGAGGGCAACGAGCTGGTGCCGCCGATTGCCGCCGAGTTCGGTCTCAAGGTCACGGTCGGCGCGTGGATCGACAAGGACGAGGATCGCAACGAGCGGGAGATCAAGGCCGCCATCGAGCTTGCCCGCAAGAACAGCAACGTGATCGGCATCGTAGTCGGCAACGAAGTGATCTTCCGCGGCGAGCAGAAGGTCGAAGACCTCATCAACAAGATCAAGAAGGTCAAGAGCGCGGTTCGTGTCCCCGTCACGACGGGCGAGATCTGGAACATCTGGCGCGACAATCCCGACCTCGCCTCCAGCGCCGATTTCATCGCCGCTCACGTGCTGCCTTACTGGGAAAATTTCCGCTCGGACCAGGCGGTCGACCAGGCCGTCGACCGTTACAACCTCCTGCGCGATCTGTTCCCTGGCAAGCGCATCGTGATCGCCGAGTTCGGCTGGCCGAGTGCCGGCTACAATCTGCGCAATGCCGATCCCGGCCAGTTCCAGCAGGCGCTGACCCTGCGCAACTTCGTCGGCCGTGCCGAAGCCCTTGGCATGGAATACAACATCGTCGAAGCGATCGATCAGCCCTGGAAATTCTTCGAAGGCGGCGTCGGTCCTTACTGGGGCATCCTCAACGCCAGCCGCGAGCCGAAATTCGCCTGGACCGGCCCAGTGGAGAACCCTGATTACTGGAAGCTGATGGGAATCGCGCTGCTGGTCGGCATCCTGCTGTCGCTGCCGATCGTGCGACTGTCGCAGCCGACCGCGCCGCAGGTGTTCCTGCTCTCGGCGACCGCCAATGGCGTCGGCGCGTGGGCCGCGACGGTGTTCGCTTATTGGAACGGGCACTACTTCCTGTTCGGCTCGGCCTTCGCGCTGACGCTCGGCATGATCCTCCTTGTTCCGCTCGTCCTCATTGCGATGGCGCGCATCGACGAGATCGCGGCCGTCGCCTTCGGCCGGCCGCTGCAGCGGTTGCTCACCAAGGGCAAGCCGGTCGAGAACGTGCCTGACAATTACTATCCGAAGGTCTCGATCCACATCCCAGCCTATTTCGAGCCGGTCGAGATGATGAAGCAGACGCTCGATGCGCTCTCGCGGCTGAACTATCCGAACTACGAATGCGTGGTCATCATCAACAACACGCCGGATCCAGCCTTCTGGCAGCCGATCCAGGACCATTGCCGCGCGCTCGGTGAACGCTTCAAGTTCATCAACGCCGAGAAGGTGCAGGGCTTCAAGGCCGGCGCGCTGCGCATCGCGATGGACCGCACTGCCGTCGATGCCGAGATCATTGGCATCATCGATGCCGACTATGTCGTCGATCCCGACTGGCTGAAGGACCTCGTGCCGGCTTTCGCCGACCCGCGCGTCGGCCTCGTGCAGGCGCCGCAGGAGCATCGCGACGGCGACCTATCGATCATGCACTACATCATGAACGGCGAGTATGCCGGCTTCTTCGACATCGGCATGGTCCAGCGCAACGAGGTCAACGCCGTCATCGTGCACGGCACGATGTGCCTGATCCGCCGTGCCGCGATGGACATGGCCGGCGGCTGGTCGTCCGACACGATCTGCGAGGACTCTGATCTCGGCCTTGCGATCCAGGAGCTCGGCTGGGTCTCGCATTACACCAATCACCGCTATGGCCGCGGCCTCCTTCCCGACACCTACGAGGCCTTCAAGAAGCAGCGTCACCGCTGGGCCTATGGCGGCCTCCAGATCGTCAAGAAGCACTGGCGCCACTTCCTGCCCGGCAAGAGCCGGCTGACGCCGGACCAGAAGCGCGAATACGGCCTCGGCTGGCTGAACTGGCTCGGTGCCGAAAGCCTCGGCGTGGTCGTGGCGCTGCTCAACCTCGTCTGGGTGCCGATCGTCGCCTTTGCCGACATCGCAATCCCCGACAAGATCCTGACGCTGCCGATCATCGGCGCCTTCATCGTCTCGCTGGTGCACTTCCTGTCGATGTACCGCGCCCGCGTCGCGATCAAACCCGGCCAGATGCTGGGCGCCATGATCGCGGCGATGAGCGTGCAATGGACGGTGTCGCGCGCGGTCGCGCAGGGCCTGATCACCGAGCACATTGCCTTCGCGCGCACCTCCAAGGGCGGCCTGTCGCGGATGTCGATCGAGTTCCAGGCGTTCTGGGAGGCCGTGATCGGCATCCTTCTGCTGGTCGGCGCCGGCGTGCTGGTCGCCTCCAACAGCTTCCGCCAGATCACCGAGATCTACATCTTCGCCGGCGTGCTGGTGCTGCAGAGCCTGCCGTTCCTGGCGGCAGTCGCGATCGCCATCCTCGAGCTCAGCCGCATCAACTCGTTCCAGTTCTGGCGCGACAGCGCGATCCGCACCGCCGAGCTGATTGGCCTCCGCCCCGTCGCCCTGCCGACCCCCGCCGGCACGCCGCAGCCGGTGCCGAGCGAGGTCCGGCGGGAGGCGAACTGAGGGGCGCGTGCCTTGCGGCGCGAACAAAAGCTCCGCGCCGAAGCCGCAAGTGGCAGTTCGGCGTGGATGACGGGCCGCCAATCGGGTTGAAAAATCCGCCTTAAGCCACGGACGCCGCGAGCAAATCCCCGCCCCTGGCGCTAGTTTCGGCAACCACCCGCACTATTGACCTCCGCAGCCACTGCCCCTACACAGCGCGGGCCGAAAGCATGATCCGGAAACAGCCGGTTTTCCCCGCAACGCCAAAGTCAGACGTCGCGGCAAGACATGCTTCTCAAATGTCCGAAGGCGATGGCGATTTCTTGCAAGCCATCCGCGGCCATGGGAGCGCGTAGCTCAGCCGGTAGAGCACGTGACTTTTAATCACGGGGTCCTGGGTTCGAGCCCCAGCGCGCTCACCAAGCGAAATCAAAGACTTAGTGGAGATTTTTACGGCGCCTTTTTGGGCGCCGTTTTGCTTCATGCACACAGCATGCACACTGTGCGGAGCTAATCATGGTCTGTTTTTGGATCGTGGCCGCAGTCATGCTGCCGATCGCAGTCGCTGTGCTCGGCCTGGTGGCAATCATCATGAAAGCTCAGCAACACGATCCGGGGATCGAATAGCCGCGTTCTCCACACCCACGACAGGCAGTAGCTTCCGCGCGTTCTAGGCCGCTAGGAATCGATAATTTGCAGGGCGCCAGCAATGCCGCTTTGATGGCGGCATGCCTCGCCCTGTACGACGACATACGCCCGCGCATGCTGACGGCCGGCCGCTCAAGATCACGTTCGGCGAGATGCGCGAGATGGGCCTGCGCGGTGTCCTGGTCTACTGCCACTGCGGGCACCACGTCGAACTGGATGCGGGCCGCTGGCCGGATGAAATGCGGCTGTCCGACCTCGAGCCTCGCTTCGTCTGCCAGGGTTGCGGCAGCCGCGGCGCCGACGTTCGGCCTGACTTCGATCGGGGTGACGGGCGGCGCGCTATTATGGGGTATCGTTCGGCGGAGTGAGGAACGAAAGGTGCGACATGAGCTTGAGTCTCGCCAGCTCGCCACGGGCTGGTGAAGCGGCCCCGGCCTTACCGCCCCAAGCCCCCAGAAGCCGGGGCCGCGTTTCTTTACTCCGACCCGATGACCTTCCTGGATCGCCGTAGCGCCGCCTCGCTCTCGCCCAGCGTTCGAAAGCTACGTTCCATGATTTCAAGTTGGTGCCGGGAGAATGAGTCCGTGGCCTGCTCTTTGAGTTTTCGATACCGTTCGGCCTCAGCCAGGTACTCTTCAGGCGTCATGGACATTGAGAGGACTCTATTGCCTCCTCAGGCGCTCTATCTCAACTGTGAACCGCACCCGCATGACGGGCCCGGCATCGTCGCGCACCTCGATTGAAGCCTCGGAAGACTTGACTGGCAATTGGAAGTTCTCCGCTGCTGCGTCGGCCATGGCCCGCGCCGCCGCTCGCTCCACAGCTTCCATGTTGGAGAACTCTAGACCTTCCTCGTCAACCACAAGGCCCTCTTGGTCTAGGATATCGAAATAGTATCGCGTCATTGGCCGGCCCAATCCTTGAGCGGTCAATTAACCCGTGTTACTTTCGTTCCTCACATATCGACGAACTAGCCTTACTCTGCTGCCTCTCGGGCGGTGCGGACTTGCTCGGATCGACGGGCCAATTCGTCGTAGCTCTTAGCGACATTGCGAAGTGTTTCCTTCGTCTTTGCGTGCTCCGCACTGTCTGCTTTTGCCCGGAACTCTTCCGCGCGGTCCCGAAAATACTTCGGAGTGTAGTTGCGCTCGATGCCCATGACGCCAATCCCCGATTGGTACGTTCATGCTCATTAATGGACGATCAGTCCAACTGTTCCCTTCGTCTTTAGTCGTCCAAAATCAGCTCTCTACACTAGCATTTCTGAAGACGCGGATAAAGCTACGGGCCCGCCAGCGTGAACCGGCGGGCCTTCTGTTCATCGATACTCTTCCGGCATCAGGACGCCGTAGAGTTTGGCGAGCAGCAGGCTGCCTTTGATCGACCAGCAAGCAAGCATGACCCGCACTCTCAGGACTAGGAGCCGGGTCAGGCGCACAGATCAGGCTCCCGGCCGTCGTGCTCCTCTTCGAGGTCGTCAGTCCCTGACCGCGCCCACAGCTGCTGTCCGCCGCTGTTGTCGTAGCGGAGCGGCAAGTTCGGCTGGCCGTGCCAGGGGCTTGTTGGATGGTTTTCGCAGGCGCCTAATGATGGCTCGTGCTCGTCGCCGCTGTACTCGGCATCCTCGGCCGGCTCGCATTCGTCACTGGCAGAGTCCCCGGCGGTGGGCTCGAGGTCCGGATCGGCTTCGAGCTGATCCAGCAAGTCGATCATGTCCTTGATGAACTCTCGAGCGTGGTGGGCCATACCCCGGTCAAGCGGCGTACCCATGAGGACCTCAAGGCGAGAGGCAACCCGCTCAGAGGCATTAGCGAGTCGTATGATGGCCTGATGCCAGGCCGGGTGTACTGCAGCGGCGAGGGCTGCAAACTCACCAGCGGACTCGGCTGGCCCGGCTAGGACCATTTCCCTGACGTTCTGTTCTGCTTTCATTGGTGGTTCTCTGGATTTACCGGCTTCTCACGGCCGGGGTGCCAGTGGTCAGCACTGGCGCCGGGAGGGTGAGAACATCGCCAGAGACGATGCGCGACGGCTTTCCCCTTTCGGGTCTTGTATAGCCGCCGCTCTCCCGGCATAGTGGTGCCGTTCACGCTGGCGGCTAACCAGCGCGTCCTAATCGACGGCGACGGATGATCCCGGCAAGGATCGCCCTGCCATCGCCCTGGTGCTGAACGCAGCCCGGCAAGGCTGTTCAGCGGGAGTTCTCACGCTCCGCTCACCAGTCCACCACTGATTTGGTAAAAAATCCACTCCCCACCGGGGACAAAACGTGTTGCCATGCGGCATGGCCCGCACTCGCGACGAGAGAGTCCACCATGTTCTCAAGATTGAGAAATGGCGGTTCGATTATTCCTTCGGCGTCGGAGATCCGAAATTTACGACACGCGCCTACTCCGATCTGAGGCATGTGGAGCTCAGTGTAACAATTCAACAGCCGGTCATCCGGGCGAAGTCTGGTCTGGTTCGGCTCTTTGCTTCGGCGGCTCTTGTTGGCGCAGAGAACGAGCCGCGCCAAAAATTCGGGGACAGGCTCGCTGGCAAACCAGACGCGGTAAAACCGGTCGGAAGAGTTTGGTACCGCGGAGATGGCTATCAAGCTGTTCTGAACTTCCCCGGTGACATGCTGGCCCCCATGCTGACGATGCTCGCAGCGAACAAGTACCGCTACGTCACCTTGATCGCCGACAAAGGTGGACGAGAAACGCCGGTTTACGATTTCACCTTGGCCGAGTTTCATGGCGATGAGCCAGATCTGGCCGCAAGCTGGGACGACGCATGACCGCTCCATCGCCAGAAACAATCGAACGCGAGAAGGACAAGCTTTTCCTCACGGATGCCGAGATGATCCGGCGCCTCGGAGTGCCGGAGAAGCTGCTACGTCCTCTGTTGCCGGCACTTGAGAGCAAATATGGCTTCCCCCGCAAGTCCCCATTCTTCGGAGACAGGCGATACTGGCCAGCGGTGAAGGCGTGGCTGGACAAGCATCACGGGCTGCCCGATCCCTCGAAGCTGACGCGGTGAATTGCGCTTTGGGCGGCCGAGTCGGGCGCCTAAAGATGGGATTGGCGTTCCCTTTGAGGCACAACTAAGGATGAAGGTGTTCCGTTTTTTGATACACCTTCGTTCGCGTTGAGACACAAAAAAGCCGCCGGGTTGCGGCGGCTTTGAATGCAGATGTCTGAGTTTATTAGTCGTTCGGCGGCGCGTAAGCCGCAGCTAACGAGTACTCGTTTTCAACGCGCACTTCGACATGGGCGTGTTGATCGCCCAGCACGTGGTAAATATCGCTACGGTCGCTGGGGGAAGATGCGACCGCCTCGGATCGGATATCGCTTGAATAGTGCGGGTCCACCTGATGTACCTTCCTCGATAGGTCCGGCATTATGGTTCTCCCTCAGTGATAGCTGCATCCCACGCCTTGTGACGCACCCACCTGAACGGCCGGTCCGCGGTGATTACCGCAATCTCGATCGGTCCGCCACAGGTTTGTGCGAAACTCGAGAATTTAAGCGCCTTGATGGTGCTCAAAACACACGCATAGGTAAAGTCAATTGCGTCCCGCATGGGGGCTGGAAGATGGGTTAGCGCTTGGCTCCGAAGCAAACCATCCAGTTCGGCCTCGGTTCCGTTCCATTTTCCCGAAGACAGTAGAGCGTGGCGCAGCCCAGGGTCGTACCCATGAAGCAGTCGGGCGATCATGTTAGGAGCCCCCCAAAACCGCTGTCCTCCAGCAGGAATTTCCTTCGGCTGCGGCATGCCGTTGGCAAGGTCAAAAAGGGTCTCAAAAGCTTCCGGCTTGCGACCCGGAATGACATAGCCTGCGATGCAGAAGCCGACCGTGTAGGAGTTCCTCAGTGTCTTTAATTGCGCTTCCTGATCTTTGGTTCGGGAGTTTGGCAGTGGTGGTAACGCGAACGGATCAAACGGAAGCATCTTGGAAAGCTGGTCATACAGCTTGAGTTCGACGTCAAGTGAGGTGCTGTACGCCTTCCAAAAATGAGCGCACCATCGATCGGCTACCTCGCGCACGCTTTTAGGTTTAGTCTTTTTGAGGTCGTCGGCGAGCAGTGCGACCAACGTCCGGTGACTTCCCACCGAGAGACCGCCCAACCCCCATGTTACGATTCCGAGGGTCGAATTATCGCCGATCTCAAAAATCTTTTGACCGTGATTGAAGTAATGATTTCCCGAAGGCAGCGTGTAAGTGGAGGTGCTGTCCGCACCAAGCACAATCCCTTCACTCGACAGATAGCAGGCGGCAATAGTCAATGCAGGATCTCCAATACAACCAGGACTAGCAGATTCGGCGAATGTGTTGGTTAATAGAAATTAACCGCCATTCAAAGTGTCCAGTGGACAGCGTGGCTCGTACTTTCGCCTAAGCGGCCGGGCGACGAGACTGGTCCAGAGATTGAGGGCAGTTGTCGTCGCCCTCACGCGTACCCCACGTCCGGGTACACGATCGGTCGATTGAAGTTGCTGTTAGCGACCACAGGCGACCCGCCCGGCTCGCTGAAGCACAGGGCCACCGCGTCTCCCTCGTCGGGGCTCGGCATGCCCCGCTTCTTCATAGCGTCCTTGCTTTCAAGCCGGAGGCGACCGTCGCTGGTGTAACTGTAGCCGGGGCCGCAAAGGTCGGTTTGCAGGCTATCGCTATCCGGTAGCGCGAAATAAGCTCCCTCCAGCGCCTTCTTGACGTTCAGCCACATCTCGGCGCGGCGGTTCTCGGGACCGCCGGACGGCCTTCCGTTCTCGTCCAAGGTGGGCGGCTCGACGGGCTTGGAGCCGAAGTTAACCGCGTTGACGACGCCCGAACCGAAGTTGCCATAACCCTGCTCCACGAGCCGGTCATAGATCCCTGCCCCGAGCCCGCCCACGTCAATGTTCACCTTGGCTGGCTTGTCGTCGCGGATAATCTGCGCAATCCAGCCCGCAACCTGCATGGTGTCGAGGTGCTTCCGCTTCTCGATCTTCTCAATGCCACTGCCGCGGCGCCAAGCGATGGCGGTGCTGTCCGCGCCGAACCGGGCCGGATCTACGCCCACGATGAGAGGACCTATTGAGGAGCCCTTCCGCTTGCGGGCAGCCAGAACGAGCTCGTGCGGAATGAAGCTGTCGAAGTCGGAGGCAAGGAACGCCTCATCAGGCGTCAAGGGGTATTCGCGTTTGAAGTAGTTGATGTCGCCCTTGTCTGCGATCTTGCAGCGCCGCCAGTAGATCTGCTCAGCGTCGAGGCTGTGAAGCTCCGCAAGCTGCCTCTCCTCCGCGGTCATTTCGAAATCGTCGGGGAGCGCCTTGCGATAGGTCGGATCATCTGACCACGGAAGGAAGACCGCCTTGAAGCTGTTCTCACCAGCGAGGGCCTTGCACCAGAACTGGTGAAACTCATCACCGAACTGGTTGCCCGTAGTCTCCACGATGATCTCTGTATCGGGGAGATCCGGGACGGTTTCCATCAGCGCCGCAAGCTGTTCCTTTAGGTTCACCCAAAAGGCAGCCTCTGAGGCGTGCAGCGCCTGCGCAGTTGACGAGCGCCCTGCTCCGTCCTCTGTCGCGACCGAAACTAGATACCCGGAGTCTATGCTAGCAAACTTGAGCTCCTCCGCGTTGCTCGCGCCCGTCACGGGTCGCACATCGTCGGGCATGCAATCGTGCATCCGCTTGACGAGGCCGAAGAGATTGCGAACGGCGGGTTTTTCGTGCGCCACGATCGCAGTCAGGAAACCCGGCTTCCGAATGGTCTTGTGATAGTAGCGGCCAGCAACATAAGTGCTAACGCCCTCTTGTCGCGCCTTAAGCACGACAACGCGCACCATCCCGGTCTTGGCCCGCTGCTCCTCAATGATCTGATGGAGCTTGCGCTGGACCGGATTGAACTTGAACGGCACGAGACCACCAGCCTTAGGCCGGATTTTCAGATGGTGCTCAGCAAAATACTCGAGATCAGCGTCAAGCCTCTCGGCATGGTTCAGGGCGCCAACGATGCCGTCAGTCCAATGCATCAATGAAGCTCTTGCCCTTCGGAGGTCATATCGGACTCGAAGTGGCGCAGCGCGGCGCTGGCCTCTTCTCTGGAGACGCCCATCTGCTCGGCGATTTTGATGACGGTCTGAGCCCGCCGTTCGGCCCTCGCCATGAGCTCAGGGTCAAACAAGGCATCAAGAATTCCATTAGACATTGGCTGCCTCCGCTTCTTTCCGTTTGATCGAAAGCACCGCCCGGCATTCACAGTCGAAATTGCCCGTCAGCTCCGCCCGAAGCACAGCCTCCGGGACACCGGGGCACTGCTTCTTCAACTCGGCCACACGCTCGTCAAGGAAGCGCTCCAGATCAGACCAGATCGCCCTGATGCGATCCTCAAGCTGCGGCATCAGATGTTTTGCCAATTTCCAGTTCCTCATATTGCCTAGCGGCCAAGCGAGCCTTGGCGGCTTCGTTGAACGCGTTACGAATTTCCTTGTCCCGGCGGTCCTCGTGCTTCGCCCAATAAACCTGGAGTTCATAGGGAAGCTCGAGAAAGCGCCGTTTCTCCTCCTTGGGCCACGATCGCGGCGGCTGGATCTCAGCAATCTTGGACATTGCGAGCGGCACCGGCCAGGTCGTCGTCGGATCTGCGAGACCTCGACAAACATGAGCGTCCGAAATCGCCTTCCCCAACTTGCGCACCAGGTCGAGCCCGTCGTCGGCGTTCTCCAGCAGATACAGCGCAACCGAGCCCGGACGTGCCGGCAGAAACTTCACACCACGCTGAAGACACCACTCGATAAATACCTGGGGCACATTAGCCTTGACCGGAGGCGGTTCCCCTAACCTGTCGTAAACCTCTTGATAGATCGCCGCGTCGCGCTGCCCGGCCTCACTAACTCGGGCGTCCACCAGCGCTTGAATAACCGGACTGTTCAACGGCGGGCCTTTCGCAAGTCGCCATGCAGCTTGTGCAGATCGCGGCGAAACGTCGAGAACTCCGCGAAACGCTCAAGGTTGGTACGGTCCACGCTCATTTTATTGAACTCGGCGTCGAGCTCGTCCAGCATGCCGGCGCGCCTGTCATGACCGAACAACTTGAACTCATCTCGCATGCCGTCCAGCGAGCGTTCCTCCCCGATCCAGTTGCGCGACATCCTGCGCGCGATATCGATGCTGTTCTCTTCGTCGTCTGACATCGGTCTATCCTTTCGAGCGGGTTCTTGCCTTATAGAGCGCGTACGCGTCTTCCACTGAGCCCGAGTTGGAGAGCTTCGCGCGGAGCGCAGACATATTCTCGGCCGCAGCCTGCCCCTTCGGAGGAGCTATGCCGGGTTTCTGAACCTTCGGGACGGGTTTCGGGATCGCCTTTGCGGGCGCGGTCTTTTGCATGCGATACCGCGCTGCATCCACCATCATCTTCTGAAACGCAGCGTTGCGCATGATGGGGTTCGTTTCCATCAAATGAACGAAGGTTTTCTGATCGACCCCAAGCTCGCCGGCATACTCAAGGACAGCTCCGCTGATCTTGTTCTTCTCGTCCCTGCCGAGCGCTGCCCACTCCGGCATCTGCTCAAACCGCTGGTCTTCCGCGGTCGCGTAGCTCTCGAACTTCTGATGCTGCTCGTGAGCCTGGTACCGCTGCCAATCAGTCTGCGCTGCCTCGATCTGAACGCCCCGCTCCAGAACACGCATCGCGCGTGATACTCGCGCGGGGTCGGCCTGATTCAATGCTATGATCGCGTCGGCCCAATGCTCCTGCGAGAAGCTATGAAGCTCCGGAAGCAGCTCGACGAGCATTTCCTGCGACACGGAGTGCGCCGTGTTCAAGGCCTTCGAATAAGTCTGCTTGGCTTCATCGACCTGTGCCAGCTCCTGCTCGATCGCTTGGCGCACCTGGGGCAGCTTGAGCGCCTTGGCTACCTCCGGGTCCAGACCATCGACCGTCGTTTCAACTGAGGGGCTAGGCTCTTCGGAGATCGTCGCTACGTCTTTCGCAGCCTTCGCGTTTGCCTCGACTTCGTTGGCATCGAGGCCATAATGCTCGGCGGTTTTCGGATCGCCCTTGATCCGCTCGGCACGGGCCTTGTCGACCTCCTTGGCGAGTCGGTCCAAATGGGCCTGCTCGATTTCCTCGGCACCCGTGCGATGCACATGGGCAAGGTCATCCGCAGCCTGCTCGACAGTCTGAGAGAGGTTGTCCGGCGCTTCCGATCCATCCGCCGCAACGAGCTCAATCCGGGTGAGTTCAGCCTCACTGCCAAACTTCTTGGAAGCGAGCTTTCGGATCTGCTCGTCGTCGTTGATGTCATACTCTTCGGGCCCATCCGAAGGCGCTGGGTCGGCTTTCGCCACGCTCGGACGCGGGATATAGCCTTGAGCGATTTCCACACTCTCGATGCCAAATGCCTCGTGCGGGACAAACTGACCAGTTGCATTGTCGCGCGGCTGTTCGACCTCCGACATCAGATGATCCTCAAGAGCTTGTTCAGAATGATGGTCGGTTGCGCAAGAGCAAACGGGGTACTGACACCGCCCTGAGCGGTACCGGTAAAGCTTGCACTCATTGATGATGCCATATTGGCAATGGTGCCTCCGGTATTCCATCCGATACCCAACACGGAGCCTCCTCCAGTGCCTTGAATGGAGATAATTGTATTGGGATTGATGATGGTTGTATTGCCACTGCTCAGGCTCACTGAGCCGGACGGGGTATATGCAGGAAGGTTTGCAGTGACGATGGTCTTCGTCTCGGCGCCGCCAACCGCGCCGATAGCCGCCGGGTTTTGCCCGAAATATGTCGAGGTCAATCGGGACGCCGCGCTGCCGCCCATATCGTCTTTGCCCGCGACGATACGACCGCGGACATCTGGCAGATTGAATGTCGTCGAGCCGTCGCCGGTACCATAAGTCGTGCCCACCATCCCGAAATAGGTGCTGTACACGGAGCGGGAGACCGCCTGACCATAAGGAAAGACAAAGTTGCTGCTCGGCGAGGTCGTGCCAGTGAAATCAATCATGCCGCCAATCGGCACAGTGAACGGAAGCTGATAGAAGTCCTTCAGCCGCCAGGTGTTGCCGGAAGAATAGTACACCAAGCTATAAACGCCGCCCGTCAACAGCGTGGCGCTCGGGACCGGCGTGGTGCCTCCATTCGTGTCGATGATGATGGGGTCTGCTCCCAATCCATCCACGTTCAGCGTTGCGGCTGCACCGTTGGTCGCATGGATCGTGATTGCGATCTCGGCACCGTTCATTGCCGACTTCGAAGCAAATCCCTGGTTCGACGCGACCGTGTATGAAGTGCTGGTGCCGCCAGTGATCAGTGATCCGGCGGTATCGTCGCGATATTTGGCAACGCTCGCCATCATGGCGCGTGCACTATCATTGATGCTCGACGGCGGCTGGCCTTCGGCCCACCCGACCGTGCTATCGGAGTTGGCGTTAACCGCCGCGGTCTGAGACCAGCTCACAACACCAGTCGGTGCCATCAGGCATGCTCCTTCAGAACCACCGGATAGACGCGCACCACCCGATCACCATCGAGGCGAAGGGGCAGTGGCTTCAGCCGGTAGTGCAGCGCCGGATCAAAGGGCTGGTTGTCCTCGTTCTCAACCGGCAGCCATTCGCCGCCGCGCTCGTCCTTGGTGGGCTTGAAGCTGGTCGAGATCAGCTCGCCATCGATGACCAGGCAATACTGCTGCTCGGCCACGGGAAAGCCCTCAGAAGCCAATGCAGCGTCTGCAATCGATCGGAGGTAAGCCGAGACGGTCAGCCCCTTGCGCTCGGCAGCAGCCCTTAGAAGGTCCGTCCGAAGGTATCGGAAAGCCACGTCGGCCATTACAGCACCGGACCGAGATAGTTCGCCACGGTGCCAGCACCGCCGCCCGTCACGACGTACTGCGGAACGCCGGTCACCTGCGCCGCGTTCGCAAGTTGAGGCCGGAAAGCTGTCAGCGACCAATCGTAACCAGGCGGCACGATGATATCACCCGCGACACTGGGTGCCGACATTGCGAGGGCCTGGCTGGAGTAGCTGCCAACCAGTGTCGCCACCCCGAAGCCGCTGGCGGCGTTGCTCGCGACGGACGCCGGTCGATAAAGCTGGTAGTTCGTGGCCATTCATTGCCTCCAAATCAGATGCTGACAAACGTACCACGTTCGGAGTGACCCCGTAATCTTTAGTCACGCGCAAATTGCGTTATTCTCTTGTAATAACAATGGCAAAGGTAATGGATTGGAATTTGTGCGCACGCTATGCACACAAACGGCAAAAGTCTGCGTCAAAATGACTCAGCATCACTCGCCGATCCGCTTCGCAACGCGCGCCCTCAGATCTTCCTCGAGCCACGCGAAGACCGTCTCAGGATCGATCGCGCTTGCTGTCGCCTGGATGAGCGCCACAAGGCGGCGCATGGCCTGCATCTCGGGCGCATCCATCGGACCAGTGCGGTGCTCGATCGAGACCGCGATGTCTTTCGGAATGATGCTGAAGAGCACGCGCAGGTAAGTGCTCGGATCGGTCGCCCTCACCTTCTCCAAGACGGACGCGCCATTAGCCGTCCAGTCCGCCAATGCATCGGCGCACGCCTGCTCGGAAAACTTTGCTCTCGCGCCAAGAGGTCTGCCGAGGGGATTGCCGCTCTGTCCGGGCTTCCACGGCTTCAGGTTGGCTGTGTTGGTTCGCTGTTTCATCAATGATTGTCCTTTGGTAACGAACGGTAACGTCACGGTCACGAAGCTGGTCACTCGTTACTCTGGTAACGAAGTAACGTCACGGTTCTCCACCCTATAGGTGGAGACCGGACCGTTACCGTGACCCGTTACTGAGCGGCGTCGAAATGCCCATTGGCGGCAAGCACCGGAGCAATACTCCGCATCTGATCGAGCTGGCTTGAACATCAGCTTGCAGACCGAGCATTGCTTCTCTGGTCGGCAGTCCTGCTTGCGGCGTCGTCTGTGGCGCTTAGCGCATCTCTCCGAGCAGCAGCGCCGACCCCAGAGCCCATTATGCTTGATGGTAAGGCCGCAGCCCCGGCATGGCCGGGTGTGGATGCTGGCTGCCGCTTCCTTCGGCGTGGGGCATGCTTCGCAGATCGGCGCGAATTGCTTCTGCGTCAGCGCGAGGCTATCTGCGCCAGAGCCGATCACGCTCCAGGCGATCTTCTCCACCACCATGAAGGTGGAGCTGGCCAACGGCTGGTGGCATCTGGTGCAGTGCCCGGCCCTGAGGAAATAGAAATCGGTCATGCGTTACGGATATCCGTCCCCCTCAACTTGTAACACCCGCATATCCGTCACGGCCGAACCTCTACACTGCTTTCACAGGACCGGTGCGCCTTCCACGCGCCAGCGTATTCCCGAACCAGCCCCTTATCCTTTAAGGCCATCCGGAGTTCATACAGGCGCTGTTTGCTGGAGATGCCCAGTTCTCGAGCGAGGTCATTCCAGGCCTCCACGCTGAGGCCCGCAGGCCCGGCGTCGGCGAGCAGGCGGAACATGACGCGCTGATTGGTGGACAGCCTTGGCTCGGCAGATCTCGGTGCTGATGGAGCGGAGACCTCCTCGCTCACGATGTTGACAGTGATCGGGTCGCCGTCCTCGTCCTCGCCGAAGTTGAAGATTTCGGACGTAAACGAAAACAGCGGTCCTTCCGGCGCATCGTTGGCTTTGGTTACGGTGGCGGTCTTGATCGTGTCGCCTCCGATCTCCACCATCATGTCAACGTCGCCGTAGATGGCGTTAGATCCTCTGGCGCCGCGGCTCTCGTCCTTGCCGGTGTGGCCGATGAGGGCAACATGCGGGCCTTCCAGCTGATCCTTGATGCGCTGGATGTTAGCGAACACGCGCCCTTGGTCCTTTGCGCTGTTCTCGTCTCCGCCGCCGGCAGCAACCAGCTTGGCGAAGGTGTCGAACACCAGGAGGCCGGCCATGTGAACGCCGCTTTCGAAGCTGTCGAAATACTTCTCAATGCGGCGCACGACCCCGACGATCAAAGGAACCGTTTCCGGGTTCATGCCGTCGATCATGCCGCTCACGACGACAACCGGAACAGGCTGGCTGCGCGGGACGCCTAGTAACTTCAAATGAGCCGACAGCCGCCGCTTAACCAGGTCGGCCCGCTCCAGGGCGAAATACACCACCCCTACGGCACATTTGTTTTTCTTCCCAAACCAATCCCGACCGAGCGCGAGATTGATCGAGGCCGATGCTAGCAGCGCAGACTTCATCCCTCCCGGAGGCGCAATCCAGGCGGACGTTTCATTCCAGGCGATGATGCCCTTGATGAAATGCGCCTTCTCAACCTCCTCGCTGATGACGTCCTCGAGCGGCGTGATGCTGAGCGGCCCTTTGCTGCCGCGGAGCAGATTGAGCCGATCGTTCCGACCGAGCTGCTTGGGTTTCTGCTCTGCCAGCAACGCCTCATATCTGGCCTCAAGGGCCGGCTTCGAGGGAGGCAACTGAATCTCGCCGAGGTCGTTTCCATGGCTGTCAAAGGCGCGCAAATCGTCCGGATTCATGCGCACCTCATCAATTCGGGATACACCAGATCAAGTGCCCCCATTTCCTCCAGCGCAGCATCGACTTCCGCCTGGCTCATCGTACCGTTCTTGAGGGCAAGACCGAGGACGGTACATTCGCTGGCGAGCCACTTCGCACGACCGATGAGGAATCGTAGACCGGCAAGCTGTAGCTGCTTGCGGATATCCGGATCGCTGACCATAAGGTGGTCGCGGGAGATCAAGCTCTCAGATTGAGACGTTGAAAATCGCTCGTGCCTCATCGTGCAGGTCTCCAGGCGACACGGCGCCGCTTGCGATCGACCACGAATGGCCGAAGCGGCTTACCGAACACGACAGCGGCGAGCTGATACGCAAACGCGCGCTCTGCCGCAGGATCTGCTTGAATTGGGGGGAGAGAGGCGATAAATTCCGAATAGATCGAAGCGCCAGCCAGATCAGATTTCGGAGCCCCGCACGCCGCCAGCGTTGCGGGGTTTCCTTTGAGCTGCTGCATCAGGCCGCGACCTCGCGGCTATCGGAGGTCGACTTGCGCTTGCCGGCCGCGAGCCAGGCATCGAGATCATCGAGGTCGTACCTCACAGCGCCATTGCGCTTGATGAAGATCGGGCCGCCACCAGTGCAGCGGAGCTTGTTGAGATAGCCTTCGCCGAATCCCGTATAGTTGGCGGCGCCTTTCACATCGACGGGAGGCCGATGCTCTTTCTTCGTGATGTCCATTTTGACCCTCGGTGATGCGACCGAAGGGAATCTAGACGCGGCACTAGATTAGATTGCCCCGGTAGCTGATTGTTACCGAGGCTCAACTTGCTCCAGGTGGTTGGCAACAAAAACGGACGAAATGCGAACCTATTTCGTGCCAACCGGCGCGCCGAATTTCTTCTTCACCTTGCCTATGCGACGGCGCAACCCACTCACACCATCGGAAGCTGACTGCCCCCGTGCGTAGAACTTGGATTTCTTGTCGTTCGCGAGCTTCATCGCGGCATGGGAATCTGAAAGGCCGGGCAGAGTTGACACCGCCGCAAATAGCTCCCTCTCGCGCTCTTCGGTCCATTCTGTGGGCTTCCCGCTGCGACGGCGCGGCGGCTCCCAAAAGAAGATATAGGCGAAATACTCGACCAGTGTCCGCCACGAGGCAGGGTCTTCAGGATCGAGGCTGAAATGCTCGAAGGCCTTCACCATTGCGTCATGCAAAGGCCCTTTGAAGTTTAGGACTTCTTCGCGGAGCCCACCGACCCCGTCAGGGAAATAGGCTTTCTCCAGAGGTTTTAAGGTGAGGACGGCAGCGGCCATTCGGCCTCGGAGATACTCTCCAGCCTGCTCACTCATGCCAATTTCGCGCGCCAGGGCGATCCCCGATTTTCGGGGGGCTGCCCTCTTCCCATTCCGCAGCACGATATGTGCCTTGACCTTCGGGTTTGTTGGACGACGGCGCGGCATCAGGCGGTCCTCTCGGATATTTGCACCACGTTATTCGCCGGCGGATTGAGGATCATATCCAGCATCGAAGCCAGCGCATCGAACGCCTTCCGCTTCTCGTCCAGGTATTCGTAGCGGTCGTAGGTCTCGCGCACGCCGCCAATGACGTGCCCCATGCAGCGCTCGGCGTGATCGGCATCGACCTTGGCGCGGCTCATGAGGCTGCGGCCGGTGCGGCGTAGGTCGTGAAGCTGCCACTGCTTCATTGGTGCCCTACCCTCCGCCTTCCGGATCTTGGCAATGATCCGGTCCAGATCCCTCTTGGCCTTGCTGAAGCCGCTGAAGGACTTCGCGCCGTCGAGCTCGCCGCCGCTGGTCGTCGTGGAGAACACGTACCAGGAGTTCTTTTTGCAGCCCGCCGGCTTCTCGCCGATCAGCTCTCGCAACGCGGGCGTGATTGGGATCACATGGTCGAGCTTGTTTTTGTACCGCGACCCGGGGATGGTCCACAGATCCCCCTCCAGCTCGTCAGTGTGCATCCGGGCTGATTCGTTGCGGCGGGTCATCGCGAGCAGCAGGGATTTCACATACCGCGGATAGCAGGCCGGCTGCTCGATCTGCTCCAGGGCCTTCCAAACGTCCCTGATCTCATCGTCCGCCAGGATGCGCTTGCGGGCTCGCTCCTTGGGCTTGGTCTTTGCCATGCCGCGGACGATCGGCGACTTGAATTCGTCGTCCTGGACCATCTGCCAGTTGAAAGCCTTCCGGACGTGCGCCAGGACGCGATCAGCCATGACCGGGCCGCTCTCGGCCTTGATCTCATTGAGCATGGTAGTGATGTCGCTGCGTTTCAGGTCGTATATCGACTTTTCCCCAATCCGCGGCCGGACATGGTTGGTGAAGGCTGCCTTGACCTGATCGCCGCTGCGAAGCCCTTCCACATGGTCCTTCTCGAAGGCGTCGAGCACAGCATTGACGGTATTTGCTGCCGCAAGCTTCTCCCGCTTGGCCTCGGCTCGGGCCTCCTCGAGGTCGCCCTGGGGGTCTTTCTTGTCGGCTACCTCGCCGGCTGCCTTCTTGGCGAGATCGCGGGCCTGATCAGCCGTGATGCTCCCATGCAACCCCAGACCAAGCCAGCGCTGCTTGCCGGTAGCCTTGTCCCGGTAGCGGTAGCCATAGGTCACAGCGCCGCTGTTGAGGCGTCGAGCCACGAAGCCCTTAACCTCCTTGTCCGCGAGCATTTGGCCCGCGGCCATCCGATCCACCTGGGTTTTGCTGATCTTGACCTGCATCGCCTCGCCCCTGTGCACACCAAATCATTACGTGGTCTATGTGCACACTCTATGCACACAGGCGCAGGTCAACGCAAGTCATTTCTCGGCATTAATTGACAAGAGTGGAAAAGCCTGAATCTATAGGGTCATCCGGGGATTTAGGGGGAAATGCAATGATAGCAGCAAGTTGGGTTGTGTGCACGAACGTGACTTTTAATCACGGGGTCCTGGGTTCGAGCCCCAGCGCGCTCACCAATTGAATCAAGCCGCCAGCATGTGTGCCTCGGGTCCATATCAGCTCGCCGTGCTCTCAGCCTCTTCTGAAGAGCCCGAGAGGGTGCGGTATGCCTGGTCCGCCTGCTCTTTCGTCAAGTTGGCTGCCCAATCGGTCTCAATTAACGCTGGACCCCGGCGCACTCGATCATAAACCATCCAACCAACACCTCCCATCCGAATGAGGAACCTGCTCGCTGGCGGTGCCCTTTCGCTCACTGTGGCCTCCTCTCGCTCGGCGATATGGGGGGCAGCAGCGTGAACCTGCAGCCCCTAGATCAACGCCATATCGTAGGTGGATTCAGGGCCTTGCGGCCCACCGTTCTCAATGCGTCGGTCGAAAGATGTCCCTGTGCCGCGGCCTCAAGGATCTTCGACGCAACATGCGTTCGGGCGCCGACTTCGCTGACGGGGATGTTTTCGCAGACTTCTTCAAGGACGGCTCTAAGGAGCGCAGTCGTTTCCGCACTGAACATGCACCAACCTCAAAATAAGAGACCGAGTTGCACACTGCTCGCGCGGAGTATGTTCGCTTGGCAGCGTTGGCAAAATGCATTCCAGTCTGGGCTCTGAAATCCCAGCCGGCAGACGCTGGCACACGTCCGTCAAGGTTTTGTGACAGAGCCCCCCAAGAGCGAGAACGGCAGATTCACAATTGTTGTGGCGGGAACCGAATGCGCCGGGAAGATTCGGCAAACCGGGGCTGGCGAATAGTTCACCTAAATCGTTTCACCCGGTTCATTTGACCGTGTCGCGGGCCGCAGCGATCAGTTCGCTGCGGCCTTCGTCATCGTGGCCCCGACGCATTGGCGGTGGCGCTTTACTTACCCTCGCCGTAGCTCGCGATCTCGCGGAGCGATAGCCGCACGGTGTGTATCGGCTCGAGCGCGAGCCCGACCACCTCCTGAGGCAGCGTAAGGGAGTTCTTCTCGATGTAGAGCCGCAGGTCGACCAACGCCTTTGGGTCGGTCGGGAGTAAGTTGACCGCGCCCTCAACCTCGTCCGTTCCAACAGCCTGATCCAAAAAGCCGCGAGACACCGCGCCGGAAAGGTGTAGGATTCAAGAAAATCAGGAGGGAGCGGCATGTTTGAAATCAAGGGCTTCGACACGGCAGGCGTCGTTAGCCTCAAGCGGCTGTCACTCGCGGCGGCCCTCAAGAAGGCCAGAGAGCTCGTCCAGGACGGGTGCTGGGACGTTCAGATCGTTGATCCAACCGGCCGCATCTACACCTCGTTTGAAGAGCAAGCCGCCTAAAGCGCGATGAGATTGGGATGAATCGTCATCGCGCTTTAGGTTGTTGTTTTAGGTTGTTGTTTGAGCATGATCTTTTCGGAAAACCGCTTCGCACTTTTCCGGGTCATGCTTTAGCCGCTCCGCCTTCGCCATCCAGAGATTAGTCCCCCATCGGATCGCCGGCGCGGGCTGGCGATGCAATCGATCGTTATCCCCCTCGGCCGACATTGGACGAGGCATTGTTCAGCCAGCGCTGCGTTGCTTCGTCGCTCCAGCCGGGAACTGCGAAGCGCGCCCGAGGATTCACGTCCGGACCAAAACGATCGACCGCGGGATCGCGCGGGTGATGTGCGCGGGAGCGATGCGCGGGCGCAGCGTTCGCAGCGGTGCACAGGACAATCAACAGGCCCATCAACAGCCCGTTGGCGAGGACAGAGCGCATCGTATCAGCTCCTATCGGGCTACCGCCGGGGCTGATGTGATGTGCCGCCGATCCCACCGCAACATGAGGCGGCATCACGGCTTGGCGATGGACATTGCACTTGATGCGGAGCGGTCTAGCGTTCGCCTTGATACGCCTTCAGCTCTCTGGAGCCGACGTTCGCAGATAGGAACGTTTCTACGCGTGGGGAATCTTACAGGCGCAAATCGATCCTGTGTTGCGCGTAGATCGAACGATGGAAAAAGCCCTGGCCTATGCCATCTCAGCGCTCCTCGTGGGCTTCGGTGCCTGGATACTGGTTGTTGGCCTTTCCTCCAGCTCGCCCGCCCTGTGGACCGTCGTGGCGCTGGTCCCAATCACGATCGGACTCGTGAGCGCTTTTGGCCCGACGTGACTTGATGGGGACAATCGGGGATGGGTCAGCGCGTCTGCATTTTCCGAATCGACGTTCTGTGGTCGCTCCACTGATGGGTCGCGTTCAGGGATGTAAGCGTGAGCCAGTTTCTATCGATGCTGCTGCTAGTTGCCGCCGTGGTTCTGACCGTCTGCTTCGGAGTGGCGGCCTGGCGCCTCTCTGACGAGAAGGAGCTCGAGGTCACCGGCCAAATCGCGCGTCAGACCTATGGATGGAAGGCGCCTCCGACCCGGTAACCCCTCGCGCTCGAGCTCCGCCGCCACCGGGCATCGTAGAGCCGTCAGCAGCTGAGGCGGCCTTACGGTCCAGCGTCTTTGCGCCGCTCCAGCATCGCCATCTCGACCTGTTGCGCGAGCACGGTCAGATGATTGGCCAGCCGATCGAATAGCTCGCGCTTGGCCTTGTCGGTCGCAAGATCACGGATCAGTGCGCACTCGGCCGCGTCCGTGCGCAATTTCTCCAGCTGAGCCTGATAGTCCTTCATGGCGCGCGCCCATCTGCCATCTTTTCCCGAATATTTCGACAGGGAGACAGCAGAGTCAATCCGACTCACGGAGGAAGACTTGGGAAGCCCTGACGCATCTCGACAGAGCCGCAAGACGCCCCGGCCGTGGGGCTTTTGGGGGGGTAAGGCCGGGGCCGCTGGAGGTGCTCGGCCTTAGGGGAAGGCCCAAGCAGCTGCGAGCTTACCCTGAGATCGAAGCGGCGCTCTGTTCGTTTCAGCACATTCGAGACGTGTTCCGGGCAGGAACACAGCACGACAGCAAATTGCCAGTTTTTCCCGAATCGATTCACATGCACGAATGCATTCGAGAAAATGGTGCGGCCTACTTGGCCCGTCGCGGCAAGTAAGTGGGAGGCTATCCGTGAGTGACAGAGCGCTGGCGCAGGGCAGATTTTTGGTTCGGACGGGAGGCATCGGCTGGATGGTCTACGATCGAGAGCGCAAGGGGCCGGCACTGATCGGAACGGACTGGGCAGCCAACTTGACCAGGGAACAAGCAGACGAAGCCTACCGGATACTCTCTGAAGCGGAGGAGAGCTGAAAGGTTGATCTCAGAAGCAACGCGCCAGCACGAACCGGCCGCCCCTGGTCAGGGGCGATGGCCAGCTTGATCGGGACATCGCGCCAAACGATCTGCCTTCAGCTCTCCGGAGCCGACGCCGCAGCCGGCACGCTCAGCGGAGCCCCGCCGACCGAAACAGGCCCAACAGGCCCGACTGGTCCGGAAGGTCCGGAAGGTCCGGAAGGTCCGACTGGCTTCGACTGCCGCACCAGCCGCTTGCGCATCGCCGCGGACATTCCATAGCGGGCATTCGCGCGTCGAATGGACGACGTGACGTCCGACATCATCGTGTTTTGCAGCGAGTCGACTTTCGCGATCAGCGTGGACAGCTGCGAAGATATCTTCCTCACATCGACCCGCTCGTCCGTGATGCTCTGGCGCAGGGACAGCAGCACCATCGAGTCCTGCTGGAGCAGAGCCGCATTCTGCTGCACAAGATCGTTGTTCGCCTGCAACGAAGCCGTGTGTTGCTGCTGGGCCGACTGAATGTCCTTCAACGCAGCGACGACCGGATCCGGTTTCGGTGCGGGAGCCTTCGGGCGCGGCAGCAGTTCGGCCAGACGACCGACATCCAGCGACGGCAGATCAGACGGCAGCGTGTAGATCGCCGCTGCGCCATTGATGGCCAGGGCACACACGGCCAGGACCAGCACCGATTTCCGGCTGGAAGGCCTGATCGGCAGTTCGGCTTCCGGGGCTAGGGGTTCAGGCGCTGCGGCGAGCGCGAGCGCTACGGGATCGAGTTGTTCGACAAGGCCTTGCGCTTCAGATGTCGTGGTCACGGGCATTGACCTCAAATGAGCGAGCAAAAGGAAGCCGACGCTGGAACGTCCTCGCGACGAGTCCTTTACGCAGCACCCACTTACACAACTGCCTAAAATTGTGGACTTTTTTGATTAATTCCACGTTAGCGGCGTAGCCGTCTGACGGGCCTCGCCACCCCGGCCGATTACGGGGTCCATGCGATGGAATGAAGCTGCGCCGACGATGCGCTGCCTGCGGCCCGGCGGCAGCTATAACGGATTTTCCGAATTTTGCCAGAATGCCACTGTTTTGCCCGACGTGTCAAACCGATCTTTCCGCCGGATTGCACAAGTCATTGTGCCGGCAGCACTTGCTACTGTGCATGGGGTTGTTTTCGCGTTTTGAGACGCCTACCCCTCGTCCAGCACCTCGAACAACTCCTCGACCCGCTCGAACGGCGCGTCCTGCATCTTGGCGTGATACACGACGCGATCGCCGTCGCGTTGCAGTGACTTCCCGCGCGACTTGCGCAGCCGCCCCGGCAGGAACGTTGCGGCGACCGCTCCAGGGCCGACGTCGAGGCGAACGATGCCCCTGCGCTTGCACTCGATCCTGAGCTTGGCCGCGGCGAAGAAATCGCGCGCGGCCTTCGGCAGCGAACCGAAGCGGCGGGAGGTTTCCTCCTCGAGGTCGTCGAGCTCGTCCTCGTTGCCGCATCGTGCGGCGCGCGCATAGAGCTCCAGCCGCACCGGCTCGGACTGCACATAGGTCTCGGGGCAGCATGTCTCCGACCGGAAGGTTCAGGTCGGGCACCCAGACCGCGGCGCGCTCCTCGTCGACCTTCTCCGAGGCCATTTTCAGGAGGTGGCTGTAGAGCACAGGCCCGAACACCTGGACATGGCCGGACTGCTGCTCGGAGAACAGGTCGCCGGCGCCGCGCAGGTCGAGATCCCGCTCGCTGATGGCAAAGCCCGCGCCGGGCCGGCTGAACTCCTCGAGCACGGCGAGCCGCTTCTCGGACTGCCCGGACGCCGTCTCGGTCAGGAGATGGGCGAAGGCGCGGATGCCGCTGCGGCCGACACGCCCGCGGAGTTGGTGCAGCTGGGCCAGACCGAATTTTTCGGGCCAGCACACCACGATGGTATTGGCGCGGGGAATGTCGAGGCCGCTCTCGACGATGTTGGTGGCGAGCAGGACGTCGGCTTCGCCCTCGACGAAGCTCATCATGCGGTCGTCGATCTCCTCGGCCGGCAATCTGCCGTGCAGACAGACGATGCGCAGGTCCGGCGCCACCGCCTGCACCCGCGCCAGCATGGGCTCGAGATCCTGGATGCGCGGGCAGATCAGGAAGCTCTGTCCATGGCGCCGCTGCTCGCGCAGCAGCGCGGAGGCAATGGCCGCATCCGACAGCGGCGCGATCCGTGTTGCGACCGGAAGCCGGTGCACCGGGGGCGAGGCGATCACGCTGAGGTCGCGGAAGCCGGCAAGGCCCGCGGCGAGCGTGCGCGGGATCGGCGTCGCACTCATCATCAGCACATGGACGTTCTTGGCGAGCGCGGCGAGCTTCGCCTTCTCGGCCGCGCCGAAATGCTGCTCCTCGTCGATGATGACGAGGCCGAGATCGTCGAACCTCACGTCCTTGCCGGTCAGCGCCTGCGTGCCGATCACGACCTTGATGCGGCCGCTGCGCAGGCCCTCCCGGGTCTCGCGCAGCTCCGCGCCCGAGGTTGCGCGCGACAGGTTGCCGACCTCGATGTCGAACGGAGCAAAGCGCTTCTGGAACGTTGCGGTGTGCTGCCGTGCCAGCACCGTCGTCGGCACCGCGATCGCCACCTGCTTGCCCGAGAGCACCACAGCGGCGGCCGCGCGCAGCGCCACCTCGGTCTTGCCGAACCCGACGTCGCCGCAGACCACGCGGTCCATCGGGTGACCTGAGGCGAGATCGTCCAGCACGTCGCGGATCGCGTTGGCCTGATCGACGGTCGTGAAGTAAGGGAAGCGCGCGACGAACTTCTCGTAAGCCGATCCCGGCGGAACCAGCTTCTCGCCGCGCCGCCGGCGGCGCTGGCTGATGTGCTTGGCAAGGGCCTTGCCGGCGATCTGGATTTCGCGCTCGGCTTCGGTGCGGCGGGCCCACCAGGTGCTGCCGTCCGCCTTGTCGAGCGCCAGCTTGCCGAGTTCGGTGGAATAAGGCCACATCAATGCCAGATCCGGCGGCGGCACCAGCACCGCATTGTCGCCGGCAAAGGACAGCCTGACCATCTCCCGCAGCGCGCCGCCGCCGGTGTTCACGGTCTGCAGGCCGTCGAGCACGGCAAGACCGCGCTGGAGATGCACGACCACGGTGCCCTGCTCCGGAGCGTCGGCATGATCGAACGCCGTGCTCCAGGCGCGCGCCATCGGCTGGGCATGATGCGCCCGGCTGCCGAGCACGTCGGAAGCGGTCACGACCACGAGCGGCTTTTTCCCGGGCACGATGAAGCCCGCATCGAGATCGGCCAGAAGCGAGGCCTCGCCGCCCCGCCCGCTTGCGGCCTCGTCCCAGTCGTCGCAGCGCTCCGTCTTGACGCCGCTCATCCGCTCCATCACGCGCAGATCGTCCTCCTGCGCCGCGACGAAGATCAGCCGCGAGCCAGCCCGCTGCACGTCCTCGACGAAGGCGCGCAGCACCTTCCGCGCGGACGTGACTTTGGAGAAGTCCGGCACGGTCTGAAGGGCGGCCGTCCGCGGCAGCACCTTCATGCCCTTCGAAAGCTGCTTCCAGTCGCGCTGTCCGAGATATTCGCGCTCCCGCTCCGCGCGCGGCGCGGCCTCCTCGATCGTGCTCAGCCAGCCGTCGGCATGCGTGGGCACGCCTGCATCGGCGATCCATTTGGCCCGTCCGCAATAGTCGAACAGGCTCGCGCGCTTGCCGCGTTTGCCGGCAAAGGCGAGCCGCTCCGACATGGGATCGACGAGCAGCTCTTTGGTCTCGAAGATGATCTCGTGCTCCTTCGGGTCGAACGCCACGATGCGGTCGATGGTGCGATCCGAATGCTCGATCCGGAACGGGCCGAGCGCGCCCGCAGGGAATATCTCGAACGTCTGGCCGTGAAACAGCGCCCCGCCCGGATAGTCCGGTTCGTCGTCGAGATCATATCCGAGCGACTGAAGGCGCGCCTCGAGCTCGGGCTCGGAAAACGCGCCGCCCACCTTCAGGCTCACGCTGAGGCGCGACAGGCTCGCAGGCGGCGGCAGGCGCTCCATCACGGCTTCCGCCGTCGCAATGAGAAATACCGGATTCCTGGATTTGGTGAGGCGCCTCAGCACGGAGGCTCTGCGCCCTGCGAGCTCGTGGGACGGCTCCAGCTGATCGAACGGCAAGGTGTTCAGACGCGGAAACACCAGGACCTCGCAGGCCGGGTCGAGCGCGTGAATGATGCTGCCGAGCCGCTCCGCCCTGGTCTCGCTCTCGGCGAGAAAGACGATGCCGCTCTGCCCGGACTGCTTCCATTGTGCAAGCAGATGCAGCGCCAGCAAACCGAGAGGCGACGAGGACGAGATCGTGGCGCGCTTCGATCCTTTGCTCTTCTTGGGCGATGTCTTGGTCACCCGCGCTTTTTTGGCAAGCCTCACTTGAACCCGTCTCTGGTCGTCAACTGAACGCGCGCGGTCCGCATGTCGATTCGGCGGCGCGCCGCCCTGCATATGGGATTTGTCCTGCGAACGCACGCCTCCTGGCAACGTTCGGGCCGCCGTCGCGCTGCTAAATATTTAGCTGTTGACCAAGCCCAGCCGGGAACTTGCCTCTTGCTCAGAGTGCGATCGAAGGCGCGCATGGCAAGCACGAAAAACCCCAGCGCTTGGAGCCACGCTGGGGCGTTTCGTTCAAAATGAATTGGTCAAGTAATGAAGCACTCATAGTAGCGATTTCGCCCCGCGCTTGTGAACTGGTTCACATTTGGCGCGGCAAAGCAAACGACCCCAGTGCAGGGGGCTACTGAGGTCGCCAACCTTGTGGGAAGGTTTTCTCACGGCCCGGGGGCTTGGGGGGCTTGGGGATGGGCCGGGAGCCCGGAGTCTACGTTTTGCGCGCACAGTCGTTCCAATGCCGGTGTGCGGGAAGTTCGCCGGGCTTGGGCCAGCCCATGTTGGCGGAACGGGGTACCGCACCGTGCCGGTTTGAGCGTTCGCGCGCCGCGCGCTAGGATCGCGCTTTTCAAGGAGGCTCATTTGAAACAGCTCATTGTCGTTGCGGCCATTGCACTGTCTTTTGCGGCGCCTGCGCGGACGCAGCCGCTGGTCGATCCCAACAAGGTTGCTCCCGAATACCGCGAAGCCGCCGAGAAGCGCCGCGCCGAACAGTTGCGACAGCGCGAATGCGCCATCAAGGCGGATCTCGAGAAGGTGCTGCCGAGGGATCGCACCGCCTATCTCAATCATTGCCTGGACATGATGGCGGCCAAGCAATAGCGGCCGATGATGTCGTGCGCGCCCGCAGGTGGCGGGCTTTCGCGGCGCAAGCACATGCCGCGCCGCGAGGGCGACGCGCGCGATGAGTCCTGGAGCGCGTTCAAACTTTCTTCAGACATTTGGGATGAGCTGATGATCCATTTCCATCAGTCATTGTTGTCCGCGCATGAGTTCGGTCCAGATTCAGTGCACGCGGTGCAAGAGCGTGTTCCGCGATCGCGCCGGGCGGTTGCAGGACGGCTATTCCAGGCAATGTCCGAGCTGCGAGGTGGTGCTGTTCTTTGCCGAGGATTCCCAGCACCCGTTCATCAAGCGTGCGATGCGGAGCGCGCGCCAGGTCCGCAAGGAGCTGCGCGAGGCCGAAGCGGCGAGGCTCCTCGCGCCAGAGACGCAAGCGGCGCCGCCACGCTCGTTCGAAGGCCGCAAACGGTCGGCCGGCAGATCGGATTAGAAGCCGCCTTGGCGCAGGCGATTTGTCGCAGCCGCACAGCGCAGCAACGACGCTACTGGCGTGACCGCTTCCTCGGAAACAGGCGATCGCGGATGTAGCGGGAGGTCGCGGTCAGGCGGATGCCGCGCGGCTTCTGCCAGGCGGCGCGATCGATCTCGTTCTTGTCGCCGATCGCAAGCCGGCCCTTGGCGTTCTTGGCGATGAAGATCGCGTCGCTCATCTTGCGGCCGGACCGCTTGTTCCTGGCCGTCACTTCCTTCCAGAGGCTGATCCTGCCGAGCTTGAGCTTGGGCAGCTCCTCCTTGATCTCCCGCCGGAGGCAGTCCTTGTCGGACTCGCGCGCACGCTTGCGGCCGCCCGGGAACATCCACAGGCCGTCCGATCGCCGCCTGACCAACAAAACCTTGCCGCGCTTGGCGGCGACCAGCTTGGAAGACTTCGCCATTACTTTCGTAGACTATTGCAGGCTCACAACCAGAATCTCGCCTATCGTAACTTGTCTAGCTCGATAGACAAGTTCGGCGGGGACATTGATCACAGCCTTGGCGGGACGCTCAGCCCTCGCCCGCCTCCGCCCGGTCCTCGGTCCTGATCCAGGCCATCATCATCTCCCAGGCGACCGACAGGATGATCGGACCGATGAACAGGCCGACGATGCCGTGGGCAAGCGTGCCGCCGATCACGCCGACGAAGATCACGATGGTCGGCGTGGTCAGCCCGCGCCCCATGACGAGCGGCTTCAGCATGGTGTCGATGAAGCCGACCAGGACGAGAAACACGGTGAGCAGCAGCGCCGTGGTGACGTCCTTGGCGGTCCAGATCCAGATGATGACCGGCAGCAGCACGAGGAAGGCGCCGATCTGCACGATCGAGAGCAGCAGCACGATGAAGGCGAGCAGGCCAGCGCTCGGCACCGCTGCGAGCTTGAAGCCGATGCCGGCGAGCAGCGCCTGCACGATCGCGACGCCGATCACACCCTGTGCCACGGCGCGGATGGTCGCGCCCGCGAGCTCGAGGAAATGCTCGCTCTGCTCGGGCACGATGCGAAACAGGAAGCCGCGGCCTGCCGCGACCAGCCGCGGCCCATGCGGAAACAGGAAGCCCGCCACGAACACCGAGACCAGAAACTGCAGCGTGCCGACGCCGGCATCGCCGGCGAGCGACAACAGCGGTCCCGCCAGCGGCTGGAGATACGGCGCCACCTCGCGCAGCACTGCGCGGATGTTGTTATAGGCCTGCTCCCAGAGGTCATAGAGCCACGGGCCAACCAGCGGCCAGGATTTGAGCTGCTCCGGCGCCGACTGGAGCGCGAGATCGCCGGTGCCGAGCTGGCGCGCCAGCTCGCGCACGCCATCCACCGCGCTGATGCCGAGCCAGGTCGCCGGTCCAATGACGATGCCGAGCGTGATCAAGGTGAGGATCGCAGCCGCGGTCTTGGGCCGGCCGCCCAGGACTTTGGCGACCCAGCTGAACGCCGGATAGAACGCGACCGCGAGCACGCCGCTCCAGGCCAGGATCGGCACGAACGGGCGAATGATCAGGAAGGTCCAGATGATCAGCAGGCCGAGCAGGACGACCCTGATCAGGAGCTGGATGATGTCCTCTCCCGTCAGGAGCTGACGGAGACTTTTCACGGGCACGACCTTCCTTGCTGCATGAACGCGGGGTTCCGAGATTTGCGCAACCTTGGCGTTATTGCGAGCCGCGCCACCGGCGTCAAGACAACCGGCCTGTCCCGCGCCCCGGCGATTAGGAACGCATCGGGCCCATCCGCATTCCGGATTGATGGCGCCCCCTCCCAGACAGCCCGATGCACACGCGGGAATCCACCGCGGCGTCCACTATTCGCTGAGACGGAACGGCGCGCCCGGCTATTGGCGCTACGCTTACGCCATTGGCGAGAAGGTCCATTCCGGCCGGGTGCAAGGCAGGCTGGCGCTGCTCGCCATCAGGCGCGTGCAGATGCGCATCGATCGGGAGATGCGGAATGGTCAGACCAACGACTGAGCTTGCGGCGGCATCGGCGCAGCGCGGCTTGGCTAACGCTCGTTAACCGGATTTCCCCGGCCCGGTTTACGCCGCTGCAAATGCCCGTGGCTACCGTGGGATCGAGGTCCCAAGAAACATTCCGTGCAAATGGCCAACAGCATCTGGACGATCGAAGAATTCACCTGTGCGGGTTGCAGCATGAACTACACTGCGACACGCGAGGAGCACGCCGAAGCGCACTCCGGCAGCTTCAAATGCAGCATCTGCAGCGGCGTTGTGCACAGCTGGTCCGGCAAGCATCACTTCTTCGGCTGGCAAGCCGTGAAGACCAAGCCCCCCGTGTTCGGACGGCGCTGGGCCGGCGTTGCGTGATAGCTGCCGGCGATGGTCTCGTAGCCCGCTCCTCCTGCCGCGAAAGCTCCACACTCCCTCATAACGGCCTGCGCGAACTGCGGCTTCTGCTACTCTGCGGCACGGGTTAGATTCCCCTTCCCGCAACTGAAGCCGATCCGCAATGACCGCTCCCTTCGTTCCCCAGATCGCCCTCTACCGCAACTGGCTCGCCACGCAGCGCGGCCTCACCTTCGCGAGCTATGAGGAGATGCGGCAGTGGTCGGTGCGCGATCTCGATGCGTTCTGGCGCAGCATCTGGGACTATTACGACCTGCAATCGCCGAGCCCGTTCCAGGCCGTGATCGCCGAACGCAAGATGCCAGGCGCGGTCTGGTTTCCCGGCGCGCAGGTCAACTACGCGCGGCAGGTGTTCCGGCATGTCGAGGCGGCCAACGCCGCCGGCCTGCCCGCGATCGTCAGCAGTGGCGAGGACGGCAACCTCACAGAAACGAGCTGGCTAGAGCTGCGGCGCAAGGCGGCTGCGCTCGCGCTGCATCTGAAGGAAAAAGGCATCAAGCCGGGTGATCGCGTCGCGGCCTACCTTCCCAACATCCCCGAGACCATCATCGCGTTTCTCGCCAGCGCGAGCATCGGCGCGGTCTGGAGTGTCTGCGCGCCCGACATGGCCGCGCCCGCCGTCATCGACCGATTCAAGCAGATCGAGCCGAAGGTGCTGATCGCCTGCGATGCCGTCACCTATGCCGGGCGGCGGCACGACCGACGCGATGTGGTGGCCGAGCTGCGGCGATCGCTGCCGACCGTCGAGCACGTGATCCTGCACAGCGAGGCCGCTGCTGGTGCCGCTGACGCCCTGCTGTCCGATATTCTCGCAAGGACGGGCGCGGCGGTCGAAGCGTTCGAGCCGATGTGGCTGCCGTTCGATCATCCGCTCTGGATCGTCTACTCCAGCGGCACCACCGGCCTGCCGAAACCGATCGTGCACGGTCATGGCGGCATCGTCATCGTGGTGCTGGCGCTGCTCGGCCTGCACAACGACGTCGGCTGCTCCTACCACGAGAATTCTTTCGGCGAGCGCTATCACTGGTACTCTTCGACCGGCTGGATCATGTGGAACAGTCAGGTTGGCGGCCTGCTCAGCGGCACCACCTGCTGCATTTTCGACGGCAGCCCTGGCGGGACCAAGGACAAGCCGGACTGGGCCACGCTGTGGCGCTTCGTGGCGCAGTCGAAAGCGACCTTCTTCGGCGCTGGCGCTGCGTTCTTCGCCAATTGCGCCAAGGCCGAGATCGATCTTGCCGCCGCCGGCGATCTGTTGCGGCTGCGCTGCCTCGGCTCGACCGGCTCGCCGCTGAGCGCCGATACGCAGGCCTGGTTCAACGACCGCTTCGCGGCGCTGGCGAAGATCAACGGCAGCAAGGCACAGGCCGACATCTGGTGGGCCAACATCTCCGGCGGCACCGATTTCGCCGGCGCCTTCATCGGCGGCAACCGCGAATTGCCGCAGACGCCGGGCGCGATGCAGTGCCGCCTGCTGGGCGCTGCGGTCGAAGCCTTCAGCGAACAGGGCCACGCCGTCACGGATGAGGTCGGCGAGCTCGTCTGCACCGAGCCGATGCCGTCGATGCCGCTCTATTTCTGGAACGACAAGGACGGTGCGCGCTATCGCTCCAGCTATTTCGAGACCTATCCGGACAATTTCGACGACAGTGGCCGCGGGCCGGTGTGGCGGCACGGCGACTGGCTCAAGGTCAATCCGGACGGCTCCTGCATCATCTACGGCCGCAGCGATGCGACGATCAACCGACACGGCTTGCGCATGGGCACCAGCGAGCTCTACTCCGCGATCGAGGCGCTGCCCGAAGTGCTCGATAGCCTCGTCGTCGACCTCGAATATCTCGGCCGCGACAGCTACATGCCGCTGTTCGTCGTGCTGCGCGAAGGAACAGCGTTCGACAGCGCGATGCAGGCCAAGATCAACAAGGCAATCGAAGCCAGTCTTTCCCGGCGCTTCCTTCCGAACGAGATCTTTGCCGTCGCCGAGATCCCGCGCACGCTCTCCGGCAAGAAGCAGGAGCTGCCGATCAAGAAGCTGCTGCTCGGCCAGCCCGTCGAGAAAGTCATCAACAAGGAGGCGATGGCCAATCCCGCCTGCCTCGACTGGTATCTGGAACTCGCGCGCAAATATCTCGCGCGGACCATGGCATAAGCCGCCTGAAGCGCGATGAGATCAGGATAAATCGTCATCGCGCTTGAGCTTGTAGTCGACGCATGATCGTTTCGGAAACCGCTGCGCAATTTTCCGGATCATGCTTTAACCGCCGCCGAAGTTGGACGGATCCAAATTCCTGTTCTCCGATGGCGGGATCGGCGGATAGCCGGGAAACTTGTACCAGCCTGGCGGCACGGGCGCGTCCTCGGCCGGACGAACCACGACATGATGGCGCGGGTAGGCGTGACGGACCGGCGCGGCAACAGCCGGCGCGCCGGTTGCGATCACGAGAATCAGGACCAGGACAGAGCGCATTGAACCGTGCTCCAGACGTCCACCCGCAATGTCATGTAGTGCGGACCACGCTGCACCCCACGCCTCCGTGGCTCACGATCGGTCACATCGACGGCATCGACCGTGCCGCCGGTCCGAAAGATCCGCCCAATTGCGCCGACTGCATTTGGAGTCCGTTCACCGATCGCCGCTAGATCAGGATGAACTCTCCGCAACCAGTGTTTGCCATGGCCGACCTCAACGCCGTCCTCACCAGGCTCAACGACCGCCTGCTCCGCCTCGAGGGCGAGCTGTTCGTGCTGCGCTCGCTGGCGCGCGCGACGCTGACGGCGGGCGACGACCACGCCGCGCGCATGCGCAAGCTGGTCGAGGCCGCCAAGGTCGCGCTCGACGACGAGGCGAAACGCGAGCTCGACAAGCCGACGCGCAAATATGTCGATGCAGCCACCGCATTGGTGGAGGAATTGCTGGTCGAGCCGACCCCGGCACGGCCGCTGTTCACCGTCATCGACGGCGGCCGGCGCGACTAATTCGTCAGAATGGCTGGCGGCCGCCCGATGTGGCGGAATCCCCGGCCTTCAGCCGGCTGAGACCCGCCTCGATGACGGCGATCTCCTCGTCGATCTTTTCGATCGGCCGGCTGAAATCGTAGCCCGACCTACTCTTCAGATCGACCGCAAGCCGCTGCCTGTGCATCATGAGTTCGTCGAGCCCACGGCGGTTCTTCAGCCGCACATAGGCGTCCACGATCTGCTCAATTGCGCTCGGCATGAAATCGGTCCCGGCAAAAATGCCCGCGCGGCGCACCCACGCCGGCGGGACATTCTTGGTGTCGCGGTACGCAATACAAATCCGCGACGGATTCGTCGATACGACAGCCAGGTTGAAAACGTGTTACCGTCGTGTGATTTCGTGATGCACGGCATGAAAAAGCCGCTGGCGATAACGCCAGCGGCTTAAGCCGGGTTCGAAAAGGGCTTCGGATTGAAATGCAGCCAGCCCCGGTGGACGCTAGTCTAGCGGCACACTGGATGGCCTTCTGTCTGAAAAGAAACACAGGAACCGGCGCATCCGCATTTGCCGTCCGATCGTGGCCGCGCGGCAACGCTTAATCGACCACGCAAAAATACTTGCGCGGCCATTTGCGATAGGCGCTGTAGCGGTAATACGGCCGGTAGGCGTAGCCGCGATAGATCGCCGGCGGCTCCTCGCCGTAATAGGCGCCGTGGTAGAAATTATAGGGCACCCCTTCGGCGCAACGATAGACGTCCCAAGTCGGACCGATGAACGGCGCGACCCCGATTTCGGGCGGTATCGCCGGGTATGGCCCACCGGCCTGCACCGGAGCCGCCACGATCAGTGCGGCGAGAACAACAAACCACGCGCTTCGCATTCGCTCGCTCCTGGCCCTCGAAAGTGCGCCCATCGAAACGCGCCAATGGAAACACCGGCGCGGACGGCCGCGCAATCGCCGAGTTCGGCGCAGCCCCCGGCCGACGCATTGTTGATAACCGGCCGTAACGCCTCGTGGGTGGTGACAGGATGCTCCAGCGTGTTATCGGGAGTGTGACGCAGTTGCGAGAGAGATCGGACACCCATGCGCATTACCCTTGTCGGCTCCCGCCATTTCGGCGTGACCACCCTGAACATGCTCCGGGAGCACGGCGTTGGGGTCGTCCGGGTCGTGGTAGCCGACGCCGAGGACCGCCTCGCCGCAGCCGCCAAGGCGGCCGGGATCGAGGTGGCGGTGCAGGCCAATCCGAAGCTGGTGGTCGCCTCCGAGATCGCCCCCGACACCGACCTGATCATCACCGCGCACAGCCATGCCCGGATCGGCAAGGACGCCCTCGCTGCGTCGAAGCTGGGCGGAATCGGCTATCACCCCTCGCTGCTGCCGCGACATCGCGGCAAGGCCGCGGTGGAATGGACCATCAAGGAGGGCGATCCGGTCGCCGGCGGCACGATCTATCATCTCGCCGACCGCATGGACGCCGGCGCCATCGCCGCCCAGGACTGGTGCTTCGTGAAAAAGGGCGAGACCGCCCGCGAGCTCTGGGAGCGCGCCCTCGCCCCCCTGGGCCTCAAGCTGCTGGCCGACGTGATCGACTATGCCAAGGTCCACAAGGCGCTGCCGGCGAAAGTCCAGGACGAGCAGTTCGCGACCTCGGCACCAAGCCTTTCCTAAATCCCCGCCCCTGAGTCTCTCGCCTCACGTTTACAATTAACGTGAGGTCGCATTGATTTTGCTTCGAAAATTGGAGCCGGAAACGCAAATAAACTATTGTTTCCACAGGAACAATTTTCGCTTTGGCATTGCAACAAATTTCCGTCACATTTCGTCCGAATAAGCGTCAGCATCTCAGACATGTTCAAGGACGGAATTCATGCGTTTTGGTCGCATCGCGGCGTTCTGTGCCGCTTCAGTTGTCGCCGGCACCCTCGCCGCTCCCGCTTTCGCCCAGAGCCCCTATGACGGCAACTGGCATGTCACCATCGTGACCAAGACCGGCTCCTGCGAGCCCACCGCAAGCTCCATGCTCACCGTTGCCGACGGCAAGATCACTGCGCCCGGCGCTAACGTTTCCGGCACCATCGGCAGTGGGGGACTTGTGAAAGTTTCGATCAATGGTGCATATGCCAACGGTCAACTCAACGGCAACGCCGGATCGGGGAAGTGGAATGGAGCATCTGCAGGCATACCGTGCAGCGGGCGGTGGGAAGCATCGCGCCAATAAACCTATCGAGGCTCGCGCCCGAAACCGGCGGCTGCTGATCGCGGCCGCCGTTTTGTTTGCGGCAGGGCTGGCCAATTCTGAAGGCAAGGCCCAGTCCAGCCCGTTTGCTTCGCTGGCGGGGACGTGGAGCGGTGGTGGCACCGTCACGCTGGACGACGGCTCGACCGAGCGGATCCGCTGCCGGGCCAAATACGCCCCGATCGGCCCCACCATGGAGATGTCGCTGACCTGCGCCAGCGACGCCTACAAGTTCAACCTCGGCGCCAACGTGAGGGCTGAAGGCGGCGCCATCGCCGGCAGCTGGTCCGAGGCCAGCCGCAACATCTCGGGATCGCTGCAGGGCCGTGGCGCCGGCGGCAATTACGAGCTGGTCGCCTCCACCGCCGGCTTCAACGCCAACATCTCGCTCAAGACGAGTGGCAACAAGCAGAACGTCGCGATGCGCGCCGACAGCCAGTTCCGCGGCGCCAACATCTCGCTGTCGAAGTAAGACAATCAGTGACACGACAATCGACCCGGCGTCGGCGCCGGGTCGATTTTTTTATGCGACAGGCACGAACGCGGTGACCTCGATCTCGACCTTGGCGCGCTCGTCGACGAGACCTCCGATATAGAGCAGCGTCGAGGGCGGGAAATTGCGCCCGAGCGTTTCCTTCCAGGCCGCGCCGATGCCGGCGCCAGCAGCCTCATATTCGCTGCGGCTGGTCAGGTACCAGGTCAAGCGGACGATGTGCTCAGGACCGGCGCCGGCCTCACCCAAAAGCTTGATGATCCGCTTCAGCGCGGTCGCAACCTGCGCCGCCATGTCAGACGCGTAGTTGCCGGCCTCGTCGCCGCCGGTTTGCCCGGCAAGCACTACCCAGCGGCCCGGCCCCTCCACCTCAACGCCATGAGAAAAGCCGCGCGGTTTTTTCCATTCGGCCGGCTGCAAGATACGCATGAGCGATATTCTCCCGGTTTTTGTCGTTGTTCACCCAAGCCTTAGCACGCCATCCTGCATCGCTGCATCCGCAGATTTGGGCGTTGCAAACGGTGCCGATGTCGCCGATACCGGCCGTCCCCTCACGTTCGATCTCCCACGCCGCCGATGACCCCGACACCGTCCAAAACGATGGCTGCACTCTGGATGGCCGGCTGGCTGGCACTGATGCTGGTCATGGCGGTGGCCGGGCGCGAGACCACGCGCGAGCTCAACGTCTTCCAGATCATGGAAGTGCGCTCGGTGATCGGGTTCACGCTGCTGCTGCCGATCATCTACCGCAGCGGTGGCTTCAAGGCGGTCGCGACCAAACGCCTGCCTCAGCACCTCGCCCGCAACGGGGTTCATTATTTCGCACAGCTCGGCTGGTTCTATGCCCTGACGCTGATCGGAATCGGCCAGGTGGTGGCGATCGAATTCACCATGCCGATCTGGACCGCGCTGTTGGCTGCAACCTTCCTGTCCGAGCGCATGACCGTCTGGAAGATCGCCGCGGTCGTGCTCGGTGTCGTCGGCGTCGTCATGATCGTGCGTCCCGCCACCGGCGAGATCAATCCGGGTCAGCTGATCGCACTCGGCGCCGCCATCGGCTTCAGCATCTCCATGATCCTGGCGAAATCGCTGACCCGGACCGAGAGCGCATTGTCGATCCTGTTCTGGATGATCATGGTGCAGATGGTCGTGGGCCTGCTGCCGACGCTCTATGTCTGGACCTGGCCGTCGACTTATCTCTGGGGCTGGCTCTTCATCATCGGAGTCTGCGGCACATTCTCGCACTACTGCCTCGCCAGCGCGCTCCGCTACGCTGACGCCACGATCGTGGTTCCCATGGACTTCCTGCGGGTTCCGCTGACCGCGACCGCCGGCTGGCTACTGTATTCCGAACGGCTCGATAGCTGGACCGTGCTCGGCGCTGCACTGATCCTCTCCGGCAATCTGTTGAATTTGAAGCCGGCTTCGCCGGTTCCCGCCCGCGCGCAGTGAACCCTGCGCCGCCTCGCGCGACAAAACAGAGTGGTCGAGCGTGATTTGGATCACGTTGGAGAGCCCCTCCAACGTGCACATTCGGCCACACAGCAGCGGGTTCAACGAGACGTCCTGCCGTTTTGGTGGCGCGGAGTCGGGCACTTCGTGTAGCTTCGTTGTCAATTTGTTGCTGCCTGCAATTCGATTCTGGGGATTTCAGATGCGCTTTCTCACCCTCCTCGCCTCGTTGATGTGCGTGGCGTTGTCGGTCAGTGCCGCGAAAGCCGACCGCCGCGTCGCCTTCGTCGTCGGCAACGGCTCCTACAAGAACGTCGCGCAATTGCCGAACCCGCCGATCGACGCCAAGGCGATGGCATCGACGCTGCGCAACGTCGGCTTCGAGGTGATCGAAGGATCGAACCTCAGCCGCGACCAGATGACCGAGAAGCTGCTCGATTTCGGCCGCAAGGCGCAGGGCTCCGACATCGCGCTGTTCTATTATGCCGGCCACGGCATCGCCGTCGGCGGCACCAACTATCTCTTGCCCGTCGACGCCGACATCAAGTCGGAGATGGACGTCAAGCTTGGCGCCGCCATCAACATCGACCTGACGCTCGAGCAGACCATGGGCGATGCCAAGGTCAAGCTCGTGTTCCTCGATGCCTGCCGCGACAATCCGTTCGCCGCCAAGATCAAGTCGAACTCGGCGACCCGCAGCGTCAACGTGCAGAGCGGCCTTGCCGAGATGAAGTCCGGTGAAGGCACGCTGATCGCGTTCGCCACCGGCCCCGGCCAGACCGCGCTCGACGGCCAGGAAGGCAACAACAGCCCGTTCACCCGCGCGCTGATCGACAACATCACCAAGCCCGGCGTCGAGATCCAGCAGGCGATGACGTCGGTGCGCGCCCAGGTCAACGAAGAGACCCACAAGGGCCAGCTGCCCTGGGGCCACACCAATCTGATCGGCGCGGTCTATCTCAACCAGGCTCCGACCACCCAGGTTGCCAACGCGGCCCCCACCGCTGCCGGCGTCGTACCGGCGGCGAGCGGCAGCAATGACGGCGTCGAGCTCGAATACTGGCGCTCGGTCAAGGAGAGCAACAAGCCGGAAGAGCTCAACGCCTATCTCGCGGCCTATCCGAACGGCCAGTTCAAGGCGCTCGCGCTGGCGCGGATCGCCGCGATCAAGAGCGGCCCGTCGACCACGACCCGCACCCTCAATGCTGGCGTCGATCCCGCTGCCTTTACCGATGAGGCCTCTCAGCTCACCGAGGACCAGATCGGCCTCGACAAGAACCAGCGCCGCGACGTGCAGCGCCGCCTCACCGGGCTCGGCTTCGACACCAAGCAGACCGGCGTGTTCAGTGAGGAGACCCGGTCCGTCATCAAGCGCTGGCAGGCCGCGCGCGGCTATCCTTCGTCGGGCTATCTCAACAAGCCCCAGCATAAGGCCCTGCTCGCCGAGGTCGTGGCCGCGCCGCCGACCGCGAGCGATAACAGCCAGAAAGCGGCCCGCCGTGCTAGCGCCCCCGCAGGCAGCAGCGCCGCCGGCTCCGGCTCCCCAGCGCAGCAGCCCCGGTGATGCGGCCGGCGCAGCCTTCGTCGGCGGGGTCGTCGGCGGCATGATGGGCGGCATGTTCCGCCGCTGAGGCAGGCCAGTTCGCGAAACACAAAAGCCCGGCTCGCGCCGGGCTTTTTTCTTTTGGTCGCTCCTCATCCTGAGGAGCGCTCCGCAGGAGCGCGCGTCTCGAAGGATGAAAGGCCCGGCCGGCAGCAGCGGGGCCTTTCATGGTTCGAGACGGCGCTGACGCGCCTCCTCACCATGAGGAGTTGAGACTTACTTCCCCGCCGCCTTGCGCAGCGCCTCGTTGATGCGATCCTGCCAGCCGGGGCCGCCTTCCTGGAAGAACTCCAGCACGTCCTGGTCGATGCGCAGCGTCACCTGCTCCTTGATGCCGGGGACGGCGGTCTGCTTCGGCGGCGCCGCGGCGACCTTGGCCGTCACCTTCTTGAACGCCGCCTCGGCCTCGGTCCTGGCATCGCCGAGCGTGCGTGGCCGCCTCGGTGGTTGATCCGCCATGTTCTAGATTCCCTCAAACAGAGCCGTCGAAAGATAACGTTCGGAGAAGGACGGCACCACCGCCAGGATGGTTTTTCCCGCAGCTTCCGGCCGCTTGCCGATCTCGAACGCTGCCGCGATCGCCGCGCCCGAGGAGATGCCGCCGGGAATGCCCTCATGCCGCGCCAGCGCGCGCGAGGTCTCGATCGCGGTGGTCGAGTTGATCTTCACGATCTCGTCGATCACCGAGCGGTCGAGAATGTCAGGCACGAAACCCGCGCCGATGCCCTGAATCTTGTGCGGCGTGTGCTGGCCGCCCGACAGCACCGGGCTCTCCTCCGGCTCGACGGCAACGACGCGCAACGACGGCTTGCGGGGCTTGAGCACCTGGCCGACGCCAGTGATGGTGCCGCCGGTGCCGACGCCGGCAACGAAGAAATCGATATTGCCTGCGGTGTCGTTCCAGATCTCCTCCGCCGTGGTGCGGCGATGCACCTCGGGATTGGCGAGGTTCTTGAATTGCTGCGGCATCACCGAGTTCGGCGTTGTCTTCAAGAGCTCCTCGGCGGTCGCAATCGCGCCCTTCATGCCTTGCGCGGCCGGCGTCAGCACCAGCTCAGCACCGAGGAACGCCAGCATCTTGCGCCGCTCGATCGACATCGATTCCGGCATCACCAGCTTCAGCCGATAGCCGCGCGAAGCGGCGACGAAAGCGAGCGCGATGCCGGTGTTGCCGGAGGTCGGCTCGATCAGCACGGTATCGGGCTTGACGATCCCCGCCTTCTCCATCGCGATGATCATGGCCGCACCGATGCGATCCTTCACGCTCGCGGCAGGGTTGAAATATTCAAGTTTTGCCAAAATGGTCGCGTTCACGCCGTGCATGCCCGGCAGCCGGCGCAAGCGCACGATCGGCGTGTCGCCAAAGGCCTCGACGATCGAAGAATAGATCCGGCCGCGGCCGGGTTGGTGCGCTGCACCCGTGTTTGCGGCCTTTTCGGACGATGCGTCCATGATGAACTCCCTGTGGCGATATTCGCGCTTCTTTCACAGCTCTTGCGCAGTTACGGACAGCTTGCGACGGCACGCAAGCGACAATGCGGCACATGTTAAATACGCTGCATCGCAAAATTGCGTGAGCAGTAATTATCAGAAAACCAACGCATTTGTGTTGCGACCTCGTCAACTGATTCTGCTTATGTTAGACTTAGGTCTCAAGCAGGGAAGCAGGGAGGTCACCACGATGTCAGCAGTTGCTGAAGTGTTGTCGGCCGTCGCGTATCATCGCGATCCGCGTTGTAGCGAGTTGCCCACCTGTCCAGTCTGCGCTGACTCCATGGTCGCCGCCGAAGCATCTGCCTACGTCTCGGACCAGATGATCTCGTATCTCTGGACCTGCGACAATTGCGGCTACGGCTTCGTGACCAAGCACGCCGTCAAGCAACGGATCGTCTGCAATTGACGTTGCGCCGTTGATCAGCGCGGGGCGATGTCGCCCCTCGACCAGTCTGCGCGCGTACGCTGATAGAACTCCTCGAACGTTCCGTGTGCGATCGCGTCCCTGATGCCCTGCATCAGGAACTGGTAGTAGGCGATATTGATCTCGGACAGCAGCATCGCCCCCAACGTCTCGCCGGCCTTGACGAGATGGTGCAGATAGGCGCGCGCGTAGTTGCGCGCCGACGGCCACGTGCTCGCCTCATCGAGCGGACGCGGATCGTCGGCGTGGCGCGCGTTGCGCAAATTGACCTGGCCGAAGCGCGTGAAGGCGACGCCATGGCGGCCATTCCGCGTCGGCATCACGCAATCGAACATGTCGACGCCGCGCTTCACTGCTTCGAGGATGTCGTCAGGCGTGCCGACGCCCATCAGATAGCGCGGCCGGTCGGTCGGCAGCGCCGGCGCGGTCTCGTCGATCATCGCCAGCATCACCGCCTGAGGCTCGCCGACGGCAAGGCCGCCGATCGCATAGCCATGGAAACCCATCTCGACCAGGCCCTGCGCGCTCGCGTGACGAAGCTGCGGGATGTCGCCGCCCTGCACGATGCCGAACAGCATGTAACCGTCAGGCGCGCTTTCGAAGGCGCGCTTTGAGCGCTCGGCCCAGCGCAGCGACAGCCGCATCGCGCGCTCGATATCGTCACGCTCGGCCGGCAGCCGCACGCATTCGTCCATCTGCATGGCGATGTCGGAACCGAGGAAGCGCTGCACCTCGATCGAGCGCTCCGGCGACAGCTCGACCTTGGCGCCGTCGATATGCGAGCGGAAAGTCACGGCGTGCTCGCTGACCTTGCGTAAGTCGGCGAGCGACATCACCTGGAAGCCGCCGGAATCGGTCAGCATTGGCCCGTTCCAGCCGGTGAACCGCTGCAATCCGCCGAGCGCCGCAATCCGCTCCGCGCCGGGACGCAGCATCAGGTGATAGGTGTTGCCGAGCACGATGTCGGCGCCGGCCTCGCGCACCTCGCGCCAGTGCATGCCTTTCATGGCGCCGGCGGTTCCGACCGGCATGAAGGCGGGCGTGCGGACCATGCCATGCGGCGTGGTCAGGCGCCCGGTGCGCGCGGCGCCATCGGTGGCGAGCAGTTCGAAATGATTGGGTAGAGTCATGGCCGTGCTTATTGCGTGTCGGGGGATGCCGATCAACCCGCCCGGACCGCGCCATGCTCCAGACTGGGACACAACGGGCGCGGATATTTCCACGCGCCGCGCTTGTTAAATAAAACGATACAGTGTAGTTTTACCGTGGGGCTGGACGAGATGCCGCGGCAAAGTTGCCGGCGGCCTTAGATGCGTGATCGCCAGCCACCGACGATGCCCCCCGCTTCATGTTCGACCGAGATGTCCGGCCCCACGCGCGGCTGGATCACGCAGGCAGGTGCCCGCCTGACCGGCGCCCTGGCCCTGACGTGCAGTCTGGCGCTCGCGGCCTGCACGTCCCTGCCCCGCACGCCCTATACGGCAGCTGAGGCCAGCGCATCGCGTGTGCTCGATATCGACGGCCTCAGGCGCTATGCCGACGAGCCGGTCACGAAATTCAGCTTCGAGAAGGACACCAGCACCGCGACGAAAACCTATCTGGCGCTCTCGGGCGGCGGCGCCGACGGTGCCTATGGCGTCGGCGTGCTCAACGGCTGGACCGCGGCCAAAACCCGTCCGACCTTCTCGGTCGTCTCGGGCGTGAGCACCGGCGGCCTGATCGCGCCATTTGCGTTTCTGGGGCCGCAATACGACGACACGCTGAGAGAGGTCTACACCAGCGGCATCGCGGAGAGCCTCCTGAACGACCCCAGCATCGTGCGCGTGCTGTTCGGATCCGGCCTGTTCGGCAACACGCGGCTGCGCGAGCTGGTCGCCCGCTATGTCGGGCCGGAGATCCTGGCGCAGGTCGCGCGCGAGAATGCCAAGGGCCGAAGGCTGCTGGTGGTCACGACCGATCTCGACACCCAGCGGACCGCGATCTGGGACATGGGCAAGATCGCAGCCGTCGGCACGCCCGAGGCGCTCAAGCTGTTTCGCGACGTCATGGCCGCCTCCGCCAGCATTCCGCTGGTGTTTCCACCGATCATGATCGACGCCGAAGGCCAGGGCCGCAAATTTCAGGAGATGCACGTCGACGGCGGCGTGACGGCGCCGGTGCTGACGCTGCCGGAGGCCCTGCTATTCCAGGGCAGCCGCCTGCCGGGCACCGCGAAGATGGACATCTACATCCTCGTCAACAAGAAGATCGAACGCAATTTCGAGCTGGTTTCCAACAGCACCATCGACGTCGCCTCGCGCAGCCTGTCGGCGATCACGCAGTCGCAGACGCGCTCGATCATCTTCTCCACCTACGATTTCGCCAAGCGCAACCGCCTTGGCTTCCATCTGTCCTACATCGCGCGCGATTATCCCGCTCCGCCGTCGGAAGGGTTCGACACCGCTTATATGCGGGCGCTGTACCAGTACGGATATGAGAAGGCGGCGGCGGGCGAGGCCTGGACCTCGACGCTCCCATGAGCACGTCGTGACGGAACGAGGTCGTATCGAGACCGTTGACGATACGGCCAATTCGGCCAGATTCGCGATGACGCCCTCGCTCCCGCGCGATATAGAGCGAATGACAGGCAACGCGCAGGAATCATTGGGCATGGGATTGACTGCGACCAGGACAAGATCGGCAGCGCAACGGCGCGAGGTGCCGAAATCGCGTGGCGGCCGGCGACCAAAACCGCCGCGATCGAGCGCGACCAGCGGCTGATCGAGGTCGCCACCCGCCTGTTCCTGGACCGCGGTTTTGATGCGACCTCGCTCGACGCGGTCGCCGAAGCTGCACGGGTCAGCAAGCCGACCGTCTATTCCCGTTACGGCGACAAGCGCGGCCTGTTTGCCGCCGTGCTGAGGCGCGAGATCGAGCGCTGGCTTGCGCCGCTGTCGGCGGCGGCGGAGACGCAGCTCTCCAGCGCCTCGGATATCCCTGTCGAGCAGCGCCTGGTCGAGATCGGGCGCGAAATGCTGACCTTCACCTGCGGACCCGATGCCGTCGCCTTCAGCCGCATGATGACGTCACAGGCCATCAACTTCCCCGACGTCGCCAAGCTCGGCAAGGAGGAAGGCTGGCTCAAGGCCGTCTCCACCACGGCGCGCTTCTTCGACCATCTGGTGGCGCAAGGCGCGCTCGACCTCGAGGACACGACGATCGCAGCGGAAGTGTTCCTCGACGTCGTCGTCGGCCACACCCACCGCATGGCGACGTTCGGAATGGCGCTCGAGATGAAGCCGGCGGAAAAGCGCATGCGCGCCGCCATCAAGCTGTTCCTGGCCGGTGCGCTCGGCCCTGCGGCCCGCGTCCAAGACGCGGCTAAAGGCCCGCAACGGCGGCGTCCCTCCCGCTGACAATTCCGTGAGCTTGCGATCTATCCCCTGGGCGAGCGCGCCCTCGCCATTGACCAAAATAAAACGATACGGTATGGTTTAGTTATAGGTGAGGCGGACCGCTTTTTTCACCAGCCCCAAAAGAGGTCCGTATCGCCAAGATCGCCGCGACGGGTACAGCCCGCCACGACGCTCCGCGGCCGACCGATGCCCAAGGTCGGCCGCGTCTACTCTGGGTGACCAAGCCCGCTCGCCGACCAAAGGTTTCGAGCATGACGACAGCCACACGATGGACCTTGCCGTTGCTGGCGATCAGCCTGTCCGCGCTTCTCTTGGCCGCGCCCGCGCGAGCGATCGTGACCGCGGGGACGCCGACCTCCCTGCACAGCGACACAGATGGGGATGCCGAGGCCGACCGCCAAGCGGTCAGCCGCGAGATCGAACGCTTCCGCAGCTCGTCGATCTCGATCAGCCAGGCCATGGCGATCGCCGAGGCCCGTCACGCCGGCGCCACCACCGCGGATGTGAGTTTTGACGGCGGCTCCGGCGTGCCGGTCTACCGCGTGAAGACCCTGCACAACGACCGGATCTGGCGCCATACCATCAACGCCAGGACCGGCGAGCTCGTCGGCGGCGAGGCCGCCCTTCCCCTTGCCCGAGCTCGACCTCGAGGACCGCGACAACCTCGCAGCGCTCGGCGCGATCAGGCACCGCCTCGTGGACGCCGTACGCGTCGCCGAGCGCGCCGCCTCGGGCAAGGCGATCAGCGGGGGCCTCGTGCGCGAACGCGGTCGGCTGAATTTCTCGATCGTCGTCGTCAGCGGCGACGATCTCAAGGAGGTCACCCTCGAGCCGCCGGGTGCCCGGGCCAAGTAGCGGCGGCCACATTCCCGCCGAAAAGCCATTGACGGGCGCCAGACTCTCCCGCATAAGTCGCCGCCATGTTCACGACCACCAAACGCACGACCAAAACCACCACGGCCTTCGGGGCCCGGGGAGGCGTGCGCGTGTAGTCGTCGACTAAAACGCATCAGGTCTACCGAAGCCCCGCCCTCGATGGTCCGGGGCTTTTTTGTTGTCTCAATCGATCTCAATGGAGGACAAAGTGAGTAACGATCCCGTCGTCGCGATTGTCGGCGTCACCGGTGCGGTGGGCGCCGAATTCATCGCCACCATGGACAAGCGCGGCTTCCGCGTCGGCAAGCTCAAGGCGCTGGCGAGCGCCCGCTCGGCCGGCAAGACGGTGTCGTTCCGCGGCCAGACCGTCGTCATCGAGGAGCTGACCGAGCGCGCCTTCGAGGGCGTCGACATCGCGCTGTTTTCGGCCGGCAGCGGCATCTCCAAGAAGTTCGCGCCGATTGCGGTCAAGTCGGGCGCCGTCGTCGTCGACAACTCCTCCGCCTTCCGCATGGATCCGAACGTGCCGCTGGTGATCCCCGAGGTGAACGGCAACCGCATCCGCGACCACAAGGGCATCATCGCCAACCCGAACTGCGCCGCCATCACCGCACTGGTGCCGCTCTGGCCGATCCACCAGAAGAACCGCATCAAGCGCGTCATCATCTCGACGTATCAGGCCGCCTCCGGCGCCGGCGCCGCGGCGATGGAGGAGCTCGTCGAGTCCACCCGCGCCAATCTCAACGGGCAGGTCTATACGCCCAAGGTGATGCCGCACCCCTACGCCTTCAATCTCTTCAACCACAATACGGCCGTCGACCCTGACACCGGCTACAACGACGAAGAGACCAAGGTCATCAAGGAGACCCGCAAGATCTTCGAGGACGAGAAGATCGCAATCGGTGTGACCTGCGTCCGCGTGCCGGTGCTGCGCGCCCATTGCGAGGCCATCACCTTCGAATGCGAGAAGGAGATCACCGAGGACCAGGTTCGCGCGATCATGGCGCAGGCGCCAGGCGTGAAGGTGGTCGACGACCGCGCCAGGAACTATTTCCCAATGCCGATCGACGCCTCAGGGCAAGACGACGTCCTCGTCGGCCGCATCCGCAAGGATCTCAGCGATCCCTCCGGGCATTCGATCTCGATGTTCGTGGCGGCCGATCAGCTGCTCAAGGGCGCCGCGCTGAATGCCGTGCAGATCGCAGAGCTGCTGCCGCAGCGGGTGATGGCGTAACCGGTGCTGTAGGAACAGGTATCGTAGGGTGGGCAAAGGCGCGCAAGCGCCGTGCCCACCACTTCTCTCGTGCATTCAAGAAAGAAGACGTGGGCACGCTTCGCTTTGCCCACCATACGGCGCCGGCGCTAGCCGTCTGCCCGGAACAGCAGACACGCATCCCCATACGAGTAGAACCGGTACTCATTCGCAACGGCGTGCGCATAGGCCTGCTTCATCGTCTCCAACCCCGCGAATGCCGACACCAGCATGAACAGCGTCGACTTCGGCAGGTGGAAATTCGTCATCAGGACATCGACGGCCCGGAAGCGGTAGCCGGGCGTGATGAAGATCGAGGTCTCCGCCGTAAACGGCTGGATGGTGCCGTCTTCGCTCGCCGCGCTTTCGAGCAGCCTTAGCGACGTTGTGCCGACGGCGACGATGCGGCCGCCGTTCTTCCGCGCAGTGTTGAGCCGCTCCGCCGTCTCGGCCGAGATGGTGCCCCACTCCGCATGCATCTTGTGGCCGTCGGTGTCGTCCACCTTCACGGGGAGGAACGTCCCTGCCCCGACATGCAGCGTGACGCGGTTGATGCCGACGCCGCGCGCGTGCAATGCCTGCTCAAGCGCCGCCGTGAAATGCAGGCCCGCGGTCGGCGCTGCGACCGCGCCTTCATTGGCTGCGAACATGGTCTGGTAGTCCGCAAGATCCTGATCGTCGGGCGTGCGCTTGGAGGCGATGTAGGGCGGCAGCGGCGGGCTGCCGAGATCGGCGATGGCCTGGTCGAGTGCGGGCCCATGGAACGAGAACGACAGCGTCACCTCGCCCTCGCTGCCCTTGGCCTCGACCTCGGCGTCGAGATGGCCGAGCAGGCAGATCTTGCCCTCATTGCCGAAGCGGATGCGGTCGCCGGCAACAAGCTTCTTCGCCGGCTTCACCAGCGCCTGCCAGCGCGAGCCGTCGAGACGCTTGATCAACGTCGCCTCGATCTTCGGCTCGGTCTCGCGGCCGATGCGGCGACCCTTCAATTGTGCCGCGATCACCTTGGTGTCGTTGACGACGAGCTGGTCACCCGCCTTCAGCCATTGCGGCAGATCAGCGATGGACTGGTCGCGCAGCGCGCCGCCCTCCACGACCAGCATCTTCGCGGAGTCGCGCGGGCTCGCCGGGCGCAACGCGATGCGCTCGGCGGGCAGATCGAAGTCGAAGAGATCGGTGCGCATGTCTCACTAGCGCCGTCATTCCGGACGCCGCGCCTCGAGCGCGGCGATCCGGAATCCCGAGATTGTGGTGCGAGATTCCGGGTTCGCGCTTCGCGCGCCCCGGAATGACGGGCAACTATTCCTTATCCGCCGCCATCCGCGCCTTGACGATCTTGTCGGGGTTCTGCACCGGCTCGCCGCGCTTGATCTTGTCGACGTTCTCCATGCCCTCGGTGACCTTGCCCCACACCGTGTACTGGTTGTCGAGGAAGCGGGCGTCGTCGAAGCAGATGAAGAACTGGCTGTCGCCGGAATCGGGATTGGCGGCGCGGGCCATCGAGGCGGTGCCGCGCACATGCGGCTCCTTGTTGAACTCGGCCTTCAGCTTCTTGCCGGAGCCGCCGGTGCCGGTGCCGTGCGGGCAGCCGGTCTGCGCCATGAAACCCTCGATGACGCGGTGGAATACGATGCCGTCGTAGAAGCCTTCGCGGACCAGCTCCTTGATGCGCGCGACATGACCGGGCGCGAGGTCAGGCCGCATCTCGATGGTAACGGGGCCCTGCGTGGTCTCGAGGATCAGGGTGTTTTCGGTGGCGCTCATGCTCGTCTCTCTTGCGTTGGAGGTGAAGTCTTACGATTACGGAACTGGATCACGAATGGACGCCCCGCGGCCGCGCCGGCCATTGCATCGGTAAATGGCACTGGCGTGCAGCGTTGCAACGCCTCCATCACAGCGATCCGGTATTGCAGCCGGTCATTGTCGGAGGCCTCCGCGGATTCATAGGTAATCCTCGGATGGCCCAGAATGTTTCCGGACCGGTTAAAGCTCACGACGACGGTGATGTCGATAGGGCGGGCCTTGGCGGGCGGCGGCGGCTTCCAGCAGGTCCGCAGGTGCCGGAAGATGTCCTGGATGGTGTTGACCGGCGCGTCCTCGGCGGCCGCACTGGAGACGCCGGAGAGCAGCACCGCGGCAGTCAGCAGAAGCCTTTTGCCGCAGCGCGCCATGGCTCCATCCTTGCCTACTTGATGTCGGAGGCGACCTGCACCTTCACCATCTTGTCGGGATCGGTGACGGTGCCGCCGGGGGAGCCGGGCGGAGCCTTCTTCAGCTTGTCGACGACGTCCATGCCCTGCACGACCTCGCCGATCACGGTGTACTGGTTATCGAGGCTGCCGCCGTCGGCGAACATGATGAAGAACTGCGAGTTGGCGCTGTCGACGCTGTCGCCGCGCCGGGCCATGCCGACGATGCCGCGCGCGAAATGCACCTTGGAGAATTCCTGCTTCAAGTTCGGATATTTCGAGCCGCCGGTGCCGTTGCCGTTCTGGCCGTCGCCGGTCTGGGCCATGAAGCCGTCCATGACGCGGTGGAACGGCACGTTGTTGTAGAAGCCCTCACGCGCGAGCTGCTTGAGGCGCTCGGCATGCTGGGGCGCGATGTCGGTCCGCAGCTTGATGACGATGCGGCCCTTGGTGGTGTCGATCACGAGCGCATTGGCCTTGTCGAGATTGGCCGGCAGCTGCTGCGCCACCGCCGGGACCGCGCTCAAGGGAACGGCCACGAGCGCGACGAACATCGTGGCAAGAATTGCGAGACGACGGATCATGGAAACTCCGGATCAGGTGAGATGAAAAAGCGCGCCGTTATCCGGCGAATTTTGCCTTGAGCAGGTTTGCGACGAGCGGCGGGACGAAGGCCGAGACATCTCCGCCCATGCCGGCGATCTGACGCACCAATGTGCCGGTAATCGGGCGCACCAGCGGAGAGGCCGGCAGGAAGACGGTTTGCACCTCGGGCGCCATCGTGCCGTTCATGCCGGCGAGCTGCATCTCGTAGTCGAGGTCGGTGCCGTCGCGCAGGCCCCGGATCATGATGGTCGCACCGTATTTGCGCGCCGCGGTGACGGCGAGATCGTCGTAGGTCACGGCCTCGAGCGTGCAGCCGCCCTGGGCTGCCACCGGCCCACAGACGTCATGGAGCATCTTGAGCCGCTCCTCGGTCGAAAACAGAGGCTTCTTGCCGGGATGGATTCCGACAGCGACCACCAGCCGGTCGCACAGCGGGACACTGCTCCGGACCACGTCCAGATGGCCGTTGGTGATGGGGTCGAAGGAACCTGGGTAGAAGGCAATGCGCGGCATGGCCACGTCCTACCGCGCCCGGCCCGGCGCGGCAAGCCAGACAGGTTCCCTGCCCGTTTCCCGCAGATTCTACCGCCCATCCTGTCGGCGGCGGCCCATTTGTTTCGTCCTCGGGGCGGCCACGAAACAAAACGGAGCGCGAACGAAACCATTTCCGACATCCGCGAAGACGTCCGGAAACTGGCCATGGTTACTAATCCGCCCAACAAACGACGGGCCGCACACTGGGCGTCGCGGCCGCATCACAGGGGACTGTCAATGATCAAGGCTCTCTCGGCGATCGCCATCTCTGCGTGTGTTGCTGCCGCCCTCACCCTCCTGCCCGGCTTTGCCCCGAAGGTCGAGGCCAGCGTTCCGCAGCCGCTCGCCAAGAGCGACCGTCTCGATATCCGCACCATCGGCAAGGATTGCTCCCAGCAGGCCTGGCCGAATTTCGAAGCCTCGTGCCTGCGCCGCGCCGGCACCAAGGCTGATGTCCGCGAGGCGCGCCTCGTGACCGCGGATCGCACGCCGTAGTTGCGGTTGTCAGCTTCGCGTCAGAAAAGCTTCCTGATATAAATTTCATGGATATTTGCGACGTCTCGTCGCAGACTGTCTGATGTTCGCGCCCGTCGGAATGGCCCGCCGGGCGCGATCCCATCGGGGGGTCGCCATTGTCCAGTACACCCGCAATCGCCTCCGGCCATCATCATCCTGATCCGCTGCCGCTTGCCATGACCATGGGCGCCCTCGGGGTGGTCTATGGTGATATCGGCACCAGCCCCCTTTACGCCCTGAAGGAAGCCGCCAAGGCTGCAGCCCATGGCGGCACGCTAAGTCACGACGCTGTCCTGGGGGTTGCTTCGCTGATCCTCTGGGCGCTGCTGCTGATCATCTCGCTGAAATACGCGCTGCTGATCCTGCGCGCGGACAATCGCGGCGAAGGCGGCATCGTCGCTCTCCTGGCCCTGCTCCACGCCCGCAACGCCCAGTCCGGCACCTGGCGCGCGCATCTGCTCGTGGTCGGCCTCGTCGGCGCCGCCTTGCTCTATGGCGACGGCGCGATCACGCCGGCGATCTCGGTGCTGTCAGCCATCGAGGGCCTCAAGGTCGACGCGCCCTCGCTCGCGCCTGTGGTGGTGCCCGTCACCGTCGCCATCCTGATCGGGCTGTTCATGATGCAGAAGCAGGGCACCGGCTTCATCGGCCGCATCTTCGGGCCGGTGATGCTGGCCTGGTTCGGCGTACTCGCCGCCCTCGGCGTCCACGGCATTGTCAAGGCGCCGGCGGTGCTGGCCGCGCTCAGCCCGTTCTATGCCTTCAACTTCCTGATCCACCAGGACTTCCACATCTCGTTCGGAATCCTCGGCGCGGCCTTCCTCGCGGTGACCGGCGGCGAGGCCATGTATGCCGACATGGGGCATTTCGGCCGCCTGCCGATCCGGCTCGCCTGGTTCGCGATCTGCCTGCCCGCGCTGGTGCTGAACTATTTCGGCCAGGCCGCGCTGCTGATCACCGATCCCAGCATGATCGAGAATCCGTTCTTCCAGCTCTGCCCCGATGCCCTGCATTATCCGCTGGTCGCGTTCTCCGCGGTCGCCACCGTGATCGCGTCGCAGGCGATCATCTCCGGCGTGTTCTCGCTGACCCAGCAGTCGATCCAGCTCGGCTTTTTGCCGCGCATGCAGATCCGCCACACCACGAGCCATGCGATCGGCCAGATCTACGTGCCGCTGGTGAACTGGCTGCTGGCGGCGGCAACGCTCGGCGCGGTCTTGAGCTTCGGCACCTCGGACGCGCTCGCCGGCGCCTACGGCATCGCGGTGTCGCTGCTGATGGCGATCACGACGCTGCTCGCCGCCCTGGTTGCGATCCAGTGGGGCTATTCGCCCTGGCTGGTCGTGGTCGTGAACGGCTTCTTCTTCGTGATCGACGTGATCTTCTTCTCCGCCAATTCGATCAAGCTGTTCGAGGGCGGCTGGTTTCCGCTGCTGCTCGCAGCCCTCGTCGCCTTCCTGATGCTGACCTGGCGCAGCGGCGTGAAGCTGGTCGAGGCCGCGCGCGGCCGCCTGCGCCAGCCCGAGGAGGATTTGATCGAGACGGCGGTGAACAAGTGCAGCGCGCGGCTGCCGGGCACGGCCGTGTTCCTGGCCTCGGCAGCGAAAGGCGTGCCGCTGGCGCTGACGCAGTTCGTCAAGCACAACCACGTCCTGCACGAGCGCATCGTGCTCGTCACCGTCCTGATCGAGGAATCCCCGCACATCGCCGAAGCGGACCGCGCCGAGGTGAGCGAGATCATCTCCGGCATCACCCGCGTGATCCTGCATTACGGCTTCATGCAGAACCCGACGATCTACGAGGGACTGACGCTCGCCTGCCGCCAGGGCAAGCTGCCCGGTATCGACCTCTCCGACATCACCTATTATGTCGGCCGCGAGACCATCATCCCGCGCGAGGACGTTCCCGGCATGTGGGTCTGGCGCGAAGGCCTGTTCGCCTTCCTTCAGCGCAACGCCGAACGCTCAGCCGCGTTCTTCGGCGTGCCGACCAAACAGGTCGTGGAGTTCGGAACGGAGCTGGAGATTTAGCGCAGCCCGGATGAGCGAAGCGTAATCCGGGATACGGGCGCGACACTGTCGGTGTCGTCCCCGCGAACGCGAGGACCCATAACCACAGGAAGTGTTTGGCGAAGACTCGCGGTCGCAAATCTCGCGCGACAACTTTTCCCTGTGGCTATGGGTCCCGGATCTGCGCGCGCCTAAGGGCGCGCTTGTCCGGGACGACAGTGGAGTGTGGGGGGCGCGCGCTACGCCCCGTTGCCGTTCTCGCCGTTGCCGCTCTCGGCCTCTTCCGTGATGTGCTCGACCGAGACCACGTGCTCGTCCTCGGCGGTATCGAACACGATGACGCCCTGGGTCGAGCGGCCGGCGATGCGGATGCCTTCGACCGGGCAGCGGATCAGCTGGCCCTTGTCGGTGACCAGCATGATCTGGTCCGCATCCTCCACGGGGAAGGACGCAACCAGGTTGCCGTTGCGGTTGTTGACGCTCATGGCGACGATGCCTTTGCCGCCGCGCCCCGTCGTGCGGTACTCGTAGGACGAGGTCCGCTTGCCATAGCCGTTGACGGAGACGGTCAGCACGACCTGCTCCTGCGCCGACATCTCGACATAACGCTCCTGGGCGAGCTGGAAGCTGCCGGAGGTCTCCTCGGCCTCCGTATCCGCGGCCCCCTCTTCGGCCGCGGTTTCACCGGCGACCGCGCGGCGCATCTTCAGGTAAGCCGAACGCTCGTCGGATGTGGTCTCGACATGGCGCAGGATCGCCAGCGAGATCACCTTGTCGCCCTCGCCGAGCGCAATGCCGCGCACGCCCATCGAGGTGCGGCCGGTGAACACGCGCACGTCGGGGACCGGGAAGCGGATGCACTGCCCGCCCGCAGCGGTCAGCAGCACGTCGTCGCGCTCAGTGCAGATCTGGACGTCGACGATCGCCTCGCCGTCGTCGAGCTTCATGGCGATGATGCCGGAGCGGCGGACGTCGACGAAGTCGGACAGCTTGTTGCGCCGGACATTGCCGCCGGTCGTCGCGAACATCACATCCAACTGGGCCCAGGTGGACTCATCCTCGGGCAGCGGCATGATGGTGGTGATGCGCTCGCCCTGCTCCAGCGGCAGGATGTTGATCAGCGCCTTGCCGCGCGCGTTCGGCGCAGCCATCGGCAGGCGCCAGACCTTCTCCTTGTAGACCTGGCCGCGCGACGAGAAGAACAGCACCGGAGTATGAGTCGATGCGACAAAGAGCCGGCTGACGAAGTCCTCGTCGCGGGTCTGCATGCCGGCGCGGCCCTTGCCGCCGCGGCGCTGCGCCCGGTAGGCCGACAGCGGCACGCGCTTGACGTAGCCGGCGTGCGAGACGGTGACGACCATGTCCTCGCGCTGGATCAGGTCCTCGTCCTCGACCTCGCCTTCCTGCTCCATGATCACGGTGCGGCGCGGGGTGGCGAACTCGGCCTTCACCTCGGCAAGCTCGGTCTTGATGATGTCGAGGATGCGCGCTCGGGAGCGCAGGATATCGAGATAGTCGCCGATCTCGCCGGCGAGCTTTGCCAGCTCTTCGCCGATCTCGTCGCGGCCGAGTGCGGTGAGGCGCGCCAGCCGCAGCTCGAGGATCGCCCTCGCCTGCTCCAGCGACAGACGGATGGTGCCGTCCTCGTTGATGCGATGGCGGGGATCGTCGATCAGCGTGATGATGTCCTCGACGTCGCGCGCAGGCCAGTCGCGCGTCATCAGGGTCTCGCGTGCGGCAGCCGGCGTCGGCGAATGCCGGATCACGCGGATGATCTCGTCGATATTGGCGACCGCGATCGCAAGGCCGACCTGCTCATGCGCGCGCTCGCGCGCCTTGCGCAGCTTGTACTTGGTGCGGCGGGTGACGACCTGCTCGCGGAAGCCGACGAAGATCGTCAGCATGTCCTTCAGGTTCATCGTCTGCGGACGGCCAGAGTCGAGCGCGACGGCATTGACGCCGAAAGAGGTCTGCAGCGGCGTGAACTTGTAGAGCTGGTTCAGCACCACGTCGGGCACGGCGTCGCGCTTGAGCTCGACGACGACGCGGTAGCCGTCGCGATCGGACTCGTCGCGCAGATCGGAGATACCCTCGATCTTCTTTTCCTTGTAGAGCTCGGCGATGCGCTCGACCATCGTCGCCTTGTTCACCTGATACGGAATCTCGGTGATGACGATCGCCTCGCGCTCTTTCCGGACCGTCTCGAACGTGACCTTGCCGCGCATCACGATCGAGCCGCGGCCGAGATGATAGGCGCTGCGGATGCCCTGGCGGCCCAGGATGATGCCGCCGGTCGGGAAATCCGGGCCCGGAATGATGTTGTTGAGCTCGTCGATGGTCAGCGAGGGGTTTTCGATCAGCGCGACACAGGCGTCGATGACCTCGCCGAGATTGTGCGGCGGGATGTTGGTGGCCATGCCGACCGCGATGCCGCCGGCGCCGTTGACCAGCAGGTTCGGGAACCGCGCCGGCAGGACCACCGGCTCCCGCTCGGAGCCGTCATAGTTGTCCTGGAAATCGACCGTGTCGTCGTCGATGTCCTCAAGCAGCTTCAGCGCGATCTTGGTCAGGCGGGATTCGGTGTAGCGCATCGCCGCCGGCGGATCGCCGTCGACCGAGCCGAAATTGCCCTGTCCGTCGATCAGGGCGCGCGCATCGAGAAGTCCTGCGCCATGCGCACCAACGCGTCGTAGATCGCCTGGTCGCCATGGGGGTGGTACTTACCCATGACCTCACCGACGGCACCGGCGGACTTCTTGTGTTTCTTGTCCGGGGTGTCGCCGCGATTGTTCATCGCGTAGAGGATGCGGCGATGCACCGGCTTCAACCCGTCGCGCGCATCGGGCAGCGCACGCGACACGATCACGCTCATGGCGTAATCGAGGTAGGACTTCTTCATCTCCTCGTAGATCGAGACGGGGCGAATGTCCGAGGGTTGCGCCGGCTGGTCGCCGGGCTTGTTGTCGTCGTCAGCCAAGGGGAAATCCGGTGAGGTTTTATCTGGGAATCATATAGCGCATCGCCCCCCCGATAACCACCCTTGCAGGGCCAAGGGAAGCGCTTTTTCCGACTGTTTTTCCAGAGACTTACGCACTCCGCGCCGGTGCTGGAACAAGGCTCGAAATCGGCCGGCGCAAACCGCGCCTTAAGCCCCGAAAATCACCCGGTGCATGATCCGCCCGGGCACCAGCGTGAACAGCCCCGCCACCACCAGCGCACCGGCGAAAATGAAGATCATCATCCGCCGGTGATCGGCGACGCGATGGGTGTGCGCCCGCCACACCGCGAGCGGCAGCACGACGAGCGTGAAGATCGACAACAGATGGATCGGGCTGAACGGCCCGACCAGACGGATCTGGTGGATCCAGAACGACGAGGCGGCCACCGCGACCATCAGGAGGACCCAGATCCAGCCGATGGTCCGGTGCGGCAGCGTGCCCTTGGGCGCGGCGAACTGGACGAGGCCGAGCACGAAGGCGGCCATTGCGGCAAAGGCATGCAGCGGGATCGCTGGGGCGGCCTCAAGCAGCGGCGCGAGGTTCATGCGACGCGTCCTCCGATCGGCGGGAGAGCCATGTAAACAGGATTAACATTAAGTTAATACCATTCACATCATCGCCGGTCAAAGGCTTGAAGTAGCACTTGAGGCAGGCCCGGAAAACCGAGCCTTGCCCGCCAATTGGTAAGGGATCCTGTCGCTTTACGCGAGCGGGCGCCGCTCGTGGAGAGACGCTCGCGAGCCTCAGAACGGGATGTCGTCGTCCATGTCGCTGTTGCGGCCACCGCCGCCAGCGGCCACGGGACGGCGCGGCGCGCTGCTGACGGGGCCCGAGGAGCCGAAATCGCCGCCCGGCTCGTCGCCGAAGCTGCCGCCTCCTCCGCCGCCGCCGCGGCCGTCGAGCATCGTCAGGGTCGAGTTGAAGCCCTGCAGCACGACCTCGGTGGAGTACTTCTCAGCGCCGCTCTGGTCGGTCCATTTGCGGGTCTGGAGCGCGCCCTCGATGTAAACCTTGGCGCCCTTCTTCAGGTACTGCTCGGCGACCTTGCAAAGACCTTCGTTGAAAATCACGACGCGGTGCCACTCGGTCTTTTCCTTGCGCTCGCCGCTGTTCTTGTCGCGCCAGGTCTCCGAGGTGGCGATGCTCAAATTCGCGATCGGCCGCCCGTCCTGGGTGCGGCGGATTTCAGGATCCTTGCCGAGATTTCCAACCAGAATGACCTTGTTGACGCTTCCCGCCATCGCCGCTCTCCACTCCAAATGCCACTGAATTCCGGAACGGCGCGCCCGCGCTGCCGCCTTGTTGAGCCGACCTATACGCTTACGAGCGCCGATCGGCCCGCCACACCCTCGGTTATCCCCACATATAGCATGGGCCCGAAATTTGTTCCAGATTTGTTCCTGTGAAAGAGAATGCAACCCAAGCGTGCATACCGGAACCCAGCGCCACTGTGCACGCCACAATGAATTGGAACCCGACCGCACGGAAAAACGCTTAACATTCATTAGGTTACTCGCAGACAATTGCCCAGCGACTGTTGCATTCCAGCGACGGATTCTGCCTGCCGGTTGAGCTAAAGTTACGTTGGAATTGTTCATATGGGCGTCGCGCCTGATTGACCGCTTTGGGGACCTCTGGAGCGGACGACACTGGGGAGACTGCAATGAAGAAAATTCTGTTTGGCACAATCGGTATCGTTGCGTTGGGTCTGTCTGCACCTGCGAGTGCAGCGGATCTTGCGGCGCGTCCCTACACCAAGGCGCCGCCGCCGATGGTTGCCACTATCTATGACTGGAGTGGCTTTTACATCGGCATCAACGGTGGCTGGGGTACGAGCCGCAATTGCTGGGACTTCGTGACGCCTGTCGTCGGCACGCTGATCACAGACGGTTGCCATGACGCATCGGGCGGCACGGTCGGTGGTCAGATCGGCTATCGTTGGCAGTCCGCCAACTGGGTGTTTGGCGTGGAAGGCCAAGGCAACTGGGCTGACTTCAGCGGAAACAACGTCAGCCCGACCGCCCCGGCTCAGCAGGACCGTACGCGGATCGATGCCTTCGGCCTGATTACTGGCCAGGTCGGCTATGCCTGGAATAATGTTTTGTTCTACGTAAAGGGCGGTGGCGCGGTCGTGGGCGACAAATACGACCTCATCGTCGGGCCAGGTTTCGTGGGTGCGGGCACTACCTTCGGTTCGGCCCGGGAAACCCGCTGGGGCGGAACGGTCGGCGCGGGTCTCGAATTTGGCTTCGCCCCAAACTGGTCGGTTGGCGTCGAGTATGATCACATCTTCCTCGGCCATCGTAACGTCGATTTCACCTTCGGCGGCGCGTTCGTTCAGACCGAACGCATCGGCCAGGACGTCGATATGGGCCTCGTTCGCGTGAACTATCGCTGGGGCGGCCCGGCCATCGCGAGATACTGATATCCATCTGATATCATTTGGAGATCAAAGGCCGGCCTCGCGCCGGCCTTTTTGCTGGATGCGAGCGGCGCGACAATGTGTCAGCAATTGTGACGTTTTGCGGCTGTCGTGGCTTTTGAGAGACACAACTTGCGGCTTTGGTGGTGTAAGCACGCCGTCAGTTGGACCACAGCGTCCGATGCCCTTCTGCGCGCGGAAGGCAACAACAGAAACTGGGACTGGGATTTTGATTGAGATGAAGAAGGTTTTGTTGGCTTCGGCCTGTTTGTTCGCTCTGGCTGCCCCCGCGTCGGCGGCTGATCTCGCGGCTCGCCCGTACACGAAGGCTCCGGTGGCTGTGGCCTCGGTCTACAACTGGAGCGGCTTCTACCTCGGTATCGTCGGCGGCGGCGCCTGGGAAAACGCTTCGGGTGACCCGAAGATGAAGGGTGGCTTCGTCGGCGGCACCGCCGGCTACAACTGGCAGACCGGCAATGTCGTGTTCGGCATCGAGGCCGACGGCGCTTGGGCTGACGTCAGCGCGACGGCGACCGGCGCGACCGTCGTCCCGGGCTTCGGCGTCGTGACCGCGACCGCCACCTCGAAGACCGACGCCATGGGCACGGTGCGTGGCCGCATCGGCTGGGCCGTCAACAACGTCCTGTTCTACGGTACGGGCGGCTACGCCTGGATCGACAACAAGATCACCCTCTCCGCGCTCGGCGTGAGCGCGTCGGACAGCAAGTGGCACTCCGGCTGGACCGTCGGTGCGGGCGTCGAAGCGTTCATCGCGCCGCAGTGGTCGATCAAGGGCGAGTACCTGTATCGCAGCCTCGCTGGCGAGACCTACTTCGCCGGCGCCCTGCCCACCGGCACGCTCAACTTCCACACCGTGCAGGTCGGCGTGAACTATCACTTCGGCGGCCCGATCGTCGCCAAGTACTGATCTCAAGAAGTACTGAGCTTCGTCTCACGACCGACGTCACATCGTCACGAAAGGCCGGCCTCGCGCCGGCCTTTTTGTTTTCGCGCGACCTCGCGCCCAACCGTCATGGAATCGAGAGTGCGGTGTGCATTGCGCCGCTGATTGGCTCCGATGCGTTGGGGAATTGACATGAAGACGTTGGTGCTGGCCTCGGTCAGCTTGCTCGCGCTCGGCGCGCTCGCACCGGCCGGTGCTGCCGATCTGCCGCTGTACAAGGCGCCGGTGGCGCCCGTGCTCGCCTATGACTGGATCGGCGCCTATGTCGGCATCAATGGCGGCGGCGGCCTTGCGCACGCCTGCTGGAGCGTCGTCGCTGTCGCCGGCGTTCCCATCGACCCGGCCGTCGGCGAGGGCTGTCACAATGCGAGTGGCGGCACAGTGGGTGCTCAACTCGGATATCGCTGGCAGAAGGCGCGCTGGGTGCTCGGCGTGGAAGCCCAGGGCAACTGGGCCGACTTCAAGGGCAGCAATGTCAGCTTCGTGCTGGCGCCGCTCAACAACCGGACCACGATCAACAGCTTTGGCCTGTTCACCGGCCAGCTCGGCTACACCGTGAACAGCCTGCTGTTCTACGGCAAGGCGGGCGCAGCCGTCGCGCACGACAGATACGACGAATTCATTCCGGGCGTTGGCGTCGTGTCCAATACCCTGAGCCAGACCCGCTGGGGCTATAGCGCCGGCTTTGGCGTGGAATACGCCTTCGCGGAGAATTGGTCCGTCGGCGGCGAGTACGACCATCTGTTCCTCGGGCATCACGGCGGCGACCTCGCCAGCGCGATCCTCGTCCCACCCGTGCGTACCGAACGGATCGGCCAGGACATCGATATCGGACTGATCCGCGTCAACTATCGCTGGGGCGGCCCCGTCGTCGCCAAATACTGATCCGCCAAAGACCAATCCCCAAGGGACTCCTCCAGGTCCTGCTTGAATGCGGATTGCCCCCAAGATCCGCATCTAAACGCGAACAAAGGGCCGGCCACGTGCCGGCCCTTTGCCTGTTCCGCGCCCTGCTCCTGCCAGATGCCGCCAGTGCGCCAACAATCCGTTGACGATTCGCAACTGCCTCTGGAAATCCGTCGCCGTTCTTCCTACGTTCGCTGCCATACCCATCGGCGCCGATCCCGGTTCCGGGCGAAGCGTGCCTTTTCGTTGGCGCGATCGCGCGCTTTTGGGATTCCTTGAGGGCAACTCGGATGGATGAAGTGATCAAGGCGAAGCGCCAACAGCAGAACGCGGGCTCGAGCCTGCGCGCAATTACGATCCGTGGTGCGCGCGAGCACAACCTCAAGAACATCGACGTCGAGATTCCCCGCGACAAGCTCGTGGTCTTCACCGGGCTCTCCGGCTCCGGCAAATCCTCGCTCGCCTTCGACACCATCTATGCCGAGGGCCAGCGCCGCTACGTCGAGTCGCTCTCGGCCTATGCCCGCCAGTTCCTTGAGATGATGCAGAAGCCTGACGTCGACCAGATCGACGGCCTGTCGCCGGCGATCTCGATCGAGCAGAAGACGACCTCGAAGAATCCGCGCTCGACCGTCGGTACCGTGACCGAGATCTACGACTACATGCGCCTGCTCTGGGCCCGCGTCGGCGTGCCCTATTCGCCGGCCACGGGCCTGCCGATCGAAAGCCAGACCGTCTCGCAGATGGTCGACCGCGTGCTGGCCCTGCCGGAAGGCACCCGCCTCTATCTGCTCGCCCCGGTCGTGCGCGGCCGCAAGGGCGAGTATCGGAAAGAGCTCGCCGAATGGCTCAAGAAGGGCTTTCAGCGCGTCAAGATCGACGGCACCTTTTACGAGCTGGCCGAAGCGCCCAGCCTCGACAAGAAATTCCCGCACGACATCGACGTCGTGGTCGACCGCATCGTGGTCCGTGCCGACATCGGCCAGCGCCTCGCTGAGAGCTTTGAGACCGCGCTGAAGCTGGCCGAAGGCCTTGCCGTCGTCGAGTTCGCCGATGCGCCCGCGGCCGCGCCTGCCGAGGAAAAGAAGAAGACCGCAAAGATCCACGACAAGAGCGGCCCCGAGCGCATCCTGTTCTCGGAAAAGTTCGCCTGCCCTGTCTCCGGCTTCACCATCCCCGAGATCGAGCCGCGCCTGTTCTCGTTCAACAACCCCTATGGCGCGTGTCCTGCCTGCGGCGGCCTCGGTGTCGAGCAACATGTCGACGAGGACCTCGTCATCCCCGACAGGGAGCTCGCCATCGGCAAGGGCGCGATCGCGCCCTGGGCCAAATCGTCGTCGCCCTATTACACGCAGACGCTGACGGCGCTCGGCAAGCACTACAAGTTCACGCTGACCACCAAATGGAAGGATCTGCCCAAGAAGACGCAGACCGCGATCCTCCATGGGTCGGGCGAGGACGAGATCAAGTTCTCCTACGAGGACGGCGTCCGATCCTACGACACCAAGAAGCCGTTCGAGGGCGTCATCACCAACATCAACCGCCGCTACCGGGAAACCGAGAGCGAATGGGCGCGCGAGGAGCTCGCGAAATACTTCCACGACGTGCCCTGCGGCGCCTGCAACGGTTTCCGGCTCAAGCCCGAGGCGCTCTGCGTCAAGGTCGGGGCTAAGCATATCGGCGAGATCTCGGAGCTGTCGGTCAGGAAGGCCGGCGAATGGTTCGAGACCGTGCCGGCGGCGCTGAACGCGCAGCAGAACGAGATCGCCGGCCGCATCCTGAAGGAGATCCGCGAGCGCCTGACCTTCCTGCTCGACGTCGGCCTCAACTATCTTACCCTGTCCCGCTCCTCCGGCACGCTGTCCGGCGGCGAGAGCCAGCGCATTCGCCTGGCCTCACAGATCGGCTCGGGCCTGACGGGCGTGCTCTACGTGCTCGACGAGCCCTCGATCGGCCTGCACCAGCGCGACAATGCGCGCCTGCTCGACACGCTGAAGAGGCTTCGCGACCTCGGCAACACCGTGGTCGTAGTCGAGCATGACGAGGACGCCATCCGCCTCGCCGACTACGTCCTCGACATCGGCCCCGGCGCCGGCATGCATGGCGGCAACATCGTCGCCGAAGGCACGCCCGCCGAGATCATGCGCAACCCGAAATCGCTGACCGGCAAGTACCTGACCGGCGAACTCGAGGTCGAGGTGCCGGAGCGGCGCCCGCCGAACCATCGCCGCACCATCAAGGTGGTGAACGCGCGCGGCAATAACCTCAAGAACGTCACCGCCGAGATTCCGCTCGGCCTGTTCACCTGCGTCACCGGCGTCTCCGGCGGCGGCAAGTCGACGCTGCTGATCGACACGGTCTATCGCGCCATCGCCCGCAAGCTGAACGGCGCCAGCGAAGGCGCCGCTCCCCACGACCGCATCGAGGGTCTCGAGCACATCGACAAGATCATCGACATCGACCAGTCGCCGATCGGCCGCACCCCGCGCTCGAACCCTGCGACCTATACCGGCGCCTTCACGCCGATCCGCGAATGGTTCGCGGGCCTCCCCGAAGCCAAGGCGCGCGGCTACGAGCCCGGCCGCTTCTCCTTCAACGTCAAGGGCGGCCGCTGCGAGGCCTGCCAGGGCGACGGCGTCATCAAGATCGAGATGCACTTTCTGCCCGACGTCTACGTCACCTGCGACGTCTGCAAGGGCAAGCGCTACAATCGCGAGACGCTGGAGGTCCTGTTCAAGGGCAAGTCCATCGCCGACGTGCTCGACATGACCGTCGAGGAAGCCGCCGAGTTCTTCAAGGCAGTGCCGCGCGTGCGCGAGACTTTTCAGACATTGCACCGCGTCGGGCTGGATTACATTCACGTCGGCCAGCAAGCGACGACGCTGTCAGGCGGTGAAGCCCAACGCGTCAAACTGGCAAAAGAGCTGTCCAAGCGCGCCACCGGCCGCACGCTCTACATCCTGGACGAGCCGACCACCGGCCTGCACTTCCACGACGTCAAGAAGCTCCTGGAGGTGCTGCACGAGCTGGTGGCACAGGGCAACACGGTCGTGGTGATCGAGCACAATCTCGAGGTCATCAAGACCGCAGACTGGGTCATCGACCTCGGCCCCGAAGGCGGCGACGGCGGCGGCGAGATCGTCGCCTGGGGCCCGCCGGAGGATATCGCGAAGGCGCCACGGAGCTATACCGGCAAGTTTTTGGAGCCGGTGCTGAAGAAGGCGCGGAAGCCGAAGCGAAGGAGCACGAGCGAGGCGGCGGAGTAAGCGAACCGAGCGAAATCCGCCGACGATTGGTCCAAGGGAGATCAAGCTTGTCCGCTGGCTTTGTGCAAACCTACCGCGCCTTCGCCCACAACAATGGCTGGGCGAACCACCGGCTGCTGACTGCCTGCACCGCTTTGAGCCAAGGCGATTTTGAAGCCGAGCGAACCGGCTTTTTCCCGAGCCTGCAGCGTACGCTGAACCACATCTATGTCATCGACCTCTTCTATGTCGATGCGCTGGAGGGTGGATGGCTTGGACCTGCGGCCTGGGAGAACGAAGTCCCGTACCCATCGCTGGCCGCGTTGAAACCCGCTCAAGCCGCGATCGACCGGCGGTTGATCGCAGTCTGCGATGCGCTGACGCCGAACCTTCTCGACGGGGTCGTCAGGATCAACCGAGATTCGCGGATTCAGACCGAGCGCCGCGACCGGCTGCTCATGCATCTCTTTCAGCATCAGATTCATCATCGCGGGCAGGCGCACGCCATGCTGTCCGCAACGGCCGTCGCGCCGCCTCAACTCGACGAATTCTTCGCGGAGGGAGAAGCACCGCTCCGGGCCGCCGAGTTCGCCGAACTCGGCTGGACCGAGAGCACCGTTTGGATATCATAGCGGACGAACCTGGCAGGTTCGCCTGCCCTTGTTACCCGTCGTCAGCTCCCCGGATGCCTCCCAACACCCTCGCCATCTTCGACCTCGACGGCACGCTCGTCGACAGCTTTCCCTGGTTCCTGCGCACCATCAACGACGTCGCCGATCGCTTCGGCTTTCGCCGCGTCGCCGATGAGGACGTCGAGGGGCTGCGGCATGCCTCGACGCGGGAGATCCTTTCCCGGCTCGAGGTGCCCTTGTGGAAGCTGCCGGCGATCGCGCGGCATGCGCGGCGGCTGAAGGCGGAGGCAGCTAGCGAGATTCCGCTGTTCGCGGGCGTCGAGGCGATGCTGCGGACCCTGATCGAGAGCGGCGTGCAGCTCGCGCTGGTGACATCCGACAGCGAGGCCAATGCGCGTGAGAAGCTCGGCGATGCCGCGGCGCTGTTCGCGCATTTCGACTGCGCGGCATCGCTGTTCGGCAAGCCCGCGAAATTCCGACGTGTCATCCGGCGCGCGGGCGTAGAGCCGGGCAAGGCCATCGCGATCGGCGACGAGGTCCGCGACATCGAGGCGGCGCGTGCCGTCGGCATCGCCTGTGGCGCCGTGTGCTGGGGCTACGCGGCCCCGGCGGCGTTGCGGGCGCTTGCGCCGGATCACATGTTCGCGCAGATGGAGGAGATTGCCGAAGTGGTCTGCCGGATTTCGCAGAGCGCCTGATCCGCAATCGCCGCGCACGGCGAAGGGAGACGCCCGATGACACTCACGGACGCAAGCCGCCTCAAGCTCCTGGAGCCGCCGGTCGGCCGGTTGCGGGTCGTGCTCGACACCGACACCTATAACGAAATCGACGATCAGTTCGCGCTCGTGCAGATGCTGCTGTCGAAGGACCGCTTTGATGTCGAGGCGATCTACGCCGCGCCGTTCTTCAATGCGCGCGCGGACAGTCCCGGCCACGGCATGGAGCTGAGCTATCAGGAAATCCTGCGCCTGCTGGAGCGCCTGAACGTCGCGCCGGAAGGCCTGGTTCACCGCGGCGTCACCGATTATCTCGGCCCCGGCAAGACGGCGCGGACGGCCCCCGCCGTGGACGACCTCATCGCCCGGGCGCGCGCGGGCACGCCGGACAATCCGCTCTACGTCGTCGCCATCGGCGCCATCAGCAACGTCGCCTCGGCGCTGCTAAGAGCGCCCGAGATCATCGACCGTATCGTTGTGGTCTGGCTCGGCGGCCATGCGCTGGAATGGCCCCACACGGTCGAGTTCAATCTGAAGCAGGACGTCGGCGGCGCGCAGGTGCTGCTCGACAGTGGCGTGCCGCTCGTCCTCGTCCCGTGCATGGGCGTCACCTCGCGCCTGCACTCGACGGTGCCTGAGATCGAACGCTACGTCGAACCCCACGGCAACATCGGCGCGTTTCTCGCCATGCGCTTCAAGGAATATTCGTCCGACCACATGGGCTGGGCCAAGGAGATCTGGGACATGGCGGCGGTCGGCTGGCTGCTCAACCCCGCTTGGGCGCCGAGCGTGATCATCCCCGCTCCGGTCATCACGGATCAGATGACGTGGAGCGTCGACCGCAGGCGGCATCCGATCCGCTACGTGACCTATGTGGACCGCAACCCGATCCTGAAGGATTTTTTCGTGAAGCTGCGAGACTTCGCTGCGTCAAAGGTGCCGTAGCCCGGATGAGCGAAGCGTTATCCGGGAGCGTCCCGCATGTCGCTCCGCTCATGCGGGCTACAGCCCCCTACTCCGTCTTCCGCAAAAACGCCCCGAACGCCCGCGGGCCGTCGCCGGTCTTGATCTCGCCGATCACCTTCAGCTCGGCGGCGTCGATGACATCGAGCGTGTTGCTCTCCCAGCAGGCGACGATGATGCGCTTGGCGTCGGCGGTCGCGTTGATGCCTTCAGGATAGTCGCCGACATTGATGCGCTTGACCGGCTTCAGGCTCGCAAGATCGAATACGCTGACGGTGCCGCCATACTGGTCGGTGACGAAGCCGCGGCCCTGCGCCAGCGCCACCGCATAGGGGCGCATCCCGACCGGCACGCGGCCGATCTCGGCACCCGCGGCGATATCGATCACCGAGACGTCGTCGGAGCCGACATTGGCGGTGTAGGCGCGCTTACCCTCGGCATCGATGGTCACGCCGAACGGGCGGGTGCCGACCTTGATGGTCGCCTTGCGCTGGCCCGTCGCGGTGTCCACGACCGAGACGCTGTCGTCGTCGCGGTCCGCCGAGAGCAGCAGCTTGCCGTCGGGCGTCACCGCGAGCCCCGAGGGCGAAGCGCCGACCGCGATGCTGGCGGTGAGGCGCCGCGAGGCCGCATCGATCACCCGCACCGCCGCCGCATACCAGTCGGCGACATAGACGGACATCAAGCCGGACCCCGATAGGCTCTGGCAGGGCACGGTCTATGGCACGATCTGGGCGTCGGGGCTCGTCACATAGGCAAAGCGCCCGTCCGGGCTGACGGCAACGCCCGCCGGCTTGCCGCCGATCGGGATGGTCGCGACCGCGCGTGATGTCGCGAGGTCCACGACCATCAGATCGTCGCTGAGCTGGTTGGTGACGAACGCCTCTTCGGCGGATGCGCCGCCGGGAACTGCAATGCAGAGGCTGGCGGTGAGCGCCGCCAGAGCCAGCGCGCGCACGGTCAGCTTCCGCTCTCGATCTTCTTCTTCAGCGCCTCGAGGCCGGTCTTGTAGAGCCCGCTCACCGCGGTCTTGGCGGCTTCGTCGCTCAGCTCCGGCGGCGGATCGTTGTTGGGATAGCCGCGGTAGAACGCACCGGCCCATTCCAGCGTCGCACCCTTGCCGTCGGCGCTCGGCGTCACCGTCAGCGTCGAGGAATAGTTGGTGACCGGCAGCACCTTCACGTCGACGGTGGTGATCCGGTAGGAATAGGTCATCGCGGCCGCGTCGAACTTGTAGAGCTCCTCATCGACCGTGGCGCCGCCGGTCAGCGTCAGCTTCCGCGTCGCGCCGATCTCGTTACCCTTCTCGCCCTCGGTCTTGGTGACGGGCGGAAGCCAGCCCATGTCCTGGAAATTGCCGATCGCCGCCCACACCTTGGCCGGGGCCGCGTTGATCTCGATGGATTCCCGCACCTTCTGCCGGGTCGGCCCGTGGGCCCAGACCGGCTCAAACACAGCCGTCAGAGCCATCCCCGCCACCGCCAGCGCCGCCACCCCGGCGATCGCCGTTCCGCTTCTCGTCCTCATACCGTTTCCTCACTCCTCAATCCGCGCGACTTGGGGCGCGCTGAGGTCATGGTAGCGCATTTTTGGACCATGGCGAGACCGGTTCGCGGCGCGGCTGTGGCGGAGGCGCTCGCCCATCCACACCATCCGTTGCGTTGCCCGACAGGCAACACACGCAAGAGCAACGTCAATGCACCCAGGCGAAAACAATTCGCTTTACGCGAATTCGGAAATATCGCATGATTTGGACATCCCAGCCCGGGCCGAGGGGCGTATCGCGATCGTCACGACACGCGGGATGGGACGTGGTGGACGCAGGCGGCGTCGGCGCGAAGGCGGTTTGCAGGGCGGTTCACACCGTGAGCGACGGCTAGCGCGCGCACGACCGGTGCAGCCTGCGTACGGCAAAATCGTGTGGTCCTGGCGCCCGGGGTCTGTGCGCCAAGTCCTGCTGTGATGCTGCGGCCCAACCGGGCACGCGCGTCAGCGAGCGGCAAGGCGACGGGGGCAATAGTGCATCGCTCCCCGGGGAGAGCGCGACATAAGCCGTCAAACCACTGCGCAAGGAAGGCCGGATGTTTGGCTTCACCTGTATGCCGCTGTGCAATTTTTTGTTGCCACCTTTCGCACAGTGGACCGTGGGTGCCCGGCCGGCACCCGGCCTTCCCTGCGCCCTCGGCATTTTCGGGGGCAATCGCAAAGCTCGGGCACGACGTGCCGCGAGAACGGGAAAGTGCGTCCGCGCGCTAAAACACCAAATGAAGGCGAAGCATGTCACCGCAACCTGGGCAGCGCCCGCTAGAACATATCGGGAACACAATCCTCGCGAAAGCTGCATCTGAGAAACATTTAGAAATAAACAGAAATAGACCCGGCAAGCGTTACTGGGCGCGAACTAACACTTGAGATTGCAGGCCAGAAACGCCCCGAGACGACGTAAGACAGCTTGCTGGCATGAGGCCAGCTCCCACCTCGCGACCCCGGCAATGATTGACGACGTCCGGGACACTAAAGCCGCGAGGAATGCGCGATGGTCACAACCTATTTCAGCTACAGCTACATCACGCGCAACCTCAAGCAGTCTCTGACGCGCGTCGAACAGCAGACGGACGTCGCGCGAGAGGCCGCCTATTACAAGGCCAACATCGGCAAGGTGAAGACCGTCGACGATTTCATGAAGGACTATCGCCTCTATCATTATGCGATGAAGGCATATGGCCTGGAGGACATGGCCTACGCCAAGGCTTTCATGAAAAAGGTGCTGGAGAGCGACCTCAACGACTCCAAGAGCTTCGTCAACAAGCTGGTCGACAAGCGCTACCAGGAGTTTGCCGCGGCATTTTCCTTCAACGGCACTGCAACGCCGGTCGCGCAATCGGACGACCAGACCGATGAGATGATCGGCCTGTACACCGCGACCAAGAAGAGCCAAGTCGACGCGCTTGCCGACGACACCAACTACTACAACGCCAAGATCGGCACCATCACCAGTGCCGACCAGCTCCTGAACGACGATCGTCTTCGCAACTACGTCTATTCAGCGTTCGGGATCGATGAAAGCAAGTGGCCGCGCGACACGATCAGCCAGGTCCTGCGCAGCGATCCATCCGATCCAAACAGCTACGTCAACACCACATTCGCATCTCAATTGACTGGCCTCAACGCCCAGCTCGCTCAAGCCAAATCGGACGTGAGCGCCACCAATACGAAGATCGCCGACTACACGGCCCAACTCTCGCAGCCGGGCGCTGACGTGTCCCAGTTGAAGGTCCAGATCCTGGTCGAAAAATATCACCTGGAATCATACACGAAGAGCGTATCCGACCTCGGCGACCAGATCGCGACGATTGGCAACTTTGTAGACTTGGCCGGCGCGTTCGAATTTTCGCCTGACGGGTCGCTTCCGTCAGGCGTGTCCGCCCAGACTGCTGCAAACGTCACGCTCACGACAAAGGCGTACGACGACAGCAAGTCCGCGGTCTATGCGGCTGCAAGCCCGCTGAACGAAGCTTTCGCCATCAGGCAGTTCAGAACGGCCATCCTCACCATCAATTCGCTCCAGACGTTCGTATCGACTCCAGCCGTGTACGACTTCGCGCTGGGCGCCGTCGGCCTCGATCCCGCAAAGGTCTCGCAGGAAACCGTCGAGAAGGTGCTCGAAAGCGACCTCAGCGATCCCAAGAGCTACGTCTATACGCTCAAGGACAATCGCTACGTCGAGCTTGCGCGCGCCTTCAACTTCGACGCAAAGGGCAACCTGACGACGCCCCTGGTGGCTCAGGACCCGGCTGAAGTCCTCGATATTGCGAAGGACTACGTCATTCAAGCAGTGAAGCAGGCAAGCCCCGATCAGCAGAAGGCAGTTCGGGCACAAGCCCAGAAGGACGCGACGTCCTATCAGGAAGCCATCGCTGGCATCGACAGCGTTTCCGAGCTGCTTGATAACCGGAAGATGGTCGATTTCATTCTCGTCGCCAAAGGCTTGGACCCCAAGAAGGTCAGCTCCGAATTTCTCGAGAAGATCTTCGCCTCCGATCTGAGCAATCCCAAGAGCTTCGCGAACACGCAGAGCGATCCTCGCTTTGCTGAAATCGTGGCATCGTTCAACTTCGATAGCAAAGGCAACGTCGCACGCCTGCCGATGATGGGTCCCCAGAAGCGGGATCAATTCCGGGAAACACAGGCGAACTATCTCCAGCAAAGCCTGGAGCAGCAGCAGGGTGAGACGAATCCCGGCGTGCGCCTCGCGCTCTATTTCCAGCGCAAGGCGGGTGAAATCACCTCCGCCTACGACATCCTCGCCGACAAGGCCCTCTCGGAGGTGTTCAGGACCACGTTCGATTTACCTGACTCGATGGCGGCGATGCCGATCGATCAGCAGGCCAAGTTCGTGGACAGATTCATGAAGATCACGGATCTGTCCGACCCCACCAAGGTTGCAAAGCTGTTGAACCGTTTCTCCGCGATGTACGACATCAGAAACAGCCAGAGCACAGGTCAAGGTCAATCCCCCCTGCTCAACCTCTTTCAGGGATCGAACTCGGGGTTAAGTGACTCGACGTACCTGGCCATTGCCAAGCTACGTTCGCACTGATGATCGCTCGGCGATCCCAAAGCGGGATGAGATCAGGATGAATCGTCATCGCGCTTTAGGTTATTAGTTGAGCATGATTTTTTCGGAGAATCGCTGCGCACTTTTCCGGATCATGCTCTAGCCCATGACCTCGAGCACCAGCTCCATGGTCATCAGCACGGGATTGTCGCCACGGATCAAGCGGCCATCCGCGACGCCGCCGGTATAATCGATCAAGGCAATGTCGAGCGCCGCCTCGAGTGCGCCCGAAGCGCCCGGCGCAATCGTCCCCGCCGTCACCGCCAGCTCCGTCGCGAACGGCTCGGTCACGCCGCCATGGGTGAAGCGCGCGCCGATGGTGGAGCCGACGCCGCCGTGAATCTTCGCGCGGGCGATGCCATGCGCGCGGCAGAAGTCTTCGAGGCAGCCGGCAAAATCCTGGTTGGGCCGCAGCCGCAAGGCAAAGGCGCGGCTCGTCGTGCGCGCACCGGTGCTCGCGGAAGCCAAAGGTCCGAACAGCCTAAAGTTGGTCTCCGGATCGACCTCGGCAGTGAACGCTGCGCCATCGAGGCCGAACGCCTCGACCTCGAACGGCTCGGCGACAATGGTCTCGTCCGGCATCATGTGGCCGCCGCTCGCCTTGCCGTCCGCCTCGGTCCAGAGCCCGTGGCAATGAAAGAACGGCGCACCGTCGCGCGAGCCGAGCGTCATGCTGCCGAGCTTGGTGCGCGTCAGGCCGCCCGGCCGAAATGTATCGCTGTAGAACGCCGCGTTCTCGCCGGTCTTCGACAGCGCCGGCATCACATAGGCGAACGGCCCGAGCGTGCCGCGGCCGAAGTTCAGCACGCCACCGGCAAATCCCTCCGCCGCAAAGCCGCGGCGCGCGGCTTCCAGCAACGGCAGGCCGGCTTGAAGCGTGAACGCGAAGGCGCGCCCCCTCGCCTCCACCCACTGGATGCGTTCGGGAAGCGGCGCGCCCGGCTGCTTGATATTCCGCATCGCGTACGCTCAGCTCGCCTTCGTCTTGTCGAGATCGAGCAGGCCGCGCGCCTCGAGCTCGTCGCGCACCATCCGCTTCGGCACCTTGCCATAGCCCGACTTCGGCAACGCCTCCCAGAAGAAGAAGCGCTTTGGCATCTTGTAGCGCGGCACCTTCGCACCGAGGAACGCCGCCATCTCGGCTTCGGTCACGGCCTTCGCGCCTTCCCGCGCAACGCAGACGGCGACGCCGACCTCGCCCCAGGTCGCATCGGGCACGCCGAGCACGGCGACCTCGCCGACCGCGGGATGGGTCAATATCTTCTCCTCGATCTCGCGCGGATAGATGTTGGAGCCGCCGGAGATGTACATGTCGGAGGCGCGGCCGGTGATGTAGACAAAGCCTTCCTCGTCCATATGGCCGAGGTCGCCGGTGCGGAACCAGCCGTTGCGAAACGCTTTCGCATTGGCCTCGGGATTGTCGTAGTAGCCCGCAAGCACCGCAGGTCCGATCACGCAGATCTCGCCGCTCTGGTTGGCTGCGAGCTCGCGGCCCTCGTCGTCCTGGATCGAGACCTGCATGGCGGTGCGTTCGAAGCCGCAGGTGCCGATCTTCGCATATGGGCCGTCCTCTGGATCGTGCAGTGCCGCCGGCAGAACCGTGATGTTGCCGGTGACCTCGCCCAATCCAAAATACTGCACGATGACCTTGCCGAGCTTCCTCAGCGCAGTCTTCTGATCCTCGCGATACATCGGCGCGCCGGCGTAGATCACGTGGCGCAGCGAGGAATGATCGTACTTGTCGATCGCGGGGTGCTCGACCATCATCTTCAGGATCGTCGGCACCGTGAAGAGATTGGCGACGCGATGCTTCTCGATCAGGCGGAACGCCTCGTCGATGTCGAACTTCTCGGTCGGCAGCAGCACGGTGCAGACGCCGCGCGCGGTCTGCACCAGCTGGTGCACGCCGGCACCATGCGACAGCGGCGCCACCACCAGCGAGGCATCCGCCTCCGTCACACCTGGGGTGAGATCGGCAAGATGGTTGGTGACCACAAAACCCATCTGGCCGTGGGTCAGTACCGCAGCCTTGGAACGGCCGGTGGTGCCGGAGGTGAAGAAGAACCAGCAGGGATCGTCGTGCTCGACTGCGACGTTCTCGACCGCGCTACCCGCCTTCGACGCGATGGCCTCCGCGACCGACGTCTCGCCGAACGACGCCTTGCCGTCGACGCTCCAAATGAATTCCAGCGCGCCACCCTTCACCGCCGCGGCATGCTCGGGAAAATCGGCATGGCACAAAAATGCCTTCGCGCCCGAGGCCTCGGCGAGATAGCTGACCTCGTCGGGCATCAGGCGGAAATTGGTGGGAACCCAGACCGCGCCGAGCCGGAACGCGGCGAACATCGAGAAGAACATCTCGTCGCCATTCTTGGAATGGACGAGGATGCGATCGCCCTTGGCGATGCCGCGCGCGGCGAGCGCCGCGGCCAGCGCGGAGACCTGCGCATCGATCTCGCGCCAGGTCCAGGATCGGTCACCCCAGACGAAACCGGGGCGCGATCCATGCCGCCGCGCATTCTGGGTCAGCATGTAAGCGAGATTCATGACGCGGCGGGACATGCGCAGGGGCTGCATCGGGCTTCCTCTTCGAGTGCGGTCGGCGCGCAAGCCGCCCGCTCATTGAAGCCCATTTATCGCCATCGCCAGCGACGTAGCAAGACCATCGGCCCCGCGCCCGCCCTACGGCTGCTTGAATGCGAACGGCGTTGCCGTGATCGCCCTCTCCTTGACGCAGGCCTGCGTGCCAAAACCGCCGCAATAGCTACCGTGCAGATCGAAGCGGACGGTGCGCGCGGCGCCACGCTTGATCGGCGGCGCCAGGATCTTGTAGCTGCGGATATAGCCGTCGAACACCGGGCGCACGCTGCCGTCAGGCAGCGTCACCAGGATGGTCATGACGCAGCCGCCGGTTCCACAATAGGTGGTCTCGCGGTCGCCGCATTTGGCGTCGCGGAAATCGACGATGTAGTCCTCGCGGCCATCACCGGTCAGATCGACCTTGCGCACGGTATCCGAGGCGAAGGTCACGACGCCCCCATCCTGGCTCTCGCATTCCTCGTTGGCATAATGCAGCGCCTTCTGCACGGCGGGAGGATAGTCGGCCGGGTTGAACGGCTTCGCATCGTCGGCGCGCGCAGTGGAAGCGAACAGAGCGAGCAGGAGGATGAGATAGCGCATGCGCGTTTGTCGGCGGTGCGGGCACGATCGTTCAGGGAATTTTAAACATGATCAGCGCAACCTTCGCTCAGTTCTCGCGTACAGAGTGCCGCATCATGGTCAAAGCGTCCGCCCTCCTCCTGTTGTCGCTGGCGCTCGCCGGATGTGCCGTCGCCCCGCAAGCCCATCTCGCACCCAATCCCGCCTTCAAGCCTGCACGCTACGCCTGGGACGGCGCCGGCGAGAATCCCAACCAGCCGCGCTCTGCCTCATCGCGTGCAATGCGCGCCGCAGCGGCGGCCGATCGCACCCGATCGCAGGCCGGACTTCAGCCCTATTCTAGGGAATGGTGGCAGGTGCAGGACGGCATCGAGGCCGAGCAGGACGCCAGGGTCAACCGCTCCCTCGTCATCTGCCAGGGTTGCCTCCGCCAACAGCCCCAGCCGGAAGACTCCAGGCTCGCCAAGGCGAGTGATTGAACCGAACAGCCGCTCCATCGGTCTACAGAGATACGCGCCGGCCACTCCGGCCTGTTGTCGCGCGCCGTCATCTCAGGGACAGTTCATGCTCACCCGTCGGACTTTCGTCGCCGCCTCTCTGCTTGCCGGAATCGCCCCGGCTTTCGCCGAGACTCCCGCTCCCACCGATCCCGTCGCCATCCTGACCGCGATCTATACCCGCGCCGCCAAGGGCAAGGGCGACGGTGGCGCCGCCTTCGTCATCGAGAACAAGGCAGCGAAGTCAAACTACCTCTCCAAATCGCTGGTCGCGCTATGGGCCAAGGCGGATGCGCACACGCCGAAAGGCGACGTCGGGCCGGTCGATTTCGATCCGGTCACCAATTCGCAGGAACCGGACGTGAAGTCGTTCAAGGTTGACGCTGAGAAGATGGAAGCGGACAAGGCGACGGTCGCGGTGACCATCACCGGCCACCGCAACGACCGGAAACCCGCCGACCAGATCGTGCGTTACGACTTCGTGCGCGAGGCCAATAGCTGGAAGATCGACGACATCAAGGGCTCCTCCGACGGCGAAGCCTGGTCGATCCGCAAGATGCTGACGGACTCGCTGAAGAGCTGACCGGAGACGACATGAGCGACGTCATCAACAACAAGGCCCATCACCGCTATGAGCTCGAGGTGGAGGGCCATCTCGCGACCGAGCATTACAAGCTCGACGGCGAAGTCATCACCTTCGAGCATACGGACGTGCCGAAGGAGCTCGGCGGCAAGGGCGTCGGCTCAAAGCTGGTGCAAGGCGCGCTCGACCAGGTCCGCGCGGCCGGATTGAAGCTGATCCCCCAATGCCCGTTCGTGAAGGCGTGGATCGAGAAGCATCCGGAGTACCAGGACCTGGCGAAGCGATGAGGGCGCAGGCCCGCCTGTAGCCGGGCGGGCCTGCCGACGTCCACGGCCTATCGCCCGTGCTTGAGCATGTCCTGGTCAGTCAGATCCCAGTCCTGCCACAGCAGCAGCATGCCAAGGAGGACCGTCACCGCGCCGAGGCTGGTGTGGTAGATGCGCAGGAACCCTTCACCGGAATAGCCGAGGAAATAGGGCGAGGCGATGAGCCACAATCCGACCAGGATCGTCGCCACCTCCTGCCAGCGTTGCAGCGCGACATATTCGAGCTGACTGATGCCAAACACGACCAGGCCGACTGCAACCGCGTTCAGGATGACCATTGAGTCTGCGGCGATCGCGGGTTGTTCCTGGATGGGAAACCACGGCGAGACGACGATCAGTGCGCCCAGCACCATCCCGCACCAGTCTTCCCATGTTCGATGAGTATTCAAGAAACCAAAGTCCGACATCGTACCCTCCTACGACAGAGGCATACGTCTGCGGCTGGCGATCATGACACACCGAATATCTAGCGACCCTGCCTGCCGCATTCGGCGTATGTCCTGCAAAAGACGTGGGAGCCGCCGGCGACCGCGCAAGAGCGAATGCGAGGATTATTTCGATGGCCGCCGCGATGTTCGCCGGTCACCAACTCATATCGCACTGCGGCTACAGGGCCCCGAGCCTCTGAAGCGCCTCGCGCGCGACCGGCAGGCCGGGCTTCGATTCCAGCGCCTTCCTGAAGTCGGCGATCGCGCCCTGCTTGTCGCCGAGCCGAAGCTTGGCCTGGCCGCGATTGTTCCAGGAGAACACGTCGGAGGGATCGTATTGCAGCGCCTTGTCGTAGTCGGCAAGACCGCCCTTGTCGTCGCCCTGGTAGAGCCGGATCATGCCGCGGTTGCGCCAGCCGCGCGCATCGGTCGGCGCAATGCGGATCGCCTCGCCATAGTCGGCGGCGGCGCGGTCGAGCTGCTCGCTGTCGCGATAGACGTTGCCGCGATCGATATAGGCGAGCAGGCTGGGCGCAAGCCTGATCCGCATGGTGTAGTCGGCAAGCGCATGCGCCACGTCGTGCCTGCGGTAGTAGACCAAGGCGCGATTGGTGTAGGCCGTGGCATAGTTCGGATCGCGCTTGATCGCGGCATCGAAGTCGGCGAAGGCGCCGTCGAGATCGCCCTTGTTGTAGCGGGATTCGCCGCGATTGCTGTAGGCCAGCGCCAGCGAGGGATCGAGCTTGATGGCCTGATCGTAGTCGGCGATGGCGTGATCGAAGTCGCGCTTGAAGCTGTAGACGCGGCCGCGATTGTTGAAGGGGCAGGCATAGTCGGGAGCGAGCCTGACCGCCTCGTCGAGATCCGACAGCGCCGCGTCGAGCTCTCGCTTCTCGGTGAGACCATGGCCGCGATTGCAATAGGCGCCGGCGAGCCGGTGGCCGCTCTCGCTCCTGGTCTCGATCACGGTCGAGCACGCCTTGACCCGCTCCTCCGGCGTGCTGGTCAGCCCGACGCATGCGTCCCAGACCGGACCGCCTTCGGCCGCAGCCGGCAGCGGCGCCGTCGAAGCAAGCGCGGCGAGCAACGCCATGAGGCTGAGCGGGACACGCATTTTCGAGATATCTCCCCTGCGGCAACCTCCCTTGGTCGCACCTTGGCAAGGGCCGGTTCAGGCGCCTAGATCAGGAAAGAGGCAGCGCTTCGGAAGGATATTGCATGGCGGCATCGGTACGCGACAACAAGGAGAAGGGCCGCTTCGAGCTCGACGTTGGCAGCGAGGTCGCCTTCGCCAATTACCGGCTGACGCCGTCGGCGGTGATCATCACCCACACCGAGACGCCGCGTGCGCTGCGCGGCCGCGGCATCGCGTCCGAACTGGTGAAGGGCGCGCTGGAGCTGATCCGCCGCGACGGCAAGAAGGTGATCGCCGGCTGCGGCTTCGTCGTCGATTATCTCGAGCGGCATCCGGAAGATGCCGACCTCGTCGCCTGAAAGAAAAAGGGCCCGCGAAATCGCGGGCCCTTCTCATCCCTAGACTCAATCCCCTTGGCAATGACCGATCAAGCGGTCAGTGCTTGATTTCCGGCGGCAGCTTGCCGCCATTGGCGGCGAGCTTGGACATCACCTGCTTGTGCAGCCAGACGTTCATGCTGGCGGAGTCGTTCATGTCGCCGCTGTAGCCGAGCTCCTTGGCGAGGTCCTTGCGCGCCGCAAGGCTGGAATCGATGTCGAGCGCCTTCATGAGGTCGACGATCGAGGTGCGCCACTCCAGCTTCTCGCCCTTGTGAGCGGCCGCGGCCTTGTCGACGATCGCAGCGACGTCGACCGTTGCCGCCGGCGCGGCAGCAGGCGCCGATTGCGCTGCCTGCGGGTGCGGCGGCAGCCGGATGGCTGCCGAAGATCGCGCCCATGATTTTCCCGAAAATGCTCATGTCTGCTCCCCGAAAAAGGATCCGTTGGAAGGGCCTTGAGCGGCACTTATAGACGAAGTTACCGCGTTGCGCCCGCGTTCCTGCGAACGAACAAGCAGCATCAGCTTATCTGCGGCGAAATGACGACCGAATGACACATTCGAGGTTGCACTGCGACATCGAATTTCACCCAAGCGTGAGGGACAGGACTCGGAAATGGGCGTACGCTTCTCGCTCAGCTCGCGATGTCTTCCGGAATTCGCGTCTGGTCGGGATCGCGCAACTCAGAGAATGGCGGCCGCTTGCGCCGTTGCCGGCGCCGAATGCGGCCGCCCGGCAAGGGAGCTAGCGACCATGGCCACATTCTACCGGGGCAATGTCCCAACGATGGTCCAGCCGACTGACGCGGCTGGACCGGTGATCCGAACCATCCAACTCTCCGACCTCCACGATGCGCTCAAGCGCGGCTGGGAAGATTTCAAGGCGGTTCCGAGCCACGCCATCATCCTCTGTGTGATCTATCCGGTGCTGGGCCTCGTGCTCGCCCGCGTGGTGATGGGCCATTCGGTGCTGCCGCTGCTGTTTCCTCTGGCCGCCGGCTTCGCGCTGATCGGGCCGTTCGCGGCGCTCGGTCTCTACGAGCTCTCCAGCCGGCGCGAACGCGGCGAAGAGGCAAGTGCCTGGGATGCCATGGAGGTGCTGCGCTCGCCCTCGTTCGGCGCCATGCTCGGCCTCGGCACGTTGCTGCTCGCCCTGTTCGTGACCTGGGTCGCGACCGCGCAGGCCATTTATGTGTCGGCGTTCGGCTATGAGGGCGTGACCGGAATCTCCGATTTCATGACGCGCGTGCTGACGACCCGGCAAGGCTGGTGGCTGATCGTGGTCGGCTGCGGCGCCGGCTTCCTGTTCGCCCTCGCCGCGCTCTGCATCAGCGCCGTGTCATTCCCGCTCATGCTCGACCGCCATGCGGGCGCGTTCGAGGCGATGGTCACCTCGCTGCGCGTCGTCGCCAAGAACCCGGTGCCGATGGCGGCTTGGGGTCTGATCGTGGCGGTGTTGCTGGCGTTTGGTACGATCCCGGCCTTCCTCGGCCTTGCCGTGGTGATCCCCCTGCTCGGCCACGCCACCTGGCACCTCTACCGCAAGGTGATCGCCTCGGAGCCCGGGTCGCGCCCGGTGCCGCCCCCGCCGCATCGCCCGCGCAAGCCGGCCGCCGACTTCCCCGCCAACCTCTTCCCCTGGCGTAACAGGTCAGACGCCTGACGCCATCGTGACATGCGATCCTGCCCGAGCCCGGCTCGGGCGGGATCGCGAACTGTCATACGCCTTGCTTTGGCCGCGGTTACAATCGAGATTGCGCCTGCCGGTCAGATCACTTCACGGAATCTATTTCATCTGATGACCCCGACGATTTCTCGTCTCGCTCTCGCAGCCCTCGCCCTCTCCGCGTCCATCCTGTCCGCCCAGCCAGCGCTTGCCGCGGTCGCCTGCGGCTCCGGCAATTTCGACGCCTGGCTTGCCGACTTCAAAGCCGACGCTGCGGCCAAGGGCATCTCGCAGCAGGCCATCACCGCCGGGCTTGCCGGCGTGACGCTCGACCAGAGCGTGCTCAATCGTGACAAGTCGCAAAAGGTCTTCACCCAGACTTTTGAAGAGTTTTCCGGCCGCATGGTGCCGCCGCGGATGACGCGCGGCTCCAACATGATGAAGCAATACGGCTCGGTGCTCTCGCGGATCGAGCAGACCTACGGCGTGCCCGGCGAGGTGCTGGTCGCGATCTGGGGGCTCGAGACCGATTTCGGCGTCAACACCGGCAAGTTCGCCACCATCCGCTCGCTGGCGACGCTGGCCTATGACTGCCGGCGTTCCGAGCAATTTCGTGCTGAGCTGATGGATGCGCTGCGCATCGTCCAGCGCGGCGACCTGGCGCCCGGCGACATGAAGGGCGCCTGGGCCGGCGAGCTCGGTCAGACCCAGTTCATGCCGTCGTCCTGGATGAAATATGCCGTCGACTTCGACGGCAACGGCAAGCGCGATCTCCTGCACAATGCGCCCGATGTGCTGGCGTCCACCGCCAATTATCTCGCCGGGTATGGCTGGCAGAAGGGTAAGGATTGGCAGCCCGGCAGCCCGAACTTCGCGGTGCTCCAGCAGTGGAACAAGAGCGAGGTCTATTCGAAGACCGTGGCCTATTTCGCCACTCAGCTCGCGCGCGCTCCTTAAGACAACACTCTGCAAACGCATAGGGCCGATCGCCCGGCGACCGGCCCTCTCTTGAGTGCGTTTACCTACCCGTTTACTTGCCCATGGTGGCGTGCATCGCCTTGTTCAAATGCGCTCCGCACACACCCATCTTGCCATTGAGGAGCGCGTCCTGCGCCGCAGCGATCTCCTTCTGCGCGACGAACTTGCTGTCGCCGTCGGCCATGGCTTCGATCGCGGTTTCGGTCTTCTCCAGATTGGCCGAGCTGCAGCCGCCCATGGCGTGCTTGGCGGCCTGGGCCGGCGCGACGGCGAATGCGACGGCGGCAATTGCGATAACCCCGAGTAACTTCGTCATGATGTTACTTTCCTTCTCTTGTTCTTGAGACAGATCCAGCGACATTGCCGGAATCTGCGGCATGACTTTCCTCCGGGCGCGGCAACTTGCCGCAATAAATTCCCCGCGAGAATTGCGTGATGTTGCGCGCTGCGCAGAGGCGCATGCGAAATTTCTGATTTTCATTACAACTTGGTAATAAAACCACACCCCTGACGTGTGCGCACCGCGCCGGGAGAGGTCAAGACGCGAACCACGCCCGGATCAGCTCCCTCTGTCCCTGCCGGTTCCTTGGTCTCCGTCGTTCGGCCCACCGGCTAAAGAGCTGACGAATCGGTGGTGGCGCCCCATCGAGGAGCTGTCTGCTCGTGCTCAGCCCGCCCCTTATAATGAATTAATGTTCATTCTTTAGACTCAACCACACATGCGATTCGCGCATGCGAGACTTGGGCCCAGTAGCTGACCGGTCGCCTTGCGTGGGAGGGGAACACGACTTATTTCGGTCTCGAAGGGAACCGCGATTGTAATCATAAGCCCGTGTATTCACGGACATTTATGACAATCTGACGTCTCGCTCGCCCACTCTTGTGCGAGCTTGCCTCCGGGTTAATCGTCCGTTACCGGCGCTATGCATCCGACGCTTAGCTGCATCGCAACATCGGAACTTTCGCAGTGCACCACTCTCATCTATATTCATTTCAACGATGAGGCCTTGGGAAAGGCTGAATCGAACTACAGGAGACTACCAATGCTGCTCTCGCTCATCCGCATGATCCAGGCTTTCCGGGACTATCAGCGCAATGTTGCCGAGCTGTCCCAGCTCAGCGATCGCGAACTGGCCGACATCGGCCTCGATCGCTCGGACATCCCGCGCGTTGCCGCCGGTCAGTATCAGGGCTGATATCGTTCAGCCCTTACCGGACGAACCGATAGCGCCCGCCTCGTGCGGGCGTTGTCGTTTCTGATGGCAGAAAACTCGATCTCGGCGATTCCACTCTGCGCCGAAAAGCGCTACCTGTCCGCCCCATGACAGGACCCCAATCGAACATCGTGCACGTGATCGGTGCCGGCCTTGCCGGTTCCGAGGCCGCCTGGCAGGTGGCGAAATCCGGCGTGCCCGTCGTGCTGCATGAGATGCGGCCGACCCGCATGACCGAGGCGCACCGCACCGACGGTCTGGCCGAGCTCGTCTGCTCCAATTCGTTCCGCTCGGACGACGCCGCCAACAACGCCGTCGGCCTGCTGCATGCGGAGATGCGCCGGCTCGACTCGCTGATCATGCGCGCGGCTGACGCCAACCAGGTGCCCGCCGGCGGCGCGCTCGCGGTCGACCGCGACGGCTTCTCGGCCGCCGTCACCAAGGCGCTGAACGACCACCCCCTGATCGAGATCGCCCGCGGCGAGATCGCGGGCCTGCCGCCGGCCGACTGGAGCAACGTCATCGTTGCGACCGGTCCCCTCACCTCTGCCCCCCTCGCCGATGCCATCCGCGAGCTGACCGACGAGAACGCGCTCGCCTTCTTCGACGCGATCGCGCCGATCGTGCATCGCGAGTCCATCGACATGTCGGTAGCCTGGTTCCAGTCGCGCTACGACAAGGTCGGCCCCGGCGGCAACGGCGCCGACTACATCAACTGCCCAATGACCAAGGAGCAGTATGACGGCTTCGTCGGCGCGCTGATCGCCGGCGAGAAGACCGAGTTCAAGGAGTGGGAGACCAACACGCCCTATTTCGACGGCTGCCTGCCGATCGAGGTGATGGCGGAGCGCGGCCCCGAGACCCTGCGCCACGGCCCAATGAAGCCGGTCGGCCTCACCAACCCGCACGATCCCGCCACCAAGGCGTACGCGATCGTGCAGCTGCGCCAGGACAACAAGCTCGGCACGCTCTACAACATCGTCGGCTTCCAGACGAAGCTGAAATATGGTGAGCAGCAGCGCATCTTCCGCACCATTCCCGGGCTGGAGAAGGCCGAGTTTGCCCGCCTCGGCGGCCTGCATCGCAACACCTTCCTCAACTCGCCAAAGCTGCTCGACGGCCAGCTGCGCCTGCGCGCGCAGCCGCGGCTGCGCTTCGCCGGCCAGATGACGGGCTGCGAGGGCTACGTGGAATCCGCCAGCGTCGGCCTGATCGCCGGCCTCTACGCGGCAGCCGACGCCCGCGGCGAGACGCTGGCGAGCCCGCCGGGCACCACGGCGCTGGGATCGTTGCTCGGCCACATCACTGGCGGCCACATCGAAACCATCGAGCCGGGTACCCGCTCGTTCCAGCCGATGAACATCAATTTCGGCCTGTTTCCGCCGCTCGCGAGCGCACCGACCAAGAAACCGGACGGCACGCGGCTGCGCGGCAACGAGAAGACGGTGGCCAAGAAGCAAGCGATGAGTGCGCGGGCGCTCGCCGATCTCGATCGCTGGATCGCCGATCACCTGCGCATTGCCACCGCGGCGTGAGTTTCAGATGAGCCTCCCCAAAGACGACGCCGCGACCTTGTCGGCGCGCTGGACCGAGGGCGTTCTGCTCAAGCGCGACGTGTTCTCGACCGTCGAGCGCGGCCGCTTCCGCGGCGAGAACGGCGAGGTTGACGCGGTGCTGCGCCGGCTCGATGAAGTGCCATGGTGGTCCTTCCTGCTGGCGCGCCATCTGTTCGCGCGCGAGAAGCATGCGCTGGCGCTCGCAAAGGGCCTGAACGTCGGCCCCGAGCTGCTGTGGGCCGGACGCCGCGCGCTCGTGCGTGGCTTCGTCGACGGCGTCGCGCTGCATCTGGCAAAGCCCCATGGCGACCTCGCCTATTTTCGCTCGGCCAAGGCGGTGCTGCGCCGGCTGCGCCGCGCCGGCATCTGCCACAACGATCTCGCCAAGGAACAGAACTGGCTGGTCGGCCGCGACGGCCTCGCTTACGTGACCGACTTCCAGCTCGCAGCGTGCTTCAAACGGCGCGGCCGGCTCTATCGCATCCTCGCCTATGAAGACCTCAGGCATCTGCTCAAGCACAAGCGCTCCTACGCGCCCGAGGCGCTGACTCCGCGCGAGCGAAAGGTCCTTGCGAAGAAGTCGTTCGCCGCGAGCCTGTGGCTTGCCACCGGCAAGAAGGTCTATCGCGCCATCACCCGCGGCCTGTTCAACTTCACCGACCGCGAGGGCGGCGGCCGCCGGCTCGTCAACGATGCGCCGGTGCTGGCCGAGCTGATCCGCAAGAATCCCGCCGTGCGCGATACCGCCATCGTCGCCTTCGCCGACCGCCGCTCGGGCGTCGGGCTCTATGCCTTCGTCGAGGCCGATCAGGCCACGCTCGAAGGCCAGCTCCGCAACGAGCTGACCGCCGCGAGAGGCCCGAAGCCGCCGGAACACATCCAGGTCGTGCACGCCCTTCCGCGCGATCCCAGCGGCAAGCCGCGCACGGAGATCCTGCAGCTGGTCGCCATGAACCAGCTCGACCTGATCGAGCCGATGATGAGGAACGACCAGGATCGCGCCTTCCTCAAGGACATCCTGGAGCAGCGCAAGAACCTACGCGACCGCTTCAATTTCGAGGCGGACCTGCCAACCACCTAGCGCGGGGCCCTGTGCCTTGAAGCGTCCACATTGGCAATAGAGAAGCGGTCGAACGAAGGCAGGCTTTGGCGGAATCATGGGGACGCGGGGGACGACGATGCATGGTGTGGTTGGCGGCCTGATCGCCAGCCTTCTGCTGCTGGTGGCCGCCCCGGCCATGGCCGAGTCTCCGGCCGAGCAGATCTCGAGCTTCCGCCTCAAGCACGGTGAAGTCCGCGTCGTCCGCGACGCAACGCTGGACCGCATCGCCATGGACCAGGCGCGCGCGATGGCGGCGAAGGACGACCTCAGCCATGATGCCCTCGGCCCGTTCAACCGGCGCGTCGCCCCGGCCGGCGCGGGCCGCGCCGCCGAGAACATCGCCTATGGCTACGACAATTTCGAGAAGACGCTCGGACAGTGGATCGACTCCTCCGGGCACCGCAAGAACCTGTTGCTGCACAACGCCTCCCGTGTCGGCATCGCCAGTGCCAAGAACGCCAGCGGCAAGCGCACCTATTGGGCGATGGTGATCGCCGGCGATTACGAGCCCAAGGGCAAGAAGAAGAATAAAGATAAGGAGCCGCTGGTCGCCGTGAAGCGCGAGACTGCACCCGCGAGCAAGCCTAAATCCAGCGGCTGCCACGTCAAGCTGCTCAGCCTCTGCATCTGAGGTCGGACGATTTCAGCCGCGGCGCGCGGCCTCGATCGCTGCGACGTCGATCTTCGTCATCTCCATCATCGCATCGAACGCGCGCTTGGCCTCGGCACCACCGGCGGCAAGCGCTTCGGTCAGCATGCGCGGCGTGATCTGCCAGGAAACGCCCCATCGGTCCTTGCACCAGCCGCAGGCGCTCTCCTGCCCGCCATTGCCGACGATGGCGTTCCAATAGCGGTCGGTCTCCTCCTGATCGTCGGTGGCGATCTGGAATGAGAAGGCTTCGTTGTGCTTGAAGATCGGCCCACCGTTGAGGCCGAGACAGGCGACGCCGGCGACGGTGAACTCGACCGTGAGCACGTCGCCAGCCTTGCCAGACGGATAGTCGCTCGGCGCGCGGTGTACGGCACTCACCGTGCTGTCGGGGAACGTCGCGGCGTAGAAGCGGGCAGCCGCCTCGGCATCCCTGTCGTACCAGAGGCAAATCGTGTTCTTCGCCATCGTGTATCCCCTTCGGTTTCAAGACGATCGCACCGACATTCGTTGAGAACGGATAGTGGCGCGATCTTCTTCACGCTAGATACCCTCTTGGATGCGCGCCACCAAGGCGCGCCGATTGCCGCAGCCCTACCGTGCTGGTTCCGCCAAATCCTTGGCTTTCAAGTCGCGCGGCAGCACCGTCAGCAACAGGACTGCACAGAGCGCGCACAAACCACCGATGACGTAGAGCGCGGGCGTCGTGCTGCCGGTCCAGTCCTTCACCGACCCGACCATGACCGGGCTGACGATGCCGCCAACCTGCCCCAGCGTATTGATGAGCGCGATCCCGCTCGCTGCGCCGGCGCCGGCGAGAATCTTCGGAGGCAACGTCCAGAAGGTTGGAATGGCCGCAACCACACCACCGCCAAGGATCGCGAGCGCGCCAACCAGCGTGACCACGTTCCGGTCGAATGCGCCGGACGCGAAGAAGCCGACCGCTGCGGCCAGGATCAGGCCCGCGACGAACTTCGGGCGCTCGCCCGAGGCATCCGACAATCGCCCGACCACGATCATGCAGATGGCGCCGCAGATGTAGGGCACCGCCGTGAGGAAGCCAATCGCAGCCGCGCTGCCACCGCCGGCCGCCTTGATCAGATCGGGCGCCCAGAAATTAAGGCCGTAGGACGCGATCTGGATCAGGAAGTAGATGAAGCCGAGCAACAGCACGCCGGGCATGAGCAAGGAGCGCCACGCCGAATGCTCGCCGATTTCGCCCTTCTGGCGATCCAGCTGCCCCGAGATCAGCCGCCGCTCGTCATCGCTCAGCCATTCGGCCTGCTCGATCCCGTCATCGAAGCGCAATAACACGACGATGCCGAGCGCGACGCAAGGAATGCCGCCGGCCAGGAACAGCCACTGCCAGCCGGCGAGGCCATGCAGCCCGTGCAGATAATTGAGGATGAGACCCGAGATCGGTGCGCCGATGATTCCCGAGAATGCGGTGGCGAGAAAGAACACGGACGTCATGCGGCCGCGATGCGATTTTGGAAACCACAGTGTCAGATAATAGAGAATGCCGGGCGCAAAGCCGGCTTCCATCGCGCCGATCACAAAGCGCAGCGCGTAGAACTGCCACTCGCTGTTGACGAAGACCATGGCGGCCGTCGCCAGGCCCCAGGAGATCATGATGCGGGCGATCCAGCGCCGTGCGCCGAAACGATAGAGCAGCATGTTGCTCGGCACTTCCAGCAGCACATAGCCGACGACGAACAGGCTGGCGCCAAATCCGTAAGCCGTGTTGCTGAGGCCGAGATCGGCCTGCAATGCGGCCTTGGCGAAGCTGATGTTGACGCGATCGAAGAACGCGAAGAAGTAGCAGACGATGATCAGCGGCATCAGCCGCCACGCGATCTTCTTGATGACTTGATGCTCGGTAATTCCAGTATCGAGGTCGGCCGTCGTCGCCGTTGCAATCGTCATGGTTTCCTCCAATTTGCTTTAAGATTTTGATTGGCGGCCGCTCAGCCAGAGCGCCGCAGTCGTTCGGGTATGGGATGCAGATCGAGAGGACGGCCGGCCTTGGCGACCTGCCCCGGCACCTCATGTCCAACCAGTCCGGGCAATCGTAACGACAGATCGATCAAGCGCTGCAGATCGAGACCGGTCCGCAAGCCGATCTCATGGCAGAGATTGACGAGGTCTTCGGTACAGACATTGCCGGTGGCGCCCGGCGCAAATGGACATCCACCGAGACCGCCGAGGGCCGCATCGAAGCGGCGCGCGCCGGTGTCGTGGGCCGCGAGGACATTGACCAGTCCGAGCCCGCGCGTGTTGTGGAAGTGAAGCGTGAGCATGTCCGCGGGGACGAGCATCAGGACCTCGGCCACCAGCTGCGAGACCTGGTTGGGATTGGCCATGCCCGTGGTATCGGCAAGCGTGACGCCGTCGACACCGAGGTCGAGATAGCGTTTGACGATGTCGAGAACCTTCTTGAACGGCTGAACGCCCTCGAACGGACAGCCGAACCCGGTCGCAACCGTGGCGTTGACCATGGCACCACCGGCATGGGCCGGCTTCACGGTCTCGGCGAGCGCAGCGAGCGATTGCGCGTGCGTCATGTTCATGTTGGCGCGATTGTGCGTCTCGCTCGCAGACATCACGAAATTCAGTTCGTCAGCGCGGGCCGCCACCGCCAGCTCGGCGCCCTTCCGGTTCGGCACGAGCGCCGTGTAGATCGTGCCCGGACGGCGTTCGATGCCGGCGAAGACGTCCGCCGCGTCGCGCAGCGACGGGACCGCGGCCGGCGACACGAACGACGAGACCTCGATGCGGCCGAAGCCGATCGCGGACAGCGAATTGATGAGCCGAACCTTGTCGCTGGTCTCGACCCATTGCGCCTCGATCTGGAGGCCGTCGCGCGGGGCCACCTCCTGGATCATGATATCGGGCGGTGTTGCCATCATTGCACCGCTCCGCTGCGGCGCAGCTGCGCGATATCGGCAGGCTGCAGGCCAAGGGCCGTCAGCACCTCGTCGGTGTGCTGTCCCAGCGTCGGGCCGGACCATCTGACCGCGCCGGGCGTGTCGGAGAGCTTTGGCGCGATGCCCGGCATCTTCACGGTGACGTCGCCCGGCAGCTCGGTCGGCAGGATCATGTCGCGGGCGGCGTAGTGGGGATCGTCAACGATATCGGCGACCGAATAGATCCGGCCCGCAGGAACATCAGCCGCATCGAGGCGCGCGAGGATCTCGTCCATCGTCCGCTCCGACGTCCACGCGGCGATGGCGGCATCGAGCAAGGCGTTGCTGCGGACGCGTCCGTCATTGCTGGCGAGCGCCGGATCGTCGGCAAGGTCCGGACGGCCGACCACCTGCATCAAGCGCTTGAAGATCGCATCACTATTGCCGGCGATGACGACGTGGCGGCCATCGGAGCTCGGATACGTATTTGAGGGACTGATGCCCGGGAGGGCCCCGCCGGTGCGGGTCCGGACGTGCCCCATGAGATCATATTCGGGGACGAGGCTCTCCATCAGATTGAACACGCTCTCGTAGAGCGAGACGTCGACGACCTGCCCTCGCCCCTGCCCGGTCTTGACGCGCAGCAGCGACATCAGCGCACCGATCACGCCGTGGAGCGAGGCGAGGCTGTCGCCGATGCTGATGCCGACGCGGGCCGGCGGACTGTCCGGATCACCCGTGGTGAAGCGCAGTCCGCCCATGGCCTCGCCGATTGCACCGAACCCGGAGCGGTCGCGATAAGGCCCGGTCTGCCCATAGCCGGAGATGCGCACCAGCGTAAGGTCGGGGTTGAGCTTCGACAGCACATCCCAGCCGAGGCCAAGTTTCTCGAGGCTCCCCGGCTTGAAATTCTCGATCACGACATCGGCTTGCGCGGCCAGCCGCAGCGCCACGTCGCGTCCATCCGGCGATTTCAGATCGATCGCGATCGACTTCTTGTTGCGCGATTGCAGATACCACCAGAGCGAGGTGCCCTGATGCAGCTTGCGCCATGTGCGCAAGGGATCACCGCTGCCGGGCTGCTCGATCTTGATGACCTCAGCGCCGAACTCGGCGAATAGCCGCGCAGCAAATGGCGCAGCGATCAATGTTCCGAGTTCGACGACCCGTATTCCTGATAGTGGTCCGTCCACGTTCGGCGCTCCTCGATCTTCTTTGATCGTGGTGTCGCCGAGCGCAGGGTCTTATGTCCAATATCCTTTGATGAACACGCGTTCGCGGACGACGAACGAGGTTGAGGCCGGCGTCAATGCGGCCTGCCAGGCGATCGCAGATGCTCGAGCATCAGCTGGCTCGTCGCCGACAATCCTGCCGGATCTCGCGCGACCAGCACCAGCTCGCGATCGGCCCAGTCGTCCGTCAGCTCGATCGCCGTCAGGTTCATGCCGTGACTGAGGACCTCGAACGCACGGTCCGGAATGAGGCCGATGCCCATGCCGGCCTGCACCATCCGGCACACCGCATCGAAACCCGGCACATGGACTCGCAGCCGGATCGACTTGCCGATCTGCTGTGCGGTGTAGTGCGAACGAAGATAGATCGAGCTGGTCGCAAACAGGCCGACATGGTCGTAGTCGAGCGTATCGGCGAACGACACGTCCGTCGCGCCCGCAAGCGGATGATCCGTGCGCACCACGATGACGAGGCGATCCCGCCGGTAGGCGAACCGCTCCAGCCCGCGGGTCGAGACATCCGCCGAGCAGATGCCAATCTCGGCTACGCCCTCCTCGACGCCCCGAACGACATCGGCGCTCGGACGCTCCTGAAGGTCGAGGCGCACCAGCTCGTGCGCGCGGAAGAAGCCGGGCAGATCGTCGGGAAGGAACTCGACGATCGACGACAGATTGGCCAGCATCCGCACATGCCCGCGCACACCCCTCGCGTGCTCGGCCATGTCGACGGCGATCTTTTCGACGTTGAGCAAGGTCACCCGCGCATGATGCAGCAGCGATTCGCCGGCCGGCGTCAGCGCCATGCCGTTGGGATGCCGCTCGAACAGGGCGACCTCGAGCATCTCCTCAAGGTCATGCATGCGCTTGCTGACGGCCGACGGCGCGATCGCCTCGCGCTGGGAGGCGCGCGTCAGATTGCCCTCTTCGCAAATGGCGATGAACAGCCTGAGGGTCGTGAGGTCGATCCGTCGGGCGATGTTGATCTTGGCCGCCCCGCTCGCTGGGCGCGACGATTGCGATTTCTCTTGCATGGTCGGTTTCTCATCCGGGAGGATATCGCGTTCGGCGCCCATGGATTTCTCAAAATCCGGGGCGGGCGCCCTCCGGTTTGGAATCTGATACCAATAGGAGGCAGCAATCTGCGATTTTGTTCCAAGCGGCGCATCGCTTGCTCGCGCTTGTGATCGCGCCTAATTCAAATGACCGGGATAGCAGTGGCGGAGACCAGCACTTGATCGACATCGACCAGATTCGTGCCGACACGCCGGCCGCCGGCCGGCTCGCGTACCTCCACAATGCCGGAGCGGCTCTCATGCCGACCGCCGTCGTCAATGCCATGAAGCAGCATATTGATCTGGAGAGCGAGATCGGAGGCTATGCCGCCGCCGACCGCGAGGCCGAACAGCTCGATGCGGTTTACGGCTCGGTCGCACGCCTGCTGAATGCGGCGCCCGACGAGGTCGCCCTCATGGAGAACGCGACGGTCGCCTGGCAGATGGCGTTCTATTCGCTTCCATTTCGCCAGGGCGATCGGATCCTCACCGCCGAAGCGGAATATGCCGCCAACTATGTCGCGTTTCTTCAAGTCGCGAAACGAACTGGCGCGACGATCGATATCGTGCCGAGCGATGCCAGCGGAGAGCTCGATGTCGCCGCGCTCGAACGCATGATTGACGCGCGCGTGAAGCTGATCGCGATCACCTGGGTCCCGACCAATGGCGGGCTGGTCAATCCCGCGGCGGCGATCGGCAAGATTGCGCGGGAGCACGGCGTTCCCTACTTGCTCGATGCCTGCCAGGCCGTCGGCCAGATGGAGGTCGATGTCGAGGCCATCGGCTGCGACATGCTGTCGGCGACGGGGCGCAAATTCCTGCGCGGCCCGCGCGGCACCGGCTTTCTCTATGTCCGCCGCGCGCTGCTGCAGCAGCTCGAACCGCCGATGATCGACCATTTCGCGGCGCCGTGGGTCGCACGGAATGAATACCGGCTGCGCGACGATGCGCGCCGTTTCGAGACCTGGGAGAACAACTACGCGGCCCGGCTGGGGCTGGGCGCTGCCGTGGACTACGCCCTCGATATCGGTCTTGGCCCGATCGAGCAGCGCTGCCACCTGCTCGCCGATCGCCTGCGTGCCGGCCTTGCATCCATTCGTGGCGTCACAATTCGTGACCTCGGCCGCACGCCGGGCGCGATCGTCAGCTTCACGATGGAGGGGCATGAAGCGGATGCCATCGTCCGCAGCGCCGCTGCGGCCGGCATCGCCATCGGCGCTTCGGATCCGGCGAGCACCCGCATCGACGCCGAAATCCGCGCGCTGCCGCCGCTCGTGCGCGCATCCCCGCATTACTACAACACGGAAGCCGAGATCGATCGGCTTGTCGATCACCTCGCGGGTTTGGCGGCGCGGTAGCGGCGCGCACTGCTCAGGTGCAGCGCGCGCTCAGTCCGGATGCACTGAGCCTCGCCATGACCTCGTCGAGATGCGCGGCGTCGCGGGTCTCGATGACGAGTTGCAGCAGGGTCGCCTTGGCCGGCAGGTCGGAGAAGGTCCGCTGATGCGAAACCTCGATGATGTTGGCGCCAGCCTCGGCCAGCAGCCCCGCCACCGCAGCGAGCTGCCCGGGCCTGTCGGGGATATCGAGCGACAACTGGGTCAGCCGCCCCTCGCGCGCGAGCTCGCGGGTGAGAACGGATGCGATCAGCCGCGTATCAATGTTGCCGCCGCTCAGCACCAGGCCAACTTTCTCGCCGGCGAAGCGGGAGGGATCGGACATCAGCGCGGCAAGGCCGGCGGCGCCGGCGCCCTCGACGACCGTCTTCTCGATCGAGATCAGGGTCGCGACCGCGCGCTCGAGCTCGGCTTCGTTCACGAGCGCGATGTCGTCGACGAGGCCGCGGACGATCTCGGTGGTGATCTTACCCGGCGACTTCACCGCGATGCCTTCGGCGAGCGTGTCGCCGCGTGCCGGCAGATTGCCGTCGTGGATGGCGTTGTACATCGAGGGATAGAGCCAGGCTTCGACGCCCAGGATGCGCAGCGACGGCTTGATCGACTTGGCGGCGATGGCGATGCCGCTGATCAGCCCGCCGCCGCCGATCGGGACGACCAGCGTATCGAGCCCCGGCACGGCCTTGAGCATCTCAAGGCCAACGGTGCCCTGGCCCGCGATCACCAGCGGATCGTCGTAAGGATGGACGAAGATCATGCCGCGGGCTTCGCCATGGCTGCGCGCAAACGCCGCCGCCTCTTCCAGAGTTTCGCCCGTGACCACCACTTCGGCGCCATGGTGCCTGGTGTTCTCGATCTTCACCATCGGCGTGCCCACAGGCATCACGATGGTGGCGGGAATGCCGAGCGCCTCGCATGATAAGCGACGCCCTGGGCGTGGTTGCCCGCCGACATCGCGACGACGCCGCGCGCACGCTCTTCCGGCGTCAGCGCGGTGAGCCGGTTGAGCGCGCCGCGCTCCTTGAACGAGGAGGTGAACTGCAGGTTCTCGAATTTCAGCCAGATGTCGCAGCCGCAGATGTTGCTCAGCGTGCGGCTGTAGCTGCAGGGCGTCTCGACGACGGCGCCGCGGATGGTCTCGGCGGCGGCATGGATGTCGCGAGGTGTGACCGGATAGCTACCGAGATCCGCGGACATGTTTTGGGACAACTCAGCCATAGGACAGCATAGAGCATTTAGCCGGCTCAGGCGATAAGCCGGCCGCTATTTGGTAAATTCCCGGGAGCGCGAGGCACGCCATAGCGTCCACAGCGTGCGCAGCCGCGAGGCCGGCTGCGGCGTAAACGGATTGCGCGCTGGCTGCGCCAGGCGCTTGAGATCGGCCCGCACCAGCCCGAGCGGCAGAAAGGCTGGCCGGGCCGCGGTTGGCAGCTCCGCCAGCAGCGATAGCGCCGTCGCCAGATGCTGCTGCGCTTCGCCCGTGAGCTGGTCCAGCACGGCACGCAGGTTCGGCGTGTCCTTGCCGGCGAACACGTCCTCCATGTTGCAATTGTGGCGCGCCAGCACCTGCTGGGGCAGGAACAATTGCCGGTGCGCCGCATCACGCGGCAGGTTCGCGATGACCTGCGCGATGCCCTGCGCCAGCCCGGCGTGACGGGCGAGATGCTCGGCCGCGTCCGAAGGCGGCGCCATGATGCGGGCCGCGAGTGCAAACAGCGCCGACGAGGTCGCTGCCAGATAGCCTTCCAGCGCCGTCGTGGTCGGCATCGGATCGTTGTAGAGATCGAACTGGTGCTCGTCGACGAGCAGCGACAGTGGTTCGACCGGCAGGTCGAAATCGCGGATCGCGCGGAGCAGCTCTGCCGCCACGGGATTGCCCTCGGCGCTGCCATGGACATGGCCCGCGAGCAGATCGGTCCACCATTGAAAGCGGATCTCGCCCGGCAAGGGCTGGCTCACCTGGTCGCGGACGCGGACGATCTCGACGTTGAAGGCATAGAGTGCCAGCAGCGCGCGGCGCTCGGCGGCAGGCACGAACAGCGTCGCGGCATAGCGCGGAAAGTCATGGCCGCGCAGCAGATCGGCGCAGTAAGTCACGGTGTCCGGCGGCGCGGCGCTGCTCATGGCACGGCGATCAGCGCGGCCGCGACACGGCGCCGTTCGCCGATCATAATGTTGTAGGTGCGCACGGCTGGACCGGTCTGCATCGTGTCCAGCACCACCCTCACCGCCTTGAGCGCCTGGCGCAGCTCCGGCGGCGGCAGCCAGAGCCCGGTTCCGGTACCGATCAGCAGCGTGTCGATGCCGTTGGCGGCCGCGAACACCCGGTCCAGCGAATAGCGGTCGATCTTGGCGGGATCCGTCACGTCCCAGGCCCAGATCGCGTCGGGCAGGCAGAGCAGCGAGCCGCGATGCGACATGCCGGCAAAGGCGAAACCGCCCTTGCCATAAGCCTCGATCGGCGCCGAGCGCGGGAAATGCGGAGCGTTGGGATCGCCGGCCATGAACTTCGTCCGAATGGGCTGACTACCCTCGCAAACTCGTGCGAGGGCATAGGGTTCGGATCACGCCTTGGTTTTCTTCGCCGGCGCAGCCGTATCGGGCGCATCCTCGCGGTGCTCGCCGACGCCGAGATAGATCAGGATCGGAGCCGCGATGAAGATCGAGGTGTAGGTACCGACCAGCACGACGCCGAACATCATCACCGCGGTGAAGCTGTGAATGGCGTGACCGCCAAACAGTAGCAGCGCCAGCAGCGCCAATGTCACCGTGACGTGGGTGATGATCGAGCGCGACAGCGTCGAGTTGATGGACTCGTTGAGCAGCTGCGGCATCGGCATCTTCTTGTAGCGGCGCAGCATCTCGCGGATACGGTCGTAGATGACGACGGTGTCGTTGAGCGAATAGCCCAGAATCGTCAGCAGCGCGGCGATGCTGGTCAGGTCGAAATCGACCTGGCTGATCGACATGAAGCCGATCGTCAGCACGATGTCGTGCACGTTGGCGATCATGGCGCCCAACGCGAACTGCCATTCGAAGCGGAACCAGAGATAGATCAGGATCGCGACGATCGCGAGCATCAGGCCGAGCATACCGTAGGCCAAAAGCTCTCCGGCGACGCGCGGACCGAGCACCTCGGTGCGCTGAATGTCGACGCTCTCGCCGAGCGCGCCACGAAGCTTCTGCAGGGCTGCCTGCTGCGCGGCGTCGCCCCCTGGCTGTTCCGCAACACGGATCAGGACGTTCTCGGGGCCGCCGAACTGCTGCAACTGGACTTCGCCAAGACCCAGGGCGTCGAGCGTGGTGCGCATCGCCGCGATGTCGGCAGTGCCGGACCTCGCCTTCACCTCGAGCAGCGTGCCGCCCTTGAAGTCGATACCGAGGTTCAGGCCGTGGGTGAAGAACAGCGTGATCGCGACGATCGACAGCACCGCCGAGATCGGGAAGCTGATGCGGCGGAAGCGCGTGAAGTCGAAATGCGTGTTGTCCGGAACGATGCGCAGCGACGGCAACAGGCCAAGCGCCGCGACCACGGTGAGAATGGCAATGAGGACGCCGAGCCCGATGAGAACGGTGTGAGTCACGATCAGGCTCCTAGATCGGCACGCTCTGCGGCCGCTTCCACCGCACCCACCAAGCGACGATCAGCCGGGTCAGGGTGAAGGCGGTGAACACCGTGGTGATGATGCCGATGCCGAGCGTCACGGCGAAGCCGCGCACCGGGCCGGTGCCGATGTAGAACAGCACCGCGGCAGCAATGAAGGTGGTGATGTTGGAATCGAGGATGGTTGCGAGCGCGCGCTTGAACCCGGCGTCGATCGCCGAGATCGCGTTGCGGCCGCCGCGCAGCTCCTCGCGGATGCGCTCATAGATCAGCACGTTGGAGTCCACCGCGATGCCCACGGTGAGCACGATGCCGGCGATGCCGGGCAGCGTCAGCGTGGCGTTGAGCAGCGACAGCAGGCCGAAGATCATGGCGACGTTGATGGTCACCGCGATGTTGGCGAACACGCCGAACAGCCGGTAGGTCAGCAGCATGAACACGATCACGAGGATCGAGCCGACGTAAGCCGCAAGCTCACCCTTCTCGATCGAGTCCTGGCCGAGGCCCGGGCCGACGGTGCGCTCCTCGACTACGGTCAGCGGCGCCGGCAGCGCGCCGGCGCGCAGCAGGATGGCGAGATCGTTGGCCGATTGCACGGTGAAGCTGCCGGAGATCTGGCCCTGGCCGCCGGTGATGGGCTCGCGGATCACGGGCGCCGAGATCACCTTGTTGTCGAGCACGATCGCGAAGGGCAGCCCAACGTTTTCCTGCGTCGCCTGCGCGAATTTGCGCGCCCCCGACGTGTTGAACTTGAAGCTGACGACCGGTTCGCCGGTGCGCTGGTCGAAGCTCGCCTGGGCGTCGGTCAGGTCACCGCCGGCAACCAGCACCTGCTTCTTGACCACGTAAGGCGTCGGCGGCGGTGAGGCACTCATCAACAGCTCGGATTCCGGCGGCAACCTGCCCTGCTGCGCCTGATCCGGCGGCACGGAGGTATCGACCATGCGGAATTCCATCTTCGCGGTCTTGCCCAGCAATTCCTTCAGACGGGTCGGGTCCTGAAGGCCGGGGACCTGCACCAGGATGCGGTCGTTGCCCTGGCGCTGGATCACGGGCTCGACGGTGCCGAGCTCGTTGACGCGGCGCTCGACGATCTGGATCGACTGCTCGATGGTCTTGCGCATGCGGTCGAGCATCGCGGCCTGCGGGATGGTCAGGCGGATCACGCCGCCGCCGGCATCGGTCACCTCGAGGTCGCGCTGACCGCTCGATCCCATCAGACCGCCCAGCGGCTGGGACAGCTCGCGCAGCTTGGCGAGCGCCGGCTGCACGTCGGTCTCCTTGGTGATACGCACCTCGGCCGCGTCGTTGCGTACGGTGACGCCGCCGGTGAAGCCGATCTTGGCATCGCGCAGCGTCCGGCGCACGTCGTCACGGATCTGATCGAGCCGCTCCTTCTTCACATAGGCAGAATCGACCTCGAGCAGCAGATAGGAGCCGCCCTGGAGGTCGAGGCCGAGCACGAGCCGGCGCTGCGCCCAGGCCGGCCAGGTCTTGACCTGCGCTTCGGGAAAGAAGTTCGGGACCGCGCAGAGGCACACGATCAGCGCCGTCAGGATAATCCCGAGCGCCTTCCACCGCGTGAAATACAACATCGACTGGACCTGTCAGATCAGGAGACTTGAGATGCTCGCGGCAAAGCGCTCACTTGGCCGCGGTGTCGTCCTTCGCGCTTTCCTTGGCCGGCTCGCCCTTGGCGCGCACGCCGGAGATCATCTGGCGCATCTGCCGCACGCGCACGCCATCGGAGATCTCGAATTCGATCTGGTCGTCATCGACGACCTTGGTGACCTTTCCGACGAGGCCGCCCGAGGTCACGACGGTGTCGCCGCGGCGGATGTTCTTCACGAGGTCGGCATGGTCGCGGACCTTCTTCTGCTGCGGACGCAGAATCAGGAAGTACATGATCACGAAGATCAGGGCGAACGGCAGCAGCGACATCAACATGCTGTTGGTGTCACCGGCGCCCGCAGCCTGGGCATACGCAGGGGTAATCAACATTTCGGACGATCCTCGTGAGAACGGGGGACAGCCGGTCAGGCCCTCAAAGGCGACCGGTTCGGTCAAATTCGCGCGGACTATAGCGGCCACCGCCCCAATTGCAACGCTGCCAGACCGTCGATTTGGCCACCTTGCGGCGCGCCGTCAGGCCCGATAAGGCTGCGTTCTCAGGAACTTCGGACATGCCCAAAAAACCAAGCAAAAGCCCGGCCGGCAAAGGCCCCCGTACCCCTGCCAAGAAGCCTGCCCGCCTCGCGGCAAATCGCCCCAAGGGGGCCGTCAAGGCAGCCGCCACAGCAGCCTCAGACCTTAACCAGGAACGTGTCGTCCGCGCGCTGGAGACGATCGCGGCACACCTTGCCGCCCAGGGCAAGCCGATCGCTGAACCCGCCTCGTTCGACCGGGCGGACGCCTATGTCTGGCACCCCGATGGCCGCCTCGCGCCGGTGCCGCGGGTCAGCCGCGTCGAGCTGTTCCTGCTCAAGGGCGTCGACCGGATGCGGGACATCCTGATGGAGAACACCGAGCGTTTCGCCAACGGCTTGCCCGCCAACAACGCCCTGCTCTGGGGCGCGCGCGGCATGGGCAAGTCGTCGCTGGTGAAGGCCGCGCATGCCAGCATCAATGCGGACCGCAAGCCGGCAGACAAGCTGAAGCTGATCGAGATCCATCGCGAGGATATCGAAACGCTGCCGATGCTGATGGAGAAGCTCCGCGACGCCAGCTTCCGCTTCATCGTGTTCATCGATGACCTCTCCTTCGACGGCAATGACGCGTCCTACAAGTCGCTCAAGGCCGTGCTCGAAGGCGGCATCGAGGGCCGGCCCGAGAACGTCATCCTCTACGCCACTTCCAATCGCCGCCACCTACTGGCGCGTGACATGATCGAGAACGAGCGCTCGACCGCGATCAATCCCGGCGAAGCAGTCGAGGAGAAGGTCTCGCTGTCGGACCGCTTCGGCCTGTGGCTCGGCTTCCATCGCTGCAGCCAGGACGAATATCTCGCCATGGTGCGCGGCTATTGCAGCCATTTCGGCATCAAGGTCGACGACGAGGCGCTCGAGCGCGAGGCGCTGGAATGGTCGACCACGCGCGGCTCGCGCTCTGGCCGCGTCGCCTGGCAGTTCGTGCAGGAGCTTGCAGGACGGCTGGGTGTGAAGCTGACGGCGACGTAGCGGTCGGATCGCACCCCGGTTGCGGCTGTCTTTCCCCGAAGACGGGGAATCAAGGACGCGTACGTATCAAACCCGCCTCTGGCGCGTTTAGGGACCTGGGGGGCCGAGTTTGTACACTGCGCTTCAACATTGATGTTGAGCAGGCGCGTGCCCTCACCCGCGAGCGCGCTTGCGCGGGTCGCGCGCAGAGCTCCCTTCTCCGGTTGATCCCCTTACTTCATCACCCTGTGCCGGGTCGGCGCAACGGTGCTTTCCGGCGCGGCGGACGAAATCGCGTAGAAGAGGCGCGATTTGCCGTAGGGGCATGATCCTACTTAGTAATAATGTGCCTCGAGGGTGTCGGCGGCGTTGCCGCCGGGGGCGAAAGATTGAACGTCAGCCAGACGTTCCAGCCCGCTGGCCGATTTTCATTGGCGAATTCGCCGTAGGCCTTCAGGTTCAGATATCCCTGCATGTCTCCGACCGGGAAAATGTAGCCGACCTGCGGTCCAGCGCCGAGCACTCGCGACCGGAAACAGCCGACGCGATCGCCGGAGCCGCTGTCGCAGCCGAGCTGCTGATAGGCGTAACCCACGAGGCCGACCTGCCACTGCTTGGTCAGGAATTGCGACGCGCCCCAGTCGAAGTGCATGTCGACGCCGCTTTGATATTGAGTGGAGGGGTTGACGAAGTTGTATGTAAATCCCAGCACCCCTGAAAACTCGTGCCCGGTCTTTGGATTGAAATAAGTATAGCCACCTCCAGCGTCGATTGCCCAATGCCCGAGCCCTAAATTTGCAAGACGATCCGACTGATAGGCCCCAACCGGGATGTCCCCGGTGATGTAGGTCATGTAGTTGTGAACACCGGCGTTCCATTTCAGCTGGAACATCGGAAGCAGATCGCCAAATGCAGTGATCGAGCTGTCGATGCTGTCGAAGCGCGAGAATGGCAATACTCCGCCTCCTGGTCCCGTCACTGTCCCCACCAGTGATCCCGCCAACGACGTCGAGTTGGAGCCGTAGACACCCAGCAGGGAGGCCTGCGCCTGCGCGCCCAGCACCGGTGTCGCAAAGGTGTAGGTCCCGACTAAAAGGCCAAGATCCACATTCGCCTTGACGTTCGCATTCACGTTGACGTTCAGATTCGCGGGAATGCGACCGATCGTGATCTCCCGTGCCCGCGCCACGTCGCCGCCGGCGGAAACCGAGGTATGATAATAAATCGAGGTCACCGACCAGCCGGGCGCCTGCGCGGGGGCGGCGGCGAGGCTGCCAAAGAAGCCGGGTATCCAGAAGCTGACACCGCCTTCATCGGCTCGCGCCGCATCATTGGGGAGCGCGAGTAAGGTGGCAATTGCCGCCGCGCCCAGCCGACAAACGAAACCAGTCCTTGGTGTCAATTTCTTGCTCTTCATCGCGGATCTCCCATCCTTTCACGGTCTGCAACGGAGCCGGATTGCGTGACCAGAAATCTCCCAATCTCGAAGCAAGCACCTCTCACCTCTCGGGGAAGAGCAGTGACAATTCGGCCCGCAACTGCCAACTCGGCGTGCCGGTTGGACGAACGACGTTGTAATAGCCGGCTATATTTGCACTCACTGGCTGGTCGCCGATCTTGAAGATTCGGCCGAAACCGCCACCGATCGGTACGGTCCACTGCTGACCGGGGGCCGCCAGCCAGTTCGCGGTGATCACAGGTGAGCTTGTCAGGTACCACCCGTGCGCCATGTTGTAGTTGACGAACGGCTGCGCGAGAAATGCGTTTACGGGCGGCCGCAATGGATTGCCGCCAACTGACCACTGATTGTTGACCAGCACGCCGATCACCCAGTGTCCGGGCGTCACGAGGGCAACGGCGGTCGGACCGAACAACACCTTACCGGTTCCGAGAATCGGATCGCTCGCGGACGGAACCGTGAAGACGGGACCGACGCCCCAGATCAGAGTGCCTGGATGGGTGGGGGTGAAAAAGAACTGCTGGGTAATGTCGCCAATTCCATTCGTGTTGTTGTTAAAAAACGGACTAGGTTGACTGATCACGGGCATGATGGTGCGCGAGATCACATTCCAGTCCGCGTTGATGCGCAGCGGTATGACTGGCTGAATGTTGAGGACTTCCTGGGTGCGATTGAACGGCCCGGCGTTGAAATTCGTATTGCTTTGGAACGGAACGCTGACGAGATCGGCGATAGGATTCTGTGATTTCTTGGCTAGGTCTTCATCTTCGGAGTGCTCGGCAGAATGCGCGGTTCTTGCCGGCGCGACCGTATCGGGAAGCCCGCTCTCGAATTTGTAGTTCGCACCAAGCTTGACCATCTGAAGGTCGCGGTTCAGCGGGATGGACGGGACGGTGGGCGAAGTCCATTGTCCCAGCCCAATGTAATCGTATTCGAGTTTGAGCGTCCAATTCGCCTTGAAGCCGTACTCGATACCGACGCCAGCCAGCCAGCCAGAGCTGGTGTTGGACCCCTGCCAAGCGACGCCGGGGAAGTTCAACGAGGCATTGCTGCGCACCCAGCCACCGCCAAGCTTGGTGTAAAAAAGCCAGCGGTCTTCCACGAGCCCGACGCGGCCTGCCACCGTTCCGATCCAGTTCTGGCTCACCGAGCCGAGCGTAGGAGTCGGAAGCACGGGATGACCAAATGTCGCCCCATCGAAATCACCTTCCACGCCAAACAAAAGATGGCCGGCCTGGAAATTGTAGCCGGCCTGAACGCCACCGATGAATTCCGTCAGCCCGCCATATAAATTGTTGCCTGGAATGTTCAGGCTGCCGCTGGTCCAGGCCCCACCGACATTTGCGCCAAGATAAAACCCTGACCAATTGTATGGCGGCGGAAGAGCGGCCGGAGCCTTCACCGGCATATCCGCAGCACGCGCAGTGACGCTCACCAAGATAGCAAGCAGAGCCGCAAGGAACGACTTCATGGCACGCTCCCATATGGGGTAACGATATTGCCAGAATTTCCCGTCGCGTCCTCATTCAACTACAACTAGTTATTTTTGACTGTCTCTTACGGGACACACCCGGCGAGAATGTCGATCGGCTGGGTGCTTACCGCACACGAGGCCGCTTTTGGCCCGTTTGAGACAGACCAACCGGCTCAGAATTGTCCGCTTATGGGGTAGACCGGAAGCGACGGGTGCGTCGGCCATGTTCCAGGCCCGATGTCCGTTGTGAATTGGCCACAACCCGAAACTTAGTTGGCGTGCTCTGCCCAATAGCGTGCATTTAGCTTGATGGTTGATTCGCACATTCGCGCGGCCAGGAGCCTTACGATCTCGCCTCTAGTCAAACGAAAAGATCCTCTTCCAGTCCTTCTTCATGTCCACAACGGTCCACCTGTTCAGCGCTGCAGCATCGAGAGCGACATCGAGCTTGCCGAAATGTGATTGGCGATCGTAGGCATATTCACGTTCCGCGTCGGTATGGTGGACGATCAGGCCGAACCGCGCGCCGCTGGTACCGAGCGTCGCCCATTGCAGCATTTCGAGGTCGCCATCGGAGTTCCCGAAGGCGGCGATCGGACGCCGGCCAATGTGGCTATTGATCCCGATCGGCTTGCCGGCCTTGTCGTCGATGAAATCGACCTCGGGCAAGCGAAATAGAACCGGCGTGCTGTCGCGCATTTCATAGCGAGTCTTGATTGACGATCCGACGACCTGCTCGGGAGGCACTCCATAAGTCGTCTCGGTCCATGGCCGCATGAATTCGATGCCGCCACCTGACACGATGAAGGTCTTGAAGCCGTTGGTGCGGAGGTAAGCGAGCAATTCGAGCATAGGGTGATAAACGAGTTCGGTGTAGGGGCGTTTGAAGCGACCATCACGCGCGGTCGCAAGCCACTCTGTGACGATCTTCTCAAACTCCGCTGTCGTCATGCCGGCGTGAGTCACCGCCACCAGCTCGGCCACGCCCTTTTCTCCGAAAGCTGCGAGCGCCTTCAGGTCGCCGTTCAGCACGGCCGCGAAGGGCTGCTTTTCCTTCCATTCCGGATGCATGGGCGCAAGAACCTTCACGCGATCCAGCGCAAAAGCGAGCTGCACATACATCGGCTGCTCGATCCAAAGCGTCCCATCGTTGTCGAAGGTCGCGATGCGTTGATCGGGCGGTACGAAATAGGGCCCGCCACTCTCCGTGATCCGTGCGACGAAGTCGACGATCGAAGCTTTCGTCGGGCCGTCATTCCAAGATGGCAGAGGTCCGGCTTGCGTCTGGGCCATGGCCGACGTGGAACGTAGAGCGGCAGATAGAAACGGAAGCATCGCCAGAGACGAGAGCAGCGCGCGACGGTCAAGGCGTGGAAATCGCATGATCTGTTTCATTGTCGATCCGTTTTCGATTGTGCGGTCCCCACCGGCCAACATTGAAGGTGCGTGCGAGGCTGGCGTAGCGCTGCTGTTCGTCGCACGCTTGCCGATATGCTGCTTCGCGAGCAGTTGGATTCGGACCGCAGTGGATTGGCGAGCGCCGAAAGCGACGCCCGCCATTCATACTGATCCACTAGTCGCTGCGACCGGCGATTTTGGCCTGCTTGACCTGTTGCAGCACCTGCTCGAGGTTGTAGCTCGCCGGGTCCTGGAGCGGCGGGTACGGAATATAGCTCTCCAGTTCCTTCAGCCAGAGCGCCTGGCCGATGGGCAGCATGTTCCAGTCATAGACGTAGGCTGTAGAAGGGGAGCCGATGACGCCGCCCAGGCCCATGAGTGTCTTGTATTGTGCACCAATGGAGGTCTCGAACGGGTCTCGCTTGATATTGACGACCTGGGCCCAGTGATAAGGAAGCGCTCCGGCAATAAAGCCCTGCGGCGCGTCGGACACCATCGTGAAGTAGATCTTCCAGTTCTTGTAGCGCACCGCCGACGGATCCTTGCCCGAATAGTAGAAGAAGGTATCGCGCGCCGACTTTTCCGAACGTCCGGAAAGGTACTCGGCCTGATCGACGCCATCGAGCGTCGTCTTGACGATGCCGGGATATTGGCCGGCCTCGATGCGCTTCTTCAACTCGTCTCCCTTTGCGCCGCCCGCGATGCTGACAAACGTCGGCAGCCAGTCGAGTGACGCGAAGATGTCGTTCTTGATGGTACCGGGCTTGATGACCCCCGGCCAGCGAACGAGCGCCGGTGCGCGCATGCCGCCTTCCCAGGTGCTCAGCTTGCCGCCCTTGAACGGCGTGGTGCCGCCGTCCGGAAAGGTGATGGTTTCGGCACCGTTGTCGGTCGTGAACACGACGATCGTGTTGTCGAGTTGTCCCATGTCCTGGAGCTTCTTCAGCACATAGCCGACGTTGTCATCCAGCTGCTTCATGCCGGCCTCGTTGAGGCCCCAGTCCTTGCCACCGGGCTCGCCGACCATGGCCGCGTACTTGTCATTCAGCACGGTCGTGATGTGCATGCGCGCTGGGTTGTACCAGACGAAGAAAGGCTTGCCTGTCGTCTTCGGATCATTGCGATCGAGGAAGTCGATGACCTTGGCCGAGATTTCCTCATCGACACCCTTCGATCGCTCGAGCGTCAGCGGGCCCTGGTCGACGCACTGCTGAGTCCTGCCCGTACCATCGGACTTGCACGACAGGATGTTGCGCGGAGGCGTCAGGCAAACCGCCGTTTTCGGATCGACCGCGCCCGGTACCTCCGGGATGCCGGGGATCGGCGTATTCTTGCATGGCGGAGCAACCGTCTGCTGGGTGGGGGACTTGTTGATGTCAGGGAAACTCACGCCCTGCATAGCATCGAGGTGATACAGGTAGCCCCAGTATTCCTGGAAGCCGTGCGCGGTTGGCAGTGCGTCGGTGTGATCGCCGAGATGGTTCTTGCCGAATTCGCCGGTGTTGTAGCCGAGATCGAGCAAGAACTTGGCGAGCGCCGGGGTGCCGGGCCGCAAATAGGACGGGCTGCCGGGCAATTGCGGAGGAATCATTCCCGTTCGCAGCGGATGCATGCCGGTGAAGAAGGCATTGCGGCCCGCGGTGCAGCTCTGCTCGGCATAGTAATGCGTGAAGATCGCTCCTTCGTTGCCGATGCGATCGATGTTGGGCGTCTCGCCGACCATCAGGCCGCGATGGTAGATGCTCGGCTGATACAGGCCGATGTCATCACCCATGATGAAGAGGATGTTGGGCTTTTGCGCCGGCTGCTGGGCGGCTGCCGGAGTGCTGACCAATTCCTGCGACGGTATCATTATTGTCGCACTGAGCAGCGCTAGACAGGACCGCTTGATCCAGCTCCGCGTCTTGCCCGGCGTTGCAACCGAAAGCTTGTCATTGAATATGCAATTCAACATGGCATTGCTCTCCCGTTATGATGCGTTAGAGACACCTCGCCTGATGCACCGAAATCCAAGATGACTTGTGGATGTGTCGACCGGCTCGGCATGCCGCGCAGCCGGCCGGTAGCGCCGGCAGTAGTTCGGCGCGCACAAATGCGAGCCGCCTTTGATGACCTTGCGTGGAATCTTGACGTTGGTCGTTCTGGGGTCGTAGCTGTCGGCCTCGCGGCCGCCGCGCGGGTTCTCTGGAATGCAGCAGGCTTTTGCAGCGTCGGCCTCATGCCGAGGCGAGTACCAGTCGGACGTCCACTCCCAGACGTTGCCGATCATATCGTGCAGCCCGTATCCGTTCGGCGGAAATGCGGTGACCGGCGATGTCCGTTCGTACCCATCGTCGCCGGTATTTTGGCGTGGAAATTCGCCCTGCCAGGTGTTGGCCATGTGACGGCCCTCGGGCGCAAATTCATTTCCCCATGCGAACTCGGCGCCATCCAGCCCGCCGCGCGCCGCGAATTCCCATTCCGCCTCGGTCGGCAAATCCTTGCCGGCCCATTTTGCGTAGGCGATCACGTCGCTGAACGCCACATGCACGACGGGATGATCGTCCAGCCCACGAATGTCGCTGCCCGGCCCGTAGGGATGCCGCCAGTCCGCGCCTTTGGCGAAGGTCCACCACTGGCTGAAATCCTGGAGACTGACCGGATACGCGGGCGGAGAGAACATCAGCGAACCCGCGTAGATCATATGCGGGAGCATTCCGGGATAGTCCTTTGGATCGGGCGTGATCTCGGCAACGGTGACGTGGCCGGTAGCTCTGGCGAACGCCTTGAATTGCCGGTTCGTCACTGGATGGCGATCCATCCAGAACGCATCCACGGTGACGCGGTGGACCGGCGCTTCCTCCGGATAGTGCCGATCCGAACCCATGCGAAACGTGCCGCCCGGCACGTACAGCATTCCCTCATCTGCTGGATGCTGGAGCGATTGTCCGGAGTGAGGCGGTGATTTCGTATCAACCAGCTTCATGCCAATCTCCGGACCCGTGCGTCATTGGCCTGCGCCGCTACGGAAACGGAACGCCACTCTTCTAGGTTGATCTAGATCAAGGGTACCGGATCGGGTCTTTCACGCTGGCACTCTCCGCTGCGCCGTCGAAACCGAAGCAAACTCAAAACACTAGAAGATCGCACCGACAGCCATCGGCTACTTTGCATGGGGTTGTTTTTCGAAATTTGATTTTCCGCTCGCAAAAGACTCAGTGAGCCATGGTTCGAGGCAGCATCTCGGCTTGGCGACCGCCGCCTCTGGAATAGTGGATCGCCCGCTCGAGTGCGCAATGCGCACAAGGCGGGCGATGACAGCATATTTGTGGTGATTGCGCGCCCGACTCCGTGGGCCCTTGCCTCACGCCCCGTTCAGGAATTGAAGCGGGTCAACCGGGCTCGATCCCTTGCGGATCTCGAAGTGGAGCTGCGGCGACGCCACCTCACCGGATTGACCCGACTTGGCAATGACCTGACCGCGCTTGATGGTGTCACCGCGCTTCACCAACAGCTCACTCGCATGGGCATATGCGGTGACGTAGCCGTTGGAGTGCCGAACCAGGACCAGATTGCCGTAACCTTTCAGCTCGTTGCCGGAATAGGCAACGACGCCGTCTTCAGCCGCCTTGACCGGGGTGCCCTCGGGCACCGCGAGATTGATGCCGTCATTGGATTTGCCGTTAGTCTTGGCGCCATAGGTCGTGACCACCTTGCCGCGCACCGGCCAGCGGAAGGTCGGCAGCGCGCCGGTGGCTTCCGCAGCCTTCGCCGGCGTCTCGACGGGCTTCTCTTCGACATTGGTAGCCTGGGCCAGACGCGCGCTCTGCACGGGAGCGGCAGCCGCCATTTTGGTCGCCGGAACGGGAGCGGCCGCGACGGGCTGGAGCGTGCCCGCAACCGGCGCAGCCGCGACGGGGGCCGGAGCAACCGGCGCGGCAACCGCGACGGTCTTGGCGCCGGGCACGTTCAGCTTGGTGCCGAGCTTGAGCTTGGCCGACGGCTCGAGGCCGTTGGCGCGGGCGAGCTCGGTCGCCGAGATGTGGTTCTTGCGGGCGATGCTGGCGAGCGTGTCGCCGCGATTGACGAAGTGGATGCTCGGCGGCGCGGCGACGGCCGCAACGGGCTTGGCAGCAGGCGCCTTCGCCGGAGCCGCCGCGACCGCAGCAGGCGCCGGTGCAGCCGCCGTGGCCGGATGCGGAATGATCAGCTGCTGACCCGGCGAAAGCGCGCGCGGGCCCTTGTAACCGTTGGCGGCGAGGATCGCCTGCGGCGTGACGTGATACCGCTTGGCGAGCACGTCGAGCGTGTCGCTGGTGCCGACGATGATCTTGGTCCCGCCGGCCGGCTGGGCTGCCGCGACCGAGCGCGGCGGCACGGTGGCGGTGGTCTCGAGGTGGGGCTGTGCCGGGGGTGCATAGGAGCTGACACCCCGCCCGCCTCCGGACACGCCCCCACCCGATGTGACGGGATAGGATTGCGGTGCGGACACGGCCGGCGGCGGCAAAGGCTGCGACTGGTAGTAGCCGGGCTGGGTCTGAGGCCGCGCATATTGCGGCAGCTCACGCTGCGGCGGCGGGGCCTGCTGCACCGAACCGGTCTGCTCAGACGAGAAGGGATTGGAGAAGTTCGATTGGGACAGCCGCGACGACATGTCGGCGCTGCACCCTGCGAAGCTGAAGGAAATCAGCGCCAGCACCGCGACCTGCGGCACGCGGCGCGAGTAAAGCAACTCGGCGACGACAGACATGGTTACTCACTCGTACGCAACAGAACTGGTCTTTTAAGTAAACACCCGCCGAGTAAATAACGGCTTAACCCTCCCAATAAGATGTTGGCAGCACAGCCGATCCGGAATTCTACAGCTCCCGCGCCACGCCCGGCAGCGCGGGCACGAAGCGCACCTCGACGAGTTCCCTGCGCTCGATCCCCGCTTCGGTCCGGGTCAGCCGGATCAGGGTCTGCACACCCTGATGCGGGCCGACCGGGGCGATCAGGATGCCGCCGACCTCGAGCCGCTCGACCAGATTCTCCGGAAGCTGCTCCACCGCAGCGGTGACGATGATGCGATCGAACGGGCCGATATTGGGCGGCAGGTTGAGACCGTCGCCGAGCATCACCTCGACATTGTGACAGCCGAGCTTTTCGAGCCTGGCGCGCGCCGTGTCGGCAAGCCTGCGATAGCGCTCGACCGTCAGCACCTGCCCTGCGAGCCGCGACAGCACCGCGGCCTGGTAGCCGGAGCCGGCGCCGATCTCGAGCACGCGGTGCTGCTTCTGGAGCTGGAGCTGCTCGGTCATGTAGGCGACGACGAAGGGCTGGCTGATGGTCTGCCCGCAGGCGATCGGCAGCGCGCTGTCGCGATAGGCCCCCTCGCGATCGGCCTCATCGACGAACTCGTCGCGCGGCACCTCCTCCATGGTCCGCAGCACCGCCTGATCGCTGATGCCCCGACGCCTCAGCGTGAGCTGAAACATCATCTTTTCCGGCGGGTGCTGATTGGGGGTCATCGCTATTTGTATCGTCTCGTCAGGTCCGGATCGTCGCGCCCATTGCTAAGACCCGCGCCAAGAATCTTGTTCCTGCTCAGGAACCCATGATAGCTTTTTTGCTGGAGTATTTGACCACAAATTGGCTTGCATAGGCCTGACCGCAAAGGCCATTTTCAGGCGTCCGTTCGCCGAAACGCGCATTGCGTCGATTCGCGTTATCTGCGAACGTTTTCTGCAAATGGGCAAGGACTGAACGACAATGACTGCGACAGGGCTTTCGGGCCGCTCTGTATTCCTCGTCGAGGACGAGGTGATGATCAGGATGATGGTCGCGGACATGCTCGAAGAGCTCGGTTACAAGGTCGCCGCCGAGGCCGGCGATATCACCGAAGCCATGCGGCTCGCCCAGGCGACCGAGTTCGACATCGCCATTCTCGACGTCAACGTCAACGGGAAGGTCATCTCGCCGGTCGCGGACCTCATCAAGGCGAAGGGCTGCCCGTTCATCTTCGCCACCGGCTACGGCTCCTCCGGCCTGCCCGAGCAGTACCGCGATCGCCCGGCGCTGCAGAAGCCGTTCCAGCTCGACGCGCTCGGCAAGACCATCGAAGCCGCGCTTCGCGGCGGCTAGCCGCTATTTCAGCGTCGCGCTCAGCGCTTCGGAAAACGCCTCATTGGTGCGGTCGAGCCGGAGCGGGGTGACCGAGACGTAGCGCTCGCGAAGTGCCGCGAGATCGGTGCCGTCCGCCGGCGTGTCCATCATCGCCGCGCGCTCGAAGCCGATCCAGAAATAGGGATTGCCGCGGCCGTCCCTGCGCTCGTCGATCCTGAGGAAGCCGAGATTGCGCTTGCCCTGGCGCGTGACGCGGATGCCCAGCACATCCTCCGGCGCGCAGGACGGGAAATTGACGTTGATGACGGTGTCCTTGGGGATGCCGGCGGCGATCACCTTGCGCAGGATGTCCGGGCCGAACTTGCGCGCGGTGTCCCACGGCGGCCGTTCGCGCGTCTCGACGCTGAACTCCTGCGACAGCGCGAATGACGGCAGCCCCAGGATGGTGCCTTCGAGCGCACCGGCAATGGTGCCGGAATAGACCACGTCCTCGGCGACGTTACGGCCCTTGTTGACGCCCGACAGCACAAGGTCCGGCGGCTTGGTGCCGAGGATATGCCGCGCGCCCATGATGACGCAGTCGGTCGGCGTGCCGCGCACGGCGAAGTGCCGCGGGCCGACCTCGCGCAGGCGCAAGGGGTCGTTCAGCGATAGCGAATGCGACACCCCGGACTGGTCGAGCTCGGGCGCGACGACCCAGACGTCATCGGACAGCGCCTGCGCGATCTCCTCCACGACCTTGAGGCCGGGGGCATGGATACCGTCGTCATTGGTGCAGAGGATACGATAAGACATTGAGACCGCTAAAGAAAAACGAGAACAGCTTTACTTTCGTTAGCCCGAACGGTCCCATTTGTCACCATCCGCCCCCGCATTTCTAGCATTTCGTTAGCCGGGGCTAATCGCCAACTGTCGCCATTGGCGGGCCCAATGGCGACGAAAAATGGGGAAAACTCCGTGCCTGTCTTTATTACTGAGAAGCACCTCGTCGCCGGGGCCGCGCGCAAGACCTACAGCGACGGCGGCCCTAAGGGTCAGAAAGGGTTCGCTTTGCGCACCACCCCGAACGGCGTCTTCACTTATTATTACCAGCACCTCAACCCGAGCACCGGCAAGCGGGACTGGCACGTCATCGGCACCCACCCGGAGTGGACCCCTGCCCGCGCCCGCGCCGAGGCCACCCGCCTCGCCGGGGTGCTGATATTGCACAACCTGTCGCAGTCCGAGTGCCGAGCGCAAGTCGATGACCTCGGCGGCACCGCGGAGGGCGAGACGCTCGCCACCGACGGCGGATTGGCGTTCTGGTTCAGCGGCGGGAACACCACGCGGGGGCCGCTGGCCTTGGCGTTGACGTCGACCGGCGCCTCTTCGCGCGGCACGATCTTCTCGGAGCCGTCGCCGCTCGCCATCCGATCCGGCACCTTGGCCGAGGAGTCAGTCGGCGCCGGCACGATCTTGGTCGGCGTGTTGTCGGCCCGGATGATCGGCGGCTCGCCGCTGCGGGGCGAGCCCACATAGGTCTTGTAGGCGAAGGCCGCGCCCGTGCCGACAACAGCGAGCGCGAGGATCGCCGCGACCGTCATCATGCCGCCGCGATGCTTCTTCGGCTCGTCCTCGTCGAGATCGGATTCGGGATAGTCGCTCTGGAACGCGTAGGGATCATCAGGATAGGCGGGATCGCGCTGATAGTCCTGCTCGCCCGCCTCCAAGCGTCCGTAGAGCGCATCGTCGTAGCGCGACGGATCGGGCTGCGGATACGGCTCCTGATAGGCTTGCTCCTGCTGGGCCTGACCGTGCTGCTGGTAGGCCTGATCCGGGTAGGCTTGAGCCTGATGAGCCTGATCCTGGTAGCCGTGATCGGGATAGGCCTGCGGCTGATGGTAATCAGGCGCGGGCGCGGCCGGCTGGGCTGAATAGCGATGCAGCGGATGAACCGGGCTCACAGAGACGGGATAGTCGGGCTCGGGCGCCGGCTGCGGCTGCGGCTGCGGCTGCACGTTGGCGCGCCGCATCCACGACGGCGGCCCGGATGGAGGCGGCGGAGCCTGCTCGGCATGGTCCTGCTGATAGTCATCCTGCGAATAATTGTCGTCGTGATAGCTCTGGCTGGGCGCGGCGCTGCCGGCGGGCGGGCGCTGGGCTGCGACTGCGCAGCGAACGGATCGGTCTGACCGATCAGGCGGGCGAGCTCGGCCAAGGGGTCGCTTTCCGTCTTCCCATGCTGGTCGCCGCCGCGACCATAGTCATCGGAAGGAAACGGTCTGTTGTGATATCGTTCGGCCATCGTGATGATGCGTCCCTTCGGGAAAGCCGCGCGCCCCTCGACCAAGGCACTGCTTTCGACCCACAAGGCTTTCAACCAAGTCTAAGCGATCCGGCTTCTGCCGGTTACCCCCGAATTCCCATTAAGTAGTTCGCCCCAAACTACCGCATCTCGTCCGGAGCATGGACGCCGAGGATGGCGAGGCCCGATGCCAGGACAGAGACGACGCCCTGGACCATGGCCAGCCGCGCCTTCGTAAGATCTGCATCATTATTGATAATGAAGCGTAAATAGGGCAAATCGCGCCCCTTCGTCCAAAGCGCGTGAAATTCGCTGGCTAAATCATAGAGATAAAAGGCAATTCGGTGCGGTTCATGGGCCGCGGCGGCCGCTTCCAGCATGCGCGGATAAATTGCGAGGCGCTTGAGAAGATCGAGCTCGACGGGGTCGGACAGCCGATCCACCGCCGACTCACTGAGCCAGGCAATGCGCTTTTCGGCGTCCTCCGGCAGGTCCGGGAACACCTCCGCCCGCGCGTTGCGGAAGATTGAGTGGCCGCGGGCATGGCCGTACTGGACGTAGAACACCGGGTTGTCGCGCGACTGTTCCATGACCTTGGCGAGGTCGAAGTCGAGCACCGCGTCGTTCTTGCGGTACAGCATCATGAAGCGGACGGCATCCTGGCCGACCTCATCCACCACCTCACGCAAGGTGACAAAGTCCCCGCTCCGCTTGGACATTTTCACCGGCTCGCCGTTGCGCAGCAACTTCACGAGCTGGACGATCTTGACGTCGAGCGTGCCCTTGCCCGACGTCGTCGCCTTCACCGCCGCCTGCATACGCTTGATGTAGCCGCCATGGTCGGCGCCCCAGACGTCGATCATCTCGGCAAAGCCGCGGTCGAACTTGTTCTTGTGGTAGGCGATGTCGGAGGCGAAGTAGGTATAGGAATTGTCCGACTTGATCAGCGGACGATCGACGTCGTCGCCGTAGGCGGTCGCCTTGAACAGCAGCTGCTCGCGGTCTTCCCAATCCTCGACCGGCGCGCCCTTCGGCGGCGGCAGGCGGCCCTCATAGACGTCACCCTTGGCCTTCAGGAAATCGATGGTCTCGGCGACCTTGTTGTTGCCGGTCTCGATCAGCGAGCGCTCGGAGAAGAACACGTCGTGGCGGATGTTGAGCGCGGCGAGATCGTCCTTGATCTCATCCATCATCATCGCGATCGCCTTGGCGCGCACCGTCGGCAGCCACTGCGCCTCGCTCATGGCGAGCAGCTTGTCGCCGTGCTCCTTCGCCAGCGCCTCGCCGACCGGCTTCAGATAGTCGCCGGGATAGAGCCCTTCCGGGATCGCGCCGATGGCCTCACCGAGCGCCTCGCGGTAGCGGAGAAACGCAGAGCGGGCGAGCACGTCGACCTGCGCGCCGGCATCGTTGATGTAATATTCGCGGGTGACGTCGTGGCCGCCGAACTCAAGCAGGCTCGCCAGCGCATCGCCAAACACGGCGCCGCGGCAATGACCGACATGCATCGGCCCGGTCGGATTGGCCGAGACGTATTCGACGTTGACCTTGGCGCCGCCGTGGACGCGGCCGTAGTCAGCGCCCTCACGCAGCACCGTGCGCAGCGCCTCGGCCCAGGCGGCCGGCTTCAAGGTCAGATTGATGAAGCCGGGACCGGCGACGTCGACCTTGGCGATCAGCGCGTCAGTCGCAGCCGCTCGGCGATCTGCTCGGCGAGATCGCGGGGTTTTGCCTTTGCCTCTTTCGCAAGCACCATGGCGGCGTTGGTCGCCATGTCGCCATGGGAGGCATCGCGGGGCGGCTCGACCACCACGCGGGAGAAATCGATGCCCTCGGGCCAGTTGGCGTCCGCCGCGAGCGCGCGGCAGGCGGCGTGCACGCGTCCGAGCACGTCGGCGAACAAATGCAGGGATGAGGATGTCTGGGGCATGGCCGCCGCCTAACGCAAATCCGGGGTCGAGTCAAAAAGCCGCTGGTGCTCGGTCAGGGCGAAACGGTCGGTCATTCCGGCAATGAAATTGCCGATCCGCCGGGCCCGGTCGCCCTCATTGTCCGCCTCCGCCCCCGTGAGCCATTCCGGCGGCAGCTCGGCCGGCGATGTCAGGTATTTGGCGAACAGGTCGAACAGGATCTGCTCGGCCTCCCCCATGACCCGCATCACCCGCTTGTGGCGGTACATGTGCTGGTAGAGAAAGGCCTTGATGGCGGCTTCTTCCTCGGCGACCTCGGCCGGAAACGCGATCAGCGCCCTGCTCTGCTGGCGCACGTCCTGGGCCGATTGCGGCTTCACGGCATTGAGGTTCTTCTGCGCCTCCGCGAACACCGCGCCGATCAGGTGCGAGATCAGCTCGCGCACCAGCTCGGCCCCGCGCCGGACGTCTTCGAGGTCAGGGTAATGCGCGGAGGTCTCGGCGATGATCTCCGCGGTGAGCGGCATCACCTTGAGGTCGTCGAGATGGAACAGGCCGGCCCGCAACCCGTCGTCGATGTCGTGGGCGTCGTAGGCGATGTCATCTGCGATGGCGGCGACCTGGGCTTCGAGCGAGGCGAAGCTCCACAGTTCGAGGTCGTACGTCTTGATGTAGTTGGCGATGCCGACGGGGACGCCGTGCTCGCGATAGCGCCCGACCGGCGCGCCGCTGCGATCGGTCAAGGGGCCGTTGTGCTTGACGATGCCCTCAAGCGACTCCCAAGTCAGGTTCAGGCCGTCGAATTCAGGATAGCGGTGCTCCAGCGCGGCGACGACGCGAAGCGTCTGGGCATTGTGGTCGAAGCCGCCGAACTGCTTCAGGCAGGCATCCAGGGCCCGCTCGCCGGCGTGCCCGAACGGCGGGTGGCCGAGATCATGAGCCAGCGCCAGGGTTTCCGTGAGGTCCTCGTCCAGCCCAAGCTGCCGGGCCAGCGCCCGGGCGATCTGCGCCACCTCCAGCGAATGGGTGAGCCGGGTGCGGTAATGGTCGCCCTCGTGGAACACGAACACCTGGGTCTTGTACTTCAGGCGGCGGAACGCGGTGGAATGGATCACCCGGTCGCAATCCCGCCGGAACGGGCTCCGGGTCCGACTCGGCGGCTCGGCGACCAGCCGGCCACGGCTGCGATCGGGGTCGCAGGCATAGGGCGCGCGGGGGGCTGCCATTCCGACGGACACGGCGAATTTAGTCCCTATCCATTTGATTCTGCGTATGGTGGCACTTAACTATGTCGGACGCGGGATACCAACTGAATTGGGCAAGTGACCCTGGTATGACGCGGGACTATCGGAGACCAGCAATGACCACTGCCGTGACCATCAGCGACCGCGCCGCACGCCGGATTGGGGAGATCCTCAAGGGCGAAGGCACAGGTGCGATGCTGCGCATCTCCGTCGAGGGCGGCGGCTGCTCCGGCTTCCAGTACAAGTTCGACATCGACCGCGACCGCACCGACGACGATCTGGTGATCGAGCAGGACAATGCGGTGGTGCTGGTCGATTCCGCCTCGCAGCCGTTCCTGGCGGGCTCGCAGGTCGATTTCGTCGACGACCTGATCGGCGCCTCGTTCCGCGTCAACAATCCGAACGCGACGGCGTCCTGCGGCTGCGGGACCAGCTTCTCGATCTAGTCCGACTCAAAATCTGAAAAACAACCCCATGCACAGTAGCCGGGAAGCCGGCACGATGCGCTTCTGATTTTACGAAATTAATTTGACCCGTCGGGCAAAACAGGGGTAGGATGTCATCGTCGCGAGATCCCCAAAGTTGGGGCGTTCGACCTTGCTCCCAAGGTTTCGGTCGGTAATGTCGGGGATTGTCGATAGCGGACCAGTCAGGGGTCGCGAGTATCCTAACTCGCGATTTCAAGACTAGCCGCAACGTCCTCGCCTGTACGGGCAAGCCGACGCATTCGCGTGTCCTCCATCGCTGACGAAAGATCGCGGATCAGCTCCTTAAGCTGTGGCGCAAGGTGCACCGTATTCACGACCTTGATGACGTAAGGAGGCTTGAGGACATTCATGCCGCCCCCGAAAATTGAATCTAGGAAAGCAGCCGCTATATCACCATGCCATTCCGGAGCCCCTATTGCTGCCTTGAGGGCTGATCGAAAATCATAAGCAGTTTTCCAACTGCCGGCATCGAGCTCTATTGTGAGAATAGCCATTTTTGCGCTGTCTGCATTTGCGCCCCGGCACTAGGTTGATTTTTGTGCTGTCCTAGTTGCGTTCCGAGGCGACTGCAGAATTCCATGACGCCTGATGCAATAACTTCGTCGGTTTGCTTTGAATGATCCCACAGTCGGACTGAGCCGTCGCAATGGCGAAGGATGAAGTTGCCGTTGAGGTCGGCGCCAATAATCGAGACATCCTTGCCATGCCACCATGGTGCTCTCAGAGGACGCCAATCATCCCCGCGGATCAGGAAGGCAATTTTAAGCTCTCTGTCTGGACCAATCGCAAGGGCCTTCCACCGACCATCGGATCGAACTCGTTCAATGGCTTCTTGATCTCGTGTCATGTTAGGATAATTTCGGGTGCAATGCCGCCTCAGTTGGCGGCCTCCTTCCTATTACAGCCATGTCGCCTTGTGGCTCATCAGGCCGTTCCCGGGATTGATCGAAAGGGCCGGCATCGAAGGGGCAGGCTTCGATCCTGTTCGCCCCGGTCAAGCGGCATCCGGAGTCCGGCTCGGTCGAGCGCCTGAAGGCGGTCGCCGCGCGGGTCTATGGAAAGCTCTACGCGCCCGTCATCTGCCTTTCCTCGTCCGTCCACTCCACCTCAAGCGGCATCAGCTCCGGCTGAAGCGGCGCGTCCTCCGACATCGCGTAACCGTCCAGCGAACGCAGCAAGGCCGCGACCAGGGTGGGCTTGCGCAAGGGCTTTGCCAGAAAATCCGACATCCCCGCCTCGCGGCAGATCTTGACGTCCTCGGGGAAGGCATTGGCGGTCAGCGCGATGATCGGCAACGCGTCGAACCGGCCGCCTTGCGCACGGATCGCGCGGGTCGCGGCAAGGCCGTCCATGTCGGGCATGCGGACGTCCATCAGCACGACATCGTAATCGCCCTCTGAGGCTGCCGCGACGGCCTGGACACCGTCGGTCACGACCTTCAGCTCGACATCGAAGGCCCCCAGCATCTTGCTCACGACCATGCGGTTGACCGCATCGTCCTCGGCGACCAGCACCTTGAGCGGCCGGTCGAGCCCGGCGATGCGCGCCTTGAGCGCGTCGGCCTCGTCGGCGCCGGCCGCCTGGTCGGATGCCTGCGCCTGGCTCCAGGGCAGCACCAGCGTGAAACGGAAGGCCGAGCCCTCGCCCGGCATCGAGGTGACGCCGATGGTGCCGCCCATCTGCTCGATGATGCGGCGGGAGATCGCAAGGCCAAGTCCAGTACCGCCGAAGCGGCGGCTGATCGAGGCATCGGCCTGCGCGAAGTCGCTGAACAGCTGGCCGACCTTCTCGGGTGCGATGCCGATGCCGCTGTCGGTCACGGTCCATTCGACGGTGGCGAGCAGGTCGCGGCGCGCCTGGCAGGTCGCAGCGATCGTCACCTCGCCTTGATCGGTGAACTTCACGGCGTTGGAGGCAAGGTTGAGCAGCACCTGGCGGATGCGCGCGACGTCGCCGCGCAGCGTCGGCGGCAGGTTCGGATCGAGCGAGACCTTGACCGCGAGCCCTTTGCCCTTGGCGCTCGCGCGCGCGACCGTCGCAACGGTTTCGACCAACGCCTGCGGGGCGAAATCGATCGCCTCGAACTGGAAGCGGCCGGCCTCGAGCTTGGAGAGGTCGAGGATGTCGTTGAGGATGCGCTGGAGATTGTCGCCGGACTCCCGGATCGTGGTGACCGCCTCGCGCTGCTCCGGATCGAGCTTTGTCTCGAGCAACATGCTGGCCAGCCCGAGCACGCCGTTCATGGGCGTGCGGATCTCGTGGCTCATGACTGCGAGGAAATCCGACTTGGCGCGGCTCTCGGCCTCGGCCTTTTCGGCGCGCCAGCGCTCTGTGACGTCGCGGCCGAAGCCGCGATAGCCCAAGAATTGCCCGTCGCGGTCATAGGCCGGTTTCGCCGTCAGCGACCACAGCCGCGCCTCGCCGCCGGCGACGACCTTGAGGTTCATCTCGTGCAGCGGCTCGGCATGTTCCATCAGGCCGACGATGTTGTAGGCGGCGCTCTTGTCCTCGGGACAGAGCATGTCGAGCACGTCGGCGAATTGCGATCCCTTGAGCAGCGGAAGCGGCAGCTGCGCGACGTCGGCGAAGCGCTGGGGCACGTCGACGAGATGCCCCTCGGCGTCGGTCTGCCACAGCCAGTCGCTGGCGTTCTCCTGGAAGTCTTTCAGCAGCAGCGAGATGATCTCGGTCTGGCGCTCGAGCTCGAGCCGGGCCTTGAGGTTGCCGAGGAACAGGTTGCCCTGCGAGACGATGTTGCGCGCCATGAAGAACGCGAACAGCAGCAGGAATACCGCGGTCACCGGGTATGGCCCGCTTCCGCACAGCAATAGCGCTCCGGCGCAGGCGACCGTCATGGTGGCGAGATAGACGAGGCCGGCGCGCGGGAAGGTCGACAGCGTGAAGGCGCCGCCCGACATCATGCCCACCATCAGACAAGCCAGGATGAGCTGGCTGGTCGGCTCGATGCGACTGAACAGTGCCAGCGGCAGCGTGCCCCAGATCGCGGCGAGGAAAAACGCCTGCCGCAGCATCTGACGCGCGGCGCGGGGCGAGGCCTCCTGCAGTGGGCTCTGGTGCGAGCGGCGCCAGGCGCGCACGGCGAGCGAGGCGGTGACGGCAAGGGTCATGCCCCAGATCGCGAGGAAATCGTTCCAGCCCCTGCCCCAGAACAGGATGAGCACGATGGCGACATTGAGCATGGTGACGGCCATCGTCACCGGGATGGCCCGCATCACCGCGTCGATCTGCTTGGCGCGGATCCGGCGCAGCTCGCGCTCGCTGAGGCCGGCGGTCAGGCCGTCCTCGATCTCGAAGCCGCCGAGCCAGTACAGGAACGCGCCGATCAGGCCGTCGCGCGGCTCAGTCTGTCCCAACGATTTATCCGGCCATCCCATCCGCGGAACCTTTTCCGTATCAATGGCCTGCGGCCTGCTTAAGCCGGGTTAATTTTGTGGGAGATTCTGCGGCGTCCTTGACGGGCGTGTTTGCAGTTTGTTCTAACCATGGCCCTTGGTCCGGAGCCCCACCGACATGCCCATCAGAGTTGCCACCTGGAACGTGAACTCGGTCCGGCAGCGGATCGACCTGCTGCTGACCTGGCTGAAGGAGTGCCAGCCGGACATCGTCTGCCTGCAGGAGATCAAGTGCGTCGACGAGGCCTTCCCACGGCTGGAGATCGAGGCGCTCGGCTACAACGTGGTCACGCACGGGCAGAAGACGTTCAACGGCGTCGCCCTGCTCTCAAAACTCCGCTTCGACGAGACCAAATCGGGCCTCGCCGGCGACGACGAGGACGTCCATGCCCGCTTCCTCGAGGGCGTGGTGACGCTCAAGCGTGGGGTCCTGCGCATCGCCTGCCTCTATCTACCCAACGGCAATCCGGTCGGGACCGAGAAATATCCCTACAAGCTCAAATGGATGTCGCGGCTTCTTGAGTATTCGAAGGAGCGCCTCAAGACCGAGGAGCCGCTGATCCTCGCAGGCGACTTCAACGTGATTCCGCATGCCCGCGACGTCCACAATCCCGCGGCCTGGACCGAGGACGCCCTGTTCAAGGCCGAGACGCGCGAGAGTTTTCAGTCCCTGCTCAGCCTCGGCCTGACCGATGCCCTGCGGGCGGTGACCGACGAGGGTGGGCTCTACACGTTCTGGGATTACCAGGCCGGCGCTTGGCAGAAGAACCAGGGCCTGCGCATCGACCATCTCTTGCTGTCGCCGCAGGCCAGCGACAAGCTCGCCAATGTCGGCATCGACAGCTATGTGCGCGGCTGGGAGAAGCCGTCGGATCACGTGCCGGTGTGGGCGGATCTGGATCTAGAGGCGGCGTAACGTTCGCAGGGTTGGTGGGCACGCTGCGCTTTGCCCACCCTACGGCACCGAGGTCGCTGCCCTACTCGCGGCGGCCCTGCACCCACTGTTCCAGCATTTGCAGGCACATGGCGCGATCGTCGTCGGAGCCTTGGCGAAGGCGCGGTTGTAGCTTTCCTTGATCCAGGTCTCATCGGCGCCTGCGCTGTCACGCGCCAGGGTCAGCCACATCAGGCCGCGCGCAGCCTGCCGCGGCAGGCGGTCGCCGTTGAACAGCATCTGGCCGAGCAGCGCCTGGGCCTCGTGCTGGCCCTTCTGGGCGGCAAGGCCGAGCCAGCGCGCGCCGTAGCGGAAATCCTCGCGCGAAGCGTCCGGCGTCTTCAGGTAGAGCCGGGCGAGATCGTACTGGGCATCCGCATTGCCGAAATAGGAGGCCGCGTAGGAGAACATCTCACGCGCCCGGTCCTGGTCCGGCTTGACCTTGGAGTTCGGGATGCCGCTCAGATAGTAGCGGCCGAGCGCGACGAAGGCATTGGCCACGACCTGCGCCTGCGGCGCCGACGGGCTGTCCTCGGCATGCGCATTGGCGATCCGGCTGAAATATTCGAAGGCGCGGACATCGTCCTGGGCCACGCCGTCGCCATTGGCGTACATGCGGCCGAGCTTCCACTGCGCGATGGGATGACCGCCCTCGGCGGCATATTGCAGTGCGCTGAGGCTGGTCTCCTGAGGCGCGGTCACCGGCGCCGGCACCTTGCTGCGCACGGCGGGCGCGGCACCCGGCAAGGTGGTCACGACCGGGATGGTGGCGTCCTTGTTGACCGGCGCGCCATCAAAGGCGAGCGCGGGCGCGGCCAGCGCACCGGCCCCCGAACACAAACGCAACAATGGCACGCCTAGATGTCCGCATAGCACTGTTTCTCGTGCGCGCCGCCCGGATGGGTTACTGCCCCTCCGACTGCTGGTCCAACCTGCTGAGCATACTTCCAGAGCGCACCCGACGTGTGGTTAGTCGCGCGAGCGCTCCATTTGGTCTTGCGCTGAGCGAGCTCAGCGTCACTCAATTTTACGTTAAGGGTACCGACGTCCGCATCGATCTCGATGATGTCGCCGTCCTCGAGCAGCCCGATCGGGCCGCCGACCGCCGCCTCCGGGCCGACATGGCCGATGCAGAAGCCGCGGGTGGCGCCGGAGAAGCGGCCGTCGGTGATGAGCGCGATCTTGCCGCCCATGCCCTGGCCGGTCAGCGCCGCGGTGGTCTGGAGCATTTCCCGCATGCCGGGACCGCCCTTGGGCCCCTCGTAGCGGATCACGATGACTTCGCCTTCGCGATAGGTGCGCTTCTGGACCGCCTCGAAAGCATCCTCCTCACGGTCGAAGCACCTGGCCGGACCGGTAAACTTGAGGTTAGACATTCCCGCGACTTTCACGATCGCACCTTCTGGCGCCAAATTCCCCTTCAGACCGACCACACCGCCTGTCACGGTGATGGGCTTGTCTGCCGGGTGCACCACGTCCTGGTGCGGATTCCATTTCACGCTTTTGAGGTTTTCGGCGATCGTTCGACCGGTGACCGTAATGCAGTCGCCGTGGAGAAATCCGTTGTCGAGCAGCGTCTTCATCAGAAGCGGTATGCCACCTACTTCAAACATGTCTTTGGCGACATAACGACCACCCGGCTTCAAATCCGCGACATAAGGTGTCTTTTTGAAGATTTCGGCGACGTCGAATAAGTCAAACTTAATGCCGGCCTCGTGCGCGATCGCCGGCAGGTGCAGTGCAGCATTGGTCGAGCCGCCGGACGCGGCGACCACGGCAGCGGCATTCTCCAGCGCCTTGCGGGTGACGATGTCGCGCGGCCGGAGGTTCTCGGCGATCAGGTCCATCACTTTCTCGCCTGCGGTCATGCAGAAGGCGTCGCGGATCTCGTAGGGCGCCGGGGCACCGGCCGAGTAAGGCAGCGCGAGGCCAATAGCTTCCGAGACGGTCGCCATGGTGTTGGCGGTGAACTGCGCGCCGCAGGCGCCCGCCGAGGGGCACGCCACGCGCTCGATCTCGTCGAGGTCCTCGTCCGACATGGCGCCGACCGAGTGCTTGCCGACCGCCTCGAACATGTCCTGCACGGTGACCTGCTGCCCGCGGAAATTGCCGGGCAGGATCGAGCCGCCGTAGATGAAGATCGAGGGCACGTTGAGACGGACCATCGCCATCATCATGCCCGGCAGCGACTTGTCGCAGCCGGCGAGACCGACGAGGGCGTCATAGGCATGGCCGCGCACGGTCAGCTCGACCGAGTCGGCGATGCATTCGCGCGACGGCAGCGAGGAGCGCATGCCGTCATGGCCCATGGCGATGCCGTCGGTGACGGTGATGGTGCAGAATTCGCGGGGCGTGCCGCCGCCCGACGCGACGCCCTTCTTCACCGCCTGCGCCTGGCGCATCAGGGCGATGTTGCAGGGAGCGGCCTCGTTCCAGCAGGAGGCGACGCCGACGAAAGGCTGGTGGATCTGCTCGGTGGTCAGACCCATGGCGTAGAAGTAGGACCGGTGCGGCGCGCGCGCAGGGCCTTCCGTCACGTGACGGCTTGGCAGCCTCTGCTTGATGTTGGCCTTCGCGTCCATTGCAAACCAGTTTCCCCGGCTAACCCTTTCAGACCCGAAAAATCAGAGCCAAGATTTGAATCGACCAAGATTCGAATCGACCCTTGGATTTCCCGTCGCCTTGTTCGGACCGCCGCTGTCTCTCAAACTTTAGAGCGATTTTATTCATGTTCAGGTGTGGCCAAAAAGCGGCGCTGATGCGAACCGGCAGTGACGAGAGTTAAATCCGCCGTGAGTGTTGCGTGGACAGCACAATCGTTACCGGGAAGACACGGGTTGGCTTACCTTGATACCGTAGCGAAAATGACAATCCACAACTTGAGATTTTATGACACGAGCAGCGCGCCCGGCTTCGGCGCAATGACCGCGTATCCGCATTTGAGTCGACCCCTCACCGTTAGTGCCGTGGAGCGGGCAAAGGCGCAAAGTGCCGTGCCCACCACCGCTCCACCCTACGATGCTGGATCGCTTCGCTGCGCTCGCCATGACGGGGTACAGCATCTGAGGTAGAGCGCAGCGAAACCCATCGACTCTCGTCGGCGCCGAAGCATGATGGGTTTCGCTCCGCTCTACCCATCCTGCGGCCTCGCAGACACCTTTCCGGCCTCGCCGGCTTAAATCCGAATTTCGGTAAAGTGGAATAATTCTACAAAGATCGATTGACAGCCTCGCAGGTGTTTTGCCCGTCGGGCAACACGTCTCGATACGACAAGATCACCGTCCCGAGCGAACCAGGACTATTTCCTGTGCATGTGTCCGGACTGCGCTTCGAATCTCGCGACCGGCCGATCAAGTTGCCAGAGCTCCACATCGTGGCTGTCAACGAGTTTGGCGGCGCGAGAGATCGCCGATTCATCGTCGGTGCAGTCCATTTGAACCACCCCGATCGGTACGCTGTGGCGTCCCACCACAAATGCGCGATATGCCGGCATCCTGATCTCCGAAAAAGAATTGCAGCTCCACGTCAGAACATGACGCCGGGCAAATCTGAATTCGATGAGGATCGGAGCGCCGGTTTGTAGGGGCGGCATAGTGGCCGCACCGGTCCTATGCGGACCCTATACAATCGGGACCGCGCTCATCTCGAAATCATATCGCGACCAGCAACATATCGAGCCGGTCACGCCTGTCCGCGTGACGCATCGCAGGGAATGCGAACCGCGCGTGGCGTGGCGAGCCGCCACGATCCATCCCGCAAGCTTCGGCCTGCCCTGCCTGGCAACAACAACCGAACCGGTGAACTCATGTCTACCTCAGAGGTCAGCGACAGGATCATTGAACCGATGATCGCGCTCGCAGGCTGCTCACCCCGGCAGCGCATTGTCGTGGTCGGCGCGAAGAGCATGGAATTGATGATGGATCTGCAAAGGCGCGGATATTTTCTGGCTGCCTCGGCCGGCAATTGCGGCCTCCCGGCCGCCCAGTACGACGCAGCTCTCGTGGATTGGCGACGACGCCCGCTCAGCGCGCTCGATGCGGCGATGGATTGGCTCGACGGCTTCCTCGGGCCCCGTGCCGTGCTGGTGATCTGGCTCGACGCGCAGAAAGCGCAAGCGAAGGACAACCTTCGCGCCGCGGTGGCGAAGCGTGGCTTCGTCGTCCTGCAGGGCGCCGAACATCCGTGCGGCAGTGCCCTGCTCGCGCGACGATCGCAAGCCTATCCGATGCAAAAGGCGGCATAGGCACGCTGCCGATCATGGCGAGACCGGAGCAGCCGCGCGGCTTGATCCTGCCGCTCCCCGATCCGCTCTCCCTGATCCATCTCGTGGAGACCTCTCCCATGTTGAAGTCGAGGATACGGCGCGCCGTCATACGCGAGTGGATGGCACGTGCGCCCGAGCAGCGGCGATCGCTCCAGCAGGCCCTCGCTTTCGCAAGAGACGCGAGCGCGAGGCACAGGCTGCCACGCAGCCGCCAGTCGCCATGCGGCGTGATCATGCAATGGTTGAAGCCGCGCACGGGACGCGGCTAGCCGAAGCCGCGGGCGGGCTGATGGGCGCGCTCACGATCTTCGGCCTGCTGTCGGTCAGCGCGTTGCTGCCGTTTCAAGCGCTCGAACAGCGGAGTCAGCAAATCGCGGGTCGGCTTGCCGCTCAGCCCCGCCCCCGCGGGCGTGGGCCAGGGCCCAGGCGGCGGTCACGTCGCGTGGCGGAACTTCGATGCGCTTGATCGGGGTCAGTTCGCCGGACGCGGAGACGATGGCGGTCTCCTCGCTGCGGCAGCGCGGACACACGAAACGGACCTCGTGCGGGGTCGCCGACCAACTCGAACGTTTCAGGTTCGCCGCCATCGGCCAGGCGTCACAGTGCGAGCACGACACCAGGAACCGACCGGGATCGAGCATACCCATTCCATAGGACTCCGCGTCCTGCCGCCCCTTCAATGATTAACCCATGTGAATCGTTCCGGTGGCTGGGCACCGTCGGCCCTCGGCGAGCCGCCCCCGGCCCGCGGCTCAGTGCGCGCCCTTGAGGGTGCAGGAAGTGGTGCAGGTCACGGTGTTGCCGTGGTCGCACGCCTTGCAGGCGGCAACGCACTGGTTCATGTCGCGGGGATTGAAGGAGCTGTAGGTCCGCATCGGGCACGCCGGCGTCGAGCCGGTGATGTCCTGCTCCTGATTGCAGGCCGCCGTCATCAGCGCGAAGATGATCACCGCAAGAAGGCGCATGCGATTGCCCCAGGAGCGATCGGCAAAGGACGTCATCAGGGAACGCTGTATCGCAACGGCTCCCGGCATTCCCGCTGCGAGCCATCGCGAACCGCGACGCTCACATCCGGCAAGGATGCGTGCCAAACCTTAAGAACGGATTGCCGCCCCACGTCAGGCCGCGGCCCTGGTCGCGATCGCCCGCCGCGTGTCCAGCGCCAGCTGGCGATACTGTTCCGAGAGTTTCAGATAGAACTCGCGCTTGGCGCTGTCGGTGGCGAGCTTGGTGATGAGCTCGCATTCGGCGGTGAGCGTCTCGAACCGTTCCAGCCTGTCCTGAAGTTCTGTCATCGGCGTGTCCCCATCAAACGCCTTAGGGACAGCAAACCTAAGCCCGGGAAATAGGTCACGGCGAACATCGTTATGAAGTAGAATCAATTATTCCGGCGCGCCGCTATTTCTGCTCCAAACGCCAGGCGCCGTCCCATCCCTCGTCGGGCGGATCGGTCTCGAACTGTGCGATGCGACCGAGCAGCGTGCGCGAAGGACCGTCGCCGGGGACGGCTTCGAGCGCCGCGTTGAGGGCGGCACGCGCCTCGTCGAAACGGCGGGCACGGTAGGCGGCAAGGCCTTCGGCATAATGCGCGCGCAGGCTCGCTTGCGTGCCGGTGAGCGCGCCGGAGCGTGCCATCACCTCGAAGATCGGTTGCGGGATGGTCTGGCCCACGACCGCGAGCCGGTCGATCTCGCGCAGCTCGAGCTGCGTGCCGATCGCCTCCGCGGTCGCCTGCGCGATCAGGATGCGGGTACCGTACGTCTTGTTGACGGCCTCGAGCCGCGAGGCGAGGTTCACCGCGTCGCCCATCACGGTGAAGCTCATCATCAGCTCGGAGCCGATGCTGCCGGTCAGGACCTCGCCGGTGGCGATGCCGATCCGCAGATCGCACGGCGCGGGCATGGCGCGGATGCCGAGCAGGTCAGGCAATTGCCGTTGGAGCGCCGGCACCTGCTCGGCCATGTCGATGGCGGCAAGGCCCGCGAGCAGCGCGGGCTCGTCCTCGTCGATGAAGGGCGGGCCCCAATAGGCCATCACGGCATCGCCGATATATTTGTCGATGACGCCGCGATTGCTCCTGATCGGACCGGACATCACGGTGAAATAGTGGTTCATCACCTTGACAAGGCCGCGCGGGGTCATGCCCTCGCTCATCGAGGTGAAGCCGCTCATGTCGCAGAACATGATGGTCATGACCCGGCGCTGGCCGTCGATGGCGACCTCCGGGCGGTCGATCAGCCCCTGCACCACCTTGGGGTCGATGTAGCGGCCGAAGGTCTCGCGGATGCGCTCGTTGTGGCGGAGCTGCTCGACCATGCGGTTGAAGGCGGCAGCGAGCTCGCCGATCTCGTCCTTTGTCGAGACCGTGATGGGCTTGTCGAAGCGCCCGGCCTCGACCTCGCGGGTGCCGGCGAGCAGCAGGCGCACCGGCCGCGTGATGCCGCTCGAGACCAGCATCGCGAAGACAAAGCCGACGATCGCTGCGAGCAAGGTCACGATGCCCGAGATGATGATCGCCTGATGCTGCCGGCCGATCACCGTCGACGTCGAGGCAAAGACCTGCTTGAGCATGTCGCCACGAATGCCGTCGATCCTCTGATTGAACTGGTCGCGCAGGACGTCGAGACGCTCCAGCGTGCCGCGCGCCTCCGGCATCTGCTTGGCATCGATCTGCTTGAGGAGCCTTGCATGCTCCTCGTTCATGCCACGACGCAATTCGGAGACAGCGGTTTCGATGTGGGCGTCGATCCGCGCCAGCGCGGCATTGTCCGAGGGCGTTCTGGTATCGTCGATGATCGCGTTGATGTGGCTGCGCGCGTCCGAGGTCTCCTGCTCGATCCTGCGGTCGGCTTCCTCGAACTCCTTCAGCCGCGCCGCGTAGGCCTCCTCGTCCGGAGCCTCCTGCATCTTCATCATGACCATGCGGCGCAGCGCCACCGACCGCTCCAGCGAGCGGATATTGGCGCGCGCCAGATCGCCATAGGCGGGGATGTAGCGGTTGGTCAGCTCGTCCAGGAGGACGCCGACCTGGCTCGACATCACCATCGACAGGATCGAGGTGACCAGCATCAGGACGATCAATCCGAGGGCGATGCCGACGATCTTGCGCCGGATCGACTGGTTGAAAAGCGGCATGAGCGATTGGGACAAAGTGCTGAGAGGACGGATGGAACCCAATATACCGGATTTGGCGGCGGGAACACGCGCAATCCGGCTCTTCATGGCGCCGCCAGCAGCCGCAACCGTCGCGCGAGCCTTATTCGTTAACAAAGATTAAAGATACTGCCTTTTCCGCCGTTTCGGAAGTTCCCGTCTGCATCCGTATTTTGCCGCATTGTTGCGTGAGCGTGAGGAATGCGAGACGATGTCGTGACATCGTTTTGGTGTCGTCGTTGATTCTCAAGCCGCATGTCGTCGCGGACCTTGGTTTGTAGTGGTTTCGCAGGGGGACCATCCAATGAACCAGTGCCTACGCTCGCTCGCGTGTGTCGTTGCCGTGGCCGCGATGGCCTTCTTTCCCACTGAACTGGCGGCGAAGAGCAGTCACAAATCATCCGCGCCGAAGAAGACGCATGAGGCGAAAGCCGGCAAGCAGCGCCACGCCGCGGCCAAATCGCGGCACGGCAAGCATGCCGAGGCCAAGCGCAAATCGAAGAAGCAGGATGACGAACCCGCGGACAAGCCGGCTCCGCCGCCGCTGACCGGCGATCTCGCCGCGCTGAAGGACGCGATCGACCTCGCCCGCAAGGGCAAGAGCGACGATGCGACCGCCGCGCGCGACCGCATCGCGGATCCCGCCGGACAAAAGCTCGCCGACTGGTTCATGCTGCGTCATTCCGAGAGCACCGCACCTTTCAAGCGCTACGCCGGCTTCCTCGCCGCCAATCCGGACTGGCCGAGCAGCGCGCTGCTGCGCCGCCGCGCCGAAGCGCGGCTGTGGCAGGAGAAGAGCGACGCGGCGACCGTGCACAAATTCACGATGGACCGGCCGACCAGCGCCAAGGGCAAGTTTGCGCTGGCCCGCGTGCTGCTGAGCGAAGGCGATGCCGACCGGGCCGCTCGTCTGGTACGTGAGGCCTGGCGCAGTGAGGAGTTGTCCGAACGCAGCGAGGAGGATTCCTACGAGGCGTTCCGCGATCTCCTCGCCGCCGAGGATCACCGCGCGCGCATGGACAAGCGCCTCGGTGCCAAGGACTATGGCGCTGCGCGGCGCGCGGCAAAACGGCTCGGCGAGGACGCGCTCGCGATCGTCAAGGCCTGCGCCGCCGTCACGGGCAAGGCCAACAAGGCCAAGGACTATCTCGACGACGTGCCGGCCGATGCGCGCGCCGATCTCGGCTATGTGCTGTGCCGCGCGCAGTGGCACCTCCAGAAGGACCGGATCGACGACGCGGCCGAGGTGATCCTCGCCGCCGCGCCCGGCATGATGGCGGCGCAAGACACGGATGCCTGGTGGCGCGAGCGGCGCCTGCTGGCGCGCAAGCTGCTCGACCAGGGCAAATTCAAGACGGCCTACGACGTGGTGCGCTCCGCGGCGGTGCCCGAGAAGGAAGTCTACCGCATCGACTATCACTTCATGTGCGGCTGGATCGCGCTGCGCTATCTCGACGATCCCAGGACCGCGATGGTGCACTTCGCCGCCATCGACGAGGGCTCGGTCAATCCGATCGCGCTGTCGCGCGCGCATTACTGGCGCGGCCGTGCCGCCGAGGCCATGGGCGCAACCGCCGACGCGCGCATGAGCTACCAGGCCGCGGCACGTTATCCGACCGCCTATTACGGCCAGCTCGCGCGTGCCAGGCTCGGCATCGACCGCATCGAGCTGCGGGCGCCCTCGCCCGTGCTGGCCTCCGCCGACACGCCGCCAGCCGACGAGCGCGTGCGCGCCGCCGACATGCTCTACGGCATCGGCGAGCGCGACATGGTGTTCTACTACGCCGAGGATTTCGCCAAGGAGAGCACCGACGTCGCGGTCCTCGAAGCGCTCGGCGAGCTCGCCGGCCGGCGCAACGACGCGCGGGTGATGCTGGAGGTCGGCAAGTCGGCGCTGGCGCGCGGGCTCGCGCTCGACCATTACGCCTTCCCGACCATCGGTATCCCCGAGCACAAGCAGCTCGCGCCCGCGATCGAGACCAGCGTGATCTATTCGGTGGCGCGCACCGAGAGCTCGTTCGACCAGCGCGACAAGTCGCCCGCCAACGCGGTCGGCCTGATGCAGGTGACGCCGGAAGCCGGACGCGACACCGCAAAGCGCTTCGGCCTGACCTATGACTGGGACCGGATGGTCTCCGACCCCGTCTACAACACGCAGATGGGCGCCGCCGAGCTCAGCGCGCTGTTGTCGGAATATCGCGGCAACCAGATCATGACGTTCGCCGGCTACAATGCCGGCCGCGGCCGGGTGCGCGAATGGGTGCAGGCGCGTGGCGATCCCAGGGATCCCAATGTCGATCCAGTCGACTGGGTCGAACGCATCCCGCTGTCGGAGACGCGCAATTACGTCCAGCGCGTGATGGAGAACGTGCTGGTGTACCGCGCCCGGCTCGAGGATGGCGGCGTGGTCGCCAGCAAGAGCGATCAGCACGTGGTGACGCAGCAGGCCGGCGCAACCGCGCCCGTGGCGGCCGCAGCAACCGCTCCCTAGTCGGCGCCGCCGGGGCTGGACACGGCGCTCGCAAGGCTGCGTTGCTGCGGCTTCCACGCGAGTGCGGTCGCGCGGCTAGGTATCACCTCCTTCCGTCGTGATCAGGTCGCGGCCGTCCAGGTATGCGCCGGTCAAGGCTCTCGCGAAGGTCCAGGTCTGTATCGTGCAGCTCCAGCACGAGATGGCACTCAGGACCGCCAACGTCTCGATCATGCTTCGGGCAGCGGCCTCGACGTTTCCGGCGGCCGGCTCTGTGCGCCCAGGCAGCGGCCATTGCATCAAGAACGTCGTGAATTCGCCGCGCCGATAGCAATCGTAGTCACAGTAGCGCTGCTGTGTCCGCACATGCCGGACATAGCCGGACCGGATCGACCGCGAACATGTGCTGCACGTGGCCGCGCACAACGGGGGCTCGTGATTGACCAGCACGAATTTCATGAAGCCGCCCTCACGCGATCTTTCGCCAGGGCCTCGCAGAACAACGCGTAGCACTGATGGTCGCAATAACACAGACCGGTCGCGATCTCGCGGAGATAGCTGTCGCTGACCGGCTCGGAGCACTGCATGCACCCGATCCGCCGGAACGGGGTCCGGTCGTTCACCAGCACGAAGGCGAATTTCATGTGGCACCTCCCAAGGCGAAGCAGTAGACGCTGTCCAACGGAGACAATGCGGGCGGTGGAGCGCAAAGATGGTTTCGGCCGTCCGGATTGTCCCTGTGTCGCTCCACTTTTTGCGGCGGGACGAGGATGTACCTCCCGTCCTCCCTGCGTCGTGCAAAGATCTTGCCGTCGACGTACTTGATCTCGGTCGGATAGCAGTCGGCGCTGTTGCAGCAGCTCAGGCTCGGATTGTCCGGCATGTGCCAGGTCGAATAGAATTTTTCGTGCAGCTCCTGGTCCTGGGGCGGGTGCTGGCGATGAGCGGCACCGTGTCCCGTCTCCTGCGCCTCGATCGTCGCGCTGGAGCAGAGGAGAACCACCGGCCACAAGAGCTTGCATGAGCGGCTCAACATACGGGCTCCCGGATCAGAGAACGATGTCAGCTCTCCAATTCAGCCTCACGCGAACTGAGCCCGAAACAGCCACCGGCGGTCGCGCTCGCGGCGGGTGCGGAAGCGATCCACACATGTCTTCGAGCAGAGCGCGGTGCGCCACGAGTAGTGGCGGATCAGACCAAACTTGCCGCCGCACACCGCGCAGCCATTGACTGAAGAGCAACGTTCGGACTGGGATAGGCCACGCTCAGGAAGTACGGATGCATCGCACATTGCTGTCTCCCTCTGTTGCTTGCGGTTGCCCGTCGAGAAGTGCGGCGGCCTCGTCCGTGATCGCTGCCCGACGGAGAGACGTTCTCGTACGCTCGCTGCGATCGGCTGGTCGACACTCCCGATTGGTCGTGAGGATAGTCCGCCGGGCACGAAGCGCTCAATTGTACGGAGGTAAATGCCCGACATGACTTGGATTGGAGGAGCTATACCTAGGTTTGTCCGTATTCGCCCGGGGGCGCCCGCGCTCATTCATGTTCAACGAGACGGCGCATGATGCTCCGGCTGCACGGGCACGGTGAAATCTCAGTCGGCATGGCGCACGTAACGCGCTGCGATGGCCAGTGCGGCGAGCGGTCGATTCAAGGGCGAACGCCATGACCCCAATCCGACTTTGGCCGGAATTGCTCCTCTCGCGGCAACGTGCTCTACTTGTTATCACGCAGATAGATTGCCGGGAGCGTCTGCGATGAAGCCTCGCCGGGCCGTGTCGTTCGGGAAGTCAGCCGCGCAATTCCTCGCCGGCTGCGTCAAGCAGACTGTAACCGCCAAGCCGCACACCGATCCCGATGGCGGCTTGCTCGAAGCGGTCAAGCAGTGGCAGCAAGTGTTCGAGCACAATCCGGTCATGTATTTCATGGTCGATCCGGCCGGAACCGTGATCAACGTGAATACGTTCGGCGCCGCGCAACTGGGCTATACGGCCGCGGAGTTGATCGGCCGATCAGTGCTGGATGTCTTCTTCGAGGAGGATCGCGACTTCGTCCGCGCATGTGTCGCGCTGTGCCTCGAGACGGTCGACCAGTCCCACACCTGGGAAATCCGGAAGGTGCGCAAGGACCGGTCGGTGCTCTGGGTGCGCGAGAACGCCAAGACCATGCAGCGGGCCGATGGCGGGCCAATCGTGCTGGTGGCCTGCGAGAACATCACCGAGCGCAAGGAAGCGGAGAATGCGCTGCGACAGAGCGAGGCCTATCTCGCCCAGGCGCAGGAATTGAGCCACACTGGCAGTTTCGGCTGGAGGGCTGCAACCGGCGAGATCAGCTGGTCCAAGGAGACCTATCGCATCTTCGAATGCGATGAGGGGAGCAAGCCACGGATCCCGGTCATGCTCGAGCGGATCCATCCGGAGGACCGGCTTGCAGTGCAACGCATGACGGGCCGGGCTGCGCGCGAGGGAAAAGACTACGATCACGAATACCGGCTCGTGATGGCCGATGGTTCCATCAAGTACGTCCGCGCGGTGGCCCGGGCCACGCGCGATTCCGGCGGCCAGGTGGAGTTCGTGGGATCGGTGAGCGACATCACGGCAACCAAGGAGGCCGAGCGCAGGCTTCGTGAGAGCGAGCAGCGCTTTCGCGACTATGCCGAAACCGCGTCCGATTGGTTCTGGGAGACAGGGCCAGACCATCGCGTCACCTTGATCTCGGAGCACTCCGATACCATCACCGCGCCAGCAGGCCTGATCGGGCTCACCCGCTGGGACATCGCTCCGGACGCGGATCTCGAACCCGAAAAATGGCGAGAACATCGGGCCGCGCTCGACGCCCACGTTCCATTCCGCGACCTCGTGTATCGCAGCAAGGACCGCAGCGGGCAGCCGATCTACGTCCGGACCAGCGGCAAGCCGTTCTTCGACGCCGACGGGAGCTTTCTGGGCTACCGTGGCGTCTGTACCGACGTGACCGCGGCGATCCGCGCCGATCAGGCCGAAGAGGCGCTGCGCAAGGCCCAGGCCGAGCTTGCCCATGTGACGCGCGTCACGACGCTGGGTGAGCTGACCGCTTCCATTTCCCATGAAATCAATCAGCCGCTCGCCGCAGTGATCGCAAACGCCGACGCCTGCCTCACCTGGCTGAAGCGCAGTCCGCCCGATTTCAACGCGGCCCGCCGCTCCGTGGAGTGGATCATCGAGGACGGCACGCGCGCCAGCGATGTGATCCGCCACGTGCGGGCGCTCGCCAAGCGGTCCGACATCGAGATGGCTCCGCTCGACGCAAACGCGGTCGTGCGCGAGGCGGTCGCGCTCGTTCAGCGCGAGATGGCCAGCCACGCCGTGTCGGTACGGATGGAGCTGTCGTCCGCGCTGCCCAAGATCTTTGGCGATCGGATCCAATTGCAACAGGTCCTCATCAACCTGATCATGAACGGCATCGAAGCGATGGAATGCGTTGATGATCGTCCGCGCGAGCTGGACATCCGCTCAGCGGCGTGTGACGACGAGGCGGTGCTGGTGAGCGTCGCCGACTGCGGCGTCGGCATCTGTGAACAGGCGATGGACCGCCTGTTCACGCCATTCTTCACGACGAAGTCCTCCGGCATGGGCATGGGGCTGTCGATCTGCCGGTCCATCATCGAGGCCCATGGCGGACGACTTTCCGGCGCATCGAACCAGGACCGCGGCGCGACTTTTCAGATCACCCTGCCCCGCCATCGAGAGGAAACGTCGTGACCGAGCGCGCGGAGCCTTCGCCGTCGCAGGAGGACGGCGACCAGCCGGTCGTCTTCATCGTCGACGACGACGCGTCCATGCGTCGTGCGCTCACCAATCTTTTCGAGTCGGTCGGCCTCAAGGTCGAAGCCTTCGGCTCGGCAGCGCAACTGCTTCAGGCCAGGCCGCCGGAAGTCCCCAGTTGCCTGGTGCTCGACATCCGCCTGCCCGGAGCCAGCGGCCTGGACCTGCAGTCCGATCTCGCCAAGGCAAACATCCAAACGCCCATCATCTTCATCACCGGTCATGGTGACATTCCCATGACAGTTCGGGCCATGAAGAGTGGCGCCATCGACTTCCTGACCAAGCCGGTTCGCGACCAGGACATCCTCGACGCAGTCCAGGCCGCGATCGAGCGAGATCGCAAGCGCCGCGACCTCAACAAGACGGTCTCGACCGTCAAGTCACGCTTCGAGTCACTGTCCTCGCGGGAGCGAGACGTATTGTCGCTGGTGACGTCCGGCCTGATGAACAAGCAAGTGGCCGCCCAGCTCGGATTGGCGGAAATCACCGTCAAGATCTATCGCGGCCAGATCATGCGGAAAATGGGCGCGAAGTCGCTGGCCGATCTGGTGAGAATGAGCGAGGCACTCGGAATTCGACCCAGCAAGCCCGACATACAAACCTAAGTATGAGTTTCCAATGGTGACTGGCAGGTCCACCCTGCGCGCTCATGTGTAGCCGTGGCGACGGCAAGCGCGTAACCTCGGGCTAGGAGTGGACGTCTTGTCGGTGCCTCCGGTCATTTCGGTGCTTGACGATGACCCTTATGTGCGGGCCGCGATCAACAATCTCCTGGAATCCCGCGGATACACCGTCCATACATTCGCCTCCGCCGATGAGTTTCTGAGGTCGACAGATTCGACTGACGCCTCGTGCGTGATCGCCGACGTGCAGATGCCGTTCATGACCGGCATCGATCTGCTGACGCAGATGCGTGCTCAGGGTTCGGCGACGCCGTTCATCTTCATCACGGCTTTTCCGGATGAGAGCGTGCGCGTGCGCGCGCTCAAAGCCGGGGCGGTCTGTTTTCTCGGTAAGCCGTTTGCCCCCACGGACATGATGCAATGCCTGGACCGGGCGTTGGCGGCAGGCGGCGAAACCAGGGGGTGATTGTCGGCCAGCAAACGCGACGGTCCGCCTCAATCCACCTTGATGTTCGCCGCCTTGATGATCGGCCACCATTTGGCGATCTCGGCCTTCTGGCGATTGCCCAAGGCTTCGGGGGTGAGCTGATCCTTTGGCGTCATCTCCAGGCCCTGGCTTTCGAGCTGCTTCTTCACCGCGGGATCGTTCAGCGCTTCGACGGCAGCCGCATTGAGCTTGGTGACGATCTCCTTGGGCGTCCCCTTCGGCACCCACATGCCCGACCACAGCGTCATGTTGAAGCCTTTCAGCCCCGCCTCCTCCGCAGTCGGAATATCGGGCGCCGAGGCCAAACGCTTGTCGTCGGTGATGGCGTAGGCGCGGATGGTGCCCGCGCGGACCTGGTTGATGGAGTTCGAGGTCTGGTCGACGATGACGTCGATCTGGCCGGCGATGAGATCGTTCAGCGCGGGCGCGGTGCCGCGATACGGCACGTATTGCAGCTTGATGCCGGACACGCTCTCGAAATAGACGCCGGCGATGTGGCTGCCGGAGCCCGCACCGGCCGTGCCTGCGGTCGGCGGTGACGGTCGCGACTTCAGCCACCCCAGCAGCTCCTTCAGCGAGGTCGCTGGCACCGCGTTCTTGCTGACCACGATCATCGGATTGCTGGGCAGGAGCACCACGGGCTCGAGATCGGCGACGAGATCGTATTTGAGCTTGTAGACGGCCCCGTTGGCGACGTGAGTGCCGAGATGACCGAAGGAGATGGTGTAACCATCAGGCGGCGATTGCACGGCGCGCCCGACGCCGATCGAACCGCCCGCACCTGTGACGTTCTCGATCACCAGCGGCTGGCCGAGCGTCACGCGCATGCGCTCGGCGAGCACGCGCGCCATCGCATCCGACGGACCGCCGGCCGCAAAGGGCACGATGATGGTGATGGGATGCGAGGGATAGTCGTCGGCGCGCGCGGCGCCAGTGAGAGCGAGAATACCGATCAGCCCGGCCCAGATGGCCTTCTTCATTGTGTTCTCCCCAGCGATGTCGTTGTTGTTTTTCTTCACCTCGCCCCGCTTGCGGGGAGAGGTCAATTCGTGCGCAGCGCGAATTCGGGTGAGGGGGTACAGGTCTCACGAATATCTCATTCGCGGAGAGAGGCCCCTCACCCCAGCCCTCTCCCCGTAAGAACGGGGAGAGGGAGAGATTTCTAGAACTGCGAGTAGTCGATCGGCTTGTGGCGATCGAGCGTTCGGGTGACCGGCGGCAGCGGGTATTTCAGGCCGCTCGCGCAGTTGAACAGCATCACCCGGTCACCCTTCGAGACGCGGCCGTCGGCAAGGCTGTCCTTGTAGGCGGCGTAGGTGACAGCACCTTCGGGGCAGAGCAACAGCCCCTCCTCGCGCGCGACCTCGTTGAGCGCCGCAGAGATCTTGTCGTCGTCGACCGCGATGGCAAAGCCCTTGCTCTCGCGCACCGCACGCAGAATGAGAAAATCGCCGATCGCCTGCGGCACGCGGATGCCTGACGCGATGGTGTGGGCGTCCTCCCAGCGCGTCGCATGCTCGGTACCGGCCTCGTAAGCGCGCACCATCGGCGCGCAGCCCGAGGCCTGCACCGCGACCATGCGCGGACGCTTGCTTCCGATGAAGCCGATCTTCTCGAGCTCGTCGAACGCCTTCCACATGCCGATCAGGCCGGTGCCGCCGCCGGTCGGATAGAAGATCACATCGGGCACGTCCCAGCCGAGCTGCTCGGCGAGCTCGAGGCCCATCGTCTTCTTGCCTTCGATACGGTACGGCTCCTTCAGCGTCGAAGTGTCGAACCAGCCGACCTTGGCCTTGCCCTCGCCGACGATCTTGCCGCAATCGTCGATATAGCCGTTGACGCGGTAGACGGTCGCGCCCTGCAGCTCGATCTCGCTGACGTTCACCTCCGGCGTATCGGCCGGGCAGAAGATCGTGGTCTTGATGCCGCAGCTCGTCGCATAGGCAGCGAGCGCCGCGCCGGCATTGCCGTTGGTTGGCATCGCCATGTGCTTGATGCCGAGCGCCTTGCCCATCGACACCGCCATGACGAGGCCGCGGGCCTTGAACGAGCCGGTCGGCAGGCGCCCCTCGTCCTTCACGATGATCTCGCCGCCGCCGAGCTTCTTGCCGAGCTTCGGCAGCCGGATCAGCGGCGTCGTGACTTCACCGAGCGAGACGATGTCCTTGCATTTGCGCACCGGCAGCAGCTCGCGATAGCGCCACATGTCGGCCGGACGCTGCGCGAGGGTATCCTTGGTCAGCGCCTTCTTCACGCCGGCGAGGTCGTAGCGCACCAGCAGCGGCTTGCCGGCCTTGGAGAGGTTATGGACCTGGTCGGCGGCGTAATGATCGCCCTCCATCGCGCATTCGAGATGGGTGACGAAGGTCGGCCGTTCGATGGTGAGGTTGTCGTTGTCGTGCATGGGTTCATTCCCTTTTGTTGTTGTGTTGTTTCATTCTCTATTCGATCCCGTCACCCTGAGGTGCCGGAGCGAAGCGGAGGCCTCGAAGGGCGGCGGGCCCGACTGCTGCATCTCGGCCGTGCATCCTTCGAGGCTCGTTGCGCGAGCACCTCAGGATGACGGGTCCAATTGCGGCGCGCTCGCCCGTCAAATATTCAGCACCCGTCCGTACGCATCCAGCACGGCTTCCTTCATCATCTCCGACAGCGTCGGATGCGGGAACACCGTGTGCATCAGCTCTTCTTCCGTGGTCTCCAGGTTCATGGCGACGACGTAGCCCTGGATCAGCTCGGTCACTTCGGCGCCAACCATGTGGGCGCCGAGCAGCTGGCCGGTCTTCTTGTCGAAGATCACCTTGACGAGGCCCTGGTCCTCGCCGAGCGCGATCGCCTTGCCGTTGCCGACGAAGGGGAAACGGCCGACGCGGATCTCGCGGCCGCTCTCTTTGGCCTTGGCCTCCGTGAGACCGACCGAGGCAACTTGCGGGTGGCAGTAGGTGCAGCCCGGGATCATGTTCTTGTCCATGGGATGCGGATGCAGGCCCTTGATCGCCTCGACGCAGATCACACCCTCATGCTCGGCCTTGTGCGCAAGCATCGGGGGGCCCGCAACGTCGCCGATGGCGTAGATGCCGGGCACGTTGGTCTTGCCGTAGCCGTCGATCACGATGCAGCCGCGATCGGTCTTCACGCCGAGCTTTTCGAGGCCGAGATTCTCGATATTGCCGACAACGCCCACCGCCGAGATGACGCGCTCGAACTCGGTCGTGACAGGCTTGCCCTTCCCGTCATCGATGGTGGCAACGACGCTGTCGGCCTTCTTCTCCAGCTTCGTGACCTTGGTCGAGGACATGATCTTGATGCCCTGCTTCTCCAGCCGCTTGCGCGCAAGGCCCGCGATCTCGGCGTCCTCGACGGGGAGGATCTGCGGCAGCACCTCGACGACGGTAACGTCGGAGCCCATGGTGTGGAAGAACGAGGCGAACTCGATGCCGATCGCGCCGGAGCCGACCACCAGCAGCGATTTCGGCATCTTCTCCGGCACCATTGCTTCAAAGTAGGTCCAGACCAGCTTCTTGTCGGGCTCGAGCCCTGGCAGCACGCGCGGCCGCGCACCGGTCGCGACGATGATGTGCTTGGCCTGATAAGTCCCCTCGCCCAGCGAGCCCTTGGGGCCCTCGACATCGGACTTCTTCACGGTGACCTTGCCGGGCGCGTCGATCGAGGCGGCGCCCCAGATCACGCTGACCTTGTTCTTCTTCATCAGGAAGCCGACGCCGTCGTTCAGCCGCTTCGAGACGCCGCGCGAACGCTGCACCACCGCCTTCGGGTCGAACGAGACGTTGTCCGCCGACAGGCCGTAATCCTTGGCATGCTGCATGTAGTGATAGATCTCGGCCGAACGCAGCAGCGCTTTCGTCGGGATGCAGCCCCAGTTCAGGCAGATGCCGCCGAGATAGGATTTTTCGACGATCGCGGTCTTGAAGCCGAGCTGCGCGGCGCGGATCGCGGTGACGTAGCCGCCGGGACCGGAGCCGATGATGATGATGTCGAAAGACGTGTCGGCCATGGCGGCTCCCATTCAACTCAAGCGGTCGTTGCGCCGCGGGCGCGGCGTTTGAAGACGAAGGTTCTGATCAGCCATTCCAAGAGAATGACTGCCGCCATGATGGCGAAGATGGTGAGCGCGATCGGCCCCCAGATGTTGCGCGACAGCGCTTCACCGGCAAAGAAGGCGGCCTCAATGATCTCGCGGCCGAACGGGCTGAGCGTGAGGATCAGCGAAACCAGCATCGAGATCCAGGGCCAGCGCGTCGTCATGCGCCATCTCAGACCATCATCATGACGGGATTTTCAATCAGCTGCTTGAACGCGCCGATCAGCTCGGCGCCGAGCGCGCCGTCGATGGCGCGGTGATCGCAGGACAAGGTCACGCTCATCATGTGCGCGATCTCGATCTTGCCGCCGCGCACGACGGGACGCTCCTCGCTGGTGCCGACCGCGAGGATCGTGGCATGCGGCGGGTTGATCACGGCGGTGAAGTGGCTGATGCCGTACATGCCGAGGTTGGAGACCGCCGTGGTGCCGCCCTGATACTCCTCGGGCTTCAGCTTGCGCGAGCGGGCGCGCGCGGCGAAATCCTTCATCTCGTTGGAGATGGTCGAGAGCGTCTTGGTCTCGGCCTTGCGGATGATCGGCGTGATCAGGCCGCCGGGCATCGCGACCGCGACGCCGACGTCGGAATGGTGATGCTTGACCATGCCGCTTTCGGTCCAGCTCACATTGCAGTTCGGGATCTTCTGCAGCGCCACCGCCATCGCCTTGATGACGAAGTCGTTGACCGAGATCTTGTAGAGCGGCTTCTTCTCCTTGTCCTTTGGCGCAGCGGCGTTGATCTCCTCGCGCGCGGCGAGCAGCTTGCCGATGTCGCAGTCGATGGTGAGATAGAAGTGCGGAACGTTCTGGATCGATGCGGTCAGACGCTGCGCAATCGTGCGGCGCATGCCGTCGTGCGGGACGATGTCGTAGGAGCCCGGCTCGAACAGCGACAGGATCTGCTTGTCCGACATGGTCGCGCGATCGAGGGCGCGCCTGACGGCGCCGCGGCAGGTGCCTTGAGGCCCTTGCCGGACTTGGCCTGCTCGACGTCGCGCGCCACCACGCGGCCGTGCGGGCCGGTGCCGGTGACCATGCCGACATCGATGCCGGCCTCCTTGGCGAGACCTCAGCGGCTTTCGGCGGCGCGGCTGAGGCGCTCGGCTTGGCGGCGCCGGCCGCCTTCACATCCTCGCCCTCGCCGGCGAGCACCGCGATCACGTCATTGACGGGCACGTCCTGCGTCCCTTCGGGCACCAGGATCTTGGCGATCGTGCCCTCGTCGATGGCCTCGACCTCCATGGTCGCCTTGTCGGTCTCGATCTCGGCGATGACGTCGCCGGATTTGACCTTGTCGCCTTCCTTCTTCAGCCACTTGGCGAGGTTGCCCTTCTCCATCGTCGGCGAGAGAGCGGGCATCAGGATGTTGATGGGCATGCTGACCTCACGAAGAACTTCTCAAAACGTCGTCCCCGAGAGCGAGGACGAACAGGACCAGGTTTAGTTGCCGATGTCGCCCTGCCACAGGCGCTCATTGGCGGGATTGGAACGCCACGTCTTCATCATGGTGATGGAGCGGTCGTCGGCAAGATCGATCCAGGGGATGCCGAACTTGTCGAGAATGTCCTTGGAGCCCTCGAAGGTGACGGATTCCCCGATCACCACGAGCTTGACCTTGAACAAAGCGAGCGCGCCGGCGCACATCGAGCACGGCGACAGCGTGGTGTACATGACGGTGTCGTGGAACGAGATCGCGCCGGCCGCACGCAGGCAGCTCATCTCGCCGTGCAGGATGACGTTGTTCTCCTGCACGCGGTTGTTGTGGCCGCGGGCGATGATCTTGTTGTCGCGCGTCAGCACGGCGCCGATCGGCAGGCCGCCCTGCGCAATCGAGTCCTGCGCCTCGCGGATCGCCTCTAGCATGAAATCGTAATGATGGGATTCGATCGCCACGGTCAGTGCCCCTTCCCGCGCGGCGTCGTCGTGCCGGTGTCGGTGGGACGCTCGATCTCGGCCTGGAACATGTCGAGGATCCGGTTCAGCGCGTCTTCCTCGGTATATTCGCTCTCGCGCGCATAGGCGCGCGCGGCGTGCCGGGCGAGATCGACCAGCAGCAGCCCCCACATGTCGGGCTCCTCGAAGGCCCGCTGGAACGCCATCGACAGCCCGCCGTCCAGCACGAACACGCGCAGGATCTCGACCGCATCCTCGCGGGTCATGACGTCGGGTGGCAGTGGCTGCTCCTTGGGGCCCGCCATGGTCTACCTGTAGCAGACGGCTTTGGCGGCCTCGACCACTTCCGCCGCCGAGGGCAGCGCGAGCTTCTCCAGGTTGGAGGCATACGGCATCGGCACGTCCTTGCCGGAGACGCGCGTAACCGGCGCGTCGAGATAGTCGAAGGCGTTCTCCATGATGCGCGCGGCGATCTCGGCGCCGACGCCGCTCTGGGCCCAGCCCTCTTCCACGGTGACGGCGCGCCCCGTCTTCTTGACGGAGTTGACGATGGTCTCGGTATCCATCGGGCGCAGCGTGCGCAGGTCGATCACCTCGGCCTCGATGCCCTCCTTGGCGAGCTCGTCGGCGGCCTTGAGCGCATAGGTCATGCCATTCGACCAGGAGATGATGGTGACGTGGGAGCCCGAGCGCACGATGCGCGCCTTGCCGATCGGGATCACGAAATCGTCGAGCTTCGGCACCTCACCGGTGTGGCCGTAGAGCACCTCGTTCTCGAGGAAGATCACCGGATTGGGATCGCGGATCGCGGCCTTGAGCAGGCCCTTGTAATCGGCGGCCGAGAACGGCGCGACGACCTTGAGGCCCGGGATGTTCGAGTACCAGGACGAATAATCCTGGCTGTGCTGCGCGGCGACGCGGGCTGCCGCACCGTTGGGCCCGCGGAACACGATCGAGCAGCCCATCTGGCCGCCGGACATGTAGAGCGTCTTGGCCGCGGAGTTGATGATCTGGTCGATCGCCTGCATGGCGAAGTTGAAGGTCATGAACTCGACGATCGGCTTCAGGCCCGTCATGGCGGCACCGACGCCGACGCCGGCAAAGCCGTGCTCGGTGATCGGGGTGTCGATGACGCGCTTGGCGCCGAATTCCTGGAGCAGGCCTTGCGTGACCTTGTAGGCGCCCTGATATTCGGCGACCTCTTCGCCCATGACGAAGACGTCGGCGTCGCGGCGCATCTCTTCGGCCATGGCGTCGCGCAGCGCTTCGCGGATGGTCTGCGTCACCATCTCGGTGCCGGCGGGCACTTCCGGATCGGGCTCGGCGACGGCCTGCGGCGCGGGTGCAGCCTTGGGAGCTGGCGCCTCGGCCTTTGCGGCGCCTTGCGGCGGCGGCGGCGCGGACTCCGCAGCCTTCGCGGCCGGTGCAGGGGCTTTCGCGAGATCAGCCGCGCTCTCACCATCGGCGAGAATGGTCGCGATCGGCGTGTTCACCGCGACGTCGGCGGTCCCCTCGGGGATCAGGATCTTGCCGAGCGTCCCCTCATCGGTCGCCTCGACCTCCATCGTCGCCTTGTCGGTCTCGATCTCGGCGATGACGTCGCCAGACTTGATCTGCTCGCCCTCTTTCTTGAGCCACTTGGCGAGGTTGCCCTTCTCCATCGTGGGCGACAGCGCGGGCATCAGCACTTGAATTGGCATATCGACTCCAAAAGAAAGCTTGCGCGCGTTCAGCGGTAAACGTCGGTCCAGAGCTCGGCGGCATCCGGCTCGGGATCATGCTGGGCAAAGTCGGCGGACGCATTGACGATGTCGCGCACCTCGGCGTCGATCGCCTTGAGATCGGCCTCGTTGACCTTGGCCGCGAGCAAGCGGTTGCGCACCTGCTCGATCGGGTCCTGGTCGTGGCGAACCTTCTCGACCTCCTCGCGCGTGCGGTATTTTGCAGGGTCGGACATCGAGTGGCCGCGATAGCGGTAGGTCTGCATCTCCAGGATGAAGGGGCCCTTGCCGGCGCGGCACCAGGCCGCCGCCTCGTCGCCCGCAGCCTTCACGGCGCGGACGTCCATGCCGTCGACCTGCTTGCCGGGAATGTTGAAGGACGCACCGCGCTTGGAGAAGTCTTGCTGGGCAGAGGCGCGCGAGACCGAGGTGCCCATGGCGTAACGGTTGTTCTCGATGACGTAGATCACCGGCAGCTTCCACAGCTCGGCCATGTTGAAGCTCTCATAGACCTGGCCCTGGTTGGCCGCACCGTCGCCGAAATAGGTGACGCTGACGCTGTCGTTGCCGCGATAGTGATTGGCGAAGGCGAGGCCCGTGCCGAGCGAGACCTGGGCGCCGACGATGCCGTGACCGCCGTAGAAGTGCTTCTCCTTGCTGAACATGTGCATGGAGCCGCCCTTGCCCTTGGAATAGCCGCCGCGGCGGCCCGTGAGCTCGGCCATGACACCGTTGGCGTCCATGCCGGTGGCGAGCATATGGCCGTGGTCGCGATAGCCGGTGATGACCTGATCGCCCTCTTTCAGGGCCATCTGCATGCCGACCACCACGGCCTCCTGGCCGATATAGAGATGGCAGAAGCCGCCGATCGCACCCATGCCGTAGAGCTGGCCGGCCTTTTCCTCGAACCGCCGGATCAGGAGCATGTCGCGGAGCGCCTTGAGCTCCTGTTCCCTGGTGAATTCCGGGGGCGAACCGCCGTCGGTCTTGTCCTGCGCAGCGCCTGCGGCGGCTTTCTTGGGTGCGGCCATGGGAATTCCGGGTCAGAGAAAACTTCAGCCCTCTCTAACCCAAGTCAAACGCGGTTGGAAAGCACCGCAACGGAATAGCACGATTTTCATTATGCCGCACTGCAACGTGGCCGAAACTTTGCAAAACCTTTGGCGCCGATTGGGCAACATTAGCTCCGCGCCAATGCAGGCCGTGCCAGCAGATGCGGCAAGCATATCGGACACGCGCATCCCACGAGCAGAGACCCTTGGCGCGTGTCCGATTCGTACCGTCGGCCTTACCAGCCGAGCTCGCGCAGATAGGCTGTGCGGGCGGCAACGCCGGTGTGCGTGAAGTCGGTGAAGACCCCATCCACGCCGAGACGGAAAAATTTGAGATATTCGAGACCGGGATCGCCGTGATAATCGGCGGCGAGATATTTCTTCTCGTTCCGGAATGTGAAGACGTGCACGAACAGGCCGAGCTTGTGCGCACCGGCAACGAGGCTGGTCGGCTCCTGCGTCGATGCCTCCGGGGTCGATCCCTTGTAGGGCGTGCCGTCGGCGTTGCTGTCCTTCCACGGCGCGATCTTGAGCGGCACGATATAGGCCTTCCACGGCCCGATGCCGTCGGCATAGGCCTTGATCTCGGCAAGGCCCTCAGGGGTCAGCATCGCATCGTAGAGGCGCGCATCACCCGCAACCGTCCAGTCGAACGGACGTGAGCTCGTGATGTTGTTGAGCAGCACCTTGCCGGTCTTGAAGTCGATGCCGTTGCCGTCGATGAGCTGAACCTGCCGCGTCTGAAGCCCATGGCTGCGCATATATTTCAGGCTGCCGGGCTCGAAGCTCTGGACCAGGATGGGCGCATCCTTGGTGTTGAGGCCATTGTCCTTGATGATCTTGATCAGGGCATCCTCGAGCGGACGGCTGCCGGGCGCACCGCAGCCGTTTGCGATGGCCTGGGCATTGTTCCAGGTCGGGTTCTTGGTCTCGGGATAGACCAGGATGGGACGCCCGGTCGCCTTGCCCTTGGCCTTGGCGATGTCGATGACGTCCTGGAAGCTGATGACCGGGAATTTGCCGTTGAAGACTTTTGGCCGTTCGTTGGCGGCATCGTAGGTCGTGCCGGCGATCCATTCCTTCAGCTCGGCCATGGTGAAGTCGGTGATCGACCAGTCATTGGTGTGGTCCTCGCCGTCCACGATCAGCGACTTCAGCACCGATTTCGGATCGGCGGGATCCGTAAGATCAGTCAGATAATCAGCAGGCGCGGTCGGGGAAGCCGGCGCCTTGACGCGCACGCCGGGCACGGTGCGCTTGCGGGCCGCAACAGTCGCGTTGGTCTTGGCGACCTCGGCCACATTGGTGTTGTCGCTGAGCCAGGGGTTATGGCGCACCACCAGGACGCAGTCCTTGGTCAGGTGCAAATCCTCTTCGAGCGCGTCGGTGCCGAGCGCCGCGGCAAGCTCGTACGATGCCTCGGTCTCTTCGGCCACCAACCCCGGCAGGCCGCGATGGCCGAGGATCAGCGGGGGCTTGCCGTCGAGGGTCGGGACCTGCTTGGCACCAGCCGGAGCCGGGCCGGTCTGTGCGAAGGCCATCGACAGGGGAAGGAGCGCCGCGCCGACCAGCATCGCTCCAATACGCACCGTCCGACGTGAACGATTGTCCTGCATGACAAGCCTCCATCTTTGCGCAGCATCGCGTCAAAACGCCACAAGGGCGAGCCTGTCGTCTTGTCTCAATTCTCTGACAGGCGGATGACGGCGGGTGCGCAATGATAGATGCGCACAGGCGGCGCCGCCATGACGCCGCCTCTGCCTTGCCATCAGGGCTTGCCGATCAGAAGAAGCCGAGCTTCTTCGGGCTATAGCTGACCAGGAGGTTCTTGGTCTGCTGATAGTGATCGAGCATCATCTTGTGGGTCTCGCGGCCGACACCCGACTGCTTGTAGCCGCCGAAGGCGCATGCGCGGGATAGGCATGGTAGCAATTGGTCCAGACCCGGCCGGCCTGGATCGCCCTTCCGAAGCGGTAGCAGCGGTTGGCATCGCGGCTCCAGACGCCGGCCCCGAGGCCATAGAGCGTGTCGTTGGCGATCGCGAGCGCCTCATCGTCGGTCTTGAAGGTCGTGACCGAGACCACGGGGCCAAAGATCTCCTCCTGGAAGATGCGCATCTTGTTGTTGCCTTCGAACACCGTCGGCTGGACGTAGAAGCCGCCGGCGAGATCGCCCGCGAGCTCGGCGCGTCCGCCGCCGGCCAGCACCTTGGCGCCCTCCTGCTTGCCGATATCGATATAGGAGAGGATCTTTGCGAGCTGCTCGCTGGAGGCCTGTGCGCCGATCATGGTGTCGGCCGCGCGCGGGTCGCCCTGCTTGATCGCGGCGACGCGCTTGAGCGCCCGCTCCATGAAGCGGTCGTAGATGTCGGCATGGACCAGCGCCCGGCTCGGACAGGTGCAAACCTCGCCCTGGTTCAGCGCGAACATGACGAAGCCTTCGATCGCCTTGTCGAAGAAGTCGTCGTCTTCAGCAGTGACGTCGCTGAAGAAGATATTCGGCGACTTGCCGCCGAGCTCCAGCGTGACAGGGATGAGGTTCTGGCTGGCATATTGCATGATCAGCCGGCCCGTCGTGGTCTCGCCGGTGAAGGCGATCTTGGCGATCCGCGGGCTCGACGCCAGCGGCTTGCCGGCCTCGAGGCCAAAACCGTTGACGATGTTGAGGACGCCTGGGGGCAGGAGATCGCCGATGATCTCGGCCCAGACCATGATCGAGGCCGGCGTCTGCTCGGCTGGCTTGAGCACCACGCAATTGCCGGCGGCGAGCGCGGGGGCGAGCTTCCAGCACGCCATCAACAATGGGAAGTTCCAGGGAATGATCTGGCCGACCACGCCGAGCGGCTCATGGAAATGATAGGCGATGGTGTCGTGGTCGATCTCGCCGATCGAGCCTTCCTGCGCGCGGACGACGCCGGCGAAGTAGCGGAAGTGATCGATCGCCAGCGGCAGGTCGGCAGCGCGGGTCTCGCGGATTGGCTTGCCGTTGTCCCAGGTCTCGGCGATCGCGAGGCGCTCGAGATTCTCCTCCATGCGGTCGGCGATCTTGTTCAGGATGGCGGCGCGCTCGGCGACGCTGGTGCGACCCCACGCGCCTTGGCAGCATGGGCCGCATCGAGCGCGGCCTCGACGTCCTGCGCATCGGAGCGCGCAATCTTGCATACGATCTGGCCGTTCACCGGCGAGGCATTGTCGAAATATTTGCCGGCGATGGGTGCTGTGAACTTGCCGCCGATGAAATTGTCGTAGCGTTCGGCGAAGGGGCTTTGGGTGACGCCGAGGAATTCCACCTTGTTCATTGCTCACTCCCGATGTTGATGTTTGCGCGATCCGCCGTGTATTCACGACTTGCGCCGACGATCTCGCGGGAGGTGGTTTCTGTCAGCCCTGATAGAAGCGATGGCCGGGCGGGAGTGTCGCAGTTCTGCGACAGTCGCGGGGGAGATGGGACGCTCGCGGCCTCCACATCGTCATTGCGAGGACGATGGCCTAATGCCTGATATCGAACCGCTTCAGCTTCCGGTGCAGCGTGGCGCGGCTGACGCCGAGGGCTTTGGCGGCGGCCGAGACATTGCCGCCGGCGCGGAGCAGCGCCCGCTGCAACACCGCGCGCTGGCCGCCGGCAAGGTGATCATGCGCGGCATCGCCACCGAGCAGATCGGCCGCGGCCCAGTCCCGCGCGGGCGGTGCGGGTCGCGCCGATCACGAGATCGTCCGCATCGACCGCGACGAGGCCGATCGACTGGCCGTCCGGACCTTGCGTCAGCACGACGCGGGCATGAGCAAACGCCCGGCGAAACAAGTCGGCCTCGATGCGCCTTGCCGCCTCGCCGGCCGCGAGCGCGATCAGGCTGGAGAACGCATCGGTGCGGTCGGCGCGGCAGGAGGAGACGTCGAGCACGCCGGCGAAAGCTGCCTCGTGATCGTAGATCGGAACGGCGGTGCAGCTCAGCAGCGTGTTGCGGGTGAAGAAGTGCTGATCACGGTCGATCGTCAGCGGCCGCTGCTCGACGACGCAGGTGCCGATGCCGTTGGTGCCCTCATGCTCCTCGCTCCAGAGTGCACCGGTCCACAGGCCCCAGGACTGAAACGTGGCATCGTCGGCCGGCGTGCCGCGGCGGTCGACCGGCACGCCCTCGCCGTCGGCGAGCAACACGCAACAACCGGCCGCGCCGACAGCCTGGTAGAGCCGGTCCATGGCGCCTTGCGCGGCGGCAAGCAGCGGCGCGATGCGCTCGCGCGCCTGCCGCAACTCGGCGTCGCTGAGCCGCACCGGCAGATTGCGGCCGGCGGGATCGAGATGATGCAAGCGGGACGAACGGCACCATGAGGCCACCAGCGCGGAACGCGCGGCCTGGCCTGACGCAATGGCGGCCTGACACGGGCCGCGTGATGCCGGGACATTGGCCCATTCATCACTGTTTCCTCCGGGTGGCAGTCTAGGCTGTGCCGGCACGACCCGGTTGATCTGCGTCAACTCAGGCCGACAGCATAGAAAGCCATGAGCCAGCGCCGGCACTGCCGTCAAGCGGCAGTCCGGTTCCATGCTTGCGACCTTCGGTAGAATTGATCGACGCGTGCCGGATTTCGGCAGCGGCTTTCGATGCGGCTTTCGAATGGAGCGGAAAGCGCTACTTGGCCGGGATCATCCGAACGAGATCATGCGGATTGACGTAGTCGAGCTGGAAGCGCGCCCGCTCGTCCAGCATGTCGGGATCGATCTTGTCGGTGCGCAGCAGCGACACGCGCTGCTCGCTCCTGGCGCGCTCGCGCTTGAGCTGCGCCAGCTCGCTCGTCAGCGCGATGATCTCCTGGTCGAGCTCCTGGCGGGCGTTGAGGCCGTATTTGCCGGTATAGGCGTTGACGCCGAAATAGCCGACGATCGCGACCGCCATCGCATAGAGGGCAAGGCCGGTCAGGATCGATTTCAGGCGCGCGCGGGAGACCATCTCGGGAAGATGGGGGCAGCTTGGTTAAGGGAGTGTTAGTGCGCCCTGCCCGTTCGTCGGTCTGCCGACCCCATCGTCATGGCCGGGCTTGTCCCGGCCATCCACGCCTTGGCCCGCGGCGACGAAGAACGTGGATGCCCGGCACAAGGCCGGGCATGACGGAGAGGTTGAGCAAGCTTAAGCGGAGAGCCTCAGCCGTGGTGCTTCGCGACGTGCGCGGCGAAGGCGTCGATATAGGCCTGGAGCACGGGCTTGAGCGAGTCCTTGGTCAGGTTGCCCTCCGCATCGAAGGCATCGCCGACCGCGTTCAGATAGGTCTCCGGCTGCTGCATGATCGGGCCGGCAATGCCCGGCAGGATGTTCTGCAGCGTCTTGGCCGCACTGACGCCGCCGAGCGGGCCCGGCGAGTTCGAGACGATGCCGACCGGCTTGCCGTTGAACGAGCTCTTGCCATAGGGGCGCGAGGCGACGTCGATGGCGTTCTTGAGGACGCCCGGGATCGCGCGGTTGTATTCGGGGGTGACGAAGATGACGCCGTCGGACTTCTGGAGCTTGTCGCGGAAGGCCAGCCAGTCGGCCGGCGGCGCGCCCTCGAGGTCCTGGTTGAAGAACGAGATGCCCCCGAGGGTGACGACCTCGAGTTTGAGCGAGGCAGGCGCGAGTTTTGCCAGCGCATTGGCGATCTTCAGCGAAAAGCTGTCCTTGCGCAGGCTGCCGGCGATGACGACGATGTTGTAGGCCATGGAGTGTCCTTGAGGGCTTGAGCGGGAGTGCCGGGGCGGCACTTAAGCGATCCGGATCGATGGATGCAAGTGCATGAACCGGTCCGATTTGGAAACGCTGCGTTTCGCGAAAGCAGATGGTGACCAAAAACAATCGGGCCGCAAAGTGGCGGCCCGATCTTTCGTGCGAATCTGCAAATCCACTCAGATCGTCGGATTCCACGCCGACGGGATCAGGCGATATTTGGCGCCGTCCTTCTCGACATGGCCGACCGAGGGGAAGGTGAAGTGGAAGCCGACGACAGTGGCCTTCTCCGCCGCGGCCATGTCGTAGAATTTGTGGCGGGTCTCCTGCGCCAGCGCGGGATCGTTGTCGAACGCTACGTGCCAATCCGGATTGCGCAGGAAGAATTCCGGAATGTTGGTGACGTCGGACTGGATCAGGACCTTCTTGTCGCCGGAGGCGACCGCGAACGAGGTGTGACCCGGCGTGTGGCCCGGCGTCGCGATCGAGGTGATGCCCGGCGCGACTTCCTTGCCCCACTCGTATTTCGTGACCTTGGACTCGAGGCCGTCAAAGGTCTTCTTCACGTTGGCGAAGTAGTTCTTCATCATCGGATTGGACTCGGCCTTGGCGGCGTTGTCAGCGCTGGTCCAGAACTCCCAGTCCTTGCCCGGCACCATGATCTCCGCATTCGGGAAGGCGAGCGCGCCGTCGGCGAGGCGAATGCCGTTGGTGTGGTCGGGATGCAGATGCGAGAGCAGCACCACATCGATGCTCTTGGGATCGACGCCGGCGGCCTGGAGGTTCTGCAGCGTGCGGCCGACCGCGCCCTTGCTCGGCTCGAGATTGGCGACGCCGTTGCCGGCGTCGATCAGCACCAGCTTGGGGCCGGTGTTGATGAGCTGCGGGTTGAACGGCACCGTGACCATGCCCTTGGGCATGTAGGCGGCCTCGCCTGCGGCGAGCGCCTCCTCCTTCGACAGGTTGCTGACGAATTTGTCGGGCATCGGGAAGGTGCGCGCACCGTCATTGATCGAGGTGCACTCGATGCTGCCGACCTTGTAGCGATAGAAGCCCGGCGCCTGTGTCCCGGCTGGCGGCACCGAGGCATCGGCGATGGTCGGGCGAAGCCCGGTGGCGGCAGCCGCGCCGATGGCGGCGGCGCCTGCGAGCAGATGACGGCGATTGAGATCAGTCATGGAGAGGTCCCCTTCTGAGCGCCCTGCGGTTTTTCCGCTTTCAATGGCGGCGGAATAATCTCCAGCTTCGCTCAGAAGGCAAGACCTTCTTTCGGTGACGTGCCGCCGCTCGTCACGATTATTTATTCGAAGTGGTGGGGAATTTTTCGCCAGTGGCATGTCTGCGCCAATACCGCTTCGGTGCATGGCCGTAGACGCGTTTGAAGGCATGCCCGAAGGCGCTCTCCGAAGAGTACCCGACCTGCGTCGCGGTTGCCGAACTCGTCGCTCCACGACGCAGCCGATCGCATGCAAGTCGCATGCGCCATCGAAGCAAATAGTCGAGCGGCGCCAGCCCCACCAATGACTTGAACCGCCTCGAAAATGCGGATCGCGACATGGCGGCTGCGCCGGCCAACGCATCCAGGGTCCAGGGGTGGGCGACGTCCGCATGCATCAACCTGATCGCCTTGCCGATCCTCGCATCGACCAATGCGCCGATCCATCCGAAGCCTTCGCTGGCGCTCTGATCCAGCGCCGCACGGAGCACCTGGATGAGCAGGACGTCGGCGAGCCTGTCGGTGAGAACGTCCGCGCCGATTCCCGTTCCCCTGATCTCGAGATCGAGAATCTGCAGCGTGGACTGAATGACGGTTGCCGACGGACTGCGCGACGGTATGAGCAGAAAGCGGGGCAGCGCATCGAGCAGCAATTCGGCGCCTGACGCTTCGATCGCAAAACTGCCCGCAAGAAGAACGGTGTCGCTGCCCCCGCGACGCGCGACGTCGGATTGCGCCCAATCGAACGAAGCTATCCCGTCTTCGGGCGCCACGTCTTCGTCATTGGCCAGGACATAGGCCGGTGCATTCGCCAGCAGAAAACAGTCGCCGGTGGCGAGCCGGTGACTGGCTTCGTCGCCGAAGTCGATCCAGCAATCACCGCGGATGACCGCACCGAACTTCAGGGCGGGCTTGGCCGGGAACCGATACGACCAATTGCCGCCGGCCGCGAACCGCGTGCAGCGCGCGGCGCGAACATCCAGGAGCGAGAAGACTTGAGACAGAGGGTCGTGCGCTGGGTCCAAGGCTCAATCCGATACTCAATCCGATCGCTTGATCCGATCTCGACGATTTTCGAGCGCTTTGAGCATAGATCATCCGCGATCCCGATGCGAAGTTCATCTCGCAACACGCTGGAAGGAACATCCATGACGGGTATCGCAGGCAAGGTCATCGCGATTACGGGCGCGAGCAGCGGTATTGGCGAAGCCGCCGCCAGACTTCTCGCCGAACGGGGCGCCGTCGTGATCCTCGGCGCGAGGCGCGCCGAGAGGCTGGAAACGCTGGCCGCGAGCATTGCGTCAACGGGCGGAGAGGCTTTGTCTCGCGTCACTGACGTTCGACGACGCGACGATGTCGCCGCGCTGGTCGATCTGGCGAGAGACCGGTACGGAAAGCTGGATGTCCTGATCAACAATGCCGGGATCGCGCCGATTTCCCGACTGGATGATCTGAGGGTCGACGACTGGGATGACATGATAGACGTGAACGTGAAGGGCGTGCTCTACGGAATAGCTGCCGCCCTGCCCGTCTTCCGTCGCCAGGGCTTCGGCCATTTCGTCAATACATTGTCGACCTCCGGCATCAAGATCGTTCCAACGATGGCCGTCTATGCGGGATCAAAGAATGCCGTCAGGGCGATCTCCGAAGGGCTTCGTCAGGAGGCCGGCCCGGCCCTTCGGGTGACGAACATCTCCCCCGGTTACGTCGACACCGAACTGCCGTCCTCCATGACGGATTCGGCGTTACGGGAGCAAGGGCAGGCAAGCATGAAGGCGATCGCAATTCCGGCTAGCGCCATCGCGGAAGCGATGGCCTTCGCGATAGCGCAGCCGGATAGCGTGGACGTCGGCGAGATCGTTATCCGCCCCACCGCTCAGGCGTAAGTTCGATCAGGCCCGGACGCCGCTGCACGTCACGATTATTTATTTGGGTTGATGAGGAATTTTTCGCCGGTGGCGCGTTTGGCGTACAGCGCGATGTTGGCGGGATCGAGCACCTCGGTCAGCGACACCACCTTGGTGTAGTGGCTGGCGAAGGTGGTCTTGAGCTCCGACGCCACGCGCTGGCGCAGGCGGCCGATCTCGGCCGGACCGATGTTCTGGAGGAACGGCGTCAACAGCCAGCCGCCAACGCCCCAGCTCAGGCCGAACGACCGGTTCAGCTCGGTCGGACGCGTGTCGAGACTGCCGTAGATGTAGACATGCTTGTACACGTTGGAGCCGTAGCGGCTGTATTCCTTCGCGGTCTTGTTGGCCGCGACCTCCATCGCCGTGAGAATCTGGCTTGCGAGCTTGCCGCCGCCGATGGCGTCGAAGGCGATCGTGGCGCCGGTCTCGACCAGCGCATTGGTGAGATCGTCCATGAAGCTCGGCGCGGAGGAATCGACGACGTGCTTGGCGCCGATCTTGTGCAGGATGTCGGCCTGCTCCTTGCTGCGGACGATGTTGACGAGGCCGATGCCGTCCTTGATGCAGATCTTGTTGAGCATCTGGCCAAGGTTCGAGGCCGCGGCCGTGTGCACCAGCGCCTTGTGGTTCTCGCGCCGCATCGTCTCGGTCATGCCGAGCGCGGTCAGCGGATTGACGAACCAGGACGCGCCGTCTGCGGCCGTGGTGCCCGCCGGCAGCTCCATGACGTCGCGGACCTTGAGCACGCGATATTGCGTGTACATGGCGCCGCCGATCATCGACACCGTCTTGCCCATCAGCGCTTTCGCAGCATCCGACGCACCGGTCGCGATCACCGTGCCGGCGCCCTCATTGCCGACCGGAAGTGACTGGTCGAACCTCGCCGCCATCATCCGCATCGCGCCCTCCGGCATCGTCGCGGTGATGACCGGCATCTCCTTGGTGCCGGACGCCTGGCGGCCGACATGTCGGCCGCGCCGATCAACAGGCCGAGATCGGACGGATTGATCGGCGTCGCCTCGACGCGGACCACGACCTCGTCGTCCGCCGGCTCCGGAGTCGGGACATTCACGAGGGACAATTCCAGTTCGCCGCTCTTCTTGAGCAGCGAACGCAGTTGCAGTCCGGTCTTGCCGTCGCTCATGTCCGATCCTCCCTGTCCGTGTTTCGCGCTTCGCGCGGTGACGCTGGCTTACGCCAGCGCCTTCAGTGCCGCCTTGCCGCCATAGAGCGCCTGTTTGCCGAGTTGCTGCTCGATGCGCAGGAGCTGGTTGTATTTGGCGGTGCGATCGGAACGTGCAAGGGAGCCGGTCTTGATCTGACCGCAATTGGTGGCGACCGCGAGGTCGGCGATGGTGGAATCCTCGGTCTCGCCGGAGCGGTGCGACATGACGGAGGTATAGCCGTTCTTGTGCGCCATCTCGACAGCGGCGAGCGTCTCGGTCAGCGTGCCGATCTGGTTGACCTTGATCAGGATCGAGTTGGCGCGGCCGGCCTTGATGCCTTCGGCGAGGCGCTTGACGTTGGTGACGAAGAGGTCGTCGCCGACGAGCTGGCACTTCTTGCCGATGAGATCGGTCAGTTCCTTCCACCCGTCCATGTCGTCCTCCGACATGCCGTCCTCGATTGTCACGATCGGATAGCGGCCGACGAGGTCCGCGAGGTACTTGGCCTGCTCGGAGATCGAGCGGGTCTTGCCCTCGCCCTCATAGACGTACTTGCCGTCCTTGAAGAACTCGGTCGAGGCGCAGTCGAGGCCGAGCACGATGTCGGTCCCGGCCTTGTAGCCGGCCTTGCCGATCGCGTTCATGACGAATTCGAGCGCGGCGTCCGCCGACGGCAGGTTCGGGGCGAAGCCGCCCTCGTCGCCGACATTGGTGTTGTGGCCGGCCTTCTTCAGCTCCGACTTCAGCGTGTGGAAGACCTCGGCGCCATAGCGCAGGCCCTCGGCGAAGGAGGACGCGCCGACCGGGAGGATCATGAACTCCTGGAAGTCGATCGGATTGTCGGCATGCACGCCGCCATTGATGATGTTCATCATCGGCACCGGCAGCAGCCGCGCCGCGGTGCCGCCGACGTAGCGATAGAGCGGCATGTCGAGCGAGTTCGCTGCCGCCTTGGCGCAGGCGAGCGAGACGCCGAGGATGGCATTGGCCCCGAGCCGGCTCTTGTTCGGCGTGCCGTCGAGGTCGATCATGATCTGGTCGATCTGGGCCTGCTGCTCGACGTCCAGGCCGCTCAGGGCCTCGAAGATCTCGCCGTTGACGGCGCCCACCGCCTTGGTGACGCCCTTGCCGAGATAGCGGGTCTTGTCGCCATCGCGCAGTTCCACCGCCTCATGGGCGCCGGTCGAGGCACCGGAGGGCACCGCAGCGCGGCCGAGCGCGCCATCTTCCAGCACGACGTCGACCTCAACGGTGGGATTGCCACGGCTATCGAGAATTTCGCGGCCGATAATGTCGATGATGGCGGTCATGATGTGCACTTCCGTTCGTTAGGGCTGATCGGTGCCGCGGGTCTTACACGGGCCGCAAGCAAATGTGAACGCTTGGAGGGCGGGCTTCGACTGACGCGTGAAGTGGCTCGGACTAAGCTTCACCCCGCCTGATCTGCGCGTCCAACCTCAAACTGAGACAGTCGGGGTAACGCCATGAATCGCCGCCGGTTTCTTGCCTCGAGCGCCGCCCTCCTCGCGACCCGCCCATCTTTTGCGCAGGAGGGTCCGTTCCGGACGAAATATTTCCCCATTAGCGCCGGCATTGGCCTGCACGACCTCGCCCCCGCGCCCGACGGCACGGTCTGGTTCACGGCCCAGGGCAAGGGCCTGCTCGGCAGGCTCGATCCCCGGGATGGCAGCTTCAAGACCGTCAGCCTCGGCCAGGGCGCCGCTCCGCACGGCGTCACCATCGGCCCCGACGGCGCGCCCTGGATCACCGAGGGTGGCCAGAACGCGATCGCGCGGGTCGATCCGTCTGATCTCAAGGTCACGCTGTTCCGACTGCCGGAAAAGTTCGCCTACGCCAATCTCAACACCGGCGTGTTCGACAAGACCGGCACCTACTGGTTCACCGGCCAGTCCGGCTACTACGGCCGGCTCAAGCCGACATCGGGCGAGATGGATGTGTTCAAGGCAGCGAAGGGCGTCGGCCCCTACGGCATCGCGGTGACGCCCAAGGGCGACGTCTGGTACGCCTCGCTCGCCGGCAGCTACATCGCCAGGATCGATCTTGCGACCGGCAACGCCAGCGTGGTCGAACCGCCGACGCCGGACCAGGGCTCGCGGCGGGTCTGGTCGGATTCGAAGAACCGGATCTGGGTCAGCGAGTGGAATAGCGGGCACGTGTCGGTGCACGATCCCGCCGACGGCTCATGGAAAACGTGGAAGCTGCCGGGCGAACGCCCCCGCACCTATGCGGTTTATGTCGATAACAAGGACAAGGTCTGGCTCACCGATTTCTCCGCCAACGCGATCGTCCGCTTCGATCCCGCCACCGAGGCGTTCAACGTGTTCGCCAGCAACAAGGCCAATGCCAATGTCCGCCAACTCGACGGCCGCCCCGGCGAACTCTGGGGCTGCGAGTCCGGCAACGACCGGATCGTCATGATCCAGACGATCGCTGCCGGTTGACGGCAGCGGCATTTGCGTCCATCCCGGCACCCTCTGGAGCGCGATCTTATCGCGTTCCCGTTTTTCGTTGAGCATGATCTTTCGGAAGACCGGATCATGCTCGAACAGGATGTGACGATGGCGAAAAAATCCCTCCAGCTCGGCCGCGCGGTCGAATGGCCCCACACGCCGGAAGAAGCCCAGCTCGACCGCGTGCCCAATCCGCAAATGGGCACCGACTATCTGGTGCGCTTCACCGTGCCGGAATTCACTTCGCTCTGCCCGGTCACGGGGCAGCCGGATTTCGCGCATCTGATGATCGACTACGCGCCGGGCCAGTGGCTGCTGGAGTCGAAATCGCTCAAGCTCTACATCGCGAGCTTCCGCAATCACGGCGCCTTTCACGAGGACTGCACCGTGATGATCGGCAAGCGTATCGCGAGCGAGATCAAGCCGAAATGGCTGCGCATCGGCGGCTATTGGTATCCGCGCGGCGGCATCCCGATCGACGTGTTCTGGCAGACCGGCCGCGTGCCGAAAGGCCTGTGGGTGCCCGAGCAGGGCGTCGCGCCGTATCGCGGGCGGGGCTAGCGCGAGCTCAACCGCTGAGGGGCGCGTCCATATGATTATGCAGCGCCTACCGTGGCAAGCAGAGCCAGTGTTCTTCGTGATCGACCGCGATCAATCGATGGTCGTAACCACATTCGCCAAGGAATCGTGAGATTTCGTCTGCGGAGGTCCCAAACTTCGGGAGGAACGGAGGGTGGACACTTAGCATCAACATCGGCTTGATGTCCTGCAGGATCCGATTCAAGCCACGCAGGACGATCATTTCTCCGCCCTCGACGTCACATTTGACGAGGCACGCGCGCTCTCTGTTTGCTTGCAGTTCTTCAAGCAACAGGCTGTCGAGGGACACCCTGGGAACGTCTGCGGCGAGATCATCAAGCGTGATCACATGCTCCAGCGTCCATTGAGGATTTCCAGTCACGTTGGGGTCGGAAGCCAGGACAGCACGTGTGTCGGCGACGTGTTGGGACAGGGTTTTGACCGGAGGGGCGTCTTCGCCGACGAGCGCCCGGATGACGCGCAATCGCGAGGCAACGCCGGGAGCAAGCGAGCACATCGCGTCGAGCACGCCGAGGTTTTTTGCTTCCGAGTCGATTGCGACAACCCTGCAGGCAGGATCAGCAAACAGCGCGCCGGCGGTCATGAAGCCGAAGGAGCAGCCAATGTCGACGAAGTAGCAGCCGTTATGGGTGTCGAACCACTCCCGCATCGCGCGGCACGCCTCGACCTCGTAGTCGACCATCTCTTTCGCGAGGTACTTTGGGGGAACCTGGATCGGAAATGACCTGCCGACATTGAGAGTCAGGCCTTCTTTTCCGGCATGCCCGATGATCCAGTGATACGGTTTACGAAGCAGATCTCGAAGCCAAGGAAGCTTCGGCAAATAAGGATTTTGGCGAAAGACCTTGTCAAATAGCTCGATCGTTCCAGCCATGGAAATGCGTCCCTCTATCTGTCTTTCTTAGTTGTGCCCCCACAATTCGATCTCCGGTTGCGCAAGCCGGAACACGGCCTCTCGCAATAGATGATAAGTTCCTCTCTTTAGAGAACCGCGGCGGTCGCAGCGGTGTGCGGCTTCTGCCACCGCTTTCATCTGGCTTACGAAACCGTGGACGTCGAGCTCGCGGGCGGCGAGCTGGCTCGGCTTCGAGAGGAGGGCTCGACAACTCTTCCACGAAAAATAGGTCAGATCAGGGCGACCTGTCCTCGCTTCGGCCACACGGTCGATTCATGTGAGCTGGTCGAAGGACTCACTCGGACCGCGCGGCTCTCGCGGCATCTCCACAAGCAACCGCACCGTGGCCTAGATGTTCGATGCTAATAGGATTGCAGAGAGAACCAACACGGCGATCGATATAACGCCCAGCGCGATCTTCTCTCTGCGGGTCATGCCGCTTACCATTGATCGCGGCCTATATCTTCAGGCGCCTGCGGATCTTGGCGATACTCCCACTTTCCACCAACGCCTCGCCGCCGCCAAGTCTTCCCCGGATAAAGCGAGCTATCAGTCCAGCCGCCATCAACCGTTCGTCGCGGAATGATTGGCGGTGCGCACTCATGCCACGCCAACTCGGCGTCCGGATACTTCCGGTCCCGCCACCAGTAAAAAAATCGCATTAAGTAAGCCCTCAGTCAGAAATGGCCTACCAGCGGTTGCGATGCACAATCAAGCCGCGAGATTTTCTACTTTGGAAGGAGGGTTATTCTCCCACATCCGTCCTCTTCCTCCGGGGAACCCGCAGCGGCCGCTCTGTAGCGCGATACTTCCGTCAGGCCCGCGCGTCCGACGGCGCACGCGGCTTGAGCAGCCGGGCGCAGACGAGGCCCAGCAGCACCATGATCGCCGCGCTCACGCTCAGGGTCGGCACCTTGCCGGCATGCGCAAGGCCAAAACCATAGGCGATCGGGCCGACCGTCTGCCCCATGAAGAAGAAGAACGAATGCAGCGACATCGCCGTCGCCCGCGCGCCGATCGACAGCTCGCTGGCGAACACCTGCAAGCAACCATGGATCATGTAGAAGCCCCAGCCCATCGCCAGCATGCTGGCGAATTGCAGCTTCCATCCGGGACCGAAGGCAAGCGCGCCGAGCTGGAGGGCGACGAGGCTCGCGCCCGCGATCATCATGCCCTTGACGCCTAGCCAGGGCAGAAAGCGCGAGACCGTGAACGTGTAGAACAGCCCGCCGATGGCAAAGCCCGCGATCACGATGCCCGCGATCGACAGCGACTTCTCGCCGAGATCGAACAGCAGCGCGGCGATGAAGGGAAACAGGCCGAACACGCAGCAGCCCTCGACGAACACCGCCGAGTAGCAATAGCGCGTGTTGGGATTGGCGAAGATGGTGCGGTAGCCCTGGCGCAAGGTCTTCAGGTCGGTTTTCGGGGGCGCCGTCAGCGCGGCACCGCGGAAGCCGGCGGCCACGGCAACGGCCGCGATCAGACCGAGCCCGCCGAGGATCATGAGCACGCCGCGCCAGCCGATGAGATCGCCGATGATGCCGGAGGCACTCGCGCCGAGCAGATTTCCGGTCATCGAACCCGCCAGCGTGCGCCCGATCGCGACCTGCCGCTTGGCTGGCGCAACGAGGTCGGCGGTGAGACCGAGCGCAACCGGAAACACGCCGCCGGAGGCGATGCCGGCCAGGATGCGGCTTGCGAACAGGCCCGAGAAAGTCGTCGCGATCGCGCCGAGAATGCAGGCGACGCCGAGCAGCGCCAGACACAGCGTCATCAGGCGCGCCTTGCCGAACAGATCGGCAGCGGCGCCGATCACTGGCTGGACCAGCGCGTAGATCAAGGCATAGCCCGCCGCGATGCTGGCGGCGGTCGTGATGCTGACCGAGAAATCCTCGGCGACGTGCGGCAGAACTGGATCGAGCGCCCGCGTCGACAACGCCGCCGAGAAGCTGGCGAGCGCGATGATGTTGATCGCGGGCGGAAACTTCTGATCGGCGGACGGCCCTATCACAGGCTGGTGCATCAGCGCGTGATGCCCTTCGTATTCTTGGACGTATTCTTGGCCAGCGCGTCGAACGCCATCAGCTGAGCGATCAGCCCCTCGAACTCGCGCAGCGGCACCATGTTGGGGCCGTCGGAGGGCGCCCGATCGGGATCGGGATGGGTCTCGATGAAGACGCCGGCAACGCCGACCGCCACCGCCGCGCGCGCCAGCACCGGCACGAATTCGCGCTCGCCACCCGAGGACGTCCCCTTCCCGCCCGGCTGCTGCACCGAATGGGTGGCGTCGAAGATCACGGGCGCGCCGGTCGTGCGCGCCAGGATCGGCAGCGCGCGCATGTCGGAGACCAGCGTGTTGTAGCCGAAGGACGCGCCACGCTCCGTCACCAGCACATTCGGGTTGTTCGCGCCCGTGATCTTGGTCACGACATTGGCCATGTCCCAGGGCGCGAGGAACTGGCCCTTCTTGACGTTGACGACCTTGCCGGTGGCGGCCGCCGCCAGCAGCAGATCGGTCTGCCGGCACAGGAAGGCCGGGATCTGCAGGATGTCGACGGCCTGCGCCACCTCGGCGCATTGCGTGGCTTCGTGCACGTCGGTCAGGACCGGCAGGCCGAGCGAGGACTGGATCTCCGCGAAGATCGGCAGCGACTGCGCAAGACCAAGGCCGCGCGCGGCGGACGCGCTGGTGCGGTTGGCCTTGTCGAAGGAGGTCTTGTAGACGAGACCGATGTTCAGCCGCGCGGCGATCTCCTTCAGCGCGGAGGCCACCTCCAGCGCATGCTGGCGGCTTTCGAGCTGGCAGGGTCCTGCAATGATCGAGATCGGCAGGTCATTGCCGAAATTGACCTTGCCGATGGTGACGACCGGCGCCGCTGACGTCGAAGAGCTCAAGGCAAATCCCTCGTTTCGGCGCGACCATAGCCGCCATGAGGGTCGGATCAACCCTATTCGGCGCGGGCTGTCAGAATATCAGGGTTGCGCCGGGGCTGCCGGCGCCGCCCTAGTATCGGCAGGTTCCTACTTCACCGCCGAGAAGGCCGTCGGCGTCAGGAGCTGGCTGACGATGTTGCCGACGATCTGGCCATCCGCTTCGCTCTCGGCGCGTGCTTTCATCCAGTCCGGATCGGTCATGAACTTGCCCCACTTCGTCTCGCGCTCGGCGAGCGAGTCCCAGGCCAGGAAATAGGTCAGCTCCTGGTTGGATTCGCCGATCAGCGTGGTGAAGAACCCGGCCTGCTTGATGCCGTGCTTCTCCCACAGTTTCAGCGTGACCGTCTCGAACCGCTTCAAGAGCGCCGGCAGGCGGCCGGGCACGCAGCGATAGATGCGCATTTCGTAGATCATTCTTGGCTCCTCCCTGAACAGGTCGGGCGGTTATAGCGGCTGGCCCCGACGGTGTCTTGAGCGCCGCCCGGCCGCCCCTGTGGCGTTCTGCGCATGGCTTGAGCTTCCGGTACTGCGGCAGACCCCGCAATGCTGCCGCAATGATCGGGCCGCTACAAAGGCTCAGTTGTGGTTCAGGTGCCCATACATGCGGATCTTGCTCGTCGAGGATGAGGCGGAAATGGCCGGCGCGCTGGCCTCGGCGCTGAAGCGCTACGACATGGTGGTGGACCATGCCCCGACGCTCGCCGAGGCGGAAGAGGCCATTTCCGCCGACGTCCATGCCGCGGTCCTGCTCGACCGCCAGCTTCCCGATGGCGACGGCCTCGCGTTGATCCCCAAGCTTCGCGCGCGCGCCGACGGCGTGCCGATCATCGTCCTCACCGCGCGCGGCGAACTCGCCGACCGCATTGCCGGGCTCGACAGCGGCGCCGACGACTATCTTGCAAAACCGTTCGCGGTCGAGGAGCTGCTCGCACGCCTGCGTGCAGTGCTGCGGCGGCCCGCGGGCCTGTCTCCCGAAATCATCCGTGCCGGCCGCATCGCCTTCGACCTCAGTCATCGCGAAGCCAGCATCGACGGTGCGCCGTTCGAGCTGCCGCGCCGGGAGCTCCTGGTGCTCGAAGCCCTGATCCGCCGCATGGGGCGCACCGTGCTGCGCTCGGCCCTGGAAGAAGCGGTCTACAATTTCGACGACGAGATCCAGTCGAACGCGCTCGACACGCACGTCTCGCGGCTCAGGCGAAAGCTCGCGGATGCCGAGGCGGGCGTCGAGATCCATGGGATTCGCGGCGTTGGCTATCTCCTCAAGAAGCTGCCATGAGCAAACACCACGATCCCTATTGCCTGCGCTCACGGCTGAGCTGGCGCCTGCTATCGCTCCAGGCCGCACTGCTCCTTGCACTGGTTGCGGTCGTGGTCGGAGCGTTGTGCGCATCGGGCTTCGTGCTCGCCGGGCGCGACGAGGACCGTGTCATCGATGTCGTCCAGCGCGCGCTCACGCGCGATGCGAAGGCGCGCTGGCCCTGCGGCCGACGGCCGAGCTGACGCAGTTGCGCGGCGAGACGCCCGATCTCTGGTTCCTGGTCCGCGACCGGCAGGGTCGCGTCCTCAGCGAAGGCGCCGTGCCGGCCGAATTCGCCGCGATCGGCGCCGGCCTCGACCAGATCAGCCAGGCCCGGCTCGGCTGGCAGATGTTCGAGGACGATCCGCGCAAGCCGGCGGCGCGGCTGAAGCGGGTCGACACCGATGCCGGCCATGTGCAAATCATCACGGCGACGCAGGGACGACTGACGGGCGCCAAGGCGCTGTTGACGACGTCGCTTGCGTTCCTCGGCATCGCCCTGCCCGGCCTGCTGCTGATGGGGACGGCGACATTCATCGCGACGCCGATGATCGTGCAGCGCGCGTTCAGGGGGCTCGATACCACGGCGGACGAGGCGCGGCGCATCGACATCCATCAGCGCGGCGCGCGGCTCTCGGTGGAGCGGATTCCGCTGGAAGTCGTGCCGCTCGTGACTGCGGTCAATGATGCGCTGGCACGGCTCGACCAGGGCTATGCGCGCCACAAGCGCTTCGTCGCCGACGCAGCCCACGAGCTGCGCACGCCGATCGCGATCCTGAACACGCGCCTGGAGTCGCTTGCGCCGGGGCCGGACAAGACCCGCCTGCTCGAGGATGCCGCGCGGCTCGCAACCCTTGCCGAGCAATTGCTCGACATCCAGCGGCTCGACCGCTGCGGCCATCCCTTCACGCGCGTCAATCTCGCAGCCGTCGCGCAAAGCGTAGCCGCCGACCTCGCGCCACTGGCGATCGCCGCAGGCTACGAGCTGGCGCTCGATGCCCCACCGGCACCGATCGAGACGATCGGCGATGCGGCGGCGCTTGAGCGCGCGCTGACCAACCTCGTGCAGAATGCGATCCAGCATGGCCCTCGCCGCGGCATTATCGGAATTCGCGTCAGCAGCCCTGGGAGCATCGAGGTCACCGATGAAGGCGCCGGCATTCCCGCCGATCAGCGCGAGCAGATCTTCGAGCCGTTCTACCGGCTGGCGCCGCTCGATCGCGGTGCCGGACTCGGCCTCAACATGGTGCGCGAAATCGTGCAGCTGCATGGCGGCCACGTCTCGGTGACGGACGGACCGGATGGTGGCGCCTGTTTCAGGATGACGCTGCCGCCGGCGCGACAGAGCTGATTCAAGCCGCATCCGCTTCTGGCAGCGCAATGCTGTCGCAATGCGCCTCCGCAACATTGCATCCGTCACACCTCGAATCTTTAGGAGGTGCAAACCAGATGCCGGAGTGCGCATGCCCAACGATTTTCTTTCGTTCTTCCTGTCCTGGATGTCGTCTCCGCGTCAGGTCGGCGCCATCGCACCATCGGGTGCGGCGCTCGCCGATCTCATCACGCGCGAGATCTCTGCAACGACAGGTCCGATCCTCGAGCTCGGTCCCGGCACCGGCGCGTTCACCTACAAGCTGCTCAAACGCGGCGTCCGGCCGCAGGATCTGACGCTGATCGAATACGGCTCCGACTTCATGAAGCTGCTGCAAATGCGCTTTCCCGGCGCGCGCGTGCTGTGGATGGACGCGGCACGGCTCGCAACCGAGCGCCTCTATGACGGCGCACCCGTCGGCGCGGTCGTGAGCGGCCTGCCGCTGCTCAACATGTCGAGACGCAAGGTGATGTCGATCCTCAGCGGCGCGTTCAGCTACGTCCGCCCCGGCGGCGCCTTCTACCAGTTCACCTACGGCATGAGCTGCCCGGTGCCGCGGCCCGTGCTCGACCGGCTGGGCCTGCGCGCAAAGCTCGTGGACCGCGCCCTGCTGAACGTGCCGCCCGCCGCGGTCTACCGCCTGACGCGGCGGCCGCAGATGAAGCTGATCACGGGATCGCTTGCGCCCGAACCATCAGCGCGGGTCGCGTTGGCGCCGATGCAGCAAGCGCGCGGCTATTCGACCGCGCGCTGAGCCGTCAGACCAGCCGGCTCTGCACCATCGCCGCCTGGATGAACGAGGCGAACAACGGGTGTGGCTCGAACGGCCGCGACTTCAGCTCCGGATGGAATTGCACGCCGATGAACCAGGGATGATCCTCGTACTCGACGATCTCAGGCAGCACACCGTCGGGCGACAGGCCGGAGAATTTCAACCCGTGCTGCTCGAGGCGATCCTTATAGGCGGTGTTGACCTCGTAGCGGTGGCGGTGGCGCTCGGAAATCTCAGTCGCGCCGCCATAGACCTGCGAGACACGGCTGCCGCGATTGAGCGCGGCGGGATAAGCGCCGAGCCGCATCGTGCCGCCGAGATCGCCGGCCTGCGAGCGCTTCTCGAGCTCGTTGCCGCGCAGCCATTCCGTCATCAGGCCGACCAAGGGCTCCTTGGTCGGGCCGAACTCGGTGGAGTTGGCGTCCTCGATGCCGACGAGGTTTCGCGCGGCCTCGATCACCGCCATCTGCATGCCGAAGCAGATGCCGAAATACGGCACGTCGCGCTCGCGCGCGAACTGCGCCGCCTTGATCTTGCCTTCGGCGCCGCGCTGGCCGAATCCGCCGGGCACCAGGATGCCGTTGACGTGCTCGAGGAACGGCGCCGGATCTTCCTTCTCGAAGATCTCGCTCTCGATCCAGTCGAGATTGACCTTCACCTTGTTGGCGATGCCGCCGTGCGAGAGCGCCTCGATCAGCGACTTATACGCATCCTTCATGCCGGTATATTTGCCGACGATGGCGATGGTGACGTTGCCTTCGGGATTGCGGACGCGCTCGTTGATCTGCTGCCAGCTGCGCAGCTCCGGCGGAATCCGCGAGGCGATGCCGAAGGCGGCGAGCACCTCGTCGTCGAGGCCGGCGTTGTGATAGGCCTCGGGGACGGCGTAGATGTTGTCGACGTCGCGCGCCTCGATCACGGCGCTTTCGCGCACGTTGCAGAACAGACCGAGTTTGCGCCGCTCCTCCTTCGGGATCTCGCGGTCGGTACGGCACAGCAGGATGTCCGGCTGGATGCCGATCGAGCGCAGCTCCTTTACCGAATGCTGCGTTGGCTTGGTCTTCAATTCGCCAGCGCTCGGAATGTAGGGCAGCAGCGTGAGATGGATGTAGACGGCGTGGTCGCGCGGCAACTCGTTCTTGAGCTGGCGGATCGCCTCGAAGAACGGCAGGCCCTCGATGTCGCCGACGGTGCCGCCGATCTCGACCAGCACGAAATCGTACTCGTCGTTGCCGTCGAGCACGAACTCCTTGATGGCATTGGTGACGTGCGGCACCACCTGGATGGTCGCGCCGAGATAATCGCCGCGGCGCTCCTTGGAGATGATGTCCTGGTAGATCCGTCCCGTCGTGATGTTGTCGGCCTTGGTCGCCGGCCGCCCGGTGAAGCGCTCGTAGTGACCGAGATCGAGATCGGTCTCCGCGCCGTCATCGGTCACGAACACTTCGCCGTGCTGATACGGCGACATCGTTCCGGGATCGAGGTTGAGATAGGGATCGAGCTTGCGGAGGCGGACCTTGTAGCCCCGGGCTTGCAACAACGCACCGAGTGCCGCTGAAGCCAGACCCTTGCCGAGCGAGGAAACCACGCCGCCGGTGATGAATATGTACCGCGCCATGGGACTTAACCTCTAATCCCTCGAATTCGATTCGCCAAAGCGATTCGTATTCCGCCCCAAAGATTCTGCGGGCCTGTGGGTGATCCGAAACTGAGAGTGCTGACAGAGCCTTGATGGGGATTGTTGATGCAGGACGGTAGCCACCGCCCTGCATGGCCCCCCTGCTTTATTGCGAGCGCGGCACCTGCGGGCCTGACGGCGCCTGGTTCTGCTGCTGCTCGTCGGCCTTCTTCAGCGTGTCGAGGATGCCGCCCGAGGTCGGCGCCGAGATCGGCGCGCCGCCGGCCGGCTGGCTCTGCGAGGCCGGCTGGCCAATGATCGACGAGGGTGCGCGGTTGTACCCGGCGTGCCAGGACAGGAACAGGCTAGTCAGGAAGAAGCCAGCGGCAAGGATCGCGGTGGTCCGCGTCAAAAGGTTCGCGGTGCCGCGGCTCGACATGAAACCCGCGCCACCGCCCATGCCGAGGCCGCCGCCTTCCGACTTCTGGAGCAGGACGGCGCCGATCATGACGGCGACGATCATGAGGTGGATGACGATGACAACGGTCTGCATAATGTCCTTCCGTCACAAGCGGGCAGCGCCTGACGGCGGCCGGTCGCGCTTCGCGGGTTTTCCTGAAGTTGCGCGGTGTTACACGATCGGGAGGGGCATTGCCACCCCCGATCGGGCTCATGCCGACGGTTTGAAATAGCTAGGGGCAGCCCTTGGCAATCGCAAGGAAATCGGCCGCCTTCAGGCTGGCACCGCCGACCAAGGCGCCGTTGACGTTTTTGACCGCCATTAGCTCGGCCGCGTTGGACGGCTTGACCGAGCCGCCATAGAGGATGCGCATCTTCGCCCCTTCGGCCCTAAACCTTGAGGTCAGGAACTCCCGGATAAAGCCATGAATCTGCTCGACATCCTGGGCTGTGGGGGTGAGACCGGTGCCGATCGCCCAGACCGGCTCATAGGCCACGACCAGGTTGGCGGCGGTAGAGGCGTCCGGCAGCGAGCCGTCGAGCTGGCCGCGCAGGATATCCAGGGTCTGGCCGGCATCGCGCTGGCCTTGGGTCTCGCCGATGCAGACGATCGCGACCAAGCCGGCGCGCCAGGCGGCTTCCGCCTTCTGCCTGACGAGGGCATCGCCCTCGCCGTGGTCGGCGCGGCGCTCGGAATGGCCGACGATGATGGCGCTCGCCCCCGCATCCGCCAGCATTTCGGCGGCGATATCGCCGGTATGGGCGCCCGAGGCCTTGGGATGGCAATCCTGGGCCCCGACCGCGACCATCTTGCCCCGCGCCTTGTCGGCAAAGGCCGCGATCAGGGTCGCCGGCGGGCAGACCAGCAGGTCGGCCTTGGCAGCCACATCTGCCGCGCCGTTGAGCATGGCGTCGAATTCGGCAGCCGAACCTTTCAGGCCGTTCATTTTCCAGTTGCCGGCGATCAGGGGTCGGATGGCATCGGTCATGTCAATTTCCAGCAAAATGAGGTTTGCGCATGCGCTAGCAGAGCTGTCGCGGCAGTTCCAGAGACCAGAGGCCTTTAACCGCAGCTCTGGGGGACCGCCTGACCTGAGGTTGCGGGGGCAAAGCCACCACTTTATGATGATTGATCAATTTGGTGAGGCGCTTTTGCGGAATCTGCATTAAGACGCGCTCCCGTTCCCCTCCTGACCAAAACAAGTTGGACCAAATGCTTCGAGGAATGCGCAAGGCCTCATCAAACTGGGTCGGCAAGACCATTATGGCGATCGTGATGGGCGTGCTGATCATCAGCTTCGGCATTTGGGGCATCGCCGACATCTTCAAGGGCTTCGGTCAGTCCACGGTGGCCAAGATCGGCCACACCGAGATTTCGCTGAACGAGTTCCGCCAGATCTACACCGACCGTCTGCAGCAGATCAGCCGCCAGTTCGGCCGTCCGCTGACGCCTGACCAGGCGCGCGCCTTCGGCCTCGATCGCCAGGTGCTGCAGCAGACCATCGCGGAGGCCGCGCTCGACGAAGAGGCGCGCCGGCTCGGGCTCGGCCAGTCCGACGAGCAGATCCGCCAGGTCATCATGAACGACCCCAACTTCAAGGGCGTCGACGGCAAATTCGACGCCAACCGCTTCCAGGCCGTGATCCGCAATTTCGGCTACACCGAGCAGCGCTACGTCTCCGAGCAGCGCAAGGTGTCGCTGCGCCGGCAGCTCACCGGCACGATCGGCGCCGGCCTCGAGCCGCCGAAGGCGATGATCGACGTGCTGACGCGGTTCCAGAACGAGCAGCGCGCCATCGAGTTCGTCAGGCTCGACGCGGCGCAGGCGGGTCAGATCGATGCGCCCTCGCCCGAGGCGCTCGCCGCCTATTTCGAGGATCACAAGGTCCAGTTCCGCGCCCCCGAATATCGCAAGATTGCCTTCGTCGTGGTCTCGCCGGAGGAGATCGGCAAGTGGACCGAAGTGTCGGACGAGGACGCCAGGAAGGTGTTCGATCAGCGCAAGGACCGGTTCGGCACACCCGAAAGGCGCCAAATCCAGCAACTCGTATTCCCGAACGCCGCCGATGCGCAGGTCGCTCGCGAGCGCCTGGTCGCCGGCACGTCGTTCGAGGATCTCGGCAAGGAGCGCGGGCTGAGCGCCTCGGACGTCGACCTTGGGCTCGTGACCAAATCGTCGCTCGACTCCGCGGTCGGGAATGCCGCCTTCGCGCTGCCCGCAGGTGAGATCAGCCAGCCGATCCAGGGCGCCCTCGGCGTCTCCATCGTCAAGGTCGACAAGATCGAGCCCGGTGTCGAGCCGGACTTTGCAAAGGTCGCAGCCGACATCAAGCGCGAGATCGCCACCGAGCGCGCACGCGTCAAGGTCGCCGATCTCCGCGACAAGATGGAGGACGAGCGCGGCGGCGGCTCCAGCGTGATCGACGCGGCGCAGAAGCTCGGCCTCACCGCCGTGACAATCGACGCCGTCGACCGCTCCGGCCGCGCGCCCAACGGCCAGCCGGTCGCCAACATCCCGCAGGGGCTCGACGTGGTGTCGCAGGCCTTCAACACCGATGTCGGCGTCGACAACGACTCGATCTCGTTCAAGGGCGGCTATGTCTGGTACGACGTGCTCGCCATCACGCCCTCGCGCGACCGCAATCTCGACGAGGTCCGCGACCAGGTCGAGGCGCGCTGGCGCCAGGATCAGATCGCCGCCAAGCTGAAGACCAAGGCGACCGAGATGGTGCAGAAGCTCGAAGCCGGCGGCAAGCTCGCCGATGAAGCCGCCGCGATCGGCGTCAAGGTCGAGACCGCCTCGGGCTTCAAGCGCGACGACTCGCCGCGGCGGTGGCGGCCGCGTTCCGCACCGCCAAGGACGGCGTCGGGCAGACGCCCGCGAGCGGCGGCAGCGAGGTGATCGTCTTCCGCGTCACCGACATCGTCGACCCCGCGGTCGATGCCGCCTCGGATGCGGTCAAGAAGCTGAAGGACAGCCTCGACCGCGCGCTGACCGAGGAGCAGGTCACCGCCTACGTCAACAAGCTTGAAACCGACATCGGGACCACCATTAATCAGGCCGCCTTCGCGCAGGTGACCGGCGCGAACCAGTGAGTTGAAAGCACGCGATGGACGACCTGAAATCGATCATTGGAAAAGTGGCGACCGGCGCCAGCCTGTCGCGTGAAGAAGCCGCTTCCGCCTTCGACGCCATGATGTCCGGCGAGGCCACGCCCTCGCAGATGGGTGGCCTCTTGATGGCGCTCAGGGTCCGCGGCGAGACCGTGGACGAGATCACCGGCGCAGTGTCGGCGATGCGCTCCAAGATGCTCACCGTCGATGCGCCGGCAGATGCCGTCGACATCGTCGGCACCGGCGGCGACGGCTCCGGCTCGGTCAACGTCTCGACCTGCGCCTCCTTCATCGTCTCGGGCACCGGCCTGCCGGTCGCCAAGCATGGCAACCGCGCGCTGTCGTCGCGCTCGGGTGCCGCCGACGTGCTGGCCTCGCTCGGCGTCAAGATCGACCTCCGGCCGGAGCAGGTCGGTCGCTGCGTGCGCGAATGCGGCATAGGCTTCATGTTCGCGCCCGCCCATCATCCCGCCATGAAGAACGTCGGCCCGACCCGGGTCGAGCTTGCGACCCGCACGATCTTCAACCTGCTCGGGCCCCTGTCCAACCCGGCCGGCGTGAAACGGCAGATGGTCGGCGTGTTCTCGCGGCAATGGGTGCAGCCGCTGGCGCAGGTGCTCAAGAACCTCGGCTCCGAATCCGCCTGGGTCGTGCACGGCTCCGACGGTCTCGACGAGATCACCCTCACCGGCCCGACCTTCGTTTCCGCGCTCCACAAGGGCGAGATCCGGAATTTCGAGGTGACGCCGGAAGAGGCCGGCCTGTCGCGCTGCGAGCCCGGTGCGCTCAAGGGCGGTGACGCCGACGCCAACGCGGTCGCGCTGCAAAACGTGCTCGACGGCAAGCCGAGTCCGTACCGCGACGTCGCGCTGATGAATGCCGCCGCCGCGCTGGTCGTGGCCGGCCGCGCCAAGGATCTGAAGGAAGGCGTCGCGATCGGTGCGAAATCGCTCGACAGCGGTGCGGCAAGCGCGCGGCTGAAGCATCTGATCGCGGTCTCGAACGGCTGAGTTTCCCATGTCGGACATCCTGACCAAGATCGAAGCCTACAAGCGCGAAGAGATCGCCGCCGCCAAGCGCGCGCAGCCGCTCTCGGACGTCGAGGCCAGGGCCAAGGCGCAAGCCGCTCCCCGCGGCTTCGTCCGCGCCATCAAGGCCAAGCACGCCAATGGCGACTTCGCGCTGATTGCCGAGGTGAAGAAGGCTTCGCCCTCCAAGGGCCTGATCCGCGCCGACTTCGATCCGCCCGTGCTCGCCAAAGCCTATGAGGCCGGCGGCGCGGCCTGCCTGTCGGTGCTGACCGACACACCCTCGTTCCAGGGCCATCTAGACTTCATGGTGGCCGCACGCGCGGCGACGTCGCTGCCGGTGCTGCGCAAGGATTTCATGTTCGACACCTATCAGGTGGCGGAAGCGCGCGCGCACGGCGCCGACTGCATCCTGATCATCATGGCGGCGCTCGACGATGCCACGGCAAGAGATCTCGAAGACGCGGCGCTCGCCTACGGCATGGACGTGCTGATCGAAATCCACGACCGCGCCGAGCTCGACCGCGCGCTGAAGCTCCGCTCACCGATGATCGGCGTCAACAACCGCAATTTGCGCACCTTCGAGACCACGCTCGCCACCAGCGAGACGCTGGCGCCGCTGATCCCCGGCGAGCGGCTGATGGTCGGCGAGAGCGGCATCTTCACGCCCGCAGACCTCGCGCGGCTCGAGCGCGTCGGCATGTCGACCTTCCTGGTCGGCGAAAGCCTGATGCGGCAGGCCGACGTGACCGCCGCCACGCGCACCCTGCTCACGCGTGAGACCGCAGCGCGCGCCACGGGCACGCGCTGACATGGCGCGCAAGCCGTCTGCATCCAAGCCGTCAAGAGCGAAGGCCAGCCCTGCCCTCACCCATATCGGCGCCTCCGGCGAGGCGCGGATGGTCGACGTCTCGGAGAAGCCCGCGACCGAGCGGCTCGCCGTCGCCGAAGGCCGCGTCGTCATGACCAGGGCGACGCTCGACCTGATCGTCTCGGGTAACGCCAAGAAAGGCGACGTGCTCGGCACCGCGCGCATCGCCGGCATCATGGCGGCGAAGCGCACCTCGGAGCTGATCCCGCTCTGTCATCCGCTCGCGCTGTCGAAGGTCACCGTCGACATCGAGCCCGACAAGAAGCTGCCCGGCTGCCTCGTCCGCGCCAGCGTGAAGGTGACGGGACCGACCGGCGTCGAGATGGAGGCGCTCACGGCCGTGTCGGTCGCGTGCCTGACCATCTACGACATGATCAAGGCGGTCGAGCGCGGGGTGCGCATCGAGGGCATCCATCTCGTCGAGAAGCTCGGCGGCAAGTCGGGCCATTACCGCGCCTGAGATCTATTTCGCCTCGCGTTGCCGCTCGCGATAGGCACGCGTCTTGACGCGGTTTCCGCACAGCGTCGACATGCACCAGCGCCGCGTCGATGGTTTCGAGCGGTCGAAGAACACCCGGCAGCATTCCTCGGACGCGCACATCTTCAGTCGGTCGAGCGTTCCCAGCAGCGTGGCATCGTGAAGCTCAATCGCGATCGTCGAGAGGCCGCCAAGCGCATCCTCGCGTGCCGCCGACAATATTGCGCCGCGCCCGGCACGCGCCTCCACCCGCAATGGAAACGGCGCGAGAGCGCGGTCAAGCGCGTCGAGAACGTCCTTGTTGCGGCGCCGCTCGGCCGGCTCGCACTGCAGATAATCGCGCAAGGCGCCGCGCAGCTGTAGCGCAGTCTCGAGCATTGCGGGCGTGACACGTCCGCCCTCCCCCCCAAGACCGCGTTCCCGCATCCAGTCCGCCAGTTGCTTCGGCCCGCCGAGCTCGTCGCCCTGCGGGTGCGCCACGCCGAAATGCGTGAAATGGCGGACATCGAGCGTGTTGGCGAAGTCGTAGACGTTCGCCAGCGCGTCGGGAACCTTGAATTTGCGGGACTCTTTCGACATCGGACCACCGGGGATTGGAACACCAGTAAAACAGATTTACCGGTTGACAGCAACCAACACCTGTATAGTCTTTTTACAGGTGTCGATGGAGAACGCGAACCGTGACCGAAGCCCTTCACTATCTCGAACTCACCGAGCTCGCGGCGCGCATCAAGGCGCGCGACATCTCCGCGCTGGAGGTGACTCGCGCGCAACTCGGCCGTATCGACGCTCTGGACCGTGAGCTCTCCAGCTACGTCCACGTGATGGCGGAAACGGCGATTGCCGCGGCGGAAGCCGCGGACGCCGAAATCGCACATGGCCGATACCGGGGCCCGCTGCACGGCGTGCCGGTAGCGCTGAAGGATCTGTTCTGGACCAAGGGTATTCCGACAGCGGCCGGCACCACAGTTCATCGCAACTTTTGTCCCGGTGACGATGCGACCGTCGTGCGGCGGCTCAAGGACGCCGGCGCAGTGGTGCTCGGCAAGGTGCAGCTCACGGAGGGCGCCTATTCCGATCACCATCCGCAGGTGACGCCGCCGCAGAATCCGTGGAATGCGGCTTACTGGCCGGGCATTTCATCCAGCGGAGCGGCGGTCGCGACCGCCGCCGGGCTCTGCTTCGCCTCCCTCGGCTCCGACACCGGCGGCTCGATCCGGTGGCCGTCGGCGGCCAACGGCCTGACCGGACTGAAGCCCAGCTGGGGGCGGGTCAGCCGTCACGGTGCGTTCGAGCTGGCCGCGACGCTCGACCATGTCGGCCCGATCGCTCGCAGCGCGACCGATGCCGGCGCGCTGCTCGGCGTGATCGCCGGACACGACCCGAATGATCCGACGTCGCTGTGCGATCCGGTGCCCGACTTTCTCGCCTTGGCTGCACAGGACGTACGCGGCTTGCGGATCGGTGTCGACGCGGCTTGGAACAATGACGACGTGGAGCTCACGACACAGCGCGTGCTGGCGGACGCCATCGAGGTCTTCCGCTCGCTCGGCGCTGACATCGTCGATGTCAAATTTCCCGACGTGACGCAGGCGATCGCCGATTGGGCGCCGAATTGCGCGATCGAGGCTGCGGTCGCGCACGAGGCGACCTATCCCGCCCGCAAGGTCGAGTATGGCCCGATCCTCGCCGCGGTGATCGAGGCCGGTCGCGCGCTCTCCGCGCTCGATTACCAGAAGATCCTTTTGCGGCGGCTCGCGCTGCGCGGACGCGTGGTTGCACTGTTCGAGACCATCGACGTGCTGCTGATCCCGGTGCACCCGTTGCCGCCTGTGACGCTCGCCATGATCAGCACGCTCGGCGAACGGCCGGACCTGATCGCAAAGCTGCAGCGCTACACCTGCCCGTTCGACATGACCGGTCATCCCACGATCACGCTGCCGGGCGGCGTATCGGCGGATGGAATGCCGATCGCGTTCCAGCTCGTCGCGGCCCATCTCGACGAAGCCGTGCTCGTCCGTTCCGGCGCCGCATTCCAGCGCGCGACGTCCTGGCATCATCGCCATCCTTCTCTCACCTCGCGGAGGCAACATTGACCAATCAATCCACGCAGGCTCATCGGAGCATTTTCCACGGCTGGTTCGTCGTCGCAGCGGCATTCGCCGTCATGTTCGTCGGCTTCGGCTCCGCCTACACGTTCAGCGCCTTTCTCGAGCCGCTCCAGCGCGATTTCGGCGCCTCGCGCGGCTCGATCTCGCTGGTGTTTTCGATCGCGGGCTTCCTCTACTTCGCGCTCGGTCTCGTCAGTGGTCCCCTTGCCGATCGGCTCGGCTCGCGGCCGCTCGCGGTCGCCGGCATGATCCTGGTCGCGGTCGGGCTTGCGGCCGCAAGCATCGCGCGCTCGCTCGTCGAGGTCTATCTCGCCTATGGGCTGGGCGTCGGCATTGGGGTCGGCTGCGCCTATGTTCCCGCGATCGGCGCGGTGCAACGCTGGTTCGTGCGGCGCCGCGGTTTTGCCTCCGGGCTCGCGGTCAGCGGCATTGGGCTCGGCACGCTGGCGATGCCGCCGCTAGCCTCGCTTCTGATCGCATCGGTCGGCTGGCGCGGCGCCTATCTGGCGCTGGGCGCGATCGCACTGGTGCTCGGCGGCGGGCTCGCTCTGCTGATCGAGAACGATCCGAAGGACCGGGACCTCGGCCCGGACGGCGATCCACCTCGCGAAGCCTCCGCTGCCACCAACGCAGGCGGCGCCTCCGTGCGTGAGGCCGTCCGATCGACGCGTTTTGCCGGTCTCTATGTGTCATGCCTCGTCTGCTCCTTCGGCGCCTTCGTTCCGTTCGTCCATCTCGTGCCCTACGCGCGCGACCGCGGGGTCGCGGCATCATCGGCCGTGCTGTTGCTCGGGATGATCGGGGCCGGCAGCACCGCAGGCCGGTTCTTCCTCGGCGCGCTTGCCGACCGGATGGGCCGCGACCGCTCGCTGATCATGGTGCTGATCGGAATGGCGTTCGCGATGGTGATCTGGGCCGTCGCGGCAGATGTCTGGGCACTCGCCGCCTTCGCCTTCGTCTATGGCGTGTTCTACGGCGGCTGGGTCGCGGTCCTGCCGGCGGTCGTGATGGACTATTTTGGCGGACGCAATGTCAGCGGCATCATCGGCGTTCTCTACACCAGCGTCGCCTTCGGCACGCTGGTCGGCCCGAGCGCCGCCGGCTTTGCCTATGACTCGAGCCACAGCTACGCGCTGCCGATCCTGCTCAGCGCCGCCGCGAACATCATCGCGGCGCTGATCGTGATGGCGATATTGGCGCGCAGCGGAGCGCGCACGGTCACTTCAGCGACGAGCTGATCGATCCGAATTTTGCGCTGAGCTTGCTGCCCATCCCGTTGATGACGGTGATGATCGCAAGCGCGATGCCGGCGGCGATCAGGCCGTATTCGATGGCGGTCGCCCCGGATTCGTCGGCAATGAAGTTCTTCAAAACGTTTTTCACGATCGCATCCTCTCTGTCTCGTTCGCAGGGCTTTTCGCAAATCACGTGCCAAAGTCGCCGTTAGGATCGCCAGCAACTTAGATGGTTAAGCCTTGGTTGATCGCGGCCCGCGCGGCAGAAATTGACCGGCATGGTCGGGACGTCCGGCAATTCCTGCATCGCCATTCTCGCGCACAGATCGATTGCTTTTGCGCGCGTTCCTTCATGTCGCATTAACCAGCCTTCCTAACTTCGCCTCCACACCGTTCCCGTAAACCAACGGATGTTTTCGGGCTCAAGAATTGACCCTGACGTGTGCACGGCAATGATCCAGCATGATGACGAGATTTGGCAGCCGCCTTTTTGACCAAGCCTTCGTGCGCAGCGGACCGATCCGCTGGCTGGTGGTGGGCGGCACGCTTTTGATCGCGGCGATTGCCGTCGGCGCGACGCTGATGGCGCAGAATTTCCGCGAGCGCGCGTTGCGCAACGCCGGCCGCGAGCTGGAAAACACCGCACTGCTGCTTGCCCACCATTTCGATCAGCAGCTGCAGGATTTCGCGGTCATCCAGAAGGATTTCGTCGACCACGTCCGCACCACCGGAATCAACTCCGCGGAGGACTATCGCAAGCGTCTCTCCGGCCAGGAGGTCCACCGCATGCTGCGCTCGAAGATCGAGGCCCTGCCATACATCGGCGGCGTCAACATCATCGATGCCGAAGGCAACTTGATCAATTCGTCGACGGCCTGGCCGGCCCCGAAAGTGAATGTCGCCGACCGCGCCTATTTCCGCACCTTCAAATACGATCCCTATTCGCCTGATGTCCTGATCGAGCCCCTGCACAGCCGCATCTCGGGCGCCTGGACCATCCTGATCGTCCGCAAGATCGTGGGGCCGAACGGCGAGTTCATGGGCGTGGTCGGACGCGGCATCGAGCCCGCCAATTTCGAGAAGTTCTTCGCCTCCGTCGTCCTCGGCGATGGCGCGACGATCTCGATGCTGCACCGGGACGGCACGCTGCTCGCCCGCTATCCCCATTCCGGCGAGCTGATGGGACGGAATTTCAAGACCGGCTCGTTCGAGCAGCAGAGGATTTTCGGCCTCGATCATTTCGCCGGCCGCTTCATGAGCCCGGTCGACGGCGAGGACCGGCTGGCCTCGGCACGGGCCCTGCCCCACTTCCCGATCCTGATCATGGCCACCACGACGCGCGCCGCGGCCCTGACTGACTGGCGCGAGCAGATCAGCATCCTGATCTCGGTCGCCGGCGCCTCCGCGCTCGCCATCGCCGGCGTTCTGATCGCCATCGTGCGCAAGCTGCTGGAGCAGCATCGCGCTTCCCGCGAGCTGCTGACGCTGGAGAAGCAGCGTCTCGATCGCGCCGTCAACAACATGACGCAGGGCCTGCTGCTGTTCGACGCCGAACGGCGGCTCGTGGTCTGCAACCAGCGCTACATCGAGATGTACGGACTGTCGCCGGACGTGGTGAAGCCCAGCTCCAGCTTCGACGACATCATCGCCCATCGCAAGGCGACCGGCTCCTTCACCGGCAACGTCCAGGACTATGTCGCGCGCGTGCTGCGCGACATCCATGTCCGCAACTCCATGGTGGTCGACACCGCCGACGGCCGCTCGATCCACATTCTCAACGAACCGCTCGCCGACGGCGGCTGGGTCGCCACGCACGAGGACATCACCGAGCGCCGGCGCATCGAGGAGCGCATCACCCATCTCGCCCACTACGACGCGCTCACCGACCTGCCCAACCGCGCCATGTTCCACGAGCATCTGCGCGCGGAGCTGGCTGGCGTCACGGCCGGCGAACAGGTCGCGGTGCACTATATCGACATCGACGAGTTCAAAGGCGTCAACGACGCGCTCGGCCATCTCGTCGGCGACGAGCTGCTGAAGTCGGTGGCGGCGAGCCTGAGCCGGTGCATTGGCCCCGCGGATTTCGTGGCGCGGCTCGGCGGCGACGAATTCGCCATCGTGCAGAGCGCCGTGACGTCGCCGGACCAAGTCAACGAGCTCGTCGCGAGGGTCTTTCAGGCGATCCGCGCCCCGTACGACTGCATGGGCCATCATCTCACCACCGATGCCAGCATCGGCATTGCGCTCGCACCGGAGCACGGCACCGTGCTCGACCAGATCCTCAAGAACGCGGATATGGCGATGTATGCGGCCAAATCCGCCGGACGCCGCACCTATCGCTTCTTCGAGCCGGAGATGGACGCCAAGGTGCACGAGCGGCGGCAGCTCGAGATCGACCTTCGCCACGCCATCGCGCATGAAGGCCTCGAGGTCTATTACCAGCCCTGCCTCGGCCTGAAGGACGACCGCATCACCGGCTGCGAGGCGCTGGTGCGCTGGCGCCATCCCGAGCGTGGCATGGTCTCGCCGGCCGAGTTCATCCCGATCGCCGAGGATACCGGCCTGATCAACGAGATCGGCGAATGGGTGCTGGCGACTGCCTGTCGGGATGCGGCGGGCTGGCCCGACGATATCCGCCTCGCCGTCAACGTCTCGCCGGTACAGTTCAAGAGCGGCACGCTGGCGCTGAAGATCATGGCGGCGCTCGCCGCCTCCAATCTGCCGGCGAGCCGGCTCGAGCTCGAGATCACCGAGGCGGTGCTGATCCGCGACGACGATGCGGCGCTCGCGATCCTGCACCAGCTGCGCGCCATCGGCGTGCGCATCGCGCTCGACGATTTCGGCACCGGCTACTCGTCGCTGAGCTATCTGCACCGCTTCCCGTTCGACAAGATCAAGATCGACCGCTGCTTCGTCAAGGACATCGCCGGTCCCGACGGCTCCGCCAGCATCGTGCAGGCCGTCGTCAATCTGGCTGCCGCCCGCCGCATGGCCACCACGGCCGAGGGCGTCGAGACCGAGGAGCAGCAGCGCCTGCTCCGCGCGCTCGGCTGCTCGGAGATGCAGGGCTATCTGTTCAGCGCCGCAAAGTCCGCCGACCAGGTGCTGGAGCTGTTCACCCTGCATCGCAGTCGGCTCGCCGAGCGCAACGGCGCGGAAAGCCGCCGCCGCGAGGCGAGCTAGCCATTCGGCCTGCCCGCCGTGCTTGACGGTGGCATCAGGCCAAAGTATTTCAGCACTTGCAGCCGCCGAAACGCCGCTGCCGTAGGCGTTACCGTCATCCAACGCGTCCTTTGTCGAGAGGATCCCGGCTGGGAGATCTCGATTCACGAGACGCCACGGTCATGCCATCACTTTCCCCGCTTGCGGACATTTCCCCGTTCAAGACGTCGATTCCAGCGCGAGTCCTGTGCGCCTGGATGTTCGCGGTCTTGTCGGGTTGCTCGCTGCCGGGGTCTTCTGGGTTGCCGTGGCCTTCACCTCCATCGAAAGGCGGCAACCATGAAGATGACCGGCAACACGATCCTCATCACCGGCGGCACCAGCGGCATCGGCCGCGCGCTGGCCGAAGCTTTCCACGACCGCGGCAATCGCGTCATCGTCACCGGCAGGCGGCAGGCCCTGCTCGATCAGATCGCGGCTGAACGCCCCGGCCTGATCGGCCTGCCGCTCGACCTCGATGATGCCACGGAGCTACCGCGCCTGTCGGCTGATCTGTGCGCGCGCTTCCCCGAGCTCAACGTGCTGATCGCCAATGCCGGCATCTCGCGGCCGGAGGACATGACGGCGGACGGCTGGGATGCTTCCGATGCAGAAGCCATCGTCGCGACCAACATTGTCGGCGTGCTGCGCGTCACGGCGGCATTTCTGCCGCTCCTGAAGACGCAGCGGAACGCCACGATCATCGCGACCAGCTCGAACCTTGCCTTCGTGCCCCGCGCCGACTTCCCGGCCTACTGCGCCAGCAAGGCGTTCCTGCACTCCTGGCTGCAATCATTGCGGCACCAGCTCCGCAGGATTCCGGTCGAGGTGCTGGAGCTCGCGCCGCCCTATGTGCAGACCGAGCTCACCGGCACGCAGCAGGCCAGCGACGCGCGCGCCATGCCGCTTGCCGCCTACATCGCGGAAGTGATGCAACTGCTGGAGCTGCGGGTTCACCCTCGCGACGAGGTGCTGGTCGAGCGCGACCGCGCCCGCCGCTGGGCCGAGCGCGACGGCCGCTACGAGGCGACCTTCGCAGCCATGAATCCGAGCTGAGCCGGCGCCCAAAACGAATTCGCCCGGGAGCGGTATCCACTCCCGGGCGATCGATGTCTCGACGTTGTAGGGTTTAGTTCGGCACCGCAGCCTTCGGCGCGGGCTTGGCGGCGACCGCATTCGCGGTCTGGCCGTGGAGGAAATCGTAAGCCGCGTGCAGCGCCTTGTCGTCCTCCTCCTTCGGAGGAACGTAGGACTGCGATCCGGTCTGCTCCGTGCCGTCGGCAGCCGAGAGGTGGCCGCGCATCTGCGACTCCGCCATGGTGTCCATCCGGCCCTTCAGCTCCGCCGGCACGTCCTGGAGGATCTCGATGTCGGGCGCGATGCCCTGGGCCTGGATCGAGCGGCCCGACGGCGTGTAGTAGCGCGCGGTGGTCAGCGCCAGCGCGCCGTTGCCGGTGCCGAGCGGGATGATGGTCTGCACCGAGCCCTTGCCGAACGAGCGCGTGCCGATGATCGTCGCGCGCTTGTGATCATGCAGCGCACCGGCCACGATCTCCGAGGCCGAAGCCGAACCGCCATTGACCAGGATCACGAGCGGCTTGCCCTTGGTGAGGTCGCCGCCATGCGCGGTGAAGCGCTGAGTCTCTTCCGGATTGCGGCCGCGGGTCGAGACGACCTCGCCACGCTGCAGGAAGGCGCTCGATACCGACACGGCCTGGTCGAGCAGGCCGCCCGGGTTGTTGCGCAGGTCCATCACATAGCCGACGAGCTTCTCCTGCGGGACCTGCTTGGAGATCGCGGCGATCGCCTTCTTCAGCCCGTCGGTGGTCTGCTCGTTGAACGAAGTGACGCGGATATAGCCGATGTCGCCATTCTCGACATGGAATCGCACCGGGCGCACGTGGATGATCTCGCGCGTGATCGCGACATCGAGCGGCGCATCCGCGCCCTTGCGCACGATCGTGAGCTTGGTCTTGGTGTCGACCGGCCCCTTCATCTTGTTGACGGCCTGCTCGAGCGTCATGCCCTGCACGGCCTCGCCGTCGATCTTGGCGATGAGGTCGCCGGACATGATGCCGGCCTTGGATGCCGGCGTGTCGTCGATCGGCGAGACGACCTTGACCAGGCCCTCCTCCATCGTGACCTCGATGCCGAGGCCGCCGAACTCGCCGGAGGTGGTCTCCTGCATCTCGGTCCAGGCCTTGTCGTTCATGTAGCGCGAATGCGGATCGAGCGATGTCACCATGCCCGTGATCGCACCTTCGATCAGCTTGGCATTGTCGGGCTTCTCGACATAGCTCGCCTTCACGCGCTCGAAGACCTCGCCGAACAGGTTGAGCTGGTTATACGCATCATCCGCGCTCGCTGCCGCCCGTGCCGCCCATACGCCGCCATGGGGGCTCGCTACCAGAAGGGTCAGACACGCTCCGGTGAGCGCGCCCAGGGGGAACAGCAGGGATTTCCGCATGGAGGGCCTTCTTAGCTGGCGGTTCTCTTTGGAGGTCTGGAAGCCGCCATGCAAATGGCGATCCAGCCCGCTTCTCACAACACCATTCAGGTTTCTTCATGGCCGGGCTGCCACGCTGGCGGGTGCATGGCAAAAATCCCTTCGCCAAAAAGCCTTGGCCCGAGACCTAAACTTTTGGCAACGTTCCGAAATCGTTTCAAGCAAAGCGGAATCGGTCGGATGGGCCACGCCTCGCAGGTATGCGATCTTAGGATGGTTTTGCAGGTCCGGACGGGCTAAGGCGATGAGACAAGGCTTCAAATTCTCGGGAGGATAACAATGAACGAAGCACCCCGCATCCGGCCGGAACGGAACGTCGAACTCGGCGCCAGCAACGAGCCGTTCCAAAATCTGCACGAATTCGTCCGGAAGGCGCGTGCCAACCTCAACCAGAATGCCTGGGACTACATCGTCGGCGCCGCCGAGACAGAGACCACGATGCGCCGCAACCGCATGGCGCTGGACGAGATCGCCTTCCGCCCGCGCGTGCTGCGTGACGTCCGCAAGGTCGACGGCTCGGTCGAGCAGTTTGGCCGCAGGATGCGCCTGCCGGTGGTGCTGGCCCCGGTCGGCGCGCTCGAGATTTTTGACCCCGATGGCGCCGCGAGCGTCGCGCGCGCGGCCGGCACCTTCGGTGCGGCGCATATGCTGAGCTCGGTGTCGGAGCCTGGTCTGGAGAAGACCGCCGAGGCTGCCCCCGATGCGCTGCGCCTCTACCAGCTCTATGTCCGCGGTGACGATGCCTTCGTCGCCGATGTCGTCGCCAGGAGCGAGAAGAACGCCTACGCCGCGTTCTGCCTGACCGTGGACACCGCCCATTACAGCCGTCGCGAACGTGACATCGCCAAGCGCTATGTTCGCGAGAGCCGCCTGCGCGCCACCGGGGGCGACTACCAGAAGGGCCTGGAGTGGCGGACCGTGAAGATGATCAAGGACAAGTTCAAGATACCCCTGATCCTCAAGGGCATCGCCACCGCCGAGGATGCGCTGATCGCGCTCGACCATGGCGTCGAGTGGATCTACGTCTCCAACCATGGCGGGCGCCAGCTCGATCACGGTCGTGGCGCCATGCATGTGCTCCCTGAGATCGTCGAGGCCGTGAAGGGCCGCGCCAAGATCATGGTCGACGGCGGCTTCTGCCGCGGCACCGACATCGTCAAGGCGGTCGCGGCGGGCGCCGACCTCGTCGGCATCGGCCGGCTGCAATGCTGGGCGCTGGCGGCGGCGGGCGAAGCCGGCGTCACGCGGATGCTGGAACTGCTGGAGGACGAGGTGCTGCGCTGCCTCGGCCTGTTGGGCGCCACATCCTTCGCCGAGGTCAGCAAGTCCTGCCTGCATCCGGCGACCGCGACCAATGCGCCGGGCGTGTTCAGCGCGTTCCCGCTGTTCGATCACGACCCCTACCGGTACTGAATGAAAGGATGCAGGTGACCTCGCTCTCTCCCGGCAGCGCCGATGCGCTTCTGTTCGATCTCGGGCGCGTGGTGCTCGACATCGATTTCTCCAAGGCGATCGACTGCTGGGCGGGACATGCCGGCTGCAAGCCCGAAGCCATCGTCGCGCGCTATGTGCGCGACGAGGCCTACCGGCTGCACGAGGTCGGCAAGATCAGCGACGAGGACTATTTCGCCTCGCTGCGCACCTCACTCGGGATCGGCATTTCCGACGCGCAGTTCCTGGAGGGCTGGAACGCGGTCTTCGCCGGCGAGATGCCAGACATTGCCGAGCTGTTGCCGCGCGCGGCGCGGCAAATGCCGCTCTACGCCTTCTCCAACACCAACCGGCCGCACGTGGACTATTTCTCGAAGGAATATGCCGACCTGCTCGGCCATTTCCGCGAGGTCTACCTGTCCTCCAGCATCGGCCTGCGCAAGCCGGACGCGGAGGCTTTCGACCATGTCGTGGCCGCCATCGGCGTGCCGGCCAACCGGATCGTATTCTTCGACGATCTTGCCGAGAACATCGAGGGAGCCCGCGCCCGCGGCTTGACCGCGGTGCATGTGACCTCGCCCACCGATGTCGGGAACGCCTTGAAGGCACTCGGGGTTTGACGTTGGGGGCCGGTTCGGCCCGTCGCTGGGGCGCGCCGGTGCTGGACCTAATTTGGCGCAAAATGAGGAACCCAATCACTTTGTGCAATTTTGTACGGAGTTCCCGGAACGAATACCGGCTTCCGGACTCATGAGTCCGTTGGGAATTCTACATCAGGCTTATCGTCGTGTTGGGCAAAACCTACCTCACCAAGCAGGCCTCGCTGCTGATGAAATACGCCAGAACCACCTCGGATTCTGAGCTCTCCGCCAAGCTGATCAGCAAGGCCGCCGACCTGAAATCGCAGGCCGATCCGCTGCCCGACAAGGATCAGAGTCCCAAAGCGCCGGACGTCAGTCCGGACGAGCAGCCGGGGAGTTGACCGATGCTGGCCGTGGCACTCGTCCTTCTCGTCCTCGCCATGGCCATCCTCGTCCCGGTCTGTCTCGCCTTCTGGATCATGCCGCGGCGGACTTGACGTCTATCCCTCACTGCAGAGCGGACAACGCAGGATGAATCATCCTGCGTGATCGCCTTTTTGCCTCTGCGCCTGCACTCGGCTAGAACTCTCGCCGCCGATTTGCCCGAACGGGGCGCAGCTGGAGTTTTCACCCGTGGCCCTGATGCCGGTTTCTGACGCGCTTGCCGCGGTGCTTGCCGGCGCAGAGCCGCTGCCTGAAGAAATGCTCGCCCTCGACCAGGCCTTCCAGCGCGTGCTTGCCCACGACGTCGCGGCGCGGCGCACCCAGCCGCCGCAGGCGATGTCGGCGATGGATGGCTATGCGGTGCGTGCGGCCGACGCCGCCAAGATCGATTCCCAGCTCACCGTGATCGGCGAGGTCGCGGCGGGGCGGCCGTTTGCAGGATCGGTCGGCGCCGGCGAAGCCGTGCGGATCTTCACCGGCGGCGTCGTTCCCGACGGCGCAGACGCGGTCGTGATCCAGGAGGACACGGTTGCGGACGGCAGGCGCATCACGATCAAGGAAGCGGCCGTGACGGGACGACACATCCGCCCCGCCGGTGTCGATTTCAGCGAGGGCGACGTGCTGCTGCGCAAGGGCATCCGGCTGACGGAGCGCGACCTCGCGCTCGCCGCCGGCATGAATCACCCGTTTCTACCCGTCCACCGCCGCCCGAAGGTCGCGATTCTCGCCACCGGCGACGAGCTGGTGATGCCGGGCACCACGCCTGGCCCCGGCCAGATCGTCTATTCCAACGGCTATGCCCTGCACGCGCTCGCCCGCAGCGAGGGCGCCGATACCGTCGATCTCGGTGTTGCCGCCGATACCCTGGACGCCACCACCGCGGGCATACGCCGCGCCCGCGCGAGCGGCGCCGACATCCTGATCACCACCGGCGGCGCCTCGGTCGGCGACCACGATCTGGTCCAGCAGGCGCTGAAGGCCGAGGGCACCGCGATGACGTTCTGGAAGATCGCGATGCGGCCCGGCAAGCCGATGATGCATGGAAGGTTGGCGGCGATGCGCGTGATCGGCCTGCCCGGCAATCCCGTGTCATCCTATGTGTGCGCCTTCCTGTTCATGGTGCCGCTGATTCGGGCGCTGTCGGGCCGCTCCGTGATTCACCATCGCCGCGAGCGCGCGGTGCTGGGCCGCGACGTCGGCGCCAACGACCAGCGCGAAGATTATCTGCGCGCACGCCTGGAGACGCGCGACGACGGCACGCTGATCGCCCTTCCCGTCAATCACCAGGATTCCTCGCTGCTTGCGAATCTCGCTGCGGCACAGGCACTTCTCGTGCGCGCGCCGTTCGCGCCGAAGGCCGAAGCCGGCACACCTTGCGAGGTGCTGCGCCTGCCGGTCTGAACGCGCTGGCCACACGCGTGACGCGAACTTTGTCGCGTTCACGGTAAATTAAGCAGTTGCGGAACATGTATCGAACATATAGTGTCCGTTCATGATTTGTTTCGAGCATGCAGCGGCTTATCGCTGAATTCAGCGTCTCGGAATCGAACGACATCAACCGGGGGATTTTGGTCGAGATGTTAACGCGCAAACAGTACGAGCTCCTGCGGTTCATCAGCGAGCGACTGAAGGAAAGCGGCGTACCGCCCTCCTTCGACGAGATGAAGGACGCGCTCGATCTGCGCTCGAAATCAGGCATCCATCGCCTGATCACCGCGCTCGAGGAGCGCGGCTTCATCCGCCGCCTGCCCAACCGCGCCCGCGCCATCGAGGTGATCAAGCTGCCCGAGCTGCAGGCGGCCGCCGGCAATCGCCGCGGCTTCACGCCGAGCGTCATCGAGGGCAATCTCGGCAAGGTCCGCACGACCTCCAGCCCGCCTGCGGACGAGGGCGAGCGTCCCGTCGCGGTGCCGGTGATGGGCCGGATCGCGGCCGGCACGCCGATCGAGGCGTTGCAGACCCGCAGCCACACCATCAGCGTCCCGCCCGATATGCTCGGCTCGGGCGAGCACTACGCGCTCGAAGTGCGCGGCGATTCCATGGTGGAAGCCGGCATCCTCGACGGCGACATGGCGCTGATCCAGCGCAACGAGAGCGCCGACACCGGCGACATCGTGGTGGCGCTGATCGACGACGAGGAAGCGACCTTGAAGCGCTTCCGCCGCCGCGGCGCCTCGATCGCGCTCGAGCCCGCCAATGCGGCCTATGAGGTGCGCATCCTTCCGCCGAACCGGGTCAAGATTCAGGGCAAGCTGATCGGGCTTTATCGGAAGTACTGATACCGCAAGTACTAGGCGCGCTGTCCGCGCGCTTCGATCGGCATCGCCGACTAGAGATCGGAGCGGATGATTGTCCGCTCGCGCTGGATAGTCTTTCTGGTTTCGCGCAGATTATCCGGCCCCTCCTCCGGCGCTACATCCTCGCCACGCCGCACGAAGCAGCACCGCTTCGGAAAGGCTTTCGGTTCGAGGAGATGCCATGCGCAAGATCATCCTGAGCACAGTAGCAGCGGCGCTGATCGCAGCATCAGCATCGCAAGCCGTTGCCGCACCATCGCACCGCCATGCCCGTAAGAACGTGGCCAAGGAGACGGCCAAGGAAACGGCAATGAGCGAGCAAGTCCGCAACGCGCGCAATGCGCTCACGCAACCATCGCAACCGGTCTGGCCATACTCCGGTTGGTCGGCGCCGGCTGGCCGCTGAGCTGGCCACTGATACGCCCACCGAATGCACGAAAGCAGGCTTTGTTCCCGGGGGATTCGGGAAAGATAATGTGATCGCACGCTGCGGCAGCGAGCCGCAGATTTGCCTATAACCGGGCAGACGCTATGATGCTTCCACTCTGATAGAGGCCTGCGCCTCGTAAGACAGAGGCGCGGGTTGCTATCTCCGCATGAGGAGCACCCACGATGTGTGACTACAGCCTGCATGCCGTCGCATCGCGCCCTGCCGAGGTCGGCGAGACGATCGTGACGACAACGTTCCGCGGCACCTCGACGCGCGGCTTTGCCTCCGCGGCCGATCCGACCGTCGCGGTCTGCCTGCTGCCGGGAACGGAGCTCGCCTTCGCCGACAACGTCCGCTACGACAATCGCTGGATCTGGACGCGCACCGTCAACTCGCGTGTCGGCAAGTTCGGCAAGATTGATCCGCACATTCCCGATCGCCATCATGACGCGATCGAATTCCCCGACGGCAAATACGTGCTGGTGACTCAGCTCGTCGAAGGCCAGCAGGCAACCGTGCTGCAACTGCCCGTGACCCAGCCGCTCGGCGAGCGCGAGCACAAGCCGCAGGTCAGTGCCGAGAACCGCCCGACGACGCCGCGTCTGCCGATCGGTTGAAGCAGATATCCCCGGCCGCCAGGTCGGAGCCCGGAATTGAGATCGCCATCGCCGGCCGCGGCCGGCGACGTGGTGTTGTTTGTGTCTCTCGATATCCCACCTTCCCGTCGCACGAAGTTTGCGCGGCGCTGCCTGAATTTTGAACGTCCGTTTCACAGGCAAATGGCCGATGCTGTTCCGGCTTGGGACGGCGGACGGACTCGATGAAAACCTTCATTCGTGTCGTTGAACTCTGGGTGCCCGACAGGACGCGCATGCGTCTGGAATTCGGCGGCGGCCTCTACGGCGAAGGGCTGTCCGCGTTCAGGGCTGTGAGCGAAGATCTGCACTTCGGATATGACGAGGGGCTCCCCGGCAAGGCCTGGGCGTCCGGCCACCCGGTGATCCTCACCAAATTCGCCAACTCCTATTTCAAACGGACCGACCAAGCCCTTGCAGCCGGTCTCACCTGCGGCGTCGCGGTGCCGGTCTTTGCAGGCGAATTCCTGCAAGCGGTGATGGTGCTGTTCTGCGGCGACGACGAGGCGCATGTCGGCGCCATCGAGCTCTGGCACAACGACGCCGATACGTCCCACGAGATGAGGCTCGTCGACGGCTACTATGGCACCGCCGACATGTTCGAGTTCAACTCCCGCCACACCAGGTTTCCGCGCGGCTTCGGCCTGCCCGGACGCACCTGGAAAGCGGGCCTGCCGCTGATCATCAAGGACCTGCACAACGCCAAGAGCTTTCTGCGCTGGGAGGACGCGGCCGAAGTCGGGATCAACCTCGGCGTCGGCATCCCCTACCGAGCCGGCACTGAGAAGACCTGGGTTCTGACATTCCTCTCCGCGCAGGCAACGCCGATTGCGCGGCGCTTCGAGATCTGGGTGCCGAACGAGATTCGTTCGGCGCTGGTCTTCCACGCCGGCGACTGTGGCGCGCAGACCGACCTCACCGCGCTCTATGCGAACAAATCCATCGCCAGGAGCGAGGGCAGCATCGGCGGCGCCTGGGCCACAGGCATGCCCGCGCTCAATGACGATCTCGCGCATGACGGCTCGATCTCCGGCTCCGAGGCCCAAACAGCCGGACTGAGCCGGATGGTGGCGCTACCGGTGATCGGAGGTGCGGGACTCGACGCCGTGCTGGCCTGGTACTTGTAGCCGATCTGCTCAGTCATCGGCCTGCAAGTCGGCCTCGGACGGCGTTGCGTCCCGGTTGCGGAGCGTCGCCGCCTGCGGCGCAAGGCTCGTCCCGAAATCAGCCTCGCTCGCGATCGCCGGCGACCATGGACGGTCCGTGCCCCTCGCCTTCACTGCCTGGACCGCGAAGCCGTCGCCGCGATGTGTCAGGGCGAGCGCTCCTTGTGCGGCAAGACGCTGCCGGTCGACCACCATCGCCGCGCAATCCGGCGGCGCGGGCCTTGCCGTCACCACCAGTGCAGCGCGACTGCAATCATCCGCCAGCGCGTCGATCCGAAGGGACAGCGCCACCAGCCGCCCGTCGGCGAGCGGCGTGACGCAGCCGGCCTCGTCGCATGACCCGCCGTCAGCCAATGCGGCACTGCCGGCCTCGCGCGCATCGGCGTCGGCGGCGAGCCACTCCTTGAGCAGAAAACCGTCCTTGCTGGCCCTGATCAGATGCAGGCGCCCGTCCCTGCCCCGCACCGCGACGCTCTGGCCGTCCCCGGCAATCAGAATGTCGGGCTGGCGCGCCGCGAGGCCCCAGAGGATCGCCGCCAGCAGCACCACGGCGCCGGACCAGCGCAGCGGCGTGCGCACAAACCCATCACGATGACCCCGCAGGCTCGCCGCGATCAGCGGGCCTATGCCGAAGGCCGGGATGCGGCCGACCGCGCCTGGCAAGCCCGCTACCCAGCGCGAGACCGCGATCATCCAGTCGATGCCGATCCCCATCAGCCACCAGAACACGCCGTCGAGCCCGAACGGTGCCGCAAGCAGGCCCAACAGCCCGGCCGGCATGACCAGCGCCGAGACCACCGGCATGGCGCCGAGATTGGCGAGCACGCCGAACGGCGTGACGCGGTGGAAGTGGAAGGCGGCGTAGGGCGTGGTCGCAAGCCCCGCGATCAGCGAGGCCAGGAACAGCATCGCGATCTCGCGCCCGCCCCACAGCGCGATCCGCGCGGTCGTGGAATGCTCGGGCGAGGCAAACAAATTGGGCATGCCGATCTGCACCAGCGCAACAAGTCCCAGCGTCGCGGCGAAGGACATTTGAAAACTCGGATGCACAAGCGCTTCCGGCGCGACCGCGAGCACGATCAGCGCTGCCACGGCCAGCGTACGGAACGTGATGGCGCGGCGGTCGACCATCACTGCGATCAGCACCACCGCCGTCATGAAGAACGATCTTTGCGTCGCGACTTCCGCGCCCGACAGCAGCAGATAGAACGCCGCCGCGACCAGTGCCGCGGCCGCCGACCATTTCTTGATGGCGAAGCCGGCCGCAAGCCGCGGAATCAAGGCCAGCAGCGCGCGCACGGCGAAGAACACGACGCCGGCGACGACCGCCATGTGGTAGCCGGAGATCGACAGCACATGCCCCAGCCCCGAGATGAACATGGCGTCATTGACGGGCGTCGAGATCGCATCGCGCCGACCGGTCAGCAGCGCCGTCGCGATGGCGCGATTGTCGCCCTCGAGCGTCGCGCGGATGCGCGCGTCGATCGCATCGCGCAGGCCCTGCATGAACGCGGCATAGCGCAGCCGCAGGCCACCGGTATCCGGTGGCACGGACGCCGTGATCGCTCCCATCACGAAGCCGGAGGCGCCGATGCCCTGGAAGAACATGTCGCGCGAGAAATCGTAGCTGCCGGGTCGCACCGGCGAGATCGGCGGCAACAACCGCGCCTTCAGCTGCACGAAGCTGCCGACCTCGGGCGCGGTCCCCTTGCGCACCGACAAGCGCACGCGCTCGAGTTTTACATCACTGCGCTGCGCCTCCATCGCGGTGACACGAAGGACAAAACGGTCGGTGCGCTCGCGGATGTCGCGGTCTCGACGAAGCCCGACAGCGAGACCGAATAGAGCGGCTTTGCCAGCACCGTGTGCGCGATACGCGCCGTCTTCCAGGTCGCCACGGCCAGGCCGGCCGCGACCGTCGCGATCAGGAGCGCAGGCGCAAACCACCGGCTCCGCCGCAACAGGACCGCACCACAGATGAGCGCGACCGCGGTGGCGGCAACGACCCACAGCACCGGCTCATGATCGGCCGCGAAGTACAGCGCGATGCCGCCGCCGAACGCGACAGGCACCCACGGCAACAGCCGCCCGGCCAGCCGCCCGGCGCCGCCTCCGCCGCGCGCCCATTCGCCCAGCGTCTCGACGATCGCGGGCCAAAGGCCGGAGCCCGCCGGCGCAAAGCCGCCCGCCGAGGCGGTTCGGCCCGTCGGCCAAGTTCCCGCGATCCCTTGCGAGACACGCTGCGGCCGGCCCGGCTCCGCCATCCCCTAGCACCCTGCGATACGCGACGGGTGCCGAGGCTACCGGAACGTGCAGGCGGACGAATGAGGATTATATACTTGGCACCACACGGTACAGGATATAGAATCGGCGCTGTCTCCGGTGATTTGCCGGAGGCTGGCGCGCCCGGTGTCACGGAAGCCATGATCGACGCTGGCGTCAGGTCGTGGCAGGCATGGAATGATGACCCTGATGATTGGTCCGTAAGAAGTCTAGTAAGGCGAGTTTATCTTGCCATGCGAGACCCGGAACCTGTGGGTTCGGATAATGAAAATCGCAAATAGCCCCGTTCAGATGAGCTAGGTCTGATGCGAGGTCTTCTAGTTCGCTGAGAGAGAAAAGTTGGACGATATCGCGTTTGGCCTTCGTATCTCTGCCGGAGATTTGCAGGTAGAGCGTTGCTTCGGGCTCCATGGCCGGATCATCGTGTTTTACAATGACTCTCAGGTCTATTTTCCCGTGTACAATGAGATTGCGCCGCGGCTGGAGAAACTCCGCCCAAGATGTAATCCGCTTGAGATGGATGGCGATCAGAGGATAATAGCGAAACGCGCAATCCGCTTCGGCTCGAAAGCGAGTTAGTTTCTTGTCGAAGAAAATGCGTTCCCACGGATCGTTTTGTGTTCCATTTGCTACTACCATTGCCTTTAGCATTTGCATGAAGGATGCCTCGAACTGAGCCCAAATGGTCGCGATCTGTCCGATGGATGGCAAAAACTCTTGCGGTATGGGCGCCCAGGCTATCGATCCTCGCAGATTGCGGATTGGCGGCGCTCCGACGAGCACCTCTAACCTGCGACCACCGTCATCAAATAGCGTCCATGTTGCTGACATGCGGAGGCCTCAATGGGAATGAACGCAGATGACAAGTTCAACGAGAAAGAAGCTCAAGAGCGTTTTGAAGCTGCGCTGCGAGGCGCGCTGAAAACGCCGCATGAGCCGTTGAAGGAAAAGCCGAAGGTCCGCGCGGAAAAACCCGCGAAGAAGAAGCCCGGCAAATAAGCCGGGCTTCGATGTTACTTCTTCCGCTTCGGCGGGGAGGACTTTGACGGACGATGTTCGGTCTCAGTCGTTTTGGGGTGCGCTTTGACGTATTCCTTGCTCACAAAGCGCCCGCTATCTGAGTTACGCCTAACAATCTTGGTACCACCCTTAGCCATTGAGAAAACTCCTTGAGTAATGTGGTGCAACTGAACGCAAGCGAGCCCGACGTGTGGCAGTGCCAATGTGGCAGCCATACGTTTTGGCTCTATTCATCCGGCGTCGCTTGTTGCTCTGAATGCGAGACGGATGCTCTGGAAATGACGGGTTGCTGGCATGTGCCAACAGGCAGCAGCCCGAATCATCAACCGGAAGCTGTGATCTTAGCGTTCCCGGATGGCGTCAATCGATGAATCTTCAGCAGTTCCACTGAATTCACCGGGTGCGCCAGTATTTTACCCGGATCGGCGGTTTCGGTGGGTAACGCTTCGCTCGCCACTTGAGGAAGCGGCGAGCCAGCCGTTTGAAGTCATGCTTAGTGAGATTGACGATACGTCAGACGCTTGCCGGCCGCACCCTTGACGGCAAGGTCTGCACGTTCCCCGTCCTCGACGCCGAGCGCGGAGCGGTTTGAGTAGCGGAAGTCGAATTCCGCGAGATAGCGATGCAGGTGCTTCTCAGCGCAGTGCTGATAGACGCCCTTCATGCCGCGCTTGAAGATCGAATAGTAGCCCTCGACCGTGTTGGTACTGATGTCGCCGCGAACGTACTCGTCCTTGGAGTGGTTCACGGTCTCGTGGCTGAGGCCCTCGACTTCGGCAATGTACTTGTAAGCGTTCGCTTCGTCGGTCATCAGGCGCGCCTCCTTGCTGAGGTTGGCGCGGATGATCGGCAGGATTTCGCCAGCGCGAACGCCGTCAATGTGGAAGCTGCGAGCGGCGCCGCCACGCTCCACCAGAGTGAGAACAACGTTTTTGTTAGCCCAAGCGTAACGGCCCTTCTTCGGCATGCCTTTGAGGCGGCCGTAGAAGGTCTCGTCAACCTCAACCGGCTTGCCTCCGCCCCCCATGGGCGGGAGGAGCCCGCCAGCGCGCATCGCCTCCCGAATGCGATGGGTGAGGAACCAAGCCGATTTGTAGGTGATGCCGAGCGTGCGGTGGAGCTGATGGGCGCTCATGCCCTTCTTGCTCGACGCCATCAGGTAGAACGCCTGCAACCAGACGTGCAGCTTGATATGGCTGCTTTCCATCACGCTCTTGGTCGTGACGGAGAAGTCCTTGCGGCATTCCTTGACGCGGCAGCGGTAGACGCCGGGCTTCTTGGTAAGGAACGACTGATTGACCACGCCACAGTGCGGGCACACGCGCTCAGCGCCCCAGCGGAGACCTTCAAGGTACTCGCGGGCGGCTTCGTGGCTCTGAAAGTGCGGCGCGGTGAACGTAGACATAGGCCCCAATCCCCAAAGAATGCGGAGATTCTAGGGATTGGGCCTTGTGGTGTCAAGTATATAATCGCCGGACGAATAGCGGTACGGATCGGGAACGAACGGAGGCCCGCCTACTTTTCCTCTTCCATGGTCACGGCGACATCCGCTTTCGCCGACAGGCGCACCTTGTTGCCTTCGACGTCGGCAACGAGGCCCTTGTCGATGAAGTGATGGTGCCCCTTGTGGCTGCCCTCGCCGCTGTCCTTCTTGGTCAGCTTGATGCGATTGCCCTCGACCCGGTCGACGGTGCCGATGTGGACGCCGTCGGCGCCGATGACTTCCATATGCTCTGCGATGTTCTGCATGGCGGATCCTTGGTTGGGAATCCATCTCAACGCAGCCGACGCGCGTTCGTTTCCATCGTCATTCCGGGACGCGCCCCTTGGCGCGAGCCCGGAATCCATAACCACGAGCCGGGGTTATGGATTCCGGGCCTGGCCCTTCGGGCCATCCCGGAATGACGGAGCCAATGGAATACGGTGCGCTAGATCAGCGGCAGCTGCGACGAGGCGTGGTGATTGACGATCTTCCACTCGCCGTCCTCGCGCATGATGACCCAGCTCATCTTGACGATGAGATCGTCCCGCTCGCCTGCGAGGTCGAACGTGATGGTGGCCGCCATGTTGATCAGGTCAGGGCCGGCCTGCGCCGCGTTCACCTCGGAAAAGGCCGCAGATGGCTTGCGCCAGCGCGGCAGGCCGTTGAAGTAATCGGCAACGCCGTCCCTGCCCCGATAGAGCTTTGGATTCGAGCCGAAGAAGAAGGCATTCTTCGCATAGAGCGACGACAGCGCGCCGGCGTCGAGCGTTGCGAAGCCGGCGCACCATTTCGCGATGATGGCGGAAACGATGGCGTCGGCTTCACTGCTCATCTCAGATCCTCAGCCTTTAGCGACTTCCTTCGCGAACGTATCACGCAGGCCGATGGTGCGGGAGAACACCGGCTTGCCCGGCGTCGAGTCCTTGTCGCGCACGAAATAGCCCTGGCGCTCGAACTGCATCGGCTCCATCGAATTGCTCTCGGCGACCGATGCCTCGACCCGCGCATCGGAGAGGATCTCCAGCGAGTTCGGATTGAGATCGGCCGCGAAGTTCGAGGCGTCCGGGCTCGGATTGGCGAAGAGCTGATTGTAGATGCGGATTTCCGCCGGCTTCGATGCCCCCGCCGGCAGCCAGTGCATGGTCGCCTTGACCTTGCGGCCGTCGGGCGCGTTGCCGCCCTTGGTCGCCGGGTCGTAAGTGCAGCGCAGCTCCACGACCTCGCCCTTGTCGTTCTTGATCACGCCGGTGCACTTGACGAAATAGGCATAGCGCAGGCGCACCTCGTTGCCCGGCGACAGGCGGAAGAACTTCTTCGGCGGGTTCTCCATGAAGTCGTCCTGCTCGATATAGAGCTCGCGGCCGAACGTGATCTTGCGCGTGCCGGCTGAGGGATCGTCGGGATGATTGATCGCCTCGAGCTCCTCGGTCTGCCCTTCCGGATAGTTCTCGATGACGATCTTGAGCGGCCTCAAGACCGCCATGCGGCGCTGCGCCGTGCGGTTCAACTCCTCGCGGATGCAGAACTCGAGCATGCCGACATCAACGACGCTGTTGGCCTTGGCCACACCGATGCGCTTGACGAATTCGCGTAAGGCGGCCGGCGGCACGCCGCGGCGGCGCATGCCCGCCACGGTCGGCATGCGCGGATCGTCCCAGCCGGCGACATGACCGTCGCGGACGAGCTGGGTCAGCACGCGCTTGGACAGCAGCGTGTAGGTCAGATTGAGCCGCGCCATTTCGTACTGGTGCGGCTCGGACGGCACCGGCAGCTTCTCGATGAACCAGTCGTAGAGCGGCCGATGGTCCTCGAACTCCAGCGTGCAGATCGAATGCGTGATGCCTTCAATGGCGTCCGACTGGCCGTGGGCGTAGTCGTAGCTCGGATAGATGCTCCACTTGGTTCCGGTGCGCGGATGGTGCGCATGAAGGATGCGGTAGAGCACGGGATCGCGCAGGTTGATGTTGCCCGAGGACATGTCGATCTTGGCCCGTAAAACGCGGGCACCGTTCGGAAATTCACCGGCCTTCATGCGGCGGAACAGGTCGAGGTTTTCGTCCACACTGCGGTCGCGGAAGGGCGAGTTCTTGCCAGGCTCGGTCAGCGTGCCGCGCGAGAGGCGGATCTCCTCCTGGGTCTGGTCGTCGACATAGGCGAGCCCCTCGCGGATCAGCTGCTCGGCCCATTCGTACAGGCGGTCGAAATAGTCAGAGGCGAAGAACAGGTTCTTGCCCCAGTCGAAGCCGAGCCAGCGCACGTCGGCCTGGATGGAATCGATATATTCCTGCTCTTCCTTGACCGGGTTGGTGTCGTCGAAGCGCAGATGGCAGCGGCCCGGAAACTCCTGGGCGATGCCGAAATTGAGCGCGATCGACTTGGCGTGGCCGATATGCAGGTAGCCGTTCGGCTCCGGCGGGAACCGGGTCACGATCTCCTTGTACTTGCCCTGATCGAGGTCGGCCTGGATGATGTCACGAATGAAATCGCGCCCAACCTCGCCTGCCACCGGTTCTGTCATTACGAAAATCCTGTAGGGAAATCAGCGGCCCTTCTGCCAAATTCGTGCCGAAAGGCCAAGCCCCATGCCAGCCCCCCGATCAAACTTCGGCGATCCTGGTGCGGACGCGTTCGACAAAGGCCGCCCGGGACGCCGGGGTGGAACGATCCATATCGTAGTGCGCCAGATAGAACGAGCGAACACCGGCGCCGCACATCGGCTTCAGCGCACGAAACAGGACCTTGCGGCCGGGGTCTTGCATGACAATCCGGGTCAGCCACCAGGGCGAGCCGTAGCTGGTCACGACGCCGAACGTTCGAATGTTGGTGAGCAACGGCCTGATACGCCCGCCCTTCAGATCGTGGGTAAACGCCGTTCCTGGCGCCCAGACCCGGTCAAAATAGCCCTTGAGCATGGCAGGCATCGAAAACCACCAATGTGGGAAGCAGAAGATGATGCCGTCGATGCGCCGCAAATCCGCAATGAGGCGTGCCACCGCATCCTCGGTATAGGAGCCCTGATAGTAGCTACGCCGCTCCGCCTCGGTCATCGCGGGGAAGAAGCCCTCACGGTAAAGGTCGGTCGCGATCACCTCATGCCGGCGCTTCAGCGTCGCGACGATGGTTTGGAACAGCGCGTGATTGTAGCTGTCCGCGAGTGGATGGCTATGAACCACCTGGATTAGCATTGGCAAAATCTCCCAACCCTATGATACACGGTCGCCCCACACCTTGACCGTCCCAGCTCACTATCGAATGACCACACCTCAAATCGTCACCCGCTTCGCTCCCTCCCCGACCGGCTTCCTCCATATCGGAGGCGCCCGCACGGCGCTGTTCAACTGGCTCTATGCGAAGAAGCACGGCGGCAAGATGCTGCTCCGGATCGAGGACACCGACCGGGAGCGCTCCACGGAAGCCGCGATCGGCGCCATCCTCGACGGCTTGAGGTGGCTCGAGCTCGGCTGGGACGGCGAGGTCATCTACCAGTTCAGCCGCGCCGCGCGCCACCGCGAGGTCGCCGAGCAGCTGCTCGCCGACGGCAAGGCCTATCGCTGCTACGCCACCGCCGAGGAGCTGACCGCAATGCGCGAGAAGGCGCGCGCGGAGGGCCGCACCCGCCTCTATGACGGCATGTGGCGCGACCGCGACCCGGCAACCGCGCCTGCCGACGTCAAGCCGACCATCCGACTGCGCGCCCCGCAGACCGGCGAGACCGTGATCGAGGATCAGGTCCAGGGCCGCGTGGTCTGGCAGAACGAGAATCTCGACGATCTCGTGCTGCTGCGCGGCGATGGCAACCCGACCTACATGCTCGCGGTGGTGGTGGACGACCACGACATGGGCGTCACCCACGTCATCCGCGGCGATGACCATCTGATCAACGCCGCCCGCCAGAAGCAGATCTATGATGCGATGGGCTGGGCGCTGCCGAGCATGTCCCACATCCCGCTGATCCACGGCCCGGACGGCTCAAAACTCTCCAAGCGCCACGGCGCGCTCGGCGTCGATGCCTACCGCGCCATGGGATACCTCCCGGCCGCGCTGCGCAACTACCTCGTCCGGCTCGGCTGGAGCCATGGTGACCAGGAAATCTTCTCGACCGAGGAGATGATCGCCGCGTTCGATCTCGCCAATGTCGGCCGCGCCGCCGCCCGGTTCGATTTCGCCAAGCTGGAAAACCTCAACGGCCACTACATCCGCAATGCCGACGATCAATCGCTCGTGAAGATGTTCGAGGACGTGCTCGACCACGTCGTGCCGGCCCGCGACGATATCAAGGCCAAGTTGAACGACACCACGCGGGCGCAACTGCTCAAGGCCATGCCGGCCCTCAAGGAGCGCGCCAAGACGCTGATCGAGCTGATCGACGGCGCCTATTTCATCTTCGCCGACCGGCCTCTGGAGCTCGATCCCAAGGCGGCCGCCCTGCTCACGCCGGAAAACCGCAAGCTGATCGGCCAGCTTCATTCCGCGCTGGAGAAAGTCGACACCTGGAGCGGCGCAACCACCGAAGCCGCACTGCGTACCTTTGCCGAGGAAAAAAGTCTCAAGCTCGGCGCGGTCGCCCAGCCCTTGCGGGCGGCGCTGACCGGCCGCACCACGTCGCCTGGTATATTTGAGGTTTTGGACGTGCTGGGACGCCAGGAGAGCCTTGGCCGTCTTAAGGATCAGGCCAAGGAATAGTCTACGACGTAAGTAGGCCATGGCTGCCATGATCTTGCAGCGCACACAGCAATAATATACCCATCTCCCCCGTACCTTCTGGAATATCCGGCCTGCCCCACCATGTCATCGGGGCCTTCCGGGTCCGGCCCGTTTCACCATACATCGGGGACCTCTGATGGACGCAAAACCAAGCAACAAGACCGCCACGCTGACGGTCGGAAACAAGAACTACGATCTTCCGATTCACAGCGGCAGCGTCGGGCCTGATGTCATCGATATCGGCAAGCTCTACGGCCAGTCCGGCCTGTTCACCTACGATCCGGGCTTCACCTCGACCGCGAGCTGCCAGTCCAAGATCACCTATATCGACGGCGACGCCGGCGTCCTCGAATACCGCGGCTACCCGATCGAGCAGCTCGCCGAGAACGGCGACTTCCTCGAGACCTGCTATCTGCTGCTCTACGGGAATCTCCCGACCGCCGCGCAGAAGAAGGATTTCGACGACCGCGTGATCCATCACACGATGGTGCACGAGCAGATGGCCCGCTTCTTCCAGGGCTTCCGCCGCGACGCCCATCCGATGGCCGTGATGGTCGCCTCCGTCGGCGCGCTCGCCGCGTTCTATCACGATAGCACCGACATCAACGATCCGAAGCAGCGCATGATCGCCTCCATGCGCATGATCGCGAAGATCCCGACCCTGGCCGCGATGGCCTACAAGTACACGGTCGGCCAGCCCTTCGTGTATCCGAAGAACTCGCTCTCCTTCGCCGAGAACTTCCTCAACATGTGCTTCGCCGTGCCGTGCGAGGAGTACAAGATCAACCCGGTGCTCGCTGACGCGCTGGACAAGATCTTCATCCTGCACGCCGACCACGAGCAGAACGCCTCGACCTCGACCGTGCGCATCGCCGGCTCGTCGGGCGCCAACCCGTTCGCCTGCATCGCCGCCGGCATCGCCTGCCTGTGGGGCCCCGCGCATGGCGGCGCCAACGAAGCCGCGCTCGCGATGCTCGCTGAGATCGGCACCGTGGACAAGATCCCCGAGTTCATCGCCAAGGTGAAGGACAAGAACAGCGAAGTCCGCCTGATGGGCTTCGGTCACCGCGTCTACAAGAACTACGATCCGCGCGCCAAGATCATGCAGAAGATGTGTCACGCCGTTCTCAAGGAGACCGGCCATGGCGACGATCCGATGCTGAAGGTGGCGATGGAGCTCGAGAAGATCGCGCTCAGCGACCAGTACTTCATCGACCGCAAGCTGTACCCGAACGTCGACTTCTATTCGGGCATCACGCTGAAGGCGATGGGCTTCCCGGTCTCGATGTTCACCGTGCTGTTCGCGGTCGCCCGCACCGTCGGCTGGATCAGCCAGTGGAGCGAGATGATCGAGGACCCGCAGCAGAAGATCGGCCGTCCGCGCCAGCTCTACACCGGCGTCACCCGCCGCGACTACGTCGCGATCAAGGATCGCAAGTAAGTCCTAGCCGAAACGGCTTTCGAAACGGCGCCATCGCAGGATGGCGCCGTTTTTGTTTGCGTCCTTGTAGGGTGGGCAAAGCGCAGCGTGCCCACCACCTCTCCGTGATGGGAACGAAACCGTGGGCACGCTTCGCTTTGCCCACCTTACGAGACCGGCCGAATCCGCGCCCGTTGCTGCCACGCACAACAACAAGTCCGCCCATCGCGCCACCCAGCGCTTGACAGTCGAAACACTCCGCGCGCAAATTCTTACTCTAAGTAAGAATGACCACAGGGATGGAAATGCCGGAGCAGCCGAGAAGTCGGCGGCAGACGCGCGCTGCCATTTTGACTCATCTGCTTCAGTCGGGCGGCTCGTTCCGGCCGCCGCTGGCCAAGGCCGTGCGCCTGTCGGAGGCGAGCCTGTCGCGCATCCTGTTCGACCTGAAAGCCGAGGGCTTGATCGAGGAAGTCAGGCGCCCCGCCCCCTATGTCGGCGGCCCGACGGGCCTCGTGTCGCTCGATCGCACCGTGGCGCTTGCGGCCCTCGAGCTGACCGGCCAGTGGCTCGGTATCGGCGTCGGCGGCTTGTCGGGCGATCTGCATTACACCGAGCGCGTGCCGCTGCCGAAAACAGTGACGGTCGAGAGCGTCGGCAACGTGTTCCGCGAAGCGCTGACCTTGCTGCGCGACTGGACGCGCCGCCGCCGCATCACGCTGGCGCAGATCGGCATCACCATTCCCGGCCTCGGCCGCCTGAGCGAGTTCGGCAACCCGATCATTCCCTGCGACGTCGGGCGGATCGGCGACATGTTCGGCGAGCTGTTCGCGGACGTTCCGGTCGCCTTCACCAATTCGGTGGTGGCGCACGCCACCTTCCATCGATGCCGCACGGAGAGCTATCCGTTCAGCGATGCGCATCTGTTCGTCTTTGTCGGCCAGGGCGTCGCCGCGACGTGGATGGACGATCCGATCGAGGAGGATACGCTCCAGCCGGTCGAGCTCGGCCACATGGTGTTCGGCGCCGACGGACCGCGCTGCCGCTGCGGCCATCACGGCTGCGTCGAAGCCTATACGTCCCTGCCGGCGCTGGCCGAGCTTCTGCGCACCAACGAAGCGGAATTGCTCCGGCTCGGCAGTGAATGGGTGACCACGATCCCCCTGACATCGCGGGTGCGCCAGGAATTGCGGCAGCGGCTGTTCAGGCTGGGCCTTGCCATCGGCAACACGTTGAACGTCAAGCCATGCCGCGGCGTCGTCGTCAGCGGATGGCCATCGGCTCTCTCTGAAGAGGATCGCAAAGCCGTGGTCGACGGGATCGACGCCTGCCTGCTGGGCGGGCGGAAGCTGGCGCAGGTGTCGCTTGCCTTCGTGCCGCCCTCGAACGGCAACGATCCGCAGGCTGCCCTCGCCTTTGCCGCCTTCTGCCTCGCCAGCCGCGGCGGCATGCCCGCGGCCTCGACGGAGGCCGCCTGACATGTCCTGACGCGCAGCCTCAGGCACTCAACAAGAAAGTTCACACCCGGGAGGAACTTGCCATGCCGATCACAACAACAAGGCGTCGTCTGCTCGCTGGATCTGCTGCCATGCTTGCGCTGCCGGCCTTTGCCCGCGCCCAAGGCGCCGTCAAGCCGCGCCTCACCGCGATCTCACAATGGTCCGCGGGCAGCGATGGCGCTGCCATCACCGCGCTCGGGAAGAAGTTCGAGGAGAAAGGCGGCGTCTGGCAGCACTCGCCCGTCCCCGGCTTCACCACCGAGATGATGAACAAGCTGCGCGCCCAGATCATCGCCGGCGATCCGCCGGCCTGCTCGCAGCTCAAGGGCCCCGAGATTGCGGCCTGGTCGAAGATTGCTCCGACCGTCGATCTAGACGCACTTGTCGCTGCCGCCGGCTATGAGAAGGTCGTCGCGCCGGACCTTGCAAAACTGCACAAGCCGGCCGGCAAGTGGATCGCACTGCCGCTGCAGATCTACAGCACCAACATGCTGTTCCTCTCCAAGCGCGCGATGGATAAGGCCAAGGCCGACAAGATCCCCGTCACCTGGGCCGAGTTCAATGATCTCGCCGAGAAGATGAAAGCGGGCGGCGTCGCATATCCCGTCGCCAACGGCGGCACCCGACCCGATGATGGGCAGAAGTTCGAGGCCGCTTTGGCGGGCATCAGTCCGGCCGTCTATCGTACGGCCATCATGAATCTCGACGAGAAGGCCCTGAAGGCCCCCGAGATCAAGGCTGCGTTCGTGCAGGTCCGCAAGATCGCCGATTGGATGGACCCGAACGTCGGCGCCCAGCATTTCTCGACCAATCTGAAGCGCTTCGTCGACGGCGACATGGGCATGATGATCATGGGCGGCTGGGCGCAGGGCGTGTTGCGCAACGCCGGCTTCAAGTTCGAAGACTTCATGATCGCCCCGGGCCCGAGCGACAATGGCAAGCCGGTCTTTCTGCTGAATGCCGATGCCTTCATCTTCTGGCAGCGCAAGGAGGCAGACCTGCAAGCCGGGCAGACGCTGATGGCCCAGCTCGTCATGGATCCGGCGATCCAGACCATGTACTCGCAGATCACGGGATCGATCCCCGTGCGCACCGATGTCGATCTCTCCGGCGAAGGCTGGTCGGACGGTCAACGGCGGACCGCCGCCGCTCTGAAAGACGCGATCGCCAGCAATCAGGCCGTCCTCAGTCTTGCGCACAACATGGCGCAGGAAAACGGCATGACGGCAGCGATGATCGACGTGATCACGGAGTTCGTGAAGAACAAGACGATCAAGCCGGAGCAAGCAGCCACGCGCCTCGCCGAAGCCGTCGAGAGTGCCCGTTGACCATCGCCGTCTCGACAAGACCGGGCCGGCCGGCGGCGTCTGACATGGTCCGCCGGCTGCCCGAAATTCTCACGATCTGGGTGCCGCTGCTGCTGTCCGCAGCGCACCTCATCGCGTTCTCGCTGTGGACGATCTGGATATCGTTCACACCATCCACGCTGGTTCCTCTTACGGGCTGGGTGGGTTTGCGCAACTATTCCGCGGTCGCGGCCTCACGGAACTGGCAGATCGCCCTCGACAATCTGCTGCTGTTTGGCAGCGCCTTCGTGTTGCTGAGTCTGGCGACTGGCCTCGTCCTTGCCATCCTGCTCGATCAGCGCATCCGCGGCGAGAACGTGCTGCGCTCCATCTTCCTCTATCCCCTGGCGGTGTCGTTCGTGGTCACCGGCACGGTCTGGAGCTGGCTGCTCAATCCCGGCCTGGGAATCCAGAAGCTGGTCCACGACCTCGGCTGGACCTCTTTCCGGTTCGACTGGCTGATCGACCGCGACATGGCGATCTGGACCATCGTCATCGCGGCGATCTGGCAATCCTCCGGCTTTGCCATGGCGCTCTTCCTCGCCGGCCTCCGCTCCGTCGATGCCGACCTGATCAAGGCCGCGCAGATCGACGGCGCCGGACCTATCAGGATGTACCGGCGCGTCATCCTGCCGACGCTTTGGCCGATCACCGTCACCGTCATCGTCATCCAGCTACAGTTCGCGATATCGACCTTCGACCTCGTCCGCGCGCTCACCAATGGCGGGCCTGGGATCGCGACCCAACTGCCGGCGCTCGTCGTCTATGATCTGATGTTCCAGCGCAGCCTGCTCGGCCGGGGCGCGGCCGCGGCGGTGCTCATGCTGCTCATCCTTCTTGCGGTGCTGCTGCCCTATGCAGCGTGGCGCTATATCCAGCGGCGGCGGGCGATCCATGCGTGAGCGGACCTTCGCCCCAAGCCGGATCCTGATCTATCTCGTCGTTTCGCTGATCGCCGTCGCATGGCTCGCGCCATTAGCCGTTGTCGTGCTGAATTCGCTCCGCAGCAACGAGGAGATCGCGCAGGGCTCGATGATCGGCTGGCCGCAGCACCTGGCATGGAGCAACTACGCCGCCGCCTGGAGCGGCTTCTGCGTCGCCGAGACCTGTGCCGGCATCCGGCCGTACATGCTGAACTCCGCGATCGTGACCATTCCCGCGACGATCTTCTCCACCCTGCTTGGCGCGGTCGCCGGTTACGCGGTCACGCTCTGGCGCTTTCGCGGCGACAGCTGGATCTACGGCATCGTCACGCTCGGCATCTTCCTGCCGCAGCAGATGCGCTTGCTGCCCTGGACCATCGTGCTGCGCGACACCGGCCTGATGAACACGCTCACCGGCTTGGTCGTGATCCACACGATCCAGGGGCTTTCCTTCACCACCCTGTTCTGCCGAAACTACTACGTGGCCATCCCCCAGGAGTTGATCAGAGCCGCGCGCATCGATGGCGCAGGGTTCTTTCGCATTTTCTGGCGCATCATCCTGCCGCTCTCGCCGCCGATCCTAGTCGTCACCGTGATCTGGCAGTTCACGCATATCTGGAACGAGTTCCTCTATGGCGTGACATTCACGACCGGTCAGCAGCAGCCGGTCACAGCAGCGCTGATCGCGCTCTCCGCCGCGGTCGCCGATATCCCGCAGCATGGCGTACAAAGCGCCGCGGTCATGATCGCCGCCCTGCCGACGCTGCTGATCTATCTGATCGGCGGCAAGTACTTCGTGCGCGGCCTCACCGCAGGCGCAGTGAAATGATGGATCTGTCATGACAGCACTGAGCATTCGCGCCCTGTCGAAGCGCTACGCCAATCTGGAGGTGCTGAAGGGCATCAACCTCGACATCGAGAGCGGCGAGTTCACCGTGCTGGTCGGGCCGTCCGGCTGCGGCAAGTCCACGCTGCTCAACATCGTCGCCGGGCTCGATCGCGCCAGCGCAGGCACGGTGGAAATCGGCGGACGTGTCGTCAATGACGTCCCGCCAAAAGACCGCGACATCGCCATGGTGTTCCAGTCCTACGCGCTCTACCCGTCGATGACGGTGCGCCAGAACATCACCTTTGGCATGGAATGCCGCCACGTCCCGAAGGCGGAGCAGGAGAAGGCGGTCGCGAATGTCGCAAAACTGCTGCAGATCGAGCCGCTGCTCGGCCGCAAGCCGTCGCAGCTCTCAGGCGGCCAGCGCCAGCGCGTGGCGATGGGCCGCGCGCTGGTGCGCGATCCCCTGCTCTTTTTGTTCGACGAGCCGCTCTCCAACCTCGATGCAAAACTGCGCGTCGAGATGCGGATGGAGATCAAGCGGCTGCACCAGCGCATCGGCGCCACCATCATCTATGTCACCCACGACCAGATCGAGGCGATGACGATGGCGACACGGATCGCCGTGATGCATCAGGGCAGCGTGCAGCAATTCGCCGACCCCGATACCGTGTACCGCTATCCCGCCAATCTGTTCGTCGCCCGCTTCATGGGCTCGCCGCCGATGAACACCATGCCGGCCCGGCTCGAGGCAGATAGCAGCGGGCCGGTGGCCGTGATCGGCCCTGGACGACCGGACGAAGTTCGTCTGCGCCTGCGGGGACACGACGGAGCAGCGTCCTATGTTGGCCGCGACGTCGTCGTCGGGATCAGGCCGGAATGCATCGCCGAGGCCGGCCGCGTCTTTTCCGCAGAAGCCCCCGTCCTTGTCGATGCGCCAGTTGAGATGGTCGAGCCGACCGGCGCCGAGACCATCGTCCTGCTGCGGCTTGGCGGTGAGCCGGCGCAGGCGCGCATCTCACCGGATATCCGCCCCGCGCCGGGTGCGACCGCGTCCTTCGCGCTCGACACCCGCCGCATTTGCCTGTTCGACCCAGAGACGGAGCGACTGATCGCATGACTGAAGTCACCTATTCCAGCCTTGCCGGCCGCGTGGTGCTGATCACCGGCGGCGCCAGCGGCATCGGCGCGGCCTTCGTGCGCGCCTTCGCCGCCCAGAAAGCCCGTGTTGCCTTCCTTGACATCGATCAGGATGCGGGCAAGGCGTTGGTACGAGAAGTGACCGCCGCATCCGACAGCGCCCCTCTCTTCGTGCCCTGCGACCTCCTCGATATCGACGCCTTGCGCGCTGCAATCGTGCAGGTTCAACAGGTACTCGGCGACACCGCGGTCCTCGTCAACAACGCCGCCAACGACCAGCGTCAGGCGCTGGCCGAGGTGACGCCGGCCGAGTTCGACTGGACGATCGGGGTCAACCTCAAGCACGTCTTCTTTGCCGCACAGGCCGTGGTGCCGCAGATGCAGGCGCGCGGCGGCGGCTCGATCATCAACATGTCATCGGTGGCGTGGATGCGCGGCGCGCCGCAACTGCCGGTCTATGCCGGGGCGAAGGCGGCGATCGTCGGCTTCACCAATTCGCTGGCGCGGTCCGTCGGCCCCGACCGCATCCGCGTCAACGCGATCGCACCGGGCATGGTGATCACCGAGCGCCAGCGCCGGCTGTGGTATCCGGACGAGCAAGCCATCGCCGAGATTCGCCGCACCCGACAGGCGGTCCCTGACGCGGTGACGCCGGAGGACATCGCGAGCATGGCGCTGTTTCTCGCATCCGACGAGAGCCAGCGGATCACCAGCCAGTGCTTCCGGGTCGATGGTGGCCTGGGTTAGGCATGATCCGGCCACGCTAGCGCAACATGCGCGGTATCATAGGGTGGGCAAAGCGCAGCGTGCCCACCACCTTTCCGCAGCTAAGAGAAAAAAGGTGGGCACGCTTTCGCTTTGCCCACCCTACAAGACCGTCGTCTTAGCGCCGGCCCTTCCGCATCGTCGCCAGCACGATGTCCGCGGCGAGCACGCTCGGCGATCTGTTGCCGGTCGACATGACCTGATCAAGCTGCGCAAAGGCTTCGACCTGCTCCCGGCGCAGCGGCGAGTCCGTCAGTGCGTCGGCGAGCGCCGGCGCGAGCTTCTCGGGCGTGCAATCCTCCTGCAAGAACTCCGGAATGACGTCCTTGCCGATCACGAGGTTGGCGAGGATCACCGAGGAGACGCGGATCGCGCGGCGCAGGATGAAGGCTTCCATCGCGCCGACGCGGTACGCCGTGACCATCGGAATGCCCGACAGCGCGAGTTCGAGCGTCACCGTTCCCGACTTTGCCAGCGCCGCACGCGCCAGACGGAAGACTGCGCGCTTCTCGTTCTCGCCGACCACGATCCGCGGCTTGACCGGCCAGTTCGCGGTGCCCTCGCGCACGGTGGCTTCGAGATGCGGCATGGTCGGCAGCATCAATTCGAACGCACGCCCTTCCGCCTGAAGCCGTCCGAGGGTTGCGCCAAACACCTCGAGATGATGCCGGATCTCGCTGCGGCGGCTGCCGGGCAGCACCAGCAGCACTGGCGGGTCGGCATCGCGGCGGCGCTGCTCGTCGGCATTCGGGCGCAGCGAGGCCAATTGCTCGATCAGGGGATGGCCGACATAGCTGCAGGGCGGCCCGCCGAGCTTGCGGTATTCCTCCGGCTCGAACGGCAGCAGGCCGAGCACATGGTCGACATAGCCGAGCATGGTCCGCGCCCGTCCCGGCCGCCACGCCCAGAGCTGCGGCGAGACGTAATCGACCACCGGGATAGCAGGATTCTTCGCGCGCACGCGGCGGGCGACGCGATGGGTGAAATCCGGGCTGTCGATGATGACGAGCGCGTCCGGCGCGGCCTCCACCACGGCGTCCACGGTCTGGCGGATCAGCCGAAGGATTTTCGGCAGTTGCTGCACCACTGCGGCGAAGCCCACGATCGACAGCTCCTCGATCGGAAACAGCGACTCCAGCCCCTCGCGCGCCATGGTGCGGCCACCGACGCCTTCGAACTGCACGCCATCGCCGAGGCGCTGGCGCAGCACCTTCATCAGGGCGCTGCCGAGCCTGTCGCCGGATTCCTCCGTCGCGATCAGGAAGATCCTGCGCTTGGGATCGCGGCCCTGCATCACGCTGTCAGCCCGATGATGAAGAGATACTTTGCGTCGGCGAGCGCGATCATCGCCTGCGGCTCGGCGGCGATGGTGTTGCCGGCGATGACGGCGATGCCGGCAAGGCCGGCCTTGGCGACACCTTCGATGGTGCGCGGGCCGATCGTCGGCAGGTCGAAGCGCAGATCCTGGCCGCTCTTCGGCGCCTTCACCAGCACGCCGCGGCCCGTGGCGGCGCGGATCCGCCCCTCCTCGCGCAGGCGTGCGACGCGCGCCAGCAGCGCGTCGGTGCCCTCGATGTCCTCGACCGCCACCACATGGCCGTCGATCACCACCGCAGCCTGACCGATGTCGAACGGGCCGAGCGCGGTCAGCACCGCGCGGCCGCGCTCGATGTCTGCCTTGGCATTGTCGGCCGGCCAGGCGCGACTGATGCAGCCCTCGGGCATCAGCAGATCGGGCGCGACATCCTTGATGCCGATCATGCGAAAGCCATCCTGCTCGAGGATGCGGCCGACGCCGGACAACAGATGATCGTCGCCGCCGCGGAAGGCGCGGATGACGTTGCCGAGCAGACGCAGCGTCTTGACGTCGAACCTGATCTCGGAGAGCGAGGGCCGCACCAAGGTGCCGATGAAGATCAGGTCGCGGCAGCCTTCCTCGCGGAACAGCCGCATGGCGCGGCCGAGCTGGCCGACCGAGATCCAGCGATGGCGGAATTTCTCCACCCGCGCTGGATCGCAGGCCCCGCGCAGCGGGAACAGCACCGGCGTGATGCCGCGCGCGGCGAGCGAGTCGGCGACCGCGAACGGCATCGCGCCGCCGCCGGCGACAATTCCGACCGGCGATGAAAACTCCGAAGCCGCCGATGTCATGCCCGCGGCCATGTCAGGATCACTTTGCGATGGCGGGAAGACAGAGCGGGCGCTTGCCCTTGCCGATGAAGTCGAGGATTTCGGCAATGGCCGGATCTTCGCTCGCGAGCGGTCGCGCCGCCTCCAGCCGCGCGGCGAAGGTGCCGGGGCCGTAGAAAAGCTTTTGGTAGAACGCACGCACGGCGGCAAGCCGCTGCTTGGTGAATTTGCGCCGCTTCATGCCGATCAGGTTGAGGCTCTCCAGCACCGCATACTGCCCGTTGGCCAATCCGTACGGGATGATGTCGTCGCGCACGCCCGAGAGGCCGCCGACCATCACATAGGAGCCGATGCGCGTGAACTGATGCACCGCCGAGAGGCCGCCGATATAGACGGCGTCGCCGATCTCGCAGTGCCCGCCGAGCGTCGCCGACGTCGCGAAGATCGCGTTGTTGCCGACGATGCAGTCATGGCCGACATGGCTGTTGTTCATGAAGTAGCCGTCGTTGCCGACGCGCGTCTTCCCCCCGCCCTTGACGGTGCCGACGTTCATCGTCGCGCCTTCGCGAATGGTGTTGCCGGAGCCGATCTCGAGCGTGGTCGGCTCGCCCTTGTAGCTGAGGTCCTGCGGCGCGCCGCCGAGTACCGCGGACGGCGAGATCACGCAATTGTCGCCGACCGAGGTATGGCCGATGACCGTGACCTGCCCGATCAGCTTGCAATTCGCGCCGATCACGGCATGCGGGCCGATGATGCAATAGGGCCCGATCTCGGTGCCCGCGCCGATCACGGCGCCGTCCGCCACGCGTGCGGTGGGATCAATCTTGCTCATCAAGCAATCTTACTCATCAAGAAGGTCTGCTTATGTGTTGAAGTCGTTCGCTTTTCCGGTGGTTAGCGCGACCAAGCCCGATCTGTCCAGTGACGTATCATATCGGCGCGTTTCACCGGCCGGTCGAAGCAGCCGCCTCGGCACGTGAACGACTTCATCCTCCGCATGAAGAAGCGCGCCGGAAGCGCCCTCAATCCGTCAGCATGGCGCCGACGTCGGCTTCCGCGACCACCTGGCCGTTGACCTTGGCGTCGCCGTGAAACCACCACATCGTCTTGCGGCGGCCGAGCGAGCGCATGTGATACTCGATGGTATCGCCGGGCAGCACCGGCTTGCGGAATTTGCACTTGTCGATGGTGAGGAAATAGACCGCGCGCGGCTTCTCTGTGCCTTCCACCGACTTGATGCCGATCACGCCCGCGGTCTGCGCCATCGCCTCGATCATCATGACGCCGGGATAGACCGGGCGCTCGGGGAAGTGCCCCTGGAAGGCCGGCTCGTTGAACGTGACGTTCTTGATGCCGATGCCGCTGTAATCGGCGCGGATGTTGATGACGCGGTCGATCAGCAGCATCGGAAAACGGTGCGGCAGCGTCTGGAGGATCGCGTTGATGTCCACCAGCTCGAACTTAACAGGTGATTCCTCCGTCATTCCCGTCCCTCGTCTTTCGGATCGGCCTTGCTGTCGCGTACCAGGCGCTCCACCGCGATGATCTCCTTGAACCACTGTTTGGTCGGCTTGGCGAAATGCCCGCCCCAACGCCCGCCCGGTGGGATGTCGTCCTTGACGGCGCTCATGGCTGTTACCTGCGCCCCGTCGCCGATCTTGAGGTGGTTGTTGATGCCAACCTTCGCTCCCAGCGCCACGTTGTCGCCGATGGTCAGGCTGCCGGCCAGCCCGATCTGGGCTGCCAGCAGGCAGTGCCGGCCAATCGTCACATTGTGGCCGATCTGGACCTGATTGTCGATTTTGGTCCCCTCGCCGATCACGGTGTCCCGCAAGGAGCCGCGGTCGATCGTGGTATTTGCACCGACCTCGACGTCGTTCTGGATCAGCACCCGACCGGTCTGCGGCACCTTCAGATGGCCTTCCGGGCCGAAGAAGATGAAGCCGTAGCCATCCTGGCCGATTGAGCAGCCCGGGTGGATCAGTACGTTGTTGCCGATCAGGGCGCACTGGATGGCCGTGCGGGCGCCGACATTGCAGTCCCGGCCGATCTTGACGCCCGGGCCGATCACGGCGCCGACGCCGACCACCGTGCCGCTGCCGATTTCCACGTCGGGGCCGATCACGGCCAGGGGATCGACGATCACGCCGTCCTCGAGCCGCGCCGTGGGGTCGATGATGGCGGAGGGCGCGATGCCGGCATTGCCGGTCCAGGATTGCGGCCGTAGCGCCTCGCTGTGCCATTCCCGGGCGATCTTGACGAAGGCGCGGAACGGCTGCGCCGCCCGCAGCACGGCCACATGCGCGGGCACCTGGGCCTCGAAACGCGGGCTGACGAGGCAGGCGCCGGCCTTGGTCGCCTTGAGCTGGTCGGCATATTTGAGGTTGTCGAAGAACGCCAGATGTATCGGGCCGGCTTCGTCTAGCGAAGCGAGGCCCGTGATGATCTGGCCGCCCCTGCCGGGGTCGACAAGCTGCGCCTTGGTCAGCGTGGCGACATCGGCCAGTGCTGTAGCAGGCGGTTTTGTGAAGAAGGTCGGCTGCGCCATTCCACCCCGTCGCGGTCCGGCTTCGGCATGAAGCGGCCAGGCCGCATCATGCCTTATCTCATGGATTGAGCACGATCTTTTTGGCGACCGGCCCCAAGGGAAATCCCAGGGGGCCGGATCATGCCCTGCTGATCGAATTAGAACGTGGTACCGCCGCCGAACCGGAACTCCTGGGTACGGTCGTACTTGCCCTTGCTGAGCGGCACGGCGTAGTCGAAGCGCAGCGGACCGAACGGCGACTGCCAGATCAGACCGACACCGACCGACGAGCGGATCACCTTGCTGTCGTCATAGATCAGGCCGGTACAGGTTCCCGCGCTCACCGGATTGGTGGTCGAGGGGATGCAGTTCGAGTTGGCTGGCGTGGTCGTTTCGCCGGTCACGCTCCACGTCGTCGGTCCCTTGTAGTCATACAGACCGCCGGCATCGGCATAGACCGCACCCTTCAGACCCACTTCCTTCGGCAGGAACCAGAACGGCATCTGCAATTCGAGCGAAGCGCCCCAGTACTTGGTGCCGCCGAGCGCGTCCTGCGTGTCGAACGGATTGATGTCGCGCGGACCGATGCCGTTCGGGGCGAAGCCGCGGACGAGGTTCGGGCCCATCTGGAAGTGATCGAGCATGCGCAGATCGTTGTTGCCGATCTTGTTCAGCATGCCGCTCTGCACGTGCACGAGGCCGACGACGTCGGACACCAGCGGAGCGTAGTACTTCGCATCGATCACGGACTTCAGGTAGGAGACGTCGCCGCCGACGCCGGCGAAGTCCTGACGGAAGTCGATGAGCAGACCGTCGGTCGGGTTCTTGTTGTTGTCCAGCGTGTTGTAGGTCAGCGAGTAGCCGAGCGCCGACGTCAGGGTCTTGCCACCAGCAAGCTCCTTGCGGACCGGCAGCGAGGCTTCGCCGTCGCTGTAGCAGCCGAGGCCGTTGGTCGAAGCGGCAAGGGGGATACCAGTTGCGTTGGAGAAGGCCGGGCTCGGGTTGAAGGCCGGATTCGGCGTCCCATCCGGCAGGAACTGGATGTTGTTACAGTTCGCAAGGTAGCCCGGCAGCGAGATTTCCTGCTGGTAGATCGAGTAGCGCAGCTGGAGCGCGAGATCTTCACGCAAGGAGAAGCCGAGGCGCGGCGAGAAGCCGAGCGTCTTGGTGCCGTAGGAGATGTAGCTGTTGGACAGCTGCTGGCGCTGATAGAGGTCGAGGCCGAGCGCGACGCGGTAGTCGAGCAGATACGGCTCGACGAACGACAGCGAGTAGCCGCGGGCATACTGGCCATAGGTCACCGACGCCTTGGCGAACAGGCCGCGGCCGAGCAGGTTGCGCTCGGAGATCGAGACTTCGGCCAGCGCGCCGTCGGTGGTGGAGTAGCCGCCCGAGATCGAGAAGTCGCCGGTCGATTTCTCTTCCATGTCGACGATCAGGATGACGCGGTCGCTCGACGAGCCAGGCTCCGTCGTGATCTTCACGCTCTTGAAGTAGTCGAGGTTCTTCAGGCGCCGCTCGGCACGGTCGACCAGGGCGCGGTTGTAGGCATCGCCCTCGGAGATGTCGAACTCGCGGCGGATGACATAGTCGCGCGTACGGGTGTTGCCGCGCAGATTGATGCGCTCGATATAGGTGCGCGGGCCCTCGTCGATGTTGAACACGACGGAGACGGTGTGCGCCTCGAAATTGCGGTCGCCGCCGGGACGGACCACGGCGAAGGCGTAGCCGCGGCGCGAGGCCTCGATCTGCATTTCCTCGACCGATTTCTCGACCGATTCGACGTTGTAGAGCGAGCCGACATTGACGCGCGAATAGGCGCGCATCGAGGTGGGATCGAAGTTCGGAATGCTGGAGCGGAAATCGACCGCGCCGACGCGATATTGCGAGCCTTCCTCGATCTTGAAGGTGACGTTGAAGCCCTTCTTCTCCGGATCGTATTCGGTGAGCGCGGCCACGACCTGCACGTCGGCAAAGCCGTTCTTGAGATAGAAGCGGCGAATCAGGTCGCGGTCGGCTTCGACGCGATCGGGATCGTAGATGTCGCCGCTGGCGAGGAAGCTCAGCAGATTCGATTCGCGGGTCTTGATGACGTCGCGGAGGCGATAGGACGAGAACGCGTTATTGCCGACGAACTCGATCGACTTGACGCCGGTCTTGGCGCCCTCGTCGATCGTGAAGATCAGGTCGACGCGGTTGTTCGGCTGCTCGATGATTTCAGGCGTGACGCGCACGTCGTAGCGGCCGGACCGGCGATAGATCTCGGCGATTCGCAGCGTGTCGGACTGCACCATGGCACGGGAGAAGGTGCCGCGCGCCTTGGACTGAACCTCGGCGGTGAGCTGCTCGTCCTTGATCTTCTTATTGCCCTCGAAGGCGATGCGGCCGATCACCGGGTTTTCCACAACGGAAACGATGATCTGGCCACCGGCGCCGCGGTTGATCCTGACGTCCTGGAACAGGCCGGTCTCGATCAGAGCCTTGAGGCCGTCGTCGATGGCGCCCTGATCCAGGCGACCGCCCGGACCCGGCTTGAAATAGGAGCGGATCGTCTCCACCTCGACACGGCGATTCCCTTCGACGGAAATCGACTGAACGGTCTGAGCGAGCGCAGACGAAGACACGAAAACAGCCCCGACCGGGGCAACCACCGGCGCGCCGAACATGATTAGGGTTGCGAGCAAGCCCCCCCGGAGTCGCAGTCCAAACTTCATGCGCAACGCGCCCTTATCATTCCGTACCAGACCCAACCCCAACGCCGGTCTGGGAGATTCCCCAAGTTCAGGCCGCTTGTAGCCAATTTCACCGACGCCGCAAACGGCCGAGCGCGCCGCGATTTCAATTTCATTCCAAGACGTTGCTGAACAGCAACGCCATCAGTCGCGCCACAAAAAAGCCCCTATCAGGAAGCCGCCATCCGAAGGATGTCGTTGTAGGTCGCAAACACCATCAGCATCAGCACCAAACCGAGGCCGATTCGGAACCCCATCTCCTGAGTCCGCTCGGACAAGGGCCTGCCGCGCACCACTTCGGCCGCATAGAACATAAGGTGACCGCCATCGAGCAGCGGAATCGGGAACAGATTCAGCAGACCGATCGACACCGACAGCACCGCGCAGAGGTTGATCACGAACTGGAACCCGGCGCTGGCCGCCTGCCCCGACATCTTCGCGATTCCCAGGACGCCGCTGACCTCGTTGGGATTGCCCTGCCCGACGAACAGCGAGCCCAGGAACTTGAAGGTGCTGGTGATGATGAACCAGACCTGTTCGACGCCGATCTTGAGCGCTTCGCCGACACCGACCGGGGCGGTCGAGGCCTCGCCGGCCTGTGACTTGTGCTCGACGCCGAGCACGCCGACGCGGTGGCTATTGCCGAAGGGATCCTTGCGCTCGAGCAGCGCGGGGGTGGCGGTCAGCGACACGATGGCGCCGTCCCGCTTCACCTGGAACGCAAGCGCAGAACCAGCGTTCATCGCAACGATTCGCTGCATGTCGGCGAAGCTCTCGATCGGCTTGCCGTCGATCTGGACGACAACGTCGCCGATCTTGAAGCCGGCCGCGGCCGCCGCACCTTCCGCAACGACGCCGTCGACGCGCGCGATCGTGCTCGGCTTGCCGTAATACAGCGCCATGCCGGCGAAGATCAGCGCGCCCAGGATGAAATTGGCGATCGGGCCGGCCGCGACGATGGCGGCGCGCGGGCCGACCTTCTTGTGGTGGAAGCTGCCGGCGCGCTCCTCCTCGGTCATGGCCGCGAGCGTCTCGGCCGACGGGGTCGAGGCCTCGCTCTCATCGCCGAAAAACTTGACGTAGCCGCCGAGCGGGATCGCCGAGATCTTCCAGCGGGTGCCGTGGCGATCGTTGAAACCGACCAGCTCAGGTCCGAAACCGAGCGAGAAGGTCAACACGCGAACGCCTGCCCAGCGCGCGACCAGGAAATGGCCGAGCTCGTGAAAGAACACGACGATGGTCAGGACGAACAGGAAGGGAACCACGTAACCGAGAAGCCCATGGCTCAAGGCATTGAAACTATGGACGAAAAAGTCGATCATCGATTCCTCTTATCCAGCGCCGCAAAGGCCCTGGCCCGAAGCCATCTAAGATGCCTTTAAGGCAATTTGAGGCAATAGGGCGGCAGCTCTATTTCGAGCAACATGGTCAACAGAGATTGCATCATCCGCGGAGGTCATCGGCGCCTGGTTGCCGCCGCGGATCCAGTCATCGAGCGTCGCCTCGACCAGCCGCGCGATCGCGCCGAACCGGATCTTGCCGGCGATGAAAGCGGCGACCGCGACCTCGTTGGCGGCGTTGTAGACGGTGGTCGCCCCCTTCCCGGTCCGAAGCGAATCGAAGGCCAGCCGTAGTCCGGGGAACCGCTCGAAGTCCGGCGCCTCGAAGGTCAGCTGGCCGATCTTGGCGAGGTCCAGCTTTGCCGCGGGTCCCTTGATCCGGTCGGGCCAGCCGAGGCAGTGCGCGATCGGCGTGCGCATGTCGGGCGCGCCGAGCTGGGCCATCACCGAGCGGTCGGAGAACTCGACCATGCCGTGGATGATCGACTGCGGATGCACGAGAACATCGATCTCGTCGGGCGAGAGCGCGAACAGATAGGACGCCTCGATCACCTCGAGGCCCTTGTTCATCATCGAGGCCGAGTCGATCGTGATCTTCTGGCCCATGCTCCAGTTCGGATGCTTCAGGGCCTGCTCGAGCGTTGCCTGCTCGATGTCGGCCGCCTTCCAGGTGCGGAACGGGCCGCCCGAGGCCGTGATGATGACGCGGACCAGCTCGTCGCGATTGCCCGATGCCAGCGCCTGAAACAGCGCGTTGTGCTCGGAATCGGCCGGCAGGATGCAGGCGCCCGCTTTCGCCGCGCGCTGCATGAAGAAATCGCCGGCGCAAACCAGACATTCCTTGTTGGCGAGCGCGACATGGGCGCCGCGATCGACCGCGGCCAGTGCCGGCTTCAACCCGGCGGCGCCGCTGACGGCGGCCATGACCCAATCAGCCGGACGCGCACCGGCCTCGATCACGGCGCTTTCGCCGGCGCCGCATTCGGTGCTGGTGCCGGCGAGCGCGGCCTTGAGCTCGGCGAGCTTGGAGGTGTCGGCGATCGCGACGTAGCGCGCGGAGAATTCCTTCGCGAGCTTGGCCAGCGCCGCGACATTGCCGTTCGCGGTCAGGGCCTCGACGCGGTAGCGCTCGGGCGAGGCGCGCAGCAAATCCATCGTGCTGTCGCCGATCGAGCCGGTGGCGCCGAGAACCGTGACGCTGCGGACGTCGGACGCAGCAAGCCTGTTGTTACGCAATGGGACTGCGCTCATATCCTCACCAAACCATAAGACCGCTTCCGGCGCTATGCACACCATGGCGAACAAAGCCGATAATCCATGCCATCAGGATAGCGGCAACAAAGCCGTCCAGGCGGTCCATAAGGCCGCCATGGCCGGGAATTAAGTGACTGGAATCCTTGACGCCGAAGCGCCGCTTCACCGCGGATTCGAACAGATCGCCGGCCTGCGATACCACCGACAGGATGGCGCTGACGAGCAGCAGCGGAATAGCTTTGCCGATCCCACAGGCCGCAAACCCGCCCGCCACCGCAAGGCTCGCCATGAAGCCGCCGAGCGCGCCGGACCAGGTCTTCTTCGGGCTGACGCGCGGCCACAGCTTCGGCCCGCCGATGCTGCGCCCCGCGAAATAGCCGCCGATATCTGTCGCCCACACCACCAGCAGCACGAACATCAGCGCCGAGAAGCCGTTGGCGAGATCCTTCCGCACCAGGATCGAGGCCAGCAGCGCCGCCGCTGCGTAGGCAAAGCCGGTCGCCGCCCACACGAACTTGCCGCGCGCGATCAGCATCACGATCACGCCGCCGATGCAGCCAACGATGATTGCGGTCTTGAGCGCGCCGGCGGCCACGCACAAGCCCATCATGGCGATGGCGATCGTCCCTGCCCCGGTCAGCGCGGTCGAGCCCGCACCCACCACCATCAGCCATTCCGCGAACAGTCCGATCGACACCAGGGTGACGAGCAGCGCCCACAGCCAGCCGCCGGCATAGGCCAGCGCAATGGCGAGCGGTGCCAGCACCAGCGCTGCGAGGACCCGCATCACGAGATTGCTCGGGGCAGGCTTTTCGCCCGCCGATGCGGCGTCGGGTTCGCTCACGAGGCGGTTTTCGCGACCAGACCGCCGAAACGGCGCTCGCGCCTGGCGAATTCGGCGATCGCGCCTTCCAGCGCCGCCTTGTCGAAATCGGGCCAGTGGATCGGCACGAACACCAGCTCGCTATAGGCGGCCTGCCACATCAGGAAGTTGGACAGGCGCTGCTCGCCGCTGGTGCGGATGATGAGATCGGGATCGGGAATGTCGGGCGCATCGAGATGCGCGCCCAGCGTCTCGGCGTCGATCGTGCTGGGATCGCGCTTGCCTTCCGCGACCTCGCGCGCAAGCTTCTGCGCCGCCTTCGCGATCTCCTGCCGCGAGCCGTAGTTGAAGGCGACGACGAGCGTCAGGCGCGTGTTGTCGCGCGTCAGCTCCTCGGCCTCGTTCAGAAGCGCACAGATGTCGCTCTCGAGCCCTTCCCGCTCGCCGATGATGCGCACCTTGACGCCATCGCGATGCAGGCTCGCCAGATCGTTGCGGATGAAGCGCCGCAGCAGGCCGAACAGATCGCCGATCTCGCTCGCCGGTCGCGACCAGTTCTCCGACGAGAACGAGAAGATGGTGAGATAGCGGATGCCGAGCTCATGCGAGGCCCGCACCACGCGGCGCAACGCCTCGACGCCGCGGCGATGCCCTTCCGCACGCGGCAGCCGCGCGCGCCGCCCAACGCCCGTTCCATCCATGATGATGGCGACATGCGCAGGCGCGTCGGACCGGTCGGGTCCTTCCGTTGCGGGCGCGGCGGCGTTGGACATGGAGGCAGCCTTAAACAGTCAGGATTTCTTTTTCCTTGGCGGCCAGCAGCTGGTCGATCTCGGTGATGGTGCCGTCGGTCGCCTTCTGCACCTCGTCGGCGTGACGCTTCTGATCGTCCTCCGACATCTCGTGATTCTTCTCGAGCTTCTTGAGAACGTCGAGACCGTCCCGGCGGACATGGCGCGCGGCGACCTTGGCGGCTTCGGCGTATTTGTGCGCGACCTTGACCAGCTCCTTGCGGCGCTCCTCGTTGAGCTCGGGGATGCGCAGGCGCAGCACCTGGCCTTCGGTCGCCGGCGACAGGCCGAGATTGGAATCGACGATCGCCTTCTCCACCGCCTTGACCATCGACTTGTCCCAGACCTGCACCGAGATCAGGCGCGGCTCCGGAACGCTGACGGTGGCGAGCTGGTTGAGCGGCATGTGGCTGCCATAGGCATCGACCTGCACCGGATCGAGCATCGAGGCGGAGGCGCGGCCGGTGCGCAGACCGCCGAGCTCGTGCTTGAGCGACTGGACGGCGCCCTGCATACGGCGCTTCACTTCGTTGAGGTCGAAATTACCCGTGGACATCACGTTTCTCCTTCAAAATCCCGGCGACCTCTCCGCGCCCTTCCTCGGGGCGCGCGAGATGAGCCTCAGCCGGCGACGATGGTTCCGTGGCCGGCGCCGCGCAGAATCGCACCGATCGACCCCGGCTCCGCGATCGAGAACACGATGATAGGCAGCGATGTCTCGCGGGCAAGCGCGAAGGCGGTCGCATCCATCACCTTGTAGCCGCCCTCGATCGCCTGGGAATGCGTCAGCCGTTCGAAACGCGTGGCCGACGGATCCTTCTTGGGGTCGGCCGAGTAGACGCCGTCGACATTGGTCGCCTTCAGCACCGCCTGGGCGCCGATCTCGGCGGCGCGCAGCACTGCTGTCGTGTCGGTGGTGAAGAACGGATTGCCGGTTCCGCCGCCAAGCAGCAGGATCCGGCCCTCGGCGAGATATTTGTGCGCCGCCGCACGGGTGAACAGCTCGGAAACCTCGGGCATGACGAACGCCGAGAGAGCCCGCGCCGGCGCGCCCTTGCGCTCGATCGTGGCTTCGAGCGCGAGGCAGTTCATCATGGTGGCCAGCATACCCATGGTGTCGCCGGTCGGGCGCGACACGCCGCGGGAGGATACCTCGACGCCGCGAAAGATATTGCCGCCGCCGATCACGACCGCGACCTCGGTGCCGAGATGGCGGGCGGCGATCAGATCGTCCGCAACCCGGTCCATGGTCGGCTGATCGATGCCAAAGCCTTGCTGCCCCGCGAGATATTCGCCGGACAGCTTGATCACGACGCGACGATAGACCGGATCAGTCATGAGCACTTTCCTTGTCCGGGCGCCGCTTCCGGCGGCACGCCGGAAGGAACGTTCCGGCGCTTACTTCTTGCCGCTGGCCGCCGCGACCTCGGCTGCGAAGTCGCTTTCCTGCTTCTCGATTCCCTCACCGAGAGCATAGCGCACAAAGCCGGCGATCTTCACAGCGCCGCCGACCTTGCCTTCGGCTTCTTTCACCGCCTGCGCCACCGACTTGCCGGTGTCGTGGATGAAGGCCTGCTCGAGCAGGCAGACTTCCTTGTAGTAGGTCTTGAGGCCGGACTCGACGATCTTCTCGATCACGTTCTCCGGCTTGCCCTGCTGGCGGTACTTGTCGGCGAGCACGTCCTTCTCGCGCTTGACGACCGCCGGATCGAGGCCGGACGGATCGAGCGCCAGCGGGTTGGCGGCGGCGACATGCATCGCGATCTGGCGGCCGAGCGCTGCGAGCTCGTCGGCCTTGCCGGGCGATTCCAGCGCCACGATCACGCCCATCTTGCCGGCGCCGTCGATGACGGCACCGTGGACGTAGTGCGACACCACGCCCTGGCTGACTTCAAGCGCCGCGGCACGGCGCAGCGTCATGTTCTCGCCGATGGTGGCGATCGCGTCATTGATCGCGGCTTCGATGGTGACGTCGCCGACCTTGGCGGCCTTGATCTTCTCGACATCGGCGCCGGCGTCGAAGGCAACCTGGGCGATCATCTTGACCAGGCCCTGGAACTGGCCGTTGCGAGCCACGAAGTCTGTCTCGGAGTTGACCTCGACCACGACGCCCTTGGTGCCCTTGGTGAGCGCGCCGATCAGACCCTCGGCGGCGACGCGGCCGGACTTCTTGGCGGCCTTCGACAGGCCCTTCTTGCGCAGCCAATCCTGCGCCGCTTCCATGTTGCCGTCGTTCTCGGTCAGCGCGGCCTTGCAGTCCATCATGCCCGCGCCGGTGGACTCGCGCAGATCCTTGACCATCGCAGCAGTGATCGTTGCCATCGTTGAAAATCCTTCTTGCCTGCCGGTTTGCCGCGGCGTGGCTCCAATTGCCCCGCCGCGGTCCATCTCAGGAATTCGCGTCAACTGAATGAAATGGTGGCCGGATCCGATCCGGCCAACCGATCGCTCTGATTATTCCGCTTCCGCGGTCAGCGCCTTGGCCTTGGCCACCCAGGCATCCGCGCGGCTCGGCAGACCGACTTCTTCGCCGATCGTGTGCGCGGTGTCGTGGTCGAGCTCGGCGAGCTGCCAGTAGTGGAAGATGCCGAGGTCGTTGAACTTCTTCTCGATCGCACCCGACACGCCCGGGAGTTTCTTGAGGTCGTCGGCCGTGCCGCGCGGACCGGCAAGGCCCTGGAAGCCGCTCGAGGACGGGGCCGGCAGCTCTTCGGCGAGCGGACGGGCGGAGGCGCCGATGTCGATGCCCGAATCGCCCTGGGCGCGCGAGATGCCGTCGATCGCCGCACGCGCGATCAGGTCGCAGTACAGCGAAATGGCGCGGCCGGCGTCGTCATTGCCCGGCACCACATAGGTGATGCCCTTCGGATCCGAATTGGTGTCGACGATCGCGGCGACCGGGATGTTGAGGCGCTGGGCCTCCTGGATCGCGATGTCTTCCTTGTTGGTGTCGATCACGAAGATCAGGTCGGGCAGACCGCCCATGTCCTTGATGCCGCCGAGCGAGCGGTCGAGCTTGTCGCGCTCGCGCTGAAGCGTCAGGCGCTCCTTCTTCGTGTAGGAATTGGCTTCACCGCCCGAGAGCACGTCGTCGAGATGACGCAGACGCTTGATCGAGGCCGAGATCGTCTTCCAGTTGGTCAGCGTGCCGCCGAGCCAGCGCGAATTGACGAAATACTGCGCGCAGCGCTTGGCAGCATCGGCAACGCCGTCCTGCGCCTGGCGCTTGGTGCCGACGAACAGGATGCGGCCGCCCTTGGCAACCGTGTCGCTGACGGCCTGGAGGGCCTGGTGCAGCATCGGCACGGTCTGGGCGAGATCGACGATGTGGATGTTGTTGCGGGTGCCGAAAATGAAGGGAGCCATTTTCGGATTCCAGCGGTGAGACTGGTGACCAAAGTGCACGCCAGCTTCGAGCAGCTGACGCATAGTGAAATCGGGTAGTGCCATCGTTCTAATTCTCCGGTTGGTTCCTCCGGAAACGTGTGAGCAAAACGGAGCGTTCTCGCCCCGGTTGCCACCGGACGGCCTTGTGAGCCATGTTTCCGTGTGAGATGGCGCGCTATATAGCGCCATTTCGGCCAGAAGCAAGGAAATAAGGGCCATTCGGGGGCGGTTTTCGCCCGCCGAAGGCTGTTTCCGTGAGGCCTCCGCCCTGCCCTAAAGCATGATCCGGACCCGGAGGGCCGCGTTAGCGCAAAGTGCGCAGCGGTTTTCCGAAAAGATCATGCTCAAACAACAACCTAAAGCGCGATGACGATCAATCCTAATCTCATCGCGCTTTAGGGCAGGCACGGAGGTGGACCCCCAAGACGGAGTCCCCACTGCGCGCATCTCCAGCTCGGTCCGGGCGAGCCGTCACCGTTTGGAGAGACTGCAATCAGCCCAGAAACGCGTGCAGATGGTGGCTCGTCGCGAGCGTCGCTCCTCGATCGAGGCTCCGGCCGGCATAGTCGCTGAAACTGTAGGGGGAAGACGAGCCATCGGGTGGAGAAATCGTGATGAGGAAGGTCTTGGCTCATGGTTGCGCGACCATTGGACTGTTTTTGCGCTGTTCTCCAGTTTTAGAGAACTGGGATCTCCATCCTCCATGCCATTGACAGGTTTCTCCCGCCTTCTCTAGGAAGCGCGGACGGTGTGTGGGGAGCGGATTCAATATGAGCCACAGTTCAGGGCAGCCTCTAGAACGTGTCACGATTCCGGCACTGCAGCAGTGGAAGGATGAAGGACGTCGTGTCGTGATGACCACCGCCTACGATGCGGTTGCGGCGCGCATCGCGGATCCCATTGTCGATATCATCCTGGTTGGCGATAGCGTTGGAAACGTCTGTCTGGGATTCGACAACACGCTGCCCGTCAGCGTGGCCATGATGAATCATCACCTGGAGGCTGTTGCGCGCACGAGGCCTCGTGCACTGCTTGTGGCCGACATGCCCTTTTTGAGCTTTCATGTCGGTTCTGAGGATACGATTCGCAATGCAGGAGGTTTTCTGCAGCGTGGCGCCGATGCTGTGAAACTCGAGGGGGGTGCCAAACGCGTCGAGATGGTACGCGCCTTGGTCGATTGCGAAATTCCTGTGATGGGACATCTCGGTCTGACCCCGCAGAGCGTCAACGTCATGGGTGGATTCAGGGTGCAGGGAAGGACAACGGATACCGCCTTGCGGCTGCTCGATGACGCGCACCGTCTGCAGGAAGCCGGCTGTTTCGCTTTGGTCCTGGAGGGGATCCCTGCCGAGCTCGCGGCGCGAGCGACCCAATTTCTCACGATACCCACCATCGGAATCGGAGCAGGACCCGATTGCTCGGGCCAAGTGCTCGTGTTCCATGATGTTTTGGGGCTAACCGAAGGCCACCGCCCCAAATTCGTTCGTGCCTATACAAATGGATTCCAGCTGTTCCAGGAGGCGCTATCGCGCTGGGCTGCCGATATTCGCAAAGGTGCATTCCCGGGCTCAGAGGAGTGCTATCGGCTTCCTGATCAGCTTCGCGATGCCATCGCCAATTGGGTGCCCTCCAATTCAATCTGAAGCAAGGTAAGAAATGCAAGTAATTACGAAGCTCATTGAGCTGCGTCGGGCCCTTGCAGACGTCCGCAACGCCGGTAAGCGCATTGGGTTTGTTCCGACGATGGGATACCTGCACGATGGCCACCTGTCCCTGATCTCGGCCAGCCGTGGACACTGCGACGTCACTGTCGTTAGCATCTTCGTCAACCCCACTCAGTTCGGCCCAAATGAGGATCTCAGCAGGTACCCTCGCGACTTCGCGCGCGATGAAGCCTTGTGCCGTAATGCCGGCGTCTCAATCATCTTCGCGCCAGGTGCAGAGGAGATCTATCCGGCTCAGTTCGAGACCTTTGTCGAGCCGGGCGAACTCGCAAAACCGCTCTGCGGAGGTTTCAGGCCTGGACATTTTCGTGGTGTAGCGACTGTCGTCTGCAAACTATTGAACATGGTGCAGCCGGACCTCGCGTACTTTGGACAGAAGGATTTTCAGCAATGCGCCGTGATACGCCGCATGACGGTTGATCTGAATCTTCCGATCGAAATTGTCACCGTGCCGACCGTGCGGGAGCCGGACGGGCTGGCAATGAGCAGTCGCAACCGTTATCTCAGCCGGGAAGAACGCGGTCGGAGCCTTGCGATCAGCCGTGGGTTGTTCGCCGCAGCGCAAGAGTTTGCCTCAGGGGAGCGCGACGCGGCAACGCTGATTGCGCTTGCAACAAAGCATTTGGAATTGATCGATCGATTGCAGTACCTTGAGCTTGTCGACGCTAGGACTCTCAGGATTGCCGAGAGCCCGCTGCGCTATCCGGCGGTGCTCTGTGTCGCAGCGTACGTCGGCTCGACTCGGTTGATCGACAATGTAGTTCTGAGCTAGCCCGTAGCCAGATCGCGCAAGCGGCTGCGCTCAGAAGCAATCGAATCCGATCAGTTGGCGCTGAAATCCTCAAACATCCTGAAAGAGCTCTCGAACGCGATCCGAAACTGCTCCTTTACGTCCTAAACAACTGCCCCACACCCGATCACTTGATGTCGGTTGATCGGCTTTGCCGCTGACAAAGTGGAGCGAGACGGAGCCGCTCCACTCTGCGGAGAGCAGCCAAGCGCGGGTTCGCTTTTCGTATTATGACTTGGGCGGCTCGCTCAGACGTTCCGGGCCATTCTGACTGCTTTGCGCGCTTTCTACGACGTGGCGCAAAGCAATTTCAGAAAGTCGTACAACCAGCTGTTTGAGGCGCGCAATTTCCTGCCTGCAGCGCTCCAGCTCGTACTGTTCGGCCGTCATCACGGATGTTGTGCGACGTTGCCTGCTGCCGAGATGATTCATGTAGCTCCTTTTCCGATTCGACAAACACAGCAGAAAGTCTGAATTGCCCAGTCGGTTCTCTTCGCTGAACGAGGCGTCTCGCCGTCAGATCGGAGTTTCACATGCAGCCGGCGGCGGGCTGGTTTGCTAGCTCATTCCCCTGCAAAGGGCTCGCGCCCAGCTCGCTGATGCGACCGCCCTTCGGCGACGCCATCTCGCTCATGGCTCATGCTCAGTTGCAGTATTGGCTCACAATGTGGCCGCGGAATATGCCGCCTCCGGGTGCGTGTGATCGCTCTGGGCGGAGAGACTGTAACAAAATGGCAATATCGATTAATGCGACGAGCCGCGCTCCCGCGCTCAAATCCTGCATTACGGCGGCACCCCCGATGATTTTTCACACGACGTTCGGGTGCCCGTGTGCCTGGGTCCTTCGGCTAAACCAGGCTTATATGTCCAAAACGCAAGTCGCTACTGAGATCATCCGCCTGCAAGCGGGCATTCCCAAAGGAGGCTCGCTCAAAATCGTGTGCTGCCAATACGTGCGATTAATCAATAGCCACACGCCCACCATGAAATCGCTTCACGATCGCGAGACAACCTCCCCAAGCTGCATAAAGCCGAAGATCGCCAAGAGCGGCTAGGGGGCGACTCACGGGTCACTGATCGTAGGCGCCGGATCTTGGCGCGATTTCGTCGTCAAATACGGGGCGGGCGCTGGTTTTTGGCGTGAAGATAGAGGGGAGCGCAAGCCGATGATCGATGTGATCTTTCCTTCCTATTTTCAGGCCGAAACACACGTCGTAGCAGGGTCGACTCATAGGTCGCATGGAGCAATTGGGGTTCAATCTCCGTGCCGAAGCTTCTCTCCAAACTTTTGACCGAAGAAATCGTCGAGTCCAGCGAGATCGAAGGCGAAAAGCTGGATCGAGATCAGGTCCGCTCATCTATTGCTCGACGTCTCGGTATGGACGCAGGTGGGCTGCCGTCCGCTGACCGAAACGTTGAGGGTGTAGTCGAGATGATGCTCGACGCGACCGAGAAGTACGAACAACCTTTGACGAAGGAAAGGCTGTTCGGTTGGCATGCTTCGCTCTTCCCTGCCGGCTATAGCGGCATGAGCAAGATCAAAGTGGGCGGTTGGCGGGACGATACGTCAGGGCCGATGCAGGTGGTATCTGGTCCAATCGGCAAGCCGAAGGTCCATTATGAAGCTCCGGCCGCCGACAAGCTTGAAAAGGCGATGGAGGACTTCATCGCTTGGTTCAACAACTCTGGCTCGCTTGATCCTGTTCTCAAAGCGGCTGTTGCTCACCTTTGGTTTGTCACCATCCACCCATTCGAGGACGGCAATGGCCGCATTGCACGCGCGATTGCTGACCTTGCGCTGGCCCGATCGGAGCAGAGCAGGCAGCGCTTCTACAGTATGTCGGCCCAGATCCGCAAAGAGCGGAATGGATACTATGACATCCTCGAAGCGACTCAGACGGGTGATCTTGACATCACCGAGTGGTTGGCGTGGTTCTTGGATTGTCTGGATCGTGCGTTTGACGGTGCTGAAGAAATCTTGGGCGGCGTGTTGCGAAAGGCCAGTTTCTGGGAGAAGTTCCGCGAACTGGCGCTCAACGCGCGTCAGCGCAAAGTTCTCAATCGTCTGCTCGATGGTTTCGAAGGAAAGCTTACTTCATCCAAATGGGGTTTGCTGACGAAGGTTTCACAGGCGACGGCCTCCCGCGACATCGACGAATTGGTTGCTCGGGGAGTTCTGAAGAAAGACGCGGCGGGTGGGCGGAGCACAAGCTATTCTCTCGTAGAGGACTAAACGGCCAGGACTGGGCACTGGATAAGGTCGGCCCGGATGCATCGCGGGTCTTTCCCGCGATACAACAGCAAATGGCAGAGCAGTTCAGGTCTTGCACAGTAAAATAGCCCGAGACCGGTTCGAAGCGCTCGTCGAGAAGACCGCCGCGAGCCGCGCGGTCAGTTAACTTTTGTTGTTCTTGCACCGTGTGGGTCCGCTGGCGGCACGAGGCTTTCGTCGATTTCATGGATCTGCGGGAGGATCTTCGATCGCCATACGCGGCCGATAGTGTGCAACTCTTGTCAGTTTCTCCGAAGAGCTCCACATCAAGCATCGTGCAGACGCAGCCTCCGAAATAAGCGTCTGATGAGCCAAACGGAGCTTCTCAATGTTTTCGAAGAGAGCGTTCCTCGGCCGGCGCAGCTTTGCGATTGCCGCCCGACTTTCGTCTCGCTGCCGGCGAGCCTCTGATATAATCGTTGCGGCGCGATCCAAGAGGTCATGTCCTTCATCCCGCGCTTCGGAACAATGGGTCGCACTAAAACAAAGGAGCAAGAAGAGCGCGCGATCAGCTTTGTAACGTGCTCCCGCTCGAGTATGCTCCGAGCCTGACATAAGAATTTGTCCCGCTGCTGCGTTGACGGCCCATTTCCAGCGGCTTCGCCCGCACTTCTTCAGCACGACTGTGAAATGTGCGAACGGCTGATATTCCCGCATGCCACGCCCCCAAGGACTGTTCAGGAGGGCAGTTTATGGGACCGATCTGATCAGGCAAGGTCGACTCTTGCAGAGCGATTTATCGCCCTTGTGGCACCCGTCGGCCATGCCATAGGTGGTTCTTGCCCACTCCACTCAAGGACATCGCGGACCTTCAGATCTTTTGCAAGTCGTTTTGGCGGCACCACCGGAGCCATCCCGCTTAACATGAGTTAATGCCCCAGCTGCCGCAGCTATAAGGCCTATGCTACTGGACGACCGGAAATGCTGCGCGAGTACATCAAGAACCGAGTCGCTCGGCAGCGCGTCAACGATGAAATGATGCAGGGGTATGCTGCGGCGCTCGCGGCAAGCGGCGGCATGATCGGAGGAATTGCTGAAGCTTCCGGTGCCCGTCGTCTGGGCATCCGGAGCCGCCCATAACGTAAGGCCATCACCAGTGGCAGCCTGTGCCGATATTGGGTCTTGTGCAGGTTTTGGACGCCGGCACCAAAATGGCTCCGCAGGCACAATTGACTGGCGTCCAAAAAGTGCCAAGGCACGAAGTCGCGGGGAGTTGGCACCGCCTCCGCCCGGCACGATCATGTGCACGTATGGATGATGGGTGAGCGCCGAGCCCCGGTGTGCAACACGGCCGTAACACCGATCCGTGCGCCGAGGCGCTTGGGATCGGCGGCGATGGCGAGCGTTCTCTCGGCCGCCGCCTTCATCATTAGGTCATAGACCACGCGCTTGTTCTGGTAAGTGATGTCGCGCAACTGCCTCGGCAGCGTGTACACGGCGTGGAAATACGGCACCGGCAACAGCTCCGCTTCGCGCCCGGCCAGCCATTGGCGTGACGCCACAGCCTGGCACTTTGGACAATGACGGTTGCGGCAGGAGTTATAGGCGATCTCCGTATGGCCGCATGCTACGTTCTCGCAGCGTGCGACATGCCCGCCGAGCTCTGCCGTGCGGCAGCGCTCGATGGCACTCATCACCTTCAACTGGTCGAGGCTGACATGCCCGCGATTGGCCTCGCGCCACGCAGGGCCGTGATCTAACAAATGGGTCGCGAAGCTTTGACGGAGCGCGTGACAGAGATGGCGCCTTGCGCAATCCACCGTCTTTGACCGCCTCCTTGAACAGCCGGCTGAACTGACGCGTGGTCAACGGCCGATGTTGACTGCGGCCGGGAAACAGACAGCGCTGTTCCGGCGCGACGCCGGCATCATGCCTGGTCGGTCGCACCTTCCACCATTGTCGCAACAGGTCGAGGACTTCCACCGGCAGCATCACGTTGCGGTCCTCGACTGCACGATACGGATGATCATCTGCGCACTATCGATGTCGCCCGCGCGCAGCGCACCACTTCGCCGGCACGCAGACCGCAGCCATAGGCCAGCGACAGCATCGCCTGCGCCTTGAGCCTCGTCGCCATGGTCAGGACACGCTGACCTCCTCGGGGCTCAGCACCGGCGGTAGCTTCAGCGACTCCTTGATGTGCCAGACCTCGGCCGCCAGATCGTGGCGGCGCAGCGTGACTCGGAACAGGAACCGCAACCCGGTCATGATCCGATTGCGGTTGCAGATGCTGGCACGTATCGGGCGAGCGCCTAAGCAAGGCGGCAAACCGCTTGCAGCTTTGGATGTGACTGCGTTGCGTGTGGGGGTTAACTTGCGCGGAGCCACATCTTCGATCACACGCTGGCGCAGCGGACTGACGGTGTTGGTCTCGCTCATGGGGAGCTCCATTCTGAGAGAGGTTGTCGACACCTCGATTTCTCAGGACGGGGCTCTCCAACGGCTATTGGGATCCTCTCGACCGACTACCGCTCTCTCGGCTCTTGCCGCCGCACAGCGGGCTGGAGCGCAGCGACTTTGTGCTTTGGCCCGAATACGAAGTCTAACGGCAGCCAAATGGTCTGCTTGTCGGGGGTGACCGGAGCAATAACCTCTGCGCTCACGGCCGGTTGTTCAAGGGCGTCCGACGAGCAATGGCAGCACGTCCGCACCGCCCGCCATGAGCGGATTCGACGGCTCAAAATGTTCCCGCAATTCTCGCTTCCGGACGAGTGAGCGCGCATCGAGAAACGCATCCTTCAGGCTGACGGCTTTCCGGAGCGCGACGTTGAAAAAAGCGTCCCCAAAATAGGTCCACTTGGCCTTGTCCTGGCAGCCGAACGACGGATGCTTGTCATCGGCCGCGGTGATGACCAGCACATCGGCAGTCGCCAGGCGCGGGATAAAAACTCCGGAATAACAAGCCGAGATGACCACCACCTTGTGTCGCACACCTGTCCTCGCGAGCATGTCGCGGAGACGAGATGGTGTAAGCGTTTCTGTCAGCTGCCCCGCTTTGATTGCAAGGCCATCAGTAGAGCCATGCGAGGTGAGAATCAAAAAGAGAACATCTTTCTCGGGATCCAAGCGGTTAGCTACCGTCTGCAACGACTTGGTCAGAGCTTCGATCGTTGCATTTCCCCCTTTCTTGGAATTGTACTCCACGTTGATCGGTCCAGTCTCGAAACGGCCGGCCACGACCTGAGCCGCGCCGGTTGCCTCGGATCTAAACACGCCTTGATCCCCATACAGGCCAAAGGACACCACGCCAAGCTTTGCAGCGTCCTCAATAGCATGTACCGGAAGAACCAATGGCCAGATGGTCAGAAAAAAAGCGACGAGCGGCGCGCCAAGCCGCCTGATCGAGGACCTGGAGGTCATCGCGAACCTCGTTTCGAGATCGCCGCTTCAGAACTGCGGCTCAATACAAATAGCGGAAAGCCAGTGGATTTTCATCCTTTCGAATGAAGTGCAAGGTCCGGACATGGCGGACGGCGGCCTTCGATGCGCCTCAAAAAAGGTCAGCTTGTCAGGCAGGCCCGGAAGCCCCGATCCGGCACATTGGGGGCCGAGTCTGACGTTCAGTCGGGGCCGCCCCAATCGAAACCTACGGCGATCCGACGAGTTGATCCGACAAGGCTTCGGGGCTTAGCAACGCGCGAGCCATGCAATGACCTGCTTATCCGCGAAGGATGCTCTCGACCGTGTTGACCATGAGCTCGACGTTTTTGCTCGAGGTCGGCTTCTTCGCGTGGATGGGGATATTCTGATCCCAAACGGAAGCCCACGCCGGTTCGCAAGTCGCAGGGCTGGTGAAGGCGCAGCTCCAGACCTTCGCCTCCTGAGACCAAACAATGAGATGCGCAACATCGCCTGGGCCATGACACCGTCCGACGAAGCCGGCTCCTACTGCGGGTTCAGCGCCTAGGCGATTATCACATGGGCTTGCCGCGGCTTGAATTTGGACAAACGTCAACCAGCCTGATGATAGGAGACTCAAGCCTGCGCCTCCGCCCTTAATTGGCATCGCATCAACAGTGGTCGATCCCATCAGTCCAAAAGGCTGCATCAACTTCGAGTCGAAAAGCGCGAGCTGTCCGTCGTAGATTTCGAATTTCGGTCGCGCGGCGCGGCGATCGACGTCTCTTATTTTGTTGATGTTTTAGGTTTTTGTGCTTCTGGCCGCAATTGAACCTGATGAGGTCCGCAACCGAACTGGCACCCTCCGAACACATTGGCCTGCCGCAGCCGGCCAGCCAATCCGGCGCGCATAGAAGTCCCAGCATGCCCTGCGTAATCGCAGGGCGTCGCATTGGGCTCTGAGCTCTGCCAAGCTTGTCTGTTAAGCCGGAGAGGAGCGACGAGAAAAGCAAAAGCAGGCCGGTTAAGCGAGCTGCCGCAATTGATCCGCGATCGCAGAGATGCTGGGCATAGCACCGTCGTGAAATCGACTGACGCGCAGTCGCGAAGCCTCATACGATCTGATGTACTTGCGTTGCCGCCCAGCAAATGCCCATTATCTTCCTCGATGGAATGAGGGAGATCTCCCAATGCTGGACGGTGTCACGACCGCGCTCCTGCGCACGATCTTGGAGGAGGTTTGCGAGAACGTCTCACCGTATGACGCCGGCGTCCGCGCCTACGTTGCCTCCAAAATCCTGGAGGCCGCCACCAGAGGTGAGACGCGCCCCGATCTGCTTAGACAGATCGGTCGGGAAGCTCTTTCCAAAGCGCCAACGATGTGGCGGTACACCTAGGACCTGGCTTGTCATTGAGGTAAATTTCCAAATCACAGTGCTGAAGATCCTGGCCCGTTCTCTAGGTTCGCGCCGTCGCGCCGCCTGCGGCGTAGCGATCCGGCCAGCTCGCAGAGGTCTGTTGTGGTCGCAAATCGATGGCGGCCTACGTCACCCAAGACGCAGCGTCATCGGATGGAGCATTGTGATGGCGCATCCTTTCGCGCGCAGCGGACGCGAACGCGATCCACGTGTTGAAGCTCATTGTTCATGTCGTGGCTCATAAACCATCCAACCCTTCCCGCCCTTCCGAACGAAGAATCTGTTTTGCGAACAAGCGCCGTCAGTCAATCTTAGCCCCCAGGTCATTGCCTCGATACGTCACGGTAGGCCCATGCAAGCCGCCGCGCCGCATTTGCATATGTGAATCGGTAGGCGGGTTGCTCGCTGCGAGCGGCCAAGCGTTGAAAGAGAGCAGCTCGCGCAAAAGGCAGCGCATCCAAGCCTTCGCACGCATCCTTGCGCGCCACGATACCGGGGAGGCGTTGTGCTCATAACATTCATTCGCAAATGCGGGCGAAGTCAGTCTTCGGCGCCGGAGCGCCGTCAACTCACGCGAGCCGGTGCGCCGTTGCTGTTTACTCCTGTGGGAGCGCCGCAAGTGCCTTTTCGATCACTGTAATTTCTTGACTGATCTGAACGATTGCTTCCTTCGGATCAGTTCCGGTAACGCGGTTCAACTTCTGCAGTAGCTCCCGCCGATGCGTCAGAAGGTTCTCCAGCGCGCTGCGGTTGTTTAGTTTCACATAGCCGTCCACAATCAATCCAATCGAAAGAGACATCGAAACTCTCAAACAAACCTGTTCTCAACGAAGCTGCGTATAGCACATCGGCAGATGATGTTCAGCTCGCCGGGAGAGAATACTGGCGGGCGAGCTTGTTGGCGACAAGCGTCCGCCACCCGCGGCCTGCCGACTATTCCTTGCGCCTTACAAGCGTCCAGCTCTGTTTGAGGGACTACCGGAGCAGAAAATCGGCGCTGGCGAGCGAAAAACGCTGCGGATCGTCGAAATGGAAATGCTAGGAATGATATCATGAGCTGCCATGCCGAACGGTTTCCGCGATGCGACGACAGGCAGCGCGTTAACCAGCGACATCTCGCCTGAATATCTCTTCGTAGACATTGCGACGACGTCAGGAGCGTCCAGGATGCTCGATGAATACTTCGCCCGCATTCGTGCTTACCGCAACAACATCCACCGCTATCGTCGCCTGCTGAAGTCGAACCTGTCGGATGTGGAGCGTCAGTTCATCGAAAAACGCCTCACAGAAGAGCAGATCGCGCTCGAGTCTCTTTCGGCCGAAACCTTCCCGCTCGCGTTTGGCCTTCGGAAAGGGGGCGGACGAGCCGGCGAGCTAGGTGCGGAGCCGCGAACGACGTGCGCGTCCGGAACCCCGGCGGTCTGATCTGCTGACCTGCGTGGGGCGCCGTGGCACCCTAGTTCTACTCAGGGATGCCCAATTTTTCCGACGAAATCGAATTAAAGATCAATATGTTAGTTAGAGTGTCTCTGGGACGCGCACGCGACTCATCGAAGCAAAATGGCCGCGCGAGCGAGCGGCCGTTTGTCCCTGGGACGAGCGGGCTGGCAAGGGAATAGCCTGGCTCAGTAGGTTGAGCGTGCGCCTTCCGCCCGCGTTCAAACAGAACGCCACCGATTGAAGACGTGCAGGGGGCGCGGTAGGCTCGTGCAGGTGGTGATCAGCGGAGTCCTATCATGCCGCAAGGATCTATTCTTCTCGTGCACGGCACTGGTGTTCGCCTTGGCAATTACGAGAAGAGCTTAGAGGTCGCCGAGAAAACGGCCAGCGAGTGCAGCTTGGGACGGAATTTGTTCCCCTGTGCTTGGGGAGACCCCCTCGGGGTTGAATTCGAAGGGCTTTCTCTTCCGGATGTTCCGACCGCGGAAGTCGAGCTCAAGGCGGAAGAGGATCTCGCTCAGTGGATCTGGATCCTAGATGATCCGCTTGTCGAACTTTCCTTGCTCGGAATTCCCGATGGAAGTGCTGCAAATGCAGGCGTTCTGAATCCGGAAGGACCAACGCCGGCCGAGCAAAATCTCGAACAGGTGAGGGCGTACGCTCCCAGCCTGGAGTTCCGGCAATTGCTCGCTCGCGGTGGCCTTGAGGATGTTTGGGAGCCCGCCCGAACCCGGATTTTATCCGATAAGGTCACCGAGCGCGCATTTGAGGCGTCCGAGCATGAACCTCAAGAAGCGTTCCGCGCGCTCGCCCGAGCTTTGGTGGCGCAGCTGCATGTGGAAGCCATCTCTCGCTCGCGCCCCGCTCTGTCCGCCGTTCACCGCGAGAAGCTGGTGCAGCGGCTCTTGATTGACTGGAAGCAACAGGTGTTCGGGATAAGCGACCGATTTCTCAAATTTGTGGCGCGCGCCGGGACGAGATACGTCAGAGATCGTCGCAACGCGCTCAATGCGGTCGCGGCTCTCCCTCTCGGAGACGTCCTGCTTTATCAGACCAACGGAGCCAAGATCCGCTCGTTCATTAAGAGCAAGATTGAGTCCTGTCCTGCGCCAGTGACCATCGTCGCACATAGCCTCGGCGGCATCGCCTGTGTGGATCTGCTGGCTTTAGGCGACATTCCGCAGGTCGATGGTCTCGTGACCCTCGGCTCCCAATCGTCGTTCATGCACGAAATAGGTTCGCTTTCCTCATTGAAACTTGGAGAGAAGCTGCGCGAAGGCTTTCCGAGATGGCTGAATGTCTTCGACAGAAATGATTTTCTGAGTTTCTTCGCCTCGAGAATTTTTCCCAATGCGATCGATTTCGAGGTCGCCTCAGGGCAACCCTTCCCTGAATCTCACAGCGCTTACTTTGGCAACGAAGTCGTCTGGACCAGGATCAGAAGTTTCATCACCGGGCAGGAATAATGAGAGAGATTGTGGCCGTAATCGTTGGAATTGAGAAATATTCCCGTAGCGGAATCGATATCTCCTCGCCGTTTGCTAATGCGATGACTGCTGCTCGCCACCTCTTGGGGATGGGCGCCAAGGCAAAGAACATTCACCTTCTCGTCAATCGGACCTCATCGTCGGACGGGTATAGGGGCGAAGTGGACATCGAGAGACTTCGGGCCGAGGGCGTAACAGTCTTGGAGGAACCGACGAAGGCGGCTATTCTCAATGAACTGGCTTCCGTTCCAGCTGGGATACCGCCGGACTCGCGGCTGTTCTTATACTGGTGCGGACATGGATATGCCGGCGCAGGAGATCGGATCCTTCTCTGCAGCGACTACGATGCTGGGAGATGCGATGACCGAACTTTCAATGCCACACGGAGATTCCGCCGGCTCGGCTCCCATCCGGAATACACTTGTTTCACCGAGCAGATCTTTCTGGTCGACGTCTGCGCAAGGTACAGCGACGTGATTGATCCGGACCAGCTTTCGGTCAGCGGGCAACGGCACGCAAGACAGGTCGCAGCTTTCGCCACACGGGAAGGCGGGTACTCCAGAGGCGGATTTTCTGACGTCGCGCTGGATTGGCTTGGTCGGCAGAAAACCTGGCCTGACACGGGTATTGTGCTCAAGACACTCCTACCTGAGCTGGATAAAGCCAAGCTGAAGCCGTTCACGCTTGATGCCGATGACGAGGCGACGACGATCGCAGGCCGACGGTTCGGCGGATCCTCCGCACGGTCATATCCGCCCCATGTATTGGAGATGCAGGCGTTGCTTGCCAGCGCAAATCTGAGTTCGCAAGCAATCCGCAACTCCTATGAGGCGACCCTTGCAGATTTGAGACTGCCAGTGGAAGGTGATCCCGACCTGGTCCAGATGCTCGCCGAGCTCGCGGAAATGTTGGATGCCGAGGACCTTACGGACATATCGGACGCCTTCCTGCAATTCGTGACGAGGCTCAGTTTCGATCCCGAGGGCGCGCCTCTGAAACGGTGGCTCGAGGAGTTGCCAGCACCTCTCGCGTACCGGCGAAACTCGGTCAGGGAAAGATTAGCCGCCGAAGCAGACGAGAAGCTGCTTATCGTTGAAATTGACGGCAATGAACGCGCAGACCCTTCGCTTCTTTCCGCATTTGCATGCACGCGGGCGGGGAAGTGGCTGAATGTTCCGCCTTTCCAACGGCAGCTAGCGGATTGGGATGAGCTGAGCGCTGCCGTGAACAGCGCGCTCGACTCCATGGTTCAGAAAGGAGTCCAGATCAGCGAGATCCAATTCGTGGTGCGGCCTTTCCTCTTTCATCACGAATTCCACAAAATACCGCGGCCCAACGAGGGCGAACTAGGTGAGCACTACGTCGTGGTGCTGCGCGACAAGTACCGAGCCTATCAAGATCCGCCGCCACAAGCCGTTCTGGCTTACAAGCAGGCAATGGCGAAATGCTCGCCGGACAAGATCAAGCTCGTACAGATTCCGAGCGAAGCAACCAAGCTGCCGCAGATGTTTTCTGGTGATCAAGGCTTCTGCTATGCCGGCTTCATTTGCGGGCCCGATCCTCACGCGGAAACAGGGCGCCGCGATATTCTAAGACGCGTGGTGCTGCGCGGAGTTGGTTACGCCTATTGGCTTCAGAAGGAGCCGGCCTGCGGCGGAGACTGGACGATCGCACTGAAGAAATATCTTCTAGACGCCCTAGCCGGTGTGGGTCAGCTCAAAGACCTTCCAAGCTGGATTCGTAACGGACGGCAGGAATGCAACGAGTTGGCGGTGCACGGGGCCTTGCTATGGGACGATCCTGATTTCAAGCCATTTTTGAAACTCTCATCTCCTTCGCGAACGAGCACATGACACAAGACTGGAAGATATTTACCGGCAAAGACGCAGAACAGACCGACAGGCTCTACGATCTTCCGCCGGCGCCGCCATGGCGGTTCGCTGGCCGCAACAGCCAATTATCGCGTCCCGCGGGGCTGGACTTGGCCTCCGAGAAGAAGAGGGCCGACCCCTTTATTCCCACTGAACCGATGAGGATGGCTGTCAATGCTGCCCTCTATCTTAGGCGCCCGCTGCTCCTTACCGGCAGGCCAGGAACTGGCAAATCGACCCTCATTTCGAAAGTTGCTTACGAACTCCGCCTTGGATCTGTCATCCGTTGGCCGATCTCCTCGAAATCTACAGTGAAGGGCGGGATCTACGAGTATGATGCGGTTGGCCGCCTCCAAGCGAGCAAGACAAAGGATCCGCCTGTGGAGGACTTCCTCCGCCTTGGCCCCTTGGGTACAGCGCTGATGGGCCAGACCTGGCCGCGGCCTCTCCTCATCGATGAGATCGACAAGTCCGATCTGGATTTCGCCAACGACTTGCTGAACGTTATTGAAGAGGGTACCTATGAAATCCCCGAGCTCGTGCGCCTGAAGCCGAAGCCGACGACAGCCCGATCCCGGAAGCGGGGCACGAATGCGCATGAAGTCCGGGTGCGAGACTACTTTGGAGATCTGGTCACGATCGCCGACGGAAGGATCGTGTGCGGCGAATTTCCCTTTGTGGTCATTACTTCGAATGCTGAGCGCGATTTTCCTGCTCCTTTTCTGCGCCGCTGCATCAGATTGAACGTTACCCAGCCCTCCGAGACACAACTGGCTGACATCGTCGAATCACAGCTGGGCAAGTACGAGGATGAGGATCGCACGAATAAGAGACGTCACCTCATCCAGGAATTCGCGGAACGGCTGGCAAAAAATGAGGATCTCGCAACGGACCAGCTGTTGAACGCCATGTTCCTGACGGTCTCGCTAGCCGATGGTACAAGATCCTTCAACAAGGAGGAACTCGAACAACTGAAGCAAAACCTTCTCCGCTCACTCACCGCGAGCTGATATGCAGCTTTCCGACCTTTTGAGGGGGCTGCGCTCGGGCGGTGTAGATCTAGCCGCTGAGCATATGCTCGACTGCTTTTGGCTGGCCCACCACGTCAGTGGCAAGTTATTCGACGACGTGGAAGACGTGCAGCAACGCACGCCGGCCGTCCAAACGCAGCCGGCGCTCGATGGTGCTGCCGTCATCGAGCGGACCAGCGAAGCCGCCGCTGGTCCACGAAGCGCCGCGCCCGCCCAAGTCTGGGCCGACGCGCCGAGCGGGGTGGGGACGCGCAGGGCCTCGCTCGGCTCCGTTCCTTCAGCGCGTGCCTTACCAAACCGCCTAGACTTCTCGCGCGCTTTACGGCCGTTCACGCTCCGTAGAAAATCTGCCGAGCGGTCAGAAATGGACGAGGAGCAAACAGTCGACGCATCCGCGACCATCGGTTTTCCCTTTCCGATCCTTAAACCCTCGGAGCAGCGCTGGTTTACCGTCGATCTCGTGCTCGAGGACGATCCGGCGATCCCAATCTGGCGACAAACACTTCGCGAATTTTTCAAGATCCTGCAGGAAAGCGGCGCTTTCGACGATGTGCGTCTCTGGCACCTTGAGAAGCGGTCCCGCGCGAGGGATGCGGAGGGTTCTGATTTCGTGCTCGTGTCACAGGCTGGCGCGCGCATCTCAACGAAGTTCGTCGCCGGCAGCGGAGTTGCAAGGCTCGTCCTTCTCGCCACGCACGGTTCTTCGCCGAATTGGACGAACGGCAGTTATGATCGGCTTCTGCGCGATTGGCTGGACACATCGTCGGTCGCTCTCATCTATTTACTGCCAGAGCGTGATCGCAAGCGATCCCCGTTGGGAGAGCCTCAAGGCCTCTGTTCGGCTGTGAAGCCGGGGCTTCCGGTAGCGCAGCTCGACGTACGCCGTTATTGGTGGACGATCTCTGACGAAACGACCAGTCCCTTCGTGCCGGTGCTAGGCCTGGATCCCGCGAGCGTACACCGATTTGCCAAGATGCAGATGGGGCTCGGCGGAAGCAATCCGGTGATCTTCCTGGATTCCTCGCGCATCACGTCATTGCTGCCGAACCGGGCCAACCGTTCCGAGTCCGATTTCGAGCAGATCATCTCAGCTCTCGCGGTGCAGTCACCCGACGCGCTCAGGCTTGCGCGTCTATTGTGCACGACCCCCTTCACGCTTCCCGTCGCGCGGCTGGTCCAAGAAGCAGTTCTCGGACGAGATACCTCTCCCTATGTGCTTGCGCAGGTTATGCTGAGTGGGATCGTCGGCACCGCGGAAGCGGCGGCGAACAGCGATCCGGAGCGCACCTATTTTGAGGTCCGTGCGCTCGCTCGAAGAATCTTATTGCGGTCTCTGCGCAAGTCTGAAGCCGAAGCTGCTGCGTCCGAGTTGGAGGCGCGCGTCTCGATGCATTTGGAAAATATCCAGGATCGCGTGGGCAGATACGCCGTGAGATACCTCGACGAACGCGGGGAACATTCAATTCCCGATTTCGCATCAGCATTCGCCCGAGTGAGCCGGGCTCTGCTTGGCGATCCAGCAACGGCCGCTGATTTGAAGGCGAAGGCTCACCAATTTAGAAACAGGTTTTCCGAGCGCCGGCTTGCTGACGTTCTGGATAAGCTCCGATACGGGCGCCATCTACCACTTGACCCAGAAAGCACAGAGGATGACGTTTGGAAAGGGCTGCTTGAAAACGGACTCGTACGGCAGAACTCGAGTGGCGAATGGCGGCTGAGGGTCGGAGTGTGGGAGGAAATCGCGGGCGAGCCGCTGGCCGACGATGAAGGTGAGCAAGCTCCGACTGCACCCCTCAAGACCGTTAGCCAGTTCGCCCTGGTCATTGGCGCTCCCGGCGTGCCGGGGGTGCCGCTGATTGCCGACGCTCACGCCGACGCGCAAAGTTTTGTGGGGTGGCTCGGCGAAATAGGCATCGCGCGCGAGCAGGTTCTCTATTTGGAACAGCCCGACCGAATTCAACTGCTGGATGCGGTCGAAAGCTTAGCCAAGCACGCCAAAGGCGCTGGCGACCATCGCCGAGTTTTCATCTATTTTGCTGGACACACGGTTGTCGACGGCCAGCAGCAGCTCTTTCTGAGGATGGGCTCGTCAGAACCGGAAGATATTGCGCTCTCGGAGATTGTATCTCAGTCGGCAAATCACGGCTCGTTTGACGATATCGTGTGCATAATCGATGGAGAAGGCGCGCCCCTATTGGGGAGCGAGACCATCATGCCGCTGTCTCTCGTGCAGCGGATACCTCATCCCGTGCTCCCAAACATCCTGACAATTGTTGCCCAGGGATTTGGGCGGCGGGCTATTGCACCACGGTCCTTTACGGCGGAGATACTGGACGCCTTGCGTACGGCGACCGTGAACGGCTACGTGACGACGCGATCCCTGACCCAAAGGTTGCATAAGCGTCTGAGTAGCGAGGTCTCGATTCGCCTATCCGGGAATGATTTCACGATTTGCGGACCTTTAGCCGCAATGATTCCGACCCAAGGCCCAATCCGATCTTCGTGGATTGTCACCAGTATTGGCGAAGTGAAGGAACTGCTTGCCCGCGAATTTCGTCGGACTGGGAGCTCGCGGGACGAGCTCGACTCGTTTGAACTCAAAGGACCTGATGGCGGGATGAGCTTGTCACTTTTTCCAAGCAAATTTCGCATGCCGCGTGCCGATCCTCCTCAGGCAATCATCGTGGTCGGGACCGCTTATCGAGCAAACGAGTCCGACCGAAGTCGACTATTGGTCGCGACCGAGTTCGCCCGGGAGGAGCGCGAAACGCTGGCTCCTTCAATGAGACTTCTCAATGCTGCGCACAGAGTGTCCTACGGCGACGACTGGTCTCGGTATATCTCCATTCCAAACCCCGGGGCGCCGCATGTAGCCTTCGGGACTCTCGCCGATATGCGAATGAAAAGGGGCCGGTCGGCTTTGTCCGTCGCCGGCTTTTCGTCCGGCATGGACGAAATCGCCGAGCTGCAGGAGGAGTTTCCGCAGGCGCATCTTCTAGCAGTATACGTGTTGAGCGATGCTCCACGGCAGGATCTAACGGTCAATAGACAGCTTGCGTCGTTGTTCGTGCGCGCACTTGTTCAGTCTCTGCTGGAGCCGCCTGAAGAGGAGCAAAGCCGATCATCAGTTGTCCTCGATGTTCGACAACAGCTCGAACGCCGCCTCACTGCGGCCCTGGCCGCTTTGCCGCAGTCTCCAGTCGAATCCGAGAGCGAGCTTGGACAGGTCGCAAAGTTATTGTCGAGAGATCGCAAACGAGACATCCCATGGATGCATTTAGAAGCCCGGCTCGCCGCTGCCTATGTCCAAGTGTCCTCCCGGATAAACCAAGCAAAAAACCTCTCCGCGGCAATCCAACACTATTTACGCCTTCGGGAATATTATCCCAAAGTCGAGCGGGACCCGCTTGAAATTGCGCGCGTGGAGAGCCACCTCGGTGACACTCTCTTGCTCAGAAGTGAGCTTACTGAGAGCGTGACTGATCGCAAAGCCGCGGAGGCGTGTTTCCGACGGGCCGCAAACCATTTCCGCGCCGCTGGTCGCACAAATGAAGCAGCGAGCCTACAACACCGCGTCGAGGTGTTGGTCGGACGAGTGCAGAGCGCTTTTCAAGATGGTCCTGTGACTAAGAAGACCGGCCCAAGATCGCCACGAGCGAAGAAGGCCCCCTCCGAGTCAAAGTCTGCTAAATCTGCGACCAGAACTCGGAAGCCGAAGCGCAAGATTGCGAAAAAAAAAGAAATAGCTCAAAGGACAGCCACAGGGCGGCGCAGCTTATGCCAAGATTTCCGAGCGCGACGCCAGGAGTAGTTTGCAACTTCTAAAAGCGCGGATTGAAGTGGTTTGGGGACGTTGAGGCTCCGCTCTGCTCGACCGATTCTCGCTCGAGGACCTGTTTGTATTCGGCCAATATCTCGCCAGTTTGTTAGATTGGCTACACGCGCGGCCAAATCGCTCACTCGCTAGCCAGCTGAGACAGCCACAATATTTGTCGTTCATCGGTATGCTATCACGGCATGACATTTGCTCTAGTGAGACGATGGGTGTCCGTGTTCGCGGCGACAGGCACAGCTAGGAAGGAGACGACTTGCCAAATCTGCGACTGGAGACAGTTGATGTCGCCGGCAATATCTCCAGCAGCATTCTGGGAAATACAAAGGTAAGCGGTGCCATCAAGCTGGTACGCGCCGATCGGGACGGCTGCGAAATACCTCGCGCCTATGGTTTAACAGTCGATGTGGGGCGAATGGCAGGGCGTTTGCGTGTAGCCAATCCCGTAGGATTACTGCACGGGTTCTCGGCAACCGGCGGCGGGGTTTTTCGACGGAGATCCCAGTCGGCCGCGCGACGGGGGAGGCCGCAGTTCTGGGGCAGAACAACCGCCTCCAGTCTTTGGATCAATCACGTCAATCTGCACGGGGCAATCGAACACTATGATTGTGCGTAGTCTGCACGACGTTGAAGCAACCGATCACTTCGTCGATTGGGGCAATGGTACTAGCCACCGCCTCCTGACGGATAAGGACGGCATGGGTTTTAGCATCTGCCACACCGTCGTGCGCGCGAACACCGTTTCGCTTCTGCAATACCGGAATCATCTCGAAGCCTGCTACTGCATCGGCGGAGAGGGTGAGGTCGAGGACATGAACGGGAATGTCTTTCCCATTCGCCGGGGCGACATGTATGTTCTTGACAAGCATGACAAGCATTTCCTGCGCGGGGGACGGGGCAAGGACTTGATCCTCGTTAGCATCTTCAACCCGCCCCTCACCGGAACCGAGCGCCACAAGCTCGACGACCCTGCAGGCTCCACATATTGAGCGATGCGAAGAAACACCGATCCAATATGAACTGCCGCTAATTGCGAGAAACGTTTACTCGAGCCATCCAGCACTGCCCCGTACCGCACGCGCGGACCTCAGAAAAACTCTTTGTCCCGGTTTGCAAGTTGGTCCGACAAATTACTTTGGGAGTCCAGGCTTGTCCGGAAGACCAAGCGGTGGATGCTTATGCCGATTAATGGCGCGTTCAATTGTACGATGTCGGGCGACGCTGTTGGAGAGCTGACATAGCCCCGCTGTGACGATCGCAGTGATCGCACTCGATTTCACCGTTGGCACGATACATGCGTAATCCTCTAAAGAGCGCCATAGAGGAGAAGTCGTTCGATGAGAACGCTTACCAGAAACGCTGACCCGGTTGAGGGGCAGCTGCGATACTGCCGACACCATACTTGGTGATGCGGAATGAGCGATGAACACGTGCAGAGCATATCTGGCGCACATGAGCTGCTGGCGCGCGGGGAGGAGTTTTGGCGACGGCGCCTCGAGCAGTTTAGAAGATTGCATCCTCCTTTCGTGTCATCGTCCGTCGCTGCGGCGCCTTCCCGATGGCAGTCGAGTTCGTGGTTCAGCTCAAGCGCGTTGGCTAAACTGTCCCCGCAAGAACGCTCGGAATATTTGGTAACGGCTTGGCTAATCTATCTCGCTCGGATCACGAGGCAAGAAGAGTTTCAACTGGGATGGAAGCCTGCATGGGACGGATTGCAAACTGGCTGCAAACTCGTCGAGATGTTGATCGCCTCCGTCGTGCCGATGGATGTTTGCATCGAGCTTGGTCATGATTTTGAAAAGGTCCGCAAAACCGTAGCGGCCGAAGTCGCTCAGCTGAAAGCGTACGCTAGCTTTTCCCGAGATCTGATCGCGCGCTGCCCGACATTGCGAGGAGTGGAGGCGCTACGGGCGCCTCAGCCTTGGCCGATCGGCATTGCCATCACGACAGAGAGCCGTTCCGTCGCCGACGGTCTGTCGACGAACCATAAGGCTGCCCAAGCCATATGCGGCGATTTGCTGACCTTTGAGGTTCGCGCTCTGGATGGGCGCTTCCGCTGGCATTTTGATGCCGCTCGATTAGCGCCCAAGCAGATTGACCGCATGACACAGCATTTGCAAGCTTTGTTACGCGGCGTGATGGACGATGCGGGGCAGTCTGTCGGCCGAATCGGCATTCTGCCAACCGACGAACGCGCGTATCTACTCGAGGATTTGAACCGGACGGCGGCGCCTTATTCTTTTGAGCGATGTATCCATGAGCTGTTCGAGGCGCAGGTGCAAAAGGCACCGGAAGCGGTGGCTGTGGTCCATGAGAAGGAGAGACTGAGCTATGGCGAACTTAATGCGCGCGCTAACCGGCTGGCGCATCATCTGATCGAGCTCGGGGTCAAGCCGGACCAGCCGGTGGCGATCTGCCTGGAACGCAGCCTAGCGATGGTGGTTGGTGTCTTGGCGATCCTGAAGGCCGGAGGCGCCTATCTGCCGCTAGATCCGGCGCATCCCTCAGCGCGGCTGCGGCAGATTGTCGACGATGCAAAACCGAAACTGCTGCTTTGCGACGTCGCCGGTCGAACCGCAGTGGGCGCCGAGGTCGTGGCCGATGTGAAGGTGGTCGATCTGGAGATGGCGGCCCCGACTTGGGGCGAGCGGCCGCCTTCGAACCCGGACCCAGTCACGCTTGGCCTCACATCGCGCCATCTCGCCTATGTCATCTATACCTCCGGCTCAACCGGAATCCCCAAGGGCGTTGAAATGTCCCACGGCGCACTCGTGAATTCGCTTGCGGGGATCGGCGCGTCAAAACTGCGCACACTTCAATTTGCGACCCTGAACTTCGATGTGTCCTGTCAGGAGTTGTTCATCTGTTGGAAGGACGGCGGAGCGCTTGTGCTCGTGCAGGAAGAGACCCGGAGGCGCTTCTCCGACCTGCTGGAATTTGTACAGCGGGAGGCGATCGAGCGGCTTTTCCTCCCGTTCGTAGCATTGAATCATTTTGCGGAAGTCTGGAGTAGGCAGCGCGTGCAGCTGCCCTCTTTAAGAGAGCTTTATACAGCCGGCGAACGACTGCAATCCACTCCACTGCTTAGGGCGTTCTTCGAAGCACACCCGAACGCGAGATTGATCAATCAATATGGGTCCACAGAAATCAGCGTCATTTCCGAGCACCGCCTTGCAGCTGATCCGTCATGTTGGTCCGAAATGCCTCACATCGGCCGTCCAATCGCCAACACGCGGGTGTACCTGCTGGACGGCCATGGCGCCCCCGTGCCGTTTGGCGCGGTTGGCGAGCTTTACATTGGCGGGGCGGGGGTGGCACGTGGCTATCTGAACCGCCGAAATCGGGGTCGCTGAAGTACAGCACCGGACGGTCGACATAGACCACCTCCTCCGGCGGCGGCGGCGGCACGTCGTAATCCAGCATGGCGAAGCTCGGCGGCGGCTCGAGCGGCGCAGTCAGGATCGCAAGCCTGCGCTGTGCGTCGCCGGCATGCGGCCCGCGCGGATAGCGGCGCAGATAGGACCAATAGGCATCCGGCGTGTCGGCGCGATAACTCCGCCGCCAGGTGATCGCCTCGCGGCGCGCCGCCACGATCGCCATCACGCGCTTCGACAAGGGATCGCCGGGATAGGCCCCGAGAAACTCCTCATAAGCCGGCAGCGTGTCGCGTGCGAGCGCGGCGGCATAGGCATCCTGCACGCCGAGATCACGCATCGGCTTGCTCCGGATCGCGGCGACCTGGTCGGGCGCAACCGCCGGCGGCGGCGCATCGGGCCCGCGCTCGAAGAACGAGAACTGCGAGGAGATCTTCTGCTCGTTCCAGGGCACCTGCGCGCCCTTGGAGGATTCGTTGACGCGCAGGCGGACACGGTCGAACACGTCGGGAAGCGCCAGCCCGCCAGTGCGGATCATCTCGGCCAGCGACTGCGCATAGATGCCGTACGGCCCCGGCTCCTCCGGCGCGACCGTGCCGGGCGCAGCGTTGAAGGCGATCAGCATGTTCGCCTCGGGCTCGACCAGCGCCAGGCCGCTGGCGATCGGCTGGCCGCCTTCGATGAAGGGCTGGGCGCGGGCCGCATCGAGCACAACGATGTTGGCCTTGAGCTGGATCGACGCGAGCTGGCGCACATAGTCGCTGATGCGCAAGGCTTCGGTCGGAATGTCGGTGTCGCGGCTGATGTTGGAATCGACCGGGATGAAATAGTTCTCGCCCGCAAGCTGCACGCCGTAACCGGCCAGATAGATCATCGCGACGGTGCCGGGGCCGGAGGCCTGGGCCTTCTGGATGAAATCGCGAAAGCTCTTGCGCAGCGTGTCGCCATCGAGATCGCGCGCGCCGACCACGTCGAAGCCCGCCGCCTGCAGCGTCTGCGCGATCAGGCCGGCATCGTTTGCGGTCGTCGCCAGTGGCGATTTGGCATACGCGCCGTTGCCGACCACGAGTGCGATGCGCTTTTCCGGCTGCTGTGCGCGCGCCTGATCCGGCGCGCCCGCGGCAAGGACCGCGAGCGGCAGGAGAAGGCAGATGAAGGCTCTGAGCGTCCCACGCATGGCTTGCTTGCCCGGCTTTGTCGTTGAAGTGCCAGCGCGCATCAGACGCGCGGCTGGCTGAATGGCGCTTGAACGAGATGCCCGGATTGAGGCGGTGGCATGGCGCCCAGCCAACGTCAAACGCCGGTGTCAGGCCCGCGCAAGCTTCGCATCGGCAAAGACGGCGCGAGCCCGCTTGCTCAGCCCTGCGCGATCACGTCGACCGTCCCCGTCGTGAGCCGGTAGATGCCGCCCACGACCTTCAGCTTGCCCTGCTCCACGGCCACATTGAGGATCGGTGCCGCCGATTTCAGCTTGGCGACATTGTCGATCACGTTCTGCCGGATCGCATGGTCGAGCACCTCCCCGCCCTGCTGCATCGCGGCCTTGGCGGCAGGCGCGATCGCATCGACCAGCGAGGGGATGTGTCCCGGCGGCGACGTGTTGTCCTTGATCGCCTTCAGCGTCGCATCGATCGCGCCGCAGGCCTCATGGCCAAGCACGAGGATCAGCGGCGTGTTGAGCACGGCGACGGCGTATTCCATGCTGGCGATGGTCTCGGTGCCGGCAAAATTGCCGGCGACGCGGCACACGAAGAGATCGCCGCGGCCGGTGTCGAAGGCGTATTCCGGCGCGATGCGCGAATCGGCGCAGCTCAGCACGGCCGCAAACGGGTTCTGGCCGCCCGCCAGCGCTTCGCGCTCGTGCTTGAAATCGTGACGCCGCGCCACGCCGTCAACGTAGCGTGCATTGCCCTGCATCAGACGCTTCAACGAAGCGTCGGGCGAAAGCACGTTCTGCGGTTTCGGCGGCGGCTTGGTCTCCTTGGCCAGCGCTTTGCCGGCAAAGGCCAGGCCGAGGGCGGCGACGCTCGAGTGGATGAGCGATCTCCGCGAAGGCCCGCTGTGGACATTGCGATCACGAACGCAGGTCTCGCACATGCTTTGTTCCTCCGCACCGAGCCGCCTTCGTCGAAGCAGAGAGGCGGGCACACCGCATCTTAGTCCACGGCTTGCAACTCGGCGAGCTTGGTTCGTGCGGTCGCCTCGTCGAGCAGGACCAGCTCGGCCGGTCCCGGGTTCGCCTCTCCAGCCGTCGCGACGGACACGGCCGCAAGCCCGATCAGTCCGCCGAGCACCGCTCCGCCGGTCGCGGCGTCATGCCGGGGACTGCTCTTGATGAGGTAAAAATGCGTGCGGCCGGATTCCATCACGATCTCTCGCTTGGTGTCGCCCGGGAATAGCGCTTCGGTGACCAGCAATTCGTGACGGCCGGCCGGACGATCGGCATAGGCGTATTTGCCGGCGATGACTTTCCCGAGCGGCGCCCCGTCGAGCTTCACCTCGCAGGCGCAGAGCGCCATGCTCAGGCCTTGCCGCTTGTCCTGCAAGAAAACCACGCGCGACTGTCCCGCGCGCGGCGGACCGATCTTTTGCGACACCGATGCAAAATCGGTCCCGACCTGATCGCTCACGCATCCGGCAAGCACGGCACCAACGGCAAGCAACAGCACGCCCAATCGCAGCATGACAACCCCAGCTCATTCCCCGGGGCATGCTAGCCGGAAACAGCGAAAGGTTGCAACCAAGCCGGTATGACAACCTCGCAAGGCCCGCCCGCCACAGCGGCGCGCGGCTAGAGCTGCTGCACGTCCACGACGCCCGCGACCGCCTTGATCGCACCGGCGATCTGCGGCGAGACCTTGAAGCGGCCGGGCAGCTTCATCTCGACCTCGGTCTCGAGGTCGAGCATCATCACCAGCGAGACCTCGCCGTCGCCATTGGAGCGCGGTGCGATGCCGGGGCTGCCGATCTTCGGCGCGGCACCGTTGCTGGCCGCCATCTCGGGGCCGGCGAGACGCTTGGCGATCGACTCCAGCGGCTTGGTGTCGCGCAGGAAGATGCGCAGGCCCTTCTGCGTCTTCGCGGCGGCGTCATCGAGCGGCTCGGCATGCAGCACGCGGGCGCGAACGTCCTCGCCCTGCAATTCCGCGCCGAGTTGAAGCAGCACGGCCGCGCCCGGCTCCAGCACGTCGCGATATTGCGCAAGGCCCTCCGAGAACAGCACCGCCTCGAAATGGCCGGTGGGATCGGACAGCCCCATGATGCCCATCTTGTTGCCGGTCTTGGTGCGCCGCTCCATGCGCGACACCACGGTCGCAGCGACCTTGCCGGCGGTGGCGCCCGTCTTCACCGCGCGCGAGAACTCGGCCCATGACTGCACCCGCAGGCGCTTGAGCACGGTGGCGTAATCGTCGAGCGGATGTCCGGACAGGAAGAAGCCGATCGCGTCATACTCGCGGCGCAGCCGCTCGGCCGGCAGCCAGGGCTCGATCTGCGGCAGCATGATGGTCGGCGCGTCAGCCGACATGCCGAACATGTCGTTCTGGCCGATCGTCTCGGCCTGATGCGAACGCTGGCAGGCGGCCAGGATCGCGTCCGCACCGGCAAAGACGCGGGCGCGGTTCGGCTCCAGCGTGTCGAAGGCGCCGGCGGCAGCTAAACTCTCGATGATGCGCTTGTTGATCGCGCGCGGATTGACCCGCGCGGCGAAGTCGGCGAGCGAGGTGAACAGTCCCCGCCTGGTGCGCTCCTCGATGATCTGTTCGATCGCCTGGATGCCGACGCCTTTGAGCGCGGCGAGCGCATAGTAGATGACCTTGTCGCCGACCTCGAAGGTCGCGCCGGAGCGGTTGATGTTCGGCGGCTCGACCTTGATACCGAGGCGCTGCGCCTCGGAGCGGAATTCGGAGAGCTTGTCCGTGTTGTTGAGATCGAGCGTCATCGACGCCGCGATGAACTCCACGGGATAATGCGCCTTCATATAGGCGGTGTGGTAGGACACCAGCGCATAGGCCGCCGCGTGGCTCTTGTTGAAGCCGTAGTCGGCGAACTTGGCGAGCAGCTCGAAGATGGTCTCGGCCTGCCCCTTCGGCACGCCATTCTTCACCGCGCCCGCGACGAAGATGTCGCGCTGCTTGTCCATCTCGGCGCGGATCTTCTTGCCCATGGCGCGGCGCAGGAGGTCGGCGTCGCCGAGCGAATAGCCCGACATCACCTGCGCGATCTGCATCACCTGTTCCTGGTAGATGATGACGCCGAAGGTCTCCTTCAGGATCGGCTCCAGCACGGGGTGCAGATATTCCGGCTCCTCGTCGCCGTGCTTGCGCGAGCAATAGGTCGGGATGTTCGCCATCGGGCCCGGTCGGTAGAGCGCGACCAGCGCGATGATGTCCTCGAAACGGTCGGGGCGCATGTCGACCAGCGCGCGGCGCATGCCCTGGCTTTCAACCTGGAACACGCCGACCACCTCGCCGCGCGCCAGCATCTGGTAACTCTCGGCATCGTCGATCGGCAGCGTGGCGAGATCGACATGGATGTCGCGCGGCTTGAGCAGCTTGCACGCGACGTCGAGCACGGTCAGCGTCTTCAGGCCGAGGAAGTCGAACTTGACGAGGCCCGCAGGCTCGACCCATTTCATGTTGAACTGGGTCACCGGCATATCCGACTTCGGATCACGGTACATCGGCACGAGTTCGCTCAACGGGCGATCGCCGATCACGATGCCGGCCGCATGGGTCGAGGCGTGGCGGGTCAGGCCTTCGAGGCGCTGGGCGATGTCGAAGGCGCGCGCCACCACCGGGTCTTCGTCGCGGAACGCCTGGAGCTTCGGCTCGCTCTCGATCGCGGCGGCCAGCGTCACGGGCGCCGCCGGATTCTGCGGCACCAGTTTTGTCAGCTTGTCGACCTGGCCATAGGGCATCTGCAAGACGCGGCCGACGTCGCGCAGCACGCCGCGCGCCTGCAGCGTACCGAAGGTGATGATCTGCGCGACCTGGTCGCGGCCGTAGCGCTCCTGCACGTACTTGATCACCTCGCGCGCGGCTCGTCGGCAGAAGTCGATGTCGAAGTCCGGCATCGAGACGCGTTCCGGATTGAGGAAGCGCTCGAACAGCAGGCCGAACTTGATCGGGTCGAGGTCGGTGATGGTCAGCGCCCACGCCACCAGTGAGCCGGCGCCGGAGCCGCGGCCCGGCCCGACCGGAATGCCGTGCGCCTTGGCCCATTTGATGAAGTCGGACACGATCAGGAAGTAGCCCGCGTACTTCATGCGCATGATGACGTCGAGCTCGAACGCCAGGCGCTTGCTGTAGTCCTCCTCCGTGGTGCCCTGCGACAGGCCATGGACGCGCAGGCGGTTGGCGAGCCCCTCCTCCGCCTGGCGCTTCAATTCGGCGGCCTCGACCGCGGCGGCATCGGAGCTGGCGGCGGCGCCGACGGTGAAGAACGGCAGGATCGGCTTGCGCGTCATCGGGCGGAACGAGCAGCGCTCGGCGATCTCGACCGTCGAGGCCAGCGCCTCCGGAATGTCGGCAAACAGCACCGCCATCTCGGCGCGGGTCTTGAAGCGATGATCCGGCGTGAGCTGGACGCGATCGGTCTCGGCGATCAGCCGGCCGCCGGCGATGCAGAGCAGCGCGTCATGCGCCTCGTAATCGTCGGTCGCGGCGAAATACGGCTCGTTGGTCGCAACCAGCGGCAAGCCCTTCGCATAGGCGATGTCGATCAAGCCGCCCTCGATGCGCCGCTCCTTGTCGACGTTGTGGCGCTGCAATTCGATATAGAGGCGGTCGCCGAACAGATTGGCCAGACGCTCGCAGCGCGTCGCGGCGAGCTCGGCCATGCCGCCGGCCAGCGCCAGCGAGATCGGCCCGTCCGGTCCGCCCGTCAGCGCGATCAGGCCCTCGGTCTCGCCGTCGAACCAGTCGAACTTGATGAACGGGGCATGGCTGTCGGGCGATTCGAGGAACGCGCGCGAGTTCAGCCGCATCAGGCTGCGATAGCCGCGCTCCTGCGCCGCCAGCAGCACCACGCGCGAGGGCCCCATCGCGTTGCGCGCGGTCGGGTCCTGGTCGCCGAAATCGATCGCCAGTTCCAGGCCGACGATCGGCTGGATGCCGGAGCCCGCCATCTTGTCGGAGAACTCCAGCGCCCCGAACAGATTGTCGGTATCGGTCAGCGCCAGCGCCGGCTGGTGGTCTTTCTTCGCAAGCTCGGCGAGCTTGGCGATCTTGATCGAGCCCTTGAGCAGCGAATAGGCCGAGTGAACGTGAAGGTGGACAAATCCGGCGCTCGGCATGGTCGCGTGACGGCCTCTTGCAGATGGGATGGAGCGGTTGCCGGCTCCTCAAGGCATCATGCACTTGCCCGGCCGACTCGCCTCACAATGGTGGGGTGTCGCGCCGCGAGAGTCCACGCCGGACCGGCCGATCCGCCGCGTCGTCCCGCTTTTCCCCAACCGGGCCTGCCGAGAACTGGGAATCAGAGCTGCGGAATCACCTGCGCCCAGATCGCGATCATCCCGACGAACAGCGTGATCGAGGCGAGTGCGGCGGCTTCTTCCACGAAAATCCTGAACATGGCTGGCTCCATCACTAGAACGTATGAAGAACATTGTTCTCCTTTCGTTCCCTGGAGTCAAGCCATCTCAGCCACCGCAAAACGCAATGGTTAACTTGCTGAATTCACGCAATAAAAAAGCCCCGGCGCAAGGCCGGGGCTTTCGACGATCACTTCCTGCGAAGCGACTGTATCTTAGTAACGGCCGATGAGCGGGCCGCCGAACTTGTAGTTCAGGCGGACGAGACCCATGTCGACGTCCTGCTTGATGTGCTCGGAGCCGGCGAAGCCAGCGAAGGTGACGTCCTTGCCCGACAGGAAGATGTGGTTGTACTCGACGCCAACCGACCAGTTCGGAGCGAAGCCGTATTCGAGGCCGGCACCGACCGTGCCACCCCAGCGGGTGTCGCTGGTCGAAGCGAGCAGCGGACCACCGAGCGCGAAGATCTCGTACTTGTCGCTGACCACAGCCGCACCACCCTTGACGTAGATGAGCACGTTGTTCCAGGCGTAGCCGACCTGGCCGGTGATCAGACCGAACGCGTCGATCTTGGTGCGGTTGCGGGTGGCGAACAGCGCGCTGGCGTTGTCGCCGGAGAAGTCGGCCCAGTTGCCCTGGCCTTCAACGCCGAACACCCACTGGCCGGACTGCCAGCGATAGCCGACCTGGCCACCGACCGTGCCGCCGGTCGCATCGTGCGAGCCTTCGCGGCCGACGCCGACGAAATCCCAGGTCGCATGCGAGGAACCGCCGCCGCCGTTGATACCGATGTAGAAGCCGCTCCAGTCATAGATCGTCGCGACCATCGCGGGCGCTTGGTGTAAGGACGCGCAGCGAGATCAGCAGCCAGCGCCGGCGCAGTCGCGCTGAGCGCGACGAGGCTCACAGCGGCAAGCAACAGATTCTTTTTCATTTGATTCCCGTTCCAGTTTCTTCAGTAGGCCCCCGGGCCGTGTTGTCGTCATAGCAGTGATCGACAGAATTGCTGTAACCTCGACGCCACAGTGAGAGCCAAAGGCCCTTGCTACGTTAATGCATGTTTAGCAGCGCGCGCGGGAAACCCTTTGAAACAAGTGTTTTCACGAGTTCCAATGTCGACTACACGACATTCATCGCGTGCGCGCGTAACGAAGTCGCGCGCACAAACACGTGATTGGAGAATTGAAATGCGTGGACGAACTACTCTCCCCATTGTCGCCACATTCTCGCTCGCTCTCGCCACATTCGCGCTCGACGCAAGCACGCCCGCGCGCGCGTTCGGAACCAATCATGCGTTCTGCCTCACGGGCGACGAATGGCCGGGACTGAGCAATTGCAGGTTCGACAGCTACGCGCAGTGTCAGGCAAGCGCATCGGGCCGCGCGCTGACCTGCATCGCCAATCCCTACTTCGCAGGCCAGAGCGATGATCCCTATGCGTATCAGAACCGACCGCGCACATTCACGCCGGGCTATTTCTCGTCGCGCTGAGATGCGCCGCACATCCCTTGCGCTCGTTGCGATCAGCGCGCTCTTCATGAGCACGCCTGCGCGCGCGCAGACTTATGATCCGAGCTATCCCGTCTGCATGCAGATCTACGGTCAGGTCGGCTATTTCGATTGCCGCTACGCCTCGCTCGAGCAGTGCAAGTTTCTCGCCGTCGGACGTTCGGCGAGCTGCGTCGTGAACCCGTATTTCACTCAGGCAAAACCTGCTCGGCGGTCGAGACGCGCCAATTAGGGTAGCTTGCGTCATCCTCAACGTTTAGGCGCATCAGGACGTGCGATGACGGCCTTTGAATGAGTTACGTTGGAGCCCCTTAACGTTTGTGCCCGAGGATGCGGTCATGCGACGCCAGCTCATCGCCTCAGCCCTTTGTGCCATCATCTCGTATCTCGGCTCGCTGCTGACGGTCGGCGCTGTCGAGCGGATAAATGGTAACGATCCAGCCAGCCAAACGCAGGATGCTGCACCGGTGGGTCCGGGCCCGCTCAGGCTCGCAAAATTGTTTCATCAAAGGATGCAAATCGATTTCAGGCAGCTCTCGATGGTGTCGCCGGATGGTCGCGCCATCATGTACCTTCAGGGCGGCAGCCACTTCGCGGTGGAACGCAAGCTCTTGCATGTCGCGCGGCTGGATACGCAGGATGGCTGGAGCAGCTACGCATTGAACATGGGCGCGTTGTGGCAGTTCGGCGGGGCCAACAATTCTATCCCGGCTTATGGATGGGCGTCCGATTCATCGGGCATCTGGACCGCAACACGGGAAGAGATCGGCCCCGGCGGAATTTCCGGCTCAGGCCTGCAACCCCTGTTCATCTCGCTTGAAGACGGCAGCATCCGACTGTTTGATCCACCTCGTCACGAGGCGGGTCCGCTGGACGGCCTGTTGTGGGCGGGCGGCGACGGACTGGCCCTCGCCTATTTCGGTGCAAGAGGCCCGTCATATCAGCCGCAGCGCCACGATAGACATCCAACATTCGCAATGATCGATGCAAAACGCGCCGCTGTGCTGGACACGCTTCCGTTCGATGTCTTCAAGGGCCTCAAGGACGCCTACTACATCGCTAACGTCAACAACGCCGCGGTCACAAGGCTGCAAAACGGCAAGTTGCGCGCTCTGTTGAGCGCGCTCGACCAGTGGGTCGTGTGGACGCAGGGCGAACCGCCTCACATTCTCGCCAGCCCGTATCCCGATCGCGGTGAGCGCCACAACAAGATGGTCATCTCGCGCGACGGATCCCGCCTCCTGGTCGCGCGGCTCCGCTGCGACGCTGGCACCGTCGATGTCGAGACAGGCCCCCCTTTTCGTAGAAGACCTCTCTCGCCAGCCTGCAAGCCGGTCGAAAGCGTCGTTGCGGCGCTGTACGATCTCGACACGGGGCATCAGCTCTGGGACGTTCGGGCCACAGTCAACCGGCCCGGCTTTTATCCAAATCCGGCAATCAGCGAGGATGGGCGCTATGCGCTCGTCGGACTTCCGTACGAAGGCACCGATGCGCCCGCTGCAATTGCCTTGGTTTCCATGAGCGATGGAAAGGTCGTGCAGCGCATCCGCCCGCCGGGATCGGGACCGGTGGACGCCATCGGCTTCCTTGGAGGAGACCGCGGCATATGGATACACGACTATATCGAAGGCTCGACCGCGCTCTATGCTTTCGATTCCCGCGCGCAATGATGCTCGGGCGCGGAATGGCCACGCCCAAACCGGGATGCAGCTATGCGGCAGGCTCCGCATTGCAGCCGTAGTGTTGACGCGGGCTGATCCGGGTTTAAGTTCAACGGACAAATCTTGCAGGGATGGTGACGTTCGCTGGGCTGGTTCCCGTTGACGCCACCAATGCAGGACACATGACGACCTCGCACTCCGCGACCTCGCCCCGCGCGAACTCATCCTCGGCTTCCGCGCCCCCTCACCTCGCCGTCATCCTGTTCTCGCTCGCAATGGGCGGCTTTGCGATCGGAACCACCGAATTCGCGTCGATGAGCCTGCTGCCGTTCTTCGCCGCCGACCTCCATATCGACGAGCCGGCCGCAGGACACGCGATCAGCGCCTATGCGCTCGGCGTGGTGCTGGGCGCACCGCTGATTGCCGTAGCTGGCGCACGCTTCGCGCGGCGCACGCAGCTATTGGTGCTGATGGCCGTGTTCGCGCTCGGCAACGCTCTCACCGCGCTGGCACCTGGCTTCGGCTGGATGATCGCGGCACGCTTCCTCTCGGGGCTGCCGCATGGTGCCTATTTCGGCATCGCTGCGCTGGTCGCGGCCTCGCTCGTTCCCCAGCATCGCCGCTCCCAGGCGATCGGCCAGGTCATGCTTGGCCTCACCATAGCCACGATCATCGGCGTGCCGCTGGCCAATCTGATCGGCCAGGCGGTCGGCTGGCGCGCGAGTTTTGGTCTCGTCTCTGTGCTGGCGTTGCTGACGGTGTTGCTTTGCGCGCTGTTCGCGCCGCGCGACCAGGCCGGCAAGTCCGACCCGCTGCGCGAGCTCGGTGCACTCCGAAGCGGACGCGTCTGGATCACGCTGGCGATCGGCGCCATTGGCTTTGGCGGCATGTTTGCCGTCTACACCTATCTGGCGACGACATTGATCGAGGTCACCAGGGTCAGCCCTGCCGTGATCCCGTTCTTTCTCGCGATATTCGGTATCGGCGCCACGCTCGGCAATCTGTTCGTGCCGCGCTTCGCCGACCGCGCCTTGATGCCGACGGCGGGCGTGATCCTGCTGTTCGCTGCGGTCGCGCTGCTGCTGTTTCCGCTGGCCGCCGGCAATCCCTGGCTGCTCGCGGCGGACGTCTTCGCGATCGGCGCCAGCGTCTCGCTCGGCGCCATCCTCCAGACCCGGCTGATGGACGTGGCGGGCGATGCACAGGCGCTCGCTGCCGCGCTGAACCATTCGGCGTTCAACACCGCCAATGCGCTCGGTCCCTTCCTCGGCGGCCTCGCCATTCGCGAGGGGCTGGGCTGGACCTCGACCGGGCCCGTCGGCGCCGTGCTTGCGCTGCTCGGTTTCCTGATCTGGATCGTCGCCTGGCGAGACGCCAAGTCTGCGCCGGTCGTGGTCAATACCCCGCCCTTGACCTCGCCCTTGGCTCCAGCACGACCGGCGCCACCGCTTGCGCCGGATCACTGCAGCCGTGCAAAGGATCCGGTCGCATAGCGCGACTTCGGCTCAGCTTGGCCAGGGCGTGTTGCGGATGCGCGTGCACGCGTTCGGCTTGCGGAAGGAGGGATCGTGATCCTCGATGTAGTCGAAGTTCACCGTCCCGAACGTGGTCTGCGGCTTCTTCAGCGCTGAGCAGGTCTGCACCTTCAGGAACTCGTTCTTGAAATCGCCGCGCGGAAACGCTGATATCACCTGCTCGCGCTGCTCCGGCGTATACTCGTCGAACCCAACGCCGACGACGTCCACCAGCACTCCCGCGTTGGTGAGCGCGATCTCCGGCCGCATATATTGCGGAATGCCGGGAGTGGTGTGCAGCGCGATCGCCTCCCACACCAGATCGGCTTGCGCCTCGCCGATGTCGCGCGCCCGGAGGAAGTCACGCGCGGCATCCGCACCGTCGACCTCGAACCGCTTGGTCTGCGTATGGTAGTGATCGACCAGGCCGAGATCGTGGAACAGCGCCGCGACATAGAGCAGCTCAGAGTCGAATTTCAGCTTTTGACGCTCTCCCTTCATCGCGCCGAACACGTAGACGCGAACAGAATGGTTGAACAGCATCTCGTCCTCGTAACTGCGCACCAGTTCGGTTGCCTCGCGCGCCAGCTTGCTGTCGGGAATCTTCACGCCGGAGATCATGCTCGTCATCTTCAAGTTCCTGCTTTGCACCAAGGTCGATCGATGGCGCTCGCGGCCGTCAGGCCGCCTTTTCCGCCACGGCCCGCGGCGTCTTGCGGAAGCTGATCGCCATGCGGTTGTACGTGTTCATCAGGCCGATCGCGATGGTGAGATCGACGAGCTCGCGCTCCTCGAACACCGTCCGGGCGGCCTCATAGGCCTGATCCGGCACGCCGGTATCCGCAACGCGCGTCACCGTCTCGGCCCATGCCAGAGCCGCGCGCTCGCGCGCGTCGAAGAGATCACCGGCTTCCGGCCACGCCTGCAGCAGGGCGAGCTTTTCGATCTTCACCCCGCTCTTGAGCAGATCGCGCATGTGCAGATCGAGGCAGTAGGCGCAGTTGTTGATCTGCGACACGCGCAGATAGACGAGGTTGAACAAGCCCGCGGGAAGATCGCTCTGCATGATGTAGCCGTAGACGCCGCCCAACGCTTTCACGCCTGCCGGTGCGATGCGGTCGTAGTCGAGGCGCCCAGTCATTGTCTTGCTCCTTGATGATCATTCGTGAGGGCCTGGCCCTTTTTCTCCCTCCCTAGGTGCCCCTGCCGTGGTCCAAGGAAAAGCACCAAGAACGCACAAAAATCGTGTACCAAGGGGCATGACCAAACCGCTGCGGCTGGAGCTCGATCGGTCCGCCAGGACGCCGCTGGCAGAGCAGATCCACAACGGGATCAGGGCCGCTATCGAGAACGGCGTGCTCGCGCCGGGCGCCCGTCTGCCCTCCTGGCAGGACCTCGCCGCCCAGCTTGGCGTCGCGCGCGGCACCGTGCGTTCGGCCTATGAAAAGCTCTCCTCCGCCCAGCTGATCGTCGCCGGCCGCGCGACCGGAACGCATGTCGCCGATCGGCTCTCCTTCCCCGTTCGGCAGGACAAGGCCCCGGACCCCGGCTCGTTCATGGAAATGTACCGCGAGCTCACCGCGGGGCCGGCCTTCTTCCAGATGGGCGTGCCCGGCCAGGCAATCTTGCCTGCAACGCTGCTGGCGAGGATCCGCGCACAGGCGGTTCGCGTCGAAATGAGCGCGCCGGCGATCTATCCGGATCCGCGCGGCGAGCTGGAGTTGCGGCGCGAGATCGCGGCCTACCTTGCGCTGGCACGCGGAATCGCGTGCGCGCCGTCCCAGATCGTCATCACCGGCGGTTTCAGCGGCGGCCTTGGCCTCGCGCTCCGGGTGCTCGGCCTCGAGCAGGAGAAGGTGTGGATGGAGGACCCGGGCTTCCCGTTCACCCGCCACGGCCTCGAGCTGGCGCGGTTATCGGTCGTGCCGATCCCGGTCGATGCGGATGGCATCGACGTCACTTATGGGCTGCAACATGCCCCTGACGCTGCGCTGGCCGTCGTGACGCCAGGGCAGCAGGCGCCACTCGGATCGACGCTCTCGCTGGAACGACGCGCGCGTCTGCTCGACTGGGCCGCACAGGGCAAGGCGTGGGTGATCGAGGACGACTATCTCAGCGAGCTCCAGCTCAAGGGCCGCGCCACGCCGGCGCTCGCCTCGCTCGACCGCGCCGGCCGCGTCATTCACATCGGCTCCTTCAGCAAGACCGTGACGCCGACGTTACGGCTCGGCTTTGTCGTTGCGCCCACAGCTCTCGCCTCGCGCTTTGCCGAAGCCGCAGCCTGCCTTGCGCCGGCGCCCGGGCCCGCGGTGCAGCTGGCGATGGCCGATTTCATCCGCGAGGGTCATTATCTGCGGCATCTTCGACGCACCAAGCGGGCCTACGCAGCGCAAGCCGATACGTTGCTGAAACTGCTCCGCGCCCGCACCGCCAATGTCGCACTTGCAGGATTGGCCGCCGTCCTGCGCCTGCCGAACGGAACATCCGACCTCTCCATCGCCAGGGAAGCGGCATCGTTCGGACTGGCGCCTACGCCGCTGTCGCTGTGGTATGCGTCCGAGGCATCGGCGCGGCCGGGACTGCTGCTGGGTATCGCCACATCTCCACAAAAGCGCATCGAGGCGTCCTGCGAGAAGCTATTCGAGATCATCGAACGCCAAGTATGACCGATCCGGCCATTGTCGCCAAAGCAGAGCAATGACGTCACCGAAAGTTGTAAGTAAGCCGGCCCTCACGTAATATCGGCGACAACCGTTCCCCGCGTGCCCCATCACATGCTTGCCCGTATCCTGTTTCTCGTGGCTTCACTGTCGCTTCCCTGCGCATTGCACGCCGAAGAAACAGCGGCTGAGAAGGCCGGATTTGCGCCCACGTTGACGATTTATCTTGCCAGGGGAGCGCCGGACGCGTGCGGGCCGGGCTGCGACCGCTGGATCGCCATCGAGGGCAAGATCGACGAAAACGCCGCAGCGCGCGTTCGCCACTTCCTGGCCGCTGTCAAGGATACGCAGCGTCCGATCTACCTCCATTCACCCGGCGGCAACGTGGAGCAATCCTATCTCATCGGGCGGCTGCTGCGCAGCCGCAAGGCGGTCGCCCGGGTCGGCCGAACCATCGTGACCGCGTGCGCCGCGGAGACGCAGGTGGACGCTGAGTGCCTGAAGCTGAAGACTGCAGGCGGCGAGATCGAGGCCCAGCTCACCACCTACCATGCGATGTGCAACTCGGCCTGCGGTTACCTGTTTCTCGGAGCGACATCGCGCGAGGTGGCGCCCGATGCGGTGCTGGCGGTCCATAACTCCCGGCTCGTCCTCAACATTCAAAGAGAACCGCCTCCGGAGGTGCTCGCAGAAATCAGGCAGCGCCGGATGGCGACTGCCGAACGCGTCCGCGCCGCGTTCATTGCGGCGATGGGGATCAGCCGCGAGCTCGATGACCTCATCCGGACCGTAACCTACGAAAACCTGCACGTGCTGACGCGCGCCGAGCTCTATCGTTTCGGGATCGACACGCGGCCCTTTGCCGAGGGGACGTGGAGGCTGGAGACGGGGGCACGGCCCTTCATCAGCAAGATCGCCGTGACGAAGACAGAAAACGGCTCGTCATTCCGGACGATGGAGTGGCGCATGTATTGCGAAAGCAGGAATCGCGTGCCGCTGATGTTCGCGGGTGACATCGACAAGGCGAGCACCGGCAAAAGCACGATATCGATGACGGCGGATGCCGACCCGAGCAAGGAGGCGGGAGGGTCTCCTGTAAACGCCGGGAAGTACGAAATGTGGAGTGGCAGCGTCGACCGCGACATGGTCTCGACGATACTGGCATCTCGCTCGCTGCATGTCCGTCAAACCACGACCATGCCGGACGAAAAGACCGACACGACAGGACTAGCCATCGACCTGACAGGCCTGGCGCCCATGTGGCCACGGCTTGTGACGGCGTGTTCGTCGGTGGCGGCCAAGCCGAAGAGTCCCTGGCCGGCAATTCCGCCGGGCGCCGGCGCCAAACCGGCGGCCGCGCCGGCGCAATAGGTGGAAGCCCCGGTTTGGATGGAGCCGGCGGATCAAAGCTCGTCAAGCAGACTGCGGACCTTGGCTGCCAGATCTTCGATCGCAAACGGCTTGGAGAGCAGATGCTTGCCGGCATCGAGCATGCCGTTATGAACGATGGCATTGCGCGTATAGCCTGTTGTGAACAGCACTTTCAGTCCAGGGTGTCGTTTCAACAGCTCGGCTGCCAGCTCGGCGCCTGTCATTTCAGGCATCACGACATCCGTAAACAGCAGATTCGGAACGGGACCGTCTTCGATCTTCCTGATCGCCTCTTTCGCGCCTGCCGCTTCGAAGACGGTGTAGCCGAGTTCGCGCAGACTTTCCGACGAGATGTTGCGCACACGTTCATCATCCTCGACGACGAGAATGGTCTCCTTGAAGTCCGCGCCGGGATGCACCGTGCTCTCCAAGGCCTCCCGAATTTTCTCATCGCCGACGAAGCGCGGCAGGTAGACCTTGACGGTCGTGCCGACGCCGACCTCCGAGTAGATTTTCACGTGGCCGCCTGACTGCCTCACGAAACCATAGACCTGGCTCAGTCCAAGGCCGGTCCCCTTGCCCACTTCCTTGGTCGTGAAGAACGGGTCGAACACCCTGCCCAGCACGTCGTTCGCTATTCCGACGCCGTTATCCGTCACGGCAATGAGGACATATTGCCCGGGCGCCAGTGCGTATTCGCGAGCATATCTTTGATCGATCGACGCGTTGCTTGTTTCGATGGTCAGCTTGCCGCCCTTGGGCATGGCATCGCGGGCATTGACCGCCAGATTAAGCACCGCGCTTTCCAGTTGCGCAGGGTCCGCTCTGACGCGCCAGAGACCGGCCGCCAGAACCGTTTCGAGTCGAATGAGCTCGCCAAGCGATCGGTCGAGCAGTTCGCTCATGCCGCCGATCATCTTGTTGATGTCCATGATTTCAGGCGCAAGCGGCTGCTGGCGGGAGAAGGCCAGCAGCCTCTGCGTCAAGGTGGCTGCGCGGTTCGCTCCGTCAATGGCCCCATCGATGAAGCGGTCGATGTTGACCTCGCCCTTTCCGAGCCGCCGCTTGGCGAGGTTCAAGCTGCCGAGAATGACGGCCAGCATATTGTTGAAGTCGTGGGCGATGCCTCCGGTCAACTGCCCCACGGCTTCCATCTTTTGAGCCTGCCGCAGCTGCTCCTCGGCTTTCATGCGTTCGGCAATCTCGTCGGCAACCCGCTGCTCCAGCTCGGCATTGAGCATCTGGAGCCGGGCCAGAAGGCGCGCATTGTCGATGGCGGTTGCGGCATGGCCGGCGATGCCGAGCAACGCGGACTCGTGTTCGGCCTGAAATTTTCCGGTTTCACCGTGACCGAAGAACAGTCCGCCGAGCACTTCACCGCTTCGCGAGACCACGGGGACTGCCAAATAGGATCGAACGGGAAGATGGCCCTCGGGCATGCCCTTCCGCGGCACATTCTTGCCATAGCGAGGGTCCTGCAGGATGTCGTCGGACCTGACCACCGCCGTCCCCTTGAAGGTCGGCTCGAACACGGCGGTGTTGCGCGGCATCGGAAAGTTTTCAAACGCGGATCTAGGCGCGCCAGACAATGCATAGAGCATGTAGCTGCCGCCGTCCTGCGTCAGCACGTTGTAGAAAAACGCCCCGAACTGCGCGCCCGACAGTTCGACGCCGGCGTCCGTGACGACCTGAACGATCCTCTCGAGCTCACGTTCGCGCGCGACCGAGGCGCCCGTGTCGTTCAGAATTCTCAGATGACGCTCGGACTTTTTCTTCTCGGTGATATCCAGGACCGTGCCGATGAACCGGACAGCGCGACCGTTGGAAAAGAGAGCATCGCCGGTGGCGGCGATCCAGCGTTCGACACCGTCCTCGATGCCGACCGTCCGATACTCGATGTTGTAGGTTGCCGGGGACTCCGGCGACAGGGCCTTGGAAACAGCCTCATGCGCGCGGTCCCTGTCCTCGGGATGCAGGCCCTTCAGGAAGGCCCCTTCATAGCTGACGTCCGCATCGGCGGACAAACCGAACAATGCCTTGCAGCGGTCGTCCCATCGCAAGACGTCGTTGATCGGGTCATAGTCCCAGGTGCCGATCCCGGCGGCGCTGTTCGCAAGACTGAGCCGTTCGGCAGCCTCCCGCGCAGCCTCTTCCGATCGAACGCGCTCGATGTGCGCCCAAGATCGCTCGGTCACCTCGGTGAGCAGAACGAGTTCGCGCCGGGTCCAAAGGTGCGGCCCGCGGTGATGAATTGCCATCAACGCGGTCAGGCGCCCCTCCTTGACGAAGGGCATGCAGATCGTGGAGCCGATGCCGATCCTCTGGAACGTGGCCGCTTCCTCTGGTGCAATCTCCTTCAGATTGTCATTGATGACGAGCGGCCTGCCGGCACTCAGCTCCTGAACCGCCTTCTTGCCGAAATCGGCGAGGCTGTAGTGCCCCACGATGTGGATCGCCCCCGGGGCCGCCCAATCCCCGCGTATGGTGAAGCCATCCTCGTCGGGGTCCATATCGGCATAGGCGCAGCTCGACACGCCGAGATGCTCACCGAGCATCCTTGTCGTCACCGCAAGGACACCGTCCGCATCGCGTGTCTTGGCGGTCGCCTTGTTGAGCGCATCCAAAAAGAGCAGGCGTCCTTCGTTCTCGCGGACGGACGTCTCCGCGCGCCGACGCTCGACGGCCGTGCGCGTGCGCTCGGCAACTTCGCGGATGAGCTCGAGCTCTTCCGAGATCCATTCCCGAGGCGTTGCATGGTTGAGGTAGAGCAGAGCCACGACCCCATCGGGCTCCGAGATCGGCATATTGACGAATGCACGGGCTGAGATCGCCTCGAGCGCCCGCGCGCGATCGCCGACGCGCGGGTCCTTCTCTGCGTCGGCACAAATGACAGTGTCGCCGCGCTTGAGGTCGTCGATGTAACTGCCATAGTCGCGGAAGTGCAGCACGCCGGCGAGGCTCAAAATGCCGGGCGCATTCCAATCGCGGTTGATGGTGATGGTTTCGGCCGACGTGTCGACCGTACCGTAGCCCGCCCGACTCACATCGAGGCTGCGGCCGAGCAGCTCCGCCGCGGCATAGGCGAGATCGTCGGGATTGCTGATCTCCCGGATGTAGTCGCCAAGGGTGGCAAGGACGGAGTTGCGATCGGTCAAATGCGCCCCGGTCGCCGTCGTCATCGCTCCACCCCCGACAATTCCCTCTCCCGGCCAAATCTGGATGGAAACGACCATTCGCGCCACTCTCCACTCTTCAGGAGATGGCCCACCCGACTGCCCTCTACTACCTGAGGGCGTTTAGGTTCCCTTGCGTTGAGAGACTGCCGGCGTGCTTGCCTCGCGCTCGGCTCCCGACGTCGTCGTTGTGCTCGATGCCCCTACACCGGCGTATAGATCACGAGCTTCAGCGCGGGATCGTCATTGGCCTGGAAGCTGGTGTGCTCGAACCGGAGCAGGCCCCTGGTCGGATGGTTCATGGTCTTGAGGCCCGACGAGGTGCTGCGGATCTCGTGCGCCTCCCACCATTTGACGAACTCCGGACTGCCCTCGCGCAGCCGCATCAGCAATTCGGCGAAGGCGGGATCGCCGGCCCAGACGTCGTGGGTGGCGCGAAACATCGCGACCATGCTCTTGGCGACGTCGCTCCAGCCCGCGCCGTAGAACTTTCGCGTCTGCTTGTTGGTCAGCACCAGCAGCAGCGTATTGCGATCCTGCTCGGGCAACTGCCCGAAGGCGAAGACCTCCTCGGCGGCATCGTTCCAGGCCAATACGTCCCAGCGCCGCCCGGTGATGTAGGCCGGATGTGGCAGGCTCTCGATCATGCGCCGAATGGGCGCCGGCACGACCTCGCGCGTGAACGCGCGCTTGTCGCCGTCGCGCGCCAGCGCCTTCAGATGCGCGTGCTCGGTCTTGGTCAGGCGCAGCGCGCGGGCGAGCGCGTCGATGGTGGTGACGGAGGGACTGACGGTGCGGCCTTGCTCGAGGCGGATGTACCAGTCGACACCGATGCCGGCGAGCTGGGCGACCTCCTCGCGGCGCAGCCCCGCGGTGCGCCGCCGGCGGCCGGCCGGAAGCCCGACGGTCTTCGGTGACAGCTTCTCGCGGCGGGACCTGAGGAAGTCGCCGAATTCGACGCGGCGTGGGTCGGCCATGATCGCTCCTCGCGATGGAGGGTCTTTGGAATACTAGGATAATACCAGGCCTTCTTGTCACTACAAGGGCGTTGCATATGCGTATCACCCGACCTTGAGGTGAACACATGAAAGCTGCCGTACTCAAATCCCTGGGATCGCCGCTGGTGATCGAGAATGCCCCCGATCCGGTGCTCGGCACCGGCGAGGTCGTCGTCGACGTCGTCGCGACGCGCGTCTTGTCCTACATGAACGAGGTGTTCGACGGGACCCGCAACTACGCGCTCGACCTGCCGATCATCCCGGGCCCCGGCGGCATCGGGCGGGTGCGCGCGATCGGTCCGGATGCGACCAAGCTTGCCGTCGGCGACTGGGTGTTCTGCGATCCGACCGTGCGTTCGCGCGACGATGTCGTCGCGCCTGATATCGCGCTGCAGGGGCTCACGGCCGCCGGCCCCGGCGGCATGCGCCTGCAACGGCATTTTCGCCACGGCTCGTTCGCCGAGCAGATGCGCGTGCCGACCGAGAACGTCAAACGCCTCGGCGCGATCACGTCGGAGGAAGCCGCGCAATGGTGCGCGCTGGGGACGCTGCTGGTGCCCTATGGCGGCTTCCTTGCCGCCAACCTGCAAGCAGGCGAGACCGTGCTGGTGAGCGGGGCCACCGGCAATTTCGGCAGCGCTGCGGTGTCGGTCGCACTCGCGATGGGCGCCGCCTGCGTGGTGACGCCGGGCCGCAACGAAAAGGTCCTCGCCGACCTCGTCCGCCGCTTCGGCAGCCGCGTGAAGCCGGTCAGGCTCACCGGCAATGAGGACGACGACCGCGAAGCGATGAAGCGCGCCGCGCCGGGGCCGATTGATTGCGTGTTCGACATCATGCCGCCCTCGGTGAGCCCGATTGTCGTGCGCGCGGCCGTGATGACGGTGCGCGCCTATGGCCGTGTCGTGCTGATGGGCGGCGTCGGCATGGCCGGTGGTCCCGGCCTCGAACTGCCCTACCCCTGGCTCATGCGCAACTGCATCAGCATCCACGGCGTCTGGATGTATCCGCCGGATGCAGCAAGCCGCCTGATCGCGCTGGTGCGGTCCGGGCTGCTGCGCCTCGACGAATACCAGACGACGGCGTTCGATCTCGACCATGCCAACGAGGCGGTGGCCCATGCCGCGGCCAATGGCGGACCGTTCAGATTGACGGTGATCAGGCCGTAATCGGCCTGCCCGCTGCGGCGATGGGCCGTCGCGGCGGGTTGACCTGACACGTCAAGGGATTGGCATGCGTCATCCCGCTTGCAGCCGGCAGTGTCCGGCTACTGTGCATGGGGTTGTTTTCGTAAGTTTGTTATTCGAGCTCGACGACCTGGCCGTTCGACAGCGACACCCGCCGGTCCATGCGGCCGGCGAGCTCCATGTTGTGGGTCGCGATCAGCATCGAGACCTGGGTCGCCTTGACCAGCTGCATCAGCGCCTGGAACACGTGCTCGGCCGTGCCGGGGTCGAGATTGCCGGTCGGCTCGTCCGCAAACAGCACGCGCGGCGCGTTGGCGACCGCGCGCGCGATCGCGACGCGCTGCTGCTCGCCGCCTGACAACTCGGCCGGGCGATGGGTGATGCGGTCGCCAAGGCCGAGATAGCCGAGGATCTCCTTGGCGCGCTTGACGCTCTCGGATTTCTTCAGGCCGCGGATCATCTGCGGCATCATCACGTTCTCCAGCGCCGAGAACTCCGGCAGGAGGCGGTGCGACTGGTAGACGAAGCCGATGTCGGTGCGGCGCAGCTGGGTGCGCTCGATGTCGGGCAGCTGCGAGGTCGGCGCGCCGTTGACGTAGACCTCGCCGGAATCCGGGGCCTCGAGCAGCCCCGCAATGTGCAGCAGCGTGGACTTGCCCGAGCCCGAGGGCGCCACCAGCGCGACGGACTGGCCCGGCCACAGCGCGAGCTTGGCGCCGTCGAGGATCGTCAGCGGCACCTCGCCCTGCAAGTACTGCCGCTTTATCTCGTGGAGATAAATGACCGGTACATCGTCAGCCCCCTGCTGCTCCATCAGCCCCTCACTCGTACCGGAGCGCTTCGACGGGATCGAGGCGCGCGGCGCGCCAGGACGGGTAGAGCGTCGCCAGGAACGACAGCGTCAGCGCCATGATGACGACCGCCGTGGTCTCGCCGATGTCGATCTCGGCGGGCAGCTTCGACAGGAAGTAGAGCTCCGGCGAGAACAGCTCGGTCGAGGTCAGCCAGGACAGGAATTGCCGGATCGATTCGATGTTGAGGCAGATCACGAGGCCGACGAAGAAGCCGACCAGCGTACCGACCACGCCGATCGAGGCGCCGGTGATCAGGAAGATGCGCATGATCGAGCCTTGCGATGCCCCCATGGTGCGCAGGATCGCGATGTCGCTGCCCTTGTCCTTCACCAGCATGATCAGGCCGGAGACGATGTTGAGGGCGGCGACCAGCACGATCATGGTCAGGATCAGGAACATCACGTTGCGCTCGACCTGGAGCGCATTGAAGAACGTCGAGTTGCGTTGCCGCCAGTCGACCAGGAACACCGGGCGGCCCGCGGCCTCCGTCACCGCCGTGCGGAAGGCGTCGATCTTGTCGGGGTTGGTGGTGAACACCTCGATCGAGGTGACGTCGCTGCTGCGGTTGAAATAGGCCTGCGCCTCCGCCAGCGGCATGAACACGAAGCCGAGATCGTATTCGGACATGCCGATCTCGAACACGGCGACGATCTTGTACGGCTTGATGCGCGGCGTCGTGCCCATTGGCGTGACCGCGCCCTTCGGCGCCACCAGCGTCACGCTGTCGCCGGCATGCAGCGACAGCTGGTCGGCGAGCCGCCGGCCGATCGCAACGCCCTGCCCCTCGTCAAAACCCTCGAGCGAGCCCTGCTTGATGTTCTTGGCGATCGAGGTGAGGTTGTTGAGGTCGTCGGAGCGGATGCCGCGCACCAGCACGCCGGAGGCGTTCCACGGCGATGACGCCAGCGCCTGGCCGTCGACCACGGGCGCGGCAAGCCGGATGCCCTGGACCTGGCTGATGCGATCGGCGACGTCCTTCCAGTCGGTCAGCGGCGATTCCAGCGGCTGCACCAGGATGTGGCCGTTGAGGCCGAGGATCTTGTCGAGCAGCTCTTTCCGGAAACCGTTCATCACGGCCATGACGATGATCAGCGTCGCCACGCCGAGCATGATGCCGAGGAAGGAGAACCCGGCGATGACCGAGATGAATCCCTCCTTGCGGCGCGCCCGCAAATAGCGCGCCGACAGCATCCACTCGAATGGCGCGAAAGGCGCGGTTTGCTTGGTTTCGGTCATGGTCTCGTCCATCGCTCGATAATCCCATGATTCGGGGTCAATTGTGGCCGGATTGGCGGCCGCGATCTCGGGCGATGAACAATATTCAGCCGACCAGGCGGGCGACCGCGTCCGCAGGCGACATGGTCTCGCGGGCGCCGTCATTGCGCTTCTTGATCTCGACCTTGCCGTCGGCGAGGCCCTTCGGCCCGATCATGATCTGCCAGGGGATGCCGATCAGGTCGGCGGCGGCGAATTTGGCGCCGGCGCGCTGGTCGGTGTCGTCGTAGAGCACGTCGACGCCCTTGGCGGTGAGCTCCGCATAGAGCTTCTCGCAGGCCGCATCGACCGCGGCATCGCCCTGCTTGAGGTTGAGGATCGCCACGCGGAACGGCGCCACCGCCTCCGGCCATTTGATGCCGGCATCGTCATGGCAGGCCTCGATGATGGCGCCAAGCAGGCGCGAGACGCCGACACCGTAGGAACCGCCATGGATCGGCACGTCGACGCCATCGGGACCCGCCACCAGCGCCTTCATCGCGTCGGAATACTTCGTGCCGAAATAGAAGATCTGACCGACCTCGATGCCGCGGGTGTTCACCCGCTTCTCCGCCGGCACTTCCTGCTCGAAGCGCGCAGCGTCGTGGACGTCCTCCGTCGCCGCATAGACCGAGGTCCACTGCTTGATGATCGGCGTCAGGTCACTGTCATAGTCGACGTCCTCGCCCGGCACCGGCAGGTCCAGCACGTCGCGATTGATGAACACGCCGGATTCGCCGGTCTCCGCAAGCACGATGAACTCGTGGCTGAGATCGCCGCCGATCGGGCCGGTCTCGGCGCGCATCGGGATCGCCTTCAGCCCCATCCGCGCGAAGGTGCGCAAATAAGCGACGAACATCTTGTTGTAGGCGACGCGGGCCGCGGCCTCGTTGAGGTCGAACGAATAGGCGTCCTTCATCAGGAACTCGCGGCCGCGCATCACGCCGAAACGCGGACGCTGCTCGTCGCGGAATTTCCATTGAATATGATAGAGATTGAGCGGCAGGTTCTTGTACGACTTCACGTAGGCGCGGAAGATCTCGGTGATCATTTCCTCGTTGGTCGGCCCGTACAACAGCTCGCGCTTGTGGCGGTCGGCGATGCGCAGCATCTCCGGACCGTAGGCGTCGTAGCGGCCGCTCTCGCGCCAGAGGTCGGCGAGCTGGAGCGTCGGCATCAGCAGTTCCAGCGCACCGGAGCGGTCCTGCTCCTCGCGCACGATCTGCTCGACCTTCTTGAGCACGCGGAAGCCGAGCGGCAGCCAGGCATAGATGCCGGCCGCTTCCTGGCGGATCATGCCGGCGCGCAGCATCAGCCGATGCGAGACGATCTCCGCCTCTTTCGGATTTTCCTTCAGAATGGGCAGAAAGAACCGCGACAACCGCATGGCAATACTCGAGGAATCAGTGAGGGCTTGCAGTGAAAGCGGATTGGGAGCGAAAACACAAGGCCGGGAATGAGGAAAAGCCGCTAACGCGGCGAAATTCCTGTCATTTTTCCGTTGCCTTCAGGTTCGACTTGAACCTCGTCTAGGGTGGCCCCACCTCGAGATCGTCCTCGAGCGTGATCTTCTCGAAATCGGTCACCAGCGCGTCGATCCGCACATGCCAGCGCCCGGCAAAGGGCAGCTCGACCTTGCGCACGTGCCAATAGCCGTCCGGTCCGAGCTCAGCATTGCGTTCCATCGGCTCGATGCCGCGCTCGGGCAGGCTCAGGGTCAAGGTCGCCTCCTTGGCCGCAAGCGGCGTCGCCTCCCCGGTCATGAGCTGGAGCACGAAGTCGTCGATGCCAGCCTTGCCCGGCGAGACCAGCACCTGGAACATCGCCTTGTCGCTATGAATGTGGATCGCCAGCGGCGTGTCCGGAACAATGGTCCGCGGCGGCGGCGTGAACCGCCAGCCGGCGACGGTGGCGAAGATGGCGAGCGCGATGCTGCATTCGAGCAGGATCGAGCGCTTGAGCGCAGGCGTCGATGTCTCGTCCCGGGCCAGAGCGGGTGTCAGCCGGAACCGATTCAACGCCGCAAGCGCCAGCAATCCCGTGACGAGTACAAGCTTGATCGAGAGGACGAGCCCGTAGCGGGTCTCGACCAGCGCTGCCGGCTTTTCGAGCTGAACGATCGCAAGCGCGAGACCGGTCGAGGCGAGCACGCCAACCGCCAGCGCAGCGAGGCGGGAGAAGCGGTTCACGACGGGGAGCGATGCAGTCGCCGGCTTCGACATCAGCGCGATGAGCGGCGCGAGGGCACCGATCCAGATGGTGACGCCGAGCCCGTGGAGAAAGATCGCCGGCCGGGTCAGCGCCTCCGGCGGAGCCGTTGCAGCGTGCCCGGTCGTGGCGAGCGACAGACCGACGCCGATGAACGCGACGATCGCGAGAGCCCGCGCGTACCATGCGCTCCGCAGCGCCATCCAAGCGAGCAGCATCGCCGCGATGGCAATGAGCAGCGCGGGGCCGGCGCTGGTCGCGAACGCAACCTTCCAGGGAGCGGCCGTCGCAAGCGCCGCCAGCGGCAGGCCGAGCAGATCGAGGCCCAACGCGCCAAGGGACGCAATTGCGCCCGCAAGGCCGATGGCGAGCGCGACGCGCGGAACGGTCATGCCGATCATCGACCACGCAATCCAGCGCGCAAAGAACACGCCGCCGACACCGACAAACAGACCTAGGTAGAGGCCGATCCGCGCCAGCCAGATCAGCGCGTTCAAGGCGCCACCCAAGGTGACCGGAGGCTTTGTCGCCGTCGGCATGCCGATCGAAAAGATCACGGATCCCGAGACGGGATGACCGTCCTGCGAGATCACGCGGTAGCTGACCACGGCCGTCCCCTGCGGCAGGTCCGGCGGCATCGCGACCGAGATGGTCTCACCCGATGCATTGACGCGCGCATCGTCCCGCGCCCTGCCCGTGCCGTCGATCAGCTGGATCGCGCCGGGCGTCACCGCCTCGTTGAAGCGCAGCTCCACCGCTTTCGGCGCGCTCGCAAGCATGCTGCCGCTCGCCGGCTCGACCGAGACGAGCGCCGCATGCGCCGACGCCCCGGTCGCGAAGCCGACAGTGAGAAGCAGCGTCGCAAGCGCGGCGATGAGGCGCATCAGGGTTTGGGCAGCAGCTTCACGCCAGGCGCGGGCGAGTTGCCCTCATGCGAATGCCCTGCCCCTTCCGGGATCTCGATCCAGCGGCTGACGCCGGTCTCGCATTCCTGGACGACGGGGAAGTACAGCGTCGTGTTTGGCTTCAAGCTGTCGGTGAGGAAGCTGCTGATGACGAACTCATCGTAATTGTGATCCGGCAGCTTGCCGCCGGACCAGGCCACCTCCTTGACGCCGGAGGAGAGCTTGTTGCCGTGATAGTCGTACTCGTTGGCATATTTGCCCTCGACGACATCGACGCTCCAGCCCGCCTTCGGCATCGGCTTCACCGCGAGCACCCCTTCCGGGATCTGCACGCGGATCTTCACCGTGGGCGAGCCCTTGCAGCCGTGTGGCACGGCGAACACGGCCTTGTAATAGGAGCCAACCGCCGCCTGCTTGGTCTCCAGTGTGATATGCGCCGCCGCCGGGGTCGCGGTGAGCGCGGCCATCAGGATCAGGCAGGATCGCTTCGACATGTTCAACCTCTTCAGCGGGGTCATTTGATCAGGATCGGCGATTCAACGCTGACATGGTCGGCGTCGGAGATCGAGATTCCGAGACCCAGCATCCAACGCCCGGGCGTCAACTGCGCCACCTTCACGCGCCAGCTGTCTTCACCGTCGCGCGACGCCTCGACCGGCGCGAGCTTCCGGCCGGATTGCGTATCGACGAGGGTCACCGACACGGCTTTCGCCGAGAGCGGCGTCTCGTCGGTGGTTTCAAGCTGGATCGCGATCTCGACCGGGCCGGCGCGGCCTGGCGAGACCGTGACATTGGCCATCGCCTTCTCGGTGTGCAGATGGGTGAAGAAGCTGTCGTCGTCGGTCGCCGCCGCAAGCGGTGTGGCGGCAACCGACAGCAACGCAGCCATCGCGAGCGCGAGGCCCGCAAGATTTCGACGCGAGGTCATGGGAAGCATGATCGGCCTCATCACATCTTCATTCCCGAATGATCCGGCATTTTCTTCATCTCATGGCCGGAATGGCCGGCATCGCCCGGCGCCTGCGCGCCGACGCCCTGCACGTCGAGCGAGACCGCGACCTTGCCGGCCTTTTCGAACTCCAGCGTCAGCGGCACCTTGTCGCCCTGCTTGAACGGCCCCTTCAGCTCTTGGAGCATCAAATGATAGCCGCCGGGGGCGAGCTTTACCGTCTTGCCGGGATCGATCACGAGCCCCTTGTCGAGCGGACGCATCTTCATCACGCCATTGTCCATCGCCATCTCATGGACCTCGGCCTTGCCGGCGATATCGGCGGACACACTGACCAGCTTGTCCGCCGTCGTTCCCTTGTTCTCGATCGTCAGGTAACCGCCGGCGACCTTGGCCCCACCCGGCGTCGCCCGGCTCCACGCCTGCGAGATGACGAGATCGCCGGCCTTGACGTCCTCGGCCGCCGCAGGTGCCGCGCAAAGTGCGAGCGCGACCGCCGCGAGCATCACATCTTTCAACATCGTCTTCATATCGGTCTTCCCGTTTTGCAGATTGAATTTCAGTGGGTGCCGAGCTGTTGGCCCGACCATTTTTCGAGATCGGCCATCTCGGCCGAGCCTTCGATCGTCGTGACGGTCCCGTCCCGCGAGATCAGCATTGTCCGAGGGATATCGCCCTGCCAGGCAGGATCAATCTCGAATCGCAAGCGCTCGACGAAGCCGTCGCTGAAGATGAAATTCTCGGTCGACGATAGCCCCGCCTTGTCGAGCATCGACTGCGTGGCGGCTGGCAGATTCGGCACGAGGTCGGCACTGATTGTGACCACGTCGATCCCGGGATGGTCCTTTGCAAACCGCCCGAGCTCCGGCAGCTCGAGCTTGCAGGGCCCGCAAGTCACGCCCCAGAAATGCACCAGCGTCGGGCGGCCGGCATGGCCCTTCAGCACGCTTTGCCAGGTACCACGCTCAAAGGGTTTGAGGGCCGGCGCCGCCGCGAGCGTAGCGGCCGACGCGACCAGGGTCGCCAGGGCCAGAATGCCGGCAAATCGATATGTCATGGTTGATCCTCGATCGCTGTGAGCCGATAGCCTTCCGCCTTCGTCATCCATGACAGGTAGACCTGCCGGCCATTGGACACCAGCAAGGGGTGGTCGGAGGTGTCTGTCGTGCTCGATATCGTCTTCGGCGGCGACCAGCTCTCTCCGTCATCTCGGGAGATCGTCATCTGGACCGAGGTCTTCTCGCCATCGAACTCCTTCCAGACCATCACCGTTCCGGCGGGGCCCGCGAGCACGTAGGGGCGCGTCGGATTGCGGCCGGGCTTCCCCAGCCCCATCGGCGAAGAGAACGTGCGGCCTTCGTCGCGCGAATGCGCGTAGAACAATCCCTTCCGCGCCTTGCCGTTCGTGTACCAGGCGACGTGATAGGTCCCGTTCGGCGCAACCGTGAGGCTCGGCCCGTGATGCGGGCAGGCGTTGATCTGCCAGTCATCGTTGCTGACCCGGCGGATGTCGCCTGGAGTCGCGACGTCGGTGAAGGTCATGACCGCATGATCGCGGACGCCGCCTTCAAACATGTTCCTGAAAATCACGGCCGGTCGCCCAGGCGCCGCGAATGTCAGTCCCAACCGGCAGCATTCGCAGGTGCCTTCGCGCGCCAATCGGGCCTCCGCGAAGGTGGTGCCGCGGTCGCTGGACGAAGCAAAGAACAGCCCCGCCCCCTCGTACTTCTGTCCCGCCTCCTTCGCGAGAACGCGATTGCGCTTGTCGAGCCATGCCGCGAAGACCGTTCCGTCCTGATCGAGCGCCAGCGCCTCAAAACGCTGGCTCTCGTTGCTGGCGGTGATCGGCTTCAGCTCGGCAAAGCTCTTCCCGCCATCGGCCGAGCGCGTATAGAGCACCTGGCCGTTGAAGGCCTCATCCCTGAAGATCGAGAACGCGAGCGCGATGCCACCCTTGCGATCGACCACGATCTTCGGCCGCGCGTCCGGGCCCCAGTCGAGGTTCAGCCGCTTCGTCGTGACCTGGACGGGAGCCGAGAAACCCTGCCCCGCATCCCGCGAGCTTGCCACAGAGACCTGCCCGCCCGCCATCCAGACCAACCACAATGTACCGTCCGGAGCGAATGCGGGCGTCACCTTGGTCGCACAGCGTAGCGTCGGCTCGTCGCAAGCCGCCTCCGATGCATGCTGACCGTGCATCTGTGCGAGCGCCGCACCATGCAAGAACGCAAGAGTGACGATTGCGAGCAAGCCAGTTCGGATCATGGCCCGATTCCCTTCGAGAGCCCGGCTCATTTGAATGCCACCTTCATACCTGCAACGAAGGTGCGCGGCGAGCCTGCGTAGATCGAACCGGTCGTATTTGCGAGGACGCTCGCAGGATTTTGAAGGCCTGCTGCTGTCACCGTGTTGGCGATGTTGTTTGCCGAGCAACGTAGGTGCGGTCGAACACGTTCCTGACTTCGAGAAACAGGTTCAGCGATCTGAATGTGTCCGACACAAGATCGGTCTTGTAGTGAACGTTCACATTCACCAGCTCATAGCCTGGCGCTTTCAGCAGATTCGCGTTGTCCATGTAGAATGAGTCCTTCCACTGGATCTCGACGAAGCCACCAAGGCCCGCCAGCGACCCGGCGAACTCGTCGTAGCCGACCCGGGCCGTCAGTTCGTTGGGCGAGATGCCGGGGATCTTGTTGCCTGCCCGGTTGAAGCTGAACACCGCACCATTGGTGATGTTCTCGACATACTCGGTGTAGACCTCGTCGAGGTAGGTATATGCCGCCATGAACCGCCAGCCCGGATAGAACTTCCAATCCGCCGCAAGCTCGACGCCGCGATGCTCCGATCGCGGGGCGTTGAAGGTATAGGATATGCCGTTGATCGGAGTTGCCTGACTGACGATCTCGTTGCGGAAGAACTCGTAGAAGCCGGTCGCGCTCAGCTTGAGCGCATTGTTGGGCGTCCAGTCGAATCCGAGGTCGTAGCCAAGATTCTTCTGGGTTTGAAGCTGGGTATTGTTGCCCGACAAGCCGGTCGGAAGGACGAAAAGATTAGAGACCTGCGGGGTGCCGTATCCTGTGGCGACCCGTCCGCGGAACAGCCACTCGTTGTTGAGATTGTAGAGGAGCGCCAACTCCGGCGCGGCATTCTGAAACTGCCGATCCGCCGTCGTGAGGGTTGTGGTGGTAATGCCGGTGGGGCCGGCGTATGCGTATGCCGTGTTGATACCCTTCAGGAGGGTTGTCTCCCAACCGATGCCGGCGACCGCAGTCAGTGCCGCAGTGAGCTTGAGCTCTTCCCTGGCACGAACACCATAGTTGGTGGTCTCGCTATAGAGATTGCTCGACAATCTGCCGAGCGTTGCATTGCCACCCGGCATCACGTTCCACGTATCGCTCGAGGCCGTTAGAGTATTGTAGAAGGCGCCGAAGAACGTGGTGGACTCGAGGCCGACAATCTCGCCGCGCTTGGTGACGTCGCTCATAAAATTGTATGAGGGAAAATCTCCGATGGCGCTGGTCGCGCCGGTCGGCTGGTTGATGTTCCTGTCGTCAAAGACGAACTGATTGCGCCAGGTCGTGGTGTTGTCGAAATCGTGCTCCCAGCGACCACCGACGATGGTGCGGCGATCATTGCGGCCGAGCCCGGCCTGCACAGCCGTTTCCTTGTCCGTGCCTGCCGCGGTATTAAAACCGTTGTTGAACAGCGTGACCGTACCGCATCCGGCCGCGGCCGTGACACCGGTCGCGCAGCCCTGCTGGAAGGGATTTTGATAGTACTGGTTCAGCGACTGCCGGATCGGCAGCCGCGCGCTGAGGTCGTTGTTGATGATCTTGACCGTGAAGCGATCGTCCGGCGTCGCCTTGAGCGTGCCGAGGAAGTTGACGGTCTGCGTGTTGAACCAGCTGTTGCCGATGTAGCCGTCGCCGCGCGCGTCGCTCGCGAATAGCGAGCCCTCGAAATTTCCCACCTTCTTGCCTGCGGCAAGGTAATTGTTGAGATAGCCGTAGCTGCCGCCGTCGACGCCATATTCGACGCCGTCGATCGTGCCGCCCGGCCGCGTCCGGAAATTGAGTGCGCCGCCGGTCGCGTAGTTGCCGTACAGCGCCGACGAGGGACCACGGACGACGTCGATTGCACCATAGGCACGGGGGTCGATCAGGTCGCTCCGCGACAGGCCATCCGGCTGCGTCACCGGAAAGCCGTCGTCGAAGATCACGAGATTGCGGATACCAAAGCCGTTCCTCGCGTTGGACCCGCGAATCGAGATGCCGAAATCGCGCGGGCCATTCCCCTGCTTGATCGAGATGCCCGGGCTGTCCCGCAGGACGTCGCTGACCGAGAACGCGGGACGATTATCGAACTGGCTGCGATCGATGGTCGTCGCGGTCTGGCCGGATGGCGCTTGATTGAGACTGTCGCGCGCTGCGCTGGCAGTCACGGTCCTGTTCTGGGTCGGCGCACCGGCGCTTGCGCTCGGCGCAACGGGTTTCGGCGCGCGGCTCGCGGACACGGATCGCGGTTTCGAGGCCCGGACGACCGGTTTGGCGCGAGCCGCCTGCGGCGCCTCGACAGTCACAGCGGGGAGCTCAGTGTTGCGGCTTTGCGCGAAGGCTCCGCTCGACGACGCAAGCAGCGCGGCCTGAATGGCAACGAGGCTCACGCCACGACGGGCATGACAAACTGACATGGGGCATTCCTGATGCCGGCTTTCGCTCCGGCCAATCGACAACATCAATCGCCGCCGGACGGACCGCGGCGATCACGAGGGTCGTCAGGAAAGATGAGGAGGCGCGCGCGCCTGGGTGTTCGAGCCCTTATCGGCGGCAACGAGGGTCACCTCCGCGGCACGCCACGACACGCGCTCGGCGTGGCGGAGGGGAACGGAGAATGCGAGCTGCGGCGGCGAATCGAGCGAGGCGCCCGCCTGCGCCAGGCAACACAACGCGCAGGCCGCGCCATGCGCGGTCGGTGTGCCGGTCCGATCGTTCGGACCACCGCCCTGTTCGCCCACGCTGTGGCAGATGACGGCGGCCGACAACGGATCGGCCACGGCCTGGCCGGCCGACCAGCACGCGGCGATCGGTGCCAGCACCTGCATCGCCAGGGCGAGCAGGACGAGAGGCAGGAATTTTTGCAGCCGTGCGCGCATCCACCGAACCGTTCGTTCGTGCGCTAACTAAACACCCGGCCGGGGGACGAGTCGAGGTCAGTTCCGCCGCCTTCTTGGTCCAGCGCAAATTTGCCGGAAACTGTGATCGGGCCGCCCCACGGGACCGGGCGCCCGGCATTTGAGGCAGCGGCCAAAGCCTGCCCTATCCACAGATTTCTTATATTTGTCATATGCTTACGAGGTAAACAGCCCGATCATTTCGTCCATTGCTCGAATTTTGAACATTCGTTGCCGAAAATGATGACAAGTGAGAAAAGTTGATCTAGCATCCTCTTGCTCAGGCCTGACCGCGAGGTCGACGTCTGGTGGTCCAAGTCTCGGGAGGAGCCCCTGGCGCGCAAAACGCAGCGTCGCCCCGTCAATCAAGATCAAATCTTAAGATCGGGGATAATAGGGTCGACACAATTTTTGAGCGGGGCCAGGGCCCCGCTCTTTTTTTTGTCTGGGTGGCTCCAGTGAGCGCTTCCTCTGATCCGATCGAACAGAGTTTTGAGATCGCGGCATCGCGCTGCGCCGATCTCACGCCGCTCGTCTACCAGCGTCTGTTCGAACAGCATCCGGAAACGCACGATGTTCCGCGCGCAAGGCCGCGAGCTGGTGATGGGAGCGATGCTTGCCCTGACCATCGAGGCAATCCTCGACTTTGCGGGTGAGCGCCGCGGGCATTTCCGGCTGATCGCCTGCGAAGTCGCCTCGCACGATGGTTACGGCACGCCGCGCGAGCTGTTCATCGCTTTCTTCGGCATCATCAGGGATACGCTGTGCGATCTCCTCGGCGACGAATGGTCGGCCGAGATGGCGCAGGCCTGGGACCAGCTGCTCCCAGATATCGATGCATTCGCCACCGCTCCCGCCTGACGCTTTGCGCTGCACCAACGCAAAGCTGCGGCGATCCCGCGGCTGATTGCAGATTGAGTGGCACCAACTCTTGTGAGAGACTTTCGGACATCGGTCGCGCAAGCAATGACGCGCCGACGATAAGAGATATGGGAGCGAGCGATGTCCGGGACGAAAGATTTCTCGACGACGAGGCGCGATCTTCTTCAGGCGGCAGCGGCCGCCGGCGCCGGGGCTGCCCTCTTCGGCAGCATGGGCATAAACCCCGCATTGGCAGCCGAGGTCGGACGCAGCGAGAAGCCGCTGAAGGCGGCGTTCTCCAATGCAGGCCTCCAGGCGACCTGGTGCGCGCAAGGCAAGCAGGCCGCGGAATTCTGGGGCAAGCTGTTCAATGTCGAGGTCACCTGGTTCGACGGCCAGCTCGACGCGGTGAAGCAGCGCGCCGCGATCGACAACATGGCCTCGCAGAAATGGGATTTCGTCGCGATCCAGGCCTTCGGCATCGGCACCCTCACCCAGCCCGTGCAGAAGATGATCGACGCCGGCACGCCCGTGATCGACATGGACACGCTTATTGCTCCCCTCGATCAAATTAACGTCCACTCCTTCCTCGCCCCCGACAACGAGTTCATGGGCGCCTCGGTGACGCAGGCGCTGTGCAACGCCATGGGCGGCAAGGGCAAGATCATCATGACGCAAGGCGCGCTCGGCCACACCGGCGCGCAGGGGCGCGCGAAAGGCTTCAACACTGTGGTGAAGCAGTTCCCGAACATCGAGGTGCTCGACACCCAGCCGGCGGACTGGGACGTCTCCAAGACTGCGCGCCTCTGGGAAACCTATCTCACCAAGTATCCGCAGATCGACGCGGCGTTCTTCCACAATGACGACATGGCGCTTGCGGCGGCCAACATCATGAAGGCCCGCAATCGCACCAACATCCTGATCGGCGGCGTCGATGCCATGCCGCCGGCGATCCAGGCGGTGAGCGAGGGCCGCATGTTCGCGACCGTCCGAAATCCGTCCTGCCGCATCCATGGCGGCGCCATCATCGCGGGCGTCTCCGCCGTGGTCGGCGGCGAGAAGAGCGGCCAGGGCATCCCCAAGAACGTCGTCACCGACGGCCCGGTCGTGACCAAGGCCAACGCCGCCGGGATGCAGTGGATGCAGGATCACTTCCTGATCTGAGCTTCCATGTCAGCGGGTCGTTCGCCCATCCTGGAACTGCAGGGCATCACGAAGAGCTTCGGCGGCGTCGAAGCGCTTCGTGGTGTCGACTTCGCGCTTCATCCCGGCGAGATCCACGGTCTCGTCGGCGAGAACGGCGCCGGCAAAAGCACGCTGATGAAGATCATCGCCGGCGTGCACACCGAATTCTCCGGCCGCTTCCTGATCGATGGCCAAGAGAAGCATTTCCGCTCGGCCCGCGACGCGCATGCCGCCGGCATCGCCATGGTGCATCAGGAGCTTTCCGTCGCGCCTGACCTGACGGTCGCCGAGAACGTCTTCCTCGGCAACCAGCCGACCAACGCCCTTGGCCTCGTGCAATGGCGGCGGATGGCGCGCGAGGCCGGCGAGCAGCTCGCCCGCTTCGGCATCGACGTCGATCCGATGTCGAGGCTCGGCGATCTGCCGATCGGGCTGCAGCAGCTGATCGAGATCGCGCGCGTGCTGTTTTCCGGCGCCCGCATCGTCATCCTGGACGAGCCGACCTCCGCCCTCTCCCCGCCCGAGGTCGAGCGACTGTTCGCAACCCTCCGGCGCTTGCGCGAGGAAGGCACCAGCATCGTCTTCATCTCGCATTTCATCGAGGACATCCTTCGCGTGTCCGACACGGTGACCGTGTTCCGCAACGGACGGAAGGTCGCGGAGACAGCAAGCGCCGCGACCAGCAAGGGCGCGCTGATCGAGGCCATGATCGGCCGTGGCGGCGAGGCGCTCGAGCACAGCTACACCGACGATCTGATGCTGCCGCAGCCGAGCGACAACGCGGTGGTCCTGAAGGTCGACCAGCTGTCGCTGTCGCGCAGCCTGAAGGACATCTCCTTCGAGGCGCGTGCCGGCGAGGTGCTCGGCATCTACGGCTTCATGGGCTGCGGGCAACAAGAATTGTCCCGCATCCTGTTCGGCAAGCTCAAGCCTGATAGCGGCACCCTTGCCGTCGAGGGCACGCCAAAATCCTTCGCCAGTACGGCGGCGGCGCGGCGCGCCGGGGTAGCGCTGGTGCCGGAGAGCCGGCGCGACATGCTGTTTCACCAGGAGCCGGTCTACAAGAACATCTCGATCAGCATTCTCGATCGCATCTCTTCCCTGCTGCTCAAGCCGGCGCAGGAGCGCGACATCGCAAAGCGCCAGGTCGAGCAACTGCAGATCAGGCCGCCGGTGGTCGGCCTCGATCTCGGCATGCTCTCCGGCGGCAACCAGCAGAAGGTCGCGCTGGCGAAATGGCTGACCTACCCGCCAAAGCTTCTTGTGCTGTGCGAGCCGACCCGCGGCATGGATGTCGGCGCCAAGAACGACGTCATCAACATCGTCCGCGACCTCCGCACAAAAGGGCTCGCGATCATCGTGCTGTCGACTGAGCCGGAAACGGTGCTGTCGCTGGCCGACCGCATCCTCGTGCTCAAGCGCGGCGAAGTGGTACGGGAATTCAGGAATGAGCCGGTCAGCAAGGACCGCCTGCTGGAAGCGGCGTGACGGAGAAGCACATGAGCAGCGAGACGGCTTTGGCGGCGGGGCAGCGGGCGCGGGGCCTTGCGCCCTTCCTGCGCTCGCAGATGCGCAACATCGCCCCGTTCCTGACGCTGATCTTCCTGTCTGCCTTCTTCGCCTTCGCAAGTCCCTCCTTCGCCACGCTCGACAATCTCGGCAACATCCTGACGCAGGTGTCGGTGACCGGCATCATCGCCGTCGGCCTCACCTTCGTGATCCTCTGCGCGGAGATCGACCTGTCGATCGCCAGCATCGCCAACGTCACGGGCATCGCGGTCGCCTACTTCACGCTGCAGGAGTCCTACGTCAACATCGCCAATATCCCCCTGCCCGGCGCGGTCGCGATCATCCTCTCGATCCTGCTCTGCGCATTGCTCGGCCTCGTCAATGCGCTGGGGCTGACCGTGATCGGTATCCCCTCCTTCATCATGACGCTGGCGATGATGCAGATCGCGGCCGGCATCTCGGCGCTGCTGGTGCGCGGCCAGATCGCCTACAAGGTGCCGAGCCTGATCACGACGCTCGGCTCGGGCTCGATCGGCGGCATCCCCTGGATCGTCATCGTCGCCGCCATCATGCTGCTCGGCGGCCACCTCGTGCTGACCTACACGCGCTTCGGCCGCTACGTCTACATGGTCGGCGGCAATCGCGAGGCTGCCGAATATGCCGGTCTCAACGTCAAGCTCATCTTAGGCGCCGTCATGGTGATCTCGGCGGTGTGCTCCGGCATCGGCGGCATGCTCGGCGTTGCCCATTTCGGCAGCGCGCAGCAGAACGAGTTCGACACGTACCTGCTCGACTCCATCGCTGCGGTCGTCGTCGGCGGCACCAGCCTGTTCGGCGGCCGCGGCGGCATCGGCAACACCATCGTCGGGCTTTTCGTTCTCGGAGTTCTCAATAACGGCCTCGACCACGTCAACATCGACAGCTTCCTGAAGATCCTGATCCGTGGCCTGATCCTGCTGGCGGCGCTGGTCATCAACGTCTATGCGCAGCGTTTGCGAGAAAAAACGGCGGAATAGACGGCCTAAAAACAAAACCGCGAAAACAACCCCATGCACAGTACAAATCATTGGAGAATTTGGCGCGGAGCGAGTCTGAGCCGACGCCGTGGCGACGTTTGACTCGTCGGGCAAAACAGGAGCATGATGTCATCATCGGTCAAGCGCTCAAGCAGTGAGCCTAGACCGGCGGCAGCTCTTCCGTCGTGGCGCCTTGTGACCTCATCCGCGCTTTCACGCCACACTCATCCCCAGGCGTTTGAATCACGACTCAACAGTTAACCAGCCAAGCTCGAACAGCCGACGGACGACATGATCGTAGGGTTGGCTCTGCGTGATCTGCTCTTTGGTCATACCGAAATTCGAAATAGCGCCGCTCTCGATCAGCTCACCGACAAACCAAAGAAAAACGGCATACATCTTTGGTCGATCCGTTTCGTTCAGCGGCCCGTTCTGCACGAGCTCGTAGAGCGATTGAAGTCGCAGGCGATTTGCGTCGGGCAGCAGGTGGATAATGCGCTCGCGCGGGAGCGCAAACGCGGCCTGCACGTACGACGCGACCAGAAACAGTTTTTCGAAACCGAACTGTCTGACGACGGGAAGCAGTATTGCGTATAGTTGCCGCGCCTCCGGAGGCGCGGCGGCGATCAGTGCATCGTGCGGTTGCCTTTGCCCCGTCAGGACGGGCTCTGCCACCGCGATCACGTCGGTTGATCCGGCCGGCGGATCGCCATTGTGTTGGCGGATCATGGCCATCACAGAGATGAACATGGCCTGATCCGGATTGAAGCCCAGGAAGCCGCCGCCGAAGCCGGGAGATATTCCAAGGGAGCCAAGCTGGAGGGCCACCTGGTCACGGATCACCTGATGTCGGCCGGCGGCATCGGCCCGTCGTCTCAAGTCCTCTGCCTGTGCGATGATCTCCACGGGCAGCTTTTGCCACGACCACCGCGCCAACAGGGCTGCATGGGCCACATTCTGGTGCATCCAGATGTCCCAGATTTTTCCTAGGAACCCCTGATATGGATTCTTCGGCTGGAAAAGCTTGCTGAGGATTCCGAAAATGGGAGCCTCCCATCATTGAAGTGCAATGAGCGGCGGTGACCTTTGACTTTCGCGCTTTCAGTGCCTGCGGGGGGCTCGCAATTCCTTGTCGATCTCCTCCGGCGTAACGCTCTCCAGCGAGCGCGGCCTTCCGCCGATCTCGACCTTAATAGCCCGGATCAACGCCCCACCCTCGGTGACCATTTTGCGCAAGGCAGCAAGAAGCTTTGCTCCGGCTCCAACCGCGCCGGCCATGGCAGTCAGCAGGACCGCGAGATGGGCGACCGCGACGGGATCGAGATTTGCCTCCGAATCCACGGCCATGCCGTCGATCGCAACACCGCTTACATCCCCGAGGCTCGCGCGCGCCAACGCGGTGATCTCGTCTTCGTGTTTCGCGGCGATTTTCGGATCCTGGTCCCCGTTGATTTCGACGTAAATCTGCAAACTCATCGCAACCTCCGTACGTTATGCTTTCATGCCAAATTGCACCGCCGTGAACGGGGCCCATTCGTACTTTTGCTGATGGAGAGGGTCCTTGTAGAGTTCCCGCGCCGCTCTTTGGATGCTTGTGGCGGCATCCGCACCATTGACCCAGGCGTCGTACACGAGGCCTGCCATCGACTTTGCGGCGCGGACCTTGGCATTCCAGAGCGATCCGATGACCTGGCGCACGCCGGCGGCGCGAAAGGCGGCCTGGAGTCCGAACAGATCGTCCCCGGGCCAAAATTGAATTCCCATCCCGCCGACGGCCCGCTGCCCGGAGCAGCACGCGACGAGCACGACAAGATCGGCGGGAACGCGAGATCTGGAGATCATGTCTGCAGTCAGCCGTTCCGACCCCAGTTGCAGGAACGACTCTCCGGGGACATCGCCCTGTGCGGACGTGCCATGGCAAGCCAGCAGCAAGAAGGCGGCATGGTCCAGCTCACCGCCGGCCAGCATCCCTGCAAGTGTATTGCAGACGCCCGGCTCCGTGAGCCGATTGGCCGGAAGTCCGCGAGCCTCGTGCCTCGCAACGATTTCTTCGGCGACGCCGTCAAATCCCCTGGTCGGTTGAGCGGTGGGATAATAGTCAATGCCCGCGGCAACCACGCCTTGCCCGTCGGTGACCGGTATACGACGATGGATGGCCCCGAGATTTGGGATCGTCGTCCAGGGATAACTTAAACCGAGACGACTTCCCCCGAACCTGAGCAAGCTGAAGGGAATCGCATGAAGCGACCGATGCGGGAGGATGAACAGCTTCCGGGCGTTCGCCAGTCGCGACGTCACCAGGGAGGGTAACAGCGCTGGAAGCAAGACATCGAGCAAATCAGCCTCTTCGGACGTGAAGCTCCAGCCTCCGATTCCGCCGTTTCGAAGATGGGCCGAGAACGACTCCAGAATGCGCAAAGCCTCTGGATTGACCGTCACCGGCACTGACTGCAACGAATTTCGCTCGACGGTCGCGACCAGAAGCCGGCCGCTCCCAACCAGGTGTAGACAATGGCGAGCTCGCCAATCTCCAGCGCCTCCTGAACCAGCGTCAAGTCCAATGGCGGTTCACCTGGCAGCGCGGGCCGCTGGTTCTCAGCCGCCTTCAGCGCGCACGCCAGACGTCCAGCGGCCAAGGCGGCCGAGGTCGCGCTCTCGAAGATGCGAATGCGATCCAGCATCGAGGTTGCCCGGAGAATTGGTTCCGTTGTTTGTTCACGATGCTGCCGGGCCAGCTCGATCGCGCGCTGTGTCAGATCGTAGGCGCGATCCGGCTGGGGCTCCTTGTCCTTCAAGGCGGCGTCCGCCTCGATCGTGAGCGAGAGCGCCGTAACGTTCGGCGCCGTCGTCTCGTCTACCAGCTCGCGCGCCTGCACGGCAAAGCATCGCGCCTTGGCAGGCTCATCATCGAGCCAGGTGTCGGACAATTCCACCAGGGAAGCGGCTTTGATAGTGCGCTGTGGCAGCGCGGCCGCTTGCGCTACGAGCCTTTCGGCCGCCGTACGCCTGTCGCGCCCCGACACGCCCGACAGGCGCTGCATTCGAACCTCCGTCAGGAGCTGGTTGACCGCCAGGAGCACGCCACTACTTCCCCTGGGTCTGCAGTTTATGATCTACAATGAGGCGGGCATAACGATCCGCCTCGCTCGGGTTGCCGAGGTTGGCCTTGTCGACCGGGCCATAGGCATTCTTCAAGCCGAAGTATAACCGGTAGAAAAGCAGCCTGAGCTTCAGGATGTTGCCGGCACGCTGCACCAGCTGAGGGCCATTTCCGGCATCGCTCATCATCGATGCCATTATCTCGTTGAAGATCGTGCCGGGGGCTGGCGGCTCCTTGTAACCTGCCTGTCTCAGGGTGGCTTCCGCGTCCTTGAATGTCGCGATCGCCGCCAGTTGATTGCGGACTTGCAGCTGGATTTCACCAGCTGGATCAAATGAGACGCTCTCGAAACAGTGGATGGAGGTGCCGAGGCGACCGCCGCCCGCGCGCGCTCTTGCCGCTGCTCGACATTGCCGGACGCAACGTCGAGGCACGCTGCCGCGTTATCGGCAGCGTCCCGGGCTTCCGCCCAAAGGCCGGCCCTTTCGAAGATGGCCTGCGCCGCCTTGTATTGAGCCGCGGCGCGACCCGGCTGCTCCAGCACGGTATCGAGGATGAAGGCGGAGAGCCGAGAACATTCAGCCGCTTGCGCGAGAGGCGACGCCTGCCACCCGCCAGCCGGCACCGACTGACCCGCAAGAGTCAAAAAGTCGGCTTCGATCTGCTTCAATTCCACGATTGTCGTCTCGTCCACCCGCATCGACGACACTCCAAACGCTCCCGCAGCAGCTGACGGTAGACTCCAGCTCATTGAGGCGAACGTGACTTTCAGGCTCACATGCCGAAGCCGCGCATCCGCATCGAGGAACGCATTAATTTGGCGCATGGCATCTGAGCCGGCACTCGGCCTTCGTCGAAGGCGACTGAAGACCGCGCGATAATCATTGAGCGCGGCCATGTCCGACGCGGTTCTTCCGTTCGCGTCACGCAGATCCGGATCGGCGCCATGCTCGAGCAATACCTCCACGGCGGCGAGTTGCCCCGCCGTCGCGGCGGACATGAGCGCGGTGACGCCCTGATCGCCGACAGAGTTCGGATCGGCTCCCCGCAACAGCATCAGACGGAGAACATCGACTTGCCCACGTTGAGCCAAGAGATTGAGCAATGTCGGCCCGCCCAAATAAATGTTTGGCGGCATTCCTCTGTCCAGCGCCTCGGCAACGACCGCCACATCGCCCTTGATAGCCGCTCCGGCAACTCTCAGGATCTCTTCTTCTGTCATGCGCTTGCTCACCAACTTCGCAGATTGAAGCGAGCCGGACCAGCCATACGCGATTGGCTCGTCGACGTTGGACCAGCCTTGGAAGCTCCATCAACGGCAAGAAGGTGTGGCCGGCGCTGCGGGCCACGTCCCGTCGCCTATTGTGGTTGGCATACGCGCCCCCCAAAAGTCCAAGCACGTCGAGGATCGAGAGGGTTCGCTGAAGCCGAAGGTTCTTACTCCCGGAAAGGCTTCAACAAGCATTTCCTGCGGCGCAACCCGAGGGTGAATCTAGCATGGCATACTCCGTCGTGACAGCCGCCGCCCCGCTCCGCGCATCTACAACTTAAGCGCGTTTCCGCCCGTAGCGTGTGAACCAATTCACCACGAACATGCGATCTTCAGCCCGCCGAAATCGTCGCTCTTATGGCTAGCATCTTCACCATATGACGGCATCACCCGAACGGGTGATGAGCTAGGAAGACTGCAAGGAAGTGTCTCGGCCGCGCCCTTCGAGGGCCGCTGAAGAAGCGGCCACCTCAGGGTGACGGTGATAGAGAGACGCTCGCTGCACCGATCTCGTCTGCACGCCAGCACCTCACCGCATGCCCATCGGCGCGCGTTTCCAGCGATGGCCCCGGCTCGCTCCGGCACACATCTTCGGCATAACGACATCTCGGGCTGAAGGCGCATCCATTCGGCGGATTGAGCGGATTGGGAAGATCGCCGCCGGTCGTCGCCAGCGGCGCATGGCGCAAGGGGTCGGGGATGGCTGATATCAGAGCCTGCGTATAGGGGTGCGCGGGACGTTCAAATATCTCGCGCCAGTCGCCGTTCTCGACGATGCGGCCGAGATACATCACGGCGACGCGGTCGCTCATGTGCTCGACGACGCCGAGGTCGTGGCTGATCATGATGTAGGAGAGACCGAGCGTATCCTTCAATTCCAGGAGCAGATTGATGATCTGGGCGCGAATCGAGACGTCGAGCGCCGAGACCGGCTCGTCGCAGATGACGATTTTGGGATTGAGGATCAGCGCGCGGGCGATGCCGATGCGCTGGCGCTGGCCGCCGGAGAATTCGTGCGGGTAGCGGTCGGCCTGCTCGGGCCGCAGGCCGACATGGCGCAGCATGGTCGCGACGCGGTCCTCGATCTCGCTCTTTGCGGTCACGCCATGCACGCGCAGGGGATCTTCGAGTGTGCGGCGAACGGTCTGGCGCGGGTTGAGCGAGGCGTAGGGATCCTGAAATACGATCTGCACGATGCGGGCCAGCGCCTTGCGATCACCGGATGGCCTGCCCGTCACGACCTGCCCGTCCAGCACGATGCGGCCGCGCGTCGGCGTCAGCAGGCCCAGGATCGACAGAGCGACCGTCGACTTGCCCGAGCCGGACTCACCGACGAGGCCGAGACATTCGCCCCGCTTCAGCTTGAGATCGACCCCGTCGACGGCGCGCAGCAGCCGCCGGCCGCGGCCCAGCAGGCCGCCGCCCATCGGAAAATGAACCGCAAGATCCTCGACGCTGAGGATGAGATCGTCGTCCACCCTGCCCTCACCCGATCTGTTCTTGGGCTCATGCATGGTGGTGACACCGCACCAGACCGCCGGCTTCCAGCAAATCCGTCTCCGGCACGACTGTGCGGCAGATCTCGGTCGCCTGCGCGCAGCGCGGATTGAACCGGCAGCCATCGGGGAAGCTCGTGATGGCGGGGACGACGCCCGCGATCTCCTTCAGCCGCGTCCGGCCAAGCGCTGCGCGGCTGCCCAGCCGCGGCAGCGAGGCGACCAGGCCCTGCGTATAGGGATGCGAGGGGGTCCGGAAGATATCGGCCGAGCCGCGCTCCTCGACGATGCGGCCGGCATACATGACGGCGACGCGGCGGCAGACATTGGCGACGAGGCCAAGATCGTGGCTGATCATCAGGATCGCCGTGCCCCGCTCGGCGCACAAATTGCGCATCAGCTCGATGATCTCGGCCTGCACGGTCACATCGAGCGCGGTGGTCGGCTCGTCGGCGATCAGGAGATCCGGACCGCAGGCGAGTGCAATGGCGATCATCACGCGCTGGCGCATGCCACCTGAGAGCTGATGCGGATAGTCGTTGACGCGCCGCTCCGGCGCAGGGACGCGGACGCTCGCCAGGGCCTCGACCGCCAGTCGGTTAGCCTCCCGCCAGCTCTTGCCCTTGTGCAGCACGAACATCTCGGCGATCTGCCGCCCCACCGGCGAGACCGGATTGAGCGCCGTCATCGGCTCCTGGAAGATCATGGCGATGCGGTTGCCACGCAGCTCACGCTGCCTGGCCGCCGAAAGTTGCTGGATTTCTTGCCCGTCGAAGCGGATGACGCCACCGCCGATCGACAGCGGCGACCGCAGCAGGCCGATCAAGGCGAGCGCCGTGATGCTCTTGCCGCAGCCGGATTCGCCGACGAGCCCGAAGGTCTCGCCGCGATCGATGCGGAACGAAATGCCCTCGGCGGCAGCGACGCGCCGCGATCCGTCGTCGAGATCGATGCGCAAATCCCTGACTTCGATCAGCGGCGCGCCCGTCATGTCCGCCGGCTCCGCGATTGTGGATCGAGAATGTCGCGCAGTCCGTCGCCGAGCAGGTTCAGGCCAAGCACGGTCAGGAAGATGGCAAGTCCGGGAAAGATCGAGAGCCACGGCGCCGTCGTGATCTGCTCGCGCGCCTCCGACAACATACTGCCCCAGCTCGGAAACGGCGGGCGGACGCCGAGGCCGAGGAACGACAAGGCGGCTTCGGACAGGACTGCGCTGCCCATGCCGAGCGTGCCGATCACGACGATCGGCCCGAGCATGTTTGGCAGCAGCTGCGTGACCATGATGCGCAGATCGCCATAGCCGAGCACGGTCGCCGCCTGCACGTAGCCCTGGCTCCGCAGCGACAGCGCCGAGGCCCGCGCGATCCGGCACGTGAAGGACCAGTTGGTCAGCCCGAGTGCGATCAAGAGGCTGGTCAGGCCGGGGCCGAGCACCGCCATGATGGCGAGCGCGAAGATCAGCGAGGGGATCGCGAGCATGAGGTTGGTGAGCGCATTGACAAAATCATCCCACCAGCCGCCCCAATAACCGGCGCTCAGGCCCAGGGCCACGCCGATCACGCTGTTGATGAGCTGCGAGACGATGCCGACCGTCAGCGAGACGCGCGCGCCGTAGACGACACGGGAATAGATGTCGCGGCCCTGGTCGTCCGTGCCGAACCACCAGGTCCAGCTCGGAGGCTCCTCCGCGTTCATCAGATTGGCGTCGAGGACCGGATCGGTGTGCGCCAGCCAGGGCGCGAGCAGCCCGACCAGGATCGCGAGCGCGAACAGCGCCCCGCCGATGATGAGATTGGCGCGGAGCTTCATGCGTATCTGATCCTCGGATCGATCACGCCGTAGAGCACGTCGATCAAAAGATTAATCGCGAGAAAGGCCAGCACCACCACGAGAATGGAGCCCTGGACGGCCGGAATGTCGCGCTGCAGCACACTGTCGACGAGCAGAGAGCCGATGCCCGGCCAGGAGAACAGCTTTTCGACGACGACCGCCTGCCCCATCAGACCGCCGAACTGCAGGCCGACGGTGGTGAGAATGATGACGAGCGCGTTGCGCATCACGTGCCATTTCACGACGCGGGTCTCGCTCATGCCCTTGGAGCGCGCGGTGCGGACGAAATCCGCGGTCATGATCTCGAGGACCGCGGCGCGCGTCGTGCGGGCAAACAGCGCCATCGGCGAGACGCCGAGCGTCACGGCCGGCAGCAGCAGATATTGCAGCCCCCCGTCGCCATAGCCGAAGCTCGGCAGCCAGCCGAGCTTCAACGCGAACAGATACATCAGCACCAGGCCGAGCCAGAACTTGGCGATGGAAAGACCCGACACCGCCACCACCATGGCAAGCGTATCGACGATGCCGCCGGGCCTCAGCGCGGCGACGAAGCCAAGCGGCACGCCGATCAGAATCGCAAACGCCATGGCCGCGAAGATCAGCTGCAGCGTCGGCCATGCCCGTTTGGCGATCATGGTGATAACAGGCTCGCGGGTCCGGAACGAGGTGCCGAAATCGCCTGTTGCGAGCTTGGCGATGTAGGCGCCGAACCGCACATAGACGGGATCATCGAGACCTAGCTGCTTTTTCATGCGCAGCTCGACCTGCGGATCGCTGTCGTCGCTCATGCTCGAGACGATACTGCCGGGCACGACGCTGAACAGCACGAAGACCAGTAGCACGACGGCGAGCACGGTCGGAATGGTTTGCAGCAGGCGACGGAGCAGGAACGAGAGCATCTCAAGCTTTCCTCTCTCCCTGCATCGTTCGGCGCGATGGAGGGAGCGCGAGAGCGTATGTCACTTCGCGGGCGAGGTCTCGTCGACCCAGAGGTCCTCGACGTTCTGATGGGTCAGCTCTGTCGCATTCAGCTGAACGCCCTTGAGCCACGGCTGCACCGCCATCACCGCCTTGTTGTAGTTGAAGAACCAGACCGGCGCCTCCTCGTAGAGCAGCGCATTGGCCTTTTGCAGCAGCTCGGTGCGCTTTGCGGCGTCGTCGGCCTGCCCGGCCGCATCGATCAGCTTGTCGAACTCCGGGTTCTTGTAGTTCATGTAGTTGCAGGCCGGCTGCGGCGTCGACGAATGGAAGCATTTGAGCGCGGCCTGGGGATCCGGGCCGCTCTGCTGGGAGTAGATGAAGGCCTGGTAGTCGCCGCTGCGAACCACTTCGGCCAGTACCGCGGTCTCGACCTGCTTGACCTTCGCCTTGATGCCGACCTTGTCGAGCATCGGGATCACGGCCGAGACGATCGGCAGGCCCCAGCTTTCGTTCTGGCTGGTGGTCCATTCGAACTCGAAGCCGGAGGGATAGCCCGCCTCGCTAAGCAGCTGCTTGGCCTTGGCGGGATCGTAGGGGTACGGCTTCATCGCCTTGTCGTAGGCGGGCGAGGTCAGCGGCAGCCAGCTGGTGGCGCGATAGGCCTTGCCCTTGACCAGCTTGTTGATGATCAGGTCGGTGTCGATCGCGTAGTTGATCGCCTGCCGGACCCGCTTGTCGGCGAACGGCTTGAAGGCGGGATTCATGCCCATGTAGCGCGTGAAGACCTCGGCGACCTCGACGATGGTGCCCTTGAGATTGGCGTCGGACTGGTAGGCGACGTATTGCGCAGGTCCCAGCACCGAGGTGTCGATCTCCTTGTTGCGGAAGGCGACGTCGCGCGCCGCGGCCTCGGCCATGATCGACACGACGATCTTGTCGGCGTAGGGCTTGCCGGGCTTGTAGAACCGGTCCCACCGCTCCAGCACGATGCGCGATCCCGGCACATGCTCGACGAATTTGAACGGTCCGAGACCGATCGGATGCTGGATGAAGCTGTCCTTGGCGGCCTCGTCGGCGGGATAGATCGAGGTCAGCGCGGTGAAGAAGTAGAAGCCCGGATCGACCTTCTCGGTCAGCTTCATTTCCAGGGTGAAGTCGTCGATCTTCTTCAGGCCGGAGATTTCCTTGGCCTGGCCCTTCTCGACCGCGGCCGCCCCCTCGATCACGCGGACGAAGCGCGCGCCGGGAAAGGCCTTGGTGCCGTCCATGATGCGGTTGAAGGACCAGATGATGTCGTCGGCCGTCATCTTGCGGCCATTGTGGAAATACGCGTCGTCGCGGAGCTTGAAGGTGTAGACGAGACCGCCGCCCGAGACGACGACCTCCTTGGCCAGCTCCGGAACCGGCTTTCCTTCCGCGGAATCCCAGATGTAGAGCGAGCGATGCAGGGCCTTGGCGTAGATCTCGTCCTGGGCGCGCTGCGTGGTGTGAATGTCGAGACTGGTGAAGCTCGAGCCGTAAGGCGCGGTCATGCGGATGGTTCCGCCCTTGCGCGGGGTCTGGGCCTCAACGGATCCGGTGAGCGCCAGTGCCAAACCCGCGACGATCGCAATCATCCTGAACATCATGTGTCCCCCAACAACGCAGGCATTCCGATCAGGGATTTGATCATTCGTCGGCCGTCGAACGCAAGCTTCGTTTTGATGGCGACCGATGCCGGTTCCGGAAGGCCGCGATGCAGACCTCGGTCGGGTTGCATCCTCCGCCGATGCAAGCCGCCGATTGACGCGGTGCGTCATCGGGCGACCGGCCAGTGAACATTTTTCGCGATCGATGCGACCAAGCTCAGGATCGTTATCTGAGCCCCAGGGATCGCGGAAAAAATGAAGCGCCGAACGTTAGGTATCTTGGTCGCGGGCAGCGTGCTCGCTGCGACGGCGGCGATGGCGATTCCCGTCACGCCGGACCCTGCCCGGGACAATCCGACTGACACCATCCACACCGGCTGGTCCCACACCTCGCGATCAAACGGGTATGTCGACGATACCTGGTGGGCGGTCAGGGACCGTTGCGCCCCCGACTATCTCGGTGAGCGCCTGCTCTGCAACGCCGTTGGCGGGCTGGCACGGGCCACAAGCCGGACCTTCGAGGGCAAGATGTCTGAAGATGTGGGTCTGCCGCTCCCCGACGGCTGGGGCCTGATGACCGCGAAGAATTCGCCCTTCATCCGGTCGTCTCACGTCGAGACGCCGCTCGATCTCAAGGCCGTGCTCGGCTTCTATCGCGCCGCACTCGGCGGGCGCGGCTGGGAGGAGAATGACGGCGCGGCGGTCGAGCCCGATCGGGCCGTGATCGCCTTCACGACTTCAGATGGACCGGCCTCGCTCCGGCTCACCCGTCAGGATGGCAAGACCACCGCAGATCTTTCGCTGCGCAAGCCGGCGGTCGCGACATCAGGCATTCTGCCCGAGCCGGGGCAAGTGAGGCTGTTGCTCGGTAACAAGACCGATCAAGCGGCCGAAATCACCGTCAATGAGCGAACCATCAAGCTGGCGGCGCGCGCCGGAGAAAAACTGGCGCACTCCGACGCCGCTGCGGGCGAATTGCCTGATAGCCAGAAGATCGATCTGCTGCCGGGCAAGTACAAGGTCATCATCAAGCCGGACGGTAGCGCGGCGCAGAAGCGCGAGTTCGAGGTTGCAGCCAACGAGACCTGGGGCCTGCTGGTTGGCCCGGACGGCGTCCCGCTGCCGATGCGGCTGTATTGAGGCGCGACGATCCCTCACCTCGCGCGACGTCTTCAGCCTGACAATTCCGGCAGCCAGTCCCGCAGCTTTCGGGCAGAGCCGGTGACATCAGTGATCGTCCGGAACGCTGGCGCTTCCACCATCATCCCGCGCGCGAGCCGCACGGCGCGGGCTTCGCTGATCGCCCGCGTCTTCGGGTTCTCGATCAGCTCGAAATCGATGTTGTGGGCGAGGCCGAAGATGCGGCGGATGGTCTTGGCGGCGGCGAAGCCGACCGTGTCGGTGAACAGGCGCTGCATGTAGGCTTGCCGCTCGGCCTCGAGGCGCATCGCGCCCTTCTCGCCGGTAAAGAGTGAGACCGGATAGGCATCGCCCGTCGGCCCTGCCCGCCAGAGGTCGAGGAATTTGCGGGCGAACTCGTTCCAGACCTGCTCGACGCTCTCCAGCACCCAGACCTCGAATTCGCGCCGCTCGCCCGGCGTCCGCTCGTGGCCGGCGGAGGCGAAATAGGCCATCAGCAGATTGGCGAGCACGGCGCCGACGTCGAACCCCATCGGGCCGTAGAACGCGAATTCGGGGTCGATGACGCGCGTCTGGCTGTCCGTGACCATGATCGAGCCGGTGTGGAGGTCGCCGTGGAGCAGTCCTTCCGGGCTTGCCATGAACTTCAGCTTCAGCCGCGAGATCGCGACATGCAGCTCCATGTCATCGCGCAAGGATGCGGCGAGGCCATCGAGATAAGGCGCGGTCCAGCGGTTCTGCTCGGCGATGCGGTAGGGATCGGTGAAGATCAGGTCCTCGGTGATCTTGCAGAGCGCGTGGTTGCCGGCGAACGCAGCGATGCCTTCCTTCTTCTCGGCCGCCGACAGCGCGAGGTCGGAGGTGAAGAACAGGGTGCGCGCCATGAAGGTGGTGATGTCGTCGACGAAGCGCGGATAGTGGGTTGCCGCGACGAGCCCCTTGCGCATGATGATGTGCGGCTCGAGCAGCTCCATCACCGTCAGCGCCAGCGTCTCGTTGTGGTGCAGCAGGGCCGGCACGAGGCCGGGGACGAGTTCGGCCTGCCGGGACAAGGCCAGGAATTCGTAGTGAGCCCGCGACAGCGGCAGCGGCCAGCTCTCGCCGACGAGCCGGACGTAAGGCAGCGCCTGCTTCACCGCGATGCCGCCACGCGCACCCTTGACGATGAAGACGAGGTTGAGATTGCCGTCGCCGACCTCGGTGATCGCCCAGGCGGCCGGCTCGCCGCCGAGGAGCGCTGTGATGTCAGGCAGGCCCGCGAGATAGTCCCGCAAGGCCGCCTCATGCAGAATCCGATAGTCCCCCGTCCGGCTCCCGGTCATGACGATCCCATCCCATCTGTAGAGACCGGATCGTTACTCCCGCTCCAGGAAGCTCGAGCCGATCTCGGCCTTTCTTTTGATCGGATCGTAATCGCAATAGACGAGGTCCGCCACCAGCGTGTAGCTGGCGCTGACGTTGTGTTTGTCGAGCTTGACCGAGTTCAGCCCGATCACCGAGGTGCTCTTGCCGCCGTTCCACTTGAACGGCGTCGAGCTCTTGGCCTGCTCGCAGGCCATCACCGCCTCGTTGAAGACGTAGCCCTCGACAAACGCCTTCAGGGTGCGCACCTGCGCCGCCATCCTCCATTCGAAATAGCCGATGGCCCCGAGCCCCGCGACGATCAGCACCAGCAGTGCGACGACGATCCGCTGAAAAGTCATTCGTTCCCCCCGAAACAACGACACAAATCAAAAACCTAGAACGGCATTCCCATCAATTTCGACAGGCGCTCGATCGAGAGATAGCCGGCGTGGTAGGCGGCCATGCCGAGGCCGTAGATGATCGCCGAGATGATCGTGGTCCAGATCAGCTTGCGGCCCATCCGGGTCAGGATCGGGGCGCCGGGATCGGTGCCGGGCGCGCCGACGCCGTCCTCATGCTGGCTGCGCACGCCGAACGGCAGCGTCAGGAACAGCGCGATCCACCAGATGACGAAGTAGATCGCGATCGCGGTCGATATCTGGATGGCCATGGGGCGGCCTTATGCCTGCTCGATCTCGACCAGCGCGCCGGAAAAATCCTTGGGGTGCAGGAACAGCACCGGCTTGCCGTGGGCGCCGATCTTCGGCACGCCGTCGCCGAGCACCCGGGCCCCCTCCTTCACGAGCGTATCGCGCGAGGCGATGATGTCGACGACCTCGTAGCAGACATGGTGGATGCCGCCGTCAGCGTTGCGCTCAAGGAATTTTGCGATCGGCGAGGCTTCGCCGAGCGGCTCGATGAACTCGATCTTGGTGTTGGGGAGCGTCGCGAACACCGTGGTGACGCCATGCTCGGGCAGCGGAACGGCTTCCGAGATCTGCGCTCCGAATGCCGCGCCATAGATCTTCGCGGCCTTGACCGCGTCCCTGGTCGCGATCGCGACGTGGTTGAGGCGACCCAGCATGTTTCTTCTCCCTCAAGGCATGATCCGGAGACCACGCCCAATCTACACTGTCAGGACATGTACCAGACAGGGGGGCTTTTTGCCCCAATGTTCGTTGATCACGGCACGGACGGCGCGGCGCACCGATTCACCCAGCGCGTCCGGATCGCGCCGGCGCGCCCGCGGCAGGCCCTCGATGGTGGACATCACGGCGTCGAAGACGATGTCGTCAAAGGCCTCGCCGGCCCTGTTCTTCTCGGGAATGCCGACCAGATCGACCTCGGGATCGTCGGCGAGCTCGCCCTGCTCGGTCATGGCGATGGCGACGAAGGCGCAGCCGGAGAACGCCATGCGGCGTCGCTCGATCACGGCGCGGGACTTAGAGTCCTCCAGGATCGTGCCGTCCTTGTAGAGACGGCCCGACGGCACCTCACCGACCACGCCGGGATCGCCCGGGCCGAGCTTGACGAGGTCGCCATTGCGGACGACCAGCACGCGCGGCACGCCGGCGGCGCGCGCGAGCTTGGCGTGCTCGTTCAGGTGCAGGGCCTCGCCATGGACGGGGATCAGCAGCTGCGGCTTCACCCAGGAGATCATGTCGCGCAGCTCGTCGCGGCGCGGGTGGCCGGAGACGTGGACCAGATGGTCGCGGTCGGTGAGGACCTCGACGCCCTGGAGCACCAGATTGTTGATGATCGAGCCGACCGCCTTCTCGTTTCCCGGGATGGTGCGCGAGGAGAAGATCACGCTGTCGCCGCGGTTGAGCGTGATCTCGGGATGGTCGTCATTGGCGATGCGCGCCAGCGCGGCGCGCGGCTCGCCCTGGCTGCCGGTGCAGAGCGCCAGCACCTTGTCCTGCGGCAGATGCCCGTAGACCTCGGGCGAGCGGAAATTCTGCACGCCGTCGAGATAGCCGGTCTCGCGCGCGACCTGCACCACGCGCTCCATGGCGCGGCCGACCACGACGACCTCGCGGTCGGCGGCTTTCGCAGCATCGGCGACAGCCTTGATGCGGGCGACATTGGAGGCAAAGGTCGTCACCGCGACGCGGCCCTTGGCGGCTTTCACCAGGTCTATGATGGTCCGGGCGACCTCGGCTTCGGAAGGCGAGCGGCCGTCGCGCACGGCATTGGTGGAATCGCCGATCAAGGCGAGCACGCCCTCCTCACCGAGCTCCCGCAGCCGCTTCTCGTCGGTGGGACGTCCCAGCGTCGGGGTCGGGTCGATCTTCCAGTCGCCGGTATGCAGCACCGTGCCTGCCTCGGTGTGGATCGCCAGCGCGTGCGCTTCGGGAATGGAATGCGCGACGGGGATGAACTCGACGTTGAACGGGCCGACGTCGACGCGGCCGCCGGATGGGATCACGGTGACGGGGATCTCCGGCGCATTGCGCTCGGCGGCACATTTGGCCTCGAACAGCGCGGCGCTGAACTGCGTCGCGTAGATCGGGCATTTCAGCTTCGGCCAGAGGTCGATGATGGCGCCGAAATGGTCCTCGTGGGCATGGGTCAGCACCAGGCCCATCAGGTTCTTGCGTTCCTTCTCCAGGAAGCTGATGTCGGGCATGATCAGGTCGATGCCCGGCAGATGCTCCTCGTCGCCGAAGGAGACGCCGAGATCGACCGCCAGCCAGGCGCGCTGGTGGCGGTTGCCGAGGCCGTAGATCGACAGGTTCATGCCGATCTCGCCGACACCGCCGAGCGGCGCAAACACCAGTTCGTCGGGCCTCGCCATCACGCAGCCCCCACCGAGCGGACCGGGCCGAAGAACACCTCGCCTGCGGCCACCGGCACAAGGCGGCCCTCCGCGGTGCGCACGATCAGGCAGCCGGTGTCGTCGATGGTGTCAAAAATGCCTTCCAGCGTCATGGTTCCCGTGTGAATAGCGACGCGCTCGCCGAGGCCGGCGGCGCGCTCCAGCCACAGCTTACGGATTTCGGCAAAGCCGCGGCCATTGTCCCAAATGCCGCGGAACTCGACCCAGGCGTCGGACAGCGCCGAGAACAGCTCCTCCGCGCCAATCTGGACGCCGAGGGCGGCCAGCGACACCGCGGGCGTCGGCGTGCCCTCGGGCGCGGCGACGACATTGGTGCCCATGCCGGCGACGACCGCCAGCCGGTCGCCGATGGCCTCGGCCTCGAGCGCGATGCCGACCAGCTTCTTGCCGCCGGCGAGCACGTCGTTCGGCCATTTCAGGGCATAGCGGGGACGCCCTCGCCGAGGCGCAAGGCGGCTTCCAGGCTGACCTTCTCCAGCGCCGCCTCCTGCGCCAGCCCGGCCGCGAACCCGAGGGTGGCGGCGACGGCCGGGGCGACGTCCATGACTTCGAGGATGCTGGCGGCGAGATTGCCCTTGGGTGCGATCCAGGCGCGCTGGCGGCGGCCGCGGCCGGCGGTCTGCTCATCCGTGACGAACCACATCGGGCCGCGTTCGCCGGCCCGCGCGTGCTCGATCGCATCGGTGTTGGTCGAGCCGGTCCGTTCGAAGGCCGCGAGCTTGTAGCCCGCGGACTGTGCGCGAGGACCGAGCGCGAATGCCATCCTAGAACAGCGACTTTGCCGCGGCGGAGGCGACGCTCACCACCGGACCCGCAAACAGCGCGAATAGCAGGTTGAATACCCCCGTGACCGCCATCACCGCCTTCACCTCGATCCGAACCGGATCGACCTGGCCGGCCGGCTCGTCGAAATACATCGTCTTGACGATCGAGAGATAGTAGTAGGCGCCGACGACGCTGGTCAGCACGCCGATGACGGCAAGCGTGAACAGATTGGCCTTGATGGCGGCGACGAAGACGTACCACTTGCCGAAGAAGCCGGCGAGCGGCGGCACGCCCGCAAGCGAGAACAGCAGCATCGCGAACAGGAAGGCGAGCATCGGATTGGTCCGCGACAGACCGGCGAAATCGCTGATCTGCTCCACCGCCTGGCCGTTGCGCTTCATGGCGAGGATGATCGAGAACGAGCCGAGCGTCATCGCGACATAGATCACGATGTACATCAGGACGCCCTGCGCGCCCTCCGGCGTGCCGGAGGCGAGACCGACCAGCGCGAAACCCATATGGCCGATTGAGGAATAGGCCATCAGGCGCTTGATGTTGGTCTGGCCGATCGCGGCGAAGGAGCCGAGCGCCATCGAGGCGATCGCCACGAACACCAGGATCTGTTGCCACTGCGAGACGATGCCCGGGAATGCGGTCAGCGTGACGCGGGTGAAGACAGCGAGCGCGGCCACCTTCGGCGCCGAAGCGAAGAAGGCGGTGACCGGGGTCGGCGCGCCCGTCGTAGACGTCAGGCGTCCACATGTGGAACGGCACGGCCGAGACCTTGAAGCAGAGGCCGGCGAGCAGGAACACCAGGCCGAACACCAGGCCGACATTCGCCATCGTCGCGGCCTGGGCGATGCCGGTGAAGCTGACGGTGCCGGTGAAGCCATAGATCAGCGAAGCGCCATAGAGCAGCATGCCCGAGGACAGCGCGCCGAGCACGAAATACTTCAGGCCGGCTTCGGTCGACTTGGCATTGTCGCGGTTCGAGGCCGCCACGACGTAGAGCGCGAGCGACATCAGCTCGAGGCCGAGATAGAGCGAGATCAGGTCGCCGGCCGAGATCAGCACCATCATGCCGAGCGTCGAGAGCAGCACCAGGATGGCGTATTCGAAGATGCGGCGCGACGGATCGGACAGGAACTCGGCCGACAGGATCAGCGTCGCAGCCGAGCCGATCAGCGCCATGATCTTCATGAAGCGGGCGAAGTCGTCGACGATGAAGCTGCCGCCGAACGTCACCTGCTTGCCGGCAGGCTGCGCGTAGACGAGCACGCCGACCACGACGAGGAGCACGACCGCCAGCGAGGTGACCGCGCCGGTCGTCCCCTGCCCGCGATAGGCTCCCAGCATCAGAAGCGCCATCGCGCCGACCGCGAGCACGATCTCGGGCAGCACCGGCGCCAGTTGATAACCTGCAGTCTCAAAGCTCATGGCGATATCCTGACCTGCCCGATCACTGGAGCAGTGCGGCGGCCTTCACGGCCGTCACAGCGGTGTTGTAGTTGTTGACGAGTTGCTGGACCGAGGCGGCCGACATGTCGAGCACCGGCTTCGGATAGACGCCGAACAGGATCGTCAGCGCGATCATCGGGAACAGCGTCACGCATTCGCGCAAGGTGAGATCCTTCATGCTCATCAGCGACGGCTTCACCAGCGCGCCGAACACGACCTTGCGGTAGAGCCACAGCGCGTAGGCCGCCGACAGGATGACGCCGAAGGTGGCGAAGAACGCGGTCGGGATCGAGACCTTGAAGGTGCCGAGCAGCGTCATGAACTCGCCGACGAAGCCGCTCGTGCCGGGCAGACCGACATTGGCCATGGTGAAGACCATGAAGGTCATCGCGTAGAGCGGCATCCGGTTGACGAGGCCGCCATAGGCCGCGATCTCGCGGGTGTGCATGCGGTCGTAGACGATGCCGACGCAGAGGAACAGCGCGCCGGAGACGATGCCGTGCGAGATCATCTGGAACATGCCGCCGGCGACGCCCTGCATGGTGCCGGCGAAGATGCCCATGGTGACGAAGCCCATATGCGCGACCGAGGAGTACGCGATCAGCTTCTTCATGTCCTCCTGCATCAGCGCCACCAGCGAGGTGTAGATGATGGCGATGGCCGAGAGCGTGAAGATCAGCGGCGCGAAGTCGTGCGAGGCCAGCGGGAACATCGGCAGCGAGAAGCGCAGGAAGCCGTAGCCTCCCATCTTCAGCAGGATCGCGGCGAGGACCACCGAGCCCGCGGTCGGTGCCTCGACGTGCGCGTCGGGTAGCCAGGTGTGCACCGGCCACATCGGCATCTTCACCGCGAAGGAGGCGAAGAACGCCAGCCAGGCCCAGGTCTGCAACGACCGCGGCACGGCGGTGTGCATCAGGGTCGGAATATCAGTGGTGCCGCCGTTCCAGTACAGCGCCATGATGGCGAGCAGCATCAGGACCGAGCCGAGGAAGGTGTAGAGGAAGAACTTGAAGGAAGCGTAGACCCGGCGCGGACCGCCCCAAATGCCGATGATCAGGAACATCGGGATCAGGCCGCCCTCGAAGAACAGGTAGAACAGCACGAGATCGAGCGCCGAGAAGGTGCCGATCATCAGCGTTTCCAGGATCAGGAACGCCATCATGTATTCGCGGACGCGGCTCGTGATCGCCTTCCAGCTCGCGATGATGCAGAACGGCATCACGGCGGTGGTCAGGATCAGCAGCGGCAGCGAGATGCCGTCGACGCCCATGTGGTAGGTGATGCCGGTGGCGAGCCAGCTCGCCTTCTCGACGAACTGGAAGTCGGCGCTCGAGGGATCGAAGCGCAACACCAGGATCACCGACACCGCGAAGGTGATCAGCGTGGTCCAGAGCGCAATCCAGCGCGAGTTGCGCTTGGCCGCCTCGTCATCGCCGCGGCTGAGATAGACGATCAGCGCGCCGACCAGCGGCAGAAACGTCGTAACCGAAAGGATGGGCCAGGTTGTCATTTACTGGCCTCCAAAGCCGAACATGAACCAGGTGATCAGGCCGGCGGCACCGATCAGCATGGCGAACGCATAGTGATAGAGATAGCCGGTCTGGATCTTCACGACGTTGCGGGTGACGTCCAGCACGCGGGCGGAGACGCCGTCGGGACCGAGGCCGTCGATGATGAAGCCGTCGCCCTTCTTCCAGAGCTGGTAGCCGATCCACTTCGCCGGACGGACGAAGATGAGGTCGTAGAGCTCGTCGAAGTACCATTTGTTGAGCAGGAACTGGTACAGCATCGGCTGCTCTGCGGCGAGCCGAACGGGGATGTAGGGCCGGCGGATGTAGAACAGGTACGAGACGAGGAAGCCCAGCACCATCATCACCGTCGGCAGGAAGGCGATGGTCTCGGGGATGTGGTGCATCTCCTCGATGATGTGCGGGTTCATCTTGACGGACTCGCGGAAGAACTCCTCGACGCCGTGACCGGCGAACAGCTCCTTGAACGGGAAGCCCGCGACGATCGAGCCGACCGCGAGCACGCCGATCGGGATCAGAATCCAGAGCGGGGCCTCATGCGCGGCTTCGTAATGATGCTCGTCATGCGGCTCGCCGTGGAAGGTCTTGAAGATCAGGCGCCAGGAGTAGAACGAGGTCAGGCCGGCGGCGACGACCGTCATCAGGAAGCCGTACACCGCGAACGGATTGTGCGAGGCGTAGGCGGACTCGATGATCGCGTCCTTGGAGAAGTAGCCGGCGGTGAGCGGGAAGCCGGTCAGCGCCAGCGTGCCGACCACCATCACCGCGTAGGTGTAGGGGATCTTGCGCCAGAGGCCGCCCATGTTGCGGATGTCCTGCTCGTGGTGCATCGCGTAGATCACCGAGCCGGAGCCCAAGAACAACAGCGCCTTGAAGAAGGCGTGCGTGAACAGGTGGAACATGCCCACCGAATAGGCCCCTGCTCCCATCGCCACGAACATGTAGCCGAGCTGCGAACAGGTCGAGTAGGCGACGATGCGCTTGATGTCGTTCTGGACGAGGCCGATGGTCGCCGCGAAGAACGCGGTGGTGGCGCCAAAGAACATCACCACGGCTTGCGCGGTCGGGGCGAGCTCGAACAGCGGCGACAGGCGCGCCACCATGAACACGCCGGCGGTGACCATGGTCGCGGCGTGGATCAGCGCCGACACCGGGGTCGGGCCTTCCATCGCGTCCGGCAACCAGGTGTGCAGCAGGAACTGCGCCGACTTGCCCATCGCGCCCATGAACAGCAACAGGCAGGTCAGGGTCAGCGCATCAGCGTGCCAGCCGAGGAAGTTGATGGTCTTGCCGGTCAGGCTCGGCGCCTGGTGGAAGATCGTCTCGAAATCGGTCGAGGCGGTCAGATAGAAGATCGCGAAGATGCCGAGCGCAAAGCCGAAGTCGCCGACGCGGTTGACCACGAAGGCCTTGATCGCGGCCGCGTTCGCCGAGGGCTTCTGGTACCAGAAGCCGATCAGCAGGTAGCTGGCAAGACCCACGCCTTCCCAGCCGAAGAACAGCTGGACCAAATTGTCCGCGGTCACCAGCATCAGCATGGCGAAGGTGAACAGCGAGAGATAGCCGAAGAAGCGCGGCCGGTACGGGTCCTCGTCCATGTAGCCGATGGAATAGAGGTGCACGAGCGAGGACACGGTCGTCACCACCACCAGCATCACCGCGGTGAGCGTGTCGACCCGGAGCGTCCACCAGACCTGGAGGTCGCCCGAGAAGATGAAGGGCAGCAGCTGGATCCGGCCGTCGTGGTGCATGAAGCCGACATCGACCAGCGTCATCCAGGACAGCGCGGCCGCGACGAACAACAGTCCGGTGGTGATTAGCTCGGCAGCGCGCGAGCCCGCCGCCGCCGGCTCAACCGGGCCGTGGTCGTCGTGAGCGTGATCGTCGTGACCATGGTCGTCATGAGCAGCCGACGCATGCGCGTCGCCATGGCCGTGATCGCCGTGATGCTCGACCTCGTCACCCGAGGGGTTGCGGGCATGCGCGCCGACCAGGGAGATGAGCCCGGCCAGAATGGCGCCCAGCAGGGGCAGGAAAACGATTGCCTGAACCATTTGAGAGCTCAGCCCTTCATCAGATTGACGTCCTCAACCGCGATCGAGCCGCGGTTGCGGAAATAGACCACCAGGATGGCGAGACCGATCGCGGCTTCCGCCGCGGCCACAGTCAAGACCAGAAGCGCGAAGACCTGGCCGACGATGTCGCCGAGGAAGGTCGAGAACGCCACGAGGTTGATGTTGACCGAGAGCAGGATCAGCTCGATCGACATCAGGATGACGATGATGTTCTTGCGGTTCAGGAAGATGCCGAGGATCCCGAGCGTGAACAGGATCGCGCCGACGGCAAGATAGTGTCCGAGCCCGATCGTCATTTCACCCACTCCGCCGCATCGGCGTCCGAGAGCCCCTGCCCCGATGCCACCTTGCGCATCGCCATCGCCATTTCGGGCGTGCGTGCGTTCTGAACGTTGATGTCCTGCCGCTTCACGCTCGCCTTGTGGCGCAGCGTCAGCACGATGGCGCCGATCATGGCGACCAGCAGCACCATGCCCGCGAGCTGGAAATAGTGGATGTACTTCGTATAGAGCACGAGCCCGAGCGCCTCGGTGTTGGAGACGTTGGTCGGGATCGCCGCCGTGATCGTCTTGGAGACGCCGGGGTTGATGACCCAGAAGCCGACCGTGAGCAGCAGCTCGAACAGGAAGATGCCGCCGATCACGAGGCCGACCGGCAGGTACTGGATGAAGCCTTCGCGCAGCTCGAGGAAGTCGACGTCGAGCATCATGATGACGAACAGGAACAGCACCGCGACGGCGCCGACATAGACGACGATCAGGATCATCGCGAGGAATTCGGCGCCCATCAGCACGAACAGGCCGGAGGCGTTGACGAAGGCCAGGATCAGGTACAGCACGGAGTGCACGGGATTGCGCGAGACAATCACCATCACGGCCGAGGCGACGCAGACGCCGGCGAACAGATAGAAGAACAGCGCGGGAAGGATCATGCCCTCACCTCACCGGTACGGCGCGTCGAGCTCGATCGCTTTCGCGATCTCGCGTTCCCAGCGGTCGCCGTTGGCCAGCAGCTTGGCCTTGTCATAGAACAGTTCCTCGCGGGTCTCGGTCGCGAACTCGAAGTTCGGACCTTCGACGATGGCGTCGACCGGACAGGCCTCCTGGCAGAGGCCGCAATAGATGCACTTCACCATGTCGATGTCGTAGCGCACGGTGCGGCGGGTGCCGTCGTTGCGGCGCGGCCCGGCCTCGATGGTGATGGCCTGGGCAGGGCAGACCGCTTCGCAAAGCTTGCAGGCGATGCAGCGCTCTTCGCCGTTCGGATACCGGCGCAGCGCATGCTCACCGCGGAAGCGCGGCGAGATCGGCCCCTTCTCGAACGGATAGTTCAGCGTCGGCTTCGGCTGGAAGAAATAGCGCATGGCGAGGAAGAACGCCGAGACGAATTCCGACAGCAGAAGCGAGCGTGCAGTGGCGTTGATGTTGATACCCATGGCGGGGCCCTCACTTCGGCGCGATGCCGGCGAAGTGCAGCACACCGGCCACCACGATCACCATCGCCAGCGAGATCGGCAGGAACACCTTCCAGCCGAGACGCATCAGTTGATCGTAGCGGTAGCGCGGCACGATCGCCTTCGCCATCGCGAACAGGAAGAACATGAAGAACAGTTTCAGCGCGAACCAGATGATCCCCGGCACCCAGTTGAAGGGCGGCAGGTCGACCGGCGGCAGCCAGCCTCCGAGGAACAGGATGGTCGCCATCGCGCACATCGTGACGATCGCGACGTACTCGCCGAGCATGAACAGCAGGTACGGCGTCGAGCCGTATTCGACCATGAAGCCGGCGACGAGCTCGGATTCCGCCTCGACGAGGTCGAAGGGCGGACGGTTGGTTTCCGCCAGCGCCGAGACGTAGAACACCACGAACATCGGGAACAGCGGCCAGACGTACCAGTTCAGGATGGTGAGCTGGGGCAGCCCGATCAGGCTGGCAAGGCCGCGGGCGTGCTGGGCCTCGACCACGGCCGAGAGGTTCAGCGTGCCGGCGCAGAGCAGCACCGTGATGATGACAAAGCCGATCGAGACTTCATAGGACACCATCTGCGCCGCCGAGCGCAGCGCGGCGAGGAACGGATATTTCGAGTTCGACGACCAGCCGGCCATGATGATGCCGTAGATCGACAGCGACGAGATCGCGAAGATGAAGAGGATGCCGACATTGATGTCGGAGATCACCCAGCCGAGATTGGTCGGGATCACCGCCCAGGCCGCGAGCGCGAGCACGCACGACACCAGCGGCGCCAGCAGGAACACGCCCTTGTTGGCGCCGGCCGGGATGATCGGCTCCTTCAGCACGAACTTCAGAAGGTCCGCGAAGGATTGCAGCAGGCCCCAGGGGCCGACCACGTTCGGGCCGCGGCGGATCTGCACCGCCGCCCAGATCTTGCGGTCGGCGAGCAGGATGTAGGCGATCGCGACCAGGAGGACGACGAGCACCAGCACGCTCTCCGCGACCATGATGATCAGCGGCCAGAGGAAACCGGTCCAGAATGCGCTTTCAAAGAATTCCATCAGATCACGCTCACTCCGCTGCGGTCAGCATCTGCCCGGAGGCAAGCCGCGAGCATTCCGCCATCACGGCGGACGCACGCGCGATTGGGTTGGTCAAATAGAAGTCCTCGATCGCCGCCTTGAACGGCGCCTTCTCGGGCGAGCCGCCCTTCCCCGCCAGCTTCTTGATCTGGTCGGCGGAGCCGGCCTCGATCTGGTCGAGCCGGATCAGATGCGGCACCGCCTTGAAGATCGCCTGGCGCAGCGCCGGCAACGAGTCGTAGCCGAGCTTCTTGCCGAGCGCTTCCGACAGAGCACGGATAATCGCCCAGTCCTCGCGGGCTTCGCCCGGCGGGAACGCGGCGCGGCCCGTCATCTGCACGCGGCCCTCGGTGTTGACGTAGATCGCGGACTTCTCGGTGTAGGCGGCGGCCGGCAGGATCACGTCGGCGCGGTGCGCACCGCGATCGCCATGGGTGCCGATATAGACGACGAAGGTGCTATCAGGCGCCTTGATCTCGTCGGCCCCGAGCAGGAACAGCAAGTCCAGCGTGCCGAACGTCGTCATCTGCGCGGCGTTCAGGCCCCCCGCCGAGGCGGTGAAGCCGATATCGAGCGCGCCGACGCGCGAAGCGGTCTCGTGCAGCACGCCAAAGCCGTTCCAGCCGTCCTTCACCGCGCCGACGTCGAGCGCGAGCTTGGCGGCGGCGGCCAGAATGGCGGCGCCGTCGTGGCGCGAGGCCGCGCCCGCGCCGACCAGGATGATCGGGTTCTTGGCGTTCTTGAGCACGTCCATGAAGGAGTGCCTGCCCGCCGCGAGCTCACCGAGCGTGTCGGTGCCCGCGCCGAGATGGTCATAGTCATAGGTGAGATCGGCCTTGGCGCCGATCACGCCGACCTTGAAGCCGCCGGCGCGCCAGCGCTTGCGGATGCGGGCGTTGAATACCGCCGCCTCTTTGCGCGGATTGGCGCCGATGATCAGCAGCGCATCGGCGTGCTCGACGCCGGCGAGCGTCGGATTGAAGATGTACGAGCCGCGGCCGAGCGCGGGATCGAAGGCGTCGCCGCCCTGCACCGCCAGATTGCTCGAGCCGAACTTGGCGAGCAGGTCCTTCAGCGCAAACATCTCCTCGACGCCGGCGAGATCGCCGGCGATCGCGCCGATGCGCTTGCCGTCGGTGCGGCCCGCCTTGGAGGCGATCGCGGCGAAGGCTTCCTGCCAGCTCGCCGCGCGCAGCTTGCCGGCCTCGCGGATATAGGGCCGGTCGAGGCGCTGGGTGCGCAGGCCGTCGACGATGTGGCGGGTCTTGTCGGAGATCCACTCCTCGTTCACGGCCTCGTTGATGCGCGGCAGCACGCGCATCACCTCGCGGCCGCGGGTATCGACGCGGATCGCAGAGCCGAGGCCGTCCATGACGTCGATCGACTGGGTCTTGCCGAGCTCCCACGGGCGCGCCGCGAAGGCATAGGGCTTCGAGGTCAGCGCACCGACCGGGCAGATGTCGACAAGATTGCCCTGCAATTCCGACGTCAGCGCGTGCTCGAGATAGGTCGTGATCTCCATGTCCTCGCCGCGGCCAGTGGCGCCCATTTCGGGCGCGCCGGCGACTTCCGCCGAGAAGCGGACGCAGCGCGTGCACTGGATGCAGCGGTTCATCGAGGTCTTGACCAGCGCGCCGAGGTACTTGTCCTCGACCGCGCGCTTGTTCTCGGCGAAGCGGCTGGTGTCGACACCATAGCCCATCGCCTGGTCCTGAAGATCGCACTCGCCGCCCTGGTCACAGATCGGGCAGTCCAGCGGATGGTTGATGAGAAGGAATTCCATCACGCCTTCGCGTGCCTTCTTCACCATCGGCGAACGCGTGGAAATCTCCGGCGGCTCGCCCTTGGGACCCGGACGGCAGTCGCGCACGCCCCAGGCGCAGCTCGCGACCGGCTTCGGGCCGCCCTTCACCTCGACGAGGCACATCCGGCAATTGCCGGCGATCGACAGCCGCTCGTGATAGCAGAAGCGCGGAATCTCGGCGCCCGCCGCTTCGCACGCCTGGAGCAGCGTGTACTCAGCGGGGACATCGATCTCTTTGCCGTCGATGATGAGCTTGGTCATGTCTCTTACTCCGCCGCGACCATGTTCACGGGATCGCGGACGCCGATATCGTCGATGTCGGCCTTGTGCGAATACTGGTCGATGCGCGCTTCGATCTCATGACGGAAATGCGCGATCAGGCCCTGGATCGGCCAGGCGGCTGCGTCGCCGAGCGCGCAGATGGTGTGGCCTTCGACCTGCTTGGTCACTTCGAGCAGCATGTCGATCTCGCGCTTATGCGCGCGACCCTCGGCCATGCGGGTGAGCACGCGCCACATCCAGCCCGTGCCCTCGCGGCACGGCGTACACTGGCCGCAGCTCTCATGCTTGTAGAAGTACGAAATACGGGCGATGGCGCGGATCAGGTCTGTGGACTTGTCCATCACGATCACGGCCGCGGTGCCGAGGCCCGAGCGCAGCTTGCTCAAGCTGTCGAAATCCATCGGCGTGTCGATGATCTGCTCGGCCGGCACCATGCGCACCGACGAGCCGCCGGGGATCACGGCCTTGAGGTTGTCCCAGCCGCCGCGGATGCCGCCGCAATGCTTGTCGATCAGCTCACGGAACGGAATGCCCATGGCCTCTTCGACGTTGCAGGGCCGCTCGACATGGCCGGAGATGCAGAACAGTTTCGTGCCGACATTGTTCGGACGGCCGATGCCGGCGAACCAGGCCGCGCCACGGCGCAGGATGTCGGGCGCAACGGCGATCGACTCGACGTTGTTGACGGTGGTCGGGCAACCGAACAGGCCGACGTTCGCCGGGAACGGCGGCTTCAGGCGCGGCTGGCCCTTCTTGCCCTCGAGGCTTTCGAGCAGCGCGGTCTCCTCGCCGCAGATGTAGGCGCCGGCGCCGTGGGCGACATAGATGTCGAACGGCCAGCCGTTGACGTTGTCCTTGCCCACCAGCTTGGCGTCATAGGCCTGGTCGATCGCGGCCTGGAGATGCTCGCGCTCGCGGATGAACTCGCCGCGGACATAGATGTAGCAGGTGTGCGCGTTCATCGCGCAGCTCGCGATCAGGCAGCCCTCGATCAAGAGATGCGGATCGTGCCGCATGATCTCGCGATCCTTGCAGGTGCCGGGCTCGGACTCGTCGGCGTTGACGACGAGATAGCTCGGACGGCCGTCGGTCGATTCCTTCGGCATGAAGGACCACTTCAGACCGGTCGGGAAGCCGGCGCCGCCGCGGCCGCGGAGCCCTGAGGCCTTCATCTCGTTGATGATCCAGTCGCGGCCCTTGTCGATGATGTTCTTCGTGCCATCCCAGGCGCCGCGGCGCCGCGCGCCCTCGAGCCCCCAATCGTGGAGGCCGTAGAGGTTCTTGAAGATGCGATCCTTGTCCTCGAGCATTTCAGTGCTTTCCGATCAACGGTTGGCTTGCTTGTAGGCAAGCCCGGCGGCGCAGACGCCAAACGTCAGCGCCCAGAGCAGGCTGGATTCCAGCGACGCGTTCAGGCTGAAGCGTTGCAGGAGAAAGATGAAGGCGGCCGCCACGGCGGCATGCATTGCGATGAAGCCCCACTTCTTCATGGCACCGCTCCCCTCCACCGAAGGCTGCGAGAGACCACGCATCAGGTGATCTCCTTCAGCGTGGTCGGCCCGGTGATCGGCGCCGAGAACTGGCGGCCGTTCTGCGGGCCGGGCTTGGGCGGATTGCCCGACGCGAAGCCGTCGAGCACCTTGCCGAAGCTCTCCTTGGTCAGGTCCTCATAAGTGTCCTTGCCGATCAGCACCATCGGCGCGTTCACACAGGCGCCCAGGCACTCGACCTCTTCCCAGCTGAAATTGCCGTCCTTGGAGAGGTGGAAGGGCTCGTGATGGATGCGGTGCTCGCAGACGTGGATCAGATCCTCGGCGCCGCGCAGCCGGCACGGCGTGGTGCCGCAGACCTGGACGTGGGCCTTCTTGCCGACCGGGGCGAGCTGGAACATCGTGTAGAAGGTCGCGACTTCCAGCACGCGGATATAGGGCATGTCGAGCAGGTCGGCGACCGCGCGGATCGCGGCTTCCGACACCCAGCCTTCGTGCTGCTCCTGGACGCGCCAGAGGATCGCGATCACTGCAGAAGCCTGTCGGCCGGCCGGATATTTCGCGATCTGCTGCTTGGCGAATGCGAGGTTCTCCTCCGTGAACGCAAAGCTCGCGGGCTGGACTTCCTTCGGTGCTAATCGGCGAACGGACATCTCTTATCTCTCACTGCATACGGCGCGCGGTCTTGGCATTCAGGGTATCAATCCTATCCTGCCAGAACGCGCTTGCGGTGCCGAAAACGTTGTAGCCGACGTGGGTCGAGACCTTGATGCGGTCGAGGATCGACAGCTCGGTCACGGTCTCCAGACGGTTGCTGCGCGGATCGAACACGATCAGCTTCAGCGGGGTCTGTTCGAGGATGTAGCGCGACACCGCATGCGAGCGGTCGCTGCCGTGCTCCTCGCACATGATGACGCTGTCGGCCTCAAGCAACCGGGCGCCGCCCTTGATCGCCTCGATCTCGACGCCCTCGACGTCGAGCTTGATCAGGTATTTGCCGGTGCTCGCGACCTTGCCGTCATCGATCAGATTGTCGAGCGCGAGGACGGGCACTTCCTCGCCGCCATCAGACGGATCGCCGGCGATGCTGAAGGCTTCGTGCTTGGTGCCTGACAGACGCGCGGTGCCGCGCGTGGCGCCGATCGCGCACTTCATGGTCTCGAAGCGATCACCGTTGACGCGGGCGTTGTTGGCGAGTTTCGGATAGTTCTGCCCCGACGGCTCGATCGCGATCGCCTTGTGCGAACCGAACGGCTTGCTCGACACCAGCACCGACCAGTAGCCGTAGTTCGCGCCGCAATCGAGCAGCGTGTAGTCGACGTCGACGCTATCGGCGAACAGCAGCTCGAGCTCGTCCTCGTAGTTGTAGGAGCGGTTGAGCAGCTTGCTCCAATAGCCATCGCCGTAGGGAAACTCGAACACGGCGTCGGGATTGAGCCTGATCGCGATGTTGCGTTCCGGCAGCGTCTTTCGCAGCAGGTTGGCGCAGGCGATGTAGCCCATGTGCGAGAAGTGCGAGGAGATCTTCGATCCCGTCACCAGCGCCAAGGCAGCCGTCCGCTCCCACAGGTTGGCCCCTTCAAGGGCCCCCGAGGCTCGGTCAAACTGGATTGGCGCCTGCCCCATCACCGATCGACCTCTCCGAACACGATGTCGAGCGAGCCGAGAATCGCCGAGACGTCGGCGAGCAGGTGGCCGCGGCAGATGTGGTCCATGGCCTGCAGATGGGCAAAGCCCGGCGCGCGGATCTTGCACTTGTAGGGCTTGTTGGTTCCGTCGGAGACGAGATAAACGCCGAACTCACCCTTGGGCGCTTCGACGGCGGCATAGACTTCGCCGGCCGGCACGTGAACGCCCTCGGTGTAGAGCTTGAAGTGGTGGATCAGCGCTTCCATCGAGCGCTTCATCTCGCCGCGGCGCGGCGGCGCGACCTTATTGTCGGCGACGACGACGGGGCCCTTGCCATCCGGCGCGTTCAGCTTCTGGATGCACTGCCTCATGATGCGCACGGACTGGCGCATCTCTTCCATGCGGATCAGGTAGCGGTCGTAGCAGTCGCCGTTCTTGCCGATCGGAATGTCGAAATCCATCTCGGCGTAGCACTCATAGGGCTGCGACTTGCGCAGGTCCCAGGCCGCGCCCGAGCCGCGGACCATCACGCCCGAGAAACCCCACTCCCAGGCTTCCTTCAGCGGCACCACGCCGATGTCGACGTTGCGCTGCTTGAAGATGCGGTTGGCGGTCAGCAGGCGATCGAGGTCGTCGACCACTTTCAGGAACGGATCGCACCAGGCCTCGATGTCGTCGACCAGCTTCTGCGGCAAATCCTGATGCACGCCGCCGACGCGGAAGAAGGCCGCGTGCATGCGGCTGCCCGAGGCGCGCTCGTAGAACACCATCAGCTTCTCGCGCTCTTCAAAACCCCACAGCGGCGGGGTCAGGGCGCCGACGTCCATCGCCTGCGTGGTGACATTGAGAAGGTGCGAGAGGATACGGCCGATCTCGCAATAGAGCACGCGGATCAACTGGCCGCGGCGCGGCACCTCGATGCCGAGCAGCTTTTCGGCGGCGAGGCAGAAGGCGTGCTCCTGGTTCATCGGCGCGACGTAGTCGAGCCGGTCGAAATACGGAATCGCCTGGAGATAGGTCTTCTGCTCGATCAGCTTCTCGGTACCGCGGTGAAGCAGGCCGATATGGGGATCGACGCGGGCGACGATTTCGCCGTCAAGCTCCAGCACCAGACGCAACACACCGTGCGCCGCCGGATGCTGCGGTCCAAAGTTGATCGTAAAATTGCGAAGCTGTTCAGGTTGCTCGTTCATGATCAGGCCTTCGGTCCTGCCTTCTCGTCACCGGGAAGCGGATAGTCCGCCCCTTCCCATGGCGAGAGGAAATCGAACTTGCGGAATTCCTGGTTGAGCCGGACCGGCTCGTACACCACCCGCTTCTCCTGGTCGTCGTAGCGAACCTCGACGAAGCCGGTGAGCGGGAAATCCTTGCGCAGCGGATGGCCCTCGAAACCGTAATCGGTAAGCAGGCGGCGCATGTCGGGATGGCCGACGAAGAACACGCCGTAGAGATCGTAGGCCTCGCGCTCGAACCAGTCGGCGCCGGGGAATTCGTCGATCAGCGACGGAACCTGCGTGGTCTCGTCGGCGGCGACGCGGAGCCGGATCCGCGTGTTCAGGATCGGTGACAGGAAGTGATAGATCACGTCGAAGCGCTTTTCGCGCGAGGGATAGTCGACCGCCGTGATGTCGGTGATGTTGACGAAACGGCAGCTCGGATCGTCGCGGAGGTGCTTGACCACCTCGACGATCTTGCTGGCCTCGACATCAACCGTGAGCTGGTTGAAGGCCACCGTGTGACCGGTGGCGGCGCCCGGAAGCGCGCTAACGATCGTTTGCCCAAGGGCGTCGAGCTTGCCGTCGTCCATGACGTAAAACCTTAGCGTTCGATGGTGCCGGTGCGCCGGATCTTCTTCTGGAGCAGCAGCACGCCGTAGAGCAGCGCTTCCGCCGTGGGCGGGCAGCCCGGCACGTAGATGTCGATCGGCACGATGCGGTCGCAGCCGCGCACGACCGAGTAGGAATAGTGATAGTAGCCGCCGCCATTGGCGCAGGAGCCCATCGAGATGACGTAGCGCGGCTCCGGCATCTGGTCGTAGACCTTGCGCAGCGCCGGCGCCATCTTGTTGGTCAGCGTTCCCGCGACGATCATCACGTCGGACTGGCGCGGCGAGGCACGCGGGGCGAAGCCGAAGCGCTCGACGTCATAGCGCGGCATCGACACCTGCATCATCTCGACCGCGCAGCAGGCGAGACCGAAGGTCATCCACATCAGGGAGCCGGTGCGGGCCCAGGTGATGAGGTCGTCGGTCGCGGCCACGAAGAAGCCCTTGTCGGACAGCTCGTGATTGACCTCGAGGAAGAACGGATCATTGGCCCCGACCGGCTTGCCGGTCGACGGATCCAGGATGCCCTTGGGGGCCGGCGCGATGACCGGACCGGTGGACGTTGCAGGGTTCAATCCCATTCGAGTGCCCCTTTCTTCCATTCATAGGCGAACCCGACCGTCAGCACGGCGAGGAACACCACCATGGACCAGAAGCCGGTCGCGCCAAGCTTGCCGAACGCCACCGCCCAGGGAAACAGGAACGCCACCTCGAGGTCGAAGATGATGAAGAGGATGGCGACCAGATAGAAGCGGACGTCGAACTTCATGCGGGCGTCGTCGAAGGCGTTGAAACCGCACTCATACGCCGACAGCTTTTCCGGGTCCGGCTGCTGGAACGCGACGATGAAGGGCGCGATCAGCAGCACCAGGCCGATGAGGCCCGCTACCCCTATAAAAACGACGAGTGGAAGATAGTTCTGTAAGATGCCGCTCATTGACGAGCCCTTTTTCCCGCAGCCTCGGGACAGCCACGGATTCGTCCGATTTGGAATTATTCTGAGCCTTAGCGCAGTGCACCAATGGGCGCAAGACACGCTCTATTTAGGCCCTTTTGCCGCCCCCTGAACCGTGGAAACCCCGGAATCACCCCGCGGCTGGTATGGAGCAGATCGACCGCCCCAGCAAGGGTGATCCCGATCAGTTCACGCGCGCTCGGCGGTGACGTCCGCTGTTGGAGCGGCTCACTTTATTTAAGCCGCGGCGCAGCAAAATCCAGCCTACAACGAAGACAGGCGCCCCTACCGTCACCCAGGCGACATATTGGCCAGGCTCGCCCCAGAGCAGCGCGGCCAGGAGGCCGGTGGTGGTCGCGGCCGCGAGCAGGATAGGTGCAGCAAAGACACGTATCCACAGGCGCGATCGGTCAGAGGAGCCATGCATCACGACGGGACCGGGGCTCGTCTGGCGAATGCGTCGGACTTCGCAGACACGCGCTTGCGCCGGCGCGCCACCCAGAGATAGAGACCGCTGCCGATCACAACGATGGTGAGCAGGTCGAGCGCGGCCCAGATCACCTTCAGCGGCATCCCGCCATAATCGCCGAAATGCAGCGGCTGCGAGATCAGAAGCGCCTGGAGATAGAGCGGCAGCGCCCGGCTGTCGGCCACCTCCCCGGTCTCGCCATCGAGCAGCACCGGCTTGAGCAGCCGCGCCGTCAGCGCGGTGTCGCCGCGCATGAAGGCGGCGAAATGATGCGAGGAGGTGAAGGGCGTGCCCGGGAACGCGATGAAGGCGATCTCCATGCCGGGCGCTGTCTGTCTGGCGCGCGCAACGACGTCATCGAGCGAGGCTAGACGCGTCGGCGGCGGCTTGCCGGCATAGGGCGCGACCATGCTGGCGAGCTCGGTCGCCTTCCACTGGTTCAGCATCAGCTCGGCCCAGGTGTTGACGACGCCGGTCAAGCCCACCACCAGCGCCCAGGCGATCGTCACGACCCCGATCAGATTGTGCCAGTCGAGCCAGCGGACGCGGCGCGAGGCGCTGTCCCGAATGGTTGCAAAGCGCAGGCGGCGGGTGAACGGCCAGTACAGCACCACGCCGGAGACGATGGCGATCGCAAACAATAGGCCCATCCCGCCGAGGAACAGCTTGCCGGGCTGACCGGCAAACATGTCGGTGTGCAGCTTGAGCATGATCAGCATCGGCCCGACGCCGACCGGCCCGAGCAGTCTTGTCGAGACAGCATCGAAGGCGCGCACCGTCGTATTGTCAGGCAGCCCGTCGACGGCGCTGTTGGTGAAGGCGGTGACGATCCCGGGCTCGTCCTTGTCCCAGGAGATATATTGCAGCACGCGGCCGGGATCGGCGGCGAGCGCGGCGTCGGCGATGGCTTGCGTCGTCGCGCGCGCCGCGCCCGCATGAGCTTCGGGCTGGGGGGCATAGCCCAGGAGCTCATCGATCTCGTGATGGAAGATCAGCGGCAGGCCGGTCAGGCAGAGCAGCAGCAGGAACACGGTCGAGATCAGGCTGGTCCAAGTGTGGACCACGGACCAGAGCCTGACCGTGCGCGCCTTCACGCCGCCCTCCCCGCGCCTGCGCCTACCATTTGTAGGAGACGCTGGCGGTGACGCGCCGGCGGTCGCCGTAGAAGCAGGACGTCGCCGACGCGCAGCTCGCGACGTAGATCTTGTCGGTCAAGTTGATCACGTTGAGAGCCGTGCGCCAGTTCTGCCACTCGTAATGGAGTGCGAGGTCGCCGAGCACGACAGCGGGAACCTCGAGCGTGTTGGCGGCGTCGGCCCAGGAGGAGCCGACATAGCGAACGCCGCCACCGAAACCGAATCCCTCGAGCGGCCCATCCTTGAAGGTGTAGTCCGCCCAGCCCGAGACCAGCAGCTCCGGCGTGTTGGTCGGGGTCTTGCCGACCAGCGACGGGTCGAGATCCCTACTGGTGAACAGGTGATAGGCCGTGAAGGCACCGATCAGCTTCAGCTCCCTGGTGGCGTTGGCCACCGCTTCGAGCTCGATGCCGCGCGAAGTCACCTCGCCGGTCTGGTTCTGCAGCAGCGCATTCGTCGGATCGGTGGTCAGCGCGTTCTGGCGCTTCAGGTCGAAGAATGAGGCCGTGAAATAGCCGTCAAATCCCTTCGGTGCGACCTTGACGCCGATTTCAGCCTGCTTGCCGGTCTCCGGAAGCAGCAGCTGATTGCTCGCATTCAGACCGATGACGGGATTGTAGCTCGTCGCATAGGAGATATAGGGCGCGATACCGTTGTCGAAATTGTAGATCAATCCGGCGCGTCCGCTGAACCGGCTGTCGTCGCGTTGAGCGACGTTCGCGCCGGTGTCACGCGCGGCCTGCGTGGTCTCGACCCAATCGTTGCGGCCGCTGAGCACCAGCGTGAAGTTGCCGAGCTTCATCTGGTCCTGAACGTAGGTGCCGGCCTGCTTCTGCGTGATCAGGAAGTTGCGGAACGGTGCGCCGGTGATCGGAACGTTCACGCCATAAACCGGATTGAACACGTTGATCGACGGCACCGTGCCGAAGTTGAAGGCCTGATAGTCGTCGATCTGGTAGCCGCGCAAATCGACGCCGAACAGCATCGTGTGCTTCACGGGACCGGTGCCGAAGCGGTATTCCAGCTGGTTGTCGAGATTGCCCTGGTTGGCGGTGTCCTTCGCATACCAATTGTACCGGCCCATCGTGGCCGTGTTGATGTTGTCCCAGCCGTTGCCGACATAGCCGCGATAGGTCACGTCGACATGCGCAAAGCGGGCATTCTGGCGGAACGTGAGGTCGTCGGTGAGATTGCGCTCGAACTGATAGCCGAGCATTTCCTGCTCGCGCGTGAACTTGTCCACGCTGGGATCGCCGACGAAGAAGCTGGTCGGAATCTTGCCGAACGGCGCGTTTGTCACCGTGCCCTGATAGGGCAGGAAGTTGATGCCGCGCGTCTCCTGCCGCGAGGCCGAGGCCAGCACCGTGAACGTGGTGTCGGCATCCGGCTTCCAGGTGAAGGACGGCGCGATGAAATAATTGTTGTCGGGCGTGAAATTGACCTGTGTCGGGCCGTTCTGGACCTGGCCGACCACGCGGTAGAACAGCTTGCCATCCTGCGGCTGCGTCGCGACCGGCCCGCCGAAATCGAAGCCGACATAGGCGTTGCCGAAATTGTTGACGCCGGTCTCGACATAGCGGATCGGCTCGGCGGGCGGCATCTTGCTGATGACGTTGACGATGCCGCTCGGGCTCGATCCGCCGTAGAGCACCGCCGACGGGCCGCGCAGCACCTCGACCCGCTCCATGTTGGGCGTCTGCAGCTTCCAGCTCGCATAAGACGTGTAGAACAGCTGCATGCCGTCGAGGAACAGGCCGACGTCGTCCGACTTGAAGCCGCGGATCAGCCACCAGTCGTTGCGCGTGTCCGCGCCGAAAGTGCCGGCGCGTACGCCGGCGGTGTAGCGCAGGACCTCGTCCAGCTTGTTCGCCTTCTGGTCGCGGATCTGCTCGGCGCCGATGACCGAGACAGACTGCGGCGTCTCCATGATCGGCGTGTTGGTCTTGGTGCCCGACGAGCTGCGACGCGCGACATAGCCATGCACCGGGCCGTTCGGCGTCTCGACGGCGCCGACATTGCGCTGCGGCTGCGGACTGGTTCGATTGGCGGTCTGCACCGATCGCGCCGCACGGCGCTGGGGGGCCGCGGCCGCACGGCGGCGCTGTTCCGGTGCCGCAACGGTCACCGGCGGCAGGTTCTGCGCCCCACTCTGCGTGGACGATTGCGCAAGCGATGCCTGCGGTACCAAAACCCAAGCGGATGCGGTCGCCAACACGGCCGACCGCAGCATTCCAAGACTGTTCAACGCGCCACCCCGAAGCTGCATGTTTGATGCGTCATGCCGCCGATCCCCGCGCGGCATGCGCTTGCAGCGACGCTTATGTGAGCGCGCGCGAATTCCCTAATTGAAACGTTCTTAGAAGGAGTCCAATCCGGTTCCGGCGTTTCCGGATGTTTCCGCGCGCTCAGCGCGCTTCCTTTTCTGCTTCGAGCATCTTCTCGGCGGCGGCCGTGAGGCGATCGATCTGCGCCAGCAGCGTCTCGAGCTCGTTCGTGCTCAACTGTTCCAGCAATTGCCGATTGCGCTCCTGTGCGCCTTCGACGATCGCATCATGCGCGGCGAGGCCCGCCGCAGTCAGCGAGATCAGCACCTCGCGGCTGTCTTTCGGGTTTGCCGATTTCGCGATCAGCTTGCGCGACAACAGATTGGCGAGCGCGCGGCTGATCTGCCCCTTGTCCTGGCCGACAGCCTCGGCGAGACGCGCCACGCTCATCGGCGGACGGCGGCCGAGCGAGGCGACGAGACCGAACTCCACCGAGGACAATCCGGTGAGGCGCTTGTAGCGCAGGATGGCGCCGCGCTTGAGCAGGTTGGCGAGCACCATCAGCCGCGACGACAGCATCGCGGTGATCGGCGCCGCCGAGTGGCTTTCGTCCGCGTCGGACGACGCACCCCCGGCCCTGCTGAATGTCTCGCTCATGGTCCACCTCTGCCAAGAAAGCCAGGGCGTGCCAAGTCTCGGCTGAGCCTTGGTAGCGCAACCTCCCCAACCCGATCCGAATGCGATCAAGAAGCGTTCTGGAAGATCGTTGACATTGTCATCGAATTATCTTTCACTCGGTCAAAGACGAAGTTGAGACCCGGCCATCAAGGCCGCGGCGGGAGGACCAGCATGACCATCACCCAGCGGGATCGCGATCTCGGCACGGCCTATGCGATGAAGCCGGCGCAAACGCGCATCGAGCTCACCTCTGTCGTACGCGGCACCCCGATGGGCGAGCTTTTGCGCCGCTACTGGCATCCGGTCGGGCTGGTCGGTGACGCCACCGGCACGCCGAAGAAGGTGCGCGCGCTGGGCGAGGATCTCGTGCTGTTCCGCGACAAGCATGGCCGCGCCGGTCTCTTGCATGCCCGCTGCTGCCATCGCGGCACCACGCTCTACTACGGCAAGGTCGAGGAGGACGGCATCCGCTGCTGCTATCACGGCTGGAAGTTCGACACCGAAGGCCATTGCCTGGAGCAGCCCTGCGAGCCCGACGGCGGCCAGTTCAAGGACAAGGTGCGCCAGCCCTGGTATCCGGTCGAGGAGCGCTACGGGCTGATCTTCGCCTATATGGGCCCGGCCGAGAAACGCCCTGTGCTGCCGGCTTACGAGTGTCTGGAAAACATGGACGAGGGCGAAATGGTCGAGGCCGACGATTCCTCGATCGGTGGCGGCGGACCTGCCGTCATTCCCTGCAACTGGCTGCAGCATTTCGAGAACGTGGTCGATCCCTACCACGTGCCGGTGCTGCACGGCTCGTTCTCGGGGCCACAGTTCACCAACATGATGGCGTCCATTCCGGAGGTGAAGTTCGAGAAATCGCCGCGCGGCGTCCTCGTGCGCTCGGAGCGCAAGCAGGACGACGGCAAGATCTTCTACCGCGTCTCCGAGGCCGCGCTGCCGACGTTGCGCGTGGTGCCGAACCCGCGCGTCGCGCAGTTCGCTCGCGTCGAATCCATCGGCTGGGTGCTGCCGATCGACGACACCTCGTTCCGGATCTACGTCGCCGGACGCGTCAAGGCATCGGGCGAGATCGGCCGCATGCGCTCGAAATTCAACGGCAAATTCTGGTGGGACATGACCGAGGAAGAGCACCAGCAATTCCCCGGTGATTATGAAGCCCAGGTCGGCCAGGGCGAGGTCACGGTCCACTCCGAGGAGCATTTCGGCCAGAGCGACCGCGGCATCCTGATGATCCGCCGCATGCTGACCGAACAATTGGAGGCGATGGAAGCGGGCCGCGATCCGATCGGCGTCTCCTTCGATAAGAGCGCGCCGCAGGTGGAATTCGAAGCGGGGAATTACATCCGCGAAGGGTGACCAACCAGCTCCAACAAGGGCTGGACCGACAACGATAACAAAGACAGATTGGGGGAAGCGATGGTCGATGTGACGTCACAGGTGTCGGTGCAAACGGCCGCCGCGGCAAAGCCCTCGGCACGTCGCTATTACGTGCTCGGGCTGCTCACCATCATCTATGCGCTGAACTTCCTCGACCGCACGATCTTCAACGTCCTGATCGAGCCGATCAAGAAGGAGTTTGCCCTCAGCGACACCATGATGGGCCTGCTGGCCGGCTTCGGCTTCGCGCTGTTCTATTCCCTGCTCGGCATCCCCATCGCGCGGATCGCCGATCGGCTCAACCGGCGCAACATCGTCGCCGTCGCCTTCGCGTTCTGGAGCGCGATGACGGCGCTGTGCGGCGCGGCCACCAGCGTGACCTCGCTGGCGCTGGCCCGCATCGGCGTCGGCATCGGCGAATCCGCGGGCTCCCCTGCCTCGCAATCGATCGTTGCCGATCTCTTCGCCAAGAACGAGCTTCCGCGCGCGCTCGGCATCTACGCCATCGGCACCTATCTCGGCGTCTTCCTCGGTTATTTCGTCGGCGGCTACGTCAACCAGCACTATGGCTGGCGGATGGCGTTCTACGTCGCGGGCCTGCCCGGCATCTTGCTCGCCGCCATCCTGTGGCTGACGATCTCCGAGCCGAAGCGCGGCGCGATGCAGGAGAATTTTGTGCCCGAGCCGCTCGGGCCGACGCTGCGCTTCCTGGCCTCGCAGCGCAGCTTCATCATCGTGCTGATCGGCTTCTGCCTGACGACCTACACGAACTACGCCACCGCGGCCTGGATCCCGCCGTTCCTGGCGCGCGTGCATCATCTATCGAGCGCCGAGATCGGCACCTATGCCGGCACCTTCAAGGGCCTCGCCGGCATGGCCGGCACCCTGCTCGGCGGCTTCGTGGTGGCGCAAGTGAGCCGCCGCGACGACCGCTGGAAGCTGTGGGCGCCCGCGATCACCTCGGGCCTTGCCGGCCCCGTGTTCGCGCTGTGCATGCTGACGCAGGATTTTGCGATGATGGTCGCCATGCTGGCGCTGACCTCGTTCCTGGTCGGCTTCCATCTCGGACCGATCTTCGCGATCGCGCAGACGGTGGCGAAGCCCAGCATGCGGGCGCTGGCCTCAGCGCTGATCGCGCTCACCGCCACCTGCTTCGGCCAGGGCGTCGGCCCGCTCGCCGTCGGAATGGTCAATGACGCGCTGAAGGGCAGCTATGGCGCGGATGCCGTGCGCTATTCCCTGCTCTCGGCGGCGGTCACGACCACGCTCGGCGCGCTGCTGTTCATCTGGGCGGCGCGGAGCATCCGCACCGACATCGCACGGGCGAGCTGAACGCCTAAAGCGCGATGAGATCAGATGAATCGTCATCGCGCTTTAGGTTGTTGTTCGAGCATGATCTTTTCGAAAAACCGCTTCGCACTTTTCCGGATCATGCTTCAGGCGCCGATGAACGCGAGCATGTCGGCAAGCAGCCGCTCGCCATGCGTGAGCGGCAGCGGATGCGGCGCGCCCTCATAGACGATGAGCTTGCTGCCTTTGATCAGCTTGGCGGTCTTGGCCCCGGTCAGCGGCAGCGGCGCGCTGGCATCCTTGTCGCCGTGGACGATCAGCGCCGGGCGATCGATCCCGGCGGCGGCTTTGCGGAGATCGGCGAACGCGATGGTCTTGCGGCACGCCAGCGCCACCGGCAGCGGCACGCTCAGCATCATCTGCCGGATCCAGGTCCGCGTGATCTCCGGCGTCTCGGCGGTGAAGAACGGGGCCTCGTTCGCCGCGATCCATTTGGCGAAGTCGCGCGCGATGGCGGCGTTGTCGGCCTCGATCATCGCCTTCGGGATCCCGTCCGGATTGTCCTCGGTCCTGACCAGGAACGGCGTCGTCGGCGCGACCAGCACGAGCCTTGCGATCCGCTCCGATCCGTGGCGCGCGAGATAGTTCACAGCTTCCGCCGTTCCCATGGAGAAGCCGACCAGCGTCACGTCGCGCAGGTCGCGCTGCTCGATCACGGCGGCGACGTCGTCGGTCAGCGTGTCCAGGTCATAACCGGTCGATGGCATCTCGGAACGGCCATGCCCGCGCCTGTCAGGCGCGACGCAGCGGAAACCCTTCTCAGTGAGCGCGGCAATGTGGCTGCCCCAGGTGCTGGCGTCGAAGGTCCAGGCCGACAGCAGCAGCACCGGTTTTCCGCTTCCCCAGTCCTGCACGAACAGCTTCGTGCCGTCCCGGGCCGTCACATAGGGTGATCGCGCGGTCTGCTGGGCTGCTGGAGCGCTCGCGACCGAGGCTGCCGCAAGGACGCTCCCAAACAGGGTGGCTTCGAGGACGGTCCGACGATTCATCGCGTGTCTCCCTCAAGATCGGTCGGCACGTCGCTTGCTGCCGACGGACACGATCATGGCGAAGGCAGCTCCCGTCCGCGATTACGCGGCAGGTAAGACATCACCCACTTCTGGGAACGACGGCCCAAGCCAGCCTCGTGGCCGCCTCGGCGGCGACCCGTTGTTTTCGTGATGGTTTTCCGTCTCAGGCGCTCTGATGCGGCCGTCCGCAGCGGACCGCTTGAAGCCGCAAGCCCGGCGAAACCAACCGGGCGTATTAATGAAACCATTTTGCGAAACCGGTGAAACCATCCGGAAACAGATGGTCCTTAGAAGATGAGCCCATAGACGGCGGCAAAGCCCGTCGGGAGGCTCAGATGAACCACTCAATTCACTCTGCTGATCGTGCGACCCACCTGAAAATCGTGGTGGTGGCGCTGATTGCCGGCATTGCGGTGGCCGGCTTCGGGATCGCAGCCCGCACCAATGCCGATTACAACCAGACCGCCCAGTCCGCTCACGTGGTCAAGGCCGGCAAGCCGGTGGCGGTCACGAGCGCGGGCACGTCCGAGATCCGCTGATCGACCAAAAAAGGTCCGATTTGACACCAAACGGTTGCCTCTGGCGGCCGTTTTGCTTTATTGGCCGTCCCCGGGTGCCCGCGTCAGACGGGTCCGTAGCTGCCGCAACAGTGCTTGAATTTTTGCCCCGAACCGCAGGGACAGGGATCGTTGCGGCTGATGTCGCTCGGGCCGTAACGCAGCCGGTTGAGGATCTTCTTGTTCTGCTCGAGGACCATCTTTCGGCGCGCCTCCTGGACGCCGATCACCGCGGTGTTGTCGCCGGGATCCCAGAACGCCCGCGGCTTCAGATGCGCGAGCTTGCCGCTGACATAGACCGGGTAGAACCAGCCGAGCGTTCCGTCGCGCAGGCGCTGCAACGTCGTCAGGTCGTAGAGGAAGAAGCCCGCCTCCAGCAGTGTCGCGTTGATGTCGACCAGTAAGGATGCACCGACTCGGTGATCTCGATCTCACCCTCATGATCGGTGATGGCGCAGATGCGATAGTCCCCGCCAAGCGCCTCCTTGATGGCCCGGAGGGAGTCTTCGTAGATCCCGTTGGCATCGATGTTGAGAGGCACCGCACCGCCGAGACAGGACAGATGGTTGAGCACGAAGTGTCCATCGGCACAGCCGAGATCGACCACGGTCCCGTAGCGCACGCCCTTCGCGAACAAATTTTGCAGCGTTGCGCTGAAATCGGCTGCCTGCATGAGATCGATTCCGCCAAGTCCCGTTTCAGCCAGTCGTGGCCGTGCTCGCGTGATGCGCGATTTGTTGCGCATTGCCCGCCACAGGCAAAATCAGAAACATAGGGATTTCATCCCGACCACGTGTCGGGAAGGCTCAGGTCCGGCATGTAAGCTATTGAGATTCCGCCAAAAATGGCGCGAGAGACGGGGCTCGAACCCGCGACCTCCGGCGTGACAGGCCGGCGCTCTAACCAACTGAGCTACTCCCGCGTGACGCGTATGTGTCCGCGCGGAACGAGGGGGGAATTAAAGGCCGGACCAAGTGAAGTCAAGGACGTTGGTACCTAAAGCCGGAATAGTCCCGTCCCCCGCCGATTGCGTGCGTGCAGAGCCTCCTCCACCTCTCGCGACGTAGTCAGTTCAGCCCCGAATCGTCTACGCCTTCCGTCACTTGCGTGGTTCCGAGGCCCTCCCCGAGACCTCGCCAGGAATGGAGGAGGCCAGACATGGCAAAGAAAGCTGCCGCTCCCGCCACCATCACGCTCAAGCACCTCGCCGCCGATATCGCGGAGAGCCAGGACCTGTCGAAAAAGCACGCCGAAGCCGTCCTCACCGACATGGTCGAGCTGATCACCAAGCACCTGAAGAAGGGCGACCGCGTCCGCATCGTCGGCCTCGGTATCCTCCAGGTCCGCAAGCGCGCCGCCCGCACCGGCCGCAATCCCGCCACCGGCGAGGCCATCCACATCAAGGCCAGCAAGAAGGTCGCGTTCCGCCCGGTCAAGGAACTGAAAGAGGCGATCTGAGCGGCTTACGTCTCGTTAAGCCTGATCCCATCTCGTCCGGCCGCATCAAGGCCCGCTTTTCTGATATACCGCCTGCTTCCCCAAAGACCCGGCGGTTGACCAGAAATGTCCTCTCTCTCCTTTTCGCACACCGTGACCGAGCGCTTCCTGCGCTACGTCACCATCGACACCCAGTCCGATCCGGATTCCCCTCACTCGCCCTCGACCGAGAAGCAGAAAGACCTCGGCCGCGTGCTCGCCGCCGAGCTGAAGGCCATGGGCGTGGCGGACGCCCATCTCGACGAGTACGGTTACGTCTACGGAACGATTCCGGCCACCACCGACAAGAAGGTGCCGGTGATCTGCTTCTGCTCACACATGGACACCTCGCCCGACGTCACCGGCAAGGACGTCAAGCCGCAAATGATGAAGAACTATCGCGGTGGCGACATCACACTACCCGGCGATCCCAGCCAGGTGATCCGCTTCAATGAGCACCCCGCGCTGAAGAACCAGATCGGCAACGACATCATCACCACCGACGGCACCACGCTGCTCGGGGCCGACAACAAGGCCGGCGTCGCCGAAATCATGGATGCCGCGCATTTCTTCATCAACAACCCCGACGTGAAGCACGGCACCATCAAGATCCTGTTCACGCCGGATGAAGAGATCGGGCGCGGCGTCGACAATGTCGACCTGAAGAAGCTCGGCGCCGATTTCGGCTACACCATGGACGGCGAAAGCGCCGGCAGCGTCGAGGACGAGACCTTCTCGGCCGACGGCGCCACCATCACCATCAACGGCGTCAGCGCCCATCCCGGCTACGCCAAGGGCAAGATGGAGCACGCGATCAAGATCGCTTCCGCCATCGTCGAGCGGCTGCCGAAGGAAGGCTGCTCGCCGGAAACGACCTCGGGCAAGCAGGGCTTCCTGCATCCGATCGGCATCGACGGCGCGCTGGAGCAGGCGACGCTCTCCTTCATCGTGCGCGACTTCACCGAGGAAGGGCTGAAGGAGAAGGAGGCCCTGCTCGAGGGCATCGTCAAGGACGTGATGAAGGACTATCCGCGCTCGACCTACACGTTCGAGATACGCGAGCAGTACCGCAACATGAAGCAGGTGATCGACCGTCACCCGCACGTGCTCGAATACGCCATCGAGGCGATCCGCCGCGCCGGCCTGCGCCCGATGCGCACCGCGATCCGCGGTGGCACCGACGGCTCGCGCCTGTCCTTCATGGGCCTGCCCTGCCCCAACATCTTCGCCGGCGAGCACGCGTTCCATTCGCGCCTGGAATGGGTGAGCCGGCAGGACATGGAAAAGGCGGTGCAGACCATCGTGCATCTGGCGATGATCTGGGAGGAGAAGGCTTAGCCTCTCGAAGACAGGGATGGCCGCGCTCGTCCCGGCCCGTCCCAGTCGCGACGCCGTTAGCCTTGGACATGCATTAGTCTTGGACATGCAAATGCAATATGTTCGGTCCGGTCGCGCCAACCTTGCAACAGACGTGGCGGGCAACGGCACTGCCGTCGTCTTTCTTCATGCCAATGTGTGCGACCGGCGGATGTGGCGCGTCCAGCTGAATGGAATGAGTGCGACCCACAAGGCGGTCGCTTATGACCGACGCGGGTTCGGCGAGACGCGCGCCGAGCCTGAAGACTTTTCCGCCCTCGCAGACCTCGTGGCGGTGCTGGAGGCTACCGCAGACAACGGGCCCGCGATCCTCGTTGGCTGCTCCCTTGGCGGTCGCATCGCGCTCGATGCCGCCCTCCGACACCCGTCGCTTGTTCGCGCGCTCGTCCTGATCGCTCCGAACGTCGCGGGGGCACCCGATCCGGTCTACAGTCCCGACATCGAGAAACTGATGATGCAGTCGAAGGAAGCCGAGGCATCCGGCGATCTCGATCGGCTCAACGCGATGAAGGCCCGCCTCTGGCTGGACGGACCGCTGGCGCCCGAAGGTCGCGTTGCCGGCTCCGCCCGCGATCTGCTCCTCGACATGAACGGCATCGCGCTTCGCTCCCAACCCTTCGGCGCGGATGTGGACGTTGTTCCCTTCTTCCACCGACTCCATGAAATCGCGGTACCGACCCTCATCGCGTGGGGCGACCTCGATTTCCCCTATGTCCAGGATCGCTGTCGTCGGGTCGTTGCGGCAATCCCGGGGGCGGAGGGCCGTGAAATGCCGGACGTGGCTCATCTCCCTAGCCTGGAGCGTCCCGCGGAAATCACGAGCCTGATCGCCGAATTCGTGGGCCGGCGTGCGGGGACGGACAGCTAGGTCCGCGCCTCGCATGCTTACGGCACCGGCATCGCCCGCGGACTGCGATGGAAGCGGTTCGAGCTTGCCATCCAGTTCGGCAACGGCTCGCCATCGCGGTGGCGTCCGCCGGCAACGGCGGCACCCCAGGCGACTGCGGCACCGATCAGGGCCGCCGCCGCAACCGAGAAGGCCACGATGATCGAGTTGCGCCGCGCGCGGTTGATCGCCGTGTGGGCTTCCGCGATCATCGCGTCGACCCGCCGCTCGGAATCAGGCGCCGCCAATCCCGTGGCCGCAGCGACCTGCTGCACGAGATAGGTCCGGTCGTCGGTGCTGACACCGCTATGGCTCGAAGACGTCATCAGGATGCGTCCCGCCTCGGCGCGGGCTTCCCGCATGTCGGTGTTGGGCGGCCTGCGCGGCGCGCGGAACAGCTTGTCGAGCTCATAGCTGAGCAGCGGCTCGGCTGAGGTGACATTACCGGCTCCGCTGCGCATCGGCGAACGGTCGAGCGCGGCCGCACCGAGGATCGCCAGCAGCGCCGCACCGATCAGCACGGCAAGAGCCCAGGACGTCAGGCCGTGCAGCCCGTCCCGTCGCTCGCCGTCATCCTCGATCGTCGTTAGCGCCGGCGCCGGTCGCGTGGTCCGGCCGGCGATGTAGCCGCCGAAGCCGAAGCTGACGATCGCCTGGATGATCAGATACAGCCCGGACAGCAGTGCCAACGCCGCCGACGCATCACGCCATGTCGGCGAGGCCGAACTGACCCCGAGGCCGATGGCAACGCCAAAGCCGACGAGGATGAACGACATCGCTCCGGCGGCGAATGCGCCTGCCAGCACCGGGCCCCATTGGATGGTCCGGCGATCCTCGGCGATCGCCGCGCCGCCCTCCATCACGTCTTCCTGCACGAGAGTTTCGATTGTCATCGCGGCTCTCTCAGCGCAGGCCAAAGAATGACAGGATCGCCATGATCACGACGATCAAGCCGATGAGATAAATTAGTCCGTCCATGGTCCTTCCTCCTCAACATTCCCAATCGCTAATCAGGAGGCAGGAGGAACGTTCCTAATTCGGCATGGTCTTGTGGAACGAACCGGCGAGATGCGAATTGTCTGTCCAAGTCCCAAGGATGAAGATTGTGAGCACAAAAGGCCCCAGCCGGGCAGCCCCGGAGCTGGGGCCTTTCCGCGTGTGCGACCGCCTGACCTGCCCGTTTCCTGTCGTATGTTAACGACGCCGGCGGCGGGATCATCAAAGATGCGATCGGGACGGGACCTGCAAATCGGGAGAGCGCGTGGACCGCAGAACGGCGTGCCTGCATCAGGCGGATATATTCCGGGAGAAGGCCCTCGCCGATCCCGAGCACCACGATCAATGGATCGACGAAGCCATCAAATGGCTGGAGCGGGCGATGGAGGCGAGCTGTCACGCCGTCATCACAGTCGAGGCTGACGAGATCAGCCATGTTCCGGAGCCGGCGCGCGCGACCGCGATCGAAACGCTCGCCTCGCCCCTGCGTGTAATCGCCCGCCAGTGAGAAGCGCTCGCAGCTCGCGCTGCTGCGGCAAATGTTCCTGGGACGTAACAATGTTGCGGGTCGACACTGTTCCCGCCGCCATGCTAGGTCGGGCCCAGACCGCAACCAGAGTGACGTCGTGCGCGCGAACCGCCAGCCCTCAGCATCCCGCCGACCGCGCAACTGGCGCGGCCTGCTGTCCGTGCTGATCGCGGCCGTCTATCTGCTCGCCGGCGCGCTGCACGGCCTGCACGACGTCGACGTGACCACGCCTGCCGGCGGCTCGGAAATCGCGGCGGTGCTCGATACGGCCGGACATAGCGACCACAAGGCGATCGGCGGCCATCATTGCCATGGCTGCTTCTCGGTCGCAGTCGTTCAGCCGGCACCATCGAGCACGTCGATCCCATTCGTGGCGGCTCCGCACCCTGAGCCCGAGCCCCGCCTCACCGGCATCGTCCCCGATACCGACTCCCGGCCCCCCAAGCATCTGACCTGAACGGATCAGCCGGGCGCCAGCTGCGCGCCCATCTCGTCTCCTTCACAGGTCCTATTCATGCTTTCCAGGCAGACGGCCGCGCGCATGGCATGCGCGATGGCTCTTCTCATCAGCCCACCGCTGGTGCTGACCTCACACGCCCAGACGCTGACGATGCGCGCGGCGCTATCGCGTGCGCTGGCCGCGAGCCCGCGCCTGACGGCGGCGGAGCGCGATGTCGGCATCGCCACCGGCCAGCGCATCCAGGCGGGCGCACTGCTCAATCCGGAACTGTCCTATGAGCAGGACAACTCGTTCGGCTCCGGCATCTATCGCGGCACAAGGTCGGCCGAGACCACGCTTCAGATCAGCCAGGCCTTCGAGCTGTTCGGCAAGCGCGAGGCGCGGGTCGCAGCCGGCGCGGCCGGCATCGAGGTCGCCGCGATCCAGCGCAAGGCGGTCAGGCTGGAGGGCCGACCGCGAGCGCTTCAAGGCGACGCTGGCGAGCGTACGGCGCGAGCTTGCCGTGCTGATGGGCGATCCTGCCGCGAAATTCGGCGAGGTCTCCGGCCGGCTCGACACCATGGGCAAGCCGCCGACGTTCCAGTCGGTGGTCGCCGCCATCGACGCCAATCCGCAGCTGGTGCGCTGGACCGCGGTCTATGCCCAGCGCAATGCCGAGCTGCTGATGGCGCGCCTGCGGCCCTACCCAGACGTGCGCATCGCCGCCGGCTGGCGCCATTTCAACGACACCAATGACGACGCGGTGCGCCTCACCGTCTCGGTACCGATCCCCGTGTTCGACCAGAACCAGGGCAACATCCTCTCGGCGCAGGAGAGCCTCGCCAAGACCAAGGCCGAGCGCGAGGCGAGCCGCAACACGCTGATCGTGGTCGCCGGCCGCGCCTACGACGCGGTGCAAGGCTCGCTGCGCGAGCTCGCGGTGCTGCGCGAGACCGCCATACCCAAGGCGACCGAAGCGTCCGAAGCGATCTCGCAAGGCTACGGCCAGGGCCGCTTCACCCTGCTCGAAGTGCTCGACGCCCAGGCGAGCGTGACGCAGGCGCGCCTGCGCGAGCAGGAGGCCTTGCAAAACTTCCATGTCGGCGTTGCCACCATCGAAGGCCTCGTCGGCAATCCCTTCACGCTCGCGCGGGAGAGCGCACGATGAAGACAGTCTCCACCATTCTCGTTGCCGTCGTGGCCGCCGCGTTCGGCGCTTACGGCTATTCCCTGCTCGCGCCGTCCAAGGTCGCGCACACCGACCATACCGAGCATTCCGAACAGAAAAAGCCGAACGATCATGTCGAGCAGGATGAGCACGGCGCCGACCGCATCCGCATCTCCGACGTCAAGCTGGCCGCAGCGGGCGTGACGCTGGCGGAGGCCGCGAGCGCGACGCTGACCGACACGCTGTCCTTCAACGGCATCTTGCGCGCCAACCAAGAGGCGGTGGTTCAGGTCACTCCCCGCTTTCCCGGGCTTGCAAAATCGATCCAGAAGCGCATCGGCGACAAGGTCGCCAAGGACGACCTGCTCGCCGCCATCGAGAGCAACCAGAGCCTGACGGTCTACGAGCTGAAGGCGCCGATCGCCGGCACCGTCATCGAGCGCCAGATCTCGCTCGGCGAATACGCCTCCGAGCAGAAGCCGGCCTTCGTCGTCGCCGACCTCTCCACCATCTGGGTCGATCTGTCGATCTACCGGCAGGATCTGCGGCGCGTGCGCCTGAACGACGAGGTGCTGATTGACCCCGACGACGGCCGCGGCGAGATCAAGGGCACGATCTCCTACATGGCGCCGATCGGCTCGAGCGAGACCCAGACCGCGCTGGCGCGCGTGGTGCTGCCAAATCCGGACGGACGCTTGCGTCCCGGCCTGTTCGTCACGGCGCGGCTGATCCTCGCCGCCCGCAATGTCGCGGTCGCCGTGCGCCGCAGCGCGATCCAGACACTGGAGAACAAGACCATCGTGTTCGTGCGCGAGGATGGCGACAAGATCGAGGCGCGGCCGGTCGAGCTGGGCGACTCCGACCCGCGCTATGTCGAGATCAAGGCAGGCCTTTCCGCCGGCGAGCACTACGTCGCGGAGAACAGTTTTGTGGTGAAGGCCGAGATGGGCAAGGGGGAGGCCGAGCATGATTGAGCGCCTCATCGCCGCCTCGCTGAAGCAGCGCTGGCTGGTCCTCCTGCTCGCGCTCGGCGCCGTCGCGTTCGGCGGCTGGAATTTTCAGCGCCTGCCGATCGACGCCGTACCCGACATCACCAACGTGCAGGTGCAGATCAACACCCGCGCGCCCGGCTACTCGCCACTCGAAACCGAGCAGCGCATCACCTTCCCGGTCGAGACCGTGATGGGCGGGCTGCCCAAGCTCGACTACACGCGCTCGCTGTCGCGCTACGGCCTCAGCCAGGTGACGGTGGTCTTCAAGGACGGCACCGACATCTATTTCGCCCGGCAGCTCGTGGGCGAGCGCATCCAGCAGGTGAAGGACCAGCTGCCGGCCGGCGTCGAGGTCGCAATGGGACCGATCTCGAGCGGGCTTGGCGAAATCTTCATGTACACCGTCGAGGCCAAGGCGGGCGCGAAGGCACCAGGCGGCCATGATTACTCGCTGACCGACCTGCGCACCGTGCAGGACTGGATCATCCGGCCGCAGCTTCGCAACGTGCCGGGGGTGATCGAGGTCAACACCATCGGCGGCTTCGAGCGGCAATTCCACGTGCTGCCGGACCCCGGCAAGCTGATGGCCTACCGGCTCGGCTTTCGCGACGTCATGACGGCGCTGGCCGCCAACAACGCCAATGTCGGCGCCGGTTATATCGAGCGCAACGGCGAGCAATATCTGGTGCGGTCGCCGGGCCAAGTCGGCAGCATCAGCGAGATCCAGGATGTCGTGATCGGCTCGCGCGGTGGCAATCCTGTCAGGATCCGGGACATCGCCACCGTCACCGAAGGCCGTGATTTGCGCACGGGCGCGGCGACGCGCGACGGTGAGGAGACCGTGCTCGGCACCGCCATGCTGCTGATCGGCGAGAACAGCCGCACGGTGGCGCGTCGTGTCGCGGCGCGTCTCGAGGACATCGCCAAATCGCTGCCCGACGGCGTCGTGACGCGAACCGTCTACGACCGCACCCATCTGGTCGAGGCCACGGTCCGCACGGTCCAGAACAACCTTGTGGAAGGCGCGGCACTGGTCGTGGCCGTGCTGTTCCTGATCCTCGGCAACATCCGCGCCGCGCTGGTGGTGGCTTGCGTCATTCCGCTGTCGATGGCCATGACCATCACCGGAATGGTCGAGACCAAGGTCAGCGCCAACCTGATGAGTCTCGGTGCGATCGACTTCGGCATCATCGTCGACGGCGCCGTGATCATCGTCGAGAATTGCCTGCGCATGCTGGCGGTGGCCCAGCGCGAGAAAGGCGGCCTGCTCACGACCTCCGAACGGCTGCGCGCGATCCAGCGCGGGTCGAGCGACGTCATCAAGCCGAGCCTGTTCGGAACGCTGATCATCGCGGTGGTGTACCTGCCCGTGCTGACGCTGACGGGCGTCGAGGGCAAGATGTTCACGCCGATGGCGCTGACCGTGCTGATGGCGCTCGGCGCGGCGGTCATGTTCTCCATCACCTTCGTGCCGGCGGCGGTCGCCATCTTCGTCACGGGCAAGGTTTCCGAGCACGAAAACCTGTTCATGCGGATGGCAAAGCGCGCCTATCTCCCCCTGCTCCGCTTTGCCATCGACAACCGGGCCGCCGTCGCGATCATGGCCGTCGTCATCGTGGTCGCGAGCGGCATCGCCGCTTCGCGAATGGGCGGCGAGTTCATTCCGAGCCTGGACGAGGGCGACGTCGCGCTGGCCTCGATCCGGATTCCCGGCACCAGCCTCACCCAGTCGCTGGACCTCCAGAAGGCGCTGGAAAAGCGCATCATGCAGATTCCGGAGGTGAAGGAGTTCTTCACCCGCATCGGCACCGCGGAGGTCGCCACCGATCCGATGTCGCCGGCGCAGACCGACGGCTACATCATGCTGAAGCCGCGCGCCGAATGGCCCGACCCGGACAAGCCGAAATCGGAGGTGATCGAAGCCATCGACAAGGCCGCCGACGACATTCCCGGCAGCGCCTATGAGCTCTCCCAGCCGGTCCAGTTTCGCGTCAACGAGCTGATCTCCGGCGTGCGCAGCGACGTCGGCATCAAGGTTTTCGGCGACGACCTCGACATCCTGCAAGGCGCGGCAAAGCAGGTCGAGGCGGCGATCCGCGGCATCCGCGGCGCCAGCGACGTCAAGATCGAGCAGGTCTCGGGCCTGCCGATCCTCACCGTCCGCCTCGATCGTCAGGCGCTCGCCCGCTATGGGCTCAGCATCAGTGAGGTGCAGGGCATCGTCGAGATCGCGGTGGGCGGCAAGTCGGCCGGAAAGCTGTTCGAGGGCGACCGCCGCTTCGACATCGTCGTGCGCCTGCCGGAGCAGCTGCGCGGCAATCTCGAGGCGATCCGCGCCATCCCGATCCCGCTGCCGCCAGGCGAGGACGCCGCGGCCAGCGCGCCGATCCGCACAGCGCTGTCAGGCTCTCCCCTCGCTCAGATGCGCTACGTGCCGCTGTCGTCGGTCGCAACCGTCGATACGACGCCCGGCCCCAACCAGATCAGCCGCGAGAACGGCAAGCGGCGCATCGTCGTCACCGCCAACGTCCGCGCGCGCGATCTCGGCTCCTTCGTGAGCGAGGCGGAAGCAGCCGTCGCCGAAAAGGTCAAGCTGCCGCCGGGCTACTGGATCGGCTGGGGCGGACAGTTCGAGCAGCTGGTCTCCGCCACCAAGCGCCTGACGATCGTCGTGCCGGTGGCGCTACTGCTGGTATTCCTGCTGCTGTTCATGGGCATGGGATCGGCGGCGGATGCGGCGCTGGTGTTCTCCGGCGTGCCGTTGGCGCTGACCGGCGGCGTTGCGGCGCTGCTGTTGCGCGGCATCCCGCTGTCGATCAGCGCCGGCGTCGGCTTCATCGCGCTGTCGGGCGTCGCCGTGCTCAACGGACTCGTCATCATCGCCTTCATCGAGCGGCTGCGCAGCGAGGGTCGGCCCATTGCGGAAGCCGTGCGCCGAAGGCGCCCTGACCCGTCTGCGCCCCGTGCTGATGACGGCCCTGGTCGCCTCGCTCGGCTTCGTGCCGATGGCACTCGCCACCGGCGCCGGCGCCGAGGTGCAGCGGCCGCTCGCGACCGTGGTGATCGGTGGCATCATCTCCTCGACGGTGCTGACGCTCTTGGTACTGCCGGCGCTCTATGTGCTGTTCCGCCGTGACGCCGCGGGCGAAGCGCCTACAATGGCGGCTGACTTGGCGGAGCGCTAGAATTGGCAAGCCACGACCATCACAGCCATCACCATCATGATCATGCCGGCCACGGGCATGATCATGGTCACAGCCATGGCCATGACCACGCGCATGGTGCCGGACACGTCCATGCGCCCACCAATTTCGGCAAGGCGTTCGCGATCGGCATCACCCTGAACACCGCGCTGGTCGTCGCCGAAGCGGTCTATGGCTATATCGGCAACTCCACGGCATTGCTCGCGGACGCCGGCCACAACCTGTCCGACGTGCTCGGCCTTGTCGTGGCCTGGGGCGCCTCGGTTGCGGCAAAGCGCGCGCCGAGCGGCCGCTTCACCTACGGTTTCCGTGCCTCGACCATCCTGGCGGCGCTGGCGAACGCGGTGTTTCTGCTGGTCGCGACTGGCGCAATCGGCTGGGAGGCGATCCTGCGCCTGCGCGAGCCGGAGCCGATCGCGGGCGTCACCGTGATGGTGGTCGCCGGCATCGGCATCCTCATCAACGGCTTCACCGCCATGCTGTTCGCAAGCGGCCGCAAGGACGACATCAACATCGAAGGCGCGTACCTGCACATGGCGGCCGACGCCGCGGTCTCGCTCGGCGTCGTGGTCTCGGCAGCGCTGATCATCTGGACCGGCTGGCTCTGGCTCGATCCCGTCACCAGCCTCGTGATCTGCGCCACCATCCTCTGGAGCACGACGAGCCTCTTGCGCGGCTCGATCGACATGTCGATGGCCGCAGCCCCGAAGGGCACTGACCTTGCGGCGATCAAGGCGTTCCTGCTGGCGCGGCCGGGCGTGTCAGGGATTCACGATCTCCACGTCTGGCCGATCTCGACCACCGAGACGGCGCTGACCTGCCATCTCGTCATGCCCGCCGGCACCGGCGATGCATTCCTGATGGAGACCGCGCAGCTGCTGAGGACATCGTTCCGCATCGGCCACACCACGCTTCAGGTGGAGACGCATCCCGACAACGGCTGCGCGCTGGCGCCGGATGATGTGGTGTGAGGGACGGCGACCGTTGTGGCGCGCATCGCTGCCGCTCGCTCGGTGTCGTCCCCGCGAACGCGGGGACCCATAACCACAGGGAGAAGTCGCGGCGCGAGCCGACGACCACGAGTCCTCGTCAAACTTCTCCCCGTGGTTATGGGTCCCGGACCTGCGCTCCGCTTGTCCGGGACGACACCGGGGATTGGAACGACGCTGAGCAGCAAACTCTCTACGCCGCCTTCGCCGTCACGATCCAGATCGCACCCTGCAGCGCCACGCTCTGCCCCTTCAGGAACGGCGCGAGCGTCTCGCGGATCGAGGCTTTGGCAGCGTCATAGGTCTCCGGCGGATGGCCTTGCAGCGCGCGGCTGGCGGGGCCGATCTGGAGCGAGCCGTCGACGGCGGCGTCGAGACCGCCGCCGATGGCGATGTCCATGGGGAGATTGTGCGGCTCCATCGCGACGTCCGCGAAGCCGGCGCCCTTGAGGATGCGCATCACGCGCTCTTCCGAGGCGAAGGCGAACGGGCCCGGCTCCTCCGGCCCGACCGGCGGCATCTTCGGCACGTGTTTGTAGACCGCCATCAGCGGCGCCATCATCCACGGGTTTTCCTTCGGCTCGCGCCAGCAGACGAAAGCGAGCCGCCCTGTAGGCTTGAGCGCACGGCGGAGATTGCTGAAGGACGCGATGGGATCGGCGAAGAACATCACGCCGAAGCGCGAGGCCAGGAGATCAAAGCTCGCCGGCTCGAATGGATGGACCGTCGCATCCGCCAGCACGAAATCGAGCGGCAGACCCTTTGGCGCAAACGCGCGCGCCTGCGACAGCATCGGGTCGGACACATCGAGGCCGAGCGCAAGGCCATCGGGCGCAACCGCCTTTGCGAACGCGACCGTCGTCGCGCCGGAGCCGCAGCCGACATCGATCACCCGCTCGCCCGGCTTTGGTTTGGCACGGTCGATCAGGACGTCGGCGATCGGCCCGAGCAGCTTCTCCTGCGCCGCATGGCGGTCGGCCCAGCGCTGCCCGCTCGGGCCGTTCCAATAGGCGATCTGGTCGGCGTTTTGCTCGTGTCCGCTTGGCTGTTCCATGGGGGCCTCTCTGGCAGCTCGGTCGAAAGACCCCGATGCCGAAAAGCAATGACGCCGTCAACCGAGGTTGCTCTGTCCACCTGCCGGCGAGACATGCCTCCGTTCTCGCCGCGTTGCGCGGCGTCACAGATTGACGGACGGTGAGAGGACTTACTGCCGAGCTGCGCTATGCCAATGCGCTCCGCAAAGTCATTCGGCCGCCAGCGAGGCTCCAGTTCGCTTCGCAAGAACCCGGCGGAAGTCCGTTGCCAGCTCGTCATAATAGCGGGCAAGCTCCTCATAAAAAGCCTTGCCGGCTTCGTCGCTCGCTTCCTGAGCTGCTTTCATGCAGTGAGCGGCTTTGGACTCGTACCTTTCCAACTTCGTGCGAAGATCACTCATCACGGCGATACTCCACGCTAATTAAGGGAACTGGAACGGTGGTTCGCGGTGCGATCTAAAAGATGACCGAAGGAAGGCAATTTTGGACCCGCCACGAGTCTCTTTCAGGGCGCCGGATGCCTGGTAAAAGCCCGCCTCCGCCCGTTGGGCTCTGGCGCGGCAGCAGGCGCCTGTGACATTCATCACACAGCGGCCTTTGCCGCGATGGCACTCTGCGACTACTCTGATCACATTGCGATTTGGGGCTGCAATGGGCGCGACTCGGATTTTTTTGGTCTTATTGACCTTCATCTGTTTGGACTGCGGAGGAGCGCACGCGGAAAAGCGCGTGGCGCTCGTGATCGGCAATTCCGCCTACAAGAGCGCGCCGAGGCTCGCCAATCCCGTGAACGACGCCTCTCTCGTCGGCGGCATGCTGAAGAGAGCCGGGTTCGACCAGGTTGATATCAAGCTCGACCTCAACGCTGCGGAGATGCGCCGGGCCTTACGCGACTTCGGTGCCAGGACGCGTGAGGCTGATGTGGCCGTCGTCTATTATGCGGGTCACGGCATCGAGCTTGACGGCGTCAACTACCTGATCCCCACGGATGCCAGCCTTGAGACCGACAGCGATGTCCTCGACGAGACGCTGCCGCTGGATCGCGCTCTGTTCGCGGTCGAGCCGGCCATGCAACTCCGGCTCGTCATCCTCGATGCCTGCCGGGACAATCCATTCGCCAAGACCATGAAGCGGACCATGGCCGCGCGCTCGATCGGGCGCGGCCTCGCCAAGGTCGAGCCGACCGGCCCGAACACCATGATTGCTTTCGCGGCAAAGGCCGGCTCGACAGCTTCGGACGGCGACTCCAAGAACAGCCCGTTCGCCGCGGCGCTGGTCGAGCGCCTCCCCACGCCCGGGCTCGACCTGCGCAAGGCGTTCGGCTTCATCCGCGACGATGTTCTCAAGAACACCGGCTACAAGCAGGAGCCTTATGTTTACGGCTCGCTCGGCGGCGACGACGTGTCGTTGGTCCCGGCCAAGCCTGCTGTCACCACGGGGCCGCAAGCGAACCCGCAGGACGCGATCCGTCGGGACTACGAGCTGGCGCTGCAGGCGGGAAACCGGGACGCCTGGGAGGCCTTCCTGCAGGCCTATCCCGACGGCTTCTATGCCGGCCTCGCCCGCGCGCAGCTGAAGAACGTTGCCGCAGAAGAAGCGCGCGCCGCCGCAGCCGAAAAGGCGCGCCAGGCGGAAGAAGCCAAGACCCGTCTCGCCGCCGAGCGCGCCAACAAGGCCGAGCAAGAGAAGGCCGCGGCGGCAGCCAGGGTGGCCGAGGAGAAACGGCTTGCCGCCGAGAAGGCCAAGCAGGTCGAGGAAGCCAAGGCGGCCGCAGCCGAGCAACGCAGGCTGCAAGCGGAGGCCGCAGCGGCGAAAGTGCTGGCTGACAAGCAAAAGCCCGCAGAAGGCGAGCAAAAGGTCGCGGCGATCGCGCCGCCGTCGGCTTTAGCGCGGCCGACGATGTCGACCGAGGAGCTGACGAAGGTTCTGCAACTCGAGCTGCACCGTGTCGGATGTCACCCGGCGCCTGCGGATGGCATCTGGACGGCCTCATCGCAGGCTGCGTTGGCGCAGTACAACAAATATGCCGGAACCAAATTTGACGAAAGGCTGCTGGGCTACGACGTGCTCGATGCAGTCAAGGCGAAGCAAAGCCGGGTCTGCCCACTGGTCTGCGACCACGGCTTCAAGGCGAGTGGCGATGCCTGCGTGAAGATCGCCTGCCGCGCAGGCTACCGCGTCAACGACGACAATGAATGCGCAAAGGTGCAGGAGAACAAGCCAGACGCCGCGCGCAATGATGCAAGCAAGCGGGACATGGAGCGCAAGAAAGTGGAGTCCGCCCCGGCAAAGCCCCAGGCCTCAGGGCAGGTCATCTGCAATACCGGCGGCTGTCGCCCCGTGAGACCTGGATGCCGCGTCGTCCAGAAATGGGGGGGGGCGGCCGCCAGCTACCAGGTCGAAGAGTGCAATTGAGATCGCGGATAGATCAGGGTCGGCAGCGACCGCAGTTGGCGCGACAGCCATCGCGCCCCTGTCACCGATCGGATCGGGTCTGCCGATCCGAGGCACGCCTCCAAACACCCGCCTTCGCCCCGCTGGGCTTCGGCGTGGCAGCCTTGGCTCGCTTCGCGTCAATAAGTTCGGAGGCTGGCCTGCCCAGCCGTAGCTCGCGAAGCGAGCGAAGGCTGGTGGGCGGTCGAACCGCGGACCCTCTCGGTGTACACGAGATGCTCTAACCAGCTGAGCTAATTCCTTGCCGTAGGCATCATCGGACCCGCGCACCGTGTCTCATCTGTGCGCATTGCGGCCGCATTGGTTTCACCGAACGGCCACACCGGAATCAGATGCCAACCAGATTTCCTCGATAGGTTCGCCGTTCCTCAAATCCGGAAAGGCATGGACCATGCGCAGCTTCACGGCATCCGTCATCGTTGCAGTTCTCTCCCTCGGAACACCTGCTCTGGTGCAGGCACAGGGCGCATCGTCGCAACCCGGCACCGAACAGCCGTCCACACAGTCCAGCACAGTGATCCGGAGCATACAGGTTGTGGACGTCAAAGAATTGCAGCCGGCCGTGCGCGCGAAGGTCGATGAACTCGTGGCGCACACAAGCGACCAAGACATCCAGTCGCTCCGGCAGTCCATCGACGCCACACCGCAGGCCGCCTCCGTGCTCAAGGCCAAGGGCTTGAGTTCGTCGCAAGTCATCGCGATCAACATCGCCGACGGTGTTCTGACGATGTTCACCAAGACAGCCTGATATCAGACGGGAGTTGAGGCGCTGCACGGCGGCCGTGAGCACGATCGCCTCCTCGCCGGACGACGATCCGCGCTACGAAAGAGGGTTGCCCTGCAGCGGGCCCGCTGCAGGCCTGCCCGTATCGAGCATGAAACCCCCGACAAGGCCGCAAATTGGAGTCAGTTCGCGACGCGCTCGGCTCTTGCTTCGGCACCCACCGGGGCGCTAAAGAGGCGCACTTGGGCGGTTAGCTCAGCTGGTTAGAGCATCTCGTTTACACCGAGAGGGTCCGCGGTTCGAATCCGTGACCGCCCACCAGCCTGCGCTCGCGCAGCGACGCAGGATGCCACGCCGGAGCCCAAAGAGCGAAGGCCGGCTTTTCGCAGCGAGCTATGGCTAGGCAAGCCCGACCTCAATCCCTCGGCCGCCCCGGCAGCAGCGGCACCGCGTCGATCCAGACTGCAGCCGACTGGCACCAGATCTGCCTGACGGGCCGCAATTGGTCGCGTTGGCGGATGCTGCCCCAGCGGATGCCCCAATCGTCGGCCTGGTCGCCCTCGCCGTTGGTGAACAAAGGCGAACCGCACTCGGCGCAGAAGTGCTGGAAGCGCATCCGGCCGTTGTCGCCGCGCTTGCCATAGATTTTGGGCGTGCCGGCGGTGAGCTTGACGTCAGCCTTGGTGCAGATCGCGGTGACCCGGAACGGCGAGCCGGTCAGCGTCTGGCAGTCGGTGCAGTGACACACCGAGACCGCCTCAGGGTCGACTTCGGCCTCAAAGGTGATCTGCCCGCAATGGCATTGTCCGTCGACCTGCATCGCCCGCGTCCCCTTCCCTCAAAACAAAAACGGCGCCCGAAGGCGCCGTTTTATCATCTTTTTGAACTGCGTTCTCAGTGAGCGGTCAGGCCGCCGGCGGCCTCATCGCCGTCCGGCTTCACCGTCACCTTGGTGTCCTCTTCCCAGACGATCGGCACCGGCTTCTTCACCAGCGCCTTGGCGACGACGTCGTCGAGACGGGAGACCGGGATGATCTCCATGCCGCCCTTGATCGCATCGGAAATCTCCGTGAGATCCTTGGCGTTGTCCTCGGGGATCAACACCGTCTTGATGCCGCCGCGGGCAGCGGCCAGCAGCTTCTCCTTGAGGCCGCCGATCGGCAGCACGCGGCCGCGCAGCGTGATCTCGCCGGTCATCGCGACATCGTGGCGGACCGGGATGCCGGTCATGACCGAGATGATCGCGGTGGCCATCGCCACGCCCGCGGACGGACCGTCCTTCGGCGTCGCGCCCTCCGGCACGTGCACGTGGATGTCGCGCCGGTCGAACAGCGGCGGCTCGACGCCGTAATTGATCGCGCGGGAGCGGACGTAGGACGCCGCCGCCGAGATCGATTCCTTCATGACGTCGCGCAGGTTGCCCGTGACCGTCATCTTGCCCTTGCCGGGCATCATGACGCCTTCGATGGTCAGCAGCTCGCCGCCGACATCGGTCCAGGCAAGGCCAGTGACGATGCCGACCTGCGGCTCGCTCTCGATCTCGCCGAAGCGGTACTTCGGCACGCCGAGCAGCTCTTCCAGAGTCTTCTCGGTGACCTTGACCGACTTCTTCTTGGAGATCATCAGCTCCTTCACCGCCTTGCGGGCGAGTGTGGAGAGCTCACGCTCCAGGTTACGCACGCCCGCTTCGCGGGTGTAGCGGCGGATCAGCAGCAGCAGCGCGTCGTCGTCGATCGAGAACTCCTTGGAGTCCAGGCCGTGCTTGGACACCGCGTTCGGGATCAGATGCTTGCGCGCGATCTCGACCTTCTCGTTCTCGGTGTAGCCCGCGATCCGGATGATCTCCATGCGGTCCATCAGCGGGCCGGGAATATTGAGCGTATTCGCGGTCGTGATGAACATCACGTTGGAGAGATCGTAGTCGACCTCGAGATAGTGGTCGTTGAACGTTCCGTTCTGCTCGGGGTCGAGAACCTCAAGCAAAGCCGAGGACGGATCGCCGCGGAAATCGGCGCCCATCTTGTCGATCTCGTCCAGCAGGAACAGCGGGTTGGACGACTTGGCCTTGCGCATCGACTGGATGATCTTGCCGGGCATCGAGCCGATATAGGTGCGGCGGTGACCGCGGATCTCGGCCTCGTCGCGCACGCCGCCGAGCGAGACGCGCACGAATTCGCGCCCCGTCGCCTTCGCGATGGACTTGCCGAGCGAGGTCTTGCCGACGCCGGGAGGACCGACGAGGCACAGGATCGGACCGGTCAGCTTGTTGGCGCGGGATTGCACGGCGAGATACTCGACGATGCGTTCCTTGACCTTCTCCAGACCGTAGTGATCTGAATCCAGGATGGCTTGCGCCGCCTCCAGATCCTTCTTCACCTTGGACTTCTTGTTCCACGGGATCGACAGCAGCCAGTCCAGATAGTTGCGCACGACGGTCGCTTCCGCGGACATCGGCGACATCTGGCGCAGCTTCTTCAATTCATGCTGCGCCTTCTCGCGCGCTTCCTTGGAGAGCTTGGTCTTGGAGATCTTCTCTTCGAGATCGGCGAGCTCGTCGCGACCATCGTCGTCGCCAAGTTCCTTCTGGATCGCCTTCATCTGCTCGTTGAGATAATACTCGCGCTGGGTCTTCTCCATCTGGCGCTTGACGCGCGAGCGGATGCGCTTCTCGACCTGCAGCACCGAGATCTCGCTCTCCATCAGGCCCAGCACCTTCTCGAGGCGCGTGGTGACCGACAGCGTCTCCAGGATGCCCTGGCGGTCCGCGATCTTGACGGCGAGATGCGAGGCAACGGTGTCGGCGAGCTTGGCGAAATCGGTGATCGCCTGCACGACACCGACGACCTCGGCCGAGATCTTCTTGTTGAGCTTCACATAGCTCTCGAAGTCGGACACGACCGAGCGCGCCAGCGCCTCGGCCTCGACCGACTTCGCATCGGTATCGGCGAGCGCGACGGCGGTGGCTTCATAGTAGTCGGCGCGATCGGTGTATTTCTGCACGCGCGCACGCTCGAGCCCTTCGACCAGCACCTTCACGGTGCCGTCGGGAAGCTTCAAGAGCTGGAGCACGCTGGCAAGCGTACCGGTCTCGTAAATGGCATCGGGCGCCGGATCATCGTCGGACGCGTTCTTCTGCGTCGCGAGCATGATCAGCGCATCGTTCTTCATCACCTCTTCGAGCGCGCGGATCGACTTCTCGCGACCGACGAAGAGCGGCACGATCATGTGCGGGAAGACGACGATATCGCGCAGCGGCAGCACGGGATAAGCGTGCGCCTCGCCATGGACGATGGTTGGCCGGGGTTTTGGATTAGTCATGGCCTTTTCCTTTTGCTTTGCCCCCTTGCACGCAGCCCGCTGTCTCATGCGCAACCGCCACAAGGTGCCGAGGTGATCGACAGAGCCGGTCTACCATTCGCAGGTTGGACCAGGCTTGCCGGATCGGAACAGCGGCGAATCTTGAACGGAATTCTCGCTCGCCGCCGACATTAGGTGGCTATCGACCCGGGGGGTGTCAAGTCATTGAAATACGCGCGCCATCAGGCGCTTACGCACACAGGTAAGCGACGCAACATGGGCTGCGGAGAAGCATTCCGCAGCCCTCAACTGATAAGACGTTCGGAGCGTTCCAGCGCCGCAATTTAGGCGCTGGCGTTCTCGACCGCGCGATCGGAGCGATCGGCGTAGATGTAGAGCGGACGGGCCGTGCCTTCCACGACTTCGCGCGAAATCACGACTTCTTCCACACCTTCCAGGCCCGGCAGGTCGAACATAGTCTCGAGCAGGATCGCCTCGAGGATCGAGCGCAGGCCGCGCGCGCCGGTCTTGCGCTCGATGGCCTTGCGGGCAACCGCGCCGAGCGCCTCGTCGGCGAAGGTGAGCTCGATGTTCTCCATCTCGAACAGCCGCTGGTACTGTTTCACCAGCGCGTTCTTCGGCTCGGTCAGGATCTTCTTCAGCGAGGTCTCATCGAGGTCCTCGAGCGTCGCCACGACGGGCAGACGGCCGACGAACTCGGGGATGAGGCCGTACTTCAGGAGGTCCTCAGGCTCGACGTGACGGAAGATCTCGCCAGTCCGGCGGTCCTCCGGCGCGAGCACCTGGGCACCAAAGCCGATCGAGGTCGACCGGCCGCGCGCCGAGATGATCTTCTCGAGGCCGGCGAACGCACCGCCGCAGATGAAAAGGATGTTGGTGGTATCCACCTGCAGGAACTCCTGCTGCGGATGCTTGCGGCCGCCCTGCGGCGGGACCGAAGCCACCGTGCCTTCCATGATCTTCAGCAGCGCCTGCTGCACGCCCTCACCCGACACGTCGCGCGTGATCGAGGGATTGTCGGACTTGCGGCTGATCTTGTCGATTTCGTCGATGTAGACGATGCCGCGCTGGGCGCGCTCGACATTGTAGTCGGCGGCCTGGAGCAGCTTCAGGATGATGTTCTCGACGTCCTCACCGACATAGCCGGCTTCGGTCAGCGTGGTCGCATCCGCCATCGTGAACGGCACGTCCAGGATGCGGGCGAGCGTCTGCGCGAGCAGCGTCTTGCCCGAGCCGGTCGGACCGATCAGCAGGATGTTCGACTTCGCGAGCTCGACGTCGTTGTGCTTGGTCTGGTGGTTGAGGCGCTTGTAGTGGTTGTGCACCGCGACCGACAGGACCTTCTTAGCATGGCTCTGGCCGATCACGTAGTCGTCCAGCACCTTGCAGATTTCCTTCGGCGTCGGAATGCCGTCGCGCGACTTCACGAGCGAGGACTTGTTCTCCTCGCGGATGATGTCCATGCAGAGCTCGACGCACTCGTCGCAGATGAAGACCGTGGGACCCGCGATCAGTTTGCGGACTTCGTGCTGGCTCTTGCCGCAGAACGAGCAATATAGCGTGTTCTTGGAGTCGCTCGTGCCAACCTTACTCATTCATGTCTCCGTCCGCGGTTCGATCGTCTCGCTCGATCGCTCCATCCCGGCACGAATGGCCGGTATGAAGTTCAAATAGAGCAAATTCCGTACCAAAAAAGACCCTACGCGTTACATCCCGTGCGAATCACGGTCACTCGATTCTCCCGCGATCATAGCCGATCATGCGTAGCCAACCATGCTGTCACCCGACTATCAAGAATTCGCTAATCGGGGGCCGCCGGCTACCCGTGACAATACCGTGATTTCCGGTCTTGGCACGAGCGAAGTGATGGAAATCACCCCGGCGTTGCTGGATTGCCACGAAAAACAAGCACGAAAGCGGAACTTTGTGCCCATCGCAGCGCGCAAACGGCGTTTTTTTTGCGACGCGCACAGACGTCCGTAACGTCAACACCGCCTTGACGGTGTCCCGCGATCCCCGGGGTATTCTCCCAGGGATCGCCGCTGCAGCCCAGTAGTGTTACGGGGCCTTCGCCGGCGCCGGCTCTTCGGCGCGCTTGTCGATGACCTTGTCGACCAGGCCGAACTCCTTGGCGTCGTTCGCGGTCAGGAACTTGTCGCGCTCCAGCGCGTCCTCGATCGACTTGTAGGTCTGGCCGGTGTGCTTCACGTAGATCTCGTTGAGCCGCTTCTTCAGGTTCAGGATCTCCTGGGCGTGCAGCATGATGTCGGTGGCCTGACCCTGGAAGCCGCCGGAGGGCTGATGCACCATGATGCGCGCGTTCGGCAGCGAGAAGCGCATGTCCTTCTCGCCGGCGGCGAGCAGCAGCGAGCCCATCGAGGCCGCCTGGCCGGTGCAGAGCGTGGAGACCGGAGGACGGATGAACTGCATGGTGTCGTAGATCGCAAGGCCCGACGTCACCACGCCGCCCGGCGAGTTGATGTACATCGAGATTTCCTTCTTCGGATTTTCCGCCTCGAGGAACAACAGCTGCGCGACGATCAGCGTCGACATGCCGTCCTCGACCGGACCAGTCACGAAGATGATGCGCTCCTTCAGAAGGCGCGAGAAAATGTCGTAGGCGCGCTCGCCACGGTTGGTCTGCTCGACCACCATGGGCACGAGGTTCATGTAGGTTTCAACCGGATCGCGCATGAGTCACCTAGGGTTTTTGAGAGGCGGACATCGCCAGTCTTGGCCGCCAGTTTTGGCTGGATGTGCCGGAAGGCAGATGGACGTCCCGTGATGCAGGAACTTTCGTAGAAGAGCTAGCGACAGATATAGCCCAATTCGTGCCAGACAAGTCCTGAACGAATTAAGGCTTAATCGATCAGGCCGTTGAAGCTGATTCGCATAAAGAGGCCCAGCCGGCCATCTGGCTAGCTGGGCCCCTTCGCTGATCATCCTTAATAGAAGGCTGTTTCAAAGCTTTCAGGCGGCGGTCTTTTCCGCCTCGTCGTCCTTGTAGAGGTCCTCGCGCGAGACCTTCTTCTCGGTCACGTTGGCGAGCTCGAGGATGAAGTCGACGACCTTGTCCTCATAGATCGGTGCACGAAGCTGGGCCAACGCCTGGGCGTTGTTGCGGTAAAAATCCCAGACTTCCTTTTCGCGGCCCGGCATCTGGCGGGCACGCTCGATCACGGCGCGGCCGACCTCGTCGTCGGTCACGGTGATCTTGTTCTTCTCGCCGATCTCGGAGAGCACGAGGCCCAGCCGAACGCGGCGGTCGGCGATCTTGTGGTACTCTTCCTTCGCCTTCTCCTCAGTGGTGTCCTCGTCGGCAAAGGTCTTGCCGGCGGAGTCCATCTCGGCCTTGACCGAGTTCCACATCAGATTGAACTCCTCCTCGACGAGCGACGGGGGAGCCTCGAAGCGATGCGCCTCGTCGAGCCGGTCGAGCAGCGCGCGCTTGACGCGCTGGCGCGTCGCGGTCGCGAACTCGGCAGCCAGACGCTCGCGCGCGGCTTCCTTCAGCTTGTCGAGCGATTCAAGGCCGAGCGTCTTGGCGAACTCGTCGTCGACCGCGAGATCCTGCGGCGACTCGATCAGGGTCGCGGTGGTCTCGAACTCGGCCGGCTGTCCAGCGAGCTTGTCGTTCATGTAGTTCTTCGGGAACGACACCTTCAGCGTGCGGGTCTCATTGGCACCGATGCCGATGAGCTGCTCCTCGAAGCCGGGGATGAAGGTGTTGGATCCGATCAGCACCTGGATGCCCTCGCCGGTGCCGCCCTCGAACGCTTCGCCGCTGATGGTGCCCTTGAAGTTGATCGTAACGCGGTCGCCCGAGGCGGCCTTGGCGCCCTCGCCCTTCGCTGCATAGGTGCGGTTGGAATCGGCGATGCGCTTGATCGCCTCGTCGACGTCGGCATCGGAGACTCGGCGACGGGCTTCTCGACCTGGAAGCTCTTGAAGTCGGCGAGCGCGATCGACGGCACAACCTCGATCGCGACCGTGTAGGTCAGATCGGTCTTGCCGTTCAGCAGCTCCTCGACCTCGGCCTGCTCGGTCGGCATGGTGATCTTCGGCTCGGTCGCAAGGCGGAAGCCGCGCTCGGAGAACAGCTGCGTGTTGGTGTCGCGGATGGTCTGGTCGATGGTCTCGGCCATCACCGAACGGCCATAGACCTTCTTGAGGTGCGTGACCGGCACCTTGCCGGGACGGAAGCCGTTGATGCGGACCTTGTCCTTGAGGTCGACGAGCTTGGCGCCGGCCTTGGCGTCGAGATCAGACGCGGGAACGCTGATCTTGAACTCGTGCTTCAAACCTTCCGAGAGGGTTTCTGTGACCTGCATGGCGTCCAATCTTCTTTTCGCTCGGTCCCGGCACATTGCGCGTCGGGACGCTGTCATTAATCGATCCGGCGCGAGGCGAATGCCTCAACGCCGGTGGTTCATCGAACCGGCCTCCGGCGGACAAAACGTCCACGAGAAGCAGGCCCTCGTAATCCGTGCAAACGCGAGAAGCGCTTGGTGCGGGCGGAGGGACTCGAACCCCCACAACTTTCGTCACTGGAACCTAAATCCAGCGCGTCTACCAGTTCCGCCACGCCCGCGTGAATTTGCATCAAGACCGGCCGCGATGCCGCGGGCGGCCGGGCTTATAACATGTGCCTGACTGTTCGCAGCAAAAAAATGGCCCGATGGAGGCAAGCTTTACGTAGGCACGATGGCTGGACTTATCCAGCGCGGCATGGTCCGGATCGCGCATGAAAACGCGGATATCTGCCCCCGATCGGCGCGACGTTTTGGCCGGGCTTGGCGCCTCAATTGGCGTCTCCCTCGGCGCCTCGGCGGCCGGGTTGATCGCCGGCGGCGCGGGCCCGCTTATGACCGCCCAGCTCGCCCTTCAGGCCAGGGCGGCAACGCTGGCTCTCAGGCCGGGACAGCCGCCTACACCAATCTGGGAGCTTGCCGCCGTAAGCCACCTTGGCGACGTCCGTCTCAAGCGTTTCGACGGCTGCCAGGTGGTGTTCCGGAACGACCTGCCTGTGCCGCTTGCGCCAGTCTGGTACGGCCTCAATGCCCCGACCGGGGCCGATCCGCTCCGGGGCCGCGCGCCGGCGGCACCGGACACGACAGAAACGTCAGTTATTCCAATACCTAATGCGGGAACCCTGCTGGCCGACTTCCGGCTCTTCGAGGATGTCCAGAAGCAGCCCGCGCGCCCGCTTCCGATCATCGCCACCGAGTCGAGCCGGGTCGCCGTCGATCGTGACGTGGTCCTCCTGATCGAGGAATGGCGCCTGCGGCCGGACGGGACTGCGCTTCCGCCGGGCCGAGAGGCGGACGGCACGACGCCTCTCTATACGATGAATGGAATGGCTTCATTCGAACTCTCAGCTGCGGCCGGCGAGCGGCTACGGCTGCGCTTTATCAACGGCTCCCAACGTTCTGTTCTGGCGATCAAATTGGAAAGCCATGAGGTCCGGGTCATGGCCCTGGACGGGCAGCCGGCCGAGCCGTTCCCGGCGCGCAACGGCGCCCTCGTGCTGGCCCCCGGCGGACGCGCCGACGCGTTTGTGGATACGGCCGCATCGGCCGCGTTCCTGCTGCATGATGGCAAAGAGGCACGCCAAGTGGGCAGCCTCAAGATATCAGGCCAACTGGACCGGCGAGCGCCGCTGTCATCGCCACAGCCCCTGCCGCCAAACGATCTCCCCGAGAAGCTCGATCTGAAGGGCGCCCTGCGGTTCGATGTCGCGCTCGGAGCGGCCGAGGCCGGCTGGATCAAGCCTGCAAACTTCTCGACCGCCTCGGCACCCGCCTTCCGCGCCAAGACCGGCCGCACCGTCGTGCTGGCCCTGAAGAACCCCGCCCCCATCACGACCGTCTTCCACCTGCACGGCCATCCCTTCCGCCTGCTCGACAGGCTCGACGACGGCTGGAAGCCCTACTGGCTCGACACGCTCGCGGTCGAGCCCGGCCAGACCCAGCGCATCGCCTTCGCCGCGACGTCGCCCGGACGATGGCTGCTCGAATCCGTCGCGACCGACTGGGCCGCGCCGCGGCTGGTGCGGTGGTACGGGGTGGAATGAGCCTTCGTAGGATGGGTAGAGCGCAGCGAAACCCATCAAGATCGCGCCAAGGTTTGAGATGATGGGTTTCGCTTCGCTCTACCCATCCTACCGGGCTTGTCGGCCCGGCCGCGTCCAGAGGTACCGAGCGTCGGGCTCTTTCTCCTCGTTCCGCGCGCCGTCAGTTTCCTCGACCAGCATGAAACCGCGCGCCTCATAGAAGCGCCGCGCCAGCGCGTTGCGCTGAAAAGTCCAGAGCTGCAGGCATTCGCAGGCGCCTTTGGCGACGACAAGGAGTTCGCTGCCGACGCCGCGGCCCTGGGCCGCGGGAACCACGTAGAGCTGCTCGATCCAACCGTCGCTGAAGGCGATGATCCCGATGAGCTCGTCATCGTCGAAGCGGCCCCAGATCTGGCATGTCGGAAAAACGCGCTCGCGGTAGAACCAGAGATCCTCGTCCGGCGTGTGCAGGCCCGCGAGCCACGACATCACCTGGTCGAACGCGATCCGATGAACCTGCGCCGCGGCGCCCATGTCGGTGAGCGCAAGTTGCCTGAGCACTAGTACTCCACCCCCAGCGCATTATAGATCCGCCGGTGCACGGCCGGCAGCGTCTCGGTCAGATCCTCCGCGATCAGGCCGGGCCCCGCCTCGCTGGCCGCCTCGCCATGCATCCAGACGCCGATGCTGGCGGCTTCGAAGGCCGGCACACCCTGCGCTAAGAGCCCGGCGATGATGCCGGCGAGCACGTCGCCGCGCCGGCGGTGGCGAGCCAGGGTGGCGCGTTGGCAGCGATCGTGGCGCCGCGCGCGGCGAGCCGTGCGGCGCCGGTCGCGGCCGCATCGCCCGAGACCGCCAGCACATGGCCGCGTGCATATTTGTGGCCGTCGATGCGCGGCACCGGAAAGGCTGCGCCCCAGAAGTCGGGATCGTTCTCGAAGACTTGCGGCCTGATCTCGTCCAGCACCGGCGCCTCGATGCCGATGTCGGCGAGGCGCACGCGGCCGCAATGCATCCGGCCCGGGAGCAACAGATGTGCAGGCTTCTTGCGGAAGAAGGTGACGGTCTCGGTGGCGTTGACCGCCACGCCCAGCACGGCGGCGCTGGTGCCGTTGATGCCGCTCGGCAGATCGACGGCGAGCACCGGGGCGCCGTTGGCGTTGATCGCCTCGATCATCTCGCGCGCCTCGCCCTCGACGGGCCGGCTGAGGCCGGCGCCGAACAGCGCGTCGATGATCAGCGCGGGTCTTCCGATCGCCTGCGGATTGAACGGCAGCACCGGATGCTTCCAGCCGCGCGCGGCAGAGGCGGCATCGCCCTGGAGCTGGTCGCGCTCGCACATCAGGATCACCGAGACCTCTCGCCCTGCGCGCGAGCTCGGCGGCTGCGACAAACCCGTCACCGCCATTGTTGCCGGGGCCGGCCACGATCAGGATCGGCCCCTCCTCCACCAGCGCATTGGCGGCCTCGGCGACCGCCTGCCCCGCGCTGAGCATCAGCTTGAAGCCGGGCGTGCCCGCGGCGATGCTGAGCTGGTCAGCGCGCTGCATTTCGGCGTTGGTCAGTACTTCCATGCCACTTCCCTGGTACAAACGCCTCTTCAACAGGCATCTTTCGTGCCGATCGGACGCCGGGAACACCTGTCTGCACACATATTGAACCGTTTGCCTATTTCATAGTCTTCGGTATTTTGGGTCGGTCGGCGCCACCTATCGGAGATGCTCGTTAAAAGGCTGATAACGCTCCAATAATCAGGGCATTTGCAACTTGGCATAGACCCTGCTTTCGAGGAAGCCGCTTCGGTTTGTCGTGCTCACTGGCATTTATCAGGGTGTGGCCGGCCGTTGTTGCCGGACTGGTCAGGGATCCCGGCATAGCGAAGACACGATCGTGCGTGAGAAAAGCGCATCCTGACGAAGACGTTGCTATTTGATCGAAAGGCCGGGAGGCGCGCAGTGAAGAAAATCGAAGCCATCATCAAGCCATTCAAGCTCGACGAGGTGAAGGAAGCGCTTCAGGAAGTCGGCCTTCAAGGCATCACCGTCACCGAGGCCAAGGGCTTCGGCCGGCAGAAGGGTCATGCCGAGCTTTACCGCGGCGCAGAATACATCGTCGACTTCCTGCCCAAAGTGAAGATCGAGATCGTGATCGGCGACGATCTGGTCGAGCGCGCGATCGACGCGATCCGCCGCGCCGCGCAGACCGGCCGCATCGGCGACGGAAAAATCTTCGTCTCCAACATCGAAGAGGCGATCCGCATCCGGACCGGCGAATCCGGGCTGGACGCTATCTGAGCCGGGTGCTATCCCGAATTTTGCGACACTCTGAAAGAAAAAAGGCTGCTTCGGCGGCCTGATTTCGTTTGTGCGGTTGCTCGAACTCGCCGAAAGCGAGAACAAATCTGCTCACCTGGAAACCGACCCGCAGAGCCAAAAGGGGTATGCATGAAGACCGCCAAAGACGTCCTGAAATCGATCAAGGACAACGACGTCAAATACGTCGACCTGCGCTTCACCGATCCGCGCGGCAAGTGGCAGCATGTGACGTTCGACGTCAGCATGATCGATGAGGACATTTTCGCCGAAGGGACGATGTTCGACGGCTCCTCGATCGCCGGCTGGAAGGCGATCAACGAATCCGACATGTGCCTGATGCCCGATCCGGTGACCGCGACGATCGATCCGTTCTTCGCCGAAACCACGATGGTCATCACCTGCGACGTGCTCGAGCCGACCACCGGCGAGCCCTATAACCGCGACCCCCGCGGCATCGCCAAGAAGGCGGAAGCCATGGTGAAGTCGATGGGCGTGGGCGACAGCGTGTTCGTCGGCCCCGAGGCCGAGTTCTTCGTGTTCGACGACGTGCGCTTCTCCTCCTCCCCCTACAACACCGGTTTCCGCCTCGACTCCTCGGAGCTGCCGACCAACACCGACACGGAATATGAGGGCGGCAACCTCGGCCACCGCATCCGCACCAAGGCGGGCTACTTCCCCGTCCCGCCGCAGGACTCCGTGCAGGACATGCGCTCCGAGATGCTCGGTGCCATGGCCAAGATGGGCGTCAAGGTCGAGAAGCATCACCACGAGGTCGCTTCCGCCCAGCACGAGCTGGGCATGAAGTTCGACACGCTGACGCTGATGGCCGACCACCTGCAGATCTACAAGTACTGCATCCACCAGGTCGCGCATATCTACGGCAAGACGGCCACCTTCATGCCGAAGCCGGTCTATGGCGACAACGGCTCGGGCATGCACGTGCACCAGTCGATCTGGAAGGACGGCAAGCCGGTGTTCGCCGGCAACAAGTACGCCGACCTGTCGGAGACCTGCCTCCACTACATCGGCGGCATCATCAAGCACGCCAAGGCGATCAACGCCTTCACCAACCCGTCGACCAACTCCTACAAGCGTCTGGTCCCGGGCTATGAGGCCCCGGTGCTGCTGGCCTATTCCGCACGCAACCGCTCGGCCTCCTGCCGCATCCCCTACACCGCTTCGCCGAAGGCCAAGCGTGTCGAGGTGCGCTTCCCCGATCCGCTTGCCAATCCCTATCTCGGCTTCGCCGCGATGCTGATGGCCGGCCTCGACGGCATCAAGAACAAGATCGATCCGGGTCCGGCGATGGACAAGGACCTCTACGACCTGCCGAAGGAAGAGCTGAAGCAGATCCCGACCGTCTGCGGCTCGCTCCGCGAGGCGCTGGAAAACCTCGACAAGGACCGCGGCTTCCTCAAGAACGGCGGCGTGTTCGACGACGACTTCATCGACGCCTATATCGAGCTGAAGATGACCGAAGTCGAGCGCTTCGAAATGACCCCGCACCCGGTCGAGTTCGACATGTACTATTCGGGCTAAGCGGCTCGAACTCTACACGACAAGCAAAAGGCGCTCCGAGAGGAGCGCCTTTTCGTTTGGCATTGTCGTGATCACCCCGTCGCGCTTGTGGCTACGGGTTGTCGCGCCGCGGCAAGAAATGATCGAGCAAGCCCGTCGGCAGCGGAAAAACGACGGTCGACGACCGTTCGCCCGCGATGTCGTGCAGAGCCGCGAAGTAACGCAGCTGCATCGCCTGAGGCTCCTGCGCGAGAATCCGGCCGGCCTCGACCAGCTTTTCGGCCGCCTGCTGCTCACCCATTGCATTGATCACCTTGGCCCGCCGCAAGCGCTCCGCTTCGGCCTGTTTGGCAATCGCGCGCACCATGGTTTCGTTGATATCGACGTCCTTGATCTCTATGCCGGTGACCTTGATGCCCCAGACGTCAGTCTGCTTGTCGAGAATCTCCTGGATGTCGGCGTTCAACCTGTCGCGCTCGGCAAGCATCTCGTCGAGCTCGTGCTTGCCGAGCACCGAGCGCAACGTGGTCTGGGCGAGCTGGCTGGTGGCTGCCATGTAATCGCCGACCTTGATGATAGCGCGCTCGGGGTCGACGATGCGGAAGTAAAGAACGGCGTTGACCTTGACGGAGACGTTGTCCCGCGAAATCACGTCCTGCGGCGGCACGACCTGCACCATCACCCTTAGATCGACCTTGACGAGTTGCTGCACGATCGGAACGAGGAGGATGAGGCCCGGGCCCTTCACGCCGGTAAAGCGCCCGAGCGTAAAGATGACGCCACGCTCGTATTCGCGCAGGATTCGAATGGCTTGGGATAGAAACATGATGACCAGCAGCGCGAGCACCGCATAGGTCAGATATTCCAGCATCATGATGGACCTCCCTCGCCGGTTCGGGCTGATGCGCGCCGTATCAGCAGCGTCAAATCGATGACGTTGGCGACCTCGACCCTCTCTCCGGGCTTGAAGGTTTCGGCGCCGCGCGCCTGCCAACGCTCACCGTGGGCGAAGACATGACCCTCGCTCCCGCTCCAATCGAGAACTTCGGCGGGTAAGCCTCGCATGGCCTGCGCACCGACCCGTTCGGGAGCTTTGGCGGCGCGCCGAAGCGAACCAAGCACGACGAGCACAAAACCTACGAACACAGCCGCGGTGGTGCCGATTACCCACCACGACAGCTGGTAGCCAGGCGCCTCGCCCCTGAAGAGCATCAGGGCTCCCAGCACGAAAGCGATGACCCCTCCCAAACCGATCACCACGGTCGGGTTGAAGGCTTCGACGGTGAGAAGCACGAGTCCCACCAACATCAGGGCGAGGCCGGCGTAATTGACCGGCAGCAAATTGAGCGCATAGAGGCCGATCAGCAGGCAGATCGCGCCGACGACTCCCGGGGCGACTGCACCGGGAGATATGAACTCGAAGATCACGCCGTAGATGCCGACCATCAGGAGAATGAACGCCACGTTCGGATCGGTGATGACCGCCAGGAAGCGGGATATCCGTCCGGGGTCGATGGCTTCAACGACAGCATCCTTGGTCACGAGGCGCTGCGTCTTGCCGCCTGCAACCTCCACCTCACGGCCATCGAGTTGTCTCAGCAATTCAGCCTGATCGCGCGCGACGAGATCGATGGCATGAGCCGCCAGCGCGCCGTTGGCGGAAAGTGTGGCAGCCTCACGGACCGCCTTCTCCGCCCACTCCGCATTGCGGCCACGCAGCTCCGCAAGGCTGCGGATGAAGGCAACCGCATCATTGGTCGCCTTTGCCGTCATTGGATCCTTGAGCTGATCCTTGCTTTGATCCTTGGGCTCGCTCTGCTGGTCACCGTCCTTCTTGTCCTTGCCGCCCTTGTCCGGCGCACCGCCCAGCGGCCCGCCAATCTGCACCGGCGTCGCGGCACCGATATTGGTGCCTGGCGCCATCGCCGCGATGTGGGTCGCATAAAGGATATAGGTCCCCGCGCTCGCCGCGTGGGCGCCAGAGGGAGCAACGTAACCGACGACAGGAATCGGCGAGGCCAGCACATCGGCGATGATCTCGCGCATGCTGGAATTGAGACCGCCGGGAGTATTCATTCTCAGAAGCACGACCTCGGCGCGACGTTCGCTTGCCTTGGCCAAAGCCTCCTTCACGTAGCTGGCCGACGCAGGGCCAATGGCCCCGTCGATCGAAACTATCAGTGCAAGGCGGCTGTTCTCCTCCGCTGGGCTGGGACGGAGGCCGCAGATCAAAGCCACGACGCCAATCGCCGCAACGAGGGCCGCCTTCATGGTCTGCACGGCAGTGCTCCCTTGCAGAGCATATGGTGCGCGTCTTGCGAACCTCAATGTGGCCGCGTGCAGACCATCGTCGTGATTGTGCGATGCAATGGAATAGCCCTGCGCACAGGGCGGTGGCGGACCATGCCTTTGGCTGATCCGCCCGTGCATTCTGCACCGCTACGGCCGCCGGACCCGCACCCCGTCCGCCCCGATCGCACCGAACGTGCCGGCGATGATCTCGCTCGTCAGCGGCATGCCACCGAGCGACCAGTGCGCGGGCTCCTGCTCCTCGATCCTGACCCAGACGTTGCGGCGGAAGTCCGGACTGCCCTGCCCTTCAACCTCGACCATCAGGTCGGTGATGCGCTCGAGCAGCGCCTTCTTCTGCGCGGCGTCCAGGATGCCTCGGACGGTGGAAATCGTGATGTATGGCATGTCTCTCTCCAATCATGTGGTGTGACGACAGCGCGAGATTGGACCTGACGCCGCCAACACGGCAGTGGCGGACAAGCCAGAGATCGGGCAATTTCCGCCACCGGCCCGCCGTTCCGGTCGGATAAGATGGGCGCACTTGCCTGGAGACGTCATGAAGCTCGCGGTTCTCGCACTGGAAGGCTGCATGCATTCTGCGATTGCCGGCATCGCCGACATCCTCGCGCTTGCCAATCACGTGATGCAGCAGAGCGGCACAAGATCGCGCTTCGCCCTTCAGACGCTCTCGCTCGACGGCAAACCGGTGCGCGCCGGCGGCGGACAGATGGTCGCGGTCGATGGCGCGGTCGGCAAACGCGGCCGCTTCGATGCGATCCTCGTCCCCGGCAACCTCGTCGATCACGTCACGGCCGAGCGGCTCCAGCCGCAATATGCCCGTGCAGGAGCCTGGCTGCGGCAGCAGCATGCAAGCGGCCGGCTGATCGGCGCCTTTTGCAGCGGCGTGTTCGTCCTGGCCGGATCTGGCCTGCTCGACAATCGTCGCGCCACCATCACCTGGTGGCTGCAAAGCGAGCTGCGGCAGCGCCATCCCGCGATCGACCTCGCACCCGACGCCGTCATCACCGTTGCCGACCGCATCGTCTGTGCGGCCGGACCGATGTCGTGGGTCGATCTCCTGCTCAGGCTGATCGAGATGGTCGAGGGCAAGGAGATCGCCAAATTATGCGCGGACTACGTCGTCATCGACACCGCGCAGCGCACCCAATCGATCTTCATGCCCGTCGGCTACCTGCTGTCGCAGGACCCGCTGCTGACCAAGGCGGACCTGCTGGTTCGCCGCAGCGGCAACAGCCCGATGACGGTCAGACGCCTCGCCGAGGCGCTTGGCCTCAGCGAGCGCACGCTGAACCGGAAGTTCCAGGCGCTCACGCGCGAACCGCCGCAGGCCTTCATCACGCGCCGCCGCGTCGAGCACGCGCGCACGCTGCTGGAGACGACGATGCAGCCGGTCAAGACTATCGCGCGTGCGGCCGGCTATGAGGACGAGAGCAGTTTTCGCAAGGCCTTCCGCAAGCTGACCCTGATGTCGCCGCAGGCCTATCGGGCACGGCGGATGGAGCGAGCGGACCTGTCGCAGGATCGGCGGGTCGCCGCCGCCTCCTACAATTCGTGATCATCATCGGGAAATGGCGGGACCTGGGGGACCTTCCTCGCGCGCCTGGCGACCGGTGCTCTCGGAGCGGGCTGACCCAACTCGAAATCGTCATCAGGAAACGGCGGGACCTGCGGGACCTTCTTCTTTCCACCACGGCCGCTCCTCCTAGCCTTCTTCGGGGCCTTCGAGGACTTCTTCTTTGACGCCTTCCTCTTCAACGCTTTCCTCTTTGACGCTTTCTTTTTCGACGCCTTCTTCTTCGAAGCTTTCTTCGACGCCTTGCTCTTGACAGCGCCCTTTTTCGATCTCGACGTTGATCTTGCCATGGACAGCCTCCTTGATCAGCGAGCCGGTATGAGTTGAAGTTCGCGACTCTTGAGCTGGTCAATCGCCCAGACGGCGTACTTCTCAGCCAGCGTCGTGGTCACCGCGGTGACGCGATTGCCGACGGTGATGGGCGCGCCTGTCGTGGCATTCCGCGACGCAACTGCCGGGACACCCACCTCCCGCGAGAAGACGTAGGATCGAATTGCAGCGACTTCCGTGACGGAACTCGGCAGGATCGCCAGCCCAATCGTGACCTGGTGAACATCCGAACGCCGCGCGGTCCCAGTGATCGAAGCGTCGGCCACCTGGAATCCGGCGCTGACCGGCGTGAACGTAACCATCGGCGTCGCCGTAGCGTCGAGCGTCGTTGTGAACGTCAACTTGTCGGCCATGTTGGGAGCATTGCTGCCGCCCGGATTGTCCTTGTCTCCCGCCAGATTGCCAAAATAAGTCAGTTCGAGAAAAGTCCGTACGGACTTGTCCACGCCGATGCGGCCGGCGATGGGATAGACGTAGTTTGCCTGGGTGACGATGAAACCCTCGCAATAGCGCTGTTTCCGTACCTGCCCCGGCCTGTTCAGAGTCCTCATCAGGAAATCGAAAGTGTCGCTAATGGTGAAGGTCCGCTCGTTGCTGCGCTGGCGGTTTGCGTTGCCGCCGAGGCCGAGATTGAATCTCTGTGTCCACGGTCCGATCGTGTTGATGGTCGTGCCGAGGTTGTTGTCCTCGGTCATCGTGAGATCGAAATTGTAGGCGATCGCAGCCGAATAAATCACGTTGAACGCGTGCCGCACCGCCTCATATTGGGGCCCCCGAAACACCGCGGGCGTGAAATCGGCGATGGATTCCGGATCGTCCTGATATCGCTGCAAGACGTCCTGGGCGATCTTGTCGTCGTGCCTCGCCAGGGCATCGAGCCGTTCGAGAACGACCGACTTGATCGCCTCGCGCGCCTCGCAGCGGATCTGCCTCACGATGTGATAGGTGTTCACGCCGGTGACATCCTCCGGCACCGGATGGATCGAGCAGCCCAGCAACAGAGCTGCGGCAAGGCACGCTGCAAAAATACGAGCACTCATGCGCCGGCCCCCACGCCCAAGACGCAAAAATAGTCACATCATATAGTTGGCACTGCGCACTTGCCACACTATCGCGGCAGTTGCAGCTAAGAATAGGCGCTACCTTATCCCGGATTTTGCTATCTGTCCGGAAAATTCACGCCAATCTCCGTCACCACAGGCGCCCATTTCACCAGAGTCGCGTTGTCGGAGGGCGCCTTCACGCCATCACCCAGCAACGACTTGGGCGCGGCGGATTTCTTGTCGAAGCGGATCGTGACGGTGCAGCCGCCTTGCAGCGGGCGGCCGAGCGCCCCGCCCTTCCAGTCGGTGACGAAGCCGCCATAGTCCCATTCGAAACCACTGACGAGGAACGGCTTACCGTTGGCCTTCTGCACGTCGGCAAGGCTCGATCCGATCGTGACGCCATTGACGCTCCAGAGGCTGGTCTTGCCTGCGTCGCGCAATGTCAGGCCGGAGGCGCGCATGGCCTTGTCGTCGGTGAAGGCGATTTCGATGCGGCGGTCCCTCGCCTTCGGAAACAGCACGAGGCCTTTGTACTTCTCGCCCTCGGCGCCCGGCAGGTCCTGCACTACGGCATCCTTGCCAAAGCGCTGCTTCAGGGTTCGCTCGGTATCGTCGGGCGCAACGGGCGAAGCGCAGGTGATCGGGCCTTCCCGCGGCGGCGTGGTTTGGGCGAATGCAGGGGACGCGAGCAGGACAAAGGCGGCGGCCGTGTGGCGCATCATCGGGGTGCAATTCCAGACCTAAAAATCCGGTCAGCAACGTAGCGCGCGAGATCAGCTCGACACAACTCCCCGTCATCGCGAGGGCAGCCAGCGTCTACGCCGCTGCCTTCTGCTTCGCCACCATCGCTTCACCGAAAGCCTCGAACAGTTTCCGGTTGATCGGATTGCGCTGCGGATCGTACTCGGCGTGCCATTGCACGCCGAGCGCGAAGGTCGGGGCTTCCGCGATGCGGATCGCCTCGATGGTGCCGTCCTCGGCGACGCCCTCGATCAGCACGCGCTTGCCGGGGTCGAGGATGCCCTGCCCGTGCAGCGAATTGACCCTGATCCTCTCGCAGCCGAGCAGTTTTGCGAACGCCCCGCCCGGTGTGAGGTCGACGTCGTGGCGATCGGCGAACACCACGGTCGGATCGGGATGAATCTCGCCGTTCTCGAGCCTGGGCATGCGGTGGTTCATGCGGCCCGGAATCTCGCGGATCTCCGGATGCAAGGAGCCGCCGAAGGCGACGTTCATCTCCTGGAGGCCGCGGCAGATGCCGAACAGCGGAATGCCGCGGGACACGCAGGCGACCGAGAGTGCCAGCGCGACCTCGTCGCGGTGGATGTCGTAGGGCTCGTGCTTCTCGCAAGGGTCGACGTTAAAGCGGGTCGGGTGGACGTTGGCGCGGGCACCGGTGAGGACGATGCCGTCGACGGTGTCGAGCAGCGCAGCGATGTCCGTGATATCGGGCGCTCCCGCGAACATCACCGGCAGACCGCCGGAGACCTCGGCCACGGCGCGCAAATTCCGCTCGCCGACCATTTGGACCTGAAATCGATTTTCGACGCGATGGGCATTCCCGATCACGCCGACGACCGGCTTTCTCATCTCCCGTTCCGACCTCCCGCCGAGAAAAGATTCCTCAAACATGCCCTTGGGATGGAACAAATTCAACAGAGGGGATCGCGGGACGGCAATGCTATTTTCGCGCAAATGCCTCCCGGGCCTCGGCTGCCCCCAGGTCGGGCAGGCCGGCAGCCTTCAGAGCGGTTGCGGCGGGATCGCCCGGCGCAGCCAGCCAGGGCAGTTTCGCATCGATTCCGCGCGTCACGGGCTCCCCGAGCACGCCGCCGAAATCGATCGGCCAGAACCCGTTGGGCACCACCTCGGCGGTGAGACTGTGGATGGCATAGCCGTCGCCCAGAACCGTCTCCGCGTGGTCGGCGGCGACAAGGCGCGCGCTCGCAGGGTCCCTGGGATCGGCGAAGCTCACCAGCACGGGAATGAGCTCCCCCTGCACCGGGACGATGCCTGTCTGCCGGCTGATGTCGTTGAACGAGACGCGGTTGCCCCGCGCGGCGCCGTAGGCGCGGAGCGCCACATAGTTGATGTCGTCGAGATCGAGCTTGCCGCCCTGCCGATGCGCCAGCAATGCCACCAGATTCTTGCCCTGGCGGAGGTCTTGGCCGAGATCGACGAACACCGCCTCCCCGCGCATCGTGGTGCGGCCGCCGCGATTATAGTTGCGGTCGGGCACGACGGCCAGAATGCCGGACCCGGTCCTGATCCCGTCGGGCGTCGTCACCTCGACCGTGAGGCGATATTTGTGGCCGGGCCGGTTGATCCGGATCTGGTCGCCGATCACGAGCACGGCCAGAAGCCCGAGCAGACCGGCCCACTTGCTGATGAAACTCAAGCGCCCCCCACCTGTTCTTCCTCATCGCTCTGCACCCTTCGCGCGGCAGCGTCAAACCAGCGCGTTGACGCGGTCTTGATCGGACGCGCGTTTGTCGAAAGAGTGCGCCACCCGGAGCCGCCGAAAAGGACATGATGTGACCATTCCAGCAGACCAACGCCCCCGGACGCGCGCCGACCTTGCCTGGGCGATCTCGGTCGGCGGCATTGGCGTCGTGCTGTTCACGGCTCTCCTGGTCTTCACCTGGTATTTTGCCGCTACGCTGCTCCTGATCTTCACCGGCATGCTACTCGGCGTCGGCCTCAACGCGCTGACGGGTGCGCTCGGCCGCCGCGTCCCGCTGCCCCATCCGGTCCGGCTCGCGATCGTCTGCATCGTGCTGGCCTTGATGCTCGCCGGCGTCGCGTATCTCGGCGGCGCCACCATCGCCGAGCAGGCCTCGGTGCTGAGCAAGACCATCAAGTCGCAGATCGGAAACGTCCGCTCTTTCCTCGAGAACCACGGCATCGACACCAGCGTGTTCGATCTCGGCAATGCCGCGCCCGCCGCCACCGGCGATGCAACGCCGACGCCCGCCCCGAACCCCGCCTCGCACGGCGGATTGCCGGGCGCAGGCGCGCTTGCCTCGAGCGGCGGGGCAATCGTCAGCCAGACTTTCAAGCTGCTGTTCGGCGCTATCAGCGCCGTCGGCAACATCTTCATCGTGCTGTTTCTGGGCCTCGCCTTCGCCGCCCAGCCGGGCGTCTATCACGATGGCCTGCTGTTCCTGGCACCGGCGAAGCATCGCAGCCGCGCCGCCCTCATCATCGACCACATCAGCGAAACGCTGGAACGGTGGCTGATCGCACAGATCGTGGTGATGATCGCAGTCGGCGCCGTGACCTGGATCGGGCTTGCCATCATCGGCATCCCCGGCTCGTTCATCCTGGGAATCCAAGCGGGCCTGCTCGCCTTCATCCCGACCGTTGGCGCCATCATCGCCGGCGTCGTCGTGGTGCTGGCGAGCCTCGCCTCGGGCTGGATCCCGGCGCTGTCGGCCTTTCTGCTCTTCATGGGCGTGCACGCCATGGAGAGTTACGTGCTGACGCCGATCCTGCAGCGGCAGGCGCTGGACATCCCGCCGGCGACGCTGTTCGCGTTCCAGATCCTGCTCGGCGTTGTGTTCGGCATCTGGGGCCTTGCGCTGGCGCTGCCCCTCGTCGCCATCGCCAAGGTCATGATCGACCATTTCAAGACGTATGAGACGCCGCCCCTGGCCGAGGCGGCGTAAGGCGTCTTGAAGTCGCTCAGGTCGTCAGCACGGTCTCGGTGTGCTCGACTTCCGGGGGCGCGGCAAAATACTGGCCGACGAGGCCGCGCCACTCGGTGAAATTCTCCGAGCCGCGGAAATCGACGGTGTGATTCTCCAGCGTCGCCCACTTCACCATCAACCGGTAGCGCTGCGGCTTCTCGATCGACTTGTGCAGCTCGAAACCGCAAAAGCCATTGGAGCGGCCGAAGGCGGCCTTGGCCTTGGCGACGGCGGCCTCAAAGTCCTTCTCGCTGCCCGGCTTGACGTCGATTTGCGCGATCTCGGTGACCATCGGTTTCCACCCTTCTTTGTTTGATGGGCGTGTCTACCGCAGACCGGGGCAAAGAAAAAGGCGCCGAAACGGCGCCCTGCCCGGCCAAAAATGCGTCGCTCTCAGGCGAACAGCAGCGCGGTGCCTGCCACGATGAGCGTGCAGCCGATAAACAGCGCGACCGGCCAGTAGCTGCGCCCTTGCGTGTAGCGCCCCTGCGCGCGCCGCTCGTTGATCAGCGCGCTCTCGTATTCATCCGCCGTGGAGAACAGGCAGGCGAAGCCGCCGCGCGCCGAGCTTGCGGCGGCTTCGAGCGACATCAGGGCAGCCTGCGGGTTCTGTCGGGGGATCGATTCCATGACCGCGATGGTAGGGATCGAATGGTAAACAGAGGCTTACCGCAGCCGCTCCCGCGCTTCAGGCGGTGGCCGGACGCGCTTGCTGCGCGCCGGTCCGCGCAGCACTCTGGCGGCGCCAGTTCTCCAGCGACAGCGGCAGCTCCTCCGCCGCCTCGACGCGGTTACGGCCGCCGCGCTTGGCCTGGTAGAGCGCAGTGTCGGCCGAGGCCAGCAGCACCTCGAGTTCGGTGCCGGCCGGGCCGCCCGCAACGCCGATGCTGACAGTGGTGTCGACCGGGCCTTCATCGACGACGACGCCGGAGGTCTCGAACGCTTCGCGCACGCGCTCGGCGACCAGCACGCCCTCCTCGAGCGAGCACGGCAGCAGTGCGGCGAACTCCTCGCCGCCGATGCGGCCCGACAGGTCGGAGATGCGCAAGTTGCTGATGACCACGGTCGAGAACAGTTTCAGCATCTCATCGCCGGCGGGATGGCCGAAGCGGTCGTTGATCGACTTGAAATGGTCGATGTCGAAGATCATCACGGTCACGGGACGGCCAGCCTTGGCCTCGCGCTCGATCACGCGTCCGCAGGCTTCCGAGAAGCCGCGGCGGTTGAGCATGCCGGTCAAGGGATCAGTGGAGGCGGCAGTGCGGTGCGCCGTCACCGTGCGCTCGGACACCAGCATGAAGATCACGAACACGGTGCCGACGGCATAGAGGATCAGCTCGACCGCGAACACGGTGACCCAGATGCTACTGGAGAAGCCGGCATCGTGCGGGCGCAGGAAGCTGCCGAGCAGGATCGGCAGCATCAAGACGCAGCCGTGCATCACCGGCACCACGAAGGCCGGCCAGCGCCGTTGCAGGCTCTTGCGCCGCTCGACCCAGAGCTCGCTCGCGGTCAGCGCCGCATAGACCGAGACGATGGCGGCGCCGACAATCATGCGCAGCATGGACGCTGCGGGATCGAGCAGCGAGACGGCAGCGACCCAGGCGAGCGCGCCGATGAGGAGGCCCGGCCAATTCGGCTTGCGGCCGTGGAAGACGCGCGCGGCATTCCACACCATGCCGCAGGCGACAAAGCCGACCGCATTTAACGCCAGATAGAGATGCGGCCCGAGCTTGTCGCCGGCCGCGGTCCATAACGCGACGGAGGCGGCACCGAGCAGATAGGCGGTGCCCCACCATTTCAGCGCAGGACTGTTCTCCTGCCTGCCAAAGAATACCATCATGGCGCCGAGCAGTGCGGCAACCATGGTGGCAACCAAATAGAGCGTGATGCTATCGAGCGACATCATGTCGGCCCCCTTGAAAACATAGCAGTTACGCGATCGGCACATCCGATTTGCGCGCCCTTCCGAATGCGACGCTATGTCCCGCGAGTTCCATTCAGGTTTTCGCGCGAGCCCAAGTTTTCGGGAAACACGCCATCAATTTGCGTACAAACGAACAACAAAAAGGGCGCTGAAATCAGCGCCCTTTTGCATCTCATTGAAGCCGCTTTCGCGGCGAATGTGACCGAAGCGATTAACGCTTCGAGAACTGGAAGGACCGGCGGGCCTTGGCCTTGCCGTACTTCTTACGCTCGACCACGCGCGAGTCGCGGGTGAGGAAGCCGCCCTTCTTGAGCACGGAGCGCAGCTCCGGCTCGAAATAGGTGAGCGCCTTGGAGATGCCGTGACGGACGGCACCGGCTTGGCCGGACAGACCGCCGCCGGCGACGGTGCAGATCACGTCGTACTGGCCGGAACGCTGGGCCACCGAGAACGGCTGCTCGATCATCATGCGCAGCACGGGACGGGCGAAATAGACCTCGACCTCACGCGCGTTGACGGTGACCTTGCCGGCGCCCGGCTTGATCCAGACGCGGGCGACCGCGTCCTTGCGCTTGCCGGTGGCGTAGGCGCGGTTGAACTTGTCGACCTTCTTCTCGTGCTTGGGCGCCTCGGGCGCGGCCGCCGTCTTGAGCTGCGAGAGCTGGTCGAGCGACTGGATGGATTCGGCCATGTTATGCGGCCCTCGTGTTCTTGCGGTTCAACTTGGCGATGTCGATCTTCTCGGGCTGCTGCGCCTCGTGCGGATGATCGGCGCCGCCGTAGACACGGAGGTTGCCCATCTGCACGCGGCCGAGCGGACCACGCGGGATCATGCGCTCGACGGCCTTCTCGAGCACGCGCTCGGGATGCTTGCCCTCGAGGATCTGGCGCGCGGTGCGCTCCTTGACGTGGCCGACGTAGCCGGTGTGCTTGTAGTAGGTCTTCTGCTCGCGCTTGCGACCGGTGAGGACCGCATGCTGCGCGTTGATGATGATGACGTTGTCGCCGCAATCAACGTGCGGGGTGTAGGTCGGGAGGTGCTTGCCGCGCAGGCGCATGGCAACGATGGTGGCGAGACGGCCGACGACCAGACCCTTGGCGTCGATCAGCACCCACTTCTTCGTCACCTCAGCCGGCTTTGCCGAAAAGGTTTTCATGTCAGAGTTTCCGTGGACGGGGAGCATCGGCGCGAACACCGCACCGGACTGCGCGGTTTTCTAGAGAAGAGACGCTCAGCGGTCAATGCCCGAAGACGTAGATTATCTACGCGAAATCAATAACTTAAAAATATGGTGCTATCTTACCTGCGAAAAGGTCAAACATTTGGAATGGAATAGGTCGAGGTGACATGGGCAATCGGGTCGGCTGAGGTCCCGGACAACAGGTTCACCTCCCCGACGGCCAGGCGCTTGCCGAGCTTGAGCAGCCGGGCTTCCGCCAGCACGTCCTGCCCGGGCTGGCCTTTGCGCAGGAAGTTGATGTTGAGATTGGTGGTCACGGCGAGCCCGATCGGTCCGATCGCGGACAGAAGCACTACGTACATGGCGAAATCGGCCAGCGCCATCAGCGTCGGGCCGGACACGGTTCCGCCCGGCCGCAGCATCCTTTCGCTGAAACGCTGGCGTAACAGGCAGGTCTGGCCATCCGCGCTCTCGATCGTGATGTCGTCGCCGCTGAAGGCCTGGGGAAACTCGTCGCGGAGAAACTGCTCGACCTCCGCCACGGTCATTTTCGCTGCCGCCATGCTGTTCCACACCCTCGCTTCGCTTGCCCTGTTACATTAAGTTATCTGCGTCATCCCATTGCAATCATCCAACGGAAACCGCGTCAATGTCCGTTCAGGCCGCCCGCGCCCCCTCCCCGCACCCGCCGATCCTGCTGCGCGAGACCGTCGGCCCCATCGCGGTCCTGACGCTGAACCGTCCGGCCGCCCGCAACAGCCTGTCCGCGGCGATGATCGCCACCCTGCACGCCGAGCTCAACGAGATCCGCGACGACAAGGCCATCCGCGGCGTGGTCATCGCCGCCAACGGCCCCGCCTTCTCCGCCGGCCACGACATGAAGGAGCTGACCGCGCGCCGCACCGACCCGGATCGCGGCCGCGCCTTCTTCGCCGAGATGATGAACGCCTGTAGCGCGATGATGCAGGCGGTCGTGCATCTGCCCAAGCCCGTGATCGCGTCCGTCCAGGGCATCGCGACCGCGGCTGGCTGCCAGCTTGTGGCAAGCTGCGACCTCGCGATCGCCTCGGAGGATGCGAAGTTCGCAACGCCCGGCGTCGACATCGGCCTGTTCTGCTCGACGCCGATGGTGGCGCTGTCGCGCAACGTCCCGCGCAAGCAGGCGATGGAGATGCTGCTCACGGGTGAGCCTGTTACCGCCGACCGTGCCCGCGAGATCGGCCTCGTCAACCGCGTGGTGCCCGCCGGCACCGAGCTCGGCGCCGCGATCGAGCTTGCGCAGCAGGTCGCGTTGAAGTCCGCCTACACCGTCAAGCTCGGCAAGGAAGCATTCTACCGCCAGGCCGAGATGAGCCTTGCGGACGCCTATCGCTATGCCGCAGAGGTGATGACCGAGAATATGATGGCGCGTGATGCCGAGGAAGGCATCGGCGCGTTCATCGAGAAACGCGAGCCGATATGGCGGGATGAGTGATTTGTTGCGCAGTCATTCCGGCGGCTCGAAGAGCCGACCCGGAATCTCGAGATTCTCAGGTGCGCCATTGCGCACCATAGTTCGATGCTGCGCACCGCCCCGGAATGACGAATGAAGGATCACATGAACCACGACGCCTATCCCGACAATTACATCCGCAGCATCCTCAACAGCGTGAAGTCGATCGCGATGGTCGGCGCCTCGCCGGTCAATGTGCGGCCGAGCTATTTCGCGTTCAAATATCTGGCCCAGCGCGGCTACGACATGATCCCGATCAATCCCGGCCATGTCGGCAAGGAGCTGCTCGGAAAACCCTTCGTCGCCTCGCTCTCCGACATCGGACGTCCCGTCGACATGATCGACATCTTCCGCAATTCCAGCCACATCATGCCTGTCGTCGACGAGGCTCTCACGCTCGATCCGCTGCCGAAGGTGATCTGGATGCAGCTTGGCGCACGCGATGACGCCGCCGCGGAAAAGGCGGAAGCGGCCGGGATCAAGGTCGTGATGAATCGCTGCCCCAAGATCGAATATGGCCGTTTGTCATCGGAGATTTCCTGGATGGGCGTGAATTCGCGCACGCTCAGCTCCAAGCGCCCGCCGGCGCCGACGCAGGGCATGCGACTCTCCCTCAATCGGATGAGTGTCGGCGGCGGCGACACCGCGGCCTCCGATCGCGCGGCCAAAAACAAGACCGAGCAAAGCTGAGACAATCGCGAAGGATTCCTTTCGCGAACGCGACAATGCGTAGCAAGATCATGCCCAAATCATTCTGATGTGAAGCGGCAGCTTGACGGCGGCCACGGCGGCCATCAGCATGCCGCGCGATTTCAGACCACAAGAACAGGACGCCCTCAATGAGCGATCGCCTTCCGGGATTTTCAACCCTCGCCGTGCATGCCGGTGCACAGCCCGATCCGACCACCGGTGCGCGCGCGACTCCGATTTATCAAACCACGTCTTTCGTCTTCAATGACGCCGACCATGCCGCCTCGCTGTTCGGCCTGCAGGCATTCGGCAATATCTACACCCGCATCGGCAACCCCACCAACGCGGTGCTGGAAGAGCGCGTCGCCGCGCTCGAAGGCGGCACCGCCGCGCTCGCGGTCGCCTCGGGCCATGCCGCGCAGGTCGTGGTGCTGCAGCAGCTGCTCCAGCCCGGCGACGAATTCATCGCTGCGCGAAAACTCTATGGTGGCTCGATCAACCAGTTCACGCATGCGTTCAAGAGCTTTGGCTGGAACGTGGTGTGGGCCGATCCCGATGACATCGCAAGCTTCGAGCGCGCGGTGACGCCGCGCACCAAGGCGATCTTCATCGAGTCCATCGCCAATCCCGCCGGCAGCATCACCGACATCGAGGCGATCTCGACGGTCGCCCGCAAGGCGGGCGTTCCGTTGATCGTCGACAACACGCTGGCCTCACCCTATCTGATCCGCCCGATCGACCACGGCGCCGACATCGTCGTGCACTCGCTGACGAAGTTTCTGGGCGGCCACGGCAACTCGCTCGGCGGCATCATCGTCGATGCCGGCACGTTCGACTGGTCGACCGGCGGCAAATATCCGATGCTGTCGGAACCGCGGCCGGAATATCACGGCATCCGCCTTCAGGAGACCTTTGGCAATTTCGCCTTCGCGATCGCCTGCCGCGTGCTGGGTCTGCGCGATCTCGGGCCGGCGCTCTCGCCCTTCAATGCCTTCATGATCCTCACCGGCATCGAGACGCTGCCGCTGCGCATGCAGAAGCACTGCGACAACGCCAAGGCGGTCGCCGAATTCCTCGCCGCCCATCCGGCGGTGGCCTCGGTGAGCTATGCGGGCCTGCCGAGCGACAAGTACAACCAGCTCGCGCGCAAATACGCGCCGCGGGGCGCGGGCGCGGTGTTCACCTTCAGCCTCAAGGGCGGCTATGACGCCGGCGTCAGCCTGGTGTCGAAACTGCAGCTGTTCTCGCACCTCGCCAATGTCGGCGACACCCGCTCGCTCGTCATCCACCCGGCCTCGACCACGCACAGCCAGCTCGACGACGCCGCCAAGGTCAAGTCCGGCGCCGGTCCCGACGTGGTGCGGCTCTCGATCGGCATCGAGGACAAGGAAGATCTGATCGCGGACCTGGAGCAGGCGCTGGGGGCCTAGTTTTCCGCTGTCATTCCGACCGGGATGGTCCGAAGGACCAGACCCGGAATCTCGAGATTCCGGGTTCGGTGCTTCGCACCGCCCCGGAATGACGGCCGCGCTGTTTGGCGATCGCCCCCGTTAACAGTCATTAACCATATCTGCCCCATACATCGTTCGAGGATCGCCCCCCTTGATTCGGAGCCGACGATGTTGCGCTGGACGCTGCCTGCCCTCGCGGCGATGCTGACGGTTTCAGCCGCTGTCGCCGCCGATTTGCCGGCCACGCCGAAGCGGCGCGCCGTCGCTCCGCCGCCGGAACCGCCGACGGTCTATGTCGAGACCGATCCGGATGCGCTGATCTCGCCGGCGTACGGCATCGGCAGCTATATCCGCAACCTGCCGGGCACGCCGCTCCTGCCCGGCTCCAACACGTTGCCGGGCTATTACGGCCGCCCCTGGAGCTACGATTATCAGGGCCCATACTACGGCGGACCGCAGGTCGGCTATTTCTGGCGGCTGCCCTATGCGTGCGGCATCTACGGCTATTGCTGATCAACCTGCCTGGCTAACCGGAACCGCACTCGGCTGCGTCGCAGTCGACTGCCGCGAAGCGAGCCGCTCCACCTGTATCACCGCGAGTGTGAGCACCACGATCGCAACAGCCTGATGCGAAAGCGCGAGATCAATCGGCACCTGATTAAGCAGCGTGAGAATGCCGAGCACCGCCTGCAGGCCCACCGCCGCGAGAAGCAACAGCGCGCCACTCGCCGCTGCACCTGCGCGCGAGCGCGCCGCGTCGATCGCATGCAGCGCCGCCAGCACGAACAGCGCGTAAGCCGTCATGCGGTGCTCGAACTGCACGGTGAGCACGTTGTCGAACATGTTGCGCCACCACGGCGTCTCGAACCACAGCCGGTCTGCAGACGGGATGAAAGCACCGTCAATCTGCGGCCAAGTGTTGTAGGCACGGCCCGCGCGCAGGCCCGCAACCAGCGCGCCGAAATAGATCTGCACAAAAGTCACGACGAGGAGCAGCGCGCTCGTGAAACGCAGCCGCGTGGGCGCTGCGATCTGCGGGCGCTCTTTGAGCCGGCGCACCGTCCAGACGATGCCGGCGAAGATCAAGAGCGCCAGCATCAGATGCGTCGCCAGCCGATATTGCGAAACCTCGACGCGTTCGGTGAGGCCCGAGGCCACCATCCACCAGCCGACCGCGCCCTGCAGTCCGCCGAGCGCGAACAGCAGCCACAGCCTCCGCTTCAGCTCACCGGAGAGGCCCCCCCGCCACAGGAAGAACAGGAACGGCAGGAGATAGGCGATGCCGATGAAGCGACCGAGCAACCGGTGGCTCCATTCCCACCAGAAAATCTCCTTGAACTCAGACAGGCTCATGCCCGCGTTGAGCTCGCGATATTGCGGGATCTTCTTGTAGGCCTCGAAGGCCTCGGTCCACTGCGCTTCCGAGAGCGGCGGGACGCTGCCCGTGACCGGTTTCCATTCGACGATCGAGAGCCCGGATTCCGTCAGCCGCGTCGCGCCGCCGACCAGCACCATCAGCGCGATCAGCGCGGCCACGGAAATCAGCCACCAGCGCACGGCGCGATGCGGCTCGGACGGGGCGGAAATCGGCGTCATTTCAAGGGCTAAACCAGGTCTATAGCTAAGAGACTTGAACCGGACTGCGTGCCCCTTATAGTCCCCCGCTTCCGCAGTGCAAGTTACGCGAAAGCCGCAGTCATCCGCCATGACGATCCGCACCCGCAAGTTCCTCGGCGCCATCCTGCTCCTGGTGCTAGCCACCGTCTGGGCCCTGCTCGGCATGGCGGCCGCGCAGATGCCATGGATCGCCGAATCCGGCTGGCGGCAGGCGATCTATTACGTGGTGGTCGGCATGGGCTGGGTGCTGCCGGCGATGCCGATCGTGAGCTGGATGCAGCGGCCCGACCGCGTCAAGTCGAGCTCGTGACGCTGCCCGTCGGCTTCACCGGCGCAAAGGCGACACCCGACATCAGCACGCGCAACATGCGCAACGAGCGCACGCGCCCGTCCCAGGAAATCCGCGGCAGTGCGCGCAGATTGGTGCGGCCCTCCGCATCGACGATGCCTGGGATCGTCGACACAGCGCTGGCAAAACCCGCCTCCTCCGCCATCACGACATGGCTGCGCCGGAACGACGAGCGGTCGCCGAACGGAAAGGCGAGATGCCTGACGTCGCTGCGAAAGGCAGCTTCCGCGACGGCCTTGCCCATCGTCATCTCGCGCAGCGCGGCTGCATCCTTCATGTTGGCAAGAACGGGATAGTTCACGGTCGCGCTGCCGATCGTCACCAGCGGGTCGGCAGCCAGCTTCGCCAGATCCTCCCAGTCCATCGACGCTTCGCGCGAGAGCGCGGCAAGATCGATCCGGTAGCGCGTGCAGAGATCGGCCATCGCCGCCGACAGCTCCGCCGGCGGCAGCGAGCGCAGCCAGCCTTCAAGATACGAAAACAGTGCCCGCTTCTCGGCATTGCCCGTGACGGTGAAACGCTGCTCCTTCTCGCCCATCATGAGGCTGATGCGGCTCTCGCGCGCGATCACCTGCTCGAGGCCGAGCCACCAGGCTTCTCCGACACCGTCGGGAAAGGCGGTGGGAACGTAGATGGTGAACGGGACCGCGTGGCGCGCCAGCACCGGATAGGCGAAGCTGATGAGGTCCTTGTGCGCGCCGTCGAAGGTGAGCGCCACGAAGCGGCGCTTCTCCCGCAGCGTCACCGCACGGCGGCAAACCTCGTCCATGCCGAGAAAGTCATAGCGCCACCGCTTCAGCGCGCGAATGGCGCGGTCGAGGAATTGCGGCGTGATCTCGTCCTCTCGCAGCGGCTGGAACCCGCCGCGCCGCCGCGGCCGCACGCGCGAAAACCGCAGGATGGCCCCGGCGCCGCGGCTGCTCAGCGCAGCCTTGCCGGTGAACCAGGCCAGCTCGAGGCGCAGCCGCTCCAGCCATCTGTCGTCCGATGCCAATATCCCACCTTCGCGTTCGCTGGCGGCCCGTTCCCGCAGCTATTGTCATTACCCTTTGTTGACATTTCTTTGCAAAGGTCGGCCACAGGCCGAATTGCGCATTTTTCGTTTCTCGACAGGTTTCGCGAATGACCATGGCTGCGGCGATGCAAAGCCGGACGGCAGAAGCGCCAGCGCGGTCGAAAGCGAGCCGTATCGCGCATGTCGAAATCGTCACCGATCTCGCCGAGGCCGAGATAGCCTGGCGCGCGTTCGAGGAGAGCGGCCACCTCTTCACGCCCTATCAGCGCTTCGACCTGCTGGGCCCGTGGCAGCGCCTGGCCGGCTGCGAGGACTCGCGCCCCTTCATCGTCATTGCCCGCGACGCCGATCGCCAGCCGCTGCTGCTGCTGCCGCTCTCGCTGCGTCAGGGGCACGGCTTGCGCACGGCCTGCTTCATGGGCGGCAAGCATACGACGTTCAACATGGGCCTGTGGAACGCCGAATTTGCCGTGCAGGCCACCGTCGCCGACCTCGACGCGCTGCTTGCGCCGCTGCGCGAGCATGTCGATGTGCTCTCGCTGACGCAGCAGCCGCTGCGCTGGAACGACCAGCAGAACCCGTTTGCGGCTCTGCCGCGGCAGAGCGCAATCAACGGCTGCCCGCTGCTGGTGATGGAGCCCGGCGGTCCGCCCACCTCGCGGATCAGCAACTCCTTCCGCCGCCGTCTCAAGAGCAAGGAGAAGAAGCTCCAGGCGCTCGCGGGCTATCGCTATCACCTTGCCACCACGGACGCGGACGTCACCCGCCTGCTCGACTGGTTCTTCCGCGTCAAGCCGGCGCGGATGGCCGAGCAGAAGCTGCCCAATGTCTTCGCCGAGCCCGGCGTCGAAGCGTTCATCCGCAGCGCGTGCCTCGCCCCGCGCGGCGACGGCCGCGTCATCGACATCCACGCGCTCGAATGCGACGACGAGGTGATCGCGATCTTCGCCGGCGTCGCCGACGGCCAGCGCTTCTCGATGATGTTCAACACCTACACGATGTCCGAGCACGCCCGCTACAGCCCCGGGCTGATCCTGATGCGCTACATCATCGACCGCTACGGCGAGCGCGGCTACCGTTCGCTCGATCTCGGCATCGGCTCGGACGACTACAAGCGCATGTTCTGCAAGGACGATGAGGACATCTTCGACAGCTTCGTTCCCCTGACCTCGCGCGGAAAACTCGCGGCGATGGCGATGTCCTCGCTGAGCCGCGGCAAGCGGCTGGTGAAGCAGAACCAGATGCTGTTTGATTTGGCCCGGCGGCTGCGGCAGGCGTTCGGGTAGTTCTCTTCCCTTCTCCCCTTGGGGGAGAAGGTGGCGCGAAGCGCCGGATGAGGGGTATCTCTCCGCCCGCTAGACTGTTCGTGAGGAGAGAAACCCCCTCACCCGGCTTCGCTTTCGCGAAGCCACCCTCTCCCACAAGGGGAGAGGATAAGAACGTCACGCCGCCACGACGCGCGGGGCTTCCGGTGCGTTTGACGGCTGCACCGGCCTAGTCAGCATCGTCACCTCGCTGAAGCCGACGCCCCTCAGTTGCTCGCACATCAGCGTGCGCGCATCCTGCGCCATCGACGCATCGGGCACCACGACGGCGCGGGCATGCGCCGTCAGCAGCTCCGCAGGCAGGTCCGAAGCGCTACCGGCGTCGAGCAGCACGTGGTCATAGGCACGGAGTAGCGCGTCGACCGCGAGCGTCACCCGCGGCGATTGCAGCAGGCTGCGGTCGAAGCCGGGACGGCCGGCCATGACCAGGTGCAGCCGCGAGAGCTTGTCGCGGGTGATGACCTGCGCGAACGAGGCTTCACCCTGCATCAGCTCGGCAAGGCCAGGTGCCGTGGTATCGACGGACACGGCGGCGATGGTCAGCGACGCCCCGGCGAGATCGACCACGACGACCCGCGCGTCGCGCGCCAGATGCCGGGCGAGCGTCAACGTCGACAGCGTGATGGCTTCGCCCGAGGCGGTGCCGAGCACCGTGACTTTCTTGGCCGCAGCACCAGCCGCGCTCAGGCGCTCCGCCAGATGCTCGATCTCGGCGAACTCGCTGACATCGGCATCGGCCGTGATCTCCGGCTGGAGCGGCGCGGGCTCCGCCATGACCGGATCGACGAGCGGTTCGACGACCGGCTCGACCACCCGCTCCTGGCGCACCGGCGTCGGTGCCGGGACGACCGCCGCCACTGCGCGCGGCGCGGTCTGGCGCAGCAGCTCGCCGGTGACGACGACGCCGGACGACAGCAGCAAGGTCGCGATCGTCGCGATCAGCACGATCGGCAGCTTCTTCGGATAGGCCGGCGTGTTCGAGACGATGGCACGCGAGATGATGCGTCCGTCAGTCGGCGCGGTGTCGATGGTCTCGCGGGTGTTGGCCTCGCGGTATTTGGCGAGATAGGTCTCGAGCAGGTCGCGCTGCGCCTTGGCTTCGCGCTCGAGCGCACGCAGCTGTACGTCCTGACCGTTGGTCGAGGTCGCCTGCTTCTTGAGCTGCTCCAGGCTCGCCGACAATTCCTGCACCCGACCGCTGGCGAAGCGCGCGTCGTTTTCCAGCGAGCGGGCGATCTTGGCGGCCTCGTCGCGGATCTGGTTGTCGAGATCGGCAAGCTGCGCCTTCAGCTCCTTGATGCGCGGATGATTGCCGAGCAGCGTCGAGGATTGCTCCGCCAATTGCGCCCGCAGGGCTACGCGCTGCTGGGATGGCCCACGAATCGATTCCGAGTTCAGCACCTCGGAGGCCTCGATCGGCTTGCCGCTCTGGAGCATCTCGCGGATCAGCCGCGCCTTGGCCTCGGCATCGGCCTTCAATGCGCGCGCATTGTTGAGCTGGGTGTTGACCTCGCCCATCTGCTGGTTCGACAGCGTGGTGTTGTTGGTGCCGACGAACAGGCTCGACTTGGAGCGGAAATCCTCGGCCTTGGCTTCGGCCTCGGCGACGTTCCGCCGCAGCTCGTCGATCCTGCTGCCGTACCACTGGCTCGCGTTCTTGGCTTGATCCTGGCGCGCATCCTGCTGCAGCACCAGATAGCCGTCGGCGATCGAGTTGGCGACGCGCGCGGCAAGGTCGGGATCGGCGGACTGGAATTCGACCACGATGACGCGCGACTTGTCGACGGCATAGGCTTGCAGGCGCTCGTAATAGGCGTCGAGGACGCGCTCTTCCGGCGTCATCGAGAACGGATCGCGGCCGATGCCGACCAGCGCGGCCAGTGACTTCAGCGGCGAAATGCCTTGAAGCACCGGATCGAATTCGGGCCGCTCCGCAAGCTTGTTCTTCTTGATGATCTCGCGCGCGAGTTCGCGCGACAGCACGAGCTGCACCTGGCTGGTGACGGCTTCGGCGTCGAGCGCCTGCCGCTCCTCGGTGCGGTCGCTGTTCGGCCGCAGGAACACGTTCTCGCGGCCGTCGATCAGGATGCGCGCCTCGGATTTGTAGCGCGGCGTGACGAGATTGACGGCGGCAATGGAGGCGACGAGCGCGAGCACCGTCGGCACGATGATCCAGCCGCGCTTGCGCGCCAGCGCCGCGCCAAGCGCGTGCAGGTCGATGTCACCGGATTCCACGGGCGCCTGCTTAGGAGCAACAGGCGCAGGCTTTGCTTCGACCCTGGTGGCTTCAACCTCGGATGCGGCTTCGGCTTCCTTGGGTCCAGCCTTAGGTTCGGTCTTGGGCTTCGAAACAGCCCGCTCGATCACAGCCTTGTCCTTGCCGGCACGCCAGAACGCTAAACGCATCGAACACTCCCGCAGGGCAATGCTGCGACTCTACCTCAACCACGGCGATTACACTCCATTAAGGTTGCCGCTGGGTTAATCGCGCCGCACAGCGACCGGCGGACTTGCACCCGACACCGTTTGTTAACCACGAGGGCTCTTAATCCATCTCGATATTTCGAGAATTGTTCGAGCATCGCCTTCGAGCGCTGGTTCTGATCATGCCCCCCTCTTCCGACCGGCCGCTCCGCATCCTCCACGCCGTACGCGCGCCCGTCGGCGGCATCTTCCGCCACATCCTCGACCTCGCCAACGGGCAGGTTGACCGCGGCCATCATGTCGGCATTCTCGCCGACAGTCTCACCGGCGGCGAGCGCGCCGAGAAGGCACTTGTCGAGCTCGCGCCGCGGCTCAAGCTCGGCGTGCATCGGCTCGCAATCCGCCGCGAACCTTCTCCGGATGATTTCCTGGTGTGGCTGCGGATGCGCCGCCTGATCGCCGGCCTCAAGCCCGACGTCATGCACGGTCACGGCGCCAAGGCCGGCGCCTTCGTCCGGATGCGGCGGCGCTCCGACGACACCATTCGCATCTACACCCCGCATGGCGGCTCGCTGCATTACCCTCTCCACACGTTCAAGGGCGAATTCTACGCACGCCTGGAACGCACGCTGATGGATGCGACGGACCTGTTCCTGTTCGAGAGCGCCTTTGCCCGCAACACCTATCAGCGCATCGTCGGCACGCCCAAGGGCGTGGTGCACTGCGTCTTCAACGGCGTGACGTCGGAGGAGTTCGAGCCTGTTATCACCGCGGAGGATGCCACCGATCTCGCCTATGTCGGCGAGTTCAGGCACATCAAGGGCGCAGATCTGCTGGTCGATGCGGTGGCGCGCCTGCATGCAGGCGGCAGGAAGGTGACGCTGACGCTCGGTGGCGATGGCGAGGAAACGGCGACCTTGAAAGCGCAGGTCGAGAAGCTCGGCCTCGCCGGTGCCATTCGCTTCATCGGCCACGTCAAAGCGCGCTACGGCTTCTCCAAGGGCCGGCTGCTGGTGGTGCCTTCGCGCGGCGATTCCATGCCTTATGTCGTGATCGAAGCGGGAGCGGCCGGCATTCCCATGATCGCCGCCCGGGTCGGCGGCATCCCCGAGATCTTTGGTGCCGACAGTCCGGCGCTGTTCGCGCCGAGCAATGCCGAAGCGATGGCGGAAGCAATTGCAGCCGCGCTGGACGATCCACAAGGAACCGCACAGCGTGCATCCTCTCTGCGCGAGCGCATCTCCGCGCATTTCTCGCAGCAGGCGATGGTCGATGGCGTGCTCGCGGGCTATCGCGACGCATTTGCCAATCATTAACATTGTTCGGGTCGCTTTAGAAAATCTTCCGATTTGTTCGATAATCGACGTGCCAGGGGATGCTCACCCGGGGCGCAAAGTCGCTGCCCGCGGGTCTTTGGAATGGACGTGGACGCCCGTGGAACCGCTCAACGCACGCTCGATGCTCGATGCCGCGACCAGCGCCGCGGCCGTCCCGGTTGATAAACCCTTCGTCGAACGACGCCGCCGGCTTTCGCCGGCCGCGCTCGATGTCGTCAACCAGAAGGTCGCTCGCGCCTATTCGCCGATCGTGATCACAGGCTTCGTGCGCGCGGCCGACTTCACGCTGCTGAGCCTCGTCGGCGCCGCACTCTATGTCGGCTATGTCATGCCGCTGTCCGGCTTCAGCTGGGTCTATCCTGCGCAGATCGTTGCCGTCGCGGTGGCCGCCGTGGTCTGCTTCCAGGCTGCCGACATGTACCAGGTGCAGCTGTTCCGCGGCCATCTGCGGCAGATGACGCGGATGATCTCGTCCTGGTCGTTCGTCTTCCTGCTGTTCATCGGCGTCTCCTTCTTCGCCAAATTCGGCAGCGACACGTCGCGGCTCTGGCTCGCCGCCTTCTTCTTTCTCGGACTTGGCGTGCTGATCGGCGAACGCCTCGTGCTGCGCTCGCTGGTGCGCAACTGGGCCCGTCAGGGTCGCCTCGACCGCCGCACCATCATCGTCGGCTCCGACCGCAACGGCGAGGAGCTGGTCGAGGCGCTGAACGCGCAGGAAGACTCGGACATCCACGTGCTCGGCGTGTTCGACGACCGCAACGACAGCCGCGCGCTCGACACCTGCGCCGGCGCCCGCAAGCTCGGCAAGGTCGACGACATCGTCGAGTTCGCGCGTCGCACCCGCGTCGATCTCGTGCTGTTCGCGCTGCCGATCTCGGCCGAGACCCGCATCCTGGAGATGCTGAAGAAGCTCTGGGTTCTGCCGGTCGACATCCGCCTCTCCGCGCACACCAACAAGCTGCGTTTCCGGCCCCGCTCCTATTCCTATCTCGGCGAGGTGCCGACGCTGGACGTGTTCGAGGCGCCGATCACCGACTGGGATTTGGTGATGAAGTGGCTGTTCGACCGCGTTGTCGGCGGCCTTGCGCTGCTCGCGGCGCTGCCGGTGATGGGACTGGTGACGCTGGCGGTGAAGCTCGACAGCCCCGGCCCGGTGCTGTTCCGCCAGAAGCGCTTCGGCTTCAACAACGAACGCATCGACGTCTACAAGTTCCGCTCGATGTACCATCATCAGGCCGACCCAACCGCCTCGAAGGTCGTCACCAAGAACGACCCGCGCGTCACCCGCGTCGGCCGCTTCATCCGCAAGACCAGCCTCGACGAGCTGCCGCAGCTCTTCAACGTGGTGTTCTCCGGCAATCTCTCCCTGGTCGGCCCGCGCCCCCATGCGGTGCAGGGCAAGCTCCAGAGCCGCCTGTTCGACGAAGCCGTCGACGGCTATTTCGCCCGTCACCGCGTCAAGCCTGGCATCACCGGCTGGGCCCAGATCAACGGCTGGCGCGGCGAGATCGACAACGAAGAGAAGATCCAGAAGCGCGTCGAGTTCGACCTCTATTACATCGAGAACTGGTCGGTGCTGTTCGACCTCTACATTCTGCTGAAGACGCCGATCTCGCTGCTGACCAAGAACGAGAACGCGTATTGAGTTGAGTTGCTCTGTCATGCCCCGCGAAGGCGGGGCATCCAGTACGCCGAGACGCCGGGGCTGAACCTCGCTGCCGCGGAATACTGGATCGCCCGGTCGAGCCGGGCGATGACAGCGGTGTTTGTGGCGTACCAGTTGCGTAAGCGTATGAGCGTGTGATGGCGTATGCGGCGACAGCCGGTGGAGTGAACGTAGCCGGGCCGGCTGCGCCTGGCGTGCTGGCGCTCCAGCGTGCGCTGGTGTGGCTGGTCGGCGCCTCCGGCGCGATCGTCTTCATCGAACCGAGCCCCTACGAAATCGCGACGCTGCTTGCCACCGTCGCCTTCTTCGCCACCGGTTTGCGGCTGAAGCTCGTGCTGATACCGCTGGTGCTGATGCTGGTCCTGCTCAATGTCGGCTACACCATCAGCGCGATCCCGCTGTTCGAGCAGAGCGAGGTGGTGAGCTGGATCGCGACCTCCTGGTACATGGCAGTCACCGTGGTGTTCTTTGCGATGATCACCTCAGAGGACACCGCCGCCCGGCTCGACATGCTGCTGCGCGGCCTCGTGGTCGGCGCGATGGTTGCCTCGCTCGCGGCGATCGCCGGCTATTTCCACCTGGTTCCGGGCGGCGACGATCTCCTCACCCTCTACGGACGCGCGCGCGGCACGTTCAAGGACCCGAACGTGCTCGGCGCCTTCCTGATCCTGCCGGCGCTGTTCGCGCTCCAGAGCGTGGTCTCCGACAAGCTGGCCAAAGCGCTCCGGAACGTCATCGCCTTCGGCATCATGTCGCTGGCGATCCTGCTCGCCTTCTCCCGCGCCGCTTGGGGCGGGTTGGTGCTGACCTCCGCCTTCATGCTGGCGCTGATGGTCCTGACCAGCCGCACCAATGCGCAGCGCTCGCGCATCGTCGTCATGGCGATCGTCGCCGCCGTGCTGAGCCTCGCGCTGATCGCGGTCCTGCTGTCATTCGATTCCACCGCCGAGATGTTCAAGCAGCGCGCCAGCTTCGACCAGAGCTATGACGAAGGCCGCTTCGGCCGGTTCGGCAGGCACATCCTCGGCGCGGAGATGGCACTCGACCTGCCGCTCGGCATCGGCCCGCTGCAATTCCACCGCTTCTTTCCCGAGGACACCCACAACTCCTATCTCAACGCCTTCATGTCGGGCGGCTGGCTCTCCGGCGTGTGCTATCCCGCGCTGGTCTTCACCACCGTGATCATGGGCTTCCGAAACGTCTTCGTCCGCGTGCCCTGGCAGCGCGCTTATCTTGCGATCTTCTCTGCCTTCGTCGGCACCGTCGGCGAGAGCTTCGTGATCGACACCGACCACTGGCGGCACTTCTGGATGATGCTGGGCGCGATGTGGGGCATGATCGCCGCTGCGCAGGCCTACAAGATCAAGGTTTCGGACGAAGCTTCTTCAGCTTGAGATCAGGACGCTTCTCCGGCGGCGTGTCGAGCAGGCCCTTCAGCGCCTCGGTCGCCGCCAGCACGCCCTTGTAACCCTCGGTCGCGAAGCGCAGCAGCAGCCGCAGTTCCTCATCGGAATAGGCGCCAAATACCTTTTCCATCGCCTGCTGCATCGGCACGTAGAGCTGGCCGATTTTCATCGCCTTCTCCGGCACGACCGAAATGAAGACCTTGCGCCGATCTTTCTCGTCGCGCTCGCGGCGCACCAGGCCGGCCTTCTCGAGTCGGTCGACCACACCGGTGATCGCGCCCGTGGTCAGGCCGGTGACCTCGGCGAGCCGGCCTGCGGTGACGCGGCCCTCCAGATACAGGATGTCCATGCATTCGAGGTCGGAATTGGCAATTCCGGCAACGTTCGCAACGGTCTGGCCATAGAGCACGCCCTGCGCGGACGACCTGCGCATTGCCTCCTCGAGCTCCTGCAACAATGCCACGCGCGCTTTCGTCCTTGACAAGGCTGGCCTCGTATCTTAGTCGATATATATCTTAGTCACTAAGAGATTTAGCAACCTTAATTCCTCCTAGCACCACGGAAACGTCGGGAGCAAGCCATGTCCAGCCCTCCACGCAAGGCCCTGATCATCGGCGCCGGCATCGCCGGGCCAGTCGCGGCGATCCTGCTTCGCCGCGCCGGCATCGAATCCGCGATCTACGAGGCATGGCCCTATTCGAAAGGCATCGGCGGCGGGCTTCAGATCGCGCCGAACGGCATGCAAGTCATGGACGAGATCGGCCTTGCGGGCGAGCTGATCGGCCGCGGCTCGGTCGCGGAGTCCTTCGACTTCTACTCGCAAGGCGGCGAGCGGCTCGGCTCGATCAATCGCGACATGGAACGGCGCTTCGGCCAGCCGGCGGTCAATGTCTGCCGCGCTACGCTGAACGAGATATTGATCGACAAGGCCTGGTGCGCTTGCGTCTCGCTCTATTTCGAAAAGCGTCTGATCAAGATCGAGGATCGCGGCGACCAGCCGATCATTGCCTATTTCGCTGACGGCACCACAGCCGAAGGCGACTTCCTGATCGGCGCCGACGGCGTGCATTCCATCACCCGGCGCCAGGTGGTGCCGGACGGACCGCAGCCGTTCAACACCGGCCTGATCGGCTTTGGCGGCTTCGTGCCGCACGCCGTGCTCGACGGCCGGCCGATCGGCCGGCACGTCGAGACGACGTTCGGCCAGAGCGGGTTCTTCGGCTACGGCTATTGCAGCCCGGATCCGACCGACGGCGTGATGTGGTGGAGCACGCAGCCCGCCCACGGCATGGATGCCGCGATGTTCCGCGCGCTCGACCAGGCGACGCTGAAGCAGCATCTGCGCGGCTTCCACCGCGGCTGGCACAATCCGATCCCCGACATCATCGAAGCCGCCGAAAATATCGTGGTCACCGATACGCTCGACGTCGCGACCCTGCCGACCTGGTCGCGCAAGCGCTCGCTGCTGATCGGCGACGCCGCGCATGCGACCAGCCCCCATGCCGGCCAGGGCGCCTCGCTCGCGCTTGAGGATGCGATGAGGCTCGCACGCCTGATGCAGGACGGCCAGGAGCTCGGCACCACCTTCCAGGCCTTCGAGGCCGAGCGCCGCCCCCGCGCGGAGAAGATCGTTGCCATGGCCCGCCGCAACGGCAACAGCAAGCGCGAGTTCAGCGCCACCGGCGCGTGGATGCGCAATCAGATGATGAAGTGGCTGCTGCCGCTGGGCGCCAAGAGCATGGATTTCATGTACGCGTATGACGCGCGGGCGGCGTAGCGGGACACTGCCGTAGTAGCGACACACTGCCGTAGGGTGGGCAAAGCGCAGCGTGCCCACCATTTGCGAAGCGAAACCGCAGAGAGATGGTGGGCACGGCGCGTTGCGCCTTTGCCGACCCTACGAGAGCTGAATTAACTCTCCACCTCAAACCTCAGCCCAGCGTTCTCGACCAGCCGCCCGATCAGCTTGTGTTGCATCGCTGCGCCCGGCGTCCAGAGACCAGCCGGCACGTCAGGCGTGTCGCGCAACAGGCAGATCGCGCATTCGGAGACGATCTTCGCGGTCGACGCATAGCCGGGATCGAGATCGCCCTTCACCGCCGCGCGAACCTGACGGCCGTCGGGCGCAATCGCGACATAAAGCAGGTCGTAGTGACCGTTGTCGCGCTCTTCCTTCGTGGGGCCCTCGCCGGGCTTGAGCGCTTCAGGACCTGTCTTTTCGCTGTTGGCGGCCATGACGCGCTTGGCGTTGGCCTGCCCTTCTTCCCCCGCTCCCGTCAGCACCATCTCGTCGTAGACGAAATCCCTGCCATACGGGAATCCCATCAGCATGTTGGAGCGGTGGACGTTGCGCGTATTCAGCGTCGCCATCGCGAACGGGGCGGACCACGATTGCAGGTCCTCCTCGAAAACAGGCCTGTTGCCGCGCGGCTGTTTCGGCCCCTCGATGCCAGGCGTGAATGCGAAGGGGTCCTTGAGGATCGACACCAGGCTGAGATCCTGCGCGACTGCTTCGAAGGTCACCCTCGCGCTCGCCGAGGTGCCGCCTGAGAACTTCCAGCTGAGGTCGCGGACGCGCCCCTTGACGCGCGGCACTGGCGCTCCGAACACGCGCCTGGCTTCCTCCTGCACGAAGAACGCCCCGAGCTCGAACGGCACGGAATCGAAGCCGCAGGAGAAGATGATGCGCGCACCGCTCGCCTTGGCGGCCGCCTCATGCCTGTCGATCATCTGCTTCAGCCAGATCGGCTCGCCGCAGAGATCCATGTAGTCGGTGCCATCAGCGACACAGGCCGCAAGCAGATCGGATCCGTAAAGCTGGTACGGGCCGACCGTGGTGACGACCAGCCTCGCTTGATCGACCATCGCCCGCAGCGACGCGGGATCAGCGGCATCGGCAACGATGAGGGGCGTGTCCGCGGGGGCTCCGATCGCATCGAGAACGGAGGCGAGCTTGTCCCTGCTGCGCCCGGCGAGCGCCCAGCTCGGCGAGCCTTCACCGACATAGTGCGCGGCGAGATACTCGGCGACGAGCTGGCCGGTGTAACCGGTTGCACCGTAGACGACGATGTCGAACTTCGCTGACACAGATCACGCCTTCTGCAGGACCGTGGGGTCTAGGCTTCCACCCTGAACGTCAGCCCCGCGTGGTCCTGCAGCCGCTTGATCAGCTTGTGCTGCATCGCTGCGCCCGGCGTCCAGAAGCCGGCGGCGACATCAGTCGCATCACGCAGCATGCAGATCGCGCATTCGGAGATCATCTTCGAGGTCGAGCCGTAGCCGGGATCGCGGTCGCCGGTGACGCCGGCACGCACCATGCGACCGTCCGGCGCGATCGCGACATAGAGCAGGTTGAACAGACCGTTCTCCCGCTCTTCCTTCGACGGCCCCTCGCCCGGCTTGGGCGCGTTCGGGCCGGTCTTCTCGGCGTTGGCCGCCATCACACGTTTCGCGTTGGCCTCGCCTTTTTCGCCGGGACCGGTCAGGACCATCTCGTCGTAGACAAAGTCCTGGCCGTAGGGGAAGCCCATCAGCATGTTGGAGCGATGGACGTTGCGCGTGTTGATCAGCGCCATCATGAACGGCGCGGCCCAGGATTGCAGATCCTCCTCGAGCAGCGCCCTGTTGCCCTTCGGCTGTTTCGGACCGGTGAAGCCCGGCGTCAGCGCGAACGGATCGTTCAGGATCGCAACGAGGCTGATATCCTTTGCGACCGCATCGAAGGTCGCCTTCGCGCTCGCCGCCGTTCCGCCCGAGAGCGTACCGCGCATGTCGCGCACGCGCCCCTTCACGCGCGCGGCGGGAGCGCCGAACGCGCGTTTGGCCTCGTCCTGCACGAAGAACGCGCCGAGCTCGAACGGCACGGAATCGAAGCCGCACGAGAACACGATGCGTGCGCCGCTCTGCTTCGCCGCCGCCTCGTACTTGTCGATCATCTGCCGCATCCAGACCGGCTCGCCGCACAGATCGAAATAATCCGTGCCGCCAGCAACGCAGGCCGCGAGCAGGTCCTCGCCATAGAATTGATACGGACCGACCGTCGTGACGACCGACCTCGTCTGCGCCACCATCGCCTTCAGCGAGGCGGCATCCGACGCATCGGCGACGATCAGCGGCGTATCCGCGGGCGCGCCTATCGCATCGCGCACCGTTTTCAGCTTGTCGAGGCTACGGCCTGCCATCGCCCATTTGAGCGCCTTGTCGTCCTTGTAATGTGCCGCCAAGTATTCGGCGACGAGCTGGCCGGTGAAACCGGTCGCACCGTAGACGACGATGTCGAATTCCTGAGAGCTCATGGTCGTCCCTTACTTTTTCGCGTAACTCACGCCCATGCCGGCACGGACGTCGCTTTGAATACCATAGGGCGGGATCGGATAGCGCAGGCCGTTCTTCGCCAGCGCCTTCATCCCCTCGATCGCCTTGGCGAGATGGGAGGGCTTCAAGGCCATCAGCATCTCCTCGTCCGGCACGCCGCCATAGCGCCGTTCGGCATAGCATGGCAAGGACAGGCTGGGCTCGCCGGTCTTGAGCGCCCTGCCCCAGGAATCCGCGCAAGCGGTCTCGCCGACCACGCCCCATTCGAACTTCTTGTAGCCGGTATACTGCAGGCCGTTGATCAGGATGATCATCTGCCCGGGTGTCGCGTAGACGAGGCAGATGTCGGGCGGATCGAGCCGGCCGCTCTGGAGCGGACTGACCTCGAGCGCCTGGTAGTGCCCGAACGGCACGACGTCCAGCGCCTCCTGGCGCTTGCGCGCATCTTCGGCCGTGCCGTGCCATACGCCGACATAGTTTTCGCCGGCGAGCCATTTTTCGTCCTGTGGCGCGAGGCCGATCACCGCACGGCACTGTGCGCCGACCAGATCGTCGCCGGTGATGCCGACGGTCCAGCCCAGACGCGCGGCCATGCTAACGATCTGGTCGGTGGTATGGATCGCGTTCGGCCGCCGGATTTTCGGGATCGCCTCCATCTCCGCGGCTTGCGCGAACAGCTTCATGCCGATCACCGTCGTCTTCAGTCGCAACAGGCTATTGAGATCGGCGACGAGGCCGGCAAGATCGATCCTGTCTGCGCTCTGCTGCTGCATGGCATCCTCCGGGGCCGGCGATCGCGCGCCGGTGCTGTGTTCTTGTTTTGCAGCCCCCGTTCTAGTCCTTGCCCGGTCCCGGAAGCAACTCGCCGGTCCGTCCCGTGATGCGGTACGCCACAAGGCCGATCCATTCGCGCATGGCGACGTCGGTCTTGCTGAGGCCCTCCGCGCCGTTGCGGGTGAAGGCGAAAAGCGCGTCGCGCCCGCCCATCCGCCAGTCGACGGGATAGGCCTCGACGTCAAATCCGGCCTTGCGGAAGGTCCCCATCGCGCGCGGCATGTGGAAGGCCGAGGTGACCAGGAGCCACCGTTCGCCCGGCTTCGGCATCACCAGCTGCTTCGTGAAGATCGCGTTCTCCCAGGTGTTGCGGGACTCGCGCTCGAGGATCAGCCGCTCCTTCGCGATGCCCAGGCTTTCCAGGATCGGCGCGGAATAGTCGGCTTCCTTGGCCTCGGTCGAGATCAGGTTCGCCGAGCCTCCGGTGAAGACGACGCGCGCATTCGGATAACGGCGCGCGAGCTCGGCCGGCGCAAAGAAGCGATCGGCGGCGTGCGAGACCACCGGCGTGCGGTGCGCCGCCGACAAGTCGGAATCGACGGAGCCGCCGAGCACGATGATGCCGTCGGGCGCGCCGCGCGAGGAGTCCCACGCCGGAAACCGCGATTCCAGCGGGTACATCAGGAGATTGCCGAGTGGCGAAAATGCAACCAACGCCAGCAGGACCAGCGTGGTCACGGCCAGCTTGCGGCCGAGCGATGCAAAGCGCGTCACCATCAGCAGCAGCGACAGGATTCCGAGCTCGATCAGCAGATTGATCGGCAGCAGCGCGGTGCCGAGCGTCTTGGAAAGGACGAAATACAGGGGAGCCTCGCTGGAATGATCATGCCGGACTTGACCGGCCCATCCTTCTTCAGAAAATCTTCTTGAAAGAGGATCGATCGCCGGGTCAAGCCCGGGCTTATCAGGTTCTCATGACGAGCTCTGATGAAACCGGACGGACGCGACAAATGACCCATCATCACCTGCATTCAAGCCCCGAGACCTGCCATTGGGGCTTCTTCGAAGCCGCCCTCAAGCCCGTCCTCACCATCGCGAGCGGCGACGAGGTGACGGCCGACACCATCAGCGGCGGCCCGGACGTGCTGCCCGACCGCAACAAGTTTCACATTCCGCCGGAGATGCACGAGGTTCATGCCAAGAACGAGCGCATGCTGCCCGGCCACATCCTCACCGGCCCGGTCGCGGTCGAGGGCGCCGAGCCCGGCGACGTGCTCGCGGTCGAGATCCTCGACGTCCAGCTCCGGCAGGACTGGGGCTGGAACATGATCAAGCCGCTGTCGGGCACCCTGCCCGATGATTTCCACGCGACGCGTGTTCTCAACATCCCGCTGGACCAGACGCGGATGGTTGGCCGCATGCCGTGGGGCCTCGACCTGCCCCTCAAACCGTTCTTCGGCGTGATGGGCGTGTCGCCGCCGCCGGCTTGGGGCCGCATCTCCTCGCTGGTCCCGCGCGCGATGGGCGGCAATCTCGACAACAAGGAGCTTGGTGCGGGGGCGACACTGTACCTGCCGGTGTTCGTGCCGGGCGCGCTGTTCTCCTGCGGCGACGGTCATGGTGTGCAGGGCGATGGCGAGGTCTGCGTCACCGCGATCGAGACCGGGCTCCGGGGCCGCTTTCGGCTGACCCTGCGCAAGGATCTCAAGTTCGACTATCCCCGCGCCGAGACGGCGACGCACTACATCACCATGGCGATGGACCCCGACCTCGACCAGTGCGCGGTGCGCGCGCTACGCGACATGATCGTGCTGCTCGGCGAGGTGCGAAACCTGTCACGCGAGGATGCCTACACGCTGTGCAGCCTGGCGGCCGATCTCAGGGTGACCCAGACCGTCAATGGCGCCAAGGGCATCCATTGCATGATCGAAAAGGCGATCGCGCACGGCTGAGCCAAACCGCCTTCCCTGACCTGCTGACGCCACGCCGCCGCCCTGCCTTCCGGGCGGCGCGCTGAGCCGCGCCAAATTTCACGTGTGATTCCAACGGGCTGAGCCACGAACTCAACCTGCATTTGACTTCCACCCCTGAACCTAAATAGAGTCTTAATCGTTACTTTTATGTACCCGAGTAAGAGGCTAGCGTTCGGCCATGGCCACCGAAAAAGCCGAGACTGACCGCATTCCCGTAACCTTGGCGCTCTCGACCATCACCTACCTGGAGAAACTGGTGAGACAGGGCACCCATGGCACCAGCGTTCCCGGCGTCGCGCGGACATTGATCGAGGAAGGCATCCGTCTCGCCATCAAGGACGGGCTTTTGTCGATTCGCGACAATGGCAGGACGTGAGCGCGCAGCGGACGCGAGGCGGACGGATCTTGCGATGCGGATGGCCAACATCTGCAACCTGGGACCGTTACAATGCCTGTTCTCTCACCTACCTGGACTGACGAGCGAATTGAACTTCTGAAGCAGCATTTCGAAGCCGGCCTCTCCTGTCGCGAGATCGCGGCCGATATCGGCGTCAGCCGCAATGCCGTGATCGGCAAGCTGTCCCGGCTCAATCTGACGCGCAGCCGCGCGGTCGAAGACCGCAGGCTCGAGCGAAGCCTTGCGCCGCCGGCCCGCGCGACCCGCGCCGTACCGCGGCTGCAATACGAGATGCTTGCCACGATCTACGGCGAGACCGGCGCGCCCGTGATGGCCGGGCCGATCGATGACACCAATCGCTGCTCACTGCTCGAGCTGTCCGAGAATCGCTGCCGCTGGCCGATCTCGTCGCCGGGCGAAGAAGATTTCTGCTTCTGCGGCAACGCCGCGCCCGACGGCCAGCCCTATTGCGCCGGCCACAGCCGCCTCGCCTACCGGCCGAATTCGCGTGCCCGCGTGATGCGCGGCTAGCTTGTTGGTTGGCGCGTTTTCCTGACGCGAACCGGTATCGACTTCGCTCGAAAACGCTTTCCCCCAAAAACGAAAAACCTCCGGCGGGGCATCACCGGAGGTCTCTGGAGGCTTAGCGTGAAGCTAAGAGCCGTGACTTTCGTAATCGGCTGAAGAGAATATAGCTGATCAAGTCAGGTAAGTAAATAAGTTTGAAGACGATCGAATCGCATGGCTCGTCTTCGTGGCCTGCAGAGGCTGCCGGATTTTCCGAAATCCGTCCCTGCCAGAAGGCCCCTCTCGCAAAAAAGCCCCGGCGGTGTCCCGCCGGGGCTAAGGTCAGATCAGACAGACCTTGAGCTTACCAGTTGCGCTGGGCGCGCAACAGCAGGCTGTAGGTGTCCTGGTCCTTCAGCTCGTAGGTGGCCGCCGGCTTGGCGACGCTCGTCAGAGCACCGGTCGTGATCGTGCCCGAGTACTTCTGGTCGAGATGGCTGTAGGTGAAGTCGGCCGAGAAGGTCAGGTTCTTCACCGGCGTCCAGCGGGTGATGACACCCACCTGGCCGATGTTGAAGTCCGGGTTGCAGGTGCCGGTCAGGGTGGCGAACGCGGCGCTGCCGCAGATCAGGCCCTTGGCCGTGCCGCTGTAGTTGACCGCAGCCCACGCGCCGTACAGCGCCGTGTTCCAGTACGGGCTCCAGTTGTGGGTGTAGGCACCACGGAAGCCGTAGGTCTTGGTCAGCTCCATGCCACCGCCGGGAGCGAACACAGCGTCAGACACGCCGGCAAAGCCGATGCTCTGATAGGCGGCGTTCGAGCTGCCGAACATCGAGTAGCTGGTCGCGGCCAGCTCCTGGAAGTTGTAGCGGCTCGCACCGTCGGTGTAGACGCCCGAGATGTTGATCACGTCGCCAGCGCCGGTCGGGATGTTCTTGATCTGCAAGGCGAGCTGAACGGCCCAGCCCCACTTGTCTTCGGGGTGACCGGTGATTTCGCTCGCACCGTAGTAGGCGGCGTGGTTGTCGTGCGCGGCGACCGACGCCTGGAACAGACCCCAGGCCTGATCGACGCGGACCATGCCGACGAGGTCCGGAGACCGGGTGCCGCCGAGCGTGTTCGAGCCGTAGGCACCGCCGAGAACGCCGGTGGTGGACATGCCCGCGGTGTTCCAGATCGCGGTCTGGAAGACCTGCGTCTGGTCCTGCGCCGAGAACGCAGCCGTCACGCCCTGACCGAAATCAGCGGTGTAGGTGATCTGGGCGACGCCGTTGGTGGTGCCGCTGCCGCCGACCAGCTGGTCGAAGTTGTTGCCGGGATAGTTGATCCAGGGCGCGTCGAACTGCGACACGGCCTTACCGAGAGTGAAGCCGGCGAACTGGATGAAGGCGTAGTAGACGCCGAGCGCGCCGCCCGAGATCGCACCGTCGGTGCCGTTGACGGCGCCGCCGGTCGAACCGACGAGGCCGGTGCCGGCCGCGTTGAGGCCGAGCGTGCCGCTGTACTGGGTCCCGCCAGTGCCCGAGCCGGTGCCGACATAGTTGCCGGTCGTCCAGGTGAAGACCGCGTCGAAATAGGTGCGGACCACGCCGTATTCGGTCGCGGTGCGCGTGTCGATGTTGAGATCTTCACGAGCGCGCATCGAGTAGTAGTTCGTCAGGCGGTTGTTGGCCGCGAAGACGTTGTTGTAGGAAGCGCTGTAGTTGCCGCCGGAATTCAGCGCGACTTCGGCACGCAGATAGCCGCCCAGCTTGATGCAGGTGTCGCTGCCCGGGATGTAGTAGAAACCCGCGCCGTAGAGCGAGCAGACCTTCACGTACTCGACCGCCTTGGCCTTGACCGGAAGATCAGCCGCCTGAGCTCCACCGACGGCGATCAGACCCGCCGCAGTGCCGAGCAAAAGGCTCTTCACCACTTTCATTTAAAACCTCCAAGTTCTCATTTTACGGAGACCGGACCGTGAGGCCCCCCAGATCCCCATCTCTTCAAATCCGCTCGGCCGCTTCGCGCTTTCGGACACACCCGCATTCGACGCGAGGTACGTGAGCGAACCACCTGCAACGGGACGATCGAGTACCCCCCACCGTCACGGAGCAATATGCCTGCGCCGTTCCGCTAATCAAAATAGTTTATCTGCTCAGCTTTGTTGTTTCATTAAACCTGTGCCCCGCGGGCAACACCAGGGTCGACCGATCTGCTGAGTCGGTCATCTTTGTAATTTTAGTGACAAAATTACCCTGCTCTGCACTTGCGTCAGAGCAGGCTTGCGTGGACTATGGCCTTCCACGACACCAGCCCAGAAGAATCAGATCACGGGAGTGACGCTGTGTCCGCAACGAGGAAGGAAGGAGCGCGCCTGCGCTCCATCGGAAATCTCGATATCATCCGGCGTTTCACCTGGGAGATATCGTCGATCAACATGTATCTGGAAGAACTGCGTCAGTTCTGGGCCAGAACGCTCGGCATCAGCGGCCCGCAATGGCTGATCCTGATGGCGATCTCCGACCTCGACAAGGACGACGGCATCCCGGTCAACGTGGTCTCCAAGCTGCTCCACGTCGATCCGTCCTTCGTCACGACCCAGTCCAAGCTGCTCGAGAAGAAGGGCCTGTTGCGCCGTCGCCCCTCCCCGACCGACGCCAGGGTGGTCCGCCTCTCCCTGACCGAGAAGACGCAGAAGCACCTGGCGAGCCTCAACGAGCAGTACAAGACCATCAAGGAATTCGTCTTCCAGGAGTTCGACGAGAACGAGCTCACCGAGTTCACCGCCAAGCTAGCGACGCTGAAGACCCGCCTGGAGAAGGCTTGCGTCCGTCTCAGCCTCGAGTTCTGACGCGCGACGCCGCCGCTAGAGCATGATCCGGAAAAGTGCGCAGCGGTTTTCCGAAAAGATCGTGCTCAAACAATTACCTAAAGCGCGATGACGATTCGTCCTGATCTCATCGCGCTTTAGATGCGCGCGGCACCGAGCCGCGATTCGAGCCAGTCGAAGATGTATTCGTTGGCAAGACTCGGATTATCCGCATGCGCTTGCGCTGCGCCGGTCTCCGCCGCGGTGAACACCTTGAGCATGACATCCGAGCTGCCGAGCCGGGAGGTCTGAACGATCTGACGGGCCCGATCGGCCTTGAGCCAGCCGTCCTCGCCCAGCGTGATCAGCACCGGACAATCGGCGCTGGAGGCCATCAGCGGCGCGTGCGGCACCGGGACGATGCTGACGTCGCTCATGGCAAACCGGCTGGCGAAAAAGGCGCGCTCGTGCAGGTCCCACAGCCCGCCATCGCAGACGGCGGCGGCAAGCCGCGGCTCCTGCAACACGGCGCGCGCCACGAAGGAAGAGCCCCAGCCATCGGCGACGATCGCAACGCGGTCGAAATCGACGTCGCGGCGGGTCTCCAGATAGTCCATGACGCCCGGAATCGCGCTCTCGAGATCCCGCCGCCGCAACAGCACGTCGAGATAATCGTCGCGCTGCTCGCCGAACAGATCCAGCGCCAGCATCGAGAAGCCGCGCTCGCGCGCATGCGGCGCGAGCTTGAACAGGAACTCCTCCTTGCGGTGGCCGGGCTCGCCGATGCAGATCACGGTCGGAGCCCGCCCGCCTGCCGCCGTCGCGGGCAGGAAGTAGCCCTGCAAGGCATGATCCTCGATCCAGGGTATCGTCACGACCTCGCCGGACGGGCTGCGCGCCGTGAGATAGCGGCGAGCGCATTCCTGCATCGCGAGCACCGCAACCCAGCGCCGCTCGTCGGCCTGGTCCAGCGGCATCGCCGCTGCGCCATAGTAGTTCAGCGCACGCAGCCAATTGCGCTGCGCCGTCGCCATGTGGCCTTCGGTGAAGGCGGCTTCGGCACGCTGACGGTTCACTTGCGCGAGCTTCTTCCACTCGCGATGCCAGGATTGCTCGTCGCCCCGCTTGAGCTGGCGCGCGATCATCAGACATTCTGCGATCGTGGCGCCGCCCTCCTGGGCCGCGGTGAGGAGCCGCGTGAATTCAGCGGAGATGTCCTCTCTCTCCGGGCAGAGGGTCCATTCGTCGGAGAGGCATGCGGGTATCATCGGGAGCTACGCTCTATCATCGCGTTACCCCTGATTCACTAAACTATTTTGGTTCCCTGACCAAGACGCCGTGCGCCGAATGAGACCCGTTTAACATCACCATCGCTTGAACGATGCTTGATGGGCAGCGGTGTCGCATGCGTGACATTCCAATTCGTCATAAGGCGCCGGACATTGGCAGGAGGTGGCACGTAAAATCATCGGCGCACCTCTTGCCATGACGCGCATCATACATACATCCGCGCGCCATCGTTGACGGCGTCAGCAGGCAGGTTCAGCCGAGACGCCAGCCGACCTCCTGCGTGAAACTTTCGTAGAAGGCGCGGTCATAGGCTTGCTCCGGCGTGGCGCGCACGCGCTCGTCAAGACGCTTTGCATCGTCGCCCACAAGAATCCGCCATCGCTCCGCCCTGACCCCGTCGAGAATGATCTTGGCGGCCTGCGCGGCGGTCGTCGGCGCATCCTCGAGGAAGCTGCGGGCGCGCTCGGCGAACACCGCCTGGATATCCTCATCCGACATCCTGTCGGCATCCGGCACGCCGGCCACAACCATCCGCTTGCGGGTCAGCGCGACCTCGTCGGCGTTGAGGCGGTCGGAGCCGTCACTGCTCTGCACCTTGCGTGAATTGGAAACGATCGAGGTGCCGATGTGGCCGGGCATCACCACCGAGCATTTGACGTGCGGTGCATGCAGGCGCAGGTCGTTGATCAGCGCCTCGGTAAATCCCTTCACCGCGAACTTGGCCGAGCTGTAGGCGGTGTGCGCCTGGTTCATGCCGATCGAGGCCCAGAAACCGTTGACGCTCGCGGTGTTGACGATGTGGGCCTCATCCGCGGCGACCAGCATCGGCAGGAAAGTGCGCACGCCGAGATAGACCCCGCCCCAGCAGATGTTGAAGGTACGCTCCCACTGCTCGCGCGTGTTGGTGAACAGACTGCCGCCGCCACCGATGCCGGCATTGTTGAACAACAGATGGATCTTGTCGGTCTTCTGCTGCTCGGCGAGCTCGTCGCGAAAACGCTTGAGGTGATCCTCGATCGCGACGTCGGCGACATGCGTCGTGATGCGCAGTCCCTGCGGCAGCTTCTCGACCTCGCAGAGCCGCCTGGTCTCGGCCATCGCCGCTTCCGAGACGTCGCACATCGCGACATTGCAGCCCTCGGCAACGAGCTGCCGGGCGAGCTCGCGTCCCATGCCCGTGCCGCCGCCGGTGATGACGGCGATCTTTCCTGCAAAATCCTTCATGGGACGTCGATCCCTCCCCTTGTCGGTCTGTTTCTTTGTGGCCGCGCCACCGACAGCGGCGCGCGCAAAATGTAGCAGCACCGCTTCTGCGCGCAAAAGCGGATCGACACGGCGCGCCGATCAAACATTGCGCCTTATTTCGACGCGCGGACTATTCCGCGCGAATCCGAGACGTGACGAGCTCGGCACGACCCGCAGCTGCCGGCTGACCACGCGATGCACAGCGTATCGAGGCACTGGCCGCCGCTGTGGCGCGGCCGCCACAGGCGATTGATCCCGCCGGTTCCCCGTATTTGTCCGGCTTCGGTTTAAGGGCAATTTTTTTACAATCCGAATCGCCCACTGGAACCGGACGCTGGGTCGAGTCGGCTAGGCCAGCGTGTTGTTTGCGTCACAGGCTCTGGCACTCCGCTTGCATCCTCTTCGTGGTCAGAAACTACCGATGAGGTGACTGGAATGTTCGTGACTGTCGTAGCCGTGCTCTGCCGGCTTGGTGCATCCGCCACAGGCGGCTGCGTCGAAGAAATCGTGACCGACAGCAACATGACGCCCGAGATGTCGATGATGCAGTGTGCGGTCGGCGCACAGGCCCCCTTGGCGAAATGGATGGGCGAGCATCCGATCTATCACGCCAATTGGCGCCTCGAGCGCTACAAATGCGTGCCGGGCCATTACGAGATCAAGGGCCACGCCTAAGGGCCCGCAAAACGACGTCCATCCGAGGAAACGCCCGGGGGCTGCCTTGTCCCTCTATGCGGATACAGCGCCAGACTCATCGAGGCGGCGCCTTGCGTGACAATGGTCACGCCTTTCCCTCAAGCCACCGCTCGCAAAATGATCCCGCGCGCTTGCCGCCCTTCCGGCGTCGGCATCAGCGCATAATTGTGCGGCTGGTCACGGAGCAGATGCAGCTCGACCGGCACGCCCACCGCCCTCGCCCGCTCCGCAAGATCGACGCTGTCGGGATAGAGCAGATCGCGCGTGCCGGAAAAGATCGTCATCGGCGCAAGCGCGCGGAAGGCGCCATTGAGCGGGCTGACGAAGGGATGGCCGACATCGAGCTCGCCGGCATAGAGGCGCGCGGCCTCGACGATCCCCGGGATGTCCTGGATCGGATCGCGCGCCGCGATCGCCGTCTGCTCCGGGCGGCTGACCGAGGCCTCGGCCGCAGGCGAGATCAGCATCAGCCGGTTCGGCTGCCGATGGCCGCGATCGCGCAGCCATTGGCATGCGGCGAGCGCGAGGCCCGCGCCGGCCGAATTGCCGACCACCGTGACCTTTGCCGGCCCGGCATCCTCCAGCAGCATCCGCAGCAGCTCGGCCGTCGCCGGCACGACGTCCTTCGCCGTGGCGCGCGGCGCCAGCGGATAGATCGGCACGACGCAGACGACGCGCGCCTTGCGCGTCATCTGGCCGATGAAGCGCCAATGCGCCGGCACGATCTCGTTGATGTAGCCGCCGCCATGCAGGAACATGACGAAGTTGCAGCCCTCATGACCCGACGACGGCGCCGTGTAGTAGACCGGCCAGCCGCCCATCTTGGTCAGCGTCGCCTCGACGCCGCGGCCAAGTCCCGTCGGCTCGAACGAGGCCGGCTGCAACGCGAGCTTCTGCACATGGGCCTGCACCGCCTCGGCTGACGCGAGCTGCTCCTTATACGGGCGCTGCCGCAGCAGCAGGTTGAAGGCGCGGCTTTGCAGACTCGGCGCCGGATCGCGCGGCGCCTGCGCACCGAACATGCAACCGCCGGGGCAAAACTGCAAAGCCGACACAAGTCTTGCAACGCTCATGGTCCGTTCTCCGCCTTGGCTCAGCATCCATATGGCGACAAAGCAGCTTGCCGGAAGGCCGCACTTCGCCGTTATAATGCGAGTGATCGCTCGTTTTTCCTACTCGCATTTGGATTCGACGCCATGGCGCGCAGGCCGCCGACAAAACCCCGGAAAAATGCCTCGCAAGCGCGCTCGCGCGCCACCGTCGACGCGCTGATCGAGGCAACCGCTCGCATTCTGGTCCGCGAAGGTTTCGAGAAGACCAGCACCAACCGCATCGCCGAAATCGCTGGCGTCAGCGTCGGCTCGCTCTACCAGTATTTTCCGAGCAAGGAGGCGCTGGTCGCTGCCGTGATCGACCGTCACAACGACGAGATCATGCAAATCGTCCGCGCCGCCTTCGTCGAGGTCGCGGAGATGCCGGTCGAGAAGGCGGTGCGCCGGCTCGTCACGGTCGCAATCGAGGCCCATCACATCGATCCGAACCTGCATCGCGTCCTCGCCGAGCAGATCCCGCGCTCGGGGCGGCTGGCCGAAGTCGAGGCCTTCAATCACGAGGTCCACGCCCTCGTGCGCGCCTATTTCGAAAGCCGTCGCAAGGAGATGCGCAAGATCGACCTCGATATGGCGACCTTCATCTGCGTCAGCGCGATCGAGGCGGTGGCGCACAACACGGTGCTGCACCAGGCCGACATGCTGTCCGATAAGACGGTGAAGGTGCTGGTCGACGAGACGACAAGGATGGTGGCGGGCTACTTGCGTCCATCCGCTTAGCACGCGCCGCCCTGTTACAGATCTGTCGCACTTCAAGAAAGCGTGCGCGAGCCTCGTCGAGGTCTTGAACTTGGCGAAAAAGCCCCACTTATCCGGCGAGCGACAAAATACCTGAGAAAGTCAGCTAATGCAGTCACCAGAATGGAAGGCAATGAGCGTCGCCGGAACGATTTCGCTCCTGTCGGTGACCCTGCTGGCCGCCGACGCAACGCTCGACCTGAGCGCCAGCGGGTTCGCCAAGCGCCTCGAAAGCGCGCAGGCGTCCATCGTGGACGCGGTGGGACCGCGCCAGCTCGCCTTCGCCGTCCGGACCTGGGCCCATGGCAAGCCACTGCCCGAGCAGCAGTGCGAGCATAGCGCGGCGATCGCGCAAAGCTTTGGTCCATTTGAGAAGAAAATGGTCGGAGCGAGAGGATTTGAACCTCCGACCCCTAGTCTCCCAGTGGGATACTCACATTCCAGCATTCCATAGTTCCTTCAGTAGCTTAGCTGGCCTTGCGGCCTGTGGTTCGGGACTTCTTTCGGGACTTCTGCATCGCGTCCACGCCAGCCGCGACCTCGTCGTCGACAACGTGCGCGTACTTGGTGGTGGTCTTGATGTCGGCGTGGTTGAGCGCCCGCTGCACCAGCTTCAGGTTCTTGGTTTCGCGCAGAAGCTTGGTTGCGAAATCGTGCCGGAAGTCGTGGAATCTGAAGCCGAAGACGCCAGCAGCGGCCCTTGTCCGCTTCCACACAGTCTTCAGCCCGTTGTAAGTGATGGGGTACCGCTGCCCCTTGATCAAACCAGCGGCCTTTTTGGTTCGCCGGGCGACGTAAGTGAACACTGCCGCGGGATGGTGCCCGCGCAGTGGCCAAAGGATCTGGCGGATTGCATCGGTGATGGGCACAGAGACGCGCTTATCGCCCTTTCCCTGCTTCTCGATCTTGCGGGCGTCCCAGTTCACCTCGGACCAGCGCAGAAGACACTCGTTCAGGCGAAGCCCCGATGCGCTGGCCAGTTCGAAAACCGCCCGGTAGTCGTCTCTGGTGGCATCTTCCAGCCGATCTGCCTCGTCTCCGCGAAGCTCGCGAACAATCTCCTGCGGCTCCTTAAGCCAATGCTGCTTCCAGTTCGGTTCGTGGTCGAAGCGGATACCCCAGGCCTTGGCCCTGGTGAATAGTTTCTTGAGCATCTCGGTTGTGCTGCGATTGACCGTCGCTGGTGCAATCAGGGGTGCGAGCTTCTTTTTCCCTTTGCCGTGACGGGTAACGCGGTGCCCCCGTCGCCATGCAATCAGCCTTGCGACATCGTCGTCCCTGATCTCCGTCAGTGACTTTGTCGTTCCAAAATAGTCGATCAACCGCTCGATATCTCGCCAAGTAGTGTCGGCGCCCGCGTGGTGCTGACCGACCTCATTCCAATATCTGCCTGCAACATCGTCCAACTTGGTCGACGCCGGCGATGTTGTGGTCTTTACGAATTGCTTCGCCCTGTCGCGCTCGGCCCGCTCGTAGGTTTCGGCATCGCGCCTGTTCGTGCATCCCGTAGAGCCGTGAAAGCGACTACCCTTGTATTGGAAGTCGAAATGGTAGAACGGGCTGTCTTTGTGCTTGTAGACTGACACGGGACGTCCCTCCGGGCTCTGCGCTCGATCAACTCGTCGATATCCTCATCTGTGAATTTGCGGCGCTGTTTCTTGCTGCCGCGCCCCACGTTGATGTAGCGAAGTTCACCGTCGCGGACATATCCGTTCAGCGTCTTCACCGACACGCCCAAACGCTCTGCTGCACTTTGTGGGGATCGGAGGTGTGGGGACATTAGGCGTCCTTCGCAGAGCGGTCGCTAGGCTTCGCAGCGCTGAACTGTCTCGCAAAAAGCGAATCGACCGGTTTGAGAGTCGCAACAGCCGACGGTGAAGCCATGTTATCAACCACCAGCGCAACGGCAGCCAATGTGTGCTGGGTAAATCCGGCCGTGAGCTGGAGGCGATGCGCGCCCTTTGCCTTGCCGCCGCGATCGGGGCCAAACGTCACGACACCCATCACCTGGGGGCCGTCCCAATCTCGCAGAAATTCGATTTCAACGGATGGGACCAATCGATTGAACCGGACTTCGACGCTGATATGTTCCCCAAACTTCAGGGTTTCGGGTTGATGGGGCGTAATCAAGCCCTCTCTGATCAGATCCTCCATCCGCTTGTGACGATGAGGATTGTCTTTCTCGTTGATCCACTGCGCCCACAGATCGTTTGGAATCTCGGCTGCAGGAATGTGGCGAAACAAATCTGCCAATTGACCAGTCAGCGTGGACTTGATCAAGAACTCGAAAAAATTACCGAAATTTCCTGGGATTCGGACTCCACGCGTTCCCGGTGAGGTGTCCGGACGAACGCTGTAACCTGCGAGGAAATTTATGCCCGCAGTGAGAAATTCTGCACCCTGAAAATCATAGAAGCGACCGTTTTTCAGATTGCGAAACGTCTCGACGGCCGCACCCGCTTCACGGGTGACGGCAGTGCCTGCAATCGCCATCAGCAAATTGGCCGCGTCCCCGATATTCATTTCCGCGGCGCTTCGTCCACGCCCCGATTGACCGATGACGCCGGCTTGTCTGGCAAAGCGACCGTAAGCGAACACGGTAGCGGCAGGCAAGCCCGTAACCGCGGCGATGGCTTCCACCAAACTGCTTAAAGTTGCCATGGGCCCCCGAACTGTTGCCACAACATTAGATCCTGCCATTTGTTGCGTCAACAATTGGTTCGCTGATACTCCCCAGAAATTGCGATGACTAAGCCAACTCGGGTTGATCGACGTTCGATCGGACCCATTCCGGACCTGCACGGGAAAGGTCTGTTTCTCGGGGCAAAGCGGAACGTTGCTTACCTGGATATGATCGGCTCCTTTTGACCCGGAGCGGACCTTTCACCGGTTCTCATGGCGTGCTGGGTCGGAGAAGCGGGAGGCGGCAATCACTTCGCTTTGGCGAAGCAACACAGCAGGTTTGAGATAGTCTACATGGAAGTTGTGGTGTCCTAATTCCCGTCTGCGGGTGTCCTGTTGAACCCTTGAGCGCCTCGGTCAGACATATGAGATCGGGATTTTACAATCTCCCTCCCGGGGCTGGAAGCCGCCGCCTGCGCTGATTTTCAAGCGGGCGGCGTTTCGTTTCGCCCATGCAAACTGCCACCGTCCTAATTCCCCTCTGCGGATGTCGAGCTGAACGAGAAAAAAGCCCCAGCTCGCAGGGGGCGATGGAGCTGGGGCCGACTTGGGGTCACACCCTTTTGGGGAAGGGTGTCGGGAAAACGTGGCAATCGCCCAAACGTTCCTGTCCTAATTTCAAGTCGCGAGTGTCCGAATAGGACAGCACCCGTTGGAACGAATTGCTGGCTTTAACTTATGTAACTCATTCGGGCCGGGTTAAGTGCATGCCTGAGAGCCAGAAGGCCGAAATACTCAAGCAACAGCCGCAGGAAAAAGGCCCCCGGTGCCCAACCTGCGCAGCCTTTCCCCGCCTGACACAATCCCTACTCGACAGTCGGAAGGGCAAGACCGTTCGCCTCTATCAATGCCGGTGCGGCGAACGCGTTTGGGACGATTGAGTGTATGGTGCTGCATGGACCGCGCCATCCTTCGAGAGCACCTAACCAAGCCCGACGACACGCCGCGATGGGTGAGCATCATCTTGCCCGGCAGGAGCAGCTAATCGCGGAATTGGACCGGAATGGCCACGATACCACGGGCGCCATGAGGATGCTTGCCACGTTGAGGCGCACGCAAGAACTGCATAAGCTCGATATTGAGCGCCTGCTAGTGAACTGGCAAAGTAAGGCCGCCTCGGTTGGCGGCCTTTACCGGTGCTCTATAAACCTAAGCCCGTTTTGGTGCTAAAGCGGATGCAACAGGTTCATTTGGTTCGCGTCACAACCGACAGCGGCGAACGCCAGCTCTGGCTAGCAGCGACGGAGCGCGGCGCCGCTGTGGATCGAGTGCTCGACGCGATTCCCGAAGGCTGGGCAGCAAGCCTAGTTGAACGGGAGTTGGATACGGACCTGACAGCTTCATTGAACATGCAGCCCGGCGAAGTCCGACGACATGTGGTGTCCTAAGCAGGGGTTGCATTTGGTTGATCGCAACGATCCGGTTTGCGAGATCGTAGCCCGCAAGGTTATTGAATGGAACCGATCCTACTCACAAAGCGCAAGAGATCGCCGCCCTAGCGATCAAGCAGCTTGGTCCGTAAGCTGGGGGCACAGTATCTATTCAGAGTTGTGTGCTGAGCGAACAAGGATTTCGTATGCCCGCTCTGCCTGCTCCCTGGTCAAATTGGCTGCCAAGTCGGTCCCGACTAGCGCCGGGCCCCGGCGCTCTCGATCGTAGACCATCCAACCGTCGCCTCCGATCCGAATGAGAAATCGGCTCGGGGACTGCGCAATTTTGCTCACCATAGCGCCCACTTCCTGCGGACCGACGAGTAGGCCGCGCCCATTCCTGGCCTGCATTTGCTCGCGCCCATTCCTGGCCTGCATTTGCTTATGTGAATCAGCTCGGGAAAAATAGGCAGCGGAATTGTGCGAAAGCGAAGAGAGCAGCCGTTCGGCCCGTGAGTAGGCGCACCTTTTTTGGTGCAACCGACACTAAGCGCCTCCAGCGACCCCGGCCTACACCCCACGGCATACCGGACGCCGGCTGCAAATTCGGGCCGTTCGCTGTGACGACGAAGGCCGCAGCGATCTCAATCGCTGCGGCCTCGCATGGTCAAAATGAACCGGGAGAAAACGATCTAGGTGGACTATGGAGCCAGCCCCAGCTTGCTGAATCTTCCCCGTGCCCTAGTTCCTAGTTCCCGCGGCATCAAATGTGAATCCATCTCGCGCCACCCCCTACATCGATTGCATATCGCTAGAGCGCCCGAGCCCTGTGCACGTTGAGCCTTGGGCCGGCACGACCCCATCGGCTTTGGCCTACTGCGTAGTATCGGCCCCAACTCAGCCCCCAAGTTGGGCCGCTTTTTGCGAGACGCAAGCGTGGTGCCTCAGCTCCATCGACCTTCCAGCTTCACCAATAGACCTCCTTCGCCTGTCGCCAGCACCGTAAGTTGCGCTCTCGTGGATCTCGAGCCGGCCGTGCCCGACGACCCTAAGGCATTCGGCATATGGCCTGACCTAAGCACGATCATCAAAGTGGAAGCATCGATTGGGCTAAGAGAGCTGGCTGGGTAGTCCGGCCAACCCTTCCGTCCGCATGGAGGTGCTTGTATGTCCTTTGACGCGATGGCCGCCGCCGTCGACTGGCTGGATGCCTGTCGTGCGGGTGATATCGAAGCATTACTCGAAATGTATGCCGAGGATGCGGTGGTCAGCTGCGGGTGTGACGAACTGACCATCAGTGGCAGAGACGGCCTCCGAGCCTACTGGGCTGCTCGTCTGAGGGAGCGCCCCGCTACCGAGCTGGACGATCTTCAGCCCTCGCACGGTGGGACATTGATCTCGTATATCAGCGGGAAAACTGTAGTGAAGGCGTTGTTGTCGTTTGACGCTGCCGGAAAGATCAAGACCTTGAGCTGCGGTCCGCTCCAACAGGACTGCGCGAGCTCGTGCTAAGCAGAGTCTGTGGCTGCGCGACCATTAGCATGGGAGTGGCTTCATGGGGATCGAACGCATGCACACGCCCAAGTATTGGCGCAATCGGGCGGAGAAGTTTTGGGTGAAGGCCGACAATGCATTGCACCAGCAAACAAAGGAAATTCTGAGCCGCGCGGCCGAGATCTATGAAGACCTCGCCCGCCGCGCCGAGCAAATTCGCACCGCCAAAGACCTCGCAGTTAAGCTGGCGGCCCCTGCAGTTGAGCCATCCCGCTTTTCCTCAGGCGAGAGATCGAGCGCGGGACGGCCTGGTGGTCGGCCTGACCTGCACGATCATCACCGTGACCGTCTCGCTCCTCGCCAGCGCTTTGAGCCGGATCGTGCTCTCGGGATTGGACCCAGCGGGAAAGGTCGCATTGAACCTATCAAGGTTAACCCGCGATCCAGCTTCGCTCGAGTCCGACTTCGATAATACGCTGGGAAGCTCTCCTGAGGGTGGTACCCGCGCCATGGTCACGACCGAACTCATTGGGCTCGTCGCCGTCTCCTTCCTCCCGTTCCTTGTGTCGATCGGAGCAGTGCTCGTGGGCGGGGGGCCCCGCAAATGGCCTTTCCTGTCTTACGCATTTTCCTTTGCAGCCTGCTTAGTGGCTGGCAAGGGCTTTGGCCTTTTGCCTTGGTTCATTTGTTGGATGATCGCGTGGGTTTTTGCCGTTATTGCCCTGCAAGCGCGCGTGAACAGTTCGATCCCAACCTCACCTGACAATGCGCAGGACCAGGATGCTGAAGCACGTGAAGGGAAGAGCGTTTCAACTGAAGAGCGGCAGCGAGCTTCAGTGCCGTCGCCGCATTCGCAGTGATGGCACGTCGCGCGCCGGGGGCGTGTAGCGTCGGGCGGTATTGCAGTTTCTTAAATCAAAGCGGCCCCAATCGGGGGCCGCCAACCCGCGCGGACGCGGGTTTTCCTCCAGTTGGGGGGGTAACCTCGGCTGGAGGCGCTAAACCGACGCGTCGCTCAGTCTTTTGTTCCTCGGTGTGCCAAGTTTTCCCGCTTAGGCAGAGTAAGGCCGCCGCCTCTCTGCGGCCGGTCCTCGCCGAGCTCGTCAACCTGTCGCTCCGAGAGCAGGCCGCTGAGCTGAACTGCCGCGGCGTCCCGACTCCGGCTGGCGGCCAGTGGCATGCGGTCACGGTCAACCGGGTTAGGTCGCGACTAGCGTCGACGACGTTCCGTTGATCGAACCTCGTTCATCAGGATCATTGCGAGAAGGAATTGGACTGCTAGTCTCCCGCTCCGACTAACGCCGCAAAGTGAAGATTCTCCTTGCCAACCAGGAGCCGTTCACACATGGCCCATCTGCGAAGTGGCGACGCCCCTCGTTGAGGTCAGCTTAGCAGCGGATAGCGGACGAGATTTGCTTACGCGCTGAGTTTCTTCGCCTTAGGCCACTAGGGTTTTCAAGGTATGCCACTAGATCGCGGCTGGTTGCCAGCCTTCGGGGGGAGCGTAGAGGGGTGGTCGCGCCGCTATGAGCTCGCCGCCTTTGATAATCGTAGGTCCGTCAAAAAGGCAGTTCTCAAGGGTCTCGCGTCGGATAACGCGGGTGTCGTCGCTGTTGGTGATGATTTCCTTGCTGTGACTACGACCGGGCGGTGCGACCGAAATAAATTGTTTTTCGGGCAACCGATCCATCACCATCTTCGCTGTAGCAACTTGGTCAGAATCCGCCGTAACAACGTAAGCGACGTCGTACACGTTCAAATGACCGTCGCTAATCACACTGATCGCGAGGTTTACATCACCCTCTTTTTCAGTGGGGTGGAAATAGTCGTGTCCTTGATGGCAGCGGCGCGGCTCCTCTGTGAAGTGGCCTACCAGTACAGCAACGCCAACAGATTCTTGAGCTTTCTTATAAGCGCGCCATCGCAACATCTTTTGGGTGTTTTTTGTATTGACCGCGGTGCACCAAACCACACGTTCAAGCCGTTCACCTTTGCGGATTATCCGTTCCGATAAAGCGCGTAGGTTTACCCACTTCAAATGAGGGGCGCCTAGGTCAGCGATGGCATGGTAAAGGTTGAAGCCGTCGATATATACGGCTGCTCTTAAAACAGTTCCGGCGGCACTAGGGCCGCCGGGGGCCACCGGTAAACCAGTGGCGTCGATAGGCATACACATAGCGCAAATACCCCCGAAATCAAGGGTATTGGAACCTGAAAAGCTAGAATATTTCAACCCTATGGCGAACCTGAAGTAGCTTTTACCACCCTGAATTACCGGAAATCTCCGGGGTCTCCGTGGCCACGCAGGGCCAGCGAGCGCGGCGTCCACAAGCTGGCATTGGTCCAGGCCTTGTCAGCTAAGCCCAGCGCCTTCGCGGAGTCGTGCGCACGGCTTCATGGGGAGGGCAGAGGTTCAATGCGCGACAGCGCGATCGCTGCAAAGTAGTTATCCAACTTCTGCTAAAGCCGGTGGTTAACCGGGTGAACCGGCGCTATCCGCCGCCGCAGGTTCGGTATTCAATGTAGCTGGCTGAATCGACTGCTCGGGACCGCCGGGTACTACGTCGCAGGATTGCCCCAATCAGATTCGGCTCAATACGCGCTGCACTTGGACTGCAGACCATTTTCTATTCCGCGGCGTCAGAATCCCCGCCTCGTTCAACCCTTCAGCGATCGCCCTGAGCGACGTTTTGCCCGCCGCCCGTAGCTCGCTAATGATAGGCTCCAAGTCTGAAGCCCTTGCGTTGGCCCGCTCCTGGAGCGTCCTGGCAGCCATTTCCCGCGCCTTTTTAGTCGGAACGACGCCCCGATCACCGCCGAGCTTGGTCCCTCGCCTTTTAGCAGCAGCCAGCGCGTCTATTGTGCGCTTGCTAATCATGCGGCGCTCTTCTTCGGCGACCATCGCCATGATACCCACAGTCAGCCGATTAGCGTTCGGCATATCGGCCGCGACGAAGTCGACCCCCGCTTTTTCCAAGCCCAGCAGGAAGTGGGCGTCGCGGGATAGCCGGTCCAGTTTCGCGATGACCAGCTTGGCTCCATAGATGCGGCAAGCCTTGATAGCCTCGTCAAGCTTTGGGCGATCGGTGCGCTTGCCGCTCTCGACCTCGACGAACTCCTTCACCAGCGACCAATTGCCGCCATTAAGATATTCAGCCACGCCGTTACGCTGAGCCTCGATGCCCAAGCCAGATTTTCCCTGCCGATCGGTCGAAACGCGGAGATAGCTGATCCATTTTCCGTCTGCCATGCCGTCCTCACAAACCAGTCAACCTTCGTTGATTGATTTGTAACAGGCTATAAGTCGGTTTGCAAGCCTATCGGGTCGCGAAACGCCCCGGCGGCGCTCGGCTAAAGCAGCGTTGAAACTCAGCTAAACTATCGCAGCCTACAGATCCAGCGCAGCCCCGTTCACTCTGAGCCAATGCTTCCGCTCGCGGTATCGCGGCAGCACCTTGTCCACCTCATTCCAAAATGCATCTGAATGATCGCGGTGGCGCAGGTGGCAGAGTTCGTGCACCACGATGTAGTCAATGACAGTCTGCGGAGCCATCAGCGTCTTCCAGTGGAAGTTCAACGCGCCGCCCGCGCCGCATGATGCCCAATGGTAGCCTAATTCTTTGACGGCGACCTCACCGGGCTCCACGCCCACCAACGGTGCAAGGCTTTGAATCCTCTGCGCGAAAATCTGGGTGCCTCTCATGATGTAAAAGTCCCGAAACGCCTTGCGCACGGCAGGCTCGCCTTCTCTTGCGACAAAGGCCTCCGACAATTCCCAACGTCCGTTCTTGAGGCTCAGTGGAACGTCAGCATCGGCGACGAACTTCAATCGATAGGATCGGCCAAGATAGGCGAAGCCCTGACCTTGAACCAGTGGCCGGTGCCTGCGGCTGGAATTCAGCTCTTCCCATTCCGCAAGTGAACGATGTACCCACAGCGCCCGGTCTGCGACTGCTTCGCGAACCTTTTCGTCGTCGATCCCGGCGGGCGCGCGAACGATCACGTCGCCCGAACGCTCGATCACGATGTCCGCTGTTTTCCGGTCGCTACGGATCAGCGTGAACTCAATATCCTGGGCGCACATCTTCATGACCGAAGCAACTCCGCGTGACGCTTCTCGGCAAGCCTGGTCAATTCCACGGCGATACGTTGGTGCTGATCCTGAACAAAGCCGATGCCAGAGACCATCAGCTCAGTATCGATAGTTGCTCTGAGGCGACGCACCTGATCTGGCTTACGCCAGAAATCGACGATCGAAATGGATTCACGGATGACGCCAACCAGGCGAGAAGAGAGCGCATCCAGCAGGGCGGCATCCTCGACCGAAAGCGTGGCCCCGTCACCAATCAAGTCGCGGAGGTTATCACGAAAGACGAGCACTTCGGGAGGGTGCTCGGCCATCGTCTTACCGCGCCCCGCCCTGATCTCCGATCGCAGTTCTTCGTAGTGTTCGGCCAACGCCTTCCAGTCATCGCCATGTTTTGCGATGATCGTGTCGAGCTTCTCGCTCATCCGCTTGAAGAAGGCCGGGTCTTCGTCAAAATGGATGGTGCAGTGCTTGCGGATGGCGTGCTCCATCTCGCTTGCCTTCGCTCGGGAACTTCCCTGCGCGTGCCCCGTTACCTGCTCGACAAAATCCTGGTTCAGCAATTCGACCGGGGGAATTTTGGGATCGACCCCCAGTTCCACGAGGTGCTTGTTGATCAGCGCGGCGACCTTTTCGCCAACTCCTGCAAAATCAATGGAGTCGTCCTTGTACCGCTCCTTAGTCATGCGCATCAGATAGCCCAGCCGCCTCGCCGGCCCGCGATATCGATGCGCCGCGGCGCCTGGCAGAATGAGGTCGAGGCTCGTCAGGAACTTCTTGAGATAGACCTCGAAGTCTGCTCGCGCCTTGATGGGTTCAAGTGCGTCCACGGCCTTGTGGACAACACGAACTTCCTCGGTTGGATTGCCAAGTGCGCCGGTGAGAAACGGCTCGATATCGCGCACACCCAGTCCCTGGAAATGCTGCAGCAGCCGACGATAGCGTTCTTCCAGAATCGGCAGTTCCGAGGTCAGATTCTTCAACCCGGCCTGAAGGTCGGCGAGGTCCTCGCTGGCGTAGATTTTCAGCGCGTCAGTGAGGTGGTTGGCGAGGCCGATATAGTCGACGATGAACCCCCGCTGTTTGCCTTGCGTCACGCGGTTCACGCGGGCGATAGCCTGGAGCAGGTTGTGCTCTTTCAGTCGCTTGTCGATGTACATGACCTGCTCGATCGGGGCGTCGAAGCCCGTCAAAAGCATGTCACACACGACGAGGAAGGCAATGCCGGTGTTGGCCTTGTCATAATCATCGAGATTGAACGGCTTGCAAAAGTTCTCGACCGCGTTCCATTCCCGCGCTTCTTTGCGGGCAGCGGTGATTTCTGCAGCTTCGTTGGTCGCGTCCGACGACACCACGACCGCCACCTTGAGGAAGGCAATCCGACTGATCAGATCAATATCGGGTTCTTGCTTTGCACGTTCCGCCTCTAGCCGTTCCTGCAAGGCCTTCCGCAAGGCGCGCTGGTATCGCACTGCGGCCAGCTTAGAATGGCAGACGACCTGCGCCTTGAACCCGTTGGGCAGGATGTTGTCGATGTAGTGGCCGACCAGATCGCGCGCGATGGCGCCGATGCGGTCTTCCGCTTCGAGAATGTCGCCAGTGGCTCCATACTTCTTCTTGATGGCGAGTAGGTCTTCGGCCGAGCGGTCGGCGAAGAGATCCTCGAATGCCGAGTCGAACTCAGCCTTGTCGCGCAGGGCGGTGTTGGCAGTTCGCCCTTCGTAGAGGATTTGAAGGGTAGCCCCGTCCTCCACCGAATCCATAAGCTTGTAGGTGTCGATATATTCGCCGAACCGCTTCACGGTTTGCTTGCCACCATGCCGTTCGGTGATCAACGGGGTTCCGGTGAAGGCAACGCGGGCGGCATTGGGAAACGCCTCGAACAAATTGTCTCCCATGTCGGACCCTTGCGTGCGGTGCGCCTCGTCCACCATGATGAGGATGCGCGGGGACTCGTTGACGACGCCGAAAGTCTCGGCGCTGGGCGGCGGGGCATAGCGCCCCAGCTTTTCGCGCAAATCGTCGGGAAAGTCGTCCTTCGCCTCGACGAATTTGTGGACCATCACCATGTTCACGTCGGAGGCGGGAGACGCGAGCACGTCGCGCACCGCGGTGCGGCTGTCGACTAGGTTGATCTTCCCCCCGATCAGCTTAGCAGTATCGGATAGCTGGTCTTCCAGATCGGTGCGGTCGACCACCATAAGAATCTTGATGTCGTTGAGATCGCGGCTGGCGCGCAGCATCCGGCCGACGAAGACCATGGTAAGCGACTTACCCGAGCCCTGCGTGTGCCAGACGACCCCGCTGCGCGCCATCGGCGTCTTGCCGGCGCGCAGACGCTCGACGATGCGGCGGGCGGCGCGGTGCTGCTGATAGCGGGCGAGCACCTTGACCCGCTTGCCGTTGGGCAGGTCCATGAACACTGAGCAGGTGCGCAGCATGTCGAGCAGGCAATGCGGGTTGAGCAGGCCCTGCGCCAGTTCCTCCTGAGCGCGGACCTCACCCAGTGGCGGGATGATCGCACCATAAGTCTCCGGCCAGATGTTGCGCCAACCGTAGAAATGTTCAGGGGCCGAACTGATCGTGCCGAACTCCGCCGCCTCGCCGCAGGTGCGGATCACGGCGAGGTTGGGGTAGAACAACTTCGGCTCGCCCTCACGCAACCCGGCGCGTCCGGTTTCCGGACGGGCGTCGCGATAGCGCTGCAATTGCACGAAGGCCTCGTGCATCGGGTTCGCGGTGTTGGCGTCGCCAATCTTGGCCTCGATCACCACCAGCGGCAGGCCGTTCACGAACATCACGACGTCGGGGATGATGAAGCCTTTCACGCACCCCGGCGTATCGACGCGGAACTGGTTGATGACGTGGAAGCTGTTGCGCTCTGGATTGGCAAAATCGATCAGGCGGACGGTCGGGTCCTTCTCGCCGGTCAGCTCGTTGCGGTCCACCTGCGCCTTGAGCAACAGCGCCTGTACCGACTCGTTGGCATCGAGCAGGCTCTTACCCGGCTGGCGGAAGATATCATCGATCAGTCCTGCCAATTGCCGTTCGGTCAACCATTCGCGGCCATCGGGCAGCGGATTAAGCGCGCGGACGCTGTCGCGGAACACCTGTGGGAGGATCAGATCGCGAAAGCTTGACCGCAGCGAAGTCACTGGGTCCTGCGGAATCATCTGGCAGCCCTGGTCAATTACCCTCCATCCGAGCCCAGCAAGCTGAGTCAGCAACGGCTTTTCGACATGGGCGTATTCACTCATGCGGCGACAGCTCCAAGCAGAGGCGTGACGGAAACCTTGCCAGTAAGCAGGTCTTGCATCATGCCCTCCTTTTGGAGACGCAGTTTGGCGATTTCACCCTTCATTGCTTCGATCGCAGCCATCGCCTCATTAAGGATTGCAGTAATACGATTTTGCTCTGCGACCATGGGACCGGGAAAGCGGAGGGAGGTTATTTGCTGGGTATTGATCCCCTCACGAGTGCCTCGTCCCTTCGACCGCTCAATCTGGTGAGTGATCAGCCAGCTGTTGAACATCGATTCAACGAATCGCGGGTTGCATTTCGTTGGGTCAAGCGAAACTCGAATGATGTGATAATTAATCAGAGCACCGTCGACTTCCTGGCTCGCTAGTGCATTGCGCCCCGTTGTAGCGCCTTGCCGGGCGAACAACAGATCGTTTGGCGTGATTCGATATTTCGCGAGCTGTAGCGCCTTGCCTTCCGATACAAACAGCAAATCGTCTAACCTTAGATGACGATCCTGGACATTACCAATCCGCAGCAACGGAACGCCGTCATCGACAAAATCAGCAGATCCTAGGTCCGCCCCAAATGGGCCTGTCAGGATAGCCTGCCGGGATTCCGTGCAATAACGCAGGATGCTGCTAGTATCCCACTCCTTCGGCAGCCAGCCTAGTTGGGTCTGGTGGTAGAATTGCGGGGCTTCTTGGTGGGGCGGACGGAGCTGACCGTGTTCGTCGACGCCGCGCGTGAACAGGTCCTGCATCAGCCCTGTGCGCACTTGTTCCTGCTTAGCAATCAAGGCCTCTGTCGCCTCTATCTGAACGTCGAGCAATTGGAGAATGCCAGCGATCTTGGCCTGTAGGTTGATATCGCGCGGCAGACGCAGGGTTACGGCCTTGGCGAAATCCGAGTTCAAGCCGGGTTGAGCGGAACCTGTAATTCGTCTCGCAATCTGATTTTGTGCGCGGCCATCAAGTATTGAGTAAAATAGGTAACCAGCATCAATCTTATTTGGATCAGCTCTTACGATAAAGACGTGCTCGTTGATCCAGGCATCTGCAAACCGTCCATCATATTGAGCTACCTTGCCTGTCTGAGCGCCGTCCTTGTTGATGAGAGTGTCGCCCGATTTCACCTTCCCCTTTTTCAAAAGACGGGCGTAGGCAAGCAAAATTCTATTCACGTTTGAATACGACATCTTGCCATCGGCGTCGATGTTCTCGCCTCCGAGACTTGGTACACCTTCAGTTTCCGCGCTTACGCCACCTGCGGGGCGCTTCCCGGTTTCAAGCGGGCTGATCAGTTGCGCGAGCGGCTTCTCGATCCAGTCAGACATAGCCAAGCGCTTTCATAAAGCCGTTCAGCTCGGCCGCCGCCATGGCGCGTTTTCCCTCGATGTCTCGCACCGTCACCGCATACTTGTCGTACAGCTTCGCAACCGCAGCCGCCACTGTCCGCCGATCGGCATTGAGATAGGCGCGGTAAGTTTCGAACAGAGTGTTGCGGAAGCGGGCGAGAATCTGGCTCCGCGCGGCTTCAGGGGTTATCTTTTCACGGGCGGCGGCGACCAGTTCCTCCCGTTTCTTTTCAGCCGCGCGCAGCGAAGCCTTCAGAATCTTGGCTTCCTCCTCCAGCGCCTTGTGCCGAGCGAGCCTGTTTTCCGCATCGGCCAGCGCGTCAACAATTGCCCGCCCCTGTTGGGCCAGTGCCCGGACCGGCGCGGCAAATTGCGAGGTGCTGCCCACCCTGTCTGCCTCCGCCGCCAGCCGGTGCGCGGCTTCAAAATCAGGGTCGCCCAGCTTGCCCAGTTTCGCAGCCGCCTTGGGTAACCCCACTTCGGCAACCAGGTCAGACGCAGCCCCTTGCGCCGCCCTGACCAGTGCCTTCAGCTCCGCACCTTGCGTCTTGAGCAAATCCTTCAGCCGCTTGACCTCGGCTGAGGCGAGAACGCCGCTGTCATCCTCGTCCTCATAGCCTTCGTCATCGGCAGCGGCAAAAAGCGCCTGCACCTCGTCTATTCGGGCTCGCTTCGTCGCCAGCTCCTCGATCAGCTCCGGAAATTCGCTTTGCAGGATTTCGTCGTCGGGGATCAGCTCCGCTCCCCAGCCGCTTGCCGCGACCGACTTCAGGTCGGTCTTCAGGCTATCGACATAGCGTGCCATGGCCCCGCGAATCTGGAAGGGATTGAGCAACAACTGGTCGGCAAACGCTGCGTCGATGTCCGTCACTAACGCCCGGCGGAGTGCATAGACATTCCCGCCGCGTCCTCCTGCCGCCGCATCCGCCGGTGCAAGCTGGGCGATGGCCGGCTCGTTCGCCTGCCACCACTGCATCAGCCGGCTCATGAACCCCTGATGTGTAGCCGATACGCTGGGATGGACCTTAATCAGCTCAGCGATGTCGCTCTTTGCGGCGAGCGCGGCAGCAAAATCGCAATAGGCCGCATCGCTTGCGCGCAGCGAGAAGCACGTTTCGCGCAGACCCTCATAGTTGAGCCAGAAGCGTTCCAGCGCATCAACTTCCGCCACGGGCACGCCACCATGAATATGCGCGCGTACATCCTGCGACTCTGGCGGCGGCGCATTGTCGACATAGCGGCGGATGTTGCAGTTGAACTCTTCGGCTTCGATCTCCGAAATGGGCACAACACGGGCATAGCCCGGCACATCCTTCCGCCGCCGATACACATCGACGATCTTCGACATGTCCTCGGGGCGTAGGAAGTTTTGCGCTTTGCCTTCGCGATATTCCCGGTCTGCATTGATGAAAAGCACGTCCTTTCGGATCTCAGCATGCTCCTTGTTCATTACGAGGATACAGGCTGGGATGCCGGTACCGTAGAACAGGCTGGGCGGCAGGCCGATGACCGCATCGAGCCATCCCTGCTTGATGAAATGTTCCCTCGCGTCCTTCTCCTCGCCGCCGCGAAACAGCACACCGTGCGGCATCACCGTTGCCATGCGGCCCTCGCTTTTGAGCACCGCCAGCATGTGCTGGACGAACATCAGGTCTGCCTTCTTGCCCTTCTCCGGCATCCATTTCACAAACCGGCCTGCGAACTCCATATCGTTAGCGCTGTAGTTTTGGCTGAACGGCGGATTGGCGAGCACCCGATCGAAGCGCATTAATTCGCCGTCGGCGGCCCGGTGCTGGGGCTTGGTCAGTGTGTTCTCCTGCCGGATGTCCGCCGACTGGATGTCGTGCAGGATCATGTTCATTCGGCAGATCGACCAGGTCGTCCCCTGCGATTCCTGCCCGGCGAGCGAGAGGTTATTGGGATCGCCGCCGTTGTCGCGGACGTAATCGCGTGACTGGATCAGCATGCCGCCCGAGCCGACCGTCGGATCATAAATGCTCATGCCCGGCTGCGGGTCGACGATCTCGACCATCGTGCGGACAACATCTGCGGGGGTGTAGAACTCACCCGCTTTCTTGCCGGCCGAGTCAGCAAAGTATTTGATCAGGTATTCGTAGGCGGCGCCAAGCAGGTCGGGAAACTCGAAGTTCTCGTCGCGCAGAGGGATGCTCTCGAACACCTGGATGAAATCGACCAGCGTGTCGTCGCTAAGCGTGCGTTGTCCGATCTTGCGGTTGAAATTGATGTGTTCAAGCACATCCTCAAGCTGATCCTTGTTATTCCGCTCAAGCTCACCGAGTGCGGAATTGAGCGCGTTACCAACGTCCTCCTTTAGGTGGCGGATTCTCTCCCAGCGCGATAATAGCGGTACATAGAAGGTGTACTGGTCTCGACTTTCCAACAGGGCTTCGAGCCGTTCGCCATCAAGGCCCCGAGCGCGCAAACTGGCCGTGAGCTTCTCGCGCTGCTGATCGAACAGGTCGCTGCATCGTTTCAGAAATAGAACGCCGAAGATGTACTCCTTGTACTCCGAGGCATCCATGTTGCCGCGGAGCTCGTCGCACGCCTTGAAGAGCAGACTTGTTAGCTGAGAAAGAGTTAGCTTGGTCATTTGAAACCGATCGCGCCCTGTGTCGATGACAATCCGTCCTTCAAAAGGAACTGATTATCTTTTGCCCCGTAATTTCACCGCTTATCCCCGATCAACTGCTGCTCGTCCGCCGGCAAGCCAGCAAATCGAAATCTGTTGTCTAACTTGATTCTATCCATTGAATTCAAACGATATTTTTGGCCATCAACTTTGCTAGCAGTGATACACAGCCATAGTCCAGCACATCCTCAAAGTGATCGTACTGGGCTTCGTACCGTTTGTAAGTGGCCCAACGCATCCATTTCGGTTTCGGTGGGAAATCCCATTCATCTGGATCTAGACTCGCTATCAGTCGTGACTTGATTCGGACCTTTCCAGCGTGAGCGCGGTTCGTCGCATCGTTGAATTGGGATTGGTAGGCGACTTGTCGGCCCCAGGTTTGCCGACTGCAAAATCGCGTCGCGCCCGCCGGCCTCCACAGGACAGACGCGAGCCGGTTCATGACAGGGCACACAAAATACCATTGTCGGCCGCCGAAATGGCGAGGACGCGAAACAAGAATGATCCGCTGGTCTAAGCTGCCAAGCTGGATGCGAAGCCAGCCTTCGGCTTGGCCGCTCATCTCGGCGCTAATCACGCCAGTGGCAATTTCACCCCAATACGAGTGCGTCCAAGTAATGCCCCGAACGCCGATGTTCGCGCCTGGCTTGATGAATTGCTTGCGAACAAGACGGTTCAGGTCCAGCTTCAGGCCGTCCTGCAAACAAACTCGTACTCTCGATCGCGGCATTTTGGCGCCGCCTATTCGATTATTTGCCGGGTCGTATCCTTCATTGCGGCAAGCAACGTCGAAATTCCGCGCCGGCGTTCAATCGCGTCTGCGCTGTACCGGCCGTGCTTGAAGGCGTTTCTGTTGCCCTTGGGAGCGCCTGGAGACCGCCCGCCATGCATCCGGCACCTTCCATTACTCATCGCGGGTGATTGGCAAGGCTTGCCCGCTCGCGTCCGCGCTCCGCATCTCTTCGCGCGGTGCATATCCAAGTGCATGGGGTTGATCCTCCGTTTTCGCCTCGCCCCTGCCCCCCAAGGGCTCGACCATTCCGACCACTGCCTGCCCGCCCGCATGAACGTGGACGTGCTCAACCGTGACTTTTTGCTGGCCTTTGCCGCGATGGCGGTTCAAGGCTTCGAGCAACGCCGCATAGGTGCGCGACAGCTTGCCGGCCTGGGCGAGGTTCTCGTGTCGTCCCTCGAAGGTCTGTTCGCCGATCATGGCGCGCCGGTAGCATTCCATCGCAGCGTTGTGGGCGGCTATTAGCTGCGCCGCCATCATGCCTTCCAGTTCGTCCTTCGGCCCGATCCCGGCAAGCGCGGCAAGGGTGGCGCTCAATTGCTTGTCGCGGTCTTCCTGGCTGGAGTTCTTCACCCAGAGCGACTGGAGTGCTTGATTGGCAAGAATCTTGTTCCAGTGATCCGATTGCGATCCGCCGAGATCTTTCAGCCGCCCTTTTCGGTCCTCGGGATCGTTGGCGACCCGTGTTTTCGGTGCGTTCATTCACGTCCTCTCGAAAGGCTCGCTGCTTGCAAGTAAGTTAATCAATCCGGTCGTCCCTCATTCAGATCCCACCACAGCGCACACAGCGCAGAACAGCGTATTTCCCTATAGAAGCTCCATAGCCACCAACCCTCTATTGGAAAGTGGGCTGTGGTGCGCAGTGCGCTGTGGTCAGTCCGCCTTGATCCACCACCTCTTGCCTTGCCAGTCGGGCTTGCCATCGTTGTCCCGCTTCCAGCAGAGGTGCTCCATGATGCCGGTGATCCGGCGCTGGTCCGCCGTGCCGATCCTGGCGGCCTCCATGAACAGGGCCTCCTTGGCAACTTGACCGACGGTTACCTTGTGCTGGGTCGCGAGGTAGTTCTCGATGGGGTCCTGCCAGGCGTCGGCTTCGAAGCGCGCCTCCTGCTCCGGCCTGATATGCTGCCGTTCGAAATTGCGATCTGGCCACCATGGCTCGCCCTCTTTGTAGAGGTGAACCGCCTCCGCGAAGAGTTGTTCGCGATCTTCAGCTAACCCTGCGGTATCAATCTGCCCAACTTTTACGGGCCAAAACCGACGTCCTCCAGTTTCGTCACGGAGATACGCGTCCTTGTTGGTGGTGCCGATGAATACGCACTGCCGAGGCTCTGTGACCTCGAAGCGGCCGTAGCTAGGCCGGTAACGCTCGACCTGCCGCGTAATGAACGCCTTGAGCTGCGCGCTTTCGGCGCGCTTCAAGGCGTGCATCTCCCCGATCTCGATCAGCCACTTGCCACGAAGATGTTGAGAGACGTCCTTGCCTTCGCCGATCTCGGGAAGATTGTCAGAGTAATAGTCGCCACCCAGTATGGCGCAGGCCGAGGACTTCATGGCGCCCTGGGTACCCTCAAGGACTACCATGTAGTCCACCTTGGCTCCGGGTTCGCAGATCCGGGCGACCAGGGAAATCAGGAACATCTTCCCGATCGCCTGGGTGTAGGGATTGAGCGCGGCTCCAAGCTTAGTCGTCATCCATACGTTGACGCGCTTCTGGCCGTCCCAGATAAGGCTCTGAAGCCAATCGCGGATGGGATGGAAGCTGCGCTCGCGCGCCCAGGCATTGACCGCATCGCGTACCGTATCGCGGGCGATCCTGCGGATGCCTGCCTTCTGAAGATACTCCGTCACTATTGTGACGTCCTCGTCCACCACGGGCCTAGAATTGAATGGCGCGAACGGCTGGCCGATCTCGTGCAGCAGCATGACGCAACGCTGCATCTCGTCATAAGCGAAGGCGTCGCTGATGTTCGGATCTCGCCGGAGGGCGACCAGCGCATTGGTGACGATCGGGAGCGGTTTGCCATTCTCGCTGATACATTGAGCCAGCCACGTATCTTTGACCGGGAATTGAGCAATGACATTCATCGCGGGCCTCCCGCGAAGGCGAGGCTGGCGATGGTGCAGGCAGTGGTGTAGCCAAAACAGTAGATCCGACTCAGCATGGCCGCTTGAAGAGCGATCAGCGACGTGTCAGATTCTTCGTTGCTCGTAACTGAACTCTGCGATCCCGCCCTGTGCCCTTGCTCCCCAGCTGGCACGGGGCTTTTCGTTTCAGGGGGTGCCAGCATTCAGCGCCTCCCTAGCGAACGGTCCAAGAACGCAGTTCGGGACTATTTCGGGAGTTTTTGCGCCGAACTGTGCAAACCGGCGCCTATTTGTTCTCATTCGGCGGCGGATTGGTGCCAGAGCCGAAAACAAAAACCCTTGCAGATCAAAGGGCTTGATGGTCGGAGCGAGAGGATTTGAACCTCCGACCCCTAGTCTCCCAGACTAGTGCGCTAACCGGGCTGCGCCACGCTCCGAATGCCGTTCCATTAGCTAGGATCGCCGCGTTGCGCAAGGCGAGGTCACACCATTTTGGTGTCGCGATCTGATTGGCCCCGAGCCCAGCTTCCCGGAACTGCCCGCAAAGCCGGCGAAAAGCGCCTCAGCCGTCCTTCAGCGCCTGATCCAGCATCTCCCGGCAGGCGACGAGGTCGGCGAGCGCACGCCCGAGTCGCTCCCGGTCGACGGCGCTGGGGCCCGCCGGCGCGGCAGCGCCGCCCTTGCGGAAGGTGGTGAGGATTTCCTCGTCATCGACCTCCGTGAAGCGGAAGTCGATGCCCTCCTCCTCATCCCCCTGGTAATCGTCATCGTCAGCGTCAGTGATGCCCGTGATGGGAGCCTCGTCGTCCGGCTCCATCAGGCTCTGGCCGATGGCGTCCTCGATGGCCCCGAACGAGACCGCAGCCGCACCGTCTGCGAGGCCCTGCACCGACTTGACGCCATGCTCCTTCAGGATCCGCTGCACGCCGCGGATGGTGTAACCCTCGCCGTAGAGCAGACGGCGGATGCCCTTGAGCAGATCGACGTCGTCGGGGCGGTAGTAGCGGCGGCCGCCGCTGCGCTTCATCGGCTTGATCTGGGAGAATCGGGTCTCCCAGAACCGCAGCACGTGCTGCGGAATGTCGAGTTCCTGCGCTACTTCGCTGATGGTTCGGAACGCATCCGGCGCCTTGTCCAAATGCCAAATCCTTATCCGGAGGGCGGTTACGCCTCGGGTTGAACCTTGCTGCCATCGCCGTTGGTACGGTGCTGGGCGTTGATCCGTTGCTTCAAGATCGCCGACGGCTTGAACACCATCACCCGGCGCGGCGAGATCGGCACTTCGGTGCCGGTCTTCGGGTTACGGCCGATGCGCTGACCTTTCTTGCGCACCATGAAGGAACCGAACGAGGACAGCTTCACCGTCTCGCCCTTTTCCAGGCAGTCGGTGATCTCCTTCAGCACGAGTTCCACGAAGGCGGACGATTCCGTACGCGACAGGCCCACCTTCTGGTAGACGGCTTCGCAGAGATCGACACGCGTTACGGTTTTACTTTGATCGGTCATCGCCCTGCCCCACATCACGGCGAACAATTGTTGTCTGAAATTATGAGGTTACGGCACGGCGGTCAACAGGGCTCATCAATGCAGACGCATCGATAATCGGCGCTGATTCCGGCAAAATTTTATCGACTGTCGCTACCAGCGCACCAGCGCGGAGCCCCAGGTGAAGCCGCCGCCCATCGCTTCCAGCAGCACCAGGTCGCCGCGCTTGATGCGGCCGTCCTTGCGCGCCACCGACAGTGCCAGCGGGATCGAGGCCGCCGAGGTGTTGCCGTGACGGTCCACCGTCAGCACCACCTTCTGCGGTGCGATATGAAGTTTGTGCGCGGAGGCATCGATGATTCGCTTGTTGGCCTGGTGCGGCACGAACCAGTCGATGCTGTCGGCATTGAGCCCGGTCGCCTCAAAGGCATCGACGATCACGTCCGTGATCATGCCGACCGCATGCTTGAAGACCTCGCGGCCCTCCATGCGCAGATGGCCGACGGTCTGGGTCGAGGACGGTCCGCCGTCGACGAACAGTTTTGCCTTGTGGCGGCCATCGGAGCGCAGATGCGTGGTCACAACGCCGCGGTCGGTCGCGGCCTTGCCCGGCTGCTCCTGCGCTTCCAGCACTACCGCGCCGGCGCCGTCGCCGAACAGCACGCAGGTGCCGCGGTCGTTCCAGTCGAGGATGCGCGAGAAGGTCTCCGCACCGATCACCAGCGCACGCTTGAAGGCGCCGGTGCGCAGGAAATTGTCGGCGGTGGCGAGTGCGAACACGAAGCCCGAGCACACCGCTTGGAGATCGAACGCGGCGCCATGGTTGATGCCGAGCCCGTGCTGCACAGCGACAGCGGTTGCCGGGAATGTATTGTCGGGCGTCGAGGTCGCCAGCACGATCAGCTCGATCGATTGCGCGTCGATGCCGGCATCGGTGAGCGCGGCCTGCGCCGCCTTGATCGCCAAATGCGAGGTGAACTCGCCCTCGGCCGCGATGTGCCGCTCGCGAATGCCGGTGCGCTGCACGATCCACTCGTCGGACGTGTCGATACGCGCCGCCAATTGGGCGTTGGTCACCACCTGCTCCGGCAGGTAGGAGCCGCAGCCGAGCACGACCGAACGAATTTGAGTCACGAAACAGCCTCCTGCGCGGACTGCACGGAATTGAGTGCACCACCCTCGCGGTTGAGCATCTGATTGATCTTGTTCAGGAGATCGTAGTGAGCCATCTCATAGCCAACATCGATCGCATAGGCAAAGCCTTCGGCGTTGATTCCGCCATGGCTTTTGACCACCAGTCCGTTGAGCCCCAGCAACACCCCGCCGTTGGACTTGTTGGGGTCCATCTTGTTGCGCAGGGCCCGGAAGGCGCTGCGGGCAAAGAGATAGCCGAGCTTGGACAGCCAGCTCCGTTGCATCTCGTTGCGGAGTAATTCCGCCATCTGCCGTGCGGTTCCCTCGGCGGCCTTGAGCGCGATATTGCCGCTGTAGCCTTCGGTCACGATGACGTCGGCCAGCCCCTTGCCGATGCCGTCGCCCTCGATGAAGCCGATATAGTCGAGTTCCGGCAGGTTCCGCGCACGCAGGATTTCACCGGCCTCGCGGATCTCCTCGTGTCCCTTGATTTCCTCGGTCCCGATGTTGAGCAGGCCGACCGTCGGACGCGGCTTGTTGAATTGCACGCTCGCCATGGCCGCGCCCATCACCGCGAGCGCCACCAGATGTCGCGCGTCGCCGCCGATGGTGGCGCCCAGGTCGAGCACGACGGATTCGCCGCGCCTGGTCGGCCATATCGCGCTGATGGCCGGGCGGTCGATACCCGGCAGCGTGCGCAGGTGGAAGCGCGACATCGCCATCAGCGCGCCGGTATTGCCGGCGGAAACCGCGACATCCGCCTCGCCCTTCTTCACCGCGTCGATGGCAAGCCACATCGAGGAGGTCTTGCGGCCGCGCCGCAGTGCCTGGCTCGGCTTGTCGGAGCCGCTGACGGCAACGTCGGTGTGGATGATCTTCGAAGCGGCCTTGAGGGCGGGATGTTTCTCGAGCTCTGGCTCGATCCTGGCGCGGTCCCCGACCAGCAGGAATTCGGTGTTGCGATGCCTGCCAAGCGAGATGGCAGCGCCTGGAATGACCACGGCGGCGCCGGCGTCGCCCCCCATGGCGTCCAGCGCGATGCGAACCTTACTTAGCATGAAAGTCCTGGAAACCTGGTCTGGTGCGGTCTTGAACGAGCGGGGCCGCGAAATGGGTTCGCCGTTGATTTGGCGACCGGCCAAGCGCCCCGCCGCACCCGGACCGCGGCGCGACAATAGCGTTTTGTTATCCCGAAACAACCTCTTGCCCCCAGCCTTTTGCATTCAGGACGATCGGCTGGCGGGCGGTCAAATTCGAGATAAAGCACAATAAAATCAAATGGATGAAACTGCTCTTCAAACCATCCCGGCAAACGCCTCGCGCTCCCTCGCAAGGCGCTCACTTGGAAATGCCGGGCTATCGGCCTTTCTTCTCGTCCTGAAGCGCCTTCAGCGCCGCGAACGGATGATCCTCCGGATCGGGAGCGGTGACCTCCGCCTCGAATACGGCCCCCGGCTTGCGGGGATAGGGGTCGATCGCCAGGAACAGCGCATCGGTGGCGAGCCGGCCGAGATCGATGATGCCGCCGACGATGGCCTCCGGCGGGTCGGCGACCTCCGGAGGCTCCTCGTCGTCCTGGCCCTCCTCGATCAGGTCGGCGAGGCGCCGCGCCTCGGCTTCGGGCGCGAACATCAGGTCCACCTCCTCCTCGATCTCGTTCTCGATCGGATCGAGCGTCACCACGCAGGTCTGGCCGATTCTGGCGCGGACGTGGCCCGTGACCTGGTAGCGGCCGCCGCTTTTCGGCACGACGTCGAAGCTGGCCTTGGCGGACAGGATCTCGCGAAGGCCGGCGAGCTCTGCCATGGCCTGCCGCTCAGCGGCCGACGCCTCGAGCTCGCGATAGAGGCCGGTGTCTGGAATCTGCGCAACGATGACAGGGGCCCGCCAGGGATCGGGCTCGGTTCCGGTGTGCGGTCGGCTCATGGCGAAAGATCCTCGGAAAGCGCCGGGGGAAACTTGAAGGACGCGCGCAGCAGCGCGGCCTCGCTGGTCCGAGCAAGATCGGCCTCCGTAGCCCGGGCGTAAGCCGCGAGCCGCCGTGCCTGGTCCAGACCGGACCCATTCAAGATATTCTTGCAGATCGCCGCCGCCAGCGCCTCACCGCCGACTTCGATCGCCTGGTCGTAGGCCTGCACCCGGCCGTAAAACGCCTCGCCGAAGGCCCGCATTCGCTTCGGCACGGTCTGGTCGCCGACCCCCATCTCGCGCAGATTGTCGTCCATGTCCTCGCAGAAGCGGTCGAACAGCGCCTGCGACAGCTCGGTGGCGCCCTGGACTGTGCGCAGGCGGCGCAGCACCAGCCAGAGATGCAGCAGCAACAGGTCGAAACGCCCGTTAACCGTATCGGACACGCCCAAGTCGCGGTAAAATATGGGTTGTCGCGCCTGCGTCACGATCATGCCATAGATGGCTTCAATGGTGCCGGCCGGGGCTAGCCGGGGTTTCCTGAAGTGATTGAACGGCCAAAGCATTGTGGTTTCCGCAAGCGGGCGCGCGCGTGTTGCATTCAGAGCCTCCGCCCGGTACTTCAGCGCCTCGCGCGACGCAAGGGGACGGAATCAGTTCCACTATGACGATAACGAACCAGACCAGCCTGCGCGCAAGCCAGCCGCGCGGCCTTTTTGCACGCTGGCGCGGCTTGCGCATGGCCGCCGCCGTGGCCCTGGTCGGCGCGGCACTCGCGGGCTGCACCGGCGAACAATTCCAGAAGGGCTACATCCTTCCTCCCGGCGCGCTGGAGCAGATTCCGATCGGCGCGAGCCAGGACCAGGTGCTGATCGTGATGGGCACGCCCTCCACGGTCGCAACCCTCGACGGCGAAGTGTTCTACTACATCTCGCAGCGCTCGGAGCGCATGGTCGCCTTCATGAACCAGAAGGTGGTCGATCAACGCGTGATCGCGATCTATTTCGACAAGAACCGGCGCGTACGTCGCCTTGCAAATTACGGCCTGCAGGACGGCAAGATCTTCGACTTCATCAGCCGCACCACGGCGACGTCGGGCCAGGAGATGAGCTACCTCGCGCCGCTGTTCAAGCTGCTGAGCTTTAACTGATCTTTCAGCCTGCGGCGTCCTGCCGCTGTCCGCACGGCGCTTGCCGCCGCGCGCGACTTGCCGTTGCGCGCGGCCTTCCCTACGCTCCCTGCAAAACAAGAAGCAGGGAGTGGATTCGTGCCCAATCGTTTGTTGTCCCGCCGTCGCGTGCTGACCGCTGCTGCCGGCCTCTCGGCCGCGGCGATCCTGCCGCGCTCGAGCCTGGCGGACTGGAAGCCCACCGAGAACGTCCGCGTCGTCGTGCCGGCCGCGGCCGGCGGCTCGACCGACGTCATGGGCCGGCTCTTGGCCGCGCATCTGCAAACCGCCTGGGGCCAGTCGGCCGTTGTCGAAAACCGCTCCGGCGGCGGCGGCACGATCGGCACGGCCGAAGTGGTCCGCGCCAAGCCTGATGGACACACCATCCTGATCGGCAATCCCGGTCCGAACGCCATCGCCTACAGCATCTTCAAGAACCTCACCTACAAGCCGGACCAGCTCCAGCCGGTCTCCAACATGATCCGGATCCCGAACATCGTCTCGGCGCATCCGAAGACCGGCATCAAGTCGGTCGCCGAGCTGATCGCATATCTGAAGGCCAATCCGGACAAGCTCAGCTACGCCTCCTCCGGCGTCGGCCAGAGCCCGCATCTCACCGGCGCCTGGTTCCTCCAGCTCACCGGCCTGAAGATGACGCACATCCCGTTCCGCGGTGCCGGTCCCGCGCTCCAGGCCGCGCTCGCCGGCGACATCCAGATCCTGTTCGACAATCTCTATCCGAGCTTGCCGCAGGTGCAGAACGGCACCCTCACCGGTCTCTGCGTCACGACGCCGGAGCGCAGCGACCTCGCGAAGGACCTGCCGACCATGCGCGAGAGCGCGCCGGAGCTCGCCAATTTCGACGTGTCGTCCTGGTTCTCGGTGTTCCTGCCGAAGGGCGTCCCCGCCCCCGTGCTCGACGCGCTCAATCTCCAGGTCAAGGCGATGCTGGAGCGCGACGACATCAAGAAGCAAATCGCCGCCATGGGCGCCCGCGCCGACTACGGCACACCGCAGCAGTTCGCCAACTTCGTGGACGCCGAGACGAAGAAGTTCGCCGGCATCATCCAGAAGGAAGGGCTGCAGATGGACGTGCAGTGACGCGCGCTCAAGAGAGGTCGGCACAAGGATAGCGCCCAACACACCGCTGTCATTCCCCGCGAAGGCGGGGAATCCAGTACGCCGCGCCCTATCCATATGCCATTATGGCCTCTGGAATACTGGATCGCCCGCCTGCGCGGGCGATGACGGCGAGGTTGAGGCTGCGCAATGACGGGATGACAGATATCGGCCTCCCCAAACAAAAACCCCGCGGCTCGCGCCGCGGGGTTTTGTCTTTCACGTCTGCGCCGCTCAGTGCGCCAGAATCGCCAGCAGCAGCAAGGCCACGATGTTGGTGATCTTGATCATCGGGTTCACGGCGGGGCCGGCCGTGTCCTTGTAGGGATCGCCGACGGTGTCGCCGGTCACCGCCGACTTGTGGGCATCAGAACCCTTGCCGCCGAAATGACCGTCCTCGATGTACTTCTTGGCGTTGTCCCAGGCGCCGCCGCCCGAGGTCATGGAGATCGCGACGAACAGGCCCGTCACGATCACGCCGAGCAGCATCGCGCCCACCGCCGAGAACGCCGCCGACTTGCCGGCAACGCCGCCGCCCGCGATCGCGTAGATCACGAAATAGACGACGATCGGGGAGAGCACCGGAAGCAGCGAGGGGATGATCATCTCCTTGATCGCCGCGCGGGTGAGCAGGTCGACCGCCTTGCCGTAATCAGGCTTGTCGGTGCCCTGCATGATGCCCGGCTTCTCGCGGAACTGACGCCGCACCTCCTCCACGATCGCGCCGGCCGCACGGCCGACCGCCGTCATGCCCATCGCGCCGAACAGATACGGCAACAGGCCACCGAACAGCAGGCCGACGACCACGTAGGGGTTGTTGAGCGAGAAGTCCGGATTGACGCCGGCGAAGTAAGGATGCTTCGCGGAGTCCGCGACGAAGAACTTGAGGTCCTGGTTGTAGGCCGCAAACAGCACCAGGGCGCCGAGACCGGCGGAACCGATCGCGTAGCCTTTGGTCACCGCCTTGGTGGTGTTGCCGACCGCGTCGAGTGCGTCGGTCGACTTGCGCACCTCCTTCGGCAGGCCCGCCATCTCGGCAATGCCGCCGGCGTTGTCCGTCACCGGGCCGAAGGCGTCGAGCGCGACGACCATGCCGGCGAGTGCCAGCATGGTGGCGGTCGCGATCGCGATGCCGAACAGGCCGGCGAGGCTGTAGGTGACGAGGATGCCGGCGATGATCACGATCGCGGGCAGCGCAGTCGCCTCCATCGAGACGGCAAGGCCCTGGATCACGTTGGTGCCGTGACCGGTCACCGAGGCCTGGGCGATCGACTTCACCGGACGATAGTCGGTGCCGGTGTAGTATTCGGTGATCCAGATGATCAGCGCGGTGACGACGAGGCCAACCACGCCGCACTCGAACAGCGCCATGCCGGTGTAGTCGACGCCATCGAGCTTGCCGAAGCCGATCAGGGAGTAGATCACTACGGCAATGCCGATCAACGACAGGATGCCGGTTGCGATCAGGCCCTTGTAGAGCGCACCCATGATCGACTGGCTCGGCCCGAGCTTGACGAAGAAGGTGCCGATGATCGAGGTGATGATGCAGATGCCGCCGATGGCGAGCGGCAGCGTCATCATGTTGGCGAGGATCGGCGTCTTGGCGAAGAAGATCGCCGCGAGCACCATGGTGGCGACCGCAGTCACCGCATAGGTCTCGAACAGGTCGGCGGCCATGCCGGCGCAGTCGCCGACATTGTCGCCGACGTTATCCGCGATGGTCGCGGGATTGCGCGGATCGTCCTCGGGAATGCCGGCTTCGACCTTGCCGACGAGGTCGCCGCCGACGTCCGCACCCTTGGTGAAGATGCCGCCGCCGAGACGGGCGAAGATCGAGATCAGCGAGGCGCCGAAGCCGAGCGCCACCATGGCGTCGACCACGGTACGGCTATCGGGCGCGAGCTTCAGCGAGTGGACCAGGAAGCCGAAATAGAGGGTCACGCCGAGCAGCGCGAGACCGGCCACCAAGAGGCCGGTGATCGCGCCGGCCTTGAAGGCGAGCTCGAGGCCGCCGGCCAGCGACGTGGTCGCCGCCTGGGCGGTACGCACGTTGGCGCGGACCGAGACGTTCATGCCGATGAAGCCGGCCGCCCCCGACAGGATGGCGCCGATGGCAAAACCGATCGCGACATAAAGCCCAAGGAAATAGGCAAGCAGCACGAAGATGACGATGCCGACGATACCGATCGTGGTGTACTGGCGCCGGAGATACGCCTGTGCGCCTTCACGCACCGCTCCCGCGATCTCCTGCATGCGCGGTGACCCCGCATCCGCACTCAACACCGAAGACGTCGCCCAAATCGCGTAGACGACGGAAAGCACTCCGCAGAGCACTATCAACCATAATGCTGTCATGTGATTTTTGCCTCAGATCCTTGATGTACCCCCGGCGCCTTTTGTTGTCCGTCGTGCGGTATGGCGCCTTGATTTTGAACAAAGCCGCCCCCAGGCGGCTTTAGTCGGTTGCGAGCTTGCCAAAATCAAATTGAGGGTGCAACGCCGGATGAGGCCGAAAAAGCCGATCTCGGCAAGTATTTAGACCAAATCCTGAGCAGCATTTGGCCGCTGACTTGCCCAGTGCATGCGAAAGACCGCTGAACCGGGCTCAGCTCGACCGCGGCCATGTTCAGGCCGCCGACCTCACGGGGTGACGGGAAGAGGACGCGATCTCGAAGGTCTGACCATCATCCGTCTTTCGGGTTGTCGAGACCTTGATCTCGTAGACGCCACCGTTCGGACCGGGCTCCAACCGAACCGCGATCGTTTGCTGGGGTGTCAGAGGACCGAGCGCCACATCCTGGTCAGGCAATACGAGCGTCGCCTGGTCGTTGACGAAAACGACGACGTACATGCCTTTCGGCATGTTCTTGGTCGCCCATTGCCGCAAGTGGTCGTGATAGGGCTGACGGCTCCATGCCGAAGGCAGGCCTGGATCCACCTGGATCTGGATGTTCCGGGTGAGTGGATGGATGGTGACCACCATCTTCGCCTGATCCGGCTTCCATTGCGCCGGCATCGCCGCGTCCGTCCGCCAAAGGCAATTGAATTCCGCGCACTGGCTCGGCAGGTTGTCGTGAATCTTGCAGCCGCGCCCGGGCTTGCATTGCCCGCACCATTTGCCGGCGGCTTTCTGGATCTCGGGAACGTTGTAGACCTTGCAGCACAGCGTGCAGCTTCCGCATTCCCTGCCGGGCACAGGCTGCAGCGTGCCCGCGGCTGAAACCGCCGTCATCCGAATCAAGTCCGTCAGTTGCGATTGCCGATGTTACCCGGTTATCGCGGAAAAGCAGAGGGACTGCGTTCGCTGCGGACGCAAGGTCGCACCCGAATCTAGAAATGGCTGTACGAGAGCCGTTGCAGCGCGATCTCGTTGCCGTGCGCGTCCGTCCAGCGCGGCGCGTCGCGGCCGACGACGACGGTGCCGATCGCCGAGACGGGAACTCCCGCCTGTTCGGCCTCGCGGATGAAATCAGCGCAGCGCGCGTCCGGAACCGCGCACAGGACTTCGTAATCGTCGCCGCCCGACACCAGCTTCTCAAGGCCGACGGCGGAGATGGCGAGAGAGGCGGCAGGTGATTTCGGAATGCGGTCAGCCTCGATCAAGGCGCTGACGCCGGAAGCGGCGCAGAGCTTGGCGAGATCACCTGCCAGGCCATCGGACACATCCATCGATGCATTCGCGTGGGTGAGGACCGCTCCCGCCAACGCATTGCGCGGCCGCGGAACGCGATAGCGCTCGATCAGGTAGTCCTGCGCGGTTTGGTCCTTCAGCACAGCCGCGACCGCCCCACCCGTGAGCACGTCGAGGCCGAGCGCAGCGTCTCCGATTGTCCCCGTCACCAGGATGCGATCGCCCGGCTTTGCGCCGATGCGGCCGACCATCCGGCCCTTCGGCACGCGCCCGAACGCCGTGATCGAGATCATCTGCGGCCCCGGCGTCGACACCGTGTCGCCGCCAAGCAGCGGGCATGCGAAGGTTCTTGCGTCCTCGCCGAGCGCATCCGCGAACGACCGGAGCCATGCATCCTCCTGGCTACGCAACGCCAGCGTCAGCACGAAGCCGGCAGGCGCAGCCCCCTTGGCGGCGAGGTCCGACAGGTTCACCCGCAGCGCCTTGCGCGCAATCGTATCGGGGGGATCGGTGGCAAGATAATGCACGCCTTCGACCACGGCGTCGGTGGTGACGACGATGTCGTCGCCGGACGAGGACAGGACCGCGGCATCATCGACCAGCCCGAACGCGCCGGGATCGGTCGCCAGCGGCTTGAAATAGCGCGCGATGAGAGAGTCTTCGGCGGAGGGCTGTGTTCTGTCCTGTGTCACGACAGTAAACCCGTCATCCCTGCGAAATTGCGAAGCCATTTTCGCCGGAGGTGCGAGCCCTTGCGAGCCTCGAAGGATGCACGGCCGAGGTGCACCTTCAGTGGCACGCCGTCGTCCTTCGAGGCCTCCGCTTCGCTACGGCACCTCAGGATGACGGCTACTGCCAAAGTCATCGTCTCGTCCTACCCCCGCCCGAACTCGTCGCCGCGAAACTGGCGGCCGATCTGGTCGAGCACGGCGTTGACCATCCCGGTCTCCTCGCGGTCGACGAAGGCGTTCGCGACGTCGACATATTCTGACACGACGACGCGGCCCGGCACGTCCTTGCGGTGCTCCAATTCGTACGCCCCTGCCCGCAGCACCGCGCGCAGGATCGCCTCGATCCGCTTCAGCGGCCAGCCCTTCGACAGCGCCTCGTCGATCAGGGGATCGAGCCTCTTCTGGTCGCGCACGACGCCGGAGACGACGTCGCGGAAGAAAGCGGCTTCCGCCGGCAGGTAGGTGTCGCCCTCGACCTCGTTGCCGAGCCAGTGGCTCTCGAACTCGGCGAAGATGTCGTTGATGCCGGCGCCGGCGATGTCCATCTGGTACAGCGCCTGCACGGCGGCGAGCCGCGCGGCACCGCGCCGGTTTGCTTTCTTCTCGGTGGCAGAAGCCGGTTTTTTGGTGTTGTCAGCCATTGTTCAGGCCCGCGCCAAGCGGCGTTTGATGCGCAGCATCGCGAGCGCGGCGCGCGCGGCATCGCCGCCCTTGTTCAGCTCGCTGGCGCGCGCCCGCGCCCAGGCCTGGTCCTCATTGTTGACGGTGAGGATGCCGTTGCCGAGCGGCAGCTTGCGCGCCACGGCGAGGTCCATCAGCGCGCGCGAGGATTCCTGCGAGACGATCTCGAAATGGATGGTGTCGCCGCGGATCACGCAACCAAGCGCAATCACCGCATCATAGGGCTTGCCGTTCGCCGCCGCCGCATCGACCGCGATGGCGATCGCCGCCGGGATCTCCAGTGCGCCGGGAACCGTGATGACGTCATGGGTCAGGCCGGCCGCTTTCAGCTCGGCGACCGCGCCGTCCAGCAGCGCGTCCTGGAGATCGTCATAGAACCGCGCCTCGACAATCAGCGCCCGCGCGCCGGAAATGTCGGTCTGGTCCTTCAGGGGTGCGCGCCGCGCGTCTGCCATCGTTCAATCCGTTTCGAAAGGGGTCGGCGCGCTATGTAGTCGCCGCCACAGACTAAGCCAAGTTCAAAGAGATTGTCATTCCGGGATGGCGCGCGAGCGCCAGACCCGGAATCTCGAGATTCCGGGTTCGATGCTTCGCATCGCCCCGGAATGACCGGCTTCGCCGGTCACTTCATTTCCGTCAGCCGCGCCGCGTAGCGGGCCATCAGGTCGACCTCGATATTGACCTCGTCGCCCGCCTTCCAGCCGCCGATGGTCGTGACATCAAGCGTGTGCGGGATGATCAGCACCGAAAAGGTCACGTCCTTCACCGTATTGACCGTCAGCGAGACGCCGTCGAGCGTGATCGAGCCCTTGGTGGCGATGAAGCGCGCCAGCTCCCGTGCGGTCGAGAGCTCGAACCGTGCCATATCGGGCAAGTCCTCACGGCTGACGAGGGTTGCAATGCCGTCGGCGTGGCCTGCGACGATATGGCCACCGAGCTCGTCGCCGATCTTCAGCGCGCGCTCGAGATTGAGCTTCGTGCCCACCTTCCAGTGCTTTGCCGTCGTCAGCGCCAGCGTCTCCGCCGCCGCATCGACGTCGTACCAAGTCCTGCCGCCTGCGACGCCGGAAGCAACCACGGTCAGGCACACGCCGTTGCTGGCGATCGAGGCGCCGTCGGCGATGGTGGTCTGATCGTAGCTGCAGGCGATGCGCAGGCGGTGCAGCTGGCCCTGCGCCACAGGCGTGAAGCTGACGATCTCGCCGATGTCGGTGACAATGCCGGTGAACATGTTAGGCGCGCTCGTAGATGGTGAGAGTATCCTTGCCGAACGTTTCGCTAGCATGAACCTTGTAGGCCTGCGACTGCGTGATTTTCGACAGGGGCATTGCATCGAGCGCATCGACGCCGCCTTCGCCGACCGCTTCCGCCCCGCGGAACAGCCAGATCTCGTCGACGAGGTCGGCCGCCACAAAGGCCGCAGCGACGCGGCTGCCGCCCTCGACCATCAGCCGCGAGATGCCCCTCCCGGCCAGCCCATGCAGCACGGCCGGAAGATCGAGCCCGGTCGCGCTGCCCGGGGCTACGCGAATGATCTGCGCGCCGGCTGCGCCAAGCCGTGTCGCGGCCGCCGCCTCGGCGAGCTCCGAGCCCACCACCCAGAGCGGCGTCTCGCGCGCTGAGCGCACGAGCTGGCTCGATGCGGGAATCCGCAGGCTCTGGTCCAGCACCACGCGCACCGGCGAGCGCGCCGCCATGCCCGGCAGGCGGCAGTTGAGCTGCGGATCGTCCGCCAGCACCGTGCCGATACCGACCAGGATGGCATCGCTCTGCGCGCGCAAGAGATGCACGCGATCGCGCGCGGCATCGCCCGTGATCGCGACCGGCTTGCCACCGGCCGCGCCGATCTTGCCGTCGGGCGAGACCGCGAGCTTCAGGATCACATGCGGACGTTTGTCCCGGATGCGGCGGAAATGCCCGGCGTGGTCGAAGGCGGCCTCCGCTGCGCACAGGCCCACGTCCACGGTGATGCCGGCGGCACGCAGCCGCGCATGGCCCTGGCCTGCGACCTCCGGATTGGGATCCTCGATAGCTGCCACGACACGCTTGATGCCGGCGGCAATCACCGCATCCGCACACGGCGGCGACTTGCCGAAATGCGAGCACGGCTCCAGCGTGACGTAGAGCGTGGCGCCGCGCGCCGCCTCGCCCGCGCGCCGCAGTGCTTCAGGCTCGCCATGCGGCCGTCCACCCGGCTGGGTCCAGCCGCGGCCGACGATCACGCCGTCTTTCACGATGACGGCGCCCACGGCCGGGTTTGGCCAGGTGCGCCCCTGCCCGCGCCGCCCGAGCGAGAGTGCCAGCTCCATGAAGCGTCGATCGGCGTCTTTGGCCTCGCGGGCCTTCTGCGCGAACTGATCTTCCAGGATGCGGAAGATCATTTGCGGATCGCGGCGAGCCGCGCTTCCTCCTCACCGGAGAGCTCGCCGAGCACGTCGGCGAAATCCTTGGCCTCGCGGAAATTGCGGTAGACGGAGGCGAAGCGCACATAGGCGACATCGTCGAGCGTGCGCAGATGCTCCATCACGGTCTCGCCGATCACCTCGGAGGAGATCTCGGCCTCACCGCCGGTCTCGAGCTCGCGCACGATGGTGGAGACCATCTTCTCCACCCGCTCCGGCTCGACCTGCCGCTTGCGCAAGGAAATCTGCACCGAGCGCATCAGCTTGTCGCGGTCGAACGGCACGCGGCGGCCGTTGCGCTTGATCACCGTGAGCTCGCGCAGCTGCACGCGCTCGAAGGTGGTGAAACGGAATTCGCAGGCGACGCACACGCGCCGCCTGCGGATGACGGAAGAATCCTCGGTCGGACGCGAGTCCTTTACCTGCGTATCGAGACTGTTGCAGTTCGGGCAGCGCATCCGTTTGCCTTGACCTTACTGATAGATCGGGAACCGGTCGGTGAGCGCCTTGACCCGTTCCTTGATCGCGGCCTCGACCAGCGGCGCCTTGCCGTCGTCGGACTGTGCGATCGCGTTGAGGACCTCGGCGATCATGCCGCCGACCTGCTGGAATTCAGCGACGCCGAAGCCGCGGGTCGTCGCCGCAGGCGTGCCGAGACGCAGGCCCGAGGTGACGAACGGCTTTTCGGGGTCGAACGGAATGCCGTTCTTGTTGCAGGTGATGGCGGCGCGAACCAGCGCCTTCTCCGAGACATTGCCCTTCAGGCCCTTCGGCCGGAGGTCAACCAGCATCAGATGGTTATCGGTGCCGCCCGAGACAATGTCGAAGCCATGGCTCTTCATCGCTTCGGCCAGCGCCTTGGCGTTCTTGACGACGTTCTTCGCATAGACCTTGAAGTCCGGACGCAGCGCCTCGCCGAAGGCGACCGCCTTCGCCGCGATCACGTGCATCAGCGGACCGCCCTGGAGGCCCGGGAAGATCGCCGAATTGAGCTTCTTGGCGAGCACCTCGTCGTTACTGAGGATCAGACCGCCGCGCGGACCGCGCAGCGACTTGTGCGTGGTCGTGGTGGTGACATGGGCATAGGGCACGGGCGAAGCATGCACGCCGCCGGCGACGAGGCCGGCGAAGTGGGCCATGTCGACCAGCAGATACGCGCCGACGCTGTCCGCGATCTCGCGGAAGCGCTTGAAGTCCCAGGCCCGCGAATAGGCCGAGCCGCCGGCGACGATCAGCTTCGGCTTGACCTCTTCGGCCTGCTTCTGGACCGCGTCCATGTCGATGATCTGGTCCTCGCGGCGCACGGTGTAGTGCGCGGCCTTGAACCACTTGCCGCTCATGTTGACGGGCGAGCCATGGGTGAGATGGCCGCCGGCCGCAAGATCGAGACCCATGAAAGTGTCGCCGGGCTGCAGCAGCGCCAGGAACACCGCCTGGTTCATCTGGCTGCCGGAGTTCGGCTGCACGTTGGCGAAGTTGGCGCCGAACAGCTTCTTGGCGCGATCGATCGCGAGGTTCTCGGCGACGTCGACCCACTCACAACCGCCGTAATACCGCGCGCCCGGATAACCCTCTGCGTACTTGTTGGTCATCACCGAACCCTGCGCTTCCAGCACGGCCCGGCTGACGATGTTCTCGGAGGCGATCAGCTCGACCTCGTGGCGCTGCCGGCCGAGCTCGCCCTTGATGGCGGCGGCGATTTCCGGGTCGGCCTGCTCGAGCGAGGCGGTGAAAAACGAATCGGGCGCAGAGGCGGTTTTGGCGAGGGTCATCTTGCGAATATCTCCACCGCCGCAGCCTTTTGGCAGGCTACGGGCGGGTCTGGTGTGGCGATCGGAAGCACGCGCGATCTACCACATCGCCCGCCCCCGGCCAAGCATTTGCGGGTCGGGCCTGATAATTATGCAAGATATGGTGGGGATTGAAGGTTTTCCGCCCCAAGGCGGGTTCTATGAACTCGCTCCCTTGCCGATCTCTCCGAAGAGGCCGTTTTGGACCTTAAATTCCCCCATACCGGCCCAAGCCCGATGAGGGCCAGATCGCCACTACAACCCCGTATACCCCGCCTTCACCGGGTCCACGCTGCCGTCGAGCTGGCGCAGATAGGTCAAGCCGCAGACAGTCAACCGGTGGGTGTCCTTCTCGCCGGCTTCCACCAGAATATTGAGGTAGTTCGTCACCTTCATGCGCGCCTCCTCGCTGGCCGCAGCGGTGCGGTTGGCGAGCAGGTCATAGGTCTGCATGATGCGATCGATGGCAGCTTCCATGGCACCCTCTGGTTCTTCCAATTTCGGGGAGTCTTGATCAGGCAACCGCGCGGGCCTCGGCCTCAGCCTCGAACCGGACGATCGCCTTGTTGGCGAGCCTGATCTTGTTGAATTCGCCGTGCTGGAGCAGCTTGATGATGATCCCGAGCAGGCGCTCGTCGGTGACGAGGGAGTCGGGAATCGCGCCAGAACGGCGGAGGTAGTTCGCAGCGATGGCGTAGGCCTCGCTCACGAGTTCCACGTTCATCGCCTGAAGCCCGCGCTCGACCAACATCGACATTTCTCCGATCCGAAGGAGATAAGCGGCGAGCCGGACGCTGGTTCCGCAGTGCCGTCGATTTTTTTCGCAGTCGCAAAAAGCAAAACGCACCGGTCCGGGCAAAGCCGGGCCGGCGCGCTTGGGGAAGTTAGGCACGTTCGGGAGGCTTGCCGGTCTTGTTGTGGGGCCGGCTTGGCCTTGATCCCTCGGAAAAACTCAGAGCCGGTACAGGATCTGGTCGGTCCAGAACCGCTCGAGACGGTGCAGCGACTTGTTGAGCGTGGAGAACTCCTCGCCCGAGATGCCACCGACCTGCTCGACCGTCTTGACGTGCTTCTGATAGAGCGCGTCGACGATGCGGCGGACTTCCTGGCCCTGCGGGGTCAGGCGGATGCGCACCGAGCGGCGATCAACGCGCGAGCGCTGATGATCGAGGAAGCCGAGCTCGACGAGCTTCTTCAGATTGTAGGAGACGTTGGAGCCGAGATAGTAGCCGCGCGTGCGCAACTCGCCCGCGGTCAGCTCCTTGTCGCCGATGTTGTAGAGCAAGAGCGCCTGCACCGAATTGATGTCCGCGCGGCCGCGGCGATCGAACTCGTCCTTGATGACGTCGAGGAGACGGCGATGCAGCCGCTCCACCAGAGTCAAAGCTTCCAGATAGAGCGACTGCACCGAACCTTGCTGGCCGGAGACGCGCTCTGCCGTATCTGCCGCAGTTGCGACGGCTTTCATCATGACACTTCCCCTGTTGTCGTTTTTATCGACACTTATTCGACGAAACTTGTGTCCCGCCTGATAGGTGCAACTTAAGGGGGGCGTTTGAAGATCGGCTTAAATAAGAGAATAAAGAGATCATGAATTTAAGACAGTGAATTGCGGATTAAGCCTGTGCCAGAAGGACTTTTCGCAACCCTCTGTTGACCCTCGCAAGGTCTTGTTCACCCTCCGTCCGCCACATCTGTCGCATTCCAGAACAGCCCCGCCCCGTTTCGAAACGGCCGCGTAACAGCTGTGGCGGAACAGACTGGTCAATGAAAACTTACCGCGAATTTTAGGCAACCAGCGGTCAACCAACGCGCACGACTTCGCGAGCTTCGCTCTCGTGTCCCGGAGTTGAACAGATCGTAGGATGGGTAGAGCGAAGCGAAACCCATCCTCGTCGTGAGACAGCATCGATGGGTTTCGCTTCGCTCTACCCATCCTACACGAAGCCTGCGCACGCGATCGCTACGGCGGCCGTTCGCGCGCGGCCATCCAGGCGAGCGCGAGATAGGCGGCGAGCATGAAGGCCTCGACCCCGACCACGATCAGGCTGCCGCCGTAGATACCGGGGAACATCAACTCGATCACCGCCATCGACACCACGGTGGTGAGCCACACCACCGCGCCCCACGGCGTTGCCAGCCAGAGGCCGACCGCGGCGACGAGCTCGATCACCGCGAAGTAGACGGTTGCGGCCTGCCAGGCCATCGGCTGGTTCTCGAACGCCTCATCCTCGCCGCCGACGAAGCCGGTCACCTGGGCCCAATGATAGAGGCCTTTCAGGATCGAGAGCAGTGCCATCACCCGCAGGAACAGCACGAGCCGGCGCGTCCAGACATTGTCGTCGGACTGAGCCCGCTCGGAGGAGATCGCCGCGACCGATATCGCATGGTCGCGCGCAGCGTCCCTTGCAAGGGCGCTGTCGCGGGCCGCATCGCGGGTGGAGATCTCGGACATGCCCCCTTCTGGCTGCTTTGCCCCGCAAAATCAATCGGCCGCCATCTCTTGCGGCAGGTCAAGCCGCGGTGGCGGGAACCATGCGAGCTGGTATAAGAATAATTCCAGCCGGAGGAAGAGTGATGGCGATCAAATACGGACGTCCGATCGAATTGCGCGAGGTGTCGCGCGGGACCGGTACCGCGGTGCCCCATGCCCTCGATCTGACGGTCCGCCCGCGCCGCAACCGCAAGGCCGAATGGGCCCGGCGGATGGTGCGCGAGAACGTGCTCACCACGGACGATCTGATCTGGCCGCTGTTCCTGATCGACGGCAACAACAAGCGCGAGCAGATCGCCTCGATGCCGGGCGTCGACCGCCTCAGCGTCGACCAGGCCGTGCGCGAGGCCGAGCGGGCGATGAAGCTCACCATCCCCTGCCTCGCACTGTTTCCCTACACCGACCCGTCCTTGCGCGACGAGGAAGGTTCGGAAGCGACCAATCCGGACAATCTGGTCTGCCAGGCGGTGCGCGCCATCAAGAAGGAGTTTCCTGAGATCGGCATCCTTTGCGATGTCGCACTCGATCCCTTCACCAGCCACGGCCATGACGGCCTGATCTCCGACGGCAAGATTCTGAACGACGAGACGGTCGCCGTGCTGGTGCGCCAGGCGCTGGTGCAGGCCGAGGCCGGCTGCGACATCATCGCGCCGTCCGACATGATGGACGGCCGTGTCGCGGCGATCCGCGAGGGGCTCGATCGCGCCGGGCTGCTCGACGTGCAGATCATGGCCTATGCCGCAAAATACGCGTCCGCCTTCTACGGCCCGTTCCGCGACGCCATCGGCTCGGCCAAGACACTCACCGGCGACAAGCGCACCTATCAGATGGACAGCGCCAACACCGACGAGGCGGCTGCGCGAGGTCGAGCTCGACATCGCCGAGGGTGCCGACATGGTGATGGTGAAGCCCGGCATGCCCTATCTCGACGTGGTCCGCCGCGTGAAGGACACGTTTGCGATGCCGACCTTCGCCTACCAGGTCTCCGGCGAATACGCGATGATCGCGGCAGCAAGCGGCAACGGCTGGCTCGACGGCGAGCGCGCGATGATGGAGAGCCTCTTGGCGTTCAAGCGTGCCGGCGCCGACGGCGTGCTCAGCTATTTTGCGCCGAAGGTGGCGGAGAAGCTGCGGGCGCAGGCGTAAGAGCGACGCCGTCATTCCGGGGCGATGCGTCAGCATCGAACTATGGTGCGCAATTGCGCACCTGAGAATCTCGAGATTCCGGGTTCGGTCCTGCGGACTGCCCCCGAATGACAACGGTAACCGCACCGCCCCCGAATCGCCGGAATATTTCGGCTTGTTGACACCCTCGCGCCCTTGGCACGGGGATGGCCTGTTCCCATGTCCTGCCCCGAGGGTTTTCCTCCGGAGGACGGATCATGTCGTATGACTCGGGTAGTTCAGGCGCCTGGCGCAATGACGGCGCGATGCAGCCGCATGCCTATGACCCTGACCTGCATCCGGAACTGTTCCGCGGCGTTGCGACGCGGCGGGCGTTCGCCTTCCTGATCGACCTCGTCATCATCTCGGTGCCGGTGATCCTCGGCTACATCTTCATTTTCGTGTTCGGCGTGGTCACGCTCGGCGTCGGCTTCCTGCTGTTCGGGATCGCCTGGCCGGCCTCCGTGGTCTGGGCCATCGTCTATTATGGCGCCTGCATCGGCGGTCCCTCGTCCGCAACGATCGGCATGCGCCTGATGGATCTGGAGCTGCGCACCTGGTACGGGGCGCCCGGCTATTTCGTGCTCGGCGCCACCCATGCCGTGCTGTTCTGGGTGACGGTCTCGTTCCTGACGCCCTTCGTGGTGCTGGTCGGCCTGTTCAACGGCCGCCGTCGCCTCCTGCACGATTTCGTGCTGGGAACGGTCGTCATCAACAATTCCGTGCGCGCCCCTCTGCCGCAGGCAGCCAGGACCTACTGAGAGCCCGGTGATCAACGACCTATCAACCCGGATCCACTAAGCTGTCTGATCTGATCTGCCGAGCAGGCCAATTGACCAGGGACTTCCGTAGCGCGATGCTTATGTTCAGTTCGGAGGCCCACGACGTCCCTTGACCCAGCACTCGCGCGATACCCCGCAATTCTACCTCACGGCGCCGTCGCCCTGCCCCTATCTGCCGGGCCGGCATGAGCGCAAGGTGTTCACGCACCTCGTGGGTGACCGCGCCGGCGACCTCAACGACCTTCTGACCCATGGCGGGTTCCGCCGCAGCCAGTCGATCGCCTACCGCCCGGCCTGCGACCAGTGCCGCGCCTGCGTCTCGGTCCGGGTCGTTGCCAACGAGTTCCGTCCGTCCCGCAACTTCCGCAAGGTGCTCGCGCGCAACGCCGACATCGTCGGCGAGCAGCGCAGCGCGGTGCCGACCTCCGAGCAATATTCGGTGTTCCGCGCCTATCTCGATGCCCGCCACCGCCATGGCGGCATGGCCGACATGACCGTGCTCGACTACGCCATGATGGTCGAGGACAGCCATGTCGAGACCCGTATCATCGAATACCGCAAGCGCGGCCCCGACAGTGGCATCACCGGCCGCGGCGAGGAGCTGATCGCGGTCGCGCTCACCGATGTGCTCAGCGACGGCCTGTCGATGGTCTATTCGTTCTTCGACCCGAGCCAGGTCAGTCGCTCGATGGGCACCTTCATGATCCTCGACCACATCGCCCGCGCCCGCCGGCAAGGCTTGCCCTACGTCTATCTCGGCTATTGGATCGAGGGCTCCAAGAAGATGGACTACAAGGCCCGCTTCCTGCCGCAGCAGCGCCTCGCGCCGTCAGGCTGGCTGCGCATCGACGCACAGGGCGATATGGCGTCCGAGCCGCAGGATTGAGCGGCGAATGATGAGTGGCGAATAGCGATTAGAACTGCATTCGCTATTCGCCACTCGCCATTCGCGCTTCTCACCCAAACAACGTATCGGCCAGCAGCTTCACATTCAAAACCACGATCACGCCCGCGACGATCCATGCAACCGCGGCGACTGACATCGGTATCGCGAACTTGCCCATCTTGCGGCGGTCGGAGACGAAGCGGACCAGCGGGATCACGGCGAAGGGCAGCTGCATCGACAGCACGACCTGGCTGAAGACCAGCAGATCGGCCGTGCCGCGCTCGCCATAGATCGCGGTGACGATGATCACCGGAATGATGGCAATGCCGCGCGTGAGCAGGCGGCGCGCCCAGCTCGGCAGGCGCAGGTCGAGAAAGCCTTCCATCACGATCTGCCCGGCGAGCGTCGCGGTCACCGTCGAGTTCAGGCCCGAGGCGAGCAGCGCCACCGCGAACAGCGTCGAGGCGATGCCGAGGCCGAGCAAGGGCGAGAGCAGCTCGAAGGCCTGGCCGATCTCAGCGACGTCGGAATGGCCACTCTTGTGGAAGGTCGCAGCTGCGACGACGAGGATCGCGGCGTTGATGAACAGCGCCAGCATCAGCGCGATGGTCGAGTCCGTCGTCGCCCATTTGATCGCCTCGCGGCGGCCGGTGTCGTTGCGCTCGTAGGCGCGCGTCTGCACGATCGAGGAGTGCAGATAGAGATTATGCGGCATCACCGTCGCGCCGATGATGCCGATCGCGATGTAGAGCATCTCCGAATTGGTGAAGATCTCGGTCTTCGGCACGAAGCCGTGCAGCACTTCCGCGACCGGCGGGGCAGCGGCGACGATCTGGACCGCGAAGCAGACCGCGATCACCGCGAGCAGCGCCATGACGAAAGCTTCGAGGAAACGGAAGCCGCGGTTCATCAGGAGCAGCAGCAGGAAGGCATCGAGCGCGGCGAGCAGCGCACCGCCGATCAGGGGAATGCCGAACAGGAGTTTCAGCGCGATCGCGGTGCCGATGACCTCGGCGAGATCGCAGGCGATGATCGCGGCTTCGCAGGCGAGCCAGAGCAAGAAGTTGACGGCCGGCGAATAGGTCGCGCGGCAGGCCTGCGCGAGGTCGCGGTCGGTGACGATGCCGAGCCGCGCCGCCAGCGACTGCAGCAGGATCGCCATCAGGTTCGAGAGCAGAATGACCGAGAGCAGCGTGTAGCCGAACTTGGAACCACCGGCGAGGTCGGTCGCCCAATTGCCGGGGTCCATATAGCCGACCGAGACCAGATAGCCCGGACCGACGAAGGCAAGCAGCCGCCGCCACCACGCCGCCGCCGCCGGGATGGCGACCGTGCCATTCACTTCGGCGAGGCTCTTGGTGGTGGGCGCATCGGCGCGCCAGCCGGCGGCGTCGGAGCTCAGGTCAGGCGATCGGGCATCCATGAAGCCAGAATACCGAAGTCGAGGCTTATTGCAACTCATTTGCAACTGCATCTAGCCGGATCGGTTCCCGCAGAGCCTCCTTGCTGCCCCGGACTTGTCGGGAAGCGGGTGGGTTTGGCCGGCCGCCGAGGCCGATACTGGCGTCAATCCGACTTTGCAGGAAATGCGCCATGTCAAATCCGCCCCGCCTCCCCGACACCTTCAACCGCCTCGCCTGGTCCAATCTCGCGGCGCAGTCGGCCGAGCAGATCGCGCTGGCCGCGGCCCCCATCGTCGCGGTGCTGACGCTGGGCGTGGCTGAGGGCCAGACCGGCCTGCTCCAGCACGCCCTCACCCTGCCCTTCGTCCTGTTCGCCATTCCCGCCGGCCTGCTCGCCGACCGCATCTCCCGCCGCTCACTGATGGCGGGCGCCGAGGCGCTGCGGGCCGCCGCGCTCGCAGCGATCGTGCTGCTGCTCGCGCTCGGCGCGCTCAATCTGCCGCTGCTGGCGCTGCTCGGCTTTGCCGCGGCCTCGCTGGTGAGCGCGGAGCCTCTTGCCGGCAGCCAAGCCCGGACGAGCTTGCGCGCACCATTGCCTTCGCCAGCGGACCTGCGCTCGGCGGCGCGCTGGTGGGATGGTGGGGCGCGAGCCCGGCCTTCGCCTTTGCCGCGGCGCTCTCGGCGATCGCGGTCGTGCTGCTCTCCGGCATCTACGAGCCCGCGCGTACGCCCGCCCCCCGGCGGCATCCGTTCCAGGACATCCGCGAAGGCGCAGCCTTCGTGTTTCACCATCCGCTGCTGCGGCCGGTGTTCATCACCCAGTTCATCTTCAACACCGGCTGGTTCCTGCAAATCGCCGTGTTCGTTCCTTACGCCGTGCGCCATCTCGGCCTGACCGCCGCCGGCGTCGGCACCGTGCTGACCATGTACGGCGTCGGCATGGTGATCGGCGCGCTGTTTGCCACGCGCGTGATGCAGCGCATCGCGTTCGGTACCGTGGTCGGCCTCGGCCCGGTCACCGGCTTCGTCGCCGCTGTCGTGATGGCGCTGACGGTGCTGGTCCCCTCGCCCTGGCTCGCAGGTCTCAGCTTCTTCCTGCTCGGGGTCGGGCCGATCCTGTGGGTGATCTCGACCACGACGCTGCGCCAGTCGGTGACGCCGCCACGCCTTTTGGGGCGCGTCTCCGCCATCAACATCATGAGCTACGGCGCCCGCCCGCTGGGCTCGGCACTGGGCGCGATCGTCGGCGGTCTCTGGAGTGCGGAAGCGTGCCTGTATCTCGCGGCGGCCGTGTTCGGCGTGCAGGCGCTGATCATTTGGCTCTCGCCCGCGGTGGCGCTGGATCGGCAGCCGAGCATGGTGGGAGATGAGGTGGCCGCGCGGTGCTAGGACGTCGCCGGTGCAACAATCTCGATCGTCGTCCCCGCGAACGCGGGGACCCATAATCACAGGGAGAAGTTTGACGGAGGCTCTCAGTTACAGAGCCATTTGTTGGAACTAGCACCGTTCGCGTTTGATAGGTCACGCGTTATGGGTCCCTGCTTTCGCAGGGACGACAGAGAGCTAATTCGCCAGGTACCGCTCGTAACTCCCAGCCACCGGCTCGCTCGCATCGACTTCCGGATCGAGCGTGTAGAGATCCTGCGCGCGGCCGATGCCGCGCAGGGCGTATCGGCCAGTGGAGACGAGGTAGCGCCGGCCCGCGGCGTCGAGGCCCTTGTAGAATTCCGCTGAAGCCAGCAGCTCGCGGTCGACCGAGCGGCTCATCGAGGCGATGCGGCTGACCTCGTTCACGGTGGGGCCGACCACGGTGAAGTCGAGCCGGTCCTCGCTGCCGATATTGCCGTAGAAGACCTCGCCGACATGCAGGCCGATATAGGCCGACGTGGTGGGACGGCCGTCGGCGGTGCGACGCACGTTCAGCGCCGCGACATTCTTGCGAAAGAGGTGCTCGGCCCGGAGCGCCGCGCGGCGCGCATCCGCCATGTCCTCGCCGGTGAACATCGCGAGCACGCCGTCGCCGATCAGCTTCAGGACGTCGCCGCCGGCGTCATGGATCGCGTCGATCACGGCCTGAGCGTAGTCGTTGAGGAACGGGATGATCTCATCCGGACCAATGCTCTCGCTGATCCCGGTCGAGCCGCGCAAATCCGAATACCACAGCACGGCGTTGATGCGCTCGGTGACGCCGCGCGAGATGCGTCCGCGCAAGACCTGTTCGGAGGCATCGCGGCCGAGATAGACCCGCCCGAGCGTGCGTGCGATGTCGACCTGCTGCGCCGACTTGATCGCGAGCCCCAGCACCGGCACGAGATCGCGCAGGGCCTCCAACCCCTGTTCGCCAAAGCCTTCCGCGCGGCGCGTGGTCCAGCAAGAATAAAGGCAGTCCATCAGGCCGAGCGCGCCGTTCTCGCCGAAGCGATGCACGAAGGCGAGATAGTGCTTGTGGCCCTTCTCGGCGAGCTCGCCGATCTGCGAGAAATCCATCGAGGGGGCATCGGCGAGATCGATCACCATCTCGTCGTGGCCCTGCTCGAGCATGTGGAAGAACACCGAGCGGCGCCAGCTCCTGGCCGCGTCGCCCTCGGCGGTCGAGCCGTATTCGAAGGCGTCGCTCTCGTTGCTGGGGCGGTCGCTCCAGCGAAAGCCGCGGCCCTCGTAGATCGGATGCAGCGTGTCGATGACGACCATCCCGCGCGACAGTTCCAGGCCCTCCGCGCGACAGCGCTCGCAGAAGCCGCGGAGCAGGTCGATTTCGGGCAGGCCGGTGAGCCCCTGGCCGGTCAGCCAGTTCATCAGCGCAAGGCGGGAGGTGAGTTGCATACGCCATTATGGCGTGCATTCGTGACGAGCGAAAGGCGGAAACCACGCGCAGTCCGTGCGCAAGGCTCCCGTCCCTTGCAGGTCGAACATGCCGCTGCCGTGGTTGACGCGCGCGCGAGGCGGGCGGCAAATGCCTCACATGATGATTTCGTCGGCCAGAATCGGAAGTGCGCGAGGATGAGCCAGCGCCAGCTTCCGATCATCCTGGCGCTTGGCACCACGCAGACCCTGGCCTGGGCCTCCAGCTATTATCTGCCGGCGCTGCTCGCCGATCCCATGGCGCGCGACCTCGGCGTCTCCTCCAACTGGGTCTTCGGCGCTTTCTCGGCCTCGCTGGTGATCTCAGCCATGCTCGGCCCGCGCATCGGGCGGCAGATCGATCTGGTCGGCGGACGGCAGGTGCTGTCGGCCTCCAACCTGACCATCGCCGCCGGCCTCGTCCTGCTCGGCCTCTCGCAATCGGTCGCGGTGATGGCGTTCGCCTGGCTCGTGCTCGGCATCGGCATGGCGATGGGACTTTACGACGCAGCCTTCGCCGCGCTCGGCCGCATCTACGGCACGGAAGCCCGCGGCTCGATCACCGGCATCACGCTGATGGCGGGCTTCGCCTCCACCGTCGGCTGGCCTCTCACCGCCTGGGGCCTCGCCCATATCGGCTGGCGCGAGACCTGTTTTGCCTGGGCCGCCGCCAACATCCTGATCGGCCTTCCCCTCAACTTCTTCATGCTGCCGTCGATCAAGGGCGCGAGGCAGGCGGCCGCGACTGCGGAAAAGCCGCATGTGCCGCTCGACCGCACCATGATCCTGCTCGCCTTCGTCTTCGCCGCGGCCTGGACCGTCACCGGTGCGATGGCCGTGCATTTCCCGCGCATCGTGGAAGCAACCGGCGCGACGCATGTCGAGGCGATCGCGGCCGGTGCGCTGATCGGTCCGGCCCAGGTGGCCGCGCGCGTCCTCGAAGCCGGCTTCCTAAGCCGTTTCCATCCGCTGTGGTCGACGCGGCTTGCCTGCCTCACCCATCCGATCGGAGCGGCCGTGGTGGCCATCTTCGGAGGCGCCGCCGCAAGCGCCTTTGCGCTGCTCCACGGCTCGGGCAACGGCATCCTGACGATTGCCCGCGGCACGCTGCCGCTGTCGATCTTCGGCCCCAAGGACTTCGGCTACCGCCTCGGCATCATCGGGGCTCCGGCGCGGATGGCGCAGGCGGTGGCGCCGCTGGCCTTTGGCCTCTTGATCGACGTCATGGGCGCCAAGGTGCTGATCGTTTCCTCCGCGCTCAGCCTGTCGGCACTGGCGGCGTTGTTCCTGATCCGCGCCGCGCCCCGGAGCTAGGCTTTCTTCGCCTCGCTGGTCGCGATCCAGATGCCGGTGAACACGGCGATCAGCCCGACCAGAAGATTGGGCGTGATCGGCTCGCCGATCAGCAGCGCCGCCAGCAATGCAGCGGCGATCGGATTGACTGTCATGGTATTGGCGACCCGGGTCGGCGTCGCCCGCGCCAGCGCCATGACCCAGAGGATGAAGGCGAGCGCGCCGCCGCCGATCCCCAGATAGATGCCGGCGATCCACTGTCCCGTCGTGAAGTGATCGAGTGCTGCAAAACTGCCCTTCACAAGGCCTGCCAGCACCAGCACGAGGGCGCCCGCGCCCATGCCGACCGTGAGAAAGCCGAGCGCGCTGGAGCGTTGCATCCGCGGCCGTGACAGCACGTTGTAGAATGCCATGCAGAACACCGCCCCGGTCATGATCAACTCGCCGCGCCAGGCCCCCGGCGGGCTCTGCGCGAGGCGCTCGGCACCGGTCGAGAGCCTAGTCTTGAACACGGAGTCGAGGCCGATCGCGAGCTTCACGGGAACGCCGAGCTGGTTGAGCTTGGCGATCATGTCGGGCAGCGCGGTCGCGCCGGAGGAATGGCCGACCAGGATGATGGTCTTGAGGCGGCCGGCCCTGTAGGCGGTCGCGGCTTCATCGGCAAGCGAGGACCAGGACACGAAGTTGGCGACGGTCACCGGGATCCCCTGCGCCTGGAGCCGGGCGCCGATGGTGTCGAGCCCGAGCGAGAAGATGTTGAGCACGCCGCGGAGCAGGTAGACATGCGTGGTCGCGACCTGGGCCTGGCTCGGGGCCGCCCGGGCGGTGGTCGGGCTGATGGCAACAGCTGACAGCAGGAGCAGGCAGAGCGCCCACACGCGGAGGGCGGACAATTGGCTGGCGCCGGCGGTGTGACGGCCGTTCGGTCTCATCGATGTTTTCCCTGGGGACGATACGCTTTGCGATTGGCCGGAATCGTAGCCACGGCCCGCTCGCAGACGCAACAAAGAGGCGCGTGAGCGGCGATCTTAGCGGCAAGCCGTGACCATCGCGCAACACTTGCCGGGAACCTGCCACTCAACCACCTGTTTTGAGGCCATTTTTCTCCGGGCAATTGCGACCGGGCAAGGGCATTCCTATCTCAGGGCACCGCTGACCCGCCTCCCGGCGGGTTCCAGCTTCCTTCCCCAGCCTTTGCCCCTCAGCCTTGCGGCCATCATGTCCTCCATCATTTCCGTCGCCAATCTGTCGAAGACCTATGGGTCCGGCTTCAAGGCGCTCAAGAACGTCAATCTCGACATCAAGCGCGGCGAGATCTTTGCGCTGCTCGGGCCGAACGGCGCGGGCAAGACCACGCTGATCTCGATCATCTGCGGCATCGCCAATCCCAGCGAAGGCAAGGTTCTGGTCGGCGGCGAGAACATCCAGACCTCCTACCGCAAGGCGCGCTCGCTGATCGGCCTGGTGCCGCAGGAACTGCACACCGACGCGTTCGAGAGCGTGTGGGCGACGGTGAGCTTCTCCCGCGGCCTGTTCGGCAAGCCGAAGAACCCCGCCCATATCGAGAAGGTGCTGAAGGACCTCTCGCTGTGGGACAAGAAGGACAACAAGATCATCACGCTTTCCGGCGGCATGAAGCGCCGCGTGATGATCGCCAAAGCGCTGTCGCACGAGCCCCAGGTCCTGTTCCTGGACGAGCCCACCGCCGGAGTCGACGTCGAGCTACGCAAGGGCATGTGGGAGGTGGTGCGCACCCTCCAGCAATCCGGCGTCACCATCATCCTGACCACCCATTACATCGAGGAAGCCGAGGAGATGGCCGACCGCATCGGCGTCATCAACAAGGGCGAGATCGTGCTGGTCGAGGACAAGACGACCTTGATGCAGAAGCTCGGCAAGAAGCGGCTGACGGTGCATCTGCAAGGCAAGATTGCCTCGCTGCCGGAGAGCCTCGCGCATTACGAACTCGACCTCTGCGACGGCGGCGCGACGCTGGTCTACGACTACGACACCAAGGGCGAGCGCACCGGCATCACCAGCCTGCTCAGCGACCTCCGCACCGCCGGCATCCGCTTCAACGATCTCGACACGACGCAATCGTCGCTCGAGGACATCTTCGTCGACCTCGTGAGGACGTCATGAACCACCGCGCCATCCGCGCCATCTACCTGTTCGAAATGGCGCGCACCTGGCGCACGCTGCTGCAAAGCATCGTCTCGCCGGTGGTCTCGACCTCGCTCTATTTCGTGGTGTTCGGCGCGGCGATCGGCTCGCGCATCAGCCAGGTCGAGGGCGTCAGCTACGGCACCTTCATCGTGCCGGGCCTGATCATGCTCTCGGTGCTGACGCAGAGCATCGCCAACGCTTCGTTCGGTATCTACTTCCCGAAATTCACCGGCACGATCTACGAGATTCTGTCGGCGCCGATCTCCTATTTCGAGATCGTGCTCGGCTATGTCGGCGCCGCCGCGACCAAGTCAATCATCCTGGGCCTGATCATCCTGGCGACAGCCGGCCTGTTCGTGCCGCTGCACATCCATCATCCGATCTGGATGCTGGCCTTCCTGGTGATGACGGCGGTGACGTTCAGCCTGTTCGGCTTCATCATCGGCATCTGGGCCGACGGCTTCGAGAAGCTGCAGATGATCCCGATGCTGGTGGTGACGCCGCTGACCTTCCTCGGCGGCAGCTTCTATTCCATCGACATGCTGCCGGCGGGCTGGCGCACGGTCGCGATGCTCAATCCGGTCGTCTATCTGATCTCGGGCTTCCGCTGGAGTTTTTACGAGATCGCCGACGTCAGCGTGTCCGTCAGCATCGGCATGACAGTGGCGTTCCTGGTGGTCTGCCTCGCCATCATCTGGTGGATTTTCCGCACCGGCTACCGGCTGAAGAACTAACCTCTTCCGTCATTCCGGGGCGCCCGTAGGGCGAGCCCCGGAATGACGGCCGTGAACTCACCGATAGCAGTGGAAGCGGTGATAGCCGTCGTAATAGCCGCGGCAGTGGCGATAGTGACGGTGGGGAATGCCGAACACGCCTTCCACCGCGCCGACGGCGCCGCCGACGCCGGCGCCGACCGCGCCACCTACGACGCCGCCCACGGGGCCGGCGATGCGGTTACCTTCATACGAACCTTCCTGCGCGCCGCGCACGATGCCCTGGGCGTGGCCGGCGTGCGGCAGCGCCAACAGCGCGAGCAGGATGGCGGCAGCTGCGAACAGCAGGCGGGCAGGCAGACCGGCCGGCAGGGCTGCGGCGGCGATACGGGCTTTGTTCATCTTCGATCCCAAGGGGTGTTCGGCGGCGGACGCCGCCTGTCGCGGCAGGCGACAATCAACGTTCGAAGCGGCCAAATGGTTGCGCCTTTGTGACGAATTGTCGGCGTTGTGAATGCCCGTCCGCTCGCGAAAATGTCAGCATCGCAGCTCACCACGTGGCACAAAGCGGCCTTGCTTACATCACGCATCACGTTAACGATGGCTGGGCAGGCCGCTGGAACGAAAGCCGGATTGCAGGCATATTGCACGCCGGGGGACGGAGAGCCGCGGTGCTATTGTTTGAGCATGATCTTTCGGAAAACCGCTACACACTTTTCCGGATCATGCTCTAGCGTGAACAGGCCGGAGGCCAGACGTCAGATGCGTTCATATTTAATCGCGTTCACTTCCCTGATGCTTTTGAGCGCGGGCACCGCGCACGCCAAGGTCGACATCACCGTCGACAAGGACAATCAGCAGATGACCGTCGTCGTCGACGGCGTGACCCGCTATCACTGGCCGGTGTCGACGGGCATCCCCTCGCGCGAGACGCCGAGCGGCGCCTTCCGCGCCTTCCGCATGGAAGAGGATCACTTCTCCAAGGAGTTCGACGACGCGCCGATGCCGCATTCGATCTTCTTCACCAAGGTCGGACACGCCATTCACGGCACCGACTCGGTCGGCCGTCTCGGCTCGCCGGCCTCGCATGGCTGCGTCCGGCTGTCGCGCCAGAACGCCTCGACGCTCTACGCGCTGGTGCAGCAGCAGGGCGTGCTCAACACCACGGTGACGTTGACCGGCTCGGCGCAAGTGGCGCTGGCGCGCAACCCGCGCGGCCGCAATGCCAATGCGGTCGCTCGCGCCCAGCAGCCGGCCGAAGAGCAATACGCCACCTCAGGCGATCCCGTGAATCTGGCGCCGCCGGCGCAACCCGCCCGCCGCTACATGCCGCAGGACGACAACTACATCTATCCGGCCGACGGCAGCGACACCGGCGCACGCTATCCGGCCCCGCGCTCTGCCGGCCGCCCGCTCTATGACGCGCAGGTTTATCAGCAGCAGCAGCCGCAGCAGTATTACAATCAGGGCTACGGCCAGCAGGGCTACTATCAGCAGCAGCCGCGGCAGTATTATCAGCCGCGCGGCTACTATCAGAACTGACGTTGTTATTTGAGCATGATCCGGGTTCGGATCATGCTCTATCTGAACGCGGCCTCGCCGCGTTCGACGATCTTCCGCGCAGCATCGACGAAGGCACGGGCGACCGGCTCGAGGATGTCGGCCCCGGTCGCAGCGAGATCGTCCGACGGAGTGTGGAACGTCCGATGGCGGCCGGCCATGCCAAGGAAATTGGCGTAGCCCGCTGCATGCACGTCGCGCAGCTCGCCGACTGCCTGCTTCTCCGTCACCAGACGTTTGGCATCGACCCTGGCGAAGGCCTCGTCGGTCAGCGCGACGGCCGATTTGCTCAGCACGAGATAGCGCTCTTCCTCAGGCCGATCGGTGCGGGCTCCTTCCGCAAAGGCGTAGCAGGCGTTCGACGAGCCGAAGTGAATCCACGCCAGCGTCTGCTTCGTCGCCGGCGCGCCGTGCTTCAGGAACAGCTCCATGCCGCCATGGCCGATCTCGTGGCCGGCGGTCGCGATGAAGACGAAATGCGCCGGCCATTTTTCCGCAGCGACGGTGCGCGCGAGCGCGAGGAAGTTGGCGATGCCGGGGCCGCGCTCGCAGACGCAGCTGTACCAGCCGGTCATCGGCGTCGAGACGACGATGGTCGGGCCGGTGCCGATCGAGGCGATGACGTTGCGGCCGGCAACATCGCGCTCGTAATGGCCCTTGACGTCAAGGGTGACAGGCGCACCTGACGCCAGCGCGCGCTCGAAGGTCGGGCGCGATCTGGCGCCGACCACGATCACCGGCACCGGCCAGGGCGTGTCCTCCTGAGTGACGTTGTAGGCAAAACGGTCGTCGGCGGGATTGCCGATCGTCAGGAGGATGCCAGTGGGCTTCTTCGCCGCCGCCTCGCTGATCGCCGCGCGATGGGCGGGGCCGAGATAGGCGCCGCGATCGAATGGCAGGTCGAGCAAGAGGATCTTCCCGGCGACATCGCCATCGCGCGCGAGCGGCGCCGTGAGATGGAAGCTCGCTTGGTCTTCCGGCGGCCACCAGAACGGTGTCGCCTCCACGCGCGTGCCGCCGGCATCGACGCTGGCCTGCTCGACGACATATTGCCGGCCGAGCACGACGGGCTGGAAGCTGACGTCAAATCCCGCCTGCTTCATCTCGCCGGCGATCCAGTCCGCGGTGGCGCGGTCGCCGGGCGAGCCGAAGCGGTGCAGGCCGAAGGAGGCGTAGCGCGTGACGTCTTCGTAAAGACGAGCCCCCGAAAGCACATCCTTGGCTGCCGCCTGCCCAACCATGAGAACCGCCATCGCTGCGATCAAGATGCGCCGCATGTCTGTCCCTCCCGGAACCGATCTTCTTTTGAGAACCAGTTTCGCTGCTTCGCGGCCGTCGTCAACCGCCTCACCGACCAACATGCCGCTGCCTAAGGCAGCAAACCGAGTCAGTCTGGGCACGAATCGAGCAGCGAGCGGCGCAAAGGCAACAGTCCCCAACCTTCAACGCCGCGGCGTTTCGGCCAAATTGACAACCTTGGGGTCGCCCGTATTGTCTTTCCAATTGTTTCTGGGAAATGACATGACTCGCGAGCAGATTTCGGATTTCTGCGTTACCGCTTTGGCCAATATCCTGCGCATCTCGAAGGATCGGGTCGACACCGGCACCAAGTTCAACCGCCTCGGCCTCGATTCGGCGATGCTGGTCTATCTCATGATGGAGCTCGAGGAGAAGCTCGACCTCGAACTGTCGACGGACGACTTTTACGACCATCCGACCGTCGAGGCCCTGTCGCGATTTCTCGCCGACAAGCGCGCGATCCGCACCGCCGCCTGACGGCGGCTGAACCCGGCGCAGCCCAATGGACAGCTTCCGCTCGCTCGTGGCGCTCCTGGCGCGGCGCGCCGCGGAGCAGGCTGACGACCGCGCCTATGTCTTCGTCTCCGATCGCGGCACGGAAGAAGCCGCCCTCACCTTCCGCCAGCTGCGTGACGCCGCAAGCGCGCTTGCGACGCGCTTGACTGCGGCCGCACGGCCCGGCGAGCGTGCCATCCTGGTGTTTCCGCCCGGCATCGAATTCATGGTGGCGTTCTTCGGCTGCCTGATGGCCGGCATCATCGCGGTGCCGATGATGATGCCGCGGCGAAACGCCGCGCGCGACGCCAGCGCCGCGATCCTCGCCAATTGCACACCGGCGCTGGCGCTGACCAGTTCGGCTTTCGCGCTTCGCGGCGATCTGCAAACGCGCTTTGCGCAGGCGAACATCCGCTGGATCGAGGTTGATCTTGCCGCCGATGCCGCGGCGGCAGTCGATCTGCCCGAGCCGACGGCCGAGGACATTGCATTCCTGCAATACACCTCAGGTTCAACCTCGGAGCCCAAGGGCGTGATGGTGAGCCACGCCAACCTGCTCGCCAATCTCGAGATGATCCGGCTCGCGCTCGGCAACACCAGACAGTCGACCTACGTCAACTGGGTGCCGCTCTATCACGACATGGGGCTGATCCTGAACGCGCTGCAGGCATTCTATGTCGGAGCTACTTGTGTGCTGATGGCGCCGAATGCCTTCATGCAGCGGCCGCTTGGCTGGCTCCGCGCGATCTCGCATTACCGTGCGGAAGTGGCGTGCAGTCCGAATTTCGGCTTCGATCTCTGCGTCAGCCGCTATCGCGCCGACCAGATGGAGGGCGTCGATCTCTCCTCGCTCAGGATCGCGCTGAACGGCGCCGAGCCGGTGCATGCGGACACCATCGAGCGGTTCGTCACGGCTTTCTCGCCCCACGGATTCGATCCGCGCGCGATTTATCCGGCCTACGGCATGGCGGAGGCGACGCTGCTGATCTCCGGCGGACGCCGCGGCGGCGGTCACGTCACGCGCAGCGTGAGCGCCGTCCAGCGCGGACGACACGCAGATCGTCGTCGGCTGCGGGCGCGCGCTCGCCGGCGAACGGATCGCGATCGTGGACCCGGAGCAGCGCACGCGTCTGCCCGCCGACCGCGTCGGCGAGATCTGGGTGAATGGCGCCAACGTCGCCCGCGCCTATTGGCGCAACGGCGAAGCGAGCCGCGACGGGCTCAATGCTGAGATCTCCGGCGAGCACGGCCTGTGGCTGCGCACCGGCGATCTCGGTTTCCTCGATACAAATGGCAAGCTGTTCGTCACCGGGCGGATCAAGGACCTCATCATCATCCGCGGCATCAACCATTATCCGCAGGACATCGAGCGCACGGTGCAGTCGCTCGACGGTGCTTTGCGCGAAAACTGCGGTGCGGCCTTCTCGGTGCCGGACGAGGGCGAAGAGACGCTCGTCATCGTGCAGGAAGTCGAGCGCACTGCGCGCCACACCATCGACACCGAGGAGATCAAGGGCCGGATCCGCGAAGCCGTCGCCGACAGCCATGAGCTCTCCGCGCGCCACATCGCGCTGATCCGTCCGGGCACGCTGCCAAAAACCACCAGCGGCAAGATCCAGCGCAAGCTGGCGCGCCGGCTGTGGCTCGACGGAGGATTTGAGGAGATCGGCTGAGGCCGACTCAGAAATCGATCTTTGCGCCCTGACCGTCTCGCAGGCTCGCGGCGATGCCTTGCTCAATCCTGCGCGCGATGGCCGCGCGGTAGTGGACGAGATCCGTAAAATTGGCGGGATCACGCGTCAACGCGTTGTCGACGCGATAGTCGACCAGGTTGCTGTTTGCGCGCCCGCTGACAATGGAGCGGAAGGCTTCCCTGCAAGCCGCATGAACTGCGGCGTCGCGCGTGCCGGGAACAGGCACGATCGTGTAGAAGGTCGGGGGCATCACCAGCACGACCGCCACCTCGCGCGGAAATTTTCCGATCGCGGCGGCCAGCATGTCCGCGTACGGAAAATGATCCGTGACTTTGCCTCTGAACGGCGCCGCGTTCGCCGGCTCCGCAGCAGTCGGATGCTTCGCGCCGGGCGCCCATAGTTCTTCGTAATTCCAATAGCCATCGGCGCGGACCGGCTGGCGGGCGCCGCGAGCGATGGCGATACGTTGGAATGAGCGATCGAGCGCGGCCCAGGTGAAGAGATGGCCGAGCTGGCGCAATGTGCCGCCCTCATAAAGCCAGTACGGAAATGGGTCCTTCGACAGAGGCAAGACCGCCTGGCTGCACCAGGGCTGATCGATCGAGAAGACGAGGGCGCGGATCGTCTGGTGGTGCCGGGCAAAGAAATCGAGAATCGCGAGATCGCCGCGCGGATCGGCGCCAGGCGCGACAAGCTGAACGAAGCGCAGACCCGTCGCCTTGTCCAGTCGCGCAGGTTCGAGCAGCTGCCCGGTCGAATTGCCTAGGATGGCGGAATCAAATTGCGTGTCGCGGGCTCGGCTTACATTGGCCGTCCAGGGATTGCGGTCAGCCACGCCGCGAATGGCGAAGGGACCAAAACGGCCGCTATCGTAGGGATCGACAAGGATCACGAGGGTCGCAATCAACGCCGCGCCCAGCGCGAGCGCGCCAAAGCAGGCCACGAGGCAACGGCTCCATCCGGATGAGACGTCAGAACTGGAAGTAGACGAACTCATGGACCCCTCGTTCGCCGATCTGAATCAGCAAGGCAAGAATGCCGACACCGAGCAGGCCCGCCAGCACCACGTTCGGACGGCGGGTGAAGAAAGCCACGATGTCCTGGCTCGCCGGCAGCACGAACGCGAACAACGGCGCTGCGATCAGCGGCCACAACTGTCCACCGCGTTCGAGCGGCAGCGGCGACAACAGCCCGGAGAAGACATGCCAGGCCGCCTCCACCGATCCCGCGCGAAAGATCACGCCGGTCGCGAGCACGAACAGCACCGTGAGCGCCCAGCCGAGCCATGACGGGCAGCGCGGACCATAGCGCCGCCACAGCGAACAAACGACCTGCGCGAGTCCGTGCAGCATGCCCCACAGCACAAAGGTCCAGCTCGCGCCGTGCCACAGGCCGCACAGCGCCATCGTGATCAGCATCGCGCCGAAGAATTGCACCGGCAGAAAGCGCCGCGGCAACAGGCGCGAATTGACCAGTGGGTAAAACACGTAGTCGCGCAGGAACAGCATCAGGGTGATGTGCCAGCGCTGCCAGAAATCCTGGATGTTGGTCGAGCGCAGCGGCGCGTTGAAATTGTACGGCAGTTGCACGCCGAACAGCAGGCCAAGGCCGATCGCGATGTCCGAATAGCCGGAGAAGTCGAACAGGATCTGGAATGAGAAGCAGAAGGCGAGCCAGGCATCGCCGCTTGGAAGCGGCCCATGTGCTGCCGCCGCGTAGATCGGATCGAGCAGATGCGCGATGCTGTCGGCAATCATGATCTTCTCGAACAGGCCGAGCGCGATGAAGCTGGTCGCGATGCAGAACTGGCGCTGCCAGCCCGGCACGTAAACCTGCCTTCCGAACTGGTGCATCACCTCCGACCAGCGCGCCAGCGGCCCTGCAATCGCCTGCGGGAAGAAGGCGATGTAGAGCGCGTAGCGGTCGAGCGCGTAGAGCGGCGCCTTGCCGCGCTTCAGATCGACCAGGTACATGATGTGGTGGAAAGTGAAGAAGGAGATGCCGAGCGGCAGCCCGATGTCGAGCGCCGGCAGCGTGGTGCCGAGCACGAGGCCGACATTGGCGAGCAGGAAGTTGGCGTATTTGAACAGCGCCAGCACCGCAAGATCGAGCACGATCACCAGCGTCAGCAGGGTCTTCCATTTCACCCGCCCATAGACGACCGAGGCGAGCCAGTTGATCGCGATCGAGGCGATCAGCAGCAGGATGAAGGACGGACTGCCCCAGGCATAAAAGGCGAGCGACAGCGCGACCTGCACGCCGATGCGCAAATGCGGATAGGGATCGGCCAGGCGGTAGATCAGCAGTGCCGCCGGCAGGAAGACCAGGAGAAAGGCATAGTCGTTGAAGAGCATCGGATCAAAGCCGCGCCATCACCGGCGCTCGCGCCGGCCGATGACGCTCAGCCCGTTTCCAGATCGGGTGCGGCATCGCCCGGCTGCCGCAGCATGCGCCGCGCGATCTTCTCCTCGCTCGGCACCTTGACGTCCCAGGCGAGCCCCGCCGCTTCCAGCGCGCGGATGAAGATGAAGCCGGGATCGAACTCGAACCAGCGCAGGCCAAAGGCCGCGGAATACGGAAAGGCATGGTGGTTGTTGTGCCAGCCCTCACCCCAGGCGAGCCAGGCCATTACACCGAGATTGCGGCTGTTGTCGTCGCGGGTGACGAAGGGCTGCGTGCCAAAGGTGTGCATGACGGAGTTGATGGCCGAAAAGGTCTGCTCGACCACGAACATGCGCACCACGCCGCCCCACAGGAAGCCGTTCAGCGCGCCCCACGGGCTCATGGTGACGAGGCCGCCGATCGCCGCCGGCAGCACCAGGCCGAGCACGACCCAGCTGTAATAGTAGCTGTTGACGGCGACCAGCCTGCGGTCCGCCATCAAGTCTGGCACGTAGTGCGCCACGTTGGGATAATCGTGCGCGATCATCCAGGTCAGGTGCGCGTGCAGGAAACCGCGCAAGCGGCCGAGCAGGCTGTCGCCATGCAGAAGCGGCGAGTGCAGGTCGCCGTCGTGATCTGACAGTTCGTGGTGGCGCCGGTGCATCGCCGCCCAGGACAGCATCGAGCCGCGGCCGGCCATCGACCCCATGATGATCAGCATCGCGCTCACCGTCGTGGAGGTCGCAAAGGCGCGGTGGGTGAACAGGCGGTGATAGCCGACGGTGAGGCCGAGGCCGGTGATCAGCCAGAAGCCGAGGAACAGGCCGAGCTCCATGGCACCGATCGGCCGGACGAACAACAGCCCCAGCGCAGCCAGCGCGCCGAGGAAGGGCAGCACATCGAAAAGGATGAAATGCCGCCGCTGCATCTTGTGAAAATGCCGGCTGCGGATGATGCGGTGATCGCGTTTCTGTGGCACGGGCGGATTCCAATGCAATCATGAGTACATACAAGCCGGGCGGGCGCAACCCAAGCCGCCGCCTCAAGTTTCAACAGGTCCGGCCCATGGGCCCTGGGCCCCGGCGGGGGCCGGAAACCGGCAATTCCCTCACTTTTGCGAGAGAATCCCGCCTTCCGGCCGCGCGCAAACGGCCGGTCATCCAACTGTAAAAACCCCGCAATAGCTTCCGGCCCATTCATCGAGCCAGGACGGCTGGCGGAAAGTGTTGCGGCGCGCCCGGAATTTGTGCCGGGCATGATCCAAGCGATGGCCCCGCCCGCAGGATTGAGATCACCGGATGCGGAGACTGTCATGAAGCGAGGCATTGCCGTTTTCGCCTCAGCCGCGGCGCTGATGGCCTTCACCTATTTCGTTGCCGGCAAATGGGCGATCCACCACACGACCCTTGCGATGGCCGACATCCTGCGCGGCGACCGCGACGTGACCGTCGAGGTCTCGGTTCGCCGCGACCGCGAGATCCAGTCGATGGCCGAAATGATCGACCTGCCGGTCGTCATTCTCAGCCACGGCAACACGGTCAAGCACACCGAGTATTCGTTCCTGACCAACACATTCGCCGCGCGCGGCTATCTCGTCGTGAGCATCCAGCACGATCTTTCGAGCGACGATCCCATGGTGACCAAGGCCGGCGAGGAATATGTCGGCCGCCGCTCGCAATACAATCGCGGCATCGCCAACATCCTGTTCACGATCGAGCGGCTCAAACAGCTCTATCCCAATGCGGACTACCACCATTTGACTTTGGTGGGGCATTCGAACGGCGGCGACATCTCGATGTATTTCGCCAAGCTCCATCCGGAGCTGGTGAAGAAGGTCGTCACGCTCGACAATCTGCGCGTGCCCTTCGTCACCGACGGCAGGGTCAAGATCCTGTCCTTCCGCTCCAGGGATCCGCAGTTCAAGCCCGATCCCGGTGTCGTCCCTGACGACGAGACCTGCGCCAAGGCGGGCATCCAGGTGGTGAAGACCGAATTCCAGCACAACGATCTCAGCGATCGAGGCTCGGACCAGGTCAAGGGCTTCATCGAAGGCGCGGTCCACGACTTCCTCAACGAGCTCGGCGAGGACGACAGCCCGTTCAACTTGCCGCGCCTGGGGAAGCCGCGGCCAACCATCGATCAGCTGGCGGCCGCGGTGCCGGAGCGCTGAGCGTGCGGCCTTGCGCCTCTCGTGCCCCGGACGCGGCGCAGCGCGTAGCGGTGCGCTGCAGAGCCGGGGCCCATCTTTCTGGGTCCCGGCTCTGCGTCGCGTCAATTCATGCCGCGCCGCGTCCGGGACACGAGAGCCTCGATCACTCCCCGTCCCTTATCCGCCGGTACAGCGCGCCCAAAATATTGGAATAATCGTCGGTCCAGACCCGCACCCTGTCGTCGGCTTCGGTTTCCTCCCATTGCTTGGAGGATGCGATCCTGCCGACGTCGTCCGCATCGCGCGCGGAAATGACGACGTCGGTGGAGAAGATGTAATCGGAATCGCGGCCCGAATCCTCGTTGTAGACCCAGCTCTTCAAATCGTTGGCGTCGGCGATGCCGACCACGACGGGCTCCAGATCGAGATGCCGGTTGGAGACGTGCATCACCACCGCGCCGTGCGGGGCGAGCTTGTCCTTGTAGATCTTCATCGCCTCTTCGGTCGCGAGGTGAATCGGGATCGCATCCGACGAATAGGCATCGACGATGATGAGATCGTAGGCGCCGTCGGGCTCCTTCGCGAAGGTCAGGCGTGCGTCGCCGATGACCGGCTTCAGGTCCGGCAGGCAGCTCGAGATGTAACGAAAATTCTTCGGATCCCGCGCCGCATCCACCATCGACTGGTCGATCTCGAAGAACTTCCAGTCCTCCCCTCGTTCGGCGGCGCAGGCGAGCGTGCCCGAGCCGACGCCGATTGCCGCGACCTTCAGCGGGCCGCCCTTGCGCTCGCGCATCGCGGTGACGGCCTGACCGATGCCGCCGTCCTTGTGATAGTAAGTGATCGGCTCCGGCCGGCCGGCGACGGGCGTGCCGTCATTGTTGAGGAAGCGCTCGGCGCCGTGGATGGTGGTGCCGTGCATCAGCACGTGGAAATAGCCGCCGGGCGTCACCACGATCTTGTGCACGCCGAAGAAGCTGCGCACCGTGGTGACGCGGCCCTCGTCCGCGGGATAAACGCGGATCAAGGCCAGCGCCAGCGCGACGGTGGCAAAGATCTTCCAGCGGTCTGCATTGAATGCCAGCGCCAGCAGCGCGGCGAGCACGCCGACGCCGCCGGCGACCCAGACGCGGTGATCCTCGAACCAGGTCGACAGATCACCCGTGGTGGTGGACGGCACAACCAGCGCGACCGCAAGCGCGGCGAGCACCAGCCAGTACCATTTGACGACACCGGCGAGACGCTCGCTGGCGGGCGGCCGGCACAGCGCGGCAAGCGCGACCAGGATCGGATATTCGGCGATCCATGAGAAGGTGAAGGGAGCAACGAGACCGGCAAACAGCCCGCCGATCATGCCGCCGAACGACAGCGCGACATAGAAGCCGGTGAGATATTTGGCCGCCGGCCGGGTCCGCGCCAGCTCGCCATGACAGGCCATGGCGATGACGAAGAAGCAGAGCTGGTGCCCGCCGAGGGTCAGCAGCAGGTTCTGCTCGCCGCCGAATGCCAGCAGGACGATGACGCCCGCGATCGCAACCGGCTGGAGCATCAGCATCCATTTGTGGGGCAACAGCGGGCGCGACTGGAACACCACCACCCAGGTGAGCAGATACAGCGAGAGCGGCAGCACCCATAGCAGCGGCGCCGCCGCGACGTCGGTCGAGATATGCGCGGTGACGGCGATGAGCAGGCCGGACGGCACCGCGGCGAGGAAGATCCAGCGCAGCCGCGTCAGCAGACTCGGGGCCGGCGCATTGATCTCCTCGGTTTGCGCATCGACCACGGGAAGCTTCGGCGAGCGCAGCAGCAACACGCCGCAGCCGCCGATCAGCAGGATCAGCAGGCCATAGCCGGCGGTCCAGAACCGGTTCTGCGTGTGCAGCGTGAACATCGGCTCCAGCAGGAAGGGATAGGACAACAGCGCGAGGAAGCTGCCGATGTTGGAGGAGGCATAGAGGAAATAGGGATCGTGGCCGGCAGGATGGCCGGTGCGGACGAACCAGGCTTGCAGCAGCGGGTTGTTGGCGGCGAGCGCGAAGAACGGCAGGCCGATCGAGACCACGAACAGGCCGAGCAGCCAGAATGCGTAGCCCGACGCCGGCGGCTCGCCATAGGCAGAGGCGATGCCGAGCGGCAGGGTGGCGAAGGCCGCGATCAGCAGCATCAGATGCACCACGACGGGAACGATGCGGTTCCTGACCCGCATCAACAGATGCGCATAGGCATAGCCGGCAAGCAGCAGCGACTGGAAGAACACCATCGCCACCGACCACACCGCCGGCGAGCCGCCGAGCCGCGGCAGCACCATCTTCGTGAACAGCGGCTGCACCGAGAACAGCAACAGCGCGCTGACGAAGATCGCGGCGGTGTAGACCGTCAGCAGCAGCCGGTTGCGCGACGACGACGGCTGCTCCGTGGCGGCGGGTTGCACGATCGAATCCATGAAAGCTCCGGCAAAAGCGTTTTCCAGCGAAGCGGGCACCGGTTCGCGCTGGAAAACGCGTCGAATAACTCCCCCGGCGGGCGCCGGACCGCGCGCAATGGAGCACACCGCGCCTGAACGGGCAATAAAGGGGCACGTGATGTTGCAGCGGGGAATGCTTGATATAGAGATGTCATTCGGGGGCGCGTCGAAGAGGCGAACCCGGAACCTCGAGATTCTCCGGTGCGGAGCCCGCACCATAGTTCGATGCTGCGCATCGCCCCGGAATGACGCCAGGGACATCATGACCGAAACCGACGTCGTCATCATCGGCGCTGGCCATAATGGCCTCACCTGCGCGGCCTATCTCGCGATGGCAGGCCTGCGCGTGCGCGTGGTCGAGCGCCGCAAGGTGGTCGGCGGGGCCGCGGTCACCGAGGAGTTTCATCCTGGTTTCCGCAATTCGGTCGCCGCCTACACGGTGAGCCTGCTCAATCCGCAGGTGATCCGCGATTTGGGCCTCGCCGAGCAGGGCCTGCGAATCGTCGAGCGGCGCGCGCAGAATTTCCTGCCCGCACCTGATGGCAGCTATCTCCTCACCGGCGAGGGACGGACCAAAGCGTCGGTCGCACGGCTCAGCGCGCATGATGCGGAGGCGGTTGACGGCTTCTCGCGCGAGCTGGAGGACATCGCCGACGTGCTCAGGCAATTCGTGCTGCGCGCACCGCCGAACCTGCTCGACGGCTTTGGCCCGAACGCGATCCGCGAGGCCGTCAACGCATTGCAGAGCGCCAACATCCTGCGCGGCCTGACATTGGAGCAGAGCCGCAGCCTGCTTGACCTCTTCACCCGCTCGGCCGGCGAGATGCTGGACGAGCGCTTCGAGCATGATCTGGTCAAGGCGCTGTTCGGCTTCGATGCCATCGTCGGCAATTACGCCAGCCCCTACGCCGCCGGCTCGGCCTATGTGATGCTGCACCACGCCTTTGGCGAGGTGAACGGCAAGAAGGGCGTCTGGGGCCACGCCATCGGCGGCATGGGTGCGATCACGCAGGCGATGGCGCGCGCCGCGCAGAGCCGTGGTGTCGTGATCGACCTTGATGCCGGCGTGCGCGAGGTGATCGTCGAGCGCGACCGCGCCGTCGGCGTGGTGCTGGAGAACGGCACGACCATTCGCGCGAAATACGTCGCAGCCAACGTCAATCCAAAGCTGCTCTACACGCACCTGATCGCGGCCGACGCCCTGCCGGCGGAATTCCTCGCCCGTATCAGGCACTGGAAGAACGGCTCCGGCACCTTCCGCATGAATGTGGCGCTGGACCGCCTGCCCTCCTTCACGGCGCTGCCTGATGATGGCGATCACCTCACCTCCGGCATCATCATCGCGCCAAGCCTTCCCTACATGGACCGCGCGTATCTGGATGCGCGCGCGCAGGGCTGGAGCCGCGAACCGGTCATCGAGATGCTGATCCCCTCGACGCTCGACGACACGCTCGCGCCGGAAGGCAAGCACGTCGCCAGCCTGTTCTGCCAGCACGTCGCGCCGGAGCTGCCCGACGGCAAGTCCTGGGACGACCATCGCGACGAGGTCGCCGATCTCATGATCGCGACGGTGGATAACTATGCGCCGGGCTTTGCGGCAAGCGTGCTCGGCCGCCAGATCCTGTCGCCGCTCGATCTCGAACGGCAGTTCGGCCTCCTCGGCGGCGACATCTTCCACGGCGCGCTGACCTTGAATCAGCTGTTCTCGGCGCGGCCGATGCTGGGCCATGCCGATTATCGCGGCCCCCTCAAAGGCCTCTATCATTGCGGCTCGGGCGCCCATCCCGGCGGCGGCGTCACCGGCGCCCCCGGCCACAACGCGGCGCAGGCGATCCTACGGGATCATCGCAGCCTGTTCGGAAGCCGTGGATAGGTCTGTGGACGAGTTTGTGGATGGGCTGTGGAGAGGCCTGTTGGCAGGGCTGTGGTGAACCGGGCATGGTCCTTTCATACAAGCCCGGATCAGCTGTGGAAAAGGCGCGGGATAAGTAGGGTATAAGACGGTGGATGGCCCCCGAATGACGGGCGGACAGGCTGTGGACGCCGGGGAGTGTCTCGCATGATCGACGAAAAGAGAAACGCGGAAGACATCCGCTGGAGCGAGCAAATTGCCGCGTCGATCGTGGACGAGTTGCTGGTCGCGAAACTGATTGCGGAAGATCAGGCTGAATGGGCGCGCCGGATAGTCGCCCAAGACATTCATATCCAACTGGTCTCTGGCTTCAGGCCACCCAGTTCAAACTGAGGCACGACCGCGTCTTCCTGTCAGAAGCAGCCCCTAAAACGACCTCGCCCGCCGGAGGGCAATTCCCCCAGCGGGCGTTCGTCGAAATATGACTGTCCATGAAGAAAGGTGCCCCCGCTGGGAAATAGGAGGCGGAAATTACTTCAAGGAGCTGCTAATCGAACCGAACTTCTCGTTCATCGTGGTGCCGAGACCGTTCACCACGGTGATGATCGCGAGCGCAATACCGGCCGCAATCAGGCCGTATTCGATCGCGGTCGCACCCGATTCATCGGACCAGAACTTCAAAACCATGGACTTCAAGATTCGCCTCCGTTTCCATTTCAAGCTGTGTTGGTCAGCCCCAACATCCGCAAATCTACGGGGCGCAACCTGCAGTCGGGTTAATCGGCGAATTGCAAGTTGTACGGAAATTTGGAACAAAAGTTCCAAAAATTGAACCTGACGGAACCCCAGGATGCAGCCTTCCCCCACCCACCGCGCTAGCTTTTCGCTTGCCGACGAGGCCTCGGCAAAGCGCGTTGTCGATGTGCTCACCGAGGTGTTCTTCGAGGGCGATGCGGCGGTCGCGGCGTTCGAGCGGCCGGACGGACGATGGGACGTCACGCTGCATTTCGCCGACGCGCCGGATCAGGAATTGTTGCGCGAACTCGTTGCAACTTCAGCAGGAAATGAGATCGCCGCGACTCTCGTCTTCGATACGGTCGAAGCCAAGGACTGGGTCAAGGCGAGCCTGGAAGATCTCGTCCCGGTGCCGGCCGGACGCTTCGTGGTGCACGGCAGCCACGACCGCGACCGCGTCGCGCCGAACAAGCTCAAGATCGAGATCGAGGCGGCGCTCGCCTTCGGCACCGGCCACCATGGCACCACCCGCGGCTGTTTACTGTTGCTTGACCATGTCCTGAAGAGTTCCGGGCCACGGAACATTCTCGACCTCGGCACCGGGACCGGCGTGCTCGCCATCGCGGCGGCGAAGGCGCTGCATCGCGCGGTACTGGCCTCCGATATCGACCCGCCCTCGGTGCGGGTGGCGGCCGAGAACGCGGCGCTGAACGAAGTCGGCACCTGCGTCCGGGTGATCCGCGCGACCGGCTTTGCCGCACCCGATTTTGCCAAATCCGGCCCGTTCGACCTGGTGCTGGCCAACATCCTTGCCAATCCGTTAAGGCAACTGGCCGGGCCGATGGCGCGGCACCTGGCGCCCGGCGCCCGCGTCATCCTCTCCGGCCTGCTCACGCACCAGGCTCCCGCCGTGATCGCCGCCTACCGCGCGCGCGACCTCGTGCCGCTCAGGCATCTACGGATCGAGGGCTGGAGCAGCTTGTTGCTGCGGAAGGTGGGGTAAGCGAGATGACGTAGGGTGGGCACAGCGAAAGCGTGCCCACCATCTGTCGCCGCTGGAGAAAGATCGTGGGCACGGCGCTTCGCGCCTTTGCCCACCCTACGAAACTTCGCCCGGCTTCTCGTCCCGTTGCATCGCGCCCTCGCCCTGCAAGGCGCGCCTGGCGCGGCGTTCGGCGAAACGATCGATCAATTGGCTGATGAGGCCGCGCGGCTTCTCAGGCTGGGTTTCGGCCGGGGCGCGGCGGACCGGCGGCGTGATCTTCTCAAACGTGAACGCTGGCATCGTGTGTCCCCTCGCCGTTGAGATGAACCACTTGCTCGAATTTCCCTGTTATCCGGACGAAGCGCAACTGCTGCATCCTGTACTCCACTCAATTCGAATGGCAGATTTTCAAGCACAGTCCATGCCAGATGCGGCGCAATTGCGTCCGCATTGCGGACCGATCCCCATGGTCCTAGATTGAGCCCATCATGTTCGAAGCACACTTCCAGACATTCGAGGAACCTGAAGCCGGCGTCGCATTGACGGCGCGCCTGGCCGCGCTCCGTGAAGAGCTCGCCCGCCGCAAGCTGACCGGCTTCATCGTTCCGCGCGCTGACCAGCAGCAGAACGAATATGTGGCCCCGTCGGAGGAGCGCCTCGCCTGGCTGACCGGCTTTACCGGCTCGGCAGGCTTGGCCGTGGTGCTGACGCACGAGGCCGCGGTGTTCGTCGACGGCCGCTACACCATCCAGGCCGCCAAGCAGGTCGACGCCAAAGCCTGGGCGGTGGAGTCTCTGGTCGATCCGCCCCCGGAGAGCTGGGTGTCGGCGCACCTGAAGGCGGGCGATCGCCTAGGATTTGATCCGTGGCTGCACACTTCTGCGGCAGCCGAGCGCCTCGCGGCGGCCTGCGCCAAGGCCGGCGCCGAGCTGGTCGCCGTCGACAGCAATCCGGTCGATGCGATCTGGCAGGACCGGCCGCAGCCGCCGCTCGCGCCCGTCGCCGTCCACGGCCTGCAATATGCGGGGACCGCCGAGGCTGCGAAGCTCGCGCAGATCAGGAGCGAGATCGACAAGCTCGGGGTCGACGCGCTGGTGCTGTCCGACAGCCATGCGGTGGCCTGGACCTTCAACATCCGCGGCGCCGACGTCGCCCATACGCCGCTGCCGCTGTCCTATGCGCTGGTGCCGAAGGACGGCCGTCCCACCATCTTCATCGACCACCGCAAGCTCTCGAATCTCTCGCGCGATCATCTCGAGCAGTCCGCCGATGTGCGCGAGCCCGACGCGATGGCGCCGACGCTGATGGCGCTGGCCAAGAGCGGCGCGGCGATCGCGCTCGACAATGCCACCGCCGCCGACGCGCTGAGCCGATTGATCGCGAGCGCCGGCGGCAAGCCGGTGCGCGGCAACGATCCGATCGCGCTGCTCAAGGCAGTCAAGAACGCGACCGAGATTACCGGCACGAAAACGGCCCATGTCCGCGACGCCGTGGCGCTGGCACGCTTCCTCGCCTGGGTCGACCGGGAGGCCGGAAGCGGCAAGCTCACCGAGATCGACGCCGTCGAGGCGCTGGAGACCTTCCGGCGCGACACCGGCGCGCTGAAGGACGTGTCGTTCCCGACCATCTCCGGAACGGGGCCGAACGGCGCCATCGTGCATTACCGCGTCACCCGCAAGAGCAACCGGCGCATCGCGCCGGGCGATCTCCTGCTGATCGATTCCGGCGCGCAATATGAAGACGGCACCACCGATGTCACCCGCACCATGGCGGTGGGCGAGCCGACCGACGAGATGCGCGACCGCTTCACCCGCGTGCTGCGCGGCCATATCGCGATCGCGCGCGCCGTGTTTCCCGATGGCACCACCGGCGCGCAGCTCGACACGCTGGCGCGGCAATATCTCTGGTCCGCCGGCGTCGATTTCGAGCACGGCACCGGCCACGGCGTCGGCAGCTATCTCAGTGTGCATGAAGGGCCGGCGCGCATTTCCAAGCTCGGCACGACGCCGCTGAAGCGCGGCATGATCCTCTCCAACGAGCCCGGCTACTACAAGACCGACGGCTTCGGCATCCGCATCGAGAACCTCGAGCTCGTCGTCGCCGCCGACATCAAGGGCGCCGAGAAGCCGATGAACGCGTTCGAGACGCTGACGCTGGCGCCGATCGATCGCCGGCTGATCGATGTGGCGATGCTGAGCCGTGACGAGCTCGACTGGCTCAACGCCTATCATGCGCGCGTGCGGGCCGAGGTGCGACCGGCACTGGACGAGGCGACGAAGGCGTGGCTCGACCAGGCGACGGCGGAGCTGAAGGCGTAGCGCGCGTGCCGGAGCACGACGCATAGCTCTACGCGATTTGCGCAACGCTCCCGCTTCACCACAGCTGTCATGCCCCGCGAAGGCGGGGCATCCAGTACTCTGCGGCCGCTCGATTCAATCACGACTGCCTCTGGAATACTGGATTCCCCGCCTTCGCGGGGAATGACAGCGAAGATGCGGCACGAACGCACAACATCTCGACACGCGCGCCCCGTAGAATAACGGCCTGCGCACGGTCTCATCACCACCGTCCCGAAATCCGAATAGCCGCATTCCGAAACGCCGATATCCGTCTTGCGTGAGCACGCTACAGTCGATTCGACTTCGAAAGACGGACGACAATGCACGGCATGATCAGCAGGCCGCCGGATGCGGCAACGAAGAACATCGCGACCTCGCGCGTGGTGTTGCTGTTGCTGGTCGTCATGACCGGGATCGCGCCGATATCGCTCTACATCCTGGTTCCGGCACTGCCGGTGCTGGCGACGACGTTCGGGCGCGACATCTCGATCGCGCAGATGACGGTGTCGCTCTACATGGTCGGCATCGCGATGTCGCAGCTCATCATGGGGCCGCTGTCCGACAAGTTCGGCCGGCGTCCGGTGCTGCTTGGAGGCCTCGCGCTGATGGTCGCAGCGAGCATCGCCTGCATCTTCGCCGAGACCCTGCCGCAACTGATCGCAGCGCGCTTCTTCCAGGCACTGGGCGGCGCCTCCGGCATGGTGATCAGCCGTGCCATCATCCGAGACATCTACGAGCGCGACCGCGTTGCCTCCATGATCAGCCTCGTGGTTGCCGCCCTGATGATCGGCCAGATGGTCTCGCCGCTCACCGGCGGCCTGATCGAGACCGCGTTCGGCTGGCGCGCCATCTTCTACGCCGTCACGATCGGCGCGATCGCGGTCGCCGTCGGCATCGCGATCGCATTGCCGGAGACGCGCCGCGACCGCGCAGTCGGCAGCGGCGGCTTTCGCAGCGACGTCGGCACCCTGATCAAGAGCCGCGCATTCATCGGCTATGTGATGTGCCAGGTACTGGCGTCGCAGATCATCTTCACCTTCGCCGGTGGCGGCCCCTATATCGTGGTCACGCAGATGGGCCGGACCAGCGCAGAATACGGCGCCTGGTTCGCTACGACCGGCTTTGCCTATCTCGTCGGCAATTTGCTCTGCGTGCGCTTTGCGCCGCGGCACTCGCTGGAGAAACTGATCTGGTTCGGTCTCGGCCTGCAGCTGTGCGGCAGCCTGCTGAACCTGCTGTTCAGTTTCACCGGCTGGAACGAGGCACCGGCCTGGCTATTCGGCACGCAGATGATCGTGATGGTCGGCAATGCCTTCGTGATGGCGAACTCGGCCGCAGGTGCCATCAGCATCCGCCCCGAAGCAGCCGGCACCGCATCAGGCGCGATGGGCTTCCTCCAGCAGGGCATCGGCGCGCTGATGTCGCAATTCGGCGCCTATCTCGGCGGCCATTCAACAACGACGCTACCGCTGACCTCGGCAGTGCTGGCGATCTCGCTGCTCTGTGCTTGCATGATGATCTTCGTCGTCCCCCGCCGCGAGGTGGTGGTGAGCGAGACGCTGATCGAGCAGGCGGAAGAGGAAGAAAGCGGAATGATGTAGCCGTCGCTGTGGGCGACGGCAGTCACAACACCCTCGGTGTCATCCCCCGCGAAGGCGGGGGGATCCAGTACGCCGCGGCTTGTCCGCATCCTCGCGCTGTCTTTGGAATACTGGATCGCCCGGTCAAGCCGGGCGATGACATCGGAGTAGGTGGAGAGTGAATTGCAATCACTCCCCGATCAGCTTCAGCCACTCGTCCTCGGTCAGCACCTTGACGCCGTGCTTGTTGGCCTCCGCGAGCTTCGAGCCGGCGCCGGGGCCGGCGACGACGAGATCGGTCTTCTTCGACACCGAGCCCGACACTTTCGCGCCCAGACGCTCCGCGGTGGCCTTGGCCTCGTCGCGCGTCATCTTCTCCAGCGAGCCGGTGAACACCACCGTCTTGCCGGCGACGGCGGAGTTGCTCTTCGGCTTCTCGGCGTCGACGATCTCGACCTCTTTCGTCAGCCGCTCGACGATGCCGCGGTTGTGGCTTTCGCCGAAATAATCGGCGATGCTCTTGATCACGGTGTCGCCGATCTGGTCGAGCGCGTCCATGTCCGTCATCGCCTCCTCGTCGCCCTTGGCGACCTTGAGGCAGGCGTCGTGGAAGGCATCCCAGGAGCCGTAGCCGCGTGCCAGCGCCAGCGCCGTGGTCTCGCCGACATGGCGCATGCCGAGCGCATAGACGAAACGCTCCAGTGCGATTTTGCGCCGGCTCTCGATCGCGCCGAACAGATTGCGCACCGAGGTCGCGCCGTAGCCTTCGATCTCCTCGAGCTTCAGCTTCGAATTGCGCTTCTCCAGCGTGAAGATGTCGGCGGGCTCCTTGACCCATCCTTCATCGAAGAAATACTGGAGCTGCTTCTCCCCGAGCCCATCGATGTCGAACGCGCGCCGCGAGACGAACAGCTTGAGATGCTCGATCTTCTGATAGGGGCAGGCGAACTCGCCGGTACAGCGGGCGCGCGAGCCCTCTTCGCCCGCCGCCGTCTCCTCGCGCGTGACGTCGGTGTGCAGCGGGCACGGGCACTTCTTGGGAAAGTGGAATTCCCTGGCGGTCTTCGGCCGCTTGTCGAGGACGACATCGACCACCTGCGGAATGACGTCGCCAGCGCGCTGGATCACGACGGTGTCGCCGATCCGGATGTCGCGGCCCTCGCGAAGCACCTCGCCCTTGTTGCCGATGCCCTTGATGTAGTCCTCGTTGTGCAGGGTGACGTTCTGCACGATCACGCCGCCGACGCCGACCGGTTCGAGCTTGCCGACCGGCGTGAACGAGCCGGTACGCCCGACCTGGATCTCGATGTCGCGCAGCACCGTCATGGCGCGCTCGGCCGGGAATTTGTGCGCGATGCCCCAACGGGGCGTGCGCGAGACGAAGCCGAGCCGCTCCTGCCAGTCGATGCGGTCGACCTTGTAGACGACGCCGTCGATGTCGTAGTCGAGCCGCGCGCGTTGCTCCTCGATGGAATGATGGAAGGCGAGCATCTCCTCGACCGAGTGACACAGCTTGGTCAGCGGATTGGTCTTGAAGCCGCAGCGCTCGAACCAGCCGATCATGCCGCTCTGCGTGCCCTCGGGCATCGCGCTCATCTCGCCCCAGGCATAGGCGAAGAAGCCCAGGGGACGCGAGGCGGTGATGGTCGGGTCCTTCTGCCGCAGCGAGCCCGCGGCCGAGTTGCGCGGGTTGGCGAAGATGGTGTCGCCCGCCGCCTTCTGCCGCTCGTTGAGCGCCAGGAACGCCTTCTTGGTCATGTAGACCTCGCCGCGCACCTCGCAGATGTCGGGGACGTTGCGGCCCTTCAGCTTCTGCGGCACGTCTTCGAGCGTGCGGATGTTGGCGGTGACGTCCTCGCCTTCCGCGCCGTCGCCGCGCGTCGCCGCGGTGACGAGATCGCCGCCCTCGTAGCGCAGCGACATCGACAGGCCGTCGATCTTCGGCTCGGCGGAGAAATCGACCTTGCCGTCGTCGAGCTTCAGGAAGCGCACGATGCGGCCGACGAAGTCGCGCACGTCCTCTTCGGCAAAGGCATTGTCGAGCGACAACATGGGAAGGGAGTGACGCACCTTCGTGAAGCGTCCCGACGGCGCAGCCCCGACCTTCTGCGAGGGCGAGTCCGCGCTGACGAATTCCGGAAAGCGTTTCTCGATAGCGTTGAAGCGTTGGCGCAGCGCGTCGTATTCGGCGTCGGTGACGCTGGGCGCGTCCTCTTGATAATAGCGGCGATCGTGCTCCTCGAGCTCGAGCGCGAGCCGCATGTGCTCGACCTTGGCCTGCGCCTTGGTGAGCTCGGTGACGTCGCGAAGCGGCCTTGCTTTGGATTTTGCTGCTCTTGCCATTGTACTTAGAGTTGTGCTCCGTCGTTCCGGGATGGTCCGAAGGACCAGACCCGGAACCTCGAGATTCCGGGTTCGCACTTCGTGCGCCCCGGAATGACGAAGTCGTGGGAGGGGCTCATGGCGTATTACGTCTATATTCTAGCAAGCCGACGAGATGGGGCAATCTATGTCGGCATCACCAATGACCTCGTGCGTCGCGTCTACGAGCATCGAATCAAGGCCGTCCGGGACTTCACGGCCAAATACAACATCACGCAGCTAGTTTGGTTCGAGGTCTACGACGATCCGATCTCGGCGATCTCACGCGAGAAAGAACTCAAGAAGTGGAAGCGGGCCTGGAAAATCCAGCTGATCGAGAAGGACAATCCAGACTGGAATGATCTGTACGAGTCGATCTGCAAATAAGGAGTCCTTCCGGGATGGTCCGAAGGACCAGACCCGGAATCTCAAGATTCCGGGTTCGATGCTTTGCATCGCCCCGGAATGACGGTGGAAACAGACTACGCCGTCGCTGCCTTGAGCAACCTCTCCGCGGCGGCCCTCGCCTCCGCGGTGATCTCCGCTCCCGCCAGCATCCGCGCGATCTCCTCGCGGCGGTGGTCGGCGGCGAGCGCATTGACGCGGGTGGCGACGCGCTTGCCCTTGTCGAGGGCGTCCTTGGAGATCAGCAAATGCTGGTCGGCGCGGGCGGCGACCTGCGGGGCGTGGGTCACGGCCATCACCTGCACCTTGCCGGCGAGGCGCGCCAGCCGCGCGACCGCACCGCCGACGCCGGTGTCGATCTCGTCGAAAGACGAGCGTCGGCGCCGAGCCGCGGTCGGACAGCACGACCTTGAGCGCCAGCAGGAAGCGCGACAGCTCGCCACCGGAGGCGACCTTCATCAACGGCCCCGGCCTCGTGCCCGGATTGGTCTGCACCCAGAACTCGACGCGGTCGAAGCCTTGCGGGCCTGGCGCCGCCTCGTCGGTCTCGACCTGGGTCATGAACTTGGCGCGCTCGAGCTTGAGCGGGGCGAGCTCGGCGTTGACGGCCTTGTTGAGCTTCTCCGCGGATTTCTGCCGCGCCAGCGACAGCTTCTTGGCGGCAGCCGCATAACGCGAATCGGCCTCGATCGCGGCCTGCTCCAGCTTCTTGAGCTGCGAGGCGCCGGCATCGATCAGCACGACATCGGCGGCATATTTGGCAGCCAGCGCAGCCAGGCCATCGACCGGCGTCGAATATTTGCGCGAGGCCGCACGCAAAGCGAACAGCCGCTCCTCGATGCGCTCGAGCTCGGCCGGGTCGAAGTCGGTCGCGGCAAGTGCGGCCTGGAGATGCTGGTCGGCTTCCTCCAGCGCGTTGATCGCGGTGTCGATCGCCCGCACGGCAGGCTCGACCAGCGTCGGCGAGTTCACGCCGCGACGTTCCAGCCGGCGCACCGCGGCCGACAGTGCCGCAACCGGCGAATGATTGCCACCGACGGCCTCCTGCGCCTCGCGCAGATCGGAGGCGATCTTCTCGCCCTGCATCATGGTGGTGCGGCGCGAGGCCAGCGCTGTCTCCTCGCCGTCCTTGGGCGCGAGCTGCTTCAATTCGTCGGAGGCATGGCGCAGATAGTCGGCCTCGCGCGCGGCGCGCTCCATGCCGGCGCGGTGCACTTCCAGCGTGGTGTTGGCGGTGCGGCGGGCCTCCCAGAGCGCTTCGACTGCGGCGACGTCCTTCTCCAGACCGGCGAAGGCATCGAGCAGGCGGCGGTGGGTGGCGGCATCGACCAGCGCACGCTCGTCGTGCTGGCCGTGGATCTCGACCAGGGCGGCACCGACCGCCTTCAGCGTCTGCACGCTGATCGACTGGTCGTTGATGAAGGCGCGGGTGCGGCCGTCGGCGAGCTGCACCCGGCGGAGAATCATCTCGCCGGTGTCTTCCAGGCCGTTCTCGGCGAGGATTTTTGCTGCGGGGTGATTCTTGGGGACATCGAACACGGCGGTGACCTGCCCCTGCTCCGCGCCGTGACGCACGAGGCCGGCATCGCCGCGGCCGCCGAGCGCCAGCGCAAAGGCATCGAGCAGGATGGATTTGCCCGCACCGGTCTCGCCGGTCAAAACCGCAAGGCCAGTGGCGAATTCGATATCGAGCCGTTCGATCAGGACGATGTCACGGATCGACAGACGCGCCAGCATGGAACCAGATTTCCTAGCCGAGGACCTACAGACCTATCTTCTTGAAGGTCCGGCTGATCCAGGACCCCTGATTCTCGCTCGGTTCGAGACCGCCCGATTTTACAAGATTATAGGCGTCCTTGTACCAGCGGCTGTCAGGAAAATTGTGGCCGAGCACGGCGGCCGCGGTCTGCGCCTCGCCGACGATGCCGATCGCCATATAGGCCTCGGTGAGGCGGAATAGCGCCTCCTCGACGTGGCGCGTGGTCTGGTACTGCGTCACGACGGTCTTGTAGCGGTTGATCGCCGCGGTGTAGTCGCGCTTCTGCGCGTAGTAACGGCCGACATTCATTTCCTTGCCGGCGAGCTGGTCGCGCGCACCCTCGATCTTGGCCTTGGCCGAGGTCGCATATTCCGAGTTCGGATATTTGCGCACCACCTCTTCGAGCGCGGCGATCGCCTTCTCGGTGCGGGCTTGGTCGCGGCTGACGTCCGGAATCTGGTCGTAATGGGAGGCGGCGATCAGGTACTGCGCATAGGCCGCGTCCGGGCTGCCGGGATGCAGCGTGACGTAGCGGGTGGCGGCACCGATGCAGCCGTCAAAGTCGCCGCCCTGGTAGGAGGCGTAGGCCGACATCAGCAGCGATTTGCGGGCCCAGTCGGAATAAGGATGCTGGCGGTCGACCTCTTCGAACTTCTTGTTCGCCGCCTTCATGTCCTTCTTTTCGTTCATGAGGTACAAGCCCTCATTGTAGATCTTGTCGGCGGGCTCCTCGACGAAGGTGTCGTCCTTGGCGGTGAACTTGTCCCAGAGTGCGCCGGTGCCGCAGCCGGCCAGCGGCAGCGCGAGCAGGATGAAGGTGGCGGCGTGAAGCAGCCCGCGGGCGCCAGACGAGACCGAGAGATATCCGCGCGTCATACGCTGTGCCGACATGAATTTAAGACCTGACGCCCTGTGATGCGGTGCCCGCCAGCCCATGAACCCGGTCATGGGCGCGAAATGTGACCGTGGTGCCTGCCATGCGACCACGCAGGAGTAACCGAAAAACGTTCGCTAACCCACCCGATAGGCAGGCATTCCGCCCGGATTAAGGCGAAATTGCCGCAATGCTAGCGGATCATGGTTACCAGGAGTTTCCCGGGGAAAAGGCCGCCGCGCACCCGCGACAACAGGTCTGTTCAGGACACGTCCGGCCCGTAGGCCGCAGCGATCCGGCCGCCGACGATGCCGCGGCCGACTTCGCCCAGCGGACGCGCGGTGCGGCGAGCCGCCTCGCCCTCGACAACGCGCCAGGCCGTACGGTCGGCAAGCAGCGCGGTCAGGACGGCATGGTTGAGCTTGTGGCCGCCGCGAACCGAACGGTAGGCGCCGAGCAGCGGCAGGCCGGCCAGCGCGAGGTCGCCAATCACGTCCAGCACCTTGTGGCGGGCGCATTCGTCGGCGTAGCGCAGGCCTTCGGTGTTGAGCAGCCGCTCCTCGTCGAACACGACGGTGTTGTCGAAGGAGGCGCCGAGGGCGTAGCCCGCGCTCCAGAGACGGGCGACATCGCACATCAGGCCGAAGGTGCGGGCGCGGCCGACTTCGCGGCGGAAACGTTCCGTGCTGAGCTCGAAGGAATAGCTCTGCTGGCCGATGACGGGATTGGTGAAGTCGATCTCGACTTCGGCACGGAATCCGTTGGCATAGGGCCGGATCTCGCCGAAGGAGTCGCCGATCTTGACCGAGATCGGCTTCAGAACCTGGATGAAGCGGCGCTGCGCCGGCTGGGTGACGATGCCGGCCTGGTCGATCGCCGCAATGAAGGCCGCCGCGCTGCCGTCCATGATCGGCACTTCCGGTCCGTCGATCTCGATGGTGGCGTTGTCGACGCCCATGCCCCGCAGCGCAGCAAGCACATGCTCGGCGGTGGACACCAAAGGACCGCTGCGGTCGCCGAGGACGGTGGCGAAATCGGTTGCGATCACCTGCTCGGCGGTCGCCTGAACTTCGCGGTCACTTCCCTCAAGGCCGGTACGGACAAAAATAAAACCCGCGTCGACAGGCGCAGGCCCGAGCGTGAGAGTCACGGGAAGACCGGAGTGAACGCCTACGCCTGCCACGGTGGCTTGCGCGCGAAGCGTTGTTTGCCGGCTAAATTTCATCAGGAATCCGCCCCACTACGACCCACTGCGACTTATACTAGACCCACTTGGCCGGCCAGTGCCGACGGTTGCGAATCTCCGTATCCCCAAGTCACGGCAAACCATAGTTGCTGCCTCAAACAGCGCCAACTCACGCTTTTTTACCGATTGTTACCCCAAACCTGCCGTATTCGCGCCAAGGCTTAACCAAATTGCGCCGGAGTTTCGAGCCGATATCGGCAGTTTTACTGAACCACCGAATACGTAATTAATGATTTAAAATCAGTTGTTTGGCTGCGCAATCCGGGCATGCACGGGAGAAAAGGAAAGGTCCCGGCAAGCTTGCTGCCGGGACCTTTTTTCGTCTGCCCTATTGTAACAATCCTCAGGTCGCCTGCCGCCGCAGGAAGGCCGGGATATCAAGATGGTCGTCACCCTGTGGCGCCGGCGCAACAGGCGCCGGGCGGCCATGCATGTCCAGACCCTGCGGCGCGGGACGGCGCGCATACTCCGATACCGGCTCGCTGGCCGCGATCTGCTGCGCCGCCCCGGTCATGATCAACTCGCCGCGCCAGGCCCCCGGCGGGCTCTGCGCGAGGCCCGCGGCCAAGGCCGCTGTCACGCCGAGCACGGCGATGGCAACGCCCGTGATCTTGCGCACCGTCAGCCGCTCCACGCCCAGGATCGCACCGACCACCATGGTGTGGAGCGGCAGCGTCGCCAGCGCCAGGCTGGCGCGGGCGCGGTCGTATAGGACACCGCGATGTTGTAGAGGATGAAGAACAGGCCGAAGAAGCAGATGCCGAGCAGCGCCACGGAAGGCCAATCGGCGCGCGGCGGCCAGCGCACACGGAGCACAAGCGCACACGGCAGGAGGCAGAGAAAGCCGATGCCCCAGCGCAGGATCGCAAGCAGGATGGGATCGGCCCCGCCGACCAGATAGCGTGTGATCGCCGCGGCGGTGCCGCCGATGCTGCTCGAGACAAGCGCGATCGCAACCCCAAACCACTCGCCCACGCTTCGTCTCCTGTTTCGGAGCTTCGCGGAGGCGGCTAGCACATTCCTGCTGCCAACGTCATGGCAGCAGGAGCGTGGCGCACGTCAGTCGTAAAACTCCGGCGCCATCTTCTGACCGTCGCGCTGGACCTTGTCGTGGTTGATCCAGAGCTGCGCCTTCTCCTTGTCGAGCGTGTCGGCGATCTTCTGCATCGAGGCCGCGCTCATCTCCTTGTTGGCGTTCATGCTGGGGACGCGGCGGTTGTCCCAATTGTCTTTGAAATGGACGGCGTCGCCGGAGAGCACCACCGCGCCGGTCTTCGGCAGCCTCACCAGCAGCGACTGATGTCCCGGCGTATGACCGGGTGTCGACAGAATGGTCACGCTGCCGTCGCCGAACACATCCTTGTCGCCCGTCAGCACCTCGACGGGATGCGACGGCTTGAACCGCGGCTCGTTGTTGGCGCCGGGCCAGTCATATTCAGCCTTCTGGACGTAGAGCGTCGCCTGCGGGAACAGCTCGACATTGCCGATATGGTCGGGATGCGTGTGCGAGACCGCCATCGCCTTGATGTCGTCAGGCTTGAGGCCGAGCTGTTCGAGCTGCGCAGCAAGCGTCTTCGGCCGACGCCAGGTCACGGCCTTGGGATCGGCAGGCGCAAGGCCGTTCGGCATGGCCGCAACGGAGTCTGCGATGCCGGTGTCCCACAGGAACCAGCCCTTGGCGTGCTTGATCAGATAGCAGCTGTCGACGAAGTCCATCGACTTGCCTTCGTTGAGGCCGGGCGTCCAGCGCGAGATGTCGCCGGCTGTGCCCTCGCCGCAATTGAGGACGTAGAGCTTTTCGACGCCGGTCTGCGCGACAGCTGCCTGGCTTGACAAGGCGAGCGTGGCAACGACGAGAGCGAGCTTGAGTCTGGGCATCATCCTTGGTCCCTCCTTGGCAAGCGCCCTGCAGGGGCTGCGACCGAGGATCAACCCCGGCCGCACCGCTGAATTCCGCTCGCGCGGATCACGTCAATGTGGGCAGGTCTCGACCTCGACCGTGATGTGGCTGAGCCGCTTCAACCCGGCGAGCCGCTTCTTGTAGACGGCCGGCTGCTTCGGCTTGTCCGACACCAGCGAGACCAGCACGGCGCAATGGCCGGGGCCGACCTGCCAGAGATGCAGGTCGGTGACGCGGTCCTCGCCGACCTCCATGCGCGCGCGGATCACCCGCTCCAGCTTCTCATCGGCGCGCACGTCGAGCAGCACCGCCCCTGACGACTTGATCAGACCGAAGGCCCAGCTCGCGATCACGACGCTGCCGATCAGGCCGACGGCCGGATCGGCCCAGACCCATCCTGAATACATCGCGACCACCAGCGCGCCGATGGCCAGCACGGAGGTTGCGGCATCCGCCATGACGTGGACATAGGCAGCGCGGAGGTTGTTGTCGTGATGAGGGTGGTGATGATGATCATGATCGTCGTGGTCATGATGCGCATGGCTGTGGCCATGATCATGGCCGTGATGATGGTGATCATGGCTGTCGCGCAGCAGCCACGCGCTGGCGAGGTTGACGCAAAGGCCGAGCGCGGCGACCGCAATCGCTTCGCCGTAGACGATCGGCACCGGCGTGATCAGCCGCAGCACGCTCTCATAGGCGATCTCGACCGCGATCAATCCCAGGATGATCGCGCTGGCGAAGGCGGCGAGATCGCCGAACTTGCCGGTGCCGAAGGTGAAATGCGCATTGCCGAGGTGCCGGCGCGCGAAACGATAGGCGAAGGCAGCAATGCCGAGCGCCGCCGCATGCGTACCCATGTGCCAGCCGTCGGCGAGCAGCGCCATCGAGCCGAACAGCGAGCCGGCGACGATCTCGCCGACCATCATGACCAGCGTCAGGACGACCACGAACCAGGTGCGCCGCTCGTTCTCGTCGTGTTTTTCTCCGAGGAAGGCGTGGTCGTGGGTCCACTGTTCAATGGAGTGGGAATGCATCGAATTCTCCAGACAATTCAGCTCAGTCAGTCAGCAATATAGACCGGCAGACAGCAATTTTCTAAGGCCCAATCGCCTCGCGCATTGACAGTTCCGTTTAGTTTAGCTGTAATCAGCCTATGGGGATTGAGCGATCTCCCCACGAGGCGACATGCCCAAGTATCGCGTCCCGTTCGGTTCCTACGAGGACGCATCAACATGTCTACTTTCACGACCATATCGTCCGACAAATTGGCGCGCCTGATTGGCACGGCCAATGCTCCTGTCCTGATCGATGTCCGCACCGAGGAGGATTTCGCCGCCGACCGGCGGCTGATCCCAGGCTCGATCAAGCTCAGCCACGAGACTGTTGCGGAATGGGGCGGCGAATTTGCCGGCCGCTCCGCCATCGTCTCCTGCCTGCGCGGCGCCAAGCTCGCACAGGGCACAGCGGCTTGGCTGAGGCAGCTCGGCGCTGACGCCGAAACCCTGGAAGACGGCTTCGAAGGCTGGAAAGCGGCCAAGCTGCCACTGCTCGACACGCGGAAACTGCCGCCGCGCGACGCCAAAGGACGCACCGTCTGGGTGACGCGGGCACGGCCGAAGATCGACCGCATCGCCTGCCCCTGGCTGATCCGGCGCTTCGTCGATCCCAATGCGGTGTTCCTCTATGTGGCGCCGTCCGAGGTGGTCGCCGTCGGCGAGCGCTTCAATGCCGCCCCGTTCGACATCGAGAACGTGTTCTGGAGCCACCGCGGCGAGCTCTGCACCTTCGATGTGATGATCGAGGAGTTCGGCATCGCCACGCCGCCGCTGCTCCGGCTCGCAACCATGGTGCGCGGCGCTGACACCGCGCGGCGAGCGCGCCCGCATGTCGCCGTGGCCGCCGGTCTGGCTGAGTGGCGCGGCCGGAGACGAACAGGCGGGGGCCATCAGTCAGGCCGGTGTCGATCGCCTGCTTCAGCGCATGGCCGGCGCCGCCGGCATCGCGGACGGTGGTGAAGCCTCGCCGCAGCATCCCGCGCAGCAGCAGGGTCGAGCGCAGCGTCACCAGGACGTTGGGCATGTGCACCTGCTGCGCCAGGTTGAGCTCGACGGCGATGGCATGCACGTGAAGATCGATCAGGCCGGGCATCAGCGTCTTGCCCTTCAGATCGATGGTGCGATCCGCAGCGGCCTGGATCGGGCGGTCCGAGACCTCCTTGATCAGGCTGTCTTCGACCAGCACATGGTGCCCCTCCAGCAAGTCCGGCTGAAGCGGATCGAGCAGTGCGGCGTTCTTGAAGAGGATGCTTGGCATCGCGACAGTCCTGTCAGAGATCGGCCGGCGCAAGCAGCGCCGGCAAGGTGAGCTGGGCAAAGGGAAGGCACGCGGCGACATCATCTTCGCCGTACCAGCGCGCCTCGTGAAGCAGATTCAGCGAGCCGAGCGTGCGCCCGCGCCAGCGCACGGGCATGTTGAGCACACTCTCGCAGCCGAGCGAAGCGATCAGCTCGTGATCGGAGAAGACGCTGCGCAGATCATCCCGCGTGCGGCCGATATAGGCCTCGCCGCGGTCGAGCACGGCTTCGCTCCACGGCCCCGGCGCGAGGCGCTTGCGCCCGCCGGTCGGGTAGGGTCCGGGGAGATTGGAATAGAGCCGCGCCGCTTCGCCGCTGTTGCCATCATAAGTCAGGATCGTGAACAGCTTGTGCCCGATCGCCGACTTCACGGCCTGGTCTAGCGCCGCGAACAGCGCATCCGGCTGGTCCGCCCTGCCCTGCGCCGCCGCGACGGCGCAGAGGAGCGGATCGGCCTTGGATTTCGTCCGCGTCATGCCACCTCACCCGCCGCGATCTCTTCCAGCGAGCGGCCGCGCGTCGGCACGCCCATCAGCACGACGGTGACAGCTCCGAGCAGCAGCACGGTGGTGGTGACGCCGAACACGCCGCCAAAGCCGAAGTTCGGATAGAGATATCCGACCAGTATCGGCGAGACGATCGCGCCGATACGGCCGATCGCCGACGCAAGGCCTGCGCCCGTGGTCCTGACCGGCGTCGGGAACACCTCGGCGGTGTAGGCATAGACGCCCGCATAGGTACCGTTCATGAACAGCGACAGGAAGATTCCCGCCGCCATGATCTGCTGGTCGCTCTGCGCGAAGGCGAGCCCGAGCGCACTGACGCCGCCCAGCACCATATAGGTCGCGATCGTCGCCTGCCGGCCAATGCGCTCATTGAAATACGCGGCGCTGAAATAGCCGGGGATCTGCGCACAATAGATCGCGATGGAATAGGCAAAGCTCTTGGTGATGCTCATGCCGTTCTGGACCAAGAGGCCGGGGATCCAGACGAAGAAGGAATAGTAGCTGAAGGTGATCGCAAGCCACATGATCCAGGTCATGATGGTGATGCGCGCCTGCCGGCCAGCGAGCAGCGCGGCGAAATTGGCGAGCAGCGTCCCGCCGGCGGCCGGCACTGTTGCTTCGACGACCGGCTGCGGCAGGACATGACCCTCGCGCGCAAAGCCCGCCTCGATCCTGTCCAGCAAGGCTTCGGCTTCCTTGCCCCTGCCCCGGCTTTCGAGCCAGCGCGGCGATTCCGGCAGCGACCGGCGCCACCACAGCAGCATGACGACCGGGACTGCGGTGATCACCAGCACGATACGCCAGCCGTTGTCGGAGGTCGGCACGATGAAGTAGCCGAGCAAGGCCGCGGCAACGAAGCCGAAGGAGAAGAAACCGGCCAGAGCCCCGGTGAAGCTGCCGCGGTAACGCCGCGCCACGAATTCCGCGAGATAAGGCGCGATGATCGCGCTTTCCGCGCCGGTGCCCATGCCCGCCACGACACGGGCGGCGAAGAAGGAAGGCCATGTGTCGACCGCCGCGCTGACGATGGAGGCCGCGCAATACAGCGCCAGCGCAGACATCATCACCGCGCGCCGGCCGATCAGGTCGCCCAACGTGCCCGCCAGCAACGCGCCGAACAGGAAACCGATATAGGTGCTGCTGCCGAGCACGCCGATCTGGACGCTCGACAGATTCCAGGCCGTGCGCAGCACCGGCAGGATGAAAGCCAGCACCGCCGCGTCCATCGCGTCGAACATGTAGCCGAGCCCGCCCATCAGCAGCAGATGCGTGTGGAAGCGTGCGAACGGAAGGCGCTCAATGCGCGCCGATATCATCGACATGAAAGTCCCCCTCGATTGTCACGGGCCCGGCGCGCCGCTCGGGTGCGAACCATAGACAAAGCAATATTATCGTCATAATTTATAATCATGATCTGATATATCACTGTGGTGAATGTTCGTGTCGTTCCGCGCACTCGACCTCAATCTCCTGAAAGTCTTCGAGGCGCTGATGACAGAGGGCAGCGTCACGCGCGCGGCGAATGCGCTGCGAATGACCCAGCCGGCGGTGAGCAACGCGCTGGCGCGGCTGCGGGACGCACTCGGCGATCCCCTGTTCGTGAGATCCGGCACCGGCATCCGCCCGACCCAGCGCGCCGTGGTGCTGTGGGAGCCGATCGGCGAGGCGCTGGAAAGCGTGCGCGGCGCGCTTGACGAGCAGGTGTTCGATCCCGCACGTGCGCAGACCGAATTCAGCCTGTCGATGTCGGACTACGTGTCTTCGCTGGTGATGCCGAACCTGCTCGGCCATCTCGGCAAGATTGCGCCGAAGTCGCGCGTCCACACCGTGCCCAATACCGTCATCGAAATCGCCGACCAGCTCGAGGACAACAGGGTCGATTGCGTGCTCAGCGTCTATGTCAACGAGGCGCAGCAACCGGCCGCCATTCGCTCGCGCTTGCTATGGACCGTCGAGTATGCCTGCTTCATGCGGCGCGGTCATCCGCTCGCCGCCCAGAAACGGCTGAGCACGCGGACCTTCCTGAACGCGGGCCATGTCGACGTGAGCCTCGCGGGCAAGACCATGCCGTCCTACGACCTCTTCCTCGCCTCGCGCGGCCTGTCGCGCAACCTGGTCGCGACCGTCAATCACTACAGCGCCGCCTACGAGGTCGTACGCCAGTCCGACCTGATCGCCGTGCTGCCGAGCGACCTGCGCTCGCAATCCCGCCATGCGCCATTCCTGCATGCCATGCCGCTTCCGCTCAAGGCGCCGCCGCGCATCGTCAGCCTGTTCTGGCACCAGCGCAACGACACGGTGCCGGCCCAGCGCTGGCTGCGCGAGACCCTCGTCGAGATGTTCGCCGAGTCCGGCTGAGCACGCGCGCGGGGCCCAATGCGCTCCAAAGAGGAAACGGTGCGTTTCTCGCGGCAACATTGTCGCACGGGCCGCCGCGGCCTAGCTCCACCCCAAACAATCCCTTCCACCGTGACACGCGCAAGCTGCGCCCATAGAGACCTCATCGATGACCGCACCGCTCGAATTCGGACTGGATACTTTTGGCGACGTCACCAGGGACGCCTCCGGCGCCACGCTTGCGCATGCACAGGTGATCCGCAACGTCGTCGACGAAGCTGTGCTGGCCGACGAGCTCGGCCTCGATTTCATCGGCCTCGGCGAGCATCACCGCTCAGATTTTGCGATCTCCTCGCCCGAGACCGTGCTGGCTGCGATCGCATCGCGCACGAAACACATCCATCTCGGCTCGGCCGTGACGGTGCTGAGCTCGGACGATCCGATCCGCGTGTTCCAGCGCTTTGCGACGCTGGATGCGCTCTCGAACGGACGCGCCGAGGTGATCCTCGGGCGCGGCTCGTTCACCGAATCCTTCCCGCTGTTCGGCTTCGACTTACGCAAATACGAGGAGCTGTTCGAGGAGAAGCTCGACCTGTTCGCCGCGCTGCTGCCGCAGCAGCCGGTGACCTGGCAGGGCAAGCTGCGTCCGCCGCTGAAGGATCAGCTGGTCTATCCGCCGGTCCAGAACGGCCGGCTCAAGACCTGGATCGGCGTCGGCGGCAGCCCGGAATCGGTGGTGCGCGCCGCCCATTACGACCTGCCCTTGATGCTCGCCATCATCGGCGGCGATCCCGCGCGCTTTGCGCCTTACGTCGATCTCTATCACCGCGCCTTCAAGGAGTTCGGCCGCCCCGCGCAGCCGATCGGGGTGCACTCGCCCGGCTACGTCGCCGAAACCGACGCGCAGGCGCGCGAGGAGCTGTGGCCCGACTACAAGGCGATGCGCGACCGCATCGGCAAGGAGCGCGGCTGGCCGCCAATGGGCCGCGACGAGTTCGTCAGCGAGGCCGAGCACGGCTCGCTCTATGTCGGCTCACCGGAGACGGTGGCGCGCAAGATCGCGAAGACTGCCAAGGCGCTTCGTATCTCGCGCTTCCAGCTGAAATATTCCGCGGGGCCATTGCCGCACGAGAAGCTGATGAAGAGCATCGAGCTCTATGGGCGGAAGGTGGTGCCGATGGCGCGGGAGATGATGGAGTAGCGATCGAGGCAGCCGCTACTTCATCAGCCCGAGCCGGCTCGCGCCGACATAGAGCGAGAGCACCGCGGCATTCGAGACGTTGAGGCTCTTGATCGCGCCGGGCATGTCGAGCCGCGCCACCACGCTGCAGGTCTCGCGGGTCAATTGCCTGAGGCCCTTGCCTTCGGCGCCCAGCACCAGCGCAAGCGGCTCGCGCAGTGCGACGTCCGAAAGGTTCTCGGTGCCCTCGCTGTCGAGGCCGACAGTCTGGAAGCCGCGTTCGTTCAGCGCGGTCAGCGCACGGGCGAGGTTTTGCACCGTCACCATCGGAACCAGCTCCAGCGCGCCCGAGGCGGCTTTCGCCAGCACGCCGGTCGCCTCCGGACTGTGGCGCGCGGTGGTGACGATCGCCTTGACCGCGAAGGCCGCGGCCGAGCGCAGGATGGCGCCCACATTGTGCGGATCGGTGATCTGGTCGAGCACCAGCACCATGCCTTCCTGCTTCAGGGTCTCGATATCAGGCGAAGGCAGCGGATCGGCTTCCGCGAGCAGGCCCTGATGCACGGCATCGGGCGACAGCAGACGGTCGATCTCCTGGGGCCGGACGATCTCGGGCGCAACACGGGTCTCGATGTTGTCTTCCGCGAGCCGCCGGGCGGCGTTCTCGGTCAGCGTCAGCTTACGGATCCGCCGCGCCGGATTAGCCAGCGCCATGGTGACGGTGTGCCAGCCGTACAGGATGACGGGCCCGTCGGCGTGCGAATCGCGGTCGCGCCAGGACGGGCGGCTGGCCGATTTTCCGGGCCGGTTGAAGGGCTTAGCCCCGCCACGCGGGCCTTTCGGTGCAAATTTTCGATCCTTCATGGGCTCGCTTGTGTCACGGGTCCCGGAATATGGCAATTTGGGTGCGAATGGAGGCGATTTTAGCTGTTCGCCTCGGTTGACTTTGCCCCACCGCTTCGCCCATAAACGCGCCCGGTCGCGCCCCCATCCGGGCTGTCGCGGCCTTCACGTTCCATGGCCGTCTTCGGTCCGCCGGCAAGGTCCGGCCCGATTGTGCTGCCGTCGAGCGGGGGAGTGTCCCGAGTGGCAAAGGGAGCTGACTGTAAATCAGCCGCCTCATGGCTTCGCAGGTTCGAGTCCTGCCTCCCCCACCAATCTTTTCAGTCATTTAGATAGGGCGTGCTTCCCAGCGAGTCTGTGCTTCCCGCAATTGGGAAGCACATGGGAAGCACCCGGCTACAGCAGAACGTTCACCACGCGTTCCAATGCACTTTCCGGCGCTGGCCTGCTTCCGACCACATGGCCTAATTTGAAAAGTGTAGTGGCCTGATCTGCTTTTCTGGCGCATAAAGATGCATGTCAGAATCTCACCATCGGTCCTGTCAGTGCGGCGCTGTTTACAGCCGCACCGAGGCGATGGCCCCCTCGCGGGAAATCGCCAGCTTCGACTGCTCGGTCTGTGGCGCAACCATGGAATCGTGGAACACCGCTTGGGTGCCCACATATCGTTTGATAGCTGGCCCGGTTCGACTGCCCCAAAACAGCAACTAGCGACGCGCTGTCGCGTTAGCCAGCAATGGCGGAGTCTTTCGGCAATTCGTTCACTATCGTTGAGGTGGCGTCAGACGACGCGCCGCCAACGAAGCAGATGTGGTTAGCCTTAGCCAAGCCTAGGCAGGCGTTGACACTGGTCCTCGCCGCCGTTCCCGAAGGTTGGACGGCGGAAGTTGTCCCAGCGGTCCTTACGGAAAGGCAGCAAACGACGTTCGAGAAACTAAACCTCAATCCGGGCGACGTTTATAGGATCGATCCAGAGTAAGGCCGCCTCAGTTGGAGGCCTCTTTCACTTCCCAGACTCGACCCCGAGTTCGAGATAGATGCGCCGATGAAGCTCTACGAACGCTTGACAATATCGATTGATAGCGTCGACGGCGTCTTGGAGATCATTAACGGTAGCAAGCCACGTGCATAGCGTGAGCCCGTCGCCACGTTGCTCGTAGCGTCGAAACTCGAACAGGTGCCTGTTCTGCGCATCCTTCGTGAAGATGAGGAAGCCGTGAGCGAACCAGTGGCGGCGCTCTGTCCAAGCGTAAATTCCTTCAATCAACGGGACAATTTCGCTGGAGTAGGCGTTTAGAGGTCCATTGCTCTCTGCCATGATCTTGGCAGCGTTCACGCGCTTGTCGAGAGGATAGCGAAAGCGACTGTCGAATTTGACCGAAAGGTCGGCCAACAAAAATTCGCACTGCGCATAGCTCGTAAGGTATCGCCCTCGTAAGTAGGCGGCTCGGTCCACATGCTCTATGACCCAACCCTCAGGTTGCTCGTTCGGCATGCGCAACGTCCTTCTTCACTCCCGAGCGAATCACTTCATATCGCTTATCCAAAGCGCCTTGAGTGCCTCAAGGAAGGTAACGCAATTTTCCGCTCGCCAAGTTACTGACGAGGTTCCTAAGAGCGCATGAATCTCGTTGGCGCACTTGAACCGCGAGCGATCAGCGGAATTTAGATAGTTGTAAGTATGCACAAACGTGTCTTCGAAGCTGGTGCCAAATCTGTCGTTTGGCACGTTGTACAACATACCTTCGATGAAATATGACGGCGCCACCCCCTCAGCGAGCATGTTTCGCTCAATCATGTAATTGCGCATGTTTTTGTAGATGCGCACTGAAGGCTTAAACCACGAATTGGTGCTTTGGTGCTTGGTCGTGCAGTTATCCGAATGCTGCTTTGGGAAATTTACGATCTGCGTGCCATCTTGCAGGTAGAAGCAGATTCCCGAGGCGTATTTCTGATCCTGAGCACTTCTAAAGTGATAATATCGTCGGTACTGAATAGCGGGCAGCACGTCGCATTCCCGGCGGTTTTGACCGGCGGGGATATAGATTGCTTTCCTGCCCGATCGGACGCCATTTCCGTATTTGGACGTCAGCCACGTTAGCACGTCATTCTTATACTGAGAGTACGAATACGATGCGGGGCCGACATAGGTGTTCTCGAATGCTTGATACTGCTCTGCGGAGAGCGTCGCTGCATCATGCGCGAATGTCGTCGGGATAAGAGCGACAGCATCCACATCGCTATCTCGCGCGACATTGGTGTCGTTGCCATATGATCCTTGGAGAAAAACTTCGGGGTTTTTCCCGGCATATGGCGCGGCCGTGTCTTCTAGGATTTTCTTCACGGCAGCATAGGTCTCGCGCGACGGGCCGGGCGCGCCCTGTTTGGACCACGTATCAAGCTGGGCTTCAGCAATGGGCATTTGGAAAAACTCCTAAATTAAAAAGTGCTTCAGTTGCGCGTCCTGCTCGCGTGCTGAATCGCGCCCCCGGTTCCATAACTTTCCGAGCTTTTCTACATTCGACTCGAGCATGTCAGTCGCCATTTCAGGATGCGTGTACTTCGTATTGATCCGGATCACCGGCACGTCGCGAAACAACACGCGACAGAGTTGGTCCATTGATTGCGTATTGATCTCCAAGAGCTTCTGAGAGAATTTTACCGTCGGCAATTTGCTAAGCCACTTGCGCGCGCTAGTAGCCGGCAGCCTCGGTGGGGGGTATTCGCCGACACCTACACTCAGAACACGAATGTGCTCACGCACATTACCGAGCGATTCCGTCGCGTCGGCAATGGCGTAGAGCGTGGGGTTGTTGGCGACAAAGCCGCCATCCCTGACTTCAATTCGATCACCGCGCGCGGTCGTCACAATCTTCTTGAGAAAGAAAGGATAGGCTGAGCATGATCCGATCACCGCATCGGCAATCGTGCAACCGAAGCCGGGCTCGAACGATCCGACGCCGGCAAAAGCCTGACCGGGGTTCGTTTTGAAGATCATGGGACGGTCATCTTCCCAACGTGTCCCCACGATTCCCATGTCGGTTTCGAATGCGTCGAAACGAAGATCGCCAAAAACGTCTTTCGCAAGGGTCGCCAGCGCTGCGCTTTTCTTATGCGGCAGCAGTTCTCCCATCACCTCCACGACTCGCAGCCGATACAGTGACTCGATCTCGTCTACTGATTTGCCCAGCCCGAGGAGTGCCGCGATAATTGCTCCGGTACTGGTGCCGTAAATGAGATCGAACTTAGCGCAGAGCGGCATGCCTACTAGGGCTTCGACCTCTTTAAGGACGCCCAGTGTAAAAAAGCCCTTGGCTCCTCCTCCATCGAGACTCAACACCCTGTAGGGCTCCGGTGCCGGTTCGATGGACATTGCTGCTCGCGGTTGCGCGTTACGAATCACTCAATGAATGCTAGCAATCGGACCGCGTGGCAGGCAGTCTCAGTTTAGCTATGCCCGATTTCCACAACTACGCATGATCGTTCTGACGGCCGGAGAGCGGAAATGCGGCACTTTCAGGAGCGACGCGTCCCCTTGCTGAGACCCTTGTATGAACTTGCCCGTAGCAATCCTTCCGAGGTGACATCCCGGTACTCGATATCGGCGAAAAAAACGGGCTCGACCCACGTTGCCTTTGGCTTCCGAATTGGCTTTGTGAGCTTCGTCTTCGGGCTGACCACGGTCTCAAGCTGTTTCCTGATCTGGCCGGACACGGTACGAGACCAGCCGGTACCGACCTTGCCTATGTAACGCAGCTCTTTGCCTTCCTTCTTGCCGAGATAAAGCGCGGCCACGCCCGAGGGGTCCTTGATGAAACCGACGACCGGGAAATTTTCTCGCCGGACGGCTTTGATCTTCACCCAAGTCTCAGTCCTCTCGGAGCGGTATGGAGCATCGGCCCTCTTGGAGACAAGGCCTTCGTAATTGAGCTGGCTCGCGTGCTCGAACAACTGCTGCCCATCGCCTTCTAGATGCTCGCTGTACATCAGCGGAGGTTTTAGATCGTATTCGTCGAACAGCCCCTTGAGCAGGCGTTTACGCTCCTCCTGCGGCTTATTTCGCAAGTCTCCGTCCAGCCAAAGAAGATCGAATGCGTAGAAAAGTAGGCGGTCTTGATCCCCTCTAGCTAAATCGGCTTGCAGCTCGGAAAAGTTGGCTCTGCCCTCATGGACCACAACGATCTCGCCATCGATGATGGCTTGACAGGGAATGTCAAACGCACCCCCGATGGCGGAAAACCTCTTGATCCAGTTCAAGCCGTTGCGCGTGAACGCTTTGCGGTCATCGCCGTCGATGTGAAATTGAGTCCGATAGCCATCGTACTTGATCTCGTGGAGCCACCCAGCGCCGGACGGCGCTTTGCTCTTTAGGGTGGCGAGTTGGGGCTTGATGAAGCCCGGCATCGCCGGACGCGATTTGGTACGCTTCGCCACGCTACGCAACTCACGAAAAGCCCGCCGCTGGGGTCAACGGCGGGCAGTGTACTTAACTCCTTCCGACGAGTCTCTTCAACGATTAAGGCCCTAAAGACCACGGGGTGAAGGGACATCATCTCCGATATCGTCCCGCCCAGTCCGCGTGCCCCATCTCCGCATAGGCCTTCGCCAACGCCTCGGCGCCGTGCTTGGCTTTGAATGCTTCCCACGCCACCCTGAACCGTCCCTTGGCCTCATCGAGCGTCGCCGCGTCGCCGAACTGTGCGCGATCAGGGATCGTCACGGTGATGTGCCACACCCAAATCGCGGGTGAGCGCTCAGTCGCAAGCCGGATGCGGCCAACGGAATGGCCGTCATCGCGGATGGCATAGTCGTCGGGTGCGATAAGGCGGACCGTGAGCATCCCGATCAACGGGCGACGTGGGCGGCCCGTTCCAAAAACGCTTGCCTAGAGGAACCCCTCCTCGCAGGACAAGGTTGAAGCAGCAGGACCGAGTGCCAGAGGACCCCGCCGTGAACCCGCTCCGCTGACTAATGGCGGCTTGGACAGGCCGACCGACTGATTGCCCGCGCCGGAATGGCGCTCATGGATCAAATCGCCTGTTTGGACAGGGAGCGCGTCGACTCTGCTCGACGGCTTGCGCCAGCGTGTCCCACTAAGCGGCCAGCCGGAGCCACTTTCCTGTCCCGAGGGCTAATTGCCTTTTCTGCCAAATGGCGGCATTCCTCCGCCTGCTCGCGATACCTATGTGTATCCGCGTCGCTCATTGCGACGACGAATGCACAGCGTCGGTCAGTCGAAGCCAATGGGCTCGTCGAATAACACCGCTGGGCCATAGACAGCCGGCAGGCGTTCCGGATCGGCCCCCGGGTTTTTTGCGAGGTGGTTGCCTCGATAGAGTGTGGTTGCGCGCTCGTTGCGTGGAAGGTCTTTGAGAGAACCCAACTCGTCGACGAACATGTCGAGGGTCTGCCCGCCGACGACAACACCAATTCTCATTCCGCTGGCTCCGCCAAGGTAGCCACGAAGGCAGTCGAGATCGTCGAGCGTAGAGACCATTGCGGCACCGCGGCGTATCGGCAAAGAAGCATCATCCGGAATGATCTGAAACTGCTTCACCAATGGAGTGAGCGCTTTCTCAATCGCCACCGGTACCTCCTCTAGGATTTGGTTGACCCGGTCGGGGCCGCTCCTCTGATAGATCACATATGCAAGGCCCACGATTGCCTTGGCAGCTTGCTCTTCGAACAGTGGGTAACCGTGGTCATGTAGCAGCCTCTCGAACGCTCTTGCGACTGAGTGTTGGATGTTTGTGTCGATGGTGCTCAGCATTCTTGCTTCCATGGTTGTGTGGACCCGGCGACACTTGGCAGGTCGTGGCGAGGTTGCAATGGCCCCGCGACGGCTGGAGAAGGCCGGAGGTGAGTGATACTTGCGTGGAGAAGAAAGTGAGCGTGGACGCGCACGGGCAATCATTCGCGGCCGCGAGCTATGCGCGACAATCAGTCAAGTAACGGTTGCCATGCATTAGGCTTATTGCGGCGCAGAAAGGCTCAAGAGATGTAAGTAGCCGTTAGTACAGCTTGCGCGCGCCGCCTGCCTGAGCTTGAATGTTAGCCATGCGGGGGGGAGCGGTTCTTATTGTAGCAGGGCTTGTAGCCTTGATTGCCTATACGGCCGGGCGCCATGATGCTCCGTCGGCTGGAGCACCGTCGCCACCCGCGTCAGCAGCGCGCCCCGCCAAACCACTCGCTTTCCTAGAAGTGCCGCAACGAGCTGAGCAAATCAGTCCTCAACCTTCGCCAAGTCCTTCACCCGCGCCGATAGCTCAGCCCAGACAACCGGAACTAGCACCCGCGCATCCGGACACGAAGCGAAAAGCGGAGGTGGTGCTGACCGCGGCGGCCATTACAGCGATCATCATTAAGGTGAGTAGAGATCGGTACCATGCAACGGGGCATCCCTGCGCCTGTCCCGATGATCTGATGCGTAATGGGCGCCGATGCGGTGGGAGTAGTGCGCACTCACGGGCGGGAGGAGCAGCACCGCTCTGCTATCCAAGCGATGTCACCGCGGCGATGATCGATGATTATCGCAAAACGACTTCGCGTTGAGCGGTGGCATGATGGGAGAGAATAGTGCGATGAGAATGTTTGTAGCTGTGGTCGCAATGATTGCAAGCCTTGGCTCCGTTGCGGCGGAGGAGAGGCTCGGAGGCACTATCGATACCATCACAAAGTCCGCGAAGGACATTTTGCCTTCCATGCCGTCACTTCCGTCGGTTTCGTTGCCGTCCATCCCTGACTTCGGCATTCCAGATTTCTCGGATGCCTCAGGAAAGATGATAGCCGAATTCAATTCCTTCAGTCAGCAAGTCGGAGCCGCGCTGCCGATTCTGGAGCAGATGGGTTACGAGGTCAGTACCTTTAAAGTGACATGGAGATTGCCACCGAAGGCCCGGTTGAGATTGAAGTCCAGCGGCGCCACACCTCTCCAGAGGGTCGAGGAGATCGCAGCAAAAGGACTCTCGAATAACGGAGTGTTGGTCTCTGCGCTGATCAATAGTGCCGTTGCTGCGAAGCGAATTCAAAGCACGATGAAGCTCGGTGCAGCTTACCTCGACGTTGACTTCGCTTTACCTCCACGAGTGAACATGAAGTTCGTGAACTCGAAGGGGACGGAGAAGGAGGAGAGCCGCGACTTGGATGATCTGGAAATTGCCTGCAAATGACGCTGCCGCACAATCTGCAAGCGGTGCGTGAGGCTGCGCGACGTGCCCTCGGTCCAGTCCTCCCAGCGGGTAACTCTACCGCTGCCGACCCGAACTTTTTGTTCAATGCAGCGCGGTCCGAGGCAAGTGGCGACCTGCCGCCGTACTACCTGATCTTTTTTGTGCTGGTGGAGCTGCTTGGCTTCGAGAATTTGGGAAAGTCTGAGAAAGTATCGTGGTCGGTGCCACTCGACTACAAAGGCCGTGCGTTTCTGGTCGAGCACCGGAAGTTCGGTGTCGGTATCTTTGTTCAAGATCGTGACGCAGACGAGAGCGACGCAAAAGAGATCGTTAAGCGGATACGGAAGGCTGTCAAAACGGCAGAGCCGTATTTTGACTGGCTTGCGGGTGAAGCCCTCCAAAACTCCAAGCTAAATCTTATCAACAACAGTGCATCGCTTTTTGAGCGGTTCCAATTTTTCAAGAGCGAGTACACGAAAAAATCGGAAGAGGCAGACGCTCGCAAAGATGAAAAGATTGTAACGCAGGGGAATGGATGGACATCGGTTTCTCGTCCATCCTATCGACTTCGGGTAGAGGTGAGTTGGTTGGCGCTTGCGACCATCGAGTCGTTCTTTAGTTGGACCGAGCACGTATTTATCCACATCGCGGCGTTGCGCGGCAATGTTGCGAGCGGCGTGGAGGTTGCTCAACTCGCGAAGGAAGATTGGTCTCAAAAATTCAAATCTGCTCTTGATTTAACTGATCCGGAGTCGAAGAGGCTTTATGATCAGCTCATCGAGCTTCGACAGGCGCTTAGGAATTTCGTGGCCCATGGCGCGTTTGGGAGGGACGGTGAGGCTTTTGAGTTTCACTCGCGCGCGGGTGCGGTACCATTGATGCTTCCGCACCGGTCCAGCAAGCGCCGTGTCAAGATGTCCGAGCGCCTAGTCTTTGATGACGCCGTCGCGCTCAAAACGATTGATGAATTTATCACGCACCTATGGAGCGGAGAACGCGCTCCGGCGGAGCTGTACATTCAGCAGAGCCAATTGCCAGTGATCTTGCCTCACGTGTCAGATGGAGTGTATGCGCACGCGATGCGCTCTAGCGAGAACATGACTGCTCTGACAGATCGATTGGAGTACGAATTTGACAGAGCCGCAAACATGGATTGGTAGCTTTCGCAGCCGTTCAAGGTCCATTTTGTGCGAGGGAGAATAGGTTCAAAGTGTCTGAGGAAAGCAAGAAGGAAGCCGCTGACGAAGTTATTTCGCCAAGTAGCTTTCTGGAGGGGCTCTATGGAGATCCTCTCCGCGAGGAGACAATGCGCACGGCTCGGCATCTTGTCATTGTTTCTGCGATCACAATGGCCGCAGTTCTCTTCAATGTTCGCCTTCAATCAACTAGCCTCATCCCCCTAGATTTTGGTCAGCGCGCCGACGTGTTGTCGATGTTGCTTTCTCTCTCGGTCGTGATCCTGCTGGTAAGCTTCTTGCTCCGCGCGACTACAGACCTGCTCCGCGACCACGAGACAGATATTCTAGTGACCCGTTACATCGAAGGGGAACGTGCCGGAGCTGCTCTGGCCGCTGCTCAAGACGTAGATGCCGATTTAGCCGAACAGGAGCGGCAATACCACGAAGGCGATTACTCCGGGGGCAATGATCCGTGGTGGGACGCATATATAGAAGTGAAGGAAGCAGCAGATGCGGCCGTCAAAAAAGTGGAGGGCCGGATTGGCATAAGGAGAGCACCACGAATTCTAAGGCGAATACGTAAAGCGCTAGAAGTTGGAGTGCCGACTGCAATTGCACTGCTTGCTTTAGTCCTTGCCAGAAATTCCTTAGTCAGCTTTGCCCGTGCTCTAGTAGGCGCGTTCTGGTAGTAATGCACGCGCGTAGCGAATTGCCCCACGTGTTGGACGGCCCTAGAAGTCCTTCTCGGTGAGGGTGTCTGCTCGGCAGAGCTTCACCGCTTTTGACGCAATGCAGTCAATTACGGCGAGACCCTTGAAGCTGAACACGGGTGTGGCTGTGCCGATGCTCCGAGTCCGTGCTTAAGAACATTTCTCCCGTCGTAGCGTTAGCCGTCAGGAGCAAATCATGAATTATCAGGACTGGCGCTTTTACGGATTTGTGGGCGGATGCTTACTGGCCGCCGGCATCTTCCTCGCAGCGATTGTGGGCGGCCAGGTTGGTGGAACACGAGTGGCTGAATTGCCTCAAAACCAGCACGGTAAGCCGAGTCAGAACCCGGGAATGAAGTGATCGATTACGGCGCAGATGCAATTTGCGGAAACGGTGGTAAGATAGTTCGGAATGGGCGGTTCCTACAGGAACTATTGGGCCCCCGATCCCCGTCCAAGCTTGATGCTTGCGGTTGATAGATTGGAAGAGTCCCATGAAGCGCTACTATTTTGACCTGAAGGATGGAAACGACCTTTCCCACGATGAAGAGGGCATAGAGTTGCCGGACGTGCTGTCAGCGCAGCAAGAAGCAGCCCAATCGCTGGCCGACATGGCCAGAGACGCGATCCGCTCAGATGGAACGGGCCATCAAATGGCAATCGAAGTCCGTGACGCTAATGGCCCAGTGTTGCAAGTGAAGTACGTGTTGGAGATTGGTGAGTCCGCCATGGACAACAAAGAAAGTGAATATCGGCGGCACGCTGCCGAGGCACAGAAGATGGCGGACTGCGCGCGTAATGACGACGATAGGGCCTCATGGCTGCGCGTCGCTCAGGGGTGGCTCGGCCTCCTAAGGAAAAGTCCCCAGACTGATCAAGAAGCCTTCGATCAAGCTGTGTCCGAACATGGCACCGCGCAGGAACAGAACAAGACATCAAATTAGCCTCGCTGTCGCCGTCGCGCTCCCGATGTAGGCCGCCTCTTTGCATTGACAGCCTTTCACCCCTAGCCGAAATCTCGGCCACGCAAACAACCGCGGGTCCTCCAGCCATCAGTTCTGGATGAGCTTGGCGGTTGAAATGGGCCAGTCACCATCATGCCCAGCGATTGAAATGCGAAGTCCGTGCACATCGTCGAGATAGACATGATCAATCGTTTCAGCTTTGCCGAACGTCAGTCAGACGACAGACTTACCGATTAACTAGTCCTCGGCAGCTTGCAAGATGCTAACGGCTCTTCCCTCACCAGTGCTAGACGTGGTCACGCGCGAAAAAATGACATAAACGTCACGAAGCCGACGTGCTCCGAAACGGACGTGCGAGCTTGTGTCGTATGACAGTGAGCCAAGCCCACAGCTTTGCAAACCAGTGAAGCTTCAGCAGCTTTGGCTTCACCACCGCGAACAGTCGTTCCACAATGAGCAGGCTGGCGGCATACGCTGCGATGATCATGGCTGTGCCGGTGATCCAGTGGCCCTCGCCCGCCACCGCTACAGCGATGAACTTCAAAGGCTCAACCAAACAGACTGGCACGGCTAACAGCGTGAGCGATTGGTAGGGACCAAGTCTGACTATGGCTTGCCGCAAGCTGGTCACAGGTTTCCGCCTCCTTCCGGCCTAAGCGAATAACACTCAGATGCACAGATGAGTTCCCGTGGCGATTTCCGGAGACGGCCCCAAGCGGCGGCTGCGGGTGTTAGCTGTCCCGCCGCTGTCGGGCGTAGAGCGGACATCTACCCGGTGATGCGCGGCAGACTACACACCAGTTAGTCCACGATCATGGTCTAGCTAATGAACCCCGCATCGACTACTTCGAGGACGTAGACCCCTCCATCTGCGCCGCTGATTGCGTAGAACTCGCAGTTGGGACAGACGCGCATTCCGACTGGTACGCCTCCCTTGAATATTGGTCCACCTTCCAACTCATAGCTGCCACCCTGACCGTACGGTGAGTTGGGCGCCTGAAGGCCCACGCCTTGGCCGGGGCCAGCATCGGCAGCCGTCGTGATCGAAACCGTAGATGGTCCGCTATTGAAGAAGCCGATGTATTGTCTCTCAAGTCGGCCGGGACTGACTAACTGCGCCTGCCCGGCAGCGAGAGGGAAAAACGTTCCTTTAGCTTTGGCGCCCATTTGGATCATCCTTGTGCGTGCTGTTAAAACAATGCGTTCGGACGACCCAATTAGAGACCGCCGAAGCGCTTGAGATACTCGGTTTCGGTCCAGCCGATCTCGGGGACAGCATGCTGGATCGTGGCGATTGCTCCGATGTGAGAGGGCAGACGTGAAAGCCGATAGGCGCATTCGATGGCGTCCTGCTCCGACGAGCATTCGATAGCGCCATTAGGGTCTACAAGTAGCGCCCCATCGTCGCGACGGACGATGGGCTTAGCATAAAATGATATGGACTTTTGGTGCATAGCTATCTGCTTCGTTGTGTAAGGGAGTATTCGTCAAGCGCGGGAGAGACCCCAACGGCTGAGTTCACGCTCAATGAGCGCGACGATCTCGGCACCGGGTAAGGTGCGGCGTTCATGAAGAATGTCGATAAGGGGATCGAAGATGAGGGAGTATCGCCGAATGACGGCTTCTGCCTCCGTCTTGGCGGCTTCGATCAGCAGCTTTATCCCGCATTCGGTCTCCGCGAGTTGACCCGCATGAAGGCGCGATTTGCGAAGGTCACTGCCCTTCAGACCACGGCCACTACCGAGGTAGACATCCTCAGCAACGCACCCTGCGGCCAGGATGACTAGGCGTTCGAACCGGTCGGCATCATCGGATATCTCGCTTGCGCCGAAAACTGAGCCGTTGACGACTCGACCATCCGCCCTCGCGCGTCGCTCGATGGTGATGCCTTTGATGGGCCAGCCGAAGTGCCAGCGTAGCATGCAATGCCCTAACTCATGGCTAGCAACGCGTAGCTCCTCAGCCACAGAGCGCGCCCGCGACGTCGTCGGTTGGTGATTGATCATGTCATCGTTTTTCAAAGAGACGCGCGGGCGAGCCATGCTCTCGCCCGCGGCGCCACCTTATCCCGCGAAGAAGCTTAAGAACTCGGGATGAGATACTCGTCCGCTCAACGCATGCGACCGATCATTCGCTGTCGGGCACGCATGCGAGCCAGAGTGTCACGAATGTAAGGCGGAGGGGCGCCAAGGTCCCGCACCATGGCCGCGCTATCGGCGGGCACAGAAACTAACGAGACTTCGAGGAGAGACCAGCGCGTTGCTTCGAACACCAATTCCTCGCCGTATGGGATACGGTCGCGTTCCGGATCGAGCAGGTGTCCATCCACATCGCGCACTTCCCACTCGTTGACCATATAGCCGACGCTAAGTGAAGTGAGTTCCCCTCGTTCGACCATCCCCATCGCACGGCTACCTTCGGGGGTCTCGTTGAAGCGTATTCGACCGAGTAGAGTAGCATTCTCAAACCAAACTCGGGCGATGCGACCAAGTGCGTTGGCAATGCCGCGCTGCTCGTGACTATCCAGCAAGGGAATGCCGCCGGCCTTCAGACGCGACAGATCGACAGCATTCTTATCGATGCGAAGCAGCTCCTTTCCGAAACTGCGCTGTACGGCCGACCCTTTTGATAAGACGGCATCTACGGTTCTGGCGTCGGGGTCAAATGTGCGGGGAGCGCCGGCAACAGCTGCGAAGCGCTTGGTGGTGACAAGACGCCGCAGCTCGTTCCGCCGACTAAACGTCATCGCTTAGCTCCACTGTGGCCGAGATGCGTGCCTTCCATCACTCGGAAGTTTGCAGCAGCAAGCTTCTCATCGACGGCCGACACATACTGCTTCGCTTTGAGATGTGGGTCCATGAGATCGACGCATCCAGCGGCCGGAGGAGGCGCAGTAAAGCCAGAGGCCCACAACTTCGCGCGCTCGTCGGTGATTTCGATGGCATAGCCCTTTGCGACTGCTCGGTCCGCGATGTCGACCGGCATGTCGGTCTGCTGGTGACGTGCACAAGTCTCAACAGTCTCACCGATTTTCCAGCACAGCTTAGCGGTGCTGAAAACCCGCCGCGTTGAAATTGTGTCCGGTACGCTCGCGGGCGCCTCGGGCTGGGGCAGCTTGTACGACCGGGCGCCAATCAGAATTTGCTCCTTGGTTGAGCGCACTTCTTCGGCGATGCGCGTCGCCGCAATCGGCACCTCGGTCGAGGCAGTGCGAGCGAGAGCCGCAAGCTCTCGGCTCGTGAGGGTCGTGAGGCCCAACTTATCGGCGACGGGGACCAGCTCCTTCGCGGCACGGATGAAGACGGAGAGCTTCGTGACGAACGCTGTATGATCCGCCTCGATGCTATCGGCGGCTTGCTGGGCGGCTTCGCGGCGTTCCAGCTCAGCAAGCTGACTGGCGGTCTCGACGATCTGCGCGTCGATCAAGGCAAGGGCAGCATCGAGAGCCCGGGCTCGACGTTCGGCGTCGGCGACCGCGCTTTCGGCCGCCCTTACGGCATCCTCGGAGGCACCGTCGACGAGGATGTGCTCAAGATGCTGTTGGCGGGTTCGGACGGTCGATTTGCATTCGGTGCTCTGGCGGCTGAGATCGGCTTGCCGGGCACGCAGCTTGGTATGTTCGGCCTGCAATTTTGCAGCAGGGGACGCCTTCCCGAAAAGGGACATGGAATTCTCCGACGATGGGGGATGATTTGCGCTGGAGAACGTCGGGCAGAGCTCCGCCCGTTCCAACGAGCGCGCGCAGGATGACCCAAAAGAGGCCCGGTCGGGGCATGTTTTTAAAGACTTTCAGAAATGACAAGGCTGGCTTTACAAATATGCCGAGCTTCGCAAGCTCTATCAGCGGGGTCACGGTGATGAACTGGAATGCGAAGTGCGCCATCCTCCTCGGCCTGCTTACCTACCGACGCTTCCCCGCCGCCCGGCGCGACGTGATAGCGCTCCAGCGCGAAGGGAGCTGAATGCCGCGGTGTTGATCGCCGAACAGCGCAATTTGGTTCACGCGCTCGGTGCGCGATGGTTACCCCAGTCACCGACCGAGCGTTGCAGGTCCGGCGGCGTCACGGAGCCCCGCGCCCTGTTCTGCCTTGATGATCGCGAGCCTTGCGAGTTCATAAACACGCGCTTGCGATTTACCGCCTCGGCACTGAAGACACGCGGTGCAGGAGCACTACGCGTCCTGCCGTCGAGACCGGTGCGAGCAACTGGCTCACATGAGCCAGTTGCTGCTCTCCGAGCGCGGGACTCCGTCTAGGCCACGCCTTCTGGTCACTGCGGAATTTTCCGCAGTCGCTTCGCGATGTCGAACTCGATGCCGGTGACATGCGCCTAAATTTCCGGCCGAAAGAAGGTGCGGCCTCGTCTTCGTGCGTACTGGTCGAGCTTACTCAGTAAGGAGTCAACGTTGACATCCCATGGCGAATTGGAGCGCGTACCATCCTTCTGCTGCGCCACGACTTGGCCGTTTACGAGCCAGCTCCATACCGTGGTGTACGACACCAACCCCGGATTTGCTTCCAACACATGCCTCATCACGGTTGCCAATGGCAACCAGCGGCACGCGGGGCGCGGTCGATTGTCTGCCTTGATTTGATCCAGCTCCGCTCGAATGCCCGGTAGCGCCTCGGCGCGCGCTTCGGAGGTGGATGCGCGCAGTTCGGCACCAGCGAGTTGCGCCCGCAAGGCATCGACGGGCTTCTCACCCGCCAGGGCCGCCCGCGCTATGTCAGGACCGACGCCGTCGAGCAACCGGTCGGCGCGGTCGGCAACGGCTGCTGCCATCGCGATCAGCGAGTTGATCATCGCCATGTCGGCCGGGGCACTGATGACGGTGCCACCGGGCAAGATCATCGGCTCCGTATCCGCCGCCGTAGCCTCCTCGTACGGCATGGCTTCGACGGCGTCACTCATTGCCGTCCACGGTAGGGTTGAGGTCCGCCAGATGGGCGGCACTGACGGGAAAGTCCAGAGGTTCGCCCAGCTCAGGAGGCCGCGTGACCTCGCATGCGGCCGGGAAGCCGAGTTGCTCCGCGGTCAGAGTGCGGTCGTCCACGAGCTTCCGAGGTGTGACGTCCGGGCAGCGCCTGAATAACTCGGAAACGCTCGCCAAATCGATCAGCGTCGATCCACGGAGCTTGATAGCTCGAATGTCGCCCTCGCGGATCAATTTGTAGAGCGTGCTCCGGCTGCATCCAATCAGCGTCAATGCGTTCTTGATGCGTTGGTACCGAGCATGACCGGCAAACGGTTCCATGCGGTCGAAAGCCGAGCCCGGTAGACTCGAAGGTGCACTGCCGTTCATTGTGATGTAATCCTGTTTACTTGCAGCAATGATCTAAACCCCCTATGCGCGCGCTGGCGCTACGTACCCCAAATGCTTGCGCGTGACCCGCGGGCGTATGCCCCTCCGGAGGAACCTATAGCGTAATAGGCAGCCCCTGACCCTTCATTTCGGGGCGGCAGGCGCGAAGCGGAGGCGACGGGTTGAGTTGGGAAGAGAAGGAGGAGAGAGAGCGCGTCTCGCTCTTTCCCTCTCTGTGGCTTTCCTATCGCGTTGGAACGGGTCACGACGACCAGCTCGGTGCAGGTGTTGCGGCAACCGTGGTCAGCCACCTGCTCAACGGTGGGAGTGTGTCACCATCGTTTAGGTCAAGTTTGGCTTCGTCCAACAGGCAGAGGATGTGCTCTGTGCAGTATCCTGCCGCGCGCGCAAGCGCGAAGGCCGCGAGGGCCTCTCGCCCATCGTCCCCCCGCTGTTCCCTCGGGTAGCTTTGATAGATCGGTCTGAATGCGTCCTTGCTCTGGACTGTCACAGCTTCTCTATCCTCATAAACGGTACTAGGCAGCGCGCTACGCGCTGCCGTATCTTCATTATTCATTTCACTATTCTTTTGGGAGGCCATCCTGTGTGGCACTATTGAGGGGACATCAGGCATGTCACCATTTGGACCATCGTCAATGGTGACATTCATGGCGTCACTATTGCTGAATTCATCAATGGTGACTCCCTGACCGTCACCATTAGGGATCGTCAGGGTGTATTGGTTGGATGAGCCAAATCCTACCTTGCGGCATTCAAGGTAGCCCTTGTCGATGAGTGCCTGAACGACGCGCTTCGACTGGCGGATGCTACACCCTATCTCCTTGGAAAGCAGGTCGTGCGATGGATTGCATCGCATAAAGAGGTGGTCGTTTTTCAGATGCAAGTGGTTGCTGATGAAGACGGCCGCGCGCCATTCCATGCCACCGCTGATGGAGTGGTCGGAGGCGATGGTGTTTTGCCAAGCCGACTTGAGCTTTAGATTATCGACGACGATTTTCTTGTCGAAGCGTGCAAGCGACTCTTGCGAGCGAGCCGAAGAGGTTGTAGTAGCCACTGTACAGACTTTCTATCAAGCTAAACCGACCCGCTTCCTTTGCAGAGGAAGCGGGTCTTTCGTTTTCAAGCCGCAATTAGTCCGAGGCGCACGGCTTCGGACCGCGGCACCATTCGCACCTTGCCAACGAGGACGATCCGGAGGTCGCCGCCCTTAATCTGGCGCCACAACGTGGTGCGGCTCGTGTTCGTAAGCCCCATCCACTCCGGGAGCCGCCAAGCGAGGCGATCAGAAATAGGATATTGGTTTGCGCAGCCTCTATCGAGGCGCGCAGTGTGCGCGTTTTCCATGAATGATCCTGATTGTCTGCGGCGCGATAATGTTCGCGACGTTTCAAATCTAACATCTGGTTGACGCATCGCAAGTCGATCATCGAGCCCGTTCGATCAAACATTAAAAATGGCGGGCGAGGACCGCATCGTTGGGGACCATGCATCGCCCGGTGGATAACCATGCCGGACATCTCCGCGGCAGCCGAAAAATATATTCGTACGCTTCGATATGGACTTAGGCGCGGTGGCACTGCGGTTTGGCCTAAATACAGGCCAGCCGGCGATTTGACGATGACGAACAGCAAGCTCATCTAGCCACGCATGAACTCGCCAGAACTGCGAGGCAGAGAGGAGCAATCAAGTGCAGCGACGACGTATATTATCTTTCGACGATCTCCGGGATCAGTTCGGCATCCCGTACACGCGGCGTCATCTGTTGAACCTAGAACTCGCGAAGAAATTCCCAGCGAGGGTACCAATCGGCGAGAACCGGGTGGGGTGGATCGAGTCGGAAGTACAGAATTGGATCGAGCGCAAGGTTGCGGAGGCGAGACGGTGAGTGAGGAAATGAGCAATGTTATCGAAATCGATCTGGAACGTATTGTCCGCGATCTGGAAGAGGTTGCGTTCTGGGTCAGAGAATATGAGGAGCGTCTAACTCCGCAGTGGCTTTGGAACTACGCGGCGACGCGACCGCGAGCGGCGGGCTCACTCGTCTGGAAACTCGATAGCCTTCTCGCGAAGCTTACCGAGCTGAGAAGCTCCGCGCCCGCCGCGTTCATTGCAGACTGGGCGGAGGAGAAGATGCAGTTGGAGGAAATCATTTCTGTCCTGCCCCTGCTACCTTTCCCGGAATGAAGGGTTTGTTCTGCTACCGATAGCCTAGGCGGGCTAAACGCTGGGTCTCTTGCCAGCGTCTTTAACTGTGGCGACGAGAAATTCTGCGGGCTCAGAACCTCGTCGCCTCGCGCCCGGACGGACTTTTAGGCCACTTCGGCGAGCAAGGCTTGGCCGCGTACCACTGCCAACACGTGGCCTTCCCATGCGGTGATCGCTTCCCGCTTCTGCCGTAAGTATTGCGCGTTGTTGTAGACCTTATCCATATCCTTCTTGCCGTGGTTGAGGATCGCTTCCGATACCTCATGCGCCACGTCGAGGTCCTCGCTCATGACAGTCTTGCCGGTGCGGCGGATATCGTGAAACCACCAGCCCTCATTGAACTTCACGATGGCGTCGATCTTCTCTTTGAGGTGCGTGTAGTTGGCGAAGCCGGTATCCCAGCGGCCGAACACAAAGGTCCGCTCATGCAGGTCGCGCTTGGCAAGGATGGCCTGAGCCCGGGGGCCTATAGGCATCATGTGCTTCGCGAAGCCCTTATTCTTGGCGCGGGCTCGGGCCCACGTCAGCCGTCTACCTTCGTCGTCGATCTCAACGACGCGGAGGCTCCCGATTTGGTCCTCGCGCTGGAGCGTCAGGATCATGAGTCGGACCAGATCACGCTCATCCGCTGAAAACTGATCGTCGTCGAGGCAATGCCACAGTCTCTGCAACTCGGCGCTGCTCAGAGCGCGGTCGCGAGCGATCTCTGGAGCCTTGTTCGTCTTCTCGGCGGGATTGTTCTCGCAGAGACCTTCACCAATTACCCAATTGAAGAATGCGGAAAGGTGCGAGCGCGCGCGGTTCCGAGTCGTGCCGCCCCGCTCGGATTGGATCGTTGCCAGCTCGTCGGAGACAATGGTCCGGGTGATCTCGGAGAGAGACTTAGCGTGCAGCTTCTTGAAGTAGACCCGCAGCGAGCGCGCTACGTCGTCGTGGTAGCTCTCGCTCCATCCCGCTTTCTTGGCGAGAAGGTAGCGCTCGAAGAGCGGCGGGAGCGCCTGTGTGTGCTTCCGCTCTGCCTGCTCGCGGACCGACCGGGGGCTTTGACCGCCCTCAGCGAGTTCTAGAACTGATCTGGCGGCCTTCCGGGCGGCATCAATAGTGTTGAACTTTGTGATGCTGCCGATGGTCTCGCGACCTTGTTTACCGCCGCGGCCACCGATCCGGTATTGCACCACGTATGTCTTGGACCCTCCCTCCCGGATACGAACTCCGAAACCGGGAAGTTCGTCGTCCCAATGGATGAGGTCTTTCTTGTCAGAGGGCAGGCTGAGCTGATCAATGCTTGTCTTGGTCAGTTTCATGGGAGCCGTTTGGGAAGCACATGGGAAGCACCGGAATGGTCCTTCGATGTCCGACGACTTCCACACAATCAGGCATCAATCAAGCGATTTCAAATACTTAGGTCTCTCATTTCCGTCCATTGCCCACGCGTTCCTGTTGATTTATTGACTGTAAATCAGCCGCCTCATGGCTTCGCAGGTTCGAGTCCTGCCTCCCCCACCAGCCTTCGCTCGCTTCGCGAGCTTCGGCCAGGCAAGCCATCCCAGCTCAACATAAAGCGAAGTGAACGAAGGCTGACGCGCCGCAGCCGACAGGCGTAGGCGGGCCATCACAACGCTGTACGGTTCACGCGCAAAAACAAAACGCCTGCCCGCATCGCGCGGACAGGCGCCTCGTCAACTCGACCGATCAGAGATCAGTAATAGCGGCGCAGCACGCGATGGCCGCCGTAGTAGTACGGCGCGTAGCGATGGGCGTAGCCGTAGCGCGGACCATAGCCGTAATGCGTGCGCGGCAGGTAGCCGTAGCGCGGGCCGTAGCCGTAGCGATACGGACGGTAGTACGGGCGGTGATAGGGATAGGCGGCGGCGCGATAGCCATAGCCATAGCCGTAATTGGCGGGCGCAACGACCGCGTCCTCACGATAGGTCGGATACGGCGCGAAGGCGCCCGGGCCGGTATAGGTCGGGCCCTGGTTGACGTAATAGTACTGCGTGGTCGGCTCGGCGAGGCGCTCAAAGGCGCCATAACCGTATCCATAACCACCGCAGCCGGTGTTGCAGCCGGAATAGACCGGTGCGACCGGCGCGCAGGTGGTGAAGCCGCAGGCCGCGGCAGGCGCGGTCGCGACGAACATCACGGCAGCCGCCGCGATCAGTCCCGAAATCATTTGACGCATTACTCTCTCCTGTTGAATTCCGTCTTTTGGATTTTGACGTTTCTTAACCCGGCGGCCTACCGGGAATGTTTGCACGCGGCCGCGGCCGATGAGGCCGCGGATGGTCGTTGAACTCGGGCGCGTAGATCACCGGCGGCGGATCGACCGGCACGTCCATCTGCGCCGGCAGCGGCGCCGATTGCGCGCCCCAGCTCTGGTGATAGCTCTCGGCGGGTTTTGGCAATTTGCGGTTCGCGGGCGGCTCGACCTCGAGCCGGCCATAGCCCGGGCGCAGGCCCAGCGTCGGATAATAATGACCGACGTCGTCGGGCTGCCGCTCGGCGATATAGCGCCCGCCATAGATGGTCGGCTGCACCTGGACGTTCTTGCCGAGGCCCCAGACACCTTCGACGACGCTGTAGGACGCGTCGATATTGTTGATGATGATCGGCACGCCGGGACGGCCGGGCACGACGATGTCGAAGCCGCCGCCGGCCAACGCCGTCGCGGGCAGTCCGATCAGAAAGGCGGCGAGCGCCATGGCGCGCATGAGGAGGTCCCGGTTATCCGGAACACAACCTAACCGATCGTGACACCGAGAGGGTTAAGGCCCGCTCACCAAATTCCGGTAAGCCTAATGTGTAAGGATTGTGCGCCGCTCAAATGCTGCAAAGCGGGCTAGCGAAGCGTTAACGGCGATGCACCGGCCGCCCCAACGACGAACGCCGAGACCATGCGGATTGCTGGCACGAACTGCACATCCTCTGCGGGTTCACGTCGATGTGACGCAACCCACACGAAACTGCGGAACCACCCCATCACCGGCACGCTTAGCAACCGTTGCAACCAACATGGAGTCAATGCCATGACGAGCCTGAAACTGATCGGCGCGGCCGCGATAGCCGCATCCACACTTGCAGGCCCTGCAATGGGTCAATCATCCATCACCAATCCCGCCGCCTGCGAATCCATGTTCGCCAGCGCCAATTGCCTGAATGCGGGCGCCGGCAGCCCCTATGCCACCAGTCGCCAGGAGCGGCAATATCGGAGGACGGCCTATCGGCAGCAGAACCGCAATGACAGCGGCTTCTGGCCAGTCGACACCGCGGGCGCAGTTGCGGGCGCCGCCGTCGGCACCGCTGCAGCCGTAGCTTCGGCGCCGTTCCGCGGCTGGGGCAACTCCTATGCCTATGACACTTCGGGCGGCTATAACGGCAACTACAATCGCGGCGAAATGGGCTGGTACGGCAACTGGGATACCTACGCGGCCCGCAACGGCATCGTTTGCCGGCCCGGCACCTGGGTGAAGGGCGAGGACGGCCGCCGGCACATCTGCCAGTAACACATCTGCCAGTAAGGCGTCTCAATCGCGCGCGACAGAGCAGGCGGCCGAAAGGCCGCCTGTTTCCTATCCGCGATGCGCGTTGCGGGTTCTGGCACTTCCCGAGCAAGTCTGGTAATGCGACGCGCGGGCGGGCGAACGCTCCGGCCCATGCCGGGCCCCGCCCCGGTTCCTCGGCGTCGCCGGCTTAGCTCAGCGGTAGAGCAGCGGTTTTGTAAACCGAAGGTCGGGGGTTCAATCCCCTCAGCCGGCACCATTCGACTATTCCCAGCCTTCGCCAGACTTCGTTTCAGTGACAGAAATTGCTGAAACATAGGTGATTTTCCCTTCGTAGACGTTCGCTATCGTCCGCGAGCTGCCGCGCCTTTTGTTGGTATCCGTGTCGGTATGCGCGCTTTTGAAGCCGAGGAGATACCAACAACTGTTCGGGGAAAACAAAAACAGAGGGGGTGGATGATGGCTTTGACGGACGCACCCTGTCGAGCCGCCGAGAAGGCCGAAAAGCCGTACAAGTTGAGCGATAGCGGCGGCTTTCTTTAAGGGGGATGAGCGGCTTTGAGCTTGCTACATCGTCGTAGGCGAAGATTCCCCTTCCGAGCTTTGCCCTCCGCGTATTAGCGGCTTACGCAGCGCGGGATCTTTGGCCGACTCCGAGGCGCCGAACCAGGTGATATAGAGCGTCGGGAGGAAGACGAGCGTAAGAACCGTGCCAACCAGCAAGCCACCCATGATCGCGAAGGCCATTGGCCCCCAGAAGACTGTTGGTGCGATAGGGATCATTCCAAGGACAGTTGACACAGCGGTCAACATGATCGGGCGAAATCGGGAGCCGCTGCCGTCGACCGCGGCTTCCCAGGGCGTCTTCCCTAGGGCGCGCTCGGCGTCAATCTGACCAATCAGAATGACCACGTTCTTGCTGATCATGCCGAGAAGCGCCAGCACACCAAGAATGGCGACGAAGCCGAGCGGCCTTCCTGAGAGCATCAAGGCGGCAACGACACCGATCAGACCAAGCGGCGCCACGCTGAGGACCATGAAAAGTTTCGGAAAGCTCTGGAGTTGCGCCATAAGGATAGTGAACATGACGAACAGCATCACCGGAACCACGGCCAGCACAGATGCCTGGGACTTCTGGCTCTCTTCCACCGTGCCACCCACGACCACGTCGTACGACGGCGGAAGCGTCTTTCTGAAGCTCTCGATCGCCGGCCACAGCGACGTGACCACGCTTGCCGGCAACGTGTTGCCGACGATAGCCGCCTGGACGGTCAAGGTCGGAACGCGATCGCGTCTCCAGATGAGTGGAAATTCTTGATCATATTCGAAGGATGCAAACTGGCTGAGAGGAACGGTTTGTCCGCTCGGCAAGGCCACCTGCAGATTGCGCAGGCTGTCGAGCGAAACTCTCTGCGCGTCGGTCGCACGCGCGACCACGTTGACCAGGTAGATATCGTCGCGAACCTGGGTTATCGGTATGCCGGTCATCACCGCGTTCAACGCGGTTGCGATCGCCTGCGAGCTGAGGCCGAGAAGGCGGGCTTCACTCTGATCGATGCGGATGCGCACCTGTCGATCGGGCTCCATCCAGTCGAAATTGACCTGCTTGGTCTCCAGACTCGAACCAACGATCCGTCCAACATCGAGCGCAATCTCTCGTACCCGTTCTACGTCAGGCCCGCTGACGCGGAACTGTACTGGCCATCCAACCGGAGGTCCAAGCTCGAGCGGAGAAACGAACGAAATCGCTTTGGGAAATTCCTGAGCCAGGAGCTTTTCAAGCTTGGCATGCAGCCGTTCGCGGGCCGCGACGTCCTTGGCGACCACGACGCTCTGGGTGAAGAAGTCATTCGGTAGTTGCACATTGAGCGGCAAGTAGAAGCGGATGGCGCCGCGTCCAACATAGGTGCTCCATCTTGCGACATCGGAATCCACCCCAAGAGCTGCATCCAGACGCTTCGCCGCCGCCTCGCTCGCATAGATTGACCCGTTCTGCGGCAAACTGATGTCTACCAGCAATTCCGGACGATCCGACGACGGAAAGAACTGCCGCGGGATCAACGGCATCGCAAGGACCGCGGCTACTAGGAGCGCCACCGAGATCGCGATCGTCAGCCATTTCCCGCGCATGGCGAATGTCAGGAAGCTCCGGTACATCCGGAAAATCCTGCCCGGATCCGCGGAGTCGCGTTGCCGCGGCGGGACCAAGATCGCAGCGCCGAGCAGTGGCGTAAAAATGACCGCCACGAACCACGATACCAGCAGCGCGATCGTGACCACGGCGAACAGCGAGAACGTGTATTCGCCGGCCGAGCTCGCCGCAAACCCCACCGGGATAAAACCCGCGATCGTCACCAACGTGCCCGCGAGCATCGCCATCGCATGGGTCCGGTATGCGAAAGTTGCCGCTTCGACCTTGCTGGCGCCCTCCGCCAATTTGCTGAGCGTCGCGTCGGTCGTGGTCATCGCGTCGTCGACCAGCAACGCGAGCGCAATGATCAGTGCGCCAAGCGATATGCGCTGCATGTCGATGCCGAGTAGCGCCATGATCGGAAACACGATCGCCAGCGTGAACGGTATCGCAAGTGCGATGATCAGGCCTGGTCGTACGCCGAGGCTGATGAAGCTCACCACCATGATGATGGCGATCGCCTGCATCAGCGAGACCATGAACTCCCGGATCGCGTGCTCGACAACAACGGGCTGGTCCGCGACCAAGCTGGGCTCAATTCCGATCGGAAGTTCCGCCTTGATCCGGGCCATCGCCTTACTGAGGTTGGCGCCGAGCGCAAGGATGTCGCCACCATCCCGCATGGCGATTGCAAGTCCTATTGCCGGCTGGCCGTTGACACGAAACATCGGGTGGGGCGGGTCGGTGTAACCGCGCCGTACGCGGGCTATATCGCTCAAGCGCAACATGCGGCCGCCGGCCGAGAAGTTGATGTTGGCGATGTCCTGCTCCGACTGGAAGCTTCCCGACACCCGAATGGAAATGCTTTCCGAGCTTGTCTGTATCGTTCCGGCCGGGCGCACGATGTTTTGCGACTGGAGCGCTGCAATCAGGGCGGATCGATCAACCCCGAGAGCCGCGAGCTCCTTGGTAGAAAATTCGACGAAGATCACTTCATCCTGCTCGCCCAACAGCTCGATCTTCGACACGTCGGGCACGAGAAGCAGCCTCGAGCGGATCTCCTCGACCCGATCGCGCAACTCACGCTGGCTGAAGCCGTCGCTGGTGAAGCCGTAAATGATCCCGAACGTATCGCCGAATTCGTCATTGAACCCCGGTCCAATCACGCCGTCGGGCAGCGTATGGCGCATGTCGCCGATCGACTTGCGCACGTGGTACCATGTATCGGCAACCTCTCTTGCGTTTGCGCTGCCCTTCAGATTCACGAAGACGGTCGAGACGCCGGCCCTCGTGAAACTTCGCAGGAAGTCGAGATGCGGCGTCTCCTGCAGTCGACGTTCGAGGCGCTCCGTCACCTGCTTCACCGTTTCCTCAACGGATGCGCCGGGCCAGGCGGCCTGAACGACCATGGTCTTGATAATGAAGGCTGGATCTTCGTTGCGCCCCAAGCGGAAATAGGACAGTACGCCGGTAATGACCGCAATGATCATCATGTAGACGACCAGCGAGCGGTGTTTCAGCGCCCAATCGGAAAGATTGATTCCGCTCATAGCCCTGATCCGAGAACGCGGACTGTCTGACCCGGGTGAAGCGCCTGGACGCCGGCGGTGACGATGACTTCACCGGTGTCTAGTCCTTGCGAGATCACCGCTTGAGCTTCGTCGAACCGTAGCACATCCACATTGCGAACTGAGACAGTGTTGTTGGCGGGATCGACGACCCACACGGCGGGGCGCTGGTTCATCCTGGTCAGGGCGGAAGAAGGAATATCGATCATCGGCCCGGCGCTCGTGTTCACCCGTCCGACGACCGTCGCGCCCAGCCGCATCGCCGGCGGGGGATCGGTCAGACCGACTCTGACCTCGAAGGTCCTCGTCACGGCGCTGGCCTGCGCGGCGACCTCGCGAACGCGCCCCCTCGCCTTTATTGTCTGATCATCGGCTAGGCTGACTTCGACCTCCGGATCCGAGGAAGCCGACCTGACCAATTGAGAGGGAACGTCGAAGACGGCATCGCGGCCGTCTTGTCGCGCGATCCTCGCAATCATCTGCCCGACCTGGACCACTTCGCCGGCTCCCGGGCCGGTGGCGGTTATCACGCCGGGCGCATCGGCCGTCAGTTCGGTGAAACCGACGAGGTCATGTGCGGCACTCAGTTGCGCCTCAGCCGCGTCGACCTGCGACTGCGCGGTTTGCCGGGCCTGGGTGGCAGCATCGAAATTGGCGCGCGTTGTCCATCCCTGCGCCAAGAGCGTCTCCTGACGGTCGAAGTGATTGCGCGCCTGCGTCAACTGTCCCTGCGCCGCAGCCAGGGATGCCTGCGCCTGACGCAGTCCATTCAGTTCGTTCTGTGACTCCAATCGCGCCAGCACTTGGCCGGCTTTGACCCTGTCGCCAATCTTGGCGTCGTTGCTCAGCAGTCGCCCGGATATCCGGAACGCAATATTCACTTCATCTTCGGCCTCGATCCGCCCTGTAAATGTCAGGGGTGTTGTGACCTTGCGCTTTTCCACAGTCGACGTGCGCACGATTCGCGGAACCGGCGTGTCATTCGTTGCCTGTTCTCTGCCGCAAGCCCCCAGGCTCAGCGAGAATGCCGCCACGAACGTCGACGTGACCATGTATCGGAACGTGCAACGGCTGCCGCTCATAGACATCACCTCTTGCGTTCCAAGGCTGTCTTGCGTTCCAAGGCTGTCGCCCTGGGTATTTTGCCGAACGGCTCCAGCGTTAAAATCGGTAAATCTACTCGGTGCAGCTGGATATAATCGTGGTTTGCCGAGGTGAGTTCGTAGGGAATATCCTGAGAGGTGATCAGGCCTTCACCCGATATCGCCAGTTCTGCTGCCAACACATGATGAGAGCGTGAGATGGAGCATGGCGCGCGGCGGAGCCGTCGCGCGCTACTCGCGCTTCACTCGGATCGGCGCCGTTGATCGCCGCAGCGCAGACGCTGACGCAAGTCGGAAACGAGCCAGGAAGCGGACATGAAAGGTCCCTCGGCTGATCCAGATGCATGCGCCGCCGCCGCTGGTCGATTGTGGCCGGTCGCGACGTACCGAGCGGCATTGTTCTTTTGCCTGTGGCTGGTGCTTGCCGGTGTCGATGTTGCCGATCTTCCCGCCGCCGCGGCCGCGATTGCCGCGGCAACTTGGACGAGCCTGCACCTGCTCGAGCCGAGCCGCGCGCGGCGATCGGTTCGCGCCATCGCCCGCCTGATCCTTCTTTTCCTGTATCACTCGGTGGTCGCCGGAGCAGACGTTGCAGGGCGCGCACTTAATCCCCGATTGCCGCTGCACCCGGGATTTGTGACCTATCCGAGTCGGCTTTCGCCCGGGCTGCGGCAGAACGTGTTCACGACGCTCACCAGCCTGCTGCCCGGGACGGTGCCGGCGGGCGAGGAGGACGGAGAGATTGTCTATCATTGCCTCGACATCCGGCAGCCGGTCGTGACCGATCTTGCCGCCGAGGAATTGGCGCTGGTTCAAGCCCTATACAATGACTGAGTTCCTGACCGCCGCAGTCGGCTTGATCCTGGCCCTGCTGGCACTCGGGCTGGTGTCGATATTGCGTGGTCCGGGCGATGCGGACCGTATGATGGCGGCGCAATTGATCGGCACCGCAGGCATTGCCGTGTTGCTCCTTCTCGGCACCGTGACGGGCGTCCCGGCGGCCATCGACGTGGCATTGATCCTGGCGTTGCTCGCCACCTTCGCGTCCATCGCGTTCGTCAAGAAGGGGCTTTCCCGCCTCGAAACCGACGGGCTTGATTCAACGGGGGACAGATGAACCTCGCACGCGACGTCGTGACGATTGCCTGCGTGTCGGCGGGAGCGTTCTTCTTCCTCGCCGGCACCGTCGGCCTTCTTCGCTTTCCCGACACCCTGACCCGCCTACACGCGCTGACCAAGGCAGACAATCTCGGCCTGGGCTTCGTCGTGCTTGGCTTGCTCCCACAGGCAGGAAGCCTGCGCGACGGGTTGAAGCTGATCTGCATCTGGATGTTCGCACTGCTTGCCGGCGCCACCGTTTCCCAGTTGATCGCGCGCACGGCGCGCCAGAGCGGAGCGGCCAAATGAGTACCGCAACAGTCTTCGAGATCGCACTCGCCGCCGTGGTGCTGGGCCTCGCCATCTGGACCATCGCCGTCCCCGATACCTATTCGGCGACCGTCGGGTTCGTCGCCTACGGCCTCCTGGTTGCGCTGATATGGGTGCGTCTCGACGCGGTCGATGTCGCACTAACGGAGGCCGCCATTGGCGGAGGTCTCGGCGGCGTGATGCTGTTAGGGGCGGCCGCCAGACTGCGCGGTAGCGAGGTGGCAACGGCCGGACGTTGCAGCCTAACTGTGCGTCTCAGCGCCGCCATATTGTCTGCATCGACAGCGGCGATGCTGGCTTTCGCAATATTGCTCCTGCCGAATCCGCCACCAACGTTGGCACCGGCGGCCGTCTCGAATGCGGGAGCAACCGGAATGGCCAATCCCGTCACCAACGTGCTCATGGCCTTCCGCGGGATGGACACCATGCTCGAGAAGGTCGTGCTCCTGCTTGCCATCGTCGGTGTGTGGTCGCTCGCGGCGGACCGCAATTGGGGCGGTCGTCAGGGACCGCGCCACGAGGCCGACCCCAAGGGCGTTCTCGCCTTTCTCGCGCGCCTCCTTCCTCCCGCGGGCATCGTCGTCGGCATTTACATGCTGTGGACGGGGGCCGATCACCCCGGCGGAGCATTTCAGGGCGGCGCGGTTCTCGCGTCGATGTGGCTCTTGGTCATCATGGCTGGTTTGGCGGATACGCCACCCGTGAGCAGTCCACGGCTGCGGCTGGTCCTGGTGGCCGGGCCGGCCTGTTTCTGGCCGTCGGCTTCGGTGGACTTTGCTTCGGAGCGGCGTTCCTCGCCTACCCGGTTGCAATCGCTAAACCTCTGATCCTTGGCATCGAGGCCGCGATGACCCTGACGATTGCAGCGACACTCGCCCTCCTGCTCGCCGGCGCGCCGGAAAGGAGTGTCGAGCCATGAGCGGCGTCACGGTGTTTGGATCATTCGCAGCGGCGGCGATTGGACTTGGGCTCTACGGCCTGATTACCAATCCGCGACCGCTTCGCAAGATCATCGCATTCAATCTGGTCGGCAGCGGCGTCTTTCTTCTGTTTGGCATCGTCGGACGAAGGGGCACCGCGGCGGGCGTTGGCAATGATCCGGTCCCACAAGCCCTGGTGATCACGGGAATCGTGGTGGCGTTTTCCGCAACGGCCCTGGCGATTGCCTTGCTGCTCCGATTGTTCCAGACCGGCGGCCCCTTGACGCTCGGCAGTCGCGCGCCGCCGGGCCCGCGGTCAGATCCATCCGGTGACTAATGTTGCCTCCTGCCTCAGCGCTGGCGACGACGACGTCCGGCTTCCTGCTAGTCCTGTCGATCGCCATACCGGTCGCTGGCATCCTGCTGGCGTTCACTCTCGGCGACCGTTACGTCCGGCAGGTAGCCCTCGCGGTTGTACCGTTGGGGTTGGCGATTGCGGGGGCCATTCTCCTGGCCGTGCCGCAGGGCGGCGGCCTCATAGTCTATCTACTTGGTGCATGGTCGCCCCCGCTGGGAGTGGCCTTGCGCGCGGACGGACTGTCGGCGGTGATGCTCGCGACCACCGCGATTGTGATCTGCGTGGTCGCCGTCTTTGCCACGACTGACTTTCGTCCAGCATCGGACGCACGCACATCCTTCGCATTCTGGATCCTGTTGCTTGCCGTTTGGGCAGCGCTGAACATGATCTTCGTTGGCGGCGATCTCTTCACCCTGTATGTCGCGCTGGAGTTGCTGACATTCGCCGCAGTCCCGCTGGTCTCCCTCGATGGCCGCGCGGAGACGCTTCAGGCCGCGTTACGCTATCTTGTCTTTGCGTTGCTCGGCTCGGTTCTCTACCTGCTGGGCGCGGCCCTGCTCTACGGCTTTTATGGGACGCTCGACATGGTGCTCATGTCGCGTGTCGTCTCAGCGCAGCCGGGCGTGCTCATTGCCGTCGCATTGATGACGATCGGCCTCCTCGCAAAGACCGCGCTCTTCCCGTTGCACCTTTGGCTGCCGTCCGCTCACGCCGGCGCGCCGGCCGCGGCGAGCGCAATTTTATCCGGCTTGGTCGTGAAGGGATCGTTTTTCATACTTTTGCGGCTTTGGTTCGACGTGATACCCGGCTTGCCCAGCCTTGCCGCCACGCAATTCCTGGCGGCACTGGGGACCGGCGCGATCGTGATCGGAAGCGTGGTCGCCTTGCGGCAGGAGCGCCTCAAGCTGCTCGTAGCATATTCGACGTTGGCTCAGATCGGGTATCTCTTCTTGATGTTTCCGCTCGCCGTCAATGCCGTGGGTCAACTCGAGACCGGGCAGGCCCTTGCGGCGGGATTGCTGCAGACGATCTCTCACGCCACTGCCAAGGCGGCGATGTTCCTGGCCGTCGGATCGATCTACACTGAGCTGGGGCACGACCGCATCACCGGGCTGGGCGGTGCCGCACGTGTCCTACCTCTCAGCGTACTGACCTTCGCAGTGGGTGGCCTCGCGCTGATGGGCGTTCAACCCAGCGGCGCAGCCTTTGCGAAAGAGCTTCTGCTGCAGGAGGCAATGAGGACAGGACAGTGGTGGTGGGCCGCGGTGCTGCATGCCGGTGGAATGTTCACGACCGCCTATGTCCTGTTGGTTCTGGCCTTTGCGCTCGCGCCTTCCGATCAACCGATCGCGCCCATCCAGACGGCGCTGCCAAGCCGCGACCTAGCCGCGCTCGCCCTGGCGACCTGTTCGCTGCTGCTTGGCTTAGTACCCTGGGAACCATACCTGCCGATCTCACATGATGTGATGCCGAAATTGTTCAGTCGCGATGGGCTCGCAAAATTGCTCCTGTCCGTGCTGGGAGGTGCGACGCTCGCGATCCTGCTAAATCCCTGGCGGCATCCGCTGGCTGCCTCGTCCGGTTGGAAAGCGATGGGCAAGGTGCTCGAGCCGCTACGGCGCATCTGTTTTCGATTCGGCGACCTGGTCGACAAAGCCGATCGTATTCTTCGCCAATGGGCCGCCGCAGGCATCTCCCTGCTAATGCTCGGCCTGGCCCTCGCCGTATTGATGTTCGCCGCAAACTGAAGACACACCGTTCGGATTGATCCAGCCCGGCAGCAGCTGGTTCTGCCGCACACCACCATCATTCGCACCGGGTTCGCTTTGCAAGCGAGACATCAGCCCAGCCAAGCGGATCAGCCTCAGCACTCCGACTTCGCAGGAAGTGACAGTGTTTGTATTTCTTGCCGTTGCCGCAGCAACACGGCTCGTTGAGTTTCGGTTTGCCGGAACTTCGCATCTCGCTACCCCGGAAATTTGACCAATCACCATATAGGTGGCGTCAGTGGACAGGGGCCGCGGGTTGCCGGCGTTTTCCTCAGCGAAACTTCGCCTGCCTTCGCGATCTGTTGGTATCCGCGTTGGCATGCGGCTGAGTTGCCATGCAAAAGATACAATAATCTCAACTAATTAACACCAATAGTTCATCCCCTCAGCCGCACCATTGGTTTAGCCGCCACCGCGTCCTGGCCTGAAGCGAGAACCAAATCTTCAGGTCGGCGTTATCCTTGGGCTCTAGAGCCGTCTCGCGGAGGTCTAGCGATGGACCCGAATGATCGGACAGCCTTGGCCCTATCCGCTGTCGCCTTGGCCATCGCCCTTGTGGTTGCAACGACAGTCACGTTGGAGCGCGTCAATACCCGCACCGCCGGCAACGACTCGCCTCCCGGAACGGTAGGCCTCGCTCGGCCTCACCCGCCGCTGGACCGTGCGCCCGGCGAACCGATACAGACGACAGGAGCGCCGTCTAACGGAAGTGTTCGGCAGCGTCCCTGAGCGAACGTCGGCCTCAGCCTGAAGCCTTGCGCGCGCTGCTCTGTTCGAAGTGCTCGACACCCGCGCCGGCGATCTCGACCCAGGCATGTTTCGACTGCTCGAACACGGATCTGACCGGCGCCGGAAAATCCGGGTCCGCGATGGCGCCGACGGCAACGCCGATCATCGCCGGCAGATTGTCGGCCTTCCAACAGACCGTCGAGCCGCAATCGGAGCAAAAATAGAAGCGGACCTCGCCCCCGCTTGCGGCGGCGCGAACGTATTCCTTCGGTGCGCCGGAGATCGTGACGGCTTCGATCGGATAGAACGCAGCGACACCGAACGGTGCCCCGGTTCGCCGCTGGCAGTCGATGCAATGACAGGCCGCGACCAGCTTGGTCGGTCCCGGAAGCGAAAGTGAAACAGCGCCGCAACTGCATCTGGCATCGATCATCGGACATCCTCCAGCCGCCACAGCCCAAGGCTCTTGTCGCGCCAGCCGCCTCCGCCCTCCTCGCAGCGCTCGTTGATCAACTCGCGCGGCGCGGGCCAGTTGAACGGCGCCTTCACCATGTTCAGCGCGCGCCAGTCGCCGTCCTCGCAATCCCTATTGTCGTCCCATTCGGGAAACGTCGTGAGAAGCAGGAAGCGCGCGCCGCTCGCGCGGAAGTTCGCGACAGCGCGAGCGATGTTGGCGAAACTCAAATGCACCAGGCAGTCGCGGCACAGGATCAGATCGGCAGACGGCACCACATCGCGGGTGATGTCGGCGACTTGGAAGCGACCGGGAAGCTCACCACGGGCCGCACGCTCGCTGTTGGCCGCGATCAACGACGGCACGATATCGATGCCGGTGTAACCCACGTTTAGCTTCATGCTGCCAATCCAGCCCGCATCGCCGCAGGGCGCATCGAGCAGCGCGCGCGCGCCGAGTCGTTGCAACAACGGCGGAAGCGCGTCCCGGATCGCGGCGGTGGCGCGGTCCTCCGAGCCGAGGCCCGACACTGACGTGGCCGCGCCCCACAGGTTGGTCCGCTCGATCCGCTCGAACCGCGCGGCGAGATCGAGGCCCGCGAAACTGTCGCGGTCGGCGACGAACCGCTCATGGGCCAGCACGGGTGGACGTTCGGGAATCATCGGACCTGCACGAGTCAAACTTCCGTCGCAAGCCCACTATACAGCCGGTGTGCCGCGCCTGAAATCTCCTTGAAGCGAGCCTGCCGATGATCACCCGACGGATGGCCATGGCCAGTCTCGCCGCGCTGCTGTTGCCTGCCACGGCGCGTAGCGCGCCAAACGAGCAGTTCAGCGTCGCGGCCGGCAACGAGAGCCTGCCCGTCTTGCGCTATGCGGCGAAAGTCACCGGAAAGCGCCCCGCGGTCATCTTGCTGCACGGCTCGCGGGGCATCGAGCTGAGAGACGCGCCTATGAGCGCTATGCGGATGCGCTGTCGGCCGGAGGCATCGACGCCTATCTCCTGCGCTACATGACAACCAGCGACACGGCCGCGCTCGATCCCAAGACGAGCACGCAAGCGAACCGCAAGGCCTATGACACGGGGCGCTTCGACGGCTGGTCGGACACGGTCTCCGCCGCCATCACGACCATTCTCGGCCGCCCCGACAGCTCCGGACATATCGGCCTGCTGGGCTTTTCACTCGGTGGCTTCATCGCCGCCAATACTGCTGCCCGTGACGAGCGCGTTGCCGCGCTCGCCGTACTCTATGCCGGCTTGCCCGACGCGATGGCCAGCAAGGTCAGGCATTTGCCGCCGATGATCGAGCTACACGGTGAAGCCGACCGGAACGTACCGATCGCAAACGGCAAGAAGCTGATCGAGCTGGCGAGGTCCGTCGGCGCGGAAGCCGAATTCGTGCCCTACCCTGACAAGGCCCACGGCTTTGATTTTTCTGATACCGACCCGGCGACTTTTGACGCGATCGGTCGCGTCACTCGTTTCTTCCACAGCAGGCTCGCCGCCTGATCGCGTCGTGGCCGGCTGCCGTCCACGGATCTCGGTTCAACATGCGCTAGCATCCGGCGCCATGCGCCCCAGCACCACAAAACAGAACGCCAGGATTATCGCCGGCGCCGTGACGGCCGTCATCATGACGGCCGTCCTGTTTGTCATCGCGCTTGCATTTCTGCTGGCACGATAGAGGTGGTCAGCGCGGCGGACGGGTGCCGCCGCGCGCCCTTACGCCGCGCGCACGGTGCGCAGGAATTTTCCGACTTCGTCCTTGAGGCGGTTGCTGTCGGTCGCCAGCATCTTTGCGGTCGAGAGCACTTGCGAGGAGGCCGAGCCGGTCTCGGCCGCGCCGCGCTGCACGTCGGTGATGTTCGAGGAGACCTGCTGGGTGCCGTGGGCGGCCTGCTGGACGTTGCGGGAGATCTCCTGGGTCGCGGCGCCTTGCTCCTCGACGGCGGCTGCGATGGTCGAGGACACTTCCGACAGCCGCTCGATCGTCGCGGAGATGTCGCGGATCGCGTTCACCGATTCCTGCGTCGCGGTCTGGATGCTGGAAATCTGCTGGCTGATCTCGCCGGTGGCCTTCGCGGTCTGCTCGGCCAGCGTCTTGACCTCGGAAGCGACGACCGCAAAGCCGCGGCCAGCCTCGCCGGCGCGCGCCGCCTCGATCGTGGCGTTCAGCGCCAAGAGGTTGGTCTGGCCGGCAATGGTGTTGATCAGCTCGACGACGTCGCCGATGCGCGTGGCCGCAACTGACAGCTCGCTGACGCGCTCGGTCGTGGTGCGGGCCTGGGTGACGGCTTCGCCCGCCATCCGCGCCGATTCCTGCACCTGGCGGCTGATCTCGTTGACCGAGGAGGACAGCTCTTCCGTCGCGGTCGCAACCGATTGCACATTGCCGGTGGCCTCGCCCGACGCGGCGACGACGACCGAGGTCAGCTCCTGCGCGCGATGCGCGGTGGTGGCCAGCGTCGAGGACGACGCCTCGAGCTCGGTGGACGCCGATCCGACCGTCTCGATGATCTCGCCGACCGCCCGCTCGAAGCCATCGGCAAGGTTGATCATGTCGCGGCGGCGCTGCTCAGCCGCCTGCTTCTCGGCTTCGGCCTGCGCCGCCTTGAGCCGCTCGACCTCGAGCCCGTTGGTCTTGAACACTTCGACGGTCTTGGCCATCTCGCCGATCTCGTCGTGGCGGTCCTTCTCGGGCACCTCGGTCTTGAGATCGTTGCGGGCGAGGCCTTCCATGGCGAGCTTGAGGCGGGCGATCGGCCGCGACATCGCGTTGAAGCCGATGAACAGCGCGATCGCGATACCGAGGACCAGGCCGCCGGCGCTGACGCCCATCGCGGTCCACGTCGCGGACCTGGCGTCGCGGGTGATGGCTTCCTTGCGCTTGCTCGTCGCCTGCGCGGTCTCGGTCACGAACGTGACGATGCGTGCGAGAGCCGCGTCCAGCACCGGGTCGCACTCCTTGTGCGCGCGGTCGGCAGCCTTGGCATTGTCCTCCATGCTGCTTGCCTGCGCGCCGGCCTGGAGCACCGGATCGCAGCTGGTGAACGCGGCCTTCAGCTGATCGCCGATGCTCTTGACCTGGCTGGCGCGAGCGGGGTCGTCTTGCACGGCGGCATCGAGGTACTGGCCGATTTCATTGCGGTTCTGGTTTGCGGTCTTGAGGCGAGCGGCGTTGCCCGCTTCGGTCGCCTCGGTGAAGATGGCATAGAGCGCTGCATGGTAGGTCTCGGCGCGGCGCTGGGCCCGGGTCAGATTGAGCGCCGAGGATTGTGCGGCGGAGAGCTCGGCGAACCCATCCACGGTCGCCGAGAGTTCGCGTGCGCCAAAGCCAGCGACCACCACCATCGCGCAACCCATCACGGCCACGATCAGCGCGACCTTCCACACGATCTTCAGATTGTTCAAAAAGCTCATCTCAGCCGTCCAATGATGTTCCGCCCAGGCGTAAGCCCAGCAACGTGCATTGGAACCCGGTATCGTTAAGAATTGATGCCAAATGGCCCGAGTAGTCATACGGAAAAATAACCTTCTGCTGCGCACCCGTAAGCTCGGCGTAAGCTTCAGCGCATTTTGCCGGCATCTCGAACAATCCAGCCCGCGGAACGAATTGCGCGCGTCGATCGTTTTCGGCCCATGCGGATCTGGGAAGAAAATCGAAACATGCTTCTGCTGGGGACCGTGACGCTTTGTTGCGCCCTCATAGCCGGCACGCTTGCGCTGCTGGAGCCGGTCTTCGGACCGCCGCCGCAGCGGCAGGTCGCTGACAGAGGACCGATCGATACGGCAGCGCCGGGGACAGTCAGGGTGATCGGTGCGCCCTTCGTGCCGAACGTCAATCCGCGCGAGCGGTAGCACTCACCTCGCCGGCGCGCCGTCACCTTCGCCGGCCTGGGCATGAAGACGGACCAGCTCCTCGACGAACGCGATCACCTCCGCCCGCTTGTGGGGCGGCAGCAAGAGGAAGGCGCGGACCAGCCTCAAGCCTTCCACTTCGTCCAACTTTTCTTTTTCTTGTCCGGCATCCATTCCCGCACTGTCGGGCGCACGGGAAAAATATGCAATCCCTTGCGGGATACCTTCTTGATTCATGCCTCGCGCTTTGGTGGAATGGTCGCAGCAAGGGTGGGGTGGCCCATGAAGTGGATCAGAGAGCGCGACGCACTGATCGCGCAGACACTGGCCTTCGTCCAATCCGTAACCGGCAAGAAGGATGAACTCCATCCGCCGGAGCGCCCGACTGCTGCTTTCGAGGTGACTCCGGACGCGACCATCAAGGCGGTCACGATCGAAGCCGAGCCGGAAGCCGCATCTCCTCCGCCGGAGCCACCTCGGACCCTGCAGGTCCCGCCACCCCGCATGAGTGGCGATTTCCGCACCGAGATGCAGGTCCGGATCGCGAATTTCCGCAAACATCAGGAGCGGTTCGAGCGCGAGCGTGAGGATTACTGTGCGGCAACCCTGACCAAATTGCGCGCCGCCATTCGCGACGGCTCTACCCGTCCGCCGGCCGAAGAATAAGGCCGGCTCCGCGATCGGGACCTTACAGCCAGGACCAAACCAGCAAGAGATTGGCTGCGCAGGCGCCAAACAGTGCCAGCGTCAACGGCAGGAGCATGTGCCCGCAGCAGGTTTTGAGGTCGCTCGTCATGACCAAAACATCCGCTGATTCCGGCTGGAGAGTCCCAGGGATTCTTTTTTTTGGGATTCAGGACTCGTTTACGACTCAAGGCTTGGCCGCCCCGATCACGGCGCCGTGATCGTACGGTCGGCCGGAACCCCTCCCCAGCGCAATCGTTAACGGGCTTTCCCGGAGCGGAAAGAATGCCCTACGCCCTGTTCTGCAACGACGCCCAAATCAGCAAAGCCTATCCTGATGAGTCCGACGTCTGGAAGATCGCACAGCGGAGCGGCCTGGTCGTCGATATCACGACCGACGAGGAGCGACACGGCCCGCGCCGGGTACTCGACAACGACTATGAGATCAAGCCGTGCCGGGCAGCCCAGGGCGAGGACCCCGCCAGGAACAAGGCTGAGGCCGAACGGGACTCGCGCCTGGAGCTTGAACTGAATTCCTAGGCTGCGGCCGGAAGCCCAGAGGATCTCAAGAAGAGATCAGGGTGTCGCGGTCGCCAGGGATGCCTGCTCGCCCGCCAGGGCGACACAGGCCTTGCGCCGATGCAGCCCGCGGATGGCGCCCGTCACCTTCAGCACTTTGCCCGACGGGCAGGACGCGTCCTTGACGAAGGCCACCTCATAGGGTGCCAGCATCAGAGGCTCCGATTTGAGGATTGTCTGTGCAGAGCACGGCAGGCAGGTGAAGCATGAGAGCACTACTGCCGACACAAAGATACGCATGTCCGTCGTCCCACCAGCCCGGTAATTCTCATATAACGCGCCCCGGAGTGCGAGTTCCGTAAGCGGCAAAAATTATTTTTGCTTTACCCCAGTCCCATGACGCGCGTGAGAAGGCGCGCGCCCGAATGTTTGCTTGCAAATGACGCGCCAGATGGTTCACGCAAAGCAAACATCGGCGGCCGGCAAACGAAAGGCCGGCGCGAGGCCGGCCTTTGTCAGATCCTGGATGGCGGTGGCCGGGCTCAGTAGCGCGAGCCCGCCGGCCCGCCCCAGCCGAAGCGGTAGTTCACACCGACCTTGACGGTATGCTCGTCCTCCCGGCCGCGAACCCCGACGATGTCGGCCGGGCCGGAGGTGAAGGTCGTGCTGCCGAAATTATAGTACTGGTACTCGGCCTTGGCCGACCAGTTCGGGGCGAACATGTATTCGAGGCCGGCACCGACGGTGTAGCCGTCCTTGTTGTTGCCGGTCGCGGTGAAGCCCTGCGGCACGCCGGCGATGTTGACGCCGAGGCCGCCATTGCGCCAGGCGTAACCGCCCTTGGCGTACAGCAGCGTCGGGCCCCAGGTGTAGCCGATGCGGCCGGTCACCGAGCCGAGCTGGTCGGTGTTGGACGTCACCTGCGTGCCCAGCGGGAACGTCACGCCGTTGTTGTTGGTCGGGAGCCAGGAGTACTGGGCCTCGACACCCACCACCCAGTTGGGCGCGAACTGGTAGTCGAAGCCGCCCTGCACGCCGCCCAGGAAGCGGGCGTCGCTGGACTGAAAGCTGCTGTCGCCGGCGAACGCGCCGCCGACATGGCCGCCGATGTAGAACCCGGTCCAGTTGTAGATCACCTGCGGCGGCGTATAGGCCGGCGCCTTGGTGTAGGTGCGCGGCTGCATGTCGGCCGCTGCGGCCGGCGCGGCCAGCGCAAGCAGGGCAACTGCGCCCAGCAAAATCGTCTTCATGGTCATCCCCGTTCTTTCATACGACACTCTGGAAACAACGTGGCGTGAATTGGGTTGCTTCGCGGCGATGCCGGAACGTTGATCGTTCGCGACTGTGACGGGGTGGCAACAACGCGATTTTGTTCCGTCGCATCTGCTGGCGCCGACAGATTCTGTCGTCGGCGCGAGACCCGCCGTCACCATTTGTCGCAAGGCGAAACCACCCCGTTCAAAGCTCGCCGAAATGTGATCCAGCAGCTCCGGCAGCGTCCGCTCTAGCACGCGGTGATGAAGGCCGGCTTTGCGCTACCGCGTCATCTTTTCCAGTTCCGGAAAGGCTGCGTAAACCGCGCCAGCGCAGAGCTCGGTGGTCCGGTCGACGACGCGGTCCGCCCGGCCGTTGACGAAGATGACGGCGCGCTCGCGCATGGCCTTGTAGCTGCCGTCGCTCTCGCGCGGGGTGAAATGCAAGCAGCTGATATAGAACTGCCGACCGCCAACCTCACGCTGCACCGGCTCGGCCATGCTGGCCTCGCGCACACCGACCGGATTGTTGAGGTAGGTGCGCATCAAGGCGAGCGTGTCGCTGCGGAAATTGTCGGGAAACGGCTGCGGCCCTCCGGCCTGGGCCCCGCCCATCAGGGTTGGACGGTCACCCTCGCTGCCGAAACAGGCCGCGAGCGCCAGCGGCAGCACCAGGATCGCCGCACGTTTCGTCAATCGCCCCAAGGGACCACATTCTCCGGCCAGTCAGACTCGGACAATGTTCTAGAGCATTTTCGGTTCTGATTGAATCAGAACCGAAGCTCTAGATTCTTGTCTTGACGCGTTTTCTTCACACGAACCGGCGTCCACTTCGCTTGAAAACGCTCTCGCTCCAAGGTTGCGCAAAGGGAATTCGCTTCGCAATCCAGCCAGCACGGCGCACCGGCCCGCCGGCCAGCACCCGTGCTACCGCGCGGGGCATGACGAACGGGCCGGGCCTGAATTCCGCACGCGGCGACAGGGCAATGCCAGGGATGCCGCCGCGCGGGATCAGTCGTTAGCTGCGCTTCTCGGTCGTCACCGGCTTGGTGACATCCGGCTGCGTCTTCAGCGACTTCTTCGACGACAGGTGCTTGTGGTGATGGCGATGGGTACGCACGGTCTTGTGCTCGTCGGGCGTCACGGCCGCGTTGGCATTCATCGCCTTCGACTTGGTGTCGGCCTTGGCATCCGCCTTGACGTCGGCGGCCTTGCTGTCGGCCTTGACGCCGGCGTCCGGTTTCGCGACCGTCGTCGACGTCTTGGTCTGGCTCTGGTCCGCCTTGATCACCGGGGCGGTCGTGGTGGTCTTGCCGGCCTCAGCCGCGAAGGCCGGGGCTGCGATGACGGTAGCGGCGAGCAAGGCTGCGGAAATGGTCTTCAGCATGGTGGTCTCCTCTTGGAAGGATCTTGAGGCGGCGCCCTCTCGCCGACCCTTCGATCGTAGGTGGGAGGCTAGGCGCCACGCACTGAACCCAGTCTGAAGCCGGTTGCAGGCTTCCGTTCATCTCGATGACAAGTTTGTCATCTGGCTTGGGGAGAATAGATCGTGCGAAGCGGGAATGTTTCTGCCCAATGGGTGTTCCGGTCTTCGGGCAATCGTGTAGGATCGCCACGTTCCATACGGGAGAACTTAGATGCGCAAACTCTCAATGCTTCTTGTGCCGGGACTAGTCGCCATGACGCTGGCGGCCGCACCGGTGCTGTCCAGCGCCTATGCCGCGGGCAGTGACGAGCCCTCCTCACCGCCGAAGTCGGACTCCTCGTCCAAGAAGGGCAAGAAGAAGAGCTCCTCCGTCAGCGATCCCAAATTCCTCGCGGCCTATCGCACCGCCTATACCGCCATCTACGACAACCACGACTACACTGGCGCGATCGGCCAGCTGAAGTCGCTCAAGCGCGACGACGTCGCCGACGTTGCGAACCTGATCGGCTACTCCTATCGCAAGCTCGGCGATTACCAGTCGTCGAAGGTCTATTACGAGATCGCGCTGAAGGACGATCCGAACCACGTCCGCACCTGGCAGTATTACGGCCTCTGGCAGCTCGAGCAGGGCAACCGCGAACAGGCGCAATATCACCTCAACAAGATTGCCTCGCTCGCGGGCACCGACAGCTCCGAATATCGCTCGCTGGCCGCAGCGCTCGACAAGCCGACCGGCGCGACGCTCGTCTACTAAGACAATCGCATCTTGCAACTTCGCGAACGGGCACAACCTTTCGGTTGTGCCCGTTCCGCTTTCTCGGCTAGCCTTGCGTACCAATCCTCCCCTCGCAAATTGGTGCGCAATGGACACGTGGCTGCGATCCGCGATCGACTACATTAGCTCCTGGATCGAATTTCAGCAGACGACATTCCAGCAACCCGGCGCCATCATCGCATTCGTCCATCGGGGCGAAATCGTCGCCGAGCATGCGTTCGGCCTTGCCAATCTTGACACCGGCGAAAAACTCACCCCGCGCCACCGCTTCCGCATTGCCTCGCATTCGAAGAGCTTTACCTCAGCCGGCATCATGAAGCTGCGCGAGCAGAAGAGGCTGCGGCTCGACGATCCGGTCGGCCAATATGTCGGCGGCCTCAATCCGCGCGTTGCCGAGACGACGATTGCGCAGGTGCTCTCGCACAGCGCGGGGCTGACGCGCGATGGTGCCGATTCCGGCCAGTTCATCGACAGCCGGCCTTATCTCAACGCGAAGGAGCTGCTCGCGGAATTGAAACTGCCGACCGCGATCGAGCCCGGCACGCGCTTCAAATATTCCAATCACGGCTTTGGCCTGATGGGCCTCGTGATCGAAGCCGTGACAAAAGAGCCCTACTCCACCTGGATCAAGCGCGAGATCATCGCGCCGGCGGGCCTGCGCGAAACAGAACCGGACGCGCCGCCGCCGAAGGGCGCCGCATTCGCGCGCGGCCATACGCGGAAGCTGCCGTTCGGCGAGCGCTGCGTGATCCCGGGGGACAATCCCGCGCATGCGATGGCATCGGCCGCGGGTTTCGTCGCCACCGCCGCCGACACTGCCCGCTTCTTCGCGCAGCTCGCACCCAATGCCAAAAAGAGCGTGCTGTCGGTTGCCAGCCGCCGGGAGATAACGCGACAGCATTGGCGCGTTCCGCAGAGTTTCGAGGCCTATTACGGCCTCGGTGTCAACGCCGGCAAGACCGACGGCTGGGACTGGTTCGGCCATGGCGGCGGTTTCCAGGGCTACATCTCGCGGACCTGCTCGATCCCTGCCTGCGAGCTGTCGATCAGCATCCTCAGCAACTCCATCGACGGAGCGGCGCCGTTCTGGATGGACGGTGCGATGCAGATCCTGCGCGTCTTCAGGAGCCGCGGCGCACCCGACCGACGTGTGCGAGACTGGACCGGCCGCTGGTGGACGATCTGGGGCGCGAACGACTTCGTGCCTGCGGGCAACCGCGTGCTGATCGCCAATCCGCAATTCAACAACCCGTTCATGGACGCCGCCGAGATCGAGGTCACCGGGCGCGACACCGGCAAGCTCGCCTGGGCCGCCGGCTATTCCAGCCACGGCGAGCTGGTGCGCCGCGCCCGCGACAAGCGCGGCAAGGTGAGCGACATCTGGATCGCGGGTGCCAATGTGAAGCCAGCGAATGTCGTGGCACGCGAGATCGCACGCCGCTATCCCCCGCGCAAGCGGCGGCCTACTCCCTGATCAGAGCCTCGACCTCGCTGCGGAACGCCTGCCGTGAGCCGTCGCGCGAATAGAACATGTGGCCGCCGGGATAGACCACGAACTTGACGCGCTGGGTCGCGAAGGCCGGGAGCTGGTCGAGCACCCGCCTGGTTCCGAAATAGGGCGTGGCGAGATCGAACAGGCCGTGTCCGACCAGCACGTTCAGCCTCGTGTCGGTGGCAAGGATCTGGCGCAGCTCCGACACCGACTGCGGCGGGTTGATGCCGCGGCCGAAGTCCCAATGGCCCTCGACGGCGCCGTTCAGGACTTCGTAGGAGCCATCGGGCCGCCAGTTCAGCTTGCGTGTGAGCACGTCGACCGCGGCGCTCGTCAGCGGCGCCTGGAGGGAGTCGCCCGAGGGATCGCCGAAGCGCGAGCTGCTCGAATCCGGATAGGGATCGAGGCCGCGCACCGAACCGTCATAGCGCCCGGTCACCTTGCCGTTCTTGCGGTCCAACTCGCGGCGGAATTCGCCGACGTCGAAGCGGCCCGCGAGCCTGCGGCTGACCGCCTGGTCGATGCCGGTGAGCTCGGCGACCTTGTCGGCGAGCCTGTTGGCGGCCTCCCTGTCCGCCTCGCCCTTGACGAGGTCGGTCAGGAATTCGCCGCGCGCATAAGCCTCGACGTCGGCGAGATCGGTGCGCGTGACCGGTCCTTTGGCCTCGCGCGCGACCGCCACGTAGCTCGGCAAGGTCGCGACATATTGCAGGAGGCTGGTGCCGGTGAACTCGCGGAAGTCGAGCAGCGGCGACACCAGGATCAATCCCCTGACGCCGACGCCATGCTGGAGCTGCAACTGGCGCACGACCTTCGGCCCGCGGATGCCGCCATAGCTCTCGCCCGCGACATATTTCGGCGAGGTCAGCCGGTCGTGCTTCTCGAGCCAGCGGCGGATCACCAGCGCGATCGCATTGGCGTCGCCGTCGACCGAGTAGAACGATTTTCGCGCATCTTCCCCGCTGGCGACGAAGCGGCTGTAGCCGGTGCTGACGGGGTCGATGAAGACGAGATCGGTGAAGTCGAGCCAGGTGTCCGCGTTCGGCTTCACCTCCGGCGAGGCCGACGGAGAGAGAGCTTCGCCGTGGAGCGGCAGCCGCCACGGCCCGGCCGCACCGAACTGGAGCCAGGCCGACGATGCGCCGGGTCCACCGTTGAACAGGAAGGTCACGGGGCGCGTCGCGCGGTCGGCACCGCCTAGCTCGTAGGAAGTGTAAGCGATGTCGGCCAGCGGCTCGCCCTTGCCGTCGAACACGCGGATCGAACCGGCGGTCGCGGCGAAGCTGAGGGTGCGGCTGGGCAAATCGAGGGTCTGCTGCGTGGTGGAGTCCGGCGGGAGACGATGCAGTTCGGCAGGCGACGACGAATTCTGTGACGCGCCTTGCGGGCCACCGCCGCGTCCGCCCTTCTGACCGGCTGGCGCGGCCGCCTCGGGCGCGGCCGCCTCGGCGCGCGGCTGCGGCGGATCGTCCGCACGCGCAACGCCCCGCGACCGCGAAGATCGACACCGCCAGCACCAGGATCGCGCGGCGCGGGCCCCGCAAGGTCGTAACCATGAGCGTTCTCCCTGCCCGGCTATGAGAGCCGGTGCACCTCCGAAGGCTAGCGAGCAAATGCGACGGTTTGGGGGACCGCCGCTCCGGGGGCACTCGAGGAGGCCGGTCGGGCTCAGATCGAGCCGATTTTATCCTCAAATCGAGATGGACAATCGTCCGTTTGCCTTGACGAGCGGTCCTCCTCGACAATGCGGGCCCAGGTCGTATAGACGAGCCCGGCGGAACTTTCTCCAGCCAGCGGCCTTGCCGGAAGCCATGACCAAGCCCATGCGATACGACCGGATCGCCTTCGTGGCGAGCCCAAGCAACGAGGCGCAGACCGCCTTCAACCAGCTCACCAAGGACTATGGCAATTGCGATCCGCAAGATGCCGACGTCGTGGTCGCGCTCGGCGGCGACGGGCTGATGCTTCAGACGCTGCACCGGAACATGCGCACGGGAAAGCCGATCTACGGCATGCACCGCGGCACCGTCGGCTTCCTGATGAACGAGTATTCGACGCACGATCTGCGCGCGAGACTCGCGGCGGCGCATGAGACCGAGATCAACCCGCTCCTGATGCGCGCGACGGACGCCAACGACCGCGTGCACCTGCATCACGCCATCAACGAGGTCTACCTGTTCCGGCAGACCTACCAGGCCGCACGCCTGCGCATCCTGATCGACGAGCGCGAGCGCATGCCCGAGTTGATCGCCGATGGCATCATTGTCGCGACGCCCGCAGGTTCGACTGCCTACAATCTGTCGGCGCAAGGCCCGATCCTGCCGATCAACGCGGCGCTCCTTGCACTGACACCGATCAGCGCCTTCCGGCCGCGGCGCTGGCGCGGCGCCCTGCTGCCCAACAGCGCCTATGTCGTGATCGAGGTGCTGGAGGACGACAAGCGCCCGGTCGCGGCCGTCGCCGACCATGAAGAGGTCCGGAGGGTCCGCCGCGTCGAGGTGCTCTCGGACAGGTCCATCTCGATGCGCATGCTGTTCGATCCCGGCCATAGCCTGGAAGAGCGCATCCTGCGCGAGCAGTTCGGCTACTGATCCCCAGCTCACTGGCCGCAGGGCTGAACCGCGTCCAGGCCTCCCGCCATGGCGGGATCGCTCAGCAGGTCAAAATCCCTGACGACCGGAACGAAGCTCTTCGTCTCCGATGTCATCAGATAGATCGTCACCAGCAGCGAGGCCTGCGGGCCCGCATTCGTGCGGCAGAATTCCTTGGCGGCGACGCCAAGTCCCATCGATCCGCGCTTACCGTTCCTCCCCTGCTCGACCATCGAGGCGCGCAACGCCTCGAAGCGCGCGGCATCTTCCGGCGACAAGCGAAAGGCGTAGATGGAGGAGTGGCTGGGCAGGCAAGCCGCCCCGCTCGCGTGCGCTCAGCTCCATCATGGCGAAGCTCGTCTTGGCCTCAGCCTCCCCCGCCAGCTTGGTGACGACGTCGAGCTTGACCCCGCCCGAACGCGACCGCAGCGCGTCGGGCAATTGCACGGCGACGCGCAGCATCGACAGATCCGTCGTCCTGGCATCGATGCGGGCGAGCGGCGGGATCGACGTCAGCGGCACCGAGCCGCATCCGCCAAGCATGAGCGCAGCCGCGCTCGCAAGAACGCGCGCAAGGCCGTTCATCGCAGGCTTCTCCGGTCTGGATTAACGAGTTGGCTAGGCCGATTTCCGGCCGGCCGTGCGAGGCTCCAACGCATCGTCCGCATTGTCAGGGACGTATTCCAGGATATCGCCGGGCTGGCAGTCGAGCACGGCGCAGATCCGCTCGAGCGTATCGAAGCGGATGCCACGCACCTTGCCCGATTTCAGCAGGGAGACGTTCGCTTCCGTGAGCTCGATGCGGGCCGCAAGCTCACGGGACCTGATTTTGCGCCTGGCGAGCATGACGTCGAGATTGACGACGATCGGCATGGTCAGATGATCTCGCTGTTCTCGTGCCACAAGCGAACAGCATCCACCATCACGGTCGCGAAGGCGATGAGCGCAAGCCCGCTCAGCACCGACAGCGCATGCGACTGATCGATGCCGAACATCACCACGATCTGGCCGGGCTGGTTGGCCCGCGTCAGATTGACCGTCGTGAGCATCTGCACCAGCGGCGAGATCAGCGCGCCCACGATCAGCGCAAGGCCCATCCGGCGGATGCGCCAGGCGTTCTCGGTCACGAAGACCTCGCCGCGCGCGAAACGGGAGAACAGCATCGAGAGCTGCAACAAGGCGTAGAGAACAGGCGCAAGGCCGATCAGGCTGATCAGCGCACCGGCGAAGCGCGTGCCGGGATTGAGGGTGAAGGGCTGCGCCCCCAGCGGGGACTGGGTGGCGATCCAGTGCCGAAGCACCTCGTCGCTCGACCAGAGCAGCGGCACCGCAATCACCGCGCCCGCGACGCAGACGAGCGCGCCGACGGCGACGATCCGTCCGATCCGCCGCAATCGCGGCTCGGCCGGCACGGGATAGGGAAACGCGATCACGCTCATTGGACGATGCTCCCGCTCGATTAAGTATTTTTATTGTTTTACGATAAAAAATGGCAGAATTACGATATACGTAGCCCCTCTTCCGATCCGCCGCGAGATGCAAGCGCAACCGTTCATTAACCCCCGACGCGATATGGTTAACGAAGGTTGACCGCTTTGGCCCGGGCGTCATGTTCCGCATCGATTTCAACAAACTGCGCTTCCTCGTCTGCGACGACAATCCGCACATGCGCCGCATCCTGCGGACACTGCTGCATTCGTTCGGCGCGCGCGAAGTCTACGAGGCCGAGGACGGCGCCACGGCGCTGGAAATGTACAGCCATTACGTGCCCGATATCGTCATCACCGACTGGGCGATGCCGATCTTCGACGGGCTCGAGCTCGCGCAGATGATCCGGCAGCCGGAGTCCAAGGGCAATCCTTACGCGCCGATCATCATGCTGACCGGCCACTCCGAGAAGCGCCGCGTCACCGTCGCGCGCGATGCCGGTGTCACCGAATTCCTGGCCAAGCCGATCTCGGCGAAAGGCCTCTACCAGCGCATCCTCAACGTCGTCGCCAATCCCCGGCCCTTCATCAAGACCAAGACCTATTTCGGTCCGGACCGGCGTCGCAACACCAACTCCGCCTATATGGGCCCCGAGCGCCGCGTCGGCGAAAAGCACGAGGTGCTCCAGCAGCCCTCGCTGCTCGACAAGGCCCGGTCCTCCATCTAGCGCAACGTCTCACACGGGGCCGGCATCATGGCGAAGAACAGCGCAAAGGACATCGAGGTCACGGCCTTCGCCACGCATCAAGTCATCACGCAGCCCAATCCGCTGCGCAAGGTTCTGCGCCGTGTCGAAGACCAGGACATGGACGATCCGATCGGTCGCGCCGAGCAGGCGCTCGCGGGTCTGTCCGGCGAGTTCAAGGACTGGATGACGACCGAGGTCAACCGCCTGTCGGCCGCCTACGTCGCCATCCGCCATGACGGCTTCACCAAGGAGCGGCGCGACGAGCTGTTCCGCGCCGCGCATGACATCAAGGGCGATGCCGCGACGTTCGGATTTCCGGCGGTCGCAGGAGTCGCCGAGAGCCTGTGCCGCGTCATCGAGCACGCGCCCGACCTGGAAAAGGTGCCGGCCGAGCTGTTCACCCACCACATCAACGCGATTCTCGCCATCGTGCACGAGAACACCCAGCTCGACAGGATCAGCGTCTCCGCCGAGCTCAGCCGCCGTCTGCGCAAGGTCGCCGACGATTATCTCGCCCAGGTCAACCGCGACCGCCCCGAGCATCTCGAGGCGATCCTCGCGCCGAGCATCGTGCCGGTGGAGTAAGAACTCTTCTCTATCGGCACAATCAGTATCGTAGGGTGGGCAAAGCGGAGCGTGCCCACCATCTGGGTGCAATTAAAGGAAAGCTCGTGGGCACGGCGCTTTGCGCCTTTGCCCACCCTACGGCATCTCGCTAGGCGGCAATCAGATCATCGTACACCGGATCGATCGCATCGTCCGCGACGATCTCGTCGCAGAACAGCCGCGCCTCCTCGCGCGCCGATTCCGTCGCGAAGCGGCGGAGCAGCACCATCAGCGGCTCGGCGGCGCCGCGGTCGGTCTCGCAATGGGTCAGCACGCGCTCGACCATGCGTCGGCGCAGCCGCGCCGCACCGTCGTCGCTGTCGACAAAGCCCTGCTCGTGGCAGGCATCGAGCGCCACCTGGAACGCGGCGAACGTCGCCTCGGGCAAGCCGGCGCGGCGGAGCAGCGCATGCAGGCTGTTGCCGCCGCGGTCGTGCAGCAGCGCGGAGACGCGCGCCAGCGGCAGATCGGCGAGCTCGGCCAGCGCCGCGTCGAACAAATCGAGATTGCTCGACAGCAGCGCGCGCAGGATCAGGCCTGCGGTCAGCTGGCCGGTGACACGGAGGTGATGCACCAGACCCTGCATGTCCTCGCCGCGCGAGCGCGCCGCGATGTTCATGGTGGAGCGGTCGCGCGCCTCGATCGTCACGCGCTCGGCGCGGTCGGCGCTCAGCCAGTTCCGGGCGACGACGAATTGCGCCAGCGTCTCGGACAGCTTTGCCACCAGCGCGGCACGCGTTGCCGCCGGCAGATCCTCCAGCACCAGCATCGCCTCGCGGATCGCGGCGAGATGGCCGTGACGCTCGACAATGCGATTCCACGAGAACGGCGCCAGCTCGGCATGGGGATTTTCGATCAGCTCGAGCGCCGACGCCGCGCAGCCGACTTCGGCGATCGCCGCGCAGACCGACACCGGCAGCGCGATGCGGCGGGCGACCGCACACTGCACCTCGTCATTGCCGGTGGCAACGATGTCGACGAGATCGGCATCGATCAGCAGCGGTGAATGTTCGAGCACGGGCAGCGCGACGGTCGGCTGGTCTGCCGACAGTGCCCGCACGATCGCGGCCGGCGCATCAAGGCTGCGCGCAAAGGCCTCGGCCATCGCCTGCCGCACCAGCGGCGAGGGATCGTCGAGCTGCATCAGAAGCGCGCCTTCGGCGGCGATGCGGTCGTCTGTCGATAGGTCTGAGATCAGCCAGGCCCGGGCCAACGCCCGTGTCGCCTCCGCCCGCTCGCCAGCGGGCGCGGTCCTGATCCAATTGATGAACTGCCGAACGATCATGCTGCTTCCGGCTTACACAACAAACAAAAATGGTGACGGCTCGTCACCTGCAACACAAAATAAACCACGACGCTTAACAAAGCGTTCACCATAACTGGCTGGTTTCATTGACGTTTTGTTAAGGGAACAAAGGCGGCGGCCGCACGCTGCGCAGCACGTAGAGGTGCGCTGACTAGCTCGAGAAGGTGCCGCTGCGATCGCTGAAGAGATCGAGTGGTTGCGGCGGACGCACGTCAGGCGTCACGGAAGCGACCGAGGTGAGCGAGGCGTTGTTGCCCCACAATTTCTGTACCGTGGTCGAGACCGGCTGCGTGATGTCGCCTGGCTGATAGATCGAGCGGAATGCGGGGGTGACCGGCGTGTTGTCCGCAACCGTCGTCGACGATGTCGTGCTCACTGGCGTGACACCGCGTGCATCGGGAAAAGTCTGGAGATAAGCGGCGTTGTCGATGACGGGCGCGGTCGGCTGCATGCCATTGGCGCTTGCGACCTGCGTGGTCGACGGCGTGTCGCCATACATCGCCATCGCGCTGCGGGTGAGTTTCGAATTCGCCGCGCTGGCGTAGCGCGCGTCGAGCACCGAATAGACTTCGGAGACGCTGCGGGCGCGGCCGTCCCCGGCGTAGAAGATCGAGCGGTTGGCGGAGGCCGCATTGGGAAACAGCCGCGCGCCGACGGCCTGCGTGTTGTCCTCGGCATTGGCGATCAGTTTTGCCGCTCCGCCGACGCCCATGAAATGGGCCATGTAGAGCTCGCTGTCGGACGGCCTGCGGCCGAGCAGACCGGTCAGCTTGAAACTGTTCGACTGCGTCAGCGCCGCCGCCATGCTGGATGCGGCTTCCGGATCGTCCCGCAGCTTCATGATCGACCGCTTCATGAAGGGATCGTCGACGGTGTAGCTGCCGGACGAGGTCCTGGTGATGGCGTTGGCGTAGTTGCCATAGCCGAGCTGGGCGCCCGCCTCCTTCACGGTGCCGAGCCAGGTCTGGTCGATGAACTGGTAGAGCCCGTGCGCCGACGATGTGGTGGCGCCCGCCGTCGGATCGAAATCCGATTCCATCTTGGCGGTGGTCAGCATGTACTGGAAGCTGACGCCGGTCCGGTTGGAGACGTCCTTGATCGCACCGGCGACGCGCGCCCGCGTCGGGTCGAGAGCGACCGTCTGCGTGGCACTGGAATTGTCGACCGACATGATGAAGTGCCCGCCCCGCGCGGCGTTGAGCGGCGCCGGCAATTCGGCGCCCTATCGTCTCACCGTGGGACAGGTATGGTTAATGCGGGGTTAATTGGGCTTCACCGTCTGCCCCGAGTCATTCCCGGGCATCGCGAAGCGATGAGCCCGGAATCCATTCCACCGCACGTTATGCCGTACGATGGATTCCAGGCTCGCGCTGCGCGCGCCCCGGAATGACGGCGGCTACTTCTTATAGACGTCGCTTGGATCGAACAGCCTGTCAGCATCCACGAAGACCAGCCTGGCGCCACCGCCCTCGCCTTCGACCTTGCGGTAGAAGCACGACCGTCGCCCGGTGTGGCAAGCCGCGCCCACCTGCTCGACCTTGATCCACACCGCATCCTGATCGCAATCGGTGCGCATCTCGACGACGTGCTGGGTCTGACCTGAGGTCTCACCTTTTCGCCACAAGGCATTGCGCGAGCGGCTGAAGTACCAGGCCTCGCCGGTCGCGATCGTCTTGCGCAGCGCCTCATCGTTCATGTGTGCGACCATGAGCACGTCGCCGCTGGCAACGTCGGTCGCGACGACCGTCACGAGGCCGGCTGCGTCGAACTTGGGGAGGAAGGCGAGGCCTTCCTCGATCTCATGGGAGTGAGCGGACACAGCAACTCTCGCCAGTCATTCGCGAGGTCAGCGCTGCAGGCCTCGCACCAGGGACAGGAAACGGGCCTGCTCCGCCGGATTGTCGCGGAACATCCCGGTGAAGCGGCTGGTGAAGGTGGAGGCGCCATGCTTGGCGACGCCGCGCACCGACATGCAGGTATGCTCGGCCTCGATCAGCACCGCAACGCCGCGGGGTTTCAGGATCTCGTCGATCGCCGCCGCGATCTGCGCCGTCAGATGCTCCTGGGTCTGGAGTCGGCGGGCGAAGATGTCGGTGAGACGGGCAAGCTTCGACAGGCCGACCACGCGTTCCACCGGCGTGTAGGCGATGTGTGCCTTGCCGTAGAACGGCATCATGTGATGCTCGCACTGCGAGGTGAACTCGATGTCGCGCACCAGCACGAAGTCGTCATAGCCGGCGGTCTCGCCGAAGGTGCGGTCGAGCACCTCGGCCGGGCACTGGTGATAGCCCTGATAGAGCTCGTCGAAGGCCTCGACCACGCGGCGCGGCGTGTCCAACAGCCCCTCGCGCTCGGTGTTCTCGCCGATATAGGCGAGCAGCGTCTTCACCGCTGCTTCCGCCTCGGCGCGCGCGGGGCGCGGCTGGTCGGCGCGGACGGCGACCGCGAGGAATTCGGCAGGGTCAAGCTCGGCCGGGCGGCTCTCGGGCTGCCGGTCAGCGGGCTTGTTGGGGCGGATGGATTTGATGGTAGCGTCCATGTCTACTCCGTTCGACGGCCTCAACGGCCGGAGTGTCACCGGCAGACGGGGCGGCAAGCCGCCGGACGCCTGAAGAGAACAGTTTTGACGAAAAAGGCTCCTGCGTCATCACGCTGGCAGCGCAGGTCTGGATCATCCCCACCGCACCGCTGGACTGTTTTTCCGCCAGTTCCGTCCCTATATAGGACCCTGGGCGGCGGCCGCCAAGGCCGATCCGGTAGGTAAGTGCTGGACTCCATCACATGCTGAACGACATCTATAACAAGCGGATCATCGAGCTGGCCGGGAATATTCCGCGCCTCGGGCGGTTGTCCGACGCCGATGCCACCGCCACCGCCCACTCCAAGCTGTGCGGCTCGACCGTGAAGGTCGATCTCAAGATGGAGGGCGACATCGTCACCGACTTCGCCCATGACGTGAAGGCCTGCGCGCTCGGCCAAGCCTCTTCATCCATCATGGCAAGTCACGTGGTCGGCTCGACCGCGAGCGAACTCCGTGCGTTACGCGAAACCGTTCGCAAGATGCTGAAGGAGAATGGCGCGCCTCCTGAAGGCAAATGGGAAGAGATCAAGTTCCTCGAGCCGGTCCGCGACTACAAGGCGCGGCATGCCTCGACGCTGCTGACCTTCGATGCCGTGGTCGATGCGATCGACCAGATCGAGGCGAAGGCCAAGCAGCCGGCCGCGGCGCAGGGTTAATTCCATCGGTGTCATTCCGGGCGTCGCCAAGCGACGAACCCGGAATCCAGAGCTTGCCGATCGAGATTCCGGGTTCGCGCTGCGCGCGCCCCGGAATGATCTGCCAGGATTTAGGAGCTTACTTCTGCACCGCCGCAGCCGGCGTGGCCACGCTGCCGGTCGGCACCAGGGCTTCCGCCGTCTTGGTCGACTTGGCGGCCTGTGGCGCCTGCTCCGGTTCGGCGCCGAACCTCGCCTGCGTTTTCGGCGCCAGCTCAGCCATTGCCGGCGCGGAGACGTCGACATGCGGCAGCACGTCGGCCACGAGATCGGTCGTCACGAGATTGGTGAGCTTGAGCTCGCCTGCGTCGAGTTCGTGCAGGTCTTCCCACGGCGGCACGCTAAGCGCGAGCGACAACAGATCGCCGGCACCGCCCATGTCAAAGGTGTATTTGGCGAGCCGGCCGATGTCGCGTTCCACGATCATCAGGTCCTGCGCGCTGTAGCTTGCCGCCTTGGCATCGTCGGCCCGGTCGCCCATCCAGATCTGGTGAACCCGGACATGGGCCGCATCGGGCACGTAGCGCTTCTTGCCGGCCAGCAGCAGGAACACGCACATGGATTCGCAATAGGCTTCAGGCGCCACCGCCGGACGGGCCGACGGACCGCCGCGGTTCTGAACGCTGATCCCGACCGTGGTCAGAAGGCCAAGATTGCGGAAGCGCCGGCCGAGCGTGATCGCATCGTTGACGGAGCCGCCGCTGGAGTCGAGCACGACGGTGGCGCCGCCAAGCTGACGCGCGCGCGCGAATTCCTCGAAATCCTTGGGGGTATCGGACGTGATGATCCCGACCGCGCTGACCCACCCACGGCAGTTGGGCTCGCAGGCGACCCAGTTGAACTTCATCGGCAGCTTGCGCTCTTCAAGCGCAGCGCCAGCCCGGGCAGACGATCCAAACGTCGCGATGGCCCCCGCCAGCGCGATACCACAGACGGCGGTTCCCACAAGCAACCAGCCGCGAAGATTGAGCGACGTCAGAAGTTTCAAACTGGTCCCTTCCCCAAGCCCCAAAGCGATTCAGGCAAGCCCCGTTTTGCGTTCCATGAGTCTACACATGGACGTCATAAAAATGGTATCCGGGGGAATACAGATCGTCCATAGGTACTTGCTGCACTGCTCCCAAAAAGCACGTAAAATATGGCGCGCAAACAACAGCTTGCGGTTCCCTGCACCGGAACCGTGCAGCACCTCGCTCAACGTCGCGGCAAAGCGCACATGAAGCATTCAGCCTGCGAACATTGTTCCAATCCAGTCGAGGGCGCACTCCGGCTCCCACGCAGATTCGGCCGCGCGCTGATCTGGCTCTACCGCCACACGCTCTCGCCGCTGGTCGGCTACAATTGCCGGCACCTGCCGACCTGCTCCGTCTACGGCGACGAAGCAATCGGGCGGTTCGGGCTTTGGGCCGGCGGCTGGATGACGCTGGCGCGCCTGCTCCGCTGCAACCCGTTCGGCACGTCAGGCATCGACAACGTGCCGCTCAACGCACCGCAGGGCGCGCACTGGTATCTGCCCTGGCGCTACGGCCGCTGGCGCGGCGTCAACGCCCACTAAAGGGTGCGCATTTTCTCGATCATGCCGGCGTTTGCTGCGGTGCTCTGCGCATCGCTGCCCCGAGCGGAACCGGAACTTTCGCCTCGCGTTGTTGTGATGCTCCCCCGGGAGGAAACAACAATGCGCTGGAAAATCAGCCCTCATTTTCACTTCAAGCCTGGTCCCCGTTCCGGTCCCGGCGGGCATCATCATCATCACGATCCCAGAACCCTCGACATGCTCGCTATCATCGCCCTGCTGGTGCTCGCGGCCGGCTCCGGCTGGTACTTGGCAACGAGCTTCGCCACGCCGCCGAGCTCCACGGCCTTCATCGTGCCGAGCCAGAGCGTGCACTGGTAGCTCGACGTTAGAGGTCCAGCACCAGCCGATCGGCGTCCGATCCTGCGACGCAGACCATGAGATAGCGCTCGCGCTCGTAAGGCGACAGGATGCGGTCGCGGTGCACGGGCTTGCCCTCGATCCAGCCGACCTTGCAGGCGCCGCAGATGCCGCCGCAGCACGAGGTGGCGACGTCGACGCCGCCTTCCTGCAACGCGGCCAACATGGTCTGGCCGGCCCGCACCTCGATCTTCATGCCGGAGCGCGCCAGCAAAAGCGTAAAGGGCTTTGCATCCGGATCGATCACAGGTGGCGGCGCGACGAAGCGCTCGACATGAACATTCGCCGCGGGCCACGCTGCCGTTAGCCGCTCGAAATCATCGGTCATGCCTTCCGGGCCGCAACAGGCGACCAGCGTGTCCGATCCCCCCCTCCCCTACGAGCGCTGCGAGATCAGGACGCCCGGTCCGGGACGTTCGATGCACGACGACGCGTCCCTCTTCGATCAGCGCGCCGAGATGCTCGGCCAGCGGCACCTCCTCGCGCACGATCAGATGCAGTGTGAAGCCGGCCTGATCCGTTCGCTCAAGATGCCGTGCCATGGACAGGAACGGCGTCACGCCGATGCCGCCGGCCACGAACACATAGCGTGCGATGCGCGCATCGGGCGTCATGCCGCGGCGCGGCAGCGAGACGCCGATGACGTCGCCGAGCCTGACCTCGTCGTGCAGCACGCGCGAGCCGCCGCGCCCCTCCGCCTCGCGCTTCACGGCGATGACATAGCGCGTATTGTCGGCGGGCTCGTTGCACAACGAATAGGTACGCACGAGCCCGTTCGGCAGATGCAGATCGATATGCGCGCCGGGCTTGAACGGCGGTAGTTCCCAGCGATCGGGATCGACCAGGGTGAACAGCTTGATCCCGCGGCCTGCCTCCTCGATGTCGGCGACGACCGTCTTGACCGTCGTGATCGGGCGCGCCTTCATGCCGCGTTCCGCACGATGTCGCCGACATTCACGAGGCCGCCTTGCAGGATTTTGCAATTAAGGCCCGAGCGGTTGATCAGGGGATCGAAGATCGCCTTGCCGGTGATCTCCTCGATGTGTCTGCACGGCACCGACAGCCGCGTCGCCTCCAGCAAGGTCTCGCCCAGCCAGAAGCGGCGGCCGACCAGATGGTTCAACGGCACGCCCTCGACCGTGACGTTGCGCCGGTGTTCCTCCGGTCTGAGCTCGATGCCGGCGTCGCGCTTGAGCGCAACCAGCGTTTCGAGCTCGAACAGGGTGACCTGCCGGCCCTCCTCCGGCTTGTGCGAGTAAAACCCCTCTTCGTTGCCGATCATGTAGCGATCGCCTTCAATGCCCCGGCCGGCGACGAGATTGATTTGCTCCGCTGCGCGCATCGGCAGGAACGCGCGCGGGGTGAAATGAAGGAAACGCACCACGCCGGTCCAGCCGAGCTGTGTTGCGTTCTGCGCCGAGCCGACGCTGACGGTATCGAGCATGACAATTCCCCTTGGGTGAACGATGGCGCGCCGCCGGCAGCGGCGCGCCGCGGGATCAGGTCAGTTCCTTGTTCGCCATCTCCGGCGCGAAACTGGTTGCAGTCGCGGTGATAGCGGCGCAGGCAATGAGGAAGAGCGAGACCGGCCAGGTTGCGCCCCCGCTCCAGGCCATCAGAGACGCCGCAATCAGCGGCGTCAACCCGCCGCTCAGGGCCGCACCGACCTGGAAGCCGAGCGAGGCGCCGCTGTAGCGCAGCCGCGCGGAGAACAACTCGGAATACCAGGGCGCACCGATGCCGAACATCACCATCTGACCGAACGTGATCGCGACCACGATGGTGCAGACGACGATGGCGGGATCGCGGGTGTCGAGCAACCAGAACAGCGGGAAGGCAAACAGCGCCGAGAAGGCGCAACTCGCATAGAACATCGTCTTGCGGCCGACGAGGTCCGACAGCCAACCGAACAGCGGAATGGCAAACAGCGCAACCAGCGATGCGGCGAACGCACCGTTCAGGACTACCGCGCGCGGCAGCCCCAGATTGGCCGTGGCGTAGGACATCACGAACACGCCGCCGATGCTGGCATAGGCGATCTCGGAGATCTTCAGACCGACCGCGGTGAAGAACGGCCTGCGGTGATGCCTGAAGATCTCGACCAGCGGCATGCTGGCGACTTCCTTCTTGGCCTGGACCTGACGGAAGGCGGCGGTCTCCTCCATGTTGAGACGGATGTAGAGACCGACGCCGACCAGGAGGATCGAGATCAGGAACGGAATGCGCCAGCCGTAAGTCATGAAGTCGCTTTCCGGCAGGCTCGCCACCAGCGCGAACATGCCGATCGCGGCCAGATTGCCGATGGGATTGCCGACCTGCACCATGCTGCCGAGTAGTCCGCGACGATGTGTCGGACAGTTCTCGACCACCATCAGCACGGCCCCGCCCCACTCACCGCCGAGACCGATGCCCTGGAGAAAACGCAGGCCGATCAGCAGCAGCGGCGCGGCGATGCCGATCTGTTGGTAGGTCGGCAGCAGGCCGATCAGGAAGGTGCCGATACCCATCACCATGATGGTGATCGCGAGCATCGCCTTGCGGCCGACCCGGTCGCCGTAATGGCCGAAGATCGCCGCTCCAAGCGGCCGCGCCAGGAAGCCAACGGCATAGGTGCCGAAGGCCGCGATGGTGGCGAGCGTGGGATTGCCGGCGGCGAAGAAGACCTTGTTGAACACCAGCGCGGTCGCCGTGCCGTAGATGAGGAAGTCGTACCATTCGACCGCGGTGCCGATCACGCTCGACCACACGATCCGTCGCAAGCTCGCCGCCTCGTCCGGCGCTACGTTCAGGGTTACGTCGTCTGCTACGGTCATCGATCTCTCCAAAAGGTACCGGCGCCTGGGAAAAGCAGTTGGTTCGGTCCGTGGAGCCCATCGGCAGCCAGGACGGTAAAAATCGATCATGTTTACTATTGGAAATCAACGCACGGAACGCGGCAACTGCCGTCGATCACGGCAAAGGGCATGAAATGCACTACTTTTCGGCTGATTTCTGCGATATACCAGAAAGCCTGCTCACATTATCCGCGTCATTGCCTGAAATTTCCGCGCAAGAGTTTTCTATTGGAATACCCTTGCGGGCAGCCGGACCGGCCGATCCGCGCCATCGGGCTGGCAGTTGGGCGGCATCTGTTGCAAAAGAAGCCCTAGCAGTTCGGGAGATTCATGCGTGCTTGACGTCAGCAAAGCGACGGCGGTCGGGGCCAATATCCGCCAGGCGCGGATTGCCAAGGGCCTGACGCTGGACCAGCTTGCCAAGCAGAGCGATCTCACCCGCGGCTACATCTCCCTGGTCGAGCGCAACCTGAAGATCCCTTCCCTCGCCGCGCTGCTGCGGATGGCCGCTGCGCTCGAGGTCAATGTCGCGAACTTCTTCGATCCGAACGCCGAGCCCGCGCCGCGCTATACGCTGTTCCGCCGCGAAGGCAGCAACGTCCCGCTGTTTCAGGACACGTTTGGTGTCGTGCCGCTGGCGACCGGCCGCACCCGCAAGATGATGGAGCCGTTCCTGCTGAGCCCGCCGCACAAGGCGGCAACGCGCGCCTCGCATGCCGGCGAGGAACTACTGTTCGTCATCAACGGCAAGATCGCGATCAAGCTCGACGGCGAGGAGCTGACGCTTGGCAAGGGCGATTGCCTGTATTTTTCAGGAGAGACCCCGCACGAGGTCAGGAGCCTCGGCCGACAGAAAGCGGAAGTGCTCGTCGTCGTGGCCCAGACGCCCTGACGCCTGATTTCAGCAAACAGCCCAAAACGCGATGAGGTTTGGATGAACCGTCATCGCGCTTTAGCTTGTTGTTTACGCATGATCTTTCCGGAAAACCGCTTCGCACTTTTCCGGATCATGGGCCGCTTCGGGCGCGGTGGTCTCGGCGGCGGCTCCGCGGTGGCCTCCGCGGCAGGCACGATTTCGCTGCCCGGCACCTTCACCGACAGCAGCAGATTCGATTCATTCATGCGCCAGCGATAGCCGACGCCGAAGTCGATCGGCTGGGCGCGCGTGAACAATTCGGCGTAGCGCTCCTGATAGCGCCCGGGGAATTCGTCGATCGGTCCGAGATAGCGGCCGAACGGGAAAAACCGCCACTGCCGCGCGCTGTAGTTCGCAAGCGGAATGCCGGAATCGTCCTGGATGATGGTCGCGCTGTTGGCGAGCAGCCAGTCGCGCGTGACAGTGAAATTGCCGGAGTGCAGCAGATACGACGCGCTCTTGAGCAGGCTGTTGCCGGGCCCGAGCGTCTCGCAGAACCTCAGGAAGCCCGCCGCCCGCGCGCTCGCGTTGGAGAGATCGGCGGAGAAATAATACAGCGTGCGTGCCTCGCCGTCGGGGCCTGCAAAGGTGATGCGGACGCCGCGCGTCGCGTTCCGTCCCGGATTGTCGTTGCCGACATGCATTCCGCCCACGTTGTCGAGCGCGACCATCTCGACGTTGCGGATGGTCTTGCCGGAGCGCGCGAGGAAGACATAGAGGATCGGCAAGGTGCCGCTGACCTGGTTGGTGTGCAGGTCGACCTTCATCTGCTTGGTGATGAAGAAGGAGAAGCTCAGGATCGAGCCGAGCGAGCGCTCGACGTTGTAGAGCGCGGCGCCGACCGAACCGCGCGGCAACCGCGTCAAATCCGGCACGGTGCCGACCGGCTCCAGGGCGCCGAGCACATAGGTGCTGGCCTTGGAATAGAAGGCATCAGCGTAGAGGAAGTCAGGTCCGCTGAACAAATAGAACATGGTCGGCCTGGGCGCGGCCAGATTGACGTCGGCCCAGCTCCGGATCTTCGCGAGCTGGCGCTGCTCGAGCTGGGCGAAGGCGCCGTCGAAGAATTTGGCGTGGCGTTGCCAGCCTGGGTCCCTCGTGAGCGGCACCAGCGGCGAATCCGCCGAAGGCTGCATGCCCGCAAGGAAGCGCGCGGTGTCGTCGAAGGTGACCTCGGCCGCACGCGCCGACGCGATGGCCGCAGCCAGGAGGGCAAGAGCGACGGCCGCAACTCTCATGGGTCGAAACATGTCTATTCGCGATTGTGTGACGTGCCAGCGGCGACCGGCCGCCTGCGGAAAATAGCATAAATCAACAAGCCCGAGACCATGACGAGCATCCCGGCGAGCGACTGAATAGGCCGCTCGGTCAACAGGTAGTACATCATGAAGGCGGTCACGAGCAGGAAAACGAGCGGCGTGAACGGGTATCCCCAGGTGCGATAGGGCCGCGGCAGCTCGGGATTGGTGATGCGCAGCTTGATGACGCCGGCAACCGTGAAGAACGAGCAGAACAACAGCGCGAACTGGATGAAGTCGAGGACAGCCTCGAAGCTGCGCGTGAACAGCAGCAGGTTGGCCACCGCGAGCTGAAACAGGATGGCATAGGCCGGCGCGCCGCTGACCGACCGCTTCGAGAACACGCGCAGCGCCGGAATGTCCTCCCCCATCGTCATCATCACGCGCGGGCCGATCCACATCATCGCGCTGATCGAGGAGATCAGGCCGACGCAGATCATGGCACCGACGATGCGGCCGCCGAGGCTGCCGAAGATCGCTGTGCCGGCGACGCTGGCGACGTCGAGCTGGCCGGCGAGCGCGCTGACGGGCGTTGAGTAGAGGAATACGGCGTTGAGCGCGACATACAGCACCAGCACGATCAGCGTGCCCGCGAGCAGCGCGCGCGGCAGGCTCTGCTGCGGCGTGTTCATCTCGCCGATGATGTAGGTCGCGGCGTTCCAGCCCGAGAACGAGTACATCACGAACACGAGCCCGATCGCGAAGGGAGCGCTGACGATATGCACGAGATCGCCCGGCTGCGGCGTGAAGGCAATCGGCTGCGGCACGCCGATGATGAAGCCGGCAACGAGGAAGGCGACGATCAGCACGACCTTCAAAATGGTCGAGATCAGCTGGAAGGTCGAGGAGTGCCTGACGCCGGTCAGCTGCACGAGCGAGACCAGCCACACCACGCCGATGGCGAGCGGGATCGGCTGCAGATCGGGGATGACCGATTTGGCGTATTCGCCGAACGCCATCGCCGCGAGCGCGACGGGCGCCGCAAAGCCCACCGTCGCCGAGACCCAGCCGGCGAGAAAGCCGAAGGCGGGATGATAGGCGCGGCCGAGGAAATTGTACTCGCCGCTCGAGCGCGGAAACATCGCCCCGAGCTCGCTGTAGGAGAATACGCCGCACAACGCGACGACGCCGCCGACTGTCCACAGCAGCAGGATCGAGAAGCCGGACGGGATGTCCTTGACCTGGAAGCCGAGGCTGGTGAACACGCCGACCCCGATCATGTCGGCAACGACGATGGCGGTTGCGACCAGAGCGGAGACCCCCGACCCGCGTCCGGTCAGCCGGCCAGTCCAAGGCGCAGTACCCGCATCTGATGCCGTCATCGGGGTCCTTAAACCTCAGGCGTCGCGCCTCCTCGGAGGCATCGTGCAGATTGGTCCAGTCAATTCAAGCAGGGTTAACAAGGGTTAAATGAGGCGAACGCAATAGGTAAATTAACACCTTTCATGCATGGTCTTGGGCAATAAATCCGCCCAAACACCGGGAAATCCCGTTTTCCTCCCCCACAATCAGGACACGATTGCATGGTCCTTTTGAGCGTTCCGGATGTGGGGAAGTTTCTCCGGACGCTTAACGTTACCTAAACGCCGGTCGGCTCAATTGTCTCAAGCTTGCCGATTGACTTGAAGTGCCTTGGGGTCATGGGTGGATGGTCGGGGCCGTTCCGAACGTGAGAGCTGACACGCGTGCCGATCGGACGAATTCCGGTCGGCACGGCCGTGCGCTCCGGATCGGTCTGGTCTCAGCCTTGGTGCCCCTCGCGCTCGCGCTGGTTCAATGCGGCAAGGCGTCCAATCCGGCAGCGCTCGCGGCGAACTCGCAGGCCAACGTCCAAACCAACGTCCAAGCCAATCAGGTCGTCGCCAAGACCAATCCACAGGCCTCCAACCGGCAGGTTGCGAGCGGCGACAGCTTCGAGGATCGCTTCCCTGCCCCGCAGTTCACGGAGCGCTTCCCGTCGGCGAGCGAGAGTTTTCTGCAACGGCAGATGTCGGACTTCTCGCCAAAGCGCGCGGTGCAGCAACAGCCGGAGCAAGCTCCCTACAAGGTCGCCTCGCTCGAGCCTCAGGTCCCGTTCAAGCGCCCCGCACGTGACGACCTGACGACGCTTGTCAGCATGAAATCGTCGGCGTTCCCCTATTTCGGCAACAATCCCGCCTCCGATGCGCCGTTCCTCAACATCTCCAAGGGCGACCGCCGCGGCCACCGCAGCTATTCGGGGCGCGTCTACTGGCAGGACGAGACCTACAGCGACAGCCGCGTGCTGGTGCACGTGCCCGAGCATTTCGACGTGCACAAGCCGGGCGTGATCGTGGTGTTCTTCCACGGAAATGGCGCAACGTTGGAGCGCGACGTGCGCAACAGGCAGCTGGTGCCGCAGCAGATCACCGATTCCGGCGCCAACGCGATCCTCCTTGCTCCGCAGATGGCGGTCGATGCCGCCGATTCCAGTGCCGGCAAGTTCTGGCAGGCCGGCGGCTTTAAGCGCTTCATGGAGGAATCGGCGAGCCACCTCGCCCGCCTCACCGGCGATCCCAACAGCGCGCGCGCCTTTGCCAACATGCCGATCGTGATCGTCGGCTATAGCGGCGGTTTCCTGCCGACGGCCTGGAGCCTCGAGGTCGGCGGCATCAGCGACCGCGTCCGTGGCGTCGTGCTGCTCGACGCCGTCTATGGCGAAATGGACAAGTTCGCCTCATGGATCGCGAGCCACCGCTCCGGCTTCTTCGTCAGCTCCTACACGCACTACACCGCACGACGCGACCGCGAGCTGATGAGCATGCTCAGGCAGAAGGGCATCAGCGTCTCCGAAGACATGGATGGCCCCTTGCGTCCCGGCAGCGTGGTGTTCGTGGAGACCGGCGAAGGCATCACACATCGTGACTATGTGACGCGCGCCTGGACGCGCGATCCGCTCAAGGACGTGCTGGTGAAGATGTCGGCGACGCCGGCGCTCTCGCTCACGCGGGTGGCCTCCACCAATCCGGCACCGAGCCGCTAGGGCAGCGTTTTCGAGCGAAGTCGATACCGGTTCGCGTCAACAAAACGCATCAAATTGAGAAAGGTGGAGATATTGCGCCAGCCGGCATTTGGCTGCGCTGCCTGCAATTGTCTCAAGCCTGATCAAAATGTGATGTTGACGGCCGACAATTCCCGGGGGTCACCGGATTGCTTCCGCTGGCGACGACCATAATTTGCCGGCCGAGCTGCGATTGGACTCTTGTGGGGACGAGCCGTGCGTCAGGGATTGTACAAGGTCGACTTCCACACCGTTCACGGAACCGGCTGCGGCGTCGTCTATGTGGTGGATGGCAAGATGCGCGGCGGCAATTCCGCCTTCGCCTTCATCGGCACCTATACGGGCGAAGGCGACGGCATCAAGGTCAAGATCGCGACCCAGCGCCACAACGACGACCCGGCCTTCAGGCCGCTGTTCGGCATCGACCGGATCACCCTGACGCTCGCCGGCCGCGAAGACGGCAACACGGCGGAGTTCGAAGGCACCGCGCTGCAAGTGCCGGGCGTTGCCTTCAGGGCCGTCTTGAGCCGCATCAGCGATTAGCCGTCCAGCTTGCGGACTTAGTTCTTGGGCAGCTTCGGAATGCTCTCGGCAAAACCGTTGAAGCAGGCCAGCCGCTCGTCCTCTTCCTTGAAGAAACGGCAATCGGCGTAGCCCTTGGCCTTCGCCGGCTTTGGCTTCGGCGCCGGCGGGATCACCGCGTCGTAGCAGTTGAGGCGGTCCTTGGTGCCGTCGTCGATGTCGAGGCAGGCCTGGAGCCGCGCCGCGACCGATTGCGGCTTGCCCTTCGGCGCCGGCGCGGCCGTGGCGGCCGCCGTCTTGGTCCCTTTGGGCTTGACCTGCACCAGCGGCTTATCCCCCACCATGGGTGGCTTGTCGGTCTGCGCAAACGCGGAGGCTGAATAGAGCACCGCGGCAACCGCCAGAATCATCCTCATCTCAGTCAACTCTCTTTGGTCCCCATGACCGGCCTTCTAGCGCTCCGGCGCGCGGTTTGCCAAGCACCTTGCGCACAGGAAAACGCTGGAATTCAGGCGGTGGCGGCCGCCGCCGGCCGGGTCAGGACCACCAGGATCAGCGCCAGCACGACGAAACCGACCGCGACGAAGCCGAGTGTGTGCAATAGCTCGCGGGCGAACAGCAGCCCGCCGGTGGCGGAGCCGACCGCCTGGCCGATATAGAGAACAGAGGTGTTGAGCGCGACGGTCGCCGATGCCAGCGGCGGCGCGGCCGCGACCAGGCGGACCTGCTGCATCGAATTGGTCGAGGCGAAGCCGAGACCCCAGACCGCCACCGCGACCGCCATCAGCACGAGGCTACCCGCACCGAGCGCCCAGCCGGTTATGCCCGCAAGCAGCAGGCAGGTGAACAGCAGCGAGGTTCGGAACGGCCCCCAGGTATCGACGATGCGGGTTGCAATCACGACGCCGAGGAAACCACAGACGCCATAGACGGCGAACACCATGCCGATCGCATCGGGGCTTGCCCCGGTCAGCTTCTTCAGCAGCGGCCCCATGAAGGTGAACACCACGAACTGCCCGGACATTTGCAGCATGGTGATCGCAAGCAGAAGCAGGATCGCCTTGCTGCGGCCGACCGCAACCCAGGTCTTCAGGTCGACGGGCGCGCCCTTCAAGCCGCCCGGCAGGCGCATCAGCAACAGCACGAAGCTGACGCAGCCGAGCACGCCGATCTCGCCATAGGCCGCACGCCAGCCATAGCGGCTCGCGATGAAGGTGATCAGCGGCAGGCCGACGGCGGCCGCGAGCGACCAGCCGAGAAAGATATAGGCGATGGTGCTGCCACGCCGCTTCACCGGCACGATCATCGCCGCGGTGCCGGCTGCCTGCGGCGTGTAGAGCGCGCCGATCGCGAGCATGACGAGACGGATCACCAGAAGGCTGGTGTAGTCCGGCGCAAAGGCCGAGGCGAGATTGCCAAAGGCGAGCACGGCGAGCGTCGTGGTGAGCAGCGTCCGCCGCTCGATCCGGCTGGTCAGCCACGCCGTCAGCGGCGAGCCGATGCACAGCGTGATCGCGCCGAATGTGATCAGTAGCCCGGCCGCATGGATGGTGACGTCGAGCCCGCTCGCCAATTCCGGCAGCATGCCCGCAGGCGCCAGCACCGAGCAGCCGGTGACGAGATTGCCGAGCATCAGGGCGGTCGGCGCAAAGCGCCGGGCGGCGGGGGCATTTTCCATGCAAACGCATGTAGCGGCGGCTTGTGACGAGTTAAAGGGCGCTGAGCCAAATAGTTGGTGCAAGGCCCCGCTTTTGCGCGCCACTTTCTTGGAATTGCCGGATTGCGCAGGCCGAATCGCCTGATATATCGCTCGTTCCCGCTTACCTGCGCTCGTTCGCAGGAGTGAGCCTCAGGAGAAAAGCAATGTCCGACCAGCCCAAATCCGAGTCTGGCTTCCAGTACAGCCTCTCCAATCTGAAGCCCGTGACCCCCGCCGCCAAAGTCACCCTCACCTTCCCCGACGGCGCCCAGCGCCAATATGACAAGAGCATCACCGGGCTCGAGATCGCCAAGGGCATCTCGCCGTCGCTGGCCAAGCGCACGGTGGCGATGGCGCTCGACGGCGTCGTCGCCGACCTCGACGATCCCATCGAGGCCGACGCCAAGATCGAGCTGATCAACCGCGACGATCCGCGCGCGCTCGAGCTGATCCGCCACGACTGCGCCCACGTGCTGGCCGAGGCCGTGCAGACGCTTTGGCCGGGCACCCAGGTCACCATCGGCCCCGTGATCGAGAACGGCTTCTATTACGACTTCTTCCGCAACGAGCCGTTCACGCCGGAAGACTTCGCCGCGATCGAGAAGAAGATGCGCGAGATCATCGCGCGCGACAAACCCTTCACCAAGGAGGTCTGGGACCGCGAGAAGACCAAGCAGGTGTTCCGCGACAAGGGCGAGGCCTTCAAGGTCGAGCTGGTCGACGCCATTCCCGGCAACGAGCCGATCAAGATCTACTACCAAGGCGACTGGTTCGATCTGTGCCGCGGCCCGCATATGACCTCGACCGGCAAGGTCGGCAACGCCTTCAAGCTGATGAAGGTGGCCGGCGCCTATTGGCGCGGCGACAGCAACAATCCGATGCTGACCCGCATCTACGGCACGGCCTTCGCCAAGCAGGAGGACCTCGACGCCTATCTCAAGCAGATCGAGGAAGCCGAGAAGCGCGACCATCGCAAGCTCGGGCGCGAGCTCGACCTCTTCCATTTCCAGGAGGAAGGTCCGGGCGTGGTGTTCTGGCATCCGAAGGGCTGGACCATCTTCCAGCAGCTGATCGCCTATATGCGCCGCCGCCTCTCCGGCGACTACAACGAGGTCAACGCACCGCAGATCCTCGACAAGGTGCTGTGGGAGACCTCGGGCCATTGGGGCTGGTACCGCGAGAACATGTTCGCGGCGCAGTCGGCCGGCGACGAGGCCGAGGACAAGCGCTGGTTTGCGCTGAAGCCGATGAACTGCCCCGGCCACGTGCAGATCTTCAAGCACGGCCTGAAGAGCTACCGCGACCTGCCGCTGCGCCTCGCCGAGTTCGGCGTGGTGCATCGCTATGAGCCGTCCGGCGCCATGCACGGCTTGATGCGCGTGCGCGGCTTCACCCAGGACGACGCACACATCTTCTGCACCGAGGACCAGCTTGCGGACGAGTGTCTGAAGATCAACGATCTCATCCTGTCGACTTACGCCGACTTCGGCTTTACCGGCGATTTGACGGTGAAGCTGTCGACGCGGCCGGAAAAGCGCGTCGGCACCGATGCGATGTGGGATCACGCCGAGCGCGTGATGGCGACAGTGCTGCGCGAAATCCAGACGCAGAACAACCACATCAAAACCGAGATCAATCCGGGCGAAGGTGCCTTCTACGGGCCGAAGTTTGAATATGTGCTGCGCGACGCCATCGGCCGCGACTGGCAGTGCGGCACCACGCAGGTCGACTTCAACCTGCCGGAGCGGTTCGGCGCGTTCTACATCGACCATGACGGCAGCAAGAAGCCGCCGGTGATGGTGCACCGCGCGATCTGCGGCTCGATGGAACGCTATATCGGCATCCTGATCGAGCACTTTGCCGGCAACTTCCCGCTCTGGCTCTCGCCGGTGCAGGCGGTGGTCACGACCATCACCTCGGAAGGCGACGAATACGCCAAGCAGGTGCTGGAACAGGCGCGGCGCGCCGGGCTGCGGGTCGAGATCGACCTGCGCAACGAGAAGATCAACTACAAGGTCCGCGAGCACTCGCTGGCCAAGATTCCGGCATTGCTCGTGGTCGGCAAGAAGGAGGCCGAGACGCATTCGGTTTCGGTCCGCCGGCTCGGCAGCGACGGCCAGAAGGTGATGACCACTGAGGAGGCCATCGCCGCGCTGGTCGACGAGGCGACCCCGCCGGATGTCAGGCGGGCCCGCGGCGCCGTCTGATCCCTGAAATCGATCTAAACTCGCTTTCGGTTGCGGGCGTGCATCCCTATCTGGGGATTGCACGCCCGAAGACGACCAGCCGATGAGGAAACCCGCTGTGCCCGATGCCATCGAACTCCTGAAGACCCGCCGCTCGGTCAAGCCGCGCGAGATGACCGGCCCGGGTCCCTCCGCGGCCGAGCTCGAGACGATCCTCACCATCGGCGCGCGGGTGCCTGATCATGGCAAGCTCGCGCCCTGGCGCTTCATCGTCTTCGAGGGCGACGCGCGCCAGCGCGCCGGCGAGGTGATTGCCAAGGTCTTTGCGCGGAAGAATCCCGGCGCGCCGGCGGCTGACGTCGAGACCGAGCGCAATCGCCTGATGGACGCCCCGCTGGTGATCGGCATCGTCAGCTTCACAAGGCCGCATCCCAAGGTGCCGGCGTTCGAGCAGGAATTATCGGCGGGCGCGAGCGCCATGAACATCGTCACGGCCGCGACCGCGCTCGGCTACGGCGCCTGCTGGCTGACCGGCTGGTTCTCGTTCGACCGCGACGTGCTCGACGGACTCGGCCTGAAGCCGGACGAGAAGCTCGCCGGCTTCATCCATATCGGCAAGCCGACCAGGCCGAGCGAGGACCGCCCGCGACCGTTCCTTTCGGAAATCGTGACGCGATTTTAATCGAAGGCTTGTTGACGGCTTCGACATCTTGCGGCTTTGATCCCTTCCGCGAGGGAGGAGGCCCGGATGAAACGCCGTGAATTTCTGGTCGGAGCCGCGCTGCTGGCCGGCACGATGGCGCGAGGCCGCGCCGCTGACATCCCCGCTCCCTCGCCCGAGGGGCTCGACCGCATCACCGCGTATTTCGACAACGAGGTCACGAGCGGCCGGCTGCCGGGCGCCGTGATCCTGGTGCAGCAGCACGGCAAGCCGGTGTATCTCAAGACCTTCGGCGTGCGCGACACCAGGACCGGCCTTGCGATGACGCCGGACACGATCTTCGCCATCCACTCCATGACCAAGCCGATCACGTGCCTCGGCGCCATGATGCTGATCGACGAGGGCAAGCTCGCCCTCACCGACCCCGTCTCGAAATACGTCCCCCTCTTTGCCGACACCAAGGTGGGCATCGAGGTCACCGAGCCGGACGGCAAGCTGAAGCTCGATCTGGTGCCGCCGGTCCGCCCCGTCAACATCGAGGATCTGCTGCGGCACACCTCCGGGATCAGCTACGACTATATCGGCGGCAAATGGGTCGAGCAGGCCTACAAGGCCGCCAACATCTTCGAGGGTCAATTCAACAACAGGGAATTCGCCGACCGCATCGCCAGGCTGCCGCTGGCGCGCCAGCCGGGCACGCTGTGGCGCTACGGCCATTCCACCGACGTGCTCGGCGCCGTCATCGAGATCATCTCGGGCCAGACGCTGTATGAATTTTTGAAACAGCGCATCCTCGATCCGCTCGGCATGACCAGCACCAAATTCGCGCTGGCGACGGAAGGCGAATTGGCGAGGATGGCGCGACCACTGCCGAACGATTTCATCCTGCTCGCCGGCGAGCGCGACCGTCTCGACCATCCCGAATGGCAGTCCGGCGGCGGCGGGCTGCTATCGACCATCACCGATTATCAGCGCTTTTCGCAGATGCTGCTCAACGGCGGCGAGTTCGAGGGCAAGCGTTACTTAAGCCCTGCGGCTTTCAAGGCGATGACGACCGATCATGTCGGGCCCGGCTCCGGCGTCGGCCGCGACTATTTCTATTTTCCGGGCGATGGTTTCGGCTATGGCTACGGCCTCGCCGTGCGCACCGATCCAGGCAATGCGAAGCCGCCGCCGCCGGGCTCGCTCGGCGAGTTGAAATGGGACTCAGGCAGCGGCACCTATTTCGGCGTCGATCCCAAGCTCGACATGGTCTACCTCATGATGCAGCAGACCCAGAACGAGCGCAGCCGCATCACGCCGGCGTTCAAGGCGCTGGTCTACGACTGCTATCCGGAGGGGCTACGCCGCCCGTGAGGCGCGCTGGCCGAAATCTGCGAGCAGCTTTGCGATCTCCGCGGCAGGCCGCGCCGCGCTGAACAGGAAGCCCTGCACCTCGTTGCAGCCCTCCGCACGGAGCCAGTCGAGCTGATCCTCGGTCTCGACGCCTTCCGCGGTCGTCGTGATGTTGAGGCTGCGGCCAAGGCCCGAGATCGCGCGCACGATCGCGCCGCAATCGGGCCGCTGCGCCAGATCCTTGACGAAGGAGCGGTCGATCTTGATCTTGTCGAACGGGAAGCTGCGGAGATAGCTGAGGCTGGAATAGCCGGTGCCGAAATCATCCATGGAGATGCCGAACGCCGAGCTCGCGCAGCTGATGCAGGATCGCGAGATTGGCGTCGGTCTCAGCGAGGAAGATCGATTCGGTGATCTCGAGCTCGAGCCGCTTGGGTGACAGGCCGGACTGCGCCAGCGCCGAGATCACGACCTGAACCAGATTGCGGCTGCGAAACTGCGCCGGCGAGAGATTGACGGCGACCTTGACGTCGCTCGGCCATTTCACGGCTTCGGCGCAGGCTTCGCGCAGCACCCACTCGCCGAGCTGGGTGATGAGGCCGATGTCTTCGGCAACGGGGATGAACTCCGCCGGCGAGATCATGCCCTTGTCGGGATGACGCCAGCGCAGCAGCGACTCGAAGCCTGAGATGCGGTCGGAAGCGATCGACACCAGCGGCTGGTAGTGCAGCTCGAACTCGCCATTGGCGAATGCGCGGCGCAGATCGACCTCCATGTCGCGGCGCTTCTGCGCCTGGAGATCCATCTCGCGCTCGAAGAAATGGTGCACGCCGCCGCCGTCGGACTTCGCCCGGTACAGCGCCATGTCGGCGTTGCGCATCAATTCTTCCGACGTCGTGCCGTCGCCCGGCGACAGCGCGATGCCGATGCTGGCGCCGATCACCATCTCCTGGCCGTCGATCTCATAGGGTGCGCGCAGCATGTCGATCAGCAAGGTCGCGCAGGCGCTGGCCTCGTTCGGCGAGACGTCGGCGGCCAGGATCACTGCGAACTCGTCGCCGCCGAGCCGGGCCGCAAGATTGCCCCCGCGGACGGCGGTGGTGAGCCGATCAGCAACCTCCTTCAGCAGGCGGTCGCCCGACGGATGGCCGAAGGAGTCGTTGATGTTCTTGAACAGGTCGAGATCGATATAGAGCACGCCGACGCGCTTGCCGCCGGCCTGGTCGAGCGCCTGCTTCAGGCGCTCCTGGAAATATTCGCGGTTCGGCAGATCGGTGAGCCCGTCATGGTGCGCCATGTGGGCGATCCGCGCCTCGGCCTTGCGCCGCTCGGTGATGTCGACCACTGCGACGAGATAGCCGTCGCGGTCGTCGAAGGTGACGAGACGGCCGAACGTAAGCACCTCGATCTCGCTGCCGTCGGCGCGCAGATGTCGCCAGTTGCGCGAGGAGTGATAAGTGTCGCCGACGCGTTCGAGCGCCTCGGCATGGCTCTCCCATTCGTCCTGCGGCCAGATCTCGTGCAGCTTCATGCGCAGGAAGGTGGCGCGGCTGTAGCCGTAATGCTGGACCGCGGCGTCGTTGACGCCAAGGAACTGCTTGGTCTCGGCGTCGAACACCCACATCGGCATCGGGTTGTTGTCGAACAGCAGGCGGAACGAGGCGTCGCGCCGCTTCAAGGCGGTGACGTCGGAGATCGTCAGCGAGACCACGTCGGCAAAGGCGGTGGCGCTGAGGCGGAGGTATCGGCCCTCGCTCTCGATCTCGAGCTGCTCGCCGCGGCCGCCCGAGACGGCCTTGAGCAGGAATTCCATGATCTCGGGGGCGGCCAGCAGCGTGCTGCCTTCGCCGATCCGCCGCCACAACAGGCTTCCGGTCGCGAGCTTCAGCAGCGCGCCCGCGCTCTTGTTGTGGTGCACGACCTGGAGATCGAACGGCTTGCCTTCGGCATCGCGCAGCGTCGCCAGCGAAACCACCGCATCGTCGGTCGAGGAGAAGATCGCGTCGAGGAGATTGTATTGCGCGCCGCGTTCGTTGACATAGGCGCCGATCAGGGTCGCGCCCCAGCGCGAGGCGGTCGGCAGCGCGAGCACGTCGTAGGTCCGGACCATGCCGTCGCGCACGCAATGCGCGCTCGCCTGGTGAGGCCGGCCGTTCGCGAGCGCACTCGCCACCGCTTCCGACAGCGCCGTGGCGCAATCGGGCGACAGTTCGGCGACCGGGATGTCCCAGCGCTCCTCGCCGAGCCATTTCTGCACGTAACGTCCGCTGCGCGACAGCTCGAGCGCGCCGTCATTCCTCAGCAGCGCAATGTGGTCGGCGAGCCGTCCCAGGCTGCCCAGCATCACGTCCTCGTAGCGCGGCAGCCGGTCCCCCGGCTTCAACGCGGCACGCCATTTGCGTTGAAGCACCGGGATGTCGTCAAACATTTCGGCGGCCGGTTTCCCCGACGCTTTCTTCGCGGCAGTCATTGTAGTCCCCAACGCACATTCCCCGCGCATCCAATGCAGCGGCGCTTAATGGCGTGTAAAAAGGACGCAGATGCGGGTTCCGATTTAGTGATTATGACAGTTTTAAGTCAGGTGTTGGTTAGTGGGCGTTAGAGACTATGACGGGCGTTTGAAATGCGGTGCTTGCAATGACGGAGTGTGGATCGACAGCTCGTAGGGTGGGCAAAGCGAAGCGTGCCCACCATTGCCAGATGTGATCGCTGAGAAATGGTGGGCATGGCGCGCAAAGTGCGCGCCTTTCCCACCTACGGACCGTCATGCCAGCCGCTCAATCACCACATCCAGCAGCGCGCGCAGGCGGGCCAGCCGCCGCAAGTCGCGGTGATAGCCGACATAGGTGTCGCGGCCGGGCGGGCTCACGCCGATATCGAACGCGACGAGCCTTCGATCGCGGTCGCCGAGCGGGCGCGGCAGCACCGCGAGCCCGCTACCGCCGGCGCAGAGCTCGGCCTGCGCCTGCCTGTTGTTGCTGCGCGCGGCGACTTCCGCCTTCGGCAGTGTGCGCTTCAGCCAGACGGCATCGGGCATATCGGCGAATTCGGTATTCATGGTCACGACGCGGACACCACTGCCGTCGCTCGCGTGCGGCGGCTTGCTGCCCTTCCTGCCGTAGAGCGCGTAGGGAATGTGCAGCAGCTTTCGCGAGATCACCTCGGGCTCGCTGAACGGCTTGATGCGGAAGACGAGATCGGCCTCGCGCCGCGGCAGGCTGTAGAGACGCGCATCGGTCAGAAGCTCGACGATCACCTTCGGGTGGCGCTTGCCAAAGGCAGCGATCACCGGCGACAGCATCACCGTGCCGAACCAGTCCGACGACGACAGGCGCAGCATGCCGTCGAGCTGCGTCTCCGCGCCGGAAGCGTGCCGCTCGAGCGCGAGCGCCTCTTCCTCGATCCGCTCGGCATGGCGCAGCACGGCCGTGCCTTCGTCGGTCAGCACGAAACCGTCCGCGGTGCGCTGAAACAGCACCTGCCCCAACGCCGTTTCGAGCGCGCGCAGCCGCCGGCCCATCGTCGGCTGGGTCTGGCCGATCTTTCGCGCGGCAGCACCTAGCGTGCCTTCACGTGCAATCGCCAGGAAGATGCGCAGATCGCTCCAGTCCATCCAAGAACCCATCATACAAAAACGCACGATCATCGTACATCCTTGTTGCTTTCCATGCAAAGATTCATGGGCCTATTGAAGGTCGACAACGGAGCAAGACGATCATGACGAGACCTTTGACGATGCGCGCGGCCGTGCTGGAGACCCACAACGCGCCCTTACGCCTCGCAACGATCTCCACGCCCGCCATCGGCTCGCGCGAGGTGCTGGTGCGGGTGCACGCGAGCGGGGTCAATCCGCTCGACACCAAGATCCATTCCGGCGCAGCCGCACATGCGCGCCATCCTGTCCCGGCGATCCTCGGACTCGATCTCGCCGGCGTGGTCGAACAGACCGGGCGCGAGGTCTCGCGGTTCAAGCCGGGCGACGAAGTCTATGGCATGACCGGAGGCGTCGGCGGCGTGCAGGGCTCGCTGGCCGAATTCGCCGCCGTCGATGCAGACTTGCTGGCATTGAAGCCGGCCAATCTGAGCATGCGCGAAGCGGCCGCCCTGCCCCTGATCTTCATCACGGCGTGGGAAGGCCTGATCGACCGCGCGGCGCTGAAGGCCGGCCAGAAGGTGTTGGTCCATGGCGGCGCAGGCGGTGTCGGCCATGTCGCGATCCAGATCGCGCGTGCGTTCGGAGCAGACGTGTACGCGACGGGCTCGGCGTCGCAGCGCGCCACCATCGAAGGCTTTGGCGCGGTCTTCATCGACCGCAGCACCGCTGTCGACGTCTACGTCGCGAAGCACACCGGCGGCGGCGGGTTCGACATCGTCTACGACACTGTCGGCGGCAAGGTGCTCGATGCCTCCTTCGAAGCCGTGCGCCGTTTCGGTCATGTCGTGAGCGCGCTCGGCTGGGGCACGCATGCGCTGGCGCCGCTGTCGTTCCGCGCCGCCACCTATTCCGGCGTGTTCACGTTGCTCCCGCTGCTGTCAGGCGAAGGCCGCGCGCATCACGGAGCGATCATGGCGGAGGCGACGCGCCTGGTTGAGGCCGGCAAGCTCGTGCCGCTGGTCGATCCCAGGCATTTCACGCTGGAGAGCGTTGACGAGGCCTATGCACTGATCAGGGATCACGCGACGAAGGGCAAGCTAGTCGTGGATATCTGAGATCGAGTTCGCGGCCTGCGCCGCTAATCCTCGCTCGAGGCCGCGGAGCGGTTGCGCAAATGAGCCTGCGACAGCAGGAAGAACAATGCGCGCTCACCATGATATTTGGCGGCCGGCCGGGTGCGGTCGAACCCGTCGGCAAATATCTTGCCGGACTGGTCGCACACCTGCCACCGCCAACCGAACCGTTTGCGCCTGGTGAGGATCACTTCGAACATGCCGACGGGCTTGGTCCCCTGCTCCTGCCGGTCCTGCAGGTTCATCAACCTGCGCCGGCCTCCCCCATTGGACGGATGCCCGACATATCACGCAGCAGGATGGAAAGAGAATAAGTTTGATTATCGGAAATACGCATCTTCCACCGGCACTTGCGCTGGCCGTAACGAAGTCGCGACACGTCTGGAATAAGCCTTTGGCAGTGGTGTTTTCTTAACCCCCGAACCGCAGCTTGGTAGCGCTGACAGCAATATTCAGCGCCGAACACAAGCAAGCGGCTACGATCTGCTTCTGCTCACTTGTGCACACAAGCGCAGAAAGGTAACGGGAGATAGAGCATTGATGCGCCAAGTGAGAAATATTGTGCCGGATCCGAAGCCCAACGGCAGATCGCATACGGACCATGCGGCATCGCCGCAAAAGCGCCTCAGCGCGCCACGACTTCGACTTCGCCGTCGACGCCGTTCACGACGTTGAAGCCGCGCTCGTAGACCTTGCCCTCGTTCTTGGCGATGGCGCGGTATTCGCCCTCGGAGAGCACGACGCGGGGGAAGGCGCCGATCGATTCCTTGATGACGTCGCCGCCGGGGGTCAGCACCGACCAGGCGGTGTTGGCGAGCGCCTCGCCGCCCCGGTCGCTGACGAGCTTCAGCGTGATGACGGCGGCGCGGTGGGTGATGGTGACGTCGGTGAGCTTGCCGGCCTGGACGCGGATGTCCGAGCGCACCACCGAATTGGCGTCGCCATAATTGGAGATGATGTAGTAGGTGCCCTCCGGCAGCAGCACGACGTCGCCGGCGGCGACGTTCGGCACCAGCGAGGCGCGCTCGCCGGATTCGAACTGGCTGCCCTTGTAGATCGCGAACGAGATCTGGTTCTGCGGAATGCGGCTGGTGCCGACGCGGCCCTCGATGCGCAGGCCCCCGGCGGGCAGCACGAAGGATTCGCGGTCGGTCTCGGCCTTCAGGCTGACGGTGCGCACCGCGCTGACGAGGCCGAAGGCGACGTGCACGACGTAGTTGCCGGGCGGCAGCACGATGTTAGGCGTGGCGTTGCGATCTTCCTTGATCAGTTTGAAGGTGCCGTTCTCGTCGGGACGGTCGGCAAACACCCGCCAGACCAGGCCGCTGGTGATCGCGGCCGAGTCCTTGCCGTATTTTGCGGTCAGCGACAGCACGCCCTGGCCGGGCACGGCCGCGTTGAGCGGCGCGGCCGGCGGCACGGTTGCGACCGCGGGCGGTGGCATGCTGGGCGTCACCGGCTGGGTCAGGGTCGGCGGCAGGCTCGGGGGGCCGGCGCCCTGTCCGGACGGCGCCAGCTGGATGGCGTTACCGGGGTCGGGGACCGACGCGGGCGGCACCGGGGGCGGACGATCGGAGAAAAGCTGCGCCTGCGCGGCGTTTTGGCTTGAAGTGACGACGAACGCGGCAAGGATCAGCGCCGGCAGCAGCCTGCCGCTGCGCCGCCATCCGATGATGCCGTCACCCCCGCGTGTCATGTCACCTGCTTTTCACCGAAAACGCGGCAAATTCAAGCCTTGGAACGCCTGGGAAATACGGACTTTGGAACCGGGCTGACGCCTGCGTGATTAGACCAAAGGCAGCCGGCCCTCGCCACACTCCTGCCCCCTGCTTCCCGAACGGTATAAACCATGCTTGGCCCTCGTTCTGGCGGAGCGGATATACGGCGCCTACTCTGGTTGTGGGGGCTGGCCCGGGTAGGAGAGTTTCGGTGCTTGAGATCTTGAAGGGCCGCGGCGCGAACGGCTCCAATGGCGAGAAGGTCGGCCTCGGTAGCATCCGCCGGCCAGTTGTCGGCCTTGCTCTCGGCGGCGGCGCGGCGCGCGGCTTTGCCCATATCGGAATCCTGAGAACCCTTATCGCCAACGGCATCGTGCCTGATGTCGTGGTCGGCACCTCGATCGGCGCCGTCGTCGGCGGTGCCTATGCGGCCGGCCAGCTCGACACGCTGGAAGATTGGGGGCGCAGCCTGCAAGGGGTGCGCACCATCCTCGGCTATCTCGACATCCGCCTCAACGGCTCCGGCCTGATCGGCGGCGAGAAGCTGGCGACCCGGCTCGAGGAGGCGATCGGCCAGACCCTGATCGAGGACCTGCCGATCAAGTTCGCGACCGTCGCGACCGAGGTCCGAACCGGCCACGAGATCTGGCTGACGCGCGGCCGCGTGGTCGATGCGATGCGCGCCTCCTATGCGCTACCCGGCATCTTCTCGCCCGTGCTGATCGGCGACCGCTGGCTGGTCGACGGCGCGCTGGTCAATCCGGTGCCGGTCTCGGCCGCCCGCGCGCTCGGCGCCGAAATCGTCATCGCTGCAAATCTTTCCAGCGACATCTTCACCCATTCCACGACGATCTATGCGCACGGCGCGATGCCGGAGCCGATCGCGCCCGTTGCCGAGGAGCCGGCCGCCAAGCGGCGCTTCCCGCGCTTCTTCTCGCCCGAGAAGACCATGAAGCGGGAGTTCTTCGGCGGCCGGCGGACGGGCCGGGCATCTCCTCGGTGATGGTTGACGCCTTCAACATCATGCAAGACCGCATCACCCGCGCGCGCCTCGCCGGCGATCCGCCGGACATGCTGATCACGCCGCGGGTCGGTCAGTTCGGCTGGTTCGACTTCCATCGCGCCGAAGATCTGATCGCGCACGGCACGCGCGCCACCGAGCGCGCGCTGGAGTCGATCCAGGAGGCGATCGAGGTGCTGGCGCCGGCGCCCGCGGGCAACGCACCCAAAGCGGGCGAGTAAGGCGCGACGCGGCCAAATCCTCATCGCGCTTCATCTTGTTGTTGAGCATGATCTTTCCGGAAGACCGCGACGCGCTTTGCGCCAACGCGGTCCTTCGAGTCCAGATCAGGCCGTCTTGATGTAGTCGCGCAGGGCTTCCTGCTCGTTCTCGTATTCCTGGACGCGCCGCTTGACGATGTCGCCGATCGAGATCAGGCCGACCACCTTGCCGTTGTCGATCACGGGCAGATGGCGGAACTTGCCTGTCGTCATCATCTCCATGAGCTCGGCGACGGTGTCGGTCTCCTTGCAGGTCACGACCTTGCGGGTCATGACCTCCGAGACCGGCGCCTCCAGCACGGCGGCGCCGCGATCGCCGAGCACGCGGACGATGTCGCGTTCCGACAGGATGCCCTCGAGCCGGCTCTGGTTCATCACCAGCACTGCGCCGATCTTCTTCTCGCCGAGCAGCTTGATCGCGGCCGACAGCTTGGCGTCGGGCTCGACGCTCATGATCTGGTGGCCCTTGGTGTTGAGAATGGAACGTACCGTCATTGCTGCCTCCCTGAATCGGAGCCCTCCGCTTTGCGCGGTCCGGACTTGTTCGCGAGTCTTCAACTAACAGTTTTGGCGCGGGTTTCACGCTCGCGCGCTTGTCGAAGCGTTGCCGCTATGGGCTTGTCGCTTCGGAACATTCTTCGCGCAAATGATGGATGAATTCGGGCCGCGCCGCAAGCGCTGCTTCAAATACGGTCTGAAACGTCCTGTGATGACGCATCCGCAGCATCGCTTCGCACGCGCGGCACGGGATCGAACAGCGCGAACAAGAGCAGGCCGGCGAAGAAGCCGCCGATATGCGCCTGCCAGGCGACGCTCGTGGTTTCGGCATCGACGCCGATCGCGCCGACGCCAAAGATGATGTTGACGCCGAACCACACCGCGAGGAAGCCGAGCACCCGCCCGTCGCGCAGCGCGCGCGACAGCGGCAGCGCCGGAACCTTCGCGGCGGTATCGGCGTCCGATCGGCTGAACGACAGGAAGCTGCCGCGGACGAAGGCGAAGCGGATCGCGGCGGCCATCGCGCCGGACACCGAGGCCGAGGCGCCGATCATCGGCGCCACCGCATGCTCATGGGTGACGAGGTGGGCGAGCGCGCCGGCCGCCGCCGTCACCGCCATGAACACGAAGAACCTGACCGCGCCGAAGCGCCGCGCCAGGGCGCTGCCAAACGGCAGCAGCCAGAGCACGTTGAAGCCGAGATGGGTCAAATTGGCGTGCAGCAGCGAATAGGTGACGAAGGTCCAGACCTTGGCGCCGGCGCCGCCCGGAATTTGCAGGTTCAGCAGCGAGGCATCGTAGCGCTTGGGGATGAAGCCGAAGACATCGATGGTCCAGTTCTCAAGCTCCGGCGGCAGCAGCACCCGCAGATGGATCACCGCGAGCAGAACGATATAGGCGGTCAGCGCCACCGGCAGCGTCAGGATCGGCTCACGCGAAGCTTCCCCAGCGGCGTCCGGTACGGCCGGCTGAGAGTCTTGCGGAGAATTTGGCGGGGAATCCAAGGCAGCTTCGCTTTCGGGCGCGATCGGAGCGTTACGCTTGGAGATAGTCGCCTTTGCCGGCCTTGCGCAAGTGCACAAAAGGAAAAGGCAGGGCCCTGGGAAAGCCCTGCCTGTCCGTGTCGACCTTCCGATACCGGGGGAATGAAGGTGTATCCCCACCCCTCCCCGGCCCGTGGCCAAACTGTTTGACGCCTGTGTACAGGCCTCGCCGAGAACCTGGATGAAAGCGGCGAGGCTTGCGACCGCGATCACCATAGCAGGCGAGCAGGCGGCGCAAAGTGCATAGTTAACTTAACGTTAACGCCGCAAAGGCCGGCTGAAGAGCGGCGAAAACGCCGCTCCGGCATGGACGCTGCAAATCCCCTCCTGCACAACAACGAAAGGGATCGCGGGTGCACTGAAGCGGGACAGGACTGTCCCGCGAGGTGGCGCCCCGGGGTAAGCGTTCAGTCATGAAACATCCGTCGAGCCGCGCATTCTTCGCGTATTGGGACAAGAAGCGCGGCGCTGCGCGGGCCCCTGACCGGGCCGACATCGATCCGGCCGCCGTCCGCGGTCTGCTCGGCGACATCTTCGTGCTGTCCTGCGAGCCCAAGCTCGGCTTCCCCTTCCGCGTCGCCGGCACGCGGGTCTGCGCGCTGGCGGGAGCGGACCTCAAGGACGCGAGCTTTTCGGCGCTGTTTGGCGAGGCCAGCCGCGGCGAGATCGAGGAGATCACGACCGTCGTCGCCGACGAGACGCTGGGCGCGATCGCCGGCGTCACCGCCGCGCGCGAGGACGGCAGCAAGGCCCATCTCGAGCTCTTGCTGCTGCCGTTCAACGCCCGTCCGCACACGCCGGTGAGCGTCACCGGCGTGCTCGCGCCGTTCGACGACGAATGCGGCGCGCTCGGCCCCTTCACCCTCACCTCCTGGCGCTATCTGCACCAGCCCGAGAAATTGCTGCCGCGCGCCATCCGCAAATTGCAGATCGCCCGCGGGCTGATGGTGTATGAGGGGCTGCGCTAGGAGCAGCCTTCGCGTCTGACGCGTAGCTTCGCACAGTCCGCGGCCGATCCTGGAAAGTCTGATCGCGCAGGCGCGACCGCGAGCTTGCCAATCCATCACGGGAACCTTAGCTTTGAGGATGCGTTTGGCCATTGCCGTGGCAAGCAACAACGCGGCTCGGTTGGTGAAGATGCGTCTGCCGGGCCTCCGTCGAGGGACGATTCCCGTGATGGAGCACGCGACCAGAGTTGGTAATCGATTGTTAGCTGCGCTACCGCCGGCCGATTTCGCTTTGCTTGCCCCTCATTTGCGAAAAGTGCCACTCGAGCACGACCAGGTCCTGGTGCGATCAGGCGACAAGATCGAGCATCTCTGGTTTCCCTGCAGCGGCGCGATCGCCCTCATCATGGAGCTGCCGAACGGACAGACGGCAGCAACCGCCGTGATCGGCAACGACGGCGGCATCGGGATCATGACCGCGTTCGGCCCGACCCGATCACCCATGACCGCAATCGTCCGCGTTGCCGGGACGGCGCTGCAGATCTCGCCCGCGCGATTTCACGTCGCGCTCGAACGCAGTCCCGCCATCGCAAGTTCGGTACAGCTTCTCACCAGGGCGATGCTGACGCAGGTCCAGCACGTCGCGGCCTGCAATGCGTTGCATTCCGTCGAAGCGCGCCTCGCCCGCTGGCTGCTGCACATCCACGACCGGACGGATGGTGGTGACATCCTGCCCCTGACACAGGAGACGCTGTCGGAATTGCTCGGCGTCCGGCGCACCACGGTCACGCATGTGGTGAGCGCGTTGCGCACATCACGGGCAATCAAATCCAACCGGCGCGGCCAGCTCGAGATCGACAGGCGCCGGCTCGAGGTCATCGCCTGTGAGTGCTACAAGGTGATGAGCCGCAGGATCGATCGGATCGTCTTGCAGGATGCGCCAAGGGTCCTTCACGCCGCGCCGGCGCGGATTGGCTGCCTCCCCCCAGACCCGCCCTTCGCCGAGACCGACTCGTAGACCCAAGCCTCTCTGGCGAACCATTCGTGCGTCGCGGCGCATATCCGGCAATAGGTGCGCGAAAAAAACACCGCACTGCACCGAAACCTTTCACGATCCATCTCGATGCCCGTCGGAATGGCATCTCCCGTTTCCGGGCACTTGATCATCACCATACCCATCCTGATTTCCTCCAGCTTGGCATCACCTCGGCAATGAGGGGGCCGCAATCGGCTGGACGGCGTCTCTTCTTGCGAAGACGCTCGTCCAGCCGATCCGCGCGGCCAACCGCTTCGATTCAAGCAGCCCTACGCAGGACCCGGTTGAAGCTCTGCTTGATCGGCTCGGCCGTTTCGGTCGCGACCTTCTGGGCGAGGTCCCAGAGTTCGCGGTTCTGTGCCGACGTTGCTTCCAAGGTCTTGCGGCTGTGGGCCGTGGAGAGGTTTACGAGATCGGCAAACGACCTCGCATCGACGAGCTGGGAAATGAAATCCAGCGTGGAGCTAGTATTGATATGGGAAATTTCGATCAGCTTGATGCCGTAGTCGGAGGCTCGCTTGGCGTTGGTCGAACAGGCATCGCAGACGGCTGCGGTGATCTCCTCCGACGTCGCCCTCATCTTGGCAAAGTTGGCCTGGGCCCGCGTGGCGCCCTGATCGGCGAGACCGCCGAAGATCGTCTGCATGTTGAAGAAGGGTACGTCGAACCGGAGCTTTGCGCTTCCGTTGGCCCCCACGTCTTGCGGCGCGGCATTCGTTTCGACTTTCACATTGGCATCATTCACGGGCTTTCATCCTTTCAAGCGAAACTAGATAATGGATTGAAGACTCCCCGATGGGGTCGCGGTGCATGCCGCACCGGGACACCAGTACTCCGATTTTCAATGCGGTGGATTGCTGCGGATAACCGCCCCCGCCCCCCTTTACGAAGCCAACTATGCCAGACGAAAGTCGCAGGTTCGGTTCGCTTTCAGACTCTCCGCGTGAATTTATTCACTTCGTGCGACGAAGACGGCGCAGACCGCGTCCTGCATCTTTGAAGTTGTTGCGATCGCATGCGCCAACTTGAGATTAGCGCAGCAATTCCCGTCATGAAGTAAACGATCGCGCTTGCGGCATGACCTTTTTTGCCGGATTTGCGTCATTCCCGATGCCGTCGCCAGCCGATAGCTTCCGCGCCGTATGAGGCAACCGCGATCGGGTGAAATCATGATCTGGCGCATTCTGGCATGGAGCGCCCTCGGAGGCCTGGCGGCGCTCGCGGCGATCGGCGGAACCTGGTTGCTGCTGCTGCCCGGCGCGCCGGCACGGGGAGCCGCACCCGCCATATCGAGCGAGGAGTCCGAGGCGACGCTCGCCGCATTGAAACCGCCGAAGCGAAGGCGTCCCCTCATCGCCATCATCGGCATCAACGACAAGAGCGAGACGACCGATTATCTGATGCCCTACGGCATCCTCGCGCGCGCCGATGTCGCCGACGTCGTGACGCTGGCAACGCAGCCGGGTCCCGTGACCCTCTATCCCGCGCTGAAGGTGCAGCCGCACGCGACCATCGCCGCGTTCGACGCCGCCCATCCCGACGGCGCCGACTATGTCATCGTGCCGGCAATGACGCCGGAAGACGACGCGGCCGCCTTGCAGTGGATCCGGAGCCAGGCCGGCAAGGGCGCAACTGTCATCGCCGTCTGCGTCGGCGCCATGGTCGTTGCCAATACCGGGCTGCTCGACGGCAAGCGAGCCACGACGCACTGGTATTCCGTGGGCGATCTGAAGAAGCATTCCGCGATCCGCTATGCGGCCGACCGCAGGCTCGTGGTCGACCGCGGCGTCGCGACGACGACCGGCATCACGGCATCCATGCCGATGGCGCTCACCCTGATCGAGGCCATCGCCGGCCGCGCCAGGGCCGAAGCGGTCGCCAGCGAGATCGGTCTTGCGGCATGGGATGCACGCCACCGCAGTGACGCGTTCCAGTTCACGCGTCCTTTCGCGCTGACGGCGATCGCAAACACGCTCGCATTCTGGCGCCGAGAGCAGCTCGGGATCGCGCTGACACCAGGCATCGACGAGGTGTCGCTCGCGTTGATCGCCGATGCGTGGTCGCGGACCTATCGCTCCCGCGCCCTCACCTTCGCCGCCGCGGAGCAGGCGCAGACGAGCCGCAGCGGCCCCCGACAGGATCGCGGCCGACTGGCCGGCGGCGCAGACCCCGCCGGCCGCAACCGGATTGCCGCCGGTGCAGGCGCTGGACCACGCGTTGCGCGCCATCGACGCGCGCTACGGGCCGCGTACAGCCGATTTCGTGGCGATGCAGCTCGAATATCCGAGATAACCGGGCCGCACGCGGCCCGGCGCTCTCGCAAAAAGCGACGCAGCGCGCGATTGGTCAGGGCATCGCCAGATGCCAGGCACCGTTCAGAAAGCCGTCGCCGGTGACGTCGCCGGGCTTTGTGTCCTTGGCGAAGGTGTAGAGCGGCTTGCCCTTGTAGGCCCACTGCTTCGAGCCGTCGTCGCGCGTGATGATAGTATAGCCGTTGCCGGCAGCATCGCTGGCCTCGGCCTTCAGCACCGGCCAGTTGGTCGCACAGGGACCATTGCAGGCCGACTTGCCGTCCATATCCTTGTCGAAGGTGTAGAGCGTCATGCCCTTGGCGTCGGTGAGCACGGTGCCCTTGTCGGTCTTGCCGGTCTTGGTCGGCGGCGCAGCGAAGGCCGCGGGGATGATTGCGAGCGAAGCTGCGAGCGCGAGCGCGAAGCGGATCGATGGTGTCGTCATGATGTCTCCTGTCATGCAATTGGCTTGCATGAGTAGGACGCCACGCGACGCCACCTATTCCTGAGAGCGCTGCAAGGATATTTTTCGCTGCGCGCATCGTCGCGGAGGAATAAATTGGGATGATCGAGATGGAACGACGGACCGAGATGAGCAAGCCGCATTGGCGTCCCGCACGTGCATCGGATCTGCCCGCGATCAGCACGATCGCAGCGCGCATCCATCCTGATCTGCCCGAACGCCCCGAGGTGCTCGCCGAGAAGATGCGGCTCTATCCCGACGGCTGCCGCGTGCTGATCGCCGGCGATGCGATCGTCGGCTACGGACTCGCGCATCCCTGGACGCAGCACCACATTCCGCCGCTTGACGGCTTCCTGCAAACATTGCCTGACGGTGCGGACTGTCTCTACGTGCACGATGTCGCCGTGCTGCCCGACTTTCGCGGCGGCGCTGCGCGCGACTACGTCACGACGATCGAAGCGCTGGCACGCGCCTCAGGCCTCACGACGCTCGCGCTGGTCTCGGTCTATGCCACGCGTCCGCTATGGGAACGGCTCGGCTTTCACCCCGTCGCCGCAGATGAGCAATTGCGCATCAAGCTCACATCCTACGGCGAAGCCGCGACCTACATGCTGCGCGACCTCGCTGCGACGTAACGCCTCTCCCCTCCGGCCCGGCTCACGCGGGCGTGAAGCGCCTCGCTCGAACCGGCTTCGATCAGCTCCCGTCGAAAGGCTGTGCGGACCGTTCCGGTCTCGCCGAACCGAGACTGGAGAATGTCCATGAAACTCACATTGTCGAAAGTTGCTTTGATTGCTTTCGCTGCAACGGCCGCATTCAGCGCGACCAGCGCCAACGCCGCGCAGTACCGGACTTATGGCTGCGATACCGCCTTCTTCGAAGGCTGCACGGGCTTCGTTGAAGCGCCGCAGCAGGGCGGACGCCGCGTGGTTCGCATCACCAACGACATCTCCCCCATCTACATGCGGCAGACCGATCCGCGTTACAACACCTCGCTGCGTGATGCCGGCGGCGGAGGTGGTGGCGGCGGGGGTGGTGGCGGTGGCGGCGGCGGCCGTTGAGCTCTCACCAACTTTTCAGATGATGTCGCCGGCACGATCCGGCGGCATCATTCACGCCGAACGGTGTCCGATCAGCCGCGGCGCTTCTTCCTCGCCTTCTTGCCCGGCGCGCCCTTCATGGGCCACGGCGTGACTGACGGCTCTGCGTGCCCCGGCTTGTTCTTGTGCTTCTTTTTCTTTCCGAACGAAGGCGCAGCGTCGAATTGCGGCCCGCGCTCGCCGAGCGCTTTGCCGCGCGGCTTGAACTCACGTGCATCGCGCGGGCGATCGCCTTGACGTTCGCGGTGATCACCGTCCTCCCTCTCTCGCCGCGGCGCGTGTGATCGCTCCTCCGACGGCGCCTGCCGCGCCGGCGCATCCGCCATCGGCTCGATGCGGATGCTGTCCTCCTTGTCCGGACGCTTGATCTTCGCGGCGAAGGCGTCCGCGACCCGCTCGGAGATCTCGAACTCGGTGGTGGTGTCCATGATCTTGATCGCGCCGATGTCGCGCTTGTCGATGCCGCCGCGGCGGCAGATCATCGGCAGCAGCCAGCGCGCCTCTGCATTCTTGCGCCGCCCGATCGCGGCACGGAACCAGACGCTGGCCTCCGCCATGCCGTGCTTCGACGACGATTTGCCGGACTTCGATCGCGGCTTGGCGCGATCCTCGCCGCCTTCAAATCTGTCGCGCCCGCGATCCGGCCGGCCTGTTCGCTCGCCGGGATCGATGATGTCCTCGGGCGACGGCAGCCGCGCGCGATAGAGCCGCGCCAGTGCAGCTGCGATATCCTCAGCCGACCGCTCGGCGAGCAGCGCCTGAGCCAGCGCGAGATCGTCGGCGGTTGTCTCCTCGGTGAACAGCACGTCCTTCATGCGCTCGTGATCGAGCTTGCGGATCTCCTCCGCCTGCGGCGCGGTGCCCCAGGCTGCATCGATGCCGGAGAGATTGAGCAGCAGCTCGGCGCGCCGCCGCCGTGCCGGCGGCACCAAGAGCACGCTGGTCCCCTTGCGCCCGGCGCGCCCGGTGCGGCCCGAGCGATGCTGCATGACCTCGGCGTCGTTGGGCAGGTCGGCATGGATGACGAGGTCGAGGCTCGGCAAGTCGATGCCGCGGGCGGCAACGTCGGTCGCCACGCAGACGCGCGCGCGTCCGTCCCGCAGCGACTGCAGTGCCAGCGTGCGCTCGTTCTGCGTCAGTTCGCCCGACAGCGCGACCACGGCGAAGCCGCGCTCCAGCAGCGCCGCCTGCAAGTGCCTCACGGCATCGCGCGTGCTGCAAAACACCAGCGCGCTCGGCGCCTCGAAGAAACGCAGAACGTTGACGACCGCGTGCTCGACATCGCCGGGCGCGATCCGGATCGCGCGGTAATCGATGTCGGCGTGGCCGCCTTCGTCGCCGGCGACCTCGATCCGAAAGGCGTCGCGCTGATATTGCCGCGCCAGCGCAACGATGCCGCGCGGAAAGGTCGCCGAGAACAGCAGCGTCCGGCGCGTCTCCGGCGTGGTTTCGAGGATGAACTCCATGTCCTCGCGAAAGCCGAGATTGAGCATCTCGTCGGCCTCGTCGAGCACGACCGCGGCGAGTTCGGAGATGTCGAGGCGGCCGCGGCGCAAATGATCGCAGAGACGGCCGGGCGTGCCGACCACGATGTGCGCGCCGGCGGCGAGCTCGCGCTGCTCACGCCGCGGATCCATGCCGCCGACGCAGGAGACGACGCGTCCGCCGGCATGACCGTAGAGCCAGGCCAGCTCGCGCTGGACCTGAAGCGCGAGCTCACGGGTCGGCGCCACGATCAGCGCGAGCGGTGCGGCCGCGGGTGCGAACTGCTCGGCGTCATCGAGGAGATTTTTGGCGATCGCCAATCCATAGGCGACCGTCTTGCCGGAGCCGGTCTGGGCCGAGACCAGAAGGTCGCGGCCGGTGGCTTCGTGGGCGAGCACCGCGAGCTGGACGGGGGTCAGTGAATCATAGTTCCGCTCGGCCAAAGCTCGGGCGAGCGGCGGGGTCAGGGCCGGAAGAGACACGAGATAGGAAACCTTGGTTGATTCAGGCGCGGAATGGTGAGCCGGCGGACCTGAGCTGGCGTGCGCGGCAATCGGCCCGGCCGCACGCTGGCGATGTGATTGAGGGCTCTTTACGCCAAGCGCAGGGAAATCACCATGCCTGTGATGCATGGCTTTTCGACAAGAGCCGCGCCTGAAGGTTGCAGCGGACTTTCGCGGCCACCTCGATTAACCTGAAGCCAACCGGCTCCCAAGGGAACGACCGCGTGACGCCTTCCATCAAACGCGCCTGCGGCGATTGCACGCTTTGCTGCAAGGTGATGGCCATCGAGGCGCTGGCTAAACCGGCGGGAAGCTGGTGCCGGCACTGCAAGCCCGGCCAGGGCTGCGCGATCTACGCCGAACACCCGGCCGAATGCGCGAGCTTCAGCTGCCTCTGGCTCGTCAACGACCTCCTCGACGAGCGCTGGAAGCCGAGCCGGTCAAAATTGGTCCTGACCACGTCCGAGGACGGCATCGAAGTCCGCTGCGACCCCGGCTCTCCGAACGCCTGGCGCAGGGAGCCCTACGCGAGCGAGATCCGCGCCTGGGCGGTAGAAGGCGAGCGCAACGACATGACGGTGGTCGTGATCGCCGGCCAGCGCGTGATCCTCGTCACGCCGGAGCGCGAGTTCGATCTCGGCAGCGTCGGGCCGGATGATCGCATCGTGCGCGAGCTGGAGGGCACGAAGGTCGTGGGCGTGACGGTGAGCAGCGCGGCAGCGAGTGGGCACGGTTCGGCCGAGAGCGAACCGTCGGCTCGGCGCATTGCGTTAGGCTCCGGACACGATCGAGGTGACCCGCAGGCCTGGAACAGTTGGCTTGCACTCGAGCAGGCAAAACAGGTGACCAAATAATGTCCGACAACAAGACAGCAGAGGCCATTTTGGCCGACCTCAATCGCAACTACGTCCGCGCCGTTGACGAGGCCGACGTCGCCTGGTTCGACGCCAATCTCGCGTCGGACTTTCGCAACACCAATCCGGACGGCACGCTGATCGACCGGTCGACATTCCTGGTGCAGATCGGCCGCGGCTCGACGGTGCGCGACATTCGCGAGCACGACGTGATCATCCGTGTTCTTGGAGACTTCGCCATCATTCACGCTCGCACCAGCTATCGTAAGCCTGACGGCAGCGAAGGAGCCGGCCGGTACACGGATGATTGGCAATTCCGGGACGGACGTTGGCAGTGCGTCTCCGCTCACGTGTCGCGCGCATAGGCAAGACGGCCGCAGGCGCCCGGCCTCACGTTCGGGCTGGAGCGGACACGCCGGCGGCCGGCCTTGCCACATCCGCCATTCGATCCCAAATCGTACCGCACGAAAGCCGGGATGATCGCGATCAGCCGTGGCTAATTAGTGAATGTCCTATCAGCCGATGCTAGATAAGTCCGGTGACCTGGCGCAGTTGAATTCAGGCAACACGGCATGGGGAGCACGACGATGCGATTGGCAGTCATTTCCGATATCCACGGCAATCTTGCTGCGTTGGAAGCGGTGCTGGCCGACATCAAGGCGCGCGGTGTCGATCGTACGGTCAACCTCGGCGATTGCGTCACCAGCCCGTTGTGGCCAAGGGAAACTTTCGAAGCGCTCCAGTCGCTATCGGTGCCGACCGTGCGCGGAAACCATGATCGCTGGATCGAGGAGTTTCCAGACAACAAGCTCTCGCCGGCAGGTCTGTTTGCGCGCAACGCATTGACTGCGGAGCAGCGTCGCGCACTCCACAGCCTCCCCTCCCGAATATGGCTGGATGACGGGATCCTGGCCTGCCACGGCACGCCCAACGACGACATGACCTGCCTGTTGGAAGAAGCACTCGAGGACGGCCGTTTCGTGCCGGCACGTCGCGACGTGCTAACCGCGCGCCTTTCGAGCGAGCCAACGGCGCGCGTGGTCCTTTGCGGTCACAGCCACCGCCAGGCGGCCGTTCAAGGGCCGGGCGACTGTCTGGTTCTTAATCCCGGGAGTGTTGGTTGCCCCGTGTTCGCGGACATTCCCTTTGCCGCAAACCTGGAACACCGCTCGCCCCACGCCCGTTACGCGATCCTCACGAAGCGAACAAGAGGCTGGCAAGTCGAACTGCTAGCCCTGGAATACGACTGGGAAGCCGCCTCCGCACAGGCGCTTGCCAACGGCCGTCCGGACTGGGCGCAAGCCATGTTGACCGGACATGTCAAATAGCCGGCCTTGCCGCACCGTCCATTCGATCTCAAATCTTGTCTCATGAGAGAGCAACAGGGAAACATGGCTGACAGCATATCGCTTGCCGACAAGCTCGCGACCTTCGAGGATTTCTGGTCGCCGCGCACGGTCACGACCTTCAACGGTTGCGACGTGATGGTGGTGAAGGTGAAGGGCGAGTTCACCTGGCACAAGCACGACGACACCGACGATTTCTTTCTCGTCCTGAAAGGCCAGCTGGACATCGAATTGCGCGATCGCACCGTGACGCTCGGACCGGGCGAGCTCTACGTCGTGCCCAAAGGTGTCGAGCATCGCCCGGTGGCGCGCGAGGAGGTTCACCTGATGCTGATCGAGCCGACCGGCACGCCGAACACGGGCGACAAGGCAACCGCCGCAGCACGCAAGCTCGCCTAAAGCACCGTCCGTCGCCGCCTCAATCCTTGGAGGTCACCAGTCTGTTGAAGCTGCCGACCAGCCTTGCCCGTGCCCGCACGACATAGTCTTTTGCCGCGCGGCTCAAGGCGCGGACCATGCGCCAGGCCTCGGTCGCCTGCAGCCACGCCCGCATCTCGGCGAACTTGCCATACGCCCAGGCGAACGCCGGAATCCGCATCAGCTTGTCACGGGTGAGATGGAACAGGCGCTCGACCAGCACGAGCTTGAGCAGCTCGCCGATGATGAACGTCACAGCGCCGCTCACGATCTGGCCGGTTGCCGCGAGGTAAGCTGCCACCGGCTTGATCGGTTCCAGGATGATCACCGGCACGGAAAACAAGGCCAGCGACGGGTAAGGGGGCAACGATTTGATCCACTCCCGCAGCCGCCTGAATTCGAAATGACGCCCGATCCAGCGCGCGATCGGCCTCGCCACGGCGATGAAGACCGCATCCACCAGGAAGTAGATGGCGGCCAGGATGTAAGTGACGGGTTTCAGGATTCGCTTCACTGGACCTCTCCCGCGAAGTGAAAGCCGGAACTTGGGCCTAAGTTTCACAGCTGCGCGGATAAGTCGCGGATATTGCATGGAACTTTCTGGGCATCCGCTTCCGCTCAGATCTCCGCATAGACCTCCAACAGATTACCATCGGGATCGCGGAAGAACAGCGTGCGATGGCCGAACGACTGATCCGTCGGCGGCGACAAAAGCGTCACGCCCTGGCGCACGAGCTCGTCGGCGCATTGATCGACCTCGGCCGCGGACACCTTGAAGGCCAGTTGCAGCGAGGCAGTCCCCGCCGGCACCGGCGCATCGGCCGCGGTCCGGCTCGATCGTGCCAGAGCCAGTGTGTTGCTGCCGAGGCCGTATTCGATCCAGTTCGGCGAGAGCTCGCGCAGCAGGGACAAGGCCAGGACACCCTCGTAGAAGCGCCGCATCGCCGCCATGTCGCGCACGAAGATGACGGTGTAGTCGATCGCGCGGATGGCACGGAAGGGCGAGCTGGCGGGTGGAGTGGGTTCGGCTGTCATCTCGTTCTTCATTCGAAACTCTGACTTGTAGCTCGCATGAAGCTAACGGGTCGGCGCAAAGCACCGCCCGATGACAGGCTCCGCGGAATGCGGGACCGGCGCCCCGGAATACGCTGCGCTCGATCCGGGCTACAGATCCTATTCCACCAGCTCCGGCCACGGCACGATGGTCGACTTCACCGTCTTCATCGCCATCGCGTCCCTCACCGCCTGTGCGACGCCGTCTTCCGTGAATGGATAGATCGTCTGCATCTTCAGCCAGGGATATTTGCCCGCCGTGCGATAGAGCATGTCGACGCCGAGCGGCAGATCGTTGCCGGTAAAGCCCCAGGATCCCAGCACGTTGAGGTCCTTGGTGCAGATCCGGTGCCAGGACGTATCGATCGAGCCGGCATCGGTGAACTGGCCCATCTCGACATAGGTGCCGCCGTCGCGCAGCATCTCGATGCCTTCGGGGCCGGCGGTCGGATGGCCCGAGCAATCCATCACGAGATCGGCGCCGAAGCCGCCGACAATCTCGCGCACACGCGCGATGCGCGCCTCGGGCGATTTGATCTCCTCGATGTTCACCGTCGCCTCGGCGCCGAACTCGCGCGCGAGCTTGAGCCGCGGCTCCTCCGGCGCACCGACGCAGATCACGCGCCCTGCCCCCATCTCCTTGGCGGCCGCGACCGCCAGAATGCCGATCGGGCCCGAGCCCTGGATCACCACCGTGTCGCCCCAGGAAAAGCCGCCGGCACGGGTCGCGCGGTTGAAGGCGCGGATGCAGGAGGTGAGCGGCTCGGACAGCGCGCCGAGCCGCAGCGACATGTCGTCGGGCAGCTTGTAGATCTTGGTGCCCGGCAGCATGTCGAGATCGACATAGACATACTCCGCCCAGCCGCCCCACATGTGCGGCGCCTTGTCGAAGCCGAGATAGCGGCCGTAATAGACCGGTGTCAGGCACTTGTTGGCCGTCTGCGGGTAGTGAATGCAGTAGTAGCAGCGTCCGCACGGCATCAGCGGCGGGATCATCACCTTTGATCCGACCTTGAGCGGCTTGCTCATGAAGTCCTCGGTGAACTCGTCGCCGCATTCGACGATGATTCCGCCGAGCTCGTGGCCGAGCGTGAACGGCCAGGGCAGCGGCTTCGGCCAATGCCCTTTCAGGATATGCAGATCGGTGCCGCAGACGCCGCAGGCGCCGACCTTGATCAGCGCGGCCTTGCGGCCGACTTGCGGCCACGGCACTGTTTTGATGACGGGCTCGCTGCCGGGGCCTGCGTGGGTGCAGACGCGGATCTGGTCCATGGCGGTTTCCTTGCTGCCCGCTTGTTATGATTGATGGTGCGGGTCTGTGATCAGCCTATGACAGCCGTGCGATCTTGGAAATACGCGAACGCGTGCCTCAAAGCGCCCGAGCAGGTCGTGCTCCGCTCAATTTGTGCGTGGAGGCGCGCTCTCAAGACGTTCGACGGTCATGCCCTGCTCGCTCAGGAGCCAGACCGCAGGGCTTGCACTTTCACCGAACATGGTGGTCAGCACATCCAATCCGCTCGTTTCTCGTTTCAGGCCGCGGACCTGGGCACGATGCACCACGCGTCGAAATGCGACCGTCGGCGTCGTATCGCGCCCATCCTTGATCATCACCCAAGTGCTCAATTTGTCGTCGACATAGGCGGTTGTGGTTCGCCTCAGGGCTTCGAGATCGACGTCGTTGGCCTTCATCACCCCCAAGGCATCCGGATCGTCCAGCAGCGCCAGCAGGAGGTGTTCCAGCGTCGCGAACTCGTGCTTTCGCGCAGTGGCGTAAGTGATAGCCCTGTCCAGAGTCTGCTCAAGCTCGCGCGTAAATCCCGAAGGCCATTTGATGCTTGCGCGCGGCGGCTGCACCGACGCTGGCTCGGACGCTGACGATCCGCGTCGAATGGCGGCAGCAAGCGTGTTCCAATCAGCCAAGCCGAACAGCTCGGCAGTTAGTTCAAGGCTTTCGGCAACCGAAATCTTGAGGCCTTTGGAGACGAGAGAGGCGCGCAGCGTTTGCGCCATGGCTTTGGCATCGCGGAAGTCGCGCATGGCTTACTCCTTTGCTTGAACAATTCGGAAAAGCCAGTGCTTGCGTTGCTGGCCCGTTGTTCAACAAAGGGGCCAAGACGATGCGTGCGATACGTTCACCGTCCCCGAAGGGTGCAAGCGGCAGGTCGTATCTACCGGAGAGAAAGGTGCGCGCCGAACGAAAGGTGTCAATAGTGACAGCATGAGCAACCGCAAATAGGCATGCGAAGCTATTGATCTCGTAGTCCGCATGGAGCAACGCGGAATGCGGGGCCGGCTCCGCAGGATTGCGCTACGCTCCATCCGGGCTACGGTCTCCACCGAGATAGGCGTTGACACGCCTCAGTTGTGTCCGCAGGCTGTTTGTGCCGGAGCGCGGCCTGCTTCGGCTGGGATCAGACCATGGACGTGCGACCGGGCTCCGAACGCATCTTCGTCACACCGGACACTGATCCGCTGGACGGACACGTGCAATGGGCGCCGGCAAAGTCGCTGTGGCTCGCGGGCATGACGGCCGCCGCAATCGTCCTCGGACCGGTTTGTTTCTCGGCGTCGGCGTTCGTGCTCTTCCTCGCGACCAGCGCCGTCACGCTGTGCTGTGGACATTCCGTCGGCATGCATCGCAAGCTGATCCATGCAAACTTCGACTGTCCGTTCTGGCTCGAACGCCTTCTCGTCTATCTCGGCACGCTTGTCGGCATGGCCGGTCCTTATGGCATGATCCGCCTGCACGATTTCCGCGACTGGGCGCAACGCCAGGCGGCGTGCCACGACTATTCCTGCCACCGCGCCGGCTTCTGGCGCGATGCGTGGTGGCAATTGCACTGCCGGCTGGTCTTGCGCCATCCCCCTCGCTTCAGGCTGGAGCCGCGACTGGCCAATGACCGCTTCTACGCCTTCGTCGAGCGCACCTGGATGTTGCAGCAATTGCCATGGGCCGCGCTGTTCTTCGCGATCGGCGGGATGGACTGGCTGGTGTGGGGCATTTGCGTGCGGGTCAGCGTCTGCGTGACCGGGCACTGGCTGGTCGGCCATTTCTCCCACACCAGGGGCGAGCAGGTCTGGATCATCGATGGCGTCGGCGCGCAGGGCTACAATGTCCGCCTCGCGGCGCTGATCCGCATGGGCGAGAACTGGCACAACAACCATCACGCCTATCCCGGCTCGGCGAAGATGGGACTGTTGCCGGGACAGATCGATCCGGGCTGGTGGCTGATCCGACTGCTCGAAGCTATCGGATTGGTCTGGAACGTCCGGACGCCGCACAATCTCCCGGAGCGGCCCGGCCTGCGGCGGCTGGCGGGCGCGACGTTGCGCGACGGGGTCGCCGATGCTGCGTGACTATCAGGCAACGGATGCCGAAGCGATCGTGCGCGTCGCGCTCGCCGCATTCGCGGAATTCGAGCCGCACTTTTCCGACTGGCCGCTGTTTAACGCCAATGTCGCGAAGATGCCGGGGCTTGCCCAGACCGGCGAGATCATCGTCGCCGAAGATGACGGACGCATCGTCGGTGCCGTCGCCTACATCGGGCCGAAAGCGAAGAAGCCTGCGTTCTTCGATCCGGCGTGGCCGGTCATCCGCATGCTGGTGGTCGATCCCGCCGCGCGCGGCAAGGGCGTCGGCCGCCAACTGACGGAAGAGTGCCTGCGCCGCGCCGAGCGCGACCAGGCTCAGGTCATCGCCCTGCACACGACGCCGATCATGACCGTCGCGCTGCCGATGTATCTGCGCATGGGATTTGTGAAGACCGGCGAGGCACCGGATATTCTGGGCGTGCCCTATGCAGTCTATGTCAAGACGCTGGCGTAAGATGATGTCGGGATCGATTCTTTGACAGTCGGTTGAATGACAAGCTGGACTAGCAGAACCTGCGCAGCAAATGGCATCGACATCCATTATCTGCGAACCGGCGGCAACAAGCCCGCCCTGATTGCGCTGCATGGACTGACCGGAAGCGGCGCCTGCTGGACGCTACTGGCCCGCGCGCTCCAGGATCGCTACGACCTCATCATGCCGGACGCGCGGGGCCACGGCGCGTCGAGCGCTCCGCGACTCGGATATCTGTACCACGACCTCGCAGACGACGTCATTGGGCTCATCGCGATGCTCGGGCTCGAAGCACCGGTGCTGCTCGGCCATTCCATGGGCGGCATGACGGCGGCTGTCGTTGCGAGCAGAATGGGCGCGGCCATTCGCGGCGTCGTCCTTGCCGACCCAACCTTCCTCAGCGCCGAGCGCCAGCGCGAAGTCTACGAAAGCGACGTTGCCGAGCAGCATCGGCGGCTGCTCGGTCGGGACAAGGATGAGGTGCTGGCCGAAGCACGGCAGCGGCAACCGCACCGGTCGGGCGAATTGCTCGAGCTGATCATCGACGCGCGGCTACGGACCGAGACGCGTGCCTTCGAGGTTCTCACGCCGCCGAATCCGGACTATCGCGAGTTGGTCCAAGCGATTGCGGCCCCGAGCCTGCTTGTCGTCGGAGACAATGGCGTTGTCTCCGTCGAGACGGCGCGGGAGCTGCAGGAGCTCAATCCACGCCTTCGCCATGAGGTGATCGCGAACGCAGGCCACGGGCTGCCGTATGACAGGCCGGTTGAGTTTGCGGCGGTGGTCAGGTCGTTTCTGGAGACGGTGGATGTCCCACACACCCAATTGTCTTGAGCGGCCGCCAGCGAACGTGTAAGGCCCGAGCAGTCCCATCCTGGTGATCGCTTGAACCCCCTGCCCCAAAATCCCGTCGCTGCGTCCGGATCGTTCGCGGCGATGAGGTCCGTGCCGTACCGGCTCCAGTTCATCGCCTACGTGCTGGCGATGATGGCCGACAATATCGAGCATGTGATCAGCTATTGGGTGGTGTTCCAGAAATTCCACTCGCCAACGCTGGGCGGCTTTGCGGTGCTCTCGCACTGGCTGCCGTTCCTGCTGTTCTCGGTCGCGGTCGGCGGGCTCGCCGACCGGTTCGATCCGCGCCGCATCATCCAGTGCGGCATGCTGCTGTTCATCGCGGCCTCCGCCGGCTGGGGCTTCTTCTTCATCACCGACACGATCCAGATGTGGCACGCGATGCTGCTGCTGGTGATCCACGGCTGCGCCGGAGTCCTTTGGCAAACACCGAACCAGCTGTTGCTCTACGACCTCGTCGGCCCCGCCGACCTGCCGAGCGCGGTGCGGCTGAACGCGATGGCGCGCTATCTCGGCATCCTGGTCGGGCCCGCCGTCGGCGGCATCATCATGCTGACGCTCGGCACCTCGCACGGCATCATCTTCAACACGCTGTTCTACCTGCCGATGCTGCTGTGGCTGTTCTGGGCGCCGGTCCGCGACAGCAGCGTGGCGGTGCGACGCTTCGCCGTGCGCGGCTTCGCCGACATCCTGCTCACCATCCGCGCCATCGGCACCCAGCCGGTGCTGACGGCGATGACATGGCTTGCCGGCCTCACCTCCTTCATGATCGGCAACGCCTATCACGCCCAGATGCCCGGCTTTGCCGGCGATCTCGGTCATGGCGATCCCGGCGTCTCCTACAGCGTGCTGCTCGCCGCCGATGCCGCCGGCGCGCTGCTCGCCGGCATCGCGCTGGAATCCTGGGGACGCCTCAAGGGCACACCGCGCACGGCGATCACGCTCGCGATGCTCTGGAGCGTTGCACTGCTCGGCTTCGCCGCGGTGCGGATCTATCCGCTCGCGATCGTGCTGCTGTTCTTTGCCGGCTTCTTCGAATTGTCGTTCAACACCATGGCGCAGGCACTGGTGCAGCTGAACGCGCCGCACGACATCCGCGGCCGCGTCGTCGGCCTCTACAATATGGCTGGGCTCGGCATGCGGGCCTTCAGCGGCATCACCGTCGGCGTATTCGGCGCTGCGATCGGCATTCACTGGTCGCTCGGCCTCTCGGCCGCCGTGCTGCTGGCATTACTGTGCCTGCTCTACGGGCGCGCGACGAGGAAGCCAGCCGGTTGACTCCAGCCTCTCCCGACCGCACCCTCGGCTGAGGGGCATGGGGAGATGAGCCGTTGCGCAATCGCTGGGGCATTCTTGCGATCCTGTTCCTGGTTCGCCTCACCATCGCGTTCCAATTCCAAAGCGTGGCCGCGGTCGCGCCGCTGCTGCAACAGAGCTTTGGCGTCGGCATCGCCGATATCGGCATCCTGATCGGACTCTATTTCACCCCCGGTATCGTCCTGGCGCTGCCGGGCGGCGCGATCGGCCGATTTCTCGGCGACAAGCCGACGACGATTGCCGCGCTGCTGCTGATGACAGTGGGCAGCCTCGTCATGGCGGCCACCGATGTCTGGGGCTGGCAGATGGCGGGCCGGCTTACCTCCGGCGCCGGCGGCGTGCTGCTCACAGTGCAGCTCACCAAGATGGCCGCCGACTGGTTCGCAGGAAAGGAGATCGCCACCGCCATGGCGATCTTCGTCAATTCCTGGCCGGCCGGCGTTGGGATCTCTCTGCTGCTATTGCCGGCGCTCGGCACCGCCTATGGCGCAAGCAGCGTATTCCTTGCCGCAGCCGCGCTGACCGCGATCGGCGTTGTGCTGATCGCATTCTACCAGCCGCCGCCCGCAGCAATAGCCGGCCCGGCGGGCTCGGGCCGGCTCGATCCCCTGGCGCTGCTGGCGGTGATCGTCGCGGGCGCGATCTGGGGCCTCTATAATGTCGGCTTCGCCATGATCTTCTCGTTCGGCCCGTCCCTCCTCGCCGAGCGCGGCTGGAGCATCGCCGCCGCAGGCTCGGCGATCAGCGTCGTGATGTGGCTCTCGGTGATCTCGGTGCCGGCCGGCGGCTATCTCGCCGATCGCTTCAAGCGACCCTTTATACTGGCGATCGCGGCCAGCCTCGTCGTGGCCCTGCTGCTGGCCTGGCTACCGAGATCGGACGCCGTCATCACCATCCTCGTTCTGATTGGCCTGATCGGCGGCCATCCGGCCGGCCCGATCATGAGCCTGGCCGCGCGCGTGCTCGCCCCCCGAGACCAGGGCGATCGGGATGGGCGTGTTCTACACGCTCTTCTATGCCGCGATGATGCTGGGGCCGGCCATTGCAGGCCGGCTCGCCAAATCGGCCGGCACCGCCGCGGTCGCGCTCGACCTCGGCGCGCTCGCAGTATTGGCCTGCCCGCCCCTGATGTGGCTTTTCGAGCGCATTGTTTCTGTCCGTCATCGCCGCGCGCAATCCTAACGCGGCATTAACCCTATGCACCTTAGGGTCGTCCCGGACTCCGCCAGGCGGGGGGTCGGGTTGTGAAAATGGCGTTGGCGAACAAAAAATTTCTTCCGGCCGCCGAGGAACGTCGGCGTTTTCAGCGGGTGAAGGTTCACCTGCTCGGTCGCTACATGCTGCCGGACCGCCGTGAATTCCCCTGCCAGGTGATCAACATGTCGCCGGGGGGTCTTGCGCTGCTCGCGCCCGGCATCGGCAATGTCGGTGACCGCGTGGTCGCCTATCTCGACCATATCGGCCGCGTCGAGGGCAAGATCACCCGCATCATCGACAATGGCTTTGCCATGACGATCGGCGCGACGCCGCGCAAGCGCGACAAGCTCGCGGCGCAGCTGACCTGGCTCGCCAACCGCGACATTCTCAATCTGCCCGAGGATCGCCGCCACGACCGTATCGTGCCGCGCAACCCGATCGCGGTGCTGACGCTCGAGGACGGCACCAAGATGACCTGCCGCATCATCGACCTGTCACTGTCCGGCGCGGCGATCGCCGCGGAGAACCGGCCGCCGCTGAAATCGACGGTTTTCCTCGGCCGGGTCCAGGGCCGCGTGGTCCGCAACCTCGAAGACGGCTTCGCGCTGGAGTTCATGCACGAGCAGCCGGCCGAGACACTCGAAGAGAGCGTTACCGCGCGGTAAAGCGCAACCGCACCAAAACCACTGTTTTTCCAGACCAAGAGGCGGCCTCCGCGATGCGGACGCCGCCTTTTTCATGCGGCCTGACCAGCCTAGCGCGGGTTAACGCCGGCGCGCTTGCGCGCGGAAACGGCGGTTCCGCCAGCGTTTCCGCGTTAATCCCTAAAATTTGAATCAATTGCAGTATTCTCAAATTTTATTCGAATTTGGCTCAAGTATAGATCGAATTCTCCGCCAGTTTTACTTGCATTCGTCTCGACTTGACTTGGCCGACTTAGCGGCAACTCAAAAGCTCCATGCGAAACGTGGTCCCAACAAGAAACGGGGGCCGCAATGTTGGACTTCAGGGGACAGGGGAAAGGCTTGGCGATCGCCGCCATGCTCTTCGGGATCAGCGCGACAGCGCAGGCCGGCGAAGGCCGTCTGCTCTACGCGAGCCTCGGCGACACCACGCGTGCGCCGATCGGCTGGGTCGAGTTCTGTGCGGACAATGCCGCGCAGTGCCAGAGCGGGCCGACGCAGCCGCGCGACATCGTGATGTCGCAGACGGCTTGGCGCGACCTCGTCAAGGTCAATCGCTGGGTCAACGAGACCGTCAAGCCTTTGACCGACCAGGAGCACTGGGGCGTGATCGAGAAGTGGTCGCTGCCGACCGACGGCTACGGCGACTGTGAAGACTACGTGCTGCTGAAGCGCAAGATGCTGATGGATGCCGGATGGCCGCGCGAGGCCCTGCTCATCACCGTCGTGCGCGACAAGAAGGGCGAAGGACACGCGGTGCTGACGGTGAAGACCGACAAGGGCGAGTTCGTTCTCGACAATCAGAACGAGAACGTCGTGGCCTGGACGGAGACCGGCTACCGCTTCGTCAAGCGCCAGTCGCAGAGCGATCCCAACGTCTGGGTCTCGCTGGGCGACACCAAGCCGGCGGTCTCCACCGCCAGCGCGCGAGATTAGGAACGAGACAACGAGTTACGCGACCCGGTCACATCCCCACCCCTCCCCGTCCCAGACCGGTTCGCGCGCGGCCAGCCATCCCCCAATGGCTGGCCGCAACTTTTTTTGGGATGCGATCAGTTCTGCGACACCCACGGCACGCGCGCGGTGGTGAAATCGCGCCACGTGCTTTGCAGGGCGGGCTGCACGCCGACCGAGGCGCGCGCCTGCCAGCCGGCGATCGCGGCAGCCGCGATGGCGCTGTCGGAGGACTCGCCACCGAGCCTATCGAGCAGCGAGGCCGTGACCGCCATGTCGTTGAAGGCGCCGAGCTCCTCCTGCAGGCCGGCGAGCCGGCGCGAGTAGCGCCTGGCGGATTTGCGATCGGCAAACAGCGGCAGCAGGAACTCGCTGAGATAGCGCAGCCGCTTGGCCGCGAGCCGCACCCGGTGCACCTGCTCAGGCGACAGCGACTTGAACCGGCGCCCGCGCTTGAGCACCTTGGCGTGCTGCTCCGACAGGATGCGCTGCGCGAAATTGACCGCCGGCTCGGCGAGCTGGCCGAGGTCTTCGGCGGCGACGTCGTTGCGCCAGCCGCGCGTCTCGATCCAGCCGCCGAGGCCGATCAGGAACAGCGCGCAGCGGCGATCGCCGAGCGCGCGATGCGCTTTGCGATAAGCCTCGGACTGGCGCCTGGCCGCGGCTCGGCCGAGCGTATCGAAGCCAGCGACCGCAGGACAGGCCGAGGCGATCGTCGGCAAGGTGTCGAGCTGGAACACATCCCAGTCGCGCGCAGCCGAAAGGTCCTGCGCCAGCCATTTGGTTTCAGCCCGCAGCGCATCGAGATTGCTGAGCGCGCCGACCGACGCCATCAGATCGAGCGCCGAGCGAAGCCTCCGCAGCGAGACGCGCAGCTGATGCACGCCTTCCGGATTGCGACCGTCCTCGGCCGCCGGCAGCGATTGCAGCAAATGGTGGAAGCAGGACCGCAGGATGGTCTCGAAGGCCTCGTCGAGCGTGACTGACGGATCGAGCTGAAGCTTGCGCGGCCGGCGCGCCGCCGGCGGCTTGTCGGCGGCAAGATCGAAGCCGCGCGCCGACTTGCTGCGGATCGACGGCTTCACCGCGCCGTGCTCGGCAAGACGCAGCGCGATCTCGTAGATCGTGCTGGCGCTGCCGCTCTTCAGCTCAAGCTCGATCTCGCTCACCGGCAGCGACCGCTCGCCGGCAATCAGCTCGCCCTGATCGAAGGCGATCTCGACGGTGCCGGACGGCAGGTCGATCATTCGCGCGTGGCGATGGATGTCGGCGGTGAAGACGGGTTCAAGCGGCTGCGTCTCGAGCTGCTCGCGGAGCTTCTCCGGAATGAAAGGCATCGCCAGAGCGAGATCCGGCGCGAGCGAGGGAACGCTCGCCTCCCACTCGCCACGGCGCAGCGGATCGTCCGCGGCGTCGGTCTTCACGGTCTGCACGAAGCGCGCGCCGTTCTGGCGCACGCGCAAGCTGAGGCCGCTCTTCCGAAGCGCGCGCTCGGGCGTGTCGTAGTAGACCGATTTGAGATGCTTGCGTGCCCCCTTGTTGCGCGCGTTGCTCGCGATGATCGGCGCGGCATTGAAATGCGCCATGCGCTCGGCATCGACGAGAAGCTTGAGCTCGATCTCGGCCGAGACGCGCGCGGCGACAGTCGATTGGGTTGGCTCCGGCGCGGGCGTCGCATCTTGCGACGGCGTCTGATCACTCACAGCGCCCTCGACGGTCTTTGGTTCCGCGCCGGCCTCGGCCAGATCAATCTGCCTGAGGAAGCCGGCGGCGACTTGCGTTCTCTTGTTGTCCTTTGGGACAGGATTCCCATCCGGCGCGCCCGGAGTCTTGCGGGCCGGCGTTGCGTCTGACTTTAGCATTTTACGATGACATGACAGTTCGATGACAGAACGTCAGCATATAGCGGGTGCGGTGCGCGAGGAATAGTAACGTTACGCTGCGGCGCATGATCGTCCACACGACGTTCAGGCGCAAAAGTCAGGCAAAGCTTGTCACAATCGGCTTGACGCCGACGAATTAAATTGCCGCGGGGCCCGGCAAGTGATCGAATTGACAGCGAATCTCGTCGCTCTCGAAAGCGAGATGAACGCGTCAGCGAGCTTGACTCAATGCTAGCCGAGAAATTCTTCCTGGTTCTGGAAACGCTTAGAAGTCACGCATCCGATGACCGGCCCGAAATTGTGACAAGTCCTGCGAGGCCGCCTGCGATCCCGGAGATTGCATCCACCTCGCCGCGCAAGAAGCCGGCATCTGACGATCGCAACTAGAAGCGTTCCAATGTCGCAAGGCCGCGCGACGCGCCATACGCGTCAATGTGCAAGACTGTTCTTGTAGATCCTGCCGCCCTTCATGATCACGACAAAACTCTTCGCGGGATCTTCGACGAGCGCGATGTTGTCGAGCGGATTGCCGTCGACGAGCAGGAGATCGGCGAGTGCGCCCTCCTCCACCACGCCGAGCTTGCCGGGATAGGGATTGCGCAGGCCCGAGAGGCTCAACAGTTCCGCATTGGCCGAGGTCGCCATGGCCAGTGCTTCGGCCGGCGTGTACCAGCGCGTCAGCGCAGCCAGCATCGAGCCCTGCTTCTCCGCCAGTGCCTGCGAGAACAGCACGTCGGTGCCGAACGCGGTCTTGATCTTGTACTTCTTCGCCAGCGCGTAGACGCGATCGGTGCCGGCGACCACTTGCCGCATCTTGTCCTGCTCCGCAGGCCCGAGCGCAGCGGCACCGGACAGATCGAGGAACGGCTGCGTGCTGAGCCAGATGCCCTTCTCTGCGATCAGTTTCGCATTCGCCTCGTCCATGAGATGACCGTGCTCGATGCATCTCACGCCGGCCGCGATCGAGCGCTGGATCGCGACCGCGTGTAGGCGTGCGTCGCAACGTAAGTGCCCCAATTGTCGGCGGCTTCGACTGCCGCGCGCAACTCGGGCTCGGTGAAGGTGGAGACGTCGAGCGGGCTGAACGGCGAAGCGACGCCGCCGCCGGCGGTGAGCTTGACTTGCGAGGCGCCCTGCATCAGCTGCTCGCGGGCGCGGACGCGCACCTCGTCGGGACTGTCGGCGACCATGCTGCCGCCGATCTGCTCCATACGGCTGAGCATGCCGCCGATGGTCCGCGGCAGGTCGGAGAGCTGGCGGAAATCGCCGTGTCCGCCAGTGATGGTGATGATGGCACCGGATGGATAGATGCGCGGGCCAGCAACGAGGTCCTCGTCGATGGCCTGCTTGAGGCCGAAGGTCGGCCCGCCCATGTCGCGAATGGTGGTGAAGCCGCGCATCAGCGTCGCGGTCGCTTCGCTCGCGGCAACCAGATTGTTGTAGCCAATGTCGCCCGCGAGCGCCGCCATCGGCGTCGGACGCACCAGCATCGCGTGCCAGTGCGCGTCGATCAGCCCCGGCATCAGAACGCGTCCGCCTCCGTCGATGATTTGTGCGGCTACCGTCGCGTCTCCCGTCGCAATCTTCTCGATGGCACCGTTCCTGACGAGGACGCTGGATGGCGCCGAGAGCGCGCTGGCCTTGCCGTCGAAGATCCGGACATTGCGGAACAGCACCGCGGAGTCCTCGGCCGCTGCTGACGAGGGGCCGCCGAGCCCCATTGCAGTGCCGACAAGCCATGCTGCGAACGCGAAAACTTTGGCCGACATCCTCAAACCCGACATATCCAGCCTTCCACTGAGGTCTAGGGCTACGCGAGGGGCGATGGCAGGCACGCAACGTCTGGTCGGCAGTTGACCCCGACGTTTAGCTTCCGTCAACGTACAACCATGGCGGCAAGATGCAGCCCTGCTATCTGCGATGACGGGGATCGGCGCGATCAGCCGCAATTGAATCAAAGAGGTCGCGCGTGACGTCCGGCCGCGTCCCGCTCAGGCGCCAAGCACGTCCGCGAGCCGCAGCTCGTCGGCCGCGGGATCCTTCAGGAACAGCTCGGCCTCGATCTCTCGCAGATGCGACAGCATCTGCGCCCGCGCGGCCTCCCGGTCGCGCTTGCGGATTGCGGCGACGATGCCGGCGTGATGATCGGTGCCGCAGGCCGGCGTGTCGTGGCGGCGATAGAGCAGGATGATCAGCGAGGAGCGCGCGATCAGCTCCTTGAGGAAGCCGAGATAGATGCTGTGGCCGCTCATCTCGGCAACAAGCCGGTGAAACTCGCCGGAGAGCCGCACGGAGGCGCGGGCATCGCCGCGCAGCTCGGCCTCGCGCTCTTCGGCGAGATGTTGCTGGAGACGATCGATCCAGACCGGTGACGCCGCATCGATCGCATGATCGACGATCGTCGGTTCGATCAGGCGGCGCGCCTCGAACACTTCGCGAGCATCGGCCGGCGTCGGCCGCGCGACGAAGGCGCCGCGGTTCTTCTCGATGTTGACGATTCCCTCATGTGCAAGCTGTTGCAGCGCGGTGCGCACCAGCGTGCGGCTCGCGCCGTAGATCTCGCCGATCTCGTCTTCGCCGAGCTTCGTGCCCGGCAGCAGGCGATGCTCGAGGATCGCGGCGGTCACGCCTTCCCTGATCCGGCTGACGCGATCGCTCGCATCTGGCGCGTCGGATTTCTGGCGGGTCTTGGCAGCCATGGGGTTGAGGGCTCGATCGGCGAATATCGGGCCAAATGTTAGTCGACGAGCTGTATCCAATCACACGCGAAACTTTATACAATTTGCGCCTGTTTTGTGTGCAGGTGGCTGCGCGCGCGCCGGGCAGCCCGGATGCGCCGAATTCGATCTAACGATCTGACTCCGCAGCACACTTTCTGGGATTTGACGGACCGAAGCCTGTTGGCACGGACCTTGCGGAGAGAGGCGGAAAGCATCGCCCTCCCCCTGGACACGCCATGGCCACTCCCGCCGCTCTCGAACTGGTCGCCGTCACCAAGCGCTACGACACGACGCTGGCGGTCGACAACGTCAACCTGAAGATCCCGGCCGGCACCTATTGCTGCCTGCTCGGCCCCTCCGGCTGCGGCAAGACCTCGACCTTGCGCATGATCGCAGGCCATGAGGCGGTCAGCGCGGGCGACATCATTCTCGGCGCGCAGAACGTCACTGATCTCGAGCCCGCCAAGCGCGGCACGGCGATGATGTTCCAGTCCTACGCGCTGTTTCCGCACCTGACCGTGCTCGACAACGTGGCGTTTGCCCTGAAAATGCGCGGCGTCGATCGCGCGACGCGGCACAAGCGCGCAGGCGAGCTGCTCGAGCTCGTGGCCATGAGCCCCTATGCCGGCCGGCTGCCGGCGCAGCTCTCCGGCGGCCAGCAGCAGCGCGTGGCGCTCGCCCGCGCGCTGATCACCGAGCCGCAGATCCTGCTGCTCGACGAGCCGCTCTCAGCGCTCGACCCGTTCCTGCGGGTCAAGATGCGTGGCGAGCTCAGGCGCCTCCAGCGCGAGCTCGGCATCAGCTTCATCCAGGTCACCCACGGCCAGGAGGAGGCGATGGCGCTCGCCGACCACATCGTGGTGATGAACCACGGCAGGATCGAGCAGCAGGGCCCGGCCCGCGACATCTTCCACCATCCCCGCACCGAATTCGTGGCGCGCTTCATCGGCGGCCACAACGTCCTCAGCGACGCCGGCAACCTCATCGCCGTGCGCGCCGATCAGCTCGGCATCGTGCCGTTCGCCGACGGCGCGTTCGGCGCGCCGGCGCTGCTGACCCAGACCGAGTACCAGGGCTCCTACATCGCCGTCTCGCTCACGCTCGACGACGGCACCGCCCTGTTCTCCCACGTTCCGGAAGCCACCTTCGACGTTCACCCGTTCCGTCCGGGCGATCGCGTGCTGGCCACCTGGGATCCCGCCAAGGCGCAGCGCCTGCAATAGCGCCGATCAATCAGTGGAATGCGCAACAGAGGAGTGACTGATATGACCGAGACGACCAAGAAGGGTTTTAGCCGCCGCACCCTGCTCAAGGGCAGCGCGGGTCTCGCCGGCCTTGCCGCCGGCTCCGGCGCGATCACCGGCTTTCCCTATGTGCATTCGGCCGAGCCGAAGGTGCTGCGCTATCTCGGCACCGCCGTGAACGAGGGCGACGACATCTCCAAGCAGTGCCTGAAGGACACCGGCATCAAGATCGAATACATCACCGCGACCACCGACGACGTCACCAAGCGCGTGATGACCCAGCCGAACTCCTTCGACGTGCTGGACACCGAATATTTCTCGCTGAAGAAGATCGTGCCGTCGGGCAACATCCTTGCCCTCGACGCCAAGAAGATCAAGGAATTCGACAACATCACGCCGGTCTTCACCAAGGGCGAGACGCCCGGCGGTAAGAAGATCGGTGGCCAGGGCACCGCGCCGTGGAAGGTGCTCTATCTCGAAGGCAAGGACTCCAAGAAGTTCGCGACGTCGGCGACCGAATTCGTCACGCTGATCCCGACCGTCTACAATGCCGACACCCTCGGCATCCGCCCCGATTTGATCAAGCGTCCGATCAGCACCTGGGCCGAGCTGCTCAACCCCGAGTTCAAGGGCAAGGCCTCGATCCTCAACATTCCCTCGATCGGCATCATGGACGCCGCGATGGTCGTCGAAGCCAGCGGCAAATACAAATATGCCGACAAGGGCAACATGACCAAGGAAGAGATCGATCTCACCATGAAGGTGATGACCGAGGCGAAGAGGGCCGGCCAGTTCCGCGCCTTCTGGAAAGATTTCAACGAGAGCGTCAACCTGATGGCATCAGGTGAAACGGTCATCCAGTCGATGTGGTCGCCAGCGGTGACGAAGGTGCGCTCGATGGGGATCGCCTGCACCTTCCAGCCGCTGAAGGAAGGCTATCGCTCCTGGGCCTCGGGCTTCTGCGTGTCGAAGGGCGTGTCGGGCGCGAAGCTCGACTGGGCCTATGAGTTCGTGAACTGGTTCCTGTCCGGCTATGCCGGCGCCTATCTCAACCGCCAGGGCTACTACTCCGCCGTGCTCTCCACCGCGAAGGCGCACATGGAGCCGTATGAGTGGGCGTACTGGATGGAAGGCAAGCCGGCCGAGAAGGACATCAAGGCGCCCGACGGCTCTCTGCTCGAAAAGGCCGGCGCGGTGCGCGACGGTGGCTCCTATGAAGATCGCATGGGCGCGGTCGCGTGCTGGAACGCGGTGATGGACGAGAACGACTACATGGTCCGCAAGTGGAACGAGTTCATCGCGGCGTGACGGACATGTCGGAAGAGGTTTTGCAACAGGCAACCCCGGGCTTGATCCCGGGGTCGGGCACAGCGCGCGCCGCAAAAGCGACGCGGCTGTCGCCCTCCTTCATCTCCTGGCTCCAGGCCGGGCCGATGATGCTGGTGTTTCTTGCCTTCTTCCTCATTCCACTCGTCTTCGTCGTCATCGTCTCCTTCTGGGACTATAACGAATACCAGCTGCTCCCGGCCTTCTCGGGCCGCGGCTACACCGACACGTTCGAGGGCTGCATCGCGCAGCTCCCCGATCTCTGCACCATCGGCAAGACCTATCTGAAGACGCTGAAGTTGTGCTTCCTGGTGTGGGCGATCACGCTCTTCATCGGCTTCTGGGTCGCCTACTTCCTCGCCTTCCACGTGAAGTCCAAGACCTGGCAGATGGGATTGTCGTTGCTCTGCACGATCCCGTTCTGGACCTCCAACGTCATCCGCATGATCGCCTGGATCCCGCTGCTCGGCCGCAACGGCCTCGTCAACTCCGGCCTGATCAAGACCGGCTTGATCAACCACCCCGTGGAATGGCTGCTGTTCTCCGAATTCTCCGTCGTGCTCGCGCTCGTCCACCTCTTCACCTTCTTCATGGTGGTGCCGATCTTCAATTCGATGATCCGCATCGACAAGTCGCTGATCGAGGCCGCCTATGACGCCGGCGCCACCGGCCTCCAGACGCTGGTCAATGTCATCATTCCCCTTGCAAAACCCGGCATCGTGATCGGCTCGATCTTCGTCATCACCATCGTGATGGGCGACTTCATCACCATCGGCGTGATGGGCGGCCAGCAGATCGCCGCCGCCGGCAAGATCATCGAGACGCGGCTGAACGCGCTGCAATTCCCGGCAGCGGCGGCGAATGCCGTAATCCTGCTCGCAATCACTTTCCTGATCATCACCATGATGTCGCGCATCGTCGACATCCGGAAGGAGCTGTGATGAAGGAAGGACGCCCGCGCTCTTTCTACGTGCTCGCGATCTTCTTCGCGGCCTATGTGCTGTTCCTCTACGGGCCGATGATCGCGATCTACGTGCTGTCGTTCCAGGGGCCGCAGGGCGGCCTCACCTTTCCGATGAACGGCGTCTCGACCTTCTGGCTTGCAAAGCTGTTCGAGGGCACCGGCATCGTCGATCTCGGCGCCGCCTTCCGCCGCTCGCTGCTGCTCGGCCTCGTGGTGATGGCCGTCACCGTCGTGCTGTCGGTTGCCGCCGGCATGGCGTTCCGCAGGAAATTCAGGGCGCAAAGCATCCTGTTCTACTCGGCGATCGCGAGCCTCATCGTGCCCTCGATCATCACCTCGCTCGGCATCTCCCTGGAATTCCGCATCATCGACGATCTGATCAAGGCGCATTGGAACGAGAATTTCGAGACCTCGATGGGCCTACTCACCTCGGGTCTCGGCGCGCACCTGACCTGGACGTTGCCGTTCGGCCTGCTCATCATGTTCGCGATCTTCAACCGCTTCGACCCGCGCCTCGAGGAAGCCGCGCGCGACCTCGGCGCGACGCCGTGGCAGACCTTCCGCTACGTCGTGCTGCCGATCATCCTGCCGTCGGTGATCGGCATCGGCCTGTTTGGCTTCACGCTGTCCTGGGACGAGCTCGCCCGCTCCAGCCAGGCGATCGGCCCGGTGAATACGCTGCCGCTCGATCTGCAGGGCCTCACCACCACCGTGACCAAGCCCGACATCTACGCGCTCGGCACCGTGATCTCGGCGGTGTCGTTCGCGGTGATCGCGCTTGCGCTCGGCACCATCCACATGCTCAACAAGCGGCAGGCGGCCAAGGGCTCGGACGCCGGCAAAGGGCTCGTCTGATCGCGATGCGGCTGCACATCGTCAATCCCAACACGACCGCGTCGATGACGGCGAAGATCGCCGCTGCGGCGCGCAGCGTTGCGCTGCCCGACACCGTGATCGATGCGCGCCAGCCGTCGATGGGCCCGGTCTCGATCGAAGGCTTTTACGACGAGGCATTTGCGGTGCCCGGCATGCTCGGCTGCATCCGCGAGGCCGACCGCGACGGTGCGGATGCGCACATCATCGCCTGCTTCGATGACACCGGCATCGACGCTGCGCGTGCGGCCGCAAAGACGCCGGTGATCGGCATCGGCGAAGCCGGCTTCCACATGGCGAGCCTGATCGCAGCGCGCTTTGCCGTGGTGACGACGCTCGGTGTCTCCATCGTTCCGATCGAGCATAACTTACGGAAATACGGCCTCGCCGAGCGCTGCGCCCGCGTCCGCGCAGCCGAGGTGCCGGTGCTCGCACTCGAGGAGCGCAACACTGATGCGCTTGGAAAAATCTCCGCGGAGATCACCGCCGCGATCCGCGACGATCGTGCCGAGGCCATCGTGCTCGGCTGTGCCGGCATGGCCGACTTCGCCGCTGAACTCGCCGCCACGCACGGCCTCCCCGTGATCGACGGCGTCGCAGCGGCCGTGACGCTGGCGGAAGGATTGGTGCGGCTCGGACTGCAGACGTCGCGGCTCGGGCCCTACGCCGCGCCGCGATCGAAGACCTATTCCGGTCCGTTTGCGCCGTTCCAGCCATGAGCCCTAACCGGCGACCGGCAATCCCGATCAACTTTTATGTTTCTGTCATAGAGCGCACTGTTTTCGCGCCAACCCCGTGCTAGGAAGCCGCACCAGTATTTCTACGGGGCTACTATGAAAAAGAACGACGTGACGTGTTCCGCGTGCGGGGCCGGCTTTCGGCGACTGGAACTGTCGACACCGCCGGCCAACAAGGGCGAGTACCGCTGTCCCGCCTGTGACGAGGTCGTGGAGACCTTCGACGGCAGCGCGTTCATCGCCTATCGCATGACGATTCAGCCTTCGATGAAGGCTGCCCGTCCCTAGCGGATTCGTTGCATGAACACGGGGCCGTCCCCGGATCGCTCATCGTACCTCAATACCCGCTCATGCCGAATTCGGCGTGGGCGGGTATTTTTTGGGCACACCGATCCCGGTCACGGGAAGCCGCCGGGCTTGTGATAATTACGTTTTCCGGCACACGGCCTCTTTTTGGTCCCATTCCTTGCGGAAACGTAACGTTTTCGGGACATCCCCGGCCGCCTCTTGTTCTGCGTTCTTGGGTTGCCGGTCTTCGCCACTCACCAAGTTTCAATTTGGGTTTTGTCAGCGATGATCGATCTCGCAGAGAACACATCATCAAACCCTCTCCTTCGGCTCGGCGCCCAGCCTATCGCGCTGACCGCCGCCGCCCTCCTCCTGCTCATCGTCGGCGTGACCTCGATTGCGATGTGGCGCGCCTATACCGGCGCAGCACCCGAGACCGACCGGGTGGTGGCGTCGCGGCAACTCCAGGTCCGCACGGCCCAGGCGTCCGAGCAGCTGGTCGAGAAGACCAAGGGGCTGGAGGCTACCCAGCAGGAATCGATCGACCAGCTCCAGGTCGTGCAGGACCAGCTCCAGACCATGAAGCGGCTGATGGCGGCGCAGCAGGCCGACACCAAGCGCCTCTCCGAGCAGGTCGCAACGCTCAACGAGTCGATCGACGGTTTGCGGCAATCCTTCGCCAGCGCGCGGGCGACAGAGGCGGAGACGCCCTCGGTTACCCGCAGGAAACCGGCACGGTACCGCGTGCACGCCAGCGGCCGCAAACGCTCGCGCGGCTGAGCAACCACGGCGCGACTTTATTTTCGGCACTTGTGAACTGGATCACATTCCCCCGTATGATTCCGCGCCATGCTGGCCGTCACCGGATGGCGTGAGCCGATTTCAATATCCGGGGCTGGCAAGGTCGTTGACGGTATACTGCGTCAACGGCCTTGTTTTTTCAGGGTCCGGCCGGTCACCCGGCTATTCGCAGACGTCGACGCGGCGGTATCGCCATCCCGCGGGCGTCATCACGCGCTTGCGCACGACGTAGCAGCCGCCATAGCCACCGTCGTCGTAACCGGTCCCATAATAGTAGGGGTCGCCGTAATAGGGGGATCCGTAGCCGTAGCCATAGTAGCCGCCGTAAAGGCCGGCGCCGGCAATTCCCGCCCCGATGGCGACGCCGGGCCAGAAGCCGCCGCCATGCCAGTGGCCGCCATGGCCCCAGCCGGCCCCAGCCGCCGCCACCGTGCCAGCCGCCACCGCCGTGGAAGCCGCCGCCATGTCCGAAACCGCCCCTCGCCTCAGCTGCCTGCGGCGCCGACAGCCCGACTGCCGCGACGGCCAGCGCCGCCATGATCATCTTGCGTAACATTCACTTGATCCTCCGCGTGGACACGCTCCACGCTTCAAAGCGGGATCAAGCTAGCGTCCCTTCCGCATTCCCGACAGCCACACTGTCTCACTTCCGCGCGAGCATCAGCAGCCGCGGCAGATGCTCTTGAGCTTCTTGTCCAGCATGCGGTTCTCGGCGTTCACGGCGGCATCGGTCGACCCACCGTTGCCGGTGCCGGTGGTGGCTCCCGAGCCCGGGCCGGATGATTGAGCCGTCCCCAAACTATTGGTCCCGGGCGGCGGAGCTGGAGAATTGGCGACACCGCCGGTCGATCCGCTTGATCCGGTCGATCCGGCAGAACCCGCGCCGCCGGTTGCTTGCGCGAACGATGCAGCGGGCATCACCGCAAGACTGAGGATCACGATCAAGCTCTTCATTGAAACGGTTGGCGATCTGGCCATCGGACATGCTCCTTTGGTTGACCAACCGCCCCGGCAAAGACCGGTTCCGGAACAAATGTAGCCCCACCAGCTTGAACCGGGCAGACAGACGCGCTCATGCGCGAGCTGATGACCGCGACCTCGCAATCATGGGAAGGCAAAGTTCACGATGACCGATCGCGATCCTTTTGCAGAAGGCGAACGCGCCGCGCGCGACAACATTCCACCTGAAGCCAATCCTTATTCAGACGGCAGCGACGAGCATGCGCTGTGGTCGGCGGGACACGAGAAAGTCGCAAGCGCCATGGAGGCCCGCGAGTCCGAAGGCAGCTAGCCGATCCGCTTCAGGCCTTTCTTGAAGCGCGGACCGTTGGCGACGTAGAACCTGGCCGCGCTTCCCATCTTCTGGACCTGGGCGTCGTCGAGCGTGCGGATCACGCGCGCCGGCGAGCCGATGATCAGCGAGCGTTCCGGAAATTCCTTGCCCTCGGTGATGACCGAGCCGGCGCCGACGATGCTGTTGCGGCCGATCTTCGCACCGTTCATCACGATCGAGCCCATGCCGATCAGCGCGCCCTCCTCGATCGTGCAGCCGTGCAGGATGACGTTGTGGCCGACGGTGCAGTTTCGGCCGATCACCATGGGAAAACCAAGATCGGTATGGCAGGTCGAGCCGTCCTGCACATTGGCGCCCTCGCCGATCTCGATCCACTCATTGTCGCCGCGCAGCACCGCGCCGAACCAGACGCTGGCGCCCGGCTTCAGGCGCACGCGGCCGATCACGGTCGCGGTCTCCGCGATGAAGTAATTGCCGTCAGCCGGAAGATCGGGCGCCTGCCCGTCGAGCTCGTAGATCGCCATGAAGGTCTCCTGTCGCGTTGACCTCAGGCATAGCGAAACGGCGGCGCGGAGGCAAAGGGCCGCCGCGCAGCCCTGCAGAACGGCGTCAGACCAGCACGCCGGCCGCGCGCAGCGTCATCAGGAAGAAGGTGCCGCTCATCATGCTCCAGAAGCCGGCGATGAGGGTCGCCATCATCACGAACTCGAAGCGGCGGCTTTCCAGCCGCATGCCGCGCAAGGTGTTGCGCATGATGATGAAGGGCGCCGCGAACACCAGGAACGGCACGGCCGCGAAGGTCGTCGGCGCGACGCCGGCCTGCAACAGGCCGAACCCGGCGGGCCGCTGCGTGGCGGCCTGGTATCCGTTCACGAGGGCGCCGGCGAGGGCGAAACCGATGCAGATCGAGAAGAAGGTATTGAGAGCTTCAGGTGTCATCGGAACAGTCCGCCCTTACGCAACGCGAGGAGCCTTCCTGTGACAAAAAGTGCTGGTTAGCGCTACATTATCCTTAAGGGAAGGTTAACGCCGCCGGCCGGCCCGCGCCAGGGCCCGTTTCCCCGTTCCCCGAGGTGCGGGACGCTGCGCGCCTATCTGCTGTGGCCGACCTGGGGCGTGACCGGCGCCAACGCGCCGGACAAGCTGCCGGTGAGCGTCGGCGGCACGCTGTTCAATCTGCCGGCGGCGGCGATCCGCATGAAGATCCAGCGGCACACAGGGCCGCAGGAGCGCATCGATCTCGACTTCCTCTATCCCTCACTTGAGCCGCCCGGCGCGCCGAAGCACGTCACCGCCGACACCGTGGAGGTGGCGGTGCACTCGATCGACCGCATCTTCCTGTCGATCGCGGCCCATCACGATGCGCTCTCGCCCGAGCAGCGCACCGCCACGATCTATCCGCGCTATCTCGACCAGGCTGCAACCCAGCCGGAGGACGGGCTGACGATGCGGATGTTCCGCGCTGACACGCCTTACGGCAGCGAGGATCTCTACTCTGCCGCAAATCCCGCGCTGACCGCGCGCTGTACCCGCGATGCGGCGACGCCGGGCATGTGCCTCTCCGAACGCCGCGTCGGCGGCGCCGACCTCACCTTCCGCTTCCCGCGCAGCTGGCTGTCACAATGGCGCGACGTGGCCGAGGCGATGGACCGGCTGACCGCGCAGCTCCGCGGGCCGAAGGGCTGAGCGCCCTCTCCGCTGCGGGATCGGCTTGCAGGGACGCACCCGGAGCCTCCCGACAAAAAATCGAAAACAACCCCATGCACAGTAGCCAAGCGTCTTGTCACGGCTTTCGCATTTTCAAAATTCGTCTTTTTCGAAATCGCGCTTGACCCGTCGGGCAAAACAGTGGCATGATGTCAGCATGGGGCGATCGACATGAACGATGCGGCAACACCTCTCCCACCCGGCGCCCAGCTGCTCGGACGCGAATGGCTTGGCTTCGACGAGAGCGGGCGTGCGCTGATCCGCTTTAGGGCTCAGCAGGCATTCACCAACAGGCACGGGACGATCCAGGGCGGATTTCTCGCGGCCATGCTGGACTCCGCCACCGGAATTTGCGCACTGGCGGCGCTCTCGTCCGAACTGACCGTCGTCACAAGAAATCTCGATACGCGCTTCCTGAAGCCCGCATCGGTCGGGCCGATCACGGCACGTGCGCGCATTGTCGAACGGACGGAGCGCGACATGGTCGTGCACGCCGAGCTCGTCGATACGAGCGGCATCATCGTCGCCGATGCCACGGCGCGGCTGCGCATTCTCGCGGGGAAATAGAGCTATCGAGCCGTAGCGCTGATGCTCGTCATTGTGGAGAGAGCGCGCCCCGATCTCCGATGCGTGCCCCGGACGCAGCGCAGCGTCACTTCGACGGTGCGCTGCAGAGCCGGGGGCCCATGTTGCAGAGATGCGCTGTGTAGCTTCTGGGTCCCGGCTCTGCGCAGCAACGCTAAGAGCGTTGCAGCGCGTCCGGGACACGAGAAGACGCCTCGCGGAGCCCACACGGCTTCATTGCGAGCCCAGCGAAAACGCCGCTTCGCTCGCAATGACGGCGTCGAAAACTATTCCTGATCGACGAGATCGTCCTCGAGGATCGCCATCTGGAACTGGAACGAGCGATCGTCGTCCTCGTCGTCGACGAAGAGCACGCCGATGAATTCCTCGCCGATATAGACCTCGGCGGAATCATCTTTCTTCGGCCGCGGCACGACGCGGATCTTGGGATTGCCGAATACGCGCTTCAGATACGCGTCCAGCTTTCTGACTTCTTTGACGTCCACGGCAAGTCTCCGATCGAAATTGGTCGGCGGGTTTTAGGACGAGACGCGACGAACCGCCAGCATGAATTGCCAAAGAATTTGGGGACGACAAGCGCCGGAAAATCCGGCGCTTGCTCGCGCGCTCAAAGCCCCATCGCGTTGATCATCTGATCCATGGTGCGTGACGGCTCTGCGCAGCCGGCCTCACGACGATCTTGGCCGGCACGCCGGCGACCGTGACGTTATGCGGCACGGGCTTGACCACGACCGAGCCGGCAGCGATGCGCGCGCAATGGCCGATCTCGATATTGCCGAGAATCTTTGCGCCGGCGCCGATCAACACGCCGTGACGGATTTTCGGATGACGGTCCTCGTTCTCCTTGCCGGTGCCACCGAGCGTGACGCCGTGCAGGATCGAGACGTCGTCCTCGATCACAGCGGTCTCGCCGCAGACAAAACCGGTGGCGTGGTCGAGGAAGATGCCGCGGCCGATGCGCGCGGCCGGATTGATGTCGGTCTGGAACACCGCGGAGGCGCGGCTCTGGAGATAATACGCAAAATCCTTGCGGCCCTTCAGGTAGAGCCAGTGCGCGAGGCGATGGGTCTGGATCGCGTGAAAACCCTTGAAGTAGAGCAAGGGGTCGATGAAGCGCGCGGTGGCGGGATCGCGGTCGTAGACGGCGACGAGATCGGCGCGGAAGGCGTTGCCGAGATCGGGATCGTCGCGGAGCGCCTCGTCGTAGGTCTGGCGCACCAGATCGCCCGACAGCGCGGAGTGATCGAGCCGGTCGGCGAGACGATGGATCACCGAATCTTCCAGGCGGCTGTGATGCAGCACCGTCGAATAGATGAAGGTCGCAAGCTCGGGCTCGCGATGGACGATGTCCTCCGCCTCGCCCCGGATCCGGTCCCAGATCGGATCGAGCGATGCGAGCTTTCCTCCCGGATTGACCTGATGCACTGCCATGGGATCTGCTCTTTCGAATGGGCTGGTTTTGTTGGCTCTATAACACAGTCTAGGCGACAAAGTCCTGACGGGCTTGCCTGAGAGTGAACAGCGCCTTGCCCCGCGAAAGCAGCCAACGCGTTGAAACACAACGGTTTCTTTTGACGCCCCCAAGCGGCAAGGTGGGCTCAAAATGGTCAGGCTTTGGCCAAATTCAAGCCGGGCGGCGTCAAACTATTGGTGAATTCCGTCTCGACGGTTATTGCGGGCATGGTCCCCGGGGGACGACGGAGCAATCTTGAGCATCACCACCGATCAATTGCGCGCGCGCGCCGCGGGCTCGTTTTGGCTGCGGCTGGCGGCGGCAACCCTGCCCCTCCTGCTGATCGCGCCGGCGTTCTGGAACGGCTATCCGCTATTGCAATGGGACACCGGCGGCTATCTGGCGCGCTGGTACGAGGGCTATCTGGTCCCGAGCCGCTCCACCGTGTTCGGCCTCTACCTGCACTATGGCGAGAGCTTCAGCTTCTGGATCAACCTCGCGGTCCAGTCGCTGGCAACGCTGTGGCTGCTTCAGCTCACGCTGCGCGTGCTCGGCCTGATGCAGACCTTCCGCTTCGTCGCGATCAGCCTGCTCCTGATCCTGTCGACCGCACTGCCCTGGCTCGCCAGCATGCTGCTCACCGACATCTTTGCCGGCCTCTCGATATTGTCACTGTTCCTGCTGGTCGTCGGCGGAGAGCGCACGTCGCTGCTCGAAAAGATCTCGCTGTTCGTCTTCACCGCCTTTGCCGCCGCGACCCACAGTGCCACGCTCGGCGTGCTGCTCGGCCTCTGTGTCGTCGGCTGGACGGCGCGGCCGCTGCTGGGCAGCCGACTTCCGCTGGCCGGATTGGCGCAGGCGAGCCTGACCATCGTCGTGGGCGCCTTGATGCTGGTGTCGGCGAACCACGCGCTGTCGGGCAAATGGGCCTGGACCCCCGGCGGCTACGGCGTCGCCTTCGGCCGCATGATGCAGGACGGCATCGTCGCACATTATCTCAACGACCATTGCCCGCATGAGCACTACAAGCTTTGTCCCTATCGCAACGAGCTGCCTGCAACTGCCGACGAGTTCCTGTGGGGCAAGAGCATGTTCAACACGCTCGGCCGCTTCGAAGGCATGAATGACGAGATGGGCACCATCGTGGTGCATTCGCTCGCAGACTATCCGGCCTGGCAGGCCGGCGCAGCGCTCCGAGCGATGGGCCAGCAATTGCTGCACGTGGCGACCGGCGAAGGCGCCAGTGTCTGGCTCGGGCACACCTGGGGCATCATTGAGCGCTACATCCCGGCACAGGTCGCGCAGATGCGCGCGGCGCGCCAGCAGAACTGGGGCCTCGATTTCGACTATGTCAACTGGCTGCACGTCCCCGTCGCGCTGGTCTCGATGCTGGCGCTGGTCGCACTCCTCGCCCATGCGCTCGCAAACCGCCGGCTCGACGATCTGACGCTGCTGGCTGCGACCGTGACGCTGGCGCTGCTCGGCAACGCCTTCATCTGCGGCGTGATCTCGGGCCCGCATGACCGCTACGGTGCGCGGATGGTGTGGGTCGCGACCTTCGTGGTGCTGATGGCGCTGGCGCGCGCGTTCGGTGATGACGACGAGCCTAAGACCCAACGAGATTAGGGCGTGTACTCATAAACACTTGCCGAGGATCAGCGCCTCGATGTCTGCTCTACCCCCGACAGCGGCGGAATAGCGGACATCCCTCAACTGCCGCTTGGGGCCATGTGCAGTCAAGCCCCCTTTCGCCCCGCCCTGTGATTGATGTAGCCTAACTACGGAGCTGCTCAACGGGATGTGCCGAAGTCTCCGTCTATTGTGATGAGCAGCAATTGTGCCGTCGGCGGGCATCGCATTCTCTACTGATCGCATTTTTTGCAGCGCCGTCATCTCACGCCAAGTGTGTGTTCCGCCGCGGAACACCACCGGAGAAGCACGAGGGCTCAATCATGAATAGGTTCGAGGGCGCGATGAAAATCGCTAGAGCTGTCCTTGCGTCGGCAGCAATTTGCGTAGCGCTACCCATCACCACAGCCACGGCGGGCGACTCACCGCCACGATGGGCTTATCCGGAGAACAATCCCAACTACAAGCCGCCGGTCGATGACGGTAACGTTGTGCGTGTGCCGAACAGCACGGCCGGTTATACCTGGAGCCAGCTCCGGGACCGATTCATCGCGCCGATCTGGCACCCGGACGACCATCGGCCACTGCCGGACATCGTAGCCAACGGCCGCAAGCCCGACGTATTCGCCTGCGGGTTTTGTCACCGCGCTGACGGACCTGGGGGTCCGGAAAACGCCGACCTAGCAGGTCTTCCGAAGAGCTACATCATCCGACAAATGGCCGAATATAAGAGCGGCCTGCGCGGCACCGCTGTCGCTGGCCGTTTGCCGCCGAGCTTGATGATCGCCCTTTCCAAGCCGATCACCGATGCCGAAGTGGAAGCAGCTGCGACCTATTTTTCTGGCCTCCAGCCGCGCAAGCGCATCAAGGTGGTCGAGAGCGACACCGCGCCGAAAAGTTACATCGCGGCGTTGCTCTGGGCAGCGGTGGAGGACGGTGAACGTGATCCGCTTGGGCAGCGCATTCTCGAAATTCCCGACGACCTGCACCGTTTCGAGAGCCGCGATCCGCGCTCGACCTTCACCGCCTATGTGCCGGTCGGTAGCCTGGCGAAAGGCGAGGCACTGGTGAAAAGCGGGTCGGGAAAGACGGTCGTATGCGCACCGTGCCACGGGCCGGAGCTCAAGGGGCTCGGGCCAGTGCCGAGCATCGCCGGCCGCTCACCGAGCTATATGTTTCGCCAGCTCTACGACTTCGGGCATGGCGCGCGGAACGGCGAGTGGAGCCCGCTAATGACGCAGGTGGTGAGCAACCTCGACCAGGACGACACGCTGGCGATCGTTGCCTATCTTGCTTCGCTCGATCCGTGACACGGGGCGGAGCCGCCCGACCGGAAGCAGGGCCGAGGCCAAGTGCAAGCGTGGCTCGCAATGCCGACGATTCAATCAGGCCTGTTTTAGGTCAAACTGCGAAGAACTCAGGTTGAGCAAATCTGGTCCGCTCTGGCTTGATGAGCGGACCTCCGTCGAACACGACGCAAGTTCGCAGGTGGGCCATTAGCAGACCTCGCTAGGTAGCGCGCTATTATGGTAATGTTACGCGGGATGCGTTCTGGCTCAAGTCGAGACCCACTCCATGAGAGATGAAAAGCCAAGGGGAGTTCTTAAGCTCGTTAGCGAGAAGCCTGGGCCCTCGCACGACCCGGGGCCGATAGTCGCTCACGAGACGATGCGTAGCAGCGCCGAACTCGATCCGCTCGTTAGGCTCGTCGCAGCCAATGCCTCCCTAATGAAAAGGTTTCGAGAGACTGTCGGCTGCAACGACGAAGCTCGTGTACGCGCCGTGATCGATGAAGTTAGAAGTTATGCCATCAGGATAGATCCCAATTTGACCTATGCCGAAGGCGCGAAACTCGCTCTTTTGCTTGCAGACTATCGATGAGCTGAATGGCCCGGTCGATAATCCTAAAGGTTTTCAGAGGTGTTAGCCTGTTTTGCTTATGCATCGTGGGGGTTGCCGTCGTTGTAGCCCCCTTGGAGCTTGTCGCTTACCCTATACTGAAATCCATCGGGTGCAGCTTGAGCGAGGAACAGCAAAGCTTCACTTGCGGAGGTGGCTGGGTCGGTAACTTCATCTCGACCGCTCTCAACCTGCCGATACTGTTCTCTGACGCGCGAGAGTTTACGTTCGGGGCGGGAGCGTCGTTCGGGCGCGGATTAGCGGTCTACCTGTTCGACGCGATTTTCATTCTCGCGCTGGCGTATCCCCTACTGATACTCTTTGCGCGGAAAGGCGGCCGCCGAAGCAGCTAATGTCGGCAACGGGTCAAAACCAGTAAAGCTCAACCCGAGCAGATGCTTTCCGCTTGGCCGTCAGCAGCCGACGTTGCCTTTATGAGTACGCTCCTTAGCTAGGATGAATCGTCATTGCGCTTTACGTTGTTTGTTTAGGCATGATCTTTTCGGAAAACCGTTGCGCACATTTCCGGGTCATGCGCTCGGGACGAGACCTCAGCCGCGGCGTGACAGGAAATCCAGCACGCCGGTCTTGTAGACCTTGTCGCCGACCGCGCGCATGTGGTCGCGGCCCGGAATATCGAGCACTTCCGAACCCGGGATGATGGCGCCGAGCGCGCTGGCCGAGCCCGCGACGTCGTCGGTCGAGCCGACCGCGATCAGCACGGGCACGTCGATGCGTGCGGCTTCGCCCTTCGTCATGAGATCTCGCGTCCCGCGCAGGCAGGCGGCGAGCGCACGGCGGTCGGAACGGGTTTGGTCTGCGAATGCACGAAAGGTGCGGCCGACGGGATCGCTGACGTCGTCGAGCGATGGCGCCTCCAATGCCTTGGCGACGTTCTCGCCGGGCCCGGTGCCTTCGATCAGGCCGCCAATGCCGATGCCGCCGAGGATCGCCGAGCGCAGCCGCTGCGGCTCGTTGAGGGCGAGCCAGGCCGTCATCCGTCCGCCCATCGAATAGCCCATCATGTCGGCCTGCGGGATGGCGAGATGATCCATCAGCGCGAGCACGTCGCCGGCCATTGTGGGGATCGAGTATTGCGCGGGATCGTAAAGTTTTGCGCTCTCGCCATGGCCGCGATTGTCGAGCGCGATCACACGGCGGCCGTTCTTGCGCAGCTCCGAGACCCAGGTCGGATAGACCCAGTTCACGTTCTTGCTGGAGGCAAAGCCGTGCACGAGGATGATCGGATCGCCCTCGCCTTCGTCGAGATAGGCAATTTCAACGGCGCCGTTGTGAAAGCTCGGCATCATCAGTTCCGCAAGTCTTGAGGGGGAATGGGTGATCTTAGAGCATGATCCGGAAAAGTGTGCAGCGGTTTTCCGGCAAGATCATGCTCAAAGAATAGCGCGTTCCGCTTCAGGCCGTGACGGCCGTGTTCGCCAGAGCAGCCTGGGCTGCAATCTGGGCACGGCGGAGGCGCCGCGCCCGTCTGCGATCGCACCACGCCTGCGTCAGGCGCTCGGTGGTCGCCTTGATCGAGGACAGAAGGCCGAACAGCGTCAGTGCCGCACTGAGCAGCCAGAGCGCCAGATCGAACGCGCCGCCGATCAGCAGCAGCGCGCCGCGGCCGAGCAGCTTCATGATCGCGCGGGTCTTGCCGCCCTGCGCTTCCGCAAGCCGTGCCGCGCGCGCGACATCCTTCGGACCCTCGGCGATCCGCAAGCTATCCATGGCGCCGCGCGTGCCGGTCTTTTCGGCGACGCGCGTGACATCCTTGCCGAGCCGGACCAGCGCGCCGGCCTTCTCGGCCCGGAACGCCGCCCTGATCGCGCTGACGGTCTCGCCGGGGCGGAACACCGAACCCTTGGCGACGGCGTTCTGGAGCATCGGCGCATCGACCACCTCGCGGGCGGACCGGCCGGCCCATGCGGCGAGCCCCTCGCCGAGCCGCCCGACCTTGCGGGCATCCTTCACCAGCGTCAGCCCGGCGCGAACCGGCGCAGCACCGCCAACGGAGACATAGGTCACGGCAGTGACCGCAAGGCCCGCGGTCGCAAGGCCCAGCACCAGACGGTCGGTGTCCTCGCCCATCGCCAGATGCTTGCCCTCGCGCACGACGTCCCTGATGTCGCCGATCACGAACAGATCGCCGGCGACAGTTCCGGACAGACTCGCGACATCGTCGGCGTTGCCGGTGATGAGGCCTGTGGCGAACCGTTTGGCGAAGTGCGAGGTGGAATTCTCGGCCTTGACCGCATCGCTCACGCGATTGATGAGGTCATCGGGCAGCGCGAGGTTGCGGTCACGCGCGAGCGCAACGAAACTGTCGGCGAGATCGGCATCGCCTGCGGCGAGCGCGGCCTCGATATTGTCCTGAACCAGATGGTCGTTCTGCCGGAGCAGCGCATCGAGCTTGAGCTCGGAGAGCGCGGCCGGATCATCCTGGGCGGTGAGAATCGCGCCGGCCTCGCGGGCATGCGGCGCTACCTGCACGAGCATGAAGCTGCACGCCGCGATCCCGGTCAACGCTGTGATGATTCGCAGCCACTTCATGCGAAAAGCCTGGACGGTCCTGAAATCGTCTTGAAATCGTCTTGCGCCTGATGGTTCGTCTTTCGTCGCAACTTGCGCTTGCCCCAGACATAGTATGCCAAAATTGCGACACAACGTCCCCGACGAAAGAAGGGCTTCTCTCAGGCCGCAAGATTGTGTCGAATTTGCATGAGCAAATGAGCATGGGGCAATGCGAACCTTTCGGTTCCGCTGGACTAGCAATCATCAGCACCCACCATTATGGTCCGCGGCGCCTTAAAGATGCCGCGTCAGTTTTTGATTGTGTCTGCCGCCATTGCCACTCCAGGATGAACTACGATGTCCGACCATGTCGTCCCGCACTTCCATAACGATGCCGGTGTTCCCGTCATCGAGATCGGCTCGCAAGAGTTCATGTGCGTGGGCGCTAATCCGCCGTTCGATCATCCGCATGTCTTCCTGGACCTCGGCAACGACAACGAGATCATCTGCCCCTACTGCTCGACGCTGTACCGTTTCGCGGCGGACCTGAAGGCGGGCGAAGCCCGCCCGCCGGAATGCGTCTTGAAGGACAAGGTGGCCTGACCGTTCCCATCGGTCAGGGGTGGCGCTCTCCCGAACGATTGTCATCACCGGTGCCGGTATCGGTGGCCTGACGGCCGCGCTGGCGCTCGCGGCCCGCGGCTTCCGCATCGTCGTGCTGGAAAAGACCGAGCGGCTCGAGGAAGTCGGCGCCGGCCTGCAACTCTCCCCCAATGCCAGCCGCGTGCTGGTCGAGCTCGGCCTCACCGAGCGCCTCAAGCTGCGCGCCGTGACCCCGGAGGCGGTCTCGATCATGAGCGCGCGCGCCGGCGGCGAGCTCTTGCGCATGCCGCTCGGCGAGGCGGCGTCCGCGCGCGCCGGCGCCCCCTATTGGGTGGTGCATCGTGCCGACCTGCAATCGGCGCTGGCGGGCGCTGTTGCCGATCATCCTGACATCGACCTGAAATTGGGTGCGACCTTCGAGGACGTCGCGCCGCACGCCAAGGGGCTGACGGTGGTCCATCGCAGCGGCACGATCCGCCGCAGCGATCTTGCGAGCGCGCTGATCGGCGCCGACGGCATCTGGTCGACTGTACGCCAGCATCTTTTTCCCGAGGTGCAGCCACGCTTCTCCGGGCTGATCGCCTGGCGCGGCACGCTGGACGCCACGCAGCTGCCGAAGGACTACACCGCCCGCCGGGTGCAGCTCTGGATGGGCCGGAATGCCCATCTTGTCGCCTATCCGATCGCGGGCGGGCGCCAGATCAACGTGGCGCGTGCTGCCGGGCACCTGGAACAGGCCGGGCTGGAGCACGCCCGGCGATCCCCTCGAGGTGATGGACGCCTTCGCCGCGCCGCGTTGGCCGCCGGCGGCGCGGATGATGCTGGCTGGAGCAAGGGTCCGGTCGCGCTGCTCGGCGATGCCGTGCATGCGATGCTGCCGTTTGCAGCCCAAGGCGCCGGCATGGCGATCGAGGATGCCGCCGTGCTGGCGCAGCATCTCAGTCCGGAAGCTGCCGAGAGCGCAGCCGGCATCACGGCGGTGCTGAAGCAATATGGCCGCGCGCGGGCGGCGCGCGTGCAGCGGGTGCAGCGGACCGCGCGGCAGCAGGGCCGCATCTACCATTTGGGCGGGCCGCTCGCGCTCGCGCGCGATATTGCCATCCGCGCGCTCGGCCCGGACCGCATGCTGGCGCGGCAGGACTGGATCTACGGCTGGCGGCCCTGACGCAGGCTCGATTGCGCCGGCTCAGCGAGCGGCGCTGCCGGGTTTCGGCGCGGGCTTGATGTCCGGCCGCTGCGGCGTCGAGGGCGATGGCGGCGCATTCGGCGGCGTCTCCCGGCACCTGTTGCGGCGCCAGGCGTCGTCGGCAAGCTGCGCCGAGCCGCGCACTGCGACGTAGTCGTTGCGATAGGCGAGCTCGGACACCACGGCGCCGCCGGTCCCCGTCTCCGCCTTGTCCATCAGCCTCTGCAGATCGGCGGTGCGGGCCGCGAGCCCCTTCCGCTCGGCCTCGAGCTGCTTGCAATCGTACAATTCGTACTTGCCGGATCGGCAAGGCCGGCGCGACCGTCTCGCTCATGCTGGCGCAGCCGGACAGCGCGGCGCCCGCCGCGAGCAGCACAACAAGCGCGCCGCAGCAGCGCAGGCGGTGGGAAAACGAAGCAGCCATGCCGGATGAATAGTCCCCGTGGATTGAGAATGCCTAAAGCAGCAACAGATGTCCGGATTGAGGCTTTGCCTTGTGCGCCCGGCTCGCTTAAGGAAGAACCGCCCCTCCGGCTGCGCAAGCGCCGATTCCAGACCGCCGGAGGTGGACTTAAGTGTTTGATCTCGTTGGATCAAGCGGGCATGGCGGAATTGGTAGACGCAAGGGACTTAAAATCCCTCGGTGCGCAAGCGCTGTGCCGGTTCGACCCCGGCTGCCCGCACCACCTCAGCTGACGACGCCGCCTGCGCCCGCAGCATGATCCAGAAGCACACCAACGCGGCCGCGATCTGGACGAAGCTGCCTTCGATCGGCATGCCCGACTGCGAGACCAGTGTTGGGACGGCAACGCCGATGGTCAGGACGGCGACAAGGGCTGCGCCAGGAAGATCGACGATGAGGATGGCGCCATAGAGCGCCAGCTCGAAGAAGGCATATTCCTTCAGGCGCGGCGCGCAGAGATAGAGCCCATACATCGCCAGCACGGTGATCCGCAGGGCCTCGTGCGGATGGTCGATCAGCCAGCGATCGAGCCGGGCAAGGAAAGAGGCTTCAATGCGCGCGAGGCCACCGGCCATGCGCAGCACGACCAGAGCAAACGGCGCCAGCACCAGCGCGAATGCCACGAGCGCGTAAGCCACGAACACGACCGGCTTGCTGCCGCCGAGCCCGAATTGGTCCAGCGCGCCCTGCGCCAGCAGCAGCAGCGACGGCGTGGTGTCCATCACATAGACCGTATGCTGGTCGGGAATTTGACCCTTGATCGCGAGCAGCCAGCTCGCAAACAGATCGGGATAGAGGACCATCGAGAGCAGAACCGGCAGCCCAAGCCCTGCGGCCGCGGCTGCGATCAAGCCGATCTTCTGCCGACGCGGCAGCGGCAGGAAATACAGCGCGGCCAGCACCGGGCTGTACACCAGCTTGAACGAGGCAACGAGGCCGAGCAGCGCAGCGCCGACGATGCGCAGGCCGAAGCTTCGATCATCGTCCGCGTCCGGCGAAGGGAAACGCAGCAGCAGTGCCAGCGCAGCCGCGCTCAGCGTGCCGCTCATGATGGTAAAATTGCCCGACGCCAAGACCCACTCGAAGCCGACGAAGGCGCCGAGCGCCCAGAGCAGCCTGAGCGCAATATCGCGCGAGCCGCCGCGGTCGCGGCCGAGCCCCGGTAGCAGCAGGCCGCAGAGCATGGCCAGCAGGAGAAACACGCCGCGGTGATGTCCGAGGAGAAAGCCTCCCGCGCACAGCGGACGGAACGCGTCGAGCGTCACCGGCAGATAAGGATAGGAGAATTTCGTACCCTTCAGATTTTTCACGAAGTAGGGATCGAGCCCATCGACATGCGCATCGACCGCCGCGCAATTGACGCGCACGTCCCAGCCGAAATTCACATCGAGCGTGAGGTCGCTGACGAGATTGCCGAGCACCAGCAGCGCCACCAGCGCGACCAGGCAGTCGTGCCAGACATTGCGCTTCCCGGCCATGCCCGCCGGCCCCACCCATCGTGCTGTCCCGGTAACGTCAGACACGTCCAATCCTGCCTGTGGCTCGAGTTCCCTCGGCGCCTGACCGGCGTCCGGTCAGGCCACACTGGACAGGATGCGTTGCGGATTCATCTCCCCGATGGACCGTCCTCGCTGTTATGGTGAATCCCTGGTTTCCAGACTGCGCCTAAAGCGCGATAGCATGAAGGTGAATCACCATCGCGCTTTAGGTTACTGTTTGAGCATGATCTCCGCGCAAACGCGTTCCGCGTTTGTCGCGAGGGAAAACCGCTACGCACTTTGCGCTAACGCGGCCCTTCGGGTCCGGATCATGCTCTAGCGCGAGCCGCGGGCGGCGAGCCAGGCGTCGAGCGCCTCGCTTGTGTCCTGCGTCGCCGCCATGCGCGCGAACTGCTCGCTCTCGATGGCGAGGCCTTCCGTGATCGAGCTGTTGAGACCCCGCGTCGCGGCCGTGATGATGCGGCGACCGCGAGATGCGAGTGCCGCGTGATGCGGTCCGCCAGCGCGAAGGCTGCGTCCAGCAGCTGCTCATGCGGCACGATGCGGTTGACCAATCCGATCTCCTGGGCTCGCTGCGGTGAAAAGGAATCGCCGGTCAAAAGGTATTCCAGCGCGCGCTTGCGGCCTGCGAGCCGCGGCAGGCGCTGCGTGCCGCCGAAGGTCGGCGTGATGCCGATGGCGATCTCGGGCTTGGCAAAACTCGCCCGCTCGCTGGCGATTGCGAGATGCACCGCTTCCGTGATCTCGCAGCCGCCGCCGAAGGCGATGCCGTTGACGGCGGCGATGATCGGCTTCGGAAATGCCTCCATGCGCGCCGTCATGCCCTGCCCGCGCCGCACGAAGGCCTTCACCGCAGCGTCGGGCCCACACTTCACGCTCTCCGAGAACTCGGCAATGTCCGCGCCGGCCGAGAAGGCGCGCTCGCCCGCGCCGGTCAGGATGACGGCGCGGATGTTTGCATCGTCCTCGATGCGGTCGAGGATCGCCATCAGGCGGTCGATCAGCGCGTAGCTCAGCGCATTGAGCTTGCTCGGACGGTTCAACGTCAGCAGCGCGACGGCGCCGCGCGTTTCGCAGAGTATCAAGTCGGACAAGTGGCCGCTCCTTCCAGGTCGATCAGGGTCCGGAAGTCAGCCACAGCGGCCTTGTCGTGTATACTCACTAGGCAGTATACATTGCCGATGTCCGAGAAGGGTGACAGCACACGTGAGCAGATCGTCACTGCGGCGACACGCCTGTTCTATGGCGAGGGGATCCGCGCGGTGAGCATGGACGCCGTCGCCGAGAAGGCCGGCGTCACCAAGAAGACGCTCTACTATCACTTCACCAGCAAGGACGAGCTCGTCGCCGCAACCATTGCGGCCAGGGATCAGCCGACGCTGGAGCTCTACAAGCGCTGGTTCGCCGAGACCGACGGCACCGTCGCCGACAAGGTCCGCGGCCTCTTCACAAAGCTCGGACGCTCCGTCGACACGCCGCGCTGGCGCGGCTGCGGCTTCCTGCGCACCATCGCCGAGCTCGCCAACACGCCGGCCCATCCGGCCGTGAAGGCCGGCGCGGCGCACAAGAAGCGTTTCGAAGCCTGGCTGGAGGCGGAGCTGAAGCAACATGGCGTCCCCGGCGCGGCGGCGCTCGCACGCCAGCTCCTGATCCTGCTCGATGGCGCCACCACGGTGATGCTGATCCACCGCGATCTCGCCTATGTCGAGACGGCGGGGCAATTGGCGCTCGGCCTGGTCGAGGCGGCCCGGAAGACAGCTCGCGCCTAGAGCCGCTTCACCAAGTCGTGTCCGCCGCGGTTCCGCCGGCCTGCCATCCCGAAACATGGGTTGTGCGACGCAGCATAACCGCTAGAAGAGCCTCTGATTTCAGAGGTGAGCTGCTTGTCCGACGTCAATGCCGACGATTGGGTGTCCTCCGGACACCGCCCCATGGGTTTTCCCGAATTCGTCATCGTGATCGCGTCCATCATGGCGCTGAATCCGCTTGCGATGGACATGATGCTGCCGGCGCTGCCCAATATCGGGGCAGCCTTCCAGATTCCCGTCGCCAACCATCTCCAGCTCGTGCTGTCGACCTTCCTGATCGGCTTCGGCGCGGGCCAGTTCGTGATGGGGCCGTTGTCGGATCGCTTCGGCCGCCGCCCGGTGCTGCTCGGCGGCATGGCGGTCTATGCGGTGGCGAGCGTGCTGGCGGTCGCCGCGCCCTCGTTCGAGACGCTGCTGCTGGCGCGCGCGCTGCAAGGGCTCGGCACCTCGGCAACGCGCGTGATCGCGACCTCGATCGTGCGCGACTGCTATGTCGGCCGCCGCATGGCAAGCGTGATGTCGCTCGCCATGATGGTGTTCATCGCGGTGCCCGTGATCGCGCCCTCGTTCGGACAGGCGGTGCTGCTGGTGACGGCGTGGCGCGGCATCTTCGTCGTGCTGATGCTCTACGGCCTGCTCGCGCTCGCATGGTGCGTGCTGCGGCTGCCCGAAACCCTCCCCGAGTCGGAGCGCAGGTCGCTGGCGCCGGCCGACGTGCTCTCGGCGTTCCGGCAGACCGTGACCAATCGCCAGACCATCGGCTATGCGACGGCCGCCGGAAGCGTCATCGGCGCGCTGTTCGCCTACGTGTTCTGCGCCCAGCAGGTGTTCACCGGCGTCTATCACCTCGGCCATTACTTCCCGCTCGCCTTCGCCGCGATCGCGGCGGGCACGGCGGTGGCCGGCTTCCTCAATTCGCAACTGGTCGGACGGCTCGGCATGCGCGTGATCTCGCATGGCGCGCTGAGCCTCTATGCCGCGGTGGCCGGCATCATGCTGCTGACGGAAATTCTCGGCGTGCTGCCGCTCTCGCTGTTCATGGTGCTCTCGGCGCTGATGATGTTCTCGTTCGGCATGATGGTCGCCAACTTCACTGCGCTCGCGATGGAGCCGCAGGGCCACATCGCCGGCACTGCGTCCTCGCTCTACGGCTCGATCACGACGCTGATCGGCATCGTGGTCGGCATGGCGATCGGCCAGAGCTTTGACGGCACGCTTCTGCCGTTCTCGATCGGCTTCTTCCTGTCGACGCTCGCCGCGCTCGCGATCGTGCTGGTGGTGGAAAAGGGACGGCTGTTTCGGCCGCATCATCGTCCCATCGGTTGAGGAACTTCCCGGCGACGGCGATGTTGTACTGCAGCAATTTCGAAAGGCTGCCTCTATGGAACTGGAACATCGCGAAGACCGTACCGACAGGGATGCGCAGGCGGCGAAGCCATCCGTGCCGAATGCCGATCGAACGGCATTCACTCCGCCCTTCGCGAGCGAGGGCCTCGAGCAGGTGCGCGACAGCCACTGCTAAAGCTTAAGGCGCAGGACGCCTGCTGGCACCGAACTCGTCGGCCGCGCTCTCGGGCGCCGCGCCGCTGTCGCGCGGCGGCACCATCAGCACCACGACGTCACGCATCACGCCGGGCCTCCCCCACAGCGTTGCCTGCACGGTGAACTCGCGCCGGACGAAGTGCCCGGCTCGCCCGGACACTGATTCCATCCACCTGCCGCAATGATCCTGGCCGTGGAAACACAGCGCGGCCCAGCCGCGATCGAGCGTCGTCTTGCGCGGCAGGCCCCATTTGTATTGGTACTCGAACGGCCGCGCGTAACGGGGATGGTCAGGGCTGTAGAACGCGGTGGCAAAGGCCAGCGAATCGTCGCCGCTCACGGCACTCAATGGCTCGCCGGTCAGCTCCCGCCATTGCCGCGTCAGCTCGTTTGCCGCCTGCTCGTAGAAATTCCGCCCCTCTTCGTAGCCGTGATTGTTGCGATAGACAGCGTGGATCGGCGCTGCGACGAGGACGGCGGCGAGCGCAACGCCGATGACGATCACCGTGACATTGACGGTGTAGAAGCGCTCGATCGGATAGCGCGCGCCGCAGACGATGAGCACGACGAACAGGAACAAGCCCTGCAGCGCCCATAGCGAGGGCAGATCCGTTCCCATCGCGAGCGACGTCAGCACCGGCAGCACGATCGTGCCGATCGCGACATAGAACAGAAGCCGCAGGCCCGGACTCATGGCCGCGAAATCAGCCGGAAACTGCTTGAGCCGCGTCCCCGCGATCAACACCCAGAGCACCGCGGACACGCCCATGGCCGCCGCCAGCCCCAGCACGAAGTTCTTCACCTCGATCAGCGAGCTTGCGGCATTGCCGTTGGCGTGGGCCATTGCATAGGTGAAGGTCGACGCCCCCGTCGTCGCCAGCCAGTAGATGTGCGGCGACAGCACGGCGAGCCCGGTCACGGCCGATATCCAGGGCGAAGCCGAGCTGAAATAGGCACGCCGCGCCGGATGAGCCAGCGCCGCAAACGCGAAACTCGCGACCAGGAAGATCGAATAATACTTGCCGACCATCGCCAGCGCCGTCGTGCATCCCGCAGCAAGCGCCCACAGCGCCGTGCGCGTCTCGAACGCGCGCAGGAAGCACCAGGTCGCGAGCGGCCAGGCCGCGAGCAGCACCGAATTGGCATTGAAGCGCTGTGCGTGGAATTGATAGGCGGGCGTCAGCATCAACAGCAGCAGCACCAGGATGCGCTTGTGCCCGGTCACGAACTGCCGCGCGACCAGATCGACGCAGAACAACGCGAGCCCCGCATTGGCCATCGACATCAATTGCAGCGACCAGTCGCTCAGCGGAAACACCGCGGTCCAGCTCGCGGCAACCCAGCCCATCAGCGGCGGATGCTTGTGATAGCCGAACGCGAAATTCCGGCCCAGCGTCCAGGCCTCGAGCGTATCGGGATGCAGGCCACCGCCGGCATAGGCGATCGCAAGATAGAGCGTCCAGACCGCAACGAAGCACGCAATGAGAAGCGGCACGGCCCAGCCCGCCTCGACGGCGTCGAGCCAGCGCAGGAATGGCCGGCGCCATCGCGCTGGCGCGCGATCGGACCGTTCGGCCATCGCCTGGAATGCAAAATCGATCGGCACGGGAATCTGATGAAGGAAAGTGATGTGCGAGCTGCGCACATCTATTTCAATTCAGAAACAAATAGCAATGATTGGAAACTGGAAGGGTTAAAAGCTGACACGAAGCTGACAAGCCAAAGCGCGCTGCAACGCTTCCGGCGGCCCCCTATTGGACGCGTTCGTCGGCCTCGTCCAAAAGCCATGCAACGAATGCCTTCACCCGAGCATCACTTGCCAAGACCGCGGGCCAGCGCACGAGGTGTACCTTCGTCGACGGCATGTCCCAGGTCTCGGGCAGCACGCGCACAAGGCGGCCGTCGATGAGCGCGTCGCGCGCGAGGAGTGAGCGCGTTAGCACACGACGCCGCTGCCTTGAAGTGCGGCACCGATCGCCGTCGCCATGTTGGCGTAACGTAGTCCAACCGGCGGCGGCGCGTTGAGGCCAAGTCGCGCGAACCACGTCGACCAGGACCACTCGGTTCCCGCGTTCGCGTCTTCGCCAGCCCCCTTATGGATCAGCGGCAGCGCGGCGATGCGCATCGGGTCGTCGAGCGGCGCGGACGGCAATAGTCGCGCGTGGCAAACGGGGAAGACCTGCTCGCGGAACAACACGCGCTGCGTCGAGGTCTCGCGTGCCTCGTCCTCGAGGAGCCAATGGATCGTGATGTCGAGATCGAGGCGGATCGCTTGCGCCGTGCTCTCGACGATGATCAGTTCGATCGGCGTCATGGGGCCTTGAACATCGGCAGGCGTGCGACGAGCCAATAGTCCGCGAGCGCCGCGCTGACGCCCACGCGCAGTGGGCCATTGCTGGCCGCAGCGCGGCATCGCGCGCGTAGCTCTCCGAGGCCGGTGAGGAGCTCCGCGAGGCCGGATGCAAGCGCTTCACCCGCGGGCGTCGGCCGCATGCCGCCCGAAGTCCGCGTCAGCAGCGGCAAACCCATAAAGTCTTCCAGACGGCGCAACCGGTGGCTCACTGCGCTCTGCGTCACGCCGAGGTCGCTTGCTGCGGCGGTGACGCTGCCTAGACGGTGCACGGCTTCGAAGGCAATCAGGGCATCGAATGGAGGTTGGGCGGTCATGCCGGCATTATGAAGGAGATTCATGCCGAGTTGAACACTCCGCATACGCCGCGAGCGCAAACCGATGATACCAAGCGGGCATCGCAGCGCTTCTGCGCGGCACTTTCCCAGTTCGGCAGAGGATTTGTGAAAACGGCACCCGCCCTATGCGCTCGTGATCTTTCCGTTGCCCTGACACTCGGCCTCGGTGCGTTCTTCACGAATCTCGACGTCACCGCCGTCGTCGTCGCGCTGCCTGCGATGGCGCGTACTCTCAGCTTCGGCATGGACGCGACGGCGTGGGTGATCGATGCGTACTCGCTCGCTTTCACGGGCATGCTGCTCGCGGCTGGGGCAATCGCCGATCGCTTCGGTCGCCGCCGCGCGTTGCTGAGCGGCAATGTGATCTTCCTTGTCGCTTCCCTTGGCTGCGGCCTTGCCTGGGACGGCCCGTCGTTGTGGCTCGCCCGCGGTCTGCAAGGCGTTGGCGCAGCGTTCGTCGTCACAGCGCCTTGGCGCTCATCGCCAGCGCGTTCCCGGATGCTGCCGTCAGAGCGCGTGTGTTCGCCTTGATGGGCGTCGTCTCCGGTGTTGGGATGGCCGTGGGGCCGACGCTCGGTGGCGTGATCACGGCTTGGGCCGGGTGGCGCTGGATCTTCTTCATCAACGTGCCGTTCTGCGTCGCTATGGCCATTGCGGTGCCGCGGTTCGTCGCCGAGAGCCGAGCCGCGGAGAAGCGCCCGCTCGATATTGTCGGCGTTGCCCTGTTGACGACGGCACTCGCGCTACTGATTGACGCGACGTTGCGCCTGCGTGCCGACACGATCGGTGCCGCGAGCCTCGGCGGCGCAGCGCTTCTGCTGTTGGCAGGCTTCGCGCTTCAACAGCGTCGGCGCGCTGTGCCGCTCCTCGACCCGGCCGTGTTCGGGACACCCGCGATGATCGGTGTCGGCCTGCTGCTGATTGCGGTCTCCGTCAGCTACTGGGCCATCCTTGTTTATCTGCCGCCAGCGATGCAGAGCGCATTCGGGTGGCACGCCAATCGTACTGGCCTCGCGCTGCTCGCTGCCACGGCGCCGATGCTCATCGTGCCGCCAATTGGCGGCCACCTCGTGATGCGCATCGGTTGGCGCTGGCACTTTGCACATTCTCTCGCGATACTTGCGGTCGGCAACCTCCTTTTACTTGCATCCCTCTGGCGGACCGATACGGCCGAGACCCTCGTCCTTATGCTCGCGGGCATGGCAGCGATCGGCAGCGGCGCGGCGCTCGCCCACCCGCAACTTTCGGGTGCCCTGCTTGCGCTCGCCCCGCCAGACCGTTCCGGCATGGCCTCTGCCATGACGATCGTGGCGCGACAGGGTGGCTTCGCGCTTGGGATCGCTGCGCTGGCCGCAGTTGGTGGCGGGCAAGCCTTCGAGGGCATCTTTGCTACCGCAGCGTCAACAGCAGTCTTGGGAGTTCTTGCAGCAATTTTCCTGCTTCCCGCCGATCGGTGAGCGCGTGAAATATGGGTCTGGTTTGACGCGCGACCATCGGCGATCGGGCAGCCGCGCTCGGAGACGCACTTGCTCCCGGAGATGACATGCTTTCCGGCTCAATGTCCCGAACTGATGCGTCGCTTCTTGTATCCGATGCGTTTGCGGATCGGTAGCTTCCTGCATTATATCGACCGTTGGCTGCCTCGATCTGCGCTACCGCACGCACTTGGTGGCTATTGGAACAAAGCGGACCTCGTCACCAGTTACGTGACGCCGCTGGGTTCATAGATACACGGCCTAGTGGTGGCGCCGCCGACTGGCGCTCTGGCCAAGGGAGCCTTCATGAGCCGATCGGTGCATGTTCCTGTCGGAATCTTCGATAGCTTGCGCTACGGTTTCGCGCAGGTTGCTACTGTCCCCACACCGTTGGGCGACGTTGTGTATGTGTCCGGCCAGGTTGCTTGGGACGCAGACCAGAACGTCGTTGGCGCTGGCGACATCGGCCGTCAACTCAGCAAGAGCCTAGAAAATCTTAGCGTTGCGCTGGCATCGGTTGGTGCGAAACTCGATCAGGTGGGTGCGTTGCGGCTCTACATCAAGCAGAGCCATCTACACGAAGGCAAAGCGATTAGCGGCGCCCTCAAAGCGGCGTTCGGCGATAATCCGCCGTGTACAACCTAGATTGGAGTGCCAAGCCTGGCCAAGGATGAGTTCCTCATCGAGGTGGAGCCTTCTGCAGTTTTCCTGGCGCGAAACGGCTGATGCCGATCGTGGCTATGATCGCCGACTGAATTAGACAACACGCTACGACAAGCTGGCAGCGAACTACCTCGCTTTCGTTCAGCTTGCCTCGATCAGGCTATGGCTACGCCTTATCAGTCCACGTCCTACTCGGATTTGTCGATGTTCCAGAACACCGGCGTTGCCGGACCGTCGATCACGCCGGAGAGCGACTTCCGCCACGCGCTCGGCGCCTGATACTGGCCGAGCGGAACGTAGAGCACCTGGTCATAGGTCTCCTTCTGGATCTCGGTCGCGATCTTCTTCTGATCGTCGAGCGAAGCCGCGCGAACGAAAGCGTCCTTGAGTTGCTCGACCTTGGCATCCTCCGCCCAGCCGAACCAGCCGCCCTTCTTGCCTTGCCCGCCGACAGCGATGTTGGAGATCGGGTTCGACACGTCGGCGCTGACCCAGTTGGTGATGAACATGTTCCAGCCGCCCTCTTTCGGGGGCTTCTGGCTGGCGCGCCGGCTCACCACGGTCTGCCAATCGGTGGCCTGCAAGTCGACCTTGAAGCCGACTTCGCGCAGTTGCTGGGCCACCACGATCGGTTGGGCCTTCAGTGTCAGCACGTCGCCCGGCGCCATGAGCACGACCGGCGTCCCATCGTAACCGGACTCGGCGAGCGCCTTTTTGGCCGCAGCCATGTCGCCGCCCTTGGCGAGGGTCTCCCCGCCAACCTCCGTCGCGAACGGCGTGTCGCAGATGAAGACCGCGGCGCAAGCCTTGTAGTACTTGGGATTGCCGATCAGCGCGTCGAGCACGTCCTTCTGGTTGACCGCCATAAGTGCCGCACGGCGGACCTTGACGTTGTCGAATGGCGGATGAAGGAAGTTCATCCGAGCGCCCGTCTGGTAGCCGAACTTGTTCAGGATCTCGAGCTTGAGCTCTTTGTCGGCTTCGATGGTGGGCAACATTTCGATGGCGGGATTTTCCATGAAATCGATGTCGCCCGACTGCAGCGCGTTCAGCGCGGTCTGCGGGTCCGGCATCGTAATCCATTCGACGCGATCGACCTTCGCGACCTTGCCGCCGGCGGTCCAGCTCGCCGGCTCTTTGCGCGGCACGTAATCGGTGTTCTTGACGTAGACCGACTTCACCCCGGGCTGGAATTCCGACTGCACGAACTTGAAAGGGCCGGAGCCGATCTGCTCGGATATCTGCTTGTCCGCCGGCGTCTCGGCGAGACGCTTCGGCATCATGAAAGCCACCCGCGAGGACGGCTTGCCGATCGCTTCCAGCACGAGCGCGTACGGCTCCTTTAGCTTCAGCGTGATGGTCTTGGGGTCGGTCGCCTCGATGCTCGCGGTGAACAGCATCATCTGCTGACCCATGCTATCGACAACGGCCCAGCGCTTCAGGGAGGCAACGCAATCTTCCGCGGTGACCGGCGTACCGTCGTGCCACTTCAAACCGTCGCGCAGCGTGAAGGTGTAGGTCAGCTTGTCGTCGGAGATCTTCCAGTCCGCCATCTGCGGCTGGATCTTGAAGTTCGAATCCGTCGCGATCAGCGTGTCGTAGATCATGTAGCCATGATCACGCGAGATATAGGCGCTGGTGAAAATCGGATCGAGGACGCGCAGATCCGAATGCATCACGGCGGTGATGGTCTTGCCTGCGGCAAGAGCCGGCGAGGCCAGTGCCGAAAGCGCCACGACTGAAATCGCAAGTAGGGAGACGAACGCCCGACGCCGCCGGCGCATGAGTTGGAGCACTGAAATTCTCCTGGCAAGTTTTCTTGGGTGGGTCTCTTGGGAAGTTCTCCTGGAAGCTCGTCTGGCGAGCGGCGCCGCTGGTGACAGCGGCGCCGCGTGACGATCGGTACGAAGGGTGCGGGAGCGTGCCCTCGCCTCACTCGGACTTGTCGATGTTCCAGAACACCGGGGTGGCCGGGCCATCGAGCACGCCGGTCAGCGACTTGCGCCAGCCGCTCGGCAGAAGATATTGACCGAGCGGAATGTAGATCACCTGGTCATAGGCTTCCTTCTGGATCTCGGTCGCGATCTTCTTCTGCTCGTCGAGCGAGGCGGCGCGGACGAAGGCGTCCTTGAGCTGCTCGATCTTGGCGTTTTCCGCCCAGCCGAACCAGCCCTTCTTGCCCTGGCCGCCGATCGAGAGATTGGCGATCGGATTGGCGACGTCGGCCGCGACCCAGTTGGTGAAGAACATGTTCCAGCCGCCCTCCTTCGGCGGCTTCTGGCTGGCGCGGCGGCTCACAACGGTCTGCCAGTCGGTCGCCTGCAGGTCGACCTTGAAGCCGGCTTCGCGCAGGAGCTGGGCCGCCACGATCGGCTGCGCCTTCAGCGTGGTGACATCGCCGGGCGCCATGACCACAACTGGCGTGCCGTCATAGCCGGATTCGGCGAGCGCCTTCTTGGCCTCCGCCATGCCGTTGCCCTTGATCAGGGTCTCGGCGCCGACATCGGTCGCGAGCGGCGTGTCGCAGACGAAGAACGCGCCGCAGACCTTCTGATATTTGGCGTTGCCGATCAGCGCGTCGAGCACGTCCTTCTGGTTCATCGCCAGGAAGGCGGCGCGGCGCACCTTGACGTTGTCGAAGGGCGGATAGAGGAAGTTCATGCGCCCGAGCGTCTGGTATCCGAACTTGTTGGAGACGTCGATCGTGAGCTCCTTGTTCGCCTCCAGCACCGGCAGCATGTCGTAGGGCAGATTTTCCATGAAATCGATGTCGCCCGACTGCAACGCGTTCACGGCCGTCTGCGAGTCCGGCATCGTGATCCACTCAACGCGGTCGACCTTCACCACCTTGCCGCCCGAGGTCCAGCTCGACGGCTCCTTGCGCGGCACGTAGTCGGTGTTCTTGACGTAGACCGCCTTCACACCCGGCTGGAATTCCGACTGCACGAACTTGAAGGGGCCGGAGCCGATCTGCTCGGGGATCTGCTTGTCCGGCGGCGTCTCGGCAAGACGCTTCGGCATCATGAAGGCGACGCGCGACGAGGGCTTTCCAATGGAGTCCAGCACGAGGCCGTAGGGCTCCTTCAGCTTCAGCGTGATGGTCTTGGCGTCGGTCGCCTCGAGGCTCGCGGTGAAGTCCATCAGCTTCTGGCCCATGCCGTCGACCGCTGCCCAGCGCTTGAGCGAGGCGACGCAGTCTTCCGCCGTCACCGGCGCGCCGTCATGCCACTTCAGGCCGTCGCGCAAGGTGAAGGTGTAGGTGAGCTTGTCGTCGGAGACCTTCCAGTCCGCCATCTGCGGCTGGACCTTGAAGTTCGAATCGGTGGCCACCAGCGTGTCGTAGACCATGTAGCCATGGTCGCGCGTGATATAGGCCGTGGTGAAGATCGGATCGATGATGCGCAGGTCCGAATGCATCACGGCGTGATGGTCTTGTCGGCCGCAAGCACTGGCGACGCCAGGCCGACCGAAAGCGCGACGACCGACAGCGCAAGTTTGGAGGCGAACGCGCGAGGCCTCCGGCGCATGAAGTGGAACATGGAAAGTTTCTCCTGACGTGAAACTGTTCAAAGGCAGGTTATTGGTTGAGCATCCGGTCCGTTCTTTGGGCGAACCAACCTCATGCAATGCCTTTATCTTTTCGAGACTTGCAGACAGTCTTGAGCGCGTCAATCCGGTTTCACTGCAGGCCCTGGCGGCGCGCGCACGGGCTCCACAAGGATCGGTTTGGCTCTACAACTCTCTCCGCTCGTCCCACTGCACCGATGCAATGTGCGTTCCATCTTTCGAAGCCTGAGAGACATTGAGATGAATCCAGCCAATCTTCCCTTCGATTCCGAGGCCATGCTCGAGGGCCTGCGCACCTGGGTGGAATGCGAAAGCCCGACCTGGGACGCGAACGCTGTGAACCGCATGCTCGATATCGCAGCGCGGGATATGGCGATCATGGGTGCGACGATCGAACGCATCGCCGGCCGCCAGGGTTTCGGCGGCGTCATCCGCGCGCGCTTCCCGCACCCGAAGCAGGGCGAGCCGGGCATCCTGATCGCCGGCCACATGGATACCGTCCACCCTGTCGGCACCATCGAGAAGCTGAAATGGCGGCGCGAGGGCAAAAGGTGCTACGGCCCCGGCATCTACGACATGAAGGGCGGCAACTACCTCTCGCTGGAAGCGATCCGGCAGCTGGCGCGCGCCGCCTTCACCACGCCACTTCCGATCACCGTGCTGTTCACGCCGGACGAGGAGGTCGGCACACCCTCGACGCGAGACATCATCGAGGCGGAAGCCGCGCGCAACAAATACGTGCTGGTGCCTGAGCCCGGCCGCGCCGACAACGGCGTCACCACCGGACGTTACGCCATCGCACGATTCAATCTCGAGGCGACGGGCCGGCCGAGCCACGCCGGTGCGACATTGTCGGCAGGACGCTCGGCGATCCGCGAAATGGCGCGGCAGATCCTCGCCATCGACGCGATGACGACGGAGGACTGCACCTTCTCGGTCGGCGTCGTGCATGGCGGACAATGGGTCAATTGCGTTGCCACGACCGCGACCGGCGAAGCGCTCTCCATGGCCAAGCGCCAGGCCGACCTCGATCGCGGCGTCGAGCGGATGCTGGCGCTATCGGGCACCACCAACGATGTCGCCTTCAAGGTCACGCGCGGCGTGACGCGTCCGGTGTGGGAACCGGATGCCGGCACCATGGCGCTCTATGAAAAGGCGCGCGGCATCGCCAAGTCGCTCGGCGCCGAGCTGCCGCATGCGAGCGCCGGCGGCGGTTCCGACGGCAACTTCACCGGCGCGATGGGGATTCCGACGCTCGACGGCCTGGGCGTGCGTGGCGGCAACGGCCACACGCTGGAGGAGTATATCGAGGTCGAGAGCCTGGTCGAGCGCGGCCGGCTGATGGCGGGGCTGCTGGCGACGCTGGACTGATGGGGGTCATCATTCCGGGGCGATGCGTTGGTTCGTAGGGTGGGCAAAGGCGCTCTTGCGCCGTGCCCACCATTTCCGTCCGGTGGGCACGCTTCGCTTTGCCCACCCTACGAAGACCGCTGAGAAGACCGGCCCTGCAAAACCTGTGGCCCGGATGGCACGGGAATTGCTGAAATGTTAGGCTGATGGCAACCTGCCGAAGGCCCTGCCGCAATTTGTCTCTAATCTGACGGATCCAACTTGCTGGGATATCTCGTTCGCCGAATTTTCGCCGCCGTGCCCGTGATGGGCGTCGTGGCGCTGTTCGTCTTCCTCCTGCTCCGCCTCACCCCCGGCGATCCCGCCGCGATTCTCGCCGGTGACAACGCGACGCCGGAACGGCTGGAGCGCATCCGCGCCTCGCTCGGCCTCAACGAGCCGCTGATCGTGCAGTTCATCACCTGGGTGAACAAGCTCTTGCACGGCGACCTCGGCACATCGCTGATCTCCAACCTGCCGGTGCTGAAGATGATCGGCCAGCGCGTCGAGCCGTCGATCTCGATCGCGCTGTCGACCATCATCCTCGCCGTCATCGTCGCCGTGCCCCTGGGCGTGATCGCGGCGTGGAAGCACGGCACCTGGATCGACCGCTTCGTGATGGGCCTGTCGGTGCTCGGCTTCTCGGTGCCGGTGTTCGTGGTCGGCTACATCCTGATCGAGGTCTTCGCGATCGACCTGCGCTGGGTGCCGGTGCAGGGCTTCAAGAGCATCTCGAACGGCTTCGGTCCGTTCTTCGAGCGCATCATCCTGCCGACCTGCGCCCTGTCCTTCATCTACATCGCGCTGATCGCGCGCATGACGCGGGCGGCGATGCTCGACGTGCTCGGTGAGGACTACGTCCGCACCGCACGCGCGAAGGGCATCAACGAGGTCGCCGTGATGATGCGGCACGCGCTGCGCAACGCCGCCGTGCCCGTGATCACCGTGATCGGCACCGGCTTTGCGCTGCTGATCTCCGGCGTCGTCGTCACCGAGAGCGTGTTCAACATCCCCGGCATCGGCCGCCTCACCGTCGATGCGGTGCTGGCGCGCGACTATCCGGTGATCCAGGCGATGATCCTGTTGACCTCGCTGATCTATGTCGTCGTCAACCTCCTGATCGACGTCGCCTACACGCTGCTCGATCCCCGGATCCGGTACTAGGGCTTAAGGATAACAACAACGATGTCTGTCGATAGCCTTCCCCGGTCCTCCATTCCGATCACCTCGCCGCTGCGGCCACGGTTCGGATTCCTCACCTCGACGCCGATCATCGCGGCGGCCACGGTGCTGCTCGCCCTGATCGTGCTGATCTCGATCCTGGCGCCGCTGATCGCGCCACACGACCCGATCCAGCTTGCGCCCTCGCAGCGGCTGAAGCCGTCCTCGGCGCAGTACCTGCTCGGCACCGACGCCTATGGCCGTGACCTGTTGTCGCGCGTCATCTATGGCGGGCGGGTCTCGCTGCTGATCGGCATCGGCTCGGCGATCCTGTCGATCGCCATCGGCCTTTCGATCGGCCTCGTCTCCGGCTTCTTCAAGCTGGTCGATGCCGTCATGATGCGCATCATGGACGGCCTGATGGCGATGCCGAGCATCCTGCTCGCGATCGCCGTGGTGTCCCTGTCTGGCGCCAGCATCTGGACCGTGCTGGTCGCGATCACCATCCCCGAAATTCCGCGCGTGCGCGCCTGGTGCGCTCGGTCGTGCTGTCGGCACGCGAAGAGCCTTATGTCGAGGCGGCGATCTCGGTCGGCTCGTCCTTGCCGAAGATCATGTGGCGGCACCTGATGCCGAACACGATCGCACCGCTGATCGTCCAGGGCACCTATGTCTGCGCCTCCGCGATCCTGACCGAGGCCATCCTGTCCTTCCTCGGCGCCGGCATCTCGCCGGAGACGCCGACCTGGGGCAACATCATGGCCGAGGGCCGCCAGTACTTCCAGATCAAGCCATCGCTGATCTTCTGGCCGGGCCTTTTGCTCTCGATCGCGATCCTCAGCATCAACCTGATCGGCGACGCCGCCCGCGACGCTCTCGATCCCCGCATGAAGCAGCGGGAGGGGAAGTGAAACCAATACCGCTGTCATTCCGGGGCGCGACGAAGTCGCGAGCCCGGAATCCATTTCACCACCAACACTGCGGCCCGATGGATTCTCAGGTGCGCAATTGCGCACCGTAGTTCGCGCTGCGCGCGCCCAATGACGGCGGAGAGAATTGAAGTGACCAACACCGTCCTCGACATCAACAACCTCGTCGTCTCCGTCGGCAAGAGGCCGGGCGGCGCGAAGATCATCGACGGCATCTCGATCCAGGTGCGCGAGCGCGAGACGCTGTGCCTCGTCGGCGAAAGCGGCTCGGGCAAGTCGGTGACCTCGCTCACCACCATGGGCCTGTTGCCGAAGGGCACGCTGGTGCCGACCTCCGGCAGCATCAAGCTGGTCGGCGAGGAGCTGCTCACCGCGACCGACCGCCGCCTGCGCCAGCTACGCGCGACGCAGATGGCGATGATCTTCCAGGAGCCGATGACCGCGCTCAATCCGGTCGTGCCGGTCGGCCGCCAGATCGACGAGGTGCTGCGCGCCCACACCGATCTCGACGCCAGGGCGCGCAAGAAGCGCATCCTCGACATGATGGAGCAGGTCCGCCTGCCCCAGGTCGAGCGCATCTTCGCCTCCTACCCGCACCGCCTCTCCGGCGGCCAGCGCCAGCGCATCATGATCGCGATGGCCCTCGTGCTGGAGCCGAAGCTGCTGATCGCGGACGAGCCGACCACCGCGCTCGACGTCACCACGCAGAAGCAGATCCTGACATTGATCCGCGACCTCCAGCGCGATCACGGCACCGCCGTCTTGTTCATCACCCATGACATGGGCGTGGTCGCCGAGATCGCCGACCGCGTCGCGGTGATGCGGCAGGGACGGCTGGTCGAGACCGGCCCGCTCGAGACCGTGCTGCGCAAACCATCGATGGACTACACCCGCAATTTGCTGGCGTCGGTGCCGAGCCTGGTGCCGCGGTCGCCGCGCGAGGAGAGCCGCGAGCCCGTCGTGCTCGAGACCAACGACCTCAGCAAGATCTACAAGGAGCGCGCCTTCTTCGGAAAAGGCCGCGAGGTCGTCGCCGCCGACAAGGTGACGCTGACGCTGCGCAAGGGCCGCACGCTCGGCATCGTCGGCGAGAGCGGCTCGGGCAAGTCGACCGTGGCGCGCTGCATCGTGCGCCTGATCGATCCGACCTCCGGCGGCGTGCGACTTGCCGGCCGCGAGATTTCGGACATCTCGCGCCGCCTGCTCCAGCCGCACCGGCAGAAGATCCAGATCGTGTTCCAGGATCCCTACCGCTCGCTCAACCCGCGCGTCACCGTCGGCGAGAGCATCGCGGAAGGGCCGATCAATTACGGCGTCTCGCACGCGGATGCGATGAAGCGCGCCCGCGAATTGCTCGAGCTGGTCGGCCTGCCGGCCGACGCGGTGTCGCGCTATCCGCACCAGTTCTCCGGCGGCCAGCGCCAGCGCATCGCCATTGCGCGCGCGCTCGCGCTTGATCCGGACGTGCTGGTCGCGGACGAAGCGGTCTCCGCGCTCGACGTCTCGGTGCAGGCGCAGGTGCTGGAACTGCTGGACGAGATCCAGAAGCGGCTCGGCATCGCCATCCTGTTCATCACCCACGACTTGCGCGTCGCCGCGCAAATCTGCGACGAGGTCGTAGTGATGCAGCACGGCCGCGTGGTCGAACAGGGCCCCGCCGCCGAGGTGCTGACGCATCCAAAGGAGGCTTATACCAAGGCGCTCCTCGACGCCGCCCCCGGCCGCAACTGGGATTTTGCGAACTTCCGGCCGGTGTCGGAGGGCGTGGCGGCCAGCGTGTAATCTCTCCACTGTCATTCCGGGGCATCGCGAAGCGATGAGCCCGGAATCCATCGCGCGGCAGAGTCTGCCGCCTGATGGATTCCGGGCTCGCGCCAAGTGGCGCGCCCCGGAATGACGGCGGAGCAGCATTCCCAAAACAGCTTGACCCTATGCATGGCGCGATTGCTTCCCGCCTTGCTCTCTCCTCAAGGCCAAGGCTAACGTCGCGCCTTCTTGATCGACTGGACCTGAATTGATGACACGTATCGCCGTCGGCGGCTTCCTGCACGAGACCAACACCTTCGCCCCGACCAAGGCGACGTTCGCCGACTTCCAGCATGGCGGCGGCTGGCCCGCGATGACCGAAGGCGCCGACGTGCTGAAGGTGATGCGGCGCATCAATGTCGGCCTTGCCGGCTTCGCCGACAGCACCGAGGCCAATGGCTGGGAACTCATTCCGACCATCGCCTGCGGCGCGAGCCCGTCCGCCCACGTTACCAAGGACGCCTTCGAGCGCATCGTGAAGGTCATGGTCGACGGCATCAAAGCCGCCGGCCCGATCGACGCCGTCTATCTGGACCTGCACGGCGCCATGGTGACCGAGCATCTCGACGACGGCGAAGGTGAAATCCTGGCGCGCGTGCGCCGCGTCATCGGCAAGGATGTTCCGCTGGTCGCAAGCCTCGACCTGCACGCCAACGTCACGCCCGAGATGATGGAGCATGCCGACGCGCTGATCGCCTACCGCACCTATCCCCATGTCGACATGGCCGACACCGGCCGCGCCGCCGCGCACCATCTCGCGCTGCTGCTGAAGACGAAGCAGCGCTTTGCCAAGGCGTTCCGGCAATTGCCGTTCCTGATCCCGATCAGCTGGCAGTGCACCAACGACCAGCCGACCAGGGGCATCTACCAGAAGCTCGCTAGCCTCGAGAGCGATGCGGTTCCGACCCTTTCCTTTGCGCCGGGCTTCCCCGCCGCCGATTTCCGCGACTGCGGCCCGAGCGTGTTCGCCTATGGCAGGACGCAAGCGGACGCCGACCGCGCGGCGGACACGATCGTCAAGCTGATCGAAAGCCACGAGGACGATTTCGACGGCAAGATCTGGTCGCCCGACGACGGCGTGCGCCACGCCATGGAACTTTCGAAGACCGCGAGCAAGCCGATCATCATCGCCGACACCCAGGACAATCCCGGCGCCGGCGGCGATTCCGACACCACGGGCATGCTGCGCGCGCTGGTGCGCAACAAGGCAAGCGCCGCGACCGGGGCGATCTACGATCCGGAATCGGCCAGGGCCGCGCATGCGGCCGGCGTCGGCGCCACTGTGACGCTGGCGCTCGGCGGCAAGTCCGGCATTCCCGGCGACGAGCCCTATCGCGAGACGTTCGTCGTCGAAAAGCTCTCCGACGGCCGCTTCATCGCGCCCGGCCCCTATTATGGCGGCCGCGAGATGGAGATGGGCCCCTCCGCAGCCTTGCGCATCGGCGACGTCCGCGTCGTCGTCTCCTCGCACAAGGCCCAGCTCGCGGACCAGGCGATGTACCGCTATGTCGGCATCGAGCCGACGCAGGAGAAGATTTTGGTCAACAAGAGCTCGGTGCATTTCCGCGCCGACTTCGAGCCGATCGCGGAAAAGCTGATGATCTGCGCCGCGCCCGGCGCGATGCCGGCCGATACCGCCTCGCTGCCCTGGACGCGCCTGCGTCCGGGCATCCGCATCAAGCCGAACGGCCCCGTCTTCAATCCTCCTTCACGCTAACCGGACAGGAACCCATGCCCACGATCGACCGCATCGACGGCTACGCCGACGAACTCACCGCCATCAGGCGCGACCTCCACGCCCATCCCGAGATCGGCTTCGAGGAAGTGCGGACGTCCGGCATCGTCGCCGACAAGCTCACGAGTTGGGGCATCGAGGTGCATCGCGGTCTCGGTGGCACCGGCGTGATCGGCGTCATCAAGGGCAAGGGTTCGGGCAGCAAGCGCATCGGCCTGCGCGCCGACATGGACGCGCTGCCGATGGAAGAGAACACCAATCTGAAATGGAGCTCGAAGATCCCCGGCCGCTTCCACGGTTGCGGTCATGACGGCCACACCACCATGCTGCTCGGCACCGCGCGCTATCTCGCCGAGACCCGGAATTTCGACGGCACCGTGCATCTGATCTTCCAGCCGGCCGAGGAAGGCCTCGGCGGCGCCCGCGCGATGATCAAGGACGGCCTGTTCGAGAAGTTTCCGTGTGACGAGCTCTACGGCTTGCACAACGCGCCCGACCTCAACCACGGCGAGATCGCGATCCTCCCCGGCCCGGCGATGGCCGGCGCCGACTTCTTCGATCTCCGCATCACCGGCTATGGCGCGCATGGCGCGATGCCCGAGCGCTCCAAGGACGCGGTGATCATCGCCACCACGCTGGCGCAGGCGATCCAGACCATCGTCAGCCGCAACGTCGACCCGCTGCAGGCCGCCGTCATCTCGATCACCCAGATTCATGCCGGCTCGGCCTACAACGTCATTCCCGGCGATGCGCATCTGTGCGGCACGATCCGGACCTTCTCCAATGAAGTCCGCGCCCTGATCGCCGAACGCATCCGCACGATCTGCGCCGGCGTTGCGGCCGCTTATCAGTGCGAGATCGAGGCCGACATCCGCGACACCTTCGGCGTGCTGGTCAACCAGGTCGAGCAGTCCAAGGTGGTCGAGGAGGTCGCGCGCACTGTGGTCGATCCGGCCAACGTGATCACCCGCGCCCAGCCGAAGATGGGCAGCGAGGATTTCGCCGACATGCTGCAGACCATTCCCGGCGCCTATTTCTGGGTCGGCCATGACGGCTCGGTGCCGGTGCACAATCCCGGCTTCGTGCTCGACGACAAGATCCTGCCGATCGGTGCCAGCATGTTCGCCCGTATCATCGAAACGCGCATGCCGGTGAGCTAGCAATGCATAAAAAGAGCGTCGAAGAGGCCGTCACCTCGCTGCACGATCTGTCCGCGGTCGACCTGATCGCGGGCTATCGCGCAAAACAATTCTCGCCGAGCGAGGTGCTGGAGGACGTGCTCGCGCATGTCGCTACGTGGGAGCCGCACCTGAAGGCGCTCTATGCATTCGATCCCGACAGCGCGCGCGAGGTCGCCAAGGCCTCGACCGCGCGCTGGACCGGCGGCGAACCCTCGGGCCCGCTCGACGGCGTGCCCGTCACGGTGAAGGACAACATCGCCACCAAGGGCGTGCCGGTGCCGCTGGGCGCGGCCTCCGTCAAGCTTGTGCCGGCCGAGAAGGACGCTCCGCCCGCCGCGCGGTTGCGCGAGGCAGGCGCGGTGATCTTCGCCAAGACCACCATGCCCGATTACGGCATGCTGTCCTCGGGGCTCTCCTCTTTCCATGCGCTCGCGCGCAATCCTTGGGATCTCTCCAAGAATCCCGGCGGCTCCAGCGCGGGCGCGGGCTCTGCTGCGGCGGCCGGCTACGGCCCCTTGCATCTCGGCACAGATATCGGCGGCTCGGTGCGCCTGCCCGCGGGCTGGTGTGGCCTCGTCGGCCTGAAGCCGAGCTTTGGCCGCGTGCCGATCGATCCCACCTATGTCGGCCGCGTCGCCGGTCCGATGACCCGCACGGTCGATGATTGCGCGCTGATGATGAGCGTGATCGCAAAGCCCGACCGGCGCGACGGCATGAGCCTGCCCGCCGAGCCGCTCAACTGGAAGGGACCGGAGAAGTCGCCGCGAAAACTGCGCATCGGCCTGATGCTCGATCCCGGATGCGGCATGGCGCTGGAGAAGCCGGTGCGCGAGGTCGCGGTGAAGGCCGCGAAGGCATTCGAGTCCGCAGGCAGCGTCGTCACCGAAGTCGACGGCATCCTCACCCGCGAGATGCTCGACGGCCTCGACAATTTCTGGCGCGCGCGGATGTGGGACGACCTCGCCAAGTTGACGCCGGCCGAACAGGCAAAAGTGCTGCCCTACATCTTCAAATGGGGCGAGTCCGGCGCGAAATTGTCGGGCGTCGACGTCATCCGTGGCTTCAACCAGACCATGGCGATCCGCGCTGCGGCGTCAAAGCTGTTCTGCGAGCTCGACTACGTGATCTCGCCGACCGCGCCGAACGTGAATTTTCCGGCGGAATGGGCCTCACCGATCAACGATCCCATGAAGCCGTTCGAGCACATCGCCTATACCGTGCCGTGGAATATGTCGGAGAACCCGGCCGTCTCCATCAATGGCGGCTTCGATGCCAAGGGTTTTCCCATCGGCGTGCAGATCGTCGGACGCCGCTTCGACGATATCGGCGTGCTCGGCATGGCCAAGGCCTTTGAGGGCCTGCGCGGAACGCAGCGGCCCTGGCCGAAGCCGCCGGCTCATTAAACGCACCGTCATTCCGGGTTGCGCCCTCTTGGCGCAAGCCCGGAATCCATTCATGGGCGCTACTGGCGCGGAGAGATGGATTCCGGGCTCGCGCTTCGCGCGCCCCGGAATGACGTGCTAGAGAAAACGACAAAGAGACAAGGGAAGGACCCCCCATGGCGTATGAGACGATCAAATACGAGGTCGCCGAGCAGATCCTCACCATCACGCTGAACCGGCCCGACAAGCTCAACGCCTTCAACGCTCAGATGCAAGCCGAGCTGATCGACGCGTTCGACGCCGCCGACAAGGACGACAATGTCCGCGCCATCATCGTCACCGGCGCCGGCCGCGGCTTTTGCGCGGGCGCCGATCTGTCGTCAGGCGCCGACACGTTCGATCGCGACGCGCGGCGCGGGCCGGTGAAACGTTTCGCCGACGGCAAGGTCGATTACAGCGATCCGCAGGTGCGCGACGGCGGCGGCCAGGTGACCTTGCGCATCTTCAAATGCCTCAAGCCCGTGATCGCCGCGGTGAACGGACCTGCGGTCGGCATCGGCGTCACCATGCAGCTCGCGATGGACATCCGCATTGCATCCGAAGCCGCGCGGTTCGGCTTCGTGTTCTCCCAGCGCGGCATCGTGCCGGAGGCGGCCTCGAGCTGGTTCCTGCCGCGCATCGTCGGCATCTCGCAGGCGCTGGAATGGTGCTATTCGGGCCGCGTCTTCCCCGCGCAGGAAGCCCTCGCCGGACGCCTCGTCAGCAAGGTCGTAGCTCCCGATGATCTGCTGCCCACCGCCCGCGCGCTCGCCAAGGAGTTCGCCGCCAAGACCGCCCCGGTCTCGGTGGCGCTGATCCGCCAGATGATGTGGCGCATGATGGGCGCCGACGATCCTATGGAGGCCCATAAGGTCGACAGCCGCGGCATCTACACCCGCGGCCGCTCGGACGATGTGAAGGAAGGCGTGGTCTCGTTCCTGGAGAAGCGCCCGGCGCAGTTCAAGAACAAGGTGTCGAGCGATATGCCGGACTATTTCCCGTGGTGGACGGAGCGGGAGTATAAGTGAGGCTTTCGCGACTTCTCGTAGGGTGGGCAAAGCGAAGCGTGCCCACGTTCTTTCGTTATCATTGAGAGATGGTGGGCACGGCGCAAGAGCGCCTTTGCCCACCCTACGGCACCGTCACCACGGCACCGTCACTGCATCACCAGCGCCACGCGCCCGATCGCCTTGCGATCGATCAACAGCCGCATCGCCTTCGCGTAATCCTCCAGCGGCAGGCGGTGCGAGACGTTGGGACGGAGCTTGCCCTCCTCCGCCCACTGCAAGAGCGCCTTCAGGCGCACCTCGCCCAGCGCGGGGTTTTTCCGCACGGCTTCGCCGGCGCGCACCCCTAGCACGCTGGCGCCCTTGATCAGCAGCAGGTTGGTCTTGGCCGAACCGATGCCGCCGGTAAAACCGATCACCAGGAGCCGGGCGCCCCAGGCGATGCAGCGCATCGAGTTCTCGAAGACCTCGCCGCCGACGGGATCGAACACTACGTCCGCGCCGCGGCCGTCGGTGATGCGCTTGACCGCATCGCGGAACGGCTCGCGGTCGTAGCGCACGAGATGGTCGGCGCCGCGCGATTTTGCGATCGCGAGCTTCTCGTCGCTGGAGGCGGTCGCGATCACGGTCGCGCCGAGCATCTTGCCGATCTCGACGGCGGCAAGACCGACGCCGCCGCCGGCGCCATGCACCAGCAGCACCTCGCCCGGCTCGACCCGGCCGCGATCGATCAGCGCGTGATAGGCGGTGCCGTGGCCGGCAAGATAGGTCGCAGCCTCCGCATAATCGAACGTCGACGGCATCGGCGTGAGCTGCGCCGGCGTCACCACGGCCTCATCGGTGAAGGCGCCGTGGCGCATTTTCACGATGACCTTGTCGCCGACGGCAACGCCCCTCGCCTCCGCACCGACCTCGGTGACGTCGCCGGCGGCTTCCATGCCCGGCGTGAACGGCAGCTCGGGCTTGAGCTGGTATTCGCCGGCCGCCATCAGCACATCAGGGAAATTCAAACCAGCGGCACGGATCGCAACGCGCACCTCGCCCGGCTTCAGGACGCGCGACGGAAACTCCTCCAGCCGCAAGGTTTCGGGCGCGCCGAGCGCGCGGCAGACAACAGCGCGCACCATCAGGCCGCGCTCGCCTTGCTGCGCAGCAGAGCCTCGCGGATCAGCGGCAGGCGATCATTGCCGAAATACATGTCGATCTTGTTCACGAAGATGGTCGGCGAGCCGAAGCCGCCGCGCGCCACGACCTCCTCCGTATTGGCCTTGAGCTGATCCTTGATGCTCTGCTCGGAAATGCCGGCGAAGAACTTTTGCTCGTCAATCCCGACCTTCTTGCATATCTCAGCCAGCACCGCGTCCTGCGAGATGTCCTTGTCGCCGCCCCAATAGGTCTCGAACACTGATGTCGCGAACGGCACCATCTCCTTACCGAGCCAGATGCAGCCGCGCATCGCCTTGACGCTGTTCACCGGAAACACCGTCGGCGGCATCTTGATGGCGAGGCCCGCCGAGCGCGCCCAGTCGGAGAGGTCCTTCTTCATATAGCGCGCCTTCAGCGGCACCGGCGTCTCGCGCTGCGCGTAGACGCTTGGGTTGACCGTGTTGAAGATGCCGCCGACCAGGATCGGCCGCCAGACGATCTCGGCGCCAAGCTCCTTTGCCAGCGGCTGGATGTTGTGGAAGGCGAGATAAGTCCAGGGGCTGGAGCAGTCGAAGAAGAATTCGATCATGGCGTTTCCTTTGTCTGTCTGTCATTCCGGGATGCGCCGCAAGGCGCAGGCCCGGAATCCATTTCGCCTGTTGTTCTGCGGCCCGATGGATTCTCAGGTGCGCAATTGCGCACCGTAGCTCGCGCTTCGCGCGCCCCGGAATGACGGCTACTTCCTTCCCAGCACTTCCTTAGCCCGTTGCCCGAACATGATCTTGCGTGATTCCTCGTCGAACGGCTCCTTCACGAATTTTCCAATCGCAAGCCCTGCCTGCACCTGCGGCCGGGCGCGCACCTCAGCGTACCAGCGCCTCACGCTCGGATAGTCGTCGAGGGTAAAACCCTGCGCCTTGTGGGTCATGGTCCAGGGAAAGCAGGCGATGTCGGCGATGGAATAGTTGCCGGCGAGATAGGCGCCGGTCTTGCCGAGCTGCCGGTCGAGCACGCCATAGAGCCGCGCCGCCTCGTCGCGGTAGCGCTCGATCGCGTAGGGAATTTTCTCTGCCGCATAGAGCGTGAAATGGCCGTGCTGGCCGAGCATCGGGCCCAGCCCTCCCATCTGCCACATCACCCATTGAATGGTGGTGGAGCGGCCGCGCAGATCGGTGGGTAGGAAACGGCCGGTCTTCTCCGCCAGATAGATCAGGATTGCGCCGGTCTCGAACGCCGAGAACGGCGCACCGCCATCGGCCGGGTCATGATCGACGATCGCGGGAATGCGGTTGTTGGGGGAGATCGCCAGAAACTCGGGGCTGAACTGCTCGCCGGCGCGGATATTGACCGGCTTCACGGTGTAGGGAAGCCCGAGTTCCTCCAGCATGATCGAGATTTTCCAGCCGTTCGGCGTCGGCGCATAATAGAGGTCGATCATGACCTGTCCTCTGGCCTTTCCTTTGGGCCTTTCCCTTCGGCCTTCCCTGGCGTCGCCGCTGGAATAGAGAGCGACTTTCGTTGTTCTGTACCTCGACGTTAGGACATGGCAGGAAGGGGCGCAACTCAACCTGCCGGGAGGGCCGCCATGCTGTTTCCAACCACGATCGCCGGCTCCTTGCCGAAGCCCGAATGGCTCGCCGAGCCCAACATGCTCTGGGCGCCCTGGAAGTCCCAAGGCGACGAGTTGCTCCGCGCCAAGCGCGACGCGACGCTGATCTGGCTTAAGGTCCAGGAGGACGCCGGCATCGACATCGTCACCGAGGGCGAGCAGGCCCGCCAGCACTTCGTGCACGGTTTTCTGGAGAAGATCGAGGGCATCGATTTCGCCCACAAGGTCGAGATGGGCATCCGGAAAGATCGCTACAAGGCGATGGTGCCGCAGGTGGTCGCCCCGCTCCGGCTCAAGGGCCGCGTCCACGCCTTTGAGGCGCAAGTGGCACGCACGCATACGAAGAAGAAGCTGAAATTCACCCTGCCGGGCCCGATGACGATCATCGACACGATCGCCGACCGTTATTACGGCGACCGCGTCAAGATGGCGTTCGCCTTCGCCGAGCTGCTCAACGAGGAGGCCAAGGCCTTGCAGGCCGACGGCGTCGATCTCGTGCAGTTCGACGAGCCCGCCTTCAACGTCTACATGGACGAGGTCAACGACTGGGGCATCAAGGCGCTGGAGCGCGCCGCGCAGGGCCTGACCTGCACCACCGCCGTGCACATCTGCTACGGCTACGGCATCAAGGCCAACACCGACTGGAAGGAGACGTTAGGCAGCCAATGGCGGCAATACGAGCAGATCTTTCCGGCGATCGACGCCAGTCCGATCCAGCAGGTCGCGATCGAGTGCCGCAATTCGAAAGTGCCGCTCGACCTGCTCGCGCTGCTCAAGAACAAGATCGTGCAGGCCGGTGTGATCGATGTCGCCAGCGACACGGTCGAGACCGCCGAGGACGTCGTGCAGGTGATCGACGCCGTCTCGAAGTTCGTGCCGAAGAGCAACATCATCGCCACCACCAATTGCGGCATGGCGCCGATGCGGCGCGAGATCGCCGAAGCCAAGCTGATGGCGCTTGGCGCCGGCGCCGCGCTGGCGCGCGAGAAGCTCGGCTGATGGTGGACGTCCGGACGCTGCTCGTCGCCGCAGTCTTTGCGGCGATCACCTCGCCTGTGCATGCGGAGGATCGCTCCGTGCTGCTCAACTGCAAGACGATGGTGGAACGCGCCGAGAAGGCGGCCGGCAGTGTCAGCGAGGCCGAACTCAGCCGTTGCCGGCAGATCATCCGCGAATGGGCCCTGCGCGACGCGCGCACGACGGTCGACGAACAGGGACGGCCGCTGAAGTAGCTACGCGGCGTTCTGTGCACTAGGATGCATCGTGATCTCGTAGCCGGCATTCATGGCGCGCAGCGTCGAAGGCGGCGTCAGCAGTTGCGCGCCTTCAAATTCGCGGGCATCGGCAACATAACCCGCCGGCGACCACAGCAACGCCCTGCCCTGCACCACCAGAAAACTCTCCTCGCCCTGCTGCACCATCGCGCCGTCAGGGAGCTGGTCGAGCGGCACCAGCAGCGCGTGCAGCCGCTTCCTGCCCTGATCGAGCCGCTCGTGGTGCAACACCGTGTCGATGTCGTGCATGCGCACATTGTGCACGCGATTGCCCTTCTCCCATGCGCTGCGGAAGCGATTGGCATCGTCGCGGCGGCAGTAGAAGCAGGGGCGATGGCCGGCGGCGAGCGCGGTGGCCTCGTCCAGGAAGAACAGCTCGGTCCAGCTTCGCTGCGCCATCACTTCGCGATGGCGGCCGCGGAATTCGCAGGTGCAGGTGAGCCAGGCTGGCGTCGACCAGCGCTTCTTCAGAAGCGTCTTGGTGGCGGGATCATGGATGATGCCCCGATTGCCGGTGAACATGCCGCGATGCGGGGTGGCGATGATGTCGCCGGTGGGGGTGACGCGGTTTTGCAGGGGCATGGTGCGGCTCTTCTCCTTCTCCCCGCGTGCGGGGAGAAGGTCGGGATGAGGGGGAGCCTCCGCAAACTCGGTGAGAGCTGGACTCGCGGAGAGTCCCCCTCACCCGCGCCTACGGCGCGGCCTCTCCCCGCACGCGGGGAGAGGCGAAGAAAAACTACGCCGCCCCGTCGCGCAGCGGTGGATGGTACGACAGCGCGGTGTCCCACGGGAAGAATATCCACGTGTCCTGCGACACTTCGGTGATGAAGGTGTCGACCAGCGGACGTCCCATCGGCTTGGCATAGACCGTGGCGAAATGTGCATCCGGCAGCATCTCGCGTACCATTCTGCCGGTCTTGCCGGTGTCGACGAGGTCGTCGACGATCAAAAGCCCCTTGCCGGTGCCGTTGCCGAGCTTCATGGCCGCCTCGGAAATGCCCTTGAGCACCTGAAGCTCGCCCTGCTTGTTGTGATCGTAGCTGGCGATGCAGACCGTATCGATCACGCGCACGCCGAGCTCACGGGCCACGATCGCAGCCGGCACCAGACCGCCGCGGGTGATCGCGATCACCGCGTGGAACGGGCCGACCTCGTTGAGGCGCCAGGTCAGCGCCCGGCAATCCCTGTGGAACTGGTCCCAGGACACCGGGAAGGCCTTGCCGGCCTTCTCCTGCGCATTCAGTTCCGGTGCTTCGCCAGCCATTGTCGTCTCCTGCTTCGTCACACGTCCGGCAAGCCGGGCGCGAAAGCATGATCCGGAAAAGTGTGCAGCGGTTTTCCGACAAGATCATGCTCGAATAAAACGCTAAAGCGCCGGGCCCGGCGCTTTAGCGGGTGATGTTCAATCCCGCCAGCATGTCCTTCACCGCCGCCATCGCTGCCGCCAGCTTATCCGCATCGCGCGAGCGTACCACCAGATTGGTATTGGGCTTCTGCTCTTCGTCCATGAACGGATAGCTGCCGATGATGGTGTCCGGGTGAGCCTCCGCGATCGCCCGCAGCGGGCTGCCGATGTCGCCTTCCCGCGCATTGGCGCGGACCGATTCGGACAGCATGCGCACGCCGGATTTCAGCTTGGGCGAGACGATGTCCATCATCGCCTGCATGATCGAGGGCACGCCGGCCATGACGATGACATTGCCGATCTTGAAGCCGGGCGCGAGGATGGTCGCACTCTGGATCAGCTCGGCGCCGTTGGGGATGCGGGCCATGCGCAGGCGGGCCTCGTTGAGATCCTGCTCGCTCCAGCGCTCGCGGAAACGGGCGACCACCTCCGGGTGATGGTCGATGCCGACGCCAAAGGCCTTGGCGACGCTGTCGGCGGTGATGTCGTCATGGGTCGGCCCGATGCCGCCGGTGGTGAAGACATAGGTGTAGCGATGCCGCAGCGCATCCAACGCGGCGATGATGTCGGCCTCGTCGTCGGAGACGACCCGGACTTCCTTCAGGTCGATGCCGATATTGGTCAGGTATTCGGCGATGAAGCCGATATTCTTGTCTTTGGTCCGGCCGGACAGGATTTCATCCCCGATGACCAGAATGCCCGCCGTGACGATCTCGCTCATTGCCTTCAGTCCCTCACCTGTCGTCTCGACTTTGCCGAGGTAACGCGTTGAAGTCACGCGGTTTTGCTGCCGAAATAAGCAGTCCTCAGCCATTTTTTCAGGCAAGCCGCCAGTCGTCCCCGGCAAATGCCCCTCCACCATGCTTATCGCGCTGGCCCGGCCCTTGCTACCACATGAAAGTCATGCACTCTTGCCGCATGGCCACAGGACGTTGCGGTCTGCACCTGGACCTCACCGACCTGACCATTGGCGCAACGCCTTGCGGAGACAAGTCGGGATCTATGGCAATCGCGTTTGACGAAATGAATATTCCCGGCGGGGACCTTCGCCCCGCCTATCAGGAGCTGGCACGCTGGCTCAAAGAGACGCCGCCCGAGGCGCTCGAATATCGCCGCCAGGAAGCCGAGCTCCTGTTTCGCCGCATCGGCATCACCTTCGCGGTCTATGGCGAGGCCGAGTCCACCGAGCGCCTGATCCCGTTCGACGTGATTCCCAGGATCATGTCCGGCAAGGAATGGGCGCTGCTGGAGAAGGGCCTGAAGCAGCGCGTGCGCGCGCTCAACATGTTCCTGCGCGACATCTATCACGGCCGCGACATCCTGCGCGCGGAGGTCGTGCCTGACGATCTGATCTTCCAGAACCCGGTCTTCCGCCCCGAGATGAACGGCCAGCAGGTGCCGCACGACGTCTACGTGCACATCGCCGGCATCGACATCGTCCGGGTCGACGCCGAGGACTTCATCGTGCTGGAGGACAATGCGCGCACGCCGTCGGGCGTGTCCTACATGCTGGAAAACCGCGAGATCATGATGCGGCTGTTTCCGGATCTGTTCGCCCGCCACAAGGTGGCGCCGGTCGAACGCTATCCGGACGAGCTGCTCGCGGCCTTGCGCTCGGTCGCGCCGCAAAGCGCCTCCGGAGAGCCGACCGTCGCGCTGCTGACGCCGGGCGTCTACAATTCCGCCTATTACGAGCACTCCTTCCTCGCCGACAAGCTCGGTATCGAGCTGGTCGAGGGCCGCGACCTCATCGTCAAGAACAACGAAGTGTTCATGCGGACGACGGAAGGGCTGAAGCGGGTCGACGTGATCTATCGCCGCGTCGACGACGATTTCCTCGATCCCCTCACCTTCCGCCCCGACTCCGTGCTCGGCGTGCCCGGGCTGATGTCGGCCTATGCGGCCGGCAATATCACGCTCGCCAACGCTGTCGGCACCGGCATCGCCGACGACAAGGCGATCTACTCCTACATGCCTGACATCGTGAAATTCTATCTCGGCGAGGAGCCGATCCTGAAGAACGTGCAGACCTGGCGCTGCCGTGAGCCGAAGGATCTGGCTTACGTGCTGGACAATCTCGGCGAGCTCGTCGTCAAGGAGGTGCACGGCTCCGGCGGCTACGGCATGCTGATCGGCCCCGCCGCGACGAAAGCGACGATCGAGGCGTTCCGCGAAAAGCTCAAGCGCGAGCCGGAAGGCTTTATCGCCCAGCCGACGCTGGCGCTCTCGACCTGCCCGACCTGCACCGCAAGTGGCCTTGCGCCGCGCCACGTCGACCTCAGGCCCTTCGTGCTCACCGGCAGCAAGCGCACCACGATCGTGCCGGGCGGACTGACGCGCGTCGCGCTGAAGGAAGGTTCGCTCGTGGTGAATTCGAGCCAGGGCGGCGGCACCAAAGACACCTGGATTCTGGACGAGTAGAGAGAATGCTGTCGCGTACCGCCGAAAACCTCTACTGGCTCGCCCGCTACGTCGAACGGGCCGAGTATCTCGCGCGCACCATCGATGCGACCTTGCGCGTCACAGCCTTGCCGGCTGCCTATATCGGCAAGACCAATGAATGGGACTCCGCGCTGCTCACCGCCGGCGTCGCCGCCAGCTTCTACCAGACCTACGAGGAAGCCAACGAGCACAACGTCGTCGACTATCTCTCGTTCTCTGCGGACAACCCGTCCTCGATCCGGAACTGCATCGAGGCGGCGCGGCTGAACTCGCGCTCGGTACGCACCGCGTTGACCAGCGAGATGTGGGACACCATCAACTCGGCCTGGATCGAGCTGCAGGCGGTCTGGAGCAAGGGCACCTCGACGCGCGAGGACCTCGCAAAGTTCCTGCGCTTCGTGCAGGAGACCTCGCTGCGCTTCGACGGCTCGGCCTACCGGACCATGCTGCGCAACGACGCCTACTGGTTCTCGCGGATGGGCGTGCATCTGGAACGCGCCGACAACACCGCGCGCATCCTCGACGTGAAGTATCACGTGCTGCTGCCCGAGGAGGAGCATGTCGGCGGCCCGCTCGACTTCTACCAGTGGAGCTCGATCCTGCGCTCGGTCTCGGCGCTGACGGCCTATCACTGGGTCTACCGCGAGACGCTGAAGCCCTGGCTGATCGCGGACCTGCTCATCCTCAACGACACGCTGCCGCGCTCGCTTGCCAGCTGCTACGGCAATCTCGTGCGCAACCTCGACCAGATCGGCGTCGCCTATGGCCGCCAGGGCCCGGCCCAGCGCCACGCCCGCGGCATCCGCAACCGGCTGGAACACAGCAACATGAACGACATTTTCCAGCACGGCGTGCATGAATTCATTCAGGAATTCATCGCGGATAATTCCAGGCTGGGCGAAATCATCACGAAGCAGTATTTGATCTGATACACGCCGTCATTCCGGGGCGGTCCGAAGGACCGAACCCGGAATCTCGAGATTCCGGGTTCGATGCTGGCGCATCGCCCCGGAATGACGACTTTGGAACAACGGTCCACCATGCGCCTGCGAATCCAGCACACCACGACCTATCGCTACGAGCCGGCAGCGACCAGCGTGATCCAGATCCTGCGCATGACGCCCGGCAGCCATGACGGGCAATATGTGGCGGAATGGCAGATCGACGTCTCCACCGACACCAAGCTCGACACCCATGAGGACGCATTCGGCAACGTCATCCATGTGCTGTCCTGCGGCCCCGTCGGCGACATCAGGATCACCGCCGAGGGCCTGATCGAGACCCACGATACCGGTGGCGTGCTGCGCGGCGCCGACGAGCGTTTTCCGGCCGGCATGTTCCTGCGCACGACCGACCTCACCTCCGTCAATCCGGCGATGATGGCGGTGGCGCGCCAGCTGCGCAGCGAGGCCGAGAACGACACGCTCGGCTTCCTGCACACGCTGATGACTGAGATCAGCGACCACATGACCTTCGACGAGGACCCGACCAACAGCGGCACCTCGGCGGCCGAAGCCTTCACGCTCAAGCGCGGCGTCTGCCAGGACTATGCGCACATCTTCATCGCCTGCGCCCGCACCGGCGGCGTGCCGGCGCGCTTCGTCTCCGGCCACTTCCTGCGTGCCGATGGCACCGTGCACCAGGACGCCGGCCACGCCTGGGCGGAGGCCTACGTGCCTGACCTCGGCTGGGTTGGCTTCGATCCCGCCAACAGCATCTGCGCCACCGACGCCCATGTCCGCGTTGCGATCGGGCTCGATTATCTCGGCGCCGCGCCCGTGCGCGGCACCCGTTACGGCGGCGGCATGGAGACGCTGACGGTGGCGGTCAAGGTCGACCAGGCCGGCCGCGGCGGCCAGTCGCAATCGCAGTCCCAGCGGCAGGGCTAGGCGCAGCGTTACAGCTGTAATCGACGACCACCGCGCTGAAACCGCGCCGTAGCGCCATCCGTTCAACCTTCGTTGCGATCCGTTTCCGCAACAGAGGTTGAGACAGATGCGGCTTCAAGAAAAGACCAAAACACATTCCGTGCAACTGCGCGATCCCCACAAGGACATGCTTGCGGGCATCCAGAAACTGGCGCCGTCGATCAAGGCTCGCGCCGCGAGATGGAAGCCGCGCGCCGCGTCTCGCCTGATATCGTGGAGCGGCTGAAGGCGATCGGGATCTTTCGCATGTTCGTGCCGCGAAGCCATGGCGGGCTGGAGCTGGATTTTCCGGCCGGAATGGAGGTCATCAGGGCACTTGCCCGTCTCGACGGCTCGATCGGCTGGATCACGGTCGTCGCGGGAGCCAGCAGCCTGTTCGTCGCCGCGTCACGCCCGGAATTGTACAAGCGCATCTATCAGGACGGGCCTGATACGGCGATCTGCGGCTCGTCCCAACCCGGTGGAACGGCAGAGCGCGTGGACGGCGGCTATCGCGTCAAGGGCCGCTGGCCGTTTGTCAGCGGTTGCACGCATGCCGAATGGATCGGCGGGTTCTGTATCGTCACCGAGAATGGCAAACCGATCCCGGGCGCGCAGGGCAAGCCGCAGGTTCGCGTCGTGGCGCTGCCGGCGCGCGACTGGGAGATCGAGGACACCTGGCACGCGGCGGGGCTCAAGGGCACCGCCAGCCATCACGTCACGCTGAAGGAGACGCTGGTTCCCGAGGCGGATTTCATCGATCTCGAAGCAGGCCCGCAACAGCCGGGTCCGCTCTATCAGGCGGTGCGGCAATGGCTGCCCCTGGTGCACGGCGCAGTCACGGTAGGCATGGCGGAGGGCGCCGTCGATGAACTGCTCGCGCTTGCCGATACCGGAAGGCAGCAATTGTATGCGGCCGTGCCGATGCGGGAGTCCGAGACCTTCCATTACGAGCTCGGCCGGATTTCCGCTGACCTGGCGGCCGCGCGGGCGTTTCAAGAGGCCCAGGCCGCCAGCCACTGGCATCACGCGGTGTCGGGAACGCTGAACGACGAAGACCTCGTCATCGAAGGGGCTCGATCCGCGACCTGGCTCGCCACGACCTGCGTCCGCATCGCCGATGCCTGCTTTGCGCTGGCCGGAAGCAGCGCGGTCTACGACACTTCGCCGTTGCAGCGGCGTCTGCGCGACCTCCATGTCGCAGCTCAGCACGCTCACGCGCAGCAGAGACAGTATGTCGACATCGGCAAGCTGGCCTTGCGTCGTTCGACCGCGCATGCCGGCTGACCGTGCGAGCCGTGCTACACTCGCGGGATCAGACCTGCCCCCGCGAGGACCCCCATGGCGACCGTGAAGCTGCTGTCGGACGATGAACTCTCCACCGAGGCGCGCGCCGTTTTCGACGATATCCGCAAGGTGCGGAAGTCGGACTTCGTCAACAATTTCTGGCGCGCGCTGGCACATGATCCGAAGACGCTGCGGCGGACCTGGGAGAGCATCAAGGAGGTGATGGGTCCGGGCACGCTCGATCCCAAGGTCAAGGAGATGATCTATGTCGCGGTGTCGATCGCGCACGGCTGCAGCTACTGCATCCATTCCCACACCGCCGCCGCAAGGGCCAAGGGCATGACCGAAGCCGAATATGGCGAGCTGCTCGCCATCGTCGGCATGGCCGCCGAGACGAACCGGCTGGTCACGGCGCTCGGCGTGCCCGTCGATGCGGCGTTTCTGGTGGATGCGGCGGATTGAGCTAGCTGTCATTCCGGGGCGCGCGTAGCGCGAGCCCGGAATCCATCAGGCGGCACAGGTTAGTGCCCGGAATCCATCAGGCGGCACAGGTTAGTGGACGAATGGATTCCGGGCTCGCGCTACGCGCGCCCCGGAATGACGGCCTATCCCCCCGGGAATCGGGGGGTTTCATGCCTCCCCGAAATTGGCTAGTAATTCCGCGCAAACGCGTTCGGGGACTGGAAATGACCTATTGCTGCGGAATCCTGGTTCGGGACGGTCTGGTGATGATCGCCGATACCCGCACCAATGCCGGCCTCGACAACGTCTCGACCTTCCGCAAGCTGCACATCTTCTCAAAACCCGGCGAGCGCATCATGGCGATCGCCAGCGCCGGCAACCTCGCCATCAGCCAGTCGGTGCTGTCCACCCTGACCGAAGGCCTGGAGGACCCCACCACCGGCGAGGTCGAGACGCTGATGAATGCGCCGACCATGTTCCAGGCTGCCCAGCGCATCGGCCGGGCGATCCGCGCGGTGCACGCCACCGAAGGCCCGGCGCTGAAATCCGAGGACGTGTCCTTCGACGTCTCCTTCCTGTTCGGCGGCCAGATCAAGGGCGCGCGGATGCGCCTGTTCATGGTCTACACCGCCGGCAATTTCATCGAGTGCACCACCGACACGCCCTACTTGCAGATCGGCGAGCACAAATACGGCAAGCCGGTGCTCGACCGCGCCATGCATTACGACGTCGAGCTCTACGAGGCGCTGAAGACCGGCCTGATCTCGATGGACTCCACCATGCGCTCCAATCTCGGCGTCGGACTTCCGATTGACGTGCTGGTAGTGCGCTCGGACGCCTGCGATGCCGATCTCAACCACCGCATCGAGGCGGGCGAGCCCTATTTCCACGACCTGCGCTCGCGCTGGTCGGCGGCCTTGCGCGCGGCGCATCAGAACATCCCGCGGCCGCCCTACAAGAACGACAAAGAACCCAAAACCTGACAGCAAGAGAAAAGGCAGGAAACGATGAGTGAAGCGAAAAAGATCGCATTGGTGACGGGCGCCGGCACCGGCGTCGGGCGCGCCGCGTCGCTGGCGCTGATGAACGCCGGCTTCACCGTGGTGCTCGTCGGCCGTCGGCTCGACATGCTCGAGGAGACCGCCAAGCTCGGCCCCGCGGGCAAGAGCCTGTGCGTCACCGCCGACATGACCAAGCCGGATTCCATTGCCGCCCTGTTCGACAAGGTGAAGGCGACCTATGGCCGCCTCGACGTGCTGTTCAACAATGCCGGCATGGGCGCGCCGGCCGTCAACTTCGAGGACCTCAGCCTCGAGCAGTGGCAGGCCGTGGTGAACACCAACCTCACCGGCCCGTTCCTGTGCACCCAGCACGCCTTCCGCATCATGAAGGACCAGAACCCGCGCGGCGGCCGCATCATCAACAACGGCTCGATCTCGGCGCACGCGCCGCGGCCGTTCTCGGCGGCCTACACCTCGACCAAGCACGCCATCACCGGCCTGACCAAGGCCAGCAACCTCGACGGCCGCATGTATGACATCGCGGTCGGCCAGGTCGACATCGGCAATGCCGCAACGCCGATGACCGACCGCATGGTCAACGGCCCCGGCGTGCTGCAGCCCGACGGCACCACCAAGCACGAGCCGCGCATGGATGCGAAGGCGGTCGGCGACGCCGTCGCCTACATGGCCGGCCTGCCGCTCGATGCCAACGTGCTGACCATGACTGTGATGGCGACGAAGATGCCGTTCGTGGGGCGGGGCTGAAGTAAGAGCTGAGAAAACAACCCCATGCACAGTAGGCGTCAAGGGGCGCTTACTGTGGGGGTGACGTCGACTAAAGCTCCGCGCCGCCTCCGCAATTGTCATTGCGAGCGCAGCGAAGCAATCCAGGGTCTTTCCGCGGAGGGATTCTGGATTGCTTCGTCGCTTCGCTCCTCGCAATGACGCGGAGAGAGCGGTGGCCCTACTCCAGGCTCTCCACCTGACGGAGGCTGGGGAACAGCTTCATCCACAGCAGCGCGACCGCGACGGTGCAGACGCCGCCCAGCACGGCCGCGGGCATGGCGCCGAACAGAGCCGCCGTCAGGCCGCTCTCGAACTGGCCGAGCTGGTTCGAGGCGTTGATGAACAGGAAATTCACCGCACCGACGCGGCCGCGCATCTCGTCGGGGGTGGCGAGCTGCACCAGCGAGAAGCGGATCACGACGCTGATCGTGTCGGCCGCGCCCAAGACGGCGAGCGAGAGCACCGACAGCCACATCCAGGACGACAGCGCGAACACGATAGTGGCGAGGCCGAACACGATCACGGCCTGGAACATGCGCAGGCCCACATGCCGCGAGATGGCGTGACGCGCCAGCACCACCGTCATCAACAGCGCGCCGACCGCGGGCGCGGCGCGCAGCACCCCTAACCCCACTGGGCCGGTCTGGAGGATGTCGCGGGCATAGATCGGCAGCAGCGCGACAACGCCGCCGAACAGCACCGCGAACAGATCGAGCGAGATGGTGCCGAGGATCGCCGGATTGCTGCGGATGAAGCGGACGCCGGCGAAGATATTGTCGGCATCGTCCATGTCCTTGGCGATCGCCTGCGGACGCGGCCGGATGAAGCCGGTCAGGATCATCCCGAGAATCCAGAACAGCACCATGACGGCATAGGCCAGATGCGGCGCGATGGCGTAGGCAAAGCCGCCGAGCGCGGGACCGGTGATGGTCGCGACCTGCGCCGCGCCGCTGGACACGGCGGTGGCACGCTGGAGCGAGCCCTGTGGCGCGATCAGCGGCAGCAGCGCCGCGGTGGTCGGGCTCTCGAAGGCGCCGGCGATGCCGAGCACGAAGGTCGCAACGAAGATCTGCACCTCGCCGACCGCGCCGAGATAAGTGATGATTGCGAGATAGAGCGCGGTCGCAGCTTCCACCAGCTGGCAGAGCTGGACCACGCGCTTGCGCTCGAAACGGTCGGCGGCGTGGCCGGCGACGAACACCAGCAGGCCTGTGGGGAGGAACTGCACCAGGCCGACCATGCCGAGATCGAACGCCGAGCCGGTGAGATCGTAGATCTGCCAGCCGATCGCGACCGCCGCGATCTGGCTGGAGAATCGCGACAGGCTGCGCGACAGCAGGAAGAACAGGAAGGCGCGGTGGGCGAGGAGCTGGCCGGCCGTCACCGGCGGACTGGCCGTCACCGGCTGCGCTTCGCTAAGCGCTTCACTTGCCTTTTGGCTCACCTTCCGGACCATCCGCGCCTGATATTGACGATGCCCCGCGTGGCTGACGCGGACGGGCTTGTCAACAGCGGGCGGCTCCGGTGTCCTTCCGGCATTGCGTTTGCAACGTAAGCGCGGCCATAATCATTGAGGGTTTGGGGACATCATGCTGCGGCTGCAATCGGCACTCGGCATTTTCGCATTGCTGCTGCTCGCCTATGCGTTGGCGGAGAATCGGCGCGCGTCTCGCTGCGGCAGGCCGCGATCAGCCTTGTCGTGACCTTCTTCACCGCGCTCGTGCTGTTGAAGCTGCCTGTCGTCGCGCACGCCTTCGGCGCCATCAACGACGCGGTCGGCGCGATCTCGGCGGCCTCGCGCGCCGGCTCCGCCTTCGTGTTCGGCTATGTCGGCGGCGGCACCCTGCCCTTCGACCTCAAGGTCCCGGGGGCCGATTTCATCCTGGCTTTCCAGGCGCTGCCGATCGTGCTGGTGATGAGCGCGCTGACGACGCTGCTGTTCTATTGGCGCGTGCTGCCTCCGGTCGTGCGCGGCATGGCCTGGCTGCTGGAGCGCACGTTAGGGGTCGGCGGCGCGGTAGGCCTGTCGACCGCCGCCAACATCTTCCTCGGCATGGTCGAGGCGCCGCTGTTCGTGCGGCCGTACCTGAAGCAGATGACGCGCAGCGAATTGTTCCTGGTGATGACCGGCGGCATGGCCGGGATCGCCGGCACGGTGCTGGTGCTCTATGCGACGCTGCTGGCGCCGCTCATCCCCGACGCAGCCGCCCATTTCGTCATCGCCTCGGTGCTGGGCGCACCCGCCGCGATCCTCGTCAGCCTGATCATGGTGCCGGAGACAAGTGACAGGCGCACCGGCGGCGCGCTCGAGGATCCCGACATGGACGTCGCCAGCACGATGGACGCGATCGTGAAGGGCACCACCGCCGGCCTCGAGCTGCTGCTCAACATCGTCGCGATGCTGCTGGTGCTGGTGGCGCTGGTCTATCTCGTCAACGCCGCGCTCGGATTGCTGCCTGATATCGGCGGCGCCGCGATCTCGCTGCAGCGTCTGCTGGGCCTCGTGATGGCGCCGGTGTGCTGGCTGATGGGGCTGCCGTGGGACCAGGCGATCACCGCCGGCAGCCTGATGGGCACCAAAACCGTGCTCAACGAACTGATCGCCTATGTCGATCTGTCAAAACTGCCAGCCGATGCGCTCGATCCGCGCTCGCGCCTGATCATGCTCTACGCGATGTGCGGCTTTGCCAATTTCGCCAGCCTCGGCATCATGATCGGCGGCTTGGGCGTGATGGCGCCGGAGCGGCGCGAGGAGATCAATGCGCTCGGACTGAAATCGATCGTATCAGGCACGCTGACGACGTGTCTGATGGGGGCGGTGGTGGGGGTGCTGAGCTAGCTCTCTCCACTCGTCATTCCGGGGCGCGCATAGCGCGAGCCCGGAATCCATCTCGCGACACGCATTGCCGCCTGATGGATTCCGGGCTCGCGACTTCGTCGCGCCCCGGAATGACAGCAAACTCCCGCTCAACCGCACAATTTGTGCTTCTGCAAGATGCGACGCACGTCGGCCATCTTGGCACCGCACGGCTCGGCCGCCATTGCCTTCGCCTCGCTGGTCCGTCCCTGCACCATCAGCAACACCGCCATCAAGCCCTGCGCCCCGGAGCGCACCGGCCCGCCCGCCACATCCGAGGCTGCGAGCGACATGGCGGCCCGCACTTCCGCCTCGGCGGCACCGAGATTCTCCTGCTCCAGGAAATAGACCGCACGGAAAAAATGTGCCCGCGGGTCTTTCGGGTAGCGCGTGACCAGATCGAAGGACCGGTCAGCCACCTTGGTACCCTTGTCCGGGTATTCCGATATTCGGACATACTGCCTGGCGTCGGCCATGTAGGACGCATAATGAGCAGCGGCGAAGCCGGCGCAGATCAGAGATCCGACGCATCCTGCGAGTAACGTCATGCTCGCGCTCCGCGGCAGGCTGTCATAGGAACGGAAGAGAAGCCACGGCATGATGGCCAGCACACCGCCGGCCAGCGCACCACCTGCATGGGCAAAATAGTCGACATTGCCAGAGGCGCCAAAGGCAAGCGGCAGCAGCGCGGGAACGCCGAAGAAGAGCGACGTCTTCAGTCGCGATATCGTCTGATCGGCGTCCGCTTCCGGATCGAAGCTCGAGACGAACAGCGCGGCGATGAGCCCGGTAATGGCGCCGGACGCACCGACGCCTGGCTGGCCGGGCGCATTGCCGAGGAGCGACCCCGCCTCGCCGACCAGCGCACTGGCAACAAAGATCAGCGCAAACCAGCCACGGCCGATCAGAGGCTCCAGCCTGACGCCGACGATGAACAGCGCAATGCAGTTGCCGATGAGGTGCCAATCGCTGCCGTGCAGAAGCGGCGCAAGGCCAATCCGCCACCACTCTCCCCTTCCAACAACCAGATCGTAGCTGGTCGCGCCGTAAGCGATCAGCGAGCGGACATCGAGTGAGCCGTCGCGCGCAACGTCGATGGCCAGACTGCGTTGCAGGGCGAAGATCAGCAGCAGACCGAAGATCAGGCCAATGGTGAGGAAGGGGATATCGGCCAGCAGCTTGTTGTCGGCAAAGAACGTCCCCTCGCTGGGCAATGGCCGAGGCGCGATCGGCGCGGCCACGGGTTGAAGCGATGCGCGTTGAAACGATCCACTTGGTGGTGGCGCCACGACGCCGCGTCGGCCAAAAGTGTTGGTCGCCATGAAAGCATGTCCTGCATGTTCACAGCCCTGAGTTGACGCGAGGAATATTCTCGACTGGTTACCACCAGCGCTGCAGGTGGCTGGAACCTTTCAACTAGTAACGGTCCGGTTTCTCGGATCGCGTGGATTTTAGGGATTATCGCGCGCTGTCATTCCGGGGCGCGACGAAGTCGCGAGCCCGGAATCCATCAGGCGGCAGCACACGCGGTGAAATGGATTCTCGCGCTGCGCGCGCCCCGGAATGACGGCTGAGAGAGCGTGCCTACGCCTTCAGCTCCACCGTCTTGAACTCTGCCGGCAAGATCACCTCCAGCAGCTCCACATCGTCCGAATAATCCAGGATCATGTGCTTGATCTTCGGCGGCTGGGTCCAGGCGCTGCCTTCCTTCATCAGGCTCTCGCCCTGGCCGTCCATGTAGGTCTTCACCCAGCCCTTGAGCACGTAGACCATCTGGAATTCGACGTCGTGGAAGTGCAGCTTCGAGACCTCGTCCGGATTGCAGGGACCCTGCAGGCGGATCACATGGGCCTGCGCGAGGCCGTGGGTCGCATCTGAAATGCCGAGGTCACGGTATTTGGCGTAGGTGCGCAGGCCGTCGGCTTTGAAATCCTCCTCGCGGTGATGGCTGATGGCGATGCGCTGCTTGGGGCGGGCAGGCTTTTTCGGAGCCGCCGTGCGGGCCTTCGCCTTCACTGCCTTGCGCGCCGTGGATCGCGCTGCAGCCTTGGTGCCGCTCCGCTTCTTGATCGCGGTCTGCGCAGCGCTGCGCGATTTTGCTTTCTTGCTTGATTTCTTGGCCATGGGCCGCCTCCCGTTGTTGTTATGGGCGGAGGCTAGCACAGAACGAAGGTCCGTAGGATGGGTAGAGCTCTTGCGAAACCCATCATCTCTCGGCCTGCCAAGGCGATGGGTTTCGCTTCGCTCTACCCATCCTACGCAGCTCCAACGCGAATATCGTAGGGTGGGCAAAGCGACTTGTCTGCCATAGCTCGAAGAGCGACGGCGGAAGCGTGCCCACGTTCCGCGCGTGTTCGGAGAGAGATGGTGGGCACGGCGCGCGAAGAGCGCGCCTTTGCCCACCCTACGCGACCGGTGTTCGCCTCAATGCAGCCGGAACACGCCGTCCACGGCGCGCAGCTCGGCGGGCTTGATCAGCTTGGAATGGGCGACCGTGACCGAATGCAGCGGGCCATCGAGCTTCTCCTGCCAGAAGGCCAGGAAGTCGGTCAGCGCCGGAAATTTCGGAAACATGTCGTAGTTCTGCCAGACATAGGTCTGCAGCAGCGACGGGTGATCCGGCATCCGGTAGAGAATTTGTGCCGTCGTCAGCCCGTAACCCAGCATCTGTTTCCGGAAATCCTCGGAAACGCCCCCAACGCGCAGTCCCATGCCAAACCTCCTTTGCAGGAGCGCATTCGGGGAGTGGCTTGATCGGTGCCCCGGGAGCCACCCGGAAACGATGCGCTCACATGAGAGAAATGTGACGCAAACTGACAATCCATCTCAAGCCCAAAAGTTTAACAAGCTGTTGAAATTCAAAGCGTTAGCAGCAGATGCGCCCCCGTGCTAATACGGCCTCCACGAGGCCCTCGCGTTCGTTAACGATGGTAAAGAGATTCTGGCACTTGGGCCTTCTGAGTGCCGATTTTTCTGCTAGAAGCCCTTGCCCCCGCAAAATTCCTGTCCTATTTCAGCCTCGCCCGTGCTAGCACTCGCGGGCAACGATTGCTAACAATCTCAAAATCCTCAACTCGTGCAAATGTTTAGGAGGACTGCATGAAATTCCGTCCGCTTCACGACCGCGTCGTGGTCAAGCGCATCGACGCAGAAGAGAAGACCGCAGGCGGCATCATCATTCCCGACACTGCCAAGGAAAAGCCCTCCCAGGGCGAAGTCGTCGCCGTTGGCCCGGGTGGCCGCGACGAAGCCGGCAAGCTGATCCCGATCGACCTGAAGGTCGGCGACCGCGTGCTGTTCGGCAAGTGGTCCGGCACCGAAGTCAAGATCGACGGCGTAGACCTGCTGATCATGAAGGAAAGCGACATCATGGGCGTCCTCGACGTCCCCGCTTCCAAGAAGAAGGCGGCCTAAGAGCCCCTCTCTCCCTCCAGTCAACATCCTCAAGGAAAATTCCAGATGGCAGCCAAAGAAGTCAAATTCTCGGTTGAAGCGCGCGACAAGATGCTGCGCGGCGTCGACGTTCTCGCCAACGCGGTGAAGGTCACGCTCGGTCCGAAGGGCCGCAACGTCGTGCTCGACAAGTCGTTCGGCGCTCCCCGCATCACCAAGGACGGCGTCACCGTCGCCAAGGAGATCGAGCTCGACGACAAGTTCGAGAACATGGGCGCCCAGATGGTGCGCGAAGTCGCCTCCAAGTCCGCTGACGCGGCCGGCGACGGCACCACCACCGCCACCGTGCTGGCCCAGGCGATCGTGAAGGAAGGCGCGAAGTCGGTCGCCGCCGGCATGAACCCGATGGACCTCAAGCGTGGTATCGACCTCGCGGTCGAGGCCGTCGTTGCGGACCTCCAGAAGAACTCCAAGAAGGTCACCTCGAACGAGGAGATCGCCCAGGTCGGCACCATCTCGGCCAACGGCGACCAGGAGATCGGCAAGTTCCTCTCCGACGCCATGAAGAAGGTCGGCAACGAGGGTGTCATCACCGTCGAGGAAGCCAAGTCGCTCGAGACCGAGCTCGATGTCGTCGAGGGCATGCAGTTCGACCGCGGCTACATCTCGCCCTACTTCGTCACCAACGCCGACAAGATGCGCGTTGAGATGGACGACGCCTACATCCTCATCAACGAGAAGAAGCTCTCCTCGCTGAACGAGCTGCTGCCGCTGCTCGAGGCCGTGGTGCAGACCGGCAAGCCGCTGGTCATCGTCGCCGAGGACGTCGAGGGTGAAGCGCTCGCGACCCTGGTCGTGAACCGCCTGCGTGGCGGCCTGAAGGTCGCGGCCGTCAAGGCTCCGGGCTTCGGCGATCGTCGCAAGGCCATGCTGCAGGACATCGCGATCCTGACCGGCGGCCAGGCGATCTCGGCGTCACCCTGAGGTGGCCGCTTCTTCAGCGGCCCTCGAAGGGCGACGGCCCGGCTCTCTCTGCGCGGCTGCAGCGGTGGCCGCTCATCCTTCGAGGCTCCCCATGGGACGCTCTGCGTCCCACGTCTCGCACCTCCAGCGACATCCGCTTCGCGGTTGCGCAGGGATGACGGATTGAGCACACACTATGCCCGCCCTACCTCGCCTCGTCCGCCACCATCCGCGCTACGACGCGGTCGCGGCGGATGAAGTGGTGCCAGAGGGCGGCGACCACGTGAAGCGTGATCAGCGCGAGCAGCACATAGGCAAACAGGATGTGGCGGTCCTCATAGGCGTTCGCCGCCGTACGATCCGGCGTGGTGAATTGCGGCACGTGAAACAGGCCGAAGAAGTCCGAATAGTCCGGCGAGTGCGCGCCGGAATGCGCCCAGCCGAGCATGATGACGACGATCACGGCGAGATAGAGCGCGCCGTGGCTGATGCGGGCGGCGAGCTTCTGCCAGGGCTGGCTGTCGGCCGGCAGTGTCGGCGTCGGGTTGATGACGCGCCAGACCAGGCGCAGCAGCGTGAGCAGCAGGATCACATAGCCGATGTCGGCATGGATCGAGCGATAGAAGAAGCGGTCCGGCCGCGCCGGGATGTGGTTCATCCACCAGCCGAAGCCGATCATGCCGACGATGGCCAGCGCCAGGATCCAGTGCAGCCACCGGGAAACGCTGCCCCAGCCGGCATTTGTGTTTCTGATCATGTCAGCCCCCGGAATTTTGCGGATATGCCCCCGATCCGCAGTGCAATATCGCTGCCTGATAGCGGGACAATGCGGCAAACGCGAAATTGAATCGTTCCAAATTGCCGGCGCAGGCGGCCCGCCGCAAAACCGCCCCAAAAACCGAATGGTAACCATGGCGGGCTAGGGTAAAGCTGTGACCAATTCCTCGACGATCCTGGTGTTCGATTCCGGCCTTGGCGGGCTCACGGTGCTGCGTGAGGTCGTGGCCGCGCGCCCGGACGCGCATTACGTCTACGTCGCCGACGACGCCTTCTTCCCCTACGGCCACCACAGCGAGGACGAGCTCGTCGCCCGCGTCGTGCCGCTGATGGGGGAGCTGATCGGCACCCATGATCCTGACCTCGTCGTCATCGCCTGCAACACGGCGTCCACCCTGGTCCTATCGCATTTGCGCGCCGCTTATTCCCTGCCCTTCGTCGGCACCGTGCCGGCGATCAAGCCGGCCTGCGCGCAGTCGAAGACCCGCCGCGTCTCGGTGCTCGGCACCAAGGGCACCGTGAAGCGCGAATACACCAAGGCGCTGATCCGCGATTTCGCGCAAGGCTGCGAGGTGACGCTGGTCGGCTCGCCCGAACTCGCTTCGCTAGCCGAAGCCGAGCTGAGCGGTCATCCGATCAGTGACGACGCCATCCGCGCCGAGCTCGCGCCCTGCTTCGTCGGCGAGGAGGCGGGCGCGCGCACCGATACGGTCGTGCTCGCATGCACCCATTACCCGCTGTTGCTCGACCGGCTGAAGAAGCTCGCGCCCTGGCCCGTCGACTGGATCGACCCGGCCCCCGCCATTGCCCGCCGAGTCTCCGACCTTCTCGGCGCGAGCGTCAGCGGCATCGCGCAGTCCGGCGCCGAGATGATCTTCACCTCGAACCGCGTGCATGGCCTTTCCGCAACCTTGACGCCGTTCTTCGGCGGGCGCGCGGTGGCCTGACTTTTCGCAGACACGGCGCGCTGCTAGGCTTTGCCGTCGTCATCTCTGCGCAGGTCATCCCATGCCGGTCCCCGCAAAGCCGCTCAATCGCCTCCGCCAATTGTGGAGCGAGGGCCGTCCCGCCTTCGGCGCGATCGCGACCATCCCCAGTGTGCAGATGGTGCAGATCATGGCGCGCTCGCTCGACTGGATCATCGTCGATCTCGAGCACGGCCCGATCGGCCTCACCGAAGCGCATGCGATGATCGCGGCGACGACAGGCACGCCGTGCACGCCCCTGGTGCGGATTGCGGCGAACGAGCCGTGGCTTGCGAAAGCGCCGATGGACATCGGCGCCTTCGGCATCAATTTCCCGATGATCACCAATCGCGACGAGGCCGAGAAGGCGGTGCGTAGCGTACGCTACCCGCCGCGCGGCGATCGGCTCTGGGGTCCATTCCACGCACCGTTCCGCTGGGGCCAGTCGATGCCTGATTATATGGCTTCTGCCGACGACGAGATGATCTGCATGGTCACCATCGAGCATGTCGATGCCGTCAACCGCATCGACGAGATCATGGCGACGCCCGGCATCGACGTCGCCGTGATCGGGCCCGGCGATCTCGCCACCTCCATCAACAAGCGCGGCCGGATGGACGATCCGGAATTGCTGGAGCTGGTCGCCCGCGCGGAAGCTGGCATCCTCAGAAGCGGCGTGCCGATCGGCGGCGTCGCCCGCACCGCCGACCAGGCCAACGAGCTGATCGACCGCGGCTACCGCGCGATCGCGCTCGGCTTCGACTGGTCCCTCTTCCAGCGCGGCATCATGGCGGCGTTCGACGGGATCAGGCGCTGAGCAGCCGATTACCACCTTGCCGGGAACTGCCGCGCTGCTAGGGTCGGCGGCTCCAGGGAGGAAAAACAACCATGCTCAAGAAGACTTTGCTCGCTCTGTCCTTCGCAGGCCTTGCCTTTGCGGCCTTTGCCCAGCAGCCCGGCATCAAGCGCACCCCGCTCCAGAAGGTGGAATTTCCAGACGGCTACAACACCATCACCGCGATCGCGGAAGTCCCGGCGGGCGGCGCGGCCGGACGCCATACCCATCCGGGGATCGAGACCGGCTACGTGCTCGAAGGCGAGTTGACCCTCCTCATCGATGGTCAGCCGGACAAGACCCTGAAAGCCGGCGATTCCTACCAGATCCCGGCAGGCGTCGTGCACGACGCCAAGGCTCATGGCGATAAGTCCATGAAAGTGCTTGGAGTTTACGTCGTCGACAAGACCAAGCCGTTGGCCTCGCCGGCGCCCTGATGCGGCGAACCGACTGCTCCCGAGCGGGTTGGTTCGTGCTAGAGCAGGCGGCGAGCGGGACCCCGCCCGCCGCCCAAATTTTCATCCACGGGAACCGAAAGAGCCGATGCGCGGGACGCCCAAGACCATTTCGCTGCGGCGCCGCCTGATTTGCGACCTCATGCACGCCTCGATGGACGTGCCGTTCGTCTCGCTCTCCCGTTCGCTCAATGTCCGCCCCCTGCTGGAGGCCCGCGCGGGGGCGATGGCGCCCGCCGGCTGGGCCGCGATGTTCGTGAAAGCCTTTGCCCTGGTCGCCAGGAACGAGCCGGTCCTGCGCACCGTCTATGCCAAATGGCCCCGGCCGACGCTCTACGAGCTCCCTCATAGCGTTGCGTCGGTGGCGATCGCCCGGGCCGATGACGGCGAGGAATGCGTGATGCCGCAGCGGATCGCGGCTCCCGAGGCCATGACGCTGGCGGCGGTCGATGCCGAGATCCGGCGCGCCAAGACGGCCCCGGTCGACGATGTTCCGATGTTCCGCAAGATCATGCGCGCCACCCGCCTACCGCTGCCATTGCGGCGGCTGTGCTGGGCCGTGGGCCTCAATTTCGGCCGGCAGCGCGGCAACTGGTTCGGCAGCTTCGCCGTGAGCTCGGTGGCCGCCTATGGCGGCGGCGAGCTCCACCCGATCACGCCCGGCCCCTTCATCGTCAGCTATGGGGTGGTCGAGGGCGACCAGACCATCCATGTCGTGATCCGCTGGGACCACCGGGTGACCGACGCGGCCCCCGTCGCCCGGGTCCTGACCCGGCTGGAACAGGTCCTAAACACTGAAATCGCTGCCGAATTACGGACGGCCGGGCCAAAGCCGATCCGGGCGGTCGGGACATAGGTACGTCGTTCCGGGGCGGCTCGCAGAGCCGAACTCGGAACCTCGAGATTCCCAGGTGCGCAATTGCGCACCATAGTTCGCTCTACGAGCGCCCCGGAATGACGGGCTAAAGAATTGACAGCGAACCCCGAACTCCCCTAAAAGCCGCCTGCTCGCGGGCCGATTTCGGCCCGCGAAGCGTTTCGCGACCCGTGGTCGGCTCCCTCTAGCTTTGGGGATCGGACCTGTCGGTGCCGGGATCATCCCGTCACACAGGAGGGCGCGTTTCCTCAAACCATGCAACCGAAGAGGACGCGATGACTAAGCGCAGTGAGGCGAAGTACAAGATCGATCGCCGTATGGGCCAGAACATCTGGGGCCGCCCGAAGAGCCCCGTTAACCGCCGCGAATACGGCCCCGGCCAGCACGGCCAGCGCCGCAAGGGCAAGCTCTCGGACTTCGGCGTGCAGCTGCGCGCCAAGCAGAAGCTGAAGGGCTACTACGCCAACATCAGCGAGCGCCAGTTCCACGGCATCTATGTCGAGGCGAGCCGCCTCAAGGGTGACACCGGCGAGAACCTGATCGGCCTCCTCGAGCGTCGTCTCGACGCGGTCGTGTACCGCGCCAAGTTCGTCTCCACGATCTTCGCCGCCCGCCAGTTCATCAACCACGGCCACGTCAAGGTGAACGGCCGCAAGGTCAACATCTCGAGCTACCAGCTCAAGGTCGGCGACGTGATCGAGGTCAAGGAAGCCTCCAAGCAGCTCACCCACGTGCTCGAAGCCAGCCAGCTGCCCGAGCGCGAGGTCCCCGACTATCTCGAAGTCGACCACGGCAAGATGACCGCCAAGTATGTGCGCATCCCCGGCCTCTCCGACGTGCCGTTCCCGGTGCAGATGGAGCCGCATCTGGTCGTCGAATTCTATTCGCGCTAAGATCTGAATATCGAAAGGCCCCGGTTCGCCGGGGCCTTTTTGCTTAAGAGCCACACTTCAGTGGCCGTTATGCCTTCAGGAGGCGTCGCATGGTCTACACCCCTCCCCCGATCGATCCCAAGGCGCCGCCGGTGCGCATCAATCTGCTCTCGGATACGCAGACCAAGCCGACGGCTGCGATGCGCGAGGCGATGGCGCGGGCGGAGGTCGGTGACGAGCAGGTCGGCGACGATCCGACCGTGAATGCGCTGTGCGAGCGCGTTGCGGATCTGCTCGGCAAGGAAGCGGCGGTCTACATGCCCTCGGGCACAATGTGCAACGTCACCGCGACGCTGGTGCATTGCCGTCCCGGCGACGAGATTCTGGCGCATGAGACCGCGCACATCATCGCCCGCGAAGGCGGCGCGCATGCCGCGATCGGCGGTTTTCAAGTGACGCAGCTCAAGGGGCCCGACGGCCAGTTCACGCCGGAGACCTTTCGCAAGGCGCTGCATCCGCGCACACGCTACCAGCCGCCACAGACCGTCGTCAGCGTCGAGCAGACCGCCAATATCGGCGGCGGCACGATCTGGAAGAAGGCCGCGCTCGACGAGATCGTCGCGATCGCGAAACAGCACGGCCTCGTCACCCACATGGACGGCGCGCGCCTCCTCAACGCCACCGTCGCGAGCGGCATCTCCCCACGCGACATGACCGCGGGCTGGGATTCGGCCTGGATCGATTTCTCCAAGGGCCTCGGTGCGCCGATCGGCGGCGTGCTCGCAGGCACGCGCGCCTTCATCGACGCGGTCTGGCAGTGGAAGCAGCGCCTCGGCGGCTCGATGCGGCAGGCCGGCGTTTGCGCCGCCGCCTGCATCTACGCGCTCGACCATCACGTCGACCGCCTCGCCGACGACCACGCCAATGCGCGCGCGCTTGCCCGCGGTCTGTCGCAGATATCAGGCATCGAGGTGCAGGAGCCCGAGACCAATCTCGTGTTCTTCAGGCCGGACGGCGCCGGCGTTGCCGGCGACAAGATGGTCGCGGCGCTGCGCCAGCGCGGCGTCACGCTCGCGATGATGGACGGCCGCATCCGCGCCTGCACCCATCTCGACGTCAATGCGAGCCAGGTCGAGGAGACGATCGGGTATGTGCGCGAGATCGTGCGCGGTGCATGAGTCCCGTAGCCCGGATGGAGCGCAGCGAAATCCGGGGCAGTCTTTCTGTCGGCGCTAATCCCGGATTACGCTTCGCTCTATCCGGGGCTACAAGGCAGCACCCTCGCGCTCACCGCCCCATCGCCTGATAGATCAGCGTCTTCAGCGCCAGCTGAATCCGGCCGCGCTGCGACGGCGTCTGCACCATGAAGATCCCGAACAGATCGTCCTCGGGATCGATGAAGAAGAACGTGCCGCCGACGCCGTCCCAGCGATATTCGCCGAGCGGCCATGAGGTGCCTGATGGCACCGAAGTACGGACGGCGAAGCCGAGGCCGAAGCCGCTCGTCCCGCCCGGATAATAGTTCTGGTCGTGCCCGATCCTGGTCTCGGGCCCGATATGGTCCGACGCCATCAGCGCGATGGTCTCGGGCTTGAGATAGCGGCGGCCGTCATACGTGCCGCCGTTCAGCAGCATCTGCGCGAAACGGGCGTAGTCGCCGATCGTGCCGACCATGCCGCCGCCGCCCGACTCCCATTTCAGCGGCAGCCTGATGTCGCGCACCTGCGTCGTCGGATTGATGTTGCGATCCGCTGGCATCGGCTCGGCAATACGCGCGAACTTTTTGGGATCGGCGACGAAGAACGCGGTCTCGCTCATGCCGAGCGGATCGAGCAGCCGCTCCTTCTCGAACTGCAGCAGCGTCTTCCCCGAGACCACCTCGACGACGCGGCCGAGCACGTCGGTGGAATAGCCGTAATCCCACATCGTGCCGGGCTGCTCGACCAGCGGCAGCGTGGCGATCTTCGCGGCGAACTCGGCATTGCTGAGATTGCTGTTGAAGAGATTGGCCTCGGCATAGAGCTCGCGCACCATGCCACCCCCGACATAGCCGTAAGGCAGCCCGGAGGTGTGGCGCATCAAATCCTTGATCGTGACCGGACGATTCACCGGCTCCTGCACCAGCGAAACCTTGCCGTCCTCGGCCTTCGTCTCGACGCCGACCTTCATCGTGCCAAAGGCCGGAATGTACTTGGCGACGGGATCGTCGAGCGAGAGCTTGCCCTCCTCGACCAGCATCATCGCCATCACGGATGTGATCGGCTTCGACATCGAATAGAGGCGGAAGATCGTGTCCGCGCTCATCGACAGCTCGGTCGCAACGTCGCGGACGCCGAAATTCTCGTAATAGACCGGCTTGCCATGCTGCTGGAGCAGCAGGATCGCGCCTGGAAACGTGCCGGCGGCGATCTCGCTCCGGATGTAATCCGAGACCTTTGCCAAACGTTCGGGCGACAGATTGTGTGCGCCACGCCCCTCCGAGCCCGCCTGCGCACCGACTGCACCCGACAAAAGAACGAGCGCCGCAATCAGCGTGCGGCGCCCGAACCTGTCAATTCTCCATGGCTTCATAGACCAACTGCTTCAATGTCCGCTGCACGCGCTGGCGCTCGGTGGGGGTCTGTTCGAGCAGGACGAAGAACATGTCCTGCTTGGGGTCGATCACGAAATAGCAGCCGGAGGCGCCGTCCCACTTCAATTCCCCGAGATCGCCGGGCGGCGGCGGCTTTGCGTTGCCGGGATCGGTGCGGACCGCGAGCCCAAGGCCGAAGCCGAAACCATCGCCGGGGAAGTAGAAATAGTCGCGATCGACGCCTGATTTCGGCCCGATCTGGTCGGTCACCATCAGCTTGAACGTCTCGGGCTTGAGGATGGTCTTGCCGTCCAGACTGCCGCCGTTGAGCAGCATCCGCGCAAAGCGCTCATAATCGGCCATGGTCGTGACCATGCCGCCGCTGGCGAACAGGATCTTCTTGACGACGGTCGGATCGTTGATCCGGCCAACCCGGAAATCACTGTCGTTCGGCACCGGCTGCGCCAGTAGCTTCTGCTTGTCGGGGTCGGTGACGAAGAAGCCGGTATCGACCATGCCGAGCGGACCGAGCAGCGTTTCCTGCTCGATATCGAGCAGCGGCTTGCCTGCCGCGACTTCCATCACGCGCGCCAGAATGTCGGTGGAATGGCCGTATTGCCAGAGCGCGCCCGGCTGATTGTGCAGCGGCAGCTTGGCGATGCGCTCGGCGAACTCGGCGAGGTCGAAATCGCCGTCATAGATCTTGGCGTCGCGATAGGCCTTGCGGACCAGGCTGTCGCCATAGAAGCCGTAGGTGACGCCCGAAGTATGCGTCATCAGATCCTTCACCGTCATGGGGCGGTTCGGTGGCACCAGCTCGAGCGACTTGGTACCGTCGTCAGCCTTCTTCTCGACGCCGACCTTCACATTGGCGAAGGACGGGATGTACTTGGAGACGGGATCGTCAAGCTTGATCTTGCCGTCCTCGAGCATTTTCATCGCGACCACCGAAGTGATCGCCTTGCTCATCGAGAACAGGCGGAAGATCGTCTTGTCGGTGATCGGCGCTTTGCTGACCACATCCTTCACGCCGAAGGCTTCGTGATAGACCGGCTTGCCGTGCTGCTTGATCAGCACGGTTGCGCCGGCGATCTTGCCGGTCGCAACTTCGTTCTTGAAGAAGTCGCTGATCTTGCCGAGCTTCTCCTGGTTGAAGTGCGCGCCGGCCGGAATCTCGTAAGTGCCCTCGGCGCGCGCGAACGACGTCGCACTCAACGACACCAGCGCGCTGCAAACCAGCGCACGCAATCCAGATTTTGAAATCATATCCCCTCCCCGGAACATGGCCAGCCGGAGTGTACCGGCCGCGCCATCAGGCACAAGGGCTGGCGTAGCGCGCCAAAACGTCCGTATGGAGGGCGGCGCTCGCCTCCGAGAAACAGCAGAATATGACGCGGCCGACCAGCGGCGCGGCCGGCAGGGCGTCAATGGTCGTATGGACCGCGATCTTCGCGGCCCGGTCGGCCGGAAAGCGGTAAATACCAGTCGAAATCGCGGGGAATGCCACCGAGGTCAGCTCGTGCTTGCCGCACAGCTCCATCGAACGGCGATAGCAGGAGGCGAGCAAATCATCCTCGCCGATTGTGCCGCCATTCCAGACCGGCCCGACGGTGTGGATCACATGCGCGGCCTTGAGGCGGTAGCCCTTGGTGATCTTGGCATCGCCGGTCTTGCAGCCGTGGAGCATGCGGCATTCGGCGACGAGCTCGGGCCCGGCCGCCCGATGGATCGCACCATCGACGCCGCCCCCGCCAAGGAGCGACGAATTTGCGGCGTTGATGATGGCGTCAACGCCGAGTGTGGTGATGTCGGCAACGATGACCTCGAGCTCCGCGCCGCCAATCCGGCGCGTCAGCGCGGTCACGCCTCAGGCCGCGACAGCGACGCCCTTCTCGGTGAAGAGCTGCTGCAATTCGCCGGCCTGGAACATCTCGCGGACGATGTCGCAGCCGCCGATGAACTCGCCCTTCACATAGAGCTGCGGGATGGTCGGCCAGTTCGAATATTCCTTAATGCCGTTGCGCAGCTCGGCGGATTCGAGAACGTTGAGGCCCTTATAGCCGACGCCGATGTGGTCGAGGATCTGGACGACCTGGCCGGAGAAACCGCACTGCGGAAATTGCGGCGTGCCCTTCATGAACAGAACCACGTCGTTCGACTTCACTTCGTTGGCGATGAATTCCTCGATGCTCATATCCGTGTCCTTCTGGGGCGGAGCCCTCAACGATTCCCTCGGGCCGGCTCAGCCGATCTAACCCGATCCTTGCCTATATATGTAGCCCAAACCGTTGTGCATCCAAAGTAAAATGGCGGCGACGGCCGGCCGGGACCGCCCCGGGCCGATGGGCTGATGACACTAATATTAACGGCGGGGAGGACTTTTATCCCGTAACGGAGGCCCCATCTAGGACGAACCTCGGTTTTGGAACCGGGCAACGCCAACAACGTTCTCTTGTTCTGTCTGGAGAAAAACGTGACGAAAACAGCCTCCGCCACGGCCACCGCCCCGCTTTCGTCACTGTCCTCCGCCCCCGGCAACCTCGCCCAGCGGCTCCAGGACGCGTATCTTGCCGTCCGCAACGAGACTGAGCGCCGGGCTGCCCCGCTGTCGCCCGAGGACCAGCAGATCCAGTCCATGCCGGATGCGAGCCCGGCGAAATGGCACCGGGCTCATACCACCTGGTTCTGGGAGCAGTTTCTGCTCGGCGAGCACGCCGCCGGCTACCGGCCCTTCCACCCCGACTTCGCCTTCCTGTTCAATTCCTATTACGTCAGCGCCGGGCCGCGTCATGCCCGCAATCATCGCGGCGACATCACACGTCCCAGCGCGGACGAGGTCGGCGCCTATCGCCGCCATGTCGATGCGGCGGTCGTCAAATTCTTCCGCGAGGCCGCTGAGGACAAGCTTCGCTCCGTCGCGCCGCTGGTCGAGGTCGGGCTCAACCACGAGCAGCAGCATCAGGAATTGATGTTCACCGACATCCTGCATGCGTTTGCGCAGAACCCGGTCTATCCGGCCTACGATGCGGACTGGCGCTTCCCGTCCGCGACCGGCAGCAGCGAGGACTGGCTGACGCTGAACGAAGGCATCCACACCGTCGGCCACGTCGACGACAGTTTTCATTTCGACAACGAGAAGCCGGCGCATCGGGCCCTCGTCGGACCGGTCAGGATCGCCCGCAATCTCGTCACCAATGCCGAATGGCTCGCCTTCATGCGCGACGGCGGCTACGCGAAAGCAACGCTGTGGCTCATGGACGGCTTTGCCGCGGCCAGCAAGGAAGACTGGCAGGCGCCCGGCCATTGGCGCGAGGTCGATGGCGGATGGCAGGTGATGACGCTCGCTGGCCTCAAGCCGGTCGATCCGGACGCGCCGGTCTGCCACATCAGCTACTACGAAGCCGATGCCTTCGCGCGCTGGGCCGGCAAGCACGTGCCGACCGAGATGGAATGGGAAGTCGCGGCTCGCACGGGCCAGCTCAACGATGCCTTCGGCATCGTCTGGCAGTGGACGCGTTCTTCGTACTCGCCCTATCCCGGCTATCGCGCCGTCGAAGGCGCGCTTGGGGAATATAACGGCAAGTTCATGGTCAATCAGCTGGTGCTGCGCGGCTCCTCGCTTGCGACTCCCGAGGGCCACCGCCGTATCACCTATCGCAACTTCTTCTATCCGCACCACCGCTGGCAGTTCACGGGCCTGCGGCTCGCCCAGTACGACTAGTTCTTATCCGACGACAATGCGCGCCGGACAGCGCGTTCAGGAGAGTATCATGAATGTGCACGCCAGCGCTTTGGCTGAAGCCCATCTGCCCGACGAACAGACCACCGCTTTCGCTCGCGAGGCCATCGAGGACCTCTCGCAGCAGCCGAAAAAGCTGTCGCCGAAATATTTCTACGACGCGACCGGCTCGGAGCTGTTCGAGGCGATCACGAAGCTTCCGGAATATTACCCGACCCGCACCGAGCTATCGATCCTGAGGGAGCGCGGCAGCGAGATCGCAAAGATCATTCCGGAGCACGCGGCGCTGGTCGAGTTCGGCGCCGGCGCGACCACGAAGGTGCGCCTGCTGCTCAACCATTGCAAGTTCTCAGCCTATGTCCCCGTCGACATCTCCGGCGACTTCCTGACGGCGCAGGCCAACGGCTTGAAGCGGGATTTTCCGGCGCTCGGCATCTATCCCGTCGCGGCCGACTTCACCACGCCGTTCGAACTGCCCAAGGCTGTCGCGTCGATGCCCAAGGTCGGCTTCTTCCCGGGCTCGACCATCGGCAATTTCGAGCCGCAAGAGGCGCAGGCCTTCCTGAAGAGTGCCCGCCAGATCCTGGGCAAGGGTGCGCAGATGATCATCGGCGCCGATCTCGAGAAGGACGAGCGCGTGCTCTTCGATGCCTATAATGACGCCGCTGGTGTCACCGCGCGTTTCAACCTCAATGTGCTCGTGCGCATCAACCGCGAGCTCGGCGGCAATTTCGATCTCTCCGCCTTCACCCACCGCGCGATCTACAATCGCGAGCGGCACCGCATCGAGATGCACCTGATCAGCAAGAAGAGCCAGACCGTGCGCCTGCTCGGCACCAGCTTCTCCTTCCGCCCGGGCGAGAGCATCCACACCGAGAACAGTTATAAATACAGCATCGAGCGCTTCGCGGCGCTGGCGCACGGCGCCGGCTGGCGCGTGCGCGAGAGCTGGACCGATGCGGCCAAGATGTTCTCGGTGCACGCGCTCGAGGTCGCGGAGTAAACGCTTCGGCCGTCACTTGCGGCGCATCCTTCGAGACGCCCGCCTTCGGCGGGCTCCTCAGGATGAGGACGGAGTGCGGGGCAGCAGGTTCAACGGGTACCTATGCTGATTAGCCTCGTCCTGAGGAGACCACGCAGCGGTCGTCTCGAAGGACGAGGCGTGCACTCCGGCCGCCCGCGCTCTAACGCTCCTCAGCCTCCTCCGCCGTCGACCCCAGCGACACCGACTCCCAAACCGCGACCACGATCATGATCACGCTGGTCGCGACCGACAGCCAGAGCGGCGAGAGGTCGGCGGCGAACCACCATAGCGCCAGCAGCAGGATGATGCCGATGCCGTGCGAGAGCTGGAGGAAGCCGCGGATCGAGTGCTTGAACAGGATGGTGCCGATCAGGAACAGCAGGGGACCGCCGATCGTGCTCATGATGGTGCGCAGATCGGAATGGCCGGTCGGATGCTTCAGCACCAGCTCGTCCGAGACCGCGGTCAGGATGATGCCGGCGACGATCGGCATGTGCAGATAGGTATAGGCGAGCCGCGCCAGGCGGCCGGATTCGGCGGATTTCGAGATGCGCTCGGAGCCGGCTTCGGCGCCCTTGTGGAAATAGACCCACCACATCGCGATGCTGCCGACCAGCGCCGCAACGAAGGCCAGGATATTGTCCGCGGTCCACTCCAGCTCGGCAAAGGTCGCGCCGTTGACGACGATGGCTTCACCGAGCGCGATGATGATGAAGCCGGCGCAGCGTTCGGCCATGTGGCCGCCCTCGACGGCCCAGGCCTCGACCGACGAGAAGCCCAGCTTCGGCACCCAGAAGCGGACCGCCGGCGAGACGTACTCGATCGTGAGCGCCACGATCCAGAACCACAGCCGCTGCTCCCCATGCGCGAGGCCACCGAGGATCCAGAATACCGCGGAGCCGCAGAGCCAGACCAGGATCCGGATCGCATTGTGCCGCACCGCAGTGCGGTGGCGCGGGGTTGCGAACATCCAGAACGCGGTGCGTCCAACCTGCATGGTCGCGTAGGCGATCGCGAACCACAGGCCCCGCCCCTCGAAGGCGGTCGGGATCGTCGTCGACAGCACGAGCCCGCCAAGCATCATCAAAAAGAGCAGGATGCGGACCGGCGTCAGCTCGGGATTGAGCCAGTTGGTGACCCAGGCGGTGTAGACCCACACCCACCACACCGCGAGGAACAGCAGCGTGACCTCGACCGCGCCGAGCGGCGTGAAATGGTGCAGCAGCGTGTGCGACACCTGCGTGATCGCAAACACGAAGACGAGGTCGAAGAACAGCTCGGCATTGGTGACGCGGCTGTGCTGGTTCGGCACGATGACGCGAAACATCGCGCCGCGCGGATTGTCCGCAGCCATCGTCGTCCCCCGTCGCGCTGGTCAGATCAGGTGCTCGTCAATCAGGCCCAGTCGGGTCAAGTCCCCGGCACCCCGGTCTGCAGCGCCAGCGCATGCAGCACGCCGCCCATCTGGCCGCGCAGGGACTGATAGACGATCTGGTGCTGCTGGACGCGGGACTTGCCGCGGAAAGATTCCGAGATCACGGTCGCGGCGTAGTGGTCGCCATCGCCGGCGAGGTCTCGGATGGTCACCTCGGCATCGGGGATTGCTGCCTTGATCATCGCCTCGATATCGTGGGCGTCCATGGGCATTCGGGTCTAGCTCCTTAATCTCGGCTTGGATCAAGCCTCACCGTCGAATCGCTGCCGGGGTCCCCTCGCCGGCAGGGACAAACTTAGCGTGAACGGGCTTCTGCGTCACGCTTTCCGGCACTATATCCCTCATCCCATCAGGATAAAGGCACGACAAAGTGCCGCGCGCGGCAGATTGATCGAAAAGGCGTGAAATCATGAAGCTTCCAGGGCCCGACCACCCCATCACCATCACCCAAAACCCCCGGCGCGTCCGCGTCACGGCGGGCGACATCGTGATCGCCGAGACCAGCAGGGCGCTGACCCTGAAGGAGGCCAAATATCCGGCAGTGCAATATGTGCCGCGGGAGGACGCCAACATGGCGCTCCTGGAGCGCACTAACCGCGTCACGCACTGTCCCTACAAGGGCGATGCGAGCTATTACAGCGTCAAGGCCAACGGCGAGACGCTGGACAACGCGATCTGGACCTATGAGACGCCCTACCCCGCGATGACCGAGATTTCCGGCCATCTCGCCTTCTATCCGGACAAGGTGAAGATCGAGGAAGTGGGGTAAGCTCATAGGTGCTGTGACCCCGGGGACGACACGGATCGCCTCCCCGCGTCAACTCAAGGCACGCGATGCCGCGCAAGGCCGCAAGACTGATTGGGGTCTCGTTGCTGGGATTGGCCGGCGTCCTCGTTATCGTGGCCGCTGCCGGGCTGGGTGTTCGTGCCTATCGTCAGCATCTTGCTGCCGAAACTCTCGCGATCCGCTCGCCGAACGGCGTGCAGGAGGGTGCATACGTCGACATCGGCGGCATCAAGCAATGGATCCAGATCCGCGGCGAGGATCGGGACAACCCGGTTCTCCTGTTCGTCCACGGCGGGCCTGGAGGCTCCACCTTGCCGATCTCGTCGGGGTGGCGCCCCTGGGAAAAGCATTTCACCGTTGTCCAATGGGACCAGCGCGGCGCCGGCCGCACCTATGGCGCCGCTGGAGAAGATGCGCTTGCGCCAACCATGACGTTGGAGCGAATGACGCAGGACGGCATCGAGCTGGTCGAGTATCTGCGAAACCATCTACACAAGGACAAGATTGTCCTGGTCGGGCATTCCTGGGGCTCGTTCCTGGGCATTCACATCGTCAAGCAGCGCCCGGATCTGTTTTATGCCTATGTCGGCACGGGACAGGTGGTCGGCAGGGTGACATTCGAGAAGTCATTCGAACTTGCGATCACGCATCTGCAAGAGTTGGCGCAGTCCGCAAGCAACAGCGAGGCCCTGGCGGAGTTGGCGCCAATCGTTGCGCGACCTCAGATTACGCCACAGAACCGACTGGTTGCAGACAAATGGAGCAAGTCACTGGGGCTGCCCTCGATCGAGAGCTTCCAGTTGGCGGGCCCCGTCCCACCCACATTTATGCCGGATTTCTCGCTGCTCGACTGGTACAACTGGCGCAAAGGCATGACCTTCTCCGCAAAATATCTGCGCGGACGAGAAGGCCCCATGTTCAAGCGCGACGTCGCCGCACTGGGGCTCGCATTTCCGATCCCGGTGGTCTTCATTGAGGGCGATGCGGACTACAACACGCCGAGCGGGCCGGCCGAACAGCTCTTCAATCAGATCATCGCTCCGCATAAGGAATTCGTCCGGGTACGCGGCGGGGGTCATTTCATTCCATTCGATCGTCCCGACGAGTTCTTGGCGGAACTGGTCGCCTACGTCAGACCTCTCGTGCCAAATTGAACGGCCGGCCTGAGGGCCGGCACGTCCTGTCAGGTGTCGCGTCAGCCCGGCTACGCCCTGAAGATCGTGAGCCCGAGGATCAGCAGCACCAGGAAGATCACGACGAAGATATAGAACAGGAAGCGGGCGATATCGGCGGAGGCGGCCGAGATGCCGGTGAAGCCGAGCACGCCGGCTACGATCGAGACAAGTAAGAAGATCAGCGCCCATTTCAGGATCGTCATCGGCAGCTCCAACTCTGGTGCCGTTTGCTCGCGGCCCTCAACGCTTCCGGCAACCCTAACTTCGCTGTGCGGAACTGGTTCCTGACGGCTTGGCACTGCCGCGGCCCGGCACAAACGGCGCTTGCTGAATCGGGTTCCCGGCGGCACAGTCGTCGGGGGGTAGGAACGCAGGGCGGCCATGATCACGATGTCACATTCCGCGACGATCGGCGCAGAGGCGCATGCCGCGCCGAAGGCCAAGGTGCGCAACCTGTCGCTCGACCGCGCCCGCACCTTCCTGACGCTGGTGGTGCTGCTGCACCACGCCGTCATTCCCTACACCCATTTTGGTCACACCGATCCGGCGTCCTGGATCGGTTTCGACGTCGTCGTGCTCGCCACCGACAGCTTCTTCATGGCGATGTTCTTCTTCCTGTCCGGCCTGTTCACCTGGCCGGGCATTGCGCGCAAGGCGCCGTCGGTCTTCCTGCGCGACCGCCTGCTGCGGCTCGGGCTGCCGTTCGTGATCGCGGCTCTCACCGTCATCCCGCTCGCCTATTACGCGATCGCGCTGCGGCAGGATCCGGAGCTGAGCTTCGCTTCGTTCTGGTGGAAGACGGTCACGGTGGGTCCGTGGCCGAGCGGCCCGATCTGGTTCGTGTGGGTGCTGCTGGCGTTCGACCTGACCGCGAGCCTGCTCTACCGGGTCTCGGCGCATCTGGTCGATCCCGGCAACCGCGTCTCGCTGCGCGGATTTGAGCAGCCCGCCGTGTTCTGGCTGATGCTCGCCGCCGTGAGCGTCATCGTCTATCTGCCCGCGCTGGTCTATTTCGGTACCAACAAATGGTTCGAGTTCGGGCCGTTCTCGGTGCAGGCGAGCCGCATCCTGCTCTACTTCGCCTATTTCTTCATCGGCGCCAGCGTCGGCGCGGCGAATTTCGATCGCGGCATCCTGAGCGCCGAGGGGCAACTGCCGAAGAGCCGCTGGCTATGGGTGATCATTACGCTGATCCCCTACTGCCTGATGTGGTGCATGATCTACATCAAGCGGGAGATCCTCGGTAATCCCGGTCACCTGCCGCACTGGTACCATGTGTTCTACGGCACGTTCTTCGTATTGTTCTCGGCCTCGATCCTGCTCGCGATCCTCGCCTTCTTCCTGCATTCGAAGGCGCCGGGCCCGACCCTGCTCGACCGCATGCAGGCGGATGCCTACGGCATGTTCCTGGTGCACTACCCGATCGCGCTGTGGATCCAGTACGCGCTGTACGACTACGGGCTGCCCGCGATCGTCAAGGCCGCGATCGGCTTCGTGCTCACGGTGATCCTGAGCTGGGGCCTGACGGCGGGATTACGGAAGATTCCAGGCGCCTCGCACGTGTTGTGAGGCACGGCGTCTCCACTCGTCATTGCGAGCGCAGCGAAGCAATCCAGAGTCCTCCGCCGAGACAGTCTGGATTGCTTCGTCGCTTTGCTCCTCGCAATGACGGAGTGTGTGGCGGCCGCCTTACGCCGCCTTGCCGCCCATATACTCCGGCAGCCAGCGCTCGAATGACTTCCGCAGCGCCTCGATCGTAACCGGCGCCTCGCCCGCGATCGCGATGGCGTCGCCGCCGGTGGTGCCGATGCGTACGCAGGGCACCTCGCAGCCGCGCATCTTGGCAAGCACGCGGCCGGCTTCGGTTTCCGGCACGGTGACGAGATAGCGCGCCTGGTCCTCACCGAACCAATAGGCCTGCGAGACCAGCGAAGTCGGCGCCGCCAGCAGCTTTGCGCCGATGCCGCCCGCCATCGCCATCTCGGCGAGTGCGATCAGAAGACCGCCGTCGGAGAGGTCGTGCACCGCGGTCGCCGTGCCCGCATGGATCATGCCGCGCACGCAATCGCCATTGCGCTTCTCGGCGGCGAGATCGACCGGCGGCGGCGCGCCTTCCTCACGACCGCAGATGTCGCGCAGATAGACGGACTGGCCGAGCCAGCCGTGCGTTTCGCCGATCAAGAGGATCGCCTCGCCTTCGGCCTTGAATGCGAGCGAGGCCGACTTGGTGAAGTCGTCGAGCAGGCCGACGCCGCCGATCGACGGTGTCGGCAGGATGGCGCGGCCATTGGTCTCGTTGTAGAGCGAGACGTTGCCGGAGACGACCGGGAAGTCGAGCGTGCGGCAGGCTTCCGAGATGCCCTTCAGGCAGCCGACGAACTGGCCCATGATCTCGGGCCGCTCAGGATTGCCGAAGTTGAGGTTGTCAGTGATCGCGAGCGGCTTGCCGCCGACCGCGGTGATGTTGCGCCAGGCTTCCGCCACCGCCTGCTTGCCGCCCTCGAACGGGTCCGCCTCGCAATAGCGCGGCGTGACGTCGACGGTGAGCGCCAACCCTTTCGGCCCGTCCTGCACGCGCACCACGGCGGCATCGCCGCCCGGGCGCTGCATGGTGTTGCCGAGGATGACGTGGTCGTACTGCTCCCAGACCCAGCGCTTAGAGCACATATCCGGCGTGCCGATCAGCTTCTCCAGGGCAGCGCCGACGGCCATCGGCGCCGGCACGTCGCGCGCATGCACGATCGGCAGCGCGGCTGATGGGATGTGCGGGCGGTCATAGACCGGCGCCTCGTCGCCGAGCTCCTTGATCGGAAGGTCGGCCATGACGTCGCCGCCATGCTTGACGACGAAGCGCTTGCTCGGCGTCGTGTAGCCGACGATCGCAAAATCGAGCCCCCACTTCGTGAAGATCTCCTCGGCTTCCTTTTCCTTCTCGGGCTTGAGCACCATGAGCATGCGCTCCTGGCTCTCCGAGAGCATCATCTCGTAGGCGCTCATGCCGGTCTCGCGGGTCGGCACCGCGTCGAGATCGAGATCGACGCCGAGGTCGCCCTTGGCACCCATCTCGACCGCCGAGCAGGTCAGGCCGGCCGCACCCATGTCCTGGATCGCGATGACGCAGCCCTTCTCCATGATCTCGAGGCAGGCTTCGAGCAGCAGCTTCTCGGCGAAGGGATCGCCGACCTGCACGGTCGGGCGCTTCTCCTCGGACTTGTCGTCGAACTCGGCCGAGGCCATCGAGGCGCCGTGGATGCCGTCGCGCCCCGTTTTGGAGCCGAGATAGACGATCGGCATGTTCACGCCGGAGGCGGCCGCATAGAAGATCTTGTCGGCATCGGCGAGGCCCACCGCCATCGCGTTGACGAGGATGTTGCCGTCATAGCGGGTGTGGAAGCGCACCTGGCCGCCCACCGTCGGCACGCCGAAGGAATTGCCGTAGCCGCCGACACCGGCGACGACGCCGGAGACCAGATGGCGCGTCTTGGCATGCTCGGGCGCACCGAAGCTCAGCGCGTTGAGGCAGGCGATCGGGCGCGCGCCCATGGTGAAGACGTCGCGCAAAATGCCGCCGACGCCGGTGGTCGCGCCCTGATAGGGCTCGATGTAGCTCGGGTGGTTGTGGCTCTCCATCTTGAAGACCACGGCCTGGCCGTCACCGATGTCGATCACGCCGGCATTCTCGCCGGGGCCCTGGATCACCCAGGGCGCCTTGGTCGGCAGGCCGCGCAGATGGATGCGCGAGGATTTGTACGAGCAGTGCTCGTTCCACATCGCCGAGAAGATGCCGAGCTCGGTGAAGGTCGGCTCCCGCCCGATCAGCTTCAGGATGCGCTCATATTCGTCGGGCTTGAGCCCGTGGGCGGCAACCAGTTCAGGGGTGATCTTGGGTTCGTTCTTCATGGATTCGGGGCTTTCCGGCGGCGGTTTGGCCGTTCTTAGGAACATCGGATGGCTTCGAAAAGCCCTTTATGACGCATTTTCCCGCTGTCCCACGTTTTGCGGCCGGTGGCCTTGCGGGAACAGGAATTGCACTGCGGGATCGGATCGGATTTAAGGGCTAAAGACCCGTAATTGAAGGCCCATTTCCTTGCACGAATTGACCAAAACGGCCGCTTCCCCCCGCCCCGACCTGCATGTCGCCACGGAAGGGGAATTTGCGGGCTGGCAAACCTGGATCCGCGACAGCTTTGAGACCCATGTCGGCCCCTTCTGGCACCGCCTGGAGGCGGACGGCAGCGTCCGCTGCGCCTTCCGGGTCGAAAAGAAGCACCTGAACGGCTCCGGCAACGTCCATGGCGGCTGCTTCATGGCCTTCGCCGACTATTGCCTGTTCGCGATCGGCCGCCACGCCCTGAACGGCAAAGGCGTGACCGTCAATTTCGGCTGTGAATTCCTCGATGCGGGCCACGAGGGCGAGCTGATCGAGTGCACCGGCGAGGTCACCCGCGCCGGCAATTCGCTGATCTTCCTGCGCGGGCAGATGCGGAGCGGCGAGCGCCTCCTGTTCACCTTCTCCGGCACGATCAAGCGGGCGAAGTGGAAGTCGGCACCTCCGCCAAACGCATAGCTCACGCCTTCCCTTCCGGCGCCCCCTCGCCCAGACTTCGGCTCGCGCGGTCGCGCCGGGGAGCCAGAACAAGGTGCCGCAGAGCACATCGCCGACGGGGCGCGCAGCGGCCTCGGTATTGCCGTCCAAGCCCGCCGCCGGCGCGCGCAGCTGGCGCGACTACGCGCTGCTGCTCGCGCCGGCCTGCTGCTGGAGCTCGACCTATCCGCTGGCCAAGCTGGCGCTTCCCACCATCCCGCCCATCACCTTCATCTCGGCACGCTCGCTGATCGCGGCCGCGTTCCTGTTCGCGATCCTGTGGATGCGCGGCACCAGGATTCCCACCGACGCAAAAGCCTGGAAGCTGTTCGCGACCCAGCAGCTGATCAATTCGACCTTCCCGTTTCTGATCATCACCTGGGCGCAGCAATATGTGCCGGCCTCGAACACGGTGGTGCTGGCCTCGACCACGCCGATCTTCGCTTTCCTGATCACCTCGCTGATCACACGCCACGAGCCGGCGACGCTGCTCAAGCTCGCGGGCGCGATTTTGGGACTCGCCGGCACAATCGCCATCATTGGGCTCGACGCGCTCCGCGGCTTTGGAAGTGACATCATCGCCGAGATCGGGATCCTGCTCGCCACCATCTCCTTTGCCTGCGCCACGATCTTCGGCCTGCGGCTGTCCGAATACGACCCGATGGTGGTGGCCGCCGGCTCGCTCTTGTTCGGCGGTCTCGTGCTGTTGCCGCCCGCGGTGATCATCGATCAGCCCTGGACGCTGCATCCGACGCCGACCGCGATCGTGGCCACCATCGTCATGGGGCTCGTCTCCAGCGCGCTCGGATTGATGCTGTTCTACGTCTGCCTCGGCCGGCTCGGCACGCTGACGACAAACGCGCAAGGCTATTTGCGCATCCCGATCGGCGTCGGACTTTCCGTTCTGCTGCTCGGCGAGAGCGTGCCGTCGAACCTGGCGCTGGGGCTATTGCTGGTGATGGCCGGCGTCGCCGCGATGACGGTGCCGGCGGAGCGGCTGAAGGGGCGGTAGCGTAAAAGGCCGTGCCTGGCTTCACCCGCCTGCATGGCGCGGGCCGAGGCCGCGCCACTGTCCATGACATGGGCGCAGTCCCGGTCGCCGCCGGTTTCCTTCGGGTCAGATACGCCTATCAAGCAGCCATGTTCGGTTGCCGGAACGCCGCTTCCATCTCGCGGCGCACCCGCACGGCAAGACTGTCGGGATCGTACTCCACGTCCTCCCATTTCAGGCGCTGACCTTGCTCGATATCGGTCTTGAGCTTGACATGGTGGGCGAGGCCGAGCGGCAAGTAACCCTGCTTCAGCGAAGCGTCGGCAGGGGTCTGCTTGCCCCAGACGCAGAAGCCGCCCTCGCCATCGAGCATCTCGCCGGCCTTCAGCTTGCGCTTGGCGGTCGCGACGACGTCCGAATTGAATACGATCGGCGCACCCGTCGGCTCCTTGCGCAACGCCGCGGAGGCGACGGAGATTCCGAGCTCCAGCCCGATCATGTGAATCGGGCGGTACAGCGAGGCATATTTGCCGGTCTTGTCCGGCAGCATGCTGTATTCGCGGAAGCATTCCTCGGAATAGGCGCTGTCGGTCTCGAATACGACATAGGTCCCCATCACGAGGCTCTGCGGCACGTCGGAGCCGTCACGATAGACCGAGGACGTGACCTCGGTGACGCCCGACTTCTCCAGCATGCCGCCGTCGGCTTTCGGCTTGCAGATCTCGGCGTGCTCGAACCGTGTCGCCGGCGGGAACGACAGGCCCTCGCTCTGCGCATGCAGCCCGGTCGCATTACACACGGCCGTCATCTCGATGCCCGACTTGGTGCCGTCGACGAAGGAGTTGAACATCTTCGGGTTGATCGAGTTGCGATCCTTGATCTTCATGTATTTGTCGAGGATGTCCCAGACCGTATCCGGCGTCGACTGGTGATAGGTCGGGTGGTAGCGCGTGCCCTTGCCGGCCGCGACGACCTTGAAGCCGGCCGCGCGCGCCCAATCGACATGATCTGCGATTAGCGCCGGCTGATCGCCCCAGGCGAGTGAATAGACGACGCCGGCCCGCTTTGCCTTGCGCGCCAGAATGGGGCCCGCGACCGCGTCCGCCTCGACATTGACCATCACGATGTGCTTGCCGTTCTCGATCGCCTTCATCGCGAAGCGGATGCCGGCACCAGGATCGCCGGTCGCCTCGATGATCACCTCAATCGCCGGATGGGTGATCAGCGCGTCGGCGTTGTCGGTGACGACGGTGCCACCGTGCTTGAGCGCGTCGTCGATGGAGGTTGCCGCGTATTGCTCTTCCGGCCAGCAACCGAGCTTGAGCTGAGCGCGGGCGCGGGCAGTGTTCAAATCGGCGACACCGACGAGATGCATGCCGTCAGTCTGGCGCACCTGCGACAGGAACATCAGCCCGAATTTTCCGGCTCCGATCAGGCCAATGGTGACAGGCTTGCCGGCTGCCTTGCGTTCCAGCAGCATGCGATGGAGATTCATCTGGATTTCCTTGAAATGTTTCCTCGGGTGACGGCGTTGTTGCAGCCGTGACGTCCGGCCGCGCTCGCCTTGTACGGAAACGTTAGGCAGCGGCGAATCCGAGGGCAATTCAGATTATCTGCGGCGACGATGTAGGCACGCTAAACAATCGACGTGCCCTGCTGCGCGCTCCAGGCGTCGCGTTCCCCGCGCAGCCAGTCGAGGAAGGTCCGGGTCTTGCGGTGGCGCAGATGACCGTGCGGGCAGACGATCCACTGCGTGGTCAGCGCGACCTCCGGCGGATTCTTCACGGGGCAGACCAGCCGCCCGTCGCGTAATTCGCGCCAGGCCAGCAGCTCGCTTTCCAGCCCGATGCCGAGGCCGTCGACGGCGGCGTCGATCGCCATGTGGCTGCGGTCGAACAGCACGCGCTTCCAGCGTTCCGCAGGCTCGATGCCGGCCTCCGTGAACCAGCGGGGCCATTGCATCTGCGATTTCACCGAATGGATCAGCCGGTGCTCGAGCAGGTCCCGGGCTGCGAGGCTGCCCGCCGCGAAGAACGAGGGTGCGCACAACGGAAAGAAGCGCTCCTTGCCGAGGCTTTCGACGAACAGGCCGGGCCAGCCGCCTTCGCCGTGGCGGATCTCCAGGTCGACATTCTCCTTGCGAAAATCGGTCGGCTCGTTGGTGCCGTCGAGTCGCAATTCGATGTCCGGATTGGCGTCGACGAAGCTGGCAAGCCGCGGCAGCAGCCATTTACTCGATACACTCGGCGCTGCGCGCACCGTCAGCGTGGTGGCGGAGCGGATGCCACGGACATGCCGTGTCACGTCGGTGACGTGCTCGATCTCGCGGCTGATCATCTCGAAATAGCGCTCGCCGGCCTCGGTCAGCGTGATGTTGCGCCCGACGCGCGAAGTCAGCGCCGTGCCGAGATGCAGCTCCAGCGCCTGGATCTGCTGGCTGACGGCCGACGGCGTCACCCGCAATTCGTCCGCCGCACGGGAAATGCTGCCCGCGCGCGCCACCGCGTGGAAGACGATGATGGCGCGGAACGGTATCTGCATCAGAAAACCTTTTAGGCCAGCTAAAGTGACGGCGAATATAATTCAATTGTCGCCCATGGCCAGCGATCTAGGCTTGGCTCAAGGCAATCCGCGACAGACGGGTGCCATCGAGGAAACAGGACGGCGCCGAGCGCCGGCTCGCCCCGGGGGAAGGAACGCAAGACCAGCCCTTTCACCAGACAAGCGATTTTGACGACACCGGCGCAGCCAGGCCTGCGCGCGGCAACGAGCACGTGCGCCGGCAAAGGCGCCACACGAGACCATCAGGGAGGACCAACGATGTCGGGCAAGCGCCACAGGATCTCACGCCGCAACTTCATGGTGGCGGCTGCCGCCGTTCCACTGGTCGCCATTCGCACCAGGCCGGCGCAGGCCGCGGAGTTCGAATACAAGCTCGCCACCGGCCAGTCGCTGACACAGCCGATCAACACCCGCCTCGATCAGGCCGCAAAGCGGATCAGGGAGGCGAGTGGCGGCCGGCTGGAGATCAAATTCTTTCCGGCCTCGCAGCTCGGCTCGGACACCGACCTGTTGACCCAGATCCGCAGCGGCGGCGTCGATTTCCTCAACATCGCCGGCTCCGTGCTGTCGACGGTGGCGCCGATCGCCGGCATCGCCAATGTCGGCTTCGCATTCTCGGACTACGGTCAGGTCTGGAATGCGATGGACGGCGACCTCGGCAAGCTGATCGCAAGCCAGATCGAGAAAACCGGCGCGCTGGTGATGGCCAAGCCCGCCGACAACACGTTCCGGCAGATTTCCTCGTTCACCAAGCCGATCAAGACGCCGGCCGATCTCGCCGGCTACCGCATCCGCGTGCCGGTATCGCCGATCTTCACCTCGCTGTTCAAATCGCTGGGCGCCAACCCGACCTCGATCAACTTCAACGAATTGTACACGGCACTTCAAACCCATCTCGTGGACGGCCAGGAGAACGGCCTCGTTACCATCGAGGCCGGCAAGATCTACGAGGTGCAGAAATACATCTCCGAGACCAACCACATCTGGGATCCCTTCTTCATCCTCGGCAACCGCCGCTCGGTGAAGGCGCTGCCCGACGAGTTGCAGGGGATCGTCCGGCGTGAATTCGACCAGGCCGCGATGGAGCAGCGCGCCGACACCGCCAAGCTCAATATGACACTGAAGGACCAGCTGGTCGCCAAGGGCATCACCTTCGAGGCCTCCGACAAGGAGGCGTTCCGCAAGGGGCTGTCGACGGCCGGCTTCTACAAGGAATGGCGCGGCAAGTTCGGCGAGGACAATTGGAAGACGCTGGAGGCCGCGGCCGGAGCACTGGCATGAGCGCCGTGATCGACATGCAGGAAACGGCGAGGCTCGGTAAAGCACAGCCGTTGCCCGGACGCTGGCTGGAGCAGTCGCTGCGCTGGCTGGTGGAGGTTCCGGCCGCGATCGCCGTCGTCGCCGAGGTCATCATCCTGTTCGCCGGCATCGTCGCGCGCGGAGTCTTCCACCGGCCGATCATCTGGTCGGACGAGCTCGCCTCCATCCTGTTCCTGTGGCTGGCGATGCTGGGCAGCGCGATCGCGGTGCAGCGCTCGGCGCACATGCGCCTGACCTTCTTCACCTCGTACCTGTCGCCGCGCGCCGAGGCCTGGGCCTCGACGCTCGCGGCCGGCGGGGTAGCGCTGTTTCTCGCGATCATCCTGCATCCCGCGCTGGACTATGTGGAGGACCAGGCCTTCGTCGAGACGCCGGCGCTCGGCTGGTCAGGCATGGTCCGCGCTGCGGCCATCCCGGCCGGCTGCATCATCGCGCTCGCCAGCATCTGCCTCACCCTGGTCAAGCGGTCGGCGAAGGACCTGCTCGGCGTCGCCGTCCTGTTCGCGGCGATGGCCGGCGTGCTCTATCTCGCAGGTCCCTCGCTGAAGTCACTCGGCAACTGGAATTTGCTGATCTTCTTCGTCGGCCTGCTCGGATGCGCCGTGATGGCGGGCGTGCCGATCGCGTTTTCCTTCTGTCTTGCGACCGTCGCCTTCCTGCTGACCACGACACGGACGCCGCTCCTGGTCGTCGTCGGACGGATCGACGAGGGCATGAGCTCATTGATCCTGCTCGCGGTGCCGCTGTTCGTGCTGCTGGGACAGCTGGTCGAGCAGACCGGCATGGCGCGCGTCATGGTCGCGTTCCTCGCCTCCGTGCTCGGCCATGTCCGCGGCGGACTGTCCTACGTGATGCTCGGTGCCATGCTGCTGGTCTCGGGCATCTCCGGCTCCAAGACCGCCGACATGGCTGCGATCGCGCCGGTGCTGTTTCCCGAGATGCGCAAGCGAGGCATGAAGGATGGAGAGCTGGTCTCGCTGCTTGCGGCGTCGGGCGCGATGAGCGAGACCATTCCGCCGTCGATCGTGCTAATCGCGATCGCCTCCGTCACCGGCGTGTCGATCGCGGCGCTGTTCACCGCTGGCATCCTGCCGGGGATCGTGCTGGCGATCGTGCTCGGCTTCGTCGCGCGCTATCGGGCGGGCGCGGAGGAGAATGCAGCGATCAGGGTCGCGCGGGCACCCATGTCGGTCGTGGCAAAGACGTTGTGGGCCGCGCTCCCGGCCCTGGCCTTGCCGTTCCTGATCCGCAGCGCGGTGGTGGAGGGCTATGCGACCGCTACCGAAGTTTCGACCATCGGCATCGCCTATTGCCTCGTGCTCGGCCTGATCGTCTATCGCGGCAGCCTGACCTGGAAGAATGTGCTGCCGATGCTGGTGCAGACCGCCTCGCTGTCCGGCTCGATCCTGTTCATCGTGGGGGCTGCGAGCGCGATGGCCTGGGCGCTGGCGCAATCCGGCTTCTCGCATGATCTGGCCGCGCGCATGGCCGGCGTGCCCGGCGGCGCCTGGGGCTTCCTGCTGATCTCGGTGGTGGCCTTCATCGTGCTCGGCAGCGTGCTGGAGGGCATCCCGGCGATCGTGCTGTTCGGCCCGCTGCTGTTTCCGGTGGCTGCGCAGTTCGGCATCCACGAGGTGCATTATGCCATGGTGGTGATTTTGGCGATGGGCCTCGGCCTGTTCGCACCGCCATTCGGCCTTTGCTACTACGCCGCCTGCATCATCGGCAACGTTCCGCCTGACGCAGGCATGCGCAGGATCTGGATCTATCTCGCCTGGCTGTTCCTCGGCCTGCTGCTGATCACCTTCGTGCCCTGGATATCGCTGGTGTTTCTATGAGGCTCGCAAGTGAGGCCGTTCCGCGCGGCACCTTCCGTCAAGCCGAAATCTGCTTCTCTGCGATGTTCAGCCATTCGGCCTGCGCGTCGCGCAGATATTTTGGCGCGCGGCGCATCTGGATCAGGAGCTCGTTGAAGACGACGCGCGCCTCCTGGGTGCGGCCGACCATCTGCAGCAGCATGCCGTAGCGCACCCGCGCTTCGGCGCCGGGGAAATAGCCGGCGACGGCGTGATATTCCTCCAGCGCCTCGTCGAGCCGGCCGACCTCCGCAAGCGCGCGGGCATAGAGCAGATGCGCGTCGGCGGAGTCGAAATCAGGCCATTGCTTCTGCAGATCGTCCAGCGTCGCCAGCGCATCGGCCGGGCGCTTGGCTGAAAACTCGGCCTGCGCCTTGCCGAGCGCATAGGCGGGATCGTGGCCCATCGGCAGCGCCAGGATGTGATCGTAGTGCTGCTCGGCTTCACCATAGCGGCCGATCTTCACACATTCCTCGGCGAGCGCCGCACGGTTGGCGATGGTATCGGTGACGGCGAGCCGGTCAGAGAGCTCGCGATAACGCTTCTCCGGATCGAGCCGGTTGGCGACGCGCTGGCGCGCCTGCCGTGCGCCGGGGCTCGAAAACCATTCCGGGATGAGCTCGACCGCGATATAGGCGAGCGCGCCCATCATCGGCACCAGCAGGATGATGAAAGCCCAGGGCCGCAACCGCCCGGTACGCGAGGCGTGATAGATCAACGTGAGATCGAGCAGCAGAACGATCAAAGCGACGGGCATGTGACATCCACGAGCACAACGACAGCGCAGGCCTCCTGATATCGCAACCGCCGCGTTGAGACAACTTTGAGTTGCTGCCCTGTGCTGAAATCCGCGACACCCGATGCATGCGCCTTGATGGCGACGAGGACTCAGTCGTCCTGAACGCGATGGAGGTTCACGAGGGAATCGGCATCATGCGCGGCAAACTGCATCGAGCAGCAATCCGCTCGCCAATTGTCGAAACGCGTCCACGGCCTTGTTCAGCACGGTTCTCGGATCGTCGGCTGCGGCGACCCATAAAGCGGCACTGAGCGCGGCGCCGTTCAGCAATCGCCCCGCCGCTTCAACATCCACGGGCTTCACCACCTTCTCCTCGATCAGTGACCGGATCGTTCGCATGGTGATATCCAGACAGGCATTCTCGCCGGGCCACTTGGATGGATCGCCGAGTACGGCAGGCCCATCCAGAAGCATGATGCGCTGAATTTCAGGATCGAGCGCCATTTCGATATAGGCACTGCCCTCTGCGAGCAGGCCTTGCCACAAGGTGGGCGCTTGCTCGCGGATCGCCCGCAGCCGTTCCGCCATTTCGCCATCGATCTGCTCGACCACGGCCCAGAGCAGCCCCTTCTTGTCTTCGAAATTGTGATAGAGCGCGCCCCGCGTCAGCCCGACCGAGGCCGTCAGCTCATCCATCGACGCGTCTGCATAACCCTGCGTGGCGAACGCCCTGCGCGCGGCGCGGATGAGCTTGGCCCGATTTTCCGCCATGGCTGCGGCCCGCTTTCCCTCGACCATGCTCGCTCCGTTTTCCTATTGACATACGTCGCGTATGTGAGAAAGAAGCTCACATACGAAGCGTATATGAACGATGTCGCGGCCGGCACCGCAAGGCAATTCGGCCTCCTGCCCTCTATTCTTTCGAAAGGCTCAAAACATGCTCCAACGCGAGGCAATCTTCCCCGCCAACCGCCATGCGCTTTACCAAGCGCATCGGTATTCCCCAGCGATCCGCTCCGGCGACCTGCTCTTCGTTTCGGGGCAGGTCGGCAGTCGTGACGACGGCTCACCCGAGCCGGTGTTCGAGGACCAGATCCGGCGTGCCTTTGCCAATTTGCGCGCCGTGCTCGCAGCTGCAGGATGCACCCTGGACGATGTGGTGGATGTCACCACGTTTCACACCGACCCTGAAAAGCAGATCGAGACCGTGATGGCCGTCCGCAGCGCGGAAATCGGTGATGCCCCGTATCCGAACTGGACAGCTGTTGGCGTGAATTGGCTTGCCGGGTTCGACTTCGAGATCAAGGTCGTCGCCCGGATTCCTTCAGCCGCGTAAAGCCGTCTCCCGCCTATGCGGGAGCCGCCTACGGCTTGGCGTCATCAGCCAGCATCTTGCGATACTTCTCGACGTCGCGCGTCACGAGCTTTTGCAACACCTCGGGCGTCTGCTCATCGGGATCGGGCGCAACCGTCGACAGGTCCGCGAAACGCTTCTTCACCGCCTCGGTCTCGACGGCGGTGCGCGCGGCAGCATTCAGCTTGGCGATGATGGCCGGCGGCGTGCCCTTGGGCGCGAACAGGCCGTTCCAGCCCTGCGCCTCGAACTCGGGCAGGCCGGCTTCGGCCGACGTCGGCAGGTCCGGCACCAGCTTCTCGTTGATCGACTGCGAGACGGAAGCCGCGGCATCGCAGACGCCGTCGATCTGGCTGCCGACCGCATCGGTCAGCGCGGGCGCGGCGCCGCGATAGCCGACCAGTGTCGCGTCGATTCCCGCCGCGGTGACGAAGCTCTTGCAGATCAGGTAATTCGAGGAGCCGACGCCGGCATGGCCGAGATTGATCTTGCCCGGATTGGCCTTGGCGTAAGCGATGAACTCGTTCAAATTCTTCGCCGGAAAATCCTTGCGCAGCGCGATGATGCCAAACGTCTTCGCCACCATGGCGATCGGCACGAAGGAGTCGGGCGTGAACGGCAGTTTCGGATAGATCGTGTAGGTCGCGGCATTGGTGCCGGCATTGCCGATCGCGATGGTGTAGCCATCAGGCTCGGCGCGGGAGGCGCGAGCCAGCGCGGTCGAGCCGCCGGCGCCCGCAACGTTCTCGATCACGATGGTCTGGCCGAGCGCGATGCCCATCTGCTCGGCGACCGTGCGCGCGATCACGTCCGAGGTGTCGCCGGCCGCGAACGGCACGATCATGGTGATGGGACGCTTGGGGAAATCCTGCGCGAATGCGGCCGTTGCAAACGCAACGACGGCAATGGCGGCCGACAGCCGCTTCACCACGAACGAGATCACGCGGCCTTTTCCAGATGCGCGGTGAGGCCGGCGAACAGGCCGCGGCCGTCGGTGCAGCCCATGATGTCTTCGACGTGGTTTTCCGGATGCGGCATCATGCCGAGCACGTTGCCCCTGTCGTTGACGATCCCGGCGATCGACTGCGCGGCGCCGTTGATGTTGCTGATGTCGTCGATGCTGCCGTCAGCCGCGCAGTAGCGATAGAGCACCCGGCCCTCGCCTTCGAGCCGCCTGATGGTCTCTTCGTCCGCCGCGTAATTGCCCTCGCCATGGGCGACGGGCACACGGATCACCTGACCGGCATTGTAGCCGCGCGTGAACGGCGTGTCGGAGCGCTCGACGCGCAGATGCACGTCCTTGCAGATGAATTTCAGCCGCGCATTGCGCATCAGGATGCCCGGCAGCAGGCCGGACTCGCAGAGGATCTGGAAGCCGTTGCAGACGCCGAGCACGAGGCCGCCCTTGGCCGCATAGTCGCGCACCGCATCCATCACCGGCGAGCGCGCCGCGATCGCCCCGCAGCGAAGATAGTCGCCGTAGGAGAAGCCGCCCGGCACGACGACGAGGTCGGTGCCCGATGGCAGCGACGTCTCTGCGTGCCAGACCATCGCCGGCTCATGGCCCGAGATCAGCCTCAGCGCGCGCGCCATGTCGCGCTCGCGGTTGATTCCGGGAAAGACGAGGATGGCGGCTTTCATGTTCGGGTTCCGGCGGTGCTGGGAATCGGGCTGGCCGAAGGGCCAATTCGCGAAGAGACATAGCCATTTGACGGGGATTTTACCAGTGCTAGCCTTGCCGGGCGGCCTTGTACACAGGCCATAGCCACGGCACTTTGCCCGACGATCTTGCCCGGGATTGAAGCCATGAACGTCCCGTCGCGGCCCGCATCCCCCTCCGAGCCGGTGTCCACCGAAGGCGTCGTCGCTGCCGGCGCCTATGTCGACGGAAGGCGCGTTGCCAACATCGCCATCAGCGAAGCGTCGAGCTGGCGGGCCAAGCCCGGCCACGTGGTCTGGATCGGCCTGCATGAGCCCGACATGGCGCTGCTCGGCGCGGTACAGAAGCAGTTCGACCTGCACGAGCTCGCGATCGAGGACGCCAACCACGCCCATCAGCGGCCCAAGATCGAGCAATATGGCGAGGACCTGTTCATCGTGGCGCGCACCGCGCAACTGATCGAAGGCCGCATCGCCTTCGGCGAGACCCACATCTTCGTCGGCGACGGCTATCTGGTCTCGGTGCGCCACGGCGCCTCGACGTCCTACACGCCGGTGCGCGAACGCTGCGAGAGCTGCCCGCGGGCGCTCGCCCGCGGCGAGGACTACATCCTCTATGCCATTCTCGATTTCATCGTCGATAATTACTCGCCCGTGCTGGAGAGCATTCACGAAGAGGTCGAGGGCATCGAGGACGACGTGCTCGCCCACGCGATCACCAATGCGCAGATCGAGCGGCTCTACATGCTGCGCCGTGACCTGCTACGGCTCCGCAACGCGATCGGACCGCTGGTGGAGGTCTGCCGCCGGCTCGAGCACGACGAGCTGTCGATGGTGCGCGCGACGATGCAGCCCCTGTTCCGCGACGTTACCGACCACGTCAGGAACATCCAGGAGCGCATCGATTCCATGCGCGAGGTGCTGGCCTTCGCCTTCGAGGCGAGCCTCCTGGTCGGCCAGGCGCAGGAGACGGCGGTCTCGAAGAGGCTCGCCTCTTGGCTCGCGATCCTTGCCGTCCCGACCGCCGTCGCCGGCATCTATGGGATGAACTTCAAATACATCCCCGAGCTGCAGTGGGAATACAGCTACTTTGTCGTCATGGGGCTGATGGCGCTCGCCTGCGTCGGCCTGTACTGGCGCTTCCGCCGCGTCGGCTGGCTGTGAGGCGGGACCGCCTGGTCGACATCGCGACCAGGCTCCTCGGTAGACTTATACGATCTCGACCCGATAATTCTCGATCACGGTGTTCGCCAAGAGCTTGTCGGCGGCGTCCTTCAGCACCGCTTCCGCCTTGGCCTTGTCGGCGCCGGCGAGCTCGATGTCGAACACCTTGCCCTGGCGGACGCTGGCGACGCCATCGACGCCGAGCGACTTCAGCGCGCCTTCGATGGCCTTGCCTTGCGGGTCGAGGATGCCCGTCTTCAGGGTAACGGTAACACGTGCCTTCACGTCAAAATCCTCTTCAGCTCTTCACCAGCACGGGACCCGTGCCCTGCGGACGCTCGTTCTCCATGAGGATGCCGAGGCGCTTGGCGACTTCCGTGTAGGCCTCGAGCAGGCCACCGAGGTCGCGGCGGAAACGGTCCTTGTCGAGCTTCTCGTTCGACTTGATGTCCCACAGACGGCAGCTGTCCGGCGAGATCTCGTCGGCGACGATGATGCGCATCATCTCGTTCTCGAACAGCCGGCCGCACTCCATCTTGAAGTCGACGAGGCGGATGCCGATGCCGAGGAAGAGGCCGGTGAGGAAGTCGTTGACGCGAATGGCGAGCGCCATGATGTCGTCGATCTCCTGCGGCGTCGCCCAGCCGAACGCGGTGATGTGCTCTTCCGACACCATGGGGTCGTTGAGCTGGTCGTTCTTGTAATAGAACTCGATGATCGAGCGCGGCAGCTGCGTGCCCTCCTCGATGCCGAGGCGCTGCGACAGCGAGCCGGCGGCGACGTTCCGCACCACCACCTCCAGCGGCACGATCTCGACCTCGCGAATCAGCTGCTCGCGCATGTTGAGGCGGCGGATGAAATGGGTCGGCACCCCGATGTCGTTGAGGTGCTGAAACAGGTACTCCGAGATCCGGTTGTTGAGGACACCCTTGCCCTCGATCACCTGGTGCTTCTTGGCATTGAACGCGGTGGCGTCGTCCTTGAAGTGCTGGATCAGGGTGCCGGGCTCGGGACCTTCATAGAGTACCTTTGCCTTGCCTTCATAAATGCGACGCCGACGGCTCATGGGGATGTACCGTGTTTTGTTGAAATCCATGTATTTGGTGTGCTCCGGTTACCAGGTTACGACCCACAGCGGAGCTGCCGTGAACGGCCCGGAACCCATCTGAAACCCAAGGAAAACCTGAGGAAACAGAACGGGAACTAAGCCTTCAGGCAACCTATCCGATTGGCTGTCGCAGCACAATCGATCCGGCTTGTCCGAGGCTGACTTATACCGCCTTGCCTGCGGCTTAACGGCTCGTTGTTTTGCCGATTCCTGCCCTCTATCTAGGCATGCGCATGGGCCCCCGCAACGAGGCTGACCGGGCCCGGAAAGCTAAGGAATTGGAAGAGGCATGAGCGAAATCAACAAGCGCCAGGAAGGCTTTGAGAAGAAGTTCGCCCTCGACGAGGAGCAGAAATTCAAGGCGGAAGCCCGCCGCAACCGGCTGCTCGGGCTGTGGGCGGCCGAAAAGCTCGGAATCACCGGCGAGGCCGCCACCGCCTATGCCAAGGAGGTCGTCGCGGCCGATTTCGAGGAGGCCGGCGATGGCGACGTCCTGCGCAAGGTCATGGGCGATTTCGCCGCCAAGAACGTCGCCGTCACCGAGCAGGCGATTCGGACCAAGATGAGCGAGCTGCTCGCGGTCGCGGCCGCCGAGGTGAAAGCCGGGACATAGCTCCCGAAAGCATGATCCGGAAAAGTGCGTAGCGGTTTTCCCTCGCGACAAACGCGTTACGCGTTTGCGCGGAGATCATGCGCAAACCACAAGCTAAAGCGCGATGACGATTCATCCTGATCGCGTCGCGCTTGAGATCGACCAACGACGCGTGGCGAAGACAGCAGCTCTCTTCGCTACCTCGCCACGCGCTTGCTCGAAAACTCCCGCCGGATGATCTCCAGCAGACGCCGCGAGGCGGCACTGAGGAAACCGCCGCGCCTGACAACCGCGACGACGTCATGACTTGCGGTGAGATTGCCGACGCGAATCGTCGCGATCGCGCCCGAGCCCAATTCTTCCGCCGCGTTGCTCTGTGACAGCAACGCGATCCCGAACCCGGCTTCGACCAGGCGCTTCTGCGCGGTGAGGCTGTCGACAGCGGTCCATTCGATCTCGCCGAGCCCTGCGCTCTGGAACAGCGCAAAGACGTGCGAGGCCGTGATCTCACGGCGGCCCGGCACTTCCGGAAAGGCGATCCATTTCTCGTCGCCGAGATCGGCGAGCTTCGCCACCCGCTTGCCCGCCAGCGGATGATCCGGCGCGCACACCACCTGCAGCGGCTCGGCAAACAGCAACTCGCAATCAAGATCGGCCGAGCGGTCGCGGTCGTAGCGCAGGCCGATGGTCGCCTCCCCGCGCCGGATCAGATCAGAGACCTCGGCGCTGGTCGCCGTGCGCAGCGTCAGCGCCACATCCGGATGCCGGGCGACGAAGCGCTTGAGCACCCGGGAGAGCCTGCCGCCCGCGAGCGTACCGGTCACCGCCAGCGACACCGGCCCGGCACTGTCGCGCAGCAGCGCACGTACCGCGTTCTCGGCGTCCTGCGCCGCTGCCACCGCCCGTTCGGCATAGGGCACCATGACGCGACCGGCATCGCTGAGCCGCGTCTTGCCCGCGACCCGCTCGAACAGCGGCACGCCGAGCTCCTGCTCGAGAAGCGCGATACGCCGCGAGATCGCCGGCTGCGAGCGATGCAGCGCCTTTGCAGCGTTCGAGATGCCGCCGCGCCGGTGCACCACCAGGAACGTGTTCAGCGCGTCGCTGTCCATGCCGGACCTCATGCAAAAAGCTGATGATATCGAGAGGAATAACAAATTTGGCTGATGGACGAAACCGTCCTATCGCTGCTGTGCGACACGAGACCGACAGGAGCCCCCATGCGCACCCAGGCCGACAAGGCAGCACGATTTCGCGAATTGCATCAGCGCCCCGGCGCCTTCGTCATCCCGAACCCCTGGGATGCCGGCACCGCAAAACTGCTGGCGTCGATGGGGTTCGAGGCGCTGGCGACGACGAGCCTTGGCCTTGCCAATACCCTCGGCAGCACGACCGTCAGCCTCGACGCCATCCTTGAAAACTGCCGGATCATCGCCGAGGCGACCGATCTTCCCGTCAACGCCGACCTCGAAAACTGTGGCGCCGACGATCCGAAGACCGCGGCAAAGGCCATCACGCGCGCGGCGGAGGCCGGGTGCGTCGGCGGCTCGATCGAGGATTTTACCGGCGATCCGCGCAAGCCGATCTACGATTTCCACCTCGCGGTCGAACGCGTGCAGGCCGCCGTCGAGGCGGCGCGCGCGCTCCCCTTCCCATTCACGCTGACGGCCCGCGCCGAGAACCTGCTGAAGGGCAGCAGCGATCTCGACGACACGATCCGGCGGCTACAGGCCTTCGAGGCCGCCGGTGCCGACGTGCTGTATTCGCCGGGGGTCCACGACATCGAGACCATCCGCACCGTGGCCTCGTCGGTCAAAAAGCCCTTCAACCTGGTGATGGGCTTTGCCGATCCCACGCTGACCGTCGAGCAGATTGCCGCCGCCGGCGTCAAGCGCATCAGCGTGGGCGGCGCCATGGCCCGCGTTGCGCTGGCAGCGTTTCTCAATTGCGCCCACGAAATGAAGGATCGGGGCGCGTTTACCTATGTCCGCGAAATGGCCCCGATGAAGGAGGTGCGGGCTGCATTTGGCTGACCGCCCCCGGCCGGCGCGGAACAGCCGCGTCGCCTCGGTCCGGCGGGGAATGTGGATGGATGTGCCATGCTGGCGCCCCGGGGCCGGCTCGCGACTTGCAGTCGGCCCCCGGCAATGCCAAATGAGCGGCATGCCTCAGGATCAAATCTCGAACGTCTCGCCGAACGCTATGCCTCGCACGCCATGCGCGCCATCTGGAGCGGCGAAGGCAAGGTTCGCCTCGAACGCGACTATTGGATCGCCGTGCTGAAGGGTCAGCGCGATCTCGGCATCCCGGTGCCGGACGGCGTGATCGAAGCCTACGAGCGCGTCAAGGACCAGGTCGACCTCGCCTCCATCATGCGCCGCGAGCGCATCACCCGCCACGACGTCAAGGCGCGCATCGAGGAGTTCTGCGATCTCGCCGGTCACGAGCACCTGCACAAGGGCATGACCAGCCGCGACCTCACCGAGAACGTCGAGCAGCTCCAGGTCTATCGCGGGCTCCAGCTGATCGAGACCAAGAGCATCGCCGCCCTCATTCGCTTTGCGAGACACGCAAAGCAGTTGCGCGACATGCCGTTCACGGCACGCACGCACAACGTCGCCGCGCAGGTCACGACGCTCGGCAAGCGCATCGCGATGTTCGGCGAGGAGATGCTGCTGGCGCATCAGAGCCTGGTCAATGTGCTCAACACCTATCCCGCGCGTGGCCTGAAGGGCGCGGTGGGCACGCGGCTCGACCAGATCACTTTGTTCAACGGCGATGCCGGCAAGGCCCGCGCGCTCGAGCAGCAGATCCTCAAGCATCTCGGACTGCCCAAGAGCTTTGATGCCGTCGGCCAGGTCTATCCGCGCAGCCTCGACTTCCGGGCGGTCAGCGTGCTGGTCGATCTCGCCAGCGGTCCGGGCAGCTTCGCCAAGACGCTGCGCCTGATGGCCGGCCACGAGCTCGCCAGCGAAGGGTTTGCCAAGGGCCAGGTCGGCTCCTCCGCGATGCCGCACAAGATGAACAGCCGCTCCTGCGAGCGCATCAACGGCCTGCACGTGGTGCTGAAGGGCTATCTCGCGATGGCCGCAGGCCTTTCCGGCGACCAGTGGAACGAGGGCGACGTCTCCTGCTCCGTGGTCCGCCGCGTCATGCTGCCCGATGCATTCCTCGCGATGGACGGCCTGCTCGAGACCCTGCTCTCGGTGCTCGACCAGATGGAGATCTTCGACGCTGTCGTCGCGACCGAGCTCAACCGTTATCTGCCCTTCCTGCTGACCACCACGGTGATGATGGAAGCGGTGAAGAAGGGCGCGGGGCGCGAAGGCGCGCACGAAGCGATCAAGGAGCACGCGGTCGCGGCCATCCGCGACTTGCGCACCGGCAAGATCGTGCAGAACGACCTCTTGCAGCGTCTCGCTGCCGACCAACGTCTTGGCCTGAGCGAAGCCGAGCTGCAGCGCGTGCTCGATCACGGCCGTGCCAATTCCGGCGATGCCGGCGCGCAGGTCGATCACTTCGCCGAGCAGGTCGACGCACTGGCGAAGGCGAAGCCTGAAGCGGCGAGCTACGCGCCGGGCGCGATTTTGTAGGCGAATGGTGAGTAGCGAGTAGCGAATGGAGAAGAAGGTCCATTCGCTACTCGCGATTCGCTATTCGCCCTCTTTAAATCCGTATTCCGGCACGTTGCCGCTGGCGCCGTAATATTTGTACGGCAGGAATTTGCCTGACATCGTGATCTTGACGCGGTCGCCCTTGGGATTGGCGACGCGCTCCATGGCCATGTCGAAGTCGATCGCCGACATGATGCCGTCGCCGAATTCTTCCTCGATCAGCGCCTTCCAGGCCGGGCCGTTCACCATCACCATCTCGTAGAAGCGGTAGATCAAGGGATCGGTCGGCGGCATCGGCGTGCCGGTGCCGCGCATCGGCACCTCGTTGAGCATCGCAACTTCCGCCTTCGACAGTCCGAACAGCTCACCGGCATTCGCCGCCTGCGGCTTTGTCAGTTTCATCTGGCCGAGGATCGCGCCAACGATCAGAACTTCGGAGTAGCCGCCGATCTTCTCGCAGATGTGTTTCCAGCTCCAGCCCTTCTCGCGCTTGATGTCGAGCAGCTTTTCGGTGAGGTCTTCGCGTTTCATGTCAGGGTCCCCTGGCCAGGCACTGTGCCGCCTGCCGCCTTCGGAGGCACGAAACGTGCCAATAAATCAGGCTAGCGCCTCCCACCGGCGCCCTCGCCTCGCTTCGCCAAATCCTCCGTAAACCGCCCGATCGCCGCGAGCACCGGCCGCTGATCGCCGGCAAAGAACCAGTGATCGCTTCCCTCGAGCTCGACGAATTGCGCGCTCTTGATCCGGCTCGCGATATCGCGCCCGGCAGCGATCCGCACGGCCTTGTCGTCCCGCCGATGCAGCACCAATGTCGGCACGGCAATTTGCGCCAGAAGATGCCGCACATCGGCGTCGCGAAACGCATCCAGCACCGCCGAGATGCCGCCGGGGCTGGAGGCGCGCGCAGCAGCCCGACAATCGCCGCGGCGGCTTCATGCACTGATCGCGATCAGCGCAACAGCAGAAGGGCAGAGCGGCGACGCTCTGCCCTTGTCGTGTCGGGGAACACGGGCTTGCTCCGAGGCATCATACTGGCTGGCGCGGAGCGCGTGCGGATAGTCCTGTGACCAGCAGCCCTTGGCCAGCGCGCCGAACAGGATGAGGCCGGCCACGAGCCGCGGTTCATCGACCGCGAATTTGATGCAGGCCGGCCCGCATTCGGATGCGCCAAACAGCACCACGCGACGCGAGTCCGCCGCCCGCAGCACGGTGCCGATATCCTCCGCCGTGACGTCGATGCCGGGGGCCGATCCGACCCGGTCGGACAGTCCGATGCCGCGACGATCGAGAATGATGAGCCGCCCGAGCCTCATCAATGATGCCAGAAACGCCCGGCTCGCGGGATGCTCCCAGACGCGCTCCACATGCGACACGAAGCCGGGCATGACCAGGATATCGAGCGGACCGCTTCCGTAGGTCTGATACGCCAGATGCACGCCGGCGCCCTTGACATAGCGTGTCGTCGGAACGGCATGCGGCGCCGTAGCCGGGCTGAGAAGCGCCTCGGTCTCTGCTTCCGGTGCGACCCCGAGTTCGTCGTGCAGCCGCTGTATCAGCGCCGCATGATGCCGTTCCGCGGCGCTGCGGTCACCGGCCAGCAGCAGGCTGCGGATCAGATGCCGACCGTAGACTTCGCTGAGCGGATCAAGCTCGACCAGGCGTCCTGCAAACGCCGTCGCGGCAGAATGGTCGCCGCCGGCATTCTTGTCCTGCACCAGGCGCTCCAGCGCATGCACCAGCCGTCCTCGCAGCGCCTCCCGGCGATAGAAAGCCCAATCGTCGAATTCAGGCGAATCGTCCGGAGAGAAACCTGCGAGGAAATCGCCGCGATAAATCCGGCACGCCTCTTCGAAGTCACCGCGGTCGCAGGCGCTTTCGAACAATTGCGAATCCAGCTCGAGCTCGACGTCTGGGGACAAACGCACGCTGGTGCGGTCGGTCTCGAACACCGGTTGGCCAAGTGTGAGCTCGATGCGGTGAAGCAGGCGCCGCAATCGCGCAAGGCCTGTCTCACGGGGCGTCTCCGGCCACAGCAGCGTCGCCACGACGTCGCGCGCGACGGCGCCCTTGGCCTCGGCGAGAAAGACCAGCAGCGCAAGCCCCTTGCGCAAGGCGAGCTTGATCGGGCGACCATCGGCGTGAACCCCAGGGAACCCGAACGTCCCCAGCGAGAAGGCCGTCATTGGAAAACCTCTTTCCCCGGCCGGCGTCCCCGGGGGACGCGCAGGGGACGGTCCGGCGATAGCAGTCAGGACAGATCGAGCCTGACCGCCCGCGAGTGGTTCAGGCTCCTGCATGCGGCAGCGCTGCCATCGGCACAACAGGAAAAACCATGTTCGCACGCCTCGCAATCCTGCTCTACGCCATCGTGAGCTATGGAATATTCACGGTTTCATTTCTCTACGCCCCCGGTTTCGTCGGCAATTATGTCGTGCCCAAATCGATCGACGAGCCAATCGACGTCGGCAGCCCCATCCATCTGAGCGAAGCCATCGTCGTCAATCTGCTGCTGATGAGCCTGTTTGCGATCCAGCACAGCGTCATGGCGCGGCCGGCCTTCAAGCGATGGTTGGTCAAATTCCTTCCCGCGGCCTGCCAGCGCAGCACCTATGTGCTGCTCTCGAGCCTGATCCTGCTGCTGCTGTTCTGGCAGTGGCGCCCGATCCCGGCACCGGTCTGGCAGGCCAGCGGAGTTGCAGCCTGGCTGCTGACCGGCGTGCATTGGCTCGGCTGGCTGATCGTGTTCGCCTCGAGCTACATGATCGATCATTTCGATCTGTTCGGCCTGCGTCAGGCTTTCTCCGCACTAAAGGGCTCCGAGATATCGGGTCAAACCTTCAAGACGCCCCTGCTCTACAAGATCGTCCGGCATCCGCTGATGCTCGGCTTCCTGCTCGCGTTCTGGGCCACGCCCGCGATGACCGCAGGCCATCTGCTGTTCGCGATCGCCAACACCGTCTACATCCTGGTCGCACTGCAGTTCGAGGAGCGGGACCTGATCGCTGAGTTCCGAGAGACCTATCAGCAATATCGCCGGCGCGTTCCCATGCTGGTGCCGCGCCTGTTCGCGCGCCGCCGGACCGACGATCGCCAGTCATCCTGGCCTGTCGGAGCACCGCAATGAAAGCCGTTCTCTGCAGCTCCTTCACCGGCCCGCAGGATTTGCGCGTCGGTGAGATCGACGAGCCGAAGCCGGCCGGCGACGAGGTCCTGATCGACGTCCACGCCGCCTCCGTCAGCTTCATGGACCAGTTGATGGTCTCAGGCCTTTACCAGATGCGGCCACCAACGCCGTTCGTGCCGGGCACGGAGGCATCCGGTGTCGTCGTCGCAGTCGGCGCCAAGGTCACGACATTCGCACCGGGCGATCGCGTGGCGTGCAGTAGCTGGACCGGCGGCTACGCCGAACGGATGACAGCGAAGGAATCGAAGACGGTGCGCTTGCCCGATGGCGTCGCGTTCGAAACCGCGGCGACGGTGCTGCACAATTACGGCACGGCCTATTATGCGCTGGTCGAGCGCGCGCAGGCACGGCGCGGCGAAACCGTTTTCGTTACCGGCGCGGCCGGCGGGGTCGGACTTGCCGCCGTCGACCTCGCTCGCCATCTGGGGCTGCGCGTCATCGCCGGTGTCGGCTCCGATGACAAGGCGGCCCTGGTGCGGAGTTACGGTGCCGGCGATGTGATCAACTATCGCAGCGAGGATCTGCGCGACCGGCTCAAGTCGATCACATCAGGAGACGGCATTGATGTCGGCTTCGACAATGTCGGCGGTGCAATCTTCGAGCAGATGGCCCGCCTGATGAAATGGGGCGGCCGGCTGATGCCGATCGGCTTCACCGGCGGGGTGATACCACAGGTCCCGATGAACCTGCCGCTGCTGAAGAACTATTCCATCATCGGCGTTTTCGCCGGCGCCTGGGCCGAGAAATTCCCCCATGAGGCCGCGCGCGCGAACGACACGCTGATGCAATTGCTGGCCGACGGACAAATCCGCCCGCACATCGATCACGTCCTTCCTTTGGAGGAGGCCGGCAATGCCATGCGCGCCGTGGCCAACCGGACGGTTCAGGGAAGAATTGTGCTCAAGATCAGGTAGAATGCGCGGGGAACGGCAACAGAGGAGGGCAAGACGTGACCGAGATCATCATCGCCAAGCGCTTCTGCGGCCCCCCAAACTCCGGCAATGGCGGCTATGTCTGCGGCCGGCTCGCCCGGCACATTCCCGGCGGCGCCGAGGTGACGCTGCGCGCGCCGCCTCCCCTGGACACGCCGCTCGATGCGGTCGCCGCCGAGGATGGCGCTTGGGAGCTTCGCGATGGCGCCAAGGTCGTTGCAACCGGGCGCGCGGCGAGCGTCGAGCTCGCGCAGCTCGAGACGGCCAGCTTGCAGGAAGCACGCGCCGCCGAATTGCTGACGCTGTTCGAGCCGCACGAGCATCCGCTGCCGAACTGTTTCGTCTGCGGTCCCGCGCGAGCGCAGGGCGATGGCCTGCGCATCTTCACCGGACCGCTCAAGCGTCGTGCGCAGAACGCCGTTCTCGCCGCAACCTGGACGCCCGATCCGAACCTCGCCGCCGAGGGCGGCCTGGTCGCGCCGGAATTTGTCTGGTCGGCGCTCGATTGTCCCACCGGCTTTGCCAGCAATTGCAATCCGCAGAGCGGCAGCTACGACAAGACGCCGCTCCTGCTCGGACGGATGTCGGCGCGGATCGAGGCCCGCCCCGCGTCCCCGGCGCCCCCCTGCATCATCACCGCCTGGCCAACCGGCCGCGACGGCCGCAAGCGCACGGCGGAGGCCGCGCTCCATGATGAAGCCGGGACGCTGCTGGCCGTGGCGAAGACGACATGGATAGCGGTGGAGCGCGACGTGCTGCTCGGGCGCGGGTGACACAAACTCGATCTCGTAGGTGGGCAAAGGCGCGCGGCGTCGTGTCCACCATTCTGTCTCAGCTTGCAGATCGATGGTTGGCACGCTCCGCTTTGCCACCCTACAGGGCGGCCCTTCAGGGATTGACGTCTAGCATTTTGAGTTCAGCCTCGGCCGCCTGTGTTTCCACGAAGGTCGGCGGGCAGTCGGCAAGCGCGAGACCAAAAAGCCGCCGAGCCTCCTCCTTCGCGCCGCGTTGCAAATTCAGTTCGGCCCCGTAGAAATTCGCCTCGCACACCTGGCCCTTCTTCTTCCGCGGATCGGGATCGTCGGCTGCCCGCAGCAATTCGTCAGCCGTCATCCTCCCCAACAAGAACTTGATGACGGGCGCAGGCCATTTGGTCATGTCGAGCTTGGCAATCGCATCCGATAAGGTACTCGGCGTATTGCTGCGCCAGCCCGCGATCTCTCGCCACATCGCACTGTAGGAATCCTTGGGATCAAGCTCCTTCAACCGATCGAGATAAGTGATCGCTTGTGCGGGCGAGCCAGCCTGGAGATGTGCCATGACGCACGGGCGGTAGGAGGCGGCCACTTTCGGGTTGATCTTGATGGCACGGTCGCAAGCCACGGCGGCTTGCTGCGGATCGCCCATCGCAAGAAAGATTATGCCGCGACACATGAGGGCAAGTTCGTCCTTGGGTTCGAGCAAAGCCGCGCGGTCGCAATCGGCCATCGCCCGCGTGAAATCACGCTTGGCCCTGTATTCAGCCGCACGGTAGAGGAAGGCAGTCCGATAGGTCGGATCGATCTGTATCGCCTGCTCATAATCCGAAATTGCGCTATCGGTGTTGCCCTTCCTGCTCTGCGCTTCTCCGCGCGCCACATAAGCGGCTTTGTACGTCGGATTGAGCTGAACCGTCTGATTCGACGAGGCGGAGGCCAACTCGCCGCTGGGGTGAGTTTCTGTGCTGCGCGCCCGCTGGGACGGATCGGAATTGAACTCGATCGCCTTGGTATAGTCGGCAATCGCGCGATCGAGATCGCCTTTTTTTACGTACGTAACCCCGCGGCTGTAGTATGCGCGCTGATCCCTTGGTGCCAGCCGAATGATCTCGTCATAATCGGCAATAGCGCGGTCGAACTCGCCCAGATGAAAAAAGGATTCGGCGCGAAGATAATAGAAAGAGTCGTTCCTTGGCTTGTTCTGGATGGTTTGTTCGAGTTCGGCCAATGCCCGCTCTCTGTTCCCTCTCGCGAAGTAAACCCGGCTGCGGCACAGCTGGCCACCGCCGTCTTGCGGGCTGATCCCGACCACACGATCACAGTCAACCATGGCACGGTCCAAATCCCCATTGCGGAGGTGAGCAAGACCTCGCTCGACACGCCCTTGGATATTATCCGGATGGATCAGAAGGGCCTGATCGTAGTTGGCGATGGCGCGGATGGAGTCGCGTCTCTCTCCGTAGATTCGGGCGCGCCCTAGATATGCCTGGACATTTTTGGGATCGAACACGATCGCCTTGTCGTAATCCGACAGAGCAGCGTCGGGCTCCCGCTTTTGCAGATGCGCAGAAGCCCTCTCGAGTCGGGCGCTCAGATTGTCCGGGTAATGCTCGACGATCTGGTTGTAATCCGCGATCGCAAGGTCGATCTCACCCTTCTGGCGGTAGAACATGGCGCGGCGAAAGCGCGCCATGATCACACCTTGCTGCATGCCCGGCGCCGCCGCCTGAATCATGGCGGTGCAGCCGGCGATCCTGTCATCGATGCTGAAATTGCCGGCCGCGTTACACTTGGAAGCCGACGGCATTTCCGCGCGAGCGCCTGATGTTTCGGGCAAGGCCGTCAGCGCCAAAACACCGAAGCCTGCTGCCGCACGTATGAGTGCGCGGCCCACCATTCCAAACATGCAGTCCCCATTTCAATTCCCGGGATTTCATAGCAACCGATTGCGCCTCTGCACAGCCCTTGGTTGCGGCGCGAGGTGCAAACTCGGGCGAGGATGACAGTTTTCGTAGGGGCAAAGCGACTTGTCCGCCGTAGCTCGAAGAGCGGAGGCAGAAGCGTGCCCACCATCGCGTCCGGAGACAAAATGGTGGGCACGGCGCGATGCGCCTTTGCCCACCCTACGGGACCTGTGCGCGACGAGCCCTACGCGCCCTGCTCCACCATCCCCTGCAGCCGCACCAGCTCCGCCTCAAGATCGCGCTCCACATCCGCCGCGCGAATGTCGAGCACCCGATAGTCCCGCGCCTCCAGCCATGCCCGCCGCGACGCGCGGTCGGCGGCGATGGCCTCGCCCTCGCCCGGGTTCACCAGCTCGATCGCGATCCGGTGCGGGAAGGAAACGAAATCCGGGATGTGGCGGCCGACCGGGGTCTGGCGCTTGAACCCACCTGCGAAGCGGCGGTCGCGGGTCAGGGCCAGCCAGAGCAGGCGCTCGGCATCGGTGGGGTTGCGGCGGAGCAGGCGCGCGAGACCGCGCACGGTCGAGCCGCTGTCGGGCGCGCCACCCGCCTGCCCATGCTCGGCCAGGCGCGTCGCCTGCTCGCCGTCGAGCACGCCGCCCTTGGCCGGGCCCTTGCGTCCCTCGGCGATCGCCATGACGACCCCATGAAGGGTGTGCATGTCCTGCTTGGTCGGGTCCATCCGGGTGAAGATGTTGCGCAGGTTCACCAGCATGGTGTCGCGCTTCTCGGCCGGCCGCAGGAATTCGACCTTGTCGAGCTCGCGGACCAGGTTCTCGAAGAAGGCCTGGATCTGGTGCTGCGAGGCGCGCTCGGACCGCTCGGGCATGGCATGCGGCAGCGCGCCGGCTGTCGCCCGCTTGAACCATTCATAGCCGACCAGCAGCACGGCCTGGGCGAGGTTGAGCGAGGCGAAGCCCGGATTGACCGGGAAGGTGATGATGCGGTTGGAGAGCCCGACCTCCTCATTGGTCAGCCCCCAGCGCTCGCGGCCGAACAGGATGCCGCACCTGCCGCCGGTCGCGACGTGACCGGCGATTTCGCTCGCTGCGGCCTCCGGCCCGACCACGGGCTTGGCCTGATCGTGGGGGCGCGCGGTGGTGGCAAACAGGAGGTCGAGGTCGGCGACCGCCTGCTCCACCGTGTCGAACAATTCGACCTTTTCCAGAATGTGGTCGGCGCCGGCCGCCGCGCGCTGGGCGGCGATGTTGGGCCAGCCGTCCCTGGGGTTGACGATGCGCAGGGCGCCAAGCGCAAAATTGCCCATGGCGCGCGCACACATGCCGATGTTCTCGCCGAGCTGCGGCTCGACCAGGATGACGATGGGACCGTCGAGGGAGAGGCCCGCCTTGCTCTTGTCAGTCCCCGACATCTCGCTTCGCTTTCACACTGTCTCTCAAGGCCTTGGCTGGGCGCTCTCAGGATTAGATTCAAGGCCGGCCGCAGGGCCGGCCATGGCCGTCAGCCTGTCGTTTGCCTGTCCTGACAAAATTCTCAAGGGAAATAACGGGGTTAGAATCGACTTTTGAATCTCATCTGAAGGCTGAGGCCCGCCCCCGCGCCAGGGCCGCTCCCCGCCCCCCATCTGGGCAAGCTGGATGAGCTAAAATTCAGGCCGTCAGACGCGACATCCATGAAACGGTCTCCTCAAAGCTAGACGGCTCCCCGCGCCAGGGCCGCTCCCCGCCCCCCATCTGGGCAAGCTGGATGAGCTAAAAGTGCATAATCCCTTGGCTTTCGCCCGCCGCGGTCCGGTGCTAAGAGGCGGCGGATATTCACGTTGGCGCGCTTCTGGCGCCGTTCCCAAGAGGCTTCCCCGATCATGGCAAAAATCAAGGTATCCAATCCCGTCGTCGAACTCGATGGCGACGAGATGACCCGGATCATCTGGCAGTACATCAAGGACAAGCTGATCAACCCGTACCTTGACGTCGAGCTGCTTTATTACGACCTGGGCATGGAGTACCGCGACCACACCAACGATCAGGTCACCATCGACGCCGCCGAGGCGATCAAGAAGGTCGGCGTCGGCGTCAAGTGCGCCACCATCACCCCGGACGAGGCCCGGGTGAAGGAGTTCAACCTCAAGCAGATGTGGAAGTCGCCGAACGGCACCATCCGCAACATCCTCGGCGGCGTGATCTTCCGCGAGCCGATCATCTGCAAGAACGTGCCGCGCCTCGTTCCCGGCTGGACCAAGCCGATCATCATCGGCCGCCACGCCTATGGCGACCAGTACCGCGCCACCGACATCAAGTTCCCGGGCAAGGGCACCCTCTCGCTGAAGTTCGTCGGCGAGGACGGCACCGTGATCGAGAAGGAAGTGTTCAAGGCTCCGGGCGCCGGCGTCGCCATGGAGATGTACAATCTCGACGATTCCATCATCGACTTCGCCCGCGCCTCCTTCAACTACGGCCTGCTGCGCGGCTACCCGGTGTATCTGTCGACCAAGAACACGATCCTCAAGGTCTATGACGGCCGCTTCAAGGACATCTTCCAGGAGATCTTCGACAAGGAGTTCAAGAAGGAGTTCGACGCCAAGGGCCTGACCTACGAGCACCGCCTGATCGACGACATGGTGGCCTCGGCGCTGAAGTGGTCCGGCGGCTATGTCTGGGCCTGTAAGAACTACGACGGCGACGTGCAGTCCGACACGGTGGCGCAGGGCTACGGCTCGCTCGGCCTGATGACCTCGGTGCTGCTCACCCCCGACGGCAAGACCGTGGAAGCCGAAGCCGCCCACGGCACGGTGACCCGCCACTACCGCGAGCACCAGAAGGGCAAGGAGACCTCGACCAACTCGATCGCGTCGATCTTCGCCTGGACCCGTGGCCTGTCGCACCGCGCCAAGCTCGACAACAATGCCGAGCTCGCCAAGTTCGCCGCGACCCTCGAGAAGGTCTGCGTCGACACCGTCGAGGCCGGCTACATGACCAAGGACCTCGCGCTGCTGGTCGGCGCGACCAGCGCTGGCTCTCGACCACGGGCTTCCTCGACAAGGTCGCGGAAAACCTGACGAAGGCGCTGGCGGCCTAAGCTGCCATCCGCAATTTCGCCCGACTGGGTCAGACATCATCACGGGCCGCGCCAAAAGCGCGGCCCGTCTTTTTTAGAGACCTTTCGCGGAGATGCGACCATGTCGATCAAGTCTGTCGTCCCCTGCCTGCTACTGCTCACCGCCATGGCCGGGCCGGCTGTCGCGGCAGAGGCGCTCCCCGAAGCTATCGCCGTAGCAGGCGAGAGCGTCGTGCTCAGCGTCCACGCCGAGGGTGCGCAGGTCTATGAGTGCAAGGCGGCCGCCGACGGCAAGCTCGCCTGGGCCTTCCGCGAGCCGATCGCGACCCTGCTGTCCGAGGGCAAGACCATCGGCCGCCACTATGCCGGCCCGAGCTGGGAGCTCGCCGACGGCAGCGCGGTGGTCGGCAAGGCCGTCGGCAATTCGCCGGGCGCGACGCCTGCCGATATCCCCTGGCTGAAGTTGGAGGTCGCCTCCCGCCGCGGCAACGGCACCCTGACGCCCGTCACCACGGTCCAGCGCATCAACACCCATGGCGGCAAGCTCGAGGGTTCTTGCGACAAGGCCGGCGAGTTCAAGAGCGCGCCTTATTCGGCCGATTATATCTTTCTGAAGAAAGGCTGACCGCTCAGCGGTCGGTATCCTCGCGCTCCGCCTGCGCCAACTCTGCTGCGGCAAGATCGCCGGTCTCCTCCAGCCGCGCTTTCGCGGTCTCGTGGACATGGGCGGCGAGCGTCGGCATGCGCGCGATCAGGGCGTGAAAGTCCTGGGCATCGAGCAGCAGGAGCCGGGTCTTGCGCGTCGCCGTCACGGTGCCGCTGCGTTTTGTTTGGTGCAGCAGCGCGATCTCGCCGAAGAAGGTGCCGTCGCCGAGCCGCACCTGCTGGCTCGGCAGCGCGATCTCGACCTCGCCGGCGGTGATGAAATACATCGACGAGGCGGCATCGCCTCGCCGCACCAGCACCTCGCCCTGCTCGATGGTGCGCGCCCGCAACAGGCGCATGATGTCGGCGATCTCCGCGGCGGACAGATGCGAGAATAGCGGCACCCGCGCCAGCATGCCCCAGGTCACGACGAAGTCGCGCCGCCTCACCTCCTCCGCGAACGCCGAGGAGATGATCGCGACCGGCAGCGCGATCATGGCAAAGCCCGAGATGATCGCGAACACCGAGATGAATTTTCCGAGCGGCGTCACCGGCACGACGTCGCCATAGCCGACGGTGCCGAGCGTCACGATCGCCCACCACATCGCATCCGGAATGGTGCCGAGCTTGCCGGGCTGCACGTCGCGCTCGACGGCATAGAGCAGCGAGGCGAAGGTCAGCACCACGCCGAACAGGATGACGACGCAGCCGATCAGCGCGCGCCGCTCGGCATGCACGGCCGCCAGCAGCGAGCGCATCGCCGGCGAATAGCGGATCAGCTTGAAGAAGGGCAGCACGCCGAGCCCGGCCAGGGTCGCGTGCCGGCCGGTGGCGAGCACGACCGCTGCGGGGAGGAATGCCATGAGGTCGATGATTCCGAGCGCGGAGAAGGCATAAGAGAGCCGGTCGGACAGCGCCGAGCCGTTGCGCTGGGTGTGCCCCGCCACCGTCCACAGCCGCGCCAGATATTCGAGCGCGAACACGATGACGGCGAAGACGGCGATCGCGCCGAACAGCGTGTCGAACCGCGCGTCCAGCTCCGGCACCGAGGCGAGGACCATCGCGGCCACGTTCAGCACGATGACGGCGATGATGAGCCGGATGAAGCGCGATCCGACTGAATAGGCCAGCGGATCGTGCTCCAGCAATTCGTAGAGGCGATCCCTCAAATCGGGATCGGAAAGCCCACGTCCTCGCGGAACGAGGCGCATCGGCCTCTACGCGCTCGCCATCGCTTTTTCGATCGCCGCCAGCGCCTCGGTCGCTTGGCGCCGTCGGGGCCGGCCGGCCTGCGCCATGTCGGCCGGCCGCCGGCCTGCGCCATGTTCGGGCCGGCCGGCCGCCGCCCTTTGCCGCCGAGCGCTTCGGAGGCGACGCGGACGGAGATTCACGGCGTTGAAGCGCGCGATGAGGTCGGCAGTGACGCCGACCACGACGCCGGCCTTGCCGTCCTCGGTGACGCCGACGATGGCGACGACGCCCGAGCCGATCTGCTTCTTGCCGTCGTCGGCAAGACTCTTGAGATCCTTCATCTCGATGCCTTCGACCGCGCGTGCCATCAGCTTGACGCCGCCGGCCTCGCGCACGCTGGAAGCTGCGCCATCGCCGCTCGACGCGCCGCCGCCCATCGCGAGCTTCTTGCGGGCGTCGGAGAGCTCGCGCTCGAGCTTCTTGCGCTCCTCCATCAGCGCGGCGATGCGCGCCGGCACGTCATCGAGCGACGTGCGCAGCTCGTTCGCCGCAGTCTTGGCCAGCGCCATGGTGTCGTTGGCGTGCTTGCGCGCATAATTGCCGGTCAGCGCTTCGATGCGGCGCACGCCGGAGGCGACCGCGCTCTCGCTGGTCAGCGTGATCAGGCCGATGTCGCCGGTGCGCTTGACATGCGTGCCGCCGCAGAGCTCGACCGACCAGCCGAGCGCATTGGCGCCGCGCTCGCGCGCGGTCCTGCCCATCGAGACGACGCGGACCTCGTCGCCATATTTCTCGCCGAACAGCGCACGCGCGCCAGCCTCGCGGGCCTCGTCCACGCCCATGACGCGGGTGGTGACCTCGTCGTTCTCCAGCACCACGTCGTTGGCGATGTCCTCGACGCGGGCAAGCTCCTCCGCCGTGATCGGCTTCGGATGCACGAAGTCGAAGCGCAGCCGGTCTGGCGCGACCATCGAGCCGCGCTGGGCGATGTGATCGCCGAGCACCTGGCGGAGCGCCTCATGGATGAGATGCGTCGCCGAGTGATGCGCGCGGATCGAGGAGCGCCTGCCGTGATCGACCTCGAGCTGCAGCGCGGTACCGACCTTCACTTCGCCGCTCTCGACGGTGCCGACATGCACGAAGAAGTCGCCGAGCTTCTTTTGCGTGTCGGTGACGCGGAATTTGAGGCCGCCCTCGCCAGTCAAGACGCCGGTGTCGCCAACCTGGCCGCCGGACTCCGCATAGAACGGCGTCTGGTTCAGCACGATCGAACCCGTCTCGCCGGCCTTGAGGCTGGCAACCTCCGCGCCGTCCTTCACCAGTGCGGACACCACGCCTTCAGCGCTTTCTGTCTCATAGCCCAAAAATTCCGTCGCACCGAGCTTCTCGCGCAGCGGGAACCAGATCGCCTCGGAGGCCGCTTCGCCAGAGCCCTTCCAGGACTCGCGCGCCTTGGCCTTCTGTCGCTCCATCGCGTCGGTGAACGCAGCTTGGTCGACGCCGATGCCGCGCGACTTCAGCGCATCCTGCGTCAGGTCCAGCGGGAAGCCGTAGGTGTCGTACAGCGTGAAGGCGACGTCGCCGTCGAACATGTCGCCCTTTTTCAGGGACGCACTCTTCTCATCAAGGATGGCCAAGCCGCGTGAAAGAGTCTTGCGGAAGCGGGTCTCTTCGAGACGCAGCGTTTCCTCGATCAGATTCTCTGCGCGCATCAGGTCGGGATAGGCCTGGCCCATCTCGCGGACCAGCGCCCAGACCAGGCGATGCATCAGCGGCTCCTTGGCGCCGAGCAGCTGCGCGTGGCGCATCGCGCGGCGCATGATCCGGCGCAGCACATAGCCGCGGCCCTCGTTCGAGGGCAGCACGCCGTCCGCGACCAGGAACGCCGAGGACCGCAAATGGTCGGCGATGACGCGGAACGAGGCGACGGTCTGCTCGTTCGGCCCGGTGCCGAGCGCCGACGATGTCGCGTCGATCAGATGACGGAACAGATCGGTCTCGAACACGCTGTCGACGCCCTGCATGATGCAGGCCATGCGCTCGAGGCCCATGCCGGTGTCGATCGAGGGACGCGGCAGGTCCACGCGCTCCTCCTTCGTCACCTGCTCGTATTGCATGAACACGAGATTCCAGAATTCGAGGAAGCGGTCGCCGTCCTCCTCAGGAGAACCGGGAGGGCCACCCCAGATGTGATCGCCGCGATCGATAAAAATCTCCGAGCACGGCCCGCACGGGCCGGTGTCGCCCATTGCCCAGAAATTGTCGGAAGTCGGGATGCGGATGATGCGGTCGTCGGAGAAGCCGGCGATCTTCTTCCAGAGCCCGTGCGCCTCGTCGTCGGTGTGGTAGACGGTGACGAGCAGCTTGTCCTTCTTCAGCCCGAAGTCCTTCGTGATGAGCTTCCAGGCAAGCTCGATCGCGCGCTCCTTGAAATAGTCGCCGAACGAGAAGTTGCCGAGCATCTCGAAGAAGGTGAGATGGCGCGCGGTGTAGCCGACATTGTCGAGGTCGTTGTGCTTGCCGCCGGCGCGCACGCATTTCTGCGACGTGGTGGCGCGCTGGTAGGGCCGCTTCTCCACCCCGGTGAAGACGTTCTTGAACTGCACCATGCCGGCATTGGTGAACATCAACGTCGGATCGTTGCGCGGCACCAATGGCGAGGACGACACGATCTCGTGGCCGTTCTCGGCAAAGAAGTTCAGAAAGGTCGACCTGATCTCGTTGACGCCGCTCATGTTCATCCAATCGGGTGTGCTTGGACCCGCTGATTTGCCATCCAAACCTGTCGATTTGGGCTGTTATCTGTGGGCCAAAGCGCTTTTAGACAAGGCAAGCTTCGCTGTCCAGAAACTGTGCAGAGAGATCAGTGGGTTGCCGCAGGCGCTCAATCCCGTTGAAAGCCGCAAGGCCTGCGTTGACAGGCTTGGCCGGCCTGTGGTCTGTACCCATCTATATCGTACGGCCACGTCGGGAGAGACCGGCTTCATTGCCGGCGCCGAAGGAGCAACCGCCCCGGAAACTCTCAGGCAAAAGGACCGCGTGGCTTTGACGACATCTGGAAAGAGGCGCTGGCGGGCGTAAGGCCCGGATAGCGTCCGCCGACGGGATAATACTCTCAGGCACAGCGACAGATGGGGCTTCGACTGGTTTGTCTCGGGGAATCGTCCCCGGGGAACCGCCGAGGACCCCTGTGATGGTTGCGCCAGACGACAAGAACTCCCTGAAACGTACCCCCCTTTACGACCTTCACGTGTCGCTCGGCGGCAAGATGGTGCCGTTCGCGGGCTATGACATGCCCGTGCAGTACCCCGCTGGCGTGCTGAAGGAGCACCTCCAGACCCGCACCCAGGCCGGCCTGTTCGACGTCTCCCATATGGGCCAGATCGCACTCCGGCCGAAATCCGGCAAGGTCGAGGACGCCGCCCGCGCGCTGGAACGGCTGGTGCCGCAGGATATCGTGGCGATTGCGCCGGAGCGGCAGCGCTACGCCCAGTTCACCAATGAAGACGGCGGGATTCTCGACGATCTGATGGTTGCCAATTTCGGCGACCAGCTGTTCCTGGTCGTCAATGCCGCCTGCAAGGACGCTGACGAGGCGCATCTGCGCGCGCATCTCTCGGACGACTGCATCATCGATTCGCTTGAAGACCGCGCGCTGATCGCGCTGCAGGGCCCGAAGGCGGAGTCAGCACTGGCGAAATTATGTGCAGAGGCGCCCGCCATGAAGTTCATGGATGCCGGCCCGCACAAGGTTGCCGGGCTCGACTGCTTCGTCTCGCGTTCCGGCTACACCGGCGAGGACGGTTTTGAGATTTCAGTCCCCGCGGCCGACGCTGAACGTCTCGCCAAAACACTCCTGGAAAACCCGGACGTAATGCCGATCGGCTTGGGAGCCCGCGACAGCCTGCGGCTCGAAGCCGGGCTCTGCCTCTACGGCCACGACATCGACACCGCGACGACGCCGGTCGAAGCTGCGCTGGAATGGTCGGTGCAGAAGAGCCGCCGCAGCGGCGGCGCACGCGCCGGCAGCTTTCCTGGCGCCGAAAAAATCCTAGCGCATTTCGACAACGGCGCATCCCGCCGCCGCGTCGGCCTGCTCGCCCTCGGCCGCGCGCCGGTGCGCGAGGGCGCGTTGCTGTTTGCGGACGAAGCGGGCGGCGAGCCCATTGGAAAGGTCACCTCGGGCGGCTTCGGCCCGAGCCTGAATGCGCCGGTGGCGATGGGCTATGTGCCCGCGGCCCTGAGCGCGCTCGACACAAAAATCTTCGCCGAGGTGCGCGGGCAACGTTTGCCGCTCACCGTCGCCGCCATGCCCTTCGTGAAAAACACCTACAAACGCTGAGGACAAGACAATGACCACGACGCTGTACACTTCCGACCACGAATGGCTCGCCATCGACGGCGATGTCGCCACCGTCGGCATCACCGATTATGCGCAGCAGCAGCTCGGCGACGTCGTGTTCGTCGAATTGCCCAAGGTCGGCCGCGCGTTGAAGAAGGCCGAAGCCGCCGCCGTCGTGGAATCCGTGAAAGCCGCCTCCGACGTCTATGCACCTGTTACGGGCGAAGTGCTCGAGACCAACGATGCCCTCGCCGCCGAGCCGTCGCTGGTGAACTCGGACGCGCAAGGCAAGGCGTGGTTCTTCAAGATCAAGATTGCCGACAAAAGCGAGCTCGGCGGCCTCATGGATGAAGCCGCCTACAAGGCACATACGGCGTGAAGATCATGAGCCGAGCCGCCGCCCCACACTCACTGTCATGCCCCGCGAAGGCGGGGCATCCAGTAAACGCAGCCGGTTCGGCTAGACCCGAGAGGCCGCGGCGTACTGGATCGCCCGCCTTCGCGGGCGATGACAGCAACTCCTAGCGAGGACCCATGATGACCGCGCACCGCAAATCCAACGGCGACACCGCCACCTTCGTTCGCCGCCACATCGGCCCCTCCGCACGCGACGTCACCGCCATGCTCGAAGCCGTCAGCGCCAAAAGCATCGATGCGCTGATGGGGGAGACGCTGCCGGCCTCGATCCGGCAGGCCGCCCCGCTCGATCTCGGCAAGCCGCTCAGCGAGACCGAGGCGATCGCGCACATGACCGAGCTTGGCCGGCAGAACCAGGTCTTCACCTCGCTGATCGGCCAAGGCTATTCCGGCACGATCCTGCCCGCGGTGATCCAGCGCAACATCCTGGAGAATCCGGCCTGGTACACGGCCTACACGCCCTACCAGCCCGAGATCAGCCAGGGCCGGCTGGAGGCGCTGCTCAACTTCCAGACCATGATCTGCGACCTCACCGGGCTCGACGTCGCCAATGCCTCGCTGCTGGATGAGGCGACCGCTGCGGCCGAAGCGATGGCGCTCGCCGAGCGGCACTCGCAGGTCAAGGCCAAGGCCTTCTTCGTCGACAAGGACGTACATCCGCAGACGCTGGCTGTGATGCGCACCCGCGCCGAGCCGCTCGGCTGGAATCTGGTCGTCGGCGATCCCCTCACCGACCTCGACAAGGCGGACGTGCTCGGCGCGCTGCTGCAATATCCGGGCTCCTCCGGCGCGGTGCGTGACCTCAGGCCCGCGATCGCGGCGCTGAAGGCCAAGGGCGCGCTCGCGATCGTTGCCGCTGATCTCCTCGCACTCACCCTGCTCGCGTCGCCCGGTGAGTTAGGCGCCGACATCGCAATCGGCTCGGCGCAGCGTTTTGGTGTGCCGATGGGCTATGGCGGACCGCACGCGGCCTATATGGCGGTGCGCGATGCGCTGAAGCGCTCGCTGCCCGGCCGTATCGTCGGCCTGTCGGTGGATTCGCGCGGGGCTCCCGCCTATCGCCTCGCGCTGCAGACCCGCGAGCAGCACATTCGCCGCGAGAAGGCGACCTCCAACATCTGCACCGCGCAGGTGCTGCTCGCCGTGATCGCCTCGATGTATGCGGTCTATCACGGCCCCGATGGCCTTTCGCAGATCGCGCGAAACGTGCATCGCCGCTCCGCCGTGCTCGCGGCGGGCCTGTGCAAGCTCGGCTTTGCGCTGCAATCAGAAAGCTTCTTCGACACGCTCAGCGTCGATGCCGGCGCCAAGCGCGCCGAGATCATCGCGCGCGCAGCGGCCGAGAAGATCAATCTCGGCGTCAGCGAGACCAATTTGCGCATCGCGCTCGACGAGACGACGACGCCGGCGACCGTGGAAGCCGTGTGGCGCGCCTTCGGCGGCCAGCTCTCCTACGCCGAGATCGACGCGACCACGCGCGAGGCGCTGCCGGAGGCGCTGAAGCGCACGACCGACTTCCTCACCCATCCCGTCTTCCACGCGCATCGCTCGGAGACCGAGATGCTGCGCTACATGCGCAAGCTCAGCGACCGCGACCTCGCGCTCGACCGCGCCATGATCCCGCTGGGCTCCTGCACCATGAAGCTGAACGCGACCACCGAAATGATGCCGCTGACCTGGCCGGAGTTCGGCTCGCTGCACCCGTTCGTGCCGCGCGAGCAGGCGGCCGGCTATCATGCGCTGTTCGCCCGGCTGGAGAAGTGGCTGTGCGACATCACCGGCTATGACGCGATCTCGCTCCAGCCCAATTCCGGTGCGCAGGGCGAATATGCCGGCCTGCTTGCGATCCGCGGCTATCACGCCGCACGCGGTGAGAGCCACCGCAAGATCTGCCTGATCCCCTCCTCCGCCCACGGCACCAACCCGGCATCGGCCGCGATGGTCGGCATGGACGTGGTGGTGGTCGCCTGCGAGAAGAACGGCGACGTCGACGTCAATGATCTCCGCGCCAAGGCGGAAAAGCATTCGAACGACCTCGCCGCTGTCATGATCACCTATCCGTCGACCCACGGCGTGTTCGAGGAGCACATCCGCGAGATCTGCGACATCGTGCACGGCCATGGCGGCCAGGTGTATCTGGACGGCGCCAACCTCAACGCGCAGGTCGGCCTTAGCAGGCCCGGCGATTACGGCGCCGACGTCAGCCATCTCAATCTGCACAAGACCTTCTGCATCCCGCATGGCGGCGGCGGCCCCGGCATGGGCCCGATCGGCGTGAAGGCGCATCTGGCGCCATTCCTCCCCGGCCATCCGGCGACGCAGGCGGATGCCCCGGTCGGCCCGGTCTCGGCCGCGCCGTTCGGCTCGGCCTCGATCCTGACCATCTCCTACATCTACATCCTGATGATGGGCGGCGACGGCCTGAAGCGCGCCACCGAGATCGCGATCCTCAATGCCAACTACATCGCAGCGCGCCTCGATCCGCACTTCCCGGTGCTCTACAAGAACGCGAGGGGCCGCGTCGCGCATGAGTGCATCGTCGATCCCCGTCCGCTGAAGACGACGAGCGGCGTCACCGTCGACGACATCGCAAAACGCCTGATCGACTACGGCTTCCACGCCCCGACCATGAGCTTCCCGGTGCCGGGCACGCTGATGATCGAGCCGACCGAATCGGAATCGAAGGCGGAGCTCGATCGCTTCTGCGACGCCATGATCGCGATCCGGAAAGAAATCGCCGAGGTCGAGGCCGGCCGCTTCAAGATCGAAGCATCGCCGCTGCGCCACGCCCCGCACACCGTGCACAACATCGCGGACGACGACTGGAAGCGCGCCTACACCCGCGCTGAGGGCTGCTTCCCCGACGGCGTCTCGCGTACTGACAAATACTGGTGCCCGGTCGGTCGCGTCGACAACGTCTATGGCGATCGCAACCTGGTGTGCTCGTGCCCGCCGGTGAGCGATTACGCGGAAGCCGCGGAGTAAGATGCAACGGAGGTTTCGTAGGGTGGGCAAAGCGCAAGCGTGCCCACCACCTTTCGGCACGTTGGAATATGGTGGGCACGGCGCTACGCGCCTTTGCCCACCCTACGGGTCCGATTTAGGGGACAACCAGTTTCGTAGGGTGGGCAAAGCGGAGCGTGCCCACCACCTTTGCATGCGGTGAAAGATGGTGGGCAACGGCGCTTACGTGCCTTTGCCCACCCTACGGCTGCGAAAGCACCTCGAGGGCACAACCAGCGACCGGCTTTCGCGATCCCATCGCAGAGCCGTTCGTTGGTGAGGTGCGTGCCACCCCACTGTCACGCCCAAAACGAAACGGGCACTGAAGACGTCGGCAACTCAACGTCCTCAGCGCCCGCTCCTCGCGAAAACTCTTCGCGTTAAGGCTTACTCCTCCGCCGGCTCCTCGCCGTCGGCGTCGCTCTCGGGCGTGCCGGCCAAAATCTGCTCGGAGATCAGGCCGGAGTTCTGGCGGATCGAGGTCTCGATCTTGGCGGTGATGTCGGGGTTGCCCTTCAAAAACGCCTTGGCGTTCTCGCGGCCCTGGCCGAGACGCTGGCTGTCATAGGAGAACCAGGCGCCCGACTTCTCGACGATGCCGGCCTTGACGCCGAGGTCGAGGATCTCGCCCATCTTGGAGACGCCCTCGCCGTACATGATGTCGAACTCGACCTGCTTGAAGGGCGGCGCCAGCTTGTTCTTCACCACCTTCACGCGCGTGGTGTTGCCGACCACTTCGTCGCGCTCCTTGATCGCGCCGATGCGACGGATGTCGAGACGGACGGAGGCATAGAACTTCAGCGCGTTACCGCCGGTCGTGGTTTCCGGCGAGCCGTACATCACACCGATCTTCATGCGGATCTGGTTGATGAAGATCACCATGGTGTTGGACTTGTTGATGGAGGCCGTCAGCTTGCGCAGCGCCTGGCTCATCAGACGTGCCTGCAGGCCCGGCAGCGCATCGCCCATCTCGCCTTCGAGCTCGGCCTTCGGCACCAGCGCCGCAACCGAATCGACCACCAGCACGTCCACCGCGCCCGAACGCACCAGCGTGTCGCAAATTTCCAGCGCCTGCTCGCCGGTGTCGGGCTGCGAGATCAGGAGCTCGTCGATGTTGACGCCCAGCTTGCGGGCATAGACCGGGTCGAGCGCGTGCTCGGCGTCGATGAAGGCGCAGATGCCGCCCTTCTTCTGTGCTTCCGCCACCGTGTGCAGCGCCAGCGTGGTCTTGCCCGAGGATTCCGGCCCGTAGATCTCGACGATGCGCCCCTTCGGCAGACCGCCGATGCCGAGCGCGATATCGAGCCCGAGCGAGCCGGAAGACACCGCCTCGATGTCCATGGAGCGGTCGCTCTTGCCGAGCTTCATCACCGATCCCTTGCCGAACTGGCGCTCGATCTGGGAGAGCGCGGCAGCCAGGGCTTTACTCTTGTCCATGGAAGATCCTTCGACGATACGCAGGGCAGTGGCGGACATTGGGTCGTGCTCCTTATGGCGAGGATTCGCGTGTGGGACAAACGATTGGGCGGCGGGTCGTCGATAAAAGTAATGTACCCTATCTGTTCTATGTTCGCAATATGTTCTTTTGCGAATTCGGGTGCTGTCCGTATTTGACCCCCGGTGTCCCAGTTTGTTCTAGCGAGTGTCCTAAGTTCAATTTTGAACCAATGCGGCCGGTGGTCGTTGAGGCCGCATCACCGGCTTCGGCTCTGCCCGTAGGCGTCGGTGGCTGAGAGACCGAGAGCGCTCCCGCCTGCTACCAGGGAGCGCCGCTATGCCGGACTATTCCCACCGAATCGCCGTTCAGACCGCTCTAATCGCCGCAGAAATCGAGCGAACCCAGCAGATTTGCAGACGCTCGATGGAACTGCTCCGGCTTCCGCTTCCGAGCACATTCCTTGGAAACAGACTCAATCCGCCGCCAGAAGAAGAGAATGAGGAGTAAGACCGCCTGAGTTGGAGACCTCTTTCAGTCCTCATCCAAATTGCGACGGGAACGTTCAGCGGTAGCCTTGTCGGCTTGGCGCGGGTGTCCCGTTAGATGACACAAAACCTTGGCATAGGTTGTGCAGACTAACCGTCACCGGGGAATTGCTCATTCCCACCCGGGGCTGGAAAGCCGCCGCCCGCGCTCGATTTAAGCGGGCGGCGTTTTTGCTTCGCCCGTGAAAACTTCCACTGTCCTAATTCGATTTGCCGGGTGTCCTGATAGGAGCGCACCGCAGATCGCGGCCTTTCGAGCCTCCTGAAGTTGAATTTTGAGGTGCCCTGCTCCTCTGGCTAAAGCGCCGGCCATCAAGCGGTGGGAGCTTGTATTTAAATGCTACAAATGGTAACGCTTACATGTGTAGCGCTACGAGACGTAGATAATCTCAGGAGGAGACATGAAGTCGATGATCAAGATCGCGCTCGCGCTGGCCGTGTTCGCCGGCTCGGCGACGGCTTACGCCCACGCATCGTGCGGTCCGATGTCGTCGGGCGCTCCGAAGGTCGGCATGAAAATCACGAAGCGGTGGCAGCTGCACGACGGTTGCCACAGCCGCTACGCGCAGATGCTGGGCAAGCCCTGCCACTAAAGCGCGATGAGATTTGGATGAATCGTCATCGCGCTTCAGGTTGTTGTTCACGCGTGATCTTTCCGGAAAAGTGCGAAGCGGTTTTCCGGCTCAAGGACGGCGAGAGGCCGCCTCAGCCGGCGGCCTCTTTGATTTTTCCCGGTCCGCCGCATCTGGTGCAGGGACGAAACTCGACCTTCTCACCAAGGTGCATCGGCTTCATGCCGCTTTCCCGGCCCGTCCCGTCGCATTCGGGGCAGTTGTGCTCGACATCCTTCTCGCTCATGTGCGCCTCTCGCTAAAGCATGATCCGGAAAAGTGCGTAGCGGATTTCCGAAAAGATCATGCGCAAACAACAAGCCAAAGCGCGATGATGACTCATCCTGATCTCATCGCGCTTTAGGGCATTCGAGCGGATCTCATCGCGAGGTTAGCCCGGCTCGCAACCCTTCTTTGGGCCTGACGGAAGATTCAATCTTGCCGTGCCCCCTCTTCCATTGAAGCTGATGCGCAGCAAAGACGCAGCCGCCGGCCGCCGTCATAAATCCGCAATCCTGCGGCACCGAACCTTTGCGCGGTTACCGGCTTTGTCGGGACGGGGCCGCTCTAACGGGGAAGCTCTGTCATGGCGGAAGACACGCACCACGATGCGGCGAGGCGCAATCATTTCCTCGAGGCGGCGCTCGAGGAGATGGCGAAGTTCGAGCGCAAGGAAAACGAGTTCCGCAAGAAGGACCGCGAGGAGCGCGCCGCCGAGCTGCGCCTGCCCGTGGGCGAGATCAAGGTCCATTAGGCCGCGCTCGGACCTGTTTGGACAGGCCCTGTTTGGCAACCGGCTTCGGAGCTGACCGGCCCTCCCGGCGCGGCTGATCGCGCGCGTATGCCCGCCGGGGGACCGCTTCGCATGCGGCGGCGAAACTGCACTAAAGGTATCTAAACACCTATCTTAAGTCATTGATTGCGCAGCGAAATTGCCCAGCGCCCTACTGTGCATGGGGTTGTTTTCAGCTTTTGAAAGCCGCCATCGTGCCGGGCCCGATGCCTCGGACCCGCTTTCCGCGCGCCTGACGCCGCCCTACAGCAGCATCAATAGCGCGATGCCGATCACCAGCACCACGAAGCCAGCCGCCGTCGCGGCGGCAAATGACCGCTCTACGTTATCCATGATGCCACCCCGTTCTCGGCGCGCCACGTTTCCCCCATGGCATCGTCGAAGCAGTGAATCTCGCCCGCGGGTGTGGCTCCAGTTGTGCGATCGGATGGCCAAATTGGGACCTGTGCGGGGCCAGTCTGCGGCCTCGTGCCGCGCAAGCTTTCGCTGCCTCCGTCAGGCGCCTGTAAGCCGACTCCCCTAGTTTCATTTCGCCCGGTGGACCAACACCGGGCCTCCATACCCAGTCGATGACCCCGCTCGGCCCCGAGCGGGGTTTTCTGTTTGCGGGGGCAACACCGGAGCGACCACGATCTGCCGACGTGTCAGGCTGCCGTAAGCTGAGGCCGCTAGGGTCATCGGGCTATGGTGTTGCAGCCCAGCACCTCAGCCTCCAATAACCTCTCACCCGCTTGGCTCTCCCCAAGCGGGTTTTTTCATGCCTGCCCGCCGGTTCGCGGGGCGGTCTCCTCCCGCGTCAGCCTTAGCGAGAAGGCGCGGATCGCGGGCGCGGCCACGAGCACGATCGGCAGCATCGCGGCCCATGCGACCAGCCACGACAGCGTCCAGTGCCGCAGGAAGAGCATTGCGCTTGTCGCCGGAAAGCTGGCGATCCCCGCCGCGATCAGCGAGGTCAGGCCGGACTGGATGACACCGAAGACGAAATGACTGTAGCGGCGGGGAATGCCGAGCATGAGTGCCTATGTCCTTGCTTGCTGCTGCCGTCATGAGGCGAAGCAAGGCACGTGCCGTGAGTCGCATAATAGATGCGCGCTACCGCGCGCTGGCGTCGATCAGTGTCGCGCGCGGAACTCTGTTCATGGTCGGAGAACCACGGAGTACCGGCGCTCGTGCAGGGTATCTTTCGGAATTCGATTTCGCTTGTTGCGGAGCGCGCGCGTTCTCGGGATAGCCGTGAACCCTCCGGGGCTTATCGTCAGATTTCGCTTGTCGCGGGAATATTAAGACGCCCAACATGTTTGGCATCTGATGAAGGTGAATCGTGGGAGGTGGCCATGAATCACAGGGGCGTCGAGTTCACCGTCGCCAAGACGGCAATCCCCGGGGTCTGGCAGTGGCAGTTCCGGATCGGCGAGCAGGTCAAGACCGGCAAGACCGAGACCAAGATCGATCTGCTGGCGATCCGGCGGGTGCAGCTGCGCATTGATCGGGAGCTGAAGGCGATCGGGCGCAAGACCGCTTGAGCAGGCAAGGCGGCGCGAGTCGTTCGCCCCACAGCATGCCATGCGGGGCCTATTCCGTAGCCGCCCGGAATTGATCTTGGGATGGTTTGGGACTGCACTGCGCGCCCATGGCCTTGGGGGCGGGGCCGTCACGCGTGATCGGTGCCAGCCAATGCCGCTTTACTTCTTTCGAATCCGGAACGGCCGTTATTCCGGCTGTGCGGACCAAGCGACGGAATTTGCCGATCGCGATTCGGCCTGGAGGGAGATGACCAGCGTCTGCGCCGATATGGCGGCCGGCATCGCCCGCAAGCTGCAGCAAGACTCCGAATGGCACATGGAGCTGCTCGACGAGGCCAAGGAGCCGGTGTTCCGGATCCGCATCGTCGCAGAAACCCTCGAATAGGGCCCGCTCCTAATCCGCGCTGGGCAGCCGCCGCATGGTGAATTCGATGTCGCCGCCGGGCAGCTCGCGCCAGGTCTCGACGGCGCTCATATAGCCGGCCTTGGGGTAGCGGGCGAAGAAGGCCTCCGCCCGCGCCCGTGCCGCCGGGCGCGGCAGGGTGAAGGTCTCGCGCAGATAGCCGTCGCCGGTGGTCGCGCCCGGCCTGCCACCGGTCTTGCGACGGCGCGCCATCCGCTCGGCGAGATCCCGCGGCCGGTCGGCCATGTCGGCCCTCCTCTACGCAATACTGACCGGCTCAATGTAGGAAGCGGGCCGCCTGAAGAGGAGTCCTGTTCCGGAGGCGTCATTGCGGCCTCCGACGGGGGCGATCAGTTGGCAGCGGTGCCGGTTTTGCTCTTCTTCGGCGCGCTGGTTGCGGCCGAGGCCTTCGGCGCCGCCGGCTGCTTCGGGGGATCGGAGCGCATGCCGCCCCAGGGATCACTGGACGACTTGGCGTCCGGAATCTTCTTCAGCGTTTCCTTGTAGGCCTTTTCACGCTCGGCATCCGCGGCCTTCTCCTCGGGGGTCTTGCCCGGGCCTTCCTGCAGCAGGTTGAGATTGGGCATTTGCGCGTAGGCCGGTCCCGCCACCACGGCCAGCAGCACCGCCGCCATACGGAAAAGCTTCATCACTCACTCCTCGATCATTCAATCAGGGGCGGATCAACCGCGCCTCGTCATCCCTGTCAACAGCCCGCTCGCGGCCGAATGGCGCGCTAGAGCCGGTCCGACCGGCAAGATTTCGGCGCGTTCAGCCAATCGTCCCAGATCGGGCCGCATCTGGTGCAGCCGTCCAGCACGAGGCCAAGCGCTATCAACGAAAACACGAGGACACACCGACGCAACATCGTCCACCCGCTCCCAAGCGAGCTATCATATCGGGCGAAGTCGGGCATTTTCAAGCCGACGGGCCAGCGCTGGACCGGGTGACTTTGCCGCGCCGATCCGCGCAGAATGGCCGAAACATCCGGCAACAATGGAGGACACGACAGCAATGCAAACGCAGCCAGAAGCCGGGTTCGGCATCGCTGATGCGAGACGCATCCTCGGCGAGGTCTTTGCGCCCTGGGTCCAGGATCTCAACCTCGCCGTCGAGCGCATCGAGCACATCCAGCCGGCGGACGCGCCGGACTGGCAGCCCGGCGCGCTGCTGCGCATGCCGTTCTCGGAGCGGCTGTGCCGCAACGGCGGCGTGGTCTGCGGCCAGGCGCTGATGGCGCTCGCCGACACCGCGATGGTGATCGCGAACCTCGCCGCCAATCGCGGCTACCGTCCGATGACGACGGTCGACCAGACCACGCATTTCATGCGCGCGGTCTCCTCCTCGGACGTGCTCGCAGACGCGCGCGTGGTGCGTCTCGGGCGCACCATGAGCTTTGGTCGCGTCACGCTGCTCTCGGCCGCCGACAACAAGCAGGTCGCGATGGTTTCGAGCGCCTTCGCGATGCTGCCGGGCTGAGCATCCGCCGAAAAAGAAGAGAGCCGCGAGAGCGCAAAAGCGCGCCGCGGCTCTCCATCACGTTCGCGTCCGCCGAAGCGCGATTGCATCCGCGCTACGGTCGGCACACTTCAAGAACTACTTGCCGAGGATCTCGTCGGCCGCGGTGACGACGCTGACGGTCGGATTCTTTCCGCAATAGGCACCGAACTTCTTGGCGTTCTCGATGAACACTTCGGTGTCGATGATCGCGTTGTCCTCGTCGCCCTTGTACCAGCCGTCCATCCAGGTCAGCACGACAGCGATGTTGTCCTCGCCGCTCTCGAGGAATTGCTTACAGGTCATGGTCGAGAGGTCCCACTTGACGGCGTGGGCGGGCATCGATGACAGCGAGAATGCTGCGGCGAACAAGATCGAAAGCGTGGTCTTCATCGGAATCTCCATCGGCGCGTAACGCCATAAAGGAAAGGCTTGTGAGGAAAGTCGGCGGAGTGAGTCACCGCTCCAACGTCGTAAACGAAGTCTGAAGCGCTGTGCAAGTAGCGCCAGTATTGAGTTTAGATCAACGCAATTTCTATGCACTATTTCACAATCGTCGTTATGGATTAATGCCGATGATCGAGAAACGTGCAGCGCAGCGTCACCGTGTTTTCAAGGGTGGGACGATCACCTTTGAAAACAGCGGTGTAGCGTGCACCGTGCGAAACATGTCCGAAGGCGGCGCGGCGATCGACCTCGATTCACCCGTCACACTGCCGCAATCATTCACGCTCTCGATCGCGCGCGACAATTTCGTGCGGAATTGCCGCCCCGTATGGCGCAGCGAGCGGCGCGTCGGCCTCGCTTTCGTACAATAATTCGCGCGATGTGAACGAGCGTTCGCATCGCATCCACATCGCGATTAAGAGGGCGTGATACGACGACGGCGTCGCCAGCGCAGAGCTGCGATCACAAGCGCGATGATCGCGAGAGCGATCGTCGTCGATGCCGCAACAAATCGTCCGCCCGGACGATCGATCGTGCGCGACCATAACGATGGCGCCTCGCCGGGCCGCGCCAGGCGAAACGCAACGACGCTGTCGCCGATCGAGGTGCCCGCTTCGGAATGGCCGCCGGCGCCGATCGCGACATATTGCTCGCCCTTCCAGAGATAGGTCATGGGATTGGCGACGCCGGGCACCCGCAGCCGGCCCTGCCAGAGCTCCCTGCCGCTGCGCGCATCGAAGGCACGCAGATAAGCATCCATCGCGCCGGTGAAGACGACACCGCCGGCGGTGACCGCGGGCCCGTTGAGGAGCGGCGCGCCCCAAGGCAGCGGCACGCCCAATGGCGCAAGATCCTCGGTGGTACCGACCGTCGAGCGCCAGAGGATTTTTCCGCCCATCAGATCGACCGCGACCATCTCGCCCCATGGCGGCTTGTTGCAGAGCATGCCGAGCGCGACGTCACCATCGCACGTGACATCGCGAATGGCGCACCGCGCTGCTGGCCGAAATCATGTCCGGGCGGCGGATTGAATCCGGCCGCCTCAGCGCGCGGGATCAGCTTGATGAGATGCACGGCGCGGCTGGTGTTGACATAGAGGATCTGACCAGCCGGATCGAACGCCGCGCTGCCCCAGTTCACACCGCCGCCGGTGAATGGAAATTCCAGCGTACCCTGCACCGAAGGCGGCGTGAACAGTCCCTCGTTGCGCGCCTCTGCGAACTGCCGTTCGCAAGACGAGCGGCCCAGCCCGGGCAAGAGCGAGAGCGCATCATCGGTCGAGATCGTTTGCGACGTCAGCGGCGGAACATGCGTTGGGAACGGCTGCGTCGGCGACAATGCTTCGCCTTCGGCGCCGCCCTGCGGCACGGCGCGCTCCTCGACCGGCCAGACTGGCTTGCCGGTGTCGCGGTCGAGCACGAACACAAAGCCCTGCTTGGTCGGCTGGATCACGACGTCGCGCTGGCCCTCGCCGGTGTCGAGGCGCGCGAGCGTCGGCTGCGCCGCCAGATCGTAGTCCCAGACGTCGTGATGCACGGTCTGGAATGCCCATACGAGCTCGCCGGTCTCGATGCGCAGCGCAACCACCGAATTGGCGTGCTCGTTGTTGCCCGGCCGCTTGCCGCCCCAGAAGTCCGGCGACGGCGATGTCGTCGGCAGGAAAACCAGCCCGCGGGTTTCGTCGACCGACATCGGCGCCCAGACATTGGCATGGCCGGCTTCGATGCCGGCGCGCTGGAGCGGCTCGAAGGTCCAGCGCGCCTCGCCGCTCCGCGCATCGAACGCGCGCACCCTGCCGCTCGGCGCATCGATGCGGCTGTTGTCGGCGATCGCGGAGCCGACCACGACGACACCGCGGCCGACTGCCGGTGGCGAGGTGATCTGGAATTCGCCCGGCCAATCCAGCCGCATGCCGATATCGAGCTTGATCTCACCGCCCTTGCCAAAACCGGCGCAGGGAATGCCAGTCTTCGCATCGAGCGCGATCAGGCGGATATCGTTGGTGCCCATGAAGATACGCGATCGGCAGGCGGCATCCGGCGGCGCCTGATCGTCGATCCACCAGGTGACACCGCGGCAGACATAGCGATTGGCAGGACGCTGATTGGTCGCGATCTTCGGATCATAGCGCCATTTCTGCGCGCCCGTGCCGGGATCGAGTGCGATCACCTCGTTGAACGGCGTGCAGAAAATCAGGCTGCCCTCGACGAACAGCGGCGTCGCCTCGAATTTGGTTCGTCGCATCACCTCGGGCGCGCGCGCGGCGAGATCGCCGGTGTGATATTCGAAGGCGCGGATGAGCTGGCCGACATTGTCGGGCGTGATCTGTCGTAGCGGCGCGAAGCGCGAGCCACCGGCATCGCTGCCCCAGCTCTCCCAGGCCCCGCACGGCGGCGCGGCAAACAAGAGCGCAATGAGCGCGACGACGATATGCAGGCGGGTGCGCAAACGCATCGCCCGCCACGCTTTATTTCGGCTTCTTGGTGGGCTCGGTGGGGCGAGCCCCGCCCCACGGGTCATACTTTTCCTTGGGCTCCGGAATGCGCTCGAGCGCGGCCTTGTAGGCCTTCTCGTCGACCTTGGGCTTGTTGTCCGCTTTCTGGCCGCCTTCATTGGGCTGACCTCTGCCGCGCCCCTGCGCCTCGGCCGAGACAGCCGTCAGTGCCAGCACGGCGGCCGCAATGACCAAAATCCTCATTGGAGCAATCCCCCACCTCTGGGGGTACAAACTAGCCTGCAATCCCGTAATAGCCAATGCCGCGACATCGCGGCCTTCAGCAAATCTTGATCGACCGGGACTTCGCCGGATCGCATTCGTGCCTATCTCTTGGCCCGCGGGGGACCTCCAGGGATGTTGCGGATCATTGCTCATGCGGCGCTGCTCGCCGGCGCGCTCGCGCTCGGTGCCTGCGGCTTTGCCGACAGCCGGGCGCCCGTGCCCGAGTTCATGCGCATGAAGGAAGCCGAGGTGCCGCCGCCCGAGGCGCCCCCTGACGTCAAGCGCGTGGTGCGCGAGCAGATCGACGTGGTCTTCCTCAACACCTCCTATCCGCGCGAGGTGCATGTGGCCCCACCCCATCATCAGGTGCGAGGACCCGGCTGGACCGCCTGCGTCCGCGCACAGCTCACCTCGGCGACCGGCACGGCGCTCGGCATGCAGACCTACATTGTGACGATATCAAGTGGAAAGGTGGTCGATCGCCGGCGTGCCGAAACCGACGACACCTGCGGAACGGAAACCTACGAGCCCATCTAGGACCGACACGCATAGCGCAGTTCCGGGAAAAACCTGTAAATGGGCCGGAACGATCCCCGCCTCCCCTTCTTGTTACCGCCGAGGGCAGTATCGAGGAGGACGTGATGAGGACGTTTACGATTGCACTGCTGGCTGGCGTCGGAGCCCTGGCAGCGGCGAGCGGCGCAAAGGCCGCTGACATCTATACGACCAGCGAATACACCAACCCGGATCTGATCCAGGAAGTGCGGCTCGTCTGCGACGATGCCGGCAATTGCTATCGCACCCGTGGCGGCGCGCGCGTGATCGTGCGCGACTCCTACGCCCGGATGCCGCGTGAGCGCTATTATGAGCGCCGCGCCTATCGCGACTGGGATGACGGTCCGCGTGGCGGCGTCGGCATTCACACGCCGGGCGTCAGCGTGGGCGTCGGTGTCGGCGACCGCTGGTAATCGATGAAGCGATGAAGGGCGGGACCGGGCGAGACAGCTCGCCCGGTCCCGTCGATGTCAGGTCTCGAGCGGATCGGTCGGCGCGGCGACGCGCGCCGATGACGGAAGGTTCGCGATGAAGCGCGCGAGCATCATGCCAGCGCACATCGCAGCGACGAAGACGAAGGCCGACCGCGAACCGAATCCGAGCGCGGTGAGCGCCGGACCGGGACAGAAGCCTGCCAATCCCCAGCCGATGCCGAAGATCGCGGGACCAACAACAATCCTGGGGTCGATGTCCTTTCGCGTCGGAACGTAGAAGCGCTCGGCGAAGAACGGACGCGGAAGCTTCAGGACATGGCTGAAGCCGATGAAGGTCACTGCGACCGCACCGGCCATCACGAAGGCGAGGCTGGCGTCCCAAGTGCCCGCAGGGATGCCGCCGACGTCCAGGAAGTTCAGCACCTTCGCCGGGTTGGACATGCCGGAGATGATGAGGCCGAGGCCGAAGATCAGGCCGATCGCGAATTGAACGAGGATTGTCATCGTCGTCAGCTCCAGTGACGGATCACAAAGACGGTGGCGATGCCCGTCGCCATGAAGGTGATGGTCGCAACCAGCGAGCGCACCGACAGTCGCGACAGGCCGCAGACGCCATGGCCGGACGTGCAGCCGCTGCCCCACACCGAGCCGAAGCCCACGAGCAATCCGGCGATGACCAGCACCGGCGTTGTCGCGGCGATCGTTTGCGCCGGCAGGCGTCCGGTCACAAGCAGAACCAGCAGTGGCGCGGCGACGAGGCCTACGACGAAGGCGAGCCGGCCGGCGAGCTCGCGGTCCTCGTAAGGCGGAAATAGCCGCGCCGCGATGCCGCTGACCCCGGCGATCCGTCCCGTCGCCCACATCAGGAGCACGGCAGACAGACCGATCAACGCGCCGCCAACGAGCGAAGCAACCGGCGTGAAAGATGTCGCGATCATGATGATCCTCCGGAGCGAGAGCAATCGTTCATCCACCGATACGGCCGGCGATCGTCCGCCCGGATGCTGAACGGGGTGTTAATATTACCACTCGAATTGAAGCGGCGTCCCAACGGTATTTTCCAATCTTTGCGCTAAGCATGACCTCCTGAACGGGGAACGACGGGACGTGGTCGATATCGCGCACCAGGCTGCGATCAATCCGGCATCGGCAAGGCATGCCGCGGCCATGGGCGCGCGCGTCCCGCTCACTGCGATCGACCCCGGCCAATGGCGTGCGCTGGCGCAGCGCGCGGTCGAGCCGAACGGATATTATCTGCCCGCCTGGGAGCTCGCTGTCAGCGCAAGTGCGCGCGGCCGCACGGATGCCTCCGCGCTTGCCGCATATGATGGATCCTCAGTGCGGCTGACCGGGCTGATGCCGGTGATCTCGCTCTGGCGCGCCCTGAAGATCCCCCTGCCCGCGCTGGTGAGCGCGCATCCCTACGGCACGCTGTGCAGCCCGCTGATCGACCGCGACGCTCCGGTCGAGGCGGCCGCGCGCTTGTTGCAGCAGGCACGCGAGGCCGGCGCGCATGCGCTCGTGCTGAACGACGTCGCCCTCGACGGCGCGGCGATGAATTCACTCCAGCAAGTTCTCAACCGCGACGGCCTGAAGCCGCGCGTGCTCGGTTCCTACATCCGCGCCAGCCTCGACGCGACGCAGGATGGCGAGACGCTGCTGCGCGAGGCGCTCGGCACCAAAAAGCTCAAGGAGCTGCGCCGCCAGCGACATCGTCTCGAAGAGCATGGGCCCGTCGCATTCGAAGTCGCGCGCAATCCTGACGAGATCAGGCTCGCGCTCGAAACATTCTTGCAGCTTGAAGCCAGCGGCTGGAAAGGCAAGCGCGGCACTGCGCTAATCCAGGATGCGGGTGACGCAACCTTCATCCGCCGCGCCGTGCCGGCTCTGGCAGAAACCGCACAGTGCGAGATCGTCAGCTTGCGCGCCGGCACGACGCCGGTCGCCGCCGGCATCGTGCTACGTCACCGGGACCGCGCCTTCTTCTTCAAGCTCGGCATCGACGAGCGTTTTGCAAAATATTCGCCGGGCGTGCAGCTCACGCTCGACCTCACCCGCCATCTCTGCGCCGATCCGGCCATTGCGAGCGCGGATTCCACCGCGAGTGCCGACCATCCCATGATCAATCCGATCTGGCGCGGACGCTTCGCGATCGGCGACGTGCTGATCCCGCTGCGGCGGAACGATCCGGTTGTGGCGCTCATTCACGGAGCGCTCGCAGCGCACGGCGCCGCCTACGCGGCGGCGCGCCGGGCAGTTCACCTGCTCCGCAAATAGGCCAGTTACTCCGCCGCCTGCGCGTTGATCTCCTCCAACACCTGGCGGATGGCACGGGCGAGCAGGTTCGGATCCTGCGCGCCGGAGACGGCATATTTCTGCGCGAAGACGTAGGTCGGCACGCCGGAGATGCCCTTTTCGGCGGCCTCCTGCGCGTCGGCAGAAACGCGCGCAACGTCCTCGTCGGTGGCGAGGCGCTTGCGCACGTCGTCGGCGTCAAGGCCGATATCGGCGGCCGCCTGCACCAGCACGTTGACGTCGGTGAGATCGCCGCCGTCGCGGAAGTACAGCTCCATCAGGCGCTGCTTCATCTCGGGCGCCTTGCCGATCGCCTCGGCCCAGAGGATCAGGCGATGGCAATCGGTCGTGTTGGGCTGCCGCGCCACCAGCTCTGGCTTGTAGACGAGGCCCTCTTCGCTGGCAGCCGCGACGACGCGCCCGGCAATGCCCTTGTACGCTTCGACCGAGCCGAACTTCTGGGTGAGATAGGCCTCGCGGCTGATGCCCTCGCGCGGCACCCAGGGATTGAGGAAGAAGGGACGGAAATTGAGCTTGACGGGAACGTCGGGCACGAGCGCCAGCGCGCTCTCGATCCTGTGCTTGCCGATATAGCACCACGGGCACACCACGTCGGAGACGACGTCGATCTGGAGCGGTTTGAGCGTGCTCATGTCAGGCGCCTCCTTCGGGCGGTGCGAGTTCGCCCCAAGATAAGCCGAACACGCCCTGAGGCAAGGGCGCCGGATATAGCACTAGGACATGGCTGCGGCCATCTGCTTGAGCCGCTCGGCCGTGCGTTCATCCGCCGGGAAGAACGTCTCCAGCGCCAGCTCGGACAGGGTGATGTCCACGGGAGTGCCGAACACCATGGTGGTGGAGAAGAAACTTAGTATCTCTCCATCATGGCGCAGCTTGAAGGGGATCGCGACGGCGTCGCTGGACAACGGCGCCGAGCGCGCTGGAATGGGATAGCTCTTGAGGTCGTGATAGAGCTTGATCAGCTCGGGATCGGCGCTGGCCTCGCATTGACGGTGCAGCCGCTCGAGCAGATGCGCGCACCATTCCGCGAGATTGACGGTGCGCGGCGCCAGCCCCTCCGGGTGAAAGGCGAGCCGGAGCACGTTGAAGGGCTGGCCGAGCAGCCGCTCCGGGATGCCCTCGAGCAGCGGCGCGACCATGCGATTGGCGGAGACCAGGTTCCAGTGCCGATCATAGGCCAGCGCCGGATTGGGCTCATGCGCCTTGAGGACGAGGTCGATCGCCTGGCGGGCTGATTTCAAGGCGGGATCCTCCAGCGGGCGCTGCGGGAACGCGGGCGCGAAACCGGCCGCGACCAGCAGCACGTTGCGCTCGCGCAAGGGCACATCGAGACGCTCCGCGAGCCTGAGCACCATGTCGCGCGAGGGTGCGGCTCGTCCGGTCTCGACGAAGCTCAAATGCCGCGCCGAGATTTCGGCCTCGCCCGCCAGATCGAGCTGGCTCATCCGGCGGCGCTGCCGCCATTCGCGCAAATGATCGCCGATATGGACCGGCTGGCTGCGTTCGGCCTGTGCCGTGGATGCGTGTGCGTTCATGGTCGAAAACCTAGCATGCGGATTTCAGCCCTTCCATTACCCGCGAGGTAATCGAATTGGGGCGCGGGCGCGCGCATCTTGGGTCGCAACAGGAGATGACCATGATCGCGCTGCTGCTCTACCGAACCGTCGTGGACCACCTTCTTCCATGGGCGATCGCGCTCGCCACCCGCATGCTGGCGCGCAGCCTCAACATGCCGGAGCCGCTGGTGCATTCGACCGGCGACTATGTCGTCGCCCAGGTTGTCGCCTTCGAGCACGGCGTCGGCAGGAGCCTCTGCCCGTACCGCATCGCCCGCTTGCTTCGCGCCTGGTGGCGCGGACTGCGCTGAATTCCACCCCGAGCCCAACCAGCCAAGGAGACCTACGATGATCGACGCATCCACCTTCCTGCGCCGCGCCCTGCTCGCCGATGCCATCTTCAGCGGCATCGCCGCCCTCGGCTTCACCTTCGGCGCAGGCGCGTTTGCTTCGCTGTTCAACCTGCCCGAAGCGCTGCTGCGCGAGACCGGCCTGTTCCTGATCGCCTACACCGCTCTGGTCGGCTGGCTCGCCTCGCGCGCCTGCCTTGCAAAGCCGCTCGTGCTGCTGGTCGTGATCGGCAACGCAGCCTGGACGATCGCCAGCATCGCGCTGCTGCTTTCGGGCGCGGTGTCGCCGAACCTTGCCGGCGAGCTCATGATCGTGGCGCAGGCGGTCGCAACCGGCGTGTTCGCCGAGCTGCAATATGTGGGATTGCGGAAGAGCGGGAGTGTTGTGGCGGCGTAAGGCCACATCCGCGGCTGTCGGCGCCCGGCCTTGTGCGCAACTGTGCACTGGACCGGGGCGACCCAGTATTCCAGAGACGCCGCGGATACGGAGAAGCTGCGGCGTACTGGATGCCGCGCTTTCGCGGGGCATGACACCTCGGTTAAAGGCTATGCCCCCGCGCGGGCCTTGACGAACGCGTGACCGTTCAGCTTCTTCTTTTTGGCGCCCTTGACGCGCGCCTTCTTGGCCTTGGCTTCCGTGCGCGCCTTCACCTTGGCGCGTTCGACCCGCGCCTCGGCACGCAGCTTCTTGCGCTTGTTCTCGCAGGAGGCGCATTTGCAGCCGATCGGCTTCAGATACGCCTTGAAATAGTCGGTACCGTAATCGTAGTTGATCTCGTCGCCGGGCTCGATGTTCTTGATGGCGCGGATGAACACCTTGCGCTCGCGCGGGCGGACATCCGACTCCGCGTTGGGCCGGCAGGAATGGTTGATGTAGCGTGCGAGATTCTTGCGCACTGAGCCGTCGATGGTCCAGCGGCCGTTGAGCTCGAACAGATATTTGTTCTCGATCTCGTCATGCGCGGGAATGCGCGAGTCCAGGATCGGCCCGAAATAGCGGATAATCCGGGTGCCCTTCTTGATCGGCATGGTGGCGAAGAGGCCAAGGCCGGTCTTGGAACGGCCGACGCGATAAGCTTTGCTGGAAGCGATGGCTGGCATGATCGAATGAGTGACGCGAACGAGATGCGGCAAGCGCGGGCGGAAGCCGCCCTTCTAGAACGATTCCGCGCCGCTGTCAGGTCTATCGCGCCGTTGTTTGAACCTTGCCCACAATGAAGACGTCTGATGGAAAGGTTCCCGCGACTTGAAGGTGTCATCATGAACCGTATGACCCGCACCGGCTTGGCCGTCCTGATCAGCTGCATCGGCCTCAATAGCGCAGTCGCCCAATCCATGGGCAGCTCCTACACGTCGACAGCGCCAAAGGACTGCCGTCAGGTCGGCAAACCCAGCGAGCTCGACGGCAGCACGACGCGAGTCTGCCCGGGCAAGGGCGGCCTGATCGTGCTGATCGACGAGGACGATCTGCGCGAGATCGTCTCGGTCGGCCGCAGCCGCAAGGTCGCTGCAGAGGAACCGGCGGCACAGACCTGGTTCGCCTCGTTCAATTCATCCGAGACCACCGTCGAATGGCGGACTGCGGGCGCAAAGCCGTTTGCGATCATCCAGCGCTGGCACATCGCCGACAACAACGATCCCGACAAGAAGGGACGGCCGAACACCAAAGCCCTGCTGGTCGTGACGCGGCTGCCGCCGGGCCCGGTCTGCCATGTCGCCTATGTCGATGCAGTCGCCAACCCCGACGCCAACAAGCTTGCGCGCAAGGCCGCCGACGATTTCGCCCGCAGCTTCACTTGCGGCAAGGACGAGGTGAAGATCATCGGCAATCGCGGCCGCGCTGTCGAGCTCGCAACGATGCGCTAGGCACTACCCCCTGGCCTTGGCGCGGCGATAGCGCGCCAGCAGACGCTCGCCCTTTGCCGCCATGCGCCGTGCCGCCGCAACCGTCCTCGGGACGGGCTCGCCCCAGGCATGCGCCGAGAGCGCGTGACGGGTCGGCTTCCCGTTTTCATCGACGAGAGGCGGCAGCTTCGCGCGGCCGTAGAAGCGAACTGCCCAGCTGCCCTTGCGCCGCATCTCCTGCGGCGTCATCTCGGACTCCTTCTTGGTGACGCCGGGCCGCAAGTGAGCGCCCTGCTTGCGCGCAAAAGCTTTGCGGCCGGCTGCGGTCAGGCCGCCGCGCGGATCCTTTCCCCGCGCCGGTGACTTGCGCTTGCGCGAGGACTTTGCCGTCTTCTTCGCGGTGCGCTTGCGGCTCTTCTTCGTTGATCTTTTCTTCGCTGACGTCTTTGCCTTCGAGGATTTGGAAGTCTTCTTCGCTGCCATGCGCATGTTGTCCACGAGGTTGGGATAGCGGCGGCCGGCGCGGCGGGCGCGCGTCTTCGCCGCCGATTTCTGCGCGGGCGTGAGGTGCTTGGATGCCTTGCCCGCGCGCTTGCGCGGATTGGGGCGTTTCCAGGGAGCGCGCGGTGATCTTGCCATGCGGCGTCAACGCCTGACCACGGCAAGGGTTGCCTCGGCCGTCGATCAGGGCCCTGGCAGCTTGCCCGTGATGGGCGCGGTCAGCATTGCCTCGAGCAGCCGTTCGGCCGTCGTGCCCTCGGGCAGACGCTCCAGAATGTCCTCGAGGCGCCCGTCGAGCAGCAGCATGGTGAAGCCGTGCACCATCGACCAGGCGCGCGCGATCGCCGCGCCCTGGTTCAACGTCAGCGCATCGCCGCTGATCTGCTCCTGGCGCATCGCGCCGATGGCATTGGCAAGTCCGGCAAACGAAGCCTCAGCCGCCTCTTGCAACGACGGTCTGGAATAATCGAGCCGCTCGGTCCGGAACATGATGCCGTACATGCCGGGATGCGCCTGCGCATAGGCGACATAGGCCTTCGGACGCGCCAGCGCGCGCTCGAGCGGCGTGGCGGCGGCCTCGCAGGACGAGGCCATCGCCGCCGTTGAACTGGCGGAAGCCGACGGCCGCGAGCTCGCTGACGAGACCGGTGAGATCGCCGAATGACTGCGTCGCGCGGACATGCGAGACGCCGGCCTCGCGCGCACCGCCCGCCACGTCAGCCGCCCAGCCAGTCGCGCTCCCAGCAACCCCGTTCGGCCGGCCTGGCAGCGCCTCGCGCAGGCGCTGGACTGAGTAGGCCCACCGCCCGCAACGTCAGGCCGCCAAGCCCGTCGCGCTCCAGCACCCGTTCGGCGGCCTGGAGCAGCGCCTCGCGCAGGGCGCCGTGATGATAGGGCGTATCGGTCTTCGCACTCGCTGGGCGGCGCGCCGGGCGCGACGCCGCGGTCGACGTTGTTCGTCCGGGGGCACGTGGGTGACGCGCTGTTTCGCCCTTGGTGTCGCTCTTGGCCATTTGCAAGCTATATGACGCAATATTTACAGTGTAAAGATTTCACTTGACGGAAGCCGCGATCGGCCCTATCGAATCTTGACGATGTAAAGATATGGAGGGCAACGCCGTGCAGCAGGACGCTATCGCCGAGCGCCGCCATAACCTCGGCCCGATTCCATTCGAGGCCGACGCGCCCTTCCTCAAGATCGTCGGCGAATTGCCGCGCGAGCTGAACGGCACGCTCTATCGCAACGGGCCCAATCCGCAGTTCGATTCCCCCGGTGCGCACTGGTTCGTCGGCGACGGCATGCTGCATGCCTTTCATCTGGAGAACGGCCGCGCCAGCTATCGCAACCGCTGGGTCCGCACGCCGAAATGGCTCGCCGAGCATGATGCCGGCCGTGCGCTGTTCGGCGGCTTCGGCCGCAAGCTGCCGGATGCCCCGGCAAACCTCACTGACGGCGGCGTCGCCAACACCAACATCATCTTCCATGCCGGCAAGCTGCTTGCGCTGGAAGAAGCGCATCTGCCGACCGAGATCGAGCCGGGCACGCTCGCGACACGCGGCTATCACAACTACCAGGGCCGCGTCGCCGGCAGTTTCACCGCGCATCCGAAGGTCGATCCCGTCACAGGCGAGCTCGTGTTCTTCGGCTACAACGCCGCGGGGCCGCTGACGCCTGCCCTCTCCTACGGATCGATCGATCCCTCCGGCAAGGCAACGCGCTTTGAACGTTTCGAGGCGCCCTATGCCAGCATGGTGCACGACTTCATCGTCACCGCGAACCATGTGTTGTTTCCGATCCTGCCCATCACCGGCAGCATGGAGCGCGCGATGAGCGGACGGCCGCCTTATGCCTGGGAGCCGGACAAGGGCGCCTATGTCGGCGTGATGAAGCGCAGCGGCACGGCGAAGGACATCGTCTGGTTCCGGGCTGAAGCCTGCTACGTCTTCCACGTCATGAACGCGTGGGAGGAGGAGAACCGCATCATCGCCGACGTCATGCAGTTCGAGGAAGCGCCGCTGTTTCCGCATCCCGACGGACGGCCGACCGATCCGGAGAAATCGCGCGCCCGACACTGCCGCTGGACGTTCGATCTCTCAGGGAATACCGACCGCTTCCAGCAGACATATCTGGACGATCTCACCGGCGAATTCCCGCGCATCGACGATCGCCGCGCCGGGTTGAAGAGCCGTCACGGCTGGTACGCCTGCGCCAATCCAAAACTGCCGATGTTCGGCGCGCTCTCGGGCATCGTCCATGTTGACGGCAACGGCCGGCGGCTCGGCCATTATCTGCTGCCCACCGGCGATACCATCTCCGAGCCGGTGTTCGTCGAACGCTCGCAAGATGCGCCCGAGGGCGACGGCTGGCTGCTCGCCGTGGTCTGGCGCGCGCGGGAGAACCGCAGCGACCTCGCGGTGTTCAACGCCTCCGATATCGAGGTCGGGCCCGTCGCACTGGTGCAGCTCGGCCACCGCGTGCCCGATGGCTTTCACGGCAACTGGGTGGGAGCGGCGTAGCGCCCGGTCATTCCGGGCGCGACGAAGTTGCGAACCAGGAAACGACGGAAAGAGGAGTTTCCCATGCACATTTCCTCGGTCACCGCGGGCTGCCTTGCCGTCCTCGCCCTGACCGGCGCCGTGCTCGCGCTCCAGATGATCCGGCTGCGGCGACGGGACCATGCCATTTTCAACGGAGGCATCCTGCTGGCCGTCGGCCTCCTGGTTGCCTCCGCGCTGCCGGTCCTGTCGCGCCTGCCCTGGGCGGAATTGGCCGACGAGGCGTCCGACCAAGCCGTTGCAGCACTTCACTTTCTGGAAGTCACCTACACGATTTTGACACTGTAAAGATTTTGCTTGACCCAACGTCGCGCCTGGACTACTGATCTTTACATCGTAAAGATCGACCTGACCGAGGCGGCCCATGGCGATTTTCTTGATCCTCGCGCCCTACGGCGCCTTCACCTTCCTTATGCTGGTGACGTCGGCCGCGGTCAGCGTGTTCGCGGCATCCGCGATCTGCCTCGCCACCGTTGCGATCGACGTGGCGCGCGGCCGCTCGGTGAAGATCCTGGCCACGGGCTCGGCGATCATGTTCGCCGCGATCGGCCTCCATCTCACGCTGCTCGACCCCGCGCTTGGGACGCTCGGCGTGAAGCTGTCGGTCGATATCGGCATCTTCGTCATCTCGCTCGGCTCGATGCTGGTCCGCCATCCTTTCACGCTGCAATATGCGCTTGAATCGGTCCCGGCCGAGACCGCGGCGATGCCCGGCTTCCGCTATGCCAATTACATCATCACCGGCGCCTGGACCGTGGCCGCGCTGCTCATGGCAGGCGCCAATCTCGTGTTGCTCTACGTCCCCGGCCTGCCGCTCTGGTCGAGCCTTGCGGTGGCCTTCGCCGCCCGCAACAGCGCGATCTACTTCACAAAGTGGTATCCTGAGTATCGCCAGATCAAGTACGGTACGCCGTCCGGCGCACTGCCCGCCCCTCGCTGAACAGGACCGACGATGAAGGACGTATTCGCCCGCCTCGCCTCCGACTTCCTCTCCGCGATCATCTTCCTGGTCATCTATCTCGTCACCGACAACGTCATCCTGGCGACGTCGGTGGCGATTGCCGGCGCGGTCGCGCAGGTGATCTACGCCCGGATCAAGGGGCAGCAGTTGAACTTCATGACTTATGCGAGCGTCGCGCTCGTTGTCGTGCTGGGAGCCGTCACGCTTTTGACCAACGATCCCCGCTTCATGCTGGCAAAGCCCTCGATCGCGCATTTCGCGATCGGTGCCATCATGCTCAAGCGCGGCTGGATGCTGCGCTACATGCCGCCGATCGTCACCGAGACCGTCCCGGAATATGTGACGGCCGCAGGCTATGCGTGGGCGGCGCTGATGTTCGCGATCGGCGCCGGCATGATCTTCGTGGCTTCGACCGGCGATCTGAAGCTGTGGGCGTTCTACATCACAGTGGTCGCGGGCGGCGCCAAGATCCTGGCCTTTGCCGTGCAATATGTGGTTCTCAGGCTCATCGTCACCAGCCGCCGCCGCGCGGCTGCCCGCGCCTAAATGCCTCCAATGCTGGGTTAGGCAGGCCCCGCGAGTTGCGCTATACGCTCGACCCAGGACTGGCCGCGGATTGTCGTGGCCCGCCGGGATTTGTTCGGGAGACGGGAATGGCCGTAGACGGCAACTGGAATCTGACGATGACGACGCCGATGGGCGAGCGGCAGGCGACACTGACCCTGCTGAGCTCCGGCGGCACGCTGACGGGCACGCAGGGCGCCGATGGTAATTCCGCCGAGATCTTCGACGGCACCATCAGCGGCGACGCCATCAACTGGAAGGTCTCGATCACCAATCCGATGCCGTTGACCCTCGAGTTCATCGGAAAGGTCTCCGGCGACAGCATGAGCGGCGAAATGGGCATCGGCCCGATGGGCAGCTTCCCGTTCACGGGCGCGCGGGCGTAAAGACCGCGCTGCATCATGCGTGCGCTCCGTCTCATCGCGGCAACGATCCTGTGCGTCGCGACACTGGCGGCGCGCGCGGATGACACCGAACCGGCGTGGCGTGCAAGCGCGCTCGCCATGGTGCCGGCGGGCTACGTCGCAGGCCTCGCCTACCGCACCGAAGGCTCGACCGGCTATCTCGCGGTCTATCCGGCGCCATCAAACGATCCGAAGACGCCGGCAAGCGTGTTCGCCGCGCGCCAAGTCCTCGTCGTCACGCTGACGGCGGACGCGACGCGCGCGATCTCGGCCGCGTTGAAGCCGCGCACCGAGCCGGCGCCCGACAACGACGACGCCGACTTCGCAAAACTGCACGCCGATCTCGCCGCAAAACGCGCCAGCCTGCCCGAAGGCACCGAGCCGTGCGATCTCGGCGCCTGGTCCATCGACAAGGACCCGAGCGGCCTCAACGTGCGGGCTGAACCTTCAGTGAAAGCACGCGTGCTCGGCACGCTGCCGCCGCCCTACCGGCTCAAGCTCGGCGGCGCCGAGAACACGCCCGACGGCGGCTGGCTCACCGAATTCCGCATCGTCGGCTTCAGGGACGGCTGGTTCCTGATCGAAGGCGCGAGGGCCCCGGGCAAGGACTACGAGGACGAGAAGCGATATCCGCGCAGCGCGCCAAAACCCTATGCGGGCCGCGGCTGGGTCGCGTCGAACAAGGTCGGCGCGAATTACGCCAATGGCGCCACGCGCATGGGCGGACTTTTCCAGGCGCCCTTCGTCGATGCCAAATGGATGCCAGCTCAGCACGAGCTTGGCGGCCCGATTGACGGCGACGGCGGACCGAAGCGGCTCATGGCGTGCAGCGGCGTCTGGGGCCTCGTCGAGAGCTACGACGGCGTCCGAGGCTGGTGGCGCGCGCTGTGCTCCAACCAGGTCACGAATTGTAGTTAGAGGCTTCGCCGATAATACATCTCGTCATACGCGGGCATGACCTGCGTATCCATCGAAGAACGATGGATGGCCGGGTCAAGCCCGGCCATGACAGGTCAGCCCAAATTCAATTCCTTGAAGAAGTCGTTCCCCTTGTCATCGATGATGATGAACGCCGGGAAGTCGACGACTTCGATGCGCCAGATGGCTTCCATGCCGAGCTCGGGATATTCGAGCACCTCGACCTTCTTGATGCAGTGCTCGGCAAGGTTCGCCGCGGCACCGCCGATCGAGCCGAGATAGAAGCCACCATACTTCTTGCAGGCCTCGCGCACCGCCGGCGCGCGGTTGCCCTTGGCCACCATCACCATCGAGCCGCCCGCGGCCTGGAACTGGTCGACGAAGGAATCCATGCGGCCCGCAGTGGTCGGACCGAACGCGCCTGAGGCATAGCCCTCGGGCGTCTTGGCGGGGCCGGCGTAATAGACCGGATGGTTCTTGAAATAGTCAGGCAGCGGCTCGCCCTTCTCCAGCCGCTCGCGCAGCTTGGCATGGGCGCTATCGCGCGCGACGATCATGGTGCCGGTCATCGATACGCGGGTCTTGATCGGGTACTTCGAGAACGTCGCCAGGATGTCCTTCATCGGCTGGTCGAGTCGATCTTGACGACCTCGCCGCCGAGCGACTGCTCGACCTGCGGCAGATACTGCGCCGGATTGTGCTCGAGCTCCTCGAGATAGATGCCGTCCTTGGTGATCTTGCCCAGCACCTGGCGGTCGGCGGAGCAGGACACGCCAAGCCCGATCGGCAGCGAAGCGCCATGACGTGGCATGCGGATCACGCGCACGTCGTGGCAGAAATATTTTCCGCCGAACTGCGCGCCCACACCCAGGCTTTGCGTCATCTTGTGGATTTCCTTCTCCATCTCGACGTCGCGGAAGGCGTTGCCGTCAGGCGAACCGTGGGTTGGCAGCGCATCAAGATAGCGGGCGGAAGCGAGCTTCACCGTCTTCATGCAGAGCTCGGCAGAGGTGCCGCCGATGACGATGGCGAGGTGATAAGGCGGGCACGCGGCGGTGCCGAGCGTCAGGATCTTTTCCTTCAGGAACGCGAGCAGCCGGTCCTTGGTCAGCACCGAGGGCGTCGCCTGGAACAGGAAGCTCTTGTTGGCGGAGCCGCCGCCCTTGGCCATGAACATGAACTTGTAGGCGTCGTCACCCTCGGCGTAGATCTCGCACTGCGCCGGCATGTTGTTGGCGGTGTTCTTCTCCTCGTACATCGAGAGCGGAGCCACCTGCGAGTAGCGCAGATTGCGGCGCAAGTAAGCATCGCGCGCGCCTTCCGACAGCGCGGCCTCGTCGTCGCCGTCGGTGATGACGTTGCAGCCCTTCTTGCCCATGATGATCGCGGTGCCGGTGTCCTGGCACATCGGCAGCACGCCGCCGGCCGCGATGTTGGCGTTCTTCAAAAAGTCCAGCGCGACGAACTTGTCGTTCGGGCTCGCCTCGCCGTCTTCGAGGATCGCGCGAAGCTGCTTCAGATGGCCGGGGCGCAGATAGTGATTGATGTCGCCAAAAGCCGCCTCCGACAGCGCCCGCAGCGCTTCGCGCGACACCACCAGCATGTCCTTGCCCAGAACCTTCTCGACCCTGACACCCTCGGACGAAATCTTCTTGTAGGGCGTCTCGTCCTTGCCCAGGGGAAACAGCGGGGTATGCTTGTAGGGCGGAACGGGCTTTGACGGGTCGGGGAAGGCGGTGGGAGCGTTCATGGGGCAAATCTCGGGGTTTTGGAGCCCTGGCGGGCCCTAGCATAGAAGCGTTCTAAGCTTTTTTGACGCAAAGGGAAGGCGTTCCGGCGCGGCCGGGGCATCCGGATTCGGCAGCCTGACGGCCCTCTTTCTGCGATGTCAGCGGAGCCGCATGGCCATCATGATGCTCGGAAGACCTGGGTGCACCCCTTGCGCTCCGGGCGCGACAAAGGTTGAATGCGCGCCCTCAGGGGCTTTTCATCATGATTTTCAAACTGAACCTCCGCGGCGCGATTCTTGTCGCCGCCGCCGTCACCGGCCTTGTGACCCTCACCTCGCCCGCGCGCGCCGACCGCTGCGATGACAGTGCCAAGGAGCTGGCGAACCAGATCGATCGTCTCAAGGTGAATTTCCGCGCCGGCAACATCGTGTACCTGGCGCATCCCTCGGCCAAGGAGCTGTCGGTGGGTTGCCGCGGCGACAAATATTCGATCGAGCTCTATGCCAAGGGCGACCGCAAGCCAACGCCGGAGTTCTTCGCGCTGGTGGGGTCGATGGCGGCGATCGTCTTCACCGTGACCAAGGACGACACCACCACGGGCGCGACACGCTGCCTGAAGCGGATGGGTCTCTTGCGCGGTGACAAGATCACGATGCGTTACCGGCGGCTCAACATGGACTGCACCCGCACCAAGACGGATGCCTCCATCGCGATCACGCGCGGCAAGGACGAGTAGGCAAGCCTCGCTCTCTCCGCACGCTCCGTCATTGCGAGCGCAGCAAAGCAATCCAGAATCCCTCCGCGGAGGCAGACCGGATTGCTTCGCTGCGCTCGCAATGACGAGGAGAGGTTCGTACGCTTCCTTGCACAGCGCGATGAGGCGCGAAAAGGCGCATTCCACCGCACCATTCCTCGCATTTTAACAATTGCCTTGACGGAAGTTTCGCTCCTGCTGGGGCAGGGTCAATTGTTTCCATGTGTGAGGATTTGTGGATGAGCGTTTCTACCGTTGCTCCGCCGCCGATCGCGATCGTGGTGCCGAGCTACGACACGACCAAGCAGCAGGACGATCAGACCAAGACCAAGGACAACGACCCGACCTACAAGCCGCAGCCGCCCGCGCCGTTGCCGCCGGGCCAGGGCACGCGGATCGATCAGCTCGCCTGATCGGTCCTTTCCAAGTTGAAACGCCCGATCCGGTCGATCGGGCTTTTCGCGCGTCCGCGCCGCATCTTTGCCGGATAGCCGAATCAAAATCGTGCGCGGTTGACCCCGCGCCCAGCGCAGCGGAACACGATACTCTTCATCCCGGTGGCCCGCTGTTGTTCGCGTCCGCCGTGACCTCCATTGGCCACCGGCCCGGCTGTTCCTCGCCACGTCCGCCCTCCTCGCCGCCAGCACCCGGCCGGTCTCGTTCAGCATCCGCAAAGGCGGCGCTGAACCGAGCGGGCACCTGCCCAGTCACATCAAGTGTGATCCGGCTCATCAAGATTCCGCATCCGGCGTGCTCATCTGCGAGACCGACGAGCCCGTCCGGGCGCCCATGGGACGAGCCAATGGAACTGCAAGCCAATGGAACTGAATGACAAGCTGCTCTCGCTGGTGACGGATATCTACGATGCCTCGCTCGACGATTCCCGATGGACGACCACGCTTGGCAGCATCGTCGATCTGGCGGGCGGTCAGAGCGGCGGCCTGGTCCGGATCGGGGCCGGCGGCGAGGCCGTGATTTCGCACGCCGTCGGTGTCGAGCCGGCCTATATTCAGTCCTACATCGAAACCTATGAGCCATTCGATCCATCGCGCGGCGTGCTCCACGCGCCGGTCGGCCAGATCCAGACGATCCGGGACTGGATCGACGTCGACGAATTCCGGACGACCACGTTCTACAACGAATGGACCCGGCCGCAGGGTCTCGAGGACGCCGCCAATATCCTGCTCGACAAGTCTCCCGATGGAATATCCCGCCTCTCGATCATGAAGGCCGGAGGTCCTGTCGATCGCAGGATGTACCAGGTGATCTCTTACCTCACGCCGCACATGCAGCGCGCGATGCTGGTCCGGCAGAAGCTCCAGCAGCAGAACGAACTGGGGACGGCATCGGCCCGGACGCTCGACGCCCTGCGAACCGCCGTCCTGTTGCTCGATGCCAACGGCCATATCACCCATTCCAATGAAAGCGCGCGGGAGCTTCTCGATGGCGCCGACGTGCTTCGCTCTGTTCACGGCCGGCTCGTGACCTCAGACCTGAATGCCGATCGTGCGCTGCGCCAGGCGCTGGCGGGGACCGCTGTCGGCGACCGCGCGATGACGAGCGCGAGCATCTCGCTGCATCTGGCGGCCCGCGACGGCTCGCATTATGTCGGACATCTCCTGCCACTCACCGCCGGGCGCCGGCAGATGTTCGGGGCCAGCTTTGAGGCCTGTGCCGTCCTGTTCGTCAGCAAGGCAGCGATCGATACGATCGTCGCGCCCGACCTCATCCGCAAGCTGTTCAAGCTGACGCCGACCGAGCTGCGCGTCTTCCTCGCCATCGTCGAAATCGGCGGGGTTCCTGACGTAGCCAGAAGCATGGGCATCGCCGAAACGACGATCAAGACCCATCTCACCCGGATCTTCATCAAGACCGGAACCAAACGGCAGGCGGATCTGGTTCGGCTCATCGCGGCCTTTACACCGCCCATCAAGATCTGAAGCCGGCCCATCGCGCCGGCCGCATGTTCGCCGGAAAAAATCTCTATACAACAGTCCGAGATGGAGCCGGATCGAGCATGATCGCCCGACTGCTGTTGCAGAACATGATCTTCACCGTCGCGATGGGCGCATTGCTGTTCGCTTGCGCCGGGACCTTGCACTGGCCTTCGGCCTGGGTGTTCCTCCTCACCTCTGCCTTGCTCGGCCCGCTCTGTGGCTGGTGGCTCTACCGGCTCGACCCGGCGCTGCTCGCCGAGCGTCTGCGTCCGGTCATCCAGCGGGAACAGCCGGCTGCTGACAAGGCGTTCATCACAGTGTTCATCGTTGCGATGCTGGCCTGGCTGGTCGCGATGGGCCTCGACCGGCGGCTGCTTGCATCCGACGTACCGCTCGCCCTGCAGATCCTCGGCTTCGTGTTGTTCGTGCTCTGCATGCTGTTCACGATGTGGGTGTTCCGCGAGAACTCGTTCGCGGCGCCCGTGGTGAAGCTGCAAGCCGAGCGCGCACAGCGGGTGATCTCGACGGGTCCCTACGCCCATGTGCGCCATCCCATGTACAGCGGCATGGTCCTGTTCTTCGCGGGCCTTCCACTGCTGCTTGGCTCGTGGTGGGGACTTGCGATGGCCCCGCTCTTCCTCGCGCTGTTTGCGGTCCGCATCGGAATCGAGGAGCGCACGCTGCGCGAGGGCCTGCCAGGCTATGCCGACTATACAGCACGGGTGCGCTACCGTTTGCTGCCGGGCGTGTGGTGAGCGCGCATTGCGCCGCTGCGCTCTGCACGGAAAAACGCTGCCCTCCTTCGATCGACTGACGTCGCCGGATGCGAGCCTCGCTAGAGGAAACGCGCACCCACACAACGAAAGACGCGACAATGTTCTGCGAGCCGCCCTGTCCCGACGAGCACGACCTTGCGCCCGATGAGTCAAGCGAGCGGGCTGGTCACGATCGCTCACAATTTGCCGGAAGCCATCAGGTTTTCGGGCGCTTGATCGCGCCCGAAACGGCCGGTCCGGAACGGGGGCTGCCGCCAGCTTCCGTCCGGACCGGCTAATTGTCGAGCTCGCGATAGCGGCGGAAGATGCCCTGCTCGTTGAAGGAAATGCGGCGCTCGCATGCGAGATAGGCTTTGATGTTCGGCCGCGCGGCGATCCGGTCGTGCAGGCCGACGAGACCCGGAATATCCGTCTCGAACGCCTTCATGCGCTTCGGAAACGCGTAGCGCAGCCCGGCGACGATCTGGAACAGCGAGAGATCGACGTAAGTCAGCCGACGACCCGTCACGTAGGCGCCACCATTGCCGGCGAGCAGTTGCTCGAAATAGCCGAGATATTTCGGGACGCGCTCGTCCCAAAAGTCGGCGGTGCGCTTCTTCGCGGCCGGCCGCGCGTCCTCGTAATAGAGCGAAGGTCCGAGCGGATGATGGGTGTCATGGATCTCGACCACGAGATCGGTGATGGTGAGCTGAAGCTGGTGCACCCAGAGCTGGCCTGCTTCCGTCTTCGGCGCGAGGCCGTGGCGGCTGCCGAGATAGAGCAGGATGTTCGCGGTCTGGCCGATGACGAGCTTGCCGGCTTTGAGGAACGGCGGCGCAAAGGGCGGCGTGCCGGCATCCGCGTCCATCATCTTCATCATCGCACTGGTGCCGCGCGGTCCCCGCGCGACGTCGACGTAAGCTGCCCCCGCCTCCTCCAGCGCCAGCCGCACATATTCGCCGCGGCCCTGGATCTCGGGCCAATAGTAGAGCTCGTATTTCATGGGAGGGGTCCGTGAGCGTGAATGCTGCGGAACCAATGTAGCATGTGGCTCGGGGTTCCGTCAGGGCGAGACGGAACAGCCGCGCCACAAGCACACTGTCATTGCGAGCCAACGGGTCCGCGCGAAGCGCGGCCGGATGACAGGCTCCGCGAAGCAGTCCAGAATCTTTCCACAGAGGCAGTCTGGACTGCTTCGTCGCGGAGTCTGTCATCCGGCCCGCCGAAGGCGGGACGGCTCCTCGCAATAACGGGAGTCTCAATTCGCCGCGAAGCAATACAGCAGCCCGTCGCCGCCGGTGCTCTTCAGATCGGCCTGCGAGCAGCCGCCGTCGGGACCACGCGAGGGGTGAGAGCTGTTCCAGGACTTTGACGGCTCGTCATCGCGCAGACCCTTGCGATCCGCGTGACCGACGACGGCCGCGCCCTGCGTGCTCGACGTCCAGTTCTTGCAGGTCTTGTCGTCGCCGGCCGAAAACGCCGTGCCGTCGGGTTGCGTTCCCGTGAGGATGTCGTGCCGGTTCGGCGTATCGCCGGCGCCGTTGTTGACCTCGCCCTTCTCGCTGAGTGCCGTCTGCTTGGTGAGATTGTTGGCCGGACCATGCAGGTCGGCAACGTCCTTGGCGATGACCGAGCCCTTGGCATTCTGCCACGGTCCCTTGCCGATGCGATCGCGGGCGTTGACGGCCGGCTTGCCGTCGGCGGCCTGCGTCGAGAGATAGGCGCGCCAGGTCTTGGCACCGGCGCCGGCCGCCTGAGCGAGCCTCGCGCACTGCGCATCGGCTCCTTCCAGGCCGCCAAGATCGGCGCCCTTGCCCGGGCCGCTGGAGGTCACGAAGAACGTCATGTCAGCTGACTGCGCGTGCACGGATGGCGCCGCAAGCAAGGCCAGCGTGAGCGCGAGCCCTGAAATCGTCACGGATCTCTCGATACGGATCATCTTGTCCTCCCAGGAGTGTTTTTGGTTCGCCGCCTGACTCCAACCCGAGCCGCACCCGCTTATTCCGATGCCGCGCTGCGGGACGCCCAAAAGAAAAAGGCGCCGTGCCGAAGCACGACGCCCTGATTTCTCATCTCGTCCGCGATCAGTTGGTCTGCTGGATCGCCGACAATTCCCAGCCGCCGCCCGGACGACGGGCGAAGGTCCAGATTTCGGTCGCCTCGCCCGGCTGCTCGCTGCCGGCGACGATCGCGCCGGTGTTGCGGTCCAGCGTCTTGTCGGTGAGCGCGAAGCGCAGCGCCACGGTGGCGTACTCGGTCTCGCCTTCGCGCCAGGCTTCCGCGAGGTCGCCCTGGAGCAGCTTCACGTTGGTGACCTTGTTCACGGCGTTCCGCGCACGGTTCTGGGCAAGGTCCTGCTCGAAATAGGAGACCATTTCCGGCGTCGCGAGCGTGTGCAGCTTGGCCACGTCCTCGTTCGACCAGGCGGTCTGGATATCGCCGAGCAGGCGCTCGAACGCCTCATAGTCGTCGGGCTTGATCTCGAGCGGCGCATTGTTGTTGGCGCCGAAGCCGAAGCCGCCGAGACCACCGCCAAGTCCGCCACCGAGGCCGCTGCGATAGTTCGTCTGCGGTCCGGGACCTGCGCCTGCGTCAGCATTGGCATAGGCCGCCTGCGGACTGTGGCGGCGCTGCCACCACGACATCGCCAGCCGCACCACGAACACCACGAGCACGATCTGGATGATCAGGCCGAGGATCGAGGACAGGCCGCCGAGGCCGCCGAACAGGCCGCCGCCGAACAGCATGCCGAGCAGGCCTGCGCCCAGCCGCCGCCGACGCGCGCATCGGCAGACGAGATGGCGAGCGCGGTCGGCAGCGCAAGCGCCAGCACGACAGCGATCGTCTTGAAAAGACTGCGGGAGCGTTGCGAGAAATTCATGTGCGTTTCCCAAATCCCCGGCATGGGGACGTGCCCCTAAGATGGGCAGACTTCCCGAAAAGTGAAGACGGTTTCGGAACCCGCAGCTGCGGCCCTCAGTCGCGGGGATGTGGCAAAAGCCCATATTTGGCGGGGGTTTGCCGGGGTGGCGCGGGGGAACCGTGGTCGCGGGTTACCACTGGCTTAACGAGGTGAATTCCGCTTTTGCACGTGAGTGCGGACGAGCTCTCTCCTCCGTCATTGCGAGGAGCCCTTGCGACGAAGCAATCCAGAATCTTTCCGCGGAGACAGTCTGGATTGCTTCGTCGCTTCGCTCCTCGCATTGACGGAGAGCGTGGAGAGCGCGCGCCCTCACCCCTGCTTCGTCATCGTCTCCTTCACCGCCGCCACGAGCTGGCTGAGGGTGAACGGCTTTGGCAGGAAGTCGAACTGCTGGCCCTCGGGCAGGCTCTTCTCGAACGCGTCCTCGGCGTAGCCGGAGACGAAGATGAACTTGATGTCGGGATTCTTCTCGCGCATTGCCTTGAGCAGCGTCGGGCCGTCCATCTCTGGCATCACGACGTCGGAGACGACGAGATCGATCGCACCGCTCTGCTCGTCCAGCACCTCCATGGCTTCGACGCCGTTCTCGGCCTCGACCACGGTGTAGCCGCGCGAGCGCAGGCCGCGGGCGTTGAGCGCGCGCAGGCCCTCTTCGTCCTCGACGAGAAGGATGGTGCCCTGCCCGGTGAGATCGGTACGGGGCTTCGCCTCCGCGGCCGCGGGCGCGGCCTCCTTCGCGGCGCCATTGGTGGCGCTGACGGCCGTGGCCGGCGGCTGCTCCACCTGCACCTCCGCCTCGGGATGATGGCGCGGCAGGAAGATGTGGAACGAGGTACCCTGCCCCGGCTCCGAGTCCACGTAAATGAAGCCGCCGGTCTGCTTGACGATGCCGTAGACGGTGGAGAGACCGAGGCCGGTGCCTTTGCCCACCTCTTTCGTCGAGAAGAACGGCTCGAAGATCTTGTCGCGGATGTCGGCGGGAATGCCGGTGCCGGTGTCGGCGACCTCGATCCGCACATAGTCCGCGGCCGGCATGCCCTTGTAGGCGAGCTTGGCTGCTTCCTCGGCGGTAACGTTGGCGGTGCGGATGATCAGCTTGCCGCCGTCGGGCATGGCGTCGCGGGCGTTGACCGCGAGGTTGACGATGACCTGCTCGAACTGGGAGACGTCGACCTTGACCGGCCAGAGATCGCGGCCGTGGATGGTCTCGTGCTTGACCTTTTCGCCGATCAGCCGGCGCAGCAGCATGGCAAGGTCGGACAGCGCGTCGCCGAGATCGAGCACCTGCGGCCGGAGCGTCTGCCGCCGCGAGAACGCCAGCAGCTGCCGCACCAATGTGGCGGCGCGCGTCGCGTTCTGCTTGATCTGCATGATGTCCTGGAACGACGGATCGGTCGGCTTGTGCGCGTTCAGCAGGAAGTCGTTCGCCATCATGATGGCGGAGAGCACGTTGTTGAAGTCGTGCGCGATGCCGCCGGCGAGCTGGCCGACCGTCTCCATCTTCTGCGACTGGTTGATCTGGTTTTCCAGCGCACGCCGCTCGGTGGTCTCGAGCATGTGCACGATGGCCGCTTCCGCCTCGTTCTCGGCGGCGTCCACTGGCGTGACGAAGAATTGGCCCCAGCGCTCCTTGGTGCCTTCCAGCGCCACCTCAACCGGCGCGACGTCGGCCTGGCCGTCGGCGGCCTGGTTGATGGCCGCGATCAGGAGCTGGCGGTCGCGCGAATTGACCGCGCGGAAGATCGACTTGGCGGCGCTGTCGAGGCCGAGCTGCCTGGCCGAGCTGTCGTAGCGCGCGTCGCCCGCACGACATTTCCGGCGCGATCGACGGTGGCGATCGCCATCGGCGTGTGGTCGAAGAAGCGCATGAAGCGCACTTCGGCGGCCCGATCGGGATCGCTGCGCTCGTCGCGGGCGCGGCTGATGACGAGCGTGCGCGACGGCCCCGGCCCACCGTCGGCGCCGAAGGCGAGCTTGTGATAGAGCCGCACCGGCATGGTCTTGCCGGTACGCATGCGCAGATCGATGTCGAAGACCTCGGTCTTCACCTCGCCCGGAACCGCCACGATCGCGGTGAGCAGCGAGGCGCCGTCGCCGGAGACGATGTCGGTGAGCTTCAACCCGCCGGAACCGATCTCGGCGAGGTCGTAGTCGAGCCAGTTCGCCAGCGTCGCGTTGACATAGGCAAGCTCGCCGGCCGGATTGACCGAGAAGAAGCCGCAAGGCGCGTGATCGAGATATTCGATCGCGTGCTGGAGCTCCTGGAACACGTCCTCCTGGCGCTCGCGGTCGCGGGTGATGTCGGCGATCGACCACACCGCGTATTTCGCCTCGCGCTTGCCGCTGCCGAGCGGACGTACCCGCATCCGCAGCCAGCGGCCCTGGCTGCCCTCGTGGCCGGAGATGCGCACCTCTTCCTGCTGCCGCTTGCCCTCGCGGGCAGCCTTCAGCAGGCGGAATACGGCCTCGGAAACGTCAGGGTTGCCGATGAAGACGCGCTCGACGGGCCGCACGTCCTGCGGACCGGCAGCGCCCGTCAATGTCAGATAGGCCGCGTTGGAATAGACCACATGGCCGCGCGGATCGGTCACGGCGAGGCCGTCGAAGGCATGATCGGAGATGCGGGCGATGATGGGATCGTCGAGATTTCGGTCGGCGAAGCGGATGATGCCGGCGGCGAAGGCGAACAGGTTGAACAGGCCGACCATCGCCAGCACGGCGAGGATGCCGAGGATGTAAGGCTGCGCCTGCGCGCGCCCGAGCGTCATCAGCCCGATGGCGACCGCAACGAGACCGGCGGCCACCAGCAGCACCAGCGCAATGCTGCCCGAGCGCGGCGACGGCTCGTGCGCCGCAACGGGCTCGCGTGTGAGGTCGTGGTCGGTCTCAGCAGTCATCTCAAGCTGGCGCAGCCTGTTGGCAGAGAATCAACGCGCCGCCGCGCGCACGGGGCCTTCCCTGCCTCAATCGGACCCGGAGGCGCAAGGGCAGCAGGGGCGAAAGGTACGCTGATTCCCAGATTACGGCCATTTCCGGTACTTTTCGGGTGTTTTATCCCCGCCCGGCGCCAAATCCGCGCTTCAGCCGCATGACGTAGCCGATGACTTCGGCCACCGCATGGTAGTGCTCGGTCGGGATTTCCTGGTCGATATCGACGGTGGCGTAGAGCGCGCGGGCCAGCGGCACGTTCTCGACGATCGGGATGTCGTGCTCGCGCGCGATCTCCCGGATCTTGAAGGCGAGGTTGTCGACGCCCTTGGCGACGCAGATCGGCGCCGACATGCCGCGCTCGTAGGACAGCGCCACCGAATAGTGGGTCGGGTTGGTGATGATCACGGAGGCCTTGGGAACCGCGGCCATCATGCGCTTCTTGGAACGCTGCTGGCGCAATTGCCTGAGCTTGCCCTTGATGTGCGGGTCGCCTTCGGACTGCTTGAACTCTTCCTTGATCTCCTGGAGCGACATCTTCTGCCGCTGGAACCAGCTGCGATACTGGAAGAAATAGTCGCCGATCGCGATGATCGCGAGCGCCGCGACCACCGCCCCGAGCAGATGGATGGTCATGCTGGTGGTAGCGCCCAGCATGGCGGCCGGATCGAGCTTGACCATCGCCTCCATGCGATGCCGCTCCGGCCATAGGACTATGGTCATAACCGCGCCGAGCACGACGAGCTTGCCGAGCCCCTTGAGGAAGTTCGCCGCCGCCTGCTTGCCGAAGATGCGCTTGAAGCCCTCGGCGGGCGAGAGCTTGCTGAATTTTGGCTTGAGGGATTCGGCCGACCACACCAGGCGGTGCTGGAGCATGTTGCCGGCAATCGCCGCCAGCACCAGCATCAAGAGCGGCACGCCGACCGCGGCGAGCACGGCGAACTCGATCTGCTGCATCAGCGCGAGCAGGTTCCTGCCGTCGGTCCTGATCATCCAGGAATTGGCGAGCAGGTTGCGCATCGGCGTCACCAGCCCGCTGCCGACCGATCCCGAAAAGGTCGAGACCACGAGCGTGCCGCCCGCGATCATGAACCAGGTGTTGATCTCCTGGCTTTTCGCAACGTCGCCGCGTTCGAGCGCTTCGTCGAGGCGCTTTTGTGTCGGGTCTTCTGTTTGACTTTCGGGATCGTTGTCTTCCGCCATCGATCACCTATTTGAGCGGCATCATCTGGTGCATGACACCGATGAAGTAATCCAGATACGTGCCCATCATCGCGGTGAGCACCACGGCGAGCACCAGGAAGCCCGCGAAGATCGACAGCGGCACGCCGACGAAGTAGACCTGCATCTGCGGCATCAGCCGCGCCAGCACACCGAGCCCGATATTGAAGACGAGGCCGAACACCAGGAACGGCCCGGAGAGCTGCAGGCCCAGGCGGAACGCGGCGGCGAAGGCGCGCGTCGCCAGCGAAGCGACATCGCCGCTCGACACGGTCTCACCAGGCGAGAAAATTGAGTAGCTGTCGTTCAGCGCCGCGATCACGAGGTGATGGCTGTCGGTGGCGAACAGCAGCGTGACGCCGAGCATGGTCAGGAAGTTGCCGACCAGCACGCCCTGCTGGCCCTGTGTCGGATCGACCGAGGTGACGAAGCCGAGCCCCATCTGCTGCGCGATCACGGAGCCGGCGACTTGCAGGGCCGACAGCGTCACGCGCGCAGTCGCGCCCAGCACGATACCGATCACGATCTCATGCAGCATCAGCACCAGAAGCGGCGCCAGCGATCCCATGTCGACATGATAGGCATTGCGGTGCAACGGCAGGATGATCAGCGTGAGCAGCAGCGCGATCGACAGTTTTATGCGCGTCGGGATGTTGGTCTCGCCGAGGCCTGGCAGCAGCATCACCATCGCGCCGACCCGGGCGAAGGCGAGCATGAAGGACGCGGCGAGCGCCGGCAGCAGCGAGACGTCGATGCGCATGACGGGCGCATTGTGCCTCAGCCGCCGATGATTCGCGACGAGATCCGCAGCATGTGCGCGTGGAGCGAGTCGGCCATGAATGGAAGCGCTAATAGCATCGTGGCAAAGATGGCGAGGATCTTCGGCACGTAGATCAGCGTCTGCTCCTGGATCTGCGTCAGCGCCTGGAACAGCGACACGATGACGCCGACCACGAGGCCGACCACCATCAGGGGCGACGACACGATCACGATGGTCCAGATCGCATCACGGGCGACGTCGAGGGTTTCGGGTCCGGTCATTTTGAATTCTCGCTTCCAGTAGTTTCCGTCATTCCGGGGCTCGCGAACCGAGACCCCGGAATCTCGAGATTCCGGGCTCGGTGCTTCGCACCGCCCCGGAATGACGTGCCCAAAAATCAGATCGGCATCTTCAGGATGTCTTCATACGCGGCGATCACGCGGTCGCGGACCGACACGAGTGTGGACACCGCAACGTCGGTGTCGGCGACCGCCGTCACCACGTCCATCACGTTGGCCTTGCCGGCGGCCATCGCCACCGTCTGCGCGTCGGACTTGCGGCCGGATTCCATGACGCTGCCGACGGCGTCTTTCAGCAGCGAGGCAAAGGACTGCCCGCTCGCTTCGCTGCCCTTGCCGGCGCCGCTGTTCTCCAGCACGCGGGCGAGGTTGGCGTAGGCATTGGCGGCGATTGTCGGTGATGCCATGGCTCAAATGTCCTGTTCAGCTCTTGAGGATGTCGAGCGTGCGCTGGATCATCCGGCGCGTCGCACTGATGATGTTGAGGTTGGCCTCGTAGGACCGCTGCGCATCGCGCATGTCGGTCATCTCGACCACCGAATTCACGTTGGGATATTTAACGTTGCCGGTGGCATCCGCCGCCGGATTGTTCGGCTCGTATTTGACGCGGAAGTTGGACTGGTCGGGCTTGATCTTGCCGAGGGTGACGACCTGGGCGTCGAGCGTGCGATCGAGCGCTGAGGAGAAGGTCGGCACTTTGCGCCGGTAGGGATCGCCACCTGATGTCTGCGAGGTCGAGTCGGCGTTCGCGATGTTTTCCGAGATCACCCGCATGCGCCCGGCTTGCGCGCGCAGGCCGGAGGTCGCGATCGCCATCGAGCGGGCAAAGTCGCTGCTGTCATTCGCCATGACCTACCCCTGCCCTAACCCTTGCCGATCGCGGTCTTGAGCAGATGCAGGCTCTTCGAATAGAGCGAGGTCGCCGCTGCGTAATCCATCTGGTTGCTGGCGGCCTTCATCATCTCCTCTTCGAGATTGACGGCATTGCCCGCGGGGCGGGTCTCGAAGCCCGCATTCTTGTTCTGGTCGAAGCTGGAGGCCGCGCCTGACGGCGTCATGTGCGAGGCGCTGGTCACGGTCATCGCCAGCGGGCCCATCGAGCCGGTCACCGCGGCTGATTTGTCGAGCTTCGGCTCGACCAGGTCGCGCGGCCGGAATTTGGGGGTGTCGGAGTTGGAGACGTTCTCGGACAGGACGCGCTGGCGCTCCTGATGCCACTGCATCTTGGTGCGAAGCGCCGACAGCACCGGGAGGTCGTTGATGGACATCGTTGCGGCTCCTTCCGCCGTCGGACCCGTGTCCGAAGCTAGGCAGAATTTGCCGCGTGTATGGTTAACAGGTGGTTAAGGATGCCGGGAACGCATGATGCTCGCTTGTCCCTTGCCGGGACACGAATTCGCTGCCCCGTGATTCTACGTTCCCAAAAGTGGTATTAACCCAACCGCTTGGCCGGGCGTGCACAGGCCAAGAAGTCGTTTTGGATCGGGCGATTCATAGGTTAATAAGAGTTGGGGACGGCAAAACTTGCCGTGGGACGTTAAGAGATCGCAGTTTGGGGCATCGTACGCCGGTGGTTGGCGCATCTGACCATGGGCGCAAGAGAAGCGCCATTTGTCGGGGACATGTATGCAAGGCAGCCCTATCACCTTCATCCTCGCGTTCATCGTCGTTCTGGCGTTGATCGGCGTCGCTGCATGGCTGGTGCGCCGATTCGCCGGTAACCGGCTCGGCGCCAACACCCAGCGCGGCAGGATGCCCCGGCTCGCCGTGATCGATGCTGCCGCGGTCGACGGCCGGCGTCGCCTGGTGCTGGTCCGGCGCGACAATGTCGAGCACCTCCTGATGATCGGCGGCCCGACCGATATCGTCGTCGAGCCCAATATCGTTCGCGCCGCCCCGGGCCGCGACCAGCTTCCGCAGCGTTCCAACGGCGCCGAACCGCCACGCCTCGCCCCGATGCCGGATGCCGGCGGCTGGGCGACTTTCCACATTTACGTCGGTTGCCAGGACGTTCGCACCGCCTTGACGGAAAGCGCGATCCAGCTGATCGCGTTCTCACGGTGCTGTCGATCGCGCCGTCGATCCTGATCATGATGACGTCGTTCACGCGCATCGTGGTGGTGCTGTCGCTGCTGCGCACCGCGATGGGCACAGCGACCGCGCCGCCGAACTCGGTGATCATTGCGCTGGCGATGTTCCTCACCTTCTTCGTGATGGGACCGGTGCTGCAAAAGTCCTACGACGAGGGCATCCGCCCGCTCGTCGCCAACCAGGTCAGCGTCGAGGACGCGCTCCAGCGCGCCTCCGTGCCCTTGCGCGGCTTCATGCAGAAGAACGTGCGCGAGAAGGACCTCAAGCTGTTCCTGGATCTCTCCGGCGAACCGCCGCCCGCCACCCCCGACGAGCTCGCATTGCGCATCCTCGTCCCCGCCTTCATGATCTCCGAGCTGAAACGCGCCTTCGAGATCGGCTTCCTGCTGTTCCTCCCGTTCCTGATCATCGACCTCGTCGTCGCCTCGGTCCTGATGTCGATGGGCATGATGATGCTGCCGCCGGCGACGATCTCGCTGCCGTTCAAGCTCATCTTCTTCGTGCTGGTCGACGGCTGGTCGCTGGTGGCGGGGAGCCTGGTGCAGAGTTACGGGGGGTAGCGGCCGCGATCTCCGCTGTCATGCCCCGCCTAGTGCGCAAGTGCGCACAAGGCGAGCGATGACACCGAGAATGTGGCGCACAGCGAGACGACGTTTACAGTTCGCCCCTACCCCTTCACGTCATACTGCTTGCTGAGGTGATCGCCGATCTGCACCAGCATGGCGACACTTTCCGGGAAGCCTGGCTTGTCCCTCGTCGCCTGATCGGCGTCGGCGCGGAACTCCCAGCTGTCGCCGTCGCGGACGATGGAGATGGCGAGGTCGTCCGGGCCATCGGCATGGGCCTTCAGTTCGGCCCGTGCCATCGCGATGAGTTCGGCTTCGGTCTTGGCAGGCTTGCTCATTTCAACGCTCTCCCGGCATGAAGGGGTACAGGTTGCCGCCTTGCGCGGCACCTGTCGAGAGGCCGAGAGGTAGCAGGGTTCCTAAAGCATGATCCGGAGAAGTGCGAAGCGGTTTTCCGAGAAGATCATGCTCAAACAACAAGAAGCCAAAGCGCGATGACGATTTATCTCAATCTCATCGCGCTTTAGCGCGTCATCTTGATCTGCCGCACGACCGGGATCGTGGGCAGCGAGCCGGTGTGGTCGGTCTCGTCATGGGCCTGCGGCGCGGCCGGCGCGCGGGCGGTGGCGTCGGGGAAGCGCTGCTTCATCTCGCGCAGGAAGCCGTCGAGCGTGTCGACGCTGGCAGCGAGCTTCGCGATCTCGGCGAATTCGGCGCTGGAGGCCGCGGCCGGCTTGCTGGCAATGTCAAAGGCGACGCGGTCGGCGCTCTCGCTCATCAGCGGCGCGTATTTCTCGCGGAAGCGCGACAGGCCGATCGAATCGTCGGCGAGCGCATAGCCGACGGCGGCGCGGATGATGTCGCTCTTCTCCACCGCATTGAGCGGCTTGAAGTCGCGGAAGCGGTCGCCGTAATAGAGCTCGATCTGCTCGGCGGACTCGCGCCAGCGCCGCGCCGCCCAGAAGATGTCAGACCGCAGCCGCAGCACCTCGCGCCCGCTGACGTTGGAGACGATGTCGAGCGCGAGATCGTGGCGGCCGACGTCGCTCTGCGCCCGCGCTTCCAGGAGCAGGCGCTGCTGCCTGAGCTCGCCGGAGAGATCGCTGATGCGGCTCGCGCGCAGCGCCGTGATCGCCATGTCGGGCTTGCGGTTGGCGAGATAGATCATGGAGAGGCGCGCGGCGACCTGCGCGCGCGCGGCGCCCTCGAGGCGGTGGTCGACCTGGTATTGCAGCAGCTCGGCAGCCTGGTCGAGCAGGTCGATCGAGGCGAGACGATCGGCGAGCCGGCGGATCAGCTCGTCGCCGCGGCGGCCGATCGGCGTCAGCTCGCGGAACTCGTAGAACATCCCGAGCGCCTCGACCGGCGGCAGCTCGTCGCCCTTCAGTCCCAGGAATATCTGCGTGAACAGGTCGGAGGCGAGGTCCTGCGCCTGCCGCGAGGCTTCCGCGTTCGGCTGGAGCCTCGTTGCGGTGCGCGCCGCGGCGAGCGCGTCCCGATAACGCCCGTTCTCGGCATACATCTTCGACAGCATCTGGAGCGTCTTGACCTCGATCGAGTCGCCGCGCCAGGTCATCGACAGCGTCTCGAGATCGCGCAGCGCGTCTTCCTTGCTGATCTCGTCGCGCTTCTGGCGCAGCGCCACTTCCAGCTGCTTGGCCTCGGCCGCCGCCTGACGGTCGTTGGAGGCAACTGCAAATTTGTAGTCGTCGAGCGCGTCCTTGTCGTGGCCGAGCGCCTCGGCGAGCCGGCCGCGCAGCACGGAAAAGCCGGGCGCCGCCTCGGGCGGCACACCGACCACCTCGATCTCGCCGCGGCGCTTGGAGGCGCCGGCATAGTCCTTCACCTCGAGCGCGGCGCGCATCGCGTCCATCGTCACGATGCGCTGGATGTCCAATGGCAGCGAGGCGATGGCGAATTCGACGTTCTTGAATTTCTCGCGGGCGTCCGCCCATTTGCCCTGACGCGCATAGGCCAGCGCTTTCCAGAGCTGGGAATCGTGGCTGTTCCCGATAGCGGGATTGGCAAGGTCCTTCAGGCCCTGCGCCGGCCGGCCGATCAGGATGCTCGCGATCGCATGCATGATCAGCGCGCTGCTCTCCTCCTTGTTGAGGGGATCGCTCAGCATCACGTCGGTCACGGACTTGGCTTCGTGGTACATGGCGCGCGACATGTAGAACTGCGCGAGGTCGAGCCGCGGCAGCGAACGCTGCCCCGGCTCGACCGCCGAGATCGCCGTCACCAGATCGCTCTGGCGCGTCCAGAAATTCTCCGACTGGCCCTTGCGCCAGCCCTCGGGGCTGAAGATCGGGCGCACCGCGGTCGGCGCGCGCTCGGACGAGATGTCGACCGGCGACAGCGTCAATCCGCCCTTCTTGCCGAGGATGACCTTGTCGGACCCGACCTCGACGCCGACCTCGTCGGAGTTCGGCCGGATCGCGATGCCGTGCGCGGATTCCAGCAGCGACAGATCGACGAGATCCTGCCGTTTGATGAAGCCGCGCACCGGCCGCTGCGCGGTGACGACATAGAGCGTGTCGCCAGCGTCGGGATCGGTCAGCTTATGCAACAGGCCCGGATTGGCGAACGGGATCGCGAGATTGGCGAGCGCGGGATCGGTGATGTTGCGCGACATCATCAGCGGCAGCGGCGTCGCCTGGATCTTGTCGGCGAGCGTGAGCAGCCAGTTGGTCTCCTTGCCGACCTCCTCGCTGGTCAGCGAATAGACCAGCGGCCGGGTGAGACGGATGCGGACCGCCTGCCCCTTGTCGAGCGGCACGCGGCCGACCTCGCCGATCATCGCGCCGCCCTTGGTGCGGATCGCCTCGACATCGATCGGCTTCGGCGTGTCGAACACCACCCAGACCGTGTCGCCGCGGCGGAACGCCGCCGCAGCCGTTGCGACCTGAATCGGGAACGTCACGCGCAGACCGTCGCTGTCGCGGCGCGCATCGACGCTGGCAATCGCGGGCTGCGGCGCGGCCGGCGCCTCGGCTTTGACAGGCTCCGGAGCAGCTTCCTTGACGATCTCCTTGACGATTTCCTTGGGCGCCTCGGCGACTGCAGGCGCCATTGGCTTGACCGGAGCGACCGGTACGGCGGCTTCCGCCACGGGAGCAACAGGCTTCGGAGTTTCCTTCTGCAAGTCCTTGGGCGCTTCCGCAGCGTGCGCGGCTTCAGCCGCGGGAGCCGGCGCCGGCTTCGGCGCTTCGACGGGCGGCATCGCGGCGGGCGCTTCCGGCTTCACCTCGGGCTTCACTTCGATCTTGGCTTCGCGCGCGATCGTCTCGGACGTCGGCGGCGCGATTTCGCGATGGGCCTCCTTCGGCTTCTCGGCCACAGGCTTTTCCGGCGCAGGCGCAGGTCCATGGCCTTGGGCCGCGGGCTTCGCCTGCGCGATCACGGACTCGGCCGTCGCCGCGGTCTTGCCCTTCTCCGGCTGGAATGAGATGTCGACGACATAATTTTTGTCGTCGCGGAAGGAGTGCACGTCGGAATCGCCGATCAGCGCGATCTCGACATTGGTCTGGTCGATGTCGGCCTTCTGCTTGATCGAAGCGACGTTCGGCGGCGCCGCGACAACGGCATCCGCCAGATCGAAATTCAGGTTGGCATTGAAGGCGAGCGTGAGCTTCTGCTCGTTGAGTACGGAGGAGACACCGACGCCGTCGGGCATCTCGAACACGAAGCGGACGAAGGTCGGCTGGATCGAAGCGCGCACGCGGATCTGCGGACGCTTCTTGCTCTCGGCCGCGGCTCGCTGCGCACGCAGTGCGCGCTCGGCTACACGCGCGCGCTCGGCGAGCTCCTTGACCACGTCCATCGGCAGGCTCGGCGGCGGTCCCTTCCAGCCTTCCGGCAGAAGGTCGATGAAGGTGCGTTCGCCGGCATTCATGGTGTTGACGGTGACGCGCCGGGCCAGCGACATGCGGATGGCGCCGCCATCAGGATCGCGCCGGGCGGAATTGACGTAATCAGGCGCGCCTTCCGGAACGCGGTCGACGGGAACGTCGACCGGCCGGTCGAACCGGACGATGAGGATGGAGCCCGCGGTCGTCACCTCGGAGGGAACGTCCTCGCCGAGCTTGATCACGAGACGGGCAAAGCCGCCGCCGGCCGAGAAGGTCGCCTCGCCGCGGATCGGATCGGCGGCCCGGGCCATGCCGCCGAAGCCGACCATCAGGCAGACTGCCAGCACCGGCGCCTTGCTGACATGACGCGACAGCCCCCGCGCCAAAGCGCGGGCTCGCGACAACAATCCAGCCTCTCGCGCCATTGGCGGCATGTCTTCCGATTTCGACGATCCACGCCGGCGCTAAGGCCGGCCCCTGCCTTCGAATGTAGGTTTTGCCAATTAAGGACTTCTTAAGTATGAGCCTTCAATTCGGCTTTTGGGTCGGCTTGCCGTCGATCTTGGGCAGGTCACCGGCCGAAGCGGAGAGATCGCCGCCGCCATTGGCTCTTCGGGCCATCTCGACCGTCAGCCGCTCGGCGGCTTCCGGCGACATCAATCCGAGGATGTCCGACATCTTGCGCGGCGCAATGGCCGAGGCGATCTCGATCAATACGCCCATCTCCAGCCGGTCGAACACCCGCGCCGCGTCCTTGGGCTTCATGCCCTCATACATGGTCACGAGGCCCTTCATGCGCTGGGCTTCGGCGGCCTTCTGCTCGGCCTGCGTCGCGGAGATGCGGGTCTCCACCGCCTTCATCTCCTCGACCTTGTTCTCGATGCGCTTCTCGGCCGACTTGAGCAGGTTCTCGCGGATGTCGATCTCGCGCTGGCGGGCCTCGATCTCCTGGCGGCGCGCCTGCAAGCGCTCGAGGATCGCGCGCTCGGAGGCAGAGACCTGCGGCTGGGCTTCCTCCACCTTGACCACGGTGCCTTCGGGCTTGGTCTCGGGCGCAGCGGGCTTCGGCGCCTCCTTCGGCGCGCCATGGGTCGATCCCGTGATGTCGGGGTCCTCGCGGCCGGTCGGAAAGTTCAGATTCTCCTGCGCCCAGGATTTCTTGGCCGGGTTCGGCTGATAATCGAACACATAGCCGCCATTGATCACGAGACCCGCGACCTTCAGCGTGGCGAGACCTGCGACGGCGACCAGGACGACCGGAATGACGCGGATGTTACGAAAGGACTTCATACCCTGACTTCATGCGGCAAGGCCGTTGGATCGGCGGCGCTCGGAGAAGGCTTCGGCCGCCGCCGCCACGGCCTTCGCCGAGGCGGGCTTGGCTGCGGGCGCTGCGGCCGTTTCCGGACTGGTGACGGGGCGCGCGGCGATCGCGATCTTGGACAGGCGCCGCACCACGTTATCGGCCTCGCCGAGCTGCTTGTAGAGCTGGTCGGACATCTGCGTCGCCGCCGCGAGCTGGCTGCCGAGGTTCTCGTTGACGTCGCGCACTGCGAGCTTCAGCCCGCCGATCGCGCGCTCGGCGATCTCGGTCGCGGTGATCAACTCGGCGATGACGGCCTTCAGCGAATGCTCGTCGGCCTTCAGCCGCGTCAAGCGCTTGTTGAGCAGGATGCAGTAGCCGATCGTGAGCATCAGCAGGATAGCCACCAGCGTCTCGATCGCCATTCCCAGGGAGTGGTTCATGGGGCCTCCATCATCTTGTTCTGCTCGTCCACCTTCTCGAACATCGCAAGTGTCGTACTTGGCTTGCGCAAGGGTTTCGTCACGCGGATCGCGACGCGATCCCCGACCCGGCCCATCCGTCCCTCGGTCAGGGTGACGTCGCCGCAACGCACGGTGACGTTGGCATCGGCGCGCATGTCGAGCGGCAGGGTGTCGCCGACCTTGAGCCGCATCAGCTGCTTGAGCGGAATGTCGGCCTCGTAGAGCACGGCATCGACGGCGATCTCGGCCTGGACGATCTCGGTGGCGAAATGGCCCTCCCAGATCGGGTCACGGCCGAACTTTTCGCCCATGAACATCTGAAGCAGGACGCCCCGGATGGGTTCGATGGTGGCGTAAGGCAGCAGCAGCTCGATATTGCCGCCGCGGTCTTCCATGTCGATGCGCAGGCGCACCAGGATCGCAGCATTGGCGGGACGGCTGATCGCGGCGAAGCGCGGATTTGTCTCGAGCCGGTCGATGGTGAAGGTCACCGGCGAGAGCGGCCGGAACGCCTGCTCGGCGTCGGCCAGCACCACCTCGACCAGCCGCTTGACCAGCTCGGTCTCGATCGTGGTGTAGGGCCGGCCCTCGATGCGGAGCTGGCTGGTGCCGCGGCGGCCGCCCAGCAGCACGTCGATCATCGAGTAGATCAGGTTGGAATCGACCGTCGCCATCCCGAAATTTTCCCACTCCTCGGCCTTGAACACCGAGAGCACGGCGGGCAGCGGGATCGAGTTCATGTAGTCGCCGAAGCGCACCGACGTGATGCGGTCGAGCGAGACTTCGACGTTGTCGGAGGTGAAATTGCGCAAGGACGTCGTCAACAGCCGCACCAGGCGGTCGAAGACGATTTCGAGCATCGGCAGACGCTCGTAGGAGACCATCGCCGAATCAATGATCGCGCGGATGCCGCTGTGGTCGTCGAGCGTGACGTCGCCGACGGTGAAGCCGAGGAGATTGTCGATCTCCTCCTGCGACAGCACCCGCTCGCCGGAATTCTTGCCGGTGCCGAGATCGCGGCTGCCGTCCTCGACCATGGCCGCCCATTGCAGGGCCATGGTCTCCGATAGTTCGTTTTCGGCAGCGGCCTTCGCGGCCTCTGCGGGATCCTCGGAATCGAGCGACGCCTCCCATTGGGCGGCAATCGCATCCTGGTCCATCTGCTCGTTGCCGGCCATGGTGCTAGCCCATTACCCTCACTGGACCACGACTTCCTTGAACAGCACCGCGCTGACCTGGATCGGCGCGACCGCCGCGTTGACGCGCTTGGTCAGCTCTTCCTTGAGACGGAAGATGCCGGCGGAGCCGTTGAGGTCGGAGGGGCGCAGTTCGCGCACATAGGTCTGGAAGATGTCGGTGACGCGCGGCATCGTCGGCTTGATCGCCTCGATCTGCTTCTCCTCCTTCAGCTCCAGCACGATCTTAAGCCGCAGATATTGCACGCGCTCGCCCGGCGCGCCGGCGAGGTTGACCATCATGTCGGGCACGTCGACGAAGGCCGGCGGCTTAGGCGGCGGCGCCGCCTCGGCATGATGCTCGTCCTCGCCATGGCGGAAGAAGAAGAACCAGGTCGCAGCCCCGCCACCGAGGACGGCGAGCAGGCCGACGGCCATGATGATGAGCTTCAGCTTGTTCTTCGGCGGAGCGGCTTCTGCGCCCTCAGTGGCTGCGCCGCCTTCCGCTTCATTCTCTGCCATGGGTCGCCCGGCTCATCTCTCAAAGGAATCGAAAGAGCGAAGCCTCCTGGCAGACAGTGACCGCGACATGGTCGTTAAGAGCGAGCTGACCATTCTGATGATCACGCACAAGTTCCCCTGGCGGCCGAACCCGCTCGCCACCCACAGGCCTTTGCGCAACTGGCCGATCTGCGGCATGCCGTGCACGGTCTGGCCGGTGGCGCCGCCGAACATGTCGGTGATCTCGACATCGCCGAGAGCCGGGAAGATGGTGCGGATTCGCCGCTTGACGCCGCCTGCAAAGCGCTGCGGCCGTGCGGCCCAGGTGGTCTCCGGGCTCTCCCACATCAGCCGGTCGCCGTCGACGATGCGGAAATGGTCGACGCCGTCGGTATCCATCACCGATCCCTTGAACGCGACGATCTCGTGCACGCGCTCGCCGAGCGGCGCAGTGATGCCGGCATAGCGCCAGACCGGCAGCAGCGTCTCCGACAGCCGCCGCAAGGGCGCGCCGAGATGGATGTTGCCGGCGAGCACGATGTGGGTCGCGCGCAGCCGCGCCGAGGGCGTGACGATGCGCTTGCGGATGCCGGAATGATCGATGCTGACCACCGGCGTGTCCTCGAAGATGCGGGCCCCTGCCCGCCGCGCCAGTGCCGCAAGGCCGTGCACATATTTGCGTCCGTCGACCTGGAACGCCCTGGGATAGTACACGCCGTGGAAGTAACGATCGGTCTTGAGCGCCTCGCGGACACGATCGACCTGCCAGCCCTCGACCTCGGTGTCGAAATCCTCGTTCAGCATCTGCAACCGGCTGATCAGCCGGTCGCCGGCATCGACATTGGAGACCTCCAGCACGCCTTCGCTGAGGCCGATGCTCGGCATGTTCTCCTTGCTGGCATTGGCGCGGACGAACTCGGCGCCCTCCTTCGACAGCGTCCACAATTCGCTGGCGTCCTCGAAACCGATCCGCTCGATCAGGTCGGTGAGCGGCAGGGCAAAGCCCGGCATCACGGTGCCGAGCTGGTTGCCGGAGGCGTTCCAGCCGATATGGCGGCCCTCGAGCACCGCGACGCTGGCCCCGAGCCGGGCGCCTCCAGCGCGATCGAGAGGCCGGCCAGCCCGGCCCCGATCACGCAGATGTCGGCGTCGAGATCGAACGACAGCCGCACGCGGTCGCGAAAGCCGGCTTCCTGCTGGGACACGCTTGTGAAAGTCTCGCTCATGCAGTTTTCTTAGAGCATGATCCGGAAAAGTGTGCAGCGCTTTTCAGAAAAGATCATGCGCAAAACAACAACTTAAATCGCGATGACGATTTGTTCTAAGCCTCGTCGCGCATTAAAGACCGATCGGGCGCCTGTCACCTTGTCCTCAACGGGCGCCTGTAGATTATTCTGGACGTGGAACGATTCGAGAATGCCATGCGCCGTTTGATGCTGCTGCGTCACGCCAAGACCGAGACTGACGCGCCGAGCGGCCGTGACCAGGACCGCCGGCTCGACGACCGCGGCCACAAGGACGCCGCCCAGATGGGCGACTGGATCGCCGCGCATCCGCCCGTTCCCGAGATCGTGCTGGTGTCGCACGCCGTCCGTGCCAGGCAGACCTGGGACATCGCCTGGGAGGCGATGAAGGACCGCGTTGCGGCGCCTGAGGTCGAGGTCCTTCCGGAACTCTACGGAGCCGATCCCGCGCAGATCCTGGAATCCATTCGCACTGCAACCGCCCCCGCCGACCCCAGGCGTTTGCTGCTGATCGGACACAATCCCGGCATGCATGAGGTCGCCCTGATGCTGATGGGCGGCGGTGATCCCGCCGGCGCCAAGGCGCTCGCCGACAATCTGCCCACCGCGGGACTTGCGATCTTCGACTTTGACGTGAAGGATTGGAGCGACGTGGCCTACCGCCGCGGCAAACTGGTGCTGTTCGTCAGCCCCAAGCTGCTTCGATCGGGCTAGAGACGCGCGGGCGCCGTCTCGACCGGTCGATCCAGCCTGGTTCCTAGGGAGGCGCAGATGTTCAAGTCCATCCTCGTGCCCATCGACCTCGCCGACACCGATCTCGCCAAGCCGGCGATCGCGACCGCGACAACGTTGTCGCAGAACTGGAGCGGATCGGTCCGGCTGCTCAACGTGCTGCCGATGACGCCGGTGATGCTCGCCGAATACGTCCCGGCCGATTTCGACGAACAGCAGCGCCAAACCTCGGAAGAGGCGCTCGCCATCGTCGCGCGCGAGTCCGGCATCGAGCCGGGACGCATTTCCAGCGTGGTGCGCCAGGGCGGCATCTATCACGAGATCCTGGAGGAAGCCGCGCACATGAAGGCCGACCTGATCGTGATGACCTCGCATCGCCCGGCAATGCGCACTTATTTCCTCGGCTCCAATGCCGGGCACGTCGTGCGCTACGCCAAGTGCTCGGTGCTGGTGGTCAGGCACTGAACGCGGAGCAATGCCGTGAAGAACTGGTGGCACAAGTGGAGCTATGAAATCCCGCTCGCGATCGGCGATGCGTTGTGGGAGATCCTGGTCGTGCAATTCGCGGCACTGCTGGACCGGCTGACCTGGCGAAAGGTGGCGGCCCTCGCCCCGGTGGCCGTCCTGCTGCTGGCCTATTACCACAGCGTGCCGCTGCCTCCCGCGCTGATGCTGATCGGCGACCTCGTCGCCTATATCGACATCTTCTCGGTGGTGCTGATGCTCAGCATCCTGAGCCGAGCCGCGACGATCGCGTTTCTCGTGAAGCGGGCCGCTATACGCGCCGCGGCACTGCTTGCGCGCCTTCGCACCGGCATGCGGCGGATCGACCCCAGGCAGCGGCGCGGAGCGGGTTCGGCGCCGAGGCCTCGCCGCAAGCCCAACCAGTCCGAAGATGATCGAGCTTTCGGCGGGATGTGGGGTCAGGCTGCGATGGCCTGAGCCCCGAAGTTTTCTAGACGGCGCGCTTACAGATAGCGCCTCAGCTCGGCCTTGACCTGCCCGTACACCGCGTCCTCGATCTGGCTGCGGTTGATCCCGATGTCGCGCAGGGCGCGGTCGTCGAGCTCGTTCAATGTCTTGACGGCGGAGCGGCGCTCCAGGCGGTCGAACAGCGCATAGGCGGCGTTGGCAAGCGTTGCAAAAAATCCGCTCGACGAGGATGGGCGTAAGCTCCGCCCGGCAGTTTGCGAGATCGTGGTCATGTTTCTTCTCCGGCGTATCATTCCGCGCGGCGAAGCAGGTGCCGTTGGCGCAGACGCGGTCAGCGCCTGCACCTCATTTGCCGTCGGATTGCTCTCGCTCTCCTCGGCTCAATCGCGGAACTTGATGGAACTTAAATGCTCCAGTACACTTCTCGGAGCAAGTAAAACATTGCTCTCGGTGCAATAATGTCCAAGTTCGAGTACGTGAAGCTTGCCGATGCCATTGCGGCCGATATCACTAACGGCACGTTAAGGCCCGGCGACCGGCTGCCGCCGCAGCGCAATTTTGCCTATGACCGTGGCATCGCGGTCTCGACCGCGAGCCGGGTTTATACGGAATTGCTCCGCCGCGGCCTCGTCGTCGGCGAGGTCGGCCGCGGCACCTTCATCTCTGGCGACGTCAGGCGCGAGGTCGAGACCATCAGCGAGCCGCGCGATGCGCGGATCGACTTCGAGGTCAATTATCCGCTATTGCCGCAGCAATGGGCGATGATCGCCAAGAGCCTTGCGGGGCTGGAGCGCGTCGATGCGCTCGAATCCGCGCTGCGCGTCTCCACCAGCACCGGCACCAAGAGCGCGCGCAACGCGGCCGCCGCCTATCTCGCGCGCAAGGATTTTGCGCCGCAGGCCGAGCAGATCGTGTTCACCGCCAACGGCAAGCAATCGCTCGCGGCAGCGCTCGCCGCGCTCGTGCCCACCGGCGGCCGCTGCGGCGTCGAGGCGCTGACGTATCCTTACGTCAAGAGCATCGCCGCGCGGCTCGGCATCACGCTGGTGCCGATTCCAATGGACGAATTCGGCGCGCGGCCCGATGCGATCCAGAAGGCCCATCGCGAGGCGCATCTGTCGGCGCTGTATCTCCAGCCCATCATCCAGAACCCGCTCGGCGTCACCATGAACGCGACGCGGCGCGCCGATATCATGCGCGTCGCCGAGAAGCTCGATCTCACCATCATCGAGGACACCGTCTACGGCTTCCTCGCCGACGACACGCCGCTGGCTGCGCTCGGACCGGACCGCTGCATCGTCATCGACAGCCTGTCCAAGAAGGTCGCGCCGGGCCTTGCCCTCGGCATCCTGGTCGCGCCGCCGCACTTGCGCGAGAGCGTGATGAGCGCGGTGCGCACCGGCGGCTGGACCGCCTCCGGCCATGCGCTGGCGGCCGGGCAGCGGCTGATGGCCGACGGCACGGTCGCCGAGCTGACGCGGCTGAAGCGCATCGACGCCACGCGCCGCCAACAGACCGCGGCAAGGCTGCTCGCGGGCTATCAGCACGCCGCCGATCCGCGCTCCTATCATCTCTGGCTGACGCTGCCGCCGCACTGGCGCTCGCAGACTTTCGTGGCCGCCGCAGCCCGTCGCGGCATCGCGCTGACGCCGTCCTCCACCTTCGCGATCGCGCATGGCCATGCGCCGAATGCGGTGCGCCTCGCGCTCGCCCCACCCAGCTTCGAGCAGCTCGATTCGGGCCTGCGCACGATCGTGTCGCTGCTCGGCACCAAGGAAGAAGATTTCGACTCGACGGAGTAACGACCCGTCTAGGGCAACAAGGCCTTCGGCACGGAATCGAAGCCGTAGCTTTGCGGCTGGTTGCGCCGCACGAAGCCGCCGACCTGCCAGGCGAACAGCGCGGCAAAGCCGAGGATGAACAGCACGCCCGCGAACTCGCCGATCATCAGCGCGCGGATCAGGAGCCCCGCCATCGCAACCGTCAGCAGCGCCAGGAACGCCAGCACCGCGGCATAGGTCTTAGCGCCGAGGCCCGCGGTGAGCGCCGCGCGACCGCCCGCCTTCGCCATCCGCGCATGCAATTCGAGGATGAAGTCGCGAAACCCGTTGTCCTGCGGCGCCATCAGCGCGGCGGTCTGCCAGCTCGTCGAGAGGATTGCGATGCGGCCGCCGCCGCTGTGGCTGACATCGGCGCGGAAGCGGTGCTGCTGCATCGAGACCGGGCGGAACGACAGCCTGACAGCACTGATCTCGTCATAGCGCCACAGGCCCGAGCGGCCGGCGATGTGCCAGGACAGCCCCTCCTGCGTCAGCTCGAAGCGATGCGCCGAGCCGATCAGCGATGCCTTGTAGGCGTAGCTCGTGGCCGCCTCGGCTCCGGAAACCTGCATCTCGAAATCAATCCCGTCCGCGATATGCTTGCGCGACCGCCCTCGCCCATCCTACAAGCGAGCCATGGCTGAGACGACCTTTTTTCCGCGTCGCCTGATTCTCGGCGCCGCTGTGATCTCCGGCGTGCTGCTCGCGCTCGCCGTGCACATGCTGGGCGCGCGCTATGGGCTCGACCTCGGCGGCCTCTGGCGTTCCGATACCCACGAATTCATGCCTGCGGGCGCGGCGATCGCCTGGTGGCTGATCGCAACCGTCGGCTTCTCCGGCGGCTATTTCACGGCGAGCCTGATGCAGAGCGCCGTCGACGGCCAGATCCCGCAGCGGATGCGGCAGTTCCTGATCGCGGTCGGCGTGCTCCTGCTCGCGGGCGCGGGCCAGGCCGCCTCGGCGCCGAGCCCGATCCCAACCGTATCGGTCGTACTCGCCGGGCTCGCCGCCCTGTGCCTCGGCGCCGTGATGGCGTTCTGCGGCGCGCATTTCGCCCTGCACCGCGGCTGACCGTTCAGGCGGTCGCCCGCAAACGCGGACGCTCCAGCATCAACGCCACGTCCGAGGCAGGCCGCGGCTTGCTGAACAGATAACCCTGCGCCTGGGTGCAGCCCTCGCGCCGCAGGAGCTCGAGCTGCGCATCGTTCTCGACGCCTTCCGCGGTGGTGACGATGCCGAGGCTGCGGCCAAGGCTCGTCACGGCGCGGATGATCGCCATGGAATCCTCGCGCGTTGCGAGCTCCGACACGAACGAGCGGTCGATCTTGATCTTGTCGAACGGGAAGCTGCGCAGATAGCTCAGCGATGAATAGCCGGTGCCGAAATCGTCGAGCGAGATTCGCACGCCCATGGCGCGCAGCTCGTGCAGCGTGGTCAGCGTCGCCTCGCTGTTCTGGAGCAGCACGGATTCGGTGATCTCGAGCTCGAGACGGCGTGCGCTCAGTCCCGAGGCGGCCAGCGCCGCGGTCACCGACGCGATCAGGTTCGGGCTCTTGAACTGCACCGGCGACAGGTTGACGGCGACGTCGATATCGTCAGGCCAGGTCGCCGCATCGGCGCAGGCGCCGCGCAGCACGAACTCGCCGAGCTGGATGATGAGACCGGTCTCCTCGGCCAGCGGAATGAAGTTGACGGGCGAGATCAGTCCGCGCTGCGGATGGTTCCAGCGCAGCAGCGCCTCGAAGGCGACGACGCGATCGCTGGCGACGTCGCGGATCGGTTGGTAGTGCACCTCGAATTCATCGCGTTGCAGCGCCGCGCGCAGATCCATTTCCAACAGCCGCCGCGCCTGCGCGCGCGCGTCCATGCCGGTCTCGAAGAAGCGATAGGTGCCGCGGCCGTCGGCCTTGGCGCGGTACAGCGCGAGATCAGCGTTCTTCAAGAGCTCGTCCGGATTGTTGCCGTCCTGCGGCGACAGCGAGATGCCGATCGAGACGCCGATCACGATCTGATGGTCGTCGATCTCGTAGGGCGCCGAGATCACCTCGACGAGACGGCCGGCGAGCGATCTGGCCGCGGCTTCCTCGGAGCGTCCGATCTGGACCACGGCGAACTCGTCGCCACCGAGCCGCGCCACGGTGTCGTTCTCGCCGACGGTGGCCTTCAGCCTGCGGCCGACCTCCTTCAGCAGCGCATCGCCGATCGGATGGCCGAGCGAGTCGTTGATGTCCTTGAAATGATCGAGATCGAGACAGAGCACCGCGAGCTGGTCGCCCGACATGGTGCGCCGCAGTCCCTGCTCGAGCTGCTCGTGGAACAGCACGCGGTTGGGCAAACTGGTCAGCGCGTCATGGCGCGCCATGTGCGAGATCTTGGCCTGCGCCTCCAGCCATTCGGTGATGTCCTCGAAGGTCGCGACCCAGCCGCCGCCCTGCATCGGCTGGTTGACGACGCGGATGGAGCGGCCGAGCCGGTTGACGACCTGGCTGGTCGTGCGGCCCTCGCGCGCATCGGCGACGAGACGCGCGAAGAACTCGCCCGAATCGCCCTGCCACTGGCCTTTCGCCTGCTCCTCCCGCAGCACGTCGACGAGCAGGCGCCCGGCGAGCGGAATGCCGGTGCGGCCGAGCATCGCGGCGTAGCGTTCGTTGAAGAGCTGGATCGTGCCGTCCGCATCGAACATGCACAGGCCCTGCGACATGTTCTCGAGCGCAGTATCCAGCACGACCTGCTGGCGTCCGAGCTCGCCCTTGGCACGACGGTCGAGCACGGCGGCCGCGAGCGCGATCGCGATGATGGCAGCCGCCGCGCTGGCGGTCAGGATCGACAGCGACGCCGGCGGGATCGAAAGGCCGCTGACCACGAGCGTAGGATCGGGCGTCAGCTCCAGCGCGCCCATGGCGGTGAAATGATGCGAGACGATGGCGACCGTCAGCAGGACCGTCGCGCCGAGGGCACCGGACACGCCGTCGCGCCGTCCCGCGACAAACAGAGCGAGCGAGCCGAAGAGGATGCCGAGCAGGATCGAGACGGTCACGGTACCGGTCGCCCAGCCGACATGAGCCGGAATCTCGAACGCCATCATGCCGGTGTAATGCATGGCGGCCACGCCGCCGCCGACAACGGCGCCACCGAGTGCAACCAGGAGCCCGCGCGTCGTCGACACCGAGATGCTGAGACCGATGAAGGTGACTGCGATCGCAAAGATCAGCGACAGCACCGTCACGGGGATGTTGTAAGCGCCGCCGGCGCCCGGCCCGTACGCCTGCATCGCGATGAAATGGGTCGCCCAGATGCCGCAGCCGGCAACGGCAGCATCGAGCGCAATCCACGCCACGCGAGCGCTCCCACGGGCCGCGCGGGCCCGGTGAAACAGGCTGATCGCTGCAGCGCTCGCGAGCAGACACACCGCGCCGCCAAGCGCAACAAGTCGCCAATCATGCTCGTCGGTGAGACAGTAGAGGACCTGATACATTGCCGATTCCTGTTCCACCCGACATCTGAACCGGCAGAGATGGATAGCAGGTAACCGGCTATTCAGCGGTTCGGAAAATGGTGAACAGACAATGTGTGCGGTCGCTCACATTGTCGGCCCCTGCGCCCTTGCGCCGAGGCCGATCACGGCCGCAGCAAGCAGCAGGACAGCGGCAGAAATGATCAGCGACAGGTGCAGCCCCGTCATGAACGTTGCTTCCGAGACCACCAGCGAGCCGAACAGCGCGACGCCGAGCACGCTGCCGGTCTGCCGCGTCGCGTTCAGGACTCCCGCTGCGATGCCGGAACGCGCTTTCTCGACGCTGCCCAGCAAGGTCGAGGTCAGCGGCGGCACCAGCAGGCCGAGCCCGCCGCTGATCGCAATCATCTGCGCAAAGATCGCGAAGTAGCTTGTCCCGGCTTCGATCCAGACCAGACCGAGGCAGCCGAGCGCCGAGACGCAGGCGCCGACGACGATGGTGGGACATGGGCCGATCCGTTCGGCAAGGCGCGGCGCCAGCAGGTTGACCGGCAGCACCGCCCCCATCATCGGCACGAAGGCCAGACCCGTCCACCACGCCGACAGCCCGTTGATCCGCTGGAAGTACAGGCTGAGCACGAAGATCAGGCCATAGATCGCGACATTGACGAGCAGGCCGACGATCGTGGTCAGGGTAAACAAGCGGTGACCGAACAGCGACAGCGGCAGCATCGGCTGCGCCGCGCGGCTCTCGCGCCAGATGAAGAGCGCAGCGAGAACGGCAGCTCCGACGAAGGCCGCGATCACCGCCGGATGGTCCCAGCCGAGCGCGCCGCCTTCGATGATGGCGCCGGCAAGCGCCCCGAGCGCACCGATCGCGGCAAGCTGGCCGGGCAGATCGATCTCACGCGAGGTCGCTCGCGTGGTCTCGGCCGCATAGCGCCAGCTCAGCCAGAGGCCGCCGAGCCCGATCGGCAGGTTGACCAGGAAGATCCCGACCAGCGTGATCAGCGCGCCGCCGACGAACGGGCCGGCGGTGAGTGCGAGACTCGCTCCGGCCGCCCAGACGGCGACGGCGCGGCCGCGCGCACGATCGTCCGTGTAGGCATGGTTGAGCAGCGCGAGAGAGTTCGGCACCAGGATCGCCGCCGCCAGTCCCTGGATCAGCCGTGCGGCGATCAGGACGATGGCGTTGGGCGACAGCGCACAGGCAAGCGAGGCCGCGGTGAAGATCGCGAACCCCGCCATGAAGATGCGCTTGGCGCCGATGCGGTCGCCGAGCGCGCCGGCCGTCAAAATGAAGGCGGCGAACGCAATGGTGTAGGCGCTGACCACCCATTGCAGCTCGGCGACGCCGCCGCCGAGCGTCTTGCCCATCGCATCCAGCGCGGTGTTGACGATGGTGACGTCGAGTTGCACCACGCCATAGCCGAGGCTCATCGCCGCCAGCGTGAGCGAGGTCGCAAGAGGCGAGCGGGCTCGCGGCGCGCCGGCTCCGTCGTCGAAGGTTTGATATTTGATGGTGTTAGCTCGCATGCTGCACCTCGATTGCAGCCCCATGCGAAACATACGCTTTCACCGCGCCAACATGATTCGATTATGATCGAAACATCATCGCGCGAGGAATCGTATCCTTCAGCAACAACAACGAAACCTCGCGTCCTGCTCGCCATGCAAGTCGCATACGCGCGGAAGCATGGGAACAGGGCGAGATTGTTTCTGTTGCCCCCTTCATGTTCCCCTCTCGGCAGTGATCTCATGGCAAGAGTTGGCAACACCTCGATTCCGTCTTGGACAAGATCGGAGTTCGGCAAGCCCGCAACCATCATTGTGGTCGGCTGCCTGATCGGCGTCCTGTTCGCCGGCAGCACCATCGCAACGCCGCTCTACGTCATCTACAAGCAGCAGTTCGGCTTCTCCCAGATCACCTTGACGCTGATCTATGCCGTCTACGTCGTCGGCAACCTAACCGCATTGCTGGTGTTCGGCCGGATGTCGGACGAGGTCGGGCGGCGGCGCACGGCGATCATTGCCATCGGCATCGCCATCACGGGCGCGCTGGTCTTCCTGTTCGCACACGGGGTCGCTTCGCTTTACGTGGCCCGGGTGCTGAGCGGCCTCGCCATCGGGATCGGCGCCGGAACCGGCACGGCGTGGCTTGCCGAGCTGATCGCCGAGCAGGACCGCTCCCGCGCCACCGTGATCGCGACGATCGCGAATTTCACTGGGCTCGGCCTCGGTGCGTTGATCGCCGGCCTGCTTGCCGAATATGTCGCGCTTCCGCTGCGAACGCCGTTCATTGCCTACCTCGCGGTGCTGGTCGTTGTCGCGGCCCTGCTCGCCTTCGCACGCGAGACCGTGGATCGGCCGCTGGCCGCATTCACGCAGCTGTCGATCCGGCCGCGTGCCGGCGTTCCGTCGTCGATCCGGTCGCGCTTCGTGGCGCCCGCGGTGACAGGCTTTGGCGCCATGGCCCTCGTTGCCTTTTTCGCCGCACTTGCACCGAGCGTGCTCGCCAACGAGCTGCATGTCACCAGCCACGCCGTCGCCGGCGCAATCTTCCTCGAGCTTGCGGCAGCCGTGGCGCTGGTCATCGCGCTGACACGCTCACTCTCCAGCCGCACCGCCATGCTGTGGTCGCTCGGCCTGATGTTGCCGAGCCTTGCCCTGCTCGTGACGGCACAATTCGTGGGATCGCTCGGCGTGATGATCGCATCGACCGCGACCTGCGGCGTGGCGGCGGGCCTCGGCTATCGCGGCAGCCTGCAGGTGGTGAACCAGATCGCACCGGATGATCGCCGCGCCGAGGTGGTCTCGGCCTATTTCATCTGCTGCTTTCTCGGAAACGCGCTTCCGGTGATCGGGATCGGCGTGCTCTCGACCCTGACCAGCCTGACCGTGGCGAGCCTGGTGTTTGCCGCCACCATTGCGGCCTTCGCAGTGATCGCCCTGATCTTCGGGCTGAAATACCAGGGCGGGCAGGCCCCGCAAGGCGAATAGAAGGAGACGCCGCACAGCCGCGCGGCGTCTCCAGATCAAGACCGGATCGCTAGCTCGCTGCGCGGAGATTGACCTTGCTCTCGGCGAGCGTCGTCAGCTTCTTGTCGGTCGCCTTCTCCTCCTCCAGCGTCTTGGCCAACACGCTGGCGCAGTCGTTGCGGCCGAGCTGCTTGGCCCAGGCGATCAGGCTGCCATAGCGGACGATCTCGTAATGCTCCGCGGCCTGCGCCGCATTGATCAGCGCGGCGTCCAGCACTGCCTTGTCGGCGACTTCGCCGACGGTCTCATCGGCTTCCTCGATGATGCCGTCGATCGCCGGGCAGTCCACCGCCTTGACGGCGACGCCATGCATCTTGAACACTTCCTCGAGCCGCGTGACGTGCTGCTTGGTTTCCTCGAGGTGCGTCAAAAAGCCCTGCTTCAACTGCGGATCGGTGGCCTTACTTGCCATTTTCGGCAGCGCCTTGGTGAGCTGCTGCTCCGCGTAATAGATGTCCTGGAGCTGGTGCACGAACAGGTCGTTCATGGTCTTGATGTCTTTTGTGAACAGTCCCATCGTTCCAATCCTCTTTCGGTTTTGGGAACACGGAGGCATCGGCTTGCATGAAAAAGCCGCTTATTCCGCCATGTTCGGTTGCTGATTGGGCGCTAACGGGTACGCAGCATCGGCGTTCCAAAAAAGCCCGCATCGCTTGCGGTGGAACAAGGACACGGGCGCCAGGATTTGAAACCATGTCAAAATCCGGACGCGCGATCCAAGCCGCGCATTACGACTCATATGCTTAACGCGCCCCGGATGTGAACCGCGTATGACAAAGGTCGCAGGTCCAAAGCAGAACCTATCGTTGTCAAGGGCTGCACAAGCCGCCGTTTTTGCCTTAAATGAGCTACATCATGCTAGCGATCGACGCCCACGGGCCGTGATCGCGGCCGACCGGCCAATGCCTGGCCCTATCGATCTTGCCCCCTGCCGGGAGGATGAATGCACGGACTGCTGACCGCGCTGAAACGCGGCTTCAAACGATGGATCGGCTGGCGACGGCTCGGAATTGCCGCGAGCGTCTTCATCATCGCCTTCGCGGTCACCACGCTTGTGCGTACCCTCAAAGGCATCGATACCGGCGTCATCCTGACCGCGCTGACCGAGATTCCCCGGGAAAATATCGGGCTCGCGGCGATCTGCGTCGTCTTCGCGTTCTGTACGCTGACCTTCTACGACTTTTTTGCATTGCGAACGATCGGCAAGAAGCACGTGCCCTATCGCATCGCAGCACTGTCCAGCTTCACGTCCTATTCGATCGGCCACAACATCGGCGCCACGGTTTTTACCGGCGGCGCGATCCGTTTCCGGATCTATTCGGATTACGGGCTGAATGCGATCGACGTCGCCAAGATCTGCTTCCTGTCGGGACTGACCTTCTGGCTCGGTAACATCTTCGTGCTCTCGATCGGCATGGCGATCCATCCCGACGCCGCCTCGTACATGGATCAGCTGCCCTCCTCCATCAACCGGCTGATCGCGTTCGGCGGCCTCGCCTCGATCGGCGCCTATCTGGTCTGGCTCTGCATGGGCGAGAAGCGCCGCGAGCTCGGACAGAAGGGCTGGAAGGTGGTGCTGCCGTCGGCGCCCCTGACGCTGGTGCAGATCCTGATCGGCGTGGTCGATCTCGGCTTCTGCGCGCTGGCGATGTACCTCCTGGTGCCGGCCACTCCGCAGATCGATTTCCTCTCGCTCGCCGTCGTGTTCATCCTGGCGACGCTGCTGGGCTTTGCCAGCCATGCCCCCGGGTCGATCGGCGTGTTCGATGCCGCCATGCTGGTGGCGCTGCCCGAATTCGGCCGCGAACAGCTTCTGGCGACGCTGCTGGTGTTCCGCATCCTCTATTTCGTCATCCCGTTCGGCCTCGCCATCTCCATCATGGGCGCCGCGAGCTCTGGATGAACGTGGTCGAGCCCTGGCAGGAGCGGCGGCGGCTGGCGGAGGCCTGCGCGCAGGCCAATCTGCCCAAGCAGGTGACGCCGATGGAGCGTGAGCGCCTGGTGCGGCAGGCCAGCAAGCGCTGAGCGGCGCCCGCCCGCAAAAGCGGCAGACGAAGGTTGCAGGCGGGGGAGCAATGCTCTCTTATTTCCGCCTCAACTTTGCCGTTGAAGACGCGGGCCATGATCCGACTTTCCTTTCGCACCCTCTCCGCCTGCGCCCTGGTGTTTGCCGGGATTTTGACCGTCTGGCCGTCCGAGCGCGCTGCCGCGCAGGATGCCGGCGCGATGCAGGTCAATTGGGAGGTGCGCAACCGCTTCCGCCTGTTCCGCGAGGAGCGCGACTTCCTGCTCCATGTCGAGAATGCGCGTAATCGCAACATCCTCGCCGCCGAGCAATCGCTGGAGCTCCAGAGCGAGGGCCGCGGCTGGGCTCGCAACATGGTCAACCGGCTCTGCATCGACCTCCAGGGCCGGGTCAACCAGCCCTGCACCCGCGACAACGTCAAAGAGAACTACATCACCCCGATCGACCACCCCATCACCGTGCGCCTGACCGGCGCGGTGCCGGTCGGCGCCACCTGCGCCTGGAGCTTCGACGACGGCGACGGACCGCAACAATCGACCTTCGACTGCGCCGAGCCGGTCAATCTGCGCGTCCGCTACGGCAAGCAGACGGTCGCAACCGTCGACGTCTCCTCCGGCTCCGACCCGACCCAGCGCGTCCAGACCGAAATCCAGGTCCGCGATATCTTCATCGCCGGCCTCGGCGACAGCATCGCCTCGGGCGAAGGCAATCCGGACCGGCCGCTGGCGCTGTCGGACGAAGGCTTCTGCTTCCGCTCCTATCTCGGCACCGCCGGCGCGCAATACTACCGGCCGACGCGCGCGCTACAAGGCGGTCGCGCCTGCGAGGCGCCGGACACGCTCGCCAACTGGCAGCACTACAGCGCGTTGTGGTTCAATGCGCCGTGCCACCGCTCGCTCTACAGCTACCAGGCCCGCACCGCGCTGGCGCTCGCGGTGCGCTACACCCACATCGCCGTGACCTATCTACCACTCGCCTGCACCGGCGCCAGCATCGGCGACGGGCTGCTCGGCTCGCAGCGCGCCCGCGAATGCCCGCCCGGCAAGACCGGCGTCTGCAACACCAGCGTGAACGCGCAGGTCGCCGAGCTGCGCGAGGCGCTCACCGCGGCGAAGAAACGCCAGCCCGACCGCACGCTCGACCTCGTGCTGCTCTCGGTCGGCGCCAACGACGTCTATTTCTCCGGCCTCGTCGCCGACGTCATCGTCGACACCGCGACCGAGCGCGCGCTGTTCCGCCGCTCCGGCGTGATGGCGAGCGTCGACGATTCCCGCGACGCGCTGGCGCGCGAGCTGCCGCAGAATTTCGTTCGCCTGCGCGAGGCCTTGAAGCCGCTCGTCGGCGGCGACCTCTCGCACGTGGTCTATGTCTCCTACGCCAATCCGGCGCTCGCCGATGGCGGCGTGCCCTGCCGCGGCGGCCGCGCCGGCTTCGACATCCATCCGTCCTTCAACGCCGACCCGCAACGCCTCGCGCGTGTCTCGACCTTCGTCGACACCGAGTTTCTGCCGCAGCTGAAGGGACTTGCCACCTGCACCCGCGGCGCGCTGTGCCGCGATCCCGAATCCGACCGCATGACCTTCGTCGATGCGCATCAGGCCGCTTTCGCCGATCACGGCTTCTGCGCGCATTCGGGCAACGATCCCGAATTCGACCGCACTTGCTTCGCGGAGAACGGCCAGAGCTTCAACCCTGACATCGTGAGCGCGGCGAGCCAGCCGATGCTGTGCGGCCGCGGCGCCTCGGAGTACCGCGCCTACCTGCCCCGCGCGCGCTGGATCCGCGACGCCAATGACAGCTATTTTGCCGCGATGACCTATCCGCAGGGCCTGCCGGCCGCGAGCCAGCCGACCGACATCCACGATGCCACATGGGGCGTGCTCTCCGCGGTCTATGGCGGCGCCGTGCATCCGAGCGCGGAAGGCCATGCGGCGATGGCGGACGCAGCGCTGCCGGCGGCAAGTGCGGTGCTGGGTCTCGACGCCGTGCCGCCCGGCGTGACGAGCGGATTCCTGCCGCAGTTGCTGCCGAGCGCGCGGCAGTAGAAGCGACGCTACCTCCACACACGCCGTCATCGTCCGCCTTGTGCGCAATCGCGCACTGGAGCGGGCGATCCAGTACTCCGTGACAGCGGTGATTTGAATCGAGACGCTGCGGCGTACTGGATTCCCCGCCTTCGCGGGGAATGACAGTTGAGTGCGTGGCACGTGTTCGCCGTCACCACGCATCGTTCCCCCAACCCGCCGTTCCATCAATCCAAAAACGGCATCGATCGATACTCCCTTCAACTTGGACACTTTGCCGCGCGCGCCTCTAGGAGTCGCCTTGAGGAAACGTTTCGAGTTCTAAGGAGGCGCATGATGAGCGCAGTGGTGTCCGCAGCGGACGTGAGGAGGTCTCGCGTCAGGCTGTTCATCGTGACCATGTTGTTCCTGGTCACCACCGTCAATTATGCCGACCGGGCCACGCTGTCGATCGCGGGCCCTGCGCTTTCCAAGGAGCTGCATCTCGATCCCGTCGCCATGGGCTGGATCTTCTCGGCCTTCGGCTGGTCCTATGTCGTTGCCCAAGTGCCGGGCGGCTGGCTGCTCGACCGTTACGGCTCACGCCTCGTCTATGCCTTCAGCATCATCGTCTGGTCGCTGTTCACGCTGATGCAGGGCTGGGTCGGCTTCCTCAGTGCCGGCGCCGCCGTCGCCGTGCTGTTCGCGCTTCGCCTGCTGGTCGGCGTCGCCGAAGCCCCCTCCTTCCCCGCCAACGCCCGCATCGTCGCGGCGTGGTTTCCCGGCAACGAGCGCGGCACCGCATCGGCCTTCTTCAACTCTGGACAGTATTTCGCCACCGTGATCTTCGCGCCGCTGATGGGCTGGATCGCGCATGATTACGGCTGGCGCTATGTGTTCTTCGTGATGGGCGCGCTTGGCGTCGTCATGGGTCTCGCCTGGCTCAAGACCATCTACGGCCCAAAGGAGCACCCCTCGATCAACGAGGCGGAGTTCGACTACATCAAGGAAGGCGGCGCGCTGGTCGATCTCGACGCGCCCAAGGACGATCTGCTGCGCGAGCGTGCGCCCGAGGCTGGCTCCGGCTGGGACCACATCCGCCAGCTGCTCTCCAACCGCATGATGCTCGGCGTCTATCTCGGCCAGTACTGCATCAACACGCTGACGTATTTCTTCCTGACCTGGTTTCCCGTCTACCTCGTCAAGGAGCGTGGCCTGTCGATCCTGCAAGCCGGCTTCGTCGCGACGCTGCCTGCGCTGTGCGGCTTCATCGGCGGCGTGCTCGGCGGCATCATCTCCGATGCGATCCTGCGCAGGACCGGCTCGCTGACCATGGCGCGCAAGATCCCGATCGTCGGCGGCATGCTGCTGTCGATGTCGATCATCGCCTGCAACTATGTCGACGGACAGGCGCTGGTGGTCGGCTTCATGGCGCTCGCCTTCTTCGGCAAGGGGATCGGCGCGCTCGGCTGGGCGGTCGTCTCCGACACCTCGCCCAAGGAAGCCGGCGGCGTCTCGGGCGGCCTGTTCAACACCTTCGGCAACCTCTCCTCGATCACCACCCCGATCGTGATCGGCTACATCCTGGCCGCCACCGGCTCGTTCAACGGCGCACTGGTGTTCGTCGGCGCCAACGCGTTGGTGGCCGCCTTCGCCTATCTCGTGATCGTCGGCAAGATCGAGCGGGTGGTGCTCAAACGTTCCTCCTGAGGGCTCCCCATGGGAGCTTGACCAGGCAACTCAACGGCGGCCCTCAAAAGCCGCCGTCTTTGTTTTGGGAGTGATCGATGCTAGAAGTGCCGGGGAAACGCCTTATCCATCTAAGGCATGTATCGATGTTCGACCTCAATCAGCTCCGCTGTTTTGTCACGGTGGCGGAGGAACTGCATTTCGGCCGCGCCGCCGCGCGGCTGAACATGACTCAGCCGCCGCTGTCCCGGCAGATCCAGGTGCTCGAGCACATCATCGACGCGCCGCTGCTGGAGCGCACCAGCCGCTCGGTGCGGCTGACGCCGGCGGGGCGCAGCTTCCTACCCGAGGCGCGGCGCATCCTCAAGCTCGCCGAAAGCGCGTCCCAGGTCGCCCGCCGCATCGCACTCGGCAAGACCGGCTCGCTCAAGATCGGCTTCACCGCGGCCGCCGCCTACGGCTTCCTGCCCGAACTGGTCGCCGCCTGCCGCGCGAAACTGCCCGAAGTCGATTTCTCGCTGAAGGAGATGGTGTCGGGCGACCAGTTCGACGGCGCTGACCTCGGGCCAGATCGACGCCGGCCTGCTGGCGGCCGCCGATCGCGCGTCCCGAGCTCACCAGCCGCCGCGTCGTCGCCGAGCCGCTGCTCGCCGCGATCCCGAAGAAGCATCCGCTGGCGAACGCGGACAACATCACCATCAAGGACTTCGACGACCAGCCCTTCGTGATGTATTCGCCCTATGAGAGCCGCTACTTCCACGATCTCCTGGTGGCGCTGTTCACGCGGGCCGACGTGCTGCCGCGCTATGTTCAGCATCTCAGCCAGATTCATTCGATCCTCGCCATGGTGCGCGCGGGGCTCGGCCTTGCCATCGTGCCGGCTGCGGCCGCGAGCCTGAAGATCTCCGACGTGCGGCTGCGGCCGCTCAAGCTGCGGACCCGCGTTCCTGTCGAGCTGTTCATGGTCTGGCGCCGCGACGACGAGAATCCGCTGCTCTCGGCCCTGGTCAAAATCGCCGGCGAATTGTCCTCCGCGGAGGTGGCGGAGGATTGATGCTCAATCCGCATCGGTCGATATAGGCTTTGGCTTGGACGCGCATCGAACGGTCTCCTAAACCACGGCGCATGGACGCGCGGCCTTCTGCTTGCGTCCTCCACAACACGAGGCAAGGGAGCAGCGCCCATGAGCAAGATGACCCCGCAGGAGATGGCCCAGAAGATCGGATCGGGCCTCCTGTCCTTCCCCGTCACGCCGTTCAAGGCGGACTACTCCTTCGACGAGGCGACCTACCGCGCCAACATGGACTGGCTGTGCGGCTATGACGTCGCAGGTCTGTTCGCCGCCGGCGGCACCGGCGAGTTCTTCTCGCTGACCCCGACCGAGGTTCCGCAAGTCGTGAAAGTCGCCGTCGACGAGACCAAGGGCCGCGTGCCCGTGCTCGCCGGCACCGGTTACGGCACCGCGATCGCCCGCGAGATCGCGATTGGCGCGGAAAAAGCCGGCGCCGACGGCCTGCTGTTGCTGCCGCCGTACCTGACCCATTCCGAGCAGGAAGGCCTTGCCGCCCATGTCGAGGCGGTCTGCGCCTCGGTGAAGATCGGCGTCATCGTCTACAACCGCGACAACGCCATCCTCCAGCCCGACACGCTCGCCCGCCTCGCCGAGCGCTGCCCGAACCTCGTCGGCTACAAGGACGGCATCGGCGACATCGAGCTGATGACGCGTGTCTACACCAAGCTCGGCGATCGCCTGACCTATGTCGCGGCCTGCCGACCGCCGAGACCTTCGCCCTGCCCTATCTCGACATGGGCGTGACGACCTATTCCTCGGCCGTGTTCAACTTCGTGCCGGAATTCGCCACCAATTTCTACGCCGCCGTGCGCAAGCGCGACCATGCAACGATCCACGCCGGGCTGAAGGATTTCATCCTGCCGCTGATCGCGATCCGCAACCGCAAGAAGGGCTATGCGGTCTCGATCATCAAGGCCGGCATGAAGGTGATCGGCCGCGATTCCGGCCCGGTCCGTCCGCCGCTCACCGACCTCACCGAGCAGGAGATCGCGGAGCTGGCCGCGCTGGTGAAGAAGCTGCCCGCCGCACGATCGTCACAACAGGCTGCAGAATAGCAGCAGACAACAGCGAGGAGCGTACGATGGCCCAGACGGAGATCTCCGGCGCACCGGTCGTCACGGCGATGCAGGTGATCCCGGTCGCGGGCCGCGACAGCATGCTCCTCAACCTGAGCGGCGCGCATGCGCCGTTCTTCACCCGCAACATCGTCATCCTCACCGACAATGCCGGCCACACCGGCGTCGGCGAGGTGCCGGGCGGGCAGAAGATCTGGCAGACACTGCAGGACGCCCGCGATCTCGTCATCGGCAAGACCGTCGGCGCGATGAACAACATCCTGGCCGATATCCGCACCGCCTTCGCCGATCGTGATGCCGGCGGCCGCGGCAAGCAGACCTTTGACCTCCGCGTCATGATCCACGCGGTCACCGCAGTGGAGTCGGCGCTGCTGGACCTGCTCGGCCAGCATCTCGCGCTGCCGGTCGCAGCCCTGCTCGGCGAAGGCCAGCAGCGCAAGAGCGTCGAGACGCTCGGCTACCTGTTCTTCGTCGGCGACCGTCGCAAGAGCAAGCTCGACTATGTCACGGGCGAGACCGGCAAGGCGGAATGGTTCAACCTCCGCCATCAGGAGGCGATGACGCCCGAGACCGTGGTGCGCCTCGCCGAAGCCACCCACGACCATTACGGCTTCGCCGATTTCAAGCTCAAGGGTGGCGTGCTCCGCGGCGAGCAGGAGATCGAGGCCGTCACCGCGATCGCAAAGCGCTTCCCCAACGCGCGCGTCACGCTGGACCCCAACGGGGCCTGGTCACTCGATGAAGCGATCAGCCTCTGCAAGAACATGCACGGCATCCTCGCTTATGCCGAGGATCCCTGCGGCGCCGAGGCCGGCTTCTCGGGCCGCGAGATCATGGCCGAGTTCCGCCGCGCCACGGGGCTGCCGACCGCAACCAACATGATCGCCACCGACTGGCGGCAGCTCTCCCATGCGCTGCGCCTGGGCGCGGTGGACATCCCGCTGGCCGATCCCCATTTCTGGACCATGCAAGGCTCGGTGCGCGTCGCCCAGACCTGCCGTGACAACGGCCTGACCTGGGGCTCGCACTCCAACAATCACTTTGACATCTCGCTCGCCATGTTCACCCATGTCGGCGCCGCCGCCCCCGGCAAGGTCACCGCGATCGACACCCACTGGATCTGGCAGGACGGTCAGGCGCTGACGCAAGAGCCCCTCCAGATCAGGGGCGGCAAGATCGCGGTCCCGGACCGTCCAGGCCTCGGCATCGAGATCGACCGCGCGGCCATCGAGACCGCGCATGAGCTCTACAAGAAGCATGGACTTGGCGCCCGGGATGACGCTATGGCCATGCAGGACCTGATCCCCGGCTGGACCTTCGACGACAAGCGTCCGTGCCTCGTGCGCTAAGAGAAAATCTGGAGGAATGAGATGACAGAAATCCTGAGAAACTTCATCGGCGGCGAATGGATCGAGGGATCCGGCATCACGAAGAACATCAATCCCTCCAACACCAACGATCTCGTCGGCGAATACGCCAAAGCCGACAAGGCGCAGACCGAGAAGGCGATCGCCGCCGCCAAGGCCGCCTTCCCCGCCTGGGCGCAGTCGACCCCGCAGGTGCGCTACGACGCGCTCAACAAGATCTCGACCGAAATCCTCGCCCGCAAGGAAGAGCTCGGTCGCCTGCTCGCCCGCGAGGAAGGCAAGACGCTTCCCGAGGGCATCGGCGAGGTCGCGCGCGCCGGCCAGATCTTTGCGTTCTTCGCCGGCGAGGCGCTGCGCCTGATCGGCGAGAAGGGCGCCTCGGTGCGTCCCGGCCTCGACGTCGAGCTCACCCGTGAGCCGGTCGGCGTCGTCGGCATGATCACGCCCTGGAATTTCCCGATCGCGATCCCCGCCTGGAAGATCGCGCCCGCGCTCTGCTACGGCAACACCGTGGTGTTCAAGCCGGCCGAGCTGGTGCCGGGCTCGGCGCATGCGCTCTCCGAGATCATCACCCGTTCCGGCATTCCCGCCGGCGTATTCAACCTCGTCGTCGGCTCCGGCTCGGTGGTCGGCCAGACCCTGCTCGAACATCCTGACGTCGCCGCGATCTCCTTCACCGGCTCGGTGCAGACCGGCCGCAAGATCGCGCAGGCCTGCGTGCTCTCCAACCCGATGAAGAAGTTCCAGCTCGAGATGGGCGGCAAGAACCCGCTGGTCGTGCTCGACGACGCCGACCTGAAGACCGCCGTCGAGGTCGCCGTCAACGGCGCCTATTTCTCGACCGGTCAGCGCTGCACTGCCTCCTCCCGCCTGATCGTCACCGAAGGCATCCATGACCGCTTCGTCGCGGCGATGGCCGAACGCCTGAACAGCCTGTCGGTGGACGACGCGCTCAAGGCCGGCGTGCATATCGGCCCCGTGGTCGACCAGAGCCAGCTCGACCAGGACCTGCGCTACATCAAGATCGGCCAGGACGAGGGCGCCAAGCTCGCCTTCGGCGGCGAGCTGCTCAAGCGCGAGAACCCCGGCCATTATCTGCAGCCGGCGCTGTTCACCGAAGCCAACAACAGCATGCGCATCGCGCGTGAGGAAATCTTCGGGCCCGTCGCCGCCGTCATCCGCGCCAAGAACTACGAGGAGGCCCTCGCCATCTCCAACGACACCGAGTTCGGCCTCGCCTCCGGCATCTGCACCACCAGCCTGAAATACGCCTCGCACTACAAGCGCAACAGCGAGTCCGGCATGGTGATGGTCAATCTGCCGACCGCAGGCGTCGACTATCACGTCCCGTTCGGCGGCCGGAAAGGCTCGAGCTACGGCGCCCGCGAGCAGGGCTCCTATGCCCGCGAGTTCTATACGACGGTGAAGACGGCTTATACTTTCCCAGGTTGAGACATCGTAGGGTGGGCAAAGCGAAGCGTGCCCACCAGCTACGTTCGACGTGAAACAAGGTGGGCACGGCGCGTGGCGCCTTTGCCCACCCTACGACTTCTGAGGCAAAGCAGATGGACCAGGACGTCGCAGCGAAAGAACAGCCCCGCTACATCAAGCTCAACGAGCGCGACAATGTCGCGATCGTGGTCAATGATTTCGGGCTTCCCGCCGGCTCCCGCTTTGCCAGCGGGCTGACGCTGCGCGCCTTCGTGCCGCAAGGGCACAAGACGGCGCTGGTCGACATCGCGCAAGACGCCCCGATCATCCGCTATGGCGAGATCATCGGCTATGCGCTCTCGCCGATATCAGCCGGCGAATGGGTCGATGAAGCCCGCATCCGCATGCCGGAGGCCCCAGCCCTCGACAAGCTCGAGATCTCGACCGCCGTTCCCGCACCGCTGCCTCCGCTCGAAGGCTTCACCTTCGAAGGCTACCGCAATCCGGACGGCTCGGTCGGAACGAAAAACATCCTCGGCATCTCCTCCTCCGTGCAATGCGTCAAGGGCACGATGGAATATGCGGTCAAGCGCATCCGCGCCGAGCTGCTGCCGAAATATCCGAACGTCGACGACGTTGTCCCGTTGACGCACGCCTATGGCTGCGGCGTCGCGATTACCGCGCCCGACGCAGTCGTGCCGATCCGCACCTTGCAGAACCTCGCACTCAATCCGAATTTCGGGGGCGAGATTCTGGTCGTCGGCCTCGGCTGCGAGAAGCTCGCGCCGGAGCGGCTGGTGCCGGAAGGCGTCAGCGATGCCATCGTGCGCATGCAGGACGAGGCCTTCGACGGCTTTGGTGCGATCGTCGATGCGATCATGACCCAGGCCGAGGCACGGCTGAAGGTGCTCAACACCCGCAAGCGCGAGACCTGCCCAGCCTCCGATCTCGTCATCGGCCTGCAATGCGGCGGCAGCGACGCCTTCTCCGGCGTCACCGCAAACCCCGCCGTCGGCTTCGCCGCGGACCTCCTGGTGCGCGCCGGCGCCACCGTGATGTTCTCTGAAGTGACCGAGGTGCGCGACGCCATCCAGCTCCTGACCCGCCGTGCCATCAACGAGGACGTCGGCCGCGCGCTGGTGCGCGAGATGGCCTGGTACGATTCCTATCTTGCGCGCGGCGGCGCCGACCGCAGCGCCAACACCACGCCCGGCAACAAGAAGGGCGGCCTTGCCAACATCGTCGAGAAGTCGCTCGGCTCGATCGTGAAGTCCGGCTCGAGCGCCATCACCGGCGTGCTCTCGCCCGGCGAGAAGGCGACGCAGAAGGGCATGCTGTTCGCGGCAACGCCGGCCTCCGATTTCATCTGCGGCACGCTCCAGCTCGCCTCTGGCATGACGCTGCAGGTCTTCACCACCGGTCGCGGCACGCCTTACGGCCTTGCGGCTGCGCCCGTGATTAAGGTCGCGACCCGCAGCGAGCTCGCGCGGCGCTGGAAGGACCTGATCGACTTCGATTCAGGCAGCATCGCCACCGGCGAGAAGACCATCGAGGAATGCGGCTGGGACCTGTTCCGCCTGATCCTCGACGTCGCCTCCGGCCGCACCAAGCCGTGGTCGGACCGCTGGGGCATCCACAACGATCTCACGCTGTTCAATCCGGCGCCGGTGACCTGAGGGTCACTGGCTGTCGAGCAGGTGCATGTCGCCGAGCGTGACCGGCAGGCTGCGCGTGATGAGGTCCGCAATCGCCGCGCGCAGCCGTTCGCTCGAAGCCGGACCGTCAAACGTCGCGTCGACTGCGCCGCTCGGGCCGGCAATCCGCATCGTCGCCGTGTTGTCGAGCGGCGCGGCGGCCCGCTTCTCGATCACGTCGAACGACTTGCCATCGATGACGCGGACTTCGTACAGCGCGTGGATCAGGCCGTAATCCGCGAGCAGCGTCCGGTATTCGGCGAGCCCGACGCCCTCGACGTTGCGGCCGTTGCCGAGCTTCGACTTCGCCCGCGTGATCACGATGTAGGCGTCCAGGCCTTGCGGAGAGACATCGCTGCGAACCAGCTCCTTGAACGGATCGCTGCGCAGGAGATTGACGGGCGTAACCGGCGAATCCCTGACAGCGGCGAACGCGACGCGGCGATAGCTCACCGCTTGAACGCGAAAGCGTCCGCTGAGGAGCTTCGTCGCTTGCTGCACGATGAACTCGTCCAGCCCCCACGCGCTGATCGAAGCGCTTTGCCCGGTCTTGCCGAACCCGGTCAGGCCGGCCTGCGTCAGGCTCATCTCCTCGCCGATGGCCGAGATGATGCCGACGGTCTTGATCGCCTGGAGGCGGCTCGCGCGCGTCTCGAACGCGGCGGCGGCGCCGAGAACGGCGGAGGCAAACGCGAGGCCAATCCATAGAACAGCTATGCGGCGCATCGCCTATCGAATCCTGAAGTCGAAGGAATAGGACGCGCCCAGGCCTACCGTGGTCTGGTTCGACGATCCCCGCAGCTTGACCAGCGGACTGTCCGCGGCATCACCCAGCAGCTTCTCGTACTCGACATAGGCATGGACCTCCCATTGCGGATTGATGCGGTAGGAGATCTGGCTGCCGAAGCCGACCGAGTGCGCGCCGCCCCTGGCATCATATAGTGGCAATCCCGACGCTGCCGCCTGCACGGCATCGACGCCGAAATAGGGCGCGGTCGCCTTGGTGCTCTTCCAGGTGAAGCGCGGGCCCGCCGAGATCGTCAGCCTCTGGATCAGCGGCACGATGACGTCGGCGGAGACATCTGCCACGGCGCCGGTGTGGCCACCCAAGCCCTGGCGCAATTCGCTGCGCAGGCGCAGCCAGTCGACCGGATAATATTCGACGAAACCGCCGAGCTCATAGGCCGCCTTGACGTCGCCAAGGCCCGTCAGCTCGGCATATCTGTCGCTCTTGCGCGAGGAGACATATTTGAACGCGGGGCCGGCGCGAAAATTGCCGACGTCGAGCAGCGCAATGCTGGCGCTGTCGCGAGGTCCGCGAAACTGGTCGATGGATCCGGCACGACGGATGGTGAAGATCGGGATCGGGAGAAATCTCCCGTTCTTCGATCCGACGAAGTCAGGCGTGTATTCGCCACCGATGCCGACCATGACGGTCCAGTTGCCGGAGGGCGATGGCAGCATCGGCAGGTCGAATGGCGGCGCCGGCAGCGTGAATGCGGTCTGCGCCGATGCAGCCTGAGGAAGCGCGATGATCGTGCCGAGTGCGGCAAGCAAGGCGGTCGTCCGCCGCGCATTCGCCGTGAGGCGGAGAGCGGCTTCGTCAAGATAAGTCATTACGGGGCCCCGGACCGGCCTTGCTGGCCGAGTCGACTTGATGTGGTTCGGAGCCCCGCATGTGACCCGGCAAAATTGCCCCAAGATTGCAACGGGCGATCGTCGCCGCGACATTTCGCGCGGTCAGCCGTGCAGCCGGACCAACATTGCACGAACATTGCCGGCCCCGCTCACACTCTCAAATTTTGGCCGCCGCAGCCGGTGCAACTCCCCGGCTCCTGCCTTTTATTCGCCTAGCTCGCTGCCTTAATGGAACCTCGCGCACGAACCGAAATGCCGGAATTCGGCCAGGAAGCGTCATGGTCGGGGTTCGATTGCCCCAGCAGAGAAGGACGAGGTGCGTGCGCTCGCTCGTGATCGAAGACGAACCGCAGATCGGCGCCTATGTCAGCCGGCTGCTCGGACAATTGCACGGCGTCGTCGACGTCGTCGGCTCGATTGCCGATGCCCGCCAGGCGCTGGACAATTTCAAATATGATCTCGCGATCGTCGACCGGATGCTGCCTGACGGCGATGCGCTCGAGGTGGTCACCGCGCTGAGCCAATCGCCGGAACGTCCCGCGATCATCATGTTGACCTCCAAGGACGCCAAGGAGGACGTCGTCGACGGCCTCAACGGCGGCGCCGACGACTATCTCGGCAAGCCGTTCGAGCCGCAGGAATTGATCGCGCGCGTGCGTGCGGTCTTGCGCCGGCCTCGCCTGCTCGCGCCCGCGGTGCTGTCGCTCGGCAATGTCGAGCTGCATCTCGGCAGCAACGAGGCGGTGGTCGGCGATACGAAGGTCCTGCTGCGGCGGCGCGAGGCCCTGATCCTGGGCGCGCTGCTGATGCGCCGCGACCGCGTCATCACCCGCGACGCCCTGATCGAGGAAATCTACGGTTTCGACGACGAGATCGAATCCAACACGCTCGAAGCGCAGGTCTCGCGCTTGAGGAAAAAATTGGCGGCATACGGCGGCGACGTCGAGATCCGCAGCATGCGCGGCATCGGTTACATCCTACGGCTGGCCACGCCGCGATGACCTCGATCGCCCGGACCTTTGCGCTGTCGCTCGGCATCGCCGCGACGACGATCTTCCTGATCATGCTCGGCCTCTTCATGTGGCGCTATCCGATGGAGGAGCGCGAGTTCAGGGCGTGCCGGGTCGTGGTTGCCGTTCTCGACCGCGCCACCGAGATCGAAGGGCAGAACCTCACGGTGCGCCCGACGCGCGCTCTCGAAGAGCTCAAGGCGGACAGCCCGAACCTCTGGTACGTCGTGTCCGCAGGCGAGATGGTCAGCGAGTACGGCAGCGAACGCCGGCCGGCCCTTCCCTTCGCGTTTCCCTATCACGGGCCCGTCGGCTCATCGGTCTTCAACACGCTCGACCAGAAGAGCACCTTCTGCCTCGCCGTCGTGCAAAGGGGCTCGTTGCAGCTCGCGATGATGATCGGCGAGCCTCAAGTTCGGTTCGGCCGGATTGCACGAAACTTTCTCATCCGCAGTGTCTTTTCGATCATGCTGCTGGCGCTGGCCTTCGCCGCGACCGTCGCCGTCGGCGCGGCGCTGGCCGCGCGTTTCGTCTCACGCGGCATCGAACGGGTGGCGCTTCGCGCGCTCGCGATCGACCCTGCCGCCCCGCAGGGTCTGATATCCCTGTCCGAGGTCCCTCGCGAGCTGAAGCCGCTGGTCGAGGCGCTGAACCGCGCCTTCGGCGAGATCGATGCCTATATCAGGATGCAGCGACGCTTTCTCGGCAACGCCGCCCATCAGCTTCGCACGCCGCTGACGCTGCTGCGCGCGAAGATCGAGGACGTGCCCGAGCCGGCCTTGAAGGCCGAGCTGGTGCGCGACGTCCGCCGCCTGACGTCGCTGGTGTCCGCAATGCTCGACCTGGCGCGCCTGCAAAATCATGCGATCGAAAAGCGGCCGATCGATCTTGCCGAGATCACGCTGGACGTGCTGGCCGATTTCGGTCCCTCGGCGCTGGACGCCGGCATCGAGCTTGCGCTGGAGCGCGCCGAGGAAGGCCCGGTGCTGGTGCAGGGCGTCGATGCCGCCATTCGCAGCGCGCTCGCCAATCTCGTCGGCAACGCGCTGATCCATGCCCATGGCGCCCGACGCATCGTCGTCACGCTCGCCTGCCGCAGCATCGCGGTTGAAGACGACGGCGCAGGCCTGCCCGACGGCGCCGAGCACAAGCTGCTGGAGCCGTTTCAGACCGGCAACACCGCAGGCGGCGGCGCTGGCCTCGGCCTGTCGATCGTCCGCGAGATCATGACCGCCCATGGCGGTGAGCTCGCCATCTTCTCCGCGCCCGGCCACGGCACGACGATGAGCCTGCGCTTTCCCGAACGAGCGGCGGCGACGAAATCTCCGCAGCTCGATCTGGAAGCGCGCTAGCGCGCCCTCGCCGCTCTCTCAATACTTTCGGCGTGTTGAAGTGATAGTTCAGCCCGCTGCGGAAGATGTGCTCCTGGAGGTGGCTGGTGTGGGCGAACGTCGCACCGAAAACGCTGGTGTACTGGTCGGTCACGCTGCCGAGGTCGACGAACAGATATTCCGTCTTCGCGGTCCAGTTCGGACCGAGCAAGCCGAACGGATTGACGGGCGACTCGAGGCCGCCACCGACGGTGTAGCCGCTCTTGGTGTGCCTGGCGGTGATCTGCTGCACGACGAACACACCGAAATTATTGGTGTCGACCAGGGTCGTCTTCACGTCGCCATAGGCGGCGCCGCCTGTCAGATAGAAGAGCGACGAGCCGACCGAATAGCCGATGCGCGCCCGCGCCGTGCCGAGCCAGGTCATCCGCTGGTCGAGGGTGAGATCGAAGCCGATCGGCGGGCCGCACCACAACAGGCAAACCTCGTTGTCGCGCTGGGTCGAGCCCTGGATGTCGGCTTCGAGACCGAACACCCAATTGGCGGCCTGCCAGTTGTAGCCGATCTGTCCGCCGCCGATGAAGCCTTTCGGGCTCAAGTCGTGCCGTCCGGGATCGGTCGAAGCGACGACATCATACGTGCTGGCATTGCGCGCAATTGCGGCACCCGCATTGCCGCCGACATAAAGCCCCGTCCAGTTCGCCGCCGGCTGCTCCCGATAGGGGGTGCCGCCGACACGATAGTTCACGCCGACACGGAAAATGTGCTCGCGGGTATCCGACGAGAAACTCGCAGGCGTGCCCAGCAGGGTGCCTGCGCCCGTCTGGGTGCCGAGATTGAGATAGAGATATTCGATCTTGCCGGTCCAGTTGCCCGCGAGAGCAGCCTCGACACCGCTACCGATGGTCCAGCCGGTGCGGACCTGGCTGATGCTGAAGCTGTCGGGGATCTCGGTGACGCTGGTCCGCACGTCGCCATACGCAAAGCCGCCGGTCACATAGCTCAGCATCGGGGCCATTGGCCAGGCCAACGCGGCCGCGCACGGTACCGAACCAGCCGAGCCGTTGCGAATAAGTGAGGCCCAGGGCGCTGCAGGCCGGGAGCGAGAAGACGCCGCAACGATCGTCCTTCAGGTCGGCGGCCTGGATATCCGTCTCAACACCGAGGACCACGTTGCCGAGACCGAGATTGCCGCCCTGCCAGTTGTAGCCGGCCTGCGCGCCGCCGAGCCCGCCCTGCGGCCCGAGGCGGCTGATCTCGGTAAAGATCGTGCCGGTAAATCCGGCACTGGTCAGATTGCGGCCAACGCCATAACCGGCATTGACGCCGAGATAGAAGCCGGTCCAGTCATACAGCGTGGCCTCGAGCCGCGGCGCCTTGACGTAGGCCGGCCGGGTCAGGTCGGCCGCCCCTGCGGCAGCCGTTCCGCCGATGACCATCACCACGGCGACGAGAGACGCTTTCTTCACGACCGATTCCTTTCGCTCGACTTCAGCTGCGCAAAGCCTAGGAGGTCTCGCGGCACGGCTCTTGGACCGATGAGAACAAGTCCGGACAATGATGAACTCGCCCGCGGATTGCCGGCTCAATGGTGCATTCCGACAACACGACGGAAGCGCCGCCGATTGAAAAATAGCATCATCGGTGATATCGGCTCGAACCGCCGGACGATGGACTGCAACTATTCCTTCATGACACCGCCCAGGTCCCGCTCCACGCCCGTCCATGTCTCCACGGACGAATTTCCGGTCCAGCAACGCCTCGCCAAATGGCGGGAGATCTACGGCCGCAGCATCGCGAATGTGGACATCGAGCCGATCGGCGACGAGCCGTTTCATGCCAGCGTGACCTTCCAGAGCCTGCCCGGCATCGGCATCGTGTCGGGATCGCGGTCGCCGGCACATTACCACCTCACTCGCCAGCATCTCGCCGGCGCACGGGACGGCTTCGGTATCTCCGTGCTCATCAGCGGCGCTTCCACGACGAGACAGCTCGGGCGCGAGATCGTCGGGCGCCCCGGCACCGCCGTCGTGATCTCCGGGACCGATCCGTCGGTCAGCACGATGCACCGCATGGGGCAATTCCTGACCATCGTCCTGCCTCGGCCCGAACTCGCGGTGCTGCTCCGCGATCTGGACTCCGCCTATGCGCGGCAGATTCCGGCCGAGAACGGCGCGCTTCGCCTGCTGCTGCAGTACGTGAACACGCTTCATGCGGCCGGCCCGCTCGATGCGCCGCCGCTCGCGCAAGCCGTGGCGAGCCACATCATAGATCTGGCAGCGCTCGCGCTCGGCGCGGAGGACGACGTCGCTCATGAAGCGGAAGGGCGCGGCCTCGCGGCCGCCCGGCTTCAGGCCATCAAGACCGACATCCGCAAGAACCTCGGCGATCACGAGCTGTCGGCAACGACGCTCGCCTTGCGGCACGGCGTCTCGCCGCGTTACGTGCACAAGCTGTTCGAACGCGACGGCACCGGCTTCTCGGAATTCGTTCTGGCGCGCGGCTCGACTGCGCGCAGCAAATGCTGAAGGATCCGAGCTTCGCCACCCGCACCATCAGCGCCATCGCGTTCGAGTGCGGCTTCGGCGACATCTCCTATTTCAACAGGACGTTTCGACGCGCCTACAACGCGACTCCGTCCGACATCCGCTCTGCCGCTTTACGGCTCCGATGAACCTGCCGCGGGTCCGGTCCGTGGCGCGGAACGGTCATGAAACCGAAGCGCGGAAATGTTTCAGGATTGCTTCATCGCTGTCGCCTGACGCAACCAAATAGATCGCCGGCGGCCGTCGAATGTTCGCATGCGAGCGAACCTGCTGCGGCATCGCCGCGACCAAACCTCCGATTGACATCTTCAACGGAGATTTTCCAATGCGTTTTCTTTCGATGATTGCCGTCGCCGGTGCGATGATTGCGAGCTCCACGGCTGCGTTCGCCGGCGAACTTCCCTCTTACGAAGTCAAGTCGTTTCCGATCTCGACGACTCAGGTGCAGGTGCTCGGCGGTGCCGGCGTCGAGGAGCAGTCGGCTGCGCCCGCGATGATCGTCGCCGGCATGCCCGCCTCCCCCGCGCAAGTCTCGGTGCTGTCGCCGCGCGTCAAGCGGCTGGCGAGCGCGACCGCGGCGAGCGAGGAACGCTGAGACAATTTGCGACCCCGGCTGTCCTTGCCGGGGTCGTCGCTCTCGCCGTCAGCGTGAGATATAGCCCGATGCGATCGGCTTGAATCGATAGATCAGATACGGCGTCTTGTTTTCTGCTTTCCCGCCATGGAACATGGCGGCTGCGGAGACCTGTGACGCCGATACGTACATATAGCCGTCGGGAGAGGCCGTGATCCCGTCCGGCCACACCATGTCCGCATCGCTCAGATAGGTCCGAAACTTCCGATCGGTCCCGACGACACCAATCGATTTGGTCTCGACCGCAGTCAGGTAGATGTTGCCCGCGTAGTCGATCGACAGGCCGCCATTGTTCGGCTTGTCCGAGTAGCGTTCCACCCTCGCGCTCAGCTCTTCGGCGGGCAGCTTCTCGTTGGCGAGGTCGGCCGCCTTGATGCGGTACAACGAACCGCCGCTGAGCGGCGCGAAATAGACCCACTCGGACCTCGCATCCATCGTGATGCCGTCGCAGCCGACCTTGATGAGCGAAGGCTTGCCGTCCTTGCCGGGCACCGTCAGATCATTGCCATCCACGGTGATTGGCACATTCTCGGGGACCGTGGATCGATCGCCGTCCAGCACGCGCCGGGCGACGCCCGTATCCATATCGATGACGATGATCGCAGCGTGAGATCCGTCGCCACCAGGCCCGATGTTTTCGTCGGCGACGTAGAACTTCCGGTTCTTCTGGTCGATCACGATGTCCTGCGGCTGCGAGCCTTTCACCGTCACCGGCTCCGGCATGTAATAGATGCGTTCCAGCCTGTTGGTGCGCGTATTCCGCCCCACCAGCTTCGGCGTGATCTGCGTCCGGAATCCCATGTCGATGATCCACACGACACCGCTTTCGTCGGAACGAAGGCCCAGCACATTGTCCAGGTACTGATCGGTGCCTTTTCGTGGCGTATTCCATTCGGCATTCGGGAACGGCTCGAACGTCGTCGGCGACGTCAGCCGCGCCACGCGTATGTCCGGACTGAAAAAGGGATGGTGGCTGAAGATCAGCTGGTTGTCGGGCGTAAACGCAATGTTGCCGACTGACTGAGGCAGCCTCGCGAAAACTTCAGCGTTGCCGCTTCCGCTTTCCGCACAGGCTGCGCCCGTGACGATTGCCGCCGACAGCAGAGTGACAAGTCGAATTCCTCTCCTCACGCTTCGCACCGTTCGCTCCCTGTGTTTTCTAAGGTTATTCCCGCGCGCGTTCGACCAGTCTTGCGCCGGTTGCCGCCGCAGGATTTTGAATGCAGAGACTTCCATCCAGGCCGAAGCTCGTTCATCACGGCGTCGCTGACATCAGTCTTTGCGAGAGCGACGATGCGCGCTAATTTGGCGACTGACAATTACGCACAGGCCGGTCCTCTAGTATCACGGAGTGAACTATGCAGAAGCTCGGCGGCAAGACGTATGATTGCGCCGTTGGATGTCCCGTCGAGGCCACCCTCGATCTGATCGACGGCAAGTGGAAGGGCGTGATCCTCTATCATCTGCTCGACGACACGATTCGCTTCAACGAGCTCAAGCGGCGCCTGTCCCGCATCACGCAGCGCATGCTGACGCGCCAGCTCCGCGAGCTCGAGGCCGACGGCCTCATTCATCGCGAGATCTACGCCGAAGTCCCGCCGCGGGTCGAGTATTCCTTGACGGCGCTGGGGCGCTCCCTCGAGCCGGTCGTTCGCATGCTCTGGACGTGGGGCAATCAGTATCTCGCGACGGAAGCTGCCCGTGCCGGCGCGGTCAACGGAGCCGTTCCACTCTCGCCGCGGGTCAGACGGAGCCTGCCGTCAGGCCACGCGTAGGGCGGCCCTGCGTCGGTCTACGCCGCGCCAAGGCACACCGCGCCATTTTCACAATCACCGATCCGCGCGCCGCCATCAAGCGGCGTGCGATCTCCTTACATGAATACTAATTCTAAATCTGATGATTGAGGGACCATTGAGTCCTTCCTGCACTTCAAGCCCGAGACTGCGCTTGTTAGTCGTCCGCCCCGCAAATGATGGGGTCGCGAATGACTACATGGCTGAGGACGACGGCAGGATTGATCGGCGGCACATTGCCGATGTTGGCAAGCTTGATGGACGCGGCGCCGGCCGCGGCGCAATCATCGTCGCAGGAGCTGCCCGCTGTCGTCGTCCAGCAATCATCGCCGCGACCAGCGGCGCGCGCCCATTCGCTTCGCTCACGCCAGGCTGTGCAAGCGGCAAGCCGTCGTCGTCAAGCCGAGCGGGCCGCTGCGAACGCCAACACCCCAGCCGCGGGCGCGAGTGCTGGCGCGGAGACCGCGACGGGCCCCGTCCGCGGCTACGTCGCGACCCGAAGCGGCACCGGCACCAAGACCGACACGCCGCTGCGCGAGACGCCCCAGTCGATCAGCGTGGTGACCGCCGATCGCGTCACCGACCAGGGCGTGACCACCGTGCAGGAGGCGCTGCGCTACGTCCCCGGCGTGTTCGCCGACGCGTACGGTGCGGATTCGCGCGGCGACTTTCCACGCATCCGCGGCCAGGATCCGAACATCTATCTCGACGGCACGCGCGTGGTGAACACGTTCAACTTCAACGAATGGCGGCCGGAGCCCTACACGCTGGAGCGCATTGAGGTCCTGCGCGGTCCATCCTCGGTGCTTTACGGCGACACCTCGACCGCCGGCCTGTTGAACCTGATCTCGAAGCGCCCCCAAGCCGAATCCGAGAACGAGATCGGCGTGCAATATGGCAGCTTCAACCGCAAGCAGATGCAGCTCGACTCCACGGGCAAGCTGACCAAGGACGGCGAGTGGCTCTATCGCTTCGTCGGCGTGTTCCGCGACAGCAACATGCAGACCGACTACGTCAAGGACGACCGCATCCTGCTGGCGCCGTCGCTGACCTGGCGGCCGACCAACAACACCAGCTGGACCGTGCTCGGCACCTACCAGAAGGACACCACCGGCTCGTCGACGGCCTTCCTGCCGCATGAGGGCACGCTCTATCCCGGTCCCAACGGCTTCATCCCTGTCAACCGCTTCACCAGCGAGCCGGGCTGGGACCGCTATCAGACCGAGACCGGCGCGGTCTCCAGCCTGTTCGAGCACCGCTTCAGCGATGCGCTCGTCGTCAGGCAGAACATGCGCTATACGCATGTGGAGGGCATCTATCACGGGCTTTATCCGGACGTGTACTCCAATCCGGACAATCCGTTCCTCGATGCGGACCGGCGCACAGTGGCGCGCTATATCTGGGCTCGCGACAGCGTCAAGGACAACTTCACGTCGGACAGCAATGCCGAGCTGAAATTTGCAACGGGCTCCGTCCAGCACAAGACGCTGTTCGGCGTCGACTACCGCGGCTTCGTCCGGCGGAGGTTACGATGCAACGCCGTTCGATCTCTACGCGCCGGTCTACACCGGCGTCACGCCGCCGGACATGTCGGCCGAGCCCGATCTCCGCCAGAGCCAGCTCGGTCTCTACGGTCAAGATCAGCTGCGGCTGGGACCGTGGCTCGCTGTGCTCGGCCTGCGCCACGACTACGTCACCAGCGACACGCAGGGCTCACCGGTCGAGCATTACCAGGCGACCACGGGCCGCGCCGCGCTGATGTACGAGCTGCCGTTCGGCGTAACGCCTTACGTGACCTATGCACAGTCGTTCAATCCTGTGTTCGGCAGTGGTGTCTGCGCGGCGGGTGTCTGCGCGCCGCAGCGCGGCGAGATGGTGGTGCTCGGCTTCAAGTACAATCCGGCGCCCGGCAACGCGATCAACGGCGCGATCTTCGACACCACCGAACGAAACCGCCTGGCCAGCGATCCCGACAATCCGCTGCTCTCGGTCCAGACCGGCAAGGTGCGCATCCGCGGCGCCGAGCTCGAGGTGCTGGCGCGCCTCACGCCGGATCTGGATCTGATCGGTGCCTACACCTATCTCGATGCGCGCGTGGAAAGCGGCGACAACGCCGGCAAGCATGTCGAGACCGTGCCGGATCACCAGGCTTCGCTCTGGGCGAAGTACCGCCTGTCGCTGATCGGCCTTCCCGGCGTCACGCTCGGCGGCGGCGTGCGCTACATCGGCGCCTCCTGGGACGGCACCGACACCATCCGCACGCCCGACTACACGCTGTTCGATGCGATGGTCCGTTACGAGACCGGTCCCTGGCGCCTTCAAGTCAATGCCAGCAACCTGTTCGACAAGCGTCACGTCACCACGTGCCTTGCGCGCGGCGACTGCTTCCTCGGCATCGGCCGCACCGTGCTGGGCAGCGTGACCTATAAGTTCTAGAGCATGGTCCGAAAAAGTGCGCAGCGGTTTTTCGAAAAGACCATGCTCAAACAACAACCTGAAGCGCGATGACGATTCATCCTGATCTCATCGCGCCTTAGAGATGCTATGTCATGCTGCCCGGCATGAAGCAGCGCACGCGCGGATGGCCGTCGATATAGTGCTTCCACACCATGGTGCGGCCGATCTTGTTCGGCACGGTGATCACGGCGCCGTCAGGCACCACGACCCATTCGTCGTCGAGATGGACGCGGTACCGTCCCTTGTCGGATTCCCAATCGACATCGGCAACGACATAGCCGTCGGCATCCGAGCAGCACTGTCCGTATTCGCTGTGCAGGCTCTCGAACCAGGGCTTGAGCGGCGAGTTGGCGTAGCGGCCGTCGTCGCGCGCCAGCGCCGGGCTGGTCAGCAGCACTAGCAGCGCTGCCGCACATGGTTTTGCAAATCGCATGTCGTCTTCCCGCGGATCACAATGGCGCCGCGAGGGACAGACGATGTCGCCCGCCGGCCACGCCGTCAGGCAGGCATGGACATGGCGACTCGTTCCCCCAGCAGCTTTGCGACAGCTATGCAAATCCGGCGCCAACGCGCATTCCGGGGAACTACGGCAGAAAGGTGCAACGGCATGCGCCTTTCGACGGATATGGCCGTCGGGACAAGACCGCCGCGGCGACGACTCTCAGGGGATGCGAAAACCGCCTACTGCTTCGGAGCGGGCGCCATCATCGCGCCGCCCTTCTTCGCTGCAGGCGTGGGCGCCGGCTTGGTCGCGGCGGCCTGCGCGGGCAGATACTTCGCGACGATGGCGGGATCGACCTGGGCGATGTTGGCGTCCGGCAGGCGTTGCCAGGTCTCGTCCTTGCCGAACAGGGAAATGCCGAGGAAGCCGCGCATGGTCAGGGTCTGGCCATCGGGACTCACCGTCATCTTGGCCTTCCAGATGTTGCCGTCGCGCGGATTGACGACGTTGCCGCCCTCGTACTTCAAGCCGTCACGCTTCATGTCGCGGATGAAGGAGAGACCGAGCACCGGCTGGTTCTTGCGATCGTCGGTGCACTTCGTGCAGGCCTCGTTCGGATCGTCGCCGGGGCGCGGGAAGGTCTTTGCGATCACGCCTTCGAAGATGCCGTTGTGGTCGATGAAGAGGAACCATCCGACTGTCTTGCCGTCCTCGACCTTCTGCCACAGGCCCGCTGCGGTCGGCTGCTGCGCCTGTGCCGCAGCCGGGCTCACCGCGCCGATCGACAGTGCGAGCGCGAGCAGCGAGAGCAGCCGAAAGCTGGAAAAGAGATTCCGCATTATGATCACCTTGCTAAGCGGCAACTGGAATGGCCGCAGACTACGGCGATTTCGCGAACGGTTCCAGCACCAGAAACATGGGGCATGGCGTTCCCGCCCCTCGCCCTCAGTTGACACCAAGCTTCTTTTGCAGGCTGGAGGACGAGGTCGTGTACTGGAACACCAGCCGCTTATCCGGATAGACGTAGCGATGGGCTTTTTGCGACATCAGCGCGCCCTCATGGAAGCCGCACAGGATCAGCTTGATCTTGCCGGGATAGGTGTTGATGTCGCCGATGGCAAAGATGCCGGGCACGTTGGTCTCGAACGCGGATGTCTCGACCGGCACCAGATTGTTCTCGAGCGCAATGCCCCAGTTCGCGACCGGGCCGAGCTTCATGGTGAGACCGAAGAACGGCAGCATGGTGTCGCAGACCACCTCGGTGATGCTGTTGTCGTTGCCCTTGACGGTGGCACCGCTCAGCTTGCCGTCGGCGCCCGAGAGCGCGGTGACCTGGCCGAGCCTCAGATCCATCTTGCCGCCGGCCACCAGCGCGCGCATCTGCTCGACGCTGTGCGGGGCTGCGCGAAACTCATCGCGCCGGTGCAGCAGCGTGATGCGCTTTGCCACCGGATGCAAATTGAGCGTCCAGTCGAGCGCGGAATCGCCGCCGCCGACGATCAGCACGTTCTTGTCGCGGAACGTCTCCATCTTGCGCACGGCGTAATGCACGGAGGTGCCCTCATAGACCTCGATGCCCGGCACCGGCGGACGCTTCGGCTGGAACGAGCCGCCGCCGGCCGCGATCACCACCACCTTGCATTCGAACACCTTGCCGGCATCGGTGGTGCAGCGAAACAGGGGATCGCCGATCTTCTCGACGGTCTCGACCATCTCGCCGAGATGGAAGGTCGGATGGAACGGCTTGATCTGCTCCAGCAGCGCGTCGGTGAGGCCCTGCCCCGAGACCTGCGGAATGCCGGGAATGTCGTAGATCGGTTTTTCCGGATAGAGCTCGGCGCACTGGCCGCCGACCTTGTCCAGGATGTCGACGAAATGCGCCTTCATGTCGAGAAGGCCGAGCTCGAAGGCGGCAAACAGGCCGCAGGGGCCGGCGCCAATAATCAGCACATCGGTTTTGATCACGTCGCTCATGTCGTCTCTTTATCGGTCGTTATCGGTTGGACGGCGCCCGTTGGGCAGAGGTGACCCTGCCTGTCTAGCCAACGGGGATGGATCAGGGAAGGCATAAAAGCGGGAGCGCCCCGCAGCCGCGCCCACTTGCCGGGTCAGGATAACTGGGCTGTAACGGGCTGCGATATGACGGAGATCAATCGGTGAACGCACCAAGCCGCCTCGACACGACGCCGCGCCTTGAGGACTACCCCTACCGCCTCAGCGACAACGTGCGCTTCGGCGATCTCGATCCCAACCAGCACGTCAACAACGCGGTCTACGCCACCTATTTCGAGACCGGCCGTGTCACGCTGATGAAGCTTCCCGAATACGGGCTGACCCCGCCGGGCCTCGCCTGGATCATGGTGCGGCTCGACATCCATTTCCGCGCCGAGCTGCATTGGCCGAACACGATCGAGCTCGGCCTCGGCGTGGTGAAGCTCGGACGGACGTCAGTGACCTTCGAGCAGGTCGTGTTCTCGAACGGAAAGTGCATTGCCTCGGCGACGTCCGTCGGCGTCCTGCTCGACGAGGCGACGCGGCGTCCGGCGCCGCTGACTGCAGAGGTGATCGAGAAGCTCAGGCCCTGGCACAAGCGCGGCATCGAGGTCGTGCCGCCGGGCTCATAGTGCATGATCCGGACCCGCAGGGCCCCGACAGCGCAAAGTGTGTAGCGGTTTCCGGGATCATGCACTCCTAGAGTGAAAGATCAGGCCTGGCGTTCGGGCGTCGCAACGACCAGCCCGTCGAGCTCGTCGGAAACCTTGATCTGGCAGGACAGGCGCGAGTTTGGGCGCACGTCGAAGCCGAAGTCGAGCATGTCCTCTTCCATCGGCGTCGGGCTGCCGACCTTCTCGCGCCAGGCTTCGTCGACATAGACATGGCAGGTCGCGCAGGCACAGGCGCCGCCGCATTCGGCCTCGATGCCGGGAATGCTGTTGCGGATCGCAGCTTCCATCACGGTCGCGCCGTTCTCGACTTCCACCGTACGGGTTTCGCCCTTGTGGTCGACAAAGTGAATCTTGGCCATGTGTGCTCGTGCTGCCGCGATGTTGGGGAAAAAGGAGTATCCGGGCTGTCCTATAACGGGTCGGTCAGGGCCGCGCTATAGCGTTTTCAAGCGAAGTGGGCCCCGTTTCGCGCGGAGGAAAACGCGTTCAGACAGAAGGCCAACGCGCAAGGCCCCCGCACGAATCGGGCTTGCGAGCCTAGTGCTTGAGGATCGCCGCGATCGCCGCGCGGACCTCGGCCACGGCCACCTTCAGCGCGGCGAAGGCGTGCGGCCGGTCGTGGCCGGTCCGGATCGCCATCTCGAGGCTGGCGGCCGCGTCGGCAACCGCAAAGGCGCCGATCCCCCTCGCCGAGCCCTTGAGCTTGTGCGCGAGCGCGCCGGTCTCGGCCGGCAACGCAGTCATTGCGGCGAGTAGGCGGACCGCCTGCTCGGCGAACATCGCGAGCACTTCCTGTTCCAGCTCGGCATCGCCGAGCGTCATGCGGGAGAGGTGGTCGAGGTCGAGCGGGCTGTCGATGGGCGCAAGCGGGGGCGAGGGCATCCAGTCCATCCGTTGCAGTTCAGGCGTCATGGCGCAGGCCCCGGCATCGCGCGATGGTTCCGCCGGTTCGGCGGTGACTTCCCCTCCACCCAAGCATGGAAATGGTTAACGAAATGTTTGGGCCGTTTTACGCAATTCTGCCCGTTTATTGACGAAAAGTTGCCGCAATCGACCAAGTTCGGTGGAGAATTGCATTTATTGCTAAGGCTTTACGGCGCGATCCTGTTAACGATGATTAAGATTGTCTTAATCGCGGGCATTTCATTCGCGACGCTCTGCCAATAGGATGTTGCGGAAATTAGCGGACAAGCCGTCCGGGTGGGGACGGCTCGGAGATCCGCGCAAGCGGCATGATCCGGTCTGTGAGCTTGCGTCGCGCGCAGGGCTCGCGGGGGGCGTGTACAAGTAACGAGGGCTCGGACTGAACATGGCGAATACTCCCAAGAAGGTCAAAGACCCGACAGAAGTTGCGCTTTCTGCGATCCAGGAAGCCCTGAACATCAGCGATACGGCCGCGGACACCAGCCGCAACGCCGCAATGCGCAACGAGACCGCGCCTGCGATGACACCGCCGGCGCCTCCCGTGTTCGACGACGAGCCGACCTTCGAGCCGCGCCCGGCCGCCAATGAGCGCGCCACCGTGTTCGATTCGATCGAGGAGCCGCGCACCGCGCGCCGTGCCGCCAATGACGACCGCGAGACCATCGGCCAGCTGCTCCAGGCGCTTCAGAAGGGCCGCCCCGCCCGCAGCGTCTACACCTTCGCCACCATCTTCGCCGGCGTCTGGCTTGCGGCCTGCGCCGCGCTGACCGTCGGCTTCCTGCCCTCGATCCAGGCCGCCATGGGCCAGAGCGGCGGCGTGCTGGTCATCGCCGGCCTGATCGCGATGTTCTTCGCCCCGATCATGCTGTTCTATTTCCTGGCAAGCCTCGTCTGGCGCGGCCAGGAAATGCGCATGATCGCGCAAGCGATGGCGCAGGTCGCGATCCGCTTCTCCGAGCCGGAAGGCTCGGCCTCCGATTCCATGGTCACGGTCGGCCAGGCCATCCGCCGCGAGGTCGCGGCGATGGGCGACGGCATCGAGCGCGCGATCGCGCGCGCCGGCGAGCTCGAGACGCTGGTCGCCAACGAGGTCGCCGCGCTCGAGCGCGCCTATAGCGACAACGAGGTGCGCATCCGCGCCCTGCTCCAGGACATCGCGCATCAGCGCGACAACCTGGTCGGCCAGGCCGAGCAGGTCCGCAGCGCCATCTCCGGCGTGCAGATCGATCTGCGCCACGACATCGCGCTGATCTCGGACGCGATCGCCTCGCGCGTCGACGAGGTCGCAAAATCCATCACCGGCGCGCTGGAAGAGCGCGGCGCCCACATCACCAGCGCCTTGAGCAATGCCGGCGACAACATGATCCTGGCGCTCGGCGAGCGCGGCGGCGACCTGCTCGACCGTCTCGAGGAAGCCAGCAACGAGACCACGCGCGCCGTGCTCGATGCCAGCGAGCGGCTGACCACCAGCCTCAACTTCAAGACCGGCCACGTCCACGACGAGTTCGTCGATCTCGCCGACCGCGTCCACGAGATGCTGAACGAGCGCATCGACCGCATCACCGGCGAGTTCGAGCAGCGCTCCGCCGCCATCGTCGATGGCATCTCCGAGCGCACCGAGCAGGTGCACGACAGCCTGAAGAACTCGTCGGACTCGCTGCTGCTCGAGCTCGAGCTGCGCTCCAACGACCTCTCCGCCAAGATCGACGACGCCGGCAACCGCCTTGCCGGCCACATCATGACCAGCGGCGACAAGGCCAGCGAGGCGCTCGACGCCACCGTCAACGCCCTCGTCGCCAAGGTCGTCAGCCAGACCGAGACCGCGCACGACTCGCTGTCGCTGCAGATGAGCGCGTTCGACGAGCTGGTGAAGAACCAGGGCTCCGAGCTGGTCGAGAAGTTCGCCCGCGACTCCGGCACGCTGGGCGCGCTGATCACCCGCCACATCTCCGAGTTCGACCGCACCGTGAAGACGTTCGGCGGCGAGATCGTCGAGCGCATGGGCCAGCGCACACAGGACATCCATGAGTCGCTGAAGACCTATGTCGACAATTTCGACACCCGCTTCACCGCCAACGGCGGCGAGATCACGGCCGTGCTCGACCAGCGTCTGGTGCAGTTCGAGACCACGATCGGCGACCGCGTCAGCAATTTCGACGCCTCGCTGAACGGCAAGATCGCCAACCTCGACGGCACCATCGAAGGCCACATCAAGACCTTCGACGAGCAGCTCGGCGGCCGCGTCAGCGCGCTCGAGCAGTCGTTCGATACCCGTGCGCGGTCCGTCACCGAGACCATCGACGGCCGTCTCGACACGCTCGCGACCTCGCTGACCGACGGTGCCGCGCAGGCGATCCAGTCGATCGATTCGCGCCTCACCCACCTCACGACGTCGCTGACCGACGGCGCATCGCAGACCATCCACACCATCGATACGCGCCTGACGCATCTGACCACCACCCTCACCGGCGGCGCCTCGCAGGCGCTCGAGTCCATCGACACCCGCCTCACCTACCTGACGACCGCGCTGACCAACGGCGCCTCGCACGCCATGCAGTCGATCGACACCCGCCTCGGTCTGTTGACCTCGACGCTGACCGACGGCACCGCGCAGGCGATCGAGGCGGTCGACCGCCGCATCACCGGCGTCACCGAGATCATCGACAGCCGCAGCACGCATCTGACCGACACGGTCACCGCGCGCTTCCAGGACGTCCAGCACGCCATCGAGACCAAGGTCGGCTCTGTCGCGAGCGACATCGACGTGCGCGTGGCGCAGTTCGAGGACCTGCTCGGCTCGCGCGTCGAGGCCGTCGCCGGCCGCATCGAGAGCAGCGGCCGCCAGGCCAGCGAGGACATGATCTCCCGCGCCGAGATGATCTCGACCGCGATCCGCTCGCACGTCGAGGACGCCGAACGCTCGCTCACCAACCTCGTCGTCAACACCAGCGAGACGATCCAGACCGGTGCGCGCACCGCCCAGCAGTCGCTGATGACGGTCTCCTCCGACGTCAACGCCCAGCTCAAGATGACCTCCGCCGAGGTCGAGCGCGCGCTGACCGCGGTCGGCACGGGAGCAGCGAACTCGATCCTGAGCAGCGCCCGCGAAGCGCAGTCGTCGCTGGTCGCAGCATCCGGCGATGCATCGAACCAGATCAAGGGGCTCGCAGCCGACGTCGAACGCACGCTGTCGGCGGCCGGTTCCGCCACCGCAGCCTCGATCCTGGCCGGCGCCCGCGAGGTGCAGACCACGCTCGTCACGGCGTCTTCGGACGCGGCCAATCACGTCAAGACGCTCACCGCCGACGTGCAGCGTTCGCTGTCGCTCGCCGGCACCACCACGGCGGAATCGATCACGGCCGGCGCCCGCGATGCGCAGACTTCGCTGATCGCCGCCTCGAGCGAGACTGCCAACCAGATCAAGGCACTCTCCTCCGACGTGCAGCGCTCGCTCTCGATGGCGGGTACTGCGACGGCCGAATCCATCATGGCCGGCGCCCGCGAAGCCCAGAGCACGCTGGTCACGGCGTCCTCGGACGCGGCAAGCCAGGTCAAGTCGCTTGCGGCCGAAGTGCATCGTTCGCTCTCGCAGGTCGGCCAGACCACCGCCGAGACGATCACCACCAGCGCCCGCGACGCCCAGAGCACCCTGCTCTCGGTCTCCGCCGAACAGACCAGCCAGGTCCGCTCGCTCGCGGCCGAGATGCAGCGCGCGCTGGCGACCGCCGGCGGCGCCACCATCGAGGCGCTGACCAGCGGCGTGCGCGAAGCGCAGGGCACGCTGATCTCCGCATCGACCGATGCGGCGAGCCAGATCAAGTCCCTGACCACGGACATCGAGCGCACGCTGACCGCGGTCGGCGCCGACACCGCCTCGACCATCCTCAACAGCGCGCGTGAGGCGCAGACCTCGCTGACCTCGACCTCCGCGGATGCCGCGAGCCAGATCCGCACGATCTCGACCGAGATCGAGCGTGCACTGAGCGCGGCCACCGCGAATGCGACCAGCGACATCCAGAGCAGCGCGCTCAACGCCCAAAACGCGCTGATCTCCGCCTCCAACGAGGCGAGCTCGCGGGTCAAGTCGAGCTCGGCCGACATCGAGCGCTCGGTGCTTGCCGCCTCGAGCAGCTTCGGCCAGGCCATGACCGGCAAGACCGACGAGATCGTCACCTATGTGCAGCAGCAGGCCGACCGTCTGTCGAACATGATCGACGCCAAGCGCGGCGCGCTGGTCGACGCGATCGGCTCGAAGACCAGCCAGCTCACGCTCGACATCGACCGCGTCACCTCCGACGCGCTGAAGTCGATCGAGACGCGCGGCCACGCCTTCTCGCAGACCATGATGGGCAACGGCTCGGAAGTCGCCCGCACCATCAATGCGGCGAGCGAGATGGCCACCGGCGCGGTCGGCAAGTCGCTCAAGGACCTCGAACAGGCTTCGCGTTCCGCGATCGACCAGTCGCGCCAGGTCTCGATCGCGGCCGTCACCGAGATGCAGGAGACCAGCAAGATCCTGCGCACCGACACGGTCGCCCTGTTCGAGCGCCTGCGCGAAGGCAACATCCTGCTGCAGGAGGTGCTGACCGGTGCGCACGACAACCTCAACTCGCTCGAGCGGGCGCTGGTGACGCGCGTCGCCGACTTCGTCTCGGCGATGAACGACGTCACCTCGCGCAACGGCGCTGCGACGCAGAACCTGGAAGACCAGCTCAACGTCTTCAACAGCAAGACCACGAAGGCGCTGCAGGATCTCGGCGAGCTGTCGACCCAGTTCGACGCCCACGGCAAGGCGCTCGTCGATGCCGCCCAGGTCGTCGAGCAAAGCAACAAGAACACCACCGCCTCGCTCGCCGAACGCAAGCAGGCGCTGGAATCGCTCGTCACCACGATCGACCTGCGCACGACCGATCTCGACCAGCGGCTGTCGCGCTTCACCGGCCTGCTCGATGAATCGCTGGCCGCCGCCGAGGAGCGCGCCCGCGACATCGCCCGCGTCGTCGCGGAGACCGCCGGCGCAGGCTCGGCCGCGATCACCCGCCAGTTCGAGGCGGTGCGATCGGCCTCCGAGGAGGAGCACCGGCAGACCATCGAGGCCATGCACGACATCTACCGCCAGACCACCGACGAGGCGGATGCGATGTTCAAGCAGTCGACCGAGAAGTTCACCAACCTCGTGTCCAGCATGAAGCAGATGGCGTTCGAGATGCACAACGAGCTCGAAGCCACCCGCAACGAGCTGCGCCGCGGCGTGCTCGAGATGCCGCAGGAGGCCGCCGAGAGCACTGCGCAGATGCGCAAGGTGATCGTCGACCAGATCGAGGCCCTCGCCGAGCTCAACCGCATCGTGGCCCAGCACGGCCGCGGCCTCGACGTCTCGACGACGGGCCGCGCCTCTGCCGCCGTCCAGCGCCAGGATGAGCCGTTGATGGCAGCCGCGGGCGGTCGCGGCACCGAGACGCGCATGCGCGACACCGGCAGCGCCTCGACCCTCGGCATGCCCGCCCCCTCGCGTCGCACCGAAGCGCCGTCGGTTGCGCCTTCCAGCAACGACCAGAACCGTGACGGCTGGCTGTCGGATCTGCTCAACCGCACCGACGCCAACCAGGGCGCCCCGAACGGTCGCGAGGCTTCCCGTGGCCGCGCTGCACCCGCGCCGCAGCCGCAGGCGCCGCAGAGCAGCAGCAATCCGCTGGAATCGCTGTCGCTCGACATCGGTCGGCTGATGGACCGCAACCTCGCCGCCGAGATGTGGGACCGCTACCAGCGCGGCGAGAACAAGGCCTTCACCAAGCGCCTGTACACGCCCGCCGGCCAGAAGGCCTTTGACGAGGTCGCCCGCAAGTATCGCGCCGACCGCAACTTCAAGGGCACCGTCGACCGCTACGTCGCCGAGTTCGAGCGCCTGCTCGACGAAGTCGCCCGCGACGGCCGCGGCCCGCAGGAACTGCGCAGCCACCTGACCTCGGAGACGGGCCTGGTCTACACCCTGCTCGCGCATGCGGCGGGCCGGCTGGGGTAAGCGGCAATCATCGCGAATAGAAAACGGAGGCCTCACGGCCTCCGTTTTTGTTTGCGATCGTCGTTGCGATGGTAGGAAAGGCCACGCCCTGATCTATCACCGTCACCCTGAGGCGGACGCGCAGCGGCCCTCGAAGGGCAACGGCCCGGCTGCTTCCGGGCCGAGCATCCTTCGAGGCTCGCTGCGCTCGCACCTCAGGATGCCGGGACCAAGAGCGAGGTCGACGTAGCGATCGTCATTGCGAGGAGCGAAGCGACGAAGCAATCCAGACTGTCTCCGCAGAGGTAGTCTGGACTGTTTCGCTTCGCTCGCAATGACGAGTGGAGAGGTCCGTGTCCGCCTACTGCCGCCTCGGCGCCGCTACCGGCTTCGGCGGCTCGGGCGGCGGGGCGGCTTGCGATGAGTTGCTGGCGCCGAACAGCACGCGGGTGGGGTTGCGGTCAAAATTGTTCACGGCGCGGCTGATGTCGCCGAGGGTGCGGCGGCCGTCCGTCATCAGCGCGCCGGAGCGCTTGTCGAAATCTTCGGCGAGTTCGCGGATCGACTTCACCGCCTGGAACAGCTCGCCGCCGTCCTTGCCGCCGGCGAGCGTGTTGAGGCCGAGCATGAGATTGTCGGCCTTGAGCATCACGCCGTCGACCTTGGCCATCACGCCGTCGATCTTCTCGGAGTTGCGGGCGAGCGAGTTGGTGAAGGTCTCCAGGTTCTTCAGCGAGTTCTTCACCGACTCCTGATTGTCGGCGACGATCTTGTTGATGTTCTGGAGCGTGGCGCGGATCGCCTCGGTGACGTCCTGGAGCTTGTTCGGATCGGCCGTCAGCGTGGGAATGCCGTCCTCGTCGAGCGGCGGCGCCGGTGCCGCCTCCTCGCCGCCCTTGAGCGAGATCGCGGCAACGCCCGTCAGGCCCTGGAATTCGAGGCCGACCAGCGTGTCCTTGCGGATCGGCGCGTTGTTCTCGACCATGGCGAGTGCGACAACCCGCCGCGGGTTATCGAGCTTCACCGAGACCACTTCACCTACCCGGATACCGTTGAAGTTGACGCTGCCGCCATTGCGCAGGCCCGCGGCCGGGCCCTCGAACACGACGCGCAGCGGGCTACGCTGCTTGGTGGTGTGCAGCGACTGGAACCACAGCACGAAGCCGATCGCCGCGGCGATCACCGCCAGCGTGAACGACCCGATCAATACGTAATTCGCCCGCGTTTCCATCAGGTGCTCCGGCTACTCAACCCAGCTACGAACCCATGACCGCGCGGGCGCGCTTGCCATGGAAATACTGCCTCAGCCAGGGATGCTGCGAGGCCTGCATGTCGGCCATCGACCCTGCAGCAATGATCTTACCGTTCCCTAAAACGGCGATGCGGTCACATGCTGTGTAGAGGCTGTCGAGGTCGTGCGTTACCATGAAAACCGTCAGCCCCAAAGTGCGCTGGAGCGTCCTCACCAGTTCGTCAAAATCGCCGGCGCCGATCGGGTCGAGGCCCGAGGTCGGCTCGTCCAGGAACACGAGGTCAGGATCGAGCGAGAGCGCGCGGGCCAGCGCCACGCGCTTGATCATGCCGCCCGACAATTCCGACGGAAAGCGCTCAGCAACCTCGGGCTTGAGGCCCACCATCGTGAGCTTGGCCATGGTGATCTCGTCCATCAGCCGCTGCGACACGCGAAGATATTCGCGCATCGGAAACTGGATGTTCTGCCGCACGGTGAGCGAAGAGAACAGCGCGCCCTGCTGGAACAGCACGCCCCAGCGCCGCTCGACATTGCGGCGCTGCGATGTGCTGGAGGAATCGAGGTCGACGCCGAACACCTCGATGGAGCCTGCGACCTTCGGCACGAGGCCGATGATGGTGCGCGTCAAAACCGATTTGCCCGCGCCAGAGGGGCCGACGAAGCCGAGGATCTCGCCGCGCTTGACGTCGAGGTTGAGGCCGTCGAGCACGCGCGTCGATCCGAACTGCACGGTGATGTCGCGGACGCGGATGATCGGGTTTTGAACAGCGTTTTGGATGTCTTGCGCCATCGTCACATCCCGATCGAGGCGAAGAAGATGGCGAACACGCCGTCCATGACGATGACGAAGAAGATGCCCTTCACCACCGAGGCTGTCGTGTGCTGTCCGAGCGATTCCGCGCTGCCCTGCACCGCGAGCCCTTCGACGCAGGCGACGATGCCGATCACGGCGGCCATGACAGGTGCCTTGACGATGCCGACGATGAAATGGTCGATCGAGATGGCGTCGCGCAGCCGCAGCAGGAAGGCCTCGGGATCGACACCGCCATAGAGCCAGGCGACGAGCCCGCCGCCATAGAGCGCGGCCATCGCGCCGAGGAAGGCGAGGATCGGCAGCGCCAACACCAGCGCCAGCATGCGCGGCAGCACCAGCACCTCGATCGGATCGAAGCCCATGGTGCGCAGTGCGTCGATCTCCTCGCGCATCTTCATCGAGCCGAGCTCGGCGGTGTAGGCGCTGCCCGAGCGGCCCGCGACCATGATCGCGACCAAGAGCACGCCGATCTCGCGCAGCACCAGCACGCCGAGCATGTCGACCACGAAGATGTCGGCGCCGAAACGGCGGAAATGAAAGATGCCCTGCTGGGCTATGATGCAGCCGATCAGGAAGGTGATCAGCACGATGATCGGCACCGCGCGCCAGCACACCTGCTCCAAATGGTGCACGGTCGAAGTCAGGCGGAACGAGCGTGGATGGATCAGCACGCGAAAGCCTGCGGCGAGCACCGCGCCAAGCATGTCGATGAGGCCGGTCATCGTGCCGGTAAGGCCGGCCACGGCGCGGCCGATCTGCTCCAGCATGCCGGTGATGGTGATCGTGCTGCTCTCGATCACGGGGGTCGCCCTGACCCGCCGCACCTCGTCGACGAGGCTGGAATAATTGGCGGAGAGGCCGGCGATCTGCGCCTCGACCGGCCCTTGCGTCAGGCTGCGGCGCAGCCGCTCGATCAGCCAGGCGCCGAAGGTGTCGAGCTTGGCGACCTCGGAGACGTCGATGAAGATGCTTTGCGGGCCGCCGGCGAGCTTCTCGGCGTCAGCCACCATCCGCTCCAGCACCGGCGCGAAGCTCGCGGTCCAGGTTCCGGTGGCGCAGAGGGCCAGCGCGTTGCCTTTGGCAATCCGCTCCAGCTTGGGATCGCCGTTCAAGATGTCCGCTCCCTTGCCGAGGCGGAGAAAATCAGATCGTTGCGCACGCGCCCTTACCTAGAGAAGGTACCCCCAACTGGCCATTGTTAGTTGCTAGAGGTAACTAGCAGGTTCAGATTTCGCCAGAGTTCAAAATGACTTCCAGCAAAGTTCCGGCACTTAGGGCGCAAATCGAGCGCTTTCCGATTGCCGGCAGTTTCACCATCAGCCGGGGCGCCAAGACCGAGGCGGTGACCGTCGTGGCCGAGGTGAGCCGGGACGGCCTGACCGGCCGCGGCGAGTGCGTGCCCTATCCCCGCTATGGCGAGACCCCTGAGGCGACGCTAGCCGCGATCCAGGCCATGGAGGACGCGATCCGGGGCGGTCTCGACCGGGAGGCCCTCCAGGCCGCCATGAAGCCTGGCGCGGCCCGCAACGCCCTGGATTGCGCCTTCATCGATCTGGAAGCCAAAACGGCGGACCTGCGGGCCTGGAGCCTGCTCGGCCGCCCCTCGCCGGGCGAGCGCACCACCGCCTTCACGATTTCGTTGGGGACGCCCGAGGCGATGGCGGCGGCGGCCGCCAAGGCCGCGCACCGGCCCCTGCTCAAGATCAAGCTCGGCGGCGATGGCGATCCGGAGCGAATTGCGGCGGTGCGCAGGGCCGCCCCGGAGTCCGAGCTGATCGTCGACGCCAACGAGGCCTGGGCCGAGGCCAATCTGGAAGCCAACCTCGCCGCCTGCGCCGCCGCCGGCGTCACGCTCGTGGAGCAGCCGCTGCCAGCCGGCAAGGACGACGCGCTGGCGCGGATCGAGCGGCCGCTCGCGGTCTGCGCCGACGAGAGCGTGCATGACCGTGGTTCGCTCGCGCCATTGCGAGATCGCTACGACGCCGTGAACATCAAGCTCGACAAGACCGGCGGCCTCACCGAAGCCCTCGCGATGGCCGATGACGCGCAAGCGCTCGGCTTCGAGATCATGATCGGCTGCATGGTCGCAACCTCGCTGTCGATGGCCCCCGCCATGCTGGTGACGCCGCAGGCGCGCTTCGTCGATCTTGACGGCCCGCTGCTGCTGGCGCGCGACCGCGATCACGCCCTGCGTTACGACGGCAGCCTGGTCTATCCGCCGGAGTCCTCGCTCTGGGGGTGAGCGATCAGCCGATGCCGCGCCGACCAGATCACCAGCGCTCCGGCCGCGGCCATCGCAGCCATGACGTAATAGAGGCCGTCGCCGATGCGGGCGTAGATCGCGCCTGAGGCGATCGAGGTCGCAGCGCCGAGCAGCCCGTTGCAGGCGGCATAGTAGCCCTGCCCCCGCGCGATCTGGTGCGAGGGCACGCGCTGCACCAGCAGGCTCATGGTGCCGAGGATGGTCATGCCGAAGGTGAGGCCGTGGCCGAGCTGCGCGAGCGCGAGCAGCGCCAGCGGCGGCTCGTTCGCGGTGACGATCCAGCGCAGCACGGCGCTCAAGCCCCCGATCGCGATCATCGTGGACGGATGCAGCGAGAAGCGCGGCGACAGCGCGAACACGACGATCTCGGCGATCACGCCCAGCGTCCACAGCCCCGCGATCGTCAGGCCGCCGAGACCATGGAGCTGCCAGTTGATGGCCGAGAAGGTGTAATAGGCGACGTGACTGCCCTGGATCAGCGCGGCCGAGGCGATCACGGCCCAGAAGCCGAGATCGCGCAGCAGCGCCGTGTCGGCACGCGCCTCAGCGCTCTTCCGCCTGACATCGTCGAGCGGCTGCAATAAAAGGCTGGCGAGCACCGCGACGACGGCCCAGGCGACGATGACCCAGATCAGGTCGCGCGCCGCGATGACGTCGACGAGATAGCCGCAGGCGAGCGAGCCCGCGGCGAACGCCGCCGAGCCCCACAGCCGCAACGGGCCGTAATCGAGCCCGTAGCGCGCGACGCCGCGCAGCGCAAAGGCATCGGTCAGCGGCATCGTCGGTGTCCACATCATGCAAGTCAGCGCATAGATCAGAAACAGCGCCAGCGGCTGCTGCTGCAAGCCCACGGCCGCAAACCCGATGGCGGTCGCCAGCACTGACACCATCATGCCCGCGCGGATGGCGTGCCGCTTTTCGGCAAAGGCGGTCACTTGCGGCAGCGTGGTGAAGCGCGTGATCGCCGGCAGCGCGTTGATGAGGCCGATCCAGCTTGCGTCGATGCCGATCGCCTTCAGCCAGACCGGAAAGAACGGCAGATGCGTTCCCGATACCGCGAACACCGCCGAGTAGAACAGCGCGAGGCTGACGGCGAATCGCCGCTTCACGGCTGCTGGCGTGGGGATTTGTGATTCGGACTGCATCAAACCAATTGCGATTCGGTCGATATCGTGGTGATCGTTAGTGTAACGCGTGGTGATTTGCGCGACGAGATTGTCATGGCCAACGAAGCATTCGCCCTTTCGCCCATGTCTGCCCGCGCGGCCGAGCCGAACGAGCAGGATTACGACGCGATCCGCGAAGCCTTCATGGAGACCGCGCGCGGCCGCTGGTTCCTCGGCGAATACGCCAAGCGCAACCGCAATGCCGACACCCGCATGGTGCTGGATGCGGTCGCGAAAATCGAAGAAACCCTTGCGGCACAGCGACAACCCGTCGTCGAGGACCGCCTGCCCGAAGCGCTGGTCGAGATCCGCCGCGCCATCCGCGAGGCCGAGACCATCGCGATCGCGGCATGCGATCCCGCTGCGATCGAAGCCAGTCTCGCCCCGATCCCGCGCGGGATCCGCATCATCAAGGAGATCTCCTGGCGCTGGCGCGAGATCGGCGCCGATGGGCGAATCTGCGACCTCATTGATTCGCAGCTTGCCTCGATCGAGGCCGCCTGCGGGCAGATTTCGACCATCGACCCCCGCGTCGAGCTCAAGGCCGCATTCGATCTGCTCAGGGAACGCATCGAGCAGACCGAGGGCGGCGCAACGCCGCAGGCCGCGCATCCCTCGCCGGTGCCTGCGCAGGACACACCGCCGGTCGCAGAGCCTGTCGAGCCCGCATCAGCCGCGATGGCGAGCGAGGGAGCCGTGGCTTTTGCGGAGACGCCGCCGGACGTCGCGGCGGCTCCCGAGCCCGAAGCAGCAGTGGAGACGGCCGGCACGCCAGAGCCGTCCGCGATCGCCGAGCAGGCCATCGATGCTGCCGTCGCGCCGGAGATCGCAGCCGAGAGCGAAAGCGCGCCCGACCATGTCGCGGTTGCGGACATCGCTTTTGAAGAGCCGGTCGTCGAGCCCGCCGCCGTCGCGGAGGTGACCGACGAGTTCTCGCTCGACGCCGAGGACGAAGCCATACTCGAGGCCATCGCGCTGGAGATGGCTGCACCCGATCCCGAGTTCGACGAGATCATCGAGCCGGTCGAGATCGCAGCGGCTGCTCCCGAGCCGATGGCTGCGGCGACCGCAGCGCCCGTTGCCGTCGAGGTCGAAGTGCCGGTTGCCGTTGCGCCAGCCGCACCGGTCGCGGAGCCCGCAGAAGACGCGCCGATCGCGATGGAGTCGCTCACGCGCCTCACCAACGCGATCGCCGAGGCCGCTGCCGAGGTGATGGAGCAGCCCCGCCCCCGCATGGCCGCCGCCGCAAGCTTCGGCGCCGCGCCGACCGCGACGCTGCCGATGCCCTCGCCCCTGTCCGCGTCCTTGCCCGAGCCCTCGCTCGGCGCCACCATCCTCGCCAGTGGCATGCTGCAAAAGCCCCGCGCCGCCGCCAACGATCCGCTGGCCCCGATCCGTCGCATGACCCAGGCTGAGAAGATCGCGTTCTTCTCGTAACGAGCAAACGCTCCCGCCACACCGCCATTGCGAGCGCAGCGAAGAGGCGAGCACCTCAGGTGCCGCGCCTGTGCGATTGTGACGCTCACGCGTCGATCCCATGACGCGCGCCGAAAAATGCGTGGAAATATTTGCGCGGAGAAAGTCCTCGGCAATCGTCTACATCACGAGGGCATGCGGTCCGTCGCGTGCCGCTGTCCGCGAACGCGTGCGCGAGACGCCATTGGTCCCGCGCAGCGGTTCTGCGACCGCCGCAAGCCAGAGACTCTGTCCGATGACATCTTCTCTCCCGATCACGACGGCAATCCTCGGCGTCACAGCCATCGTCTTTGCTGCCAACGCCTCGGCCGCCGACCTGCCGCCCTATCCGCACGATGCGCCGGTCATTCGCGGTGCGCCGGTCTATGGCTGGCAAGGCGCGTATGTCGGCGTCGCGGGCGGCGGGTCGTGGGGACGCAGCAAGCATGTCGATCGTGTGACAGGCCTCGACGACACACCGGTGTTCAACGTCAATGGCGGCGTGTTCGGCACGACGGCGGGCTACAATTGGCAGCTGATGAGCTGGATCTTCGGCGCCGAGGGCGACTTGTCATGGGCCGGTCAAAAAGGCAGCTCGCTGGACAGCGGTCCTGCCGGCAACGTGGATTTCTCGAGCTTCACAAAACTGCAATGGCTGGGCACGCTTCGCGGGCGCATCGGATACACGCCCGGCAATGTGCTGCTCTATGCGACGGCGGGTTATGCAGCCGCAGGCGTCGAAGCCGGCGTGAAATCGTCCGCAACCGGCGCGGTCTTCGACAGCGCATCGTCGTGGCGATCCGGATGGACCGCGGGTGCAGGTGCCGAATGGGCATTCGCGCCTGCTTGGTCGGCAAAAGTCGAATATCTCTATGTGAAACTGGAAGATCGCGGCTTCACCACGCCCAACCTCGGCGCGGCGTTCGATCGCAGTCACGTGTCATTCGACGATCACATTGTTCGGATCGGCGTGAACTACTATTTCAGCGGCCTTCCGATCCGACACTACTAGTCTGAAATTCTCTCGAGTGACTCTTCGTCACTGCATGAAGTTTTGACTCATCGTCGCGCGAACTTTCTGCTATATGCCGCGACCAACAGGCGAAGCTCGGCTGCAACGATCCTGATCGCGTTGAAGCCGATTGCATATAAGCCGACGGTAGATACAGGGAATTTTGCGATGTCAGAGATCACGACCCCGTCGTCGGGTGCCGCCACGCGGCGTGCCGTCATATCGAGAGGCCTTGGTGCTGCGGCAGCAGGCGTTGCCGCAAGCGCGATGACCACGCGCTCCGCAATGGCGGACGGCAAGAGCAACGGAGCGGCCAGTTTCGTTGGTGGAGGCGGCGCCGCCAGCGGTGGCAATTGCTTCCTGAAGGGCACCCGGATTTCCACGGCGGCGGGCGAGCGCAGGATCGAGGATCTCGTCGTCGGTGATCTGTTGCCGACGGTGTTCGGCGGAATGCGCGCGGTGCAATGGATCGGCCGGTTCAGCCGCACCAGGAGCGATCCGAACAAGCCGTGGGTGAAGAGCGCGCGGCCGGTCCGCATCGCGCGCTCGGCGCTTGCTCCCAACGTGCCGCACGCCGACCTCTACGTGACCCAGGGTCACGCCGTGCTGCTCGACGGCCTCCTCATCCCCGCCGGCAACCTCGTCAACGGCACGACGATCACGCTCGACGCCGCGGATGAGCATGACGCACTCGAATTCTTCCACATCAAGCTCGAATCCCACGACGTGATCTACGCCGAAGGTGCGCCTTGCGAGACGCTGCTGCGGGTCGACGAGAGCATGAGCAATTTTGCGGACTATCTGCGCAAGCACGGCGAGCAGAACGCGCGGGACGTCGTGCATTGCGCGCCGATCACCGGCCATGGCCGCCGCAGCGCGATGATGACGAGAGCGCGGCGCCTGGTCTCGCCCTTCCTCGGCCCGCAAAAGGTCGACATCATCAGCGCCCGCCTCGGATCGCGCGCGGCTCGCATCATCTGAGCCCGCGCGCAGAGATCGACGACATCGAGGACGATCAGGCAGCCGGCGCACCGGCTGCCGCGGCATGAGCGCTCGCGGCCGGCGAAATTCCTGCCCTGTCGATTAGCCGCAATTCCAGACCGCGCCGATCGGCGTCCGCGTCCAGCACGGACCAAAACTGCCGCCATTGTAGCGGCCGCCGCCAAAGCCGGGCCGGCCGAAATAGTGCCACTCGCCGTCCCAGCGGTAATATTGCGGCACCGGGTCGATGTACCAGTGACGCCGCTCGCTGCGCGCAAGGCGCCGCATCGCGTCCTTCTGCTTGTAGAGCGGAATGCTGTTGCTCAGCGGCTGACGATAGCCCGGCAGGAAGCCGTAGCCATGCCAGACCGGCTTGGGGCGCTTTTGCGTTGACGCAGCGGACGCGATGGCGGGCAGCAGCGACAGGACGATAGCAACAGACAGACACATGAGGCGCGACATGGATCGACCATAGAGAGTCGCTTGCGGGAAGGCCATTCAAATCAGGGTGCGGAGCTGCAACAAATGGGCGGTGCCGAATGCAAAGCCGATCAAGCCTCACGCATCGCATGTCGATCTCCAAGCTACACCGTTTACGACAAGAGCGCCGATCCGGCGAAACGGGCCGAGGGCGGCTATCGTGCCATAATTGATCCCACTCATCGGGGCTTTGTTGCTGTACTGTCGACCTCGCTAGTCATGGTGCCCTGACAGAAGGCGCGCGCATGTCCACGGCGATCTCGACGCTCGGCGGGATAGGTCTCTTCCTGCTCGGCATGACCGTGATGACGGAGGGCCTGAAGACGCTGGCCGGTACTGCGTTGCGCGTGGTGCTCGGCAAGGCGGCTTCGACGCCCCTGCTCGGCTCGTTCTGGGGGGCGATTGTCACGCTGCTGGTGCAGTCCTCCAGCGCAACGACCATGACGACGATCGGCCTCGTCAGCGCGGGCCTGCTGACGTTCCAGCAAGGCTTGAGCCTCGTCTTCGGCGCCAATATCGGCACCACGGGAACCGGCTGGCTGGTCGCACTGATCGGCGTCCGCGTCTCGCTCACCGCCGCCGCGCTGCCAATGATCTTCGTCGGCGCTCTGACCAAGCTTCTCGCCAAGGGGCGGATCTCCGGCGTCGGCGCGCGCTCGCGGGCTTTGGACTCGTGCTGTTCGGTTTGACGACCCTGCAACAGGGCATGGGCGGGCTAGCGGAACGATTGCACCCGGCAGACCTGCCCGCGGTCCTCGGCAGTCCAGGGGTGCCATGGTGGTCGGGGCTGTTCGGCGTACTGGCGCTGGTGGTGATCGGATTGGTCATGACCGCGCTGATGCAATCGTCGACGGCCGCCATCGCGGTGACCTTGTCCGGCTATTTCGCGGGCGCGATCGGGTTGGACCAGGCCTGCGCGCTGATCATCGGCCAGAACATCGGAACGGCGACGAGCTCCGCGCTCGCCGCGATCGGCGCCAGCGCCACCGCAAAACGCCTGGCCATCGCCTACGTCCTGTTCAAGCTGATCGCTGCGCTCATCGCGATCGGGGTGTTCCCCGTCGTGACGCCCTTGCTGCTGCGCGCCGTGGACACGATCGACGGCGTCACGCTGCTGGCCGGATATCACACGGCGTTCAACGTCGTCGGCGTCGCGGTCCTGCTGCCGTTGATCACCCCGTTCACACGTTTGGTCGAACGGATTCTGCCCGACCGTGGCTCGCCGCTGACGCGCTGCCTCGATCCCTCGGCGCTTGCGACCCCGATCGTGGCGGTGGAGGCGGTAAGGCGCACGATCGCGCGTGTGCTTCTGACGGTATGCGGTTCGGTCGAGGCGCAACTGGTTGGCCGCGCTGGACCGATACGAATGGGCAAGGACGTCGTCTCCACGCAGGAAGCGGCCGATGCCGTGAGCCGGGCGCAAATATTCCTGTCGGATGTCGCCGGACCTCCTGATACCGACGATGAGCAACGTCGTCTCACGAGCACGCTGCACGCACTCGACCACGCATCTCGACTGACGACCTCGCCAACGGACGAGACAATCCTGGCGCGGCGGCCGGCGGACCTGAGGACATCCGCGCCCGAGAGCTATGTGCAGAAGTCATGCGAAGCGCAGCCGCAATTGCGCGCGGTGTGGCGGTGTCGACCGGCATCGATGGAGCGCCGCACCCCGTGGCCGCCGCGCATGCCGGCGATGCGATGGCCGGTCCGCGCGCGAATCCGCCCGACGAGGCGATCGCCGAGCTCGAGCGCTGCATGGCACAGCTCGGTGAAATGCTGCGGGTCCACCGAAGTGGGACGCTCGGCGCTGTCGCCAATGGAAGCCTGACCGCCGACGCTGCCCTGCTGCGTGTCGAGGCGGTTCGCAACCTCCAGGCGCTGTCGCAGCACGCCTGGCGCTCGGCGGCTCATCTGGTCGGTCGCGGCTAAAGCGCGATGAGATTGGGATGAATCGCCATCGCGCTTTAGGTTGTTGTTTGAGCATGATCTCCGCGCAAACGCGTTCCGCGTTTGTCGCGAGGGAAAACCGCGCGGCGAGTTGCTGGAAGAACTGCCGATCCGAGATCACACTCGACACCGGGTTCGACGGGGTGACGGGATCAGGCACATTGCCCGCGGCTAGCCAGGCTTGGAATAGCTGGCGATCCGCATTCTCAGCATCGTCAGGAATCCACGCTCCATCCGATTTGCGGATCACAGCGGCGGATTCAGTGGCTCGATACTCTGCCATTGTTACAGCCTTGCATTTGCGAGCACGTTGACCGGATTGTACCAAGTTCCGGCTGCAACGCTGGACGTGTAGCTGGTCACGAAATTGATGCCGGCCACCTGAATTGCACCGGTCGAAACCGAGCAAGTCGGCGTTGCGCGCATGCACACCGGCAGCGGCGTGGTTGCCGCCATTTGCTGCACTGAGGCGCTTCCGTTGTAGACTTGAGCGCCTGCGGCGATCTTGACGTAGTAGCGTTGGCACAGCGCCAGCTCGCTCGCGGCGTCAGGCAGTTGGAACGGCGGGGCAACGGCCCCCTCATAAATTCCGATGTCGAACAGCTCGAACACATTGCCGCTGGTCGAGAGCAGATTGAACTGGTTCGAGGAGGCTAGAGTGTTGGTCGAACCCCACGCGCCAGCGGCTTGTTGATAGGTCGAGCCGACCGCCAAACCCCACCCGATGACGAGACCTGCCGTGTTGTCGGATGCCCAAGTTCCGGTTTGATCGAGCGCAAACGTCAGCGACTTGATCACGTCGGTATTCGCTTCACCAGGCTGGATCGTGTACTCGCCGATATAGGTCCGGCTGGCCGCAGCGTTGCGCACCGAGATGCAGTAGGTTCCTGCCGGCCCCTTGCAGCCGAACTGGACCGTGACAGTCTTTGCCGACGCGGAGCCTGACTTGAGATCGGCGACACGGAGGCCCTCGATTTTTTGAATGAGCAAACAGAAATCGCCAGCATTGATGGTCGTCTGCGCCGCGGTGACAGTGACCCTGATTCGATGGGTCGATCCGCCCGGCGTCGCGCTAGCAACCTGCGCGACGTTGGCCGCGCCAGCGCCCGAGGACGCCATAACGCCGAACGTCTGATCCACGGGATAAGTCAGAGCGCCAGCGCTCCCAAGCGCAACGGTCGTGGTGCCATTCTCCTGCGAGATTTGCATCCCTGCGTTGATGAAGTAGTTCTTCTTGGTCACGCCGAGGTTGGCTCGCGCTTGCGCCATCTGCGTGGCCGTGAACGCATTTGGCTCTTCGATCGACAGCAGATCTTCCTTCACGCCGACGACGGCGACATTCGGCGCCACCGTGAAGTTGATCCTGGTGCCGGCGCCGCTCTGGCCCGAGGCCGCACCCGAGCCCGATGAATTGTAGAGCACGGCAGTGCGCGCGAACGCCCCACTCGCGGCCGCATACGCCCCCTCCGCGATCTCCCATTGGGTCAGGTCGCTGCTGATCGCGAGGAACTTGTACTTGCGACCGTCGACTGCTCCGGCGAGCGACGGCGACTGACAGCCGCCGACCGCTGACGCATAGACCCAGTCCGTCGTGCCGCCGGCCGTGGGAATGAACCGGCAATTGTTGAGAAAAGCCGCCATGTCAGGTGATCGTCAGGATGCCGTTGGTCTGGTCGAGATCGATGGTGAAGCTGTTGCCGTTCGTCAGCGTGATCGCCGTGCCGTAGTCCCACCAGCCGATCAGCGGCTTGGTGGACGACGTCGAATTGTAGAGCACCGCATATTGGAACGGCCCGATCGAACCGCCCGACGCCGTCCATGCCGGATCGGTGCCGCCGACGAACTTGAACGTGCCCGTGGTTTGCGCGCCGGAGATGGTGCCGATGCTGTTGCCGCCCGCGGTATAGCCGTTGCCGGCGGCGAGATCCGCCGGCGTGTTGTAGATGGTGTTGGTGACCACAGGAGCCGCGTTGGTCAGGTAGACCTTGTAGACCTGCGCCGTACCCGTCTTCATGTCATGCAGCGCGTTGGCGACGTCCTGCACGAAGCAATAGAACTTGTTGAAGCTTGCCATACTGCCCTCCTAGATGACCTGTCCGGACACGCGGACCGTCATCGGCCCCGCGTTGAAGGTCGATGTCAGCCCGAGATTGTTGAGGTCGGCGAGCGCCGACGTGAAGCCGAGCCCCCAGGTCTGAATGCGTGCGTCTTCCTTGATGTACGGCGCGGACTCCAGCAGGGCAGCGTACAAATAGAGATCCGGTGCCATGGTCAGCAGCCAGTTGGTGCCGTTCGAGGCGAGCGGCGGAACGTTCTGCCGATAGACCATTTCGATCGTGTAGACCGCGTCGGGGGTCGGTGCGAGCTCGAGCTCGCTGCCGAACACGGTGAAATAGCGCGGCCGCGCGGCGACATCGGAGGTCGCGAAGCGGTACTCGTCCATCTGTGTGCCCGATTTGAACTCGAGACACGGCTTCCCCGTCACGCTCGACAATCGGACCCTGCGCATGGACTGGAAATCCGATGGCAGTGAGATGAACTCCGGCTCGTCCGAGCCGAGGTCGACCAGCGCGGTCGCCCGCTGCTCCATCTGCCGCACGAAGAGCTGGCGGTTGAATTTGGCTTCCGCGAGCTGGATGAAGGTCGGGATGCGCGCAATCAGCGTCGTATCCTGATCGCGCGCGAGATATTCGGTCACAGCCAGCTGCAGCGACGTGTAATCATTTATCTGGGTCACGTGAGCTCCGCTGACCAGCCGGCTTGCAATTTCGGCCTGTCGGTTCGCAAATAGGCCCATTCGGGATCGTCGAGCTTCTTCTGCACGATCGCTTCGAATTCGGGCGTGAACGGCCGCAGCGAGGTGTTGCCCCTCGCATGCTCCTCGTTGAGCCATTGGACGTAGACGACGTTGGGGATGCGGGCGACATGCCGCCCCCAGTCGCCACGCTGCTCGTCCTGGCGCGCCTGCCTGTTCCACTCCAGGATCGGCGCCACGTCCTGGACATGCTCGATCGCAAGCTCACGGCCGTTGCTGTCGAGATGAGGCCTGATCAGCACACCATCCATCACGACATCTCCGTCACCCAGAGCGTGCCGGCGGTCGCCGTGACCAGGCCATTGGTCGCGGCCTTCAGCGCGGCGATGCGCTGGCCGGGACTGACGGTGACGTATTCGACGACGTTGGCCGGCAGATAGGGATCGGAGACGGTCGCGGTCTGTGCGCCATCGCCGATCCGGTAGCAACAGCCGGAATTGGCGACGATGCGGAGCTGGTAGGTTTCCGGCCCGAAGGCGTTGGTGGCGCCGACGCTTGCGTCATAGGCGATCGTTTGCGTGGGACCGATGCGCGAGGAATTTTGCTTGGAGAAGAACGGCATGTCAGGCGGTCCTCACGGAGATCGAGAAATGCATGGGGATCGCCGCACCGGAGGCGCCGGAGGGCGTCAACACGATCACGTCGTCCTCGTTGAGATAGGTCGGCGACGGCGGCACGGCCGAGAACAGCTGGCCTGCGGCCGATGCCGCCTGCGTCACCGTGAACGTTGCCAGCGTCGCCGCATTGGCCGAGACGGTGATGGTGCCGTCGGCGGTCGTGATCGCGCCGCCCAGGATGCCGGCGACCTTCAGCACGCGGCAGCGGAAGGGAACGCGGACATAGGCGGCGACGGGGCTCGCGCCGCAGGACGGCGTGTAGGCCGTGAGATCGGCGGTATTGAGGGTACGATTGCCGGGAAGCGGCATCTTGGCTCTCCAAAGAAAGGGGCAGCCCGAAGGCTGCCCCAAAGGTGGACAAGGGTGGAACGGATGATCCTGATCGCTCAGGAGGTGGTGTTGTCGAACACGCCGCCGGAGGCCTTCTCGTTGCGAGAGACGAGCGCGTATTCAGCCAGGATCTGCCGGCGGTCGGAGTCGCCGGTCTTGGCCAGCGGGATCGAGATCATGTTGCGGCCGTTGAGATAGGCGACCGCCCATTTGTCGAGCTCGAGCACGAGGACGTCGCGCGGACGCTGGAAGCGGTTGGCGACCACCTTCAGCTTGCCGAAGTCGGATTCGTAGGCATCGACCGACGCCACGATCTTCTTCGACTTGGACTCCTCGATCGCGGTGGATCGGCCGGTAAAGGTCGAGAACACCTGCTTGTTGAAGGCGCCGGTCATGATGGTGCCGGGCTTGCCGCCATTGGTCCAGATCGATGACAGCACCGTCTTCAGCCGCACCTCGGTGAAGGCGAGCTGGGTGCCGTCGGTTCGGGTGCCGGTGCCGTCGGCTGCGGCCGGATCGGCTGCGCCGCCGGCCGTTCCCTTCGAGGTGTTCGAAAAGATCCAGGACAGGACCGAAGCGCTCTTGCGCGGCGTCGTGGTGTTGCCGACGACCTTGGCCTGGTTGGTGCCGCACAGGATGGTTTCGAGGTCGCGCTTGAGCTCGAGACCTTTCAGCATCTCCTGGTACGCCAGCTCGTTGTCGCGGCCGGCGTGATCCACTGCTTGCTGCGTGCCCGAGACGCGCGCGACCTTGTAGGAGATCTGGCAGAGATTGCCGAGGCGTACGGTCGGAGTGGTCGTGTCGGTGTTGGGATCGTCGCCCTCGAGCTGGGCGTTGTTGGCGTTGGCGCCGGCGAGAGCCTGCGTCTGCCATTCGTGATTGACGGCGGTCGCCTTCTCCTTGTCGACGCCGCTCATGAAGGGCGTATCGACGGGATCGATGCGATAGATCATGTCGCTGAGGTCTTCGCGGTTACCCACCGCGGAGTAGGTGACGAAGGTGGAAGTCGGTAGTGTCATCTGGGTTTCCCTGAGAGACGCCGAGCATCAACGGACGCGCAAGTGCTCTCCTGCGGTCGGTGCGCAAAGCGTACGTGTTGGATTTTCTGCGTGGCTGTCTCACCTGAACGATGGCGCGGAAAACAGGTCCGGTCCGTAACGGCAAGACTTGGTCGCCGGGAGCTCACGTCATGCATGAGGGCGGCATCGACGCGAAAGCGTCGTCTACGGTCGTACTCTGTACGAACTGAGATAACGTGCCGGCGCGTCGGCCTGTGGCGGCCATGCAACCTGCGGCGGCTCGTCGGGATCTACGCCCGTAAGCGAGGACAGGAAGGACAAGACGCCATTGCCGTCGCCGATCGTCCTGGCAGTCTCCCGAGGTGACGCGGGATAGCCGTAGTCGTCATAGGCCGAAGGCTTCTGTCTTGCCGCAGCACCTGCGACATGCCCTTGGGCAAGGTTGGCCTCGTTGATCTTGCTCAGAAATATCTTGCCGCTGGTATCGATATTGCCGCCCGGATGAGTCAGCCGATTGAACAGATTGCGCACCCCGCCACCGGTCTCGGCCACTTCGCGCGGCAGTCCCGCGGCTCCCGTCACATATCCGAAATGATCCGACGCCCCGCTGATATAAGCCGGGACGAACGAGTTCGCCGGGATTCCCCATCGCTGATGGCGCTGCAGGTCTTCCGGACCGTCCGCCATGAACGAATGCGCCACCAGCGCCAATGCCGGAACCGTACCCAGGCGTTGCATCGCGGCGATCGTGTCCGCGACACGTTTCGCTGCCGTCTCATCGTAGGCCTTTGGCACGATGACGTAGTTGTTGGGGTTGGCAATTGCGCCAGGCGTTTTGTTACTTCCCGAGGAATCGGAGTACAGGAACTGCTGCGATGCTCCGGCGACGGGATCGACCACATATCTGCCGTTACGCATGAGAAAGGTCGAAGGAACGTAGCCGGTAATCTTCGGCGGTTTGCTTCCACGCTCTTGCGCAGCCACGTAGAACGTCGGATCAGTCACTTCTCTATCTCCTCCAATGGTTTGAGTCCGCGCGCTGAAGTTTCAGCGGCCTGCATTTCTGCTGATCTGATTGTAGAGCCCAGCTTCACGCGCGGAGCCGGAGTCCCCGGCGCATGCGCCGAGATAACGGTAGCATGTCGAGCCAGATTGGCTGCCTCGTCGCCGCGGCGACCAGACGTGTCTTCATGACCCTGTCGGACCGGTCATTGCAGTCTACGACACAAGAGTGGTCGTCGACCCGCGCGGCAAATTAACCGTGCCGTCTCGGACACGGGCCTAATATGAGAGATCGGCGAGATAGAAATCGTTTGAGAGTCGCCTGGCGCCTTGGAATCTCAAGATCCCCACATCATTCTCCCTGATCTTGTCGAACGCCCGCTCCCATTCGGGTGACCTTTCCGACGCCGGCTTCAGAAGATTTCCTGTGGGATCATAGATGACCGTGAGATACGCCAGTCCGGGAGGAAATCCAGGCTCGTATGCCTGACTCTCGCATTCGCCGACGACGTGCTTTTCGCCACCTTCCGTGAAATCGAACATTCGGCACGTCGCAAGATACTGTTCGACCGGCGCGGCATGGATGCGAAATCCAAATCCGATAAGACCTCCGTTGGTCCGCGTCTCGATCATCCCTACAACCTGAATGATCACCAAAGTTGCAAGGAGAACGGGCGCGCTCCGAGGCTTGGATTGAAAGATGCAGACGAACAGCCAGAACATCGCGATGATCGTGCACACCACACCGACCGGCGCTAGCCATTGCGACGCTACAGGCCAAAGGAACGTCAGAAAACGCGCGCCGAGCGAGCTCAGCAGGGTGATCGCAGCAAAGATGTAAGTCAGCCAGGGCGGACGTCGAAATATCTCTCCGCCAGACGTTGCAGGGGCGAGCTGCTCCTGATCACTGCTCAACTGACGTCTCTCCAACTTTCCCAAGACTACGCGATCGGATGACATTGATTGGACAAAACGGGAACAATGTCAACTCTCCCTGTAGTTGTGCAGAATCTGTGCAGACTAAATGATCCCGAACCGCTTCCGTCGCTCCGCCGTTTCCGCGAGCTCCTTCAGCTCGGCGCGCGCGAGCTTGCCGTTGGCAACCACGCCTGCGAGGTGATCGCGCACCTTGCCGACGATGTTGATGGCGAGGAAGAGCTTTTCCCGGCCCGCGGCGTCGTCGACCGTGGTGGCACGCCAGCCCGCGATGTAGCTCTTCTCGAGCGCCGCGAACGCATCGTTCAAGAGCTCGTCATCGAGCAATGCTTCGGCCCGAACCGCCCTCGCCGCTGCCCGCTCCAGGGCGCTCTCGTCAGACATTTCTTCCCTCCCCCTCGTTCGACCGCGTCTTCATCTCGTGACGCGTAGCGGATGCTGCGAGATCGAGCGCGGCTTCCGCCACATCCATCCGATGCTGCTCCTGCGCATGCTGGAGCTTCTGCTCGTGGCCAAGTGCTTTGAGATGCGCATCGAGCACCGCTATTTTCGCATCCAGGCCCGCCCTGATCCTGGCGATCTCGATCTCGGCCTGCATCTTCACCTGCTGGTGGATCGCATCGGCCTGCGCCTTCTCGCGCTCGATCTGCGCCTTGTGCGCGGTGGCGAGCTGGTCAGCCTGAAGCCGCGCCTGCAGCGCAAGCAGTTTTGGATCGGGCGGCGGCTGCGGTGGCGCCGGCGGCGGATGCAATAGCTGCCCGGTCTGCGGATTGACGGCCATGGGATCGTTGAAGAACTGGTCGGGGTTTCGGTGGCCCATGATGCGCGTCAGCTCGGCCGCCGTATTGTAGAGCTGGCGGTCGCCGACCAGGTTGATCTTGCCGCCGGCGAGCAGCTCCTTCTGTACGTTGGCGATCGCCATGGTCTGGGCGAATTGCTGCGCCTTGCCGCCGGCGCCGAGGCCGACATTGATGGTCATGTCGTCGCGCGTCTTCCAGTTGCGCGGATTGACATCGACCCAGGCGTTGCGTAGCCGCACCGTCTCCTGGCGCTGGCCATGCTTGCGAATTGTCCCGTGCAGCAGTGCGAAGATGTCGCGCACGCCCTCGGCCATGACGCGCGCGATCAGCTTGATCCGCATCTGCGAGGCCGAGAACACCTGTGCGACCGCGGTCGCCGACTGGTTTTGCAACGCGTTGGCGTCGATGCCCTGCGTCTGCTTGCCGAGGCCGGTGCGGATCTCGAGCTCCGCGTCGAGATATTGCAGCATCGGATAGATTGACGTGGTGATGTCGGGCACCACCTGCCAGTTCAGCCCGCCTGCGGTCTTGGTGCGGACCACCCCGCCCGGCCGCGACACCAGCAGATCGTCCAGCGTGTTGGGCCCGGCATTCTGCTCGGCGACTTCGACCCGCGGATTGTTGTGCAGGTAGAGATTGTCGAGCGCACCGCGCTTGAGCGCAGTCTTCTCGCGCTGCAACGGCATCACGAGATCGGCAATCGAGCGGCCAAAGAAGCGATGGGTCACCGGCACCGGCGTGGTTGCCGCGAACGGCATCTCGTCGAACGGCGTGATGCAGTCCTTGCCGTCCTTGCGCAGGATCTCGGCCTGGTCGCCGCCGGTGATGACCTGATAGAGACAGGGACGGCCCGAGCCCTCATAGTCCATCCGAACATAATGCTCGGTGATGCGCACCAGCCGCGCCGCCGAATTGGCGCTGCCGCCGCCGGAGGTCGCGGACAGATGCTCCTCCACCGTGTCGCGCGCCAGCGTCTCGATCTCGGTCGTTCCGGTATGCGGGCGCAACGCCCTGATCTGGCCGGCGTCAAAGCCTTCCGCGATCAGCTGCGCCTCGGTCTTGGTGACGACCTCGTGGAAGCAATAATTGCAGTCGCGGATGCTGCGCGCACCGCGCTCGATACCGAATTCTTCGGGCGGCACTCCCATCACCCGCGCCTGCGCAAGCTTGCGCGTGGTGACGATGGTCACGTCATGCGTGACGAGAGACCCCATCGGCGCAAGCGGCGCCGGGGCTAGCAAGGGAACGGGCATGGGTGATTGAGCTTTCAGATTTTGCCGCATGTAGATCGGCGGCAGAAGGGCAACAGCGGCTAATTGCCGTTATTGCGCGTGTATTCCTGGATCATGCCGAGCAGTCCGCCGGCCGGCGGCCAATCGAGATCGGATGGAACGTCCCGTGTGATCGAAGGGACCTCGCCTGGCAGGGCGGCAGAAGCGCGTTGCGGGGGCGGAGATGCGTCTCTCCGCGGTGAAGACGAGGCCCATTGATCCAACGCGCGATTGCGATCGGGCGCAAGCAACGCCTCGAGTGGAAATCGTGTCGGAGGAAACGCAGGCGAACTGAGCTGATCGGACGCGAACTGCAACGGCGGCAGCGTCGGATCGACCGCCGGCACGGGCATCCTGGGGGCTTGCGAGCGCGGGCGCAGAGGAGGCGCCACCGGGCATCGGCAATTCGGTCAAGCCCATCGCGGCGATCAACGTGCTCGCAAACGAGTTGCTGTTTTGCCCAAGCCCCATCCATGGATAATGGATGTTCAGCTCATTTATCTTGTCGAGGACGGCCCTGCCGGCACTCCATCTCTTCATGATCTCGGTCTGATCGCCGGAGGCCAACTCGGTCTGAGCAAAGTTGGGCTTGTAAAAGTGCTGGTCGTGATACCCCCTCAATTCATCCGATGGCAGATGCCCAATTGGCTTAGGAAGTCCGTCTGCCCCCGTCGCCAGACCGTGCAGCTCCCCGATGACATTCCCATCCGGGTCGATCAGCGCAAGAAAATTGTGACCGGCAAGTCCACCGATAAGGGGAAGTTGCGCCTTGACGATACGATATTGGCCTTCCGGCATAATCCACCTGCTCATTCATCGGGGACGTAGCGCTTCACATGCGCTTCGGCGGAGACAAGGCGCCTTCGTATGTGTGTTTTCCACTAGATCAGGCCAGGGCGCGCGCGAACGAGACTGTCCTATCCGAACGCTTGGCAGCTGCAAATAATGGGCGGTACGGGCGCCACTCATCGACGTCCATCAGGAGCGCAACATGACCTTATGACCGCGACAGTCGATTAAGTCGGGTCAGGAGAGTGTTGGCATGGCGATGCAATCTATGATAACAATAGAACATATGGGGAACGTCGTCAACGAGATTCCATTCTCATGTCAATCAAAGGAGCGTCGTGTGCCGCCATCAGGATTGTTGCGCATGTAGTCCTGGATCATCCCGAGCAATCCGCCCGCCTGCGGCACCGGTTTCGATGGATCGCTGCCCGGCGTGCCGGAGATCATCATGGGGATGCCGTCCGTTCTTGCGTTCGGAGCGGGAAAATACCGAAGCGGAGGTGCGCCGGTATCGAAAGCGCTCGAACGGTTTGGGCTCTGCCGCGGCGGATCGGTCGCAATGATTGGCATTGCCGGGACGATTGCCCCTGCAGGGTCAACGGTCCAGTTCTCGGGGTGCGTGAGAATGTCGTTGATGAGCAGACCTTGAAGATAAGCGCCATGCGCGGCCCATCCCCCTGCGAGACTCCCCGCGGGTGTCAGCGCCAATGCGCCCGCAGTTGCTCCATACGGTCCACCAACAGCCTCACCGCCGGTTATTCCCGCCGCGGTCCCGAGGATACCGCCCCAGGTCTTCCCCGCTCCGACGAGACCATCATGGAGAATATCGCCGCGAGAGGGCGGGTCATATTGCGAAAGCCTCTTCGACAACTCTCCTTTTCCGAACATTGCAATCAGGCGAACCAACAAATTATCGACAGCCATTCCATTCCACCCATGTTACAACTCAAGACAAGCGATCAGCGAGATTGAACATGCAGCCATCCTCGGGACGAGAAAGTGCGGGCTGCCTGAGAACCGCCCTCAAGCACTCCCTGATGCTCGGACTCTTAGGGATCTTCGGGTACGTCATGTATGGAGCCGAGGCGCCTGGAAAATTGCTTCTCGCTTTCGTGACGACGTTCTCAATCCTCGCATTCCGCAGAGTTTTCGGACGCGTCGAGAAAAAGTAGCGACTGGTGCCTGCTTCAGCCTGAGTTCGCCGGTCCGAACACGCCACCGAGGCCGCGCCAATTGCCGAAACGATCGGACAGGTCCCACGGCGCGGCTCCAGGCGCCGGAAGCGAGTTGACGCGAGTTGAACGAATGCGAGGTAGTTGGCGGCGAGCCTATCGTAGCGCGTCGCCACCCGACGACATTGTTTGATCCTGTTGAAGAACCGCTCCACCTGGTTGCGAGCGCGGTAGAGATAGGGGCTGAAGCAGATCGGATCGCTGCGGTTGCTTTTCGGCGGGATGTTGGCCCACGCGCCCTTCTTCATGGCAAGGTCCCTGATCCAGTCCGCATCGTAGCCACGGTCGGCAAGCAGCATTGACCCGGATTTCAGACGAGACAGCAGTTTTCCGGCGAGTCGAACGTCATGGGCCTCACCCGGGCTCAGCGCCAGCCGTACCGACAGACCATTGCCATCGACCACCGCATGGATTTTGCCCGTCAAGCCGCCGCGTGACCTCCCCATCGATTGGCCCTGGTTTCTTGTGATGCAGGCTCCATGCTGATGCACGCGGACAATGGAGGTGTCGATCATCTGGACGGCGGCATCATGGGCAGTGGCAAGCGCTTCTATGATGCGGCCCCAAACACCGGCCCGCCGCCACCTAACGAAGCGGTTGTAGCAAGTGGTGTATGGGCCAAACGCGGTCGGTAGGTCACGCCAGGGTGCTCCTGATCGGAGTACCCAGAAGATGCCATTCAGGACCCGCCTGTCGTTCACCCGAGGAACGCCACGCGGTTTGTTCGGCAGCATCGGCTTGATGGCGGTCCATTCATGGTCGGCAAGTTCGTAGCGCATGATTCGAGCCCCCAGTTCGGGAGTTTGAATCACGGCAGTCCGGCCAAACGCAATGCTCCTGGCCCGAGCTTTTTACGGCGCTTACGGACAGCGGACATCAACCAGCCCTCAATCTCTGCCAAATGCGTCGAAAATGACCCATTGCGGGAGCACCCAAGTCAGAGCCGAAACCAAGGCAGGGTGAGATAGACGCAAGCGATCATCGAAAGCGCAGGAATTAGCCATACCCATCCCGGCCAAATGTAGCGCGCCAGACGTTGGGCAAACGAGGCAGCGACGAGGGCGACGATCAGTGCCCCGAGAGCAGCCGTCGCGGCCCACCCGTACCAGTAGATCGCTGGAGCTAGAAATCCCATCGCAGGGTCAGCCACGTCGCGCGAATGATGCGTGCCCGCCAGCACGATGCCGAGCGACGGAAAAACGGTGAAAAGAGCGACGTCCTTTGCGAGTGCTACCACGTAGAGAACCGCGAACGTGGTCCCGAATGCGAATGCAAAGCGGCGGAACGAGGCTGATGATGTCATGAGCCGAAACCCATGATGTTGTTGGCGACATGACCGGACAGAAAGCCCCACCAAACGATAAAGGCGAGTATCGAGGTGAGCGCCGTGCGCGTCCGAGCAGGTTCGTTGGCTAGCGGCCGCCGCCAGCAAACCCAGTAGGCGGGCAGCAACGCCAACCCGATTGCTACGAAATGTTCCTTGAGGTCGAAGAAGCCGAGGACATGCCAGTGCCCCGCACGCTCCAGTTCGGGCCTGACGTCCACACGGAAATAAAGGTAGATGATGCCACCCAGCAGCGTAGAAACGGCATACAGGACGACCACGGCGTTGGCGAACGAGGCCGCCGGTATCGAACGAAAGCGACCAAAGAACGATTTGGGTCGCGCGTCCGCCGATCCCCATGCCGCTAAAGCCTGGTGTGTCATCGCACCAAGCAGTGCGACTGCGACCAGGCCGTGAATGATCAGTATGGCTGTCGCCAGAACCTCACTCCCGTAACCACCGGCATCCGGCTCAGTTGAACAGGTCCTCAGTCCCGAATGGCTCTGCCGACCACGGCCGGAAACGATTGAGGGTGAATTTCGTCTTCTGATCGGGCTGGACATCGACAAGCACGTAATTGTACTCCTCTTTTGGAGCCTGTCCCTTCCAGTAGAGGTCCGGCGGATAGTCAGCGGGTACCTTGATGCTCGTTCGACCGGGAAGAATTGGGTCTTGTTCCGCGCCCCCACCGCCCAGCATCAGATACTTCACCCCATCTACCTCGTAGATTTCCGTGGTATGGACGTGCCCGTTCAGCACGACCACCTCCATGTCTTTGGCATACGACGCAATCACCTTGTGCGGGTTATCGGGAGCCGGGATAGGACCTAGGCCCGAGCGCGCAAAAACCGGATAATGGAAGACGATAAAGGCCTTCCGAATTCCACTTGCCTTCGCCTCGTCCATCCACTTCTGAAGTTGGGTCATCTGCTCCGCATACTTCGGCCGATCGGCGTCCCATAATGACGGCGAACGGTAGTCGTACTTGCCGCTCCACAGATAGATGAAGCGGGTGCCCTTGAAGTCGAATTTGTAGATGAGGTTTTCCGGCGTGACACCGAACTTCTTTAGATAGGGCACGGCCGAAAGAACGCCCTCGATTTTCGGATCGGCCCATACCTCATGATTGCCCACGCTCATGAAAAATCGCCCATCCAACCCGGCTGCGCGCATCTCATCATCTGGCGCGGGTAGCTTCTTCAACATCGTATCGTTCACGCGCTTCCAGTATGGGCTATCACTGACGGTCAAGCCCTGATTGCCCCACCATACGGCGTCGCCGCTATTGATCACGAATTTGGCGCGACCGGATTGAACGTCCTTGACGATTTCACGGGTCACCCATTCGCCGCCCTGAAGCCGGAACATCGTTCGATGCACTCCGGGAAGCAGTTTCACGTCTTCCACGGCCGCCTCGGTGACCCAACCGTTATCTACCGTTAAGGTCATAACTTCCGTCTTGGACGCGAAAGGCATGACTACTTTGATCAGGTCCTTTGTGACCGGATCGAAGATCATCTTCACATCCTTCGCTACGATGGCCTCGGCAACCTTTTCCGGCATGACCAAGCCGAACATCTCGACGAAGAACCTATTGAGGTGCGGCTGCCCTTCTTTCAGCGGCAGATACATCATTGGTCGGGTATCGCCGACCGCAGCGAACGAAAATCCAGCTGCTGCGGGAAGCGATGCTTGCGCGGTCGTTGTTTGTGTCTGGGCGCTGGCAGCGAGTGGCACGGATAACGCGGGCAGTGCTGCGAGTGCGCCTAGAATGAGGCGACGACTGGGTTCGTTGGGCCGGCAGAATTGCATAATGATCACTCCTACTTCGAGGAGAGAAAATGAGCCGCCGCATACGGTCCAGAAACGGCCCGATAGCATCCACCATCGTAAACCCTGCGTTGGGATGCTTGATATAGATCAACCGTGCCGCCGACGAATAATATAGGGGCCACTTCTGTTATTGGCGCATCGCGAGAAATCTGCGCCCCGATGAGTTGTCGCAAGTATTAGGATCGTGCCCCTGAGCGGACTACTGAGATCCGCCGGGCCACAAAGAATGTCGTCTCGGATCCCAAGCACCCGCAAGTTTGAAGGCTATACGCACCACGAAGACGGCTGCTTTGTTCTGGGTGAGCCGCGACGTCGGTGTCCTCGCATGACGCAACCTACTGAAGGCGCATAGTGGGCGCGGCACCAGCAGTGTGCTAAGGTACGTGATGGCCCCTTAGCGGACCTGCTCTCGGCTCTCGCGTAGCCAAGACCCAGCCCCGACATCCTTTGATCCAGATCAACCCCGGGCAGGAACCGTTCCGATTTGGTCGCCTATAAGGAGCGAAGCGTGCGCGAGGTGTTTAAAGGCGGCAGGCATCCTTGCGCTCTTGACTACTGCCGCCGCTATCGCCCGGCCGCGCCCAATGCCGAGCCGATCGACACCTTGGGAAGCCATGTCGGCTTCAGGTGCACCGCCAGGAAAAGGATCATGTCATGAGTAGCGATACGATTCCGGCAAAGCCCGCGATGAGCACGGGACCAACCGGCGCAGGACTGAAACGCCGCGATCTCCTGTTGAGCGGTAGCTCTCTGGTCGCAGCTTCAGCACTCTCCGCCGTTGGTGCGACAAGCTTCGCGCAAGCGCAGCAACCAACGCCGGCCCCGGTACCTGCGCCGACTGGGCAGCGGCCCAATATCGTCGTCATCATGGGGGACGATATTGGAATCTGGAATATCGGTGCTTACCATCGAGGCATGATGGCTGGCCGGACTCCGAACCTCGATAAGATCGCGGCAGAGGGCATGCTGTTTACCGACTATTACGCCGAGGCGAGCTGCACCGCGGGTCGCGCCAACTTCATCACCGGCGAGCTACCGATCCGTACCGGCATGACCACGGTCGGCCAGGCCGGCGCCCCCACAGGCTTGCCGGCGGAGGCCGTGACCATCGCCACCGCGCTAAAGGGCATGGGCTATGCCACCGGCCAGTTCGGCAAGAATCACCTTGGCGACAAGAACGAATTTTTGCCGACGGTGCATGGCTTCGACGAATTCTTCGGCTACCTGTATCACCTCGATGCGATGGAAGATCCGGCCCACCCCGGCTATCCGCAGGACCTGTTGAACGTCGTCGGTCCGCGCAACATGCTCCATACGTGGGCGACCGATGTCGACGATGGCACCGTGGACCCGCGCTGGGGCAAGGTAGGCAAGCAAAGGATCGAGGACGCCGGCACGCTCTATCCGAAGCGGATGGAAACGGTGGACGACGAAATCCGAGACCTTGCCTTGAAGTTCATTGAAAAGGCCAAGGCCGACAACAAGCCGTTCTTCCTGTGGCTCAATCCAACCCGCATGCGCGAGGGAAAACCGCTTCGCACTTTGCGCTAACGCGGCCCTGCGGGTCCGGATCAGCTCTAGCTCGTGCCGAACGCCTTGAAGGTGATGATGGTGAGGGTGTCCTGGATGCCCGGCAGCACCTGCACCTTCTCATTGATGAAGTGGCCGATGTCGGTGTCCTTGTCGACGTAGAACTTCACCAGCAAATCGTAATGGCCGGCGGTGGAGTAGATCTCGGAGGCGATCTCGGCTTCGGCAAGCGCATTGGCGACCGTGTAGGACTGGCCGAGCTTGCATTTGATCTGGACGAAGAAAGGAACCATTGCAGTCACTCCGAAGGCATATCTGCCGCTAATAGGCCAAAACCGGTCGGGATTGGCAAGCGAACTTGCTGGCCGCGGGGATTTGCCGCCCGCGGCCATCGTTCGTGATGCCCGCTTGCGGCGGCCCCTCAGGATGGGGTCCCGTTTCCCGGCGAGATATCAGACCCTCATGGTGAGGAGCCCACGAAAGCGGGCGTCTCGAACCATGCAGCCCCGAGCACGTTCGGTAGCCTAGCCCACGAAAGCGGGCGTCTCGAACCATGCAGCCCCGAGCACGTTCGGTAGCCTCCGATCGAGGCGGCCTACGTGATCACGGCGGCCGCGGCGAACGCTTCCCTCAGCCGCTGTGCGAGCTCGGCCTTGCGGTAGGGCTTGGTCAGCAGGATCGCCTGGGCATGCGCGCGGCCCTGCTCGACCAGGGTCTCCAGCGCGTAGCCGGAGGTGAACAGGACCGGCAGGCCCGGGCGAATCCGCCGCGCCTGCTCGGCAAGCTCCCAGCCGCTCATGCCGCCGGGCATCACGATGTCGGTGAACAGCATGTCGATGCCGGGATCGGCGCGCAGCCGCTGCAACGCCTCCTTGCCGTTGACCGCGGCAACGACGCTGTAGCCGAGTGCCTCCACCCTGCGAATGGCGGAGGAACGGACGAACGGATCGTCCTCCGCGATCAGGATGGTTTCGTAGCCTCGCGGCGCCGCCTCCTCGCCGTCGGCAAGGTCGCCCGCAGATGGTCCCGCGTCGGCGCGCGGCAAATAGATCCGGACCGTCGTGCCCAGGCGTTGCTCGCTGTAGATCGCGACATGGCCGTCGGATTGCTTGGCGAAGCCATAGACCATGCTGAGGCCGAGGCCAGACCCCTTGCCGACCTCCTTGGTGGTGAAGAACGGCTCGAAGGCGCGTTCGATGACACCAGGCGTCATGCCTTCGCCGTCGTCGGTGACCGCGATCATGGCGTAGCTGCCGGATGCGACTTCGGGGTGAAGGGCGCGATAGTCCTCGTCGATCGCAGCCAGCTCCGTGCTCAGCGTCAGGTGTCCTCCTGACGGCATGGCATCCTGCGCGTTGAGCGCAAGGTTCAGCACGGCGGATTCGAGCTGGGCGCGGTCGGCAAAAGCCAGGATCGTGCCGGGGCCGGAAGCGGTCCTGATCTCGATGTCCTCGCGCAAGGTGCGCTTGAGCAGCTTGAACATGGACTCGAGCAGGTTGCGGCAATCGATCGTCTGGGGCTGGAGCAGCTGGCGGCGGCTGAACGCGAGCAGTCGCTGCGTCAGCTCGGCGCCCCGTTCGCCCGACAGGCAGATGTCGTCGGCAAACCGTCGCAGGTCAGGCCTTGCCTTGAGCTGCTCGCTCAAATGCTCGGCGTTGCCGATCATGACGGTGAGGAGGTTGTTGAAGTCGTGCGCGATGCCGCCGGAGAGCTGGCCGACGGTCTCCATCTTCTGCGCCTGCTGGAGTTGCTGCTCGGTCAGCTTGCGCGCGGTCAGATCATGGACGATGCCGACGAAGATCAACTCGCCGTCCTGCCGGGCCTGGCCGACCGAGAGGTCCATCGGAAAGGTCGATCCGTTCCTGCGCAGGCCGACGGCCTCGCCGCCGGTCGCGAAATGCCTCGCGCGGCTGTCGGGCGCGGCGTCCGCGCCTGAAATCAACATGCTGACGTTCCGGTTCATCACCTCGCCGGCCTGATAGCCGAACAGGCGCTCGCAGGCCGGATTGAACAGCAGGATGCGGTCCTGCGCGTCGAACAGGATGACGCCGTCGACCGCGGTCTCGACGATCGCGGTGAGGCGCACCACGCTCTCGCGCATCGCGCGCTGGGCTTCGCCGACCTGCTTGAGCAGCAGCGTCGCGTCCCGGCGCTTGATCTCCTCCTCCTCGAGCGCGGCCTGGACCTGCCGCAGCTCGAACGGAGAGGGGATCGTCAGGATCTTCGGCAGCAGCGGCCAGAGCGCGCCGGCCGTGAAGATGGAGGCCGCGGCCGTGACCGCCTTGACGAGGCCCTCGATGCCGTAGATCGGGACCCAGAGCGTGTAGATCGCCAGCACATGGGTCAGGCCGCAGGCCATGATGAAGATCGCGAACGCCCAATAGACCCAACCGAATTTGAGGTCGCGCCGTTTGGTGACGAAAATGGCGAGGGCGAACGGAATCGAGAAATAGGCGGCGGCGATGATCGCGTCGGAGACGACATGGAGCCAGATCAGTTCGGGTTCCCACAGCAGGCAGATGCCGTGCGGCGAGAACATCGAGGGGTCGAGGATACGTTCGAGAAAGGCCCACATGGTTCCACCCCAAGCTGGCATTCGAGGCTTCGCGGGCCGGGGCGGCCCGCATCGCTGCTGCCGTTGGACGGGTCCCGCCGCCCAACGTCTCACGCATGGACACACACGCCGAACGCGAGACCGTACCAAGGGGACGGCGCGGTTGCATTTTGCAAGCCCGCACGATTGCGGGCCGCCGGTGCCGCGCCGGATCGGCTCCACCTGATTCGCGGGGCCGTCAGCACAGCGAATCACGGCTGGCCGCGGCCCGCAACGCTTGCTGGCGTTCCACGGCCGCGCTAGGACAGGCCATGGCGCAGTTCCTATCAAGCAGATGTGTCCCGCGATGACGACGCCGGTCGCACTCACCATCGCCGGCTCGGATTCGAGCGGTGGCGCCGGCATCCAGGCGGACCTGAAGACCTTTGCCGCGTTCGGCGTCTACGGCGCCTCCGCGATCACGGCGCTGACGGCGCAGAACACGCGCGGCGTCACCCGCATCCACGCGGTGCCGGCCGATTTCGTCACCGCGCAGATCGACGCGGTGTTCTCCGATCTCGAGGTCGGCGCGGTGAAGATCGGCATGGTGGCCCAGGCCGCCAGCATCGATGCGATCGCGGCCGCGCTGACGCGCTGGAAGCCCCGCCATATCGTGCTCGATCCCGTGATGGTCGCGACCTCCGGCGATCGCCTGCTGGCGTCCGAAGCCGTGGACGCGCTGCGCACAAGACTGATGCCGCTCGCCTCCGTGATCACGCCCAATCTGCCGGAGCGCCGCGCTTCTCGACGAGCCCGTTGCGGCCAGCGAGGCGGAGATCGAGCGTCAGGGCCGCCGCCTGCTGGCGCTCGGCTGCGGCGCGGTGCTGATCAAGGGCGGCCACGGCGAGGGGGCCGAGAGCATCGACTATCTCGTAAATTCGGAAAAACGATATCACTTGCCGCCCCGCGCGTCGCCACACGCAACACCCATGGCACCGGCTGCTCGCTGTCGTCGGCGGTCGCGGCCGGGCTCGCCAGGGGCGAGGATCTCGAGCGCGCCGTGCAGAGCGCCAAGGCCTGGATCAGCGCGGCGATCGCCGCCGCCGACCGCTTCAGCGTCGGCCACGGCCACGGCCCGATCCATCATTTCCACAAGTTCTATTGACGCCGGCCTCGCGCGGCACGGCGGCTCCCGGCGTTAACCAATAACGCCTTGGGGTTCCGTAGCTTTGCGGGCGGTCATCGCCGCTTCATGTCGCCTGATTGTCGCATGCGACTGATATTCGCGGGGAGGGCGAGGCAAGGTTTGATTCGTAACTGAGGGTGCCTCAAAGGTTCAATCGTCATCCCCCTGTCACGGGAAATTGTTACGGGCGGTCGCATGGGAAGTTACGATGTGAGTGACGAGAGCCCGGAGCGGCGCTTTCGCACGTTGTTCATCTCCGACGTTCATCTCGGAGCCCGCGGTTCTCAAGCCGACCTTCTGCTCGACTTCCTGCGCTACCACGATGCCGATACGATCTATCTCGTGGGCGACATCGTCGACGGCTGGGCGCTGAAATCGAGCTGGCACTGGCCGCAATCGCATAACGACCTCGTCCAGAAGCTGCTGCGCAAGGCGCGCAAGGGCGCCAAGATCATCTACGTGCCCGGCAATCACGACGAGTTCCTGCGCAACTATTACGGCACGCATTTCGGCGGCATCGACGTCGTCGAGAACACCGTCCACACCGGCGTGGATGGCAAGCGTTACCTCGTCATCCACGGCGACATCTTCGACCTCGTGGTGCAGAACGCGCGCTGGCTCGCGCATCTCGGCGACAAGGCCTACGACTTCGCGATCCAGATGAATCGCTTCGTCAACTTCTTCCGCCGCATGTTCGGCGTGCCCTATTGGTCGCTATCGCAATGGGCCAAGCAGAAGGTCAAGAACGCGGTCAACTATATCGGCGCGTTCGAGCAGGCGCTCTCCGCCGAGGCACGGCGCCATGACGCCGACGGCGTGATCTGCGGCCACATCCATTACGCCGTGATCCGCGACGAGAACGGCATCCGCTACATGAACTGCGGTGACTGGGTCGAGAGCTGCACCGCGCTGGTCGAGCACGACGACGGCAATTTCGAGATCATCACCTGGGCCGACCAGCTGCGGAAGCCGGCACAAGTTCCGCAGGTGGCAGCCAGAGCTGCGTAACAGAGGCGGCTTGATGCGCATCCTGGTCGCGACCGACGCCTGGCACCCGCAAGTCAACGGTGTGGTTCGGACGCTGACCAAGCTCGCTGAGGCCGCCAAGGGGCTCGGTGTCGAGTTCACGTTCCTGACGCCGCAATCGTTCCGCACCTTCGCGATGCCGAGCTATCGCGACGTGCGGCTGGCGATGCCGCGTCCGGCGCGGATCGCGAAGCTGATCGAGGAAGCGCGCCCCGACAGCATCCATATCGCGACCGAAGGGCCGATCGGCCTGATGGTCCGCCGCTATTGCCGCCAGCGCAAGCTGCCGTTCACGACCAGCTTCCACACCCGTTTCCCCGAATATGTCCGCGCCCGCGTGCCGGTGCCGGGCTCACTGATCTGGCGGGCGCTGCGCCGCTTTCACGCGCCGAGCCGCGCCGTGATGGCGGCGACGCCGGCACTCGCCTGCGAATTGACCGAGCGCGGTTTCGACAATGTCGTGTTGTGGCCGCGCGGCGTCGACACTCACTTGTTCCATCCCCGCGCCATCGACCTGTGCCTGCCGGCGCCGGTGTTCCTCTCGGTCGGCCGCGTCGCGGTGGAGAAGAACCTCGAAGCCTTCCTTGAGCTCGACCTGCCTGGCACCAAGGTGGTCGTCGGCGACGGCCCGGCGCGCGCCTCGCTGGAAGACGCCTATCCCGATGCGATCTTCCTAGGAGAGAAGCACGGCGAGGCACTGGCGGAGATCTATGCCGCCGCCGATGTTTTCGTCTTTCCCAGCAAGACCGACACGTTCGGCCTGGTGCTGCTGGAGGCGCTCGCAAGCGGCCTGCCGGTTGCGGCCTTTCCGGTGAAGGGCCCGCGCGACGTGATCGGTGATGCGCCGGTCGGCGCGCTCGATCACGACCTACGCAGCGCGTGTTTCGCGGCGCTCGGGATCTCCCGGCAGGACTGCGTCGAGTTCGCCGCCAACTACACCTGGGAGGCCTCGGCCCGGGTCTTCATCGACAGCATCCAGGCGGTCGGCGCTGTGCTATCAGGCAGGAATGGGGCAGATCCGGTTAGTTTCGTAGCCTGAAAACCGGGATTCATCGCGCGGAGGTGTCTTGCCCGCGCTCAGGCTGCCGCGATAAGTTCGGGCCATGACCGAACAGCTCCTTCCGATCGGCCCTGCCGATATCGATGCCGCAGCGCGCGTGATCGCGCCCTACGCCATCCGCACCCCGCTGTTGTCCTTTCCCGTGCTCAACGAGCGTGTCGGTGCCAAAGTGTTCCTGAAGCCGGAGATGCTCCAGCGCACCGGCTCCTTCAAGTTCCGCGGCGCCTTCAACAAGGTGTTCTCGATCCCGCAGGACAAGCGCGCCGGCGGCGTCGTCGCGTTCTCCTCCGGCAACCACGCCCAGGGCGTGGCGGCGGCAGCCAAAATCCTCGACATGCAGGCAACCATCGTGATGCCGGCGGACGCGCCGCTGTCGAAGCGCGAGCGCACCAAGTCCTACGGCGCCGAGGTCGTGCTGTATGATCGCGACAAGGACGACCGCGAGGCGATCTCGCGCGGCATCGCCGAGAAGCGCGGCGCGACGCTGGTCAAACCCTATGACGATCCGTTCGTGATCGCAGGGCAGGGCACCGCCGGCCGCGAGATCGCAGAGGACATGGCGGCACTCGGCCTTGCTCCCGATATCGTGGTCGCGCCGGCCTCTGGCGGCGGTCTGATCGCGGGCGTTGCGACCGCCGTGAAGGCGCGTTATCCGCAGGCCGAGATCGTCGTGGCCGAGCCCGAGTCGTTCGACGATCACGGCATTTCGCTCACCGCCGGCCATCGCGAGCCGCATCCGCCTGCGGGCCGCACCATTTGCGATGCGCTGATGGCGCTGATGCCTGGCGAGATGACGTTCGCCATCAACAGCAAGCTGCTGGCGCGTGGCGTCACCGCATCGGACAAGGAAGTCGGCGCGGCCGTCGGCTTTGCCTATCGTGAGCTGAAGCTCGTGGTCGAGCCGGGCGGCGCGGTGGGTCTTGCCGCGCTGCTGGCGGGACGCCTTGATGTTGCCGGGAAGAACGTCGTGATCGTGCTCTCCGGCGGCAATGTCGATGCGGATCTGTTTGCCGAGCTGGTGGCTTGATCCTCTAATCGACATGATCCGCCTCTTCCCGTCGGGAAGCAATCGCATGTGAGATGAGTGTTGGGCGCGCTGATGCGTCCACGGCGTCATGGCCGGGCTTGACCCGGCCATCCACGCCTTTTCTGACGGCACGAAGAACGTGGATGCCCGGGACAAGCCCGGGCATGACGACCTCTTCCAAGCCTGCAAGGGCTGCGAGAACCCGTGTTCCCCGACACGACAAAGGGGCAGAGCGTCGCCGCTCTGCCCCTTCTGCTGTTGCGCTGATCGCGATCAGTGCATGAAGCCGCCGCGGCGATTGTTGCCGCCATTGTTCATGCTCGGCGCCTGGTTCATCGACTGGCGGAAGTTGTTGCCGCCGTTGTTGACCATGCGGTTGGTCGTATTGAGCTGCGGGCGATTGTTGTTGTTCTGCTGATTGTTCTGCACCTGCACCTTGTTCACCGGATTGTTGTTGAGCTTGACGATGCCGGTGTTGCCGTTGTTGACGCGGATCGGATTGGTCTGCGTCTGAACGACCGGCTTGGTGTCGACAGTCGTGCCGCCCTTGCCGACGTTCACCGGCATGCTGACGATCTTGCCCGGGTTGCCGTTGCCAGTGCCTTTACCAGTACCGGTGCCATTGCCGGCGTTCGGCGCGTTGTTGGTCGCGGGCAGGGTGATAATCTTGCCGGTGCCGCCACTATTGTTGGTCGTGTTGGTCGGCGCAGGCAGGGTGACGATCTTGCCCGGGTTCTGCGAGGGCGTGCCGTTCGGCTGGTTGTTACCCGCCGGCAGGTTGACGACCTGGCCGCCATTGCCGAGCTTGCCGATCACGTTGCCGTCGATCGGCTTCTGCACGACCGGCAGGTTGGCGTTCATCTGGCCACCACCATTACCCTGCTGCATCAGCGGCATGTATTTGGGCTGGCCGAGATTGCCGGCCTTGAACGTCGGGGCAATGTTCTGCGGCGCCAGGAACTTGGTCGCTTGCATCAGGGGGATCAGCTTCGGCTGCGCTGCAAGCTTCAGTGCTGACGAGCCATAGGGGCTGTTGCCGTAGCTGTCGTAGAAGCTCTGGTAGCCGATCGGCGAGTTCGCGAGCACCGCCTTGTGCCAGGCCTGCGTGAGCAGCAGGTTGTTGAGCAGCCAGCGGATATGGTCGCACAGCGGGTCGTGCGGGTACATCTGGATGAACTCCTGATAGTACTCCGGCCGGCCCTCGGACAGGACGTAGTCATAGGCCTGGCGCGTCGAGCGGCTGGGCAGGTTGGAGGCCATCTGCACCACAGGCGCATTCAGCGGCGCGCGGTTGGCGGCAATGGCGGTGTCGCCGAAGAAGGTGAAGTCGCTCGTCAGCGACGAGCTCTCCCAGGGGATCTGCGCGCCGCTGGTGGTCTGGTTCACCTGAAGACGCACGCGCTTGAACAACTGCTCGATCGGCACGTTGGGCTCGTGCGCGACATTCAGGAAAGCCTGTGTATAGGGGCTGTGGCCATTGGTGCCGTCGAGCGCTTCAGCGCCGGGCGCGGTGGAATAGCCGACGATCGAGCCGTTCGGCGCGTCGACGATGGCAAGGCCGCGGCCGGCGTCGTTGACGCTCGGGAACGGATTGTTGCGGCAGGCATCGAGGATGACGATGCGCATGCGGCTCGGGATCGACTCCAGCGTCGACATCACGTCGACCAGGCGCACCGAATTGTTGACGAGCTCGTTGGGGCTGGAGACCTTGGCATCGACCGGCACGAGATAGTTCTCGCCGGCGAGCTGCACGCCGTGGCCAGCGTAATAGACCATCGCCACGGTGTTCGGACCGCGCGCGGACACTTTGGCGGAAAAGTCCTGGACCACGCGAAGCATGTCGTTCTGGGTCAGGTCGGTCGCGGCAACCACCTCGAAACCGGCCGAGTTCAGGAACTGCGCCATCGACTGCGCGTCATTGTCGGGATTTTGCAGCTGCGGCGCGTTCTGGTAGTTCGAATTGCCGATCACCAGCGCGACCCGCTGCTCCGGGCCTTGCAGCACGGTGGGGGCGGGCTCCACGGGAGCGACTTGCGCGGAAACAGGGCCGCCGAGAAAGCCGAACAGGCTTCCCACGAGGCTAGCCGTCATCAGGAAAGGCTTTAGGCGGAACATGGCGTGCTCCTCTGGCACTGATCTCGATGCGAGATTGGTTGCGAGGCAGACTGGCCGCGTTCGAGTTCGGGGTCCGTGACCGCGGTCACCATGATAGGCTGCGTGATCTGAATCACGCTGGAACCTGCTATGGTGAACAATCGCTTGAGAGGACAGTCCGCCCCATGCTGAAATCGATCGATCCAATCCTGACGCCTGACCTGCTCTGGCTGCTGGCTTCGATGGGCCATGGCGACGACCTCGTCTTCGTCGATGCCAACCATCCGGCCACCCGCATCGCGCAGAGCACCACGTCGCAGCGCCTGATCCAGCTGCCAGGCATGAGCATGGAGACCGCCATCCGCGCGATCATGTCGGTCTATCCGCTCGACGATTTCGATCCAGACCCGGTGCGCGTGATGGCGCCCGTCGACGATCCCGATCGCGTCCCCGATGTGCAGCGCGCGGTGCTGGCCGAGATCGAGCGCGCTGCCGGCCGCGCTGTTGCGCCAGGCAAGCTCTCGCGTCCGGATTTCTATCGCGCGGCGGCTGCCGGCTTCGGCGTGGTGCAGGTCGGCGACAGCAGGGGCTATGGCTGCTTTCTGATCCGCAAGGGCGTGATCTAAAGCATGATCCGGACCCGCAGGGCCGCGTTAGCGCAAAGTGCGAAGCGGTTTTCCCTCGCGACAAACGCGGAACGCGCTTGCGCGGAGATCATGCTCAAACAAGAGCCTAAAGGGGCTTTTGCTAGCTTGCCGCCTTGCGCTTGGGCGGCGTCGGTCCGTCCACCGGCGGCAACGATTTGATGTACTCCGCCATCGCCGCGATATCCTCGTCCGGCAATTGCGAGGTGTTCTTGATCACACGTGTCATCGCGCCGCCGACGCTGTCGCCGTCGGGCAATTCGCCGGTCTTGAGGAAATAGGCGATGTCCTTGGCGCTCCATTCGCCAAGGCGCTTCTGCGTGATGTTGGGCACCCAGCCCTCGCCTTCCGGATTGGGGCCGCCGGCAAAGCGCTCGCCGGAGATGATGCCGCCGAGCGCATTGCGCGGGCTGTGGCACTCGGCGCAATGGCCAAAGCTGTTGACGAGATAGGCGCCGCGATTCCACTGCGGTGACTTGCTGCTATCGGCGACGAACGGCTTGCCGTCCATAAACAGGAATTTCCAGATGCCGATGTTGCGGCGGATGTCGAAGGGAAAGCCCACGTCATGGTCGCGCACCTTGCCTGCAACTGGCGGCAGCGTTTTCAGATAGGCGAAGAGATCGAGCACGTCCTCGCGCTTGGCATGCTGATAGGAGGTGTAGGGAAACGCAGGAAAGTAATGCTGCCCGCTGGGTGAGACCCCGTGCATCACCGCGTTGACGAAATCGGCCTCTCGCCATTTGCCGATGCCGTCGGTCGGATCGGGCGAGATGTTCGGCGCGTAGAACGTTCCGAACGGCGACTTGATCGCGACACCGCCGCCGAGCTTGAGACGATCGTCCTGGCCAGGAACGGCATGGCAGGACGCGCAGCCGCCGGCGTTGAACATCACCTCGCCATTGGCAAGGTTCGGGACATGGGCCGGCGCGGCGCTCACGGCGGCCACCACCGGCGCGCTGAGCCACCAATAGACGCCGCCGGCTACGATTGCTGCGAGCAGCGCCGCGATCATTGTTCGTTGCAACATCAGGTCCATCCACGCGGTTGCGGCAAGCCTATGACCTCTCTCCGCGCGGCTCCAGCCACGAAGAATTTAGTCCGTCCCCGGCGGCAACGGGAATAAACTGAAACGGCGGCTGTTGAAAGTTTGGCAGTCCAACGAGGTCACCAGGGAGAATGTCATGAACAAGACCGTGATCGCCGTGTTCGCACTCGGCACTTTGGCTTTTGCAGGCTCGGCCAGCGCCGAAAAGCTGAAAGCAACACTCGACGGCAAGGCCGAGGTGCCGGCAACGACCAGCAGCGGCACGGGGACGGCCGATCTGGACTATGACGCCGCCAGCAAGAAGCTGTCCTGGAAGGTCACCTATTCCGGCCTGTCCGGCCCCGCCACCGCCGCGCATTTCCACGGCCCGGCCGAAACCGGCAAGAACGCCGGCGTCATGGTCCCGATCCCGAATGCAGCCTCGAGCCCGGTCGAGGGCTCGGCGACGCTGACCGACGCCCAGGCCGCCGATCTCCTCGCCGGCAAGCTCTACGTCAACATCCACACCGCAGCCAATCCGGGCGGCGAGATCCGCGGACAGGTGACGAAGTAAGAGACTGCTTCATCGGCAAAGGCCGGGTGCGCGGCAAGCGCGTCCGGCCTTTTCAATTTGAGCGAAGATGTCGCAGTCCGCCAATTTGCGGCCTCGCGCCTTGCCAGCCCTCCGATTTCGGCCATAAAGTTCGGCGCGATTACCCAATCCGAAGAGTGACACCGTGCGCCTCGTTTCCAGCGTTCTCGGTCGGCCCAACGTCGCAGGCATCCGCAGACGGAACAGCACGCCGTCATACGTCCTGGCCGGCGCTGTCGCGGCCGCTGCGATTGTTGCGTTCTCCGGACCGGTCGCAGCGCAAAGCGACCAGGAAAGGCAGGCGCAATGCGAGCTGTCCGCGCTCCGCGACACGCGATCGCCCCTTGCGGTCCAGTATATCCGTTCGGCCTGCAACTGGCTTGTCGTTAACGGCGACTCGCTGCTGAACGCATCCAGCAAGGGCTATTATGTCTGCCTCGTGCGTCAGCTCTCCGGCGCGCAGAGCAACGAGGCCGCCGCGGCGATCATGTCGGCCTGCCGCGCGTCCAATCCACTTTGAAGCGCGCTCAGGCGGCGTTCAGCGCCTGCCCGAGATCGGCGATCAGGTCCGCCGGATTCTCGATGCCGATCGACAGCCGGATCGTGCAATCGAGCACGCCGATCTTCTGGCGGATGTCGGCGGGAACGCCGGAGTGAGTCATCGTCGCCGGCAGGCTGGCGAGCGACTCCGTTCCGCCGAGACTCACCGCGAGCTTGAAGATCTGCAGCGCGTTGAGGAATTTCACCGCCGCGTCCTTGCCGCCGGCGATGTCGAACGAGAACGTCGATCCGGCGCCGAGGCACTGCCGCGCGAACACGCGCCCCGCGGGCGATGCCTCTTCGTGATGGCCGAGGTAATGCACCTTCGCGACCTTGGCATGGTCGCGCAGAAAATCAGCCACGAGGCGCGCATTCGCATCCGCTTTTTCCATGCGCAGGCTGAGCGTCTCCAGCGAGCGGTTGATCATCCAGCAGGAATGCGGATCGAGCTGGGTGCCGATGGCGCCGCGCAGCGCCTTGATGCCCTTCATGATCGCCTTGCTGCCGAGCGCGGCGCCCGCGATCAGGTCGGAATGACCGCCGACATATTTGGTGAGAGAATACAATGAAATATCCGCGCCATGCTCGATCGGCCGCTGAAACACCGGTCCCAGCAGCGTGTTGTCGCAGGCGATGACCGGAACAAGTCCCTGCGCTTTTCCGATCGCATCTGCAACGCGCCGGATCATCGCGATGTCGACGAGGCCGTTGGTCGGGTTGGCCGGCGTCTCGATCAGGATCATCGCAACGCGGCCCTTGCCCATCGCCTCTTCCGAAGCCTGCCTGACCGCCGTCTCGTCGACACCGTCTGCGAAGCCGACGGCGCCGATCGACAGGCGCGCAAGCGTGTTCGTCAGCAGCGTTTCGGTCCCGCCGTAGAGCGGCTGGGAGTGCAGGATGACGTCGCCCGGCCGCACGAAAGCGAGGATCGTGGTGGCGATCGCCGCCATGCCGGACGAGAACAGCGCGCAGCTTTCGGTGCGCTCGTAGACCGCGAGCTTGTCCTCGACGATCTCGCTGTTGGGATGATTGAAGCGCGAATAGACGAGGCCCGCGCCCATCCCTTCCGGCGGCTCGCGCCGGCCGGAGACGAAATCGAAGAAGTCCTGCCCGTCCTCGGCCGTCTTGAACACGAAGGTCGAGGTCAGGAACACCGGCGGCTTGATGGCGCCTTCCGAGAGCTGCGGATCGTAGCCATAGGTCAGCATCAGCGTTTCCGGATGCAGCATATGGTTGGCGATGTGGGTCTTCGACGGGAACGGTTTTGCCATGGCTTGCCTCGCTGGTCCTGATCGAGATGCGCGCCGCACCTGAGCTTTCGCGATGCTGAAGCAATCGGAATCGGAGACGCCGGTTCCGGCGGCTCGCATCAAAGAAAGCGGAGTCCGCTACTCATCGCACGCAATGTACGGCCTTCAGATCACGCAAAGACGACGCGCCGGCCCGCCTTCAGTGCGCCGGCAACGGCTTCAACCCGGCTTTGGTGATGGCAGCTGCTGCGTCCGCGGAGGACAGGAAATTAAGCAGGGCGATTGCGGCCTCGGGATGCTGCGAATTCTTCGGCAACGCGCCGACGTAGTAAGTCGGCGGTTGGATCTCGGCTGGCACCGTGCCCGCGAGATCAACGCCCGGAACATGCATGAGTTCGGCGACCTGCTGGAATCCGATCTCCGCCTCGCCGCGGGCAACGACCGCAGCCACCGGCTCGCCCGAGGGCGGACCCGGCACCTTGCGGGTCTTGCCGGCGATCTCGTCGGCAACGCCGAGCTTCTTGAAGCCGACCGTCGACAGATAGGTGCCGCTCGAACTGTCCGAATAAGCGATGGATTTGGCCGCAAGCAGTGTCTTGCGCAGCGAGTCCATCGTGCTGATGTCGGGCTTGGGTTGACCCGCGCGCACCACCATGCCGATGAACGATTGCGCGAGCTGAATCCGGCTGCCGGGGCGCGTCAGCTCGCGCTTGTCGAGGAGATCGACGCCGACGCCATCCATGATCACGGCATCGGCGTCCTCGCCGCGCGCGAGGCGCGTCGGGATCGCCTCTGGCGAATCGCCGATCGAAGGTCCGCGCGTGGTGACGAGCTTGTGTCCGGTCGATGCCTCGAACGCGGGACCGAGCTCCTTGTAGACGTTGAAGAAGCCGGCCGAGATCATCACCTTGAGATCGGCCGCTCTTGCGCCGGGCGCGAACAGGACAGCGATCAGAACGGCAAACAGGCAGACGACATGGCGCGGCACGATAAGGACCTCGAGAAGCATTTCGCGCGCAGTGTCCTACGAAAGTGGGCCTGCGTCCAGCCGCGACATGCGAGGCAACAAAAAAGGGCGGCTGCTTGCGCAGCGCCCTTCGTTGACAGTTGGTAGCCGGATGGAGCGGCTTGTCCGCCGAAGCGCGAAGAGCGAAGGCGAAAAGCGCCTCAGCTGTTCTTGATTCGGAACGTCTCGTGGCAGCCGCCGCATTCCTTGCCGACCGCGGGGAAATTCGCCTTGAGCGAATCCAGATCCTTGATCTTGCCCTTGGCCTCGCCGACGACCTTGGCGAAGCTGGCGACCTTGGCCTCGAAGCCGGCCTTGTCCTCCCAGATCTTCGGCGAGGCCGAGTAATCGCCGTCGAGCTTCACGCCCTTGGCGCTCGCCGGAAACAGGCTCGGCAGCTTCTTGGCGGTGTCCGCGAACTGCGTCAGCGCCGCGTCCACCGTGGCCTGATCGTAGGGCTTCTCGCCCTTGACCATCGCAGCCACCGCGCCGGCGTTCTTGCCATTGCCCTTCATGAGCGTCTGGACCTCCTTGACGGTCTCATGCTGCGCCCAGACCGCGCCCATGCCGAACAGCAGCGCGCCCGCAACTACCAACACTCGCTTCATTCGCAAAATCCCTTTCCTTGAGACAGGATCGTGCTGACCCCACAATGGGGCCAACACCGCTTGGCAGATTTCATTCCGTCCCAAGCGCGGCGATTAATCGTCGCACTTGGGATGATTTGGCTCGGCTTGAACTTACAGGCTGTGACGGCGGTGATGCTCGTTGATGGCGATCCACACCCGCTCCGGCGTCGCCGGCATGTCGATGTGGTCGATCTTGTATTCGCGCCAGAGCGCATCGACGATGGCGTTGACCACGGCCGGACAGGAGCCGATCGCCCCGGCCTCGCCCGCGCCCTTCACCCCCATCGGATTGGTCTTGCAGGGGACGTTGTTGGTCTCGAACACGAAGGCCGGACCATCCGCCGCGCGCGGCAGCGCGTAGTCCATGAAGGTCGCGGTGATGAGCTGGCCGTCGCCCGCGCCATAGACCACCTGCTCCATCAAGGCCTGGCCGATGCCCTGCATGGCGCCGCCATGCACCTGCCCCGCCAGCAGCAGCGGATTGAGCGTCTTGCCGAAATCGTCGACGATCACGTAGTTGACGATCTTGATGATGCCGGTCGCCGGATCGATCTCGATCTCCGCCAGATGCGTGCCGTTCGGGTAGGTGCCGTCGGCGCTGGCAAAGGTCGCGCTGCCATTCAGCTTCGACGGATCGACGCCGGGCCGCTTGGTGAGATCGGCGAACGAGATCGAGCGGTCGGTGCCGGCGATGCGCACCATTCCTTCCGAAATCTCGAGGTCGCCGGCGCTGGCTTCCAGCGCCTGCGCCGCGATCTCCTTCAGCCTCGAGCCGAGCTCGCGCGTAGCACGCTCGACGCTGACACCGCCTGACGGGATCGATGCCGAGCCGCCGGTGCCGAGGCCGGTCGCGATCTCGTCGGTATCGCCTTGACGGACGTGCACGCGCTCCGGCGCGAGGCCGAATTGTTCTGCGACGATTTGCGCATAGGCGGTCTGGTGCCCCTGCCCGCTCGACTGCGTGCCGATCAGGACGGTGACGTCGCCATTGGGATCGAGCCGCACATTGGCCGTCTCCTCACCCATCACACCGCAGATCTCGACATAGCTGGCGAGCCCGATGCCGCGGATCAGGCCACCCTTCTTGGCCGCCTTGGCGCGCTTTGGAAATTCCTTCCAGTCGGCGATCTCCATCGCGCGCTTGAGATGCGCGGCGAAGTCGCCGGAATCATAGACCTTGCCCGTGGCCGTCTTGTAGGGCAGCGCCTTTGGCGGGATGAAATTCTTGCGGCGGATCGCGTCCGGCGTCATGTCGAGCTTTCGCGCGCAGGCGTCGACCAGGCGCTCGATGACATAGGCCGCCTCGGGCCGGCCCGCGCCGCGATAGGCGTCCACCGGCACGCTGTTGGTGAAGATGGTGCGCACCCGGCAGTGGAAGGCCTGGATGTCGTAGAGGCCCGGCAGCATGCCGGCGCCGCCATGCGGGATGTAGGGCCCGAAGGTCGAGAGATATGCGCCCATGTCGCCCATGAGGTCGCAATCCATCGCGAGGAATTTGCCGTCTTCAGTCAGCGCCATCTTCGCGGTGGTGACGTTGTCGCGGCCCTGCGCATCGCCCATGAAATGCTCGGAGCGATCGGCCGCCCACTTCACCGCCTTCTTCAGCTTGCGCGCGGCGACCGCCATCAGGGCGTATTCGCGGTAGGGAAACAGTTTTGTGCCAAAGCCGCCGCCGACGTCGGGGCAGATCACCCGCATCTTGTCGGTGGGGATGTTGAGCACGTTCTGGCAGAGGATGTCGCGCAGGCGGTGGCTGCCCTGGCTGCCGACCGTCAGCGTCAGATGGTCGCGCTTGGCGTCGTATTCGCAGACGGCGGCGCGCGTCTCCATGAAGCTCGCGACCACGCGCGGATTGACGATGGAGATCTCGGCGACCGCATGCGCCTTGGCAAAGGCGGCTTCGGTCGCGGCCTTGTCACCGATCGAGACGTCGAACAGCACATTGCCTGATTTGTCCGGCCAGACCTGTGGCGCGCCCTTCTTCACGGCGTTGACGACGCCGGTCACCGCCGGCAGCGGGCTCCATTTGACCTCGATCGCCTCGATCGCGTCGCGGGCCTGGTCGATGGTCTCGGCGACGACGAAGGCGACGGCATCGCCGACATGGCGCACCTCGTCCCCAGCCAGGATCGGGTAAGGCGGGCCGGTGAACGGATCGGTCTCGAGATTGAACAGGCAGGGCAGATTGCCGAGATCCTTCACGTCATCGGCAGTCAGGATCAGCGCGACCCCGGGCAGCCCGCGTGCGCGGCTCACATCGATGGTGTATTTGGCATGGGCATGCGGCGAGCGCAGCATCAGGCAGCGCAGCGCGGCCTGCGGCGCATAGTCGTCAGTATAGCGGCCCTTGCCGCGGATGAGCGCGTCATCCTCCTTGCGCAGCACGCTTTGGCCAACGCCGAACTTGATGGGAGCCGCCATTGTCTTTTCCCGTTCTCATGGTTGTTTTGCGAACCATATTGCCGTGGAAAAAGTGGCAAGGCAAATGGGTTTGGGCGGGCATGGTCATTGAAAGATCGCATCCGCCCCGGCGGAGGTCCTCGGCGCGCTCGCCCCTTGTGGCCCACACCCAAGCATGGTGATCGTGCCGTCCAGCCGTCAGCCGATGGCAGCAAAGCGACGTTTTGCGACGCTTTGAGAGGCCGATTATTGACCCGCTCCGACATTCCCAACAGCCGGCCGACCTGGACGCGCCGGCCGGCTGCGCACATCAATGGACGTGCTTCGGTCAGGGACGAACGCGGATAATCGTACTCCCCTTACGTCGCTCGGTCGGATTCAAGGCGGCGACGGCATCGTCGAGGGTCGAGACGTTGCCGATGTTGATCCGCAGTCGTCCGTCCCGCACCCGCTGGACGATCTCGCTCAGTTGGGCACGATCAGCCTCGACGACGAAATCGATCGCCAGCCCTTGGGAAGGCCGAGCCTCCACCGGCCCGACGATGGACACCAGTGTTCCTCCGGCTCGAATGAGTGCTGCAGACCGCTTCTGGATGTCGCCGCCGATGACATCGAACACCAGATCGACTTTGCCGACGTCCTCTAGTGCGTCGTTGTCGAGGTCGACGAACTCCTTCGCGCCAAAGTCGAGCACGGTCTGACGATCGGCGGCACGTCCGGAGCCGATGACGTAGGCTCCGGCCTCTCGTGCGAGTTGCGTCACCATAGACCCGACTGCGCCTGCCGCACCGTGTGCCAGCACACTCTGTCCCGCCTGAAGGCGACCGTGCTGGAACAGCCCTTGCCACGCGGTCAGGCCCGAGATCGGCAAGCTCGCGCCCACGGTGAAGTCGACGTCGCCCGGCAGCGGCGCAAGGTTGCGCGCCTCGATCGCCACGTACTCGGCCAGCGTGCCGTCGCGATACCAATCCGCCAGACCGAACACCCGTTGTCCCACCGACAGCCCCGTCGTTCCATATCCAAGGGCAGAGACCACTCCGGCGAGCTCGTGCCCGGGGATCGACGGCGTTCGGTTGCGATCAAGGCGATCGGCCCAGGTCGAGGGCCACTCAAGCTCAGTCGGGATAAATCGCGACGCATGAATCTGGACGACGACATCGTTTATTGCTGCCTGCGGCTCGGGCCGATGCACCAGCTTCATCCCGGCAGTTCCCGCGGCTTGCTCCGTTACAACGATCGCCTTCATGGGATTCTCTCCTTGGTCATTTGTCTCTTCGGTTGAGATGCGAGGGAGCGCGCACGCGCCGGAGTTCCACACACGTCAGGCAGTGTGGAACTCCTGTCTCTGTGTCGGCGACTGAGCTGTCTGCATTGACCGCGACTCCCGCCGAGCCCGATGGATCTGGCTCGCTCCGATCCATGGTCGTAGCGAGTAGATGCGTTGCGCCTGACTACAAAAAAAGTACCAAGATTGACGATTCTGGCTGTACCAGCCGATGCCGTGACGTCGGCCTTGAGACAGCGAGCCGACGAGAAGCGCGCACGAGGATCACCGCACGGTCGATCGCTTACATCCCACCGCGCCCCCATAGATCCGCGGCGCGATTCCTCAGCGTATCGATCGCGCGCTCAGGCGTGAAGTAGTCGACCTCGCCGCGCGTCAGGCCGATGTCCATCAGCTCCCTGTCACTCAAGTCCTGCAAGGTGACTCGCTGACCCAAGCGCTGCTGCTGAAACACACGCCAGTATCGTCTAAGCAAGCTCAAGACCATGGAGAGGTCGAGGCCGCGCCTCGCGGCATCGCCCTCCGTCTCGCATGTGCTGTTCGTCAGTTGAGGTGGCATCGCACGCTCCTGCTGTTGTGCCGGCAGGGAGCGTGGCCAATGAAAAGGCCCCGTCCGATGCCGGCGGGGCCCTGGTGGAAAGATGTCGTCGTCGAATTCCTAGCGCGCGACTCCTCCCACGGCCCAGCCGAAGCGGGTCATGTGCATCGAGTTCACTTTGCGCACGGATTTGATCATGAGGTGCCACTAGCACGCGAATCGCACGAAATCAAGAGATGTGCGGACATTGGTTGCACCCTGGAGGCGAGCCCTCGCGCCGGCACTGTTCGAGCCGATGCGAACGTGCACCAATTTCTGCCCAAATGCTCACCTCCAGTCGTGGAGATCGTCTTCTGGGGGATCATGATCAGCTTTCGAATAATCGCTGCCGCCGTGGCTATCGCGGTGAGTGTGCCTGCGGGTGCCGATCCCTGGGTTCAGCGCCCAGTTCTTAGAATTGGCCAGCCCATGCGGATAGCGTTGCCTGACTTTGCTGCAGCCGGCCCTTCGGAGACTGAACTAGGTAGTTCACTCTCGCGGGCCATTGCCTCTGACCTCAAGCAAAGCGGCGCGTTCGAGTTAGTTGATCAGGTGGCGTTCCTGGACAAGAACGTGAATGTCGACGCGCCGCCCGAATTTTCCGATTGGCGCAGAACCCGCACACAGGGATTGGTCGTCGGACGCATCACCCGTCAGCCCGACGACCGGATCAAAGTCGAGTTTCGGCTTTGGGACGTCTCCAGTGGCGCACAACTTGCGGGCCAGCAGTTTATCGGCAGTCCCGGCGATCTCAGCGGCATTGGCCATATGATTTCAGGCGAAATCTACCAGAGCATAATGAACGAGAAACATACTTTCGAGTAGGGCTGGCTGTGCACTCTCGTTCGCTGCTGGTCCGCCTTCGTAGCCGGAGCGGGCAAAACGAGCTTATCGATACGCGCCTAGCCGCGCACCAGCGAAACCGGCCGGCTCCGGCCGAGCAGCACGAGGATCGCGAGCGCGTAGCCGATCGTCCCTTCGACCCCCAGCAGGACCAGCGTCACGTCGTCCCGGAAGTGCACGCGCCCAGCGCAGGGCCGCTGAAGCGCACGATCAGCCAGAAGGCGGCGGTGAGAATGATTCCGGTCAGCACGAATTTGGCGAGCGACAGCAGCCAAGGCACGGTCCAGCGCGAGAAAGCGCGCAATTGATCTCGCCTAGTCCCCCACAAGAATGCCCATAAAAAAGAGAACGCTGACTAGAAACGCCACAGCCCCCAGAAAGTAGATAACACCCTTCGCTCTTCCGAAGACGGTAGAGGGTCGGGACCGCCCGAGATCGGGCTCGCCTGGTTCGAATAGCGTCATCACCGTATCTCGCGCACATCGGCGCCGATCTCGATAAGCGCTGAGGACAGGCCCCAGGCCCCTCACCTTACGGCCGATTCTCCGGCGACCTTGACCTATCTCAAGACTCCCGGGGATTGTTTTGGCAGTTTTCAGCTAGGCGCGCCGTCCCAAGACTACCTGCGCAGCCTGACGGGTGGGATTCGACCTCGCGCCTTACCGGGAGGAGAATTCATGGAAGATCCGTTCCTGAATTACTTCGCATTGGGTCTGCTGTTCTTCGTGGTGATCGTACTGGTCTACGGCATCATCGCCATCCATGACATTCCGGCCCGGATAGCGCACGCGCGTAACCACCCGCACCAGGACGCGATCCACGCCGCCGGCTGGATCAGCCTGTTCATGCTGCACTTGCTTTGGCCGTTCCTCTGGATTTGGGCGATGATGTATCAGCCGGAGCGGGGCTGGGGTTTCGATCATAAGCCGGGCGAGCCAGCCTCTCCGAAGGAGGCGGTCGACCAGCTGGAGGAACTCCGCCATCGCATGGCCGAGATCGAAGCCAGGCTCGAATCCGGAAATCGATCGGATCAATCGAGCAAGGAGCAGCGCAGGCCCGCGATCGATGTGCCCGGACAGTTGGTTTTGAACGCCGAGGAAAAGACTCCTGCGATGAAAGTGGCAGCTTCGGAAGGCCATGCTGCTCCACGGTAGCTGGTGCAATTTCGAGGCACGGGTTGGGAGGCTGCTGATGGAAATATTGCTGACACTGACCTACGTCGCACTCTGCTATGCCACGTTCAAGATTTTCAGAATCCGGTCAATCAATGGATGCTGGCGACGGCGGCTCTCGGCGGCATCTTCGGGCTCTCGATGCTGTTCATCACAATGGCCTACAACCACCCGTTTTCGACCAATGCCCGCATTTACTTCTCGGTGACGCAGATATTTCCCGCGGTTAAAGGCCGGGTGATCGAAGTGCCGATCGCTAACCGCACCAATCAGCACCTTGAGGCTGGAGAGGTTCTCTTCAAGCTCGACCCCAAACCTTACGAATATATCGTCGCGGAAAAACGGGCGGGGCTGGCAGATGCGGAAGCCAATGTCGCCCAGCTCAAGACACCGGTTGATCAGGCGGCAGCCGCGACCGCAAAGGCGAAGGCCCAGCTAGAGCTTGCGCAGGCGACCTACGACCGGCAAGCCGAGCTGTTTCAGAAGAACGTCGTCGCGCAGGCTACGCTCGACACCGCAAGGCGCAATCTGGATGCGTCAAAGGACGCGACGACCGAGACGATCGCCGCGGAAGACCGCGCACGGCAGGCGTATGGCGCGACGGTTGACGGTGAACACTCGGTCATCGTGCGCCTGCGCAACGAACTCGCCGACGCCCAATACGATCTGGATCAGACGGTGGTACGAGCGCCGACGAGTGGCTTTGTTACCCAGCTGGCTTTGAGGCCTGGCGTGTACGTGGTTCCAGCTCCGCTCTTCAACTCGGCCCTGATTTTCGTCAACGACAGCCCGAGCGACCGTGCATTGGCGGCGGCGTTCCAGCAGAACGCCCTTCAGCGCGTTCACGCCGGCGATGAAGCCGAAGTCCTTTTCAAGGGGATTCCGGGTCGCGTCTTCAAGGCCAAGGTTCGCGTCGTAATCGATGCGATTGCTGCCGGCCAGCTCAAAAGCGGAGGCACGCTTGTGAGTGTCGGTGGGGCACTGCCCGAAGACCGCGCGCTGGCCGTCCTTGACATCGTCGAGGATGTTTCGGCCTATCAGATCCCACTCGGTTCGGCAGGCGAAGCCGCTATCTATACCGAGCACATTCATGAGCTGTCGTTGCTGCGAAAGATTCTTCTGCGTATGCGCAGCTGGCAGAACTACATATTCCTGGAAGGAATCTAGGAAACGTCTGCGGTCCGTCGCCTCCGGGCGGCTCCTGCACCGAAGGAGCAGGCATGGCCGGCGTTCGGTACTCGCCTAGCCGCGCACCAGTGAGACCAGCCAGCTCCGGCCGAACAGCACGAGGATCGCGAGCGCGTAGACGATCGTGCCGCCGACGGCGAGCAGGACCAGCGTCACTTCATCGTGGAAGCGCATCGAGGCCAGAGACGAAGCGCTGAAGCGTGCGATCAGCCAAAATGCGGCGGCCAGGATGACTCCGGTCAGCAGGAATTTGGCGAGCGACAGCAGCCAGGCGCGGTCGAGCACGAGGAAGCCGCGGCGCACGGCGAAGAACAGCACCAGCAAGAGATTGGTCCAGACGCCGACGGCGGTCGCCAGCGCGAGGCCGATCTGGGCGAGCGATCCCATGAGGGCAATCTTCAGCGCGACGTTGACGGCAATGCCGGTGAGCGAGGCGCGCACCGGGGTCGCGGTGTCCTTGCGCGCATAGAAGGTCGCGACGGCGCTGCGGATCAGCACGAAAGGAATGAGGCCGATGGCATAGGCCGCAAGCGTAGCGCCGGCCGCGGCGGCGTCGGCCTTGGAGAACGCGCCGTGGGCGAACAGCGCGCGCATGATCGCGTCCGGCACGGTGATGAAGGCCGCGACGAACGGGATCGAGAACAGCAGCGTGAAATCAAAGGCGCGGCGTTGCGCCTTCATCGCGCCGTCGTGGTCGTTGGCGGTGATCCGCCGCGACATCTCGGGCAACAGCACCGTGCCGATGGCGATGCCGATCACGCCGATCGGGAGCTGGTTGAGACGGTCGGCATAATAGAGCGCCGAGAGCGCGCCGGCGGGCAGGAAGGTCGCGATGATGGTGTCGGCAAACAATGCCACTTGCGTGCCCATCGAGCCCAGCGTCGCCGGCCCAAGCGCCCTGAAGAAGCCGCGGACGTCTTCGTCGAGCTTCAAGGGCGCAAAGCGCGGCAGGCCGCCGTGGCGGGCAAGATCACCGGCGAGGAGGAAATATTGCAGGAAGCCCGAGATCAGAACGCCCCAGGCGGCGGCGTGGCCCGCGGTCGGAAACCAGGCGGCCAGCGCCAGCGTCATCATCATCGCGACATTGAGGAAGATCGACGCAGCCGCGGCGCTGGCGAAGCGCTGCATCACGTTGAGCATGCCGCCATAGAGCGTCACCAGCGTGATCAGCAGGAGATAGGGAAAGGTGATGCGGGTCAGCTCGATCGCAAGCTTGCGCTGCTCGGCATCCTCGGAAAAGCCCGGCGCGAGCAAGCTCATGGCCTGCGGCATGAACAGCCAGGCCAGGATCAGCAGCACCACTTGCGAGGCCAGCAGCAGCGTGAAGATGCGGTCGGCGAACAGTTTTGCCGCCCCCTCCCCGCGCTCGCCATGGACATGGGCGTAGGCGGGCACCCAGGCGGCGTTGAACGCGCCCTCGGCGAAGATCGCGCGGAAATGATTGGGCAGCCGCAGCGCCACGAAAAAGGCGTCGGCCACCGGGCCGGCGCCGAGGATCGCCGCGAGCATGATGTCGCGGGCAAACCCCGTCAGCCGCGAGAGCAGCGTGTAACCACCGACAGTGAAGATACGTCCGAGCATGCGGACTGTTCTAGAGGCTTATCGGACGGAGGTCGATTGCATCTTGCGATGCGCATTGCTGCGCCCTCTCCCCTTGCGGGAGAGGGCTGCACCACAGGTAGCTACGAACTCAATCGGGTGAGGGGTATCTCTCCGCACCTTCCAAGCAGAGAGATACCCCTCACCCGTCTCGCCGCTCTGCGGCGAGCCACCCTCTCCCGCAGGGGGAGAGGGGAAGAACTCAGCCCGCGAGCGCGCCTTGCACGGCGGCGATGATTCGCTCCTGGTCGGCTTCGGTCAAATAGGCGTGCATCGGCAGGCTGATGACGTCCTGCGACAGGCTCTCGCAACCCGGCAGGCCGCCTTCGGCGACCGGATACTGCTTGTAGGCGGTCTGCTGGTGCATCGACTTGCCGTAATAGATCGCGGTCGGCACGCCCTGGGCCTTCAGCGCAGCAGCAAAGCCATCGCGGTCCGTGCCTTTGGGCAGGCGGATCGTGTACTGCGCCCAGACCGACGTATTGCCCGGCGCCAGACGCGGCACGGTGACCACGTTGGACAGCCCGCGCGCGTAGCGCTCCGCAACCCTGTTGCGGGCGGCGATCTCGTCGTCGAAGATCTTCAGTTTCTCGATCAGCACCGCGGCCTGCATGGTGTCGATCCGGCCGGTGAGGCCGAGGCGGACGTTGTCGTATTTGTCGGCGCCCTGCCCGTGCACGCGGATGCTGCGCAGCGTCGCTGCGAGGTCATCGTCATCGGTGAAGATCGCGCCGCCATCGCCGAAGCAGCCGAGCGGCTTTGCCGGGAAGAAGCTCGTCGCGGTGGCGAGGCCGAAGGTGCCGAGCTTGCGGCCCTTGTAGCTCGCGCCAAAGCCTTGCGCGGCGTCGTCGAGCACGAACAGGCCCTCGTCCCTCGCGATCTCCGCAATGGCGTCGTGATCGGCGGGCTGGCCGAACAGATCGACCGGGATGACCGCGACCGGCTTGAGACCGGCCTTCCGCGCGGTCGCGATGCCGCGCTTGAACGACTCCGGGCTCATGTTGAAGGTCGTCTCGTCGACGTCGACATAAACCGGCGTCGCGCCGGTCCGCGCCACCGGCGATGCGGTCGCGATGAAGGTGAAGGACGGACACAGCACGGCATCGCCGGGCCCGACATTCTTCGCCATCATCACCATCAGGATCGCGTCGGTGCCGCTGGCGCAGCCGATCACATGCTTGGCGCCCGCGTAGGCCGCGAGCTGCTTCTCGAGCTCGGCGACTTCGGGGCCATTGACGAACTGGCAATGGTCCATCACGCGCTTGACGGCTGCATCGAGCGAGGCGCCGAGCCGCTGACGCTGCGAGGCGACGTCGATGAAGGGAATGGGTTCGGAACGTAGGTGCTGGTTCATGGCCTGGTTCTTGGCGCCTTCTTGCGCGGTCGACATGGAAAGGGTTTTAGCCGGCGACGCGGCGCGGGCCCTTGCGGGCAGCCGACGAGGCCGCCGGCCGCGATGGCGTTTCGAGGCAGCGCGTTGCAATCTCGAGGCTGGCGACGCCCTCGTCGCCGGTGACCGCCGGCGTCTCGCCGTGGCGGACGGCCTTGAGAAACGCGATCAGCTCGGCGCGGAGCGGCTCGTCATGGCCGACCGGCAGGTGCCGCATCGAATAGCTGCCGTCGGGCTTGAAGCCGAAGCATTCGGTGACCTGGCGCGTCAGCAGATCGCCCATCACGTATTTGCCGCGGTCGCGACCGTGACACTGCGCGCCTTGAACGGCGTCAGCCAGTTGGTGTTGATGTGCGCGAGCACGCCGTTGGCGGTACGGAACTGCAGGAGCGCGATGTCCTCGCGCTCGGCGACCGCGCTCGAGAGTTGCGGCTGCACCTCGACGATGTCGGATTCGGTGAACCAGCGGATCAGGTCGATGTCGTGCACGGCGAGGTCGATGACGACGCCGACATTGGACATGCGCGGCGGGAACGGGCCGACGCGGGTGATCGCGATGGAGAGAATGTCCTCGCCCGCGATCGCCTGCTTGACGGCGGCAACCGCCGGATTGAAGCGCTCGACATGGCCGATCATCAGCGTCACGCCGGCCTTTTGCGCGGCGGCGACGATCTCGTGGCCTTCTTCCACCGTGGAGGCGATCGGCTTCTCGACCAGCACGTGGATGTTCTTGGCGATGCAGGCGAGCGCGATCTCGTGATGCAGATGCGTCGGAGCAGCGATGGTGACGGCATCGACGCCCGCCGCGAAGAGCTGGTCGAGCGTCTCAAAACCCTGGCAGCCCGCAAGCTCGATGGTGCGGGTCAGGTGCGTCGGCGACGGATCGACCACGCCGACGAGGCTGACGCCGGGAAGACCGCTCAGCACGCGCGCGTGGTTGCTTCCCATCACGCCGGCGCCAATCACGCCGACGCGCAAGCCGGCCTTTGCCGGTTGAGACACTTTGGAACTCATCTGATCGAACCCCGATTCAACGCAAATCCCCGGGCCGCTTCTAGCACGGACGTCACATTTGTGGCGAATGCCGGGTAAGTCACCCGGACACGATTTGATTCAAAAAATTACACGTTTCCCGGGCCTTAGGCCGCCAAAAGAGGCCGGTTTCGGCCCGGGTCGCGTGATTCGGAGTTTGCTGGTTACGACCTTTGATAGTCGTCTTCAATCCGGATGATGTCGTCTTCCCCGAGATAGGAGCCGGTCTGGACCTCGATCAGTTCCAGCATGATTTTACCGGGATTCTCGAGCCGATGGACGGCGCCCATCGGAATGTAGATCGACTCGTTCTCGTGCACGGTCTTCACCATCTCGTCGACGGTGACCTGGGCGGCGCCGCGGACCACGATCCAGTGCTCGGCACGGTGGTGATGCTTCTGGAGCGACAGCCGCCCGCCCGGCTTCACGACAATGCGCTTGACCTGATGGCGCACGCCGTTGTCGACGGACTGATAGCTGCCCCAGGGACGATGCACCTTGAGGTGCTCCTCGGTGACCTTCGGTGCAACCGTCTTCAGCTTGGTGACAAGGCGCTTGAGGCCGTTGGCATCCTGCTGGCGCGAGACTAGCACCGCGTCCGCCGTCGCGACCACGACGAGATCGTCGACGCCTTCGAGCGCGACCAGCGCGTGATCGCTGGTGACGTTGCAGTTGCGGGAATCCTCGAACACCGCGGTGCCATGCGCCGCGTTGCCTTGCGCGTCCTTGTCGGACAACTCCCACACCGCGCGCCAGGAACCGACGTCGGACCAGCCGCAGGACACCGGCACCACGGCGGCGCGCGAGGTCTTCTCCATCACCGCATAGTCGATCGAGATCGCCTTGGCCGCGCCGAATGCCTTCGGCTCCAGCGTCACGAAGCCGAGATCGCGGCCGGCCTTGGTGACCGCACTAGAGACAGCCTCGACGCTTGCGGCGTCCACCTTGCGGTATTCGTCGAGCAGCACGCTCGCCGGGAACATGAAGTTGCCGCTGTTCCAGAGATAGCCCGAATTGACGTAGTCGGCGGCCTTCACCGCGTCCGGCTTCTCGACGAAGAGCGCGACCGCGTGCACCGTGCCGGAGATCACCTCGCCCGGGCTGATATAGCCGTATTCGGTCGCCGGCCGCTCCGGCTTGACGCCGAAGGTGACGATGCGCCCGGTGCTCGCGGCAGCCAAGCCCTCGCGGCAGGCGGCGACGAAGGCGGCATTGTCCTGCACCACGTGATCGGCGGCGAGCGCGAGCACGATCGCCTCCTTGGCGCGCGCTTGCGCGAACACCGCGCCGGCCGCGATCGCAGGACCGGAGTCGCGCCGCATCGGCTCGAGGATGACGTCGGCCTCGATGCCGATCTCGGCGAGCTGTTCCAGCACCATGAAGCGGTAGGAGGCGTTGGTGATGACGATCGGACGATCGAACAGCGCAGCATCGGACACGCGCAGCAGCGTGTCCTGGAAGGTCGAGCGCGTGCCGAACAGCGGCAGGAACTGCTTTGGCCGCACCTCGCGCGAGGCGGGCCACAGCCGCGTGCCGGCACCGCCGCACATGATCAGGGGGATAATGCGTTTGTCCATTGTCATCTAAACCTCGTGGTAGTCCCGATACCAGGCGACAAAATTTCGGACCCCCTGCTCGATCGGCGTTGACGGCGCAAAGCCGGTGTCGCGCATCAGGTCCTCGACATCCGCGAACGTTTCCAAAACATCTCCCGGCTGCATCGGCAGCAATTCTCTGATCGCCGTCCGGCCCAGCTCCCGCTCCAGAAGTCCGACCACATGCATCAGCTCCTCCGGATGGTGATTTCCGACATTGTAGACCTTGAACGGCGCATTTGCGGCGGCCGGGTCATCCGCAGGCACCAAATCGATCAACCTCGATACTACGCGGGTGACGTCATCGATATAGGTGAAGTCGCGGCGCATTTTGCCATGGTTAAAGAGCCGGATCGGCCGGCCCTCCATGATGGCGTTCACAAACAGAAACATGGCCATGTCGGGCCGGCCCCACGGGCCGTAAATGGTGAAGAAGCGCAGGCCCGTGACCGGCAGCCGGTACAGGTGGCTGTAGGACTGCGCCATCACCTCGTTCGCCTTCTTGGTCGCAGCATAGAAGCTCACGGGATGATCGGTCCGGTCCTGTACGGAGAATGGCAGTTTAGTGTTGGCGCCATAAACGGAGGATGACGAGGCGTAGACGAGATGACGACAGCCGTTACGGCGGCAGCCCTCGAGCACGTTGAGAAAGCCTGCCAGATTGGAATCGACGTAAGCTTGCGGCTGCTCGATCGAGTAGCGCACGCCGGCCTGGGCCGCGAGATGCACGACCTGCGCAAATCCGTGCCGCGCAAACAGCGTCGCGATGGTGTCGCGGTCGGCAAGATCGGCCTCGACGAAGGAGAAGCCGGCCTCGTTCCGCAACAGCGCGAGGCGCGCCTGTTTCAGTCCCGGATCGTAATAGCTGTTGAGATTATCGAGCCCGATGACGGGCCGGCCTTCGCCCAGCAGCTGCCGGGCGACGTGAAAGCCGATGAAGCCAGCGGCTCCCGTGACCAAAATCGCCTGATCCGTCATCCTGTTCCCGCGGGATTCCCAGCTCACGGCGCCTCTTTAGCCGCGGTCGCAAGGGGGTCGCAATAGCCGGCCGCCGTTCATGGCCGCTGCAAATCACCGCTATTGCAAGATCGGCGCCAAAACCATACCAAAGCGGCCGAATTCGGCGCCTGGCGTCGGGTAACCCAACCCTGTTCATGCGGGCGAGATGCGCCGAATCCTGCTTTCTGCGGCCAAGATCCTGATTTCCGCAGCGCTGCTCTATCTGGCGCTGCGCAAGGTCGACCTGTCCGAACTGTTGTCGCGCTTCAACGCGAGCAGCCTGTTCTGGATCGCCGCGGCGATCGCGGTCACGTTCCTGCAGATCTTCGTCGGCGTGCTGCGCTGGCGCGAGATCAGCGCCGAATGCGGCGCGCCGCTCGAGCTCGGCCGGGCCATGCGCTACAACGTGATCGGCGCGTTCTTCAACCAGACCCTGCCGTCCGCGATCGGCGGCGATGCGGTCCGGCTGTGGCTGGTCGCGCGCGCCGGCGCCGGGTGGCGCGCGGCCACCTACTCGATCTTCGTCGACCGCGCGATCGGCCTCATCGCGCTCGCGATCCTCATCGCCGCGAGCCTGCCCTGGAGCTACAGCCTCATCACCGATCCGCACGGGCGCTCGGCGCTGCTGCTCCTCGACCTTGTGGCGCTCGCGGGCGGGCTCGGCTTCCTGGTCTTCGGCGCGCTGAAATGGCGCTGGCTGAAGACCTGGTGGGCCACCCATCACATCCACGCCTGCGCCGTGATCGCCAACCGCGTGATCTTCAGCGCCAAGCGCGGACCGATCGTCGCGATCCTGTCGCTGTTCATTCACGTGCTCGCCGTCGTCATCGCCTGGTGCGTGGTGCAGTCGATCGCCGCACCCGTCAGCTTCGGCCAGACCTTCCTGCTCATCCCGCCGGTGATGCTGATCACCTTGATGCCGATCTCGATCGCCGGCTGGGGCGTGCGCGAGGCGACCATGGGGCTCGCCTTCGGCTTCGCGGGGCTTGCCGCCAACGAAGGCGTTAACGTCTCGCTGCTGTTCGGCGCGGTCTCGTTCATCGTCGGGGCGATCGGCGGCCTCGTGTGGATCTTCAGCGCAGAGAAGGCCGCGCAGGGATCGGCGCCGATTGGGGTGCCCGAGTGACCCCGGCCGCCGAAGCCATTGCCGCCGTGCCCTCGCTGCTTGCTCTTGCGATCGCCGCGCTGATATCGGCCGTCATCACCTGGACCAGCCGTCCGCTGCTCCAGCGCTACGCATTGGCGCGGCCGAACGCACGCTCCTCGCATCGCATTCCGACGCCGCAGGGCGCGGGCATCGCGGTCATCGCCGCGACGCTGCTGGTCGCATTGGCGTGGGCCGCCTGGGCCAACCTTGCGATCCCGCCGGCGCTCGTCATTGCAACGGTCGTGATCGCAATTGTCGGGTTCGCCGACGATATCGTGTCGCTGCCGGTGCTGGTGCGCCTGGCGCTGCAAGCCGCCTGCGTCGGCGCAGTCGTGTTCACCGCGCCCGAGACCGCGCGCATCGTTCCGGCGCTGCCGCTCGCGCTGGAACGAGGTCTCATCCTGCTCGCCGGCGTCTGGTTCGTGAACCTCGTCAACTTCATGGACGGGCTCGACCTGATGACCGTGGCGGAGGTGGTGCCGGTCACCGCGGCGCTGCTGCTGCTCGGATGGCTCGGTGAACTGAGCTGGCCGGCCGCGCTGATAGCCACGACGCTGTGCGGCGCCATGCTCGGCTTTGCACCGTTCAACAAGCCTGTCGCAAAGGTTTTCCTTGGCGATGTCGGCAGCCTTCCGATCGGCCTCCTGCTCGGATGGTGCCTGCTGGAGCTTGCCTGGCACGGACAGGCCGCCGCGGCGCTGCTGCTGCCGGCCTATTATCTTGCGGATTCCACCATCACGCTGTTTCGCCGCGTCGCGCGCCGCGAGCCGTTCTGGTCGGCACACCGCTCGCATTTCTACCAACGCGCGACCGACAACGGCTTTACCGTCCCGCGGGTGACCGGTGAGGTCTTCGCGCTCAACCTCCTCCTTGCGGGGCTCGCCATCCTCACCGTTCGCGCCGGCTCGATGGCTGTCACGGCGATCGCGCTGATCGCCGGTGCGGTCGCGATCGCGTTCGTCCTGCGGCGGTTCTCGCGCCCTCAGGCGTCCTGAGCCGACAGCGCCAGCCGCAAGCCCTCGTCGAGGGAGACCTCGGGCCGCCATCCCGTCGACATCGCCTTGGAGACGTCGAGTTCGAGCGAGCCGATCAGGCTGTCATACGCGTCCTGCTGGCCGATCGCGCCGAGAAGCCAGCCCAACAGCCGTGGTGGCACCCCGAACAGCCGCGGGCTCTTGCCGCACGCCCTGGCCAGGCGCCCGATGAATTCGGGCGTCGAGACCTGCTCCTTGTCGGCCACCAGGAATATCTCGAAATTGCTCGCAGGATCGGGATGCGCCAGTCGCTGCACGATGAACGACGCGAGGTTCTGCACCGCGAGGAAGGCACGTCGATTGCGGATCGCGGCAAAAGGCAGCGGCACGCCCAGATCGACCGCACGCGCGAGCAATGCAAAACTGCCCTTGGCCCCCGCACCGTACACCAGTGGCGGCCTGATCACCGAGATCTTCATGTCGCTGTCGCGCGCCAGCGTCCTCAAGCCCGCCTCGGCCGCGGCCTTGGACATGCCGTAGAGGCCGCGCGGGGTGAGGATGTCGTCCTCGCAGAACGGCGCGCGCCCCTCGCTGCTGCGGCCGTGCACGTGAACGGTGCTGACGAAGACGAACTGGCGCACGCCCGCGCTCGCGGCCGAGCGCGCCAGTTGCAGGGTGCCGGAGCTATTGACGTTGCGATAGAGCTGGACCGCGTGCTCCTCGCGGTTGTGCTGTACCCGCGCGGCGAGATGAACGACGGCGTCGACGCCCTCGAGCGCAGCCTTCCAGTCGGTCTCGGGCCCGATCGACTCGACGACGACCTCATCGTCATTGCCCTCCCGCCTGCGGACCGCGCGCCGGACCGACCAGGCCTGGCGCGCCAGCGCAGGCACGACGTAGCGGCCGATGAAGCCGCCCGCCCCCGTCACCAGCACGACCGGCTTGCTTCCGCTCATCATTTCTCCGCCAGATCCGGGTTATCCAGCAATTCGTCAATGAGCACGGCATAGGCGTTCAATGCGGTGACGCGGTCGAACCTTGCAGCCGCCCTCACCGCACGCGCCGTCATCTCGCCGTCATCGGAACGGGAGGCCGCCCGGATCGCCTCGGCGAGCCGGTCGGCGCGGCCCGGCGACACCACCCAGCCGAGCCCGTTTTCCACCACCGTCAAAGCGGCCTCGGCCTCCGGCTCGGAGACCAGCACCACCGGACGGCCGACCGCCAGCAAATTGTAGAACCGGCTCGGCACCGACACTCCCGCGACGTCCTTCCGATACGGAATGATCCAGAGATTGGCGGATGCCAGAAACGCCTCGAGCTCGGCATCCTCGACCCGCCCTACGAAGGAGACATTGGCGAGGTTCGCCTCAGCCTGCAACTGCTTCAGCCGCTCGAAACCAATGCCCCAGCCCGACAGCAGGAAATGAATGTCCGGCTCGTCCTTCAGGAGCCGCGCCGCCTCGAACACGATCTCGGGATCGTGAGTGAAGCCGAGATTGCCCGAGAGGCCGACGATGAAGCGCGCGGGAATCGCCTGGCGGAACGGATTGTCCGAGGTGATCGGACGCGGCGCCGGTGTGAGCGTCGCCCAGTTCGGGATGAAGCGGATCTTGTTCCGCCTCATGCCGGAATAGCTGAGCAGCGGCCGCTCCGCGTCGCGACCGATGGTGATGACCGCGTTGAGTGCGCGGAACATCAGGCTGTTGGCGGCGCGCATCGTCCGCGTGACGATCGAGCCGGGCTTGAGGATGCCCGCCATCACCAGAACGTCGGGAAAGAGGTCGTGCATCACCAGCGCCGAGCGTGCGCCCTTGAGCCTTGCTGCCGCGGCGACGGCATAAGGCAGCATGAACGGTGCTGTGACGGTGAGCACGACGTCGCCTCGCTTCAATTCCCGGATCAGCGCGAGGAAGATGCGCGCTGCGAACAGCAGCTCGGAGGCACCACGCCGCACCAGCGCTGCCTTGCCCGCGATCCGGTTCTTGACGGCGACGACGCGCGGCTTGCCCGGGCCGATCTGCGAGGCCGGCAATGCGCCGGGCGAGCCCGATAGCACGACGACCTCGCGATCCCCGGCGATGCGGCAGGCGATTTCGGCCATAATCGCCGCGGTCGTGCTCGGATCGGGCGGATAATGCTGGCTCGCGACGACGATCTTGCCTTGGGACTGCATGGTCAGGCCGCGGTCGACCCGAACTCCGGAACCGCATCCTTCAGGATGGTCCTGATGGTGGCCCGATCGTCGCGCGCGATCGCCTGTTCCAGCGCCACGATCCATTTGCGCAGCGTCTGCATCGGCGGCTCGTTCGGCTGCGCGGCCATGATGCCGGCAACGCCGATTTCGCGGGTCGGCTCCTCGGAGGCGAACAGGATCTCGTGCAGCCGTTCGCCCGGCCGCATCCCGGTGAACACGATCTCGATGTCGTGGCCCGGCTGGAGGCCGGACAGGCGGATCATGCGCTCGGCGAGATCGACGATCTTCACCGGCTGGCCCATGTTGAGCACGTAGACCGAGACGTCCGAACGCTGCGTTCCGAGCGCATGTGTTGCCGCCGTGATGACGAGATCGCAGGCCTCGCGGATGGTCATGAAGTAGCGCACCATGTCGGGATGCGTCACCGTCACCGGACCGCCGGACTCGATCTGGGCCTTGAACTTCGGCACCACCGAGCCGTTCGAGGCCAGCACATTGCCGAACCGGACCGAGATCAGCCGCATCGGCGGCTTGGCGCCGCCGCTTGCCACCGCAAGATCGTGATCGAGCGCCTGACAGTACATCTCGGCGAAGCGCTTGGTCAGGCCCAGCATCGACACCGGCTCGATCGCCTTGTCGGTCGAGATCATGACCATGGCCTCGGCGCCGGCGGCAAGGGCTGCGTCCGCCACGTTGATCGAGCCGAAGATGTTGGTCTTGACGCCCTCGCTCCAGTCGCGTTCGAGGATCGGCACGTGCTTGAGCGCTGCGGCGTGGAACACGATGTCAGGCTTGAACTCGGCCATCAGGCGTATGATGCGCTCGCGGTCGCGGATGTCGGCGATCCGCCCTTCGATCGCGGCCACAGCGCCGCGCGCGGCGAGCGTCTCCGTGACCGCGTAGAGCGCCGGCTCGGAATTCTCCACGATCAGCAGCCGCGCGGCGCCGAAGGCGACGACGCGCTCGCAGATCTCCGAACCGATCGAGCCGCCGCCGCCGGTGACGATGACAGCCTTGCCCCTGATCAGCGCTTCCAGGCGCGCATAGTCGATCTTCTCGCTCGGCCGCAGCAGGAGGTCCTCGACCGCGACGGCGGTGAGGCGCGGCGTATCGCCGCTCTCCAGCGAAGGCATGCGGTTGACGATCACGCCCAGCTTGCGCGCCCGCATCAGGATCGATTCCGGATGCGCCTCGGGCTCGAACGCCGACTGCGTCATGACCACGCGCGCAATCGCCTTGTTGCGCTTGGCGAAATCGGCGAAGACGTCCTCGATGTCGTCGATGCCGCCCAGCACCGGGACGTTGCGGATGAGCTGACCGAGGTCGGACCGCGACGGCGACAGGACGCCGACCGGCCAGATGCGCTTGATCGCCCCGCTCTCGATCCCGCGCAACAGCACCTCGGCATCGGCGGTACGGCCGATCAGCAGGGTCGGCGCGGCATCCTCGTCCCGCGCGTGACGCCGCACTCGCGTATAGCGGAAGTAGCGGTAGGCCATGCGTGGCGCGCTGAGGAAGGCGATCTCGAGGAACCAGTAGAGGACGATCGTCACCTTGCCGAGGAAGAAGGCGCCGCGGACGTTGGGCGCGACGAAGATGTAGTCGAGCGCAAGCAGGGCGACCGTCAGCACGGTGGAGACGCGGATGATGTTCAGCGCGTCAGGCAACGAGATGAAGCGCCATTTCGTCGTGGTCAGGTTGGACAGGAAGAACACGACCACGCTGAAGGCGAGGAAATAGGGCAGGATCCGGACCAGCAGCGGCAGGCGGTCGTAGAAAAAGTCGCCGCCCTCGAAGCGCAGATAGAAGGCGGCGAACAGCGCCGCTGTCGTCGCCAGCAAGTCGTGGAGCGCGATCAGGAAATTGCGCAAGGTGAGATGCGAAAGACGCGTCATCCGACGACCGATGAAAATCCAGCTAGGTGCAACCTGATCCGCGCTGATAGCCCATCTCCGCAGGAGTTGCCAGCCGCGCGGCCGTTCAGGAACCGGCTTCCCCCAGCTTCGCCTCGCCCTGTTGTGCCCGGATCACCATGCCGCCGGCGACGCCGACGCCGATCACGTACATCCAGCCCTCGTGATAGTCGAACAGATGGGAGTTGAACAGCGAGGTGAAGACGTTCTGGACCACGACCAGCAGGCCGACCCAGTTGGCTAGCCCGTCGCCGCGGAACAGGCGCAGATGCAGGATCCAGATCGCGTAGAGGATGGCGATGCCGATGACCCCCCATTGCACGGCGACGTTCAGCGTCTGGTTATGCGGATTGCCGATCACCTCGGCGGACGCCAGGTACCGGCCACCGGGCGTCGCGACCTGCTCGAACAGCCGGCGCGTCGACCCGGTGCCGTGCCCCTTGATCGGCGCTTCCGCGAAGAAGCCGAGGGATTTCCGCCAGAATTCGAGCCGCAGGCCCGCCGAAGTCGGCTCGCCCTTTTCCTTGTAGCGCGTGTAGTCGCTGGCAAAGGTATCGACGGTCCTGCGCAATTGCGACGAGGTCTGCCAGGCGAGAACGGCGCCGACGAGCAGCGCCGCAACGATGATCGCGATGCTGCGCCATCGCAGGTGCAGCAGCGCGAACACGCCGAACATGATCGGAACGGTGACGAGCGCGGTGCGCGACACCACCACGAAAGCCATGTTGACGAAGAAGCTCAGCGCCAGCGCAGTCAGCAAGCCTGCGAACCAATAGCGTTTCTGGCGAAGCAGCATCACGATCGGATAAGCGAGTCCGACCGCGCACAGCGTGAATTCCTGGCTCTGGTTGATGTAGTTCTTGACGAAGATGCCGCGTTCGGAGTGGTCGGGCTTGAGCGTCAGATCGGGATAGAAGGCGACCAGCCAGGACATCACCGACAAGAGTGCGCAGGACACCAGGAAGGCGATGAAGATCCGGTCTCCGCGCGGCGAGCGCTCGAAATGATAGAGCAGCGCCGGCAGCACGAGCAGCTTGGCGGTCGGACTGAGCGCATAGAGGCGCGCGCCCCAGTCCGCTTCCGACCACAGCGTGCCCGCCAGCGCGAGCAGCACCAGCGCGATCGGCGCCGCGCAAATCGGACGCGTCAGCGATTGCAGGAATGCCCTGACGTCGAGGAACGGCACCATGCAGATCAGGAACGCGACGTTGAAGATCGCCGTGAGCGAGGTCGACCAGGGCAGCGCGACCACGGTCAGGATCGCGAACAGGTCGGCCGTCTCGCTCCAGGCGGCCGGGCTGCGCAAGCGCCGCGACAGCATCTGGGTGGTCGTCTCCCCGGGCGGCGCCGTCGCCCGGCCGGTCGCTTGAGCGGTCACTTGGCCCCTCCCCGCGCGCGGGTCGGGACCAGCGCCGTCGTGCTGAAACCCTGGAGGGATGTCGACCAGCACGGACCACCCCGCCCGCGGCCTCGACGCGCGCCCGCGGCAAGCGAGACCGCAAGCGCCGCGGCGACGGTGTCGCCGGCTCCGGAGACGTCGCGCACCTTCACCGGGAAGGCCGGAACATGAACCGCCTCGCCATTGCGCGGCACCAGCGTCATGCCGCGCTCGCCCTGCGTGACCAGGATCGCCCCGCAATCGGCGAGCCGCATCACGTCCTCGCTGGCATCGACGATGTCTTGCGGCGAGTCGGCTCGGCTTCGCGTCGCCTCCGCAAATTCCTTGCGATTAGGCGTGAGCAGCGTCGCGCCGCGATAGATCGCCCAGTTCAGGCTCTTGGGATCGACGATCACGGGCTTCCCGGCTTGTCGCGCCGCATCGATGGTGTGGCGGATCACGCGCGCGGTCAGCACGCCCTTGGCGTAGTCGGAGAGCAGCACGATGTCGGCGCGCGCGATCAGCGGCAGGATCGTTTCGATCAGCCTGGTCTCGATGTCATCGGAGGCAGCTAGCGCCTGCTCCCAATCCGCACGCAGCATATGCGTGGAGAAATGCTCGGAGACGAAGCGGACTTTTCGCGTGGTCGGCCGCGACGGATCGCACACCAGCGCGCTTTCGATGCCGGGATATTCGGCCAGCGCGGAGGCGAGCCGTTTGCCGGCGTCATCCTCGCCGACGAGGCCGACGAAGACGCAGCGCGCGCCGAGCGAGGCGACATTGCGCGCGACGTTGCCGGCGCCGCCGATATGGATCTCGCTGCGCTGTGCCGCGATCACGGGCGTCGGCGCTTCCGGAGAAATCCGTGACACCTCGCCATAGACGAACTCGTCCAGCATGATGTCGCCGATGCACAGCACCGTGCGGCCTGAGATGGTTTGCGCGAGGGCATCGAAATCGAGAATGGGCGTCGCCATGGGTCCTGAAATCTCAGCGGAAGCGGTCGAACCGGTCGAGGTAGTCCCCGACATAGGCCTTCACCGCATCCTCGAGCGGCGTGAAGCCGCCGTTGTAGCCGGCGCGGTGCAGGCGATCGACCTTGCTCTGGGTGAAGTACTGGTAAGCGTTGCGGATGCTCTCGGGCATGTCGACATATTCGATGTTGGGCCTGGTGCCGAGCGCGGCATAGGCGGCCAACATCAGATCCCTGAAGCTGCGCGCCTTGCCGGTTCCGACGTTAAAGAGGCCGGACACCGACGGCGTCGCCAGCAGCCACATGACGACCCGGACGACGTCGTCGACATAGATGAAGTCGCGGCGCTGGTCGCCGTCGGAGATGCCCTCGCGGTGTGACTTGAACAGCTGCACGATGCGGCCCGCTTTGACGTCGTCGAATCGGCGCGCCAGCACGCTCATCATCGTACCCTTGTGGTACTCGTTCGGGCCGAACACGTTGAAGAATTTCAGCCCTGCCCATTGCGGCGGGAGCGGATCGCCGTTCGCTACGCGCCCGGCGACCGCGAGATCGAACATGTGCTTGCTCCAGCCGTACAGATTCATCGGCCGTAGCTTTTTCAGTGCCGGCAACGAGGCGTCGTCGTCAAAACCGGCCTCGCCATCGCCATAGGTCGCCGCCGAGGACGCGTAGATGAACGGCACAGCGCCGGCCGTGCACCAGTCCAGAAGACGCATCGACATGCGGAAGTTGGTCTCGAACACGAGATCGCCGTCGGTCGCGGTGGTCTCGGAAATGGCCCCGAGATGGATCACGGCGTCGAGCTTGCGGCCCTTCAGCCAGTCGAGCAGCTCGACTGGGGGGACGATATCCACAAGCTGGCGCTTGGCGAGATTCCGCCACTTGCCGTCATTGCCGAGCAGATCGCAGACCACGACGTCGCTGCGGCCGGCGTCATTGAGCGCGGCCACGACATTCGATCCGATAAAACCGGCCCCGCCGGTCACCAGCAACATTCCACCTACCTGCCCGATTTTTGCGACCCGATCCTGCCCTAGCGCATGATCCACCAAAGTGTAAGCGGTTTTGGATCGGCGCTGTCCCCGGCTTTACCTGCCGGCCCGGAGCGGCTAACCGAACCGCCATACCAAGCTCGTCCCGGTCCTATTAACGAATGAACATTGATTCGCAACTTAGTGGAGATGCAGATCCGGACGACACGCGCCCGATCCTGATCATTCCCTACATGTGGATCGGCGATTTCGTCCGGAATCACACCGTGGTCCGGGTGCTGAAGGAGCGCTGGCCGAACCGGCCGGTCGACCTCCTGACCACGACCCTGTGCGCCCCGCTGGTGAATTACATGCCCGGGGTCCGCCGCGGCATCGTCTGGGACCTGCCGCGCAGCCGGCTCGCGGTGCGCCGCCAGTTCGGCCTGGCAAAGCTGCTGCGGGCGGAAAACTACGGCACGGCCCTGGTGCTGCCCCGAACCTGGAAGGCAGCCATTGCGCCGACCCTGGCCGGCATCCCCGAACGAGTGGGCTGGGTCGGCGAGTTCCGGTTCGGACTGATCAACCACTGGCGCTGGGGTGAAAGAAAGCTCCCCCGTTTCATCGACGAGAATGCCGCCCTGGCCCAGCCCGACGGCGCGCCCCTGCCCCCGGAATGGCCGGTGCCGCAATTGCGGGTGCCGGCCGAGGAGATTGCCCGCTGGCGCGAGGCCAATGGGCTGAGCGCCGGCGCCGCCGTGGCGCTGGCCCCCCGGCTGCGGTCGGCGTCTCCAAGCGCTGGACCTACTACCCGAAAAGGGCCTCGCCCAGGAGATCGTCGCGGCGGGCGGGTCGGGCGTCCGCGACCTCACCGGCAACGATCTGCGCAACGGCGTCCTCGCCATCGGCCGCCGCCGGCGTCGCCATCACCAACGATTCCGGCCTGATGCATATCGCCGCCGCCTTGGGCACGCCCACCATGGGCATTTTCGGCCCAACCAGCCCCTATCTCTGGGCCCCCCTGAACGGCCTTGCCGCAACCGTGGTGCAAGACAAGAGCGTGCTGTCCTGCCAGCCCTGCCAACGCACGATCTGCAAGATGAACGACCACCGCTGCATGCGGGACATCGCGGCGAGCGAGGTGGTGGAGATTGCGCAGCGGGTGCTCGGGGATCGTGCTCAAACAGCAAACTGAAGCGCGATGACGCTCCACCCTGATCTCATCGCGCTTGAGTCGGGACCGCCTGGCTCCCAGCCAACATTGCTGCACGTCGCCTCAGGGCGCTGGCCGGCCCGTATCCGGGCCGCCCCATTCATGACGATCGTCAACACAGCTCATTTTGCCATCGCCGTTCTTGCAGCCTCGATTTTGGCCTTGACGGCATCGAGGTTGAAGCTCGCGCCCTTCTGCATCGGCGGAAATGCAATCGCGGTCATTGCCAACTTCTCGACCTCGTGCTGGACGAACACGAAGCGCCAGAACTCGTATTTGAACCAGTCGAAGTATTGCCGCGCGCCATATTTGGTGCCGTAGCAGACAGGCAACTTCAGGATTGATCCAGATCAAGAGAACACAGGCTGCGGCGCATAGTCCTTGCCATGATGATCGAACGCCCGTCAGTTCGGAAGACACCGAGGCGCAAAGACATTCGAGCGCATGGCGGAGAAAGGGCAGCGCAGCTGTCACTTGCCGGGGCTGAACCGGGGTCACATCGATCACGCCCGATACGAAGGACCACGTCTTACTGCGCCTGCATCGAAGAAACTGATTGAGCGACCTTGCCCCTCTAGTCGGAGAGTTTCATGAGGACCTTCAATCCCCTGGTGACGGTATTACTTCTCGTGACGCAATCGGCCCCGATACAGGCTGCGGATTTGAACGGAGCCTGGTCGATCGACGCCTCGGCCTGTGGCCAAATGTTCACAAAAGAGAACGACAAGCTCGCCTTCAAGAAAGATGCCGATCTCCACGCCGGCGGCTTGATCGTCCAGGGCAAGCAAATCACCGGCACATTTGAAAAATGCACCGTCAGATCATTGCGCGAAGATGGGCCAAACATGCGGCTGATCGCGTCGTGCTCGGACGGCGTCTCGATTTCAGACGTGACATTCGATCTGACATTCTCCGGCGAAAACAACATCACGCTCAGCTCAAAGGACCCGGTGCCGGTGCAAATGCCGTATGTGCGCTGCCCAATGTGAAGCTGACTGCGCACGGCCGTCGAGGCGGTGCCGATGATGACATCATGCCGGTGTTTTGCCCGACGAGTCAACGGGATTTCGTAAAATCCGCATTCGCCGATCACAAGCCATTGATTCTGCTGGCACCGGCTACTGTGCATGGGGTTGTTTTCGAACTTCTCGTTTGCGGCCGGTGAAAACGATGGCTCACAGCAGCGGCCGATAGACCTCGCCGATCCGCTTTGCTTCCGCATCGAGGCTGAATTGATCGAGCACCCGTGCCCGCCCACGCTCGCCCATCGCCGTTGCGGCCGCCACATCGCGCATCAACGGCTCCACGGCCGCAGCTAACGCATCAGCGTCACCCGTCGGGATCAGCACGCCGGTCACGCCATCCTCAACCACGAGCTCGGCGGCGCCGGCGCGGGCGGCGACCAGTGCGCTGCCAGTCGCCATCGCCTCGATCAGGGTCAGGCCAAAGCCTTCGTTGCGCGAGGTGAAGGCGTAGATGGTCAGCCGCTGATACCAGCGCTGCACGTCCTCGATCGGCAATTCGCCGGTGATGATGATGCGCGATTGCAGGCCGGCGGCCTCGATGCGCTTCTTCAGGTCATTTGCGAACGGCGTCTGCTCCGGCGTGATCTGGCCGACGATGACGGCGGTGAAATCCGGATAGCGCTGCAAGAGGCGGCACATCGCATCGACGAACAGGTCGGTGCCCTTCTGCGCGCGGACGCGGCCGAAGCAGCCGATGGCGTAACGGCCCGGCAGCGCGGCTTCCGCGAAGGCAGCAGCGCGATCGATCGGCGGCGCATAGACGTCGGTGTCGACGCCATGCGGGATCACGCTGGACTTCACCTTCAGGAACGAGGCCGAGATGTCGCTCGTCGCGATGATCGCGTCCATGCGGCGGATCAGCCAGCGCGTGATCCAGGTGTGATGCCGCTGCGCGGCCGAGGTGAAGACGAGCTTGAGCGGCCAGCCGAGCGCGCGCAGCACGACGCCTGCGATCATCTCGTTGTTGCGCCGCGCATGCCAGATCAGCGGCCTTCTGCGCCGCCACAATTTCAGGAGATCGGCACCGCTCATCCGTGCGATCCCCTCCGGCGCGTCGGTGCCGAACCAGGCCGCGCGAAACAGTTTCGCGAGCCGCGGCGCCACCATCCGGTTGGTCGCGGTGACCCCGGAATAGCGCCTGTGCAGATTTGGCACGATCAGTTCGAGATCGCCGGGGGAATTCGCCACGTCACACTCCGTTTCGCAAAGTCCCTATACGCAACATTAAGCATAGTGACCAGTTCGGCCGCGCCGATACCCCCTCTTCACCACGCAAACGCTAGCATCCCGCGTTGATCGAAGACGGGTGAGATCATGACTGTGCTAGTCACCGGCGGTGCCGGCTATATCGGAAGTCACACGGTTCTGGCGCTGGCGGAAGCCGGCGAGGATGTCGTCGTGATCGACGATCTCTCGACCGGTTTCTCCGCTTACCTGCCCGAAGGCGTGCCCCTGTTCATTGGCGATGCCGGCGACGAGAACCTGCTCGAAGGCGTGATCGCCCAGCACGACATCGAGAGCATCATCCATTTCGCCGGCTCGGTCGTCGTGCCGGATTCGATGCGCGATCCGCTCGGCTATTACCGCAACAATTTCATGACCGCGCGCAATCTGCTCAACGTAGCGGTCAAGCGCGGCATCGGCCGCTTCATCTTCTCCTCGACCGCCGCGGTCTACGGTAATCCGGACCAGGTGCCGGTGCCCGAGCACGCGCCGACGCGGCCGCTGTCGCCTTACGGCTCCTCGAAGCTGATGACCGAGATCATGCTGCACGACGTCGCCGCCGCCTTCGGCATGCAGTACGTGACCTTGCGGTACTTCAATGTCGCCGGCGCCGATCCGCAGGCGCGCATCGGCCTTGCCACCGTCGGCGCCACGCACCTGCTCAAGATCGCGGTGGAGGCTGCGACCGGCCAGCGCGCCAAGATCGACGTGTTCGGCACCGACTATCCGACTCCGGACGGCAGTTGCATCCGCGACTTCATCCACGTCAGCGACCTCTCGCAGGCGCATCGCTCGGCCCTGGCGTACCTGCGCAACGGCGGCGCCTCGACCACGCTGAATTGCGGCTATGGCCGCGGCTATTCGGTGCTGGAGACCATCGACGCGGTGCGCCGGGTTTCAGGCCGCAGCTTCGCCGTGCAATACGCCCCGCGCCGGCCCGGCGACATCATGACCATGGTCGCCGACACCAGCCGCATCCGCGGCCTGCTCGACTGGAAGCCGCAATATGACGACCTCGAGACCATCGCGGCCCACGCGCTGGCCTGGGAGGACAAGCTGTTCCGCGAGCGCCATGGCGAAGTCCGCCACGCCGCCTCGGCCTAAAATCCATCCCCGCACAAGTCCTTAATTGGACTTGAAAAGCGGAGCTTTAGCGGGCACAGAGGCCATTCGATCCCTGACGCGCAGGCAGGCTTTTCCCTGCGCCGTCAATGGACACCGGATGGCCCAGTTTCCAAAGAAAATCACTGACGATCCCTATGCGGCAGCGGTCCTGATTCGCCGCCTGGTCATGGAACAGGGCGTCGTCTACTGGCGGCGCTACCTGGTTGCCTTTTCGCTGATGGCGCTCGCCGCCGGCGCGACCGCGGCTGCGACCTATGTGCTCGGCCAGGTCATCAACCAGGCCTATGTCGACAAGAACGTCCCGGGCATCGCGATGTTCTCCGGCATCACTGTGATCCTGCTCTTCATCAAGGGCGTGGCGACCTACGGCCACATGGTGATCCTGACCAAGATCAGCAACGCGATCCTTGCCACCAACCAGCGCCAGCTGTTCGCCAAGTTGATGCGCGAGAGCGTCGGCTTTTTCTCCGAGCGGCATTCGTCCGAATTCCTGGCGCGGCTGACGGCCGGCGCCAAGTCGATCACCGACGTGCTCAACATGCTCGTCAACGCCGTCGGCCGCGACTTGCTGATGCTGCTCGCCATGATCGGCGTGATGGTGTGGCAGGACCCGCTGATGACGTTCATCGGCCTCGTCGCGGTGCCGCCGGCGATGCTGGTGCTGCGCAAGCTGGTCAAGCGCATCAAGGGCCTCGCCTACAACCAGTTCACCGGCACCGCCGACATCATGGAGACGATGCAGGAATCGCTGCAGGGCATCCGCACCGTCAAGGCGTTCACGCTCGAAGAGACCATGCAGAGCCGCATCGACGAGAACATCGCGATCGTCGAGCGCAATGCCAACAAGATGGCCCGCGTCGCCAACCGCTCGAACCCGCTGATGGAGATGCTCGGCGGCTTCGCCGTCGCCGGCTGCCTGATGTACGGCGGCTATGCCGTGGTCGCGCTCAACGCCACGCCCGGCGCGTTCTTCTCATTCATGACTGCGTTCCTGATGGCGACCGAGCCGGCCAAGCGGCTGGCGCGGCTCAACATCGATCTCAACAGCCAGCTGGTCGGCGCACGCATGCTGCTCGAGGTCGTCGACAGCCCGGCGAGCGAGCATTCCGACGACGACAAGCCGGCGCTGAAGCTCACCGACGCCCGCATCGAGCTGCGCGACGTCAGCTTCTCCTATCGCAACGGCGAGACCGTCCTCAACCGCATGAGCTTTGTGGCCGAGCCCGGCAAGGTCACCGCGCTGGTCGGCCCCTCCGGCGGCGGCAAGTCGACCGTGCTGGCATTGCTGCTGCGGTTCTACGAGGTGACGCAAGGCGACATCGTGATCGACGGCCAGTCGATCGGCGCGGTCTCGCGCAAGTCGCTGCGGGCGCAGACTGCCTATGTCGGCCAGGACGTCTATCTGTTCCGCGACACCATCCGCAACAACATCGCCTTCGGCAAGCCCGGTGCGAGCGAGACCGAGATCATCGAAGCTGCGAAAGCGGCCTGCGCGCATGATTTCATCATGAGTTTCCCGCTCGGCTACGACACGCCGGTCGGCGAGCACGGCACGCAGCTCTCGGGCGGCCAGCGTCAGCGCATCGCGGTGGCGCGCGCGCTGATCAAGAACGCGCCGATCATCCTCCTGGACGAAGCCACCGCCGCGCTCGATTCCGAATCCGAGCGACAGGTGCAGGAGGCGATCGAGCACCTCTGCCAGAACCGCACCACCATCGTGATCGCGCACCGCCTGCACACCATCATGCACGCCGACAGCATCCTCGTGGTCGAGGGCGGCGAGATCGTCGAGCGGGGCCGTCACGACGAACTCCTGCGCCGCGGCGGGCGCTATGCCTCGTTCTTCCGGCTGCAACATCACGATGCCGGCGCTCTGGCGCCGATCAGCGCAACCGCATAGAGTTCCTCATCAACCTCAAGAGCAGCGAGATCGCTCCATGAACGCCGCCTCCTATGTCATCCCGCTTCCGCCCCAGGCTTCGCTTCCCGTCGTCGGCGAGGCCGGCCGCTATCCCGTGCGCCGCATCTGGTGCGTCGGCCGCAACTATCTCGAGCACATCCGCGAGATGGGCAATGACGAGCGTGCCCCGCCGTTCTTCTTCGCCAAGCACGCGGACATGCTGGTGCCCGACGGCACCACCATCCCGTATCCGCCGCTGACCAAGGATTTCCATCACGAGGTCGAGCTGATCGTCGCGCTCAAGAGCGGCGGCCTCAACATTCCCGCCGACAAGGCGCTCGATCACGTCTACGGCTATGCCGTCGGCATCGACCTCACCCGCCGCGACCTCCAGATCGCCTCGCGCAAGAAGGAGCGTCCGTGGGAGATCGGCAAGTCGTTCGACGGCTCCGCGCCCGCCTCTGCGGTGCAGCCGGCTTCGAAGATCGGCCACCCCTCGCAGGGCAAGATCTGGCTCACGGTCAACGGCAAGGAAGCCCAGAAGGGCGACCTCAATGAGATGATCTGGAACGTGCCCGAGATCATCTGGCAGCTCTCGCAGCAGGTGAAGCTCGCCGCCGGCGACATCATCATGACGGGTACCCCCGCCGGCGTGTCGCAGCTCCAGCCCGGCGACAAGCTCGAATGCGGCGTCGACGGCGTCGGCACGCTGAAGGTGAACATCGGTCAGGCGGAATAGCGCCTCGCTGCGGCTTCGAACGACAAAGCCCCGGAGCGCACCTCCGGGGCTTTTACATGCATCGTCGCGAAAGCATCGCGATCGACTTCACGGCGATGCCTGTTTTCACTCCTTGTACTGACCGCTAGAGCATATCCACCAAGTATTGGTGCCGGCCCCGGTCCGTTCCCTGATTAATTTAGTGCATTCATTATAGGTTGTGACACCCGGCAATCTGCACGGGCGTGGCGAGAGACCGGGCCAACTTGTCCCCGAGCATCCCGAGCCGCTATCGGTGGCCTCCTGGATCGCGTGCTTTGGCGCGGCACTTACCATTGCAGTTGTGGCTGTCGCGAGCACCAGGCTCGCAACTATGTACGATATCGCCTTCATGCCCCCCCCAACAGTTGAGATGAAGACATACCACAACCACGTGCGATCGTCATCAGTAAGAGCGCGCGCGGGGATTGGATTTCCGCTACCAGGCCTTCACGGACCGGTTGGCGTGAGACGTCTGGGGGACACCGCGATTGAGCGACATGTGCGAATGGACGCACAGCCACCCATCGCCATTTTTCGAAAACACCATGGTCGCCCGGCCCGGACGCGGGAACGCGCTGCCATCGGGGTGATAGCCCGTGCTCGTCCACGGCGCGATCACCGTCGCCATCGTGCCGTCGGGGGATGCCAGGATCGAGACCTGCTCGAGGATGAATCGAAAGTCGGTCGTCTTCGGCCAGACGTTGTCCCATTGCGTTTTGACCCATTGGTCGAGGCCGGGGATGACGTCGTTATGCGTGCCGAAGGCCAGCACGTCCGGATGAAAGAGCGGTCGCGCCGAGGCGTAGTCGACCTCGCGGACATAGCCGGCGAAGGTTTCCAGCCACTGGCGGAAGAACTGCGTGATCTCGGGGGTCGCGGTTGGCAAGGAGGCCATTCGCCTGCTCCAAATTCAGCCGTTGAATGCTGGCAATCTTGTTGCCATGGGCCGAACTATCCAGCAAGACTCGCCCCAGCGGTCAGGACCGACGAGGCCACCGTAGAGAACGCATTGCCAACGAGAGGTGTCTCTGATGTCGACGACGACCACCGAGCTCGAAGCACTGCTGATGCAGCGCTCGCTCACCGACCCGCAGCTTGTGGCCGCAACGGAGAAGGCTTCGGATTTCCGCATCCTCCCGGATGCGACCGTCATCAAGATCGGCGGCCAGAGCATGATCGATCGCGGCCGTGCCGCGGTCTATCCGGTCGTCGAGGAGATCGTCGCGGCCCGCAAGGCGCACAAGCTGCTGATCGGCACCGGCGCCGGCACGCGCGCGCGGCATCTCTATTCGATCGCGGCCGGGCTTCGCCTGCCGGCCGGCGTGCTGTCGCAGCTCGGCGCTTCCGTTGCCGACCAGAACGCCGCGATGCTCGGACAGCTGCTCGCCAAGCACGGCATCTCCGCCGTCTCGAGCGCGGGACTTTCGTCGGTGCCGCTGTTCCTTGCCGAGGTCAACGCGGTGATCTTCAGCGGCATGCCGCCCTACAGCCTGTGGATGCGTCCCGCGGCCGAAGGCGTGATCCCGCCCTACCGCACCGATGCCGGCTGCTTCCTCGTCGCCGAGCAATTCGGCTGCAAGGCGATGATCTATGTGAAGGACGAGAACGGCCTCTACACCGCCAACCCGAAGACGTCGAAGAACGCGACCTTCATCCCGAAAATCTCTGTCGCGGAGATGAAGGCGAAGGGCCTGCAGGATTCAATCCTCGAATTCCCGGTGCTCGATCTGCTAACCGCCTCGCGCCATGTCCGCGAGGCGCAGATCGTCAACGGCCTCGTCCCCGGCAATCTCACCCGCGCGCTCGCGGGCGAGCACGTCGGTACCATCATCACCGCGAGCTGAAGAGCACCCCGTCATGGCTGACACCAACCAGATCAAGCACGTCGCCTCGCCGCTCGCGCGCCAGACTCTTCTGGACAGCGACCTCACCCGTCCCGTCGCCGGCAACCGCCCGATCAAGCTGCTACCCTGGCTGCAGGTGATCAAGATCGGCGGCCGCGTCATGGACCGCGGCCACGAGGCGATCCTGCCGCTCGTCGACGAGCTGCGCGCGCTGCTGCCCGAGCATCGCCTCCTGATCCTGACCGGCGCCGGCATCCGCGCGCGCCATCTCTACAGCGTCGGACTCGACCTCGGCCTTCCCGTCGGCTCGCTCGCCCCGCTCGCGGTCAGCGAGGCCGGCCAGAACGGCCATATCCTCGCAAGCCTGCTCGCGCCGGAGGGCGTCTCCTATGTCGAGCATCCCACCATCGCGAGCCAGCTCGCGATCCACCTCCAGGCGGCCCGCGCAGTCGTCGGCAGCGCATTTCCGCCTTACCACCATCACGAATTCCCGACCACGCGCATCCCGCTGCATCGGGCCGATACCGGCGCCTTCCTGCTGGCGGACGCACTCGGGGCTGCCGGTCTCACGATCGTGGAAGATGTCGATGGCGTCTACACCGACGACCCCAACGGCGCCGATGGCAAGAAGGCTGAGCTCTTGAAGGAGACCAGCTTCATCGAGCTTGCCAAGCTCAAGGGCACGCTGCCGTTCGATCCCGCGCTCCTCGAGGTGATGGCGAATGCACGCCACATCGCGCGCGTGCAGGTCGTCAACGGCCTCGTGCCCGGCCGCATCAGCGCGGCGCTGCGCGGGCAGCATGTGGGCACGATCATCAACACCGGCGCCAAGCCGGTGTGATCACGACCAGAGCCCATCCATAATAAGAAAGCCCCGGAAAATCACTCCGGGGCTTTTTGAGTCCGCTCGTAGGGCGGATTACCGCAACGCCGACAACACGATCAGGCCGAGGATCAGCGCCGTCAGCGAGTACTTCAGCGTGTAATAGACGTTGCGGTTCCACTCCTTGACCTTGCGGCTGCCGAGATGGATCTCGTAGAGCTTGCCGAACACCTTGTTGAGCACGCCGACATTCTCGCCCTCGACGTTCTGGGTCGCCGACGCCTTGACGATGTGATGGCTGACCCAGCGGTTGATCGCGGTCATGAAGCCGTACTTCATCGGGCGCTCGACGTCACAGAACAGGATGATGCGGTTGACGTCGGTCTGATTCTCGGCGCTGTGGATGAAGGTTTCGTCGAACATGAAGGCCTCGCCGTCACGCCAGACGCATTCGACGCCGTCGACCAGGATACGGCACTTGTTCGAGTTCGGCGTAACGAGGCCGAGGTGATAGCGCAGCGAGCCCGCGAACGGATCGCGGTGGGCGCCGAGCTTGCCGCCTGGGGGCAGCATCGCGAACATCGCGCCGTGCACGCTCGGGATCGACGTGAGCAGCTCCACCGTCTTCGGGCACAGCGTGTTCGCCGACGGCAGGAAGTCGTCGTACCATTTCAGGTAAAACCGTTTCCAGCCGCTCTTGAAGAACGAGTAGAAGCCCCAGTCGTTGTTCTTCGCCGCCGCGCGGATGAAGCCCTCGTCGAACAGGCGCACGGCCTCGTCGCGAATGGTCTCCCAGTTCTCGCTGAGCGGCTTCAGCTCCGGAAACTGATCGACCGAGATCACCGGCTTGTTCGGCACGGCGGAGCCCGCATACATCAGCACGTTGTAAGGTGCGAGATAGGTCGAGTGGTCGCCAAGCTGGCGCGCGAAGCGCAGCCGCTGCTTGCCGCGGAAGTGAACGTAGATTGTCGATGCCGCAAGCACATACAAAATGACAAGTTGCGGCGCAAAAAGCTGTCTCAGCATTTCCCCAAATCCCAAGTGACCCAGCCGGATTGTCGTGTAGCCCGACGCGGCCCGAGCGGCAAGATATTCGCCGGTGGGTTGCAATCACGCTGGGGAGAGCACTCGTACGGAATTTGGGGCTGAAAGGGCCGAAACCGGACGAATCAAGCCCGCGACAGCGCCTGGAGCCCCTTGAAAGTCAGGCGCTTGGGGTCGGTGACGCCGGCGAGATAGAGCCGGCGGATGAAGGCAATGACGGCGTCGCGGTCGCAATCGGTCAGCGCGACGACGGCGTCGACCGCGATCTTCTGGGCTTCCATTGGGCTCACCTCGGCCTTGCGAATAACCCCGGCCGAGGCAGGCTAGGACTCATCCGTAAAATCGGCGTTAACCGTTCCGGAACCATCGCCGATTCGACCGGGCCGCCGTATACGCAAAACAGCGCATTGCGGAGGCGCGAAGCAGCTCAGCGCGCCTTGATGCTCTCCTTCAGCAGCGCAAACTGCTTCTTCAGCCGGGGCACGGCGAAGTCGGTGAAGGCCCGCACCTTGGGCACCGAAAGCCGGCCCTGCGGGCAGATCAGATGTGCCGGCATCTCCGGATCCTCATCGCCGGCCAGCACGATCTCGAGCTCGCCGCGCGCGACCTGCTCGGCCACCTGGTACGAATACATCCGCACCACGCCGCGCCCGGCGACCGCGGACGCCACGGCCGCATAGGTGCTGTTGACGACGAGCCGCGGCGTGAACTGCACGGTGCGGGCGGCGGGCGACCCGGCCTGCGGCGCAAAGGTCCAGGAATTGGGCAGGTGCGCCATCGCGACGATCTGATGTTTGGCGAGATCGCCGGGCTCGGTGATGCGCGGATGCTGCTTCAGATATCGCGGCGCGGCCACCACGATGCGGCTGATCCCGCCGACCCGCATCGCCACCATCGCCGAGTCCGCGAGAGGACCGATGCGCAGCGCGATATCGACCCCCTCCTCGATCAGGTTGACCGCGCGGTCGAACAGCAACAGCTTTGCCGACACGGTCGGATAGGCGTCGAGAAACGCGTCGAGGATCGGCCGCAGCACCATCTCGCCCGAGACAACGGGAGCGGTGATCGTGAGCAGGCCGCGCGGCGCCGTGCGCGGTCCGGCGGCGATGTCGTCGGCTTCCTCCAGCTCGGTGAGCACACGGCGGCAGATCGCGACATAGCGTTCGCCCTCCTCGCTCAGCCTGATCGACCGCGTGGTTCGGTGCAGCAGCTCGGCGCCGACGCGCTCCTCCAGGAAGGCGATGGCGCGGCTCACCGCCGCCGGCGAGCGGCCGAGCTTGCGGCCTGCGGCAGCCAAGCTGCCCTCGTCGACCGCAACCACGAACACCTTCATCGCATCCAGACGATCCATGCCTTCGCGCCGCCCCCTCACATTCGAGTGACAGGCTAGGCGCTCGACCCCGCCGCGACAACCTCCGCCGGGCGCCGATCCGGCATTCGCTCGCGCCGCGTAACGGTGTCTGCCGGACAACGTGTATTCGCAGCCGGGGCGCTGCGGCGTACTTCAGCGGACAAGCCAGCCGTTGCTGGCGCAGGTTCAACAACAGGAGCCCGTCATGGGTATCGAGCAGAAGGTCGCCATCATCACCGGTGCATCGCAGGGCATCGGCGCCGCCCTGGTCCGGGGTTTTCGCGATCGCAACTACCGCGTCGTCGCAACGGCGCGGTCGATCAAGCCGTCGGGCGATGACGATGTCCTCGCCGTTGCCGGCGACATCGCCGATCGGAGCACTGCCGAACGGGTTGTCTCCCAGGCAATCGCCCGCTTCGGCCGCGTCGACACGCTGGTCAACAATGCCGGCATCTTCGTCGCAAAGCCGTTCACGCAGTACACGGCCGAGGACTATGCGGCGGTGATGGGCACCAACGTCGCGGGTTTCTTCAACATCGCACAGCTCGCAATCGCCGAGATGGAGAAGCAGGGTTCGGGTCACATCGTGCAGATCACGACCACGCTGGTCGATCAGGCCAATTCCAACGTACCCTCGGTGCTGGCCTCGCTAAGCAAAGGCGGATTGAGTGCCGCGACCAAGTCGCTTGCGATCGAATATGCCAGGCGCGGCATCCGCGTGAACGCGGTGTCGCCCGGCATCATCAAGTCGCCGATGCATCCGGTCGCGACGCACGCGCAGCTCGGCGCGCTGCATCCGGTGGGCCATATGGGCGAGATGTCCGACATCGTCGATGCAGTGCTCTATCTCGAGGGTGCCTCCTTCGTTACCGGCGAGATCCTGCATGTCGACGGCGGCCAGAGCGCCGGCCACTAAGGCCGAGGAGAAGCACGATGCCTATCGTCACCATTCAAGTGACCCGCGAAGGAACGACGCCGGGAGCGGCGTCGCTCATCGCGGAAGAGAAGGCGGCGCTGATCAAAGGCTCGAGCGAGCTCCTGCGCGACGTGCTCGGCAAGCCGCTCGAATCCACCTTCGTCGTGATCGAGGAAGTCGACACCGACAATTGGGGCTGGGGCGGCCTGCCCGCGCTGGAATTCCGGCGCCGCCGCGCAGCCCAGGCCGGATGATCCGGGCGCCATCGTGCGCGCAGGAGGATGACATGACCAACGCGAATATGAAGCAACAGATCGAGACCCGGCCGCATCCGCGGCCGGGATCAACATCGCAATCAACCTGGCGCTATGCGGTGGCGGGCTTGTCAGCATCACTGGTCGGGCTTGGCCTCGCCCGGTTTTCCTACACGCCGCTGATCCCGGCCCTGATCGCCGCAAAGTGGTTCAGCGCCTCCGACGTCGTCTATCTCGGCGCAGCGAACCTCGCCGGCTATCTCGCCGGCGCGCTCACGGCGCGCGCTGTGGCCGCACGCATCGGCGCGGTCCGCGCGCTGCGGGCGATGATGCTGCTCGCCACCATCTCCTTCTTCGCCAGCGCAACGCCGGTATCGTTTACCTGGTTCTTCGCCTGGCGTTTTCTGTCGGGCCTGACCGGCGGCATCATCATGGTGCTGGCGGCCTCCGTCATTCTGCCGCACACGTCAGCTGCGCGGCGCGGCATTGTCGGCGGCGTGATCTTCGCAGGGGTTGGCCTCGGCGTCGCCGCATCTGGCACGCTGGTGCCGCTGTTGCTGCAACAGGGCTTGCAACAGAGCTGGTATGGTCTCGGCGTGCTTTCGGCCGTGCTCACGCTCGCGAGCTGGTGGAACTGGCCCGCAGAAGCCAAGGCTGATGTTGCGCCTTCGCATCAAGCGAAGCACCACCGCACCTCGCCGGCTGCCCGCGCGCTGCTGGTCCAATACGGCCTCAACGCGGTGGCCTTGGTGCCGCACATGGTCTTCATCGTCGATTTCGTCGCGCGCGGCCTCGGCCAGGGCATTGCCGCGGGCTCGCGCTACTGGGTGCTGTACGGCCTCGGCGCCATCGTCGGCCCGCTCGTCACCGGCCATCTCGGCGATCGCTCGGGTTTTGGTCCGGCCCTGCGCGCGGCATTCCTGATCGAGGCGGCTGCCGTGCTGCTGCCCACCGTCAGCACCGCGCCGCTCTCGCTGATCGTCTCGAGCGTCGTGGTCGGCGGCTTCACGCCGGGGATCGTACCGCTGGTGCTCGGACGCATCCATGAGCTCGTGCTGCACTCCACCGAGCAGCAGCGCGCGACATGGAGCCATGCCACCACCAGCTTTGCGCTGTTCCAGGCAGCCGCCGCCTACGGCTTCTCCTGGATCTACGCGCAGACCGGCGGCGACTATCTCGTGCTGTTCGCCCTCGGCGGCGGCGCCGTGGTGCTCGCGCTCGCGATCGACCTCGGTCTCGCGCTCATCATGCGCAGGGCATAGAGGCAGGCGTCGGCGTGATCAGGAATACTGCATCACGCCGTCGTCGATCCGGCCGAAACGCAACGAGACGATGTCGAGCGCGTAGTTCTGGTAGAGCCGCCACGGCCGCTTCGAGCCCTGCTTCGGCATTTTTGCGACCGAGCGCTGCACATAGCCCGAGGTGAAATCGAGCGACGGCTGCGCGGTGATATCAGGTCGTCATTGTGCGGCATGCACTGGCGGAAATTGTGCCGGTCCATGTAGTTGATGAGCCGGCAGACATATTCACAGGTGAGATCGCATTTCAGCGTCCAGGACGCGTTGGTATAGCCGAAGGCCGAGGCCATGTTCGGCACGTCGGCATACATCATGCCCTTGTAAGTCAGCGTCTTGGCGAAATCGACGGCGCGGCCGTCGACGCTGACCTCGAGACCGCCGACAACCTGGAGCACCAGCCCGGTCGCCGTGACGATGATGTCAGCGGCAAGCTCGCTGCCGTCCTTCAGGCGGATGCCGTCGCGGGTAAAGGTGTCGATCTCGTTGGTCATGACAGCGGCGCGTTTTTCGCGGATCGCCTTAAAGAGGTCGCCGTCGGGCACGAGGCACAGCCGCTGATCCCAGGGATTGTAGCGCGGCGTGAAATGGGTCGCGACGTCGTAGTCGGGCCCAAGTGCCATTTGCACGCCCTTGAGGATGAGGTCCTTCACCTTGGCGGGCCGGCGCCGGCTGAGCTGGAAGAAGAACATCCCCCACATCACATTGCGCCAGCGGATGACATGATAGGCCAGCCGCGTCGGCAGATTTCGGCGCAGCTTGTTGGCGACGGGATCCTGCGCCGGGCGGGACACCACATAGGTCGGCGAGCGCTGCAGCATCGTGACCTGCGCCGCTTTCTTGGCGAGCTCCGGCACCAGCGTCACCGCGGTCGCACCGGAGCCGATCACAACGATGCGCTTGCCCGGATAGTCGATGTCCTCGGTCCATTTCTGCGGATGCACGATGCGGCCGACGAAATCGGCAACGCCCTTGAATTCCGGGGTGTAGCCCGCCTCATATTTGTAGTAGCCAGAGCACATGAACAGGAAATTGCAGGTGAAGCGCACCAACTCGGTCGCGCCCTCACCCGTGATGTGCTCGGCCTCGATGGTCCAGCGCGCATCCTGCGTCGACCACGCCGCGCGTTTGACGCGATGACGGAAGCGGACGTGCTTCTCGATGCCGTTCTCGCTAGCGGTTTCGCGCACATAGTTCAGGATCTGCGGCCCGTCCGCGATCGCCTTCGAATCGGTCCACGGCTTGAAGGAATAGCCGAGCGTGAACATGTCGCTGTCGGAGCGGATGCCGGGATAGCGAAACAGATCCCAGGTGCCGCCGATGCAGTCGCGTCCCTCCAGGATGACGTAGCTCTTGGCCGGGCATTTGGTCTGAAGGTGATAGCCCGCGCCGATGCCGGATAGCCCGGCGCCGACGATGAGGACGTCGAAATGTTCTTTGGCTTCGGTCATGGCGTTCTCTCTCGCCGTAGCATGGGCAGCATCACGCCAAACTGCAAGCGTCAGGGGACAGTGGCGGTGTAGACCGTGGCCGTGTCGAAGTACTCGTGGAATTCGACCGCCTTGCCGTCCTTGAAGCGCCAGTAGTCGACCTTCGGTGTCTTCGCGACCTTGTTGGTCCTCTTGTTGGTCCACGCGCATTCGCCGCGCGCGACGACCGTGTCGCCCTGCGCGACGAATTCGTTCATCGTGTAGTACTGCATGCTCCAGTCAGCCAGCAGACCATCGAAATAGCCGCGCAGTGCGCTGCGATCGTCATACCGCTTGGCAAACGGCATCGCCGCAGCCCCCTGCGGAATTGAATCGAATTTGATCTGCGGGCCGATGACGTTGTCGAACCAATAGTCAACGTTTAGCCCCTTGCTGTCGTGCCACTGCCGATAGGCTTCTTTTAACAGCTGAACATTGGCTTCGCTGGACATCGCATTCCCTCCATATGCATTCTGACAATGAACGTGGGAAAAGCGGCCGCCCGCTCCAGAAGTGGCAGGCTTGTTTCGGCTCTACCTGCAAGCGTACCACAGGTGGGCCCGACAAAAAAAGCCCCGGATCGCTCCGGGGCCTTTGCGTCGCAACTGCGTGCGGATCAGTACCGATAGTGGTCCGACTTGTACGGGCCTTCCTGCTTCACGCCGATGTAGTCGGCCTGGTCCTTGCGCAGCTCGGTGAGCTTGACGCCGATCTTGGCGAGGTGCAGGCGCGCGACCTTCTCGTCGAGCGACTTCGGCAGCACGTAGACTTCCTTCTTGTACTTGCCGTCCTTGTTGTTGGCGAACAGCTCGATCTGCGCCAGCGTCTGGTTGGTGAAGGATGCCGACATCACGAAGGACGGGTGGCCCATCGCGTTGCCGAGGTTCACGAGACGGCCTTCCGACAGCAGGATGATGCGGTGCTTGTCCGGGAACTCGATCTCGTCGACCTGCGGCTTGATATTGGTCCACTTCAGGTTACGCAGACCCGCAATCTGGATCTCGTTGTCGAAGTGGCCGATGTTGCAGACGATGGCGCGATCCTTCATCGCGCGCATGTGGTCGATGGTGATGATGTCCTTGTTGCCGGTCGCGGTGACGAAGATGTCGGCGCGGGGCGCGGCGTCTTCCATGGTCACGACCTCGTAGCCTTCCATCGCGGCTTGCAGCGCGCAGATCGGATCGACTTCCGACACCATCACGCGGCAGCCGGCCTGGCGCAGCGAGGCGGCCGAGCCCTTGCCGACGTCGCCGAAGCCCGCGACCATCGCGACCTTGCCCGACATCATCACGTCGGTGCCGCGGCGGATGCCGTCGACCAGCGATTCACGGCAGCCATAGAGGTTGTCGAACTTCGACTTGGTGACGCTGTCGTTGACGTTGATGGCGGGCCACAGCAGCGTGCCGGCCTTCTGCATGTCATAGAGACGATGCACGCCCGTGGTGGTCTCTTCGGAAACGCCCTTGATGCTCTTGGCGATCTCGGCGAAGTAGCCCTTCGGCTTTTCCTTGAGCTGCTTCTTCAGCAGCGCGAAGAAGACTTCCTCTTCCTCGGAGCCGGGCTTGTCGAGGAAGGCGGTGTCGCCGTTCTCGGCGCGCAGACCGAGATGGACGTACATCGTGGCATCGCCGCCGTCATCGAGGATCATGTTCGGGTGACCGCCGCCGTGCCAGTCGAACAGCTTTGCGGTGTAGTCCCAGTAATCCTTCAGCGTCTCGCCCTTGACGGCGAAGACGGGAATGCCGGCGGCCGCGATCGCCGCCGCGGCATGGTCCTGCGTCGAATAGATGTTGCAGGAGACCCAGCGGATGTCGGCGCCGAGCGCGGCCAGCGTTTCGATCAGCACGCCGGTCTGAATTGTCATGTGCAGCGAGCCGGCGATGCGCGCGCCCTTCAGCGGCTGCTTCGGGCCGAACTCCTCGCGGGTGGCCATCAGGCCGGGCATCTCGGTCTCGGCGAGCGAGAGCTCCTTGCGGCCGAAATCGGCGAGCGAAATGTCCTTGACGATATAATCGGTGAAGCCGGGCTTCGCGTTCATAGGGGGTTCCTGTTTGTTTGGCTCGTCATTCCGGGGCGCTCGTAAAACGAGCGAACCCGGAATCCGGTGGTTCGAGATTCCGGGTTCGCCGCTGTCGCGGCGCCCCGGAATGACGCAAGTGACTTAGAGCGCGCGCTTGAGCGGCTCGACGAGATCGGTCTTCTCCCAGGAGAAGCCGCCCTCGTTGTCCGGCGTGCGGCCGAAATGGCCGTAGGCCGAGGTGCGCGCGTAGATCGGGCGGTTGAGGTCGAGATGAGTGCGGATACCGCGCGGGGTCAGGTCCATCGCCTTGGCGGCAGCCTTCTCGAGCTGATCCTCCGACACCTTACCGGTGCCGTGGGTGTCGATGTAGATCGACAGCGGACGCGCAACGCCGATGGCGTAGGCGAGCTGCAGCGTGCAGCGGTCGGCAAGACCGGCCGCGACGATGTTCTTGGCGACGTAGCGGGCGGCATAAGCCGCCGAGCGGTCGACCTTGGTCGGGTCCTTGCCGGAGAACGCGCCGCCGCCATGCGGGGCCGCGCCGCCATAGGTGTCGACGATGATCTTGCGGCCGGTCAGGCCGGAGTCGCCGTCGGGACCGCCGATGTAGAACTTGCCGGTCGGGTTGATGTGCCAGATCGTCTTCGGCGTGATCCAGTCCTTCGGCAGCGCTTCGCGCACATAGGGCTCGACGATGTCGCGGATCTGCTTCGACGACAGGTCCTCGACCAGATGCTGATGCGACACCACGATCTCGCGCACGCCGACCGGCTTGCCGTTCTCGTACTGCACGGTGACCTGGCTCTTGGAGTCCGGACCGAGCACCTTCTCCTTGCCGGAGTGGCGGGCTTCGGAGATGAGACGCAGGATCTTGTGGGCGTAGAAGATCGGCGCCGGCATCAGGTCAGGCGTCTCGTTGGTGGCGTAACCGAACATGATGCCCTGGTCGCCAGCGCCCTCTTCCTTGACCTCGCCCGGCTGCAGCGCATCGACGCCCTGCGCGATGTCGGCCGACTGCGGATGCAAGAGGATCTCGATGTCGCAGGTCTTCCAGTGGAAGCCGTCCTGCTCGTAGCCGATGTCCTTGATCGCGTTGCGGACGACGCTTTCGATGTGGTCATTGGTGACCGACTTCGGGCCGCGGGTCTCGCCGGCGATCACGACCTTGTTGGTGGTCGCCAGCGTCTCGCAGGCGGCGCGGATCTGCCAGGGGTCGATGCCAGCCTTCGGCCCTTCGCGGTAGAACAGATCGACGATTTCATCGGAGATCCGGTCGCAGACCTTGTCGGGATGGCCTTCGGACACGGACTCGCTGGTGAAGAGATAGGACGCGCGCATCAGTAACCCCTTGTTCCGCCGCCGCTAAGCTGGCGGGTGTTTGCGATGTTTAGACTTGGATTATGTCAATCACGCCGTCGCGAGATGACGTAGGATTCGTCGAGAAACCAGAGCCCGTTGTACTTGCGCAGCACGTCCCGGGCGGCATCCAGAGTGCGGCCGTTTTGAGTCATTTCTGTCAATCGGTCGTCCTCGATCTGCGCCACATACACCGCCGCATTCCACGCTGCAAAGGCCGTCGAGGTTCCGATGGTACCCGTTACCTCGTTGGGCAGCGCTTCCATATCATACCTGAAGATCGAGCGGTTGTCCGCATAAGCATTAAAATTTAGGTCGCGGCCCAACGACCCGAGCTCATACTTAACCGCGCGCAATATCTCATGCCGGCTGACCGCGAAAGGGTTTTCTCCAGGCCAGATCGCCTGGATCATTTCCATGCCCGGATCCTGGCCATGGGAGTGGATTCCGATCAGTCTCCCGCCGGGCCGAAGCGCCCGCGCCAGGGGCGCGATGATCCGTTTTGCCCGGAAATTAACCGAAGATAGGGCCCGGTATGGCTGGGATGCAATAACGAGGTCGAAATTGGCCTCGGTCTGGCCCGGCCGCGGAATGGTCGAATCCAGCAGGAAACGGTGGTCCTCGCGATAGAGCACGAGGACGACGGGCCGCTCATAGAGTGGCATTGCCGTGCGCGGGCTGATGGCAGCGCGCCAGTTTTGCTCCAGGAACGGCCTGAGCTCGGCGATCTGCTGCTCGAACTCGCCCGATGAGGCGCCGCGCAGCGGGACCTCGTGCCAGACGGTGGCGGCGGCCGCCGCAGGCGACGCCGGCGTGAGCCAGGGCGCCTCCGAGTAGAACATGTTGGTGAAGACGAACACCGACGCCGGATGCTCGAAAATGCGGTCAGGCACCTTCTCCAACGTCAGGCGCAGATCCTCGAGGCTGAGCTCCTTGCCGGCGACATAGAACGGCATGTGCGGATAGCGCTGGTGCGTCGCACGCAGCACCCGCGCCAGCACCGTGCCATCGCCGACGCCTGCGTCGAAGATGCGCAGGGCCGGCGGGCGCGGATGGATGCTGGAGAGTTCCAGCGCCACGCGCTCGGCGATCACCCGCTTCTCGCTGCAGGTGTGGACGAACAGCAAATATTTCTGCCGGTTCTCGAAGAAGCGGAAATTGCCGCGCGGATCGCGCTTTTCGGGGGGCACCTGGAGGCCCCGCGGCGGCGGCAGGCCGCCGGTCGTTGATGCCGCGATATAGGCCTGGATCCGCTCCAGCGTGTCGATGGTGATGCGCTTGCCCTCGCGCAGGCGATGCACGAGCTTCCCATCGTTCACCGCGCGGCGGCCGAAGGTCGATTCCGCCATGTCCGCCTTGCGGCAGAACTCGGTGATCTGGCTCAGGATTTCGTCGTTTTTCATCGGTGGGAAGGCAGTGGGCAGCGGCGTTGGGCTTCCACCTCGTAGCAAATTCTGCCCACCGAGGGAATAGCCCTCCCTGCTGTACTCCACGTCCAATGACGAGAGCGTGAACCCCGGGGCACCGCCGGGCAACAAACAGGCGCCGCTCCTCTTATGGGACCACCGCCATGCGTCGCCTGCTCGCCGCACTCTGCCTGCTCACTGCCGCGCTGTGGGCCGCGCCCGCCCTGGCGCAGACACGCAGCCAGCTTGGCCCGCTCTGCACCACGGAGACCACGCCGGCGGACCAGATGGTCGACGCTTGCACCAAAATCATCGCTCTGAAGGTGTTCAAGGGCGAGCAGCTCGCGACCGTCTATTTCTGGCGCGCGGTGGGCTGGAACAAGAAGGGCGACTACGCCAAGGTCATCGCGGATACCACCGAAGCGATCCGGCTGAAGCCGAGCCAGGCGGTCTACAACTTGCGGGGATCGGCCTATTACGACAAGGGCGACTACGACATCGCGATCGCCGACTTTGACGATGCGCTCAAGCTCGGTCCGCCCAGCGGCATCATCTTCCACAATCGAGGCAATGCCTGGCGCGGCAAGCGCGACTACACCAGGGCGATCGCCGACTACGATGCCGCGATCAAGGCCGATCCAAAATCGGCGTTCTCGTTCCAGAACCGCGGCATCTCGAAGGAAGCGCTCGGCGATCTCGACGGCGCGCTCGCCGACATCAACCAGGCAATCCGGCTCGATCCGACGCTGCCGCAGCCACTGATCAACCGCACATCGATCTGGCGCGCCAAGGGCGAGCTCGATCGCGCCATCGCCGACGGCAGCGAGGCGATCCGGCTCGCCAAGGAGAAGCCGCCGGTCAACATCATGACGCCGCCGAACAGCGTGCTGATCTCCGGCTACACCCATCGCGCGCTGGCCTATGAGGCGAAAGGCGACTACGCCCACGCGCGCGAGGACTACAACGCGACGCTGGCGATCGTGGCTTCCGACGCCATCAGCAAAGCCAACCAGGCCACCGCAAAGGTGCGGCTGTCGCTGGTGACCGACGCCACTGCGCCGATCCCGCGCGATGCACCCTCACCCGCAACGCAGCCGGCGGCGGCCCCTGCTCCGCAGCAAACCGGCACCGCACCCGCGCCTTCGCCTGCTCCGGCTGTTCGCGGCACGCGCGTGGCGCTGATCATCGGCAACGGCGCCTATGCGCATGTCAAGGCGCTGCCCAACCCGCCCAATGACGCGCGCGCCGTCGCCAAGAGCCTGCGCGACATCGGCTTCGCGGTGTCGGAGGGCGTCGATCTCGACCGCGCCGCGATGCAGAAGATGACGCGCGACTTTTTGCGAGACGCGGCACGGGCGCAGGTCGCATTGGTCTACTATGCCGGCCATGGCGTGCAGGTCGATGGCCGCAATTATCTCATTCCCGTCGACGTCGAGCTCAAGCCGGGCGCGAACATGACGGAGGCGATGATCGATATGGACACGATCATGGCCGGTCTCGACGACCAGGTCCGAACCAACATTCTGATCCTCGATGCCTGCCGCAACAATCCGATGGCACAGCAGGTGGCGAGCGCCGGCACCAATCGTGCCATCGAGGGCGCCTCGGGCCTCGCAGCGCCGACGAGCCTCGGCGCTGGCGCGCCGCTCGGCGCCGGCACGCTGATCGCCTTCGCCACCGCGCCGGGCCAAGTCGCGCTCGACGGCGAAGGCGCCAACTCGCCGTTCTCCGCCGCGTTGTCGCGCCATATCGGCACGCCGGGCCTGGAGGTGCAGCAGATGCTAACGCGGGTGCGGGCCGAAGTGGTGTCGAGCACGAAGAACAAGCAGGTGCCGTGGTCGAACTCGTCGCTGCTGGGCGAAGTCTATCTGGCCGAGAAGTGAGTGCGGGCTTACGTCACCACGTCAGGATGGCGGTGCCATCGGCTACACACTCAGTGTCATCGCCCGGCTTGACCGGGGCGATCCAGTATTCCGAGACATCAGTGATTCACCGAGAAGCCGCAGCGTACTGGATTCCCCGCTTTCGCGGGGAATGACGACGGAGGACGAGCCGCCGCGCCTAAATTGCAACAGGCCGCGAGATAGTCGAACGCAACCTGCGGCTGCTCTATTTTGTCGCATATCGTTATCCTACAGTGTCGGCAACACCGATCATCGGTGGACTGGTTGCTGGGGAAATCTTGTGCAAAAATTCATTGCCGCTGTCGGCATTATTCTGTCTGTCATATTTGGGTCGCAGCCCGGCCTCTCGCAAAATGCTCCATCCAGTGAGGCTGCGCGCAAGGCAGAACTCGCGGCTGCGTGGCAGGCGGCCGGCAATGCGGGCACGGCCGGCCCCGCCGACATTCCCCTGATCGACCAAGCGACGCTGAAAATCCCGACCGGCGACTTCTTCGTGCCGAAGGCCGAAGGGGCGCGGGTCATGCGCGCGCTCGGCAACGTCGTCCACGACACGACGTTCGTTGGTCTCGTGCTCGGCACCCGTCAGAACGACCGCTGGCTGGTGGTGATCAACTACATCAAGGAAGGCTACATCAAGGACGATGCGGCCAAGGACTGGAACGCCGACGACCTCCTGAAGAACCTCAAGGAGGGGGCCGACGAGGCCAACAAAGACCGTGTCGCCCGCGGATTTCCCGAGATGGAAGTGATCGGCTGGATCGAGCCGCCGAAATATGATGCCGTGTCGCACCGGCTGGTCTGGTCGATCCTCGGCAAGGACAAAGGCACACCGGACAACTCTCGCAATGACGTCAACTACAATACCTACGCTTTGGGCCGCGAAGGGTATTTCAGCCTGAACCTGCTGTCGGATTCGAGCCGGATCGCGACAGACAAGGGGGCGGCGCACGAACTGCTCGCCAACCTCACCTATCAATCCGGCAAGCGCTACGAGGATTTCAGCGCCTCCACCGACCGCATCGCCGAATACGGCCTGCTCGCGCTGGTCGGCGGCGTCGCCGCCAAGAAGCTCGGCCTGTTTGCCCTTGTGCTCGCATTCGTGCTGAAATTCGCCAAGGCGATCATCTTCGGCCTCGCAGTGGCTGGCGCCGGCGTCATGAAGTTCTTCCGCCGCAAGCCACGTGACGATTCCGCCGGCGGCACGGCATGAAGACGCTCTTCCTGCTGCTGTTCTCCGGCCTCAAATGGGGAAAGCTCGCCACCAGCGGCGGCACCATGCTGCTGTCACTCGCGGTCTACGCAACGATCTGGGGCTGGCGCTACGCGGCAGGCATCATCGCACTCCTGTTCGCGCACGAAATGGGGCACTACGTCGCCGCACGGCAGCGTGGCCTGGACGTCGGCGCGCCCACCTTCGTTCCATTCGTCGGTGCGTGGATCGCGCTCAAGGACAAGCCTGTTGACGTCGAGACAGAAGCCTACGTGGCGATCGCGGGTCCAGTCGTCGGAACGATCGCGGCGCTCGCGGTCTATCTCTGGGCAAGATCAGAGGACAGCGCCCTCCTGCTCGCGATCTCCTATGCCGGGCTGTTCCTCAACCTGTTCAACCTGCTGCCGATCTCGCCGCTCGATGGCGGCCGGGTGACCGCGGTCCTCAGCCCGCGAATCTGGTTCGTCGGCGTGCCGATCCTTGTCGCGGTGATGCTGTATCGGCCGAGCCCGATGCTGCTCATCGTGGCGATCCTGGCGGCCCCGCAGCTCATCAGCGCGTGGCGGTACGATCCGCACGCGCCGGAGAACGTCGCCTATTACGGCGTACCGCTCCAGACCAAGCTCGAATATGGCGGCGCCTATCTGGCACTCGCAGCCCTGCTCGCGGTCATGACGTATGACGTGCATGAGATGCTGGGGCCGATGATGCGGACGGCGCAGTAGCCGAGTTCGGCCCAAAAACGCGATGTCGTCCCGGACAAGCGAAGCGCAGATCCGGGACCCATAACCACAGGACGATGTTTGGCGAAGACTAGTGGTAACGAGCTTCGCGCAACAACTTCTCCCTGCGGTTATGGGTCCCGGCGTTCGCCGGGACGACACCGAGTGTGTGGCGAAGACCTACTGCCACTCACGGGGCCCGCGTGCGCGGGGCTCAGTTGCCCCAAACTTCCTTCGCGATCTCGACCGCAAGGCCGAGCTTGGCCCACTGCTCTTCCTCGGAGAGGATGTTGCCCTCTTCGGTCGATGCAAAACCGCATTGCGGCGAGAGCGCGAGTTGCTCCAGCGGCGCAAACTTGGCGGCTTCTTCCAGACGTCGCTTGATGTCGTCCTTCTTCTCGAGCTCGCCGAACTTCGAGGTGATGACGCCGACCACGACGACCTTGTTGCCCTTGGGCAGGAAACGCAGCGGCTCGAAGCCGCCGGCGCGGTCAGAATCGTATTCGAGGAAGTAGCCGTCGTAATTGGTGCCGGCGAGCATGGTCTCCGCCACCGGCTCGTAGCCGCCCGACGAGATCCAGGTCGAGCGGAAATTGCCGCGGCAGACATGCGTCGTCACCACCATGTCGGCCGGCTTCTCGGCCAGCGCATAGTTGATGATGCGGGCGTAGATCTGCTGGAGACCGTCGGGATTGTCGCCGCGCTCGCGCGCCTTCTGCAACTCGTCCTGCGAGCAGAGATAGGCCCAGACGGTGTCGTCGAACTGGAGATAGCGGCAGCCGGCGTCGTAGAACGCCTTGACCGCCTTGCGGTAGGTCTTGCCGAGGTCCTCGTAGAAGGCGTCGAGATCGGGATAGACGTCCTTGGAGATCGACTTGCGGCCGCCGCGGAAGTGCAGCACCGCCGGCGACGGGATCGTCATCTTGGCGGTGACGTGGGCCTGGTCGGCGACCTTCTTCAGGAAGCGGAAGTGGTCGAGCATCGGGTGGGCGTCGGGGAAATCGAGCTTGCCGATCACACGCACCGCGTCGTGACGGGTCTGCACGCCCGTGAACTGGATGCCGGTGTCGGGGTGGAACAGCTCACAGCCGGTGAGCTTGGCGAGGAAGTCGAAATGCCACCAGGAGCGACGGAATTCGCCGTCGGTCGCGAGCTTCAGGCCGACCGAGGCCTGCTTGTGCACGACCTTCTCGATCTCCATGTCCTCGATCTTGCGCAGATCGTCGGCCGAGATCTCGCCCTTCTCGAGCTTGGCTCGGGCGTCCTTGATCTTGGCGGGACGCAGGAGGCTGCCGACCTCGTCGGCGCGGAAGGGGGCTTTGGTTCGCTGCATTTGGTACTCCCGGGTATTTTCTAGTGGGCCGCCGCCCCTGCGACACCGAGGTGGCGCTCCAGGACCGACGGGTCGGCCTTCAGCGCGGCGCTCGGGGCGTCGTGGACGATCGTTCCGCGCTCCAATATCACAACGCGGTCGGCCAGCCCCAGAATCTTTTGGGCGTTCTGCTCGACGATGATGGAGCAGATGCCGCCGGCCCGGGTGATGGTCCCGATCGCCTTCAGCAGCTCCTCGACAATGATGGGGGCCAGGCCCTCGGTCGGCTCGTCCAGCAGCAGGACCTTTGGGTTGAGGGTCAGCGCACGGCCGATCGCCAGCATCTGCTGCTCGCCGCCGGAGAGCTGGTTGCCAAAGTTGCTCCGCCGCTCCTTCAGCCGCGGGAACATCTCGTAGACCTTCTCGACCGTCCATGGGCCGGGCTGGGCCACCGCGGTCATGTTCTCCTCGACCGTGAGCGAACGGAAGATGTTGCGCTCCTGCGGCACCCAGCCGATGCCGGCGCGCGCCCGCTGATCGGGCCGCAAGGTTGTGACATCGGTGCCGGCGAGCCCAACGGTGCCGGCGAAGCGGCGGGTGACGCCGACAATGGAGTTGATCAGCGTGGTCTTGCCGGTGCCGTTACGGCCGAGCAACGCCAACACCTGCCCCTCTGCGAGGCGCAGGCTCATGTTGGGCAGCACCACCGCCTCGCCATAGCCAGCGCGCAAGGCCTCGATCGCGAGCAGGTCAGACATTGACCGCCTCCTCGCCGAGATAGACCGCCTTCACTTGCGGATCGCGCGCGACCTGCTCGGGCGGCCCTTCGGTCAGCAGAGCGCCGGAGACCAGCACCGAGATGCGGTCGGCAAACGAGAAGACGAGGTCCATGTCGTGCTCGATCAGGAGCACCGTGACATCGCGCGGCAGGCTGCCTACGACGGCAAGAATATCGTGGCGCTCGCTCTCGGGCACGCCGGCAGCGGGCTCGTCCAGCAGCAGCACACGCGGCTTGGCGGCGATCGCGACCGCGATCTCGAGCAGGCGCTGCTTGCCGTAAGGCAGCGTGACGGTCTCTTCGTTCATGACGTCGAGCAGATGGAAGCGCGTCAGCAGGTCGGCGATCTCGTCATTGACGTCGTTGCGCGTGCCCATCCGCCGCCACCAGTCGCCGCCATGGCCGAGACGCTCGGAGACGGCAAGGCCGATGGTCTCCAGCGGCGTCAGGTCGGGATAGAGCTGGTTGATCTGGAAGGTGCGCGACAGGCCGCGCAGCACGCGCTTGTGCACCGGCAAATCGGTGATGTCCTGGCCTTCGAGCAGGATGCGGCCGGAGTTCGGCTTCAGCACGCCGGTGAGTTGGTTGATGACCGTGGTCTTGCCGGCGCCGTTCGGGCCGATCAGCGCGTGACGGGCGCCCTGCTTGACCTTGAGCGACAGGTCGCGCGTCACGCGCAGGCCGCCAAAGGTCTTTTCGAGGTTCTGGGTCTCGAGCGCGATGGTCATGCGTCGCTCTCCGGCACGGCGACGACGGCCTTGCGCCCGGCCACCTGCTTGATGACGAGGTTCGGCACATACAGCACCCAGCGATGCAGGCGCTGGCGGCCGACCAGCACGATCACGACCAGCACGAGGCCGATCCAGAACTGCCAGTATTGCGGGGTGATGGTGGAGAACACTTCCTGGAGCATGCGGAAGATCACCGCGCCGATCAGGCCGCCATAGAGATAGCCGGTGCCGCCGATCACCAGCACCAGCATCAAGTCGGCGGAACGCTCGAAGGCGAACACGTCGAGCGAGGCGATCGCGGTGGTCTGGGTGAACAGCGCACCGGCGATGCCGGCATAGAACGCAGCCAGCGTGTAGATCGCGATCAGTCGACGATTGACAGGGATGCCAATCGCGGCAGCCCGCAGCGGATTGTTCTTGATCGCGCGCAGCGACAGGCCGAACGGGGAATGCACGACGCGGCGGGCGAACAGGAACAGCAGGAACAGGACGGCGAGCGAATAGAAGAAGCCGGCCTTGCCGAACATGTCGAACGGGATCTCGCCGAAGATCGGCTGCATCTCGATCCCCTGGAGACCGTCAGTGCCGCCAGTGATGTTGGAGAAGCGCTCGGCAAGCGCCTCCAGCAGCAGCGCGATACCGAGCGTGACCATCAACCGCGTCAGGTCGACGCCGCGGATCACGAGAAAGCTGGTGGCAAAGCCGAGCACCATCGCGGCAAGGCCGGCAACGATGAGGGCCAGCACGGGCTCCTTGACGATGCCGTGCAGCGCAAGCAGTCCCGCCGCATAGGCGCCGACGCCGAAGAAGGCGGCATGGCCGAGCGAGACGATGCCGGCATAGCCGAGGATCAGATCGAGCGACATCGTGAACAGCGCGAGGCGCAGGATGTCGGTCATGATCAGATAACGCGTGGGGAACAGGAAGCCGCAGGCCAGCACGATCAGCCAGAAGGCGACTTCGCCATAGTGCCAGCGCGCCTGGCGCTGGGCGTGATAACCGACGTCGGAAGAAGCGCTCATCGGCAAACTCAACGCGCGGCCGTGCGGCCGAACAGGCCGTTCGGGCGCCAGATCAGGATCACGATCATCATGGTGTAGATCACGAAGGGGCCCATCTTCGGCACGTAATATTTGCCGGCGACGTCGCCGATGCCGAGCAGAAGCGAGGCCAGGAACGGGCCGGTGATCGAGGACGAGCCGCCGACGGTGACCACGATCAGGAAGTAGATCATGAACTTCAGCGGGAAATACGGATCGAGGCCGAGGATCTCGGCGCTGAGCGCGCCGCCGAGACCGGCGAGGCCGCATCCAAACGCGAAGGTGAAGGCGAACACCTGCGGCACGTTGATGCCGAGGCCGCTGGCGGCGCGGGGATCGTCGACCGCGGCGCGCAGGCGGCTGCCGAAACGGGTCTTCGCCAGCACCATCTGGAGGCCGATGGTGAGCAGGCCGCAGATCACGATGATCATCAGCCGGTAGCGGCCGATGCCGACGCCGAACACGTCGAACTGGCCCTGGAGCGCGGCCGGCAGGTTGATGAAGACGCGCGAGGAGCCCTGGATATAGTCGACGGCCGCGACCGACATGAAGGTCAGGCCGATGGTGAACAGCACCTGGTCGAGATGGCTGCGCGTATAGAGATGACGGTAGAGCGTGCGCTCGAGCAGGATGCCGATCGCGGCCGAGGAGACGAAGGCGAGCGGCAGCGCGGCGAAGAACGGCCAGCCCATCCGGTTGACCAGCACCATGCAGACATAGCCGCCGGCCATGGCGAAGGCGCCGTGCGCGAGATTGACGAAGTTCATCAGGCCGAGCGTGACCGCGAGCCCGCAGGCGAGCACGAACAGCAGCATGCCGTAGGCAACGCCATCGAACAGGTTGGTGAGGATTGCGGTCATCGAGGCTGGACTAATCCTGGTAGTCGTTCGTCATTCCGGGGCAGCGCGTAGCGCTGAACCCGGAATCTCGTTTCAACAATATCGAGATCCCGGGTTCGCGCTAATGCGCGCCCCGGGATGACCCGCTTTCGCGGGTCACTTCTTGGTCTTGCCGAGATCCTTGACGGCTTCGAAGGTCGCGAACTCGACGTTGTAGAGCTCGCCGTCGACCTTCTCGACCTTGCGGATGTAGATGTTCTGCACGATGTCGCGGGTCTCGGGGTCGATCGAGATCGGGCCGCGCGGGCTCTCCCACTTCTGGCCCTTCATCGCCTCGATCAGCTTGTCGCCGTTGGTGTCGCCATTGGTCTTCTTCAGCGCCTCGTAGATGAGGTGGATGCCGTCATAGCCGCTCACCGCCATGAAGCCCGGACGATTGCCGAACGCCTTCTTGTAGGCCGCGACGAAGTCCTTGTTCATCTGCGAGGGATGCGCCGCCGAGTAGAGATGCGCGGTGACCGTGCCGAGCACGGCATCGCCCATGTTGTTGAGCAGATCGTCGTCGGTGACGTCGCCGGGTCCGATCACCTTGATGCCGGCCTTGTCGAGACCACGCTCGGCATATTGCTTCATGAAGTTGCCGCCCTGGCCGGCCGGCACGAACACGAAGATCGCATCGGGCTTGGCGTCCTTCATGCGCTGCAGGAACGGCGCGAAGTCGGGGTTGGCGAGCGGGGTCTTCACCTCTTCGACCACTTCACCGCCGCCCGCGGTGAAGTTCTGCTTGAAGAAGTTCAGCGCGTCATTGCCCGGCGCGTAGTCCGAGGTCAGCGTCGCGACCTTCTTGATGCCGTTCTTCACCGCCCAGTCGCCGATGATGGTCGAGGACTGAGCCAGCGTGAAGCTGGTGCGCACGATATAGGGCGAGCGCTCGGTGATGATGGAGGTACCGGCCGCCATCACGACTTCCGGAATCTTGGCCTGCGTGGCGAGCGGCGCGGCGGCGAGCGCCGCCGGCGTCACGCCGAAGCCGGCGATGAAGTTGACCTTGTCGTTGACGATCAGCTCCTGCGCGGCGGTCTTGGTCTTGTCCGGAATCGCCGCATCGTCCTTGACGATGATCTCGACCTTCTTGCCGGCGACGGTGTCGCCCTTCTGCTGCATGTAGAGCTTGATCGCGTTTTCGATCTGCTTGCCGGTCGAGGCCTGGCCGCCGGTCATCGGCAGGATCAGGCCGACCTTGACGGTGTCCTCGGCCTTGGCCGGCGCGATTGCCGCAAGGCCTGCGATAGCGGCCGCTGCTGCTGTCCGCGAAAACATTTTGCGTTCGAACATCAAATGTCCCTCCCCTTCATTCCTGACCTCTTGTGCGCCGGACCGAGTGCCCGGTCCTTGCCTCAGTTCAGCTCACGCACGCGCGATATCGCGCGCCACATGGCGTCTTTCGCGCCCTCATTGTCAATCGGACGTTTGGCGACCCTTCGGCGCAAGCCGAGCGTTCCGATTTGCCGACGGCGAGGAGCAGTGCCGCGGTTACGTTGGGGTAACCTGAGTTTCCCGCTCGTGCCCGCCTCCATTTGTACGATTGTACAAACAAAATGGACCTGTCAACGAAAAAGCCCTTCCGCTGCCCAAGCCAATTTGTCGCGAGCACGCTGTCGCAGTCTAGGAACGCGAGCGGTGGCGTGGATGGACGATTTCGTCCACCTTTTGCAGAATTCGGACATCGGCGAGGTCGTGGTGGTTAAGGCTCGGTAACGAATTACCTACCTCGAATAAGCCTATTTTACCTTGTTGAAGGCTACTCTCCCGACGTCAGCCTGAGCTGGCGCCCCATGACAGAAACCGCGCCCCCACAATGCTCAAGTCTTTCCGCTCCGTCCTTGCCCTCGTTGCGCTCGCTGCGGGACTGTGCGGCTGCGGCACCGTCAACGAAAAGCTCTCGTCCGGCATGGGCGACTACATCCCGCAATGGGCCGGCGGCCTGCCGGCGGATGCTCCGCCGCGGCCGGGCACGCCGCAATACGACGCCTACATGAAAGAACGCGAACGCAAGCGGCTGTTGCCGGCGGCCGATCGCGAGAAGGAAGAGCAGGCGCAGAAGGGCGCGACGGGGACGACGTCAGGCGGCGCGGTGCGTTGAGAAACAGCCGTCATTCCGGGATGGTCCGAAGGACCAGACCCGGAATCTCGAGATTCCGGGTTCGATGCTCCGCATCGCCCCGGAATGACTCCCACGATCAATCCACGAACACCACGGTCTTACGGCCGTTGAGGATGACGCGATCATCGAGATGATAACGGATCGCGCGGGCGAGCACGCGGCGCTCGATGTCGCGGCCCTTGCGGACGAGATCCTCCGGCGTGTCGCGATGACTGATGCGCTCGACGTCCTGGTCGATGATCGGACCTTCGTCGAGGTCGCGCGTGACGTAGTGGGCGGTCGCACCGATCAGCTTGACGCCGCGCTCATGCGCCTGGTGATAGGGTTTTGCGCCCTTGAAGCCCGGCAGGAACGAGTGGTGGATGTTGATACAGCGCCCGGACAGCTTTGCCGAGAGATCGTCGGACAGGATCTGCATGTAGCGGGCGAGCACGACGAGATCGGACCCGGTCTTGGCAACGAGATCGAGGATCTGCGCCTCCTGCTCGGGCTTGCTCTCCTTCGTGATCGGCAGATGGTGGAACGGGATGCCGCCGAAATCGAGCCCCGCATAGACCTCACGCGGGTGGTTGGACACGATCGCGGCGAGCGTCATCGGCAATTCGCCGGTGCGCCAGCGATAGAGGATGTCGACCAGGCAATGATCCGATTTCGACACCAGCAGCATTACCTTGCGATGCGCGGCGCGGTCGCGCATCTGCCACTCCATGCCGAAACGCTCTGCGATCGCGGCAAAGCCGGTCTGGAGCGCAGACAGTTCCACGGCGAGATCGGCGGCGGTGAACACCACGCGCATGAAGAACTTCTTGGTCTCGACGTCGTCGAACTGCTGGGCGTCGAGAATGTTCTGTCCGGAATTAGCCAGGAAGGTCGACACCGCCGAGACGATGCCGGGGCGATCCGGACAGGACAGGGTCAGCACATATTGATGGTCGGGCATGGCTCTTGATGAAGGTTTGTGCAAGGGCCGCGGAACGGTCCGCGATTTGCGCCCTGCTCTAGCACCGACCCTGCCCTTGCGCCAATCCCGACAGCGGAGTCAGGATGAACGTAACATTGCGATTTGACTGACCGGAGCACGCCCATGGCCGACCGTTTGAACGGCACCCGCATCCTGATCCTGGAAACCCGCGAGGAGGCACAGTTTTCCAAGCTTCTGGCCGAGCAAGGCGCCGAGGTCGTGCAATGTCCGATGTTCACCATCGAGGATGCGCCGGACCCCGCCCCGGTCGAAGCCTGGATCCGCCGCGCGATAGACAAGCCGTTCGACGATCTCGTGCTGATGACCGGCGAAGGCCTGCGGCGGATCATGAAGCTCGCGCGCGCTCGCGGGCTCGACCAAACCCTTGTCACGTCGCTCGCCAAATCGCGAAAATTCACCCGTGGACCGAAGCCCGGCAAGGCGCTGCGCGAGGTCTCGCTCGAGGCGCAGCAGACCACGGAGAAGCCGACCAGCGAGGGCGTGATCGAGATGCTGGGCAAGCTCGACCTGAAGGGGCATCGCCTTGGCCTCCAGCTCTATCCGGACAAGGACCACAGCACGCTGACCGGCGCGCTCGCCGCGCAAGGCGCCGAGGTCGACAGCGTGCTGCCCTATGTCTACGATTCCAAGGCCGCGGATGCCAACATCGTCGCCGCGATCGACGACATGGCGGAGGGACGGATCGATTGCATCGCTCTGACCAATCTCGGCCAGGTCCGCCGCCTGATCGAAGCGGCGCAGGCCCATGGCAGCGAAGCGAAATTGCGCAAAGGCTTCGAGCGGACGCTGATCGCGTCGGTGGGACCCGCGGTATCCGGCGAACTTGCCGGACATGGCTTGCGCGCCGACATCGTTCCGGCGGAGAACGCCTATTTCATGCGGCCACTGATCTCCGCGATGGCGGTCAGGCTTGCCGAGAAGTTGCCGTCACGAGAGACCTGAGAGTCCGACACGCGCAAGACAGGATACGCGACGCCTAGCCTGCTACCTGCGAAGCAGCCGACATCAGCTCCTTCGGGCTCGGCATTCCGAACATGCGCTGCCCGCCTTCGGGTACCTCGGTAAAGCTCCAGCGTACAATTCCCTCCCGATCAAGCAGGAACTGGCCGAACAGCTGGCCATGGCCGGTTGCTGCCATGCGCTGATCGGCTTCCATGATCTCGTAGCCATCCTTGTTGTTGAGCTGCTCGGCAGCAGCCAGGCGATTCATGGGCCCGGGCAATTCTCCGGGAATGTCCACCTGCATGCTCATGATCACGTCCATGCCCACCTTGCGCGGCCACTCGGTTTCGTTCTCGGTGAACTCGAGATTGGGCAAACCGAACGCACGGTGCGACACCCGCTCCGGATCAGACGCGGCGAGCAGATTGGGCAACGGGTGATATCGGAAGTAGAGCCGCGCCCGATCGGTCGGCGTATTGACGACGGTGAGACTTTCGACACCCTTGTCACGCAGGGCTGCGTCAAGCTGCGCCTGTGCCGCAATATGGCGGCGGCAGAACGGGCAATGCAAACCTCGAAACAGGCCTACCAATATCGGACTGTGCCCGCGAAAATCCTCGAGTGCGACCTTCCCTTCGCGCGTGATGGCGTCCAGCACGATGTTGGGCGCGCGATCGCCGGGTTGAAGCGGTCCATCGACATGACGTTCTGACATGGTTGAACTCCTTCACATGACCTAGTCAAGAAATGGCAGTACAATCAGTCCGGCGGGATCAAGCCCGTGCCTGGTGCAGACATCATCGGCCAGCGCGAAATAGCGCTCGGCTTCAGCCATGTCGCCGCGATCAAGGTTCAATGTCGCTAGGCCATCGTAGCATGGAAAGAGCTGTTGCGGCTCGCCGGTTTCGCTTGCGACCTCGATGGCCTCATTGTAGCAGCGGGCAGCCTGATCGGGCCGGAAATGGCATTGATGGATCTGCCCGAGTACGATCAGGGGTACGGGGAGATGCTCGCGCTGATCGAGCGCCCGGTCGATCTCGATCGCCTTTTCGGCGGCGGGCACGCCTTCATCGGTGCATTTGTCCGTGAAGGTGCAACAGGCGACGGCAAAATTGGCAAGAAGGCGCGCCTGGAACCCGAGGTCGCCAATACGATGCGCGACATCCAGCCCGCGCCGGCAAACCTTCATGGCCTGCGCCGGGTCGACAATCGTGTAGAGCACCGCGAGATTGGTGTAGCCGCGGCATGCCACGTTGAGAAGGCCGGCGGCTTCGGCTGCTTCGACACTTTGCTCCACTTCGCGCACCGCATCCTGGTGTCGTCCAAGCCGCGCCAGGGCAACCGCCTTGGTATTGAGGGCCTCGGCAATGGCGCGCGCCGCCTCGAGTCCGGCCTGTTCGTCCGCGGCGGCAGGCGCGGATCGGGCGTAGCCAAGCGCCTGGTCGGCCCATCTCGCGGCGGCCATATGATCGCCCATGCGAAAGGCCAGGCGGCCGCGTTCTTGCGACAGGTGCGCCCGCTCGATGGGCGCTTCGACCCCTCCAAGCCGTTCAGCCGCCTCGGCGTAATGCGTCTCGGCCTTGATCCGCTTGCCGGCGTCCCACAACAACCGGCCAAGCTTGCGAAGAATTCGCGCTTCGCCGATGCAATCCGCTGCGACGCGGCACCCCTCCAGCGCACTCTGGTAGTGCTCCTCGGCCGTGTTGCGACGGCCGGCCGCACCACAGAGATCCGCGATCTGCTCGTACAGAACCAGCCGCTCCGGGTCGCATTCACCACCGGCCAACAGCACGGCGAGGGCCTGTTGGTAGAGACGGATGGCATCGTCATTGGCATAGGTTGCGCGCGCGCGATCGCCGGCCGCGCGCAGATAGCGTGCGCCTTTCGGCTTGCGCGCACTGAGGCTGAAGTGATGTCCGAGCAGGATGAGGTCTTCAAGCCGCTCGGGCTCGTTGCCATAGAGCTGCTCCAGCGCGGCACCAATGCGTCCATGAAGCTCGATCCGCCGCTGCAAGAGCAGGTTTTGATAGATCACGTCCTGAAGCATGGTCTGCGTGAAACGGTAGCATCGCGGCGAAATCGAATTAGCGCCCGCGACTTCCTCGACAATCTCGGCGTCGCACAGAAGCTCTACTCCCACTTCGACCTTCGCCTGCCCGGTTGCTACCGCGCCGAGCAGAGCCACATCGAAGCGGGGGCCGATCACCGCGGCCTCCTGCGCCAACCGACGCACCTCATGCGGCAGCCGATCCAGGCGCGCCAACAACAGAGCTTGAATGCTCGCAGGGATATCGGCGGCGACTTCATCCGACTTGATCCGCCATTGCGAGCCGTCACGTTCCAGGCCGCCAGCTTCGATGAGACCGCGGATGATCTCCTCGAGGAAAAGTGGATTGCCGCTCGCGCGCTCCAGGATCCGACTAAACAGACTTCCGGGCGGCTCACGCCAACCGAGACTGAAAAAAGCCGCGAGCAGCTTTTGTCCGTCGGCGTCACCGAGTGGAGGCAAGCGGATGGTTGTGTGGCTGATCCGACCCGAACCGAACTGATCCAGCTCCAGCATTGGTCGATGCGTAAACAACAGCATCAGCCGCGTGCGCTCCAACCGGTCCATCAGGAATCGCAGCGCTTCGAGGGATACGGCATCCGCCCAGTGCAGATCCTCGACAATGATCAGAAGCGGCGACAAGGCCAGGCGCCGTTCGAAGACGGTCCGGATCGCAAAGAATATCTGGCGCCGGAGCTGTTCGGGCTCGATATGCTGCAATACGGCGTCCGCGCCCCCGAGACCGAGAACGTGGACATAGAGCGGCATCAACCGCTCCGCCTCCTCGGCCGCAAGGCCAAGCTCTGACAGCGCTTCAGTCAGCTTGGCCTCAGTCTCCGCGGCGCTGGCCTTCTGTGCGATGCCATAGGCGCTGCGCAGCACTGCGGCGAGCGTACCGTAGGATTGTTCGCCGAGCGGCGAACAGACCGCCTGCCGGATCGCCACACCCTCGAAGCGCTCTTCATCGCGGATACGGGCGACGAATTCGTTCACGAGGCGCGTTTTGCCGATGCCCGCTTCGCCGACCAGCCGCACCAGTTGCGCCGCCCCGCCGCACGCGCGATCGAGGCTGCCGATCACGCGGGCAAGTTCAGCGTCGCGGCCGATCAGGGGCGCACTGAGGCCCAGCGTGTCGAGGCCTCGTGCCGCGCGCGGCATGTCGAGCAGCCCTTTGAGACGATGGACCAGGACGCTGCCCATCTTGCCTTTGAGCGAGATCTCGCCAAGCGATTCATACGCGAATGCGTGCCGGGTCAGACGGTAAGTCAACGGCCCGACCAGCACCTGGTCCGGCGGCGCCATCGACTGCAACCGCTGAGCGGTATTCACCGTGTCGCCGGTCACCGAGTAGGATTTGGCAACGCCCACACCCAATCCACCCGCGACCACGTGCCCGGTGTTAATCCCGACATGGAGCAGCAGAGGTGAACCGGCAAACGCCCTCACCCGTTCGCTGAGCTGCGCCGTCCGCTTGATCATGTCGATGGCAGCACGGACCGCCCGCTCCGGATCGTCCTCGTGCGCAGCCGGCGCACCGAACAGCGCCAGCAGCGCATCGCCGATAAACTTGTCCACGAAGCCGCCAAAGCCTTGCACGGCCGCCGTCAGCTCCTCGAACAACTCGTTCTGAAGCGTCTGCATGACCTCGGGGTCGAGGCGTTCGCTCATCGCGGTGAAGCCGCTGAGATCGGCAAACAGCACGGTGATGGTGCGGCGATTGGCTTCGCCGTCGATCTGGTCCGGCTGCGGTCGAAATGCCTGTTGAGGGTCTATTGTCGGCGCCAGTGGTGGTGAGGATGCCCTGACCGGCACCGTCGGCCGCGCCTGTGCTCCGGGTTGAGGGACCTCGCCGACCAGGGCGCCGCATTTCGGGCAATACGCGAAATCCGGTGCGCATGGAAAGCCGCAGCCGGGGCACGCGTTCGGCTGCTTCGTGCCGCACTTCGGGCAGAAGGCAAAGCCGCTCTGAACCTCGAAACCGCAGCCGGAGCAGTTCATGGCTCAAGACCTCGCGGAAGCCGCGATGGCGCGATCTGTTGGCCCTATCAAATGGGCCTCAGAATGCGGACCAGAATGGGCTTTGTGCGCCAGAAGAGCAAGCGGTGGCTCGTCTGCCTCTTCGTATCGGCTGGGTAACGAGGCAATGCTGCAGACGCACAGACGCACCGTAGATCATCGGCAAGCATGGCGGCATGCGGTAGCGCCAATTGACAGACGCATCGCCTGGACTACCCTGCCGAACAGAAGAACAAATAATAAGGACCGGGAATCGCCCTGAAACCCGTCAACGCATCTTGAGCACACCCACGAGACCTTCCGCGCTCGCGCCGTTCCGCATCCGCAATTATCGCTTCCAGTGGCCGTCCGACCTGCTCACCTCCTGGGCGTTCGAGGTCGAGACGCTGGTGCTTGGCTGGTACATCATGGTCGAGACCGGCTCGGTGCTGCTGCTGACCGTGCTTGCCTCGCTCCAGTTCGTCGGGACGCTGGTCGCACCGGTGTTCGGCATGATCGGCGACCGCATCGGTCATCGCGATCTCCTGGTCGTGATGCGTCTTGCCTATACCGTGCTCTCGTCGACCATCATGGCCCTGGCACTGACCGGTCATTTGTCGCCGCTGAACGTCATGATCATCGTTGCGATCATGGGTCTGATCCGTCCATCGGATCTCGGCGTGCGCGGCGCGCTGCTCGCTGACATCATGCCGGCCGAGCACCTCGTGGGCGCCATCAGCGTGGCACGTACGACCCAGGACAGCGCCCGCATCGCCGGAGCGCTGACGGGCGCCGGACTGTTCGCCGTGCTCGGCATCGGCCTCGTCTATGTCGCGATCGCCTGCCTCTACTTCGTGGCCGCGCTTCTCATGCTCTGCCTGACCCGGCCCAAAAGGACCGTCACCACGAGCGATCTTCCGGCAAACAGCCACGCGGTGTCACGATTGCTGGACGATCTGAAGGAAGGGATCGTCTACGCCTGGAATGGCCCGGGAATGCGCGCTGCGCTCTGCGTTGCCTTCCTGGCCAATCTCACCGCGTTTCCCTTCACCGGTGGACTGTTGCCCTACATTGCGCGGGAGATCTTTCACACCGACCAGACCGGCCTCGGTTACCTCTCGGCGAGCTTCGCTGTCGGCTCGCTGATCGGCTCGATCACGCTCAGCCTCATCAGCGGATTGCGCATCGCCCGGCTGCTGATTGGGGCGACGCTGGCTTGGTACGCCATGCTGCTGGTGTTCGTCGAGATCAGGACCATGCCGGTGGCGATGGCCTGTCTCGTGCTCGCCGGCATCGCCCAGAGCATGTCGATGATCTCGGCGGCCGTGATCCTGATGCGCACCGCGAGCGCGCATCTGCGCGGCCGCGTAATGGGCGTACGCATGATGGTGATCTACGGCCTGCCGATCGGCTTGCTCGCGGCCGGCAGCCTGATCGACGTCATCGGCTATTCTGCGACCGGGTCGCTCTACGCCGCCGCCGGCTTCGTCGCGATGCTGGCGATCGCGATCCGCTGGCGCGCCGACCTCTGGCCTGTCCACGCTCCCGCCAACGCGCGCTAATCCCCATACCCGCGCAGCCGCTCGATATCGAGGATGGTGACGCCACCATATTCGAGCCGCAGCAGACCTTCTTTCTCCAGCCGGTTCAGCGCGCGATTGGCGTTCTGGCGCGACATGCCCGAGAGCGCGCCGATCTCCTCTTGGGTGATCTCCAGATGCCGGGTCGATTCCGGATACAGGATCGGATTGAACAGCGAGGCGATGCTGCGAGCGAGACGCGCGGTGGCGTCCAGCGTGCGATTGACCTCGAGCATGCCGATGAACTGGCCGAGCCGCTCGTTGAGCTGGCGCACCAGGAAGCGGTTGAAGCCGACGCTGTTCTCGAACAGCCACATAAAAGCGCTGCGCTCCATCAACGCGACGCGGCTGTTGCGCAGCGCGACCACGTCGTAGCGGCGCGGCTCATTCTTGAGCACGCTGCCCTCGCCGAACCAGGCCCCCGCCGTCAGCCCGGCAAGGCTGGTCTCCTTGCCATCGCGCGAGACCCCGCCCATCCGCGCGAGCCCGCTGACCATGCCGGCCCAATAGGCAAACGTGTCGCCACGCATGAACACGGTCTCGCCGGTGCCGTAGGACCGCTCCGTGATCCCGGCGCGAGCGACCTCGATCTCCGCTGGCGTGAGCTCGCGCGACCAGGCGGCGACGCGCTTCAGATGATCCTCTGAAATCATGATCCCCGGGCCAGCCGCACCGTCTTGTCACTCCGCCCTTCTGTTGCATTGCAACATGATTAATTCCGCTGCCATCCGACGAAAGATGGAGGCCGCCTCGGTCCGAAAAACTTTGTCGCAGAATTGTCAGGCCGGAGACATTTCAAAATAGCGCTTTCCCCTATTGAGAGCCACCTTGGGCGATGCGGCTTTTGATCCCGTTCGGGATCAAAGTGGCGCGGCTCCGGTCGGGACCAATCGCTGCATGGCCTCGCCGGCTCGGCCGTACTAGGATCGCACCGACGAACGGACGAAGAGCGCCACTGAATGCGCCATCACCGGGAGGGATTTGTTTGGTGGCTACCAGTCTCGAAGTGCGCGGCGTGTCCTTGCGATTCGGCGGCGTCCGTGCGCTGACCGATGTCAGCTTCGCCATCAGGGAGGGCGAGCTGTTCTCGATCATCGGCCCCAACGGGGCCGGCAAGACCTCGATCGTGAACTGTATTTCCGGTCGCTACAAGCCGACCGAAGGCCAGCTGTTCTACCAGGGCCGCGACATCACCGGCCTGACGCCGAACGCGCGTCCGACGCTCGGCATCGGCCGCACCTTCCAGAATCTGGCGTTGTTCCACCACATGAGCGTGCTCGACAACATCATGGTCGGGCGCCATCACCTCCTGAAGAACAATTTCCTCACGGGATCGCTGTACTGGCTCACCGGCGCGCGCAAGGAAGAGCTCGAGCATCGCCGCAAGGTGGAAGAGATCATCGATTTCCTCGACCTCCAGTCGGTGCGCAAGGCGACCGCCGGCACCCTGCCCTACGGCCTGCGCAAGCGCGTGGAACTCGCCCGCGCCATGGCGCTGGAGCCGCGCCTCATCCTCCTCGACGAGCCGATGGCCGGCATGAACTTCGAGGAAAAGGAGGACATGGCTCGCTACATCGTCGACCTCAACGAGGAGTTCGGGATGACGGTGGTGATGATCGAGCACGACATGGGGGTGGTGATGGACATCTCCCACCGCGTCATGGTGCTGGATTTCGGCCGCAAGATCGCCGAGGGCGATCCGGCCACCGTGCTCGCCGATCCCCACGTCAAGCGCGCCTATCTTGGTGAAGAAGACGAGGCGCTGGTCGATCCCGACGATGCCCCGCCCGCACAGGAGAGCGCGGCATGATGGATTATGCAGGCCGCGTCGCGAAGGCCGACACCTATCCGAAGATGCTCCGGCTCAACGCGAAGGAGCATGGCAACGAGATCGCGCTGCGCGAGAAGGATCTCGGGCTCTGGCGCCTGTTCACCTGGAACGACTACCAGACGCGGGTGCGCGATTTCGCGCTCGGCCTCATCGAGCTCGGCCTCGGCCGGAGTGACGTGATCGGCATCATCGGCGACAACCGGCCGGACTGGGTGGCGGCGGAAGTCGCCACGCACGCGATCGGTGGATTGAGCCTCGGGCTCTATCGCGACGTGCTGGATGAGGAAGCCTCCTATCTCCTGAACTACGGCGAGGCGCAGCTCGTCTTCGCCGAGGACGAGGAGCAGGTCGACAAGCTGCTGACGCTGGCCGACCGCGTGCCGAAGCTGAAGCACATCATCTATTCCGATCCTCGTGGAATGCGGAAGTACGACGACCCGCGGCTGATGTCGGCGGAGAAATTTGCCGAGCTCGGCCGCGCGCGGGCCGCACGGGAGCCGGAGCTTTACGACCGTCTGGTGGACGCGACCAAGGGTGAGGACGTCGCCATCCTCTGCACGACGTCAGGCACCACCTCGCATCCAAAACTCGCGATGCTCGCCGCCGGCCGCGTGCTCGGCCATTGCGCGACCTATCTCGCCTTCGATCCGAAGGGGCCGGACGACGAATACGTCTCGGTGCTGCCGTTGCCCTGGATCATGGAGCAGGTCTACGTGCTCGGCAAAGGTCTGCTCTGCCGGATGAAGATCAACTTCGTCGAAGAGCCCGACACGATGATGAACGATCTGCGCGAGATCGCGCCGACCTTCGTGCTCTTTGCCCCACGGGTCTGGGAATCGATCGCCGCCGACGTCCGCGCCAAGGTGATGGACGCGACGCCCTTCAAGCAGCGGCTGTTCGACATCGGCATGAAGTCGGGTCTTGCCGCGCTCGAACAGGGCAAGCGGTCCGGCTTGGCCGACGCGATCCTGTTTCGCGCGCTGCGCGACCGCCTCGGCTTCACCCGGTTGCGCTCGGCCGCCACCGGCGGCGCGGCGCTCGGGCCTGATACGTTCAAGTTCTTTCAGGCCATGGGCGTGCCGCTGCGCACGCTCTACGGCCAGACCGAGCTATTGGGCGCCTACACGCTGCACCCCGAGGGCAAGGTCGATCCTGACACGACCGGCGTGCCGATGGCCGACAGCGTCGAGATCCGCATCGACAATGCCGATGTCCACGGCGTCGGCGAGATCGTGGTGCGGCATCCCAACATGTTCCTCGGCTATTACAAGAATCCCGAGGCGAGCGTTGCCGACATCAAGGACGGCTGGATGCTGTCGGGCGATGCCGGCTATTTCAACGCCAACCAGCAGCTCGTCGTCATCGACCGCATCAAGGATCTCGCCGAGACCTCGCGCGGCGAGCGCTTCTCGCCGCAGTTCATCGAGAACAAGCTGAAGTTCTCGCCCTATATCGCGGAGGCCGTGGTGCTCGGCGCCGGCCGCGACGCGCTCGCGGCGATGATCTGCATCCGCTACTCCATCATCTCGAAATGGGCTGAGAAGAACCGCCTCTCCTTTACCACCTACAGCGACCTCGCCTCGCGGCCCGAGGTCTATAAGCTGCTGCAGAGGGAGGTCGAGACCGTCAACGCCACGCTGCCGCCGGCCCAGCGCATCTCGCGCTTCCTCTTGCTCTATAAGGAACTGGACGCCGACGACGGCGAGCTCACCCGCACCAGGAAAGTGCGCCGCGGCGTCATCAACGAGAAATACGAAGGCATCATCGACGCCATCTATCGCGGCGATGCCGACATCCCCGTCGACACCGTGATCCGCTTCCAGGACGGCACCACGCAGAGGGTGCGCACCACGCTGCGCGTGGTGGATCTCGGCGGCCACGGGCAGATCGCGGAGGCCGCGGAGTGACACAAATGGCCGTCATGCGCGGGCTTGACCCGCGCATCCATCCTCTTCCGAACAATCTTCTTTCCGCATCGATGGATTGCCGGGTCAAGCCCGGCAATGACGAGCTGGGTCAACCGACATGAACAGCGCCTTCCTCATCCAACTCCTGGTCAACGGCCTCGTCGTCGGCACGCTCTACGGTGTGGTCGCGATGTCGTTCGTGCTGATCTACAAGGCGACGCAGGTCGTCAATTTCGCGCAAGGTGAATTGCTGCTGGTCGGCGCCTGGGTGTGCTGGGCGCTGCTCGCCAAATACCAGGTGCCGTTCTGGATCGGCATGCCGATCACGCTGGTGTTCATGTTCGTGTTCGGCATCGCGGTCCAGGTGCTGATCCTGCGGCCGATGATCGGCGAGCCCATCATCTCGGTAATCATGGTGACGATCGGCCTCTCCACCGTGCTCCAGGCGACGCTGAAATGGATGTTCGGCGTCAACCCGCAGCCGTTCCCGCGCGTCTTCGAGAGCCAGTCGGTGAGCCTGTTCGGCCTCCAGATCCAGACCGTCTATGTCATGAGCCTCGTGGTCTCGGTCGCGATGATGATCGGCATGGCCTGGTTCTTCCGCGCCTCGAAATACGGCCTGGCGATGCGCGCCACCGCGTTCAACCAGCAGGTCGCGCAGTCGCTCGGCATTTCCGTCAAGAGCGTGTTCGCGATGGCCTGGGCGATCTCGGCGACGGTCTCTGCCGTCGCGGGCGTGGTCGTCGCCGTCGTCAACGGCGTATCCTCGGGGCTCGCCGCCTACGGCATCAAGGTGTTTCCGGCGGCGATCCTCGGCGGGCTCGATTCGGTCGGCGGTGCCGTGCTCGGCGGCATCATCATCGGCCTGCTCGAAAACGTCGCCCAATATGTCGACAGCCAATATCTGCATTGGGGCAATCTCTACGAGATCGCGCCGTTCTACGTCCTCATCATCGTGCTGATGATCAAGCCTTACGGCCTGTTCGGCACCCACGACATCGAGCGGATCTGACCTATGGCCGGCCCTGCCCTCATCCCCGCTGGTGATTTCCGCACCTCCTATGCCGCGGACACCACGATCTTCCCGACCACGACCAGCCGCAACTTCGCGATCGCCGGCGTGTTGCTGCTCTGCCTCGTGCCGCAATTCCTTGGCGGATACTGGCTCAGCATCCTGATCCAGATTGGTATCTTCTCGATCGCAGCACTCGGCCTCAACATCCTGGTCGGCTTCACCGGCCAGATCTCGATCGGGCATGCCGCCTTCTTCCTGCTCGGCGCCTTCACCTCGGCCTACATCTCCAACAATGCGCCGATCCCGGTGTTCTTCGCGATCCCGCTCGCAGGAATCGTCACCGCGCTGGTCGGGCTGATCTTCGGCATTCCGGCCGCGCGGCTGAAGGGCCTCTATCTCGTCATCGCGACCCTGGCCGCGCAATACATCCTGCTCGACTTCTTCTCCCGCGCCGAATGGTTCTCCGGCGGCTCGGTGCCGGCGAGCGCCGAGCCATTCTCGATCTTCGGCTACACGCTGCGCGGGGATAAGCAGTATTTCTACGTCGTGCTGGCCTATGTGCTCGTGAGCTACATCCTCGTCACCAATCTGATGCGCACGCGCGATGGCCGCGCGCTGGTGGCGATCCGCGACCATTATCTCTCCGCCGAGATCATGGGCATCAACCTCACCAAATACCGCACGCTGTCGTTCGGCCTCGCCGCCTTCTTCGCCGGCATCGCCGGCGCGCTCTATGCGCACTATCAGCTCGTGGTCTCGCAGGAGGGTTTCGGCATCGAACGCTCGATCCTGTTCCTGGCCATGATCATCATCGGCGGCACCGGCTCGATCATGGGCACGCTGATGGGCACCGCCTTCGTGGTGCTGCTGCCGGAGACGATGGAGTTCATCAGCCTCTATCTGAAGGGCGGCGCGATCGACAAGGCGCTGTCGCTCAACAACAACATCACCTTCCTGCGCGAGATCGCGATCGGGGTGATCATCATCGCATTCCTGATGTTCGAACCCGACGGGCTTGCGCATCGCTGGCGGCAGATCAAGGCGTATTGGAAACTCTACCCGTTCTCGCACTGAGCACGGAAACTGACGAACCAACGAATAAACAGGAGGAGGCAACCAATGAAGACAAAATCCCTTTTGAGCACCGCATCGCTCGCGATCGCGATTGCCGCATTCTCGGCGGGCGCGCAGGCGCAGATCGCGATCGGCCACCTCGCCGATTACTCGGGTGGCACCTCCGACGTCGGCACGCCCTACGGCCAGGCCGTCGCCGACACCTTTGCCTGGGTCAACAAGAATGGCGGCGTCAACGGCAAGCAGCTCAATGTCGACACCAACGACTATGGCTACCAGGTGCCGCGCGCGATCGCGCTGTACAAGAAATGGTCGGCGCCGGACAGCAAGGTCGCGGCGATCATGGGCTGGGGCACGGCCGATACCGAGGCGCTGACCGGCTTCCTCGCACAGGACAAGATTCCCGACATGTCCGGCTCCTATGCCGCCGCGCTCACCGATCCCGAAGGGGTCAGCGGCAAGGCCAAGCCCGCGCCTTACAATTTCTTCTACGGCCCGAGCTATTCGGACTCGCTGCGCGCGATGCTGATGTGGGCCGCCGAGGACTGGAAGGCCAAGGGCAAGTCCGGCAAGCCGAAATTCGTGCACATGGGCGCCAACCATCCCTATCCGAACGCGCCGAAGGCGCCGGCGAAGCCATGGCGCAGGAGCTCGGCTTCGAAGTGCTGCCGCCGCTGGTGTTCGCGCTCTCCCCGGGTGACTACAGCGCGCAGTGCCTCAGCCTGAAATCCTCGGGCGCCAACTACGCCTATCTCGGCAACACCGCGGCCTCCAACATCTCGGTGATGAAGGCCTGCAAGACCGCCGGCGTCGACATCCAATTCCTCGGCAATGTCTGGGGCATGGACGAGAACGCCGCCAAGACCGCGGGCGATGCCGCCAACGGCGTCATCTTCCCACTGCGCACCGCGGTGAGCTGGGGCGGCGATGCGCCCGGCATGAAGACGGTGATGGAGATCTCCAAGATGTCGGACCCCACCGGCAAGGTCTATCGCCCGGTGCACTACATCGCCGCGGTCTGTTCGGCGCTGTACATGAAGGAGGCGCTCGACTGGGCCGCCAAGAACGGCGGCGCCACCGGCGAGAACGTCGCCAAGGGGTTCTATCAGAAGAAGGACTGGGTGCCGGCCGGCATGGAGGGCGTCTGCAATCCCTCGACCTGGACCGACAAGGACCACCGCGGCACGCTGAAGGTCGACCTCTACCGCACCAAGGTGTCGGGCGCGACCGACGGCGACCTCAACGACCTCATGGCCAAGGGCACGATCAAGCTCGAGAAGGTCAAGACCGTCGAGTTGCCGCGCAAGCCGGAGCTGCTGGGCTGGTGAGCCACGCCGTTTCCCCACACACAACTGTCATCCCCCGCGAAGGCGGGGGATCCAGTACGCCGCGACTTCTCCGTGAATCTCAGGCGTCTCTGGAATACTGGGTCGCCCGGTCAAGCCGGGCGACGACAGCAGAGAGTTATGAAACATGACCGAGACCGCAGAAGCCGTTCGCACCTCCCCCAGCGTCGTCCCCGCGCCTCCCCTCCTCGCCGTGCGCAACATCGAGGTCGTCTATGACGACGTCATCCTGGTGCTGCGCGGCCTCAGCCTCGACGTCCCCAAGGGCGCGATCGTGGCGCTGCTGGGCGCGAACGGCGCCGGCAAGTCGACGACACTGAAGGCGATCTCGGGGCTGCTCAAGACCGAGGACGGCGAGGTTACGCGCGGCGAGATCCTGTTCGAGGGCGAGCGCATCAACGGCATCGATCCCGACAAGATCGTCCGCCGCGGCATTTTCCAGGTGATGGAGGGCCGGCGCATCGTCGCCGACATGACCTCGCTTGAAAACCTCAAGCTCGGCGCCTTCACCCGCAGGGACCGCGAGGTCGATGCCGATCTCGACATGGTCTTCAACTATTTTCCGCGCCTGAAGGAGCGCACCGGCCTTGCCGGCTATCTCTCCGGCGGCGAGCAGCAGATGCTCGCGATCGGCCGCGCGTTGATGGCGCGCCCGAAGATGATCCTGATGGACGAGCCGTCGATGGGCCTGTCGCCGCTGCTGGTGAAAGAGGTGTTCTCCATCATCCAGAAGATCAACCGCGACCTCGGCGTCACCATCCTGCTGGTCGAGCAGAACGCGCGCGCCGCGCTGTCGGTGGCGAGCCACGGCTACATCATGGAGCAGGGCAAGGTCGTGCTCGACGGCACCGCCGACGAGCTGCGCGACAACGAAGATGTCAAGGAGTTCTACCTCGGCGGCGCCGGCGACCAGCGCAAAAGCTTCAAGAACCTCAAGAGTTTCAAGCGCCGCAAGCGATGGCTCTGAAACTCACTCGAGCACCTGCTCCGCTTCGGTGACTGCGCAGAGAACATGATAGAACGACGACGCAGGAATGGTGTCGACCAGCGATTTGCCGTCGCGATCGAACTGGTCGTACCAGCCGCCCTTGACGGGATGGCTGAGGTAATGCCGTTCGAGCAGCACCAGCGTCGCACGCGCTTCGTCCGCGGCGCCCGCCTCGCCGGACTCGGCCTGCGCGATCCACGCCTTCGCCATCTCGGTCTGCGGCCACAGCCGGCGCGTCGCACGGCGGATGTTGCCGACAGCATCGCCCTCGTCGGTGAGGCAGCCGGTCGCCTCGTCGCGATAGCGCAGCGCGGTCGCGAGCAGCTCGGCGCGGCGCTGCCCGGTCGGGCATCCCGTGATGCGTTCGAAACCCTTCAGCAGCCAGACCCATTCCGCCTGATGGCCGGCCTCGACGCTGACCGGCTCGATCTTCGACCAGTCCTCCTCAAAATACTCGGTCAGGATGTGCTTCTGCTTGTCGTAGAGATTGGCGAGAAACAGCGCGAAGAATTCGCCGGCGCGGTTCTGGAACGACAGATCGTGGGTCGCGTCGAAGCACGCGATCATCGCCTCGAACAGGTGCATGTGCGGGTTCTGCCGGCGCGGCAGCGAGACCGGCAGGCTTTCGTGGAAGCCGCCATGCGGCGAGCGCAGGTGGCCATCGAGGAAGGCGAGCAGCGCGTCGATCTCGGCGCGCACCTGGGCGTCCTGGTCGAGGGTGTAGACGGTCGCGAGCGCAAACAGGATGAAGGCGTGGTCATAGGCATCGCGCCGCGCGTCCTGCACCGCCCCCTCCGGCGTCAGTCGGTGCACATAGCCAGGCTTGCCGTCGGGCGCCTTCGCCTTAGCCAGGAGGTGCTCCAGCCCCTTCAGCGCGATGGCGCGCCCTTGCGGGTACCAGCCCATCTGCGCCGCCTTGGCGTAGCACCAGATCTGGCGGGCCTGGACGAACACGCGCCGCGGCGCGGCGGTGTCTGCCGTGCCGTCGCGGTGCAGCCGGTCGATGAAGCCGCCTGCGGCGTCATCCCAGCCGGTCGTCGACCACAGTGGCAGCGCGTCCTCGATCATGCGGCGCTTCAGGCGCGCGACGACGCCCGCCGCAATCATTCCTTCGTCCGCCATCGCGTCCTCTTCAAGCCGAGCCAATGGCCGTCTGATACCCATGCCGGCGGCGGCGCGCAACGGATGCCAACCCGGAAAGACCCGTCATGACCGCCCATTACGACGCCCGTGAGACGCGCGAACCGGCCGCGCGCGAGACCGAGCTGTTTTCCCGCCTGCCGGAGGTCCTACGCAGCGCGATAGCAGCGCCAGCCTATGCCGAGCGGCTGAAGGACATTGCCCCCACCGCCGTGACCTCCCGGGCGGCGCTGGCGGGCTTGCCGGTGCTGCGCAAGTCGGAGCTGCCGGCCCTGCACAAGGCCTCCCAGCCCTTTGGCGGCTTCGTCGCGGCGGCGCCGGGCTCGTTCGCCCGCCTCTTCACCTCGCCGGGCCCGATCTTCGAGCCGGAGGGGCGGCAGGCCGACCCTTGGCGCGGCGCGAGGGCGCTGTTTGCGGCCGGATTCCGCCCCGATGACGTCGTGCTCAACACATTCAGCTATCACCTCACCCCTGGCGGCTTCATCTTCGACGCCTCGGCGCGCGCGCTCGGCTGCGCGGTGATCCCCGCCGGCCCCGGCAATACCGAGCAGCAATTCGAGCTGATCGAAGCCTATCGTCCGGTCGGCTACAGCGGCACACCGGATTTTCTGAAGATATTGCTCGATGCAGCCGCATCTGCGGGGCGCGACGTCTCCTCGATCAAGCGCGCGCTGGTCTCGGGCGCGGCCTTCCCGCCCTCGCTCCAGGCCGAGATCAAGGCGCGCGGCATCGACGCCTACCAGGCCTTCGGCACCGCAGATCTCGGCCTCATCGCCTTCGAGACCGAAGCGCGCGAGGGCATGGTCGTGAACGAGGATCTGATCCTGGAGATCGTCAAGCCCGGCACCGGCGATCCCGTGGCTCCGGGCGATGTCGGCGAGATCGTCGTCACCTCGCTCGACCCGCACCACCCCTGGATTCGGCTTGCGCTCGGCGATCTCACCGCCGCGCTGCCGGGCACCAGTCCCTGCGGTCGCACCAACATGCGCATCAAGGGCTGGATGGGCCGCGCCGACCAGACCACCAAGGTCAAGGGCATGTTCGTCCGGCCCGAGCAGGTCGCCGAGATCGGCAAGCGCCATTCCGCGCTCGGCCGCCTGCGGCTCATCGTCACGCGCGAGGGCGAGACCGACGCCATGACGCTTAAAGCGGAAACGGCCGTCGCGAGCGACAGCTTACGCGATGAGATCGCCGCCACCCTGCGCGCGGTGACGAAGCTCGGCGGCGGTATCGAGCTGGTCAGTCCGGGCGCGCTCCCGAACGACGGCAAGGTGATCGCGGACGAGCGATAAGCGCTCCCTTGGCGGCACGGACGCGCATCGGTCGATTTTGGTAGCAGGAAATCAAGGCACGTAAGATCTGAGCCGTGATCCGCGCTCCTCGGTCTGGCAGAGGAGCGGCCTGTCCGGGTGAGCCGTCAGGCAATTCCTGAACATTCGCTTCTCAAGCGCATCATCAAGAAGGCCGAAAAACACGATTAGCGCGAGCACTACGCCGCCCGCTATCCCAACCGAATAGACTGTCGCGCGTCGCATCTTCGACGCAGGGGAAACGTCCTTGCCCACGGATATTTCGCGACTATTAAAAAAATGAACTACCGTAAGTTGCTACTACTGCCCTAAGCCACGAGGCGGGTCAATCAAGAAATAGGCCTCCGCAAAGGTCCGGATACACTCTCTTGTGGGTCTCGGGACGGGTTGATTGGTCTGGCCAGATGGCGCAAAGCAAACGCCCATGACGGACTACATCATCGAGGCATTCCAGGGCTTGGGGCATCTTTCGGTCACATCGGGTGCTGCTCTCGCGCTATTCTTCGGGTTGGCGGCGCTGATCGTCTTTCCCAGGACGATCCTGATCGTTGCGGCCGGCGCGTCGTTTGGGATTGGTGCGGCTCCCATCATCCTGGTGGCCGGCACGGCAGGAGGAACGCTGGCGTTCCTGCTGGCGCGTCATGTCGCGTCCGAGTGGTTTCGACGAAAGCTCGAACAACGATCCAAATTGGAAGCGATAGCCGAAGCTGTCGACAAGGAAGGATGGCGCATCGTCGCTCTCATGCGGCTGGGTGCCCCGGTGCCCAGTGCGCTGCAAAACTATCTCTTCGGACTTACACGAATCCATCTGGTGTCGTTCATTCTGGCCACCCTGGTGTTCAGCGCCCCGCAGGTCTTCCTGTTCACCTTCCTCGGCGCCACCGGACGAGCGTCATTGCTCGATGACAAGCCCGTCGAGCTCACGGTCGTGCCGATCTTGGTGACGGTTGCAATCATCACCCTCATATCGTGGCGTGTCCAAAAGCTGCTGAGATCGCGCGTCTGATCCGGCGACCACTGCGGCTGGCAATCGGCTTCGGGTCCTTGACAAACCACTTGAAGAGCTGTGAGGAGAGTTCACAACGATCAGGGACGGCAGATGACTGCGGCAATGGTGCGCCCGGCGGTCTTTTTCGACCGCGATGGCGTGCTCAATCACGATCACGGCTACGTCTTCGAGACGAGCAAGTTCGAGTGGAGAGACGGCGCCCGTGAGGCGGTCAAGCTCGTCAACGACGCGGGCTATTTTGCCTTTGTCGTCACCAACCAGTCGGGTGTTGCCCGCGGGCTCTTCGAGGAGAGCGACGTCCAGGCTCTCCACCGCTGGATCTCGAAGGAGCTGGCGACGATCGGCGCGCACATCGATGCGTTCGAATATTGTCCCGACCATCCCGAAGCCATCATCGAGCGTTATCGGCGCGTGAGCGACCGTCGCAAGCCCGGGCCTGGCATGATCACCGACCTCCTCAAGCGCTTCCCGGTAGCAGCCGACAGAAGCATCCTGATCGGCGATAAGCCAAGTGACCTGGAGGCGGCCGAGGCTGCGGGCATTCAGGGCCTCTTGTTTCAGGACGGAAATCTCGAAGCCTTCGTGCGGCAAGCGCTCTCCTTGCGCTGAACCTGCACGATTCAACCCAAATGAGCCTGCCAACCTGGCTCATCGAGGTGACGGAGATCGAGCAGCCTCCGAGGTGAGGCGGCTCACTTCACGAGACGCCCCAGCCACAAGGGACGAACTTCACCTAGCGCGGCTTCGACAGCCGGTAGGGCCCGAGATACAGCACGTCCAGACCAGAGCAAAAATAGGTATGCAGCGCCTCCAACGGCGCGTTCACCGTCGGCTGCTCGTTGATGTTGAGGCTGGTGTTGATCAGGACCGGCAGCGAGGTCGCCTTCGCGAACTCGCCGATCAGACGGCTGTAGAGCGGATTGCTGTCCGCATGGACGCTCTGGATACGTGCGGTGTTGTCGACGTGGACCACCGCCGGCATGGTCTCGGCGACCTTCTCGTTGACCGGGAACGTCACCACCATGAAGGGCGCATCGAACGTGTCCTCGAAATATTCGGCCTGGCGCTCGTACAGCACCGACGGGCAGAACGGACGGAACTCCTCGCGATACTTGATGGTGAGGTTGATCCGGTCCTTCATGCCCGCATGGCGCGGATCGGCCAGGATCGAGCGGTTGCCGAGCGCGCGCGGACCGTATTCCATCCGCCCCTGGAACCAGCCCACCGTCTTCTGTTCCGTGAGGTCGCTGACGCAGCGCGAGACGGGATCGTCGAGCAGCTCGAACTTCGCGCCGATCTTGTCCAGCGTTTCCCGGATCGTGTCGTTGGAATATTCCGGTCCCCAATAGGCGTGGGTCAACGGCGCGATCGCGTGGCCCGCCTCCGCGCACTTCATCATCGCGGCGCCCAGCGCCACGCCCGCATCATGCGGCACCGGCGGGACGTAGAGACGCTTCACCGACGGCTCGGCCGCGATCTCCATGTTCATCTTGCAGTTCAGCCCGACGCCGCCGGCGATGCAGACGTCGCCACAGCCCGTCTCGGCGATCGCGGAGCGGATCACCTCGGTGGTGACGATCTCGAGTTGCTTCTGGCCGCTCGCGGCGATGTTGGTCAGCCGCTGGTCGAGCGGCGCGCCGCGCAGCCGCCGCGGGCCCAATATCTCCTCCATCTTCTCGGTGAAGATGCGCTCCTGCCGCGTCGAGAAATCGCTGGTGAAGATTTCGGCGTCGCGCCTGCGCTTGTCGAGCTCGGGATCGAGCTCGTAATTGATGCCGGCCGGTCGCAGCAGCTTGGCGAACTTGTCGAGATATTCGGGGCTGCCATACGACGACAGGCCCATGACCTTGTACTCGTCGTTGGTCATCTGATAGCCGAGATACTGCGTCAGCATCCCGTAATAGAGTCCGAGACTGTTGTGACGGCCGAACCGCGTCAGCACGCGGAAGTCGTTGCCACGTGCGTGGGCAACGAGACCGGAGCTGGAATCTCCGGAGAAGTCGAAACAGGCAACGGTCGCCTCGGAGAAACCGGAGCCATAGAATGAGCTCGCGGCGTGACAGAGGTGATGATCGTAGAGCTCGATCTTCGGGCAGTGCCCGAACTGGTACTTGAAATATTCGGTGAGGCGCTGCGTGTAGTTCGTATAGGTCTTCAGCGGCGAGCAGATCCAGTCGACGTCGCGCATGGTGATGCCGGCCTGCTTCAGGCAGTAGCCGATGGCACCGCGCGGCAGCTCGCCGCGCGCATGCTTGGCCAGCGTGAACCGTTCCTCCTCCGCGGCGGCAATCAGCTCACCGTCGCGCAACAACACGGCAGCGCCATCATGGTGGCCATGTTTGATTCCGGAGCTGATTCCAATCGCGTACATTCGTTCACACCTCGAAAACGCTTCTCAAGAAGTCCCGTGCAAAGCAGACCCACAAGAAACCCGGACCCGGCGGATGCTATGGTCGAGCTTGACCGCGACGTGCTCGCCTTCCCGCCAGAGTAGGGCGAGAACCGATCGTGCCCGGGTGGACAGCGCACGTGTAGATGGGACGGAAACGCCCCTGCTGGCTGCATAGTTACCAACGAGGCTTTGCGCCTGCAAGGGCGACGGTGGCGCGCGCTGACTTCGACACTTCCGAATTTGAGAGGGGCCGGACATACATCGATCGCTCGACTATGTCCCGAGCGCCTCGACCGAAAGCACCGCGCTACTCCGAGAGCTGTTTCTCGACCGCGAAACTGACCCGCGTCGCAGACAGCTGATCGGCGAGCGAGATCGGCCATTTGCCGCCCGGCTTGAAGGCTTCGACGAGCGCCACCAGCTCTTCGAACTGCCCCTTCTCGATGGTCAGGCCCTTCCAGCCGCCCTTCGCGCCGGTGACTTCCAAGCGCTTGTAGTCGTCGAGGACGAGCACCTTGCCGTCCACGAAAATATCAAAGCGCTCCTTGGGGAATTCCTTCGAGCCTAGCGACGTATAAGTCAGGGTGCACAGCGAGCCATCGGCGTAGCGAACGGTGGCGACGAAATTGTCGTCGCGACGCCAATGGCCACTGGCGGGCACGATCGAACGGGCCTGGACCTCGACCGGCTGGCTGCCGGTGAGCGCATTGAAAAGATCGTAGATGTGGCAGGCTTCGCCGATGTTGCGGCCTCCCCCATGTGGGCCATGCACCCAATGGTCGGAGGGAATGTACCCCGCATTCATGCGGTAATTCACGATCATCGGCGACAAACGGGCCTTGAGCACTTCGCGCGCCGCACTGACAGCCGGCGCGAACCGCCGGTTGAACCCCGTCATCAGAAGCGGTCCGTTCGGGTTTGCCGCGTAGAATGCCTCGATCGCGTCCAGACCCTCTTCGGTCATCGACGTCGGCTTCTCGACGAAGACGTGCTTGCCGGCCTTCAGCGCCGCCAGTGTCATCTCGGCGTGCAGGTCATGCCGGGTAGCGATGAGGACGAGGTCGATCTGCGGGTCGTCGAGAACGGCCTGGAAATCGGTGCTCGCGGTGCCGAAGCCGAAACGCTCGGCGGCCGTGCGCGCAGACAGACCGGTGCGGCTCACGACGCTGCGAAGGTCGAACTTGTCGCCGAGCTTCTTCAGGTTCGGCAGGTGCATGCCCTGTGCAAAGCTGCCGGCGCCGACAACCGCGATCTTGATGCGGCCGTCGACCGGCTTCGGAGGCGCGATCTGCAGCACGGACCGCACGGCCTCTTCGCGGTGCGGATACTGCAACAGGACCAGCAGCGGCTTCTCGCCCTCGCCCGCCAGCCGGCCATACGCCTCTTCCGCGTGGTCGATCGGATAGGGCTCCTGCAGCATGTTATCGAGCCGAATGCGGCCAGCCGCGAGCAGGCGAAGATACTCGCCCATGTTGCGGTTCTCGGTCCAACGGACATAGGCAAGCGGATAATCTCCGCCCTCCTCCTCGTAGACGGGATCGTAGCGCCCGGGTCCGTAGGAGCAGGAGATCAGGACATCGAGCTCCTTGGTGTAGATGTCCGATCGCGCCATGTTCAGGCCGACGTCGCCGACAATCACGACGCGCGCCTTCTTGCGGCAGGACTGAAACGCCTGAGCGAGAATGTCGCTGGACGCGGACGCCGCCGTGATGATCGCCGCGTCGGCGCCGAAACCATCGGTCAGCTTGACGATGCTGTCGACCAGATTGCCGTCGTTCGGATTGATGCCGTGATCGAGGCCATTTTCCAGCGCGGTCGCAATGCGCCTGTTGTCCACGTCGGTGCCGATGACGCGACAGCCGTTGGCGGTCAGGAGCTGCGCCGTGATCTGCCCGAGAATTCCGAGTCCGATCACGACGACCGTCTCGCCAAGCGTCGGCTGCGCGCGGCGCACGCCCTGCATCGCGATGGCGCCGAGCGTCACTGTGGCTGCGACGTCGAACGAGACCTGCTGCGGGATGGGAACGCACAGATTGACCGGAACGTCGATGACTTCGGCGTGGTTGGCGACGCCCGCGCCGGCGCAGGCAACGCGATCGCCGACCGCGATCCCGTCGACCTCCGATCCGACGGCGATGACGGTGCCGGCGGCCGAGTACCCGGTCGGCAGTCCCGCATCGAGCTTGCCCTTGACCTGCTTGTAGACGCGCGCCACGCCCTGATCGCGCATCAGCTGAAGCACCCGCTTGACATGGTGCGGCTGCTTGAGGGCGCGGCGATACAATGGGAGGCCCGACATCTTGACGCCGGCCATCTCGGTGCCGACGCTCACGCATGAACGCTCCACCCGGACCAGCACGTTCTTCGGACCGGCGACGGGCGCCGGGACGTCCTGCAAAAAGACCTTACCCGACCGGACCAGAAGCTGCTTCACGACCATACTCCACGCGTGTCGATCACCGCCTTGCCGTTCAGCTCGGCCGGCGCGATGTCATTGTAGGCACGATGATTGACCAGCATCACGACGATATGCGCCTCGGCGATCGCCTCGGTGACGTCATGCACCATGCGGACGTTCTTGTGCGTAGCGAGCTTCCCCGGCAACCGCTCGGCGAAGGGCTCCGACACCAGCAGCTCGCAGCTGTTCCACTCAGCCACCTGTTGGGCGATCTCGAGCGCCGGGCTTTCGCGGAAATCGTCGACGTCGGGCTTGAAGGCAAGGCCGAGCGTCAGCACCTTCGGGTAGGCGCCGACTGACCGAGCGCCGGCGATGGCGGTCTTGATCTTCTCGAGAACATAGGACGGCTTGCCGTCGTTGACTTCGCGCGCGGTGCGGATCAGGCGGGTCTCCTGAGGGGCCGCCTCGACAATGAACCAAGGGTCCACCGCGATACAATGGCCGCCGACGCCCGGTCCCGGCTGGAGGATGTTGACGCGCGGATGATGGTTGGCGAGCCGGATCAGCTCCCAGACATTGATGTCGAGCTTGTCGCAAACGATCGATAGCTCGTTTGCGAAGGCAATACCGACGTCGCGGAACGAGTTTTCGGTCAGCTTGCACATTTCCGCCGTGCGGACGTTGGTCTTGAGCAGGCTGCCGGTGCAGAAGATGCGATAAAGCTCCTCGGCGCGCGCCGAGCATTTGGCCGTGATGCCGCCGATCACACGATCGTTCTCGACCAGCTCGACCAGCACGCGTCCGGGCAATACGCGCTCGGGGCAATAGGCGACGTGAACGTCGCAATCGTCGCCCCCCGAGAGAGGCATGCGCAGATCGGGCCGCAGAGCCGCAAGCTGAGCCGCCATCCGTTCCGTCGTTCCCGGCGGCGAGGTCGATTCCAGCACGACGAGATCGCCGTGCTTCAGGACCGGGGCGATGGATGCCGCCGCGGCCTCGACATAGCTGAGCTCCGCCTTCCCATCATGAAATGGCGTGGGGACGGCGATGATGAAGGCATCCGCCGGTGCAGGCTTCGTGGCCGCCCGCAACTTTCCGACCTGGACGGCGCGCGCGGTCACCGCATCGAGGTCGGGCTCCACGATATGAATCTGCCCACGGTTGATCTTGGCGACGACCGCCTCGCTGACGTCGACACCCACGATCGAAACGCCTCGCGAGGCGAGCACGACCGCGGTGGGGAGCCCGATATAGCCGAGGCCGACGACACAAATCGTTTTTAGCTTTACGTCGCTCACAGTTGATCCTCGATCACCTTGCGAATTCGCTTTGCGGCCATGCCGTCGCCGTATGGATTGATCGCTTGCGCCATCCGCCCGTAGTGATCGCGATCGGTCAACAACCTGCTCGCCTCTTCGACAATACGCTCGCGGAATGTACCCACGAGAATCACGGTGCCCGCATCGACGGCCTCGGGCCGCTCGGTGGTTTCGCGCATCACCAGGACCGGCTTGCCCAACGACGGCGCCTCTTCCTGCACACCGCCGGAGTCCGTGATGATGAGGTATGAGCGCTCCATCAGGTAGACGAATGGCTCGTAGTCGAGCGGGTCGATCAGATGGATCCGCTTCTGGGCTCCGAGCAGGCGTTGGACCGGCGCCAGGACGTTGGGGTTGGGATGGACAGGATAGACGATCTGCACATTGTGCCGAGTGACGATGTCGAGCAGCGCGCTGCAGATATTTTCGAACCCGTCACCGAAATTCTCTCGCCGGTGTCCGGTCACGAGGATCAGCGGAAGATCGGGATCGAGGTAGCTGAATCGCTTCTGCATCTGGGCGCGTGCGGACGGCGCCACCTTCATTCGTTCCACGGTTTCCATCAACGCGTCGATGACGGTGTTGCCGGTGACATGGACATGTGAGGGATCGACCGCCTCGTCGAGCAGATTTTGCCGTGAGCGCTCGGTCGGCGCGAAATGAAAGCGGGTTGCCAAGGTGGCGACCCGGCGGTTCATCTCTTCCGGCCATGGTGCGCTGAGGGATCCGGACCGCAGTCCCGCCTCGACGTGACCGACGGGCAGCTTGCGATAGAATGCGGCAAGCGACGCCGCCAACGTGGTCGAGGTATCGCCGTGGACCAGGACGAGGTCCGGTTTCTCCTGATCCAGGACCTGCCCGATGCCGGTCAAGAGCTTTGCCGTCAGCTGATCCAGAACCTGGTTTGGCACCATCAGATTGAGATCATAGTCCGGCTTGATCGCGAACAGGTCCAGGACCTGATCCAACATGCCCCGGTGCTGCCCAGTCACGCAGACCCGCAGATCGAGAGTCGCGCTCCGCCGCAGTTCGGTCACAACGGGGGCCATCTTGATGGCTTCAGGACGCGTCCCGAATATCGCTATCGCTTTCCGCATGCTGGATTTTGCGTTCCGCTTCAACCTCAGCCGGGGCCCCAGCCCCGGCGGAGCCGCTGTGTAGCCACTGGCGCGGAAATATACAAACTCAAATAACACTCGGGTCAGGCGAAAAGCAGGACGTGAATCCTGCGTCAAAAAACTGTCAAATTACAGGCGTTTAGACGGCATTGGGAAGGTGACCGAGCAGACGATTAGCGCATTGTCGGCGACGTGCCTCGATCCGGCTTGTCCGAATCTCCGGGTTCCCGCGCACAACACCGCTGCAGGGCTTCCAGCATGCTGTCTGCAAGGGCCATGCGGTCGTAACGGTTGGCGCCGCTGGCCGCTTTCTCTGCCAATTCGTGCCTGCGGGCCGGATCTCTCGCCAGCTTCTCGATCGCGTTCACGAGGGCCTCGACGCTATCCGGCTCAATGACCTCCGCCGCTCCAATCGGCTCGAGCAATCGTTCCAGTTCGCCGCGGACGTTGGTGATTATCGGCGTGCCGGTCGCCAGCGCCTCGAAGACCTTCGACGGAATGACCGTTTTGAACAGAGGCGTGTTCTTCAGGAGGATCAGCGTGACGTCGCTCAGATGCCAATAATCGATGACTTCCGCGTGTGACATGCGGCCGGCAAACAGCACGTTCCGCAGGCCACGACGTTCGGCCTGTTGCTCCAGCTCCTCGCGGTTCGCACCGGACCCCACGATGACGAACTGTACCTCCGGAACTCGAGTCAGGCATTTATCCGCGGCGTCGAGGATGAGTTGCAGCCCGTGTGCCATCCCCACCGTACCGATGTAGGAAACGACGACCTTGTTCTCGGCTCCGAGCTTTTGGCGCAGTGATGGCGGCGCGCATCCCGGCGCGAGCTTCGCGAGGTCGGCTCCGTTTGTCACGACAACGATCTTGTCGGGATGTATGCCGAGCGCAATCAGCACGTCGCGGGTCGAGTAGGTGACCACAACGATGAGATCCGACTGCCGGTAGAGGAAATGTTCCAGCCGCCGAACCAGCTCGACCAGCAAGCCCTCTTTCATGGCGCCGACAGCGACGATGGAATCGGGCCACAGGTCGCGTATTTCGAGCACGAAACGCCTGCGATAGACCCGGCTGACGAACCAGCCCGCGACGGCCGTAAAGATGTGCGGCGACGTCGCAACGACGATGTCCGGCCGCTTCACGAAGAATGAGGCAACGGTGGCCGTCACCATGTAGCTCAGGAAATCCAGGATTCGCAGAAAAAGGCCGCGGTTGGGAAACACGAGCGTGGGAACGCGCAATACGTCGATGGAATCCATGGTCTCGCGCTTGTAGAGCGATTGCCGATAACCTCCGAAGACCTTGCCGTCTGGATAGTTCGGAAAATTTGTCACAACGTCGACTTGATGCCCGCGCGCGACCCAGCGCCGCGCATGCGTGCTGCAGCGAATTGCCGGCGCGCTCGCCTCGGGCGGGTAATGGTCGGTCAACAAAAGAATGCGCAAGTCACAGCTCAAAGCGGGTTTCGACTCTCATAGGTATCCTCCCCGTATACCTCCACGCAAGGACGGGCCGCAAGATTCGCTGGCCGAAGGTCGGAGAGTAATATCCCTCGCTCACGAAGCACTCCGGGGCACCCTGCATTGAAACCCTCAAGGCCGGCCTGTCGGGGAGTTCTATCCTCCAACCCTGCCCATCCGGTTCGACACGGCTGACGGACGGGTGCAGTGGAAAGCGGCCAATAACGGCGTGACTGCCCTCCCCCGTCACATCGTCACGAACCACCAGCGAGGTCGTGGAAACCGCGACCTCGCGGCGGTGAACGGGCCTGCCGGGCAGCCAACGGTAGCCATCATGGCTTGCCCACGCCTTGTCGCCGCACGCGGATACCGATTTGTCGAAGGTATGCGCACGTCGTCCGACTCGAAAGCTGGCCCAGACCTCGCTGGAACTCTCTGCGTCGACCTCAACGGTCGCATGAGCGGCAGTGGACCGCTCCTCGTTCCGAATTGCGCCGTCGGCATAGGTCGACGTGCCGGAATTGACGATCAGGCGCTGACCGGCGAAAGATACTTCAAGGCACAGCGTGTCCGCATGTGCGTGTCCCGGCAGGTAAGAAGGCCCAACCTCTGCAGCGTCAAAGATCGCGAGCCATGGACCAGACGCGAGTCGTATGTAGCCGCTCTCGGCCACACGACCGACCGCAACGTCGGCAATAACCGGAATATTCAGCGATCTCGCATAAGCGGCGAGCTGAGCACCGGTCCTTGCGATACCGAATGCCGCATCATTGAAAAAGGCGATTTCGCCGTCCGGATGGCTCATCTTGTTGAGCCAGGTGAGCATGCGCTGGGCCAATTCTGGCCAGCCGACCGATTCTGCGGCAAGCGCCTGTGGATAGATCTTTGCAAGCTGAACCAGATCCAGCACGTCCTCGAGCAGGATCGCATGGTACATCGGACTAAGCTCGAAGTGCCCGCCATCGCCGAGGACCTGCTCGCGCCATTCCCTCTCAAGCAGGTCAAGTCCCATGCGCAACCAACCTTCCGCTTCCCTTCCCGAGAAGTAGCAGCCGGCGAATACCAGCGCCTTGGCATTTGCCAGCAGATGGTTGCCGAGTAGGTGATACTCGAGCAAGCGGCTGAGCGTCCGCGCCTGGAGAGCGAGACTGTCGCGCGCCGCGACATCGAGTTCGTTGCCCGCGAGCGCCCAGGCAATCCAGTTCACGATCCGCAGGGACATCGGATATGGCTCCCAGCCATTCCCCGTCCCAGGCGGATTTTCGGCGATCCACGCTTTGATCAATTCGCGGTGCCATGACGCACGGCCCTCGCATGCCTCGGCGCGCAAGTCGTCGAAATAGTGCAGGTTGTAGAGCCACAACTTCGGCATTGCCGAATTGTTCCAGCCAGCGCCCTCCAACAGCTCCGCCGCCTGCCCCAGGAACCCGAAGCGCCGGGGCGACAGCATGGTGGCCGGTCGTCCCGCGGCGTTCCGCCACGTCTCAATCTGGGGGCGCAAGCCCAATGCAGGTCGGTGCACGACGCCCGGCGGAAAAAGCCGTCGCGTGACACGATTGACAACCTGTCCGGAACGCAAGTGGCGCACTGTACGGACTAGGCGCGCGGCATCGCCCCATCGTTTCCCGAACATTCCGCATTCCGGCCGTATGTTTCGCCCACGTGCTGATAACACTTTCAGAGCCGAGTTCAATAGCTTCGCCTGCAAGCAAGGTGCCTGCGCCATCTGCGTCGAGCCGCTGAGTTTCGACAAAAGAGACCTGAGAACACGGCAAGGGGCCCGCGCCGCTATTGTTGCGCCTATCCAACCGGGGGCGTAGAGTTGTGAGATGATGCGAGTGGTTCCATGAACAATTCAGCTGTCCACGACTACTGGAACGAGGCTGCCTGCGGCGAGGCCGCCTATGCCGTCGGCATCGAGGCCTCGGAGCGCTTCTCCAGCCAACGCGAGACGAGGTACGAGCTCGAGCCATTCATCAGGCCATTCGCCCGTTTCGAAGAAGGACATCGGCAGGATGTGCTCGAAATCGGCGTTGGCATGGGTGCGGATCATGAGCAATGGGCACGCAGCGGCCCTGCCCGGCTTTGCGGCATTGACCTCACTCCACGCGCCGTCGACCTGACGCGCGAACGTCTCGCCCTCGCCAATCTTCAATCCGAGCTCCAGGTCGCCGACGCAGAACGGCTTCCCTTCCCGGACGCAACGTTTGATATCGTCTACAGTTGGGGCGTTCTGCACCACAGCGCCGAAACACCGCAGGCCTTTAAGGAGGTTGCCCGCGTGCTGAAGCCCGGAGGCATTGCGCGGGTGATGATTTACCACAAGTGGTCGCTCGTCGGTGTGATGCTTTGGCTGCGCTACGGAGGCTTTTCGTCGAACTTCGCCTCGATCTACGCGAAGCATCTTGAGAGCCCCGGCACCAAGGCCTACTCGACGCGGGAGGCAGCGGCGATGGTCGAAGCCTGCGGCCTGCGCGTTGCCAAGATGGAAGTCCAGCTAAGTCCAGGAGACTTGCTGTCCGGCGCGACGGGCCAGCGTCATCGCGGCCGCCTCTTGTCGATCGCCCGACGCCTTTGGCCGAGACGGATCCTGCGCAGTGTGGCGCGCCCGCTCGGCCTCTACCTCATGATCGAAGCAATCCGTCCCTCAGAATAATAGGCCTTCCCGCTGCGTATCCTGCTCATCCGCAGTTCGGCCGCGGACCTTGGCGGTCACGGCACATGGCGACGGCAAGCGCCGTCTCATCAGGTGATGTACAGATCGCAGTCCGAAGCACCATCCACGATTGTCCCATAATGGCCGACCAAAAAAGCTGTATCGTCCTAGGCGCCTCGAGCCAGCCGGGCTCGTGGCTAGTCCCCTCTCTCCTGCAGGACGGTTGGACCGTCCATCTGATATCCCGCGGGGTGAAGCCCCAGCTCGAATACGGCGCGAACGCGAGATGGCACAGCCTTGATCTGCGAGACCCGACCTTACGATTTCCCGAGGTCAAAGCGCGGGTCGTCTTTGACACGCTGGGCGCGAGCCCCGCTTGGCTCGGAGCGATGCGCAGCGTGGGCGCCGAGCGCGCTATCCTGTTTAGCAGCAGCAGCGTTCTGACAAAGGTCGACTCCACCGATCTCGTCGATGCCCAAGGGATCGCAAATATCGTGATGAGCGAAAGGACCTTTGCCGAAAGCTGCGACCAACAGCACATTGCATGGACGATTTTCCGCCCGACGCTCATCTATGGTGGCAAGTTCGGAGATCGTACCGTACAGGACATCGCGCGCGTCATCCGTCTGCTCGGATTTTTTCCTGTCTTCGGCAAGGCGAGTGGATTGCGGCAGCCCGTCCATGCGGACGACCTTGCCATCGCCTGTCGACAGGTTTGCGATAATAGCGCGACTTTCGGCAAGACCTACCAGCTCGCCGGAGACGAAATTCTTTCCTACCGCGACATGGTCCGGAGGATCTTCCAGGCGATGGGAAAGACGCCACGCTTCCTGCGCATCCCGCTTCCCGTCTTCGAACTGGCCGCCAAGGTGCTTCGGCTGCACCCCCGCTACGCGCATATCCGCTCGTCGATGGCCGAACGGATGCAAAAGGACATGACTTTCTCCAATGACGCGGCGACGCTGGATTTCGGCTACGAGCCCCGGCGATTCAAGCCCGTCGTCGGAGCCGGAGCGCCCGTCCTCGCTGGCCATCCGGAAGCCGAGCGGGCGGCGAAGTGATCTCGCTCCAAGTTGCGGCGTCAGCGCTCGGCGGGAACTCCAAACCTTAGGCTGTCTAGGAGCAGCCAGGCACAGACGAAGCCAGCGCAGGCACTTTGAATCCACGCCAGGCCGACGGCGCCCAACTGCCCGAACAGCGCAACGGAAAGCACTGCCTGCAGAGCCGCCGCGCACAGCCAGGCCAGGACCTGCGACCAGGGAAATCCGCTCGCCGACAGGAACTGGGAGGCTGCGGAGGCAATGCCGATGAAGAACACGCCCGGAAGCAGCGCGAGGATGATGACTACGGCGGGCTCGTAGGCCACACCGAAAACAACTGTGACGATTGGCTTTGCCAGCGCGGCACACGCCGCGCAGACCACCGCCATCAGCAAGGTCATCTGAAGCAACGCGACCTTGTACTGCTGCATGCGCGCCGCGCCCTTGGCGCGCACGAGCGCGGGGAACAGAACAAGGCCGATCGTCGCGGGCAGGATCAGCAACGCGTCGGAGATCTGTGCCGCGATCGACCAGTAACCTATGTCCACAAACTCACCGAATTGCCTGAGCACCATGACGCTCATGCGGCCCATCAGGAAGCCCAGCAGAGTCGCGACATGAGCCCGCAGCGCAAATGCGATACCGTCCCGAAACAGCGCAAAGTCAAAGCGCCGTGGAATGTCGGCGCCCTTCGCCAGGACGACCCAGGCGACGACGCAGGTGACGAGCGAGGCAATGAGGGCGGCAACCAGGAACCCACCTAGCTGTGGAGTGGGATAGGATGCAAGCAGCGCCGCACCGATGGCAGCGACGCCGTTGAGGATGATCAGAGCGTTGAAGGTCCTGGGCCGATTGAGAGCGACTGCGATGTTGGACAGGTAAAGGAATAGGAGCAGCGACGGCGTCAGCGTCAGCACGATTGCGACGAATACGAAGTTTTGCTCGGGACCGCCGATCGCCAGATCGAACACGAGAACGCCCGTCGCGGCCGCAAGTCCGGCCAAGCCGGCAAGCCACAAGGAGTTCGCCATGATCCGGGTGAACAAGGCCGGCGTCCGCGCAATCAGGTAGGTATTGCTCGACTGAATGCCCAAGGAGGCAATCTGCACGGCAATCGCAGCGAGCGTCACGGTGTAGTAATAGCGCCCACGCTCGGCGGGACCGAGCATGCGCGCCGTCAGGATCGCCACGCCAAGCTGACCCAGGATGGCAAGGCCCCGCGCCAGCAGCATCTCGGCATAAGTGTAAATCAAGGAGCGCACGCGGTGTCGTTCCCGTCCGGCTCGATCGTTACCGCCAGCCTCGCCGGCAAGGCTCCCTGCCTCCGCCACACCAGCCGATGCGACGGCTCGACAACGCCGTAGCTCGGCGAGATCGACGTGGGCTCGATCGTCAGCTCCCAACCGTCACCCGATGCCGAAAGGGAGAACAGACGTCCCGCTGACGAGAGGCGGACTGCAGCTCCGCTGCGGTCCACTTGGACGGAAGACGCCAGATGCAAGGGTACGGCGATCTCGTGCTCGCCTTCGCCGTCGATGGTATCGACGATCTCGAGCCGGCCCGATCGCCTGTCCAACCTGATTTCCCGCGCAACGTCGACGCCGAGGCGCCGGTAGCCCCGATGCCTGCCGGCAAACAGGTCCTGCTCATCGCCGGTCCGCCAGGTCGTGCATTCGGCCTGCGCATCGTCCTGCAGGCTCCAGAGATTGCCAGGGTCGAAGCGGTTCATCTCCGCATCATCGATTCCCGGCGTGTTGTGGGACGAGGTCGACCGAAACTCGTTTCGCTTCTCGAACGAGGCGGTATAGACGAACGAGCCGCGGTCGATGACGAGCGGCGCGCCGACGAGCCAGGCTTCGAACGACAACGCGTCGTTGTGGCCATGACCGCCGCGGCCGGCGAGGCCGACCGGGCCGCAATCGATGAACACGTGATGATCCCCGGCGCGCATGACATACGCGCCGCCGTGCGGGAAAGCCATGGACGGCACCGGGCGAACGGCCGGCGCGAATGATGCAGCCAGTTCGGGCCCTGCCACCCAGACGAGTTCGGAGCGGGGCCCTTCCGCTTGCGCCGCGAGATCGGTATCGGGGAATGCGAATGCGACCAGGCCGACCAGATAGCGATGGTCGCCGAGTTTCTGCCCGCCAAATGGCAGGGCTCTTGCGTCGTCGGCATCGCCCCACAGGGGGCTGGTGCCGTCGGGGCGCGAATAGGCGGCTGTAAATCGCGCCATCGCGCGCAGCCGCTCGATGTAACCGTCCGGCAGGCTCGCGCCGCAGGCCTTGCGATACAGTGCCGGCCACAGGAAGAGCTCGAAGACCAGCCGGTGGTAGGGCACCGACGCCTCGAAATCCATCCCATCGGGAAAGACCTGCGTTTCGATTTCCTCTTGCAGCCCCCTCCAGCCGACATCCTGCCAGCGACCGGCATTGCCCACGCCGCCGAAAAAGTGGCCGGCCATCACCAGGCCGGCAAGATCCGCCGTGTAGTGGTTGCCGTTGATATCGGCTTTCTCGATGTGCCTGAGCGTGAAGTCGCCGTGAAGGTAAAGGCTGGCCAGAAACTTCGCGCGAAAGTCCTCGTCGTGCCACGAGGGACTGTTCGCGAACACATGAAACAGCCAGGTCCAGGTGAAGAGCCGCATCGCGGCTTCCATCGTGCAGGACCAGTTCACGGTGTAACCGAGCGGATTGCGGTCGATCCACTCCTGCAGGATATCGCGCGCAGCGAGCGCATATTGCTCGTCGGCATCCAGCAGGTAGGCCTGTCCTGCCGGGATCAGCCATTGCAGCCGCGAGATCTCCCAGGGCACCTTGACGTCGCTGGGACGATCGCGGTTCACGTAATCGATCGATCGCGCGAAGCCTCCCGGCCACCCCATCCCCACCCGGTAGTCGCGGGCCCAGTCGACCGGCTTGCCCAGCGCCACCGGTCCGGTCCCCAGGAGGTCGACCGTTCGTGCGCAAGCGAGGCGTGCGGCGTCGCGAATCCGCGCGCTCTCGCCGGGCTCGATGCGGTCGAGCGCCGCGGGATCCATCGCCGATGTCCAGGCGGGATACGGGCGCTGACGCAGCCGCGTCCACAATTCATCGATGGAGGAGGCCCGCGCCATCGCAAGCAGCCGCCCGCGAGAGACGCTGCGCTCCCGCATCGGCGCGAGCCACCGGTCGAGCTCGCGCTCCCCCTCCTGAATGGCGCGCTTGGCGACGTACGCCGGAGATTTGCCGAGAATCCTCCTGGCGCGGCGCGCCGCGTCAAGCAACCGCATCGGACAACTGCGACGTATCGACCGCCTTGCGATCGATCCACAAATCATACCAGGCGGTCAAATTGTAGATCGCCCAGAGATACAGGCTGGTATCGGTCCGCCCCGTGAAGTGCCAGTCGAACAACTTCTCGATATAAGAGGCCTTCAGGAAGCCGCGCCGCATCAACCCCGACGAGAACACCGACGCCCGGACCGCGCGGCCGAAATCGCTGCGCATCCAATCGCTCATCGGCGCGCCAAAGCCCATCTTCTTCCGATAGATGATGTTGTCCGGGATCAGACCCTCGACGGCCTTCTTCAGAAGGTATTTCGGCTCGCCGCCCTTGGTCTTCCATTCCTCGGGGATGTCCATCGAGAACTCGACGAGCTTGTGGTCGAGGAAGGGCACGCGCGCCTCCAGGGATTCGGACATGCCGATCTTGTCAACCCGCATCAGCAGCAGCTCGGGCAAGCGCAGCCTGAGCTCGCTGTGGATCATGCGGGTCAGCGGATCCAGGTTGGAGAACTTGGCATCCAGCGGATCCATGAAGCTGCGGACGATGTTGAAGCTGTCGAGCTTCAGGTATTCGGGGTCGAGCAACCCCGCCGCGTCCGCATGATCGTCGTTGGCGGCAGCGATGGCGGCGGCGTCGACGAGCTGGCTCTTCATGAGGTCGGGGAACACCATCGCGCCAGACCAGAAATGCTCGCGGCTTCGGGCCGCGCGATCGATGACGTCCGCATAGACGGGCAGCCTCGGGTGAATTCCCGACAGCAGACTGGCCGTGCCGGCTGCAAGGCGCTGCGCCGGCTGTGGCAGGTACTTGCGGAACGGCGTCCAGTACTTGTGATACATTTTCAGGTACGCCATGTAGCCCGAATAGCCGCAGAACTGCTCATCGGAGCCCTCGCCGACCTGGACCACCTTCATGCCGTTGTCATGGGCGAGCTTGGAGACGAAATACAGGGGAATGCAAACCCAGTCGGCAATCGGCTCGTCCTGCGAATGGAGCATCTTCGGCAGGTAGTCGATCATATCCTTCTTGCGGATTCCGATCTCATGATGATTGGTGCCGAACCGGGTCGCGATCTGATTGGCCTGCTCGTACTCGTTCAGATGCTTGTAGTCGGTGAATCCGATCGTGAAGGTCTCGACCGGACGGCTGGAGAATTCGCTCATCAGCGCCACGTTGGTCGATGAATCGACGCCGCCCGACAGGAACACGCCCATCGGCACGTCGGACATCATCCGCTTCTCCACGCTGGCGCGGAGGCGGTTGCGGATGCCGTCGACATAGAACTCCTCGAGCGCCGCGTCTGAAAGATTGGCGGTCTCGCCCGGCTCGATGCCGCGTCCAGGCACAGCGTCCCAGTATCGCAACATCGTCGCCTTGCCGGAGCGATCAATCGTCATGCTGCATCCGGCCGGCAGCTTGTAAATGCCGCGCATCATCGTCAGCGGCGCCGGCGTCGTCAGGAACGACAGGTAGTGATACATCGCGGCGGTGTCGATCTCGCGGACAAAGTCGGGATGCTCGACCAGCGCCTTCATCTCCGAGGCGAAGGCGAAGCAACCCTTGATCCGGGCGAAATAGAGCGGCTTGACGCCGATGCGGTCCCGCGCCAGCGACAGCAGCCCCTTGCGCTCGTCCCAGATCCCGAACGCGTAATCGCCTTCGATCCGTTCGAGCAGGCCGTCGAGTCCCCACTCCTCGTAGCCGTGGACCAGCACTTCGGTGTCGCTGTGATCGGTGCGGAACTTGTGCCCGCGGGCGACGAGCTCGGGTCTGAGCCTGGCGTGATTGTAGATCTCACCGTTGAAGGTGATGATGACAGCGCCGTCCTCGTTGCGCATCGGCTGCGTCGCGGCGACGTTGAGGTCGACGATCGAGAGACGGCGGTGACCGAGGCCGATCCTACGGTCGTCCGAAACCCAGCCGTCTCCGCCGTCCGGCCCGCGATGCGCCATGGCGTCGCGCATACGATCCAGGACGGAGCGATCGACCTTGCCGGCGTCGCTGTAAGATAGCAAACCCACTATTCCGCACATTCAGAACAATCCCCTTCGTTCGGAGACGAAATCATGCCGCGTCGCGATCCGGCTGACGCATGAGCAACCCGTTACGAGCCATCGCGCCAAGAATAGCATCGACATGCCGCCTCCAGGTATAGCGATTCAGGACCTCGGCGCGGGCCGCCTTCGCCGCCCCGGCTGCGGCCGGCATGTCGTCCACGACCCGCCGCAGCGTGTCCTTGAACGCCTGCGCATTGCCTGGCTCGTAAAGGAAGCCGCAAGGCGTCCCCGCCCCCGGCGGCAATGAACCCAGGCGCGTGGCGCCGCGTCCGGCGATGACATCCTCGATCTGGCCGAGCGCCGATGCGACGATCGGCTTTTCCATCGCCATATACTCGAACAATTTGGTTGGCGATCCGAAAAATCCGGAGCCATCCGCGTTCGGCACGTGTGGCGAGAGCAGCAGGTCCGCGCAGGCCAGATATCTGGGCGCCTCCGATTGGGCCACTAGGCCCGTCAGCGTGACAAAGCGCGCGACCTCCGGCGGTTCGACCAGCCGACGCACCTCGGGCATCTTCAGGCCGTCGCCCACCAACATGAAATGCAACTTGCTTTGCTCGAGCCAGGCGACGTCGTTGCGGGCCAAGTCGCTGATGATTTCGGCAAGGAACTCGATACCATGCCACTGTCCGAACGTTCCGATGAACCCGGCGACCAGCGCGTCTTTCGGAATACCATACTGCCGCTTCAGAGCGGCCAGATCATCCGCCGAGAATCTCGTGGAATCGAAAGCGGACGGATCGACACAGTTGGGATAGACGAGAATCCGGTTATCCGGAATTCCTCGCCGCTTCAGCTCATCCCCCAACTCGTCCGACACGGTGACGATCAAATCCGCAGCGCCCAGCGCAACCGCTTCTGCCTTCTCTGCTGCCGTATGGAGGCTGAGCCGCGTCCCCCAATTTGCTGATGCCCAGGCCTCGGATCCGTTGAATTCGACCACGACCGGCACATTCAAGCGGCGCCCCAAGTGAGGCCCGGTGAAATCGTGCAGAGAAAACCGTTGATAGATGAACGACCATGGATTGGAGCTGTGCAGCGGAACGATCCTGTCCTCGATCACCTCCGCATACGAATAGAAATTCAGCTCCGCGGGCATCGCAAGCAGTCCGCCAGGCTGCAACTTCAGCCAGCGCGCACCTGCGCGATCCGTGGGCAGCGGTTTGAGGCTTGCGTAGTCCACTTCGAAGGCATTGTCGAGAAAACCACCGATGACGCCCGCAGTGTGCCCGACCGATCCGCCGACGGGCGCGCCAAGCGAAATGTTGGCATCGAGATAGAGAATGCGCGCGCCGCGGCTGGGTGGGACCTGACGGGGCATCGGCAACCGTCTCATTGCCTCTCCCTTGCGCAAACGGCTGACAAGCGCGCGGCGGGAGGACAGGGTATCGAGCGCAAGCTGCAGCAAGTTCTGCAGCCCGCCAAGCCGCCCCAGAGCCTCGACCCGCAAATCGGGCCAGACAACCGCAAGTGAGCCGACCCGGGTCAATGCAGCCGCGATCGAGAGCGGTGCAATCAGTGCGGTAGAAGCCTCGCTTTCCAGCGCGATGACGAGCTTATCGGCACGGAGACCGCGCAACTGCCGAAGTGCAGCGACTGGCGACAGTTTACGCAGGTTCGCCGCATCATAGTAGCTATCCACCGGCCCACAGACCTGCGCGATTCGATCGGCAAACGATCTCGTCACGGGGTGAAAGCTCATGACGATTAGCTTGGGCCTCGTGGAGATGTCGGGACGCATTAGCTTCAAGGACGAGTTGGACATATCGGTGAGGCTATACTAGCAATACAGCGTCAAGACCAGCGCCCAGGAGCCTCCAGCAAGGCTCGTGCGCCGCCGACCAGGGGCATTTCAGTTCCCGCCATTTTGCCGGAACTCCGAAGACCCGGCCGGCCAGCGCACCACCAAAGCAGTCCATGTGCGTGCCGGCACCGCCGGTCGTCGAGAATTGCTGTTTCACGCCATGGCTGCTGTGTGCGGAACGGCATATCAGACTGTCGGGCGAACGGCCGGGGCCATCAAGTCGACCCGCTATCGCTTGGACATCGTGACTCACGCCGAACGCAATTGATCATGCTGTTCGCCAGGTCATGACCGCCGCAATCCCGGCGGGCACTTTGCGTGGGCTGCCGTCGACGCCTCGAGCAGACCGACTTCATCCAGGCGCATGCGTTGAACTTCCCCTGCTCTCAGGATACGTTGCTCCGGGGATGTTCAAATGAGATCAGGAGTAATGGCCGAGTCCGTCAATTCAGTGTATCGCGGGCTTGCTGCCCTGTTCGATCGGGAGCCAAAGCGTCCGCTACTGCTCGGACTCCTGATCTGTCTTCATCTCGTCATCTGCGCCGCCTCGCTTCGCGTGTCATTTCCGTACTATCGATCGGAATACGTGATGTACGACCCCGCGGGCCTCGCAAGCGCGATAGTGGCGACCGCGATCTTCTCCCTTATTGCTCCGCTTTTCGTGTTTGCCCGCTTCAGCTTCGGCTATCTCTGCGGATTCTACCTGTTCACCATGGTGGCCGGTTTTCTCTGGCTGACCGCGTACTCGAAGCTTCAGTACGACCATGTCGCGGCAAGTATCTCTGCGGGCTTGTCTTGCCTGACTTTCCTGCTGCCTGCCCTGTTCATCACCTCCAGGATCGGCCGGTCCACGGAAATCTCGGAGCGCAGCTTCGAACGCATCCTCTACCTCATCGTCGCGTTCTGCCTCGCAACGTCGATAGTAGCGGCCACATACGGCTTCCGCATCACCGCGATCAACGACATCTACCGATATCGCAGCGAGCTGCAATTTCCCACGGCGCTGAACTACGCCATTGCGTCGACGATGACCGTGCTGTTGCCGTTCGCCTATGCGTGCTTCGCCCTGCGACGTCGATACTGGCTGGCGGCGGCGATGCTCGCCATCTCGATCTCATTTTATCCGAGCACGCTGAGCAAGATCGCGCTGTTCACACCGGCGTGGCTGCTTTTCATGACGCTGCTTTCGATATTGCTCGGACGGTTCGCGACGATCCTGTCCCTGTTTCTGCCGGTTCTCACGGGCGTGCTTTTCATCAGCACGATCGGTGAGCCGTTGAGGCGCTATTTCGATATCGTCAATGCTAGGATGCTGAGCGTTCCGTCGGTGGCGCTGGACGTCTACAACGAGTACTTCGCCCAGCACGAACTCACTCATTTCTGCCAGATCTGGCTGCTGAAGCCTTTCATGAGCTGTGTACTGAAACAACCGCTCTCGGTCGAAATGAACAGCATCTACCCCTTGGGCTTCCTCAATGCTTCCCTGTTCGCCACGGAGGGGATCGCATCCGTCGGCGTTTGGGGGGCTCCCCTTGCGACGCTCGCCTGCGGGCTGGTCGTTGGTTTCGGCAACCGGCTCTCGGCGGGCCTGTCGGAGCGCTTCGTCCTGATATCTGCGGCCATCGTGCCGCAGGTCATCACGAACGTACCGTTCTCGACGCTGATGCTGACCCACGGCCTCTGGCTTCTGTTCCTGCTCTGGTACGTGACCCCTCGAACGCTGTTTGGTGGTCCAGCCGAACATTGAAAGAGGGTCGCGCCGGGCTCGATTCGCTGTGGCGAAATCGATGAAGCGAGAAGAACCATCGTACTAATCTAGCCTGGCCGGCTCGAATGTGCCGGCTTTTGCCAGCGCCAAAAGAAGCTCGCCGACGACGCCAAGCAGCAAGAGAAGGAAAATCTTGACCGGGAAAAGATAGAGTTCGGTGTAGTGAAAAAGAGTCGCCTGCCCGAGAAAGGTGGCAACGAACACCGTACTCACGCTGAATACTGCATCGTAGGGAGACCAGCCCTTAGAGACGCGCGCAAGTGAAAACCGCGCCCACACAAAGACGATGGAGGCGAGCATGAGCAGGTATTTCATGTTGTAGGTGGCAAGCGCCGTCGTCACCTTCTTCAGATAGATCGTCGCCACTTCGATCGGGTGGTGAAGAACAATCTCGAAATATTTGCGCTTCAGTATCGAGTAATATTCAGCCGACAGGTACAGTGTGTTGGGGTTTACCTCCTTGACGGCTCGAATACCGTCGTCATCGTTCCACACGATTCCGAAAGGGTTCTCGACGACACCCAGACCGATATACAGATTGTGCCATGCCCCGTGCTGCTCCATCCGGGCGGACGGCGCAATATCAAAGACGGCATCGCGAGCGCGAAGGATGGAGTACGGCGTCCAGATCGTCAGAACCGTCGCGGCGACAATGACGAGATGGGCCAGCCCCATATGCCGCATCTTCATCAGTGAACAGAAATAACTGACGCCGAGGGCAAGAAGAGCAGCCACAACTCCCATAAGCCCGATCGCCTCACGGAAAACCATTCCGACAGCCAGACCAAGCAGACCGACGATCATCCATAACCACCAATTGGCGCGCGGCGGGCCGGTGGATGGAATTCCGAGAACCGCCAACGGCAGCAATGCGACCAGACAGGCGACACCAAAGTGGCCAGGATGCGGCCCAAGCGCATGAGACTTGTTGGCAATCACGGTCCCGACGGTCAGGACGAGAAACGAGACAAACGGCAACCGCAGACGAAAAAGCAGACCCGCCAGACTTATGATGCCGACATAGTTCAAGATCGTATTCACCCTCGAAACGTCGGTTTCGGTTACGACCGAGCCGCTAAGGGCCGCATAGAGATCCAGAACAAGGGGAGGCCCCGGATCGTCACCCGCCGAGACGTCCGCGATAGGTACGAGACGATCCCCCTGGCAAATGGCCAGGACGGCCTTCGTTGTTCGCGCGCAATCTGCGCTCTTCGCGGCCTGGTTGCAGAGATCGAGCTCGCGGCGGTCCACCGTGACGAGCCTCGCATCCTCCCGTTCGAGCCGGCGCACCAGCGCGGCTCCGACCATGCCGCGATGGCCGGCGACGTAGACGCTTTTGCCTTTCAGCTCAAACGCTGTGCTTGCCACGGCCGGCGTCCCGTTTCGCGTCCGCCAGATCGCTCGCTACCATCTCCTCGACGAGTTGTGCAAACGTCCGCTTCGGCTTCCAGCCGAGCACCTGGCGCGCCTTGCTGGCGTCACCGACCAGGAGATCGACCTCGGTCGGGCGGAAATAGGTGGGATCGATTCTCACCACGGCCTTGCCGCTCGTCTCGTCGACGCCGGTTTCGTCGACGCCCTGCCCTTGCCACGCGATGCGGCGGCCGACCTGCGCAAAGGCCAGTTCGACCATCTCGCGCACCGAGCGCGTCTCGCCGGTGGCGAGCACGAAGTCATCAGGCTTGTCGGCCTGGAGGATCATGTGCATGCCTTCGACGTAGTCCCTGGCATGGCCCCAGTCGCGCTTGGCTTCGAGATTGCCGAGATAGAGCGTGTCCTCGAGGCCGACTTCGATGCGGGCGACGGCGCGGGTGATCTTGCGGGTGACGAAGGTCTCGCCGCGGATCGGGCTCTCGTGGTTGAACAGGATGCCGTTGCTGGCGAACATGCCATAGGCTTCGCGGTAGTTCACAGTGATCCAGTAGCCGTAGAGCTTGGCGACGCCGTAAGGCGAGCGCGGATAGAACGGCGTGGTCTCCTTCTGCGGGATCTCCTGCACGAGGCCGTACGCCAAGCCGCGTTGATGACGCGGCCCTTCCAGCTCGGATCGGGCGCGAAGGACAAGGGCGGCATCCGATAGGCGACGGAGCCGAGGCCGCCGGCAAATTGCCGGTCGAACGGCTTGGCGATGATGCCATCGCTGTCGATCCGCACCACCTCGCCGATCTGCGGCTTGCCGCCGGAATTGACGCCGATGAGTTCACCGAGCCTGACGAAGCGCGACAGGCCGGAGACACGGAAATGCGTCGGCGCGATCTCGGAGATCGCGCCGCTGACGCTGGCCAGGGGAGTGCTCTGCTGAAGCTCCAGCAGCGCCCACTCGAGTTGCCGAAGAGCGTTCAAGGAAATCGTCCACCATCAATGCGCACGCGGCGCAAACTACTTGCAGGTCTATTTGCCCGGCTCGCCCAGCGTCCGGATTGCATTCTGGAGCGAGCTCTCGGTGCCCTCGATCATCGAATTGGTGCCGTCGAAGGCGCGCGAAGCCGCGATCAGCTTCGTCAATTCCATCATCGGATTGGCGCCGGAGCCTTCGACATAGCCCTGCTTGAAGCCGTCGCGGGAGAAATCGGCGATGGCGGTCGCGGGCCGGTCGGGCGTGACGCCGGAATTGCCGTAGCGCTCGAGGTTGGCATCGGCGGGGATGTTGAACAGGCCGATGGTGCCGATCTCGTTGTTGTCCTGGGTGATCGCGCCGCTGCGCGCGATCGAGATCGGTCCGCCGTTCGGGTCGAGCGTGATCTGCGCGCCGCCGGCATCGATCACCGGGAAGCCGGCCACCGTCTGAAGATCGCCGTTGGGAGCGATCTGGAGGCGGCCGTCGCGGGTATAGACCGTGCCGTTCGGGCCGGCGAAGGCGATCCAGCCCTGGCCGACCACGGCGACGTCGAGCGGGTTGCCGCTTTCGGTGATGCTGCCTTGCTCGCGCGAGATGATGTTGTCGCCGGGCGAGGAGAAGGCCACCGGGTTCGCGCCGGCCTTGGACAGCACCGTCTCGAACTTCACCACGTCGGTGCGGAACGCCGCCGTGTTCACGTTGGCGACGTTGTTGGCGATGGTCTGGAGGCGCTTTTCGAGCGCGACCTGCGCCGACAATCCCACATAGAGAGCCGATTGCATGACTTACCTGTTGAAGCGAATGTTCTGAAGCGTCGTGAGCATGTCGGTATCCAGGCTCACCGATGTCGAGGCGCCGGCGATCAGCACCAGCGCGGGATTGGTCGAATTGTCGCTCTGGGCCTGGGTCGCATCCCACATCGCGGCAAAGCGCTGCACGAATTTTGTGACCTTGGTCGGGTCCTGGAAATCGGTGAGATCGATCTTGTCCGTGATCATCTTGGCCTGGGCGTCGATGTCGGACGAGCTGATTGTCGACGACCAGCCCATGGCGGTCTGGACCACCTGGGTCAGCGCCTTGTCGGCGAGGATCTGATAGGCGTTCGTGATCGTGGAGGCTTTACGGGTGAAATAGAGTGCGAGCCGCAGGCCCTCGTTCTGGTTGCCGGCGTTCTCCTCCAGCGTCTGCGTGACGTATTGGGTCGCCGTGCCGGTCGTCGCCGCGGTGGTCGAGGTCGCCTGATCACCGAGGGCGGCGAAATTGAAGGCGGTGGCGAACTGCCGGTAGCGGGTGTCGGAGAGCTTGTTGGCGAAAGCGTCCTGGTCCGAGACACCCTCAGTCAGCACCTTGCGCATGAACGCCTTGGCGTAGGTCATGTCGCTGAGGCCATAGGCCTTCATCGCGTAGGAATAGAGGCGGTAGTCGTTCAGGAAGTCGTCGATCGTCTTCACGTTGCCGATATGGCTGAGGAAGTAATCGGTATCGCGGCTGACATCGGGCTGCGTCGCGACCTGCGTCATCGACTTGCTCATGTCCGTGGTCAGTCTGGTGTAGTCCGCGATGGTGGATAGCATGGCCCGCGCCCCTCTGGCCGCTGTTGCGGCGTGTCCCAAGCTGCCGTCAATTGCTTGCGCGGGGCTGGCGATGCGGCAAGCCAGCTTCGCGCAAGCGTCGCCGACTAGATATTCCCAGTGGGATCGGCGATGGAGCGGCGTGTTGGGCAGTTTCGTGGGGATTTTCATCACGGTAGCGGCGCTGCTCGGCGGCTTTGCCGCCATGGGCGGGCATCTGGCCGTGCTCATGCAGCCGTGGGAATTCGTGATCATCATAGGCACCGCGGTCGGCACCTTCATCCTGGCCAATCCGTGGAAGACGGTCATCGACACTGGGGTCGCCTGCATGCAGGCCGTCACCAACGCCGTGCCGGGACAGCGCTATTACCTCGACCTGCTCGGGGCGCTGCACGCCCTGATGCGCGAGCTGCGGGGCAAGGGCCGCAACGAGGTGGAAGCCCATATCGACGACCCCTCGTCTTCCGAGATCTTCAAGGCGTTCCCGAGCGTGCTCGGCGACCCCTCGCTGCTCCAGTTCATCTGCGACTATGTCCGTCTCATCATCATGGGCAACGCGCGCACCCACGAGATCGAAGCGCTGATGGACGAGGAGATCCACACCATCGTGAAGAGCAAGCTGGCACCCTACCATGCGCTGGTGACGGTTTCCGAGGCGATGCCGGCGCTCGGCATCGTCGCCGCGGTGCTCGGCGTCATCAAGGCGATGGGCGCGCTCGACCAGTCGCCGAAGCTGCTCGGCGGCTTCATCGGCGCGGCCCTGGTCGGTACCTTCGCAGGCATCTTCATTTCCTACGGTGTGCTTTCGCCCTTCGCGATCAAGATCAAGATGACGCGCGAGAAGAAGTGCCGGCCCTACATCATCGTCAAGCAGACGCTGCTGGCCTTCATGAACGGCGCCATGCCGCAGATCGCCGTCGAGCACGGCCGCAAGATGATCTCGAGCAACGAGCGTCCGTCGATCGACGTCGTCGAGAACGAGACGATCGCCGGCCCCAAGGCGGTCCCGACCGAGGCTGAACCGAAGGCGGCCCGCGCATGACGATGGAAGACGTCGAGGTCGATCAGCGGAAGCAGCTGCCGAACTACCTGCTCGATGCGGCGGGTATCTCGATCGAACGCATGCCGATGCTCAATGTGATCTTCGATCGCATGGCGGCATCGTGCACCGACAGCCTGCAGCCGATGGCCGGCACGCCGTGCTATTTCTCGGTCAATGGCATCACCAACGACCCCCTCGGCGACATCATCAAGGACTACGAGGGCAACGCGGTCGCCGCCGTGCTCTATGCCGAGCAGTGGGATTCGCGCGTCATCATCATGCTGGACCGCGACTTCGTGTTCACGATGGTCGAGGCGATGTTCGGCTCCGACGGGGCCGAGCCGCCGCTCGATGTCGAGCGCACCTTCTCGAACATCGAGATCCGCCTGGTCCAGGCGCTGTTCGAGCGGTTCGCCAAGGCGCTGCAGGGCGCCTTTGCCGGCACGTCCAACGTCACCTTCCGTGTCGAGCGGGTCGAGACGGCGATGGCGTCGCTGGCGATCGGCCGCAGCAGCAACATGTCGATCTGCGCGAACATGATGGTGCAGGCGCTCTATCGCGGCGGCCAGATGTTCCTGATCATTCCGCACTCTGCGCTCAACCCGCTGCGCCAGAAGCTCGCCCATGTCGTCGTCAGCGACGGCCGTGCGTCGGATCCGCGTTGGCGCGAGCAGATGGAGAGCGAGGTCAACAAGACCGAAGTGACGTTGACCGCCGTGCTCGACGAGAAGATGATAACCCTCGACGATGTCGTGAAGTTCCACGTCGGCCAGGTGCTCGAGCTCGAAGCCACGCCGCGCACGCTGGCCCGTCTCGAAAGCAACAACCAGGTGCTGTTCTGGTGTCAGATCGGCCAGCTCGATGGCTATTATGCCATGCAGGTGTCCGATCCCGTCGATCAGAAACGGGAGTTCGTCGATGATATCCTATCTCGTTGATGCCGTGCTCTTGATTGCGCTCGCCTTCACCAGCATGCGGGTGACCCGGATGCACCGCGAGCTGGCGCGCTTGCGCAGCTACCAGGGCGAGTTCTCGACCATCGTCCACGAGACGGCGGGCGCCTTCGACACCGTCATCACCGCTGCGCACGATTCCACGGCGAATCTCGGACGGCTCGCCAACGTGCTGAGCACGAAGATCGATCAGGCTCACGAGGCGATTGCGGCACTCGATGCGAGGAGCGGGCTCGCGTCCGCCACAGGCGGCGCCGACGTGAACAAACATTGAAGCCGGAGCAGGCTGAACACATACGACCGGAACGTCGCGGCGCTCCGGGGGCGGAACTACCAAGAGGCGATACCACATGGCGCAATCCTTCGACTATGAGTCTGCATCTGCATCTGACGAGACCGAGGCGTCTCCGCTGGAGCGGCTGGCCGAGATTGCCGCGCGCACGGCGGAGGAGACCGGCAAGTTCGCCAACGTCGATGCCATCATGCGGATTCCCGTCACCATGCAGGTGGTGCTCGGCTCGGCGACCATTCCGGTCGCGAACCTGATGAAGCTCGGCCGCGGCGCGGTGGTCCCGCTCGACCACCGGGTCGGCGAGCCCGTCGATGTCGTCGTCAACGGCCGCATCGTCGCCCGCGGCGAGGTGGTCGTCGTCGAAGAGGATAACTCTCGCTTCGGCGTCTCGCTCACGGAGATCGTCGGACCGCTGGGGCAGGGTGATACCTGACCATGGCGGCACAGGTCGCTCCCATCAAGCAGCGAGGCGTTGCCACGCTGGGTGGAACGGAAAAGGTCGCAGCGCTGCTGCTGGCCATGGGGCGGCAGGCGGCCGCGAGCGTGCTCGCGCAGTTCGAGCCGCAGGATATCCGCATCGTCACCAAGGCCGCGGCGGAGTTGCGGCCGATCACCGCGCAGGAGCTCGAGGGGATCGTCGAGGAGTTCGCCCAGCAGTTCTCGATGGGCGCCAACATCCTCGGCACGCTCGGCGGGCTCGAGGCCGTGCTCGGCGACGTGCTTCCGGCCGACCAGGTCACGGCGATCATGTCGGACCTGCTCGGCAATTCGAGCCGCTCGGTGTGGGACCGGGTCTCGTCGGTGTCGGAAAATTCGCTGGCAACCTACCTCTCCAAGGAGCATCCGCAGACCGCGGCGCTGATCCTGTCCAAGGTCAAGCCGTCCTGCGCTGCCAAGGTGATGAGCCAGCTGCCGTCGAGCCTGCGCAACGAGCTGATGCGGCGCGTGCTCAGTCTCAAGCCGATCGTCGACGACGCGATGAAGGTTCTCGAGAAGACGCTGCACGAGGATCTGACGCTGAATTTCGCCCGCAACCTCGGCGCGGATACCTATGCCCGCGTCGCCGACATCATCAACAAGATGGAGCGCGGCCACATCGAGGACATGCTGAAGAGCCTGTCGGAGAAGCGGCCGAAGTCGGCCGAAGTGCTGAAGGAGCTGCTGTTCACCTTCGACGACGTCATCAATCTGGCCCCGAAGGCGCGCACCATGATCTTCGATCAGGTGCCGACCGATCGCATCGTCGTCGCACTGAAGGGCACCGACAAGCATTTCCGCGAAACCATCCTGTCCGCGGTTGCCTCGCGCGTTCGCCGTGTCGTCGAGAGCGAACTTGCCATCGGCGAGCCGTCGAACCAGCGCGACGTGCTGGAGGCGCGCCGCGTCATCACCGATCTCGCACTCGACCTCGCGGAGAAGGGCGAAATCGAGCTCAACCCCGACCAGGAGGATGAGCTGGTCTTCCGCTGACCGCTGAACGGGCATGGCAGAAACATCCGATCAGGACAGCAAGACAGAAGAGCCGACCGAGAAGAAAGTCCGCGATGCGCTCGAGCAGGGCAACATTCCGGTCTCTCGGGAGGCGCCCATCTTCGCCTCGATGGCCGCGTTGATGGTGATCCTCACGTTCCTGATCGGCCGGGGCGTGCAGCAAATAACGCTGACCTTGAAGGGTCTTCTCGACGACCCCGACGGATTCCCGCTCGGTGCGCCGGCTGATGCGCTGAACCTGCTTACCGTCGTGGGGCTCGAGGCGCTGCGCTTCCTGACGCCGTTGCTCGTCATCTTCGCCGTGTTCGGGCTGGCGGCGCAGCTGCTGCAGAATGCGCCCAACCTGGTGCTCCAGCGCATCATGCCGGACCTTTCGAGGATTTCTCCGCTGAACGGCTGGAAGCGGCTGTTCGGAACGCAGGGCCTCGTCGAGTTCGCCAAGTCGATGTTCAAGCTCGCCTCGGTGAGCGCCGTCGTCGCCTTCGTGCTGCGCTCGTCCGAAGCGAAAGCCTTCGAGGCGATGTACACCGATCCGGTCGCACTGCCGGAGATGATCCTCAGCATCGCGATGCGGATCGTCTCGGCGATCTGCATCGCCACCATCGTCCTGGTCGCGATCGATCTCGCCTGGGCGCGCTTCCATTGGCGGCGCGAGCTGCGCATGACCAAGCAGGAGATCAAGGACGAGCACAAGCAGGCGGAGGGCGATCCGCTGATCAAGGCCCGCCTGCGCTCGCTGGCGCGTGATCGCTCGCGGCAGCGCATGATCGCTTCGGCGGCGCGCGCGACGCTCGTGATCGCGAACCCGACGCATTTTGCGATCGCGCTGCGCTACAAGCGCGAGGAGAACGCGGCGCCCCTGGTCGTGGCCAAGGGCATGGACGTGATCGCGCTGAAGATCCGCGAAGTCGCCGAGCAGAACCGGATTCCGGTGATCGAGAACAAGGCGCTGGCGCGCGCGCTCTACGAGGCGGTGCAGGTCGATCAGGTGATCCCGGCGGAGTTCTTCCGGCCCGTCGCCGAGATCATCTACTTCCTGCAGTCGAAGCAGGCGCCGCGGCCCGAGAAGGTCCAGTAGATTTCCGAGGATGGCGCTTCGCGCAACAGCTTGACGAAAGCTTAACGCCCTAGGGTTCTCCCGAATGGACCAGAATGGGGCTGTCGTGGGACCGCTTTATCTCTTCGAACTCGCATCGTCGCAGGCGCGTTACCTTGAGCTCCGCCAGCAGACCATCGCGACCAACGTCGCCAATGCCAACACGCCGGGCTTCAAGGCGCGCGACGTCGAGCCCTTCAACAAGGTGCTCGACACGATGCCGGTCAGGCTTGCGACGACATCGCCGTCGCACATGCAGCTGTCTGCGGCCGAGACCGACACGCGCGCGACCGCCAAGAAGGATAGCTGGGAAGTGGTCCACTCCGGCAACTCGGTCAGCCTCGAGCAGGAAATGATCAAGGGCAACGACGTCAATCGCGACTACTCGATGAACGCGGCCGTCGTGCGCTCGTTCCACCGCATGCTGCTGTCGAGCGCGAAGACCTGAGGTGAATTGATATGCTGGACGCACTGAGTGCCTCTCTGACGGTCGCGAGCTCCGGGCTCGAAGCGCAGTCGACGCGCATGCGCATCGTCTCTGAAAACCTCGCCAACGCCACGGCTACCGGCCGCACCGCCGGCGCCGATCCGTATCAGCGCAAGACCATCACCTTCGATGCCGCGATGGACCGCGCCTCCGGTGCCCAGCTTGCGAAGATCAAGGAGATCGGGGTCGACACCACGCCTTATCGCGTCGAGTACGATCCGGGCCATCCCGCCGCCGACAAGGCCGGCTACGTCAAGCTGCCGAACGTCAACATGATGATCGAGATGGCCGACATGCGGGAAGTCAACCGGTCGTATGAAGCCAATCTCCAGGTCGTGAAGCAGGTGCGCTCGATGCTCGGCATGACCATCGACCTTCTGAGGAGCTGACAATGCTTGAGGCGATTTCATCCACCGCGATCTCCGCTGGGCAGGCCGCGTCCCGCGCGACGGAGACACAGGCCGTCGCGCCGTCGGCGCCGAGCGCGATCCAGTCCACCGACGATCTCGGCTTCGAGTCGGTGATGAAGCAGGTGACGACGGACGCGATCGGCACGCTGAAGGCGGGCGAGGCGGCGTCGATCTCGGCGATGCAGGGCAAGGAGTCGACGCGGAAGGTCGTCGAGGCGCTGATGTCGGCCGAGCAGGCCATGCAGACGGCGGTCGCGGTCCGCGACAAGGTCGTGCAGGCCTACCAAGAAGTCGTTCGGATGTCGATTTGATCTGAGGGAGTGACGATCGTGAAATCGCTCGCCATTGCGGCCACGGGCATGAACGCCCAGCAGACCAACATCGAAGTCATCGCGAACAACATCGCCAACATCAACTCGACCTCGTACAAGCGGGCGCGCGCGGAATTCACCGATCTGTTCTACCAGATGGACCGCATGCAGGGCGTCGCGAACGTCAACGGCTCCTCGCCGATCCCGGAAGGCGCCAATCTCGGCCTCGGCGTCAAGTCGGCGGCGATCCGGAAGCTGCACATCCAGGGCGCGTTGACGCAGACGGGCAACCCCTACGATCTCGCCATCAACGGCCGCGGCTGGTTTCAGGTGCTGGGTCCAAACAACGAGGTGCAATACACCCGTGCGGGCTCGTTCAACACCAATGCCAACGGCCAGCTCGTCACCATCGACGGCTACCTGCTGGACCCCGCGATCACGGTGCCGCAGGGAACGGTCCAGGTCACGGTCAACCAGACCGGACAGGTGTTTGCCAAGCTCGACACCGAAATCAACCCGCGGCAGATCGGCCAGCTCAACCTCGCCAATTTCGCCAACGAAGCCGGCCTCGAGCCGCTCGGCAGCAATCTCTATCGTGAGACGACGGCGTCAGGTACGCCCGTCGTCGGCCTGCCGGGCGATTCCGGCTACGGCAAGATCAACCAGCAATATCTCGAAGCCTCGAACGTCGATCCGGTCAAGGAGATCACCGAGTTGATCTCGGCGCAGCGCGCCTACGAGATGAATGCCAAGGTCATCCAGGCCTCGGATGAAATGGCCTCGACGGTATCGAAGGGCCTTCGCTAGTTCCGGTGTCTCCATGTTGAACTGGGTGGGCCTGATCGTGCGCGGGTTGGCCGCCGTGCTGCTGGTTCTGGTTTCGGCGCGCGTCGCCGTGGCCGAGGAGAAGCGGCTTCCCGTGCCGGCCGTGTCGATCCGCGCCGGCGAGCTGATCCGGGACGACATGATCACGGAGCGCGTCTTCGCGCCGAACGTGCTTGGCGTTGCCATGTTCATCGAAGGACGCCAGGTCCTGGTCGGCCGGATGGCGCGGCGCAACTTGCTGCCGGGCCAGCCGATCCCGACCAACTCGGTCGAAGAGCCCTGGACCGTCGCACGCGGCGCCATGGTCAAGGTCGTGGTCGAGGACAGCGGCCTGTCGATCGTCACTTACGGCTCGGCGATGCAGCAGGGCGCGCCCGGCGCGCTCATCCCGGTGCGCAACACCGATACCGGCGTGATCATCAGGGGCATCGTCCAGCCGGACGGCACCGTCAAGGTCATGGACGGGTCATGACCAGGTTCCTGCTTACGCTCGTCCTGCTCCTCTCCACCGCCAGCGCCCAGGCCGCCGTCCGCATCAAGGACATCGCGGACATCAAGGGACTGCGCGAAAATCAGATCGTCGGCTACGGCCTCGTTATCGGCCTGAACGGCACCGGCGACACGCTCCGCAACGCGCCGTTCACGGAGCAGTCCCTGCAATCGATGCTCGAGAACATGGGCATCAACGTCAGGAACGAGACCACCAGCACCAACAATCCGCCGCGTCCGACCACGCTGCGCACGCGTAACGTCGCCGCCGTGATGGTGACCGCGGATCTGCAGCCCTCGATCGGGCCCGGCGAGCGCATGGATGTGACGGTGTCGTCGCTCGGCGATGCGACCTCGCTGCTCGGCGGCACGCTGGTGATGACGTCGCTGCGTGCGGCCGACGGCGCGGTCTATGCGGTGGCGCAAGGCGCGGTCACGGTCGCCGGCTACAGTGTCGGAGGCCAGGCGCAGAACGTCAGCCAGGGCACGCCGACCGCGGGACGCATTCCGAACGGCGCGCTGGTCGAGCGCGAGGTGCAGGGAAGTCTCCACGAGATGGAATTCCTGGTGCTGGAGCTCAAGAACCCCGATTTCGTCACCGCGACGCGCATCCTCGACGCCATCAACCGCTACGCCGGCGGCCGCTATCGGGCGCAGATCGCCTTCGAGCGCGATTATCGCACGATCGTGCTGTCGAAGCCTCGCTATGTCGGGCCGGTCCGCTTTCTCGCGGAAGTCGGTGAGCTGACGGTCGAGCCTGATACCCCGGCGCGGGTGGTGATCAACGAGCGTACCGGCACGGTGGTGATCGGACGTGACGTGCGCATTTCGACCGTCGCCGTGACGCACGGCAATCTGACGGTTCGTGTCACCGAGCTTCCGGTGGTGTCGCAGCCGGCGCCGTTCTCGCAAGGGCAGACCGTCGTCGTGCCCCAGACCATCGTCGAGGCCAATGAAGCCGGATCGCAGGTGGCGATCCTCAGTGGCGTCGATCTCCAACGTCTGGTGCGCGGCCTGAACCAGATCGGCCTGAAGCCGTCCGGCATCATCGCGATCCTCCAGGCCATCAAGACCGCCGGTGCGCTCCAGGCTGACGTCATCGTGCAATGATGCACAAGCGTCGTGCAAGCTTGGTCGCTCAATGCTCAGGTCTCGACCGAGAATCGCACGCGGCCCGATGCTGAAGCTGGATCACAAAGCCAAACTCCTCGTCCTGGTCGCGGCGTCCGCGCTTGCGGGCGGCTCGCCTGTGCTGGCGCTGGACGAGGCCAAGCCGTCGAAGCCGCTCAACCTGCTCTCGTTCGCGCGCGGCCGGGCGCCGGGAGCGCAGAAGCCGTCTGCATCGGCACCGATACCGGCCGACAATGCGTCGATCCGCGCGACGGCGTGGGCGGCCGAAGATCAAGGACCCGCGACCACCGGCGCGGCCGCACCTGCATCTGCGCCCGTGCGCACGGTCAAGCCCGGCAGCGTCACGGCCCCGCCGAAGCCTGCGCCGGCCCAGGCCGCTGTGCCCGCGGATAACGAGGTCGCCCTGTTCTGTAGCAACGTTGCCGATCCCGCCGTCGATGCGCGGCTGGCCTGGCAGCTCAAGGAGCTGGAGAAGGCCGAGGCCCAGCTCCGCGAGCGGATCGCCGAGGTCGAGGCCAAGCGCGCCGAATACGAGAAGTGGATGGCGCTGCGCGACGACTTCCTGAAAAAGGCCGAAGCGCAGGTCGTCGAGATCTACTCGCGCATGAAGCCGGACGCGGCCGCCACCCAGATCGCCGGCATGGCGGACGAGACCGCCGCCGCCGTGCTCGCCAAGCTCAACCCGAGGACCTCGAGCGCAATCTTCAACGAGATGGATACGGCGCGCGCGGCGCACCTTGCCGACGTGCTCGGTGGAATGCGCCGCGTGGATGACGGAAAGACCAAATAGATGAAGAAGCCGATCCTCATCCTGTCGCTCCTGCTGTCGTCGGTGCTCCTCGCCGGGTGCTTCAATGATCCGGCGGAAGTCCTGACCGGTCCGCGATTGTCGCCAGTCGGAAGCGGCCTCAGGACGCAGGCCGAACCGATCCCGGTGACGCCCCGCGTTCGTACGCCCGTCAGCTATCGCTCGACCTGGGACGACGGCACCGATCTCTACCGCGATCCCCGTGCCCGCCGCACCGGCGACGTCGTGACGGTGATCATCTCGATGCAGGACAAGGCCAAGCTCGACAACAAGACCGACCGCTCGCGCGATTCGCAGATCAAGTTCGGGCTGGACTGGCTGATGGACGTCGCCGGGTGGAACGACAAGGGCACGGCCAACGCCAACCTCTCGACCAACACCCAGATCAAGGGCAACGGCCAGATCGATCGCACCGAGGACATCAAGCTGTCGATCGCCGCCGTCGTCACCGACGTGTTGCCGAACGGCAATATGATGATCAGCGGCTCGCAGGAATTCCGCGTCAACACCGAGATGCGCGTGCTCAACGTCGGCGGTATCGTGCGTCCGCGCGACATATCGCGCACCAACACGATCTCCTACGAGAAGATCGCAGAGGCGCGCGTGTCCTACGGCGGCCGCGGAAATCTGTCTGACGTGCAGCAACCCGGATGGGGACATCGGATCTATGACGCCGTGGCACCGTTCTGAGAATAGCGCCGGCCGGGCCGCATCGCGAGGGCAGGGGACGTGATGCGCCTGATCGCGGCCATTGTGGTGCTGACCCTGATCGCGATCGGCGCGGGCGCGCTCGCCGGCCTGCATCTGTTTGCGGCCGCGGAACGCGTCGCCGACGCGAAGAAGGCCGCCGCGCCGCCGCCTCTTGCCACGAGCTACGCCGGAAGCGCGCGGCTCAGGAAGCTGTCGCCGATCGTGACCAATCTCGGCGCGCCATCCAACAACTGGGCGCGTATCGAAGCCTCGATGGTGACCGATAGCATGAACGACGAGGATGCCGGCATCCTGGCAGCCCATATCAGCGAGGACATCGTGACCTATCTGCGGTCGGCGTCGGTCGGCCAGTTCGAGGGATCTCGCGGGCTCCAGCATTTGCGCGACGACCTGACCGAGCGCGCCAACATCCGCTCGTCGGGCAAGGTTCGCGAATTGATCATTGAGACGTTGGTGATTCAGTGAAATTGAGAGTCCTGCTGCTCGCGCTGATTCTGGTCGTCCTGCCCGAGGTGGCGTTCGCCCAGATTCCGGACCTCAACTCGCTGCTGCCGCCCGGCAACGGCTCGACCAGCGGCCGGATCATCCAGCTGATGGCGCTGATCACGGTGCTGTCGGTGGCGCCGGGACTGCTGATCATGGTGACGAGCTTCACGCGGTTTGCGGTGGCGCTGTCGTTCCTGCGCTCCGGTCTCGGCCTCCAGACCACGCCGGCCAATCTGGTGCTGATCAGCCTCGCGCTGTTCATGACGTTCTACGTGATGGCGCCGACATTCGACCGCGCCTGGGAAACCGGCGTCCAGCCGCTCATGAAGAACGAGATCTCGGAGGAAGAGGCCTATCTGAAGATCACCGACCCGTTCCGCGAGTTCATGCTGGCGCATGTCCGCGACAAGGATCTCCAGACCTTCGAGGCGCTCGCCGCCGAGAGTTTTCGCAAGAAGTTCGACGACAAGCGCATCGATCTGCGCGTCATCATCCCGGCCTTCATGATCTCCGAGCTCAGGCGCTCGTTCGAGATCGGATTCCTGATCATGCTGCCGTTCCTGGTCATCGACATGATCGTGGCGACGCTGACGATGTCGATGGGCATGATGATGATGCCGCCGACGATCCTCGCGCTGCCGTTCAAGATGCTGTTCTTCGTGCTGATCGACGGCTGGAACCTGCTCGCCTCAGGCCTCGTGCGGTCGTTCTCGTAAGGCGGCGACCTCCGGCCGGCCGGTTATGGTTAGCGAGAAGTACCGCATCATGGTTAGCGGTGGGTAATGTTAACCATATGATTTTGCTTAGAAATTCAAGCCGATCTTAAGGCGCGCGCAAGATTCGGCGTGCTAGCAATGCGGCACGGCGGGTTGGACCCCACCCACATCAGTCCAAAGGCATGATGCCGCCCCTCCGTACCGGTGAAAGCCCGGTATGTCCCCTCGTGAAAATGTAACGCGTACATAAAAGGGACATTCGCAATGTCAAGCCTGCTTACGAACTCGACCGCCATGACCGCACTCCAGACCCTGCGGTCTGTGAGTTCGCAGCTCTCCTCCACGCAAACCCGCATCTCCACCGGCCAGCGCGTCTCGACTGCTTCGGACAACGCCGCCTACTGGTCGATCGCGACCTCGATGCGCGCCGACAACGCCGCGCTCTCCGCGGTCTCCGACTCGCTCGGTCTGTCGGCCGCGACCGTCGACACCGAATATACCGCTCTGACCGCCGTCGTCGGCGACAAGACCGGTGGCTTGACCAAGCTGCAGTCGCTGCTGGTCGAAGCCAAGACCGCCGGTATCGACCGCTCCAAGATCCAGGCTGACATCACCCAGATCCAGCAGCAGATGAAGAGCACCGCGGATGCGGCGACCTTCAACGGCGTGAACTGGCTGAGCACGACTGCCTCGACGCCGGCGACGGTCGACCTCGTGTCGTCCTACTCCCGCGTCCAGAGCACGCCGACCACGGGCGCGATTACCCTGACGGTCTCCAGCTACTCGCTCTTCACGGCGAGCACGAGCGGTATTCTGGACACGCAGACGACCAGCGGTGTGTCGGTCGCCAACATGACCATCACCTCGCTGACCGACGCGGCCTCCGACCAGACCACGCTCGACGGCTACATCGCGCAGGTCACCGCTGCGATCAACTCGGCAGCTTCGGCCGCCGCCGATCTCGGCGCCGTCAAGAACCGTATCTCGACCAACACGGAGTTCGTCAAGACCCTGATGGACTCGGTTGATCGCGGTATCGGCCAGCTTGTCGACGCCGACATGAACCAGGAGTCCACCCGCCTGGCGGCCCTCCAGGTCCAGCAGCAGCTCGGCGTGCAGGCGCTCTCGATCGCCAACAACAGCAGCCAGAGCATCCTGTCGCTGTTCCGCTAAGTCGAAAGACAATCCGGGGAGGGCCGCGCTTCTCGCAAAGCGCGGCCCTTTCGTTTTGGCGTGACGCTACGCGCATGCCTTCAATTCGGCTGCTCTGTTGCAACCGGGACACAGAGCCACAAGCCTCGCACAAGCTTCGCACGTTACGGTCGCCGTACGACAGGTTGGGCCTAACCGCTTTCAGCAGCCCAAAGGCATGACGCCGCCCTGTCGTACCGGTGCAAGTCCGGTATGTCCCCACTCAATCAATCTCAAAGGGACATCAAAATGGGTTCTAGCCTCCTCACTAACTCCGCAGCAATGACGGCGCTGCAGACCCTCCGCAACGTTCTCCCGCGTCCAGAGCACGCCCACGATCGGCTCCATCACCCTGACGATCTCGAACTACTCGCTCTACACGTCGACCACGAGCGGCATTTTGGACACGCAGACGACCGCCGGTGTGTCGATCGCCAACATCACCATCACCTCGCTGACCGACGCGACCACCGACCAGGCCACGCTCGACGGCTACATCGCGCAGGTCACCGCTGCGATCAACTCGGTGGCTTCGGCCGCCGCCGACCTCGGCGCCGTCAAGAACCGCATCGCGACCAACACGGAATTCGTCAAGACCCTGATGGACTCGGTTGATCGCGGTATCGGCCAGCTCGTCGACGCCGACATGAACGCGGAATCGACTCGCCTCCAGGCGCTGCAGACCCAGCAGCAGCTCGGTGTTCAGGCGCTCTCGATCGCCAACCAGAACAGCCAGAGCATCCTGTCGCTGTTCAAGTAAGCTTCGGCTTTCAAGACGACCGTGCTCCCCATGGGAGCACGGTCACCGCCATGAACGGCGGATTTGGCGGCACATGATGTGCCCGCAATGACCTCCTGACACCAGACTTCATGCAGCACCCGCAGCCGACTGCGCTGGCGTGCGTTCGCGCGCCCGATGGCTGCTGCTGGACCGTCTGTATCGGAGAAAATTCTTGCAAATTTACAACGCCTCGCCAGCGAACTGACACATTCGTGTCCTTGCGCAACCTTCAGACAAGGTTGGCAGCGGAGTGTCCTCTACGTTCGCATTGGTACGAGGTCATATGCTGTTCAGTCGTGCGCAGATACAGCAACTGCTCAACAATCTGCTGGAGCTTGGGCCGCGACGCCTGATGGCCTTGGGACTGATCGGCTTTGCCGTTCTCGTCACCGTCGTCGGCGGCGCGTATTATCTGAGCCGGCCGGAATTCGAGACCCTCTATACCGGCCTCACCCGCGAGGACGTGACGCGCATGGGCGCGGCGCTGCGCGAGCAGAACATCGCCTTCGACGTCAATACGGCCGGTGACGCCGTCTCGGTGCGCCCGAGCCAGACCATGCAGGCGCGGATGCTGCTCGCCGAAAAGGGCCTGCCGACCAGCGCCAATTCCGGCTATGAGCTGTTCGACAAGATCGGCTCGCTCGGCCTGACCTCGTTCATGCAGGAAGTGACGAAGCTCCGCGCCCTCGAGGGCGAGATCGCGCGCACCGTCCAGTTGATGAAGGGCGTCAAGGCGGCGCGGGTGCATATCGTGCTGCCGGTGCGCGGCTCGTTCCGCGCGACGCAGCAGCCGCCTTCGGCCTCCGTGGTGCTGCGCACCGACGGTGCAATCGAGGCGCGCACCGCGCAGTCGATCCGCCATCTCGTCGCGGCCGCCATTCCCGGCATGAGCCGCGACAAGGTGACCGTGCTCGACGCCGACGGCTCGATGCTCCTCGCCGAGGAGGACGAGGCGAGCGCTGCGCCGACCAAGATGGCGAGCCTCCAGAAGACGGTCGGCGGCATGGTGCAGGAGAACATCCGCAAGGCGCTGACGCCGTATCTGGGCCTCGACAATTTCGAGGTGAGCGTCGCCCCGCAGCTCTCCACCGACAAGCGGCAGATCAACGAGACGGTCTACGATCCGGAGAGCCGCGCCGAGCGTTCGGTGCGGAACGTCCGCGAGAAGGAATCGTCGCAGAACGCGGACCGTTCGCAGCCGACCACGGTGCAGCAGAATCTTCCCGACCAGCAGGTCAATTCCGGCGGCACCAAGAATTCCAGCGAAGACAAGTCCCGCCGCGAGGACGTCACCAATTTCGAGGTGTCGTCGAAGACCACGACGACGGTAAGCGACGGCTATTCGGTCAAGAAGCTCTTCATCGCCGTGCTGGTCAACCGCGCGCGGCTCGTCGCCGATCTCGGCGACAAGAGCAACCAGGCCATCATCGACAGCAAGCTCGCCGAGATCAGCCAGCTCGCGGCGACCGCCGGCGGACTGGACAAGACGCGCGGTGACCAGATCCAGGTGACGGCCGTCGACTTCATCGAAGGCTCGCGCGAGCTGGCACCTGTGCCGCCGATCAGCTTCGTCGAGATGATCAACAAGCAGCTCGGCAGCGTCATCAATGCGGTGACGATCCTGGCTGTCGCCTCGATGCTGGTCTGGTTCGGGCTTCGTCCCGCGGTCAACGGCATCCTGACTCACCGCGCGCAGCAGGAGCAGACCGAGGCCGCCGAGGCCGCTGAGCTCGAAACCGCCGCGGCCCTCGCCTTGGCCGAGAGCCAGGACCCCGAGCTCAACCTCGTCGAGGACCTCGAAGGCAAGATGCAGCGGACGCCGCAGAAGCGGCTGGAGCAGATCGTCCGGCTCGATCAGATGCAGGCGGCAGCAATCCTTAAAGACTGGATGCGACGCGAGGAGGCGGCATGAACGCGGCAATCGGAAAACTCCTGACGCAGTTCGACGCGAACGGCCGGGCCAAGTCGCCGCCGCCTCCGCCGCCCAAGATCCAGGACGTGCTGACGAGGCAGAAGGAGGCGCGGCGCGAGCCGCAGCCGCAGGCCCAGCCGCAGCGCCAACCTCAATCGCAGCCGCAGCTTCAGTCGCCGCCTCCGGCGCCCGAGCCGGAAGCTCCGCCGGTCAATCTTCTCGAAGATGCCTATCGTCGCGGCCATGCCGCCGGCGTTGCGGAAGGCGATGCCAAGGTCGCCGAGGAGCGGGTGCGCAGCGCGATCCGGCTCGGCGAAGAGCGCGCCAAATGGTCCGACCAACAGGCGGCCGCGATCGTCGGCGGTTTCGAGGCGGCATGCCGCGAGATCGAGACCAACATTGCGAGCTCCGTCGCGCGCATATTGCTGCCGTTCCTCGCCGATGCGGTCCGCGACAAGGCGATCGGGTCGCTGGTCGAGCAGGTCGCGGCCCTGACCGGCAACTCGCCGGTGCCGGTGTTCAAGGTGACGGGTCCGAGCGAGCTGCTTGACCTCGTGAGGACGCAGCTCGACGCCTCCAGGCGAGCAAGCATCGAGTATGAGGCCGCCGAGACCCTGGAGGTCCGCGTCGTCGCCGACCAGACCGTGATCGAGACGCAGATCTCGGCGTGGAGCGAGCGCCTGAAAGACGCACGCCGGTAGTCGCCATGGAAGAGGTCAAGCATGAGATCGTGATCGTCCGCCGGCGCAGCGCCTTCGCAGAGGAGGCGCATCACGGTGGCGTGTGGAAGATCGCCTATGCGGATTTCATGACCGCGATGATGGCGTTCTTTCTGGTCATGTGGCTGCTCAACGCCCTCAACCAGGACCAGAAGCAGGTGGTCGCGAGCTATTTCAATCCGATTAAGCTCGCGGAGAACGCGCCTGCCCCAAAGGGTCTCAAGGATCTCACCAAGAAGGAGCCGACGCAGTTCGAGGGCCAGGATGGCAAGCGTCAGCCAGCCGGACCGAACGAAGAGCGCCGCGGCGACTCGCCGACGGCCGAGAAGCCGGCTTCCTTCGAAGAGAAGGTCCTGTTCCGCGATCCCTATGCGACGCTTGCCGAGATCGCGAACAGCTCGAACCAGGCTTCGGGCCAGCGACGTGCAGGTGCGCTGACCTCGGCCGAAGAGGAAGGCCTCAAGGGCGGCGACGCCTATCGCGATCCGTTCGATCCCGGCTATTGGAAGATGGCGCCGCAAATGTCGAAGGATGCGGATCGCTTCGTCGACAGCGAGCCAAAGCCGAATGCGTCCGCGCGCGACATCGCGTCCGGAACGAGCCAGGGAGAGCCGCAGGCGCGTCGTGCCAAGACGGACGATGCTGGCGGAAGCATCGCTCCCAATGCTGATGCTTCGTCGGCAAGCCTGTCGCCGCTGCTGCCGCCAGGGCCCGCGCCGTCGCAGGCTCAGCGCGACGGCGGTGCCCAGGCGAATGCGCAGCCAAGTGCGCAGGCTGGCGCTCAAGCCAATGCCGCCGCGCAGCCGCGCCCCAACGATCAAGCGAAGACTTCCGAACCGCGCGATGCAGCGCAGACCCAGCAGCCGACCGTCAAGCAGCTTCAATCCGCGATCGCGGATGCGCTGTCGGATATCAAGGCCGGCGCCGGACCGGTCGCCGAGGTGCGTCAGGTCGAGGAAGGCCTGCTGATCAGCCTGACCGACGATGCCAGCTTCGGCATGTTCGCGGTCGGCTCGGCCGAGCCGCGGCCCGAGCTGATCCGCGTGATCGACAAGATCGGACCGCTGCTGACGAAACGCCAGGGCGTGATCATCGTGCGCGGCCACACCGATAATCGGCCGTACAAGTCGGAGAACTACGACAACTGGCGGCTGTCGACGGCGCGGGCGCAGATGGCCTATTACATGCTGGTTCGCTCCGGCGTCGATGCGCAGCGGATCGAGCACGTCGAAGGCTATGCCGATCGGCGGCCGAAGCTTCCGAACGACCCGGCCGCCGCGCAGAACCGCCGGATTGAGATCCTGATCCGGGAGAAGCGCCCTTGATCAGGCAGCTCCTCTGCGCTGTGCTGCTGATGGTGGTGCCGCTGACGGCTTCACGCGTCTTGGCCGAGACCGCACCGGCGCCAACACCGGCGCCGGCGCCGGCTCCTGCGCCGGCATCGACGTCGAGCGAACCTTATGAGCTGGTGCGCGGATTGCAGGCGGTGCAGGACGGCATCGCCAATGGCGACACCGCGGCGCATGGCAGCCACATCGCGCTGATCCGGCAGATCGGCGAGAAGTTTCTCGCCGCCGATCCGAACGTGTGGAGCAATCCGCAGAACGGCCAGGCCGTTGTTATCTACATGCTCAGCGGCGGCGCGCCTCAACTGGTCCGCAAGCTGCCGCGCGACAAGATCAATGTCGAGGGGCGGCTGTTCGACGGCGCGCTCGCCTATGTCGAGGGCCGCCAGGACGAAGCGCGCGAGCTGCTCAAAGAGGTCAAGCCGCGGACGCTTCCGTCGGGCCTGGGCGGACAGGTCGCGCTGGTTCAGGGTGCGCTGTTCGCGCGCTCTGAAGCATCGCTCGCGATCGAGCGCCTGGATGACGCGCGGCTGCTTCTGCCCGGCACGCTGGTGGAGGAAGCCGCACTGCGCCGCGAGATCCTGCTGGTCGGACAGGCCGAGGATTTCGACAAGTTCGAGTTCCTGACGCTGGCCTATATCCGCCATTATCGCAACTCGATCTATGCCGGCGACTTCTGGCAGCGCTTCTCCTCGGGTCTGACGCAATCGAGCCTCGCGCTCGACGAGCGCCGCTTCTCGCGGATCGGCAGCCTGCTGGAGCAGATCGACCGCGCGAGCCGCCTCAAGCTCTATCTCATGATCGCACGCGCCGCGATGGTGCGCGGGCGGATGGAAGTGACCCGGCTTGCCGGCGAGCGCGCGCTGACGCTTAGCGCCGATGCTTCGGCGGAGCGCGAGCGAGCGCATCTATTCCGCGGCGCCTCGCGTGCGCTCACCGACGAATATGACGGCGGTCTTGCCGAGCTGAAGGCGCTTGACCGCTCGAAGCTGCCCGAGCGCGACGTTCCGCTTCTGAATGCGACGATGCAGCTCGCGCTCGACGTCCGCAAGCCGTTCGCGGGCGGGCCCTCTGCTGCCGCCGACAAGCCGCCGGTAACGCCGGCGCGTCTCGATCTCGCGTCGTCGACCGCGGCCCTCGCACGCGCGCAGAAGCAACTCAGCGAACTCGAACTTCTCACCAGGGATCGTCGTCCATGACGAAGCTCAGCGGAACATCAGGACAGGTCTTCTCCGGCCTCGCCGAGAGCCTCAACATGCGTGGGACGTCGCGCTCGGCGAAGGGCACTGGTACGAAATCGCAGGCGGATTCGTCATTCAACGATCTGCTCCACACCGTCTCGAACCTCGCCAAGCGGGCGCTGAACGACGAGGGCAGCGACACCGGCGTGAAGACCGCCACGCTGCGCACGCGCCTGGCGCACTCGGCCGGGAAGGACGAGACCAAGGACGGGCACGAACGCACCGAGGCGGCCGACGAGTCCAAGTCAGCGGGGAAGTCTTCCGACGAGAAGACCGGCATATCATCGGAGAAGCAAAATCCGGTTGATCTTGCCTCGAAAGCGGATGCCCAGAGCCGATCGATCACTCCGGTGATCGTTGGCCAGGAGCTCGCCGCCGCGAATCCGCAGATGCAATTGCCGGCGGGCGACAGGAAGGACGCGCCCGCGCGAGATGAGCGATCCTCCTCGACGAAGCGTGAGGTTCCGGCAGCTTCCAAGGCGGCTGCGCTCGATTCCGCGGCGACCGCTGCAGGTCCAGCCAGTCCGCGCGCGCAAGGTCCGGGTTCGCAAGCAGTGGCAGCTCAGCAGGCCACGCCGCAGCAAGGCGGCGACGCCGCGAAGGCAATGCCTGCGACGTCAGGCTTCGAAGCCGTCACGGCCAATGTCGAACGCGCAGTCAAGGCCTCGGCGCGGGACACCTTGCCCGAAACGACCAAGGTCACCGTGGTCCAGCAGGAGACCCATCTGCCGCCGGCGCAATTCAACGCGCCGCAACAGGTCGCCAACGCGGTCGTCACGGAGTTGAAGGAGACCGCAGCGCCGGCGGCGTCCGCGGCTCCCGATCTCGCAACGTCGCAGGCCAACGCGCCAGAGCCGCTCAAGATTTTGACCATCAATCTCGAGCCGCCGCAGCTCGGCAACGTCACCGTGCGCCTTCGTCTCGTCGGCACCGAGGTGTCCGTCCACCTCGCGGCCGAACGCAAGGACACCAGCCAGATGCTGGACCAGCAGCGCGACCAGATCCGCGATCTGATGCAGTCGGCAGGTTACGTTGCCGACGTGGCGCCGGTGCAGCATGGCTCGCTAGACGGATTCCAGAGCGGCTCCGGCCAGTCGCAACCGCAACTGCCCGGCCAGCAACAGCCGTCGCCCCAGTCGCAGGGCACGTTCGACGGCACCGGCACGTCGTCGGGGCAATCCGATGGCGATGCGAGGCAGGCCCGCCAGGAGCGCCAGTCCAACCAGGAGACGCGTCATGATCAGGACGTGGGCCAGCAGACTCGTCGCGGCCCTGTTTATCTGTAGCGCCGGCACCGCGGCAGCGGCGACCGACAATGCGCGCCCCTGCGAGCGCGAGATGGCGCGCGCGTCCCAGCAGCACGGCATTCCGCTCGGCATTCTCTATGCGGTCGGCCTGACCGAAACCGGGCGGCGCGGTGCGCTCTATCCTTACGCGCTCGGAGCGGAAGGGCAGACCGTGTTCGCCAAGGACATGGACGATGCGATCGCGAATTTCGAAGCGATGCGCGCCAAGGGCATCAAGCTGATCGATCTCGGCTGCATGCAGATCAACCACTACTATCACGGCGACAAGTTCACGTCCGTGCGCGCGATGTTCGATCCCGCCAGGAACGTGGAATATGCGGCGCGCTTCCTGAAGGAGCTGAAGCAGCGCGAGGGCAGCTGGACCATGGCGGTCGCCCGCTACAACGCCGGCCCCAACAATCAGCCGGCGCAGAAGCGCTATGTCTGCCACATCGTCGCGCATCTCGTCTCGAGCGGCTTCGGCGCGTGGACCGACAAGGCGCGCTCGTTCTGTCAACCCAAGACGACATGACCAGGACAACCCTAAAGTTGTGCATGGTTCCCAATCATCAGCCCCGCGCAAGCAAGAACCCGCATTGTAGCGGCAACCTACCGAAGGAGCCAAATCCATGAGCCTGTATGGTGTTATGCGCACCGGCGTTTCCGGAATGGGCGCGCAGTCCAACAAGCTGTCGACGGTCTCGGACAACATCGCGAACGTCAACACGACCGGCTACAAGCGGGCCTCGACCGAGTTCTCCTCGCTGATCCTGAAGAGCGGCTCCGGCAACTACGACTCCGGCGCCGTCGAGACCACGGTGCGCTACGCGATCAGCGATGCCGGACATACGCAGTTCACCACGTCGACCACGGACCTCGCCGTCCAGGGCAACGGCTTCTTCGTGGTGTCGAATGCCAACAACACGCAACAATATCTGACGCGCGCCGGCTCGTTCGTGCCGGACAGCCAGGGCAATCTGGTCAATGCGGCTGGCTACTACCTTCTGGGCCAGCCCGGTAACGTGACCAATTTCTCACAGAACAGCCTGTCAGGCATGCAGATCGTCAACATCGCCCAGGTTTCGCAGGTGCCCGTGCCGTCGACGGCGGGGACGCTCACGACTGGCAATCTGGATCCGAAAGCGGCCGTGATCGCTGGCCCGCCCGGCCCGGCCTCATACTCGTCGAAGAGCTCGATCGTGGCCTACAACAATATCGGCCAGGCCGTTACGCTTGACGTCTACATGTCCCACACCGCAACGGCCGCCGGTTCGGACACCTGGCAGATTCAGGCTTACGACTCCGCGACGGGTGCGTCGGTCGGCGCCGCCACCACTTTCACCTTCGATACGACCGCAACCGGCAAAGGCACGCTGGCCGCGGCGAGCCCGACGACCCTCGCCTTCACCGTCCCCGGCGGTGCGGCGATGACCATGGACCTGTCGAACATGACGCAGGTCGGAACCGACTTCAGCTTCAAGGCGACCGTCAATGGCAGCGTTCCCTCGGCCATCGACAAGGTCGATGTCGACGATACAGGCCACGTGACGGCGGTCCTCAAGAACGGACAGACGCTGACGCTCTTCACCATCATGCTTGCCGACGTCGCGAGCCCCGACAATCTGACACCGGAGCCGGGCAACGTCTATTCGACCAACATGAACTCCGGCAACGCGCAGGCCGGGAATGCCGGCACCGGCGGCCTCGGCACGATCCAGTCCGGCGCCCTGGAAGACTCGAACGTCGACCTTGCGGACGAGCTGACCGGGATGATCGAGGCGCAGCGCGGCTTCACCGCGAACTCGAAATCGTTCCAGACCGGCGCTGACCTGCTCGACGTCGTCGTCAACCTGAAGCGCTGAATTCTTCAGCGCGCATTCCAGGCAAGAGCAAATCATGTCCCTTACCGCCGCTCTCGACTCCGCCCGCGCTTCGCTCATGGCGTCGGGCATCCAGTCCTCGACGATCTCGCGCAACATCGCTGGTGCCAGCGCCGCCGGCTATTCGCGCAAGATCGCCGTGCTGGACAATCTGCCCGGGGCTGGCGTCTATGTTGCGGCGATCCAGCGCGCCGCGAGCTCGGGTCTCTACGACAACGTCTTGGTCGCGACTTCGTCGTCGGCCAAGCAGACCGCGATCTATGACGGTCTGCAGAAGATCGCATCTGCCACTGTGGACGATCCGGAGCTCGACCAGTCGCCGACGGCGCAGCTCAATGCGCTGAAGAAGGCGCTTCAGCAATATGCCAACGCTCCGGATAACACCACGCTGGCGCAGGCGGCGGTGACATCCGCCAAGGACATGGCGACCGCGCTCAACCAGGCGACGCAGACCGTGCAGTCGGTCCGTGCGGGCGCGGATGCCGACATGAATACGTCGGTCCAGAACATCAATCAGCTGCTCTCCCAGTTCGGGACCGTGAATACCGCGATCGTGAAGGGCACGATCTCCGGCGACGACATTACCGACTATCTCGACCAGCGCGACAGCATCGTCTCGCAGCTGTCGCAGGAGCTCGGAGTCACGATGTCGCTCCGACCCAACGGCGACGCGGCGCTCTACACCGACAGCGGTGTCGTGCTGTTCGACAAGACGGCCCGAACGGTCAGCTTCACGGCGACCAACATCTATACGCCTGGCACCATGGGCAACGCGGTGGTCATCGACGGCGTGCCGGTAACCGGTGCCAATTCGGTGATGCCGCTGAAGTCGGGCAAGCTCGCGGGCCTCGCTCAGCTGCGTGACCAGGACACCGTCACCTATCAGAGCCAGCTCGACGAAATCGCGCGCGGCCTGATCAATACCTTCAGGGAGAGCGATCAGACCGCCGCGGCGCTGCCCGACGTCCCCGGTCTCTTCACCTATCCCGGCGCGCGGCGATGCCCGCGAGCGCCACCGTCTCGGTCGGCCTTGCCGGCCTGATCAGCGTCGCGGCGTCAGTCGACCCGGCCCAGGGCGGCAACCCAAATCTGCTGCGCGACGGCGCGATCAGCGGCAACGTCGCATACCAATACAACACCGCCGGCAATGGCGGCTACTCGGTCCGGCTGCAGCAGCTCATCGCCGGCATGGATGCTTCGCAGCCGTTCGATGCAACCACGCAGGGCAAGCCGAGCGGCAGCCTGATCGACTTCGCGTCGTCGTCGACCAGCTGGATCGAAAACCAGCGCAAGACCGCGGACTCCAACGTCAGCTACCAGAAGACGCTGCTAGACCGCAGCACCGCGGCGCTGTCGAACGTCAGCGGCGTCAACATGGACGACGAGATGTCCTTGATGCTCCAGGTCGAGCGCACCTATTCGGCCTCGTCGAAGATCATCTCGACCGTCGACGAAATGCTGCAGAGCCTGCTGGCTGCCGTGGGGAATTAAGCCATGATGAGCGCGAACTACATCTCGACCTTGATGCTGTCTTCGTCGTTGAGGTCGTCGATCACGAACAACCAGTCCTTGCTGAGCAAGGCGTCGACCGAGGCGACCACCGGCCGCTTTTACGATGTCGGCCTCGAGCTCGGGGCCACCACGGGAGGCGACCTCACCCTGCGGGCCGACCTCAGCTTCGCCGATCAGCTCGTCGACACCAACGGGCTCGTCGCCGGACGCCTCGACGTGACGCAGAACCGGATCACCCAGCTCAACACGACCGCAACGTCCTTCCTCAAGGATCTGATCGCGGCCCGCAGCACCGACGGCGGCGGACGGATCATCCTGCCGCCTGCGTCCTCCAACCTCCAGGATCTGATCGGCGCGCTGAACGTCTCTTATAACGGCTCGTACCTGTTCTCGGGCATCAACACGCAGAACCAACCGATCACGGCTTACGCCGCCGGCTCGGCCAGCAAGAACCAGGTCGACACCGATTTCGCTACGTTCTTCGGCTTCTCGCAATCCTCGCCCAACGTGAAGAACATCACGCCGGCCCAGATGCAGACCTTCCTCAACACCACCTTCGACGCCGAATTCGCGAGCCCGGCCTGGAACACCAACTGGTCGTCGGCCACCGACCAGGTCATGCAAAGCCGTATCTCCACGACCGAGATCGCCGATACGTCCGTCAGCGCCAATCAACCCTCCTTCCGCATGCTCGCCGAGGCCTACACCATGATGGCCGATCTCGGGAACGCGAACCTGGACCAGTCGACGTTCCAGGTCGTCGTGGACAAGGCGATCGGCCTCGTCGGGAACGCCATCACCGGCCTCGCTACGCTCGGCGGCGATGTCGGCACGGTCCAGCAGCGGCTCACCTCCGCAACCGACAAGCTCAAGACGCAGCAGGACATTCTGAACAATCAGATCGTCGGTATGGAGAAGGTCGATCCGGCCGAAGCCTCGGTGCGCGTCAACACCTTGCAGACCCAGATCCAGACGGCGCTTGCACTGACGTCGCAGCTCCAGAAGATCAGCCTCATCAACTATCTCTGAGCCTAGGCTCGTCACCTTTGTCTTGTTCTTCGTTTCCTGCGCAGTGTGGTCCTGATGACGTTTGAAGCCTATGAAGCGGTCGTCGATGATAGCGGCTATGAGGCGAGGGGCCGCGAGCGCCAGGCGCTCAGTCTCGGCATCGACCGACTCGAGCGCCTCCAGAAGGGACGCGCCAGTTTCGAGGATCAGGTCCAGAGCCTGCTTTACGTGCGGCGGCTGTGGACGATCTTCATCGAGGATCTCGCGCATCCGGAAAACGGGCTTCCCGAAAAGCTGCGGGCCGACATCATCTCGATCGGCCTGTGGGTCGTCAAGGAGGCCGACCGCCTTCGCGAAGAAAAGTCGAACGACGTGATGCAGCTCATCGAAATCAACCGCATGATCCGAGACGCACTTTAATGAAGATCTCCTTGCGGGCGGGCGAACGGATCTACATCAACGGCGCGGTTCTGCGTGTGGACCGCAAGGTCTCGGTCGAGCTCGTCAACGACGTGATGTTCCTGCTCGAAGGGCAGGTCATGCAGGCCTCCGACGCCACCACAGCGATGCGGCAGCTCTATTTCATCGTTCAGCTCATGCTGATGAACCCGACCGACGTCCGGGACGCTTCGGCGCTCTATGTGCAACACCACGCGGCCCTGGTCGCGGTGTGCGAAAGCCGCGAGATGCTGGAGGGGCTTGCCGCGGTCGACGAGCTGGTCGAGACGACCCGTTATTTCGAGGCGCTCAAGCGAATTCGGGCGCTGTTCCCGGTGGAGCAAGCCATCCTGGCCGGCGCCGCCGCCCCATTCGAGGCTGCCTGACAGCGGAGAGGCAAATGAACGTCACCAGCGCGACCGACAGCACCAGCAAGTCCAATTCGACCAGCTCGACCTCGAACACGTCGAGCACCGGCGTCGACTACAACACGTTTCTTCAGCTTCTCGTCGCCGAGATGAAGAACCAGGACCCGACCAATCCGATGGACACGTCGCAATATATGAGCCAGTTCGCCCAGCTCTCGACGGTCGAGCAGGCCATGCAGACCAATAACAAGCTGGACTCGCTGTTGTCTTCGCAGTCGCTGTCGCAGGCGGACGCGTTGATCGGAAAGAAGGTCAGCTTCACCGACTCGACCGGTGCGACCTTCAGCGGCAAGGTCGCATCGATCTCCATCAACACCGACGGTTCCATCGCGACCCTCGAGGACGGCACCAAAGTCGCCGTCGGGCCCGGGCTCACGATCAGCCAGTCATGAACGAGCGCGACGCCCTCGACATCGTCCAGGCGGCGATCTGGACCATCATCGTCGCCTCCGGCCCCGCAGTCGGGGCCGCTATGCTGGTCGGCACCGTCATCGGGTTGCTGCAGGCCCTGACCCAGATCCAGGAGGCAACGCTGACCTTCGTTCCGAAGATCATCGTCCTTCTCGTGGTCGTCGCCGTCTCCGGTTCCTTCATCGGCGCCCATCTCTCCACCTTCACCGAGATGGTCTATTCGCATATCGAACGCGGCTTCTGAGCCGCGCGGCCGGCGGCCACCACCCTCGCGTAAGCTTTGCGCGGCAAATTACCGGGCGGACCCTCTGCCGGTGACCCATGGCCGATACGTTAGCTGCTAGCCTGCCCAGCCCGCGCCGACTCGGGGCGGACGCCTTCTTCGCGGGCGGCATCGTGACCATGCTCACGATCCTGTTCCTGCCGATACCGCCGATCCTGATCGATCTCGGGCTCGCGTTCTCGATCGCGCTCTCGGCGCTGATCCTGATGGTGGCGCTGTGGATCCAGCGCCCGCTCGACTTCTCTGCCTTCCCGACCGTGCTGCTGATCGCGACGATCCTGCGCCTGGCGCTGAACGTTGCGACCACGCGCCTGATCCTGTCGCGGGGCGGGGAGGGTGAGCAGGCCGCAGGCTATGTCGTCGCCGGCTTCTCCAAATTCGTCATGGGCGGCGACTTCGTTATCGGTCTGATCATCTTCGCGATCCTGGTCACGGTGAACTTCGTCGTGATCACCAAGGGTGCGACGCGTATCGCCGAAGTCGGCGCCCGTTTCACCCTGGACGCCATCCCCGGCAAGCAGATGGCGATCGACGCCGATTTGTCCGCGGGCCTGATCGACGACAAGGAAGCCCAGCGCCGGCGTCGCGAGCTCGAGGAGGAAAGCGCCTTCTTCGGTGCCATGGACGGTGCCTCGAAGTTCGTCCGCGGTGATGCCATCGCCGGCCTGATCATCACTGCGATCAACATTTTTGGCGGCATCATCATCGGCGTCACCCATCACGGTCTGACCCTGTCGCGTGCCGCCGACGTCTACACCAAGCTGTCCGTCGGCGACGGCCTGGTGTCGCAGATGCCGGCGCTGATCGTGTCGCTGTCGGCCGGCCTTCTCGTCTCCAAGGGCGGCACCAGGGGCTCGGCGGAGCAGGCCGTGCTGCGGCAGCTCGGCGGCTATCCCCGCGCGGTGTCGGCCGCCGCGCTGATGATGTTCGTGCTGGCCCTGATGCCGGGCCTGCCCATGGCGCCCTTCATGCTGCTCGGCGGCGTCATGGCCTTCGTCGGCTACTCGCTGCCGAAGCGCCAGGCGGCCCTCAAGCAGAAGGAAGACGCGCGCAAGGCCGAAGAACGCGCCCAGGCCGAGGCCAAGGATTCGGTCAAGGAATCGCTAAAGACCGCCGAGATCGAGCTGGCGCTCGGCGGCCACCTTTCGGTCCATCTGCTGGGCGCGCGCACCGAGCTTGCTCACCGCGTGGCCAAGATCCGCAAGAAGTTCGCCAAGCAGTACGGCTTCGTCATTCCCGAGATCAAGCTCACCGACAATCTGTCGATCGATCCCAAGGGATACCAGATCCGGATTCACGACACGCGCGTTGCGCATGGCGAGCTCAGGCTCGGCGAGGTGCTGGTGCTGGTCGACAAGGACGGCAAGCCCGACGTGCCCGGCGAAGAGGTGATCGAGCCCGCCTTCGGCATGAAGGCGCTGTGGGTGACAGAGGCTTTCACCGACGAGGTCAAGCGCCAGGGCTGCAAGCCGGTCGACAATCTCTCGGTGCTGCTCACGCATTTGAGCGAAGTGATCCGGGCGAACCTCGCCCAGCTCCTGTCCTACAAGGACATGCGCGCGCTGCTCGACCGGCTCGATCCCGAATACAAGCGCCTGGTCGAGGATCTCTGTCCGTCGCAGATCTCCTATTCGGGCCTGCTGGCGATCCTGAAGATCCTGCTGGCCGAGCGCGTGTCGATCCGAAACCTGCATCTGATCCTCGAAGCCATCGCCGAGATCGCGCCCCATGTGCGGCGGTCCGAGCAGGTCGCAGAGCATGTGCGCACGCGCCTTGCCCAGCAGATCTGCGGCGACCTCTCTGACAACGGCGTGCTCAACGTCGTCCGGCTCGGCAATCGGTGGGACCTTGCGTTCCACCAGAGCCTGAAACGCGACGGCAAGGGCGACGTGGTCGAGTTCGACGCCGATCCCCGCCAGATCGAGCAGTTCGCGACGGAAGCCAGCGCCGCGATCCGCAAGTTCACCGAGAGCGGCACTAGCGTGGTGCTGGCGGTGACCCCCGAAGCCCGTCCCTATGTCCGCATGATCCTGGAGCGGGTGTTCCCGACACTGCCGATCCTGTCGCATGTCGAGGTCGCGCGCTGCGCCGAGATCCGGGCGCTCGGAGCCATATCGTGATCAGCAGCCTTGCCGACAGCGTGCTGGTCACGTTCATCGTGTTCTGCCGCATCGGCGCCTGCCTGATGTTCGTGCCCGGCTACTCTAGCGTCAACGTCCCGGCCCAGGTGCGCCTGTTCATCGCGCTCGTCACGACGTTTGCGCTGACGCCGATCCTGATCGCGGTCCTGAAACCTCTCACGGAGAATGCGGCGCCGCTAGCGCTGGCACTTCTGATCGGCTCCGAGATCCTGGTCGGCAGTGTCATCGGCCTCGGCGGGCGCGTGTTCTTCCTAGCGCTCCAGACCATGGCCACCGTGATGGCGAGTGCGATCGGGCTCAGCAACATTCCGGGCACGCCGATCGGCGATACCGATCCGGCGCCCGCTTTGGTGCCGCTGATCATGGCGTCCGTCACCACGCTCTTCTTCATGACCGACCAGCACTGGCAGGTCCTGCGCGGGCTGATGAACTCCTACGATGTCTGGCATCCCGGCAGCAGGATCGAGGGCAGCATGGCGCTGGACCAGCTGCTCGCTCGTCTGTCGGAGGCGTTCGTGCTGACGCTGCGGATCACGAGCCCCTTCATCGTCTATTCGGTCATCGTCAACCTCGCTGTTGGCTTCATCAACAAGCTGACGCCGGCAATTCCAGTCTATTTCATCTCGGTGCCCTTCGTGCTGTTCGGCGGCTTCCTGCTGCTCTACCTCACCAGTGACGAGCTGCTGACGCAATTCATGCTCGGCGTCTCGTCGTGGCTCGCAGAGTGATCGGTCATGAGGTCGCGTGCGGACAAGCTCGCCCGGATGGTCTCCCTCGTGAAGCTCCAGCTCCGGCTGTCCGAATGGCAGCTCGCGCAGCTGCGGCAGCAGGAGAAAAGCCTGCAGGACGAACAGGAATGGCTGGTCGGAGCTTTGAACGAGGGCAAGCCGCCGGCAGGTTCGTCGAGCGAATCGATCGCGCGGCGCCTCAACAGGACCAGCGTCGGCGCGCGCGCGGTTCAGGCGCAGGCATTGCAGCAGTTCAACCAGGTCCGCGCGGAGAGCCGCCGCGTGAAACAGCTCGAGGAAGTCGCCAAGGCGGCGCTCGCGGACAAGCTTCGCGATGCCGAAAAGCGTTCGCTCGAGGAGATCGCGGGAACAAGCCTCACCGTGCGCGAGTGGACGCCACGACCAGCCAGCCGGAACAAGACATGATCGTGACAGCGACGCCCGACCTCGTTCTCGACGTCCTCGATGCCGCCGATCCCGTGACGCAGCGCGCAGCGGCCGCGAAGCTCGACGCGCTCAAATCATCCGACGCCGATTTCGCCGCCACGATGGACGCGGAGGTCGGCAAGGCCAAGGCGGCGACGGCCGATCAGGCCGCGTCGAAGGTTGTCGATGCGCAGTCGACCGCCGTGAACGGGGCGCCGGTGCAGGTGATCAAGGCGCCTGCCTCCGGCGAGGTCTACCGGAAGTTCGAGGCTTTCATCCTCCAGACCTTTGTCGAGACGATGTTGCCGAAGGAGTCGGAGCAGGTCTTCGGCAAGGGCACGGCCGGTGGCGTCTGGAAATCGATGCTGGCGGAGCAGCTGGGCAACCAGCTGGCCAAGGGCAAGGGGATTGGCATTGCCAAGCAGCTCGCCTCAGCGCATCCGGCGGGAACGGACATTACGGGGAAAGCCGGATCATGATCCGGGAATGGGTGACAGACGTTGAGGGGTGAATTTCCTATGCAGGCACAAGAAAGCGCGGCGGTCCTGGTGATGGAGCAGCCGGTCGCGGACACCGAGGCGATAACGATGGAAGCGGCGACAGGCGGTGCGCAGCTGCCGGCGCTGTTGCCGAATGCCGGCGGCGAAGCGGCGGTCGACGGCATTGACGCGGCGAGATCGGACGAGGTGCGCGGCCTGCTGGCGGCGATCCGCCGGCTCGAGAGCATCGTCGAGGAGGAGACGATTGCGCTCACGACGCGCAAGAAGATCGATTTCGACGACTTCAGCGCCCGCAAGAGCCGGAGCATGCTCGAATTCGTCCGCCTGATGCGGGCACGGATGCATCTCGGCAACGAGACCGTGATCACCGAGGAGATCCAGCGCTTGCGCGAGAAGCTCGAGCGGAATCGCTCGGTCCTCGAAATGCATTACGAAGCGGTGCGCGAGGTCGCCTCCATCATCGTCAAGGCGATCAAGGACGCCGACTCGGACGGCACCTATACCGGTCGTACGGCGCAGGACGGAAGATGATCAGACTCGTTCTGGCCGGCCTCTGGGTTTGCATCCTCACCGCGGGCACGAGCTATGGCGTGGCCTATTGGAAGGAAAACGGTAGCCTGCTGCCGGCGAAGGACGAGTATCTCGACGGGCTGCAATACCAGAAGACGCGGGCGCTGAGCGTGCCGATGATCGAGGGTGGCAGCGTGCAGGGCTACATCGTGGCGCGCTTCGTCTACACCATCGAGGCGCGGACCATGCACCAGCTCAACGTTCCGCCGGAGCCGTTCGTCGTCGACGAGGCCTTCCGCAGGATCTACGCCGACGACCGTCTCGATTTCAGGAAGCTCGCCCGTTACGATCTCTCGATCCTCACGACGGCGATCAAGCAGCGCGTCAACGAGCGGATGCAGGCCGACGTCGTCCAGGACGTCCTGGTCGAGGACTTCAACTACGTATCAAAGGAAGAATTCCAGAAGCAGTAGGCGTCGCGGAACAAGCGTGGGCGGCCCTCCGGCTGCGCCGCGCTGCGTGGCCTGATTTCAGCCGGCCTCGGTCCCCAACAGTGCAACGGCCTCTGCGAAGGATGCTCCGCAGAGGCCGTTGTCGTTGTTGTGGCGGTGCGCTGCCGCGTCAGTTTCCGGCGGGATACGCCGCAGGGGCCGGGGCGGCGCGCGCCGTGTTCAGGAGGATGCCGACCTCGTCGAGCTCCTGCATCGGCACGTCGATGGTCTCGCCCGCGGGGATGTTGAGGCGGTATCCGACGTAGCGCCGGGCCACGATCGCATCGAAACCGAGGCGGTCGCGAAGCTTCTTGCGCAGCTTGCTGACGTGGCTCTCGATCACGCTCTCGTCGAAGGTCGACTCGAAGATGCCGTAGACCGCGTTGAAGATCTGCGTCTTGGTGATCCACTTGCCGTGGTTGGCGACCATATATTCGAGGATGCGCAGTTCGCGGCGGGGCAGGGTGAGGGCGTGGCCCGCGATCTCGGGGTCACGTCCGTTGAAGAAGACCTGGATCCGGCTCTCGCAGGGCCTCGGCAGATCGCCAACCCGGCGGCGCGCGATCGCGGCCGTTCGGGCGAGGATCTCGCGCAGGTGTATGGGCACGTGCACGACGTCGTCGACGCCCGACTCGAACAGCTCGAGCGTGTTCTTGAGCATCTTCTGGCCGCTCATGGCGATGATGGGAGCCGAGGAGCGCTTGCGCATCGCCCGCGGCAGGCTTCCGCGGGCATCGCAATCCCCGAGCAGGAAGGCATCGACCGCTGCCAGATCCGATTCACTCGCAGATTGCAGCCAGTCCCAGAATTCTCCGGAGGAGAATCCGATCGACGATACACCTTCGCGAACGAGCCCTACAACGTAGCTGTTCGTGACGCTCTCGCGATCATCAACGATAATATACATCAGTCTTTCGCCCCTGTTTCGCACTTGCAGCGGCCGGGTGGTTGTTTGTGATGCCCCGGCTCGGCAGCCATGCTGTTTGACGATATTTCCCTCCCGCGAACCGTTGTTATGGTTTCGATATTCGCGGGCAGCCCTACGCATTCAGTGCCTGCGTGAGCAGGCCTGCTACTTCGACTCGATACTGAACGCTTACTGTGTGAGGCCCGGCGGGTGTCTTACGGATCACCCCGCGGAGCGGATTGAGAATACGACCTAGTACAGTTGCGCCAAGTTGCTCATCGTGTCCGAAACGCTACTGAACTTTGTCGATCTCCTCGCCAACTGGCGAGAGAATCACTTGAGTAGGACCGTAACAATTGCCTAATTCCGATCAAGCGCGCGCCGCAAAGCGATTGCTATGCATGTTTGATGCTGTTGATTTGTTTCGAGTTGTTTCTTGATATTTTCAACCGCATCAGTTGATTTGAATTTCGAACTAGTTTTGCACCTTGGCGGTTCTAAAGTTCCGCATGTCCGTATAATCACAGCAATTTTGAGTGGTGCTACCGGTGACGCGTAGCGAGGGGTTTTCAACCCCGGATTGACTCGTGCTCCCATTTTTCCACATGCGACAATTCGACTCATGTGTGGCGGCTGGACTCCAGCTTGGCGAAATCTTGGCGAGTGTGTGTCTTTCGAGTCGCACTCTCGCCGCGTGCGTGTCGCGTTCGACTCATTGAGGTCGCATCGCGCGCGTTGAAAGCTTTTCGATGCGCACGTTTCAGGCAAGCTTCGGCAAATAATCTCGTCGATCAACAGATCGAACTGAACGGAGCATTTTCACATGTCGTCCGATGGACAAGCTCGTCCCAGCGAAACCGCTGATGTTTCCGCGGCGGCGAAGCCGGCTCCGGCGGCAAGCAATATGAAGGACAGCGCGACGCAAAATTCCAGGCCCGCAGCAAGCACCAAACCCGCAGCGAACGCGAAGCGCGTGTCGGCCGCGGTGAACGATGAAGTGCTGGCGAAAGAGGCGCTCGAAGGGCTGAAGCGCATTCGCGCCAAGGCGCGCCTCGACAAGATGGCGATACCCAAGCCTGCCCCGGCCGTGATCAAGCCGGCCGTGATCGTGGCCAAGCCGCCGCCGCCGCGTCCGACCTGGGTCGTGCCGCTCGCAACATTGGCGGTCGCCGCGATCCTGGTGGTCTGCGCCTGCACCGGCGTGATCGCCTATCTCACCACGCAGCCTGCGCAGAACAACGTCGCGGCCAACACCGAGATCAGGATTCTGCGCGAGACGGTCGCGCAACTGCGCAAGCAGGTGTCGGGCGTGTCCGAAAATCTCGACGGTCTGCGCACCGCGGTCGATCAATCGAGCAAGGCGACCAACGATCGCTTCGGTAGGTTCGCCGAGAATCTCGACCGGATCGAGCGGGTGAGCTCGTCCTCGACGGCGAAGCTCGACAGGCTCGCCCAGGTGCAGGCTCAGGCGCCGGCGCCCGCGGCCGTTGCTTCGCAGCCGCCGTCACAGGCTGCACCGATGATGGCTTCGCTCGCAGCGCCCGAGGTCACCGGCTCGGTACCTCCGTCCGCGCCGCGGAAGGTCGTCAAGGGCTGGTCGGTTCGCCAGGCCTATGAGGGGATCGCGATCCTGCAAAGTCCGAACGGCGTCATCGAGGTCGTGCTGGGACAGCAGGTGCCCGGCCTTGGCCGCATCGAGGACATCAAGAACGAGAACGGTCGCCTGGTGGTGGAGTCCAGCAGCGGCGTCATCTATTCGTCACGCAAGGCGACGCCCTGAGCAAAGGCCGCCCTCTATTGGCGGTGATGCTCGAAGCTGGTGCATAGCAGATCCACCTCCGCTTCCGCGATCGGCGCGCGGAACAGACGGCAGCTGAACTCGGCTGTCTTGCTATCGGGGGAAGTGCGATCCTCGCGAAGGAAGATGCATCGCTTGCAGACATCGGTGTGGTGCCGCTGCTCGGCAGCGTCGGACTGATCCAGTACGTGACGGAGTGCGTCGCGGAAGCGGACCTTGGCGTCGTCGTCGAGGACGGCAATTGCCTCGACGAGAACGCTGACGGGATCGCGCACCAGGAACTTCTTGCCCTGCTGCGTCACGCTCAGCATCACCGATCGCTTGTCAGTGGCCGAGCGCTTTCGCTCCAGATAGCCGAGCCGCTCGAGCTCGCCGATGATGAACGAGGCGGTGCCGCGCGTGGTGCCGACGTAGCTTGCGAGCGCCGAAGGCGTCCGGGAAAACCGGTTGGCGCGGGAAAGGAATCGCAGCGCCATCCACTCGCGGTCGCGCAAGCCGTGCTTGGTGCCTTCGAACCAGAGGATTCGCGCGACCTGCTCCAACAGTTCAATCGATTCACGAGCCAAGTTCATTTCAATTCCAGGTCGGATAAAGCTTTATTCAATTGAGCCTTGGGTAGCGCAATCTGGGTGGACGACAATGAAGCTCTCGGGCGATCCTTCGTCCGAATGGACGGCGGAGCGCTCTTGGAAGTCGCCCTTCGGTTTCCAAGAGGGAACCTCCGGACGTGGAACTAGGGCGTCACAAAGAAAGTTCGAGTGAATCGTACGGCTCAACTCTTCGGAAAATTTCAGTCAAATGACTGCGCTTCACCGGCCGGATTCCGGCGGCGCGCTGCGTCTGGGCAACATGATGTGTCGTTGCCGCCACCGCACAGCCTATTTGTTGCGGCGGAGCCTTTTCGAATTGTGCGAAGTGGCCGCAGTCTGCAGCTTCTGACCGCGTGGGTTGCGGCAGCAGAACTGTAATGTTGGGTTAATGGATGTTGCGTCGCAGCGCAGCCACGCGGTTAAAGCCCGCACACGATCAAATCCGACGGCTGGCGTATGGCCGATCCGATCGGCCGCCGGTCTCTTGTTCAGAGTCCGGCGCGCGGCCGATGGTCCGCGCCAACGAAGGGATGATACCGAGAACCGCGTGCTCGCAGGCTGGTGACTTGCCTTTGCCCGTTAACTATCGGCGAATGCGTCGCCCCCGGGGCACCACCATAAGCAGGAAGGGATACCGATGAGCTTCGAAACCACCATGACATCCGACGTCGTCGGCCTGACGAAAGTCGCCCCGGTCTCGCGCCGCGGATTCATGAGCGCCACGGCGGCCGTCGCCGCTGGCTACACGCTCGCGGCCGGTCCGGTTCGCGCCGACATCATCACGACCGACACCAACGGCCTCCAGACCGGCGACGCCAAGATCAAGGTCGGCTCGGAAGAGATGCCGGCCTATTTTGCTCGCCCTGCCGGCAACACCAAGGCGCCGGTGATCATCGTCGCGATGGAGATTTTTGGCCTGCACGAATACATCAAGGACGTGACGCGGCGCCTGGCCAAGCTCGGCGCGTTCGCGGTCGCGCCTGACTATTACTTCCGCAAGGGCACCGATCTCACCAGGATCACCGACGTCAAGGACCTGCTGCCGATCGTCAATGCCAAGCCGGACGCCGAGCTATTGACCGATCTCGACGCGACGGTGGCCTGGGCGGGATCGCAGGGCGGCGACAGCACGAAGCTGGGCATCATCGGCTTCTGCCGCGGCGGACGCACGGTCTGGGAATATGCCGCCCATAGCGGCGCGCTCAAGGCCGGCGTCGCCTTCTACGGTCCGCCGGTCGATCCGGCCAATCCGCTCTGGCCGAAGAGCCCGATGCAGCTTGCCCCCGAGATGAAGGCGCCGGTGCTCGGCCTGTATGGCGGGGCCGATACCGGCATTCCGGTCGCCCAGGTCGAGCAGCTCAAGGCGGCGCTGGAGCAGAACAAGAAGACGGCCGAATTCAAGATCTATCCCGAGGCGCCGCACGGCTTCCATGCCGACTATCGCGGCAGCTACCGCAGGGACGCCGCGGAGGATGCCTGGAAGCAGGCGCAGGCCTGGTTCAAGAAATACGGCGTATTGAGCTGAGGGCAGCGTTTTCGAAAGGGCGGCCGGAGTGGCCGCCCTTTCTCTATTCGAGGCTCACTTCGTCATTGCGCCATAGACGATGTCCTGGACCTGCTCGCGGTAGTATTTGCGCAGCTCACCCGGCGCCGCCGTTCCGACAACGACGACGAGACGTTCCTTCGGATCGCAGAAGAACTGCGTCCCGTAAGCGCCGTTCCAGGTGAACTCGCCGGGATTGCCGGGCACCGACGACAGCCCCTCGCCGGTGCGCACCGCGACCGCGAGGCCAAAGCCGAAGCCGGCGCGGTGCGGCTCGATGTTGGCCACGTTGTTCTTGATCTCGGGGCCGAGATGGTTGGTCGTCATGTGGTGCACGGTCTTGGGCGAGAGGATACGCTGGCCGTCGAGCTCGCCGCCATTGAGCAGCATCTGTCCGAAACGGATGTAATCGCCGATCGTGGCGAACGAGCAGGCACCGCCGCAATCGAACTTGGTTGGCGTGTCGAGCAGCTTGATGGCCTGCGGCTTGCCGGTCAGCGGATCGTTGGCGAACGGGCGGGCGAGGCGGGGGCGCTGCGCGTCGGTGGGGTGGAAGGTCGCGTCCTTCATGCCGAGCGGTTGCCAGACATTGGCAGCGAGATAGTCGCCGAGCTTCTGCTCGCTGACTTTCTCGACGACGGCGCCGAGCACGTCGATCGAAAAGCCGTATTCGAACTCGGTCGAGGGTTGATGCGCCAGCGGCAGTTTGGTGATGCGCTCGATGAAAGCCGGGGTGTCGCCTTCGATCGCGGGCGCGACGCCATCGGGGTATTGCCGCGCAAGCGCGCTGGAGGAGTCCGGGCGGCCGCCATACATCAGGCCGGACGTGTGCCGGTAGAGGTCGTGAATGAAGATCGGCGAGGCCTGCGGCTCGAATTTCAGCGAGCCGTCGGCCTGCTGAACGCCGACCTTCATGTCGGCAAAGCCGGGATAGTAGTCCGACAATTTTGCCTGGAGCGGGAGCTGACCCTTTTCCATCAGGGTCAGACCTGCGACCGCGGCCATCGGCTTGGTCATCGAAGCGAGCGCGAAGATCGCATCGACCGGCATCGGCGTGCCCTTGTCCGGATCGAGCATGCCATAGGCCTTGTAGTGCACGAGCTTGCCGTCGCGCGCGATGGCGACGACCGCGCCGGGCACGCGCTTGGCGGCGATCTCGCGCGCGAAGAAGCTGTCGAGCCGCGCCAGGCCCTGCTTGGAGAAGCCAGCGTCATCGGGATTTGTTTCGGGCAGCGGTGCGGCGCGCGCTGCACCGAACGTGATGACGGCAGCCGCCGCCGCGATCATGGCGATCGTCTTCTTCATTGCATCCTCCCAGGCGAGCGCGTTATGCGAATGGCTCGCTCGACGCCTAGATCACGACCGCGCTGGCGCGAAGTCAAGCGCGCACCCAGCATGTCTGGGACGCACCGGTGATGCCCGAACCCTAGCGTCCTTCGCCGGCGCGCCAGAGCGCATCGAGGCCATGGCGGTAGGTCGGATAGGCGAGCGTGACGCCGAGCTCTCGCTTCAGTCTTGCGTTGGAGACGCGGGCGCTGCTGGCATAGAAGCTGCGCGCCATCGCCGACATCTCGGCGGTCTTGAAGGCTTCTTCCGGCGGCGGCGCAACGTTCATCAGCTTCGCGGCATAGGTGATGACGTCCTGCGGGGGCGCCGGCTCGTCGTCGCAGACGTTCCAGGTACCCCCGCCCTCGCGCTGGATCGCCGCCATGATCGCGCCCGCGATGTCGTCGACATGGATGCGATTGAACACCTGTCCGGGCTTGATGATGCGCCTTGCCGTGCCCGCGCGCAGCGTCACCAGCGCATTGCGGCCTGGGCCGTAGATGCCGGCAAGCCGCAGGATGGCGGCTTCGCCGCCGGTTGCGTCGGCCCAGGCCTGCTCGGCCGCAATGCGCATGCGCGTGCGCTCGAGCGTCGCCTGCGGCGGCGTGCTCTCATCGACCCATCCGCCGCTGTGATCGCCATAGACGCCGATGGTGGAGAGATAGACGACCTTGCGGCGGCCCGCCGCCAGCACGTCGCCGAATGCGGCGATGGCAGGATCACCGGTGCTGCCGGGCGGGATCGAGATGAGAAGGACATCGGCCTCGCTGATGCGTTCGACCGTCTCGCGCGCGGACTGCCGCCGGAAAATTCGTGGACCTCGATGCCAGCGAGATCGTTCCGCTGCGCGGGATCGCGCACGGTGCCGGCGACATGGGAGAAGCTGTCGCCGAATTTGCGGACGAAGTGCCGGACGCTGTAGCCGAGGCCGAGGATGAAGAGCCGCATGCGTCTCCCGTGCAGGTCAAGGTTCCCGTTCGCGCTCGCCGCGCGTCTCGCTCATAAGAGATTTTTGGGTCCGGCAAAAGATATTCCGATTTGTCTCGCCGGCCGGTGCAGGCAATGCTCGCTCGACACCGGGAGGCATCGACCATGCAGGCGGAAGCGGCCACCATGACGCCCTCCGGCGCGGCAGAGCTGATCCGCGGCGCGGCCGCGCTGATCTTCGATGTCGACGGCACCCTCGCCGAGACCGAGGAGCTGCATCGGCAGGCCTTCAACCACGCCTTCGTCCGCCATGGTCTCGACTGGCAATGGGACCGTGCCGTCTACAAGGACCTGCTGCGAGTGACCGGCGGCAAGGAGCGCATGCGTGCCTACCACGCGAGGCTGGCAGCCGCCCCGCCATTATCCGATGTGGACATCGCGGCGCTTCACCGCATCAAGACCGCGCATTATGCGGAGCTGGTCGAAACCGGCTGCTGTCCCTTAAGGCCCGGCGTGGCGGAGCTGTTGGCCAAGGCTAAGGCGCGTGGCCAGCGGCTCGCGATCGCGACCACGACGTCGCACGGCAACATCGATGCGCTGCTGTCTCGAGCGCTGGGGACCCGCTGGGCTGCGGATTTCGATGCCATCGTTGCTGGTGATGATGTCAGGCACAAGAAGCCGGCGCCGGATGTCTATCTCGAGATCCTGGCGCGGCTGAGGCTCCATGCCTCCGACTGTGTCGCGATCGAGGATTCTGGCAACGGGCTGATCGCGGCGTCGCGGGCGGACATTCCGGTTCTCATCACGCGCAGCATGTTCTTCCGTGATGACGACTTCAGCGCGGCGCGGTTTGTGCTGGATGACCTGTCGGAACTCGGGGCTCAAAAATAAAACCGGAAAACAACCCCATGCACAGTAGCTCACGCCGGCGTGAGGGCTGCGGTCAGTGGACGCGGTGACTCGCCCTATCGTCTTCGGCCTGCTCGACAATCTGCGCAATCGGGCTCGACTGGTGATGCACCAGGCGCCAGCCGTCGCCGACGCGGCGAAAATGGTTGGCGGCGGCCAGAGCGGTGCCGTCGACGATCTCGATGCAGAGCACGCGGGCGCTGTCGCCGTCGACGATCGCCTGCGGTTCGGCGCAGACGATCTGCGGCCGCTCCGGATTTTGCAGAATATCGCGCCAGCTTCCGATCACGGTGGCGCGGCCGACGATGGCCGGCCAGCCTGGATGGATGCAGGAGATGGCGTCGTCATCCGCCCACATCCGTTCCATGCCGGCGAAGTCGCCAGTCGAAAAAGCGGCGTAGAAAGCCGCGTTGGCGGCGATGACCTTGCTGTCCTTTGCCATGCCTCTCGGGTGGGCCAATGACAGAAAAAAATCAAGCGCGACTTGCGTTTGATTTTGACCGCACTGCAGCATTCAAGGCGCGGCTGCTCCTTTTGTAGTCACGCCGAAACGTGCGTCTCCACCGCCCGCCGCGCGCCATCCTTGTAAAGATGGGCGAGCGCCGAGGTCACGGCCTCGCGCAAGCGCGGATCGGTGCCCAGCGGCCCGAACACTTTTTCCACGCCGAGCAATGCGGGTGCGAGCCGCTCGGCGACCGGGCCTGTCTCACGCGCCAGCGCGGCGAACTCGGCGGCGAGCGGATCGCGCACGTCGATGGCGCGGCCCTGCTCGTCGGTGGCGGCGACGTAGCGCATCCAGCCGGCGACCGCGAGCGCGTGGGTCGCGATCGGCAGGCTCCTCGCAAGGCGATCCTGCATCGCGCCGAGCAGGCGCTGCGGCAGCTTTTGCGAGCCGTCCATCGCGATCTGCCAGGTGCGGTGATGCAGCGCCGTATTGGAAAAACGCTTGAGCAGCGAGGCGCGATAGGCGGCAAGGTCAGTGCCAGGCGGCATTGTCAGCGTCACCGCGGCCTCTTCCATCACCCGCGCGGCGAGACGCGCGAAACTCGCATCGGTCATGGTGTCGGCGATGGTCTCGTAACCGGCGAGATAGCCGAGATAGGCGAGCGCGGAATGGCTGGCGTTGAGCAGCCGCAGCTTCATCAGCTCGAACGGCTTCACGTCGGTGACGAGCTCGACCCCCGCGGCGGCAAGATCAGGCCGGCCCGCCGTAAAACGGTCCTCGACTACCCATTGCGTGAAGGGTTCAGTCATGACCGGCCAGGCGTCGCGTAGGCCGAGCGCGGATGACACCGCATCGCGGTCGGCGTCCGTCGTCTCCGGCACGATGCGGTCGACCATGGTCGAGGGGAAGGCGGCATTATCTGCGATCCACTTGCCGAACTCCTTCGAGCGCAGTGCGGCGAACTGCGTCACGATCCGCTGCACGGTGTGACCGTTGGCGGCGAGATTGTCGCAGCACAGCACGGTGAAGGGGATCAGCCCCTGCGCACGCCGGCGCGCCAGCGCAGCCACGATGACGCCGGGCGCCGAGCGTGGTGCGTCGGGATTGTTGAGGTCGTGCACGACATCGGGATGCCGCTCGTCGAGGTCGCCGGTCTGCGGCGTGTGGCAATAGCCCTTCTCGGTAACCGTGAGCGAGACGATGCGGATGGCGGGATCGGTCATCCGCTCGACCAGCGCCGCCGGCTTCTCGCGCGCGACCACGCTGTCGAGCAGCGCGCCGATGACGCGGTGCTCGGTGCCTTCGGCCGCACGTACGGCAACGGTATAGAGATGATCCTGCGGGGCGAGGGCGTCGCGCGTATCCGGGCTGCGCAGGCTGGCGCCGACAATGCCCCAGGACGAGCTGCCGCTGGCAAGGCAATCGTCGATGACGACGGCCTGATGCGCGCGATGAAAAGCCCCGAGGCCAAGATGCACGATGCCGGGCGTGGCGCGCGAGCGGTCATAGGCCGGGCGGCGGATGCCGGACGGCAACCGATCGAGATTGGCGCCGCCAAGACGCATCGAACTTGGGCGCATGGACGTCTCCCCTTTGCTTTGCCGCTGCTTGACATGGCGCCCGACCTCGGTCAATGCTCTGGTCAATTGGTAAGACCAATTTTCCAAAATTGGCGGGCCGCGGGTCGGGACGATTCCGCGAGACCCTTTCGGGGAGGCCAGCGTGCCGCTGGAAGCTGTGGAGGCGAGACGGCTTTACCGCCAGGTCGCCGATCAATTGCGAAGCCTGATCGACAGCGGCGAGTACGCGGTCGGCAGCCGCTTGCCGACCGAGCGCGAGCTCGCCGAGCAGCTCAAGATCTCGCGGCCCACGGTGCGCGAGGCCCTGATCGCGCTCGAGGTCGAAGGCCGCGTCCGCATCCGTGTCGGCTCAGGCATCTATGTGATCGAGCCGGCCGATGCCGCGCCGGCGCCGGCGGCCGCCGTCATCGAAGGCCCGTTCGAGCTGCTGCGCGCCCGCGAATTCCTGGAAAGTGCCATCGCCGAACAGGCTGCGCGCGTGGCGACGAAGGATGATGTCGCCCGCATCGATGCGTCCCTGGTCGCGATGGAGAACGTCGAGCATCCCGGCGAAGCCTCGATGGTGCACGACCGCGCGTTCCACGTCGCGATCGCCGGAAGCCTCGGCAACGCCGTTCTGGTCCGCGTGGTCGGCGAGCTGTTCGACCAGCGCCTCAATCCCTATTTCGCGCAGCTTGCGCATTATTTCGAAAGCCCCGGCACGTGGCGTACCGCGCTCGACGAGCACCGCGCCGTGCGCGATGCGATCGCGGCGCACGATCCGGACAGCGCGCGCGAGGCGATGCGAAAGCATCTGGCGCGCTCGCAGGAGCGCTTTGCTCAGAATTTTGGCGCCGAGACCGCCGCAGCGGCCTCGTCTGCCGGGCGGAGCCGGGCGGAGCGACATCAGGCCAAGCCGGCAATACCAAAGCGAGCGGCGAAGAAGCAGGCCAAAAAGCAGGTCAAGGGCAGCAGCGCGCGGCGGCGATGAGATTGGGCGGCCCTCATCCGTTTCAGGTGTGGGCGAACAAGAAGCAGACTTTAGTCAGTGGAGGATAAGTCGATGTTGAAGAAGATGACGATGGTGCTGGCGGCTTCGGTCGCGGCGATGGTCGCGGCGACCAGTTCCGGCATGGCGCAGACCAAGCTCAAATGGGCCCATGTCTACGAGACCTCGGAGCCGTTCCATAGCGCGTCAGTGTGGGCCGCGCAGGAGATCGGCAAGCGCACCAATGGGCGCTACCAGATCGACGTCTATCCGGCGTCGCAGCTCGGCAAGGAGGCCGACATCAACCAGGGCCTCTCGCTTGGCTCGGTCGATATCATCATCTCCGGCTCGAGCTTCGCGGCGAAAAGCTTTCCGCCGATCGGCGTGACCTACTATCCCTACACTTTCCGCGATGCCGATCATCTGCTTGCCTACACCAAGAGCGACATCTTCAAGGAGCTCGCCAAGGGCTATGAGGACAAGAGCGGCCACCACATCATCGCGGTGACCTATTATGGCGTGCGCCAGACCTCGTCGAACAAGCCGATCAAGAGCTGCGCCGACCTCAAGGGCCTGAAGATGCGCGTGCCTGACGTGCCGGCTTATCTGGCCATGCCGCGCGCCTGCGGCGCCAACACCGCGCCGATCGCCTTCGCCGAAGTCTATCTCGCGCTCCAGAACGGCACCGTGGAGGCGCAGGAGAACCCGCTGACCACGATCGAGGCCAAGAAGTTCTACGAGGTGCAGAAGCACATCGTGCTCACCGGCCACATCGTCGACCACCTCAACACGGTGGTGGCGGGCGCGCTCTGGAAGAAGCTCTCCGACGAAGACAAGAAGATCTTCACCGACGTCGCGCAGGAGGCCGCCGCGAAAGCGACCGCCGAGATCAAGCAGAACGAGGCCAAGCTGGTCGCCTTCTTCAAGGAGAAGGGCCTGACCGTGACCGAGGTCGACAAGAACGAATTCCGCGACATCGTGCTGAAGAACGTCCCGTTCGAGACCTTTGGTTATCGCAAGGCCGACTGGGAACGGATTCAGGAAGTCAAATAGCAACGACCGTCATTCCGGGGCTCGCGAAGCGAGAACCCGGAATCTCGAGGTTCCGGGTTCGACGCTGACGCGTCGCCCCGGAACGACGATTTGAGGAGGAGCACACCCATGTCCACCGCCGAAATACACCGGCAGATCACCGCGGACGAGATCGCCCACACCTTCGAGGAGGAGGCGACGCCGAAGGTCGATCTCGGCATCTACGCCTTCGAGGACTGGGTGGCGCTGGTGATCTTCTGGGTGATGGCGCTTGCCGTCTTCCTCCAGTTCTTCACCCGCTACGTCCTCAACGACAGCTATGCCTGGACCGAGGAGATCGCGACCTATTGCCTGATCGGCGTGGTCTTCATCGGCGCCTCGATGTGTGTGCGGCTGTCGCGGCATATCCAGGTCGACCTGATCTACCGCTACCTGCCGCACATGGTGGCGCGCACGATGTCCACACTGATCGACCTGATCCGGATCGCCTTCTTCGGTTACGCCATCAAGCTGGTCTGGGTCTACATCCAGATCATCGGCGATGAGTCCATGACCACGATCAATCTTCCCAAGGACTACGTCTATTACGCCGTGCTCGCCGGCTTCGTGCTGATGTTCGTGCGCTCGCTGCAGGTGGCGCTGCAGCATCTGCGGCAGGGCTATTCGATCCTCGAACGCCCCGGCGCCTACGACGGTTTTGAAGGATAGTATCATGCTGTTGCTGCTTGGGGGCTTCCTCATCCTGATGCTGATCGGCGTTCCCGTGGCGATCGCCATGGCCGCGTCGTCGCTGCTCTACATCCTGGTCAGCGGCGTGACGCCTGACGTCACGCTGGCGCAGCGCATGATCGCCGGCGTCGAGAGCTTTCCGCTGCTCGCCGTGCCGTTCTTCATCCTCGCCGGCAATCTCATGAACATCGCCGGCGTCACCGGCCGCATCTACAAGTTCGCAGTCGCGCTCGTCGGCTGGATGCGCGGCGGCCTCGGTCACGTCAACATCATCGGCTCGGTGATCTTCTCCGGCATGTCCGGCACCGCGATCGCGGATGCTGCCGGCCTCGGCACCATCGAGATCAAGGCGATGAAGGACCACGGCTACTCCACCGAATTCTCGGTCGGCGTCACTGCGGCGTCCGCAACGCTCGGGCCCATCATCCCGCCGTCGCTGCCCTTCGTGATCTACGGCATGATGGCCAACGTCTCGATTGGCGCGCTGTTCCTCGGCGGCGTCATTCCCGGCATCGTCATGACGCTGCTGATGATGGCGACGGTCACCTATTTCGCGCACAAGAACAAATGGGGCAGCGACACGCCGTTCTCCTGGCCGCAGCTCGGCTCGGCCGGCCTCGAGATCGCGATCGTGCTGACGTTCCCGCTCGCGATCTGGCTGATGGTGATGGCCGGCATGTCGACCAACATGGCGGTCGTCATCGGCCTCGGCACGCTGCTCATCATCGACTGGTATTTCGACTTCTCGGCCGTGATGGCGCTGATGGCGCCGGTGATCCTGATCGGCGGCATGACGCTCGGCTGGTTCACGCCGACGGAAGCCGCGGTCGCCGCCGTGATCTGGTCGCTGTTCCTCGGCCTCGTCCGCTACCGCACCATGACCCTGAAGACGGTGGCGAAGGCGACCTTCGACACCATCGAGACCACGGCCTCGGTGCTCTTCATCGTCACGGCGGCGTCGATCTTCGCCTGGCTGTTGACGGTGTCGCAGGCGGCGCAGATGCTGTCGGACTGGATGCTCAGCATCACCCACAACAAATGGGTATTCCTGGCGCTCGCCAACATCCTGATTCTGTTCGTCGGCTGCTTCATCGACACCACGGCGGCGATCACCATCCTCGTGCCGATCCTGCTGCCGATCGTGCTCAAGCTCGGCATCGATCCGATCCACTTCGGCTTGATCATGACGCTGAACCTGATGATCGGCCTGTTGCATCCGCCGCTCGGCATGGTGCTGTTCGTGCTCGCTCGCGTCGCCAAGCTCTCGGTCGAGCGCACGACGGTCGCGATCCTGCCCTGGCTGGTGCCGCTGCTGCTCGCGCTGATCGCAATCACCTACATTCCCGAACTGACCCTCTGGCTGCCTAAATATATGGGACTCTCCAAATGACCTCCGTAGCTCTCGCCGCAACCCTGTTCGGCCCCGAAGATTTGCGCATGATCGAGCATCCGCTCGACAAGCTCGCGGACGGGATGGTGCGCATCCGCTTCGGCGCCGGCGGCATCTGCGGCTCCGACATGCACTACTTCCGGCATGCCCGCACCGGCGACTTCGTGGTGAAGTCGCCGTTGGTGCTGGGCCACGAGATCTCGGGCGAGGTCGTGGAGATCGCAGGCTCCGCCGCCAATTTGAAGGTCGGCGACCGCGTCGCCGTCAATCCGTCGCGCTGGTGCGGCCATTGCGTCGCCTGCCGCGAAGGCCGGCCCAATCTTTGCGAGAACATCTACTTCATGGGCTCGGCCTCGAAGACGCCGCACATGCAGGGCGGCTTTGCCAATTATTTCGATGCGATCCCGGCGCAGTGCGTGAAGATTCCGGATCACGTCTCCTATCAGGCCGCGGCGCTCGCCGAGCCGCTCGCGGTCTGCCTGCACGCGGTGGCACGCGCCGGCAACATCGAAGGCAAGCGCGGCATCATCTTCGGCGCGGCCCGATCGGGCTTCTGACCATGCTCGCCGCGCACCGCGCCGGCATGGCCGACATTACGGTCGCCGACATCGCGCCGGCGCCGCTCGCTTTCGCGACCAAGCTTGGTGCGTCCCACGTCGAGAACGTGTCGGGTGGGGAAGAGGGCCTGAAGGCGCAGGCCGCGACGCGTCCCTATGACGTCGCCTTCGAAGTCTCGGGTACGGCCGCCGGCCTTGCGAGCGCCATTGGCATCGTCAGGCGTGGCGGCGTCGTGGTGCAGATCGGCAATCTGCCGGGCGGCCAGATCCCGACGCCGTCGAACGCGGTGATGGCCAAGGAGATCGACCTGCGCGGCTCGTTCCGCTTCGGATTCGAGTTCATGACCGCGGTGGAACTGATCGGCGCAGGCAGCGTCGATGTGCTGTCGCTGGTCACCGCCGAGCGGCCGCTGTCGACCGCGCCGGATGCGCTGCGGCTGGCGCTCGACCGCTCGCAGAGTGTCAAGGTCGTGCTGACCGCGAACTGATCCTAGAGCCCCGTTCCGATGGAATCGGAACGGGACTCTAGATTCTTGTTTGACGCGTTTTCTTCACGCGAACCGGTACCCACTTCGCTCGAAAACGCTTTGGGAGAATTTCGATGATGCTCGAAGGATGGCGCTGGTACGGTCCGGATGATCCGGTGTCCTTGGATGACGTCAGGCAGGCCGGGGCGAGCGACATCGTCTCGGCGCTGCATCAGGTGCCGATCGGGGAGGCCTGGACGCGCAAGGCGGTCGAGGAGCGCAAGAATTTCATCGAGAACGGCCAGCCCGGCCGCTCGCATTGACCTGGTCGGTGGTGGAATCGATTCCGATCCCTGACGACGTCAAGCGGCTCGGGGCTAAGGCGACCAAATCCATCGAAGCGTGGATCGCTAGCCTGGAGGCGGTGGCCGCCAGCGGCATCAAGATCATCTGCTACAATTTCATGCCTGTGGTCGATTGGTGCCGTACCGATCTCGAATGGGAGCTGCCGAACGGCGCCCGCGCCATGCGCTTCGACCAGGACCGCTTTGCGGCGTTCGAGCTGCATATCCTGGAGCGGCCTGCGGCCGCGCAGGAATACTCGCCAGAGCAGCAGGCGCGCGCGAAAGCGCTATTCGAGAAGATGAGCCAGGCCGACATCGACTATCTCGTCATGGTCATCGCCAGTGCGCTGCCCGGCTCGACGACCGAGCCGATGACCATCCCGCAGTTCCGCGACCGGCTGGAGACCTATCGCGACATCACGCCAAAAATCCTGCGGCAGCATCTCGCCGAATTCCTTGCGCGCGTGGCGCCGGTCGCCGAGCAACTCGGCGTCTCGCTGACGCTGCATCCGGATGATCCGCCGCGGCCGCTGTTCGGTCTGCCGCGCATTGCTTCGTCTGCCGACGATTACCAGGCGCTGTTCGACGCCGTGCCATCGAAGGCGAACGGCATCTGCCTGTGCACGGGCTCGCTCGGCGTGCGCGCCGAGAACAACCTGCCTGAGATGGCCGAGCGCTTCGGCCCGCGCATTGCCTTTGCGCATCTGCGTGCGACCAAGCGCGAGGCAGACGGCCTGTCGTTCTACGAGTCCGATCATCTCGACGGCGACGTCGACATGGTCGCCGTGCTCAAGGCGCTTTTGAAGGAGAACGCGCGGCGCGCCCCCGACAAGCGGATCGTGTTCCGGCCCGATCACGGCCACCGCATGCTCGACGATCTCGCCGCCACCAAGCGCACCAATCCCGGCTACACCGCGATCGGCCGCCTGCGCGGCCTCGCTGAGCTGCGCGGTGCAATCAGGGCGATCGAGCATCGATAGGACGGCAGGGTCTCCCTAAAGGCCGCGTTAGTTCGGCTCTTTGCTCGCGGAGATTGTCTTCGGCTCCTGTGTGTGCCACAGTGGCTGCATTGCATTTTGACTGACGCATTGCAGCCACAGGCCATTTATAGGAGCTGCGCATGAGCTTCCTGGTCGAACTTCCTCTCAGTGAATACAATCGGAACGCGTTCGCGGACTTCAACAAGGCGTCCGGCAATTTTGATCCTGACGTCGCGCGCGCGATGATGTGGATGTCGCAGCTCGCCTACGAGACCCACGTCCCGCAAACGATTACCGCGGTGTCCGGCTTCTGGACGCTGTCAAACGTCAAGCTGTTGATGCAGCCCGCGAAATCGACGCTCCCCGTCTCGGACACCCGCGGCGTTATCGCCCAGCGGGACGGCGCGACCATCGTCGCGTTCGCCGGCACCGATCCGCTCATTCTCAAGAATTGGGTCAGTGACTTCTATCTCGGTCGTCCGAAGGGCGATGTCCACCAAGGCTTCAAAGATGCCGCCGCGGCCGTTTGGGACGATGTGCGAACGGCGCTGATTGCGGCGTCTGGCGCGGGCTCGCCCATATTCATCACCGGACACAGCCTGGGAGCGGCACTTGCCGTCGTCACGGCCGATCGCGCGCGTAGCGAGCCTGCGATTGCGCGTCCGCAAGTCTATCTTTACGGCTGCCCGCGCGTCTGTCGCGTCGATGCCGCGGCCGCCTACAACGCGACGCTCGGGCCTACGACCTATCGCCTGGTCCACGGCAACGATATCGTCCCGACCGTCCCGCCACCACAGCTCGGTTTCCAGCATGTCGGGCGCTATTTGGCATGCGGCCCGCGTACGAAATTCGTCGTCAGTCAACTTGCGCCGAACAGCAATTCCGACGAGCCGTTGCCGACGACCGGGGGCTTCGCTGGCCTAACCCAGCAGCTTGAAAATCTCGTCGTCGGGTTTTCCCCGAGCAGGCGTATGGATCTGATCGGTCGGCTCTCCCAGTTACTGCTGCCCGGCATCGGTGATCATCTGCCGGATCGATATTACGACGTGTTGCCCTAACGCATCGCAATCTCGTCGGATCAATAACAGGCGGCCATGGCGCGGAGCTTGGGATAGAGCCGGTCGATTGCGGCAATCTCGCTTCGCATCTGCGCGGTGATCCAGTCGCGGATCTCGGCAGCGATGGGGCGCATCGGCCGGTTGCGCGGCGGCAGGAATTCGCAGATGCGGCGCGTGGTGGTGAGCCGGTCGGACGCCGGGACCAGTGCGCCGGTCAATAACCAGTGCGAGGCCACCGTCAGCCAGCCGAGGGCGATGCCCTGGCCGAGCAGGGCCGCCTGCACCACGACGGCATAATCGGTGAAGCTGAGCCCCTTGGCCGCGCCGCGGCGCCCGGTGAGCAGCGATGCGTAGTCCGCGGCCCAGTCGCCCGGCGTCTCGGCGAGGCGGATGATGGTATTGCCCTCGGCGGGGTCGGTCTCGCCGAGATAGCCGGGGCTGCACATCGGCAGCATTACTTCCTTCATGACCAGCGTGCCGCCGGACGACGGCTCGTCGCGATCGCGGAAGCGCATGCCGAGGTCGACATTCTCCACCGGCCCGCGCAGCGCGCCGGAGATCAGCTGGAAGCGCAGATCCACTTGCGGAAACTGCTTCTGCAGCTTGTCGATGCGCGGCATCAGCCAGTGCGTGGTGAAGGCGGAGGAGACCGACAACGTCACCGTCTCGGTGCCCTTGCGCCGCCGCTCGATCTCCACGAGCCCGCTCTCGATGCTACGAAAGCCGTCGAGCACGCGGCGATACAGGAGCTCGCCCTCCTCGGTGAGCACCGCGCGGCCCGCCTTGCGATCGAACAGGCGGACGCCAAGATGCTCCTCGAGCTGGCCGAGCATGCGGCTCACCGCGGGCTGCGTGACGTTCAATTCGGCCGCCGCCGCGGTGAAGCTGCCGTTGCGCGCCGCCGCGTCGAAGACGAACAGGGCGTTACTCGACGGCAGCATGCGGCGCAGCTCGGGCATAACGTCATGTTATGGGCGCGGTGAGAATTTGGCAATTGCCGGATTTTGCCAAGTCTGGTGTCATTGGCATGACAGCCTAAACACAGGGTCTTCGGGAGAAGATTTGGTGCAGCGCACGCTTTGCCGTGAGTGCCCCAAATCCGTGTCTATAAAGCAGGCTTATGGCGCGCAGTGAGGCACGCCATTGCAGGACATGGCGAGGTCGATCGTTGGACAAGCGAGCGGAAAGCGTCGAGATCAAGTCCGCCAGCAAGGCCTATGGCGCCGTTCGCGCCCTCGACGACGTTTCGCTCAATGTCGGCGCCGGCGAATTCGTCTCGCTGCTCGGCCCCTCCGGCTCGGGCAAGACCACGCTGCTCGGCATCTTGGGCGGCTTCATCCTGCCGACGTCAGGCACAATTCTCTTCGGCGGCCGCAACGTCACCTTTATGCCGCCGCACAAGCGCGACATCGGCGTCGTGTTCCAGAACTACGCGCTGTTCCCGCATATGAGCGTCGGTGAGAACGTCGCCTTTCCCCTGCGCGCGCGCCGCCTGCCGAAATCGTCCTGGCCAGACAAGGTGCGCGCGGCGCTCAGCATGGTCGGCCTTGCCGGCTATGAGGAGCGCGGCATCGCGCAGCTCTCCGGCGGCCAGCGCCAGCGCGTCGCGCTCGCGCGCGCGATGATCTTCGAGCCGCGCCTGATCCTGATGGACGAGCCGCTCTCCGCGCTCGACAAGCAGCTCCGCGAATCCATGCAGATCGAGCTGCGGACGCTGCACAAGCGCATCCAGGCCACCATCATCTACGTCACCCATGACCAGCGCGAGGCGCTGACCATGAGCGACCGCGTCGCCGTCATGAAGGACGGCCGTCTGGTCCAGATCGACGAGCCGGCGCGGCTGCACGATCATCCCGCCGACTCCTTCGTCGCCAGCTTCATTGGCGAGGCGACACTTCTGCCGGTCCGCCGTGTCGATACCTCCAGCGTGTCGCTGGGCAACGCCCTGCTGCGCAGCGCCCGCGCCATTCCTGATGGCGACGCGCTGATGCTCGCCGTGCACAGCGAGAAGCTGCTGATCGACGACGGCGCCCAGGATGGCGCCTGCAACCGGCTGACCGGGACGGTCACCGACATCGTCTACCAGGGCGAGAGCCTGCGCATCTTCCTGGTGCTTGCCGACGGCGTCGCGCTCAGCCTGCGCCAGCCGGCCTATCACCAGGCCTATAGCCGCATCCCGCCGCTCGGCGGCAGCCTCACCGTCACGCTCCACCCCGAGGACACCATCGTGGTCCCCCGGGTGGGGAACTGAACTTTAAGCCGCGTCCAACCGGAGAGAACAAACCACATGTCGACCCAAGCCGCGTTCAGCAACTTCAAGGTTCTCACCTTCGACGTCGTCGGCACCTTGATCGACTTCGAGACCGGCGTGCTCTCCGCGGTGCGGAAGATCTCCGGCAAGACGCCGGCCGAGCTCAGCGACGACCAGATCTTCGAATCCTACAAGCGTGGCCGCGACAAGCACTACGAGCGCTCGAGCGAGGTGATGTTCCACGTCTACCGCTATCTCGCCAAGGAGCTCGGGCTGCCGGCCGACGATGCATGCTGCGACGTGTTCCAGCTCGCGGTGCTGCGCTGGGGCCCGTTCCCGGATTCGGTCGAGGCCTTGAAGCGCCTGCGCACGAAATTCCGCCTGGTTGCCATGACCAATGCGGACCGCGTCGCGCTGTCCTGCTACGCGCACGCGCTCGGCAATCCCTTCGACGACACCGTCTGTGCCGACGACACCGGGGTGGCAAAACCGAACCCGGAATTCTTCGCCTACAACAAGGGCCGGCAGTCCGCGTTCGGCTACAAGCAGTCAGATATCCTGCACGTCGCGCAGAGCCAGTACCACGACATCGGGATCGCGCGGAAACTCGGCTACAAGGTGTGCTGGATCGAGCGCCGCCAGGGTATCGCCGGTTTCGGCGGCACTCCGGCCGTGGAGACGCTGACCAAGCCGGATTTCCATTTCCCGACGCTCAAGGCGCTCGCCGACGCGGCGATCGGGCCGGTGGCATAAATCCGTGAGCGCCGAGATGACACGGGACTGGAGCGCGCAACCATCGGTCAACTCGCTGTGGGAAGCCACGGCGGAGCCGGCGCGCGCGTTTCCCGTGCTGTCCGGCGAGCACCAAGCCGATGTGGTGATCATCGGGGCGGGCTATACGGGCCTCTCCGCCGCACATCACATCGCCACAGACGGCTCGTCGCCAATCGTGATCGAGGCCAACCGCCCCGGCTGGGGCGCGAGCGGGCGCAATGGCGGCGTGATCACCGCGAAGTTTCGCCTCTCGTTCCGCGAGGTCGACGCCGTGCATGGCCGCGCCATGGCGAGGCGCATGTACGAGATCGCGCATGAGTCGACCGACATCGTCGAGGAGCTCGTCTCCGAATTCGGCATCACCAGCGCGAACCTTGTGCGCACCGGCCAGGTCAAGGCTGCTCACAACGAGACGACGCTGAAGGCCGCGATCGACGAGGCCAACTGGATGACGCGCGAAATGGGCTCGGCCGAGGTCCGGATCCTCGACAAGAAAGGCGTGCGTGACGAAACCGGCTCCGACATCTTCGTCGGCGGCGTGCTCAATCCCGGCTCGGGCGGCATCCATCCGCTGAACTATCTGCGCGGCCTCGCCGATGGCGTGGCGCGCCGCGGCGTGCCCATCTTCCAGGAGACGCCGGTCGTCAAGCTTCGGCGCGACAAGGACCGCATCGTTGCCGAAACACCGCGAGGGGCAGTACGTGCAAAACAGGCGATCATCGCCACCAACAGCTATTCCGATCTGACCGGCGCCACCGCGCATCTGCAGCGCGCGCTGATCCCGTTCCGCAGCGCCATCGTCGCAACCGAGCGGCTGCCGCGCAATCTCGCGGGAAAGCTGATGCCGACCGGACGCAGCTACACCGAGACCAAGCGCATGATGCGCTGGTTCCGCATGGTCGACAACCGCGTGATCTTTGGCGGCCGCGGCGCTTTCGGCAAGCAGGACACCCAATCCGCGTTCGGTGCCTTGCGCAAGGCGATGGTCGGCATCTTCCCCGATCTCGCCGATATCCCGCTCGAATACAAATGGTCGGGCCTCGTCGCGATGACGCTGGACTCCGTGCCGCATATCGGCCGGCTCGACGACCGCACGCTGGTCGCGCTGGGCTACAACGGCGCCGGCGTTGCGATGTCGAGCCTGATGGGCCGCTATCTCGCCGCCTTCGTGCGCGGCGAGTCGCCCGACGTCGGACTGCTCGATATCAGGCGCATGAAGGCTATCCCGTTCTACCCGCTGCGCGAGCCCGCCGTGCGCATGGTCGCCGGCTGGTACCAGTTTCTCGATGCGATCGGTCGGTGAGATCATTTGGCGATGGAGGAGGCGAGGATGACGATGAAGCGGAATTTTGGATTGGGCTGCGCGCTCTTGGGCGCAATCGGACTGACCAGCGCGGCTGATGCCGCCGAGCAGATCACCTTCGTCTCGCAGGGCGGCGCCTACCAGCAGGCACAGACGGTGGCGATCCTCGATCCCTCCGCCAAGAAGCTCGGCATCACCATCAACCAGGACTCCATTCCCGACGCCTGGCCGGCGATCAAGACGCAGGTCGGTAGCGGCAAGCCGATCTGGGACGTCGTGGACACCCCGACCGGCAATTGTCTGCGTGGCGGGGAGCAGGGGCTGATCGAGAAGCTCGACTTCTCGAAGATTCCAAACGGCGCGGCGATGCCGGAGTCCTATCGCAGTCCTTATTCGGTCTCTTACGAGTTCTATTCCAGCGTACTGTCCTACAGCCAGAAGACCTTCCCGAAGGATGCGCCGAACAGCTGGGCCGATTTCTGGGACGTCAAGAAATTCCCTGGCCGCCGCGCGCTGCGCAACCATCCGTTTGCAACGTTGGAGGCGGCGCTGATGGCCGACGGCGTCGCGCCGGACAAGCTCTATCCGCTCGACGTCGATCGCGCCTTCAAGAAGCTGGAGGAGATCAAGCCGCACATCACGGTGTGGTGGACCTCTGGCGCGCAGTCGGCGCAGCTGCTCAATGACGGCGAGGTCGACATGGAGATGGCCTGGAACGGCCGCGTCAGCGCCGTCGCCAAGGAAGGCGCGAAAGTTGCTTTCACCTACAACCAGGGCATCCTGCAGAGCACCTCGCTCTGCATCCTCAAGGGTGCGCCGAATCTCGACACGGCGATCAAGTTCATCAACGAGGCGGTCGATCCCGTGCACCAGGCCAATCTGCCGCTGCACATCGACTATGGTCCGGGCAATCCCAAGGCGTTCGAGACCAGCGTGATCAAGCCCGAGCGCGCCGCGCAACTGCCGAGCGAGCCGGCCAATGCGGCGAAGCAAGCGCTGATGTCCTACGCCTGGTGGTCCTCGCCGGCCGGCGAGGCCGCCGAGAAGCGCTGGGCGTCGTTCATGCAGAAGTAAGCCAGCCGGTTCGGCGGCCGCCGAACCGGACCCCTCAACCAGCCGAGGCAGCGTTGACGACATCAGTGCCAGATCCATCGCAAAAGCATCAGCGCCGTGAGCACGGCCTGATGCTGGCATTGGTGTCGCCGGCGCTGCTAGTGATCTTGGCCCTGATCGTGCTGCCCGTCGGCTGGCTCGCATGGCAGTCGATCTATCATGACGGCTTCACGCTGGAGAATTATCGCCGGGTCTTCACCGAGGACGTCTACTGGCGCAGCTTTGCGCTGACTTTCGAGATCAGTCTCGCGGTCACCTTGATCGCGCTGCTGCTCGGCTATCCCGTCGCGTATCTTGCCAATTCCGTGCCGAAAGGGTGGAGCATCCTCATCCTGTCGCTGGTCGTGTTGCCGTTTTGGACCAGCGTTCTGGTCCGCGCCTATGCCTGGCTGGCGCTGCTCCAGCGCACCGGCGTGATCAACCAGTTTTTGCGCTATCTCGATGTCATCGCCGAACCGCTCGCGCTGGTCCACAACACCTTCGGCACGGTGGTTGCGACCGTGCACATCCTGCTGCCCTTCATGGTGCTGCCGCTCTATGCTACCATGCAGAAGATCCCAAACGATCTGATGCAGGCCGGCGCCAGCCTTGGTGCGAGCCCGTCGCTCACCTTCATGCGCGTGTTCCTGCCGTTGTCGCTGCCGGGTGTGCTCGCCGGCTGCACCATGGTGTTCGTGCTCTGCCTCGGCTTCTACATCACGCCCGAGCTGCTCGGCGGCGGCCGCACCGTGATGGTGTCGATGCTGGTGAGCCGCAATGTGGAGCTCTACAACCAGTTCGGCGCGGCAAGCGCGGTCGCCGTCGTGCTGCTCCTGAGCGTGCTTGCGATCTTCTTCGTCGTCAGCCGCTTCATCTCTCTCGATCGCGTGTTGGGGCAAAAATGATGCGCGCCTCGCCCGCACGGATTGTCTTGTATGTGATCTGCGCGCTGGTACTCGTCTACCTGATCCTGCCGGTCCTGATCATTGCGCCGATCTCGTTCTCCAGCGCACGCTTCCTGACCTTCCCGCCGCCATCCTTCTCGCTGCGCTGGTACCAGCAATATTTCTCAAATCCCGCCTGGATGCAGGCGACGCGGGTGACGCTGACGGTCGCGCTTCTCACCGTGGTGATCGCGACGCCGCTCGGCGTTGCTGCCGCCTACGCCATCAGCCAGTCGAAGCTGCGGATCATGCGCCTCATCCACATGGCGCTGCTGCTGCCGCTGGTGGTGCCGATCATCATCACCGCTGTCGGTATCTTCTTCGTCTATGCCAAGGTCGGGCTGGTCGCGACCATGCCCGGCCTCGTGCTGGCGAATGTGATGCTGGGCCTGCCCTATGTCATCATCTCCGTGCTCGCGGGCCTGCAGAGCTTCGACCCCGCTCAGGAGATGGTGGCGCGCAGCCTCGGCATGAACCGCCTGCGCAGCTTCTTCGCGGTGACGTTGCCGCAGATCAAGTCCAGCGTGATCGCGGGCGGCATCTTCGCCTTCATCTCGGCGATGGACGAGACCATCGTCGCGCTGTTCATCTCCGGCGGCCAATACCAGCCGCTGACCAAGCGCATGTTCACCGCACTCCGCGACGAGATCGATCCCACGATCGCCGCGATCTCGACGCTGATGACGGCGGCGTCCTTCATGCTGGTGCTGCTGGCGAGCACGCGGCAGAAGAGGAGCGGGTGAGGGGGCTGGCGCTAGCGCTAGTCCGTCCCCGTCAGCCTGGGGTGCGCGCCCTGGGGCGCAACGCGCCGCAGGGGAAGCCTCGAAGGGCGGGGGCCCCGCTGCGTCAGCTCGGCCGCGCATCCTTTGACGCTCGCGGCGCGATGCTGTGCGCATCGCGCCACTCGCACCTCCAGCGACAGCGGCTCCGCCGCTGCGCTGGGATCACGGAGCTGCTGATTGTGTCATTGCGCCTGGCTGGCTCCCAGCCACGCCAGGATCATCTCAACGATCTGCGTCCGACTCTTCACCAGCACTTTGGGCTCGCTGAGGTCGCGGTCGAACAGGCGCCGAAGGTGTGGCGGTTGGCGACGCGGAAGAAGCAGTAGGAAGAGATGGCGAGGTGCAGGTCGATGGCGTCGACGTCGTTGCGGAAGACGCCTTCGGCGTGGCCGCGTGCGAGAATGCCGTCGAGGGTCGCGATCACGCTGGCATTGAGCTGGCGCAATTGCAGATTCTGCTTCAGGTGCTTGCCGTGATGGATGTTCTCGATTGAGACGAGGCGGATGAAGTTCGGGTTGCGCTCGTCATGGTCGAAGGTCGCCTCGATCAGCCGGCGCAATCCCTCGCGCGCGTCGCAGCTCTCGATGTCGAGCTGATCCTCCAGCGCGCGGATGCTGCGATAGGCCTCTTCCAGCACCGCGAGATAGAGCTGCTCCTTGCCGCCGAAATAGTAATAGATCATCCGCTTCGACGTGCGCGTGCGCGCCGCGATGGCGTCGACGCGGGCGCCTGAATAGCCCTCCGAGGCGAATTCGGCCATCGCCACTTCGAGGATATCGCGCTTGGTGCGTTCGGGGTCGTTGGTGCGCTTCGATGGGGGCGGCATGCGCTCGAGCATTGCTGTTTCTCCCGCCAGTTTCCACGGATCACCTTGAAGGTGAAGGCAAATTTCACCTGCCGGGGCACTGGTCCAACGCATATTGCATAAACGTACTAGTTCGTACATTATGCGTCGAAACCAAAGCTGCGGCAACAACAACGAGAAAAGCGCGCGAGGCGGACGGCCTGACGCGCACCGCACCGGACATACGGGGAGGAATTTCATGACCTTGACGTCAACCGCACCACTGCACGCGCCATCAGCAGCGGAAGCCACGCAAAACAAGCTGCCCAAGCGCGCCGCGCTCGTCAGCTTCGTCGGTAGCATGCTCGAATACTACGACTTCTTCATCTACGGCACCGCGGCAGCGCTGATCTTTCCAAAAGTGTTTTTTGCCAATGTCGATCCCTCGACCGCGACGCTGCTTGCGCTGCTGTCGTTCGGCATCGGCTATATCGCCCGTCCCGTCGGCGCGGTCATCCTCGGTCATTTCGGCGACCGCATCGGCCGCAAGACGGTGCTGCTGTTCACGCTGGTTTTGATGGGTGGCTCGACGCTGGCGATCGGCCTGTTGCCGGATGCCAAATCGATCGGCAATGCCGCGCCTGTTATCCTGACGTTGCTGCGCTTGTTGCAGGGCCTCTCGGCCGCCGGCGAACAGAGCGGGGCGAACTCGCTGACGCTGGAACATTCCGCCAATTCCAACCGTGCCTTCTTCACCAGCTGGACGTTGAGCGGCACGCAGGCCGGCGCGATCCTGGCGACGCTGGTGTTCATTCCGGTCTCGAGCCTGCCGGAAGATCAGCTGCTGAGCTGGGGTTGGCGGATTCCGTTCCTGCTCTCGTTCTTCGTGCTGGTCGTCGCCTATCTGGTGCGGCGGACCATGCCGGAAACGCCCGTGTTCGAGGACATCAAGGACAAGGCGCAAGTCGCGCGCTTCCCGCTGATCGCGCTGCTGCGCGACTACTGGCCCGACGTGCTGCGCGTCATCGTCTGCGCGCTGATCGCCACCGTCAGCACCATGACCGCCGTGTTCGCGCTCGGCTATGCGACGTCCAAGTTCGGTGTCGCGCGTCCGACCATGCTCTGGGCCGGCGTGCTCGGCAACGTCACCGCGCTGATCACCCAGCCGCTGTGGGCGCTGCTCGCCGACAAGATCGGCCGCAAGCCGGTGTTCATCGGCGGCGTGCTCGGCTGCGCGGTGCTGCTGTTCCCGTACTTCATGCTGGTGACATCAGGCAACACGATCGGGATCTTCGCCGCCGCGATGATCCTCTCCGGGATCGTCTACGCCGCGCCGAACGCGATCTGGCCGTCGTTCTATGCCGAGATGTTCGAGGCGCGCGTGCGCTATTCCGGCACGGCGATCGGCACCCAGCTCGGCTTCCTCGCCGCCGGCTTCACGCCGCTTGTGAGCGCGAGCCTGGTGGGTGAGGGGCCGAACGGCTGGATTCCCGTCGCGATCTTCGTAGCCTGCTGCTGCGTGATCTCGGCCGCCGCGGCGGCGACCGCGCGCGAAACCCACACGGTCGACATCGCCGATCTCGGCAAGCGGCGCAGTTGAGTGAGAGGGGATAGGGATCGCATGCTGACCAACGCAGTCTCGACCACGAGCGGGCCGATCGTCGGCGCCGAGCGGAACGGCATGCGCGCTTTCAAGGGCGTGCCGTTCGCGACCGCGCGGCGTTTTGCCAAGGCGATAGCACCGCGCGCCTGGACGGAGCCGCGCCATTGCATGGACTATGGCGCCTATGCGCCGCAGCCCGGCCATCTCGAGCAGGCCGATGAGGCGTCCTGTCTCAGCCTGAACATCTGGACGCCGGCAGGGGTGGATCGGCCGCTGCCGGTGATGTTCTTCATCCATGGTGGTGCCTTTGTCACCGGCGGCGGCGCCGATTATGACGGCAGCTTCCTCGCCGCGCGCGGTCCTGCGGTGGTCGTGACCATCAACTATCGGCTCGGCCCGCTCGGCTTCCTGCAACTGCATCGCCACGGCCTCGATGCAGCCAACAACCTCGCCATCACGGATGCGCTCGCCGCGCTCGACTGGGTGCATGCCAACATCGCAAATTTCGGCGGCGATCCCGACGTCATCACGCTGTCCGGTCAGTCCGCCGGCGCCTCCATGGTGATCGCGCTCGCGACCCTGCCGGAAGCCAGAGGCAAGTTCATTCGGGCGCTCGCACTGAGCGCTCCCGGACGGACCATCATGACCTCGGATCATGCCGACGAGGTCGCGCAGCGTGTGCTCGACGAGCTCGAGCCGGCGCGCGATCCCGGCGCGATCGCTTCCGCGCCACTGCCAAAACTGTTCGCGGCCGTGGAGCGTGTCGGCCGCATGATCGCGGATGAGACCGCATCAGGCACCGTGTTTGGCCCGGTGCTCGACGGCACCGTGATCCCGCGCGAGCCGCGCGACGTCTTGGCGGGCGGCAGCTTGCGCGACATCCCGCTCTGGCTCGGCTCCTGCCGCGACGAGATGGTGATGTTCCTGAAGAGCACCCCGCCGGCCGCGATGATCCGCACCACCGAGCGTCAGGTGCGTGCCGCCTTTGGCGATGCCGGCTGGGGGCGACTGCTGTCCTACTATCGCGCCACCGCGTGCGCCGACGAGGATCCGTACGAGGCGCTGCTGTCGGATGCGTTCTGGCATCGTCCGATGGCCGATCTCGCGCGACTGCATGCCGCGGCAGGCGGTGCGGTGTGGTTGAGCCGGTTCGACCATCGTCCGGCGCTGGAACCGTTCCTGTCGCAGGGGCCGACCCACGGTGCCGATAATGCCTGCCTCTGGGCGCATCTGCCCAATTTCATCGACCGTCCCATCCTGAAGCGGAAGGGTGGACCGATGACGCCCGCCGATATCGATGTCGCCGCGCGGTTTCAGACAAGCTTGCTGCGCTTCGTCACATCAGGTGTACCCGATGTTGCGGAAGCCTGGCCGCGGTTCGAGTTGCCCCAGGAGCCGCTCGCCATCTTCGGCCAGCCGTTCCATATTGCGCCGCTCAACGAAGGTGTGCGCTCCCGCCTGTGGGCGGAGCTGAGCGCGAGCGACAACGACAAGAGGAAAATCAGGGAGGCAGGATGAGCCTCTCGAACAAGAATGCCGGGCGGCGTGACTTAGCTCCGCCGGCTGGGAGCCGGCTTTCACCAAGCCCGCGCCGTTATTTCCGTTCGTTAGTGCACGACCAACACCGGCACGCTTCCGTCGGCCAAGACCTCCGATGTTTGACTCCCCAGGAATAGCTTCTTGAGACCGCGGCGCCCATGAGAGCCCATGACGATCAGGTCGCAGCCTCCTGACTTTGCTGTTTCGATAATCGCGGTGGCCGGGTGCGCATTCGGAACGTGCAAGAGTTCTGCGGATATCCCGGCTTGCTCTGCCAAAGCTCGCGCGTCGTCGAGGACTTTGCCCGCACGTTCCTTGCAGGCCGCGTCGAAGCTATCAAATTCCTGCTGCGAGGGTATCCATCCCGAGGCGTGTCCGCTCCCGTAGTCGATTGGCAATGATTCCGTCACGGCGATGACTGTCACCTTGGCCTTCAGGGCCTTTGCCAAAGCAATCCCATGCTTAATGCCGTTTCTCGCGACGTCCGATCCGTCCGTGCTTAAGAGGATCCGGGTGTACATCTGGAGGCTCCTTTTCTGGACGACCCTGTCGCCATCTTCCGGTGCGGTGGTTTGACTTCAACAGGGGGCTCACATTCATGGACAGACCAGGACAGGGGTCCGTGCGTGCGTCAGCACCTTGTTTGTCACGCTCCCGATGACAAGCGCGGCAAGTCCGCTGCGCCCATGCGACGACATGACGATGAGATCGCAGTCTTTGTCCGTGGCGGCTGCGATGATGGCCTGATGGGGTTGCCCGCTCTCCGCTTGAATCGTCTCGCAGGAAATGCCGGCCGTCCTGGCCGCATTTGCCGCGCCGTCCAATACGCTCGCGGCCTGTTCCTTGCGCAACTCGGCATATGTTGCGATTGCTTCGAGGAACCGGCCTGACACTTCGGAAAATGGTTCCACAACGAAGATGAAGGATACGGTGGCCCCAAGGGATTTCGCCAGCGCCAATCCGTGCGCGACCCCACGCTCCGCTAGCTCAGACCCATCTGTCGGAATGAGAATGTGCCGGTACATGCTCTACCTCCCGATTGTCCGGACGTATCGCTGCCTTGCGAAGATAAGCTAGCTCGCGTTCCGAATGCAGTCTTGAGATAAATCAACCTATCGGCTCATCGTACCGCGATCCGGATGTCCGCAATTGGCACAACCTCGACGTCTGTCGGGGCGGACGTCACGCCCCGACGCCGCGCGGGTGTCAGGGGATTAGTGCGCAATGAGATTGGTTTTGATGCTGCAAACGAAGGAGGTGCGCTCCCTCTCCTGCTTGCGGGAGAGGGTAGGGAGCCCGCGGCTGGTCGATTCAGCTTAAAGCCAAATCCGCCCTTGCCGGCCGTTCTAGAACTGCACTTCGCTCGGGATGTCCTCGGCGCCGAGGCCGACGGTTTCATAGGCCTTCAAGAGCCATTCGCGGGTCTGGCCCAGCGAACGGTTGTAGTCGGCCCAGGCGCTGAGGAAATCCTTGTAGCGACGATCGGATTCGGCGCGGATGCCGAGATTGGTCGGCAGCGTCAGGAGCGGACGCGGGATGGCGAGGTCGCCAAGCGTCGGATTTTTCTTCAGCGTGAAGATGGACAGCACGGCCAGCGAGACGTTGCAGTCGGCGCGGCCCGTCGACACCGCGAGGATTGCCTCGTCGCGCGTCTTGAAGCCGAGGATGTTCGCCTTCGGGCAGTAGCGACGCGCGATCGTCTCGTGCGTTGAGCCGATGTCGATGGCGATCTTGACCTCGGGCTTGTTGAGTTCGGCCCAGGTCTGCGGCTTGGCAAAACCCTTCTTGGTGATGACGGTGAAGGAGTGCACCAGGATCGGCGTGGAGAAGTCGATCACCAGCGAGCGCTCCGGCGTCGGATTCACGGCGAAGGCGAGGTCGATCTTGTCGGCCTGCAGATCCAGGATCTGGTTGCCCCAGGTCGATTCCAGCGTCTCGACCTTGGCCCCTAACTTGCCGGCGATGTCGTTCGCCATGTCGATGCAGGCGCCCGACCATTGATTGGTGGTGAGGTCCTTGTGGAAGTAGGGGTCCTGGCCGGCGATGACGGCGATACGCAGCACGCCGCTCTTCTTGATCCGTTCGAGCGTCGAGCCGGGCGCGGTGTCGGCCCTGGCCGAACCGGTTGCGGCGATCGCGGCGCCGGCGAGGGCAACGGTGGTGAGTGCGTCCCTGCGATTCATGGCAGTCTCCTGGGCAATCGCTTCTGCTGAACGTTCAAACCCGGCGTCTGGACTATTTCTGTATTCAGTTTAAAATGCAAGTCGGTATTTTGAATTGAATGGGATAGCCAAGCACGTGCGTGCCCTCTTCGTCGACGCCAACGACACCCTTGCCGCGGTGACCGAAAAGCTGCTGCGCGCAGACAATCTTCCGGTCGCCATCAACCGCAATCCCGCGATCTCGCCCGACGACCTGCCGCGCCTGCTCGATGGCGCCGAGATCATGATCGTCGATCATACCGCGGTGCCGACGGCGGTTGCCGCGAAATGTGCCGGGCTGAAGCACGTCGTCTTTCTCGGCACCGGCGCGCGCAGCTACATGAATCCGGAAGAGCTGGCCGGACGCGGCATCTCGGTTCACACCATCAAAGGCTATGGCGATACCGCGGTCGCCGAATGCGCGATCGCGCTGATGTGGGCCTCGGCGAAGAGCTTTGGCGAGATGGATCGCGGCATGCGCGAGGGTAACTGGCTGCGCCGCGATGCGGTCCAGCTCACCGGCAAGACGCTCGGCCTGATCGGCTTTGGCGGCATCGCCGCGGAAGCCGCGCGGATGGCGGCGGGCTGCGGCATGAAGGTGATCGCCTGGAACAGGTCGCCGAAGACCCATCCGGGCGTCGAATTCGTTGCGCTGGAGAAGCTGCTCGCCGAAAGCCATGTCGTCTCGCTGCATCTGCTGCTCAACGACGAGACCAAGGGGTTCCTGTCGCGCGAGCGCATCGCGATGATGCGCCAGGGGAGCATCCTGATCAACACCGCACGCGGCGCCGTGGTCGACGAGGACGCGATGCTGGATGGCTTGCGCTCCGGCCACATCGCCCATGCCGGCCTCGACGTCTTCACCGTCGAGCCGCTGCCGCCGGGCCATCCGCTGACGAAGCTGCCGAACGTGACGCTGTCGGCGCATTCGGCGTTCCGCACCCCCGAGGCGAGCGACAATCTGATCGGCGCGGCGCTCGATCACTGCCGCCGCATCATTGCAGGCGGCCGGTAGTGCAACCATCGAAGCCGGGCATGATGCCTGCGCAGGAGAGGAGAGACCTTTCGATCTTGCGCGCTCTGCCCGCCTGTCCTACCCACCTCCGAACGAGATTTGCGCGCGGCGTCGAGCGCACCGCCAGAGCCAGCAGGGAGCCGTTATGACCATTCGCAACACCCGCACCGGGGGCCAGATCCTGATCGATCAGCTGGTCGCGCAGGGCGTCGGGCGCGTCACCTGCGTGCCGGGCGAGAGCTATCTGGCGGCGCTGGACGCGCTGCATGACAGCCCGATCGACGTCGTGATCTGCCGCGCCGAAGGCGGCGCGGCGATGATGGCGGAGGCCTATGGCAAGCTCACGGGACGGCCCGGCATCTGCTTCGTCACCCGCGGCCCCGGCGCGACCAACGCCAGCCATGGCGTCCACATCGCGATGCAGGATTCGACGCCGATGATCCTGTTCGTCGGCCAGGTCGATACCGGCATGCGCGAGCGCGAGGCGTTCCAGGAGCTCGATTACAAGGCGGTGTTCGGCCCCATGGCGAAATGGGCGGTCGAGATCGATCGGCCCGATCGCATTCCCGAGCTGGTCGCGCGCGCCTTCCGCGTCGCCATGCAGGGCCGTCCCGGTCCCGTCGTGATCGCGCTGCCGGAGAACATGCTGACCGAGACCGCCGCCGTTGCCGACGCCATGCGGATCGAGCCGGCGGTGAGCTGGCCGGCGCCGGATGATATCGAGCGCGTCGGCGCGATGCTCGCCAGCGCCAAGGCGCCGCTCGTCATCCTCGGCGGCTCGCGCTGGACCGATGACGCCACCAAGAGCATCGCGCGCTTTGCCGAGCGGTTCGACCTGCCGGTCGCGACCTCGTTCCGCCGCGCATCGCTGATCGACGCCGATCATTCGCACTATGCCGGCGATCTCGGCATCGGGCCGAGCCCGGGGCTGAAGGCGCGCATCGACAACGCCGACGTCATCCTGCTGATCGGCGGCCGCATGTCGGAGATGCCGTCCTCATCCTACACGCTGCTCGACATTCCCTCGCCGAAGCAAAAGCTGATCCACGTGCATCCGGGCTCGGAAGAGCTCGGCCGCGTCTATCAGCCGGCGCTGGCGATTCAGGCGTCACCGGCCGCATTCGCCGCCGCCGTCGAGACGCTGAAGCCCACTGGGACGGTTGCCTGGAAGGGCGAAGCCGCCAAGGCGCATGCCGATTATCTCGCCTGGACCGACAAGGCGCGCGAGCTGCCGGGCACGTTCCAGTATGGTCAGGTCATGACCTGGCTGCGCGACCGGCTGCCGAAGGACACGATCGTCTGCAACGGCGCCGGCAATTATGCCGGCTGGATCCATCGCCACCACCGCTTCCACAGCTTCGCGGCGCAGCTCGCGCCGACCTCGGGCTCGATGGGCTATGGTGTGCCGGCGGGCGTGCTCGCCAAGCGGCAATATCCTGACCGTGTCGTCGTCGCATTCGCCGGCGACGGCTGCTTCCTGATGAACGGCCAGGAATTCGCGACCGCCGTGCAGTACGACGCGCCGCTGATCGTGATCGTCGTCGACAACTCGCAATACGGCACCATCCGCATGCACCAGGAGCGCGACTATCCCGGCCGCGTCGTCGGCACGCAGTTGAAGAACCCTGATTTTGCGATGTATGCAAAGGCGTTCGGCGGCCATGGCGAGCGCGTCGAGCGCACCGAAGAATTCGCGCCTGCGTTCGAGCGTGCGCTGGCCTCGGGCAAGCCGTCGATCCTTCACTGCATTATCGATCCGCGCGCGATTTCAGTCGGCAAGGATTTTGTGCCGCAGGTGAAGGCGTAGGCGATGCCGGAGGGCCGCCACGTCGCGATTATCGGCGCCGGCGCAGTCGGCGTGATCAGTGCGATCGAGGCGCTGCGCGAGGGCCATCGCGTCACGCTGATCGATCCGGGAGAGCCGGGCGGAGAGCAGGCGGCGAGCTACGGCAATGCCGGCTGGCTGTCCTCGCATTCGGTGATCCCGCCGGCCGAGCCGGGCGTCTGGAAGAAGGTGCCGGGCTATCTGATGGATCCGCTCGGCCCGCTCGCGATCCGCTGGTCGTACTTGCCGAAGGCGCTACCCTGGCTGATCAAATATCTTCTCTCGGGCTGGACCGAGGCGCGGGTCGAGAAGACGGCGTTCGCGCTGCGCGATCTCCTCAAGGACGCGCCGCTGCTGCACCGGAAGCTTGCGGAAGAAGCGGGCGTGCCGGAACTGGTCGAGCGCAACGGCGTGATGCACGTCTTCCCCTCGCGCGGTAATTTCGACAACGACCTCGGCTGGCGCCTGCGCAAGAAGGTCGGCGTCGAATGGCTGGAGCTCAATGCCGACGAGATGCGTCAGCGCGAGCCGGACCTGCATCCGCGATACACCTTTGGCGTGGTGGTGGAGGAAGCCGGCCGCTGTCGCGATCCCGGCGCTTATGTTGCGGCTCTTGCCAATCATGCGATCGCCAGCGGCGCGAAGCACGTGCGGGCCAAGGCGACCGGTCTGAAGCTCTCCGGCAACAAGCTCGTTGCCGTGCTCACCGGGACCGGCGAGATAGCTTGTGACGCTGTCGTCGTCGCCGCCGGTGCGCGGTCAAAACAGCTCACCGCATCGGTCGGCGATCCCTTGCCGCTCGAGACCGAGCGCGGCTATCACGTCATGATCGAGAATCCGGAATCCGGCCCGCGCAGCTCGATGATGGCGTCCGACGCCAAGATGGTCGTGAACTGGACCAACAAGGGCCTGCGCGCCGCCGGTACGGTCGAGATCGCAGGTCTTGAGGCCGCGCCGAACTGGAAGCGTGCCGAGATCTTGCGCGACAACCTCTTCAGCATGTTCCCAAAGCTGCCGAAGGATATTCCGCCCTCGCGCATCAAGACCTGGTTCGGCCATCGCCCGAGCATGCCAGATGGACTGCCGTGCATCGGCCACGCGCGCGCCTCACGCGACATCGTCTACGCTTTCGGCCACGGCCATGTCGGCCTGGTCGGCTCGGCCCGTACGGGGCGTCTCGTCGCCCAGCTCCTGAGCGGCAAGACGCCTGAGATTCCGCTGGCGCCGTTCGCGCCCACTCGCTTCCTCTGAGGTCGCATCATGACCAGTCCAGCCAACGCATCCTCCAGCATCGCCCGTGGCGGCAAGGCGATCTACGGCGCGCCGCTCGGCATTTTGATGCTGGAGGCGCGCTTTCCCCGCATTCCCGGCGACATGGGCAATGGCACGACCTGGCCATTCCCGGTGCTCTATCGCGTGGTGAGCGGGGCGTCGCCTGAGAAGGTGGTGCTGAAGGGCGCTGCGGGCCTGTTGCCTGACTTCATCGATGCTGCGAAGGACCTGGTGCGGCTCGGGGCCGAGGCCATCACCACCAATTGCGGCTTCCTCTCGCTGTTCCAGAAGGAGATCGCGGCGGCCGTCGGCGTGCCGGTCGCGACCTCGTCGCTGATGCAGGTGCCCTGGGTGCAGGCGACCTTGCCGCCGGGCAAGCGCGTCGGCCTCGTCACTGTGTCGGGCTCGACCCTGACGCCGGCCCATCTCGAAGGCGCCGGCGTGCCGCTCGACACGCCGCTGGTCGGCACCGAGCACGGCAAGGAATTCTTCCGCGTCCTGATCAAGGCCGAGAAGGACGACATGGACGTCGCGCAAGCCGAGCGCGACGTGGTCGAGGCGGGCAAGGAGCTCGTCGCCAAAAACCCGATGTCGGCGCGATCGTGCTCGAATGCACCAACATGCCGCCCTATGCGGCCGCGTTGCAGGCCGAGGTCGGGCTGCCGGTCTACGACATCTATTCCATGATCACCTGGTTTCATGCTGGACTGCGCCCGCGCGCCTTTGCCTGATTCCATCCGTCGCAAAGCCTTGAACAGTCTCTGCCAGCTCTGCCGTGTGCATTGCCATTGTCCACAAGGCCCCGGTATATTGTGTTGTGTTCGGTCATGAATGCAGTTGATGATGAGCAACGTGGAACTGGCTTCCGATAGTATCGTCGATCGCGTCTATGAGCAGCTCAAGGCGATGGCCGTGAGCTATGAGTTCAAGCCGGGCGAGCGGCTCAACGAGGGCGAGCTGGCCAAGCGGCTTGGTGTCAGCCGCACGCCACTGCGCGAAGCGCTCAACCGTCTCAACACCGAAGGCTTCCTGCGCTTCACGCCGGGCAAGGGGTTTTTCTGCCGCGAGCTCGATGCGCACGAGATCTTCGATCTCTACGAGCTGCGCAAGTCGATCGAGGTCGCTGCGGTCCGCCTCGCCGTCAAGCGCGCCAAGGACGAGGACATCGACGCGCTGTTGAAATTCCTCGAAGCCACCGGTCCCGATCCCGGCGAGCGCACATCGGTGGAGCTGGTCGAGCTGGACGAGACCTTCCACGAACGGCTGATGGCGATGTCGAACAATGCCGAGATGCTGCGCGTCCTGCGCAACGTCAACGCCCGCATCCGCTTCGTGCGCTGGATCGACATGGACCGCGTCAACCGCTCGAACACCCAGGCCGAGCACCGCGCGGTGGTCGAAGGTTTGAAGGCGCGAAATGAGGAGGCTTGCGTGTCAGTGCTGGAGAAGCACATCGATCGCCGCCTCGACCGCATCACGGCCGCGATCAAGGAAGGCTACGCGCAGATCTATATGCCGACCACGGCAAGAGCTGCGACGAATTGAGGCTCTTCTTTTCACCTCGCCCCGCTTGCGGGGAGAGGTCGGATTGCATCGAAGATGCAATCCGGGTGAGGGGGTACAGGTCTATCGGTGGACTCTTCGTATGGAGGGAGCCCCTCACCCCAACCCTCTCCCCGTAAGAACGGGGCGAGGGAGGAGAGGCGCGGATGCCGCGGCCAACGCCAGCTATACAATCTTTCAATACCTGATCGTGCCAGACGGTCAGAGCCGTCGCGCGCGAACATCGCTAGCGTGCCGCTCGAAAGTCACGGAGACACGCGGTGCACAGCCCCAAGCCCAATCCCGAAACCGACTGGCCGTCCGAGCTCTATCGCATCCTGAAGGCCGCCGACGTCAGGCAGATGTCCTACGTCCCCGACGCCGGCCACAGCCAGCTCATCCGCATGTTCTCGGCCGACCACGACGTCACCACCAATGTGCTGACGACGGAGGAGGAGGGCATCGCCATTGCCGCGGGCGCCTGGCTTGGCGGCCAGCGCAGCGTGCTGCTGATGCAGTCGAGCGGCGTCGGCAATTGCATCAACATGCTGTCGCTGTCGGCGATCGGCCGCTTTCCGCTTCTGATGCTGGTGACGATGCGCGGCGAATGGGCCGAGTTCAATCCCTGGCAAGTGCCGATGAGCCGGGCGACGCAGCCCTCGCTCGAAGCCATCGGCCTGAAGGTGATGCGCGCGGAGACGGCGGAAGACCTGGTCGAGACTGTCGAATCCGCGGCCGCGCTCGCCTATGAATCCGACCAGCAGATCGCGGTCCTGATCGGGCAGCGCTTGATCGGCAAGAAGAAGTGGTGATGTCGATGTCCAATCCTTCCCAACTCGATCGCCGCGTTGCCGTCGCGGCACTCCTGAGGAACCGCAAGGACATGCTGGTTGTCTCTGGCCTGGGCTCGCCGACCTACGATCTGCATGCGACCGGCGACCGTGACGACAATTTTTATCTCTGGGGCGCCATGGGCGGCGCCGCGCTGATCGGGCTTGGGCTCGCGCAGGCGCAGCCGGGAAAGCGCGTTCTCGCCTTGACCGGTGACGGCGAGCAGTTGATGGGCCTCGGCGGCATCGCCACCATCGGCGTCGCGCGCCCGCGCAATCTCGACATCGTCGTGATCGACAACCAGCATTTTGGCGAGACCGGGATGCAGGCGAGCCACACCGGCCGCGGTGTCGATCTCACCGCCATCGCCACGGCCTGCGGCTTTGCCGCGACCGGAACCGTGCGGACGCTTGAGGAAGTGCAACGCCTCGCCGCGCAAATGGCCGAACCGGTCGGTGGCCCGCGGCTTTTTGTCATCAAGGTTCTGGCCGAAAATCCGCCGCGCTCGCTGCCCTCGCGCGATGCCGTCTTTATCAAGAACCGGTTCCGTGCTCATCTCGGGTTTGCGGCGGCCTAGCCCTCGGTCCTCATCCGGCTTAGGCCTGCCGCAAGCAGCTATTCTGGAGTGAGACCATGAAACTATCCGGCAAGGTCGCCGCCATCACCGGTGCGGCGCGCGGCATCGGCAAGGCCTGCGCAAAGAGATTCCTCGACGACGGCGTCAAGGTCGTCATCTCCGACGTCGATGCCGAGGGTCTGGCTGCAACGGCCGCCGAGCTCGGGCGGCCGGACGCATTGCGCACTGTCGTCGGCAATGTCGCCAAGCGCACCGACGTGGATCAGCTCGTCGCAACCGCCGTGAAAGAATTCGGCCGGCTCGACATCATGGTCAACAATGCCGGCGTCGCCCGCAACCGGGACCTCCTTGAGATCTCCGAAGTGGAATTCGACGAGATCATCGGCATCAACCTGAAGGGCGCATTCTTCGGCGTGCAGGCAGCAGCAAGACAGATGATCGCGCAAGGCGGCGGTGGCGTCATCATCAACATGTCCTCGGTGAACGCGCTGCTCGCGATCCCGGCGCTTGCGACCTACGCGATGTCCAAGGGCGGCATGAAGCAGCTGACGTCAGTCGCTGCCGTTGCGCTCGCCCCGCACAACATCCGCGTCGTCGCGGTGGGGCCGGGCACGATTTTGACCGACATGGTGGCGTCATCGATCTACACGTCCGAGGATGCGCGGAAGACCGTGATGTCGCGTACGCCTGCGGGACGCGGCGGCGAGCCGAGCGAGGTGGCATCGGTGGTCGCGTTTCTCGCAAGCGATGATGCGTCGTATATCACCGGGCAGACCATCTATCCCGACGGCGGGCGGCTGATCCTGAACTACACGGTACCGGTGAAGGAGAAGTAGGACGGCTCCATTCTCGGTGTCATCGCCCGGCTTGACCGGGCGATCCAGTATTCCAGAGGCGGGCGTAAGAGCTCGCTCTCGCCACATCCGCCGCGGCGTACTGGATGTCCCGCCTTCGCGGGGCATGACAGCCGTGTTTGTGCTGGGCTGCGAAGCCTCACTCCGCCGCAACCGTCATCCCATAGCCCAGCCGCTTCGAGATCCCGCCAGCGCAATCTCGCAGCGCGTGCGCGATCGGGCTGTCCCAGAGCGCGTCAAACGTGCCTTCCGGGCCCATCGCGGTGATGACCAATGCGACATGGCCGGAATGATCGAACACGGGTGCGGAGAACGCATTGACGCCGGGCAGCGGATCGCCCAGCGCGCGGGCGAGGCCGTGCTTGCGGACCTCGGCCAGCATCTCCGTGACCTTGGCGCCTTTCACGGCGCGCTTCGGATTGTAGCCGACACCGTGGCGATCGAGCCCGCTTTCGAGTGCGGCATTGATGGTCTTCTCCGGCAGGAACGCCGCAAAGGCGCGCCCAGTCGCGGTCTCCAGCAGCGCCATCACCGAGCCCGCGCGCATCACGATGTGCACGGGTTGGCCGGGCTCTTCCAGCTGCACCACCGTCGGGCCGTGCGTGCCCCAGACTGCCAGCGACACCGCGTGGCCGATCTGGCTCGCGAGTGCTGCAATCTTCGGCCGCGCGATGCGCACGCCGGAGAGACGACGCAGGCTGATCAGGCCAAGCTCCAGCGCCAGCGCGCCGATCTCGTAGCGGCCGGTGGTCTCGTCCTGCTCGATCAGGCCGATGCGGGAGAAGCTGGCGAGGTAGGGATGCGCCTTGGCCGGCGTCATGCCGGCTTCGCGGGCGAGATCGCGCAGCATCATCGGCTCGCCGCTCCTGGCGAGCGCGCGGAGCAATTCTCCGCCGACCTCGATCGACTGGATGCCGCGGCTTTCTCTCTTCATGCGCCTCCGATGCGCTTGAGTTCTTGTTTGAGCATGATCTCTTCGGAAAACCGCTGCACACTTTTCCGGATCATGCTCTACGCCGCGTCGCGCTTGGCGGCGCTGTCGGCGAGATGACGGCCGGCAATGTAGCCGAAGGTCAGCGCCGGCCCAAGCGTGATGCCGGCGCCGGGATAATTGCCGCCCATGATGCTCGCCATATCGTTGCCGGCGGCATAGAGGCCGGGAATCACCCGGCCCTCGGCGTCGAGCGCCTGCGCGTTCTCGTCGGTGACGATGCCGGCATAGGTGCCGAGATCGCCGATCACCATCTTGATGGCATAGAACGGGCCGTTCTCGATCGGCGCGATGCAGGGATTGGGACCATGCATGGCGTCGCCCTGGTAGCGGTTATAGGCTTTTGAGCCCTTGCCGAAGGCGGCGTCGTGGCCCAGCGGCGCGGTCGCATTGAACTGCCTGACGGTCTCGGCGAACGCCTCGGCATCGATGCCGGCCTTTGCGGCCAGCGCTTCGAGCGTGTCGCCGCGCATGAGATAACCGGTATCGAGGTGATGACCCAGCGGCATCGGGAACGGCGGCACGCAGCCGAGGCCGTATTTGCGCAGCGTCTGGTGATCGCACACGAGATAGGCTGCGATCTCCTCGCCGGGCTTGGCAGCCTTGATCATGGCTTGGACGAAGTCGTGATAGGAATTGCCTTCGTTGGCGAAGCGCTTGCCGTCGCGCATCACCGCGATCACGCCGGGTTTGGCGCGGTCGATGAAATGCGGCATCACGCCCTTGGATCCGTCCTTGCGCGTGGTCAGCGACACCGGCACCCACGCCGCCGCGTTCGGCAGGCGATCCTCGACATGTCCGCCAGCGCTTTCAGCAAGGCGGAGGCCGTCGCCGGTATTTCCGGTCGGTCCCGGCGAAAAATGCTCAACGCCGGTCGGCGCATGCGGAAACATCTTTTTGCGACGTTCGACGTCATGCGGAAAACCGCCGCAGGCGAGCACGACGCCCTGCCGCGCGCGGACGCGCACGTTGCGGCCCTCACGCGACACGATCGCGCCTGTGACAGCGCCGTTCTCGACCGTCAGCTCGCGCACCGGCGAGGACAGCCACATCGGAATCTTCAAATCCTGCGCCGACTTCGCGAGACGCCCGGCGAGCGCATTGCCGTTGGTCAGCGTCATGCCGCGGCCGTAGCGCATCACGTCCATGAGATGCCGCGAAAGCCGCTTGGCGACATAGACCGCCGACGTCAGCGACTTCGTCACGCGCATGAAGTGGATGATCTCCTTGCCGCTTCCCAGCATCATGCCGAACACGGTGAGCTCGGGTAGGGGCATGCCGAGCGACTTGATCTGGTCGCCGAGCTCGCGGCCGTCGAACGGTCGCGCCACCATGGAGCGGCCGCCCTGCGCGCCGCCGGGCGCTTCGGCGTGATAGTCGGGGAAGACCAGCGGCATGTCGAAACGGAGCGCCGTCTTGCTCGTGAAGAAGTCGACTGCCTCGGGGCCGGCGCTCAGGAACGCATCGACACGCGCCGCGTCGTAATTGTTGCCGGCCTCGTGGCGCAAGTAGGTGCGCGCCTGGTCCGGCGTCTCCGTGATGCCATAAGCCTTTGCCAGCGATGTGCCGGGGATCCACAGCCAGCCGCCGGAGCGGGCGGTGGTGCCGCCGAAGCGCGGCTCTTTCTCGACGATCAGCACGTCGAGGCCACGGTAGCGCGCGGTTATCGCGGCCGACATGCCGGAGCAGCCCGATCCGGCCACGAGCACATCGCACTCGTATGTTTCGCTTGCGTTGCGCTCGTTGCCGGCCATGTCTCACCTCACTTCTTCAGCAGCGGGCATTTGGATTCGGAGACCGGGCGGAAGGCGTCCTCGCCCTTCACGGTCTTGACGATCTCCAGATAGTCCCAGGGCTCCTTGGACTGCTCGGGCGTTTTCACCTTGGCGAGATACATATCGCGGATGACGCGGCCGTCCTCGCGCAACTTGCCGCCATGCACGAAAGTATCCTCGATCGGCAGCTCGCGCATCTTGGCCATGACCTTGGCCGGATCGTCGGTGCCGGCCGCCTTGATGGCCTTGAGATAATGTAGCACCGAGCCATAGACGCCGGTCTGGATCATGGTCGGCATGACATTGGTGCGCTCGTAGAACTTCTTGGACCAGGCACGGGTCGCCTCGTCCATGTTCCAGTAGGAGGCCGTGGTCATGTAGGTGCCCTGTGCGGCCTTCAACCCGATCGCATGCACGTCGGTGTCGAACATGAGCAAGCCCACGAGCTTCTGACCGCCCTGGACGAGGCCGAACTCGCCGGACTGCTTGATCGCGTTGTCGGTATCCTGGCCGGCATTGGCGAAGGCGACGACATCGGATTTCGAGCTCTGCGCCTGCAACGCGAAGGACGAAAAATCCGCGGTGTTGGTCGGATGCTTGACGCCGCCGAGCACCTTGCCGCCCATCTCGTTGATGAAGCGCGTCGCGTCCTTCTCGAGCTGCTGGCCGAAGGCGTAGTCGGCGGTGATGAAGTACCAGGACTTTCCGCCTTCCTTGATCACGGCGGACGCCGTCACCTTCGACAGCGCGTAGGTGTCGTAGGTAAAGTGCACCGTGTTCGGGCTGCACAGCTCGTCGGTCAGCGAGCTCGCGCCGGGGCCGGAAAGCAGGGCGATCTTGTTGCGCTCGCGCACCATATTGTGCACGGCGATGGCGATGCCGGAATTGGGGATGTCGACAACGGCATCGACCTTGCCGTTGTCGAACCAGCCGCGCACGATCTGCACGCCGACGTCGGTCTTCATCTGGTGGTCGGCGCTGATGATCTCGATCGGCTTGCCGAGCACGGTCGGACCGAACTCCTCCACCGCCATTTTTGCGGCCTCGACCGAGCCCGGCCCAGAGTTGTCGCGGCCCCAGCTCGACAGATCCGTCAGTACGCCGATGCGCACGGCGTCGTCGGAGACTTGCGCGGTTGCAGCTGTGATCATGGCAGAAGAAGTCATGGCTGCGAGCATGGCGCAGGCCAAAAGCCCTCTCATCGTCGTTCCCTCTCTTTTATCGGCCGCCTGGCGCGACCAGTTGTTCTGGAGATAAGTTAGATATTGGCGAACGAGTTTGTCAATGGCGAATAACGGCTGGACTGGGTTCCATGGCCACCGGGACGATGGTGCGGAGATGCGTACAAATGTCGCCACGCCCGTCATTGCGAGCCACCGGGTCCGCGCGAAGCGCGGCCCGATGACAGGCTCCGCGAAGCAATCCAGACTTTCTCCGCGGCGGCAGTCTGGATTGCTTCGTCCTCGCAATGACGCTGCGCAGCGTCGGCGGCACGAGAGCGAACAATTGCTCCCGCAGGTTGCAACCATCATCGCGATTGGCCATGATGCTCCCCGGAATCTGTGGGGCGTGGCAATGACGGCAGCAGCGGGGGTCTCTGCTTCGGCGGAGAAATCGACGACGGCGCATGTGGTATGGGCGAGCGCGCTCGGCACCGCGATCGAGTGGTACGACTTCCTGATCTACGGCACGGCGGCCGCGTTGGTGCTCAACAAGCTGTTCTTCCCGAGCTTCGATCCCTTTGTCGGCACGCTCGCGGCATTCTCGACCTACGCGGTCGGTTTCGTGGCGCGGCCGATCGGCGGCGCGATCATCGGGCATTACGGCGACCGGCTCGGGCGCAAGAAGATGCTGGTCGCGACCATGATCGCGATGGGGCTCGGCACCTTCCTGATCGGCTGCCTGCCGACCTATAGCCAGATTGGTGTGTGGGCGCCGATCCTGCTCATCATCCTGCGCTTCATCCAGGGCATCGGGCTCGGGGGTGAATGGAGCGGCGCGGTGGTGATGGTGATCGAGCATGCCGGCAATCGCCGCGGCTTCTATGGCAGCCTGGTCCAGATCGGCTTTCCCGTCGGTGTCGCCGCCTCCACCGGCATCTTCGGCCTGATGACGCAGCTGCCCGAGGCGGACTTTTTGAGCTGGGGCTGGCGCGTGCCGTTCTGGATCAGCATCTTGCTGGTCGGCGTCGGCTTCATCGTGCGGCTCAAGCTCGCGGAGACGCCGCACTTCAAGGAGGTCGTGGAGCGCAAGGAAGTGCTGGCGCAGCCGGTGTGGGAAGTGCTCCGCCGCGACTGGCGCAGCTTTCTGCTCGCGATCGGCATCACGGTGTCGGAGGTGGGCCTTGCCTATCTCCTCACCGTCTTCACAGTCGTTTATGCCACCACGAAGCTCGGCCTGCCGCGGCAGGTGATCCTGAACGCGGTGGTCTATGCCGCGATCGTCGAGTTTGCGACGCTGCCGCTGGCCGGCTGGCTCTCCGACATTTTTGGCCGCAAGGCGCTCTATCTCGCCGGCGGCGTGTTCTCGGTGGCGCTGGCGTTTCCGCTGTTCTGGTTCCTCGACACCAAGGAGCCGGCGCTGATCACGCTCGCACTCGTGGTCACGATGACGCTGACGCATGCGCTGCTTTTCGGGCCGAAGGCCGCCTTCATGCCGGAATTGTTCCGCACCCAGGTTCGCTACAGCGGCGCATCGCTCGGAGCCAATGTGGCAGCCGCCATCAGCGGCGGCTTCTCGCCGCTGATCGCAACGGCGCTGCTGGCATGGGCCGGCTCGTACTGGGCCGTGTCTGTCTACATCATCGCGCTGTCGATCATCACGATCATCGCGACCTTGATGGCGCCGGAGACGGCGCGCGATGCGCTGAAATCCTGAAATCACTCAGCGGCAGGCGGCGGCGTCCCGCATCACCAGAAAGGTGATGCTGGCGGGCGGCAGGCGGATCCGGCCCGCGGGTACAGCTCGCGGCGTAAGGCGGGGCAGATCGTCGCCGTCGGTCAAGGCGAGCGTCGTGCCGTTCAACTGCACGCTCGCGCTCTGGAGGCGGCGCGCCCGAAGCATATAGCGCTCGGCCTGCGCGGCCAGCGTTGCGGCGTGCGGTTCATGTTGCGACGTGTTGATGAGGAGGACGGACGCCGCACCTTTCACCGTGGGATGACAATGCGCATAGGCGTGAACGGTGCGCGTCGAGGTCATGCCTGCGTCGAGTACGGTTGTGCCCATCAGGCGATGCCATAGCAGTGCGGCCCAGTAGTTCGGCCGTGGCCGAAACGTCTTTTCGTCGAGCAAGCCGTAGTCGCTCGCCGCAAGCGTGTTGTGCATCACCACCTGCACGCCGGCTCTGGCCAGGCGACCGAGCTGGTCGAGATAGCGAAAGCCGTCGAGAAAGGTCGCGTCCCACAGATTGCCGCCGCAGGCGGCATCCGCGGTCTCCGTCAGCCAGATCGGTTTGCCCGGCTCGAACTGGTCGCGCAGGCCGCGGTAGACGGCGAGCGCGACGTCGGTTCGCGACAACCAGTCCTCGGATAGCGTCTGGGCCGGATCGTCGTACACGCCGCAGCGGGGCGAGAGCGTGTTGTAATGGTGATAGGAGACGCGATCGAGCCCCGGGCCCGATGCGGCGAGCAGATCGCGCGTGTTGATGCCGGTGGCGGAAGAGGAGGCGGAGTCGCCGACGGAGCCAGGCCCAGCGATCAACGTCTCGGGCGATGCGCGCTTCATCCATGTGTGAAAGATCTTGAAGTCGCGGCCATAGGCATTGGCGTCATATCCCGCCGGCGGGCCATTGTTCGCCGCGAGCGTCGGCTCGTTCATGAACTCGGCGGCAGCAATGCGGCTGCCCAGCGACCGCGTGAAATCGACGAGGCGCTGTGCCTGATCCGGCGTCCAGGCGCCGTCAGTGTCGCGGCTGCCGGGACTGACGCCGAAAGACGTCACGATCTCCGCATCGGCGACGCGCGCGAAGTCGACGACGCCGCGCCATTGCGTGCGGCTGAGCACGGTGTCGAAGCCGGCGGGCGGTGCGACCGGAGGATCGTCGGTGTCGGCGAAAAAGGTCGCATTCGCCCAGGTGCCGCTCACGCGCAAATAGGCCGGCCCGAGTGCTGCGGCGAGCTTGCGCAATCGCGTATTGGCGAGATCGATCGGCGGTCGATAAGCGTAGCGATCGCTGCGACCGCCTCCTTGCGCATAGGGCTTCCAGAACCGTCCGCCGGTCACCTCCACCATCTCGATGTTGTAGGACTGGAAGCGTACGTCGATCTTGCTGATCGCTTTTAGCTCTGCGGGCGCGATCGATATCTCGGCGTGGACCGTGCCCGTCATTGCGGCGAGGAAGCCGACCTGCAGCATTCGCTGCCGAAACAGCTTAACAGTCGACTTGATTAGAGGCGCCGTCACCTTGTCCGCGGCGCGGCCGAGATGGATTTCCCGCCGGGCCGGCCCTTGCGCACCGCGCTCCAGAAGTTCTCGGCCGCCCGGGTCATGCGGGCCCGCGTGCGGAACAGCGAGACGCTGATCGGAATGTCCCATTCAGCGCCGCCGGCGCGCAATAGGCGGCCGCTGTCGAGATCGGCGCGGACGAGGCTCATCGGCGCCCACGTCACGCCGCGTCCTTCGCGTGCCATGTCGACCAGCAGCATCACCGGCGCGGCGAAGCCCGGGACGAGCCAGGCCGCCGGATCCTTCGTCGCCAGGAACGAGGTGACGAGCCGGCCCACGCCCGAGCCGGGGTGGTAGGCGAGATAGGGCAGCGGCGCGCCGGATGCGCCGGGCAGGGCGTAGCGGGCTTGGGCCTTCTTGCCGCTGCGTCCGTTACGGCCAGACTTGGTGGTTCCAGATTTGGCGGCCGGCGCGCTGATCGGGATCAGAATGTCGGTGGTGAGATCGATGCGCTGGAAGCGGTCCATGTCGAGCCGGCTCACCAACGAGGGATGGTAGTGCGCCAGCATGAAATGCGCCTGCGCATCCAGCAGCAGTTTTTCGCAGCCGGCAAAATTGGAAGCGACGAGCTGCACGGCCGAGCCGGCCCGAGCGCCGTCGGAGTTGCGGATCCATTCCGGAAAGAAGGCCTGCGACAGCGAATGCGTGGCCGCGAAGGTGATGGTCTCGGCTTTCAGCCGCGCCACCTCGAGCGCCTCCTCGCGTCCGACCAGAATCCGGCGCAGCACATCCTCCGCGACGGGACGAAAACTCTCGCCGGCGGCGGTGAGCGTGATCGTGTGGGTCGAGCGCTCGAACAGCGGCGTGCCCAGCCACTCCTCGAGCGACCTGATGCGGCGGCTCAGCGCCGGCTGGGTCACATGCCGTCGCTCGGCGGCGCGGGAGAACCCGCCCTCCTCGGCGATGGCAAGGAAGTCCTCCAGCCAGATCAGGTCCATAATAACGTTTTGTCCTCAAATCATACCGATACGGCATTAGCGCCTGCCACGCCGCTGGTCCAATGTAAACGGCATAGCAAGACAAGAACAAAGCGCCATCCCTGCATGGCGCGAAGATGCCGTTGGAGGAAACGAAATTGCAGATTGCCGCAACGCCGCTGTCTGAGCCGCTGTCGACCCCGGTTTCCGAACGCCGCCGCAAGCCGCTCTGGCGCGAGCCATATGTCCTGGTGGTCGCCGGCGCCGCGCTCGGCGCGCTGTTCGGCTTCCTGGCTCCGAGCGTTGCCGTCGACTTCAAGCCGCTCGGCGATGCCTTCATCTCGCTGATCAAGATGACGATCGCGCCGTTGATCTTCCTGGTCGTGGTCACCGGCATCGCGCAGGTCGGCGACATGAAGGCGGTGGGCCGCATCGGGCTCAAGGCCTTCGTCTATTTCGAAGCCGTGACGACCCTGTGCCTGCTGATCAGCTTCGTCGTGGTGCGCTGGGTGCAGCCCGGCGCGGGCGTCGCGCACGCCACCGCGCAGCAGGCCGAGACCGTTGCGCGCTATCAGCAGGCCCATGTTGGATCGCTGTCCGCCTACATCCAGCACATGATCCCGGAAAGCTTCGTCGGCGCGTTCACGGCCGGCGATGTGCTCCAGGTTCTCGTGCTCGCGCTTCTGTGCGGCATCGGCCTCCTGCTGCTCGGCGACAAGGCCGCGCCGCTGCGCACCGGCCTGGAACGCGTGACCGAGCTGGTCTTCAGCGTCGTTCATGTCGTGGTGGCGCTGGCCCCGATCGGCGCGTTCGGCGCCATGGCGTTCACGGTCGCAAAATTCGGCGCCGCCACCCTCTATGCGCTCGCACTGCTGGTCGGCACCGCCTGGGCGATGATGGCGTTCTTCATCTTCGTCATCCTCGGCACCATCTGCCGCCTCGCCGGCATTCGCCTGATGGACCTGCTGCGCCTGCTCCGCACCGAGCTGCTGGTCGTGCTGGGCACCTCGTCGTCAGAAACCGCCATCCCCGGCATGATGGAGAAGCTGCCGAAGGCCGGCGTCGGGCGCGCTGTGGCGGGCCTCGTCATTCCCTCCGGCTATTCCTTCAATCTCGACGGCGTCGCGCTGACGCTGCCGCTCTCGACCATCTTCGTCGCCCAGGTCTACGGCATCGAGCTGACGGCCGCGCAGCAGCTCAGCCTGTTCGTTGTGATGCTGTTCACCAGCAAGGGCGCGGCCGGCGTCACCGGCGGTGCGTTCGCAGCGCTCGCGGCGACCGTGGTCGCGGCTGCTGCTCGGCATCGACCGTTTCATGTCGCTGGCCCGCGCCATCACCAACACGATCGGCAATGCCGTCGCCGCCATCGTGGTCGCGAAATGGGATGGCGAATTCAACCGCGACGACTGGGCTCAGTCCGCCGCTCAAATCCAAACAGTGAAGTAAGGATCCAAGGTCTTCAGTATGGCTACCAACACCAATCAACTGCCCGTCATCGCGCTGACGCCGGGCGACTGCACCGGCATTGGCCCCGAACAGGTCGCGCGCATCCTCTCCGATGACAGGCTTGCGGACGCCGCGCGCCTCGTCGTAGTCGGCGATGCCCGCGTGCTCGAGATGGGCATGGAGCATGCCGGCGTGAAGCTGAAGATCGAGCGGATCTCATCGCCCAAAGCCGCCAATTGGGGCCGCGGCACGGTGCAGCTCGTCGACTTGGGCAATACCGATCCCGCAAAGTTCCTGATCGGCAAGGCCAGCGCCGAATCCGGCCGGCTGACGGGCGAGACGCTGTCGCGCGCGATCGATTTCTCCAAGGACGGCGAGGTCGATGCCATCACCTTTGCGCCGCTCAACAAGCGCGCGATGTTCGACGGCGGCTGGAAGTTCCCCGACGAGCACAAGATGTTCGCGAGCCTGCTCGGTCACACCAGTTACTTCTCCGAGATGAACGTGCTGGACGGCCAGTGGATGTCGCGCGTCACCGGGCATCAGTCCTTGCGCGAGGCGCTCGACGGCATCAACCCGGCCAGCATCACAGATGCGATCGAGCTGGTCGATCGCATGATGAAGAGGGCTGGCGTCGCCAAGCCGCGCATCGCGGTCGCGGCGCTCAATCCGCATGCCGGCGAGAACGGCCTGTTCGGCCGCGACGAGATCGAGATGATCCGTCCCACGGTCGAGGCCGCCGCCAAGACCGGCATCGCCTGCACCGGGCCTTATCCCGCCGACACCGTCTATATCCGCGCCTTCGCCGGTGAGTTCGACAGCGTGGTCGCGATGTATCACGACCAGGGCCAGATCGCGACCAAGCTGCGCGGCTTCAACCGCGGCGTCACCGTCACCGCGGGGCTGGAGACCGTGTTCACCACCCCGTCGCACGGCACCGCGTTCGACATCGTCGGCACGGGTATCGCCAAGACCGGCGCGCTCGAAAGCGCTGTTCGCCTCGCGGCGCAGCTGGTCTCGATCAAGGTCAAGGAGGCTGCCTATGCACACTGATCGCAGGACGCTGCTCCAGGCGGCAGCCGCGCTGCCGCTCGCCGCCGCCGGCACCAATGTCGCTTTCGCTCAGGCTCCGGCCGCTGCGCCCGCGGCCTCCCCGCCCAAGGAGGTGACGCGCGCATTGGCGCATTATCTCGTTACCGCAAGCTATGACGACCTGCCGGCCAATGTTCGAAAAGAAGGCGTGCGCACGCTGCTCAACTGGGTCGGCGTCGCCATCGGCGGCTCGCACCATGAGACGGTCGATATCGCGGTGTCCGCGCTCGGCCCGTTCTCGGGGCCGCAGCAGGCCTCACTGTTCGGCCGGCGGGAGCGGTTCGACATCATGAACGCGGCTTTCATCAACGGCGTGTCGAGCCACATCTTCGACTATGACGACACCCATCTGAAGACGATCATCCATCCCGCAGGCCCCGTGGCGTCGGCCATCCTCGCGCTGTCGGAACTGCAGCCGGTCTCCGGCAGGGAGTTTTTGAACGCGCTGGTGCTCGGCGTCGAGACCGAATGCCGGATCGGCAACTCGGTCTACCCGAACCATTATGACGTCGGCTGGCACATCACCGGCACGGCCGGCGTGTTCGGCTCGGCCGCGGCCGTCGGCAAGCTGCTCAAGCTGAACGAGCAGCAAATGACCTGGGCGCTCGGTCTTGCCGCATCCCAGCCGGTGGGCCTGCGCGAATCCTTCGGCTCGATGAACAAGAGCTTCAATCCGGGCCGCGCCGCCTCCAGCGGCATCTTTGCGGCCATCCTGGCCTCGAAGAACTTTACCTCCTCCGACGCCATGATCGAGGCCAAGCGCGGCTGGGCCAACACCATCAGCACCAAGCAGGACTACAACGAGATTTTGGGCGACCTCGGCAAGCGCTACGAGGCCGCGCTCAACACCTATAAGCCGTTCGCCTGCGGCATCGTCATGCATCCGGCGATCGATGCGGCGATCCAGCTCCGCAACGAGAGCAAGCTGACCGCGGACCAGATCGAGCGCGTCGACCTCAAGGTCCATCCGCTGGTGCTGGAGCTCACCGGCAAGAAGACGCCGAAGCAGGGTCTCGAAGGCAAGTTCAGCATCTATCACGCGGTCGCGGTGGCGATCGTCGAGGGCGCCGGCGGCGAGAAGCAGTTCAGCGACCGTGCGGTGACCGATCCGACCGTCGTCGCGCTGCGGGCTAAGGTCAATCCGGTCATCACACCGGGCATCAAGCCGGAGCAGGTCGATCTCACCATCGTGCTCAAGGACGGCCGCAAGCTGAACCGCTACATTGAGCACGCGATCGGCAGCGTCGAGGTGCCGATGACCGACAAGCAGCTCGAGACCAAGTTCTCCGACCTCGCCGACGGCGTCATTCCCGCTGCCGCGATCCGGCGCGTGATGGACGCATGCTGGAATGTCGAGAACCTGCCGAGCGCGGCGGAGATCGCCAAGATGTCGGTCGCGGTCTGATCGAGGAGAAGCCAATGCCGTCACGCCGTCGTTTCCTGCAATCCGCCGGCTCGGTCGCCGCTCTGGCCGCCGCCGGCGGCCGTGCGGCCTTCGCGGCCGGTCCCGGCGTGACGGAGCAGCTCGCCCGCTACATGGTCGCCGCGCGTGACCAGGAGCTGCCCGAACAGGTGCTGCGCGAATGCAAGCACCGCATTCTCGATACGCTCGGCGCGATGGTGTCGGGCTCGCGGATGAAGCCGGGCGAGATGGCGCTGAAATATGTCCGCACGCTCGGCGGCGACGCGCAGGCTTCCGTGGTCGGCTCGGATTTCCGCACCACGGCGGTCAACGCGGCGCTGGCGAACGCGATGTGCGCCCATGCCGACGAGACCGACGATTTCGAGCCGGTGACCAAGGCGCATCCGGGATGCTCGGTGGTGCCCGCCGCGCTCGCATTCGGCGAGCGGGAGCATCGCAGCGGGCAGGACGTCATTCGTGCGGTCGCGCTCGGCTACGACCTGACATGCCGCCTGCTGATGGCGCTGGGGCCCGATCTCGTGCGCGGCTCGCACCGGAGCGCGGAAGGGACATCCTCGACCTTCGGCGCACTCGGTGCGGCGGCGGCGCTGGCGCAGCTCGACGAGAAGGGAATGCGCTATGCGATCTCCTATTCGTCGCAGCAGGTCTCCGGCCTGTGGAGCTGGGTGAAGGATCACGACCACATCGAGAAGGCGTTCGACTTCGCCGGCATGGGCGCCCGCAACGGTGTGATGGCCGTCGACATGGTCAAGAATGGCCTGACCGGGGTCGACGACGTCCTCGACGGCACCCACAATCTCTTCATCGCGCTCTCGACCGATCCGAAGCCGGAGGAGATGGTGAAGGATCTCGGCAAGCGCTTCTATGTCACGGAGACCGCGATCAAGACCTTCTCGGTCGGCTATCCCATCCAGTCGCCGCTGGATGCGACGCTGACCTTGCGCAAGCAGCACAGCCTCACGCCAGACAACGTCCGTAGCATCCTGGTCAAGCTGCCGACCGATGCGATGGGGATCGTGGGCGACAGCGCGATGCCTGACGTCAATTGCCAGCACCTCGTCGCGGTCGCGCTGGTCAAGGGCGCGGTGTCGTTCAACGACAGCCATGACGTCGCGCTGATGCGTGATGCAAAAATCCTGGAGCAGCGCGCCAAGGTGACGCTGGCCGGCGACAAGGCGCTGATGGATCCTGCCGCCCCGCGCGGCGCTGTCGTCGAGGTGACATTGACCGATGGCAGGAAGGTGGAGCACTTCACGAAATATCCGCCCGGCACCAAGGAGAATCCGCTGAGCACCGAAGCCGTCGCGGTGAAGACGCGGGACCTGATGACGCCGGTGCTGGGCGCCGAGAAGTCCGAGAAGCTGATCGAGCAGATCGGCAGTCTCGAACGGCTTGACGACGTCGCAAAGTTGAGGCCATTGCTGACGGCGTGACGAGACAATCAACAACAAGACAACAATCGAGGAAATGCCCATGCGCGGGGTCATGCGACGCACCTTTCTGGCCGCCTGCGCGGCCGTCCTAGTCTCCGGCCTTGCGGCTGCGCAGGATTATCCCTCCCGCCCCGTCAAGATCATCGTGCCGTTCCCGGCCGGCGGCTCCAACGACATCATCGCCCGCATCGTCGCGCAGAAGCTGACCGAGCGGAACGGCCAGACTTTCCTAGTGGAGAATCGCGGCGGCGCCGGCGGCAATATCGGTGCCGAGGCGGTCGCGAGCGCCGAGCCCGACGGCTACACCCTGCTGCTGACCGCGCCGCCGCCGCTGACGATCAACGGCTCGCTCTACAAGAAGCTGCCGTTCGATCCCGCCAGAGCCTTTGCGCCGGTGGCGCTGATCGCCTCCGTGCCGATCGTGCTGGTGGTCAATCCCTCGGTGCCCGCCAAGAATGTCGGCGAGCTGATCGCATTGGCCAAGGCCAAGCCCGGCGCGCTGAATTTCGGCTCGTCGGGCATCGGCTCGACCAACCATCTCGCCGGCGAGCTGCTCAAGAGCATGGCCGGCATCGACATCGTCCACGTGCCCTATCGTGGCGCGGCGCCGGCGATGAACGATCTGCTCGCAGGGCAGATCCCGTTCATGTTCGACAACATGCCGGCCGTGCTGCCACAGGTTCAGGGCAAGGCCATCAACGCGATCGCGGTCGCAGGTGCCAAGCGGGCGGAAGCGTTGCCCGACGTGCCCACGGTCGCCGATACCGTTCCGGGCTTCGAGGCTTCGTCCTGGTTCGGATTGGTGGCGCCGGCGAAGACGCCTGAGCCTGCGCTCGCCAAGCTGAGCGGCGAGCTCGAGATGATTCTGAAGATGCCTGACGTCAAGAAGCGCCTGGCCGAGCTCGGGGCCGAGCCCGGCACCGTCTTCGGTCCCGCCTTCGGGCAGTTCATGACGGACGAAACCGCGAAATGGGGCAAGCTCGTCAAGGCCTCCGGCGCCACGGTGGATTAGGGTAGCGTCATGGATCTCAATCTGGGCGGCAAGGTTGCCGTCGTGACCGGCGGCAGCATCGGCATCGGCCGTGCCATTGCCGCCGAGCTTTCGCGCGAGCAGGCGCACGTCGTGATCGTCGCGCGCGATGCGGAGCGGCTTGCCGCATCGGCGCAGGGGATATCGCGCGACACCGGCAAGCGTGTCATCGCCTGCGCCGGCGACATGACCAAGCCCGACGATATCGCCCGCGCGATGGACATCGCGCGCGAGGCCTTCGGCCGTATCGACATCCTCGTCAACAATGCCGGCGCCTCTCCGATGGGCCGGATCGCGGAGACGCCGGATGCGACCTGGGCCAAGTCGATCGAGCTGAAACTGCTCGGTTATATGCGTTGCGCGCGTAACGTCCTGCCGGAAATGCGGGACCGGCGCTGGGGCCGGGTGATCAACATCATCGGCCGCAGCGGGCATCAACCCCGCGCGGCCTATATGGCGGGCGGCGCGGTCAACGCGGCGCTGCTCAACTTCACACTGGCGCTCGCCGAGGAATGCGCGCCCGACAATGTGCTGGTCACCGGCGTCAATCCCGGACCGGTGCAGACCGATCGCTGGGACAGCCTGATCTCGCAGGGAGCCGCGATCTCGGGGCAGGATCAGGGCGCGACCAATGCCGCTGCGATCGCCTCGGTGCCGCTCGGCCGAGTCGGGCAGCCGCATGAAGTATCCGGCATCGTCGCGTTCCTCTGTTCAGACCGCGCGTCCTTCATTACTGGTACCTGCATCAATGTCGATGGCGGTGGAACGAGGTGTATCTGATGGCTAGCGAACTCAGGAAGATCGGTGTCGGCGAGGATTGCGAGCTTGCAGTTCGCATCGACGATTATCTGCTGCCCTGGGACACCAAGCCGCCGGTCGTGATGCTGCACGGGCTCGCCGAAAGCGGCGAGGCGTTCCGCCGCTGGGTACCGTACTTCGCGACGCATCATCTGGTGGTGCGGCCTGATCTGCGCGGCTATGGCGATTCGACGCCGATGCAGGGCGATTACGTCTATCGCTTCGCAGGCCTCGGCGACGACATCATCCGGATGCTGGACGCGCTGAAGCTCGATCGCGTCTTCCTGGTGGGGGGCAAGATCGGCGGCACGCTGGCGATGCATCTCACCGCAAAGCACCCGGATCGCGTGATTGCGGTTGCCGCGGTCGGTGCGCCGGCCTCGCTGACTTCGTTCAACGAGCGCGCGCCGACCTGGCGCAAGCAGATCCGCGAGCAGGGCGTGGAGGCCTGGGTGCGCGAGACGACGGCCGGCCGGCTCGGCTCGTCGCTGCCGCCCGCAGCGCTCGACTGGTGGATCAATCTGATGTCGAAGACCAAGGCCTCGACGCTAGAGGCGTTCCTCCAGATGGTGCCGACGGTCGACGTCACCGGCGAGCTTCCGTCGATCACGCGTCCGGCGCTGGTGATCACCACCACCGGCTCGGGTCTGGGCGACGTTGCCTCGGTGAAGGCGTGGCAGGAGACGATTCCGGGCTCGAAGCTGGAAGTGCTGCCCGGCGATTCCTATCACGTCGCGGCCACCGATCCGGACGTCTGCGCGCGAAAAGTTCGGGAGTTCTTCGATCGACTTAAGACGTGAGAAACTGGTCCGAACAGGCCCGCCAAGAGGCCCGGACGAGAATGAGAACGAAAGGGAGGAACGATGAGCTTGAGGCGAACACTTGCCGGCTGCGTCAGTGCGATCGCGCTGCTGCACGCTGGCGCCGCCATGGCGGCAAATGTCGAGATCTCCGCAAATGACATCGGCGGCCAGGTGATGGGCGACAAAGGCGCCGAGGCCGGCGTCTGGGTGATTGCCGAGACAAGAGACCTGCCGACCAAATACGCCAAGGTGGTGGTCACCGACGATCAGGGCCGGTTCGTCATTCCCGATCTTCCCGCCGCCAACTACAAGGTCTGGGTCCGCGGCTACGGCTTGCAGGACACGGCCCAGCAGGAGACCCGGCCGGGCAAGGTGCTGGACTTCAAGGCCGCTGCGGCTTCGCCGAAGCAGGACGCGCAGAACTATCCGGGCATGTATTGGTATTCGATGCTGGACATCCCCAAGCCGGAGGAATTTCCCGGCACCGGCGACAAGGGCAACAAGATGCCGGAGACCATGAAGTCGCAGGCCCAGTGGGTCGATACGGTCAAGAACATGTGTCAGTCCTGCCACGCGCTCGGCACGCGCGGCATCCGCGAAATCCCGAAAATGTTCACCGATGGCTACGATTCCCATACTGCGTGGGCGGTCCGCACCCAGGCCGGCCAGGCCCAGGAATACATGGCGACGGTGCTCGCCAGCATGGGTCCGGAAAAGGTCTATGATCTCTTCTCGAAATGGACCGACCGCATCGCGGCCGGCGAATTGCCGTTCGCCAAGCCCGAGCGACCCAAGGGCATCGAGCGCAACGTCGTGTTCACGATGTGGGACTGGGCCGCGCCGACGCGCTATCAGCACGATGCGATCTCGACCGACAAGCGCGACCCGCGCGTGAACGCAAATGGCCTGATCTACGGATCGTCGGAGGAGAGCTCCGATCTCGTGCCGACGCTAGATCCGGTGAAGAACGTCGCGGGCACCATCAAGCATCCCTATCTCGATCCGAACACGCCGTCCTCGACTGACGCGCCGCGCGGACCGTCCGCCTATTGGGGCGACGAACCGATCTGGGACGGGCACACCAGCATCCATAATGTGATGATGGACGAGCAGGGTAAGGTCTGGTTTACGGCGCGCCTGCGCCCGCCCGCCAATCCCGATTACTGCAAACAGGGCTCGGATTTGCCGTCGGCGAAAGTCGCGCCGCAGACAACCTCGTTGCGCCAGTTGTCACGGTTCGATCCAGCGACTGGCAAATGGGACCTGATCAACACCTGCTTCACCACCCATCATCTTTATTTCGACGATGATGCCAACCAAACGCTGTGGACCAGCTCCGGCGGCCCCGGCCTCGGAGGGGGACTCGTCGGGTGGCTCAACACCAGGCTGTACCGCGAGACTCTCGATGACGTAAAATCGCAGGGCTGGACGCCGCTGATCATCGACACCAACGGCAATGGCAAGCGCGATGCCTATGTCGAGCACAAGGACCCGGTCGATCCGGCCAAGGACAAGCGCATCGCGGCTTCCTTCTACGGCATCATGCCGAGCCCGGTCGACGACGCGATCTGGGGCCAGGCGATGGATCGCGGCTTCTCCCGCATCGACCAGCCCGGCTACATCGTGCGCGTCACGCCCGGGCCGGATCCCGCTAACACCGCATTGTCCGAAGTGTACCAGCCGCCGGAGGGCACGTTCGGTCCGCGCGGTCTCGACATCGGCATCGACGGTGTGGTTTGGACAGTATTGTCCAGCGGACATCTCGCGAGCTTTGATCGCAAGCTCTGCAAGGGTCCGTTGAACGGACCGACGACCGCGGACGGCAAGCAATGTCCGGAAGGTTGGAAGACGTGGCGCATGCCCGGGCCGCAGTTCAAGGGTCTCGATAGCAGCGGCAGCGCCAATCATGCCTATTACGTCTGGGTGGATCGCTACAACACGTTCGGCCTCGGCGCCAACGTGCCGATCGCAAGCGCCAACGGCAGCGAGTCGCTGCTGGCACTGGTCAACGGCGAGCTGGTGAACCTGCGCAATCCCTATCCGCTCGGCTTCTTCACCAAGAACGTCGACGGCCGGATCGATGACCCCAATACCGGCTGGAAGGGCCGCGGCCTCTGGAGCACGACCGGAACGCGCGCGAGCTTCCACGGGGAGGGCGGCAAGGAGTCCTCGCCAAAAGTCTACAAGGTGCAGATGCGGCCCGATCCATTGGCCCATTGAGTGTTTCGCCCTATGAATAGCCACGCAGGAAACGAATGCCCAAGCCAGGAAATATGACGATGACCAAGACCTCACGACGTAACGTGCTCACGGCCGCAGCCGCGATGACCGCGGCGGGCCTCGCTGAGACCGCGCCTGCCGCGGCGCAGGCCGGACCGAAGCCGATGTTCGCGGTGCCGATGGTGACGATCCCGATCGTCGGCGAAACCCAGGTGTTCCAGGTCCGCCGCATCTATTGCATCGGCCGCAACTATGCCGCGCACGCGATCGAGCGCGGCTCCGATCCGAACCGCGAGCCGCCGTTCTTCTTCCAGAAGCCGACCGATGCGATCCAGAACGTCGCGATCGGCGAGGTCGCCGACCACCCCTATCCCTCGCTGACCAAGAACTATCATCACGAGGTCGAGCTGGTCGCCGCGCTGAAATCCGGCGGCACCAACATCCCGGCCGACAAGGCGCTCGAGCATGTCTACGGCTACGCGCTCGGCCTCGACATGACCCGGCGCGATCTCCAGAACGGCATGGCCGCCGAGAAGAAGCCCTGGGAGATCGGCAAGAGCTTCGACCACGCCGCGGTGATCGGCCCGATCCATCCCGCCAGCAAGACCGGCCATTTCGAGAAGGGCGCGATCTCGCTCGCGATCAACGGCACGGTGAAACAGAGCTCGGATCTCAGCAAGATGATCTGGAGCGTCGCCGAGCAGATCGCGAAGCTGTCGGAAGCGTTCGAGCTCAAGGCCGGCGACATCATCTATTCCGGCACGCCGGAGAATGTCGGCCCGGTGGTGAAGGGCGACGTGCTGCTGTGCAAGCTCGAGGGCTTGCCTGATATGTCGATCAAGATCGTCTAATCGATTTAGTCGATCTTTTGCGCCCGGAGGTGCACATGTTGCGACATGCCGTGATCGCCACGTTGAGCCTCGCCTTTGCTGTCGCGATTGCAAAGGCCGAAGGTCCCAGCGACGTCGCACCCACAGGAATGCTGCGCGTGGCGGTGGCCGTCGGTCCCGCCGCCTCTGCGTTCTGGACGACGCGCGATCCTTCGACGGGCAAGCCGCGCGGCGTCACCGTCGAGCTCGCCAAGGCCGCCGCCGACAAGCTGCACGTTCCGCTGCAGCTCGTCGAATACCAAAGCTCCGACGAGATTGCCGCCGCGAGCAGCAAGGACGTCTGGGATCTCTCCTTCATGCCCGCGGACGTCAAGCGCGAGCAGTTCGTGGATCAGGGCCCTGCCTACGTCGCCTATATGAGCGGCTATCTCATTCGCGCCGGATCGGACATCCGCTCCGTCGCGGATGTCGATCGCGCCGGCATGCGGGTCGGCTGCGTCGAGGGGACCTCGACGTCACGCACGGTCGAGAAGTCGCTCAAGCAGGCCAAGCTGACCAAGTTCGTGAAGCCGGAAGAGGCGGCTGAGCTGATCGGCAAGGGCGAGCTCGATGCGCTGGCGATGGGTATGGGCGCGTTGGAGGATCTGTCGCGAAAGCTGCCCGGTACCAAAGTACTGGACGAGGTGATTCAGTCGACCGGTGTTGTCGTCGTTGTTCCCAAGGGCAAGGCCGCAGCAAAAGTCTGGGCCGCGCATTTCCTGGATGAGGCCAAGGCGGATGGCACGGTCCGTCGCGCGCTCGACGGCAACGGATTTACTGGCGACAAGGTAGCGCCCTAGCGTGTGCAGCCTCTGAATTGCCGGAGTTCCATCCGCGATTGCCCCGTATTGGGCCACGGACAAACCTGCTGAGGCCATATTTGCATAAGAGTGATCTCCCGTGAGGGAGGCGCTCCGATGAACAAAGCTTTGATCACTGCCATCGTGCTGCTGGCCGGCGTGCCGGCAAGCGCCGTTGCGCAGGAGCGCGCGGGGTCTGCGGCGATAGGCGCCGTGTCCGGCGCCGTCGTGCTCGGCCCGGTCGGTGCCGTCGCGGGCGCGGTGATCGGCTATACCGCAGGACCTTCGATCGCGCGGTCATGGGGCGTGAAAGGTTCGCGGTCAGCAAGACATCGGCCGCCGTCACGACGCGAGGCGACCCCGGTGGCTGCGACCACCGCTCCGCCGCGCACGCGCCAGGCGATGGAAGCCAGCGGTCAGATGAGAGCTGCAAGCAATCCGCCGGTGCAAGCCGCTCCGGCGGTGCAGCCGGCTCAAGCTGCGCCTGCGGCGCCGGCAGAGACCACGACGCCGCCCGTTCAGGGCTTCGATTAAGGCTGGCGCGGCTTCACCTCTCCCCGCCTGCGGGGAGAGGTCGAATTCGATCGCAGATCGAATTCGGGTGAGGGGGTACAGGTCTTTCGACGATTTCTCGTGTGGAGAGAGGCCCCTGACCCCAAACCTCTCAGCGCGAGCGAAGCTCGTCGCGCCCCCGTAAGAACGGGGCGAGGGGGCGCACTGCCGATGCGGTCGCAGTTTGATTCAATTCAAAAAAAATCTAAGCCGCGGTGGTCTTCGGCCGCAGCCGGTCGACCGTCCGCGCGATCAGCGCGGCAACCTCCGGCACCTTCGGCCCAATCCGAAACTCCGGTCCCGCAACGACGACCGAAAGCCTGCGATCGCCGATCGGCAGCGGGATCGCCGCGCCGGCGAGGTCGCGGCTGTAGTCCGCAAAACTCTGGCAGTAACCGCGCGAGATCGAGTTGCGCAGCTCGGTCTCGACGGCCTCGATGCTGATCGGCGTCGAGGGGCCGTACTGCTTGAACTCGATCTTGCGATAGACGGAGTCGCGCTCTTCCTGCGAATATTGCAGCAGCAGCGCGCGGCCGCTCGCGGTGGCGTGGATCGGCACGCGGTGGCCGATGGTCGCGAAATAGCGGATCGCGGCCTTGGACTCGACGACGTCGATGAACACCGCCATCACGCCAGCCGGCGCCACGATCGAGGCGGTCTCGCCGGTCTCGGCAGAGAGATCGGCAATCAGCTGATGCGTCCACGGCGGCAGCGGCTCGACCTCCGAGATCATCCGCGCCATCGCCAGCCACCGCGGCGTCGGATAGAAGCCGGCGCGCGGCCGCGGCTCGTAGAGATAGCCTTTCTCCGACAGCGTCGCGAGCAGGTTGAAGGTCGACGAGCGCGGCCAGCCGAAATGATCGGCGATCTCGGCAAGCGTCGCCGGCTTCCTCGTTTGCGCGAAGAATTCCATGATCTCCAGGACGTTTGCGGCTTGGCGAACGATCATGGTGGCGCTGCGTCCTGCTAGGGCTGGCCGAGGATCTTCTTCGCGGCGCGAAGATGCGGCTTGTCGATCATCTGGCCGTCGAGCCGCAGCGTGCCGGAGTTGGGATTGCTGGCGAATGCCGCGATCACCTTCTCCGCCCAGCTGCGCTCGGCCTCGGTTGGTTCGAACGCCGCGTTGACGACGTCGACATGCTTGGGATGGATCAGCGCCTTCGCCGAAAACCCGTCGCGCCGCGCCGCGCGCGTTTCCTGCTCGAGGCCCGCGAGGTTGTCGATGTCGGTGTAGACGGTGTCGATCGGTGCGACCTCGGCCGCGGCGGCCGCCATCAGGCAAAGATCGCGCGCGAGGCGATAGGGGCTATGGAACACGCCGCCCGAGGCCTTTTCGGTCGCACCGAGCGAAGCGGAGAGATCTTCCGCGCCCCACATCAAGCCGGCGAGGCGAGAGGAGCAGCCCTTGTAGCTGCCGAGCCCGAAGATCGAACTCGCGGTCTCGGTCGCAACGCAGACGATGCGCGTCGCGCCGACCGTGATGCCGGATGCCGCTTCCAAAGCTTCGAGCCAGGTCGCGATCTGCCGCACGTCGTCGCCGCCTTGCGATTTCGGCAGCACGATGCCGTCGGGTCTGCCCGGCATCACCGCGGCGAGATCGGCAAGCGTCATGCCGGTGTCGAGCGCGTTGACACGGACATAGAGCTGATGCGGGCCGGGACGGCTCTTCAGCATCGCCAGCGTGAGCCCGCGCGCCTCCGGCTTCTTCTCGGTGACGACGGAATCCTCGAGATCGATGATCAGCGCGTCGGCCTTGCCTTCGCTCGCCTTCTCGAATTTGCGCGGGGAATCGCCCGGCACGAACAGCATCGAACGCATCAGACCGGCCTCTTGTGCATCAGCGCCATGCGGCGGCATCTGCCAACGATGTCATCGTTCTGGTTCAGAGCATGGTGCTCGAACTCGACGATGCCGGCCTTGGGCCGCGATTTGGATTCCCGCACCGAGAGCACCTTTGTCGTCGCCCGCAACGTGTCGCCATGGAAGACCGGTTTCGGAAAGGTGACGTCGGTCATGCCGAGATTGGCGACGGTGGTACCCAAGGTCGTATCATAGACCGTCATGCCGATCATGATGCCGAGGGTGTAAAGGCTGTTGAAAATGCGCTGGCCGAATTCGGTCTTTTCGGAGAAATGCGCGTCGATATGCAGCGGCTGCGGGTTGAGCGTCAGCAGGCTGAACATGGTGTTGTCCATCTCCGTGACGGTCCGGGTCAGCGGATGCCTGAACTCCTGGCCCACCGAAAAGTCTTCGAAATAAAGTCCGGCCATCGCGGTTTCCTCCCTGCGTCTTGCGATTTGGCCCGCGCTGCCTTTAGGGCGGCGCGGCCAGGTGAACTGCTTTTTGCTCTGCGAGCTGCTCGATCTCCTCAGTCGAGAAGCCGGCCTCGCGCAAAATGTCGCGGCCGTGCTGGCCGAGCGTCGGCGCGGGACCGGCGGCTTCCGGCTGGGTCACGCTCCAGGTCGAGGGCACCCGCATCTGGCGGATGCGCCCCTCAACGGGGTGATCGACGGTCCTGAAGAAGCCGGTCGCCTTGAGGTGCGGATCGTCCAGGATGGTTTCCAGCGTATGCATCGGCATCACCGGGATATCGGCGCGCTCGAGCAGCTCGCGCCATTCCGCCGTCGTGCGCGTCAAGAAGATCTGGCCGATCTCCTCGTAGATCTCGTCGATATGCTTGGTGCGCGCCGCGTGGTTGGCGAAGCGCGGCTGCTCCAGGAAATGCGGCTGCCCGATCGCCTCGAAGAAGCTGCGCCAGTGCTTGTCGTTGTAGATCAGCACGCAGAGATAGCCGTCGCTGGTCTTGTAGGGGCGGCGATAGCGCGAGAGCAGGCGGGCGTAGCCGCCATGGTCGAGTGGCGGATTGTAGGTGAGACCGCCGAGGTGATCGACCAGCACGAATTCCGCCATGGATTCGAACATCGGCACGTCGATGCGCTGGCCCTGGCCGGTGCGCTGCTGGTGCATCAGCCCGCCCATGATCGCATTGACCATCATCAGCCCGACGATGCGGTCGGCGATGGTGACCGGGACATAGCGCGGCGTGCCGTCGCCGGCGGCAGCTAACAGCGTCGGAATGGTGGCGGCGCCCTGGATCAGATCGTCATAGGCAGGCTTGGCCGCATAGGGGCCGGACTGGCCGTAGCCGAATGCGCCGACATAGACGAGGGCGGGATTGATCGCGGCCAGCGTCTCATAGTCGAGACCGAGCCGCGCCATCGCCTGCGGACGTACATTGTAGACGAGCGCGTTGGCGCTCCTCGCCAGCCGCAGCAGCGTGTCGCGGCCTTTCGCCTTCTTGAGGTCGAGCACGATGCTGCGCTTGCCGCGATTGGCGTTGTGGAACATCCCGCCCATGCCGGGCGTGCGGCCCGGCCCGATCTGGCGAACGATGTCGCCCTCGGGGCTTTCGACCTTGATGACATCAGCGCCCATGTCCGCCAGCACCTGGGTGCCGTAGGGGCCCATCAGCACCGAGGTCAGGTCGAGAATGGTGAAGCCGGCGAGCGGTCCCATAGGTCCCCGTTGAATGAATTCACATATGTGGAGTTAGAATTCATAAATCGTCGGTGTCAATTCGCCGCCGTCCCCGTGCGGCGCATAGCTCTATGCGTAGTTCATATACTTGACAGATAAATTCACGTATATGTACATTTTCCCCAAGCAAGAAATGGAGTGAGGGCCGGACGGTGCCGCAGCAGACCGCTGCCGCCTTCGGCGTGGGGACGCGTCAAGGAGAACCAAATGAAGAAGAACCTGGTCTGGGCTGCAGCCGCGCTCGCGCTTTCGCTGCCGGTCTCGACGATGTCGGCGCAGGCGATCGAGCTGAAGGTCGCCGACTCTTTCCCCGCCGGTCATTACCTCGTTCGCCTGCTGCTCAAGCCCTGGATGGACGACGTCACCAAGCGCACCAATGGCGCGGTGACCTTCACCTATTATCCGAACCAGCAGATCGGCAAGGCCGCCGACATGCTGCGCCTGACACAGTCCGGCGTGGTCGACATCGGCTACATCGGGCCGTCCTATGTTTCCGACAAGATGCCGCTGTCGGAAGTCGCGCAATTGCCAGGCGCGTTCGCGACCAGCTGCCAGGGCACGCTCGCTTACTGGAAGACCGCGCGCGAAGGCATCTTGGCCAAACAGGAATACGCGCCGAACAAGATCAAGCTGCTGATGGCCGTGGTGCTGCCGCCCTATCAGGTGTGGACCGTCAAGTCGAAGGTGGATACCACCAAGGATATGCAGGGCCTGAAGCTGCGCACCACGGGCGGCGCGCAGGATCTGACGCTGCGTGCACTCAATGCCGTGCCGGTGCGCATGGCCGCGCCCGATGCCTATGAGTCGCTGTCGCGCGGCACCATGGATGGTCTCTTGTTCCCGCTCGACAGCGTCGTGTCCTACGGCCTCGACAAGCTGGTCAAGCACGCCACCGAAGGCGTCAGCTTCGGCAGCTTCATCGTCGCTTACTCGATCAACCAGTCGGTCTGGGACAAGCTGCCCGACGACGTGAAGAAGGCGATGAACGAGGCCTCGGAGGCGATCACGCCAAAAGCCTGTGCCGACGTCGACAAGGAAGGCGAAGTCACCAAGAAGCACATGCAGGACGAAGGTGTCAGCTTCGATCCGCTGCCGGAGGCGACGCGCGCCGAGATCAAGGACAAGCTCAAGGGTGTCGGCAAGGAGTGGGCGAGCGGGCTCGACAGCCGCGGCAAGCAGGCTTCTGCCGCGTTGAAGGAGTTCGACGACTTGCTCGCCGCGGGCAGCAAGTAATCCCAAAACGAAGAGGGAGGCGCGAAGTGATCGAACGGGCGGGGCAAGTGCTCGGCGCGCTGGAGCGCGCGCTGACGGTGATCGCGGTGGTGTTCCTGTTCGTGATCATGCTGCTGGTGGTGACCGACGTGTTCATGCGCTATGCGCTGAACAGCCCGTTTGCCTTCACCTACGACCTGATCGGGCTCTATCTGCTCGCCGGCGTGTTCTTCTTCACGCTCTCTGACGGCCTGCGCGAGCATGCCCATGTCGGCGTCGACATCCTGCTGTCGAGGTTCTCGCCGACGGGGCGGCGGCTGTCCGAGATCGTCACGGCGCTCGCCGGCCTGTTCGTGTTCATCCTGATCTGCAAGGTCGGCTTCGAGCGTGCTCTGGAGAATTACGAGCAGCACGACGTGCTCTCGGGTGCGATCCCCTGGCCGACCTGGATCTCGGCGGCGCTGGTGCCGTTCGGCTGCGGCGTGCTGGTGCTGCGGCTGGTGCTTCAGCTCGTCGGCAATGTGCTGAGCCTCGTCAGCGGCCGCGATCTCTATCCGCTGCCGCCGGTGACCGGCGTCGGCGAAGCACGCAGCTTCGAGTAACGGCAGGCCTCCATGACACCTTTCATCGTTCTCGCCCTGCTGTTCGGCCTGCTCGCGCTCGGCACCCCCGTCGGCTTCGCCATGGCCTTTTCCGGCTCGGTCGGCCTCGTCATGGTCGGCGGCTGGTCCACGCTGTTCGGCATCTTGCAGACCGCACCGCTCTCGACCGTCTCGTCCTATGAGCTGATCACCATCCCGATGTTCCTCCTGATGGCGGACCTCGTGCTGCTGTCGGGCGTCGCGGATGATCTGTTCAAGACCGCATCAGCCTGGGTCGGCCGCATCCCCGGCGGCCTCGGCATGGCGACCGCGCTCGCCGGCGCCGGTTTCGGCGCGATCTGCGGCACCTCGACGGCTTCGGCGGCGACGCTGTCCTCGACCAGCCTGCCCGCAATGATCCGCCAGGGCTATGAGCCCAAGATGGCCGCCGGCGTAGTCGCGATCTCGGGCACGCTGTCGATGCTGCTGCCGACCAGCGTCGCGCTCGTCATCTTCGGCCTGCTCGCCGAGGTCAACATCGGCAAGCTGCTGATCAGCGGCATCATCCCGGCGATCCTCGTCACCATCACCATCATGGCCACGATCTATTTCCTGGTCTGGCAGGATCCTTCGCGCGCACCCGCCGCGAAGTCGGTGCCGTGGCGCGAAAAGTTCGCGCTGCTGTGGCAAGTCTCGCCGATGGTGGTGTTGTTCTCGATCGTCACAGGCACGATCTATCTCGGCGTCGCGACGCCGACCGAGGCCTCGGCCTTCGGTGCGTTCGGCGCCTTCCTGCTCGCGATCGTCAAGGGCAAGATCACGCCGACCTCGCTCTACAAGACGCTGCTGCGCGCCTGCCACGGCACCTGCATGATCATCATGATCCTCGTCGGTGCCTCGATCTTCGGCTACTTCTTCACGCTCACCCATGTAACGCAGGATCTCGTCGCCTGGATCGGCAGCTTGCCGACCTCGCGCTGGGTGATCATCACGCTGATCCTGTGCGGCTATATCGTGCTCGGCTCCTTCATGGATCAGATCGCGATCCTGGTGCTGACCGTGCCGATCGTGCTGCCGCTGATCAAGACGCTCGGCTTCGATCCGATCTGGTTCGGCGTCATCAAGATCGTCACCGCCGAGGTCGGCATGATCACGCCGCCGGTCGGGCTGAACTGCTTCATCGTCGCCCGCTACGCCAAGCGGCCGGTGGCCGAGGTGTTCCACGGCACCTTCCCGCATTTCATCGCGCACCTGATTGCAATCGCGATCCTGGTGGCGTTCCCGTCCATCATCCTCTGGCTGCCCTCGCAGATGGGGCGCTAGGATCGGAGCTCGCGGCTCCCAAGAAGGAGATCAAGAACATGGATTTCGCGCTCACCGATCAGCAGGAAGCCATTCGCGATGCCATCGCAAAGATCTGCGAAGGCTTTCCCGATGCCTACTGGCTGAAGAAGGACCACGACGGCGGCTTCCCGCACGATTTTCACAAGGCGCTGGCGGACGCCGGCTGGCTCGGCATCTGCGTGCCGGAGGAATATGGCGGCTCCGGGCTCGGCATCACCGAAGCAGCGATCATGATGCGCACCATCGCGGAGTCAGGCGCCGGCATGTCCGGCGCCTCCGCGGTGCATATCAACGTGTTCGGTCTCAACCCCGTCGTCGTGTTCGGCACCGAGGAGCAGCGCAAGCGCATGCTGCCGCCGATGGTCGAGGGCCGCGAGAAGGCGTGTTTCGCCGTCACCGAGCCCAACACCGGCCTCAACACCACCCAGCTCAAGACGCGTGCCGTCGCCAAGAACGACCGCTACATCGTCAACGGCCAGAAGGTGTGGATCTCGACCGCGCAGGTTGCGCACAAGATCCTGCTGCTGGCACGCACCACGCCGCTGGAGGATGTGCGTTCGCCGACTCACGGGCTCAGCCTGTTCTATACCGATTTCGACCGCAGCAGGATCAAGGTCCATGAGATCGAGAAGATGGGCCGCAAGATCGTCGATTCCAACGAGCTCTTCTTCGAGGACTTTGAAATTCCGATGGAGGACCGCATCGGCGAGGAGGGCAAGGGTTTCCAGTACATCCTCGAAGGCATGAACCCCGAGCGCATCCTGATCGCCGCGGAAGCCGTCGGCCTCGGCAAGCTGGCGCTGTCGCGCGCGACCGAATACGCCAAGACGCGCACGGTGTTCAATCGTCCGATCGGCAAGAACCAGGGCATCCAGCATCCGCTCGCGGTGAACTGGGTCGAGCTGGAGGCAGCCTGGCTGATGGTGATGCAGGCGGCCTGGCAATACGACAAGGGCTTGCCTTGCGGCGCCGGCGCGAACGCCGCGAAATATTTCGCAGGCGAAGCCGGGTATCATGCCTGCGAGCAGGCGGTGATGACTCATGGCGGTTTTGGTTACGCCAAGGAATTCCACGTCGAACGCTATTTGCGCGAGGTGCTGATCCCGCGCATCGCGCCGGTCAGCCCGCAGCTCGCGCTCAGCTTCATCGCGGAAAAGGTGCTGGGGTTGGCGAAGTCGTACTAGGCTGAGGGGCTGGAGGATCGCCATGAACCTCGCTCACCATCTCCTGCGCGCCGCCAGGGCCGACGCATCCGCACCGGCGTTGCTCAAAGGGCTGACGCCGGTCGCCGACTACGGCCGGCTCGCGACGACGGTGGCCTCGCTGGCTGCATCGCTGCAGCAACGCTTTAGCCTCGCCAGAGGCGATCGCGTCGCGCTCTTGATGAAGAACGTGCCTGACTATGTCGCCTGTCTCTATGCCTGCTGGCACGCTGGGCTGGTCGCCGTTCCCATCAACGCAAAGCTGCATCCGCGCGAGGTCGCGTTCATTCTCGACAATTCGGGCGCTGCCGTCGTCTTCGTCACCGAGGACATGGCGAGTGTCGCGTCGGAAGCCCTGGCGCTCGGCGCGGCCAAGCCGCGCATCGTCGAGATCGGCTCGGCGGAGCATCGCGCGCTGGAGAAGGCCGACGGCATTGCCATTGCTGACGTTGCGATCACCGATCCCGCCTGGATCTTCTACACGAGCGGAACTACCGGCCGGCCCAAGGGCGCGGTGCTGAGCCATCGCAATCTGCTGGCGATGTCGCTGAACTATCTCGCCGAGATCAATCCGGTGGTCCCGGGCGAGGCGCTGCTGCATGCCGCGCCGATGTCGCACGGCTCGGGCCTCTACATGGTGCCGCACGTGTTCGGCATGGGCGCGCAGATCATTCCGGAGAGCGGCCGCTTCGAGCCCGACGAGATCCTGGGGCTGACGGCGAAGCGCGAGAACATCTCCTTCTTCGCCGCGCCGACCATGGTGCGGCGCCTGACGGTCGCAGCGGAAGCTGCAGGTGCGACCGCGCCAGGGCTGAAGACCATCATCTACGGCGGTGGCCCCATGTATGTCGCCGATTGCAAGGCGGCACTCGCGGTGTTCGGGCCGAAGCTGGCGCAGATCTACGGTCAGGGCGAGACGCCGATGACCATCACCTATTTGCCGAAGTCCATGCATGTTGGTGCCGGGCATCCGCGCCATGAGGAGCGCCTCGCTTCGGTCGGCATCGCGCAAGGCGTCGTGCAGGTTCGCACCGTGGACGAAGCCGGGCGCGACGTCGCGCCTGACGAGATCGGCGAGATCATCGTGCGCGGCGATACCGTGATGTCTGGCTACTGGCAGAACCCGGATGCGACCGCGAACACGCTGCGCGACGGCTGGCTCTATACCGGCGACATGGGCGCCTTCGACGCCGACGGCTTTCTCACGCTGAAGGACCGCTCCAAGGACGTCATCATTTCCGGCGGCACCAACATCTATCCGCGCGAGGTCGAGGAGGTGCTGTTGCGGCACGAGGCGGTTGCCGAAGTCTCCGTGATCGGCCGACCGCATCCGGAATGGGGCGAGGAGGTCGTGGCCATTGTAGTTCCGGCCGAAGGCAGCGCAGTGACACGGGACGAACTCGATCAGATGTGCAACGCCTGGATCGCGCGCTTCAAGCGGCCGAAGCATTATTACCTCGCCGGTGAGCTACCGAAGAACAGCTACGGCAAGATCGTGAAGACGGAGCTGCGCACGCTGCTGGCCCAGTCCTCCGCGCGCCTCACCCCGATGGACTGAGCAGGGAATGCCTGAGCTCTCCGCGCCGATCGACTTCTCCGGCCTGATCCGTGAGGACGATCTCGTCGCGTGCGGGCAGGCGACGGCCGAGCCCACTACCCTCACCGAAGCGCTGATGGCGCAGGCGGCGGATCTGCCGCCCTTTCGGATGATGGTCGGGCCGGTATTCTCGGAAACGTTTTTCGCGGCAAGCGCGAATGTGTCGTTCCAGAGCTATGGCGTGATAGGCAATGCGCGGCGGCTTGCCAAGGCTGGGCGGCTCGACGTGATCCCGAGCAATTACAGCGCCTTCTGTGCCGACTTCGCCGCGCGCCGCCACAAGGCCGATGTCGTGCTGGTGCAGCTTGCGGAGTCCGTGGGACGGCTCAGTGCCAGCCTCTCCAACGACTATGTCATTGATGCCGCGCGCGGCGCGCGCCTCGTCATCGCCGAGATCAATCCGGATGCGCCCTTCACGCTTGGCGCGGAATGGCCGGCCGACGTGCCGATCCATGTGCGCGTAGCGGCGCGCCGCCCGCCGGTTGAGTTGGCTTCACCGCCTCTGGATGATGTCTCGCGGCGCATCGCCGCCCATGCCGCGAGCCTGATCGCCGACGGCAGCACGCTCCAGTTCGGCGTTGGACGCATCCCGGACGCGATCCTCTCCTCGCTGTCGCATGCGCGCAACATCGGCATCCATTCCGGCCTGATCAACGACGCGGTCGTCGACCTGATCGAGCGCGGCGCGGTGACGAATGCGGAGAAGGGGATCGATCTCGGGATCACGGTCACCAATCAGGTGATTGGTACAAAGCGCCTCTACGGCTTCGTGCACGAGAACAAGGCGGTTTCGGTGCGGCCGACATCCTATACGCACGGCCAGAATGTGCTGGCGCGGATCAACCGGCTGGTCGCGATCAACTCGGCGCTGCAAGTCGGGTTGGATGGCAGCGTCAATTCCGAGACGCTGAACCGCGTTGCGGTCGGCGCAATCGGCGGGCAGCTCGATTTCGTGCGCGGCGCCAATGCGTCGCCCGGAGGCAGGGCGATCATCGCGCTGCCGGCGACGGCCTCGGACGGAAGCAGCCGCATCGTCGCCAATGTCGAGACGGTGACGACGCCGCGCGCCGATGTCGACGCCATCGTCACCGAATGGGGCATCGCGGAGCTGCGCGGCTGCGGGCTTGCCGAGCGCACGCGCCGCATGATTGCGATCGCGGCGCCAGAGCACCGCGATGCGCTGTCGGCGCAGCTCCGTAAGTCTGCGCGCTAGCTCAGTTCATCATCGCGAGCGTCGGACGCGCGCTCTCGCCGGACCCGATGATGGCAGGGAGATCCGTCGCTTCGCCGGCGATCATGTGCGACATTTGCCAGAACAGATGCGCAAGGCGGGAGAACACCAGCCGCTCGCGCTCGGCTGGAACGGTGCCATCAGGAATCGTCACGGTCTCCAGGCCAACCACCTTCTTGAAATCCGGCCAGATCGTCATCGACTGCGCGATCACCGAGTAGCAGCGCGGATCGTCCTCGCTCTCGTCGTGCGCGGTCGGCAGGCCCGGATATTGCGTCGGCGCGGCGTAGAACTTGTAGGCGCCATAGCCGAGCTGGAGCAGGAATTTTTCGGACACCGCGACGTCCGCGGCGAAGGAGACCAGGCGCGCCTCGCTCAGCACGTCCGGATCGATCGCGCTGAGGTCCGATGCGCGCAGCGCCGAGCAGAAGGCGAGGTCGCGATTGTGCTCGCGGAGCAGATTGGCGAGAGGCTGCTGCTGTTGCACGGTATCGGTGAGCAGGATGATGGTCTTGAGCATCGTGTGATGTCCGTCAGGGAAAGAGATGGCGTGCGGTCATGACCGCCTCATTGGCGGCATGGGATGCGAAGAAGTCGTTGGCGATGCGCTGTCCCGGCGCGATCTCCAGGATGCGGTAGCGCGCAAGGGCAGCGGCTTCGCGCGCGGCGCCGACGTCGTCCTGCCAGGCGCAGAGCGACAGCTCCAGGCGGCCATAGCCGCCGCAATCGGCGGCATAGGCACAGGTCACGGCCTCCACCGTTGCGGCGACCGCGCCGGCGTCGCTGGCGGCGACATCGCGCAGGATCACGGCGATACCGGTGCCGGGTCTCGGCCTTCGAGGTCATCACCATGAAGGCGTCGCGGGGACCGGTGCGTCCGGCGCGGCGGGCCGCGCGGGCGATGCCGGCGAAGCCGGGATCGGGGCCGAGGTCCAGCGTCGTGGTCTGCTCGCCGTGCAGGATCGTGGCGCGCGTCGCGCCGAGGTCGCCCTTCAGCGCGTGATAGGATCGCGGCAGCCATACGGTGTCGAGCGGAACCTGCGAGGAGGTCAGGCTCCAGGCCTGATCGAGCAGATAGCCTTCCCAGATCGCAGGGTACGACGCGGCGAGCTGCTGCCAGCTGCGCAGCAGCGTATCGGCACGGTCGGTACGGCCGAGATAGAGCGTGCGCGCCGACATCTCCCAGCGATTCCATTTATGGAGCGCGACGTCGCAGCCGAGGAAGGACGGCAGCAGGGGCGCCTCGCGCAGCACGGCGCCGGCTTCGACGAACAGCAGCGGCTCGCGGTACTTGTTCCACATCCGCACCATGAACTCGGCCTTCTCGAAGCAGAGCACCCGGTCGCCGAACTCGGTCTCGATCGGCTCGATATGGCAGGCGAGGTCGAAGCGCTCGAGCGAGTGCCGCAAGGCGAAGGCCGCGGTCGCGTCGCCGCCGCGTGGATAGCAGGAGACGATCCGCGGACGGACCGTGGACGCATCCGCAGCGGTGAGAAATTTCGACCAGCCGATACCGCCCCACCACAGCTCGTGCGGGCCTTCGGCGCCGCAGGGCCGACGGTGCCGAACTCGGTCAGCTTGGACTTGAGGAAATCGAAACCCGGGTTTTCGCTGGTGGGAATGACGACGGCGCAGCCGGGCGTCAGCGAGCGGTAGAACAACTCGGCCGCGGCGCCGCTCGGCGGTTCCTTCAGGATGATGACGCCGCTGCGCCTGGCCTCGCCGGCGCCGTCGAGCGTCGGGGCGCCGTACTGGTCGACCAGCCAGTCGAGGCGATCGCGCTGGGCCCGGCCGAGCTTGATGCCGCCCGATTGCAGCAGCCGATCAAGGTTTTCGTGCGTCCCGTCCGTCAAGTCCAAGCCCCCTGGTGCCAGCCCTTGGACTTCAACGGTCGGGACGGTGTGATCAGGCGCGCTTTTTGAGGCTGGCGCCGAGCGGAGTGATCGCCACGGAATAGATCGCGACATCCTCGGCCATCGGGGCGACGGGGATCAGCAGGCAGCCGTCTTCGCTTTCGGCGCGATAATGATCGCCGCGCCGCTCGATCCCGGCATAGACTAGGCTGTCGGCCGCGACGCCGATCACGTCCTGGCTCTTGGCGGCGTCGCGGATGTCGTCGGCGGTCTGGATGGTCACGCCGTGCAGCAGGCCTTCGGCGGCGAATTTCGGCAGCGGCAGCGCGATCATGGCAATGCCCATCGCGCGCGAGACCGGAATACGTATGCGCAATTCGCCGAGCCCGGTGCGATGGACGGTCACCGTCTCCAGCGACGCCTCGCCGCCGCCGCGGAACAATCCGACCTGAACCGAGCCGCCGGGGCTCTCTTCAAAGACGTCGGCCGGCAGGCGGTTGGCGCCAAACAGCGTATAGAGATAGGCGTGAGACGGCGACATCAATGCAAAGCTGCCGGCCAGCCACATCGGCGGCGCGGCCGACGTGCAGGCGGCAGAGAGGCCGCGCGCGGTGATCTGCCGGCGAATGAAATCGCCGTCCAGCATCGGCGCCAGCGCATGCGTGCCGAGATTGACGTCGTGCTTCAATCCGCCGAGCAGCGCCAGCTCGTCCTCGTCGGGTAACAGCAACAGGCGCGCCAGCGTCGCCGCGCACCAGCGCGCGGCGATGTCGGGCGTGGCATAGGGGCTGAGACGAAACTCGCGCGCCACCTTTCCGGCGCTGCCGGCGAAGGCGAGGGCGCCGGACTGGATCTCGCCGGCCAGTGCGATCTGGCTCGCGGGCCGCGGATTGATCTCGCGCAGCACCCGGTCGCCGTCATAGTCGCGCACCGAACCGTCGGCCGAGCAGCAGATCTGCTCCAGCAGCGCGACATTGCGGATCAGCATGCGCTTGACGTGAGGGGTGACCACGAGGTCGGAGATGAATCCTGCCGCGCTGTCGTCCTCGGCGATGTCGTCGAAGGCGTCGTCGAGCGACATCAGATAGGCGCCGTGAACGCGGATGCCGAGGCCTTCGATGTCGAAGATACGGCGCAGCGCCTTCTGCACGCTGCCGGAATAGCCGAGATCGGCGAGCACGAGATCGGTACAGTCGTCGAAGCCGGGAATGGCATGGCGGAGATAGGCGAGCAGCCGGGCGCGCAAGCCAGCGGCGAGTTCGACGATCTCCGCCGGATCGATCAGCTCCGGCAGCGCCTCGGCCAGCGCTTCGCCTGTGGCAATTCCATCGGGGAAGCCGGCGAAGAAGAGGGCGACCTTCGGCGGCATCATCTTCATCATGTCCTGGAAGGTCGGTGCGTCGATCTTGAGGACTTTGCTAAGGAGATTGACCAGCGGCTGGATCGTGTCGGCGGAGGCGATCAGGCTGACGCGGCGGTTGATCTCGAGATAGGCCGAACGCGTGTCGTGCAGCTCCTGCCAGATCCGGTGCGGCAGAAAGCCGTCGCGGCCGAGGAAGCCGAGCGCGACCTTGCGGCCCGGACCGGAGACCTCTTCGCAGCGCCTCGCGATGAAGGCGTCGAAGGCCGCCATGACCGGGCCGAGCACGGTCAATCCGAGGCGGAAAGCGGGGGATTTCTCGGCGCTGCGGGCCGCGACCATGCGGCGCAGCGTTCGCGCGCCGTGATCGAGCCGCGACGGTGCGCTAGCGCATAACAGCTCGAACAGCGCGCCCTCGCGCTGAAACCTGGAAGCCAGTTGCGCGGTCGCTTGCGGATAGTAGCGGGGGCGGATGCCGTGGCGCTTCGCGCCCCTGATGTCGGCCTTCTCGTTGTCGCCGACGTGAAAGGAGGAGCCAGCGTCGACACCTTGCTCCGACAGATATGTCGCGAACAGCGTCTCGCTCTTGCTGCTGCCATGATCGCAGGACGCGTAGAGGAAGTCCCATGTCAATCCGGGATGGCAGGCCCGCAGCAAGCGCGCCAGCCGACCGGAATCCCAATAGGTGTCGGAGATGAATCCGACGCAGTGTCCGGCGCGCTTCATGTCCAGATATTGCCGAAGCATGTCCGGATTGGCGCGGCAGAGCTCGAGCTCGGCGGCGAACTCCGATTCGACGAGGTCGTTCAGATCGCTGCGCGCGAGACCGAACAGCCTGAACGGAAAGAAGGAATAGATCTCGCCGATATGGACTTCGCCGCTGCCGCGCTTCTCCCTCGCAGTTCTGCGTGCGCGCGATTCGGCCTGGATTCGGTGCTGAACGAAACTCGCGGAAACATTCGGACAAATTCTTGAAATGCCGGATAGCTCGTAAGTCCTTTCAAATACGCCATCCGGCGTCGCGCAGGCGCGCAATAGAAATGTATCGAAAACATCGAACGACCAAGCAGAAACAATTTTCGCGCGGCGCTCCGCACCGGCCGTTGCGATCGTCATGCCGAAAATCCCCGTCCACCAGGACGATTAACGCGCGCATGTGGGGATTCAGGCGCTCTCGATGCGAAAAAAGTTCACGCGCGATTCAAAATCGCGCTCGTCGCAACTGACAGATTCAAAAAAATCGCTAGGTTCGAAAAAGGTGATTCGGAAAAAATTGCCGGGTGCGGAAGTCGTCTCGCGTTCATTCACACTCGGAAACAATCGCTGCTTCACGCGCTTCGCGCATGCCGCGTTCGATCACCTAGTGCCGCGTAATGTCAGCGTTTTCTCTCCACTGCATCTGTTCAGGATGGATGATCCGCCATGGCGCGAGACGATGTGATGATTGCAGGTGTGACGCGCGAGGTGATCGCGCGCTCGGCAATTATTGCCCGATACTCGGCAAAAACGACCGACTAACATCTTGAAAAATAACAAAAATTCTCCGCCTGGATTGTTTTGTCGCCGCGTTCAACGCCTGGAAGCCGTGTGGCATGTGCGCCGCCGGCATTGCGGGTTGGAGGTTGCGGGATGAGTTACGCTGCTGATGTCTGGGCTCCCGCCGAGGCCGAGATCACGGCGACGGTGCCGGCCGATGCGATCGTGCCGGTGATGCCGTCGGTGCCGCTCGCACCCGACAGCGCGCCCGTGACCGCCGAGATCGTCTTCGATGAAGACAGCGAACTCCTCGACAGGCTCGCTGCCGACGACGAAGCGGCGTTTCGCATGCTGGTCGAGCGTCACATCGACCGTGCCTATGCGATCGCGCTGCGCATCGTCGGCAATGCGGCCGATGCCGAAGACGTGGTGCAGGACACCATGCTCAAGATCTGGAGCCATCGCGGCCGCTGGCAGCACGGCCGCGCCAAATTCTCGACCTGGCTCTACCGCGTCATCTCCAATCGCTGCATCGACCTGCGCCGCAAGCCGCGCAACGAGAATGTCGAGACCGTGCCCGAAGTCGCCGACGGCCAGCCGGGCGCCGTCGAGATCATCGAGCGCAACGAGCTGAACGACATGCTGGAAGTCGCGATGCAGCGCCTGCCCGAGCAGCAGCGCCTCGCCGTCATCTTCTCGTACCACGAGAACATGAGCAACGGCGAGATCGCGCAGGTGATGGACACCACGGTGGCCGCAGTCGAGTCGCTGCTCAAGCGCGGCCGCCAGCAGCTGCGCCAATTGCTGCGCAAGCACGAGCGCGACATCCGCACCGCGTTTACCGACTGCTAACCATAAAATTTGGCCCCGCGAAAATTTTCGCGCCTGATCTCTTTGCGCTCCGCCGTTTGAGCGAACGGACGGGGCTGCGGTCTGCGTCGTCAATCGTCTTCAACGATGCGGCACGCCATGCCCATCAGCACAGGAGCTTGCAATGCCTGCAATCAACACCAACACCGCCGCGAACTCCGCGGTCCGCTACCTCAACATCAACTCCGCACAGGAGAGCAGCTCGCTCTCGAAGCTGTCGAGCGGTTCGCGTATCACGTCGGCCTCCGACGACGCCGCCGGCCTTGCGATTTCCACCCGCATCTCTTCGGACGTCACCACGCTGCAGCAGGCTGCGACCAACGCCTCGCAGGCGACCGCGATCCTCCAGACCGCCGACGGCGGCGCCTCCAACATCTCCGACATCCTGGCGCGCATGAAGTCGCTGGCCTCGGAGTCCGCGTCGGGCACCACGACCGATTCGAGCCGCGCCTACATCAACTCGGAATTCACGCAGCTCACCAGCGAAATCGATTCGATCGCGAGCGGCACGCGTTATTCCAGCCAGAGTCTCCTGGATGGCACGAGCGTGTTCTCCTCGGGCGTCTCCGTGCTGGTCGGCTCGTCCGGCTCCGACACCATCACCATCACCCTGACGAGCCTGACCGCGTCCTCGCTCGGCGTCTCCTCGCTCGACGTCAGCTCGCTGTCGGACGCGACCTCGGCGCTGACCGCGCTCGATACTGCGATCGACACGGTCTCCGCCGCCCGCGCCAGCATCGGTGCGCAGGAATCGCGCTTCAACTTCTCGTCCGACTCGATCTCGACCCAGACCCAGAACCTGCAGGCCGCCAATTCGGCCATCAAGGACGTCGACATCGCGGCCGAGCAGGCCAAGCTGTCGTCCGCCGAGGTGAAGACCCAGGCTGCGGTGTCGGCCGAATCCGCGGCGAACCAGATGCCGCAGTACCTGCTCAAGCTCCTCGGCTGAGGCGTGAGGCGCAAACGACCGTCATGCCGGGCCGGCTTGATGCCGGCCCGGTTCTCCCTGGGATGGAGCGGCCAGCAAAGTGACCAGCGTCAGTTCGAGCACCAGCAGCACGTCGACCACGAGCTCGAGCACGTCGAGCGCGTCCTCGGTGACCACGACCGGCACCAGCACATCGACCAGCATCGACTGGAGCGCGCTGATCACCGCGGCGGTGAATGCCAAGCTCACCCAGGCGACCACGATCTCGACGACGATCACCAACAACGAAGCCAAGATCTCGGCCTATCAGACGCTTCAGACCGATCTCTCGACGCTGTCGAGCGGACTGTCCTCGCTCGCGACCGCCGTCGTCAACTCACTGGCCACCAACGTCTTCGCCACCCGCGCGGCCACGCTGAGCTCCACCGGCGACGTGAGCGCGTCATCCGCGCTGTCCATGTCGGTCAGCAATGGCGCGGCAACCGGCGACCATACATTGACGATCAGCCAGGTCGCGACTGCGCAGAAGGTGGTCGGCACCTCGCAGTCGAGCCAGACGGACGAGCTCGGCTATTCCGGCACGTTCTCGATCGGGCTCGAGGGCGGGACGACAGCCGACATCACCGTCGACAGCACGATGTCGCTTCAGGACATCGTCGACAGCATCAACGCGCAGACCTCCACCACCAACGTCCAGGCGTCGATCGTCCAGGTCTCGAGCGGGTCGTATGAGATGGTGCTGACGGGCACCGAGGATGCCGCCGACATCACCTATTCCAGCACGTCGGGCGACGACATTCTGAACAAACTGGGTGTCACCGACAGCACGGGCGCCTTCGCCGACGTGCTCCAGACCTCGCAGGCGGCCGAATTCACGCTCGACGGGATCTCGATGACCCGCGACACCAACGACATCACCGACGTGCTCACCGGCGTGACGTTCAACCTGCTCCAGGCTACGCCTGATGGTGCCACGGTGAACATCAGCATCGAGCCTGACACCAGCCAGATCGAGTCCGCGGTCGAGACCTTCGTCACCAATTACAACACCTTTCGCGATGCGGTGATCGCGCAACAGGCGACCAGCTCGGACGGCACTGCGGATTCGAGCGCGGTGCTGTTCGGCGACGGCACCATGCGCGACATCATGGATGCGCTCCAGAACGCCCTCAACAGCACGGTGGGCGGCCTCACCATGGCCGATGTCGGCCTGTCCTTCAACGAGAAGAACGAGCTCGAGCTCGACACCTCGACGCTGTCGGAGATCCTCAGCACGAACTTGAGCGGCGTCACGACGCTATTGTCGGCGCAGACCAAGACGTCGTCGAGCCAGCTCACCGTCGTCAACACCGGAACCTCGCCGCAATCCTTCACGCTCGACGTCACGGTTGATGCCGACGGCAATCTGTCCTCGGCATCGGTCGGCGGCGATTCCTCGCTGTTCACGGTCAGCGGCACGACGATCATCGGCGCGGCCGGAACGGCTTATGCCGGCATGGCCTTCACCTATTCGGGATCGACCTCGCAGTCGATCACGGTAACCTCGACCTCGGGCATCGCCACCCAGCTCTATCAGATCTCCAAGAACTACTCGTCGAGCTCGGGCGCATTGCAGACAATGATCACCAACCTGACGGATCGCGACAACGAGCTCCAGCAGAAGGTGGACGACATCGAGAGCGCGGCGTCCGCCTACCAGACGCAGCTCCAGACCCAATATGCAAGCTATCAGGCCGCGATCGAGAGCGCGAACAACACGCTCAACTATCTCAAGGCCCTGCTCAACTCCAGCTCGAGTGATTGATGATGCATAATCCGATGGCGTACATGGCCAACCAGGCCTATCGGGGAGCCGCGACCAGCGTGCCGCCGCTCAAGGCGATCTCGATGCTGCTCGGTGGCGCCGTTACCTTCCTCCAGAAGTCGCTGGCCGCGCAGGAAGCGCGTCGCTTCGAGGAGGGGCATGAGTATCTGATGAAGGCGACCGCGATTTTGCGCGGGCTCAGCCACAATCTGGATTTCACCAGGGGCGGCGCCGTGGCGGAACGGCTGTTCCAGACCTACAATGCAATGATCCTGGCGAGCCTCAAGGCGTTCGGCCGGCCGCATGCGCGCGAGAGCTTTCGGCGCATCATCGCTGGGCTGACCGAGCTGAAGGAGGCCTGGGAGCACGTCGACGCGACGGTGCGGGGCGGCAAGGCCGCGCCGGCCGATTCGGCCCACAAGGGCTGACGAGGCCCGGCTCGCCGATCCCGCATGCGTCCCCGCGATCGACACGACCGCCGTTTTGGCCGCTTTCCGTAGCGCCGCGGGCGTTTTGGCGCGGAAGACCGCTGAAATCCGGTTTCCGCCGCGCCTACAATGCTTTATGACGGGCCTGACCGAGGCGGGATCGGCGGGCGATGGACGTCACCGAGTTTGAGGAACTGATCGATCGGCTGGGCGAGGATCTCGCGCTCTGGCCGGATGATCGACGCCTGCCCGCCCAGGAGCTGCTGGCGCGATCGTCCGCCGCGCAAGCCCTGCTCGAAGAGGCGCGCACCTTGCGCCAGGCGCTCGCTGCGCCCCCGGTCCGCGCGCCCAAGGGCCTCGCCGACCGCATCGTCGCCGCTGCTGCAAAAATGAAGAGCGACCCCGCCGAGCCGCGCAAGGAAGGCGAGACGGCGGAGAGCTGAACGGCTTCCGCTGAATTCTCTTTTGACAACTTCGCGGTTGCGGCAGCAAATAGCTTACTGATCACGAGAGGTCGTCATGCCCGGGCTTGTCCCGGGCATCCACGTTCTTCGTGCCGTGCGGCAAGTCGTGGATGGCCGGGTCAAGCCCGGCCATGACGCTTGTGGAAGGTCAACGTCTCCAACACGCAGCTCAGATCCGGTTGCTTTGCTCTGACCGAGGCGAGAACGTGCGGCTCGATCGCTACAACACATCAAACTGACTTCCCTCGCACGCGGCAGATTTTGCCGTGTCGAAAGCGGCTTTTCGCGCGCGCGAATCCTCGCCTGAAACCGCGCGCCCACGCGTTTCATCAGCACACAGATTTCAAGCGCAGCCAAGCGACACCTGATCGCCGGCGGCGCGAGAAAGTGGAGTTTTCTGATGACCGTTTCCGCCACGAGTTCAGCAACGACCGCGACCACGACGTCGTCGTCATCGAGCACGTCGTCGAGTTCGTCACTCACCTCGAGCGATTTCCTCAGCCTGCTCGTCAGCGAGCTTCAGAACCAGGATCCGTTGAACGCGACGTCGACCACGGACTTCATCAATCAGCTCACCTCCTATGCGAATTTCACCCAGCAGCAGTCGATCAACTCCAACATGTCGTCGCTGGCGAGCTCGTTCTCGAGCCTCGTGACGCTCAACTCGGTGAACTATATCGGCCACACCGTCGAGGCGAAGGGCGACACGTCGACCTTGAGCAACGGCTCGGCGACCTACGGCTACTCGCTGTCCTCGGCCGCCTCCAACGTCTCGATCAGCATCTCGGACTCCTCCGGCAATGTCGTCTACACCGGCACCGGCACGGGCAATTCCGGCTCCAACAGCTTCACCTGGGACGGCAAGGACTCCAGCGGCAATCAGCTCGCGGACGGCGGCCAGTACACCATCTCGGTGACCGCGACGAACTCCGCTGGCACCTCGGTCCTCAACTACACGACCGTCAGCGGAACGGTGACCGGCATCGACACCTCGACTTCCACGCCCTCGCTCACGGTGAGCGGTGTCGCGATCAGCGCCGCCAACATCCTCGGCGTCACGTCCTGATCTCACGTTCTGATTTTCTCGGAGTTTCACCATGAGTCTCACCGGTGCATTGTCCTCGGCGATCTCGGCGCTCAGCGCCCAGAGCCAGTCCCTGTCGATGATCAGCGACAACATCGCCAACTCCGATACGACCGGCTACAAGACGACGTCGGCGATGTTCGACGCACTCGTGACGGCTTCGAGCAACACCACCTCCTACGCATCGGGCGGCGTCACCGTCTCGGGCCGCTCCAACATCACCCAGCAGGGCCTGCTCGCCGCGACCTCCAATGCCACCGACGTCGCGATCCAGGGCTCGGGCTTCTTCGTGGTGACCAGCGCCACGACCGGCGGCATCACGTCCTACACCCGCAACGGCGCCTTCACGATCAACAATGCCGGTTATCTCGAGAACAACGGCAGTTACCTCGAGGGTTGGCGCACCGATGCGGACGGCAATGTCGTCGGCAGCGAGTCCGCCAGCAACCTGGAGGCCATCAACACCCAGGTCGCCTCGACCAGCGGCAGCGCCACGACCAAGACCACGATCGCGGCCAATCTGCCGTCCGATGCCGCCACCGGCGACACCTATACCAGCTCGATGACGGTCTACGATTCGCTGGGCGCCGCGAATACGATGCAGATCACCTGGACCAAGACCGGCACCAACGCCTGGAGCGCGAGCTTCGCCAATCCGACCTCGACCTCGGACACCACGACCGCGACCGGCACGGCCTCGGGCACGATCGACATCACCTTCAACAGCGACGGCTCGCTTGCGAGCACCAGTCCCGATCCGGCGACGGTCTCGATCACGGGCTGGACCGATGGTGCTGCCGACAGCACCGTCACCATGGACCTCGGCACCGCCGGAGGCACCGACGGCCTGACGCAATATGCCTCGGGCGAGACCACGCCCTCCGTCAACGTCACCAGCATCGACTCCGACGGCCTGTCCTACGGCAAGTTGTCCAGTATCTCGATCGGCAAGAACGGCGTGGTCGACGCCACCTATTCCAACGGCGAAACGATCGCGATCTACAAGATCGCCGTAGCGACATTTGCCGATCCCAACGGACTTGCGGCCGCGAGCGACGGTCTTTACTCGGCGACCGTGGCATCGGGCAACGCCGCATTGCAGGCCTCCGGCGAGAACGGTGCGGGCACCATCTACGGCAGCGAGCTGGAATCCTCGACCACCGACACCTCGAGCCAGTTCTCGAGCATGATCTCGGCGCAGCAGGCCTATTCCGCCGCGTCCCAGGTCATCTCCACCGTCAACAAGATGTACGACACCCTGATCTCGGCGATGAGGTGAGCGATGCGCGGCGAAGAAGCCAAGGCTGCGGGAGAGGCGCTGTTGCGCCGACTGCGGCGGCTGTTGGTTCGAGCAGCCAGCGCCAAGGGCAGCGACCGCAAGCAATTGCTCGCGCTGATCGACGACATCGAGACGACCCGTCGCGGCCTGTTGGAAAGGCGCGCCGAAGTCGAAGGCGAGATGCGGCAGGCGACCGTCAGGACCACCGCGATCGGCGCTTATCTGCGCAACTCGCAAGTCCAGCGCGGCAAACGGCACAACTAGAAGAAGGCGACGACCATGAGTGCAGCTCAAGCCAAGATGACGAACGCCGCGAATGGCGATATCAGGATCAAGTCGCTGATCACGCTGATCGAGACGCTCACCGCGCTGGTCGCGGAGGAGAACGCCGAGCTCGCCAAGGGCCTGCCGGCCTCGCGCCTGAAACAGGTCGACGAGAAGAACCGGCTGGCGGAGATCTTTGAGCGGACCGTTGCCGAGTGTGCGGCGGGGACGACCAGCCTGACCGTCAGGGATCGTGTCTTGCGCGAGCAACTGATGGAGCGGATCCTGAAGCTGCGCATGGCAATGGACGAGAATCTGGTGCGGCTGCGCGCGGCGATCGAGGCCAGCAACCGCCGGATCGAGGCCGTCATGCAGGCGATCCGCGAGCAGATCGCGGCGGTGTCGCCCTATGGTGCGTCCGGTCGCGTTGCCGCCGCCCGCGCCGTCTCCAGCGGCACCAGCCGCAGCGCCTGACGGTTCGAGGGGCCCGCCATGTCGCTCGATATCGCACGATCGATCGCCTTCAGCGGGCTGTCGGCAGCGTCCGTGCAGATCAGCGTGACGTCGTCGAACATCTCGAACGCCGACACGACGGGTTACACCAAGAAGACCGCGAGCCAGTCGAGCAGCGTCACCAACGGTGTCGGCACCGGCGTCACGGTGACGGGCATCACCTCGACGGTCGACAAGCTGCTGCTCAAGTCGCTGGTCTCCGCCGATTCCGCTCTCGGCTCGGCTGACACCACCAACACCTATCTGACCTCGCTCGAGAAGCTCTATGGCTCGGTCAGCAGCAGCGACGATTCGTCGTCCGGAACGTCGCTGGCCAACAGCATCGCCTCGCTGGAATCGGCGCTGTCCTCGCTGGCGAGCACGCCGAGCAGTGCCTCGCTGCAATCCAACGTCATCAGCGCGCTCGACGACGTCGCAAGCCAGCTGCGGGAGACCTCGAGCGGGATCCAGAAGCTCCGTTCCGACGCCGACCAGGACATCGCTTCCTCGATCGACGACGTCAACACGGATCTGCAGCAGATCGCGGACCTCAACGCCCAGATCAAGCAGACCGCGGCGACCGGCCAGTCGACCGCGGACCTGGAGGACCAGCGCAACACGGCGCTGCAGGACCTCGCCTCCAAGATGAACATCAACTATTTCACGGCGTCCAACGGCGATCTCCAGATCTACACCACGTCCGGCCAAGCCCTGGTCGACTCGTCCGCGCACACCATCAGCTATACTGCGGCGTCGAACGTGACCGCGTCGACGACCTACACCGCCGGTTCGTCATCGAGCGGTTTCAGCGCGATCACGGTGAACGGGGTCGATATCACGTCGCAGATATCAGGCGGCGACATCGGCGCGCTCATCACGCTCCGCGACGACACGCTGCCGGACGCGCAGTCGCAGCTGGATCAGCTCGCGCAGCAACTGTCCTCCGCGGTGAATAGCGTCTCGAACGGCGCGTCCTCCGTGCCGGCGCCGACCAGCCTGACCGGAACCACCAGCGTCACCAGCAGCACCGCGCTCTCCGCCACCGGAACGGTACGCATCGCCGTCACCGACCAGAGCGGCAATCTGGTCTCCTATGGTGATCTCGACCTGTCGTCCTATTCCACGGTCGGCGATCTCGTCAGCGCCATCAACGGCATCTCCGGCCTATCCGCATCGGTCGACGCCGACGGCCATCTCGCGATCACGGCAACCGGCTCGGGCAATGGCGTCGCCATCAACGAGATGACGAGCTCGGTGGGAAGTGCGAGCGAAGGATTTTCCGAGTATTTCGGCCTCAACGACCTCGTCACCGGAACCAGCGCGTCCGATATCGCGGTCAACAGCAAGATCCTGTCCGGCATCAACGAGCTCCAGCTTGCGACGCTGGACTCCTCGTCGAGCCTCACGGTCGGCAGCTCGGTGCTGTCGTCGGGCTCGGCGACGGTGGTCAACGCTTTCTATGACGCGTTGACGGCGTCCCGGACGTTTTCCGCCACCGGCGGTCTTGCTGCCAGCACTGGCTCTCTTGCCGATTACGCCTCGGCAGTCGTCGCCGACGTCTCGAGCAAGGCCTCGCAGGCATCCACCGACTACACCGCCAAGGAGACCGCGCAGTCGACCTATGCGAACTCGCTGTCGTCGCAGTCCGGCGTCAACCTCGACGAGGAATCGGCCAATCTGAGCACGCTTCAGAACAAATATTCGGCGGCCTCGGCGCTGATCCAGGCCATCAACTCCATGTACTCGGCGCTGCTCACCGCCGTGCAATCGACCTAAGAGGGCACGCCTATGGTCGCGATGCGGGTGGCTACCTTCGCGCAGTCGAACAGGATGATCGCCGACGCGATGCGCGTCGAGTCGGTCATGGCGAGCAAGCAGATACAGGAATCCTCGGGCGTCGTCTCGACCGATTTCGGCGGCTATGGCTCGGATTCGCAGCATGTCGTCAACCTCCAGGTCTCGGTGACGCGCGCGCAGTCCTATATCGATGCCGCGACGCTCGCCGACAGCAAGGTGCAGGTGATGTATTCGGCCGTCGGCTCGGTGACCGACATCCTCACCCAGCTGCGTTCTCAGCTCAGCGCCGCATCGACGGGAAGCTCGACCGAGGTGAATTCGGTGATTAGCTCGGCCCAGCAGATGCTGGAGCAGATGGGCTCGCTGATGAACACGCAATATGACGGCCAGTACGTCTTTGCCGGCGGCAAGACGGAGACGGCGCCGGTCGATCTCACAAGCTTTTCGTCCGGCAGCGGCTCGCTAACCACGACCGATACCAGCTACTACGATGGCGACGACGAGATCGCCTCGGTGCGGGTCGGCTCCGACGAAACCGTGTCATACGGCGTCACGGCCGATAATTCGGCGTTCGAGGAGGTGATGCGCGTGCTGAAATTCGTGGCGAACAGCACCACGCTGTCGTCCTCGGATATCACCAGCGCGCTGGATCTCGCCAGCACGGCGCTCGACGACACCGCTGCTGTGCAGGCCAAGCTGTCGAGCTCGGCGTCCTCGATCGAGACCGCGAGCTCGCGCCAGGCCGACTACAAGAGCTATGCCGAGACGCTGTCGAACGACCTCACCGGCGTCGACGTCGCCGCACTCACGGCGCAACTGTCGACTTACCAGACCCAGCTCACGGCTTCCTATTCCGCACTCGGCAAGATCCTGAGCATCAATCTTGCGAACTATCTGAAGTAGGCCAATACACTCAGTGTCATTCCCCGCGAAGGCGGGGAATCCAGTACGCCGCGGCCTCCTGGTCCTATCAACACTGTCTCTGGAATACTGGATGCCCCGCTTACGCGGGGCATGACAGCGCGTTGTGTGGAGGCTTCTCGCCGGCCTATTCGGCCGCGATCCGCTCCATCGCCATGGCACGAAGCCGCGCACGCTGGATCTTCACGCCATTGGCGCTGTCGGTGACCGGGAAGGCGTCGACAAGATAGATCCGCGCCGGCACCTTGTAGCCGGCGAGCCGCTCGCGCAGGCGCGCCGTCAACGCCTCCTGCTGCGGCGGCTCCGCAGCCGCAATCACGAAGGCGACGCAGCGCGCCTGGCCCTTCAGGTCGACCGCGACCACCTGGGCATCCGCCACGCCTGGACAGGATTTGAGCTCGTCCTCGATCTCGCCGGGGGCAACGAGAAAGCCGCCGAGCCGCATCGCGTCGCCCGCGCGGGTCTCGTAGACGAAGGCGCCATCGCCGCGCAGCCGGCCGATATCGCCGGTGCGGAAGAAGCCGTCGGTGGTGATCGCATCGCCCGTAGCCTCGGGATTGTTGAAATAGCCGAGGAAGCGCGAGGGCGCGCTGATCTCAATCTCGCCGGAGACGCCGTGGGCGGCAAGCTCGCCGGTCTCGGTGTCGCGGACGCGCACTTTTGCGGCAGGCGACATCGGCCAGCCGCCGCCTTCGATGCGGTCGGCGAAGGCGTCGCTGACGCGGGCGATCGAGAACAGCGCCTGCACCTCGCTCGAGCCGTAGAGGCCGAACAGCTTCATGCCGCGCGCCTCGGCCTCCGCGGCCAGCTCGCGCCAGCCGGGCTGGAACGCGGCGAAGCCGCAGATTTCGAGATGCGGGAACGGCTGCGGCGCATCGGTCAGCGCGAGGATGCGGCGGAACATTTCGTCGGACCCGAACGAGTGCGTGATCCGGTGCTCGCTGAGAATCTTCAGCGCCGGTGCCGCTTCGAAGGCATCGAGCACATGGATGGTCGCGCCCGCGGCGATGAAGCCGAGCAGGCTCGTCATGCCAAACGTGCCGCAGAACGGCAGCATGGCCAGCAGCGAATGACGCTGCGGCGAAAGCTGGAGCGCATTGGCAACGGAGACGGCGTGGCTCGTTAGTGTCCGCTGCGAATGCGCAACGAGCTTTGGTCCCTTGGTCGTGCCCGATGTGGTGTAGAGCAGGACCGGCAGATCGACGTCGTCTTGAGCCGGCGGGGTGGGCGGATGGACGGTGTCGAAGGCATCGAAGGGCACGCACGGCCACTGCGCGGGAATCCTGTCTGCGCCGACCACGGCAAGCTGTTGCAGCGCGGGGACATCGTCCTTGGCAATGTCGGCAAGGATGGCGGCGAAATCGATCGAGCGGAACGCGGCCTCGACCACCATCAGCTTCGCGCCGGAGACCTTGAGCAGATGCGCGACCTCCGCGCTGCGGTAGCGCGTATTGACGGCGGCGACGATTGCGCCGAGGCGGGCGGCCGCGAACAGCAGCGCGATCCATTCGACCCGGTTGACCAGCCAGACCGCAACGACATCGCCTTTGCCGATGCCTTGCGCGGCAAGCCAGGCGGCGGCCTGCTCCACCCTCGCAGAGAATTCCGCGTGCGAGACCGGTGTGCCGTGAACACGAAGGCGGGCTCGGCAGCCTCAGGGCGGATCAGCGATCGCAGCGAAAAATCGTTGGCGCTCATGGCAACCGGAGTAACCCGGCAGCGCGCGGCTGTCTACTTGGTGCCGAACATCCGGTCGCCGGCGTCGCCCAGGCCCGGCACGATGTAGCCGTGGTCGTTGAGCCGCTCGTCGATCGCGGCGGTCCAGACCGGCACGTCGGGATGCTCGCTCTGGAATTGCGCGACGCCCTCGGGCGCGGCCAGAAGGCAGACGAAGCGGATGTCGCGGGCGCCGCGCGCCTTGAGCAGGGAGGCGCCGGCGCAGGCCGAGTTGCCTGTCGCCAGCATCGGGTCCATCAGGATCACGGTACGGTCGGACAGGTCCTGCGGCGCCTTGAAGTAATATTCCACGGCCTGCAATGTCTCGGGGTCGCGATAGAGTCCGATATGGGCGATGCGCGCCGAGGGCATCAGCGCCAGCATGCCGTCGAGGAAGCCGACGCCGGCGCGCAGGATCGGCGCCAGCGTGAGCTTCTTGCCGGCGATCTTCGGCGCCTGCATCGGCGCGATCGGCGTCTCGATCTCGACCAGCTCCAGCGGCAGATCCCGCGTCACCTCGTAGCAGAGCAGCATCCCGATCTCGTTCAGGATCTCGCGAAAGCTCTTGGTCGAGCGGTCCTTCTCCCGCATCAGGGAGAGCTTGTGCTGGACCAGGGGGTGGGCGACGACGTGGACGTTGGTGCTGCTCATGAAACCGCTCTACACGGTTCCGTGAAATTGCGCCAGATCGGCCGGGTTTTTTCCGCGGGATACGCGGCCTCAGGCGGGCATCGCAACCGCCGTGCGGGCCCGGCTGCTTGCCTCGTAGGCAGCCATGGTCAATTCACGGTCGATCGCCGCGCGCATGGCGTCCATGGCGGCCTGGCGCAGCCGCTTCTTCGCGATCGCATGCGACGGCTTGTGGATCGCGCGCAGGGCCGCGATGATCTGCTCGAGGGTGCCCTCGATGGCCTCGGGCGCAACCACGCGGTCGAGGAAACCTGCCGCGAGCGCGTCCTCGGGCTCGTACATTTCGCCCAGCGTCGCCGTGCGGCTGAGCCAGGCCGGGTGCACGCGGCTGCGCGCCAGCTCGATCGCAAAGCTGGGCGGCGCAATGCCGATCGCGACCTCGTTGAGCCCCATGCGGTGCGGCCCGTGCGCGCCGAGCCTGACGTCGCAGGCGAGCAGCAGGAACGTTCCCATTGGATAGGCATGGCCCTCCATCAAGCCGATGATCGGATGCGGAAACGACATCAGCCGCAGCGCAAGCTCCGCGCCGGCCCGGACCATCTCGAGGCTTTTGGCGGCATCGCCCGAGGCGAACACCTTCAGATCGAAGCCGGCGGAGAAGATGCCGGGCCGCGCCGAGCGCAACACCACCATCTCCGCCTCTGTCTCGGCCCGGTCGAAGGCGGCGCCGATCTCCGCCAGCATCGCAGTCGACATCACGTTGACCTTGCCGTCGTCGAGCCCGATCCGGGCCACGCCGTCGTTCAGCTCGTAGCTCACTGCCTTGGGCATCTGCCTCTCCTTGTCGTTGGTCGTGCCTTGACTGTCGGAAGCTGATGTAGACCAATCAATATAATTTCCGACCGGAGGAGCGCGCCATGCCGGCCGTGCCGAAACACCGCCAGCCCATCATCAATGCCGCCGTGACGTTATTCCGTCGCCAGGGATTTGCCCGCACCGGCCTTAACGACATCGTCGATGTCAGCGGCGCGCCGAAGGGCTCGCTCTATCATTACTTTCCGGACGGAAAATCCTCGATCGCGGTGGCCGCAGTCGAGGAGGCGGGCCGCCGGGTCGCGGACACCGTGGCCAAGCTCGCGGCCGAGTGTGGCTCGACCGGCGAACTCTTGCGGGCGCATGCGAGATTGCTGGCGGGCTGGATGCAAAGCTCTGGCTTTCGTAACGGCTGCCCGATCACGACCGTGCTGCTGGAGCTGGCGCCGCGCGAGCGTGCTGTATCGGAGGCCGGCCGCAAGGCCTATGCAGCGCGGCTATCGATCCTGCGCGAGAAGCTGAGCGCCGATGGATTTGCCCGGCCGCGCGCGGAGGCGCTCGCCGTGCTCTGCACCTCGGCGCTCCAGGGCGCACTGATCCAGGCACGCGTCGAGCGCAGCGGCCGGCCGATCGAGACCACGGCGGCAGAGCTGGCGCGGCTGATCGAGGCGGAGGCGGAGAGGGGCTAGACCCCGAGCCCGCGGGCCAGAAGCGTGATCACGAGCGTCAGGACCGCGCCCCAGATCAGGCTCAGCGTCATGGTCAGGATCGTCGTCGTGACCGCGTGCTCGAGATTTCCCTTGAGGAGCTGCATGCTAGCGGTCCGGCGCCGCGGTGAGGCGCAGGCCGAGCAGCAACGCACCCATCAGCGCAACCAGGATGGCGATCTTGAGCTCGATCATGTCGGCCGCCTCGTGGTCATGCGCGCCAGGAGCCGCATGGCGCCCTGCGCCAGCACGATCAGCGGATTGCCGCGGTTCTCGACGTCGAGCTCGATCGTCTCGGTGGGAAACACCAGCGCGCAGCGCGCCGGCGCGCTCTGACGGTTGGCGAAGTCCATCGCCGAGCTCTTGAACAGGAACAGACCGCCGATGCGGCCGTTCGCCTCGCGCGCGACCCAGAGGCCGGCGCTGTTGCGCCCGATGAAGAAGGCCGGAATGGCGGCGCTGACGACATCCGGGTCGATCGGTCCAAGCATCGCCTGCACCTGCCGGGGCTCCGGCCGGTGATGGGCGGTTTGAAGAGCGATTGCGGCCATCGCGGCCTCTTCACACATTTGCAAGGTCATGGGGACCTCCTTGCGGCTCAGGCGTGCAGGTGCCAGACATAGATTGCGGTCTTTAGCGCGATCAGCGCGGTGAGCACGCTGCCCATCGAGAGCAGGGTCAGCGCGCCGAGTGCGAGGCGCTTGAGCCGGGCCTTGCGTGCCGTTGACAGCCGCACCGGGCGTTCGACGGGGAAGGGCCGGTCAAGGCCATGCGTCAGGATCGACATGTTGGAAGTCCTTGTCCTTGGTGCGGCGAGACGGCCGCTCCAATCTGCTTGGTAATGATGTCCATCGCTGCGTAGGATTGCGAGATGACCGCCGGGCTGCCGGCATAGGAATCTCATAAAGACGCCGACCGTCGCGCCGGCAGCCCTCTGAAGAGATCGGGGTTCCGCTTCGGCCGCAGCTGCGACGGCGCAGGATCCGAATGCGTCATCCCGATCGCCGCCGCAAAGGCAAGCCGCAGCCGCGGCTCCTCGATCTGCTTGCAGAAGCCGTCCAGGATCGCATCGGCATTCTGGTGCTGCCCGCCGATGGCCGCGCAGAGCTGCGAGCTGGTGCGCCGGAAGAAGTGTAGCGAGTCGTCGGCGTGACGCCGCCCGCCGAGGTGATCGAGCTCGGCCGCGAGCGCCGCGACGTTGAGCCTGTCGGGCTCATCACGTGTCACGGCAAAGCGCAGCAGCGCCAATTGCCAGGCGTGGAGCAGCCTCTGAGTTCCTTCGACCAATGTCGGCATGCGATGCCCGCCCGCGACGCCTCAGGCCCCGACGCCGTCGATCAGTTCCTCGTCGGCGATCGCGGCGAAGGCGCGGATCACCTCCCGCTGCCTGGTCGCCTCCAGCGGCACGATCGGCAGCCGTGTGGCTTCCGACATCAGGCCGAGCACGCTGAGCGCATATTTGAGTGCCGCCGGGCTCTCCTTCGACAGGCAGGCGATCAGGGGAATGAGGCGCTTGTGCAGGTAGCGCGCCGATTGCAGGCGCCCCTGCCTGACATGCGAGAAGATCGTGCGGCAGAGATCCGGCGCGATATTGGCGACCTCCGAGATCGCGCCATCGCCGCCGTCCGTGATGAAGCCGAACGCGGTGGCGTCGTCGCCGGACAGGAAGCGAAACCCCGCCGGCAGATGCCGCGACAGGCGCATGGGGCGGGTGATGTCACCGCTTCCATCGCGCAGGCCCACAAATCGCCGGGATTCGACGAGACGCAGCAGCGTCTCGTCGGCCAGTGGGCGCAGCGTGCGGGAGGGAATGTCGTGCAGGATCACCGGCAGGCCGATCGAACCTGCAAGGCTGCGGAAGTGCGCGAGCATGCCCTCCTGCATCGGTTTGTTGTAGGCCGGAACGACCGACATGATGGCGTCGGCGCCGGCCGCCTCCGCGCGCCGCGCGAGCTCGATGGCATGGCTCGTTGAATTCGAGACGGCGCCGGCAATGACCCGGACGCGGCCGCGGGCGACATCGACCGCAGTGCGGATGACCAGCTCCTGCTCGGCCGGCGAGAGTGTCGATGCCTCGCCGGCCGTCTCGCAGACCACGATCGCGGGAGCACTCGCGGCGATCTGGCGCTCGCAGAGCGCGGCGAACGCGTTGATGTCAACCGCGTCCGCCGTGTCGAACGGTGTCGGCAGGTCCGGAATGAAGCCGGTGAACCAGGCTGAGGGAGGGATGAACATGGTGCCTCGCGGCAAACGCGCTCAGGCGGCGCGCTGTGAGAGGATGCTGTTGGGATTCTTGCCCATGTCGAGCTCGAGCTCGCGTGGCAGCTCGACGATGGTTTCAGGGTGCTGCCCGTTCTCGAACAGCGCATATTTGATGGCCTGGGCGCGGCTGACGAACAGGCCGCCATAGAGGCCGCTCTGCTCCTGCGCGACCCATTGTCCCCTGTGGTTGCGGCCGACGAAGACGATAGTCGAGGGGGAGCTGCACGAGGGCGGTTCGACGAGCTTCATGGACGTAGTCCTTTCCGATTGACAGAGGCGGCGGACGCAAGCCCGCAACCGTCCGATCAATATCTTTTCAAGCGAATATGATTTCGAGTGAGGCGGTGCGGCGATCTCATAGGAAGCGCATAAAGCCGCGTGATCAGCCCAGCTCGCTGGCGAGATGAACCAGCGCGAACAGCGCGCCGAACGCGGCGCATTCGTCCCAGTGATTGAGGACGGCACCGAACAGCGGCTCACGCCTGAGAAGGCCGACGGCCGCACACAGGATGATCGACATCCAGAGCAGGGCGGCCAGGCTGCGTCCGAAGCCGATGCTGCCGAATGCGGCAACGCCGGCGAGGAGAACGACGCGCACGGCAAAGCGCGCGGTCACCCGCGCCGGGCTCAGGGCCCGCGATATGTCTGAGGATTGCGGCAAGGCACGAACGCTGGCTTAGCTGAAGTTCTCGCAGGCAACCGGCTCGTAGAGCGAATCCATGGCGAGCCTCACCGTGGGAACGCTTGGCCGCGACGCCTCCACGGCGAGCGCCTGCACCTCGATGAACGCAGACAAGAGTGCGATCGCAAGATCGGCGTGATGTGCCTCGACTGCCGCGTCCAGCCAGTCAGGCAATTCACGTTCGCGGGAGAGAGCGCAATGCCATTCGCCTTCGTCATAGGCGATGCGGCGGACCTGCCAAAGCGGCAGCTCGATCTCTATCAGCGCCAGCGCGGCATCGGTCCAGGCCTCCGCGTCGATCAGGCGCATGAGGCGGGCCGTGCGCGCGCTCTGGCCGAGCGAGGGAAATCGCCGGCAGGCGTGATCGATGATGTCGAGCATCAACGGTTGCGTCAGTGCATGCGCATTGGCCAAACGCTTGCCGAGCGACGGCGGGTCGTAGTGGCGGAGAGCGGCGGTCATATCAGGCCTCCTGGAATGGGCGTCGGTCAGTCGGCCGGCCTCTCCAAGATGGCGGGAACGGCATTTGAAAACGAGATGAGGAGGAGGCGAGAGAAATAGGGATTTCATAAAGGCACGGGCGCCGCCGGGCAGGGCGCGCGGCTAGCGCCCATGTCCGACCGTCGTTTTTGCGAAACGCCCGCAGCAATTTGTGGCAGGCGTTTATGGAAGACCAGGGCGAGGGTCCGCTATAATTATCGGCAGTGAAGGTGATGCCTGATCGGCATCCCTGCCGTCTCGGGCCAATATCGGGAGTGCCTTGCCGGTGTCATTTCGGCCGCCCTCAACGACGGTCGGTCTTTATGGGATTCCTATAAGGTCGCCATAGGGCTCATCTCGAAAACCTATGCGCGTGATGGCATCTCGGTGCGGTGAAAGCTCCGGCCGTTCGCCGGAGACATGCATTGCATTGGCGCGGAGCCGGGATCCGGAGACAGGCCGGATATTCGTCGCGCAACGAGGAGCAATCCGATGATGGACATTCTGATGCTGGCGCTGGGCTTCGTCTTCTTCGCCCTTGCGATCGGCTACACCTATGCCTGCGAACGGCTGTGAGGGAGCGGGCCATGATCTTCGACTATGCCCTCGCCGGCGCCGTCTCGTTCGGCCTCCTGGTCTATCTCACCTATGCGCTGCTGCGGCCGGAACGGTTCTGAGCCGTGTTGCTGCTTGTCGAATTGCTGCTGGCGGACGTCCTGCTCGTCGCCGGCCTGCTTGTGCTGCTCCTGCCGCTGCTGCGCAGGACGGAAAGCCTGAAAGGTTGATTCCATGACCATGATCGGTTGGCTCCAGATCATACTCTTCTGCCTTATCATCGTCGCGCTTACGAAACCGCTGGGCGGGTACATGACGCGCGTTTTCAACGGCGAGCGGACCTTCCTGTCGCCGGTGCTGCGCCCGATCGAGGCCGGCATCTACTGGATCTCCGGCGTCGACGAGAGGCGCGAGCAGCATTGGCTGACCTACACGGTCGCCATGCTGCTGTTCCATGTCGGCGGCTTCCTCATCATCTACGGCGTGATGCGGCTTCAGGCCATGCTCCCGTTCAATCCGGCAGGGCAGGGCGCGGTCGCGGAGGATCTCTCCTTCAACACCGCGATCTCCTTCATCACCAACACCAACTGGCAGAACTACGGCGGCGAGAGCACGGTGTCCTATCTCGTGCAGATGCTCGGCCTGACGCACCAGAACTTCCTGTCCGCCGCAACCGGCATCGCGCTCGCTGTCGCCCTGATCCGCGGCTTCTCGCGCGCCTCGATGCGCACGGTCGGCAATTTCTGGGTCGACGTCACCCGCACCACGCTCTACGTGCTGCTGCCGATCTGCGTGGTTTACTGCCTGTTCCTGGTCTGGCAGGGCATGCCGCAGACGCTCGGACCGTATGTCGAGGCGACGACGCTCGAAGGCGCCAAGCAGACCATCGCGGTCGGCCCGGTCGCCTCGCAGGTCGCGATCAAGATGCTCGGCACCAATGGCGGCGGCTTCTTCAACGCCAACGCGGCGCATCCTTTCGAGAACCCGACCGCGCTGTCGAACTTGGTGCAGATGCTGTCGATCTTCCTGATCGGCGCCGCCATGACCAACGTGTTCGGCCGCATGGTCGGCAACCAGCGCCAGGGCTGGGCGATTTTGGCCGTGATGGGCGTGCTGTTCATCGCCGGCGTCACCGTCACCTATTGGGCGGAAGCGCACGGCACCGAGACCATGCAGGCGCTGGGTCTGACCGGCGGCAACATGGAGGGCAAGGAGGTCCGCTTCGGCATCGTCGCGTCCTCGCTGTTTGCCGTGGTCACCACAGCCGCCTCCTGTGGCGCAGTCAACGCCATGCATGACAGCTTCACCGCGCTCGGCGGCATGATCCCGCTGATCAACATGCAGCTCGGTGAGATCATCATCGGCGGCGTCGGCGCCGGCCTCTACGGCATGCTGCTGTTCGTCGTGCTCGCAATCTTCGTCGCCGGCCTGATGGTCGGCCGCACGCCGGAATATGTCGGCAAGAAGATCGAGGCGCGCGAGGTCAAGATGGCGATGCTCGCGATCCTGGTGCTGCCGCTGATGTATCTCGGCTGGACCGCGGTCGGCGTGGTCTATCCGGCGGCGGTGGCCTCGATGGCCAATGCCGGCCCGCACGGCTTCACCGAGGTGCTCTACGCCTTCACCTCGGCGACCGGCAACAACGGCTCGGCCTTCGCGGGCCTCACCGGCAACACCCTCTTCTACAACCTCACGCTCGCATCCGCGATGTTCGTCGGCCGCTTCTTCATGATCGTGCCGGCGATGGCGATCGCAGGTTCGCTCGCGGCCAAGAAATCGATCCCGCCCTCGGCAGGCACGTTCCCGACCACCGGCGGACTGTTCGTCGGCCTCGTCGTCGGCGTGATCCTGATCATCGGCGGCCTGACCTTCTTCCCGGCGCTCGCGCTCGGTCCGATCGTCGAGCATCTCGCGATGAACGCCGGCCAAGTGTTCTGAGCCAAATGTTCTGAACCAAGTGTTCTGACAGACTTCTGATTGTTGGAGTGACCTCCATGGAAACGATGAAACTGCAAAAGCGCGCTCCGATGTCGGCCATGCTCGATCCCAAGATCGTGCTGCCCGCGATCAGCGCGTCCTTCACCAAGCTGAACCCGCGGCTGATGGTGAAGAACCCCGTGATGTTCGTGGTCGAGATCGTCGCCGCGCTCACCACCGTGATCTTCCTGCGCGACCTCGTCACGGGCGGCGCCGGCCTCGGCTTCACCTTCCAGATCATCCTCTGGCTCTGGTTCACGGTGCTGTTCGCCAACTTCGCCGAAGCGGTCGCCGAAGGCCGCGGCAAGGCGCAGGCCGACTCCTTGCGCAAGACCCGCACCGAGAGCCAGGCCAAGCTGCTGACCGGTGCAGGCCAGGCCTTCAAGCTGGTGCCGGGCACCAGCCTGAAGGTCGGCGACATCGTGCTGGTCGAAGCCGGCGATACCATCCCCTCGGACGGCGAGGTGATCGAGGGCGTCGCCTCCGTCAACGAGGCCGCCATCACCGGCGAATCCGCACCCGTCATCCGCGAATCCGGTGGCGACCGCTCGGCGGTCACCGGCGGCACTCAGGTGCTGTCCGACTGGATCCGCGTGCGCATCACCGCGGCGCAAGGCTCGACCTTCATCGATCGCATGATCAAGCTGGTCGAAGGCGCCGAGAGGGCGAAGACGCCGAACGAGATCGCGCTCAATATCTTGCTCGCGGGCCTCACCATCATCTTCGTGTTCGCCACCGTCACCATTCCGAGCTATGCCGCCTATGCCGGCGGCTCGATCTCGGTGATCGTGCTGGTCGCATTGTTCGTGACGCTGATCCCGACCACGATCGGCGCGCTGCTCTCGGCGATCGGCATCGCCGGCATGGATCGTCTGGTGCGCTTCAATGTGCTGGCGATGTCGGGCCGTGCGGTCGAGGCCGCCGGTGACGTCGACACGCTGCTGCTCGACAAGACCGGCACCATCACCCTCGGCAACCGCCAGGCCACTGCGTTCCGTCCCGTGCGCGGCGTCACCGAGCAGGAACTCGCCGACGCAGCCCAGCTCGCCTCGCTTGCCGACGAGACGCCGGAAGGCCGTTCAATCGTCGTGCTCGCCAAGGAGAAATACGGCATCCGCGGCCGCGACATGGCCGAGTTAGGGGCCACCTTCATCCCGTTCACGGCACAGACCCGCATGAGCGGCGTCGATGCCGGCGGCTCGTCGGTGCGCAAGGGCGCGGTCGAGGCCATGCTGAATTATGTCGGTGGCGGCACGCCGCTGGCCGTCGCGTCGGGCAATGCCGCGCGGGTCATTCAGCCCGCGCCGCTGTCGGACGTCGGCCGCGAGATCCAGGCCATTGCCGACGAGATATCGAAAGCCGGCGGCACGCCGCTGGCGGTCGCCAAGGACGGCAAGCTGCTCGGCGTCATCCAGCTCAAGGACATCGTCAAGGGCGGCATCCGCGAACGCTTTGCCGAGCTGCGCCGCATGGGCATCCGCACCATCATGATCACCGGCGACAACCCGATGACGGCGGCTGCGATCGCGGCGGAGGCGGGTGTCGACGATTTCCTCGCGCAGGCAACGCCCGAGGACAAGCTCAAGCTGATCCGCGACGAGCAGGCCAAGGGCAAGCTGGTCGCCATGTGCGGCGACGGCACCAACGACGCACCGGCGCTGGCGCAGGCCGACGTCGGGGTCGCCATGAACACCGGCACGCAAGCGGCCCGCGAGGCCGGCAACATGGTCGACCTCGACTCCAACCCGACCAAGCTGATCGAGGTGGTCGAGATCGGCAAGCAGCTCTTGATGACGCGCGGTGCGCTGACGACCTTCTCGATCGCCAACGACGTCGCAAAATACTTTGCGATCATCCCGGCGATGTTCCTGGCGTTCTACCCGCAGCTCAACGTGCTCAACATCATGAACCTGTCGAGCCCGCAGAGCGCCATCCTGTCGGCGATCATCTTCAACGCGCTGATCATCATCGCGCTGATCCCGCTGGCGCTGAAGGGCGTCGCCTATCGCGCCGTCGGTGCCGGCGCGCTGCTCCGCCGCAATCTCCTGATCTACGGCCTCGGCGGCATCGTCATTCCCTTCATCGGCATCAAGGCGATCGATCTCGTCGTGGTCGCCTTGCACCTGGCATAACGCCGTCATGCGAACAGCAAATCTCCCCGTCATTCCGGGGCGCCTCGAAGAGGCGAACCCGGAATCTCGAGGTTCCGGGTTCGATGCTTCGCATCGCCCCGGAACGACGGCAGGGATGCTTCGCTCGCAATGACGGGAGAACTGGAGAAACCACATGCTCAGAGAAATACGCCCCGCCATCGTCCTGTTGCTGGTGCTCACCGCCATCACCGGCCTCGCCTATCCGCTAGCGATGACGGCCATCGCCGGCACGCTTTTCCCGACGCAGGCGCAGGGCAGCCTGATCGAGAAGGACGGCAAGGTGATCGGCTCCGCCCTGATCGGGCAGGAGTTCAAGGACGACAAATATTTCCACGGCCGCCCCTCGGCGACGCTGGCGCCGGACCCCAATGATTCGACCAAGACGGTTTCGGCGCCCTACAACGCCGCCAACTCCGGCGGCTCCAATCTCGGCCCGACCAGCAAGGCGCTGGCCGACCGGATGAAGGAGGATGTCGACAAGCTCAAGGCTGAGAATCCGAACGCCGCCGTGCCGGTCGATCTGGTCACCGCCTCGGCCAGCGGCCTCGATCCCGACATCTCGCCGGAAGCCGCGCAATTCCAGGTGCCGCGCGTGGCCAAGGCGCGGAATATGGCGGAAGACCAGCTCAAGCAGCTCGTGGTCGCCAACACCCAGGGCCGTCTGCTCGGCCTGCTCGGCGAACCCCGGGTTAACGTTCTCGCGCTGAACCTTGCGCTCGATCGCGCGTCGGCAAAGTAGCAGTCTATGCCCGTGGCATCAGGATGATTATATTGCCCTGATGGTCCGAGAGCGCCGCGATCCCGAACAACGTCCGTCGCCCGAGGCGCTGCTGGAAGCAGCGCGGCGGGAGGAGAGCGCGAGCGGCAAGCTGAAGATCTTCGTCGGCGCCGCTCCCGGCGTTGGCAAGACCTATGAGATGCTGCAAAGCGCCCATGCCCGGCGCAAGGCCGGCATCGACGTCGTGGTCGGCTTCGTCGAGACCCATGGCCGCGCCGAGACCGAGGCGCTGGTCCGCGGGCTCGAAGTGGTCCCGCGCAAGCGGCTCGACTATCGCGGCCAGATGGTCGAGGAGATGGACCTCGACGCCGTGATCGCGCGCCGGCCGCAAATCGCGCTGGTCGACGAGCTCGCCCACACCAACGCTGCAGGCAGCCGCCATCCCAAGCGCTATCTCGACGTCGAGGAGCTGCTCTCCCGCGGCATCGACGTCTACACCGCCGTCAACATCCAGCACATCGAGAGCCTGAACGACGTCGTCGCCCAGATCACCCATGTGCGGGTGCGCGAGACCGTGCCGGATTCGATCTTCGACCGCGCCGATGCGATCGAGCTGATCGACCTCACGCCGGACGACCTGATCCAGCGGCTGAAGGAGGGCAAGGTCTACGTCCCCAAGCAGGCCGAGCGGGCGCTGGAGCATTATTTCTCGCCGGGCAACCTGACCGCGCTCCGCGAGCTCGCGTTGCGGCGCACGGCCGAGCGGGTCGACGAGCAGCTGCTCACCCACATGCAGGCCAATGCCATCGCCGGCCCCTGGGCCGCGGGCGAGCGCATCCTCGTCTGCGTCAGCGAGGATCCGCGCGCGGCCGGCCTCGTCCGCTACACCAAGCGGCTGGCCGACCGGCTGCACGCGCCGTTCACCGCGGTCTCCATCGAGACGCGGCGATCCCTGCAATTGTCCGACGAGGAGCGCGATCGGCTCGCCGATACGCTGAGGCTGGCGGAATCGCTCGGCGGCGAGGCGCTGACCATTCCCGCCGTCGGCCGCCGCATCGCCGACGACGTCGTCAATTTCGCGCAAGCCAACAACGTCACCCAGATTGTGATCGGCAAATCCACGCGCTCGCGCTGGTTCGAGATCACGCGCGGCTCCGTCGTGCATGACCTGGTGCGCCGGGCCGGCAACATCAGCGTTCACGTCATTCCCGGCGATGAGCTCGCGAGCGAGCCGCCGCCGAAGACCGCGGTGCAGACCGCTGCGCGGTCGGAGCCGTTCGACGCACGTCCCTATCTGAAGGCGCTCGGGATTACCGCGCTTGGCCTTGCGGCAGCGGTGCTCATCAAGCCGTATTTCGGTGTCGAGAACGTCGACCTGATGTTCCTCACCGCGGTGGTGGCTGTTGCCGTGCGCTACGGGCTGTGGCCGTCGCTGCTTGCGAGCATCGCGGCGTCGCTGGCCTACAATTTCTTTTTCCTGCCGCCGGTCTACACGTTCACTATCACCGATCCGACCAATGTCGCGGCGTTCTTCTTCTTCATGCTGATTGCGTTCGTGGTCTCGAACGTCGCGGGACGCGTGCGTACGCAGGCCGACACCGCGATCGGCCGCATCAGGACCACCGAGCAGCTCTATGCGTTCAGCCGCAAGCTCGCCGGCACAGGCACGCTCGACGACGTGCTGTGGGCGACGGCCTACCAGATCGCGCTGATGCTGAAGGTGCGCGTCGTGCTGTTGCTGCCGGAGGACGGCCTGCTCACGGTGAAATCAGGCTATCCGCCCGAGGACCAGCTCGACCAGGCCGATCTCGCCGCCGCCAACTGGGCCTGGAGCAATGACCGTCCCGCAGGCCGCGGTTCGGATACGCTGCCGGGCGCCAAGCGGCTGTTCCTGCCGATGCGCACCGGACGCGGGCCGATCGGCGTCATCGGCATCGACAACGACCGCACCGGGCCGCTGTTGACGCCGGACCAGCGCCGGCTGCTCGATGCGCTGGTCGACCAGGGCGCGCTCGCGATCGAGCGCGTGCTGCTGGTCGAGGACATGGACCGCGTCCGGCGCACCGTGGAATCCGAGCGCTTACGCTCCGCGCTGCTGACCTCGATCTCGCACGACCTCAAGACGCCGCTCGCCTCCGTGCTGGGCGCGGCCTCGACCATGCGCGATCTCGCCGGCGCGCTGTCGGACACCGAGAAGCGCGACCTGCTCGCCACCGTGATCGACGAATCCGAGCGGCTCAACCGCTTCATCGCCAACCTGCTCGACATGACCAAATTGGAGTCCGGCGCCATCGTGCCGAACACGGCGCTGCACGATCTCGGCGAGATCGTCGGCAGCGCGCTCAGGCGCGCGAGCAAGATCCTCACGGCGCACAAGGTGGAGCTGGTGCTGGCCGCCGATCTCCCGATGCTCCAGCTCGATGCCGTGCTGTTCGAGCAGGTGCTGTTCAATTTGCTCGACAATGCCGCCAAATATTCCCCGCCGGAGACCACAATCTCGATCAAGAGCCGCCGCGAGCGTGATCAAGTGGTGCTTGCTATCGCCGACGAGGGCGGCGGCATTCCGCCCGGCGAGCTCGAGAGCGTGTTCGACAAGTTCTATCGCGTGCAGAAGGGCGACCATGTCCGGCCCGGCACCGGGCTCGGTCTCGCCATCTCGCGCGGCTTCGTCGAGGCGATGCGCGGCACGATCTCGGCCGCCAATCGCAGCGATCGCAGCGGCGCTGTGCTCACCATCCGTCTGCCCGTCCCGGCACAGACCCCAGCATTGGATACCGCCGCATGAGTGCCGCCCCGATCAAGGTCCTTGTCATCGACGACGAGCCGCCGATCCGCAAATTGCTGCGGATGGGGCTCTCGACGCAGGGCTACGAGATCCTGGAGGCGTCGAACGGCAAGATCGCGCTGGAGAAGCTCACTGAGGAGCCTGCGCTGATCATTCTCGATCTCGGCCTGCCCGACATCCAGGGCCATGAGCTCTTGCGCACCATCCGCGCCCGCAACGAGGCCGTGCCGATCGTGGTGCTGTCGAGCCGCGGCGACGAGGCCGGCAAGGTGCAGGCGCTCGATCTCGGTGCCGACGACTATCTGACAAAACCCTTTGGCATGGACGAGCTGCTGGCGCGCCTGCGCGCCGCGCTGCGGCACCAGCTTCAGGTGCAGGGCGAGCGCCCGATCTTCCGCACCGGCGATCTCTCGGTCGATCTCGTCCGCCGCATCGTCAAGGTCGGCGAGCGCGACGTGAAGCTGTCGCCGAAGGAATATGATCTCCTGCGCGTGCTGGTGCAGCACGCCGGCAAGGTGCTGACCCATCGTTTCCTGCTCAAGGAGCTCTGGGACGAGCTCACCGATGCGCAATACTTACGCGTCTATGTCCGCCAGCTCCGCCAGAAGATCGAAGCCGATCCGGAGCGCCCGCAATATGTGCTGACCGAGACCGGGATCGGGTACCGGCTGAAGGCGGGGGATTGATTGGCGGTCGTTCCGGGGCGATGCGAAGCATCGAACTATGGTGCGCACTTGCGCACCTGAGAACCTCGAGATTCCGGGTTCGCCTCTTCGAGGCGCCCCGGAATGACGGTGGGGTTGCTACCCAGCCTTCCGATGCCGTGCGGTCGTCCGATGCGTCTTCCGCGCGCTGCGCTGCCGCCCCGTCGCCCGCCGGGCGTGCGACTTCGCCGCCGTCTTCTTGCCGCCGCGTCCTTTCAGGCTCTGCTTCAGCGCATCCATCAGGCTGACGACGTTGCTCGGGCGCTCTTCGGGCTCCGGCAGCTCGATCTTCTTGCCGCTGGCCTTGCGCTTCACCAGCGCCTTGAGCGCGTTCTCGTACTCGTCCTTGAACTTGCTGGGATCGAAATGCGCTGCCTTGGTGTGGAGGATGTGACCTGCGAGCTCGACCATGTCCTTGGTGATCTTCGGGCTCTTGATGTCAGCGAAATACTCGCCCTCGTCGCGCAGCTCGTAGGGAAAGCGCAGCGTGGTGCCGAGCAGGCCCTTGCCGAGCGGCTCGATGGCGATGATGTGCTCGCGGTTCGTCAGCACGATCTTGGCGAGCGCGACGCGATCCTGGTCCTTCATGGCGTCGCGGATCACGGCAAAGGCGTCGACCGCCGCCTTGCCGTCGGGCGCGATGTAATAGGGGTGGTTGAGATATCGCTGGTCGATTTCCTCGCTCGGCACGAAACTCTCGATATCGATGGTGTGGTTGCTCTCGATCTGGACGGCTTCGAGCTCCTCCGGTTCGATCTCGACATATTTGCCCTTGCGCAGCTCGTAGCCGCGGCCCTTCTGGTCGCTCTCGACGACGTCGCCGGTCTCGGCGTCGATCATCTGCTGCTTGAGCCGGTTCCCGGTCTCGCGGTTGATCAGGTGAAACCGCGTCTTCTCGGCTGCCGTCGTCGCCGGGTAGAGCACGACCGGGCAACTGACCAGCGACAGCTTCAACGTTCCCTTCCAATAGGCGCGCGGAGCCATTCCATTCTCCAGTGATTTCAAGGCGTTTTGGAACCCCAACCACGCCATCGGGTTTTGGTTCCGGGCGGGACTTTTGCCGTGATAGGCTTTGACTCTGACAAGATAAGCGGGACCGGTCGTGCTGCAAAAACTCTCCACTTACCGAAAAAAGCGTGATTTCGGAAAGACGCCGGAGCCGTCGGGCAAGACGGCGGTGACGCCGTCGGAACAGCGACGTTTCGTGATCCAGAAACATGACGCGACGCGGCTGCACTACGACCTCAGGCTCGAATTCGACGGCATCTTCAAGTCTTGGGCGGTGACCAAGGGACCCTCGCTCGATCCCCACGACAAGCGGCTGGCGGTCGAGGTCGAGGACCATCCGCTCGACTATGGCGATTTCGAAGGCACGATTCCGGAAGGCCAGTATGGCGGCGGCACGGTGATGCTATGGGACCGCGGCACCTGGGAATCGGACGATCCGGACGCCGGCTTCAAAAAGGGCGACCTCAAGTTCACCCTGCATGGCGACAAGCTGCACGGCAGCTGGGTGCTGGTGCGCATGCGTAACCGCGGCGGCGAAAAGCGCACCAACTGGCTCCTGATCAAACACCGCGACGACTACGCCAGCGAGAGCGAGGATATCCTCAGCGAGGACAAGTCGGTCGCCTCTGGTCGTGCGATGGACCAGATTGCCGAGGGCAAGGGCCGCGCGCCAAAACCGTTCATGCTGGCGAAGGGCGCCAAGGCCAAAGCGGATGCGGTCTGGCAATCCAACCGTGCCGAGGAGGCGAAGGGGAAGACGGTCAAGCCGGCGCCGCGCACCGCGTTGAAGGCGGGCAAGACTGCAAAGACCGCGAAAAAAAAAGCCACGACCGCGACGAACGCCAAGGAGGTCGCGGAGATGCCGGATTTCGTGGCGCCGCAGCTCTGCACCTCGGTCGAGCGTCCGCCGGCCGGCGATGGCTGGTGCCATGAGATCAAGTTCGACGGCTATCGCGTCCAGCTCCGGGTCGAGGACGGCACGGCGACGCTGAAGACGCGCAAGGGCCTCGACTGGACCGACAAGTTCGCTTCGATCGCGAAGGAGGCAGGCGCGCTGCCGGACGTGATGATCGACGGCGAAATCGTCGCCCTCGATCACAACGGCGCACCGAATTTCTCGTCGCTCCAGGCCGCGTTGTCGGACGGCAAGACCGAAGACCTGATCTTCTTTGCCTTCGACCTCTTGTTCGCCGAAGGCCTCGACTATCGCCGCCTGCCGCTCGGCGAGCGCAAGGCGCGGCTGAAGGAGCTGCTGGAAGCGCGCGAGCGAAAGTCGACGCAGATCCGCTATGTCGAGCATTTCGAGAGCGGCGGCGACGCCGTGCTGCAATCGGCCTGCAAGCTTGAGCTGGAGGGGGTGGTGTCGAAGAAGCTTGACGCGCCCTATCGCTCCGGCCGCACCGAGAGCTGGACCAAGGCCAAATGCCGCGCCGGCCATGAGGTCGTGATCGGCGGCTACAAGACAACTAATGGCAAATTCCGCTCGCTGATGGCGGGCGTGCATCGTGGCGATCATCTCGTCTTCGTCGGCATGGTCGGCACCGGGTTCGGTGCCGACAAGGTCAAGCGCATCATGCCATCGCTGAAGGCGATGGAGGCCAAGGAGAGTCCGTTCGGCGGCAAGAACGCGCCGAAGAAGACGCGGGATGTGCACTGGCTGAAACCCGAGCTCGTCGCCGAGATCGAGTTCGCCGGCTTCACCGCCGACGGCAACATCCGTCAGGCTGCGTTCAAGGGCCTGCGCCAGGACAAACCGGCCGAGGAGGTCGAGGCGGAAACGCCCGTCGATACCGAGCTCGCAAAGCCTTCGACGAGAAAGCGCGCCGTGCCGAAGACAGGCAAGAAGGACGCCAGCGCGGCCGAGGTGATGGGCGTCGTCATCTCAAAGCCGGACAAGGAGCTGTGGCCGGATGTCGGCGACGGCGAGGGTGTCACAAAGCTCGATCTCGCGCGCTATTTCGAGGCGGTCGGCAGCTGGATGATCGAGCATATCAAGGGCCGCCCCTGCTCGATCCTGCGTGCGCCTGACGGCATCGGCGGCGAAAAATTCTTCCAGCGTCATGCCATGCAGGGGACGTCGAACCTGCTCGAGCTCGCAAAGGTCTCCGGTGATCGCAAGCCGTATTTGCAGATCGACCGCGTCGAAGGGCTTGCCGCCGTCGCGCAGATCGGCGGCGTCGAGCTGCATCCCTGGAATTGCGCGCCGGATGCCTATGATACGCCCGGCCGGCTGGTGTTCGATCTCGATCCCGCGCCGGACGTCGAGTTCGCCGATGTCGTGGACGCCGCGAAGGAGATGCGGCAGCGCCTCACTGACGTCGGCATGGAAAGCTTCTGCAAGACCACCGGTGGCAAGGGCCTGCATGTCGTGGTGCCGCTGCTCCACGGTGCGCGCGACAAGGTGAGCTGGAAAGAAGCCAAGGCGTTCGCGCAAGGCGTTTGCCAATGGATGGCCGATGATGATCCCGAGCGCTATCTGCTCAACATGTCCAAGAAGCTGCGCAATGGAAAGATCTTCCTCGATTATCTGCGCAACGATCGGCTGTCCACGGCGGTGGCGCCGCTGTCGCCGCGCGCGCGAGATGGGGCGACGGTGTCGATGCCGGTGACCTGGGCGCAGGTGAAGGGTGATCTCGATCCGAAGCGGTATACGGTGCGGACCGTGCCGGGCCTGCTGGCACGCTCGAAGGCCTGGGATGGCTATGATGATGCGGCCGCCTCGATCAAGGCGGCGATGAAGAAGCTCGCGGGGAAGGTGAAGTAAGTCGGCGCTAGGGGCGCAATTCCCGTAGGGTGGGCAAAGCGTAAGCGTGCCCACGATTTCTCTCGTTAAGATAAAGAAGGTGGGCACGGCGCAAGAGCGCCTCTGCCCACCCTACGAGATCGTACGTGCGGCTAGATCCGCCCCATCAGGAGCAGGATCAGCAGGATGACGATGACGAGCCCGAGGCCGCCGCCGCCGTAATAGCCGGTGCCGTAGAACGGCCCGCCGCCGATGCCGCTGAAGCCGCCGAGCAGGGCGATGACAAGAATGATCAGAATGATCGTACCGATAGACATGCGAGTCTCCTCCAGCCCTTTATTGAAAGGGTCGTTTGCAACCTGTCCCGTTGTGCGAATGGCAACTTGCCGCAGGTTTTATAGTTCCCACATTGAAACACGGCCGGACCATCATCTTGCATGGAACCTTTGGTGGTTCGGCGGCATGACTAAGTGAGATCAGTCAGCACAGGGCAGGGCCATGTCAGCACCGCTTGTCGTTTCCATTCCGCATCGTCTCGGCCGCGAGGAGGCGGTGCGCCGGCTCAAGAGCGGCCTTGGACGTGCGGCCGCGAGCATTCCCGTGATGCAGGTCGAGGAGGAGCGCTGGAGCGGCGACACTATGAATTTCCGCATCCGCGCGCTCGGGCAGATCGCGAGCGGGCAGGTCGACGTCGCCGACGATCATGTGAAGGTCGAGGTGGTGTTGCCGTGGCTGCTGCAGCGCTTCGCCGAGATGGCGCAGACGGCGATCAAGAAGCGCGGGCAGCTGCTGCTGACCAAGGACGGCGGGAACTGAGCTTCAGGCGCGCATGCGCTGCCGCGCCGGCCTGATGGCGCTCGCTGCGCTGGCCACGATGACAGATGCGGGAAAATCGCGGAAAGCCTGCGCGAGTGGCAATTCATTGCCGGCAAGGCCGGGCACTGTGTAGCTGTCAATGTCCACGATTGCGTCAAGCGTTTCGAATGCGGGCCACTCCCGGCCGACCCGCGTGAAGGCAGCGAACTGACGGCCGACCACGACGATCACCGCGGCGCGGCCGTATCGCCGGGCAAACGCGATGACATGATCTGCGTGCGTACCGCGCACCTCCAGCGGCTGATAGTCGCCCTGCGCGAAGACCTCGCCGAACTCGCTGCGCAGCTTGAGCAGGTGCCGCGTCCAGGCCAGCTTGAGCCGACCGTCCGGCCAGCTCTTGATCAGGCCGCGCCAGTCCGGAGTGTCGAGCCCGCCCAGCGCGGCGTGCCGCGCGGAAAAATCCACGGGACGGCGGTTGTCGGGATCGACCAGCGAGAGGTCCCAGAATTCGGTGCCCTGATAGAAGTCGGGCACGCCCGGCAACGTCGCCTTGAGCGTGAGCTGGCTCAGCCCGTTGAGCGCGCCAAGCAGCGCGACGCGGCGGGCGAGGGTTTGCAGCGCCTCCAAAAATTCGCCTGACAGCTCGGGATCGAGGATTTTTGCGATGAAGCTTTGAATGCCGTTCTCATAGGCCTCATGCGGATTGAGCCAGCTGGTCTCCTCCTTGCCCTCGCGCGCGGCCTTCAGCGCGTAGGCCTGGATGCGCTCGATCAAGCCGGCATCGGCCGGTCCTTCGAGCGGCCAGGCGCCGAGCAGGGTCTGGTAGAGCATGTATTCGAACGTCGCCGACGGCGCGCGCAGATTGCCGTGGAGTGCAAGGTGCGGCGCGTTGAGCACCTTCCAGCGCGACACCGCGCTGGTCCATTCGCCCGGGATCTCGCTGAGCGCCGCGATTCGCGCGCGGGCATCCTCGCCGCGCTTGGTATCGTGGGTCGCCGTCGCCGTCATCCCCTGCGGCCACTCCTTGGCTCGGGCCCGCATGGCCTCGTGGAAGGTGGCAATGGTAAGGCCGTGGCTGGCGGGATCGCCGCCAACCTCGTTCAGCGCGAGCAGACGGTGGAACTGGTAGAACGCGGTGTCCTCCAGGGATTTTGCCATCATCGGCCCGGTGAACTGCTGCACCTTCAGCGCGAAGCGGCGCACGCGCGGGGCGCTGTGCGGCGGCCGGCCGGGCTTGAGCAGGTCCATGGTCAGCGCGTCGCGCAGGAAGTCGAAGATGCCCTCGTCGGCGGCGAACCATTCGGCGCGCGCGCGCTCGATGGTGTCGTCGATCAGTTTGCGGTCGAGCGCGGTCGGGCCGCTATGGGTGAGATAGGTGCGGTACACCGGGAAGTGCAGCACATAGAGCTCGAGCGCCTGCCGCAGGCTGTCGGCGGAGAAATCGCGAGTCGAGTAGTGGCCGTTGGCGATGCGCGCGAGCAGGCGCGTCAGCACCGTGAATTCGGAGGTGAGCAACGTCTCCAGCACGCGCCGCTTGGCGTCCTTGACGTAAGGTGCAAGCCGCGGCGGCCGGTTGCTGATCTGCCGCCAGGTCTCGTCCAGCGCCTCCAGCCCCTTGGCATCGACCAGGACATGAGTGATCGCGTTCATCCACTCATAGCCGGTCGTGCCCTGCACGCCGGCGAAGTGCGGCAGCTTCTCGTGCTCGCACAGGATCTTCTCGATCACGGTGTAGAACGGCTTGGTGTTGCCTTGCGCATCGCGCACCAGCCGGCGCAGCCGCTGGCAATATTGCGCGGGATCGCGCAGGCCGTCGATGTGATCGAGGCGGATGCCTTGCAGCTTGCCCTCGGCAACGAGCTGCTTCACCAGCCGGTGCGTGGCGGCGAAGGTGCCGGGATCCTCGACGCGCAGGCCCGCGAGCCCGTTGACGTCGAAGAAGCGGCGATAGTTGATGTCGCTGGAGGCGAGCCGCCAGTGCCCGAGCTTGTAATGCTGGCGCTCCAAAAGGTGGTGCAGCGCCAGCGTCTGCGCAGGACGATCCTTGGCGGCACGATAGGCGGCAAGCCCGCGATGGATGATGTCGCCCGCGCCATCGATCTCCTTCAGCTCCGCCTTGAAGGCCGGCGCTTCCTTGCGGCTCGGCCGGCGCAGCCCGGTGTAGCGCGCGGCGAGCGACAGCAGGCGCGTGCCGGCCTCCGTCTCGGCGGCGTCCGCCTCCTTCACGATGACGCGCAGCATCTCGCCATAGCGCTCCGGCGCGATCGGCAGACGATGCTCGAAATACCAGGCGGAAAAGCTGCCCTCGTCGGGATCGTAGCGCAGCTCGATCTCGCCGCGCTCCAGCGCCTCGCCATAGGACGCGCCGAGGATTGGCAGCAGCACGCCGCCGCGGGCGCGGTAGGCCAATTGATCCCAGTCGATGTCGAAGGACACCGCGTGCGGCGAGGCCTGGCCCCATTCCAGCACGTCCAGCCACCAGGGATTGTCGGCAAAATGCACGCCGACATGGTTGGGCACGAAATCGATGATGAGGCCGAGGTCGTGCTGCTTCAGCGCCTCGCTCAGCCGCGCAAAACCGGCTTCGCCGCCAAGCTCGGGATTGAACTGGCTGTGGTCGACGGTGTCGTAGCCATGGGTGGAGCCCTTGCGTGCCTTCATCACCGGCGAAGCGTAGAGATGCGTGATCCCCAGCGCTTTCAGGTAAGGCACGACAGCGGCGGCCTTGTCGAAGTCGAAATCCGCGGTGAGCTGAAGCCGGTAGGTCGCAAGCGGAATGGCGGGAGGCATGTCAACCTCCGAGGCGCCAGACCACCGACCAGGGCGGGAGCCGGTCGCCGGCAGCATTGCCCCAGATCGGCGTGCCAGCATTGCTATCCGAGTGCGTGATGTCCCGGTCCGACAGATTGGCGACGAGACGCAACGTGGTGCCGTCGCCCATGCGCCAATGCGCGGTGAGCAGGCCGTTGTCGGTCGCTTCGGCGTCGCCAAACGCGGCACCCTTCAGCCGCGGCGCGATCTCCTTGCGGCGTAGGATGAGCAGCTCCCTGACCAGCACGAGCCGCTTGTCCTGCTCCGGGGTGCGGCCGGTCCAGTCAAGCACCGCCGATTGCAGCGTGGCCGGATCGAGCGGGTCCGGCACCTCGTCGCCGTATTTCTCGTAGGCCCAGGCATATTCCTGCCTGCGCCCCTTGCGCACGGCGTCGGCAAGGCCGCCCTTGAATTCGCAGAAGAATGGGAACGGCACGGTCGAGCCCCATTCCTCGCCCTGAAACAGCATCGGCACCATCGGCGCCAGCAAGGTCACCGCGAGCGCGGCTTCGATCTGCTGCGGCGAGGCCAGACTCTCAAGCCGGTCGCCGAACGGACGGTTGCCAATCTGGTCGTGGTTTTGAAGGAAGTTGACGAAGGTTGCGGGCGGCAGTTCGCCGCTCGGCTCGCCGCGCGGCTTCTTGCCCCAGAATTCCGAGATCTCGCCCTGATAGACGAAGCCCGACGCCAGCGCGCGCGCAAGGTCCATGCGCGGGGTCTGGTAGTCGCCATAATAGCCGTTGAGCTCACCGGTCAGCATCACGTGCCAGACGTGGTGATAATCGTCGTTCCACTGCCCGCGATATTTGCCGTTCGGCGGCTCCTGCGCGGCGTCGAGCAGGCTGGCGCGATTGTCGCCGTTCTCCAGCACGAGGTGGATGTGCCGCCCCGTCGCCTTGGCGAGCTCGCCGGCGGCGGCGCTGAGGTCTTGCAGCATCGACTGTTCGCCGGGCACCGCCATGATGTGATTGGCGGCATCCAGCCGCAAGCCGTCAAAACGGTAGTCGCTGAGCCAGGACAGCGCGTTCTCGACCGCGAATGCGCGCACCTGCGGCACGCGATAGTCGATCGCGCTGCCCCAGGGCGTATGCGCGTCGGTGAAGAAGCTAGGTGCATAGCGGCCGAGGTAATTCCCCTCGGGACCGAAATGATTGTAGACGACGTCGAGGAACACCATCAGCCCGCGCAGATGCGCCTCGTCGATCAGCGCCTTCAGATCCTCGGGCCGGCCATAGGCGCTGTCGGGCGCATACCAGAGCACGCCGTCATAGCCCCAGCCGCGGCGGCCGGCGAAATCGGCGAGCGGCATCAGCTCCAGCGCGGTGATGCCGGTGGCGACGAGATGATCGAGCTTGTCGATCATGGCGCGGTAGGTGCCTTCCGCGGTGAAGGTGCCGACATGGGTCTCGATCAGCACCGTCTCTTCCCAGGGACGGCCGCGCCAGTCGCGCGCGCGCCATGTGAAGGCGTCGTGGTCGATCACCTCGCTCGGGCCGAACACATCCTCGGGCTGGAAGGCCGAGGCCGGATCGGGCACGTCGATCTCGTCGTCGATCCTGAACTTGTAGGGAGTGCCGACGGCAAGACCGTCAATGTCCGCGACATACCAGCCGTCCTGCCGTCGCTGCATCGCGTGCCGTCGCTCGAGCAGCAGATCGACCCGGCGCGCACCGGGCGCCCACAGGCGGAACGACACGCCGTCTTTCGTCGGCCTCGCCCCGAAAGATGGCCTCATGGCGCCCCCGCGAAGGCGAGCACGGAGCGCGGCGGCGCCTTGCTGTCGCTACCGGGTAGGAAATCAATGCTGTTCAGCTTGGCATCCGTCGTGTTCAGGATCTGCTGCCAGCTCTTGTATTCGTCGATCTCGGGCAATTTGAATACGATCTCTTCGGGGGCGGCGTTCAGAACGATAAAGATCGCGGCCGCGCCCGGTTCCACGGGGCCCATCACATAAGAGAGGAACCGCCCTTCCGGGAATTTCCAGTCGCTTTCCGTCATCTCGTCGCCGGCGGGCGTCAGCCACAGCGCGCCATAGGAGGCGCCGTCGGCGAGGCGGCCGTCGAGCCAGCGATGGCTGCGAAGCTGCGAGAACCTCTGGCGAATGCCGGCGAGGTGGCCGACGAAATCGACCATGTCCTCGCCGTCCTTGCCGAGATTGTCCCAGCCGACCCAGCCGACCTCATTGTCCTGGCAATAGGCGTTGTTGTTGCCAGATTGCGAATTACCGACCTCGTCGCCGGCCAGCAGCAGCGGAATGCCCTGCGCCAGCATCAGGCAGGCCAGCACGTTCTTGCGCAGCTGCCGCCGCAGGCCGAGGATTTGCGGATCGTCGGTCGGGCCCTCGACACCGCAATTGTTGCTGTGGTTGTCGTTGGAGCCGTCGCGATTGTCCTCGCCATTGGCCTCGTTGTGCTTCTCGTTGTAGCTGAAGAGGTCGGCGAGCGTGAAACCGTCATGCACGGTGATGTGATTGATGCTGGCGCGCGGCCGCCGTCCGTCATGGTTGAACAGGTCGGATGATGCTGTCATGCGGCTGGAGATATCGCCGATCAGGCTGCCTTCGCCGCTCCAGTAGCGGCGCATGGCGCTGCGGTAGCGATCATTCCACTCCGACCATTGCGACGGGAACGCGCCGACCTGATAGCCGCCGAGGCCGAGGTCCCAGGGCTCGGCGACCAGCTTCACGTTCGCCAGCACCGGATCCTGCCGGATCGCGGTCAGGAACGAGCTGCCGCGGTCATAACCGTTCGGCCCGCGCGCGAGCGTGGTGGCGAGGTCGAAGCGGAAGCCGTCGACATGGCAGACCTCGACCCAGTAGCGCAGCGAATCCATCACCATCTGCAGCACGCGCGGATGGGTGAGGTTCACCGACGAGCCGCAGCCGGTGAAGTCGTCGTAATAGCGCGGGTTCTCGCGGTTCAGCCAGTAATAGGAGGCGTTGTCGATGCCGCGATAGCACAGCGTCGGGCCGAGATGATTGCCTTCGGCGGTGTGGTTGTAGACGACGTCGAGCATCACCTCGATGCCGGCATCGTGCAGCCGCGCCACCGTGGTGCGGAAGGAATCGAGCGCGTTGTCCTGAGCGTAGCGCGGTTCCGGCGCGAAGAACGACAGCGTGTTGTAACCCCAGTAATTGGCGAGCTTCTTCTCCACCAAAATGCGGTCGTCGACGAAGCTGTGGATCGGCAAAAGCTCGATCGTGGTGACGCCGAGCTTCTTCAGATGCTCGATCATGGCGGGCGACGACAGCCCGCCATAGGTGCCGCGCAGATTTGGCGGGACGTCGTCGCGCTTCTGCGTCAGGCCCTTGACGTGGGCCTCGTAGATGATGGTGTCTTCCCAGGGGATGTGGGGCCGGATCTCGCGGCGGCCCCAGTTGAAGGTCTCGTCGACCACGACCGCCTTGGGCATGCCGCGCGCATTGTCGCGCCGGTCGAACGAAAGGTCCTCGCGCGGCGAGCCGGTGCGATAGGCGAAATGCGCATCGCTCCAGACCAGCCGCCCCGAGAGCCGCTTGGCATAGGGATCGAGCAGCAGCTTGTTGGCGTTGAATCTGTGGCCGTGCTCGGGCTCATAGGGTCCGTGCACGCGGTAGCCGTAGAGCTGCCCCGGCGAGACGTCGTTGAGATAGGCGTGCCAGACGTCCTCGGTGCGTTCAGGCAATTCGATGCGCTCGAGCTCACGCCGTCCTTGCGTGTCGAACAGGCAGAGCTCGACCTTCTGTGCGTTGGCGGAGAACAGCGCGAAATTGGTGCCACGCCCGTCCCAGCTTGCGCCGAGGCGTGCGGGCGATCCGGCGGTGAGGCGCATGGGTCAGCTTTCCGGAACGAGGAAGATCGCGCCCAATGGCGGAACGGTGAGGCGAAGCTCGCCGTCAACGGCCTGGACCTCGCCGATGTTCCCAACGTCGCCGCCGCCATAATGGGCGGAGTCCGAATTGAACACTTCCTTCCACCTGCCGGCAAAGGGCACGCGCACGCGATAGTTGCGATAGACGTTGGGGGAGAAGTTGACGATGACGAGACAGCGCGCCTGCTCGTCAAAGCCCTTGCGCAGCCAGGCGAACACGTTGCGGTTGGCGTCGTCGGTGATCAGCCATTCGAAGCCGGCCTGGTCGCAATCCATCTGGTGCAGCGCCGGCACGGCGCGATAGAGCCGGTTGAGGTCGCGGATCAGGGCCTGGATGCCGGAATGGTATTTGTATTCGAGCAGGTGCCAGTCGAGCGACTGGTCGTGATTCCATTCGCGGCTCTGCGCGATCTCGGCGCCCATGAACAGCAGCTTCTTGCCGGGATGGCCGAACATGAAGCTGTAATAGGCGCGCAAATTTGCAAAGCGCTGCCATTCGTCGCCGGGCATGCGGCCGAGGATCGAGCGCTTGCCGTGCACGACCTCGTCATGCGACAGCGGCAGGATGAAGTTCTCCGAGAAGGCGTAGTGCAGGCCGAACAGGATCTCGCCGTGATGATGCTTGCGATGGATCGGATCCTTGCTGATGTAGTTCAGCGTGTCGTGCATCCAGCCCATGTTCCACTTGTAGCCGAAGCCGAGCCCGCCGAATTCGACCGGGCGCGAGACCTGCGGCCATGCGGTCGACTCTTCGGCCGCGGTGGTGGCCTGCGGGAAGCGTGCGAACAGCTCGGTGTTGAAGCGGCGCAGGAAGTTGATCGCCTCGATGTTCTCCCGGCCGCCATACTGGTTGGGAATCCAGGCGCCGGGCGGGCGGCTATAGTCGAGATAGAGCATGGAGGCGACGGCGTCGACGCGCAGGCCGTCGATCGCGTAGCGTTCCAGCCAGAACAGCGCGTTCGACACCAGGAAGTTCGTCACTTCGGTGCGGCCGTAATTGTAGATCAGCGTGCCCCAGTCCAAATGGCGGCCCTGGAGCGGATTGGCGTGCTCGTAGAGTGCGGTGCCGTCGAAGCTGCCGAGACCGTGAGGATCATCGGGGAAATGCCCGGGCACCCAGTCGAGCAGCACGCCGATGCCTTCACGGTGGCAGGCATCGACGAGAGCGGCGAAATCGTCCGGCGAGCCGAAGCGGCTGGTCGGCGCATAAAGTCCGGTCGGCTGATAGCCCCACGAGCCGTCGAACGGGTGCTCGCTCACGGGAAGGAATTCGAGATGGGTGAAGCCCATGTCGCGGGCATAGGCCGGCAGCTGCTCGGCGAGCTCGCGATAGGTCAGCCATTCATTGCCGTTCTTGCGCCGCCACGAGCCGAGATGGACCTCGTAGATCGACATCGGCGCCGACAGCGCGTTGATGCCGTCGGGTGCCGGGCGCGGCCGAGGCAGATGCGCCTCGTCGAACACGATCGAGGCCGTCTTTGGCCGCACCTCGCTCGCAAACGCCATCGGATCGGATTTCAGCGGCAGCAGATGGCCGTGGGGGCCGATGATCTCGAACTTGTAGTGATCGCCACTCTTGGCGTGCGGAATGAACAATTCCCAATAGCCGGCGCCGCGCACCCGCATCGGATGGCGACGCCCGTCCCAGAAATTGAAATCGCCGACCACGGACACGCGCCGCGCATTCGGCGCCAGCACGACGAAGCCGATGCCGTCGATGCCTTCGAGCCGCATCGGATGTGCGCCGAGCTTGTCGTAGAGGCGCTGATGGGTGCCTTCGCCGAGCAAATAGAGATCGAAGTCGGTCAGGATCGGCGGAAAGCGGTAAGCGTCCTCGAACTCGACGACGCTGTCGCCGAATTTTGCGCGCAGCTGATAGCGCTTCGAGCCATTGGGCAGCGCGCCGATGAACAGGCCGGCATCGTGGACACGATCGAGGGCTGCGATCTCGCCATGCTCGCCGACCGCCTCGACATTGGAGGCTTCGGGCAGGAACGCGCGCACCACGCTTTTGCCACCCTCGGGATGCAGCCCGAGATAGTGGAAGGGATCGGAGTGACGGCCCTCGATGATGGCGTAGGCTTCGGCAGGCAGCTTAGGCATGGGCTTCGCTCTCGGTACTGGACAGAATGCGAAGCAGTCCGGTCAGCGGCGCATGGAGCCCCTCGGGCCGGTGGGACAGCTCGTACTCTACTTCGTCGAACGCTTCATCAAGCAGGAAAAACCTTAACAGGCCTTCCGAGGCTTGCGCATCGTCTGGCCAGAGCCGGCGATCCGTCATGGCTTCGTCATAGGCAGTGAGGAACGTCGCGGTCGCACGCTCGCGCCATTCGTCGAGCGCAGCGGCGAGCCGGTCCTGCTCGTCGGACGGGCCCGTGCGCGCGCGGCCAAGGGCTGCGTTAACCGAAAGATCGATCGAGCGGATCAGGCCGGCGACGTCGCGCGCGGCAGGCAGCTTGCGCCACTTGTCGGCCAGCGGCAGACGCGGATCGCCGTCGAAATCGATGATGAAGATGTCATCCTTCACGATCAGAATTTGCCCGAGGCGGAAGTCGCCATGATGACGGATGTTCAACCCGCCGATCCCGGAACGCAATAGCGCATTGAGCCGGTCGGGCAGGGTGTTGCGTGCCGCGATGATCCGGTCGATCAGCGGCCGGTCCGCCTCCCGCAGGCCGTCACGGCTCTCAGTGAGGCGCTCGAACACCTGCTCGGCACGCGCCTTGAGATCGGAGACCCAGCGCTTGATCTGTGCGGAGCCGATCGGCTCCGGGGCGAGATCGGGCGGGGTAGCCGCGGCCAGCGCGACATGCAGCTCGCCGAGCCGCCGGCCGATCTGGGCCATGAAGTGCAGATAGGGCGCCTGCTCCTGGGTCTCACGCTGCGTTTCCCCTGGCGGCAGCACGCGCTGCTCGTCGATATAGCGGTCGAGATAGCCCGTGGTCACCGTCCAGCCGTCGCCCTGGTTCTCGACATAAGCATGCAGCACCCCGAGCGCGCTGCGGTGATCGCCCTCGATCAGCTCGACGCTGCCGAGCAGTGCCGGCGCATTGGCGAAGCGAGCCACTTCCGTGAGGTAGTGGCCGATCTCGATCTCGGGACTGGTCCCGCTTTGGAGCCGGCGGTAGATCTTGGCGACATATTGGTTGTCGACCAGCGCAGTGCTGTTCGACTGCTCGATCGTGCGGATGCGCTGGGGTTCCTTGATGGTGTAATCGGCGAACCGGCTGGTGGCCTTGAACTCCAGCCGCAGATTGTTCTCATCCACCACCAGGTTTTGCGACAGACCGCGCAGGAAAAGCCCGATGAAGATCTGCTCAGTCGCAACGTCAAGCAGCGTGCCTTCGCGCGCGCCCTGGCGCACGGCGGCGAGCGCCTTCGGGTTGAAGCGTTCGCGGTCGAAGCGCACCCACTCGATCTGCATCGGCATCACGTAGCGCGTGGTGACGTCGTCCCGCGTCGTCTCGAAGAACGCGATCCAGGGTCTGTTGTCGCCGATGTCGCTGAACGGCACCGCCGAGGTGAGCGTGGCCTTGATCTGCTTGGGATTGTGATCGGGATACCAGCGTGTCCGCGACAGGAAGCCCGGCAGCACGTCGCGCTCGAACACGCCGCGCTCGCGCGCCAGCGACACCCAGTTCGAATTGACCGGCACCACCAGCGTCTCGAACTCCGGCACCGCGCGCGGCGTCACCGGCTCGGACTTGTCACGCTCCTGAAGCTGGAACCAGTAGAAGCCGTACGGCCCCAGCGTGATCATGTAGGGTAATTCGCCGATCGGGGGGAAGCGCGTGCGTCCCAGCATCTCCTGCGGGATGCGGTCCTTCCACGGCGACAGGTCGAGCTCGGTCGCCTGCGCTGCGCGCGACAGATTGGCGACGCAGAGGATCACCTCGTCGCGATATTGCCGGACATAGGCCAGCACCGCGCGGTTGGCCGGGCGGATGAAGGTCATGGTGCCGCGGCCGAAGGCAAGCGTCGACTTGCGCACGGAGATCAGGCGCTTGGTGGCGCTGAGCAGCGAGGACAGGCTGCGCGACTGCGCCTCCACGTTCACCGATTCATAGCCGTATACGGGGTCCATGATCAGCGGGGCGTAGAGCCGGGCGGGATCGCAGCGCGAGAAGCCGCCATTTCGATCCGGGCTCCATTGCATCGGCGTACGCACGCCGTTGCGGTCGCCGAGATAGATGTTGTCGCCCATCCCGATCTCGTCGCCGTAATAGATGATCGGCGTGCCCGGGAAGGACAGCAGCAGTGAGTTCATCAGCTCGATCTTGCGGCGGTCGTTGTCCATCAGCGGCGCAAGGCGGCGGCGGATGCCGACATTGATGCGCGCGCGGGGATCGTTGGCATAGGTGGTCCAGAGATAGTCGCGCTCGACGTCGGTGACCATCTCCAGCGTCAGCTCGTCATGATTGCGCAGGAACAGCGCCCATTGGCAGCTCGCCGGGATATCAGGCGTCTGGCGCAGGATGTCGGTGATCGGGAAGCGGTCCTCCTGCGCGATGGCCATGTAGATGCGCGGCATCAGCGGGAAGTGATAGGCCATGTGGCACTCGTCGCCACGGCCGAAATATTCCTGCACGTCCTCCGGCCATTGATTGGCCTCGGCCAGCAGCAGCTTGCCCTTGGAGTACGCGTCGAGCTCCTGGCGCAGGCGCTTGATGATCTCATGCGTCTCCGGGAGGTTCTCGTTCGAGGTGCCCTCGCGCTCGCAGAGATAGGGAATGGCGTCGAGCCGGAAGCCGTCGACACCGGCGTCCAGCCAGCGCTTCATCACCTGGATGATGGCGCTGACGACGCGCGGATTGTCGAAATTGAGGTCGGGCTGGTGCGAGAAGAAGCGGTGCCAATAGAACGCGCCGGCCTCCGGATCCCAGGTCCAGTTCGACTTCTCGGTGTCGGTGAAGATGATGCGCGTGCCCTGGTATTTCTGGTCGGTATCGCTCCAGACATACCAGTTGCGGGCGCTGGAGCCCGGATGGCTGCGGCGCGCGCGCTTGAACCATTTGTGCTGGTCGGAGGTGTGGTTGACGACGAGCTCGGTGATGACGCGTAGGCCGCGCTTCTGCGCCTCCTGGATGAAGCGCTTGAAATCCTTCATCGTCCCGAAATCGGGATTGACCGAGCCGTAGTCGCCGATGTCGTAGCCGTCGTCGCGGCCGGGCGAGGGGTAGAACGGCAGCAGCCACAGCGCGGTGACGCCGAGGTCCTGCAGATAAGGCAGCTTCTCGGTCAGCCCGGCGAAGTCGCCGATGCCGTCATTGTTGCTGTCGGCAAAGGCCTTGACGTGGAGCTGGTAGATGATGGCGTCCTTGTACCAGAGCTCGTCCACGATCTCGGCAGACTCGGCCTTCTTGGTGTCGACGGAAGACAATACGTTCATGGCGTGACCCCTTACGCCAGGCAGCGGAACAAGAGTGCCGGATCGCGGTCGGGATCGATACGCAATTTGAGCCCACCCCATTCGATGCGGCATTGTTCGCCGGTGAGGAGATTTTCGAGTGCGGTGACGTGGCGGCGTTCGCCGCCGACATCGATGGTGAGGTCGCCGAGCGGCAACCAGAATTCGCGCGCATGGCGCGAGAGAGCGATGACCGCGATCACCGTGTTGGCCGGGTTAGTCGCCTCCTTGGCGAAGGCGATGGTCTCGCCGTCCTCGGCGCCGAGGAAGCGCAGGCTTGCTGTCTGCTGAAGCGCCGCGTTCTCGTTGCGGATGCGGTTGAGCGCGGTGATGTACGGCTTGATGTTGCCCGGCTTGTCCCAGTCGCGCTGCCTGATCTGGTATTTCTCGGAATCCTGATACTCTTCGCGGCCGGGCACGGCCTCGTGCTCGAGCAGCTCGAAACCGCTGTAGATGCCGAAGCTGCCCGACAGCGTCGCTGCCAGCGCGACGCGCGATTTGAAGGCCCAGGTCTCGCCGCTCTGCAGATGATAGGGCAAGAGGTCAGGCGTGTTCACGAACAGGTTCGGGCGATAGAAGTCTCGCTCGGGATAGCGCGTCAGCTCGCCAAGATATTGCTCCAGCTCCCACCTCAAAGTGCGCCACGGGAAATAGGTGAAGGACTGCGCGAAGCCGAGCTTGGCAAGGCCCTTCATCAGCTTCGGCTTCGTATACGTCTTGGAGAACAGGATCACCTCGGGGTGCCGGCGGCGGATGTCGCCGATCAGCCAGTCCCAGAATGGCAGCGGCGCGGTGTCGTGGTTGTCGATGGCGAAGATGGTGACGCCATGGTCGATCCAGAACAGCATGGCGTCGCGGAACGCGTTCCACAGCCCGACCCGATCGACCGAGGCGAAATCGGGGATGACGATGTCCGAATAGGGACCATCGGCCGTCCGCACCGAGCGGTCCGGCCGCCATTTGAACCATTCCGGATGCCGCGTCAGCCAGGGATGGTCCGGCGAGCATTGCACGGCGAAGTCGAGCGCGAGCTCGAGGCCGTATTCGAGGCAAGTGGCGACCAGCGCGCGGAAATCCTCGATGGTGCCGAGCTCGGGATGCAGCGCATCGTGCCCGCCTTCGGCTGAGCCGATCGCATAGGGCGAGCCCGGCTCGCCTTCGGTCGCCACCGGCGAATTGTTGCGGCCCTTGCGGCTTGTGCGCCCGATCGGGTGGATCGGCGTGAGATAGAGCACGTCGAAGCCCATCGCGGCGATATCGGGTACGCGCGAGATGCAGTCGCGCAGCGTGCCGTGCCGGCCGGGGATCTGGCTCTGGCTGCGCGGCATCATCTGGTACCAGGCGCCAAAGCGCGCTCTGTCGCGGTCGATGACAAGCGGGAAGGGCGGCGAGCGGGTCAGGTCGGGTCGCGACTGGCTTTCGGCCATGGCCTTGCCGAGCTCGGCCGCAAGCAGCGGGGCGACGTTGCCGGTCTCAAGATAGTCCTCGCACTGCCTGATGATGACCGCTGCGGCGTCCTGCCCTGCGCCATGCGCCTTGGTCAGCAGGCCAGCGCCCTCGACCGCATCGAGGCTGACATCGGCGCCGGTGCGCTGTTTTCGTGTGACACCGTTTGACCAGGTCGCGAACTCGTCGGTCCAGGTTTCGATCGCATAGGCATATTGACCGGGCTCCAGGGGCGTGAACGCGCCGGACCAGCGGTCATTGCCGTGATGGATCATCGGCTCGCTCCGCCATTCGCGGTCCTGCTCTCCTCGCCAGATCAGCGCGGCTGATATCACGGCATCGCCACCGCGATAGATGTCGGCCCAGACCTCGACGCGCTCGCGCGCAATCCGCTTCACGGCGGAGCGGCCGCCGTCGATCAAGGGGTAGACGTTTTCGATGAGGAAAGCGCTGCCGGCAGCGGCACTCTCGACAGTTTGAATTGTCTTGTTCACGGTGATGCCATTGACAAGAAAGCAGGAGCCCGTTTCCCTTGTCGGGAACCTACGCTTGGTACCACTATAGAAAGCCGCTTGTGTGTCATTGGTTCCCTCGGGAACGGCAAGCGCAGTTTGCGAGTTACCCGTGACTAACCTCTTCCGCGACCTCGTTAAAATCGATGCCACCGGCCAGACGATGGCCTGCAAGCTGCGTGCCGAATGGATCTTTTAGCTCAAGCCCGGATCAAGGGCGTTCAATCTGAATTTATCGATGCCCTCGGCAAGCTGCGGGTCACAGATCCCGTGGCCCTCAAATCCATCCTCGACGCCTTGCCGGAGAAGCGGGTCTACCGCTTCGTCGCCGGGCCGGTCGTGGTCCGTGCCCTGGGCAATCCCCGCACCGAATTGGCGACATCAGGCGCGGCGCCGCTCAGATGGAAAATCACCGGCAAGGACAAAATCATCGCGCAAGGCGAGACGCGCGAGCCCGTGATCGCCTGGCCCGCGGGCCTGCCGCTCGGCTATCACCGGCTGACGCTCACCGATGCCGAAGGCGTGAGCGAAGACGTGCCGATGATCGTGGCGCCCGAGCGCGCCTTCGGCGGCGATTTCGACCGCGGCTGGCTGCTGGCCGTGCAGCTCTACAGTGTCCGCTCGGACCGCAATTGGGGCATCGGCGACTTCACCGATCTGGCCGGGCTCCTCCGGCTGGCAAAGCAGCTCGGAGCCGACGGCGTCGGGCTCAATCCGCTGCACGTGCTGTTTGACGATCATCCCTCAGATTGCAGCCCCTATTCGCCGAACAGCCGGCTGTTCCTCAATCCGCTCTATATCGACGTCGAGGCGATCCCGGAATTTTCCGCCGATCTCGTGCCAGATGCGGCTGCGACCGCTGCGCGGCTCCGCCAGGGCGATCGCGTGCCCTACGCCGATATGGCGGCATTGAAATGGCTGGCCTTGCGCGCCGCGTTCAACAGCTTCGTGACCAGCGCGAGCGAGCCGCGCCGGAAGGCGTTCGACACCTTCCGCGCCGAACGCGCGCCGCTATTGTCGCGCTTTGCCTGTTTCGAGGTGCTGCGCCATCGCTTCACGGGGCCGTGGTGGGAATGGCCGGTGGAATGGCAGCAGCCGGATGAGACGAAGTGCGCGGGCTTGCGCACAGGACCCGACAAACGCGAGGTCGAGTTCGTCGAATTCGTGCAATGGACCGCCGATAGCCAATTGCGTGCCGCAAGGGAGCTGGCGAACCAGCTTGGCATGCGCGTCGGGCTCTATCTCGACGTCGCCGTCGGCGTGCAGTCCAACGGCTTCGATGCCTGGAACGAGCAGATGGCGATCTCGCGCCATCTGGCCGTCGGCGCGCCGCCCGACGTGCTCAACACCGTCGGCCAGGACTGGGGCCTTGCCGGCTTCAACGCCGGCGGCCTGGAGGCCCAATCCTTTGTGCCGTTTGCCGACATGCTGGCGGCGTCGATGCGCCATGCCGGTGCTATCAGGCTCGATCACGTGCTCGGTTTGAAGCGGCTGTATCTCGTGCCGCGCGGCTTCAAGCCCGACAACGGCGCCTATGTGCAGATGCCGTTCGAGGCGCTGCTCGGCGCGGTGGTGCGCGAGAGCGCAGCCCACAAATGCATCGTGATCGGCGAGGATCTCGGCACGGTGCCGGAAGGTTTCCGCGAGACCATGCAGGATTTCGGCATCGGGTCCTACCTCGTCATGATGTTCGAGCGCGACGATTCGGGCCATTTCCGCAACATCGACCACTACCGGCCGAACGCCCTGGTGACGCTGAACACGCATGACCTCTGCACCTATGCGGGCTGGCGCTCGTTCAGCGACCTCAAGATGAAGCGCTCGCTCGGGCTCGATCCCGGCGAGGACGACCAGGCGCGCTGGGACGCGCTCGGCGCGCTCGACGAGATCTTGCGGCAGAACGGCATCAACGCCAACGACCTCTATTCGGTGCTCGCCTTCCTGTCGCGCACGCCGTCGCGGCTGCTCGCGGTGTCCATGGAGGATCTGCTCGGCGTGATCGACCAGCCCAACATTCCGGGCACGATCGACGAGCATCCGAACTGGCGCCAGCGCTTACCCGTTGCGCTCGACGAGATCGCCGCTAAGGTTGATCTCGCGGCTTTGAAGGCCGCAACGCGGGAACGTTCATTGGCCGGCGGGCGTTAACCCGCCGGGATTTCCAGGCTCGAACGACATTGTCTCAGAGGATCGAGGACTATGCGCTGATCGGCGATTGCGAGACCGCTGCGCTGGTTGGGCGCAACGGCTCGATCGACTGGCTGTGCTGGCCGGCCTTCGATTCCGACGCCTGCTTCGCCGCGATCCTCGGGACAAACAAGAACGGCCGCTGGCTGATCACGCCAGCCGATGACGTCGTCAAGACCTCGCGCCGCTATCTCGGCGACACCCTCATCCTCGAGACGCGCTTTGAGACCAAGTCTGGCACCGTCGCGCTGGTCGACTTCATGCCGCCGCGCGGCAAGGCCTCCGACATCGTCCGGCTGGTGCGTGGCATCAGCGGCACGGTGAAGATGCGGATGGAGCTCGTGATCCGCTTCGGCTTCGGTGTCGACATTCCCTGGGTGCGGCGGATCGACCACTCGCTGCTCGCGATCTGCGGCCAGGACATGACGGTGCTGCGCACCCCAGTCGAGACCCGCGGCGAGGATCTCACCACGGTCTCCGATTTCGAGGTGAGGGAAGGCGAGACCGTACCTTTTGTGCTGACCTACGGTCCCTCGCATCTCGAGCCGCCCGGGCCGATCGACCCTGAGCAAGCGCTCGAAGAGACCGAAGCGTTCTGGAAGGACTGGTGCAGCCATTGCACCCGCGACGGGCCCTATCACGACCTCATCTTGCGCTCGCTGATCACGCTGAAGGCGCTGACCTTCGCTCCCACCGGAGGCATCGTCGCCGCGCCGACGACGTCGCTGCCAGAGAAGCTCGGCGGCAGTAGGAACTGGGATTACCGCTTCTGCTGGCTGCGCGATGCCACCTTCACGCTGCTGGCGTTGATGAACTCGGGCTACACCGAGGAAGCCTCGGCCTGGCACAACTGGCTGCTGCGCGCCGCCGCCGGCGCGCCGGCGAACATGCAGATCATGTACGGCATCTGGGGTCAGCGGCGCCTCTTGGAATGGGAGGCGGGCTGGCTCGCCGGCTACGAGGGCGCGCAGCCGGTGCGCGTCGGCAATGCCGCGCATGCACAGCTGCAGCTCGACGTCTATGGCGAGCTGATCGACGCCTTCCACCAGTCGCGCATGGCCAAGCTGAAGCTCGACGACGAGAGCTGGGCATTGGAATGCAACGTGCTCAATCACCTCGCCGAGGTCTGGGACAAGCCCGATCACGGCATCTGGGAGCGGCGCGGCCAGCCGAGGCATTACGTCTTCTCCAAGGTGATGACCTGGGTCGCGTTCGACCGCGGCATTAAGAGCGCCGAGACTTTTGGCTTCAAGGCGCCGCTGCTGCATTGGCGCGCCTTGCGCGAGGCCATTCATCGCGACGTCTGCAACAGGGGTTTCGACGCGGGGGAGAATGCCTTTGTCGAGTCCTATGGCTCGAAGCTGCTCGATGCCAGCGTGCTGCTGCTGCCCGGCGTCGGCTTCCTGCCGGCCGACGACCCGCGCATCCGCGGCACCATCGCCGCGGTCGAACAGCACCTGATGCACGACGGCTTCGTGCTGCGCCACGATCCGCGCGAAGTCTCCGACGAGCATCAGCCGATCGAGGGCGCGTTCCTGGCCTGCAGCCTGTGGCTCGCCGACGCCTATGTGCTGTCGGGCGATCTCGACAAGGCGCAGGTCTTGTTCGATCGCGTCGCCGGGCTCGCGAACGACGTCGGGCTATTGGCCGAGGAATACGATTCCGTCGCGCGCCGCCAGACCGGAAATTTCCCGCAGGCCCTGACCCACATCGCGCTGATCAACACCGCGCACAATCTGTCGGCGGCAAGGCAAAAGAGCGAGAAGCCGGCGATGCAGCGGTCGAAGTAGTGACCGTGCTTTAGTCTTGATTGGTACCAGAGCGGAGGTGCGCTCCCTCCCCCGCTCGCGGGGGAGGGTTGGGGAGAGGGGGTTTCCGCTGGGCGAGAACCCCCAAGAGGAGAGAACCCTCACCCGCCGCTACGCCATAGCCGAGGCTGCGCCTCGGCGTTAAGTGGACGGCCGCCGAAGGCGGCCTATGCCTCTCCCGCAAGCGGGAGAGGTGAACAAGCCGGCAGCCCGCCTCACCCCACCCCGTTCCACTTCAAGACCATCTCCATCGCCTCGGCAAAACCATCCTGCTCATTGGTCGCTGTGACGTGGGTAGCCTGGTCCTTGACGTTGTCGGTGGCGTTGCCCATGGCGATCGAGGTGCCGCTGACGCGGAACATCGCGAGGTCGTTCTGCATGTCGCCGATTGTGGCGACCGCTTCGGTCGAGATGCCGAGGCGCTTGGCCATGGCCTGCACGAACGTGCCCTTGTTGAAGCCGGGCGGGGTGATGTCGAGATAGTAGGTCTGCGAGCGCACCGCGGTCGCCTCGGCTCCGAGCGCCTCCTGCATCGCCTTCTCGCACCGCTCGAGGCCGGCGGCATCGGTGCTGGCGCCGACGATCTTGCAGGCGCTGGCGAGGTACGGCGAGAATTCCGTCACAATAGTGGGATCGGAGCGGATCGTGTGCTGCTCATGCGCGACGTATTTGCCGCCGGGGTTGTCGATCAGCCATTTGTCGTAGGTGAACAGCCAGATGTCGGCGCCGAACTCCCGGAGAATCTGCAAGGCCCGCTCGGCCGCGCTTGCGGGAATCAGGTGCTGCTCGACCGGCCTCATCTCGGGATCGATGATCGAGGAGCCGTTGAACGGGCCGACCGGCAGCCACAGCGCCAGCGGCTCGATCAGGAAGCGCATGCCGATCGCGGGACGGCTGGAGGTGATGGTGAAGCCGATGCCGGCCCGGTGCAGCCGCTGCACCGCGCTCTTTGCGCGCTCGGTCAGCGTCTTGTCCTTGGTCAGCAGCGTGCCGTCGACGTCGGAGACCACGAGTGAGATTTTCGTCATGGCATGACCTTGGGTTATGGCCGCAGCGTCGCGCCGCCCAGTTTCAATTGTCGCACGATGCCGTCCACGATCGCCTCGACGGTCTCGTCGATCGAGACAGTGACGACGTGCTCGCCAGCCTCCGGAGGCTCCAGCGTATCGAACTGGCTGGTCAGCAATCCAGGCGGCATGAAATGGCCCTTGCGCTGCGCGAGCCGCTCAGCGATCAGCTCTTTCGTGCCCCTCAGGAACACGAAGCGGACGTCATCGCGACCGCGCAGCAGCACGTCGCGGTAAGTGTGCTTCAGCGCCGAGCAGGCGATGATGACGTGCCCGCCCTTGCCGCACACCCGCGCGATCTCGTCGGCGATGGCGTTGAGCCAGGGCCAGCGGTCCTCGTCGGTGAGGGGATGGCCGGCCCGCATCTTCTCGACATTGCGGGCGGGGTGAAAGCTGTCGCCGTCCTCGAAGCGCCAGCCGAGCCGCTCGCCGAGCGCCTCCGCCACCGTGCTCTTGCCCGAACCAGACACGCCCATCACGATCAACGCACAAGGTGCTTCAACGCGGCCCACGAATTCCCTCCGGAAGCGCGGCCCTGTCGACCAGCCAGACGGTCTCACGATTCGAGCACGCGCGTACAGCCGGCAAATTCTCGCCATTGAGGAGGCGCGTCAAGATCGGCTGCTTGTCGTGCCCGGCAATCTCGAACAGCATCTCGCGGCAGGATGCCAGCACGGGGAGAGTGAGCGAGACCCGCGGCACGAACGGCGCGACATTGGCCTTGGGCACGCCGACGACCCAGCGTGCGGTCTCCTCGATCTCGGGATAACCGGGAAACAGCGAGGCGGTGTGGCCGTCCGGCCCTGCGCCCATCAGGACCATGTCAAACAGCGGCCGCGCCGGATCGAGCTGGTCCGAGCCGTAGAAGGCCTGCAGCTCGCGCGCATAGGCCGCGGCGCTCGCATCGGGATTTTCCGCGGTGGTCGGGATCGGATGAACATGGCCAGCGGGCGCGTTGCGATCGAGAAAGGTGGCGCGCGCGACCGCCATGTTGTTGAGCGGATCGCTCTCGGGGACAAAACGCTCGTCGCCGATGAACCAGTGCACGCGATCCCACGGAATCCTGCCGCGCCATTCGTCGCTGCCGAGCAGTTGATAGAGCTTCTTCGGGCTGGAGCCGCCGGTGAGGCAGATCGCGATGCGCGAGGGATTGGCTGATATCCGCGCCATCACCCGCTCGGCTGCGGCTTGCGCCAGCGCCTCGGCGTCTAGCGCGACGATCAGCTCCGGCTGGCCGGCCGCCATCACGAATATTTCCGCCAGCTGCGCCCGTCGCGGCGAAGCAGCTCGTCGGCGCATTTCGGGCCGTCGCTGCCAGCCTGATAGGTCTCGATGCCGTTGGTGCCGGCATTTTTCCAGGCATCCAGGAACGGCTGCACCGCCTGCCATCCGGCCTCGACGCCGTCGGCGCGCTGGAACAGGATGTTGTCGCCGATCATGCAGTCGTAGATCAGCGTCTCGTAGCCGGTCGAGGGATCGGCGCGGAAATAGTCGCCGTACTTGAACTTCATCTCGACGCCGTCGATGGTGATGCTCGGTCCCGGAATCTTGGCGTTGAACTGAAGTTCGATGGTTTCGGTCGGCGCGATGCCGATGGTGAGGAAGTTCTGCGACAGGCGGTCGACGTCCGTGCCTGAGAACATCGACAGCGGCGCCTGCTTGAACTTGATCGCGACTTCCGTGCGCTTGTGGCCCAGCGCCTTGCCGGTGCGTAAGTAGAACGGCACGCCGGCCCAGCGCCAATTGTCGATCATCAGTTTCAGCGCGACAAAGGTCTCGGTGGTGCTGCCAGGCTTGACGTCCTCGGTCTTGCGATAGTCCGGAATCTCGTCCTCGCCGATGCGTCCCGCGAGATATTGCGCGCGCACCGAGCTTCTCAGGGCCTCTTCCTCGTCCGGCTGTTGGATCGCGGTGAGCACATCGGCCTTCTCCGAGCGCACGGAATGCGCGTCGAAACGTGCCGGCGGCTCCATCGCGACCAGCGACATCAGCTGGAACAGATGGTTCGGCACCATGTCGCGCAGCGCGCCGGTGGCGTCGTAGAAGCCGCCGCGATGGCCGACGCCGAGCTTCTCCTCCACCGTGATCTGGACGTGGTCGATATGATTGCGATTCCAGATCGGCTCGAACATGCCGTTGGCGAAGCGCAGCACCAGGATGTTCTGCACCGTCTCCTTGCCGAGATAATGATCGATCCGGTAGATCTGGTGTTCGTCCATGATCTTCAGCAGCTCGCCGTTCAGCGCGCGTGCCGAGGCGAGGTCGGTGCCGAACGGCTTTTCGATGACGAGCCGCCGCCAGGCGCCGTTCTCTTTCATCATGCCGGTGCGGCCAAGCTCGCGCGCGGTCGGCGCGAACGCGGCCGGCGGGGTCGCGAGGTAGAACAGCCGGTTGCCGCCGGTGTCCTGCGCGCATTCCAGCGAATCCAGATGCTCGCGCAAACGGTCGAACGAGGGCGGGTCCTTCGGGTCGGCCTCGACGAAGGTCACGCATTCCAGCAGCTTCCGGGCGATGTCGTCGTCCACGGGCCGCGTCGCGAACTTGTGCAGGCCCTGCATCAGGCTGTCGCGCAGCTCGTCATCGGACTGACCCTTGCGGGCGACGCCGACGACACAGAACTTTTCCGGCAGCAGGTGCTCGGCGGCGAGATTGTAGAGCGACGGCATCACCAGGCGATGGGTGAGGTCTCCGGTGACGCCGAAGATGACGAAGGCGCAATTTTCCGGCTTGCGCTTGGCTTTCGGGTCTTTTGTCACGAATTGTTGGCCTTCGCTTTGTTGCTTCTGACCTGAGCTCTTATTTGGGCTTCACGGCGCCCGGCGGCTTCGGCTCCTTGTGGCCGCCGAAACCGGCACGCATCGCGGAGAGAATTTTCTCCGCGAAGGTGTGTTCCTTGCGGGAACGGAAACGTGTGTAGAGCGCCGCAGTCAGTACCTCTGCCGGCACGGCCTCGTCGATCGCCGCATTCACGGTCCAGCGGCCTTCGCCGGAATCTTCCACGAAGCCGGAATATTCCGAGAGCTGCGGGCTGTCGGCGAGCGCGGTGGAGGTGAGGTCGAGCAGCCAGGACGGGATGACGCTGCCGCGCCGCCACACCTCGGCGATGTCGGCGAGATCGAAATCGTAGCGATGATCCGCCGGCAGCGCGTCGATGTTGGCGTTCTTGAGGATGTCGAACCCTTCGGCATAGGCCTGCATCAGGCCGTATTCGATGCCGTTGTGGATCATCTTGACGAAATGGCCCGCGCCGACGGGACCCGCATGGATGTAGCCCTGCTCGATGCGGGGATCGCGACCCTCGCGTCCTTCGGTGCGCGGAATGTCGCCGGCGCCGGGCGCGAGCGCGGCGAAGATCGGATCGAGCCGGTCCACCACGGCCTTCTCGCCGCCGATCATCATGCAATAGCCACGGTCGAGGCCCCAGACTCCGCCGGAGGTCCCGACGTCGACATAATGGATGCCGCGCGCCTTCAGCGCCTTGCCGCGGCGGACGTCGTCCTGCCAGAAGGTGTTGCCACCGTCGATGATGACGTCGCCGTCCTGCATCACGCCGGCGATCGTCTCGATCGTCGTCTCGGTGATGTGGCCGGCCGGCAGCATCACCCAGGCCGTGCGCGGCCGCTCGAGTTTCGAGATGAACTCTTCGAGCGTGGCCGAGCCGACCGCGCCGTCTGCGGCAAGGCCGGCGACGGCCTTGGCGTCCTTGTCATAGACCACGGTCGTATGGCCGTGGCGCATCAGCGGCGAACGATGTTGCCGCCCATCCGGCCGAGGCCGATCATGCCGAGTTGCATGTGAGAGATCTCCTTAATTCAGCGCATCATTGAGCGCCGCATTGAGCGTCGCGAGACCTTTCTTGAGCGGGCCCTTCAGGTGCACCCGAAGCGCGCGCCGGCCGCGCTCGGTGAGCACGTCGAAGTCGCCGCGCGCCTGCGCCGCCTTGATCACGCCGAAGCTCGCCTTCTGGCCTGGCACCGCCAGGTCCTTGGCGTCGTCGGCGGTGATCTGGAGGAACACGCCGCTGTCGGGGCCGCCCTTGTAGGCCTGCCCGGTCGAGTGCAGGAAGCGCGGGCCGAATTCGGCGCAGGTTGCGACATGCCGCTTGTCGCGCACCTCGAGCCGCATGGCCTGGAGCGCGTCGATCGTCGCCTTGTCGCGCGCGATGTAGCCGAGCAGGGCGACATAATCGCCGTCGCCCGAGCGCGACAGATGCGCCTTCAGCCATGAGGTGAGGTCGCCATTGGCACCGGCTGCGCGCAGCGCCGTGGCGTTGGCCTCGTCGGTGTAGAGATCGGCCTCATCCGTGCTGACCACCGGCTCCTCGGCCGGCAGCGACCCGGTCTTCTCGAACGACGCGGTGAGCTCGCGGGTCTTGATCTTGGCCGCTTCCACGTCCGGCTGGTCGAACGGGTTGATGCCGAGGATCGAGCCCGCGACCGCGGTCGCCATCTCGAAGCGGAAGAATTCCTGGCCGAGATGGTCGATCGACTTCATGACGATGCGCACCACGGGATGGCCGGCCGCCTCGATCGCGGCAAGCTTGGAGTCATGGGCGGCATCCGCCTCGCCCTCGGTGCGGATGTCGATGAAGAAGCGGTCGTTGCCGTAAGAAGCGGACTCGCCCAGCGGCTCGCCCTCGATCGGGATCAGGCCCTTGCCTTCCTTGCCGGTCGATTCCGCGATCAGCTGCTCGGCCCAGGCGCCGAAATCGGCGATCTTCTTCGACGCCAGGATCGTCACCTTGTCGCGGCCCTCGAGGCCGGCGAGGCCCATGGCAAGGCCGAGCTGCACGCCCGGATTCTCGCTCGGCGGCACGTCCGGCCCGCAGGAGCGGGCCATCGCCTGCGCATGCTTGATGAAGGTCTTGACGTCGATGCCGGCGGTCGCCGCCGGCACCAGGCCGAACGGCGAGAGCACCGAATAGCGTCCGCCGATCGACGGTTCGCCATGGAAGATGCGGGCGTAGTTCAGCTTCTTCGCCGCCTTCTCCAGCGAGGAGCCGGGATCGGTCACCGCGATGAAGCGGTGGCCGGTCTTCACCTTCGGCCCGACCGCTTGCGCGACGCGCTCATGGAAGTAATCCTTCATCGCGTTCGGCTCGGTGGTGCCGCCGGACTTGCTCGACACGATGAACACGGTGTTGGCGATGTCGATCTTGTCTTCCATCGCCCGCACCTGCGCCGGATCGGTGGAGTCCAACACGTGCAGCTTCGGGAAGCCGGGCTTCTTGCCAAAGGTCTCGGCGAGCACCTCGGGGCCGAGGCTCGATCCGCCCATGCCAAGGACGACGGCATCGGAGAAGTTCTGGCCCTTCACGCGGCCCGCGTAATCCTCGTAATCGGCGACGTTGGCCTTGGCCGCGCTGTCGAGCCAGCCGAGCCATTTGTTCTCGTCCGTGCCGGTCCAGACCGACTTGTCGCGCTGCCACAGCCTGCGGATTTTGGCGGCTGCGCGCCATTCCTCGGTGCTCTTGGCCACTGCCTTGCCGAGCCCGTCGCCGAGCGAAAGCTGCTGACGGTCGATCGCGGGTCCGAGCACGGTGGCGCGCTTGTGGGCGACCGCGCCGTAGAGCTTGTCGGCGGCGTCCGCAAACTGCTTGACGCCGTCCTTGACCAGCTCCTCGGTGATGGCGTCGAGCGACACGCCGGAGCGCTCCAGCTCCTCCAGCACGCGCCTAGCGTCGTCGATGTTTTCTTCCAGGCTGTCGCGCGGCTTGCCGTGATCGCGGAACGCATCCAGCGTCGCCGGCGGCACGGTGTTGATGGTGTCGGGGCCGATCAGCTCCTCGACGTAGAGGACGTCGCTGTAGTCCTTGTTCTTGGTGCCGGTGGAGGCCCACAGCATGCGCTGCGGCTTGGCGCCCTTGGCCGCGAGCTTCTCCCAGCGCGGACCGGAGAACAGGCGCTTGTAATCCTGATAGGCGATCTTGGCGTTGGCGATCGCGACCTTGCCCTTGAGCGCGGCGAGCCGCTCCTTCTCGGATGGGTCGTTGGCGCGGGCGATCTTCTCGTCGAGCTGCTTGTCGACCATGGTGTCGATGCGGCTGACGAAGAAGCTTGCAACGCTCGCTACATGCGAGGGGTCGCCGCCGCCGGCGACGTATTTCTCCAGGCCCGCGAGATAGGCCTCGGCCACCTCGAGATAGACCGCCTTGGAGAACAGCAGCGTGATGTTGATGCTGATGCCTTCGCCGATCAGCGTCTCGATCGCCGGCAGGCCCTCCGGCGTCGCCGGCACCTTCACCATCAGGTTCTTGCGGCTGACGTCCTTCCACAGCCGCCGCGCCTCAGTGACCGTGCCGGCGGTGTCCATCGCCAGATAGGGCGAGACCTCCAGGCTGACATAGCCGTCGCCGCCCTTGAGGCGGTCATAGACCGGGCGCAGCACGTCGGCGGCGTTCTGGATGTCCTCGACGGCGACTGCCTCGAACAGGTCGGCCACGGTGCGGTCGCCGCGCTTCAGCGCCTTGCCGATCGGGGCGTCATACTCGTCCGAGCTGCCGATCGCCTTCTCGAAGATGGAGGGATTGGAGGTGACGCCCTTGACGCCGTCGGTGTCGATCAGCCGCTTCAGGTCGCCGTTGGCGATGAAGCCACGGGCGAGGAAGTCCAGCCAGACGGCTTGTCCGTGCTTTTCCAGTTCTTTGACGGGATTCATGGTGCTTATTTATCTCCAAGCCTGGGGGGCGAGGGGTTTCCGCGCCGATCCTGACGCGCTATCCTCTAGCTTACATGCTCCCGGGAGGGAACCAATCAAGGGTATTTGCGTCATACTCTCAGTGTAACTCCGTCGCGATCATGGCGATCCAGGCGGCAGTGGCTGTGTTGCGTAAAAAATCGTTGGCCGAAAGGTTCGGCCGAGATCTCGTTGCGTAACGCCGGCCACGTCGCCGTAGGCCCGTCGCGAATGGTCATGCTGGGGGACTGCATGCACGCACATACTGACGGTGTTACGTTCGCCGTTGCCAATAGCCCGCAATCGATCGCGCCGGCCGCAAGCGCCGAGGCGTGCGATCTCGAAATCGGTCAATGCGCGACACGCCTGCGACTGCTGGTCGCGGCGGGCTTTGCGCTGACCCTGCTCAGTGCAAGCCTCGCCTTCGACATGTGGGACGGGCTCGGCGACTACGATACGACGGTCGGCTATGCCGGCGTCGCCTTGTTTGGCCTGGTGACCAGCTGGCTGATCTGGCTGCTCCCCGCCGAGCGTGGACCGGTGGTGATCGCCACTCCTTTCGGCATTCGCGATCTGCGCATCGGTAGTGAATTCCTGCTTTGGGACTCCATTGCGGAGATTTCGGCTGAGGAAAGCCGCGGGCACAAGATGATCGTGCTGACGCCGACGCCGGCCTTGCGGCGGCAGCTCAGCACCATCCGCGGCTCGGGCCGCCGGGCGCAGAGCGATCGGATTGTCATCCATTCGGACGGTTTGGCGACCGATTTTGATACACTGCTGCGTGCTTGTCGCGACTATCATGCTGCCGCCGGTCCGCGCACTGCATTGCAGCAGGAAGATGAACGAGCGACGCAAGCGGTGCTCAAGGCTTCGCCGTAGAAGCGTCATAAGATCGCCGCCCGCAGCTCGCTATGCTGCGGCGCCGGATGGACTCATCCCCGGTAATGCCCGGATGTTGCGACCAAGTGACATTTTCTGGAAATGAGCCAATATAGACATAGATTCGCACAAATTACAGGCATGTGCCTGTTCGTAACTCACGGAGTGCCTACGTTGTGCGTTGCGTCGAGTTGGCCCCAGGGTGTCCAATGATCGTCATGTGCTCACGCTGATTCGAAATGGCCTGAGGAACGGTCCGGTAACTGCTTTCGTTTCAGCTTGTAGCGGAACTCACGCGGAGAGGGATCATGTACAACGATTCTCTATTCAACGCTTTCGCTCGGTCGTTCGAGGCGAGAAGCCAGCACGACATGTCGATGGCGGAATATCTGGAATCGTGTCGAAGCGATCCCATGAAATACGCAAATGCGGCCGAGCGACTGCTAGCAGCGATCGGCGATCCGCAGACGATTGACACGGCCAAGGACCCACGCCTTGGCCGTATTTTTTTTGAACCGCACGATCCGCACCTATCCGGCCTTCGCCGGCTTCTACGGTATGGAAGAAACCATCGAGCGCATCGTCGGTTTCTTCCGTCACGCGGCGCAGGGCCTCGAAGAGCGCAAGCAGATCCTCTATCTGCTCGGTCCGGTCGGTGGCGGCAAGTCCTCGCTCGCCGAGCGGCTCAAGTCGCTGATGGAAGTGCAGCCGATCTACGTGCTCAAGGCCGGCGATGAGCTCTCGCCGGTGTTCGAAAGCCCGCTCAGCCTCTTCGATCCCGATCATCTCGGGCCGATGCTGGAGGAGAAATACGGCATTCCGCGCCGGCGTCTCACCGGTCTGATGAGCCCGTGGTGCTACAAGCGGCTGGAAGCCTTCGGCGGCGACATTTCTCAGTTCAGAGTCGCAAAAATCCAGCCGTCGCGGCTGCGCCAGATCGCGGTCTCCAAGACCGAGCCTGGTGACGAGAACAACCAGGACATCTCCTCGCTGGTCGGCAAGGTCGATATCCGCAAGCTCGAGACCTTCGCGCAGAACGATCCTGATGCGTACAGCTATTCCGGCGGCCTCAACCGCGCCAACCAGGGCATCCTTGAATTCGTCGAGATGTTCAAGGCGCCGATCAAGATGCTGCACCCGCTGCTGACCGCGACGCAGGAGGGCAACTACATCGGCACCGAGAACATCGGCGCGATCCCGTTCACCGGCGTCATTCTCGCGCACTCGAACGAAGCGGAGTGGGCGAGCTTCAAGGCCAACAAGAACAACGAGGCCTTCATCGACCGCATCTGCGTGATCAAGGTGCCGTACGTGCTGCGGGTCACCGAAGAGCAGAAGATCTACGAGAAGCTGATCCAGGGTTCGGAGCTGGCGTCTGCGCCGTGCGCGCCGTCGACACTGGAAACGATGGCTCGGTTCTCGGTCATGTCGCGCCTGCGCAAGCACGAGAATTCGACGCTGTTCGGCAAGATGCGGGTCTATGATGGCGAAAGCCTGAAGGAATCCGATCCCAAGGCACGAAGCGTCCAGGAATACCGGGATGCCGCCGGTGTCGACGAAGGCATGGACGGCGTGTCCACGCGCTTTGCCTTCAAGATCCTGGCGGCGACCTTCAACCATGACCCGCAGGAGGTCGCCGCCGATGCCGTGCACTTGATGTATGCGCTGGAGCAGTCGATCCGCCGGGAGCAGCTGCCCGAGGAAACCGAGAAACGTTACTTGGAGTTCATCAAGGCGGAGCTGGCACCGCGCTATGCTGAGTTCATCGGCAACGAGATCCAGAAGGCTTACCTCGAATCCTATTCGGATTACGGCCAGAATCTGTTCGACCGCTACGTGGATTACGCCGATGCCTGGATCGAGGACCAGGATTTCAAGGATCCGGACACCGGCCAGTTGCTCGATCGCGAACTGTTGAACCAGGAGTTGACCAAGATCGAAAAGCCGGCCGGCATTGCCAATCCGAAGGATTTCCGCAACGAGGTGGTCAAGTTCTCGTTACGGGCCAGAGCACAGAATGCCGGCAAGAATCCAACCTGGACCTCCTACGAGAAGATTCGCGACGTGATCGAAAAGCGGATATTCTCCCAGGTCGAGGATCTGCTTCCAGTCATCTCCTTCGGGTCGAAGAAGGACGGCGAGACGGAGAAGAAGCACGGCGAGTTCGTCGCACGCATGGTGGAGCGCGGCTACACCGAGCGTCAGGTTCGCCGGCTCGTCGAATGGTACATGCGCGTGAAGCAGGCCGGTTGAGGCGGATGGGAAAGTGGCCATTCATATTATTGACAGGCGCCTGAATCCAGGCGGCAAGAGCCTTGAGAACCGGCAGCGGTTCTTGCGTCGGGCAAAATCCCTGGTGCAGGGCGCCGTCAAGAAGACCTCGCAGGAACGCGACATCAAGGACGTCCTGGAGGGTGGCGAGGTCACGATCCCGCTCGACGGCATGCACGAGCCGCGTTTCCGCCGCGAAGGCGGAACGCGCGACATGGTGCTGCCCGGCAACAAGAAGTTCATCGAGGGCGACTACCTCCAGCGCTCCGGCCAGGGCAGCGCCAAGGATTCGGGTCCGGGTGAGGGCGACAGCGAGGACGCTTTCCGCTTCGTGCTCTCCCGCGACGAGTTCGTCGATCTCTTCCTCGACGATCTCGAGCTGCCGGATCTGGCCAAGCGCAAGATCGCGCAGACCGAGAGCGAGGGCATCCAGCGCGCCGGCTACACCACGTCGGGCTCGCCCGCCAACATCTCGGTGAGCCGCACCGTGCAGCTCGCGCTCGCCCGCCGCATCGCGCTCCGCCGTCCGCGCAAGGGCGAGATCGAGGAGCTGGAGGCCGAGATCGCCGCCTGCACCGACGAGGATCTGCGCGCCGAGCTGATCGAGAAGCTCGAAAAGCTGAAGGCGAAATCCAAGCGCATTCCCTTCATCGATCCGCTCGACATCCGCTACCGCCGCTACGAGAAGGTGCCGCGCCCGGTCGCGCAGGCGGTGATGTTCTGCCTGATGGACGTGTCGGGCTCGATGTCCGAGCACATGAAGGATCTGGCCAAGCGCTTCTACATGCTGCTCTACGTGTTCCTGAAGCGGCGCTACAAGCATGTCGAGATCGTCTTCATCCGCCACACCGATCGCGCCGAGCAGGTCGACGAGCAGACCTTCTTCTACGGCCCGGCCTCCGGCGGCACGCTGGTCTCCAGCGCGCTGCAGGCGATGCACGAGATCGTGCGCGAGCGTTTCAATCCGGCGGACTGGAACATCTACGCAGCCCAGGCCTCCGACGGCGACAATTCCTATTCCGACGGCGAGCTCACCGGCATGCTGCTGACCGACAAGATTCTGCCGGTCTGCCAGTTCTTCGCCTATCTCGAGGTCGGGGAATCCGGCGGCAGCGCCTTCGATCTCTCCGACTCCTCGCTCTGGACCCTCTATGACCGCCTGCGCAACAGCGGTGCACCGCTCTCGATGCGCAAGGTCTCGGAGCGCAGCGAGATCTTCCCGGTGTTCCACGATCTGTTCCAGCGCCGCGATACTGCACAGGAGAAAGCCGCTCCATGACGGAACGCTTGTTCGAAGGCGCGGATTGGGACTTCCGCACCTTGCAGCGCATCACCGATGCTTGTGAGGAGGTGGCGTTGAAGGATCTCGGTCTCGACGTCTATCCGAACCAGATCGAGGTCATCACCGCCGAGCAGATGCTGGATGCCTATTCGTCGGTCGGCATGCCGCTGTTCTACAAGCACTGGTCGTTCGGCAAGCATTTCGCGTTTCACGAGGCGTCCTACCGCAAGGGCCTGATGGGGCTCGCCTATGAGATCGTGATCAACTCCTCGCCCTGCATCTCCTACCTCATGGAGGAGAACACGGCGACGATGCAGACGCTGGTGATCGCGCACGCCGCCTTCGGCCACAACCACTTCTTCAAGAACAATTATCTGTTCAAGCAGTGGACTGATGCGGAAGGCATCCTCGACTATCTCGACTTCGCCAAGAACTATGTCGCGACCTGCGAGGAGCGCTACGGCCGCATCGAGGTCGAGCGCACGCTGGACGCAGCGCATGCGCTGATGTCGCACGGCATCGACCGCTATCCCGGCAAGAAGAAGCTGGATCTGCGCGCCGAGGAGAAGCGGGCAGGGCGCCGCCGCCAGCACGAGGAAGAGGTCTTCAACGATCTCTGGCGCACCGTGCCCAAGGGCGCCGCCAAGAGCCGCTCGGCGCTCAGCATCGAGCGCCGCCGCAAGCTGCTCGGCCTGCCGCAGGAGAACCTGCTCTATTTCCTGGAGAAGAGCGCGCCGCGGCTCGCCCCCTGGCAGCGCGAGCTGCTGCGCATCGTCCGCCACATCGCGCAATATTTCTATCCGCAGAGCCAGACCAAGGTGATGAACGAGGGGACGGCGACCTACGTCCACTATCGCATCATGACCAAGCTGCACGAGCAGGGCCGCATCACCGACGGCAACTTCCTCGAATTCCTGGGATCGCACACCAACGTGGTGTTCCAGCCCGAATTCGACGACCCGCGCTTCTCCGGCTTCAACCCTTACGCGCTCGGCTTTGCCGTGATGCAGGACATCGAGCGCATCGTCACCAGGCCCGAGGACGAGGACCGCGAATGGTTCCCCGACATCGCCGGCAAGAACGACGTCATGGGCGTGCTGCGCGACGTCTGGGCCAATTACCGCGACGAGAGCTTCATCGGCCAGTTCTTAAGCCCCAAATTGATGCGGCAATTCCGCATGTTCCACCTGCACGACGATCCCGAGGAGCGCGCCGGCATCCGGGTCGACGCCATCCACGACGAGCGCGGCTTCCGCCGCGTCCGCCGCGAGCTGGCGCGCCAGCACGACGTCGGCTTCATCGACGCCAATATCGAGGTGGTCGACGTCGATCTCTCCGGCGACCGCCGGCTGATCCTGCATCACCACGTCATCAAGGGCTCGCAGCTCAACGAGACCGACGCCAAGCGCGTGCTCCAGCACCTCGCCGATCTCTGGACCTACGACGTCTCGCTGATCGAGGTCGATGCCAACGACAAGGTTTTGCGCGAATACGTCGTCAGCCCACGCCCGATTCCGGCAGCGGTGGCTTGAGGCCGGTAGTTAGGCCGAGCGCCTGATGTTGTGAGCCTCAACTGGCGCTCCGACGGAGATGCGTTCCCTCCCCCCTTGTGGGGAAGGGAACGGAGAAAGTTCTGCCGTCGTTGGCCGAGCACGATCTTCAGCTGATCACGCTTTCTTCTTCGCCACCTTCTTCACCGCATTCAGCTCCACCGCCTCGCGGATCAGCGCCTTGAGCGCTTTCTCGTTGATCTTCTCACCCTCGCGAATATCGATCGCGCGCCGCACGTTGCCATCGAGGCTGGAGTTGAACAGGCCGGCGGGGTCATCCAGCGCCGCGCCCTTGGCAAAGGTCAGCTTCACCACTTCCTTGTAGGTCTCGCCGGTGCAGATGATGCCGTCATGCTCCCACACCGGCACGCCGCGCCATTTCCATTCCTCGACGACCTCAGGATCGGCCTCCTTGATCAGGCCGCGGATGCGCCCCAGCATCTCGCCGCGCCAGTCGCCGAGCTCCTTGATCCTGCCGTCGATCAGCTTGGAGGGCGAAGCTCCCTCCACGTCCTTTGTGCTGCTCTTCTTTGCGGGTACGGCTTTCTTCATCATCTCGCCTCGTTCACGCGTTGCCGGCTGACATAGGGCAGCGCGAACAGATACAGCCCGGTCGCGAGCAGGGGGATCAGTGGGACGAATGCCACCAGCCCGATCCACGTCGCCTGAATCTGCATGGTCAGCGCAACAATGTTCGCGATCACCGCAACCGTGAACGCCATCGATAGCCACCGATGGATCTGCCGAATCCACTTATTCCCGTTCAATGAAACCTCCCTTGAGTTGATTGGATGAAGACCTGCGACGGAGCTAGCCAGCGCGCGCCAGCACCTCGTCGAGCTTGGCGAAAAACTGCTTCCAGCCGGCATGCGCGCCGCCAAACGCCTGCTTCTGCGTCGGGCTGAAGCCCGCCTGCTCGACGCGTAAGTGCGTGCCGGCGCCTGTCGGTGTCAGCGTGAAGGTGACGATGCTCTTCAGATCGAACGCCGCGTCCTCGTGCGAAAAATTCCAGGTGTAGGCGAGCGTCTTCTCCGGCTCGATGGTGAGCACCTCGCAATCCAGCACGCCGCCCCATTCGCCGCGCAGATTGAATCTGTGACCGACCGTCGGCTTGAAGTCGTTCTTCATCAGCCATTCCTCGATCAGATGCGGCTGCGTCAGCGCGCGCCAGAGCCGCTCGGCCGGAAAGGCAAATTCGCGTTCGACGACGACTGAGCGTTTCTCGGTCAATTGTTCGGTCATTGGTCCATCCTCTTCAGCAAATCATCCAGCGCATCGAGCCGGTTCTGCCAGAAGGAAGCCATCTGGCTGGTCCAGTCGATCAGCGGATTGAGCGCGCCGGGCTGCGCGCTGTAATGGGTCTGGCGTCCTTCATGACGGTCGCGCACGAGGCCGGCCTGCTTCAGCGCGCCCAGATGTTTCGAGACCGCCGGCTGGGAAACGCCGGATCGGGCCGTGAGTGCCCCGACCGTCTGCTCGCCCTCGCGGCACAGCCGCTCGAAGATCGCCCGCCGGGTCGGATCGGCGAGCGTCCTGAACAGAAGGTCGTGGGCGGCGGACATGCGGAATCCATAACCAGGAAGTTATGGATTAACTCATAACCGTAGGGTTATGGGTAAGTCAAGCGCGTTGAGGGATGAGTTGGGAGAGGGCGCCGCAGGCCCCTCTTACCTCTCCCGCTTGCGGGAAAGGTCGGCGCGTCCCGGGCGATGCGAAGCATCGTCCCGCGCGCCGGGGTGAGGGCTCTCTCCTCTTGGGGGTTCTTGACTGAGGAGACACCCTCTCCCCAACCCTTCCCCGCAGGCGGGGGAGGGGGCGCACCGATTTCGCGGCGGCCGAAGTGCTCAAGGCCGCAAGTAAAGATACCCCTGCGATTGCAACTCGGCCAAACGAACCACGCCACCCCTCTCCGCGCTGACGAAGCCGGGCAGCAAGTCCGTCAGCGTGACGTTCTGCGCTTTCATGGTGTTGGGGCAGGCGGCGAGCTCGACGCCGTCCTTGGAGAATTCACCAACGCGCCTGCGGACGTCGGGATTTGCCTGCGCGGCGTGAAACGGTTTCAGCGCGGGACCGTGGATCACCAGCGCGATCGTGACGTGCGCGGGGCCGCCGACGCCGTCGATATGGTTCTGGATGTTGCCGAGCACGAAATTGACCTTCTCGGCATCGCTGAGGTGATAGACGACCTTGAGCTTGTTCGACGACGGAGCCGCGGTCGCAGCCTGTGCTCGCGAGACGCCGAGCACTGCGCCCAAAGCCGAGGCTGCGCTCCACAACATGTTCCGGCGGTTCATGACGATTTCTTTCGACTAGGCCTGATTTCGCCGGACAAATGTCACTTGTGGCGCAGCGCGGCGAGTTCCTTGCGGTCGGTCACCAGCGAGGCGCATTCGCTGGTGTCGGTGCGCTCAAGGCGGAACATTCCGTCGTCGGCGCCGGCGACCAGCGATCGATCGTCATCTGGATCCGGATTGTTGTGCTTCCAGATCCTGACCCGCGCGAGCCGTACGATGGCCGATTTGTCGTCCTTCGACAGTGCGACCCCGATGCTGCCGCCCTCGCAGTCGACGCCGCAGCCGAGGCGGATCTCGTTGCCGTCTTTCACGAACACGACATGGTGGCAGTCGCCCTGGGAGTCGAAGTCGCCGCTGCGATGGCGGTATCGGAAGCCGAGGCGGAAGGAGTTGTGCAGCTCCTTGTCCTCCTTGTCCAACTCGGCCGAAACCAACAGCTTCATCGCGGCGACCTTCTGCTTCGGATGCTGCGCCAGATGTTCGGCATCGTAGCGGCGGACGAAGCAGGCATAGGCCTTGTTGCCAGGTTTACCCGCATACATGCGCGCGTTGAAGCTCTCGGCCTCGGCCTTGCTCGCCGCGCGGATGTCGTCGGTCTCCTCGGCCCGGGCGGCGCCGACCAAGGCGGCAAGGACAAGCGGAAGGACGAGGGCAAGCTTCATGATCGCACCAGACGCGTGGGCCGTGGCCCGCCTGGAGAGGGGGCCGATCGGCGGTTAGTCGCGGGCGGCGCGGAGCGCGTTCAAGCGGCGACCGGCCCCCTTTCCCGCGGGCAGCCTCGCGCAAGGTTCCAGGTTTAACGATCTGGAAGGAGGGGAACTGATAAACCCCAGATTGTAGCAAATGCTGGTGGCGGTCAAAAATGTCCGTAAGTCAGAACTTGCCCAATCTTGCGATCGGCTATTCCCTGGCGCGGCTGCTGAAGATATTGGCCGCCGGCGCGCTGATGACGCTCGTGTCTGCCGCGATCGCTCTCAACTGGTTTCAGATCAAGACCCTCACGCCGTTCCAGATCACGGTCTGCTATGTCGGTCTCGCGTTGTTCGGCCTTGTCACCCTGCGGACGCTCTGGACGCTGCTCTTCGCCAGGACGCCGGTCGTCTTCATCACCCGTGTCGGCATTCGCGACACCAGGATCGCCGACGACACCATCGCCTGGAGATCGGTGCGGGAGATATCGGTCTGGCAATTTCGCAATCAGAAGATCGTGGTGCTCAAGCTTGATCCTCTCATCGCCGACCGCTTCGACGGCGGCTTTCTCAAGCGCATCGTCTCGATGATGAACAAGGCGGTCGGCGCCGAGGGCGTGCTGATCAATCCGAGCGGCCTGACTATCGACGGCGAAACACTGCTCGAGACCTGCAAGCAATACTGGAAGGCCGGCCGCCTGGCCTATTCGGGCCGCGCCGCTGTCGTGCCCGAGCCGGTCAGCTAGTCCGGACCGCGGCCGAAGCGGACCGCGCTTCTTTCACGAACACGGCGTGATGGCAGTCGCGGCATGCGTGACGCGTTCGACGCGCATACGCGCGCAGGGCGGAGCGAAGCCGCGTGGTTCCATGCACGGCCTTAGTCGAACCTGAGACCGGGAAGGTTCAATCAAGCTCGGGCCTTCGCTCCGAGGGGAACTCGATGCCGCGCGGCCTTCGATATTGTCCAAATTCGTCAATGTGATAGCGTTCACAGACGATTGCTTTCGGCAGTCTTAAGGTGGGGCCGCCTCTTGTAGTGTGTGGAGTCCCCGCAATGGGAGAAATTCGCGACTTCAGATCCGGCAATCGGGGGGAGCCGCCTCCGAGCGGGGCGCTGCCTCGGCGACTCGCTGCGATCATTGTCGGCGATATCGCGTCCTACAGTCGCTTGATGCAGGCTGACGAGGAGGGCACGCACGCCCGCGTCAAGCGGATCGAGCGGGATCTCATCATGCCCAGCATCGTCGAGCACCATGGAAGCCTGGTGAAGACGACCGGCGATGGCTTCATTGCGATTTTCGATAGTCCCGTCGAGGCTGTTCGATGCAGCATCGTCATCCAGCAAAATCTCGTCGGCCGCAACACTTCGCAGCCGAAACATTCGCGGATCGAATACCGGATCGGCGTCAATCTCGGTGATGTCATCGTCGAGCCGGACGACATCTATGGCGACGGCGTCAACATCGCCACGCGCATCGAAGGCATTGCCGAGCCGGGCCAGGTCTACATCTCCGGCGCGATCTACGAGCAGATCAAGCACAAGGTGGTGTGCGGCTATGAATCGCTCGGCGATCGCAAGGTCAAGAACATCACCGATCCGGTGCGAGTCTACCGCGTGCTGCCGGACGCAGACGCGCTCGGCAGAACGCGAAGCCGGCGCGAGAATGCCTTGATCTTTTTCCTCGGGATCAGCGTGCTGATCATCGCCACCGGCGTACTTTGGTATCTGCTGGCACAGCCGGCTGGCAGGCGGAACGAGCAGGCCGCCGCACCGACCGCCGCGCCGACCGTCGCGCCGGCCGCATCTCCAAGCCCGCAGCCCGCTCCACGCGAAGCGGCGACGCAAACGCCGGAGCCGTCTCCCTCAGTGGCTTCGGCACCTCCGCCGCCCTCGCCGGTACCCAGCCCATCGCCGATACCCGTCCGCGAACCCGACATGATCGCCATTCGCGGCGGCAGCTTCGCCATGGGGAGCAATGATGATCCGACCGAACGTCCGGTTCATCAGGTCACGATCAAGCCGTTCTCGATCGGCAAATATCCGGTGACCGTGCAGCAATGGAACGAATGCGCCGCTGCGAAGGGGTGCGCCTTCACGGCCGTGGGCAAGGACGATGCGCCGGTGAGCAATGTGAGCTGGACCGATGCGCAGCAATATGTAGCCTATCTCTCCCAGGCGGCGAAGAAGCCGTACCGGCTTCCGAGCGAAGCCGAATGGGAATATGCGGCGCGCGGCGGAACAACGAGCAAGTATTGGTGGGGCGACAAGCTCCAGCCCGGCATGGCCGGGTGCAAGGATTGCGGTGATCTCGCAGCCGAGCAGCCGGCGAAGGTCGGCGGCTTCAAGCCCAATCCGTTCGGGCTGTACGACATGGGCGGCGGCATCGACCAGTGGGTCGAGGATTGCTGGCACAGAAGCTATCAGGGCGCGCCGGCCGACGGCTCAGCATGGACCGGCGGCGACTGCTCCTCGCATGTCCTGCGCTCGGGCTCGTGGAAGAACGATTCAAGATATGTGCGGCCGTCAAACCGCGATGGTTACGACACCAATGTCCGTTACCCCACGCACGGATTCCGCGTCGCGCTCAGTCCGTGATTTCCGGAGTAGATTTGATGAAGATCATGTCCTGTGTCGCACTTGCGGCTGCGATCGCATTGCTCCCGGGTGCGGCGTACGCGCAGGGCAAGACCGCGCCTAAGGATGCCAAGCTCTACTTCATCACGCCGCGCGACGGGCAGAAGGTTCGCGGTGCATTTTGGGTCCGGTTCGGCTTGCGCAACATGGGCGTGACGCATGCCGGCGACGACTACCAGAACGCGGGTCATCACCATCTGCTGGTCGATGTCAACGACCCCATCGATCCCAAGGAGCCGATCCCGCAGGACAAGTCGCATCTGCATTTCGGCGCGGGGCAGACCGAAACCATGCTCGAACTCCCGCCCGGCACGCACACGCTGCAATTGGTGCTGGGCGATGCGAAGCACTATCCGTTCGAGCCGCCGGTCGTATCCGACAAGATCACGATACGTGTCCGGCAGCCCGTTTCCGGCAAGTAGTCACCGCAGGCTGGCGTTGATCTTGTCCAGCACCGCCGAGCCCGGGCACAGCGCGTCCGCTTCCAGCGTGTTGAGCGGCGTCTCGACCGTGTTGAGATGCTCGTGCAGATCTTCCGCGTCGGGATCGACATAGAGCAGGCCGGTGACGATCTGGCCCTTGGCGGCGTGCTTCGCGAGGAAGGTCTGCGCGCCGAGCCTGTCGTGCGGATCGTAATCGGCATCGATCTTGCGCAGCGCGATCTTGCTGCCGTCGTGCTGCTCGACCATCTGCACCGTGCCCGGCGCGTAGTCGACCGCGATGGGATCGCGGCCGACCAGCACGTCGAGCCGGTTCACCGCGTCATTGTGCTCGCGGACATAGTCGAAGCTCTTGGTCGAGCCGGCATGGTTGTTGAAGGCGATGCAGGGGCTGATGACGTCGATGAAGGACGCGCCCTTGTGGCGGATCGCAGCCGCGATCAGCGGCACCAGCTGGGTCTTGTCGCCGGAGAACGAGCGCGCGACGAAGGTGGCGCCAAGTTGCAGCGCGATCGCGACGAGGTCGATGGCGTTGTCGGTGTTGGTGACGCCCTTCTTGCTCTTCGAGCCGCGATCAGCCGTGGCCGAGAACTGGCCCTTGGTCAGGCCGTAGACGCCGTTGTTCTCGACGATATAGGTCATGTTGACGCCGCGCCGGATCGAATGCGCGAACTGGCCGAAGCCGATGGAAGCGGAATCGCCGTCGCCGGAGACGCCGAGATAGATCAGGTCGCGGTTGGCGAGGTTGGCGCCTGTCAGCACGCTGGGCATGCGGCCGTGCACGGAGTTGAAGCCGTGCGAATTGCCGAGGAAATAGTCCGGCGTCTTCGACGAGCAGCCGATGCCGGAAATCTTCGCCACCCGGTGCGGCTCGATCGAGAGCTCGTAGCAGGCCTCGATGATCGAGGCCGTGATCGAGTCGTGGCCGCAGCCGGCGCACAGCGTCGAGATCTTGCCTTCGTAATCGCGATGCGTGTAGCCGAGCTCGTTCTTCTTCAGCCCGGGATGATGAAACTTTGGCTTGGCAATATAGGTCATGCGAGCCTCTGCAATTCCAGCCTCGTCATGGCCGGGCTTGACCCGGCCATCCACGTCTTGGCCGGAGAAAAGGAAAGCGTGGATGCCCGGGTCAAGCCCGGGCATGACGATGGAGAGAACAAGGGGAAAATCATGACACGGCCTTGCGGAGCGGGGTCACCTTGAGGTGATCCTGGTGGTCGCCAATGGCTTTTGCGATGAAACGGGCGGTGATCGGCGAGCCGTCATAATGCACGATCGGCACGAGCCGCACCGGATCGATGCCGTTCTCGTTGACGATGAGCTGGCGCAGCTGGCTGTCGCGGTTCTGCTCGACCACATAGACGAAATCGTGCTCGGCGAGGAAGCTCGCCACGCTCGAGTGGAACGGGAAGGCGCGGATGCGGAGGCGGTCGAGCTGATGCCCGCGCGCCTCCAGGAGGCCGATCGCCTCGTCCATCGCCGGCGAGGTCGAGCCGAAATAGATCACGCCATATTTGGTCGGCCGTTCCGCGTTGGCCTGCAGCGGGCGCGGAACGAGGTCCTGTGCGGTCTCGAACTTGCGCACCAGACGCTGCATGTTGTCGGCATAGACAGGGCCTTCCTCGGAATAGCGTGCATAGCGGTCGCGCGAGGTGCCGCGGGTGAAATAGGAGCCCTTGGTCGGATGCGTGCCGGGATAGGTGCGGTAGGGAATGCCGTCGCCGTCGACGTCGAGATAGCGGCCGAAGTCGCGCCCCTCTTCCAGCATCTCCTCGGTCATCACCTTGCCGCGGTCGTATTGCCTTGCGTCGTCCCACTTCAGCGGACGGCAGAGCCGGTGGTTCATGCCGATGTCGAGGTCGAGCATCAGGAAGATCGTGGTCTGAAGCCGCTCGGCGAGATCGAAGGCAGCCGCCGCGAACTCGAAGGCCTCGGCGGGATCTTCAGGGAACAGCAGCACATGCTTGGTGTCGCCGTGCGAGGCATAGGCGCAAGCGATGATGTCGCATTGCTGGGTGCGGGTCGGCATGCCCGTCGAGGGGCCGGCGCGCTGAATGTTCATGATCACGGCCGGGATCTCGGCGAAGTAGGAGAGGCCGATGAACTCGGTCATCAGCGAGATGCCGGGGCCCGAGGTCGCGGTGAAGGCGCGGGCGCCGTTCCAGGACGCACCGATCACGATGCCGATCGAGGCCAGCTCGTCCTCGCCCTGCACGATGGCATATTTCGCCTTACCGGTTTCCGGATCGTGCCGGTACTTCTTGCAGTGGGCGGTGAAGGCTTCCGCCACCGACGAGGACGGCGTGATCGGATACCAGGCGCATACCGTGGCGCCGCCATAGACGGCGCCGAGCGCGGCGGCGCTGTTGCCCTCGATGAAGATGCGGTCGCCGACCTTGTCGGACTTCTTCACGCGCAGCCCGATCGGGCATTTCAAATTCTGCAGCGCCCAGTCGCGGCCGAGATGCAGCGCGTGGACGTTGGAGGACAAGAGCTTCTCCTTGCCCTTGTACTGCTCGCCGATCAGCTGTTCGATCAGCTTCGGGTCCATGTCGAGCAGCGCCGAGAGGCTGCCGAGATAGATGATGTTCTTGAACAGCTGGCGCTGGCGCGGATCGGTGTAGGTCGAGTTGGTGATGGCGGTGAGCGGCACGCCGATCACGGTGATGTCGTCGCGGAATTTGGTCGACGGCATCGGCTTGGTGGAATCGTAGAACAGGTAGCCGCCAGGCTCGATGCCGGCGACGTCCTTGTCCCAGGTCTGCGGGTTCATCGCCACCATCATGTCGACGCCGCCGCGGGCGCCGAGATGGCCGTCTTCCGTGACCCGCACCTCGTACCAGGTCGGCAGGCCCTGGATGTTGGAGGGGAAGATGTTACGCGGGGACACCGGCACGCCATGGCGCAGGATCGCGCGGGCGAACATCTCGTTGGCGCTGGCCGAGCCCGAGCCGTTGACGTTGGCGAAGCGGACGACGAAGTCGTTTACGCTGCTGATCGGCTTTTTGTCGGGCATGATGATCCTGCGTGCGTCATCTCGATGAAATATTTCTGCATGTCCCAGGCGCCGGTGGGGCAACGCTCGGCGCACAGCCCGCAATGCAGGCAGACGTCCTCGTCCTTCACCATCACGCGCCCGGTCTTGAGATCGGAGGAGACGTAGAGGTCCTGGTCCGGGTGCGGCGAGGGCGCCTTCAGCCGCTGGCGCAAATCATCTTCCTCACCGTTGTTGGTGAAAGTGATGCAATCCATCGGGCAGATATCAGCGCAGGCATCGCATTCGATGCAGAGCGAGGTCGAGAACACGGTCTGCACGTCGCAGTTCAGGCAACGCTCGGCTTCGCCCAGCGCCAGCTTGACGTCGTAACCAAGCTCGACCTCGGCGCGGATGTCCTTCAGCGCGATCACCTTGTCGCGATGCGGCACCTTGAAGCGCTTGTCGTTGGAGATGTCGTTGTCATAGCTCCATTCGTGGATGCCCATCTTCTGCGAGGAGACATGCACCTCCGGCAGCGGCCGCTCGGTGATATCCTCGCCCGACAGCATCTTGTGGATCGACAAAGCGGCGTCATGGCCGTGCGCGACTGCCCAGATGATGTTCTTCGGCCCGAACGCGGCGTCGCCGCCGAAGAAGACCTTCGGATTGGTCGAGGCGAAGGTGTTCGGATCGACCTTGGGCATGTGCCATTTGTCGAACTCGATGCCGCAATCCTGCTCGATCCAGGGGAAGGCGTTCTCCTGGCCGACCGCGACCAGCACGTCGTCGCAGGGAATGGTCTGATCGGGATCGCCCGAAGGCACCAGATTGCGGCGGCCTTTTGCGTCGTATTCGGCTTTGACGTGCTGGAAGGTGACGCCGATGAGCTTGCCCGCGACATGCTTGAATGCCACCGGCACCATGTAGTTGAGGATCGGGATATCCTCGTGGATCGCGTCTTCCTTCTCCCAGGGCGAGGCCTTCATCTCCTCGAAGCCGGAACGCACGACCACCGTGACTTTCTCGCCGCCGAGCCGGCGCGCGGTGCGGCAGCAATCCATCGCGGTGTTGCCGCCGCCGAGCACGATGACGCGCTTGCCGATCTTGTCGGTATGGCCGAACGACACATTGGCCAGCCACTCGATGCCGATATGGATATTGGCGGCGGCCTCTTTCCGGCCGGGAATGTCGAGCTCGCGGCCGCGCGGAGCGCCGGAGCCGACGAAGATCGCGTCGTACTTCTCGGCGAGCAGCGACTTCATGCTCTCGATCCGGTGACCGCCCTTGAACTCGACGCCGAGACCCAGGATGTAGCCGGTTTCCTCGTCGATGACGGAATTGGGCAGGCGGAATTTCGGGATCTGCGTGCGCATCATGCCGCCGGCTTCCGGATCGGCATCGAACACCGTGCAGTGATAGCCGAGCGGCGTGAGATCGCGCGCGACGGTCAGCGAAGCTGGGCCGCCGCCGACCAGCGCAACACGCTTGCCGTTCTTCGGCGTGGGTTTCGGCAGGCGCTGCCTGATGTCGTCCTTGAAGTCGGCGGCAACGCGCTTGAGGCGGCAGATCGCGACGGGATTTTCCTCGACGCGTCCACGCCGGCACGCCGGCTCGCATGGTCGATCGCAGGTGCGTCCCAGGATGCCGGGAAACACGTTCGATTGCCAATTGATCATATAGGCGTCGCTGTAGCGGCCTTGCGCGATCAGTCGGATGTATTCGGGAACCGGGGTGTGCGCAGGACAGGCCCACTGGCAATCGACCACTTTGTGAAAGTAGTCGGGGGCCGCGATATCGGTCGGTTTCATTCCTACCCTGTCCGCGCAGGCTCAAAGGACCCGGCGGCCTCTTCTTGAGCTTGGCGAACGCTTAACAGGCGTCGATCTGGTTTCTGAATGACGTCATTAGGTTAGCTTATTAGAACCACTCCGAAGTACAACGGCAAATTTCCGCGCTTCCCCGCTTTCATGGGAGCTGCGCGCGCACAGCATTGACGCCGCGCGCCGGCATGCGGCGGTGCAATATGTTGCGGTGCATGTAAGCCGCGTCAGCCGCGCGCGATGTCGCTGTTCGCGAGGTCCCACATCAGGCAGTAGGTGCCGACGGAGACCGGAAGCGGGAAGGGCGAAGCGGCGGGACCGGTGAAGCGCTCGGCAATCACGGCCGAGACCGCGCCGACATGCGTGCCGTCGATCAGCACAAACCAGTCGCGCGCGCCGTCGTTGCGCGCCGCCGGAATTCCCGCCGTCGCGCCCGACAATTCCGGCTCGCTTTCGAGCAGATGCATCGAGATGATGCCCTCGCGCGTTTCCGGCGCCAGCCTTTCTTGCAGTGCATCACGCCATGCACCGGCTTTGTCGGTGTTCGGCCGCAGCCGCACCACGCCGAGCGCAGCCCCGCGTCCGGTGCCGTTGCTGATGGTGATGCGCGCAACCACGCGCAGCATGTCCTTGAAGCGTGCCATGGTCTGCCGCGACCAGTCGGTCGGGCTTGCGAGCCGCGCCTTGTAGGCGGGGCTGTCGAGCACTTCGAGCGTCGCGGTCGAGTACAGGCAGAGATATTTGGGATTGGCGGCATGCGCGACATAGCGCCGCGCCTCCAGGAAACCCTCGATCGCGACGCGCTCTTCCAGATGCTCGCGATCGTACCAGCGGTTGAAGTCGGCCTCATCGGCGGCGTCGATGTTCATCGACGTCAGCAGCATCCCTGTCCCGGCGAGTGGCATTTTCTTGTTGTCCTTCCCATGCAGACCCTCATGGTGAGCGTCCGGACGATGCTGCGCATCGCCAGGTGAACCATGAAAGGCCCCCCGCTGTTAATCTCGGCCTTCATCCTTCGAGACGCGCTCTTCGAGCGCTCCTCAGGATGAGGGTCTAGATCTCTAGCGCGAGATTTTGGACGCGACGTCTGCGATCGCCCTCATGACCGCGTCCCTCACGCCGGCATCATAGAGCGAATGGCCGGCTTCTTCCACGATCCGAATCTCGGAACCGGGCCAGACTTTCGCGAGCGCATGAGAGGTCTCGGGCGGGCACAACAGGTCGTAGCGTCCCTGGACGATGATGCCGGGAATGCCTTCGAGCTTTCCGGCGCTGCGCAACAGCTGGTCTTCGCTCATGAAGGAATTGTTGACGAAATAATGCGCTTCCATGAACGGCGTCGCCGGCAGCGTGCGCCAGACGTTGAGCGAGGCGAGGTCCAGCCGCGTCTTGGCCGGCTTGTGCTCGGATAGTGTGCGCTCGGCGTCGTGCCAGGCCCGCGCCGCCGGCCCATGCACCGCCGGATCGGCATCGAGGATGCGGCGCCAATAGGCGTCTACCGGACGGCTGCGCTCCTCGGGCGGCAGCACGCTCAGAAAATCCTCGGAGAGCGCGGGATAGAATTGCGACAGGCGCGAGGTGAAGGCCGTCTCGACCTCGGCCCGCGTGCCGAGGAACGTCGCGCGCAGCGCGATGCCAGAGACGCGCTCGGGATGCGCCTCTGCATAGGCCAGCGCCAGCGTCGCCCCCCAGGAGCCGCCGACCAGCATCCAGCGTTCGAAGCCGAACTTCTCGCGGATCTTCTCCATATCCGCGACGAGATGCGCCGTGGTGTTGTGCTCGCGCGATCCCTTGGGACGGCTGCGGCCGCAGCCGCGCTGGTCGAACAGCACGGCGCAGAAGCGTTCGGGATCGAACAGCTTGCGATGATCGGGCTGGCAGCCGCTGCCGGGGCCGCCATGCAGATAGATCGCGGGGATGCCGTCGGGGCGGCCGACGCTCTCGACATAGAGCTCGTGGCCGTCGCCGACGTCGAGCATGTCGGAGGTCAGCGGGGCAAAGGGATCGGCGCGTTTGGCGGATACGGCCGCGTCGGCGTCAGGCACCATTCTCGGATTCCAGAGTGCCCCCGGCGAAATTGCGATAGAGGAAGCGGTTGGTCTCGCCCTCGGCCTCGCGCTCGGCCTGCTTGAAGATGGTCTCGTGCAGCGGCGACAGCGCACAGGCCGGATCGGTGTTGGCGGCATCGCCGGTCAGCGCAAAGGCTTGGCAGCGGCAGCCGCCGAAATCGATCTCGCGGAATTCGCAAGACTTGCACGGCTCCTTCATCCAGCCGGTGCCGCGATAGCGGTTGAAGGCATCGGAGTTCTGCCAGATCCAGGCGATCGAATGGTTGGAGCGGACGGATTCGAAGTCGAGCCCGGTGATGCTCTCGGCAGCATGGCAGGGCAGCACCTTGCCGGCGGGCGAGATGTTGAAGAACTGCCGGCCCCAGCCGCCCATGCACTTCTTCGGTCGCAACGCATAATAGTCAGGCACGACGTAGTCGATGGTCAGCCGGCCTTTGTGTTGCTCGCGCGCCTCCTCGACGAGGCGGGTGCACTCCTCGAGCTGCGCGACGGTCGGCATCAAGGCGGCGCGGTTCTTCAGCGCCCAGCCGTAATACTGCACATTGGCGACCTCGAGCCGGTCGGCGTCGAGATCGAGCGACATCTGGATGATGTTGGGGAGCTGGTGCAGGTTCTGGCGATGCATCACCGCATTGACGGTGAGCGGCAGATCGAGCTCGCGCGTCCACTTCGCGACCTCGAGCTTCTTGCGGTGGCCACCCTTGTAGCCGGCGACGCGATCGGCGAGGCCTTCCTCGATGCCCTGGAAAGAGATCTGCACATGGCAGAGCCCGGCATCTGCGAGGTCGCCCAGCTTCTCGCGCGTCAGCAGCACGGCCGAGGTGATGAGATTGGTGTAGAGGCCGGCATCGCTGGCGTGCTTGACCAGCTCGACGAGGTCTTTTCGCGCCGTCGGCTCTCCGCCGGAGAAATGCACCTGCAGCACGCCGATCTCGGCGAGCTCGGTCAACACCTTCTTCCACTCGTCCGTGGTCAGCTCCTTGCCGGAGCGATCGAGCTCGACCGGGTTGGAGCAATAGGGGCATTGCAGCGGGCAGCGATGGGTGATCTCGAGCAGCACCGCGAGCGGGATGCCAAAGGTCTCAGCCGTCGAGCGCTGCTTCTCCAGCACCGCGAGGCTGTCGCTGGTCTCGGGCGGGATGTTGCCGAGCACGTCGCTCATGACGTCTTCTCCCGGGCTTCGGTGAGAAAGCCCTTGTCGGCGAGATCCTGGAGCATGGCGATGACGTCGGTGAGGATCGCCTCGCGCGGCGCGGCGTATTTCTCAGCTAACTGATCGGCGACGTCGCCGACATTGCGCTCGCCGTTGCAGAGCTGCAGCACCTCGACCGCGATCTCGTCAGGCGCCAGCACGCGCTCCGGCGCCAGGATCACCCAGACCTTGCGCGTCTCGTCATATTTCAGCTTGGCATGCCGCGGCAGCACGGGGCGGCTTGCCTCGCTGACGCTGATGTTTCGCGGCCCGGCCATAACTCTAGTCCCTCAGCTCGCCTTGGGCACGAACGCGCCCGGCGGTATGTGGCCCTCGACATAGGCATGCTGGAGCGCATCGAGCTGCACCCACAGCACGTTGGTCTTGAAGATTAGCGCATTGCAGACCTGAGCGCGCTGCTCCGGCGTCGTGGCATGCGCCTTGACATAGTCGAGCGCAAAGCCGGCATCGCGCGGCGCCTGCGCCAGGCGGCGCTTGAAGTAGCTCATGATATCTGGATTGACGAAGTCGTAATGCTCCAGCATGCCGGAGATGCGTTCCTCGTGCAGGTTCGGCGCGAACAGCTCGGTCAGGGAGGAGGCGATCGCCTCCAGCGGGCTCTTCTCGCGGCAGTAGTGGACATAAGCCTCCACCGCAAAGCGCGTCGCCGGCAAGATGCCTTCGGTGGATTCCACATAGGCCGTATCGAGGCCGAGGCCTTCGGTCAGCTTCAGCCAGCGCTCGATGCCGCCCTCGCTGCCGACATCGCCGTCATGGTCCTCGATGCGGTGACGCCATTCGAGCCGCGTGGCGCGGTCGCGGAAGCGCGAGATCACCACCGCGTCCTTGATCGGGATCGTGCTCTGGTAATAGTAGCGGTTCAGCGCCCAGGCCTGCACCTGGCCCTTGTTCAGCTTGCCGCCGTGCAGCAGCCTATGGAACGGATGCAGGCTGTGATAGCGCGTCGCGCCGATGTGGCGCAGCGTCGCCTCCAGTTCCTCGGCCGAGTTGAGGCGGATGTCCTTGCCGATCGAGAGCGCGGTCATTCCAGTCATGGACACGGCATTCACAGCACGATCTCCGTTCCGTCGGCGGGTATCTGCCAGCCCGCCTCTTCGACAGTCTTGCGCTCGCTTGAGCCGGGCAGCAACGCCGGATTCGAGTTGTTGATATGCAGAAACATCTTCCTGTCGATAGTGAGATCGGCCAGCCGCGCGATCGCGCCATCGTGACCGGACATCGCGACATGGCCCATGCTCTTGCCGGTCTTGTGGCCGAGCCCGGCCCTGATCATCTCGTCGTCCTGCCAGACCGTTCCGTCGAAGAACACCAGCGCAGCGCCGTCGATCTCGGCCTTGAGCGCGTCGGTCACCTCGGCGCAGGCGGCGATGAAGTAGAAACATTTGCCGGTCGACTTGTCGGTGATCTTCAGGCCGAGCGTATCGCCGTCGCCGGTCTCGCCGCCGGGATGCGCCTTGCCTTCAAGATACCAGGCCGACTTGCCCGGCACGGCGAACGGCAGCACCTCGAGGCCCGAGCGGGCGGCGTCGGTCAGTCGCGGCTCGAACGGCTCGCCGATTCCGATCGGCTGGCGCTTCACGTTCTTCTCGTTCAGCACGTTGAAGATGCTGTTGCTCGCAAGGATCGCCAGCACCTTCTCGTGCGCATAGATCGTAAAGGGCGAGCCCTCGCGCATCGACAGCAGGCCGGCCACCGCGTCTACTTCGCCGTTGGTCAGGATCACGCCTGCCACAGGCGTATGGCGCAGCGCGCCTGGTTTGGGATGCAGCTGCGGCGTGGCATTCAATTGCTGGCGAAGGTCGGGCGAGGCGTTGATCAGGAACCAGTGCTCGCCATCGCCGCTGAAGGCGACCGAGGCTTGGGTTCTCTGGAGGTCATGCCCGTGCGCGCGGGCGGCCCGGCAGCCCTCGCAGCCGCAATTCCATTGCGGGACTCCGCCGCCGGCCCCGGCGCCCAGGACGACGACGCGAAGCATGATCCGTCTCCTGGGACAAATTCGCGAAGTGGATCTCAGGCCGACACGGTTTCCGTCATTCGGAAACCGATCGTGACCGAAAGATCCACCTGCGCGGAACGCAAATGCACCAACCGCTTACTTGCGGGTGGCGCTCACATACATGTTGATTTCCATGCCGCAGGGCACTTCGACGATCTTCGGGGCTTTCCAGGCCATTTTGGCTCTCCATTTCGCGAATTCGGACGTGTCCGCCCGTGGGTTAAAGTAATGCGGGCGCAAAAGTTCGCCAGTGAAATTTTCCCGAGCACGTGCATGTTGCGCCGCGAAAAATGGTAATGGAACATCACTTCCGGCGGCGCTGCCTTGCGCTTGGCGCATTCGGTCGTGAACCCTGTCCTGATAAAGCAGTTGTGAGCGCACTGCAGCTTTCAATCCGGTACAGGCGACCCAAGTGGACCTCGTGATGCCCAAATACTTCTTCAACACCCGCATCGGCGACGAACTGATCGTGGATCCTGACGGAGAGGACCTGCGCAACCCCGATCGCGCCTGGGAAGTCGCCCGCCAGATGATCCTGGAGGTGGTGAAGTCCGAGGGCGCCCAGCCGGCGCTGCTCGAGGCCGTCATCGAGGTCACCGACGACGACGGCGAGATCGTGCTGGAGTTTCCCTTCACCGAGGCCCTGCTGGACATGCCGGACCAGTCGGCGACGCGGCACTAACCCGCTCTTCCTCCCTGCGAAATCCGCATGGCTTTGCCGCGTTCCCGGCGCTAAAAGACGCCGGTTACACGGAGCAAACCATGCAAGATCTCTGGCGCCTGTCGGCCGCCGACCTCGCCGCCCTCGTCAGGTCCAAGAAGGTATCCGCCAAGGAGGCGGCCAAGGCCGGTCTCGACCGGCTGGACGCGGTCAATCCCCGGCTCAACGCCGTGATCGACCACCGGCCCGAGGACGTGCTCAAGCAGGCTGATGCCGTCGATGCCGCCATCGCCCGTGGCGAGGACCCCGGCGTGCTCGCCGGAGTGCCTGTGACCATCAAGGCCAATGTCGACCAGGAAGGCTTTGCCACCACCAACGGCCTCAAACTCCAGCGCGACCTGATTGCGCGCGAGGACAATCCGGTGGTCGCCAATTTCCGCAAATCCGGCGCCATCCTGCTCGGCCGGACCAACTGCCCGGCGTTCTCCTACCGCTGGTTCACCACCAACCTCGTCCATGGCGACACCAAGAACCCCCGCGATGCCTCGCTGACGCCGGGCGGCTCCTCCGGCGGCGCCGGCTCGGCGGTCGCGGCCGGCATCGGCCATATCGCCCACGGCACCGACATCGCCGGCTCGATCCGCTATCCCGCCTATGCCTGCGGCGTGCACGGCCTGCGCCCGACCTTGGGCCGCATCCCCGCCTTCAACCCGGCACTGCCGGAGCGCCCGATCGGGCCGCAGATCATGGCAGTGTCGGGCCCACTGGCGCGCACCGTCAACGATTTGCGCATCTCGCTCGCAGCGATGTCGGCCCGCGACATCCGCGATCCCTGGTTCGTGCCAGTGCCGCTGGAAGGCCCCGCAAAGGCCAAGCGCGCCGCGCTCTGCCTCAACCCGAACGGCCTTGCGACCACGCCGGAGGTGAAGGCGGCGGTGAGCGATGCCGGCAAGCGGCTGGAGCGTGCCGGCTGGACCGTGGACGTGATCGAGGACACCCCGCCGATGCGTGAGGCGGTCGAGTGGCAAATCAAACTCTGGCTCGGCGACGGCTATGAGGCGCAGCTGGAGATGGCCGAGCGTGAGGGCGATCCCGGCGCGCTGGCGTGCCTCAACGGCAACCGCGCCAGGGTCACGCCGATGGACCAGGCCAATTACGCCAAGGCGCTGACCCGGAGAGCCACGCTGACGCGCGACTGGATGCTGTTCTTCGAAAAGTACGCCGTGCTGCTGACGCCGGTCTCGGGCGAGCTGCCATTCCCCGATCATCTCGACCGCAAGGACGACGCCTCCTTCAAGCGGGTCTGGGAAGCGCAGCTGCCGCAGATCGCGATTCCGTTCATGGGATTGCCGGGGCTCGTGGTTTCCACCGGCCTCGTCGGCAAGGCGCCGGTCGGCGTGCACATCGTCTCCGGCCGCTATCGCGAGGATCTTTGTCTTCTCGCGGGCGAAGCGATCGAGGCGGGCGGCGTACCGCCGTCGCCGATCGACCCCGTGGGTTAGCGATGTCAGTGATCTACGACTTCAAGGCCAATTCGCTCGCCGGCGAGGAGGTCGCCCTGCGCCGCTTCGAGGGCCAGGTGCTGCTGATCGTCAACACCGCGAGCAAATGCGGTTTCACGCCGCAATATCGCGGGCTTGAGGATCTCTACCGCGATCTCTCCCCGCGCGGCTTCTCCGTGCTCGGCTTTCCCTGCAACCAGTTCGGCGCGCAGGAGCCGGGGCAGGCGAGCGAGATCCAGGCGTTCTGCTCGACCAACTACGACGTCACCTTTCCGCTGTTCGAGAAGATCGACGTCAACGGGCCGAAGGCGCATCCGCTGTACGAGTACCTGAAACGCCAGCAATCCGGCCTGTTAGGGGCCTCCATCAAATGGAATTTCACCAAATTCCTGGTGGACCGTGCCGGCAAGGTGATCGCGCGCTATGCGCCGACCGCGCGGCCTGAAGGGCTGCGCAATCAAATCGAAACACTGTTGTGAGCGAGACAATCATGAGCGACGAATTTCCCGACCGCCTGTCGGTCGATCCGAACAGCCCCTATTACAACGCGGACATTCTGGCGCGCGACGTCGGCATCCGCTTCAAGGGCATCGAGAAGACCAATGTCGAGGAGTACTGCATCAGCGAAGGCTGGGTCCGCGTCACCGCCGGCAACGCCAAGGACCGCTACGGCAACCCGCTGACCATCAAGGTGCATGGGCCCGTGGAGCCGTATTTCAGGGATAAGAAATGACGGCGAAGCCGTCATTCCGGGGCTCGCGAAGCGAGAACCCGGAATCTCGAGATTCCGGGTTCGATGCTGCGCATCGCCCCGGAATGACGCGACAATAAATCGAAAGCCACACCCATGTCTGTCCGCATCGTCGACGTCCGCGAGATCACCAAACCGATCTCCTCCCCGATCCGCAACGCCTATATCGACTTCACCAAGATGACGACGAGCCTCGTCGCCGTCGTCACGGACGTGGTGCGTGACGGCAAGCGCGTCGTCGGCTACGGCTTCAACTCCAACGGCCGCTACGGGCAGGGCGGTCTGATCCGCGAGCGTTTTGCATCGCGCATCCTGGAGGCCGATCCGAAGTCGCTGCTGAACGCGGCCGGCGACAATCTCGACCCCGACAAGGTCTGGGGTGCGATGATGACCAACGAGAAGCCGGGCGGTCATGGCGAGCGCTCGGTCGCGGTCGGCACCATCGACATGGCGGTGTGGGATGCGGTGGCGAAGATCGCGGGCAAGCCGCTGTTTCGTTTGCTCGCCGAGCGTCACGGCGTCACGGCCAATCCACGCGTCTTCGTCTACGCCGCCGGCGGCTATTACTATCCGGGGAAGGATCTCTCGATGCTGCGCGGCGAGATGCGCGGCTATCTCGACCGCGGCTACAACGTCGTGAAGATGAAGATCGGCGGCACGCCGATCGAGGAAGACCGCACCCGCATCGAGGCGGTGCTGAAGGAGATCGGCAAGGACGCGCAGCTCGCGGTCGATGCCAACGGCCGCTTCAATCTCGAGACCGGCATCGCCTATGCCAAGATGCTGCGCGATTACCCGTTGTTCTGGTACGAAGAGGTCGGCGATCCCCTCGACTACGCGCTGCAGGCCGCACTCGCCGAATTCTATCCCGGCCCGATGGCGACAGGCGAGAATCTCTTCAGCCACCAGGACGCCCGCAATCTGATCCGCTACGGCGGCATGCGCCCCGACCGCGACTGGCTGCAATTCGACTGCGCGCTGTCCTATGGCCTGTGCGAATACCAGCGCACGCTGGAGGTGCTAAAAACCTACGGCTGGTCACCGAGCCGCTGCATCCCGCACGGCGGCCACCAGATGTCGCTCAACATCGCAGCAGGCTTGGGTCTCGGCGGCAACGAGAGCTATCCCGACCTGTTCCAGCCCTATGGCGGCTTCCCCGACGGCGTCCGCGTCGAGAACGGCCACATCACCATGCCGGATCTTCCCGGCATCGGCTTCGAAGGCAAGTCCGATCTGTACAAGGAAATGAAGGCGCTGGCGGAGTAGCTCTCTTCGGCGAAGCGGATTCCGTTTCGCGATGGCGCGTCTGATTTTGATGGATCGATTCTGATCGATCCAACTTTTGGCCGAATCCTCTGAACAATTTGAAGTTGTGAATGATATCGCTGTTGTAACAGCGGTGTCATGTGAAATTCGCTTGAAGCGGGGACAATCAAGCGCAACTCGCAGAGGAGGTCGGTTCTGCCGATGTTCGTCTCTGCATTCAGAGGGAGGCGATTATGGCCAAACGGGTTCCCATTACTGCCGGCGATCTGATCAACCACCAAATCGGCACCGATGATATTTTAACCGGCGCCTCGAATACGACCAATATTCTTTATGGCGATGCCGGCGGAAGCCTTCTCGACCATTCCACCGGCGGAAACGACACGCTCACTGGCGGGACGAACTCCACTGATTTGCTGTACGGCGACGCCCGCATGAACCTGCTCGACCATGCCATGGGCGGAATCGATACGTTGACGCTATTTGGAGCCGGCAGCTTGTACGGGGATGCCGGCGGCGACATCGCAGACCACGCCAGGGGCGGCAACGACACGCTTACGGCACAGCTGACGTTCGATGTTCTGCCTGCCAGCCCCGTGACCGTCGCCATGTTCGGCGATGCCGGCGCAAATAGCTCGGATCACGCGACCGGCGGGGACGACACTTTCAACGTCCAGGTCACCGCCCCGTATACTGGCGGCCAGGCCACGGTCGCTGTTGTCAGTGCCTATGGGGACGCCGGCGGCGATATGTCCGGTCATACGGTTGGCGGCAATGATACATTGACCGCCGACGGATGGTACTTCGTCATGCGCGTCTATGGCGACGCTGGCGGAAGCATGTCCGGTCATGCCCATGGCGGCAACGACAACTTCGCCGCCAACAATTTCGAGAGCTCCAACTATTTCTATGGCGACGCCGGCGGCGACATGTCAGGCCATGCCTCAGGCGGCAACGATAGCTTCGCCGCAAGCACAGGCGCCGATTTCAACGAGCCCAATTATTTCTACGGCGACGCGGGCGGCAGCATGTTCGGCCATGCAGCTGGTGGCAATGACACCTTCACCGCGTCCACACTCACCGATTTTTCGAGCCCCAATTTCTTCTATGGCGACGCCGGCGTCGACATGTCCGGCCACGCCTCCGGTGGCAACGATACCTTCATCTCGACCGGCATCGGTCCGATCAACACTTTCTACGGCGACGCCGGCGGAAGCATGTCCGGCTTTGCCAGGGGCGGCGACGACACCTTCAACGACTTCAGTACTGCTAGCGTCTTTGGCCTTGCGGCGGGCACGTTCTATGGCGACGCCGGCGGAAACATGTCCGACCACGCACATGGTGGCAACGATACCTTCACAATTTCGCCCGGAGCCAACAACTCATATCTCTTCTACGGTGACGCCGGAGGCACCATGAGCGGCCACGCCGTTGGCGGCGACGATACTTACGTTGGCGGCCAGGTGTTCTATGATCCCCGCGGAAACACCCAGGCGCAGGCCGTTGGCGATGCAGCTGCCATGACGGATAACGTCCGTGGTGGAAACGACATCTTGACCGCGGGCGATGATCCCGGCCCGCCCCCTGCAGGCATATTCGAAACCATTCTCGTCGGCGACGCCGCCCGCATGTCAGGCAATAGTCGCGGCGGGAACGATACGCTCGTCAGCGGCACTGGCAACGATGCCATGTGGGGCGATGCACAGTCCATGCTCGACAATGCCAGAGGCGGCAACGACACGTTTGTCTTTGCCGCGAGTAACGGTCACGACATGATCGAGGATTTCGGCCAGGGCATTCAAGGCGTCGCCGGATCAAACTGGGGGATTGATCGAATCGACGTTACGGCGCTGGGCATCCAGGACTTCAGTGAACTCAGCATCTCGGCTTTCGATCCCACGACTCACGAAAGCACGATCACGTTCAGCCCGGACAACGAAGTCGTCGTCCATAGCCAGATCACGCTCATCGCTCAGAACTTCATCTTTGCATAGCGTCGGGGTGAAAGCTTGTGGATCGGCGCGCCGCGCCGATCCATCGGACGGTGGCTCCGAGTCCCCATCTTCCTGTGGCTATGGGTTCCGGATATTCGCTTCGCCAGGCTTGTCCGGGACGAGGACAGAGTGTGTGGCCAGCGCGCTGGGATCAAAAATCTCGCCAATTGCCGGCCTCCGGGATACTGGATCGCCCGGTCAAGCCGGGCGACCGAGATTCTAGCTCACCCCCGCTGCAGCAACGGCCGCAAGCTCCTTATGTCCGTCACCGCCTCGATCTCATACACTGACTTGATCAGCCGCTTCGCCTTCTCCGCCCCCACCACCGGCGCGATGAGGTCGCGCGCCTTGTCGATGACCTCTTCGCGCGTCATCGGGTTGCGCGGGGTGCCGCGCACGGCGGTGACGCGCTCGGAGAGGCGGCTGCCATCAGTGAGCTCGATCTCGACGATGGCGACGCGCACCGGCAGCAGCTTTGCCAGCTCCTCGTCGCGCACCAGGGTCACCTTGGCGCGCTCTTTCAGCACCGCGGCATCCTGCATGCGCGGCTTGTCGTGCGCGGCGTGGAACGAGGCGGTCTTGTCGAGCAGCATCACGGCGACCATGTGCTGGAGGCAGATGTCGGGGATGTCGCGGTTGTCCACGACCTCGGCAACCGAGGGCGCAAGCCGCACCGTCACGCGCTTGACCTGATCGGCTTCGAACGCCTGCTTGCTGCGGATCGCAAAGATCGCATCGAGCGGCCCCTGGATCGGCGATCCCACGGTCCATTTCTTGATGTCGGTGCCAGCGATCTCGTAGCGCTCGCCGAGTTTTTCAACGAGCTTCGCGGTCGCGGCCTTTGGCGCATAGGCGAGGAAGTAATTGTCCGGGCCCGAGAACACGTCGTCGACGCCGTTCCAGTCCGACCGGACGAGAAGCGCCGCGGTGACGCCGTTGCGGGCCGGCATGCCGGCGAACACAAAACCCTTCTCGATGTGATCGACGTCGCGCCGCCACACGATGAAGCCGGAGGATTGCTGCGCGGCATAGTCGAGCACCCAGCGCATCCGGCGCGCGTCGAAGCCGGCAACACAGGCGGCTGACGCGGAGGCGCAGAACGTGCCGGAAATGCTGTGCGTGCTCAGCACGCTTTCATAGCTGAAATCGGCGCCGCCCATCGCCATCACCACGCGTGTGCCGACGTCATAGCCGAGCGTCACTGCGCGCAGGAAATGCGCACCATCAATGCCGAGACCTTCGCCGAGCGCAAGCGCCGCGGGAATGACCGAGCTGCCGGGGTGCGAGCGCGAGGGGCTGTGGGAATCGTCGGTCTCGTCGGCATGCGCCATGACGCCGTTGGCGAGCGCGGCCTCGACCGGCGATGCCGTGAGCGCCGTGCCGGCAACCGTCGAGGCCCCCTGCGCGGCATTGGCGCTGACGTAACGCTGCGCGGCCTGGCCGGGCGGCAGCTCCGATCCCGATATCATCGACGCCAGCGTGTCGAGGATGTGGTGCTTTGCGTGCTCGGTGACGTCGGGCGGAAGCGCGCGGGTCTTGGCGGCGCTCATGTAGTCGCACAGCGCGGTCATCTCCGGCCCTGAAGCCGGGCCCTCCGCGAAGCTGCGTGCAGGGGTGAGGGCGAGGCCGGTGGTGGCTGCCGCCGTGAGCCTCAGAAAGTCGCGTCGTTTCATGGTGTCCCGTCTTTGGTGCAGGAATCCGATGAAACGGATAGCGCCTAAGACCGCCGTATGTCCAGTAGCTGTCCTTGGGCTGCGCCACACCCTCCGCTGTCATGCCCCGCCTCGTGCGCAATTGCGCTCAAGGCGGGCGATGACATCGAGGTCGTAGTTACGGCGTACCTTTACGATAGCCGCATATCCAGCAACCTGCGCCCCTCACCCTTCAGCAGCTTCTTCACGGCGCTCGAGGCCACGACCTCGCCGTCATTGGCGTAGGCTTCGTGGTTCTTCTCGATGTCGTCGAGGCGGTAGAGATAGTTGACCATCACGCCAGCGGATTCACGCACGCCCTTGGGCGAGAGGTCGCCGAGCCAGTTGATGCGTTCGAGCCGGGCGCCGTTGCCGAGATGGAAGCGGGCGACGGAGTCGATCAGCTTGCCCTTCGGCGTACGCGCCTTCAGGAAATAATGCGCGGCGAGCGGCTCGATCAAGGCGCGGAGCTGCGCTGTCGTCTCGGGGTTCTCGAACCATTTGGGATCGTCGAGGCGCTTTATGAGCTCGCGGTCCTCGTCCGACAGCGGCAGGTCCCTGTCCTGCTTGATCCACTGCATGAAGCCCGGCACCGGCGACAGCGTCACGAAGGTGTCGAGCTTCGGTGTCTCGCGGCGCAGCTCCTCGACCACCTGCTTGATCAGGAAGCTGCCGAACGAGATGCCGCCAAGGCCGCGCTGGGTGTTGGAGATCGAGTAGAACACGGCGGTGCGCGCGCGGTCGATCGGCAAATACTGGCGGTCGACCGCGAGCAGCGGTTGAATCGCGCCCGGGATCGTCTCGGTCAGCGCCACCTCGACGAAGATCAAGGGCTCGTCGACCATTGCGGGATGGAAGAAGGCGTAGCAGCGGCGGTCGACCGGATCGATGCGGCGGCGCAGATCGTCCCAGTCGGAGATCTCGTGCACGGCTTCGTAACGGATGATCTTTTCGAGGATGTTGGCCGGGGTCGACCAGTCAATCCTGCGCAGCACGAGAAACCCCCTGTTGAACCACGAAGAGAGAAGATGCGAGACGTCGCGATCGAGCGCGGCGAGATCGGTGTGGCCGTTCATCATGCCGAGCAGATCGGCCCGCATGGCGACGAGATCGCCGGTACCACCAGGCGCGCGGTTGAGGCGGCGGATCAGCTCCTGCCGCCGCGGCTCGGAGGCGAAATGCAGGCTGCTTGCGTCCTCGTCGGTCGGCTTGGCGCGCCATTTCTCGATCGCTTTTGCCAGACGTTCCCGGTCCGGGCCGAAATCGCGTACCAGCCCTTCGAAGAAGGAGCGGCGCTCTGCCGCATCCAGCTCGCCATAGATGTCGAGCACCTCGCGCGCCATGGCGGTGCCCGAGGCCTCGCCCCGGCCCGACAGCAGCGCGCCGCAGAGCTCGATGAGCCCGTCGGCATCCCGTTTCGTATCGGCGGAATCCCCGCGCAGCAGCAGCGTACGGCCACGCTCGGAGATGGTGGCGAGCAGATCGGAGAAGAAGGCGTTGGCCATCTGGGCTTTCGTGTCAGGTTTGTGCGATGCGGAAGCTTACACGGGATTTAGTCGGAAGCCGATCACAATCAAGCAGGGGAGTGCGGCATCTTTAGTCGGGCCGTGCGTTTGGAGAATGGTGGCATGCCGGGTGGGGGCGGGGCATACAGTATGCCGCGGTCTATCGGCTCAACCGCTCCCCTAGGGTGGGCAAAGGCGCACTTGCGCCGTGCCCACCACCTTTCGATGGCCGCGAGAGTCGGTGGGCACGCTTCGCTTTGCCCACCCTACGAGTTCTGCGCGCAATGACGGGGGTGGCGCTGCCCTACTTCCCCGCAAACTCCGTCGGCGTCCGCCCGGTCACCTGGCGGAACGCCGCCGAGAATGCCGGCACGCTGGCATAGCCGAGCTGGGTCGCGAGCTGCTTCACCGATACGCTTGCATCCATCGATATCCGCTGGATCGCGGCCGCAATCCTGGCGCGCTGGCACCAGCTCTTGAAGCTCAGCTGCGTCTCGCTCGAAAACAGCCGCGACAGCGTCCGTGCGGAGGTTCCGACCTCGCGCGCCAGCGTGTCGATGTCGTGCAGGCCGGTGGGGTCGTCGAGCACGATCATCGCGGCGCGGCGGCAGCGCGGCTCGTGCGGCAGCGGCACGAAGGTCGCGGAATCCTCGGCCTGGTGCAATTCCAGCATGACGAGGCGGACGAGCAGCCCGGTGCGCTCCTCGGTGTTGCGCGCGTCGAACAGCGCGAGGATCGCCTGGTTGAGCAGCGGCGAGACCCGCACCACGAATTCCCTGGTCAGTCCCGCATAGCGCTTTTCGCGCTTCAGCCAGGCAAGGTCGAAATACAGCGTGCGCATCTCGATGTCGGCGAGCAGGTCGATGGCGTGCTCGAGCCCCGCCGGCACCCACACCGCGCGGTCCGGCGGCACCAGCCAGCGCCCCCCTGGCGTCGTCACCTGCATGGTGCCGCGTGCCGCATAGATCAGCTGCGCCTCGCGGTGCAGGTGCGGATCGATGCGCATGCCCTTGGGGTAGTCGCGCGCGACCAGGTGCACGCCCGCGGTCGAGCGGTGGTTGCCCTGGACCTCCCGGAGGATTGGCGTTTCCAAGATTGGCGTTTCCAAGACAGTCATTGGCAGCATCCCGTCATTCGCCCGACATATAACTCATTTCGGAGCAGGAGAGGATTCGGGAAATGAACAGCCCCAGCCGGGTCATCAGTTTCGTCAACGCAGGCCATTTCATCGATCATTATTCGATGCTGATCTTCGCCGCCGCGGTGATCATCATGGGGCCGGCGCTGGGCATGGCCTATTCGGAACTTTTGCCGTACGCGACGCCCGGCTTCGTCGCTTTCGGCGCCGGCTCGCTGCTCACCGGCTGGCTTGGGGACCGCTGGAGCCGCCGCCACATGATGCTGATCTTCTTCGTCGGCATCGGCGCCTCCATGATCTCGGTCGGCTTCGTGCAGACCCCGGCGCAGCTCGGCACCGCGCTGCTCGCGATCGGCATTTTCGCCTCGATCTACCATCCCGTCGGCACCGCGATGATCGTGTCCTACGCCGACCGGCTCGGCCGCGAGATGGGCATCAACGGCGTCTGGGGCAATCTCGGCGTTGCCTCCTCGGCGCTGGTCACCGGCGTGATCGGCCAATATCTCGGCTGGCGCCTTGCCTTCATCATTCCCGGTATCGTCACCATCCTGATTGGCGTCGCCTTTGCGATGATGGTGGTGCATGAGGACCGCAAGGGCAGCAAGCAGGCGGCGGCGCAGGCGCGGGTGGCAAAACAGGACATGTGGCGCGTGGTGCTGTCGCTTTTGATCGTGGTGATCGCGATCTCGACCACGTTCAACGCCGTCACCGTGGCGCTGCCAAAGCTGTTCGCGGAGCGGCTCGCCGACCTCACCAAGAGCCCGGCGCTGTTAGGGGTGATTGCCGCCTGCGTCTACGTGTTCGGCGCGATGACGCAGTACACGATCGGCCGGCTGCTCGATCGCTACTCGCTGAAGACGGTGGCGCTGCCGCTCTCCTTCATGCTGGCGCCGTTCCTGTATCTGGCCGCGAGCCTGAACAATCTGCCGCTGATCGTGGTCTCGATCGGCATCGTCATGGGCGCGTTCGGGCAGGTCACGGTGAACGACGCCATGGTCGGCAAATACACCACCGAAGAGTGGCGCTCGCGCGCCTACGCGGTGCGCTACTTCGTCGGCTTCACGGCGGCCGGCGCCTCCGTCGGCCTCGTCGCCTGGCTCTACGAGCAGGGCGGCTTCGTCACCATGCTGCACGCGTTTGCCGGCCTCTGCCTGCTCGCGATCGCCGCCGCGATCATCCTGCCGCGCGAGATCCGGACGCCGCAGGCGGCGTGAGGCCTCCGTCATTCCGGGGCGCGCGTATGCGCGAGCCCGGAATCCATCGGGCGGCGGAGATTGCGGACAAACGGATTCCGGGCTCGTCGCTGCGCGACGCCCCGGAATGACGAGATGCGCGCATCTCGAAGGATGAATGGCCCGGCCGGTGGCCTCGCCCTTCGAGACACGCGCCAGGAGCGCGCTCCTCAGGGGTGAGGGTCTTCCTCTCAATTGCTTCGATGGACTGGCGCGTCGCGCATATCATCCATCATGCCATTATGCCGGTGTTTTGCCCGACGGCGCAAGCGATTTTCGGTAACGCCGAAATTCCTCCAGCCTTTTCAACACTATCTCTACTGTGCATGGGGTTGTTTTCGCACGTTTGTTTTCGCCCCTGGAAACGACGCACGAGAAGGGGAACCCGCTCCACCTCCCGCGGGTTCTATCTCCGTGGTCCCGGCACGCTGCCGGCAAATGAAGGGGGAAAGACACCTGCATGCAGTGGAGCCTGCTCCGACCGGTCGGCCTTGTCCCCGCGGCGCTCGTCCTCACCACCATTGCGGCCGGTGCCGCGGGCGGCAAACCGGCCGGCCCGTCCGAATTCCTGCTGGTGGCGCAGATCGTGCTGCTGATCGCGGTGGGGCGCGGCCTCGGCGAGCTCATGCAGCGGATCGGCCAGCCCTCGGTGATCGGCGAATTGCTCGCCGGCATCATTTTGGGGCCCTCACTGTTCGGCTGGATCTGGCCGGAGGCGCAAGCCGCGATCTTCCCCAAGACACCCGAGCAGAAGGCGATGATCGATGGCATCGCCCAGCTCGGGATCCTGCTGCTGCTGTTGCTCACGGGCATGGAGACCGACCTGAAGCTGGTCAGGAAGGTCGGCAAGGCCGCGATCGCGATCTCGATCGCCGGCATCCTCGTGCCCTTCGCCTGCGGCTTTGCGCTCGGCGAATTCCTGCCTGATGCGCTGCTGCCGAATCCTGAGCAGCGCCTGGTCGCCTCACTGTTCATGGGCACGGCGCTGTCGATTTCTTCCGTGAAGATCGTCGCCGTGGTCGTGCGCGAGATGAACTTCATGCGCCGCAATGTCGGGCAGATCATCGTCGCCACTGCTGTCATCGACGACACCATCGGCTGGATCATCATCGCGGTGATCTTCAGCCTGGCGTCGCACGGCACGCTCGACATCGCCTCGGTGGCAAAGGCGGTGCTGGGCACGCTGGCCTTCCTCGCGGTCAGCTTCACTATCGGGCGCCGGCTAGTGTTCCAGCTGATCCGCTGGGCCAACGACAATCTCGTCAGCACCGCGCCGGTCATCACCGTCATCCTGCTGCTGATGGGCACGATGGCACTGATCACGCATCTGATCGGTGTGCACACGGTGCTGGGGGCCTTCGTTGCCGGCATCCTGGTCGGCGAGTCCCCGATCCTGACGCGGCAGATCGACGAGCGTCTGCGCGGGTTGATCTCGAGCTTCTTCATGCCGGTGTTCTTCGGCCTTGCCGGCCTTGCCGCCGATCTCTCGGTGTTGCGCGATCCCCATCTCCTCCTGCTCACCGGTCTCCTCGTCGTGATCGCCAGTGTCGGCAAGTTCGGCGGCGCCTTTGTCGGCGGCACCGTCGGCGGGCTGAGCACGCGGGAGTCGCTGGCGCTGGCGAGCGGGATGAACGCGCGCGGCTCGACCGAGGTGATCATCGCAACCATTGGCCTGTCCATCGGCGTGCTCAGCCAGAACCTGTTCACGATGATCGTCACCATGGCGATCGTGACGACCATGGCGATGCCGCCGATGCTGCGCGCCGCGCTGGCGAGGCTGCCGATGAACAGGGAGGAGAAGGAACGCCTCGAGCGGGAGGAATTCGAGAAGCGCGGCTTCGTCGCCAATCTCGAACGTCCCTTGCTCGCCGTGGACGAGAGCGTCAACGCCACCTTCGCCGCGCACATTGCGGGCCTGATCGCCGGGATGCGCGGCCTGCCCATCACCGTGCTGCATATCGGCAAGCGGGCAGGCGAGCAGGAGAAGATCCGCGACCAGGAGGCGAGCCACGAGGCCGTGGTGAAGAAGGCTGCCGAAACCGTCTCCGCCAATGTTGATGGCGATGCCGGCAGCGTCGATGTCGCCACCCGTGCCAGGCGCGCCGAGCTCGGCGAGACCATCGCGGATGAGGCGCGCAAGGGCTTTGATCTCCTCGTCGTCGCGTCGACAAGGTCGCCGCCACCAAGGATCGCTTCGACCGCAGGATCGAGGACATTGCCGCCAAGTTCGAGGGGCCGCTCGCGATCGTCGCGGCCAAGGGCAAGCATCTGAAGCAACCGATGCCGGAAGGACTCAAGATCCTGGTTCCGGTCTCGGGCAGCGGCGTCGCCAAACGCGGCGCTGAGGTTGCGGTGGCGCTGACGCAGGCCGGATCAGGCTCGCTCCGCGTGATCTATGTCGCGACGACGCGCGACAAGGGCGCGCAGCGCGGCACCTCCCGCGGGCTCAACCAGGAAACCGGCATCCTCAAGGACACCAGCGATCTCGCCGCCCGCTACGATGTCGACATCACCACGACGCTGCGGGTGAACCGGGCGCCGGAGGCTGCGATCCTGCGCGAGATCGACACCACCGACGTCGATCTCGTCGTCATGGGCGTCGACCGCATCCAGGCCGACCATCTCTCCTTCGGCGGCGTCGCCGCCGCCGTGCTCAGGCAGTCGAAAGTTTCCGTGCTCCTGGTTTCGAGCGGCGAGGCGCGGCAGGCTCCGGCGGAGAAGGCTTAAGGCTTCACCTCCGCCGCCGCCTGCGGCTTCGGCGCCTTCTTCGACGCGTGCCAGTTCTCGAAGCGCTGCACCACCACGAAGAAGGCGGGCACGAACAGCACCGCAAGGCAGGTCGAGGCGAGCATGCCCGAGAACACCGTGATGCCGATCGACTTGCGCGCACTGGCGCCGGCGCCGGTCGCGATCACCAGCGGCACGACGCCGAGGATGAAGGCGAACGACGTCATCAGGATCGGGCGGAAGCGGGCGCGCGCCGCTTCGATCGCCGACTCCAGGATCGGCTTGCCGTCGCGGTTGTGCAGCTCGAGCCCGACCTCGACGATCAGGATGGCGTTCTTGGCCGACAGCGCGATGAGCAGGATCAGGCCGATCTGGCAATAGAGGTTGTTGTCGATCTTGAGGCCCGAGAGGATCAGCATCGGCCCGAGCAGCGACAGCGGCACCGCGAGGATCACCGAGATCGGCGCGTACCAGCTCTCATACTGGCCAGCGAGCACGAGATAGACCAGCAGCATGGCGAGCCCGAACACCCAGTAGATCTGGTTGGAGACCGCCTTCTCCTGATAGGACATCGCGGTCCATTCATAGCCGGTGCCCGGCGGCAGCGTCTTCTCTGCGATCTCCTCCATCAGCTTCAGCGACTGGCCGGACGAATAGCCCTGCGCCGGCAGGCCGATGACAGTGGAGGAGGGATACAGATTGTAGAGGCTGATCAGCGACGGGCCGGTGGCCGGCGTGATCTTGGCGACGGTCCCGATCGGGATCATGTCGCCGTTGGAGTTGCGCACCTGCATGTTGGCGATGTCGCGCTCGGTGACGCGGAACGCCGGATCGCCTGCGTATAGACCTGGAACACGCGGCCGAACTTGTTGAACTGATTGACATAGGACGAGCCGAGATAGGTCGACAGCGCCGCGAACACCTGGTCGGTGGTGACGTGCAGCGTCTGGGTCTTGATGCGGTCGATCTCGACGTTGAACTGCGGCACCGACGAGCGGAACGAGGACTGCACGCGCTGCAGCGCGCTCTGGCTCTGGCCGTTGCTGACCATCGCGCCGGTGATCGCCTGAAGCTTGGCGAAGTCGCTGTTGCCGTCGCGCAGCTCGACCTGCATCGAGAAGCCTGCGGCATTGCCGATGCCCTGGATCGGCGGTGGCGGCAGCACCAGCGTGCGCGCCTCCATGATGGTCGCGAGCTTGTCGTTCAGCCCGTACACCAGCGAACGCAGGTCCTCGCCGGGTCCTTTGCGCGCATCCCAATCCTTCAGGATGATGTAGGCAACGCCGGCATTGGCAAGGCTGGCGCTGTTGTCGAGCGCGGAGATGCCGGCGATGGTGATGACCTGCTGGACGCCGGGCGTGTCCCTGACGATGTCGGCGGCCTTGTCGAGCACCTTCTGGGTCCGCTCCAGCGATGCGCCGTCGGGCAGCTGCACGGCGCCGATCAGATAGCCCTGGTCCTCGATCGGCAGGAAGCCGGTCGGCACGCGCGACAGGCCGTAGCCGCTGAGCCCGATCACAATCAGCGCGAACGCGACCGAGAGGGTGGCGTGCCTGACCAGGAATGTGATCAGCCGCGTGTAGCCGCGTTCGACGCGGTTATAGACGTTGTTGAAGCCGCGATAGAAGAAGTTGCGCTGCTCCGGCGGCACCGCCGGCCGCAGCCACAGCGCGCATTGCGTCGGCTTCAGTGTCGCCGCGTTGATGGCGGAGAGCAGCGCGGTCGCCGCGATCACCAGCGCGAATTGCGAATAGATGCGCCCGGTCAGGCCGGCGAGGAACGAGGCCGGCAGGAACACCGAGATCAGCACCAGCGTGATGCCGACGATCGGCGCGAACAGCTGGTCCATCGCCCTGATCGCGGCGTCGTGGCCGTTCATTCCCTGCTCGATGTTGTGCGCCGCGCCTTCCACCACGACGATGGCGTCGTCGACCACGATGCCGATCGCGAGCACGATCGCGAACAGCGTCGACATGTTGATGGTGAAGCCGAGCGCCGCCATCGCCGCGAAGGCGCCGATGATGGTGACGGGCACCGTCGTCGCCGGCACCAGCATCGCGCGCCAGTCCTGCAGGAACACCAGGATCACGACCAGCACCAGGAGGCCGGCCTCGATCAGGGTCATGTAGACCTCGTGCACCGAAGCCTGCACGAATTTCGTGGTGTCGAACGGCGTGTCGTACTTCATGCCTTGCGGGAAGGCTTTTGCGAGCTCCGCCATCTTCTTCTCGACGGCCTGCTCGACCTCGAGCGCATTGGCGCCAGGCGACTGGAACACGCCGATGCCGGTGGCAGGCTGCTTGTTCAGCGAGAAGATCTGGCTGTAGGTCTGTGCGCCCAATTCGACCCAGCCGACGTCGCGCACGCGCGTGACGTCGCCGCTGGTGCCCGTCTTGACGATGATGTTCTCGAACTGCGTGGCGTCGTCGAGCCGGCCGTTGACGTTGAGCGTGTACTGGAACGCCTGCCCCGGCGGCGTCGGCGGCGCGCCGACCTGTCCGGCGGAGACCTGTTGGCTCTGCTGCTGGATCGCGTTGATGACGTCCTGCGGCACCAGACCGCGCACCTGCAGCTTGTTCGGATCGAGCCAGACCCGCATCGAATACTGGCCGGCGCCGAACACCGTGACGTTGCCGACGCCGGGCAGGCGCGAGAGCTCGTCGCGGATGTTGATGGTGGCGTAGTTGCTCAAATAGAGGCTGTCGAAGGTCTTGTCCGGCGAGGTCAGTGTCACGAACAGGAGGATCGAAGTCGATTTCTTCTGGACGGTGACTCCCTGGTTCTGCACCGCCTGCGGCAGTTGCGACAGCGCGCTGGAGACGCGGTTCTGCACCAGCACCTGCGCGAAGTTGAGGTCGGTGCCGATCTTGAAGGTCACGGTCAGCGTATAGGTGCCGTCGGAGCCGCTGTAGGACTGCATGTAGAGCATGTCCTCGACGCCGTTGACTTGCTGTTCTATCGGCAAGGCAACCGTGTCGATCACGGTCTTGGCGCTGGCGCCGGGATAGCGCGTCGTCACCTGCACCGTCGGCGGCACCACATCAGGATATTGCGCGATCGCGAGGTTGAACAGCGCGACGCCGCCGATCAGGATCATCAGAAGCGCGATGACGTTCGAGAGGACCGGCCGCTCGATGAAGAACTTTGAGATCATGGCTGGCGACCCCTTACTTGGCCGACGCCTGCGGCTGGTCGATCTTGGTCACCTGCGGATCGATCTTCTGGCCCGGGATCACGCGCAAGAGTCCTGCGATCACCACCCGGTCGTCCGGCTTCAGCCCGCTCTCGATCACGCGCAGGCCGTTGTCGGTCGGGCCGATCTGCACCTTGCGCTGCTCGACCACGTTGTCGCCGTTGACCACGAGGAGATAGCGGCCGCCCTGGTCGCTGCCAAGCGCGGTGTCGGGGACGAGCAGGGCGTCCTGCTGCTGCGTGAAGGGCACGCGGACGCGGACGAAATAACCGGGCAGCAGCACCCGCTTCTCGTTGGGTATGACGCCGCGCACGGCGAGCGTGCCCGTCGACGTATTGAGGGTCGGCGAGACGTAGTCGAGGTGACCTTCATGCGGATAGCCGGTCTCGGTCTGGAGGCCCACCTGGACCGGCAACTGTCTGAGCTCGGCCACGGTCAGCCCGCGGCGGGTCGCTTCGGCGCGAATGCGCAGCACATCCTGCTCGTTGACGGTGAAGTTCACCCAGATCGGGTCCAGCGCGACGATGGTCGCGAGCTGGGTCGGGGATGAGAAGCCGACGAGCTCGCCGACCGAGACCAGATGCGCGCTGACGATGCCGTCGAACGGCGCCGCCACCCTGGTGTAGCCGTAATTGACCTCGGCAAGCCTGGTGTTGACCTGGGCCTGCTGCAGACTGGCCTGAGCGTTGTCGCGGGTGGATGTCGAGGTGTCGAGCGTGGACTGCGAGACCGCCTGGCGCTGCACCAGCTCGGCCTGCCGCTTGTAATCGGCTTCGGCCTGCTTGACCGTGGCCTGCGCGCCGACCTCGGCGGCCTTCGCCTGCTCGACCTTGAGCTTGTAGGTCTCGGGCTCGATCGTGAACAGCTGGGTGCCCTGCTTGACGAAGGTGCCGTCCTGGTAGTCGATCGATTGCAGGAAGCCTTGCACGCGCGCGACGAGATCGACGCTCTTGATCGGCGCGGTGTTGCCGGTGGCTTCGACATAGCGCGTCACCGGCCGCTGCACTGGCGTTGCCACGTCCACCTTGGGCGGCGGCGGCGCGACGAACGTGTTCTTGTCCTCGCAGCCGGCCAGCGCGACCACGGCCGCGGTGGCGGCCAATGCCTGCCCGAATTGTCTCCACGCTTCGTTGCGCCGTGCGGAAGAAGCCGGATTGGCTGAGGTCATTCGGTGGCCCCCGATGATTGTCTGTCGGTGCGGCAGGCTAGCAACAAATGCCCTTCCGTGGAACACCATAGCCATGGCGGTCAGAGGCCTTGCACTGCAAACGGCGCTGTGGCCTTTGACAGATTTGCCATGACAAACCGCTTTTCACCGAGCGCACGATCGACCAGAATTGTGGCAAGGACCGTGGGAAGCGGTCGGACGGTGCAAATTCGAAAAGAAGAAAAGGTGAGGAGACCATGACATGCCGACCTTCCTCCAATCGGCCCTCGCTGGCCTTGCTCTTGCCGCGGCGTTTGCCATGCCCGCGCTAGCCGATGGTTTGAAGGACGAGATCGCGCCGACCGGCAAGCTGCGGGTCGCGATCGCGATCAGCCCCGCGGGCGGTGCGTTCTGGTCGACCAAGACCGAATCCGGCTATGCCGGCGTTCCCGTCGATCTCGGCAAGGAGTTGGCCGCGCAGCTCGGCGTGGCGGTCGAATATGTCGTGCACCAGAATTCCGGGCAGATCACCGACGCTGCGGGCAAGGGCACCTGGGACGTCACCTGGCTTCCGAAGGATCCCGAGCGCGAGACGAAAATGATGTTCGGCCCGATCTACGAGGTCGCCGATGCCACCTACATCGTCAAGCCCGGCTCGACCATCACCAACTTCGCCACGCTCGACCAGGTGGGCATCAAGGTCGCGGCGGTCAACGCCACGACCACCATGCGCGGCGCCGTCGCGCACCTGAAGAATGCGAAAGTCACGGGCTACCAGACCTACGATGAAATATTCGCGCTTTTGAAGAATGGCGAGATCGACGCCTTCGCGCTGTCGCGCGACCAGCTCTACAAGATGGCGCAGAAGATTCCGGGCACGCGCGTGCTCGACGAGACCTTCAAGAAGACGGTGACCGCTGTCGCCGTCCCGCTCGGCCATAGCCAGGCCTTGGCGTTCGTGACCAAGTTCATGACGGATGCGACCACGAACGGCGCGCTCCGCAGGGCCTATGACAACAACGGCCTGAAGGACGCGCCGATCCGCACCGAGTAGGGCAGGCGGCGGCGCAGGGGGCCTGCGCCGTCCGCTGACCTTACGGCTCCGCGGTGCGAATGCCCGCAGGGCTCACCTGCAGCTTGAGCGTCGACGTCTTGGTCAGCGCCTTGCCGTCGAACGAGAAGGCGAGCAGCTCGTTCTCGACCATGCACTGCGCCACGACATGTTTGGAGTCCTTGGACCACACCATGCCCTGGCACCAATGGCCGATCTTGGCTTCCGCAACCGGCGTGAGGTCGGTGCCTGAGATCCGGTAGACCTTGAGCAGGCCGAAATCGTTGAAGAAAGGCGAGGCCGACGGCTTGTTCGAGCCGTTCATGACGGTGACGGAAACGTAGTTGCTGTCCGGGGACATTTTGACGGCCTCAGGCGTCTGTCCGACGGTGACCGTCGTGACGACCCGGATTGGCTTTGCGGTCATGTCGATCAGGCTGATCGTATCATTGTCGCCGCCGCCGGCGCCGACATTGCCGACGACGGCCGCGGCCGCGCCGGTGAGATCGATGTCGTAAGGACGCACACCCGCGGAGAGATCGCGCTTGGCGTACTCGACCTTGCTGCCGTCCACGGTGAGAAGCGAGATCTTGCTGTCGCCGTCGCGGGTGACCAGCGCGGTCGCGCCATCGCGCGAGAACACGGCGTGGCTCGGGCCCGACTTGGCGTCACCGAGCTGGATCTTGCCGCTTGCCGTCAGCGCGTTGCCGCTAATGGTGAAGACCGAAACCGTGCCTTCGCTGCGGTTCGCAACCAGCGCCAGCGTGCCTGCGCGGTTGATTGACACTCCGGCCGCGCCTGCACCGGCCTGCAATGTCGCGAGCACCTTTGGCGGTGTTGATTTGATATCGATCACCGAGAGCTTGTCGTCGGGAATAGTCTTGGTCGCATCCGCCGGATCGACCTTCATCGCGCCTGTCACCAGCGCAAACGAACCATCCGGCGCGATCGCCACGCTCGGTGGCGGGCCGACGACGCTGGCGGGTGCAGGAACCTCGCCCAGCAGTTTCAGCACGCCATCGGTGAGGTCGATCACGCTGACCGTGTCCGGCAGCGGCTGCTTGCGCACCACGGCATTGCCGTTCTCCAGAACCATCTTGCCGTCATTGGCGGTGACGACGATCTCGGCATGGGCGGCGAAACTGGCGAGGCCAGCCAGCGACGTTGCGACAAGGGCTGACGCGGCATGGCGCGTGCGCCTGCGAAGAGCGGCTTTCATGTTTCCCCCTGAGAGCTTGTTCTTGTCCGGCAAAGCTAAATGCAACCGGGCGCGTCACGCAACAATCTGGACGCGATCATTTTTGCCGTCGTGCGGGGAATAAAGCGACATGACGTGGCCCGGCGCGGCGGAGCAGGCGCCTGCCTAAAAAATCTTCGCTCCGCCACTGCGCAAAGTGTCTCGTGCGTCAAACTGACACAGCTCTGTCATTCGCGGTGTTTAGAACATTTCTGATCGTAAACATCCTCATTTCCGGGGCGTCAAAAAAAATGAAATCGAGACTTCTGACGACGGCTGCGATTTTCGCGGCCGCGAGCGCGCTCGCGTGCACTCTTCCCGTCCTCGCCGACGATTTCGGTCGCGATCGCGATCACGGACATGACGATCATCATCGTCATGCGCACGACATCCACACCGAGACGCCTATCAAGCATCTCGTGGTGATCTTCAACGAGAACCGCTCGTTCGACCATTACTTTGCGACCTATCCGAACGCGACCAACCCGACCGGCTCGATCCCCTTCGTTCCGAAGCCGCATACGCCAAAGGTCAACAACCTCGCCAACGCCAATCTGCTGTTGAACAACCCCAACAACAATCCGGCCAACGGCACCGGCGCGACCGACCCGTTCCGCCTCGACCGCACCCAGGCCAACACGCGCTCGCAGAACCACTCCTACACGCCCGAGCAGCAGGCCGTGGACAACGGCAAGGAAGACCTGTTCCCGAAATTCACTGGCCGCGGCACCGCCGGCGGCGCCGGCGCCTTCGCCACCAACGGTCAGGTCATGGGCTATTTCGACGGCAACACCGTCACCGCGCTGTGGAACTATGCCCAGCACTTCGCCATGAGCGACAACAACTGGACCGACACGTTCGGCCCGTCGACGCCCGGCATGCTCGAAGTGGTTGCCGGCCAGACCAACGGCGTGCAGCCGGTGGTCGGCACCACGTCGTCGATCGCCGACGGCCAGGGCGGCCTGACGCTGACCGGCGATACCGATCCGGGTAACGATGCCTGTTCGAGCACGACCAGCACGATGCTGATGGGCGGCAAGAATATCGGCGACCTGCTCACCGCTGAGCATATCAGCTGGGGCAGCTTCATGGGCGGCTTCGACCTGACGCTCAAGAACGCCAACGGCACCACCGGCTGCGCCCGCAGCACGTTCTCCAGCAACGTCAACGGCACCATCGTCGACTACATTCCCCACCACGCCTTCTTCCAGTATCACGCCTCCACGGCGAACCCGTCCCATGCCCGGCCGAGCTCGGTTCATGCGATCGGCCATACCCATGACCTCAACGGCAAGGTCGATCCGGCCAATCACAATTACGACCTCGAAGACCTCTATGCCGCGATCAAGGCCGGCAACTTTCCGGCCGTCTCCTACGTCAAGATGCCCGCCTTCCAGGACGGTCACGCCGGCAACTCCGATCCGCTCGACGAGCAGGCCGGCAATGTCGCTCTGATCAACTTCCTCCAGAAGCAGCCGGAGTGGCGCGAGACCGCCGTCATCATCACCTATGACGACTCCGACGGCTGGTACGACCACCAATACGTCGCGCCGAAAAATGCCTCGTATGATGCGACCGCCGATCAGGTCAACGGCCCCGGCCTGTGCGGTCTCGGTCCTAACAAGCAGCCGGCGCCGAACGGTCTCGGCGGCAAGCCGGTGAACGGCCGCTGCGGTCCGGGCACCCGCGTTCCCCTGATCGTGGTCTCGCCCTACGCCAAGACGAACTACGTCAGCCACAACTACACCACGCAGGCTTCGGTGGTCCGCTTCATCGAGGACAACTGGCTGCATGGCAAGCGCCTGGGTGGCGGCTCGTTCGACGCCACCTCCGGCTCGATCATGGACCTGTTCGACTTCGACCATGATCACAGCCACGACTTGCGGGCTGACGCGCTGTTCCTCGACCCGACCGCCGGCACTGTGATCACCAGCCCGCCGGACGAGCACCACCACCACTAGTCCAACGGGACGCTACGGAATGAACAGCCGCACTCTGTGGCTCCTCGGCGCCGGCCTGCTTTGTCTGGCCGGCGCCGTCTTTGCTGCCGGGACGCAAGGATTGGCGGAGTCGAACCAGGTTGGTGTGAACCCGAATCCGGTTCGTCTCATGCGTCCGCCCGTCGCGCCGTTGTCCGCGATGGCGCTGCTCGGCAAGGAAATCTTCTACGACGCCTCGCTGTCGTCATCAGGCACGCTCTCCTGCGCGTCCTGCCATAGCCCGGATCACGCCTACGGCCCGCCCAACGATGGCCCGGTCATGCTCGGCGGCGCCAATCTGTCACGGCAGGGCGCACGCGCGGTGCCGTCGCTGACCTATCTCGACCGCCACCCGAATTTCAGCATCGGCCCTGACAAGGGCGACGACGACAACATCATCGACCTCGCGCAGATGGCGGCCATCGGCCAGCAGGCGGCGCGCACGACCAAGACCGCGGGCGGCACCGGCGCGTCGGCGAACATCGTGCCGCAGGGCGGCCTGTTCTGGGACGGCCGCGCCGACACGTTGCAAGACCAGGCGATGTTCCCGCTGCTCGATTCCAACGAGATGGACGGCGGCAGCGCCGAGATCGTCGCGGGCAAGCTGCGCAACGCGCCTTACGCTGGCCGCTTCGTCGAGTTGTTCGGCGCCGGTGTGATGAGGAATCAGCGGCTGCTGATTGCGGAGGCGATGTTCGCGGTCGCGCGCTATCAGGTGGAGGAGCCGAGCTTCCATCCCTACACCAGCAAGTACGATTACTGGCTCGAAGGCAAGGCGCGGCTCTCCGAGAGCGAGCTACGCGGCCTGCAATTGTTCAACGATCCCGATAAGGCCAATTGCGCTGGATGCCACGCCTCGGCGCCGACCCGCGACGGCCTGCCGCCACTGTTCACGGATCATCAGTACGAGGCACTCGGCGCGCCGCGCAACGCCGCGCTCGCCAACAATCGCGACCCCAATTATTTCGACCTCGGCGTCTGCGGCCCGCATCGCACCGACATTCCCGAGCAGACGCAATATTGCGGCATGTTCCTGACGCCGACGCTGCGCAACAGTGCGGCGCGGCAAGCCTTCTTCCACAATGGCGTCTTCAGCACCCTTCAGCAGGTGATGGATTTCTACAATTTCCGCGACACCAATCCGGAGAAAGTGTTTCCGCGCTCAGCTGACGGCACGGTGCTGAAATACGACGACCTGCCGCAAAAATATCACGCCAATGTCGACGTCACCGATCCGCCGTTCGATCGCCACCCCGGCGACAAGCCGGCGATGACGGAGCAGGACGAAGCCGACATCATCGCGTTCCTGAATACGCTGACGGACGGCTACAAGGTGGAGAACTGACACGCGGGCTCGCGAACGCCCGGTTCGTGCCTGATTGCTGCGGGCGGGATGAAGCCGGTTGGCGAGGCGCAGCGTGCCGCAAGGCGAGCGGCTATGCTAGGCTCTGTAAGTCTTGCCGCATCCGGATCGAAAGGGATGGCAAATTGCTGGAGCCCCGCCATGGATCGTGTGCTTCACCTGATTGCTTCGCTCGGAATTCTCTCGTTCATGACATGGAACGAAGCCTTCGGGGAGCACGCATCGATTGTCTCGATGACGACGCCGCGCGGCGTTCAACAAGCCTTCATCCTGATAAAGCCTGAGCATCCCGTTGCATCCGTCATTCTGTTTGCCGGGGGTAGCGGTCTTCTGCGGCTGAACAGGACGCCGCCTCCGCAGGTAGGGCCATATGCTTTCGTGGCTGGAAATTTCCTCGTGCGCAGTCGCGAGAGATTCGCCGAGCACGATTTCATGGTGGCTGTGATCGACGCTCCATCTGACCAGCCGAGGGGCATGAGTGGGTCTTTCCGCCTCAGCAACGAGCATGCGATCGACATCGGCGCCGTCGTCGACCACCTGAAGCGCCAGGCCGATGTGCCGGTGTGGCTCGTCGGTACCAGCGCGGGCAGTTGGTCGGCGGCACACGGCGCCATCGCGGCCAGCGCGGTTGATGGTCTCGTGCTGACTTCGACGGTTACACGTATTGCGCCGGGGTCCTCGCTGGCCAAGGCCTTTCCGGAAATTGCCAGGGACTACCCCCAGGGCGTCATCGACATGGCGCTACCCGAGATCAGAGTGCCCACGCTCATCGTGTCGCACAGCGAAGATGCCTGCGAGTTTACCCCCGCGACCGATGCGCCGGCCCTCGCAAAGCGCCTGACGCAGGCTGGTCGGGTCGCAATCGTCCTGATCAGCGGCGGCGACCGGCCAAGGTCCGATCCATGCGAGGCCTATGCGGCGCATGGCTTTTACGGCGTCGAACAACAGGCAGTCGACAGAATTGCGGAGTTCATCGCGGCCAAGGACAAGCGAGCTCCATAGATTGCGGCGGCGCGCGCATGCGGGGCGTGGCTGAAGCCGTGGTGGCTGTGCCGGTGACGTCAGTCATCGCTTGCACGAACGCTCCGACCGCGGCCGGGCGTGTTGAATCGCAGAGCGCTATTCAAAAGAACTCAAGCGAAGGAAAGTGATTGACCAGCCTGTCCCAGATCGAGAGCGGCGGCCGTGGCTGCCTTTTTGCGTCCTTGAGCGACAGACACCGCGGTGCCAGCCTCATCCCATAATAGAGGTTCGCTCCAGAGACGCTCTGGCCGCCCTGTATGCTGACGGTCGGGTCAAAATTGTTCTTGATCAAGTCTGTCGTTTGCTCCACGGAGCCTGATGCTGCGTTGTCATAGGCCGCGACGTATTTCGTCGACGCCTTGAGAACCCGCTGTCCTTGGCAAACGTATTCGCCGTTTTCCAGATACCGTCTCACTTCGCGATCGCAGGACTCGCGCTGGAACAGCTCGTCTGCAATGATCGATAGATCTTCAAGCGATATTTCCAGGACCTGAACGTCATCGAGCTCGAGCTTCAGGGTTTCCGCCAATTTTGCATCGGTATGTGACTGGATCGAATGCACGACTTTCGAGTCGAGCGAATATTGCGTCTTTCGCAATTCGGAGGTGACCTGGGTCGCTGAAGACGAGGTGCGGGTCACGCCGATCAGTCGGTCCGGCGAGACCTCGCACAGCATGTCGTAGTCCTGGCCGTTCGACGAGACATGGTAGATCGAGCCTGGAGCGCGCAAGAGCACTGGTGGCGTTATCGGGTGAAAGCCGATCGCGGTGATGGCTTCGTTGAGCTTGTTCGGGGGCTTGTGGAGATGTATCGCAGCCACGGATGCCAAGGGTGCGATGCTCACGATCGCCACTAATGCCCCCCATTTCAGGAATGGGCGCATTGGAGTTCTCCGCCGATTATCCGCAACAATAGTGCCCACAAGGGCGCGCGCACGCGTTGGCCGAGCCTGCAGGCACAGTCGTCGTGAGTGCGGCGAGAGCGAAGACAAAAAACAGTGCTGCGAACTTCATGACCTGTCCTCCTATGGATTGACAGATGTTCGCTCGACGTGACGTCCGGAAACCCGCAACGCCTTGGCGTCGGGAGGCGAGACATCTTCCTGCTTCTTGCGAAGTTACTCTCGGCGCAAGGCCGCAGATATGAACTGGCTCACACTCTATCTTGAATTGTGCCGGCGCTGGGTGTCCGGTGTCATCGCCTGCACGTCGTCGTTACGATGCGTCAGCGCGGCTTGATCTCCGCGTACTTCGCCATCGCGCGCTCGAACTTCCGGTTGAACAGCCACATCGCGGCGAGGATTTCCCGGAAGCTGGCGGACGTTCGAGCCCGGTCGGCCTGCCCGAACGCGAAGATGCTGTTGTTGCGCAGGTGCTTCATGATCGCAGGGCTGGACACCCGATAGCTCAGGAGATCGCCGGATTTGAGCGCGGACCTCGTGGGGGTGGGGACAATCTGGATCAGCTCGAACAGCTTCATCTGGTCGACCGGGTCGGGCAGCGTCTTCACGATTCCCGGGATCTCCCGGAACAGATCCGCATGTGCGTTCATCAGGCCGTCGCGCACATTGGTCCAGTGATTGAAGCGGTAGTCGGTGCCGCGGGCGCGCGCCTCTTCCTTGTCGTCGCGCGCGCTCAGCTCGGGATCGAGACCTGCGATCTCGCCCTTGATCGCGTCCCATTTCCTGCGGCCGTTGCGGTCTTCGGACGGGCCGGTCTGGAAGCTGCCCATATAGGTGTTGGAGCGACCGTTACGGACATTCTGCTTGCCGTTGGTCTCCGCAAAGAACAGCCCGAGGCTGATGCGGCCCGCAGCTTCGGCGTGAACCGGTGCCAGCCCCTTGGCGCGCGCAATCGCGACCGCGAGATCGACCACGTCCTTGAACGGCGTCGGCGAGTTCTGCGCGCCGGCCGGCGGCGCCTCCATGATGTCGAACAGCTTTCCGTATTCGTCGATCAGCGGTTCGATGTCGGCATCGAAATAGGCCGGCGGGATCTCGAACTTGTTGGGCCGTCCGATCCGCGACGGCATGGCGTCGGTGAGATCCTTGTAGCTACTTATGACCGCGACGCGCGCGAGATAGAGCGCCTGGCCCGGCAGGTTCGGTAGCGGCTGCTTCGCGTCGATCTGCTTGCGCCGCTCGGCGAGAACGGCCTTGAACTCGCCGAGCGCGCGCTCATAGGTCGCGAGTGCCTCGGATTGCCGCGTCGTCAGCGCGCCCGTCTGTGCAACGGCTTGCGCCGTGACGAAGAGGGCAACAGCCGCAAGGGCCGCGGCGGCAAGTCGTCTCGATCCCATGGCTGGTTCCTGTCGATTCGATGGCCAGGGAGATCGTAAGCATCAGAGGCATGCAGCCGCAATTCTCCTCTCATGCCGCCCGGTAGTCCGGCGCCGTCGCCAGGAACTTCGCATAGGCATCCGCATCCGGCGGCTGGAAGCGCCCCTTGAGCCCGCCGCGCTTCTGCTCCTTCGCGCCGATGTCGGCCATCAGCTCGTCGAAATGGCGGTAGTGATAGGGTGCGACACACAGGCCGCCATAGACGCCGGCGGCCGGCCGCTCGACGCGCTTGAAGTGCAGCATCATCTCGATGTTGTCGCGCATCTGTTGCGCCGTCGGCTGCTTGGCGAGCTGGCCGTCGGCATAGCGCACCAGCCAGTTCGCGGCCAAATCAGCGCAGAGCACGGTGCAGAACGAGGAATTGAAGCCGACGAAGCCGAGCTCTGGCAGGTCGGGGTTGGCGATCAGCCGGTAGAGCCGGTACTGCCCGTCGGCGTCGACCAGCTTCTCTTGATATGCCGCCGGCAGGAACGGCACGCCGAGCTTGTAGCCGATCGCGAGCACCGCGACGTCGGCGCCAATGCGCTCGCCGCCGCTCATCACGATGGTGTCGCCTTCATAATGATCGAACGTGCCGAACACGGCCTTGATGCGGCCGTCGGCGACCATCGGATAGAAGCCGGGCGTTGCGATCGGCACCGAGCAGTTGACGCCGTCCTCGATCCGCTCCTTCGGCACCATCTTGCAGCGGCCGAGCTTGAGCTGCGCCTTGAGCAGGCTTTCGAGCCCTCGCCAGTTCGCCCAGACCAGTGGCGCGGCAATGCGGTGGGCAAGCCGCGCCATCGCGCTGGCGCCCCAGCCTGGAAACATCTCCTCCTGCGCGCGGATGTAGAGGATGTGCTTGAAGTTCACGAGCCCGCCGATGAAGTAGGGGATGCGCCAGACCGGCTCGCGCATCACGATGGTGACCTCGCGCGCGCCTGATTTCACCGCGTTCACGGCGATGTCGGTCGCCGATTTCGAGCCGCCGAGCACGACGACGCGGCGGCCTTTCGCCAGCGCGGGATCGCCGTATTTCGACGAATGCAGGATCTGGCCGCCCTGGCCCAGGAAGCTGCCTTCGCCGCGGCAATGCAGCTCGCGCGGTTCGTTGAACTGCCCGGTGCAGACCGCGACGAAATCGAACTCCTCGTTCGACGGCGTCCCGCCCTTGTTCGTCAGGGTAAGCGTCCAGCCCGGCTTGCCGTCAGTGCGGCGCGCCATGCCGGCGACTTCAGTATTGAGGCGCAGCATGCGGTCGAGGCCAAAACTCCTGGCGTAATCGGCGAGATAGGCGTGGACCTGCGGCCCGGTTGGCCATTCCGGATAGGCGTCCGGCATGGCGCGGTCGGTGTAGCGGTAGAGATCCTTCGGGCTCTGGGTCTGCACCTCCGGATAGGAGCGCGCCGGCTCCCAGACGCCGCCGAGATCGGCGCTCCGCTCGACGATGGTGACGCGGTGGCCGCGGCTGGAGAACGCTTTTGCAGCGGCAAGGCCGGAGACGCCGGCGCCGATCACGCAGACATGCTTGGGACTGACCATGGGATGGCTCGCAATCAGGTGTTTCGCGCGCAAGCGGCCACGTTCGGCCGCAAGGCGCGGCCGGCGGAGCTGCAAGCAGATGGAGGTGGGCGAGGCGGCGCGCTGCGCCTAGTCGTTGGCCTCGGGCGGCAGAAAGTCGACCTCGTGCAGCGCCGAGATGCGCACGACTTCAGCCGGGTCGGTCAGATTGTGCAGCTGGTTGAACAGCGCCTCCAGCTTCTGCATCGGCGAGACCCAGAACAGCGCGCGGCACGGCTTGTCGGATTTGTTGAAATAGCCGTGCGGGATGCCGCGCGGCATGCGCACGAGGTCACCGGCATGGGCCTTGACCCATTTGCCGTCGAGCTTGAGGTCGAGCGTGCCTTCCTGCACCAGGATGAACTCGTCCTGGGTCGGATGGATGTGCACCGGCACGAACTGGCCGGGGTCGCTGTTGGTCTCGAATGCGAAGGTGGAATCGGTGACGGCCTTGGGGAAGTAGACCTGGCCCAGGATGTTCCAACTCTTGCCCCCATAGCCCGTGCCATTGGCGGTAATGCCCTTTTCGAGTGCAGTCATGGCTTGCTCCTCATGGATTCCGGCGGGGACGGAGCTTCGGTCAGCCTTGGGCCGCCTGTCTATCCGCTAAACGAATCCGGACGTGGCTGTTGCCATGCAGCACGACGATTTTGCAGCCGCGGCCCTTCTCGCGTCGGGGAAACTATTATAGGCTTAAAGCAATTCCGCGACGCGAAGCGTGGTCGACGATGTCCGTAGCCGTGCAGGAAACGAGCGCAAGGGTAGCCACAGCTGAACGGCTGGCGGCTTTCGCCCGCGTCACCACCGATGATGTCGACGAGGCTGCCGAGCAGATCGGGCGCATCTTCTGTCCGCACGATCTCAAGCCGGCGCAAGCGCGCGCAACCGGCTTCTCCGCCCGGCACAATTGCGCGGCATTCGCAGGCTTTTCCATCAACTACGTCGCCTATGGCGGATCGGTGAGCATCGATCCCGGCTGCCTCGACCGCTTCTTCCTGGTGCAGATCCCGCTCACCGGCGCCGCCCGCATTCGTGCCGGAGCCTGCGAAATCGAGACCGCAGCGGGCCGGACGGCGTCGCTGCTGTCGCCGACGATTCCGACCCGGATGGTCTGGACGGATTGTGCGCAAATCATCCTGCTGCTCGATCGCCGCATGGTCGAGCAGCGCGCTGCGGCTCTGTCGGGCAAGGCGGCGGGGCCGGTCGAGTTCGATCCTGTGATCGACCTGGAGGCGCCGTCCGGGCACGATCTCCGCAAGAAGCTCGATGAACTGATGCAACTCGCCGAGCGTCTCGGTCCCTCCGGCAGGCTGTCGCCGCTCGCGATGGCCGATTGGCGCGAGGCGCTGCTCGATCGTCTCCTCAACGGCCAGCGCCATGGCCTATCGGATGCGATCCGGACGTTTTCGGGCCACGCGGAGCGTCTGCCGCGCGCGCTTCGCGCCGCGCGCGACCATCTTGCCGACAATGCCGGCGAGCCGCTCGATCTCGCAGAGCTCGCCTGCGCGTCCGGCGTCGGCATCCGCGCGCTCCAGCTCGGCTTCCGCCGTCACTTCGGCGTGTCGATTTCGGAGATGCTGCTCGACATGCGCCTCGCCGGCCTGCATGGGCGCCTCTCGCAGGCCGCGCCCGATGCCTCGATCACCGAGATCGCGTTCGATCTCGGCTTCACCCATCTCGGCCGCATGGCCGGCGCCTACCGCGAAAAATTCGGCGAGACGCCGTCTGCGACGCTGCGGCGTAGGATGAGCTAGGCGCTGCTATTTTCGCGGCCACGTCGTGCGGCGGTCTTCGGCGGCCTGCCTGCGCAAGAAGCCCTCGACATCGGCCTGCACCGAATAGGGCGTGGGGATCGGATCGCCTGCGGAATCGACCGCGGTGTCGAGCGAGCGGCGCAGCATGCGCGCGAGCTCGGCCTTGCGGTAGGGTTTTGTCAGAAGCGGCGCGCCCATGGTGGCGCGTCCCTGCGCATGCAGCGAGTCGTAGGCGTAGCCCGACGTGAACAGGACCCGCAGCGAGGGACGTGCCGCAACCATCCGCTCCGCGAGCTCGCGCCCATTGATGCCGCCGGGCATCACGATGTCGGTGAAGAGCAGGTCGAACGGCGTGCCTTGCGCCGAAATGGCGAGCGCTCGGCCGCGTTGACGGCGGGGATGACCTTGTAGCCGAGGCTTTCGAGTTGCACCGTGACGTATTGGCGGACATCGTGGTCGTCCTCGACGCACAGGACGGTCTCCGTTCCGCCGACGATCTTGCGCTCGTCATAACCGGTCGGGCGAAGCGTGCTCGCCTCCGCCTTCGGCAGGTAGATCGTGAAGATCGTACCGCGGCCTTCGGTGGAGGAGACCTTGATGCCGCCGCCGGACTGCTTGACGAAGCCGAACACCATGCTGAGGCCGAGCCCGGTGCCCTTGCCGACATCCTTGGTGGAGAAGAAGGGATCGAAGATGCGTTCGAGGATGGCTTGCGGAATGCCGGTGCCGGTGTCGGCGATCTCGATCTCGACATAGTCGCCGGCATAGCCGGCGCCGACCGCCACTGCCTCGCGCACGCCGAACACGACGTTGCGCGTCGTCAGCGTCAGCCTGCCGCCGTCCAGCATCGCGTCGCGGGCATTGATCGCAAGGTTGAGCAGCGCTGAGCTCAATTGGCCGCGGTCGGCGAAGGCGAGCCAGACATTGCCGTCGAGCCTGGTCACGATCTCGATCTTCTTCTCGAAGGTCGCCAGCAGCAGCTTTGCCAGCTCCTCGAGCAGCTCGTTGACGTCGATCTCGGCCGGCTGGAGTGCCTGCTTGCGCGCAAAGGACAACAGGCTCGACGTCAGCACGGCGCCGCGGTCCGCCGCCTCGCTGATCAGCTTGGTGATGGTCGCGAGCGGCGGGTTGTCCTTCACGGCGTCGGCGAGGATCTCGATCGTGCCGGTGATCACCGTGAGCATGTTGTTGAATTCGTGCGCGATGCCGCCGGTGAGCTGCCCGACCGCCTCCATTTTCTGCGCCTGGATCAGCTGTTCCTCGGCGGCGCGCTTCTGGGTGACGTCCTTGACGAAAATGTTGATGAGGTGGCGCGTCCCGACGTGGAGCGCCGTGCTGGAGCCCTCGATCAGGATCTCGTCGCCATTTCGATGCAGCAGGGTTGCCTCGAACCGGATGCCGATCGGCGTATGCGACAGCTCCGGCAACAGCCGCATCATCCGCTGCCGGAAGCCGGCGCGGAGTGGTTCGGCGATGAGGAGGTCGACGACATCGGTGCCCAGCGCCTCCTTGCGCGACCATCCGGTCAGGGCTTCGGCCTGAAAGCTCCACTCCAGCACGACGCCGTTCGCGTCGGTCTGGATGAAGGCATCGAGCGCGGTCTTGATGACGGCTTGCGTTGCTTGCGCGCCGGCCTGCGCCTGCTCGGCCAACGCTGCGGCCGTATGCTTCATCTGCGCCGTCTCGATCGAGCCCGTGCACAGCCGCGCAAGCAGCACCGCAACGACGACGCTTGCGAGCAGGGCGATGACCTGGGCGATGCCGAAGCCGCCGGTGGCGTCGGTCACGGCATAAGAGATAAGGAGAGCGGCACTGGTCACGACGGCCTGCGTGGCGATCGCGAGTGTCAGAAGCCCCCTGAGTTTCATGCTCTCATACCAAAGACGCCAGAAGCGCACCGTCCCGCCGCCTTGTCGACGAGGCCGGCATCACGTGAGCTACAGACTGCCCGCGTCTCCGTCGATGGTCAATTTGCGGCGCCCGGGGGCGCCGGGAATTTGGCGTGGCTCAACCTGCCGGCGAATCGGTCTGGCGCAGCGTCGTGACCCAGATCGCGCGCGCCACCTGCTGGGTCGGGTTGTCGAACATGTGCGGCACGATGCTCGGAAAACGAAAACTGTCGCCGGCTTCCAGCACATGGGCCTGGTTGTCGAGCCACAGCCGCAGGCTGCCGGAGAGGATGTAGCCTGCCTTCTCGCCGGTGTGCTGCAGGAAGTCCGTGCCCGAGGAGGCGCCGGGGTTGAGCGTGAGCTCGTAGAGTTCGAGCTGGCCATTGCCGTCAGGGGTGAGCGCTTCCTTGACGACGCCGCTGGCGGTGAGTCGCAGCAGGCGCCGGTTGTTCTTGCGCACGATGTAGCGCTGCACATCGGTGGGATCGCTGGTCTCGAAGAAGTAGGAGATGGGAACGTCGAGCGCGATGCTGAGCAGGCGCAGCGTGCGGATCGACGGCATCGCGCGTGCGCGTTCGAGCTGGCTGATCATGCCGTTGGAGAGGCCGGTCTTGTTGGCGACGTCCTGGATCGAGAGTCCGGCGCGCTGACGCAGCAGCCGCACGGTCTCGCCGAGGCGCTGGTCGACCGCATCGTCGGCCTCGATCGCCGGTGCGTCCTTGGTGCCGTTGGTATCGCCGCGACCATCCATGTCGCTCTCCCATGCATCGTATCACCCCGGGACCGCGTCGATCCGAGGTTCAGTCACAGTGAAAAGGTCGCGCATACTAGCAATGCGATTGACAGCTGTATTTAGTCATGATGAACTTTTGATCGAAAAATTTAGAAGCACTAAAGCCCACTTCCTGTCCCTTTGCCGGGGTCTCGGGGGCGCGGGAGACGGTGCCGCGTGCGGGAACGGAGACTGGTCATGGCAGATGACATGGGCAAGTTCGGCATTGAGGCAGTGCGTCTCGGCAGTCCGAACCGCCGTCAGTTCTTCCAGCTCGGCGCGGGCGCCGCAGCGGGATGGAGCCTCGCAGGCAGCGCCATCGCCCAGACCGAACGCCCGACCAATCCGCCGGACAAGCCGCGCGGTCAGGTGATCGCGGCGCTGTCGCAGGAGCCGACGGTGTTTCATCCGCTGATGCCCGGCATCGAGGTCGATCAGGGCGTCTGGTGGCAGGTGTTCTCGCTGCTCTGGTACATCGATCCCGAGGGCAATTTCGTTCCGGACCTCGCGCGCGAAGTGCCGACCATCGAAAATGGCGGCCTGTCGGCCGACGGTCTGACCTGGAAGATCAAGCTGCGCAACGACGTGAAGTGGCATGACGGCACGCCGTTCACGGCCGACGACGTCAAGTTCTCGCTCGAGCTGATCAACGATCCCAATTTCCGCGCACGCAGCCGCGTCGGCCACAGTCTCGTCAAGGACATCAAGGTCGTAGCAGTGGACGAGATCCACTGGCGCATGGAAGCGCCGTATTCGCCCTACATGTCCATCCTGGGATCGCTGACCTTCATCGTGCCGAAGCACATCCTGGAGAAGGTGACCGATCCGAACGCCTCGCCGTTCCACAATGCGCCCGTCGGCACCGGGCCGTTCCGCTGGGGTGAGCGCGTGCCCGGCGACCACATCCTGCTCAATGCCCATACCGGCTATCACGGCAAAGGACCTTACGTCGAACGCGTGGTGTTCAAATACATCCCCGACCTCACCGTGCTCTACACCCAGTTCCGCACCGGCCAGGTCGACTACACCGGCCTGCAAGGCATTTTGCCGAACTTCGTGCAGGAGGCGAAGACGCTGAAGGGCCGAAAGATCTTCGTCTCCGCGACGTCTTCGGTGGAGCACATCGCGCCCAACCTGGAATTCGGTCCCTTCGCCGACCGCGCGGTGCGCGAGGCGCTGTATCTTGCCATCAACAAGCAGGCGATCATCGACGCGCTCTACTACGGCCTGCCGACGCAGACCGAGAGCTTCGTGCCGCAGCAGGCCTGGTCGTTCCAGCAGGGGCTGCCGCAGCACAAATACGATCCCGCCAAGGCCAATGCTCTGCTCGATGCGGCCGGCTGGGTGCGCGGCTCGGGCGGCGTGCGCGAGAAGGGCGGCGTCAAGCTCGAATTCACCAACTCGACGACCTCAGGCAATGCCGTGCGCGAGCAGACCCAGCAGCTCCTGATCCAGGACTGGCGCGCGATCGGTGCTGCGATGCGTGTCAACAACATGCCGGCCGCGGTGATCTGGGGCGATTTCTGGCAGCAGTCGAAGTTCAATTCGGTGCTGGTGTCCGTGAACTTCATGCTCGGCAGCGACCCCGACGTGACGCCGCGCTTCGGCTCGGGCGCCATTCCCGCCAAGGGCGGCCGCGGCTACAACACCTATCAATACAAAAATCCCGAGGCCGACCGTCTCCTCGCCGAGGGCGCAAAGCAGTTCGATCTGGCGCAACGCAAGGCGACCTATGGCGATCTGCAGAAGCTGATCCGCAACGATCTTGCGATCCTGCCGATGTTCCAGGGCTTCATCGCCGAGGGTGTGAAGGAGGGGCTGCAAGGCTTCCGTCCCAACATCAACACCTCCATCAACTGCTGGAACATCCGCGAATGGTATTGGGCCTGATGCGTCTGGCTCGCTGGACCGCCTGACATGGCCCGCTACGTCGTCAACCGCCTGGCGCAGGCGATCATGCTGCTGGTGATCGTCTCGGCAATCGGCTTCGCCCTCCTGCATCTGGCGCCCGGCGGTCCGCTCTCGCAGTTCGCCGTCTCCGGGCAGATGACGCAGGAGGATCTCGACCGCGTCACAAGGCAGCTCGGCCTCGATCGCCCGCTGCCGATCCAGTATCTCGACTGGTTTGGCCGCATGCTGAAAGGCGACTGGGGCAAGTCCTATCGCGACGGCGAGGCGGTGCTGTCGGTGATTTCCTCGCATCTCGGCGCGACGCTGGAGCTGATGGCGACGGCGACGATCATCGCGGTGCTGCTCGGCTGCTGGATCGGCATCCTTGGCGCGCTGCGCCGTTACTCGCTGTTCGATTCGCTTGCCACGGTTGGCGCCATGATCGCGCTGTCGATCCCGACCTTCTGGTTCGGCCTCGTCACCATCTACGTGTTCTCCGTCAAGCTAGGCTGGCTGCCGGCGGGTAACCGCCAGACCATCGGCGACGGCTCCTTCCTCGATCTCCTGCATCATCTGATCGCGCCGGCGATGGTGCTGGCGCTGGTCGAGACCGCGATGTGGGGCCGCTTCATGCGCTCCTCCATGCTCGAGGTGATCAACCAGGACTACATCCGCACCGCGCGCGCCAAGGGCATGCCGGAATGGCGCATCCTCATCGTGCACGCGCTTCGCAATGCGCTGTTGCCGATGATCACGGTGGCCGGCCTGCAGTTTCCGACGCTGCTCGGCGGCGCGCTGGTGGCGGAGACCGTGTTCACCTGGCCCGGCATGGGGCGTCTGTTCCTCGATTCCATCGGCTATCGCGACTATCCCGTCGTGATGGGCATCCTGATGTTCTCGGCGACGATGGTTCTGATCGGCTCGCTGCTCGCCGACATCCTCTACGCCGTCGTCGATCCGCGCATCCGGGTGGGCTGAAGCGATGGCGACCGCAACGCTCACCACCGTTCAGCTCGCGCCCGGCCAGGCCGCCTGGCGGCGTTTTCGGCGTCATCGGCTCGCGCTTGCGGGCGCTGTGATCATTCTCGTGCTCGTGCTCGGCTCCGCGATCGGGCCTTATCTGCTGCCGTTCGACGACACCTATATCGACATCATGAAGCGGTTCGCGCCGCCGCTGTCCGGCGCGCATATCCTCGGCACCGACGAGCTCGGCCGCGACGTGCTGGCGCGGCTGATGATGGGCGGGCGCATCTCGCTCTCGATCGGCATCGTCGCGATGGTGATCGCGATGGCGGTCGGAATCGTCGTCGGTGCCTTTGCCGGCTTCTATGGCGGCGCCCTCGGCGCGGTGCTGATGCGGCTCGTCGACGCCGTGCTGTGCTTTCCGACGATCTTCCTGCTGCTCGCGCTCGCAGCTCTCACAGAGCCGGGGCTCGTCACCACCACCGTGCTGATCGCGGCGACCGCCTGGATGGCGGTCGCGCGCGTCGTCGAGGCCCAGGTGCGCTCGCTGCGCGAGCGCGAGTTTGCCGTGGCCGCACTCGCCTTCGGCTCGTCGAACCTGCGCATCATGTTCCGCGAGCTCGTGCCCAACGCGATCACGCCGATCGTGGTGGCGGCGACGCTGAACGTCGCCAAGGCGATCCTGCTGGAATCCTATGTCAGCTATCTCGGCTACGGCATCCAGCCGCCGGCCGCGAGCTGGGGCAACATGCTCAACAACGCGCAGATCTATCTGACCAGCGCGCCGTGGCTTGCGATAGCGCCGGGCGTCGCCATTACGCTGGCGGTGACCAGCTTCAACTTCCTCGGCGACGGGCTGCGCGACGCGCTCGACCCGCGTCTCAACATCCCATGACAAGATCTCGATCGAACTGACCTCCAGGAGTGCCCCATGTCCCCGCCGCTCAACCGTATCAACAGCGATGAACGCCTGCCGGCGCAGGCGGATGTCGTCGTCATCGGCGGCGGCGTCATCGGCGTCTCCGCGGCCTATCATCTTGCCAAGAAGGGCCTTTCGGTCGCTCTGGTCGAGAAGGGCCATGTCGGCGGCGAGCAGTCGAGCCGCAATTGGGGCTGGTGCCGCCAGCAGGGCCGCGCGCGCGAGGAGATCCCGCTGGCGCGTGAGGCGCTGCGGCTGTGGGAGGACATGCAGAACGACGCCGGCGTCGATGCCGGCTTCCGCCGCACCGGCGTCTTGTTCCTGACCAAGAGCAAGGACGAGCTCGCCGGCTGGGAGCGCTGGGCCGCGATCGCGCGCGAGCAGCAGGTGCACTCGACCGTGCTGACGCCGGCAGAGGTCGCCGAGCGCATGCCCAGCAATGCGGCGAAAGCACGGCGTCACCACCCATCAGGGCTGCGCCGCGCGCGGACTGGAGACGACAGGCGGGAAGGTCAGCGCCGTTGTCACTGAGAAGGGCACCATCCGCACGCAAGCCGTGCTGCTGTCGGGCGGCGCATGGTCGTCGCTGTTCTGCCGCCGCCACGGCATCGAGCTGCCGATCGGCCTCGTCAACGCCACCGCATGCCGGACCACGCCGGGACCGGAGATCACTTCGGGCGCGCTCGGCACGGATCTCTACTGCATCCGCCGCCGCCTCGACGGCGGCTTTACGCTGGCGCTGCGCAACCGCGGCACGGTCGAGCTGTCGCCCGACCTGTTCCGCTACGCCTGGACCTTCTGGCCGACCTATCAGCATCGCAAGAACGGGCTCAAGCTGTCGTTCGGCAAGCCGTTCTTCGACCAGATCATGCGCGGCACCGGCTGGAGTTTCGACAAGCCCTCGCCGTTCGAGGCCGAGCGCGTGCGCGATCCCGCGCCCGACATGTCGCTGGTCAACGCGGCACTGGCCTCGCTGATCAAGTCCAATCCGGAATTGAAGGAGATCAAGATCGCGGAAGCCTGGGGCGGCACGATCGACTGCACGCCCGACACCATTCCGGTGATCTCGCCGGTCGATGCGCTGCCGGGCTTCTTCCTTGCCACCGGCTTCTCCGGCCACGGTTTCGGCATTGGTCCCGCGGCGGGCAAGCTCGCCGCCGACATCGTCACCGGCTCGACGCCGCTGGTCGATCCCGCCGCCTACAGCCACAAGCGCATGATCGACGGCCGGCGCCTCGCGCCGGTCAGCCCGTTCTGAGGGGCGGCATGACGGTCCTCTACAAGGCCAATCTGGTTCGCGGGGCCGAGTGGGCACGCTTCTTCGCGGAGCGCGCGCCTGATGTGCCGTTCCGGCTCTGGCCCGACATCGGTGATCCCAAGGCGGTACGCTACCTAGTCGCCTGGCAGCCGCCGGACAATATCGCGGCGACGTTCCCAAATCTCGAACTGGTGTTCTCGGTCGGCGCCGGCGTCGATCAGTTCGACATCACAAAACTTCCGCCGCATGTTCCGCTGGTCCGCATGATGGAGCCCGGCATTACCGATCGCATGGTCGAATATGCCTGCATGTCCGTGCTGGCGCTGCATCGCGATCTCGTGCAGTTCATCTCCCAGCAGCGCGAGCAGGTCTGGCGTGAGCTCCCCGCGACCTACGCCGGTGAGCGGCGTGTCGGCGTGATGGGACTTGGCCTGCTCGGCCAGGCTGTGCTCGAACGACTCAAATCATTTGGTTTCTCGCTGCTCGGCTGGAACCGTTCGCCGCGCGAAATCGACGGCGTCACCTGTTATGCGGGCGCGGAGGCCTTGCCGGATTTCCTGGGGCAGTCCGACATTCTCGTCTGCCTGCTGCCGCTGACCTCGGAGACACGCGGCATCCTCAACGCGAATCTGTTCGCGCATCTGCCGCGCGGCGCGCGGCTGCTCAATGTCGGGCGAGGCGGGCATCTGGTTGAGGCCGATCTCATCGTGGCGCTCGACAGTGGGATGCTGTCTGCCGCCGTGCTCGACGTCGCCGAGCCCGAGCCGCTGCCGGCGGGCCATCCGTTCTGGAGCCATCCGCGCATTCTGCTGACGCCGCACATTGCCAGTACGACGAAGCCGGAGACGGCGGTCGACTACGTGCTCGACACCATCGCGCGCCACCGCCGGGGCGAGGCCTTGCCGGGGCGTATCGACCGTGATCGCGGTTACTGAAGGCGCGATGGTGATGATGACATCGGTGCAGCCACGGGCTCCTCTCACCTCTCCCGCTTGCGGGAGAGGTCGGCGCGTAGCGCCGGGTGAGGGCTTTCTCCTCTTGGGGGTTCTTGATTGTGGAGGCACCCTCTCCCCAACCCTCCCCCGCAAGCGGGGGAGGGGGCGGACCTTCTTCGCGGCAAGCGCTGGGGGCATTGCATGAGCACCGGTGCAACGAGACCAGATCAAGTTGCCGCCGAAGCGCACACGCCGGTACTGTCGGTCGCCGGCCTCACCACGTCCTTCATGCGCGAACGTGAATGGATCCCCGTCGTCCGCAACATCTCCTTCGACATCGCGCCGCGCGAGACCGTGGCCATCGTCGGTGAGTCCGGCTCGGGCAAGAGCGTCACCGCGCTCTCGATCATGCGGCTCGTGCCGAAAGAGAGTGGCCGGATCGAGGGCCGCGTTACGCTCGCCGGCCGCGATCTGCTGACGATGCCCGAAGCTGATATGAAGGACATCCGCGGCAACGACGTCGCCATGATCTTCCAGGAGCCGATGACGAGCCTCAATCCGGTGCTCACCATCGGCTTCCAGATCGCGGAAGCGCTGATCCAGCATCGCGGCCTGTCACGTGCGGCGGCGGAGGCCGAGACTGTTCGCTTGCTCGATCGCGTCCGCATTCCCGCGGCGAAATCGCGCTTCCATGAGCATCCCCATCGCTTCTCCGGCGGCATGCGCCAGCGCGTGATGATCGCGATGGCGCTGGCCTGCAAGCCGAAGCTTCTGATCGCGGATGAGCCGACCACGGCGCTCGACGTCACCATCCAGGCGCAGATCCTGGAGCTCTTGAAGGAGCTCCAGCAGGAGGAGGGGATGTCGATCCTGTTCATCACCCACGACATGGGCGTGGTCGCCGAGATCGCGGACCGTACCGTGGTGATGTATGGCGGGCAGGCCGTTGAGACCAACGCCACCTCGCGCATCTTCGCAGCACCCGCGCATCCCTACACGCGCGCGCTGCTCGCCGCTGTGCCGCGCCTCGGTTCGATGGACGGGCGCGCGCGGCCGATGCGCTTTCCGATCGTCGACAAGGTGACGGGCACCTCGGACGAGCCGGCCGAGACGCCCGATACGGTCTCGACGGCCGCGCGTCCGCTGCTCGAAGTCTCCGGCCTCACCACGCGCTTTCCGATCCGCTCGGGCCTGTTCGGCAAGGTTTCGGGCCGCGTCCACGCGGTGGAGAATGTCTCCTTCACCTTGCGCGCCGGCGAGACGCTGGCGCTGGTCGGCGAGTCCGGTTGCGGCAAGTCCACCACGGGCCGTTCCATCCTCAAACTGACGGAGCCGGACGCCGGCACCGTCCTGATCGACGGGCAGGACGTGCTCGCCATGAAGGGCCGCACCTTGCGCGACTTCCGCAAGCACATGCAGATCGTGTTCCAGGATCCGTTCGCGAGCCTCAATCCGCGCATGTCGGTGGGCACGGCGACCGCAGCGCCCTTGCTCGCCAACGGGCTCGCCACGGCGGCGCAGGCCCGCGACAAGGTCGCCGACCTGCTGGTGCGGGTCGGTCTCACCGCCGACATGGCTGCGCGCTTCCCGCACGAATTCTCCGGCGGCCAGCGCCAGCGCATCTGCATCGCGCGCGCGCTCGCGCTCGGGCCAAAGCTGATCGTCGCGGACGAGGCGGTCTCCGCGCTCGACGTCTCGGTCAAGGCGCAGGTCGTCAATCTGATGCTCGACCTTCAGGCCAGCATGGGCCTCGCGTACCTGTTCATTTCCCACGACATCGCGGTGGTCGAGCGCATGAGCCATCGCGTCGCGGTGATGTATCTCGGCGAGATCGTCGAGATCGGCCCGCGCGCGGATGTGTTCGGCAATCCCCAGCATCCCTACACCAAGAAGCTGATGGCCGCCGTGCCGGTGCCCGACCCATCGCGCCGCGGCACGAAGCGCGAGGCGTCGAACGACGAGATCAGAAGCCCGGTGCGCGCACCGGATTACCAGCCGCCGGTGCGGCAATATCGCGAGGTCTCACCGGGGCACGTCGTGCAGGTCTGGGGCGAGGAGCGGTCGGCCTGAGGAGTGTGGTTCACACGTCCTCCGGAAATTGTGACCGGATGGAGCGAGGGCGAACAGCGGTCTGTGAACCGCTTCATAGTCCATCCCTCTCGTTTTGAACTATCACTCTCGCAAGAAATTGCCGCACCCGGACCTGTTCGACAACACGGGTGAGTTGCAATACCTGCGCAGCCGCGTGCTCCGCAGCTGTGGATTGGCTCCTCGCCTTCGCGAGTAAGCCAGCCCCATCACTCAGCACAGAACTTTCAGATATTGGGATCAAGGGCATCGAGAAACGCGTCCCGGCAGATTCGATCTGGGGTCGGCCAGTAGGCTGCCAAGTACTCAGAAGGAATCCCCCATGAAGATAAGCAGCGCAATTTTCAGCTCATTTTCCCTCACGCGGTACGTCGGCAGCCTGGGGATTGCCCGTTCCAGTCTGATCAAGTCGGCACACACCCTTGAAAGGATTGGCCTGGCAGCCGTCGGAGCCTCTTGCGGCCTCTATGTGGGTGCGACCCTGTTGCGTCAGAAAGGCGGACTGTTTGAAAGCGGCTGGATCGTGCTGATCACAATGCTCTATGGAGCGCTCAGCTATTATGTCGGAATTGACTTGTCCGGCAACGTCGCAAAGCGGCCGAAATCGAGCATCTCGGAAGAATGGAACGGCTCGGAGTCGGCTGAAATCATGAGTGCGGCCGGAACGTTCGGCGCGGCGATCGCCGCAACTCTGTCCGTCAGCATTCTTGTCCTTGACCAAAGCCTATCAAACGGCCTGATAAGCTTTGTTGCGGGCTTCTGGGCGGTCGGTTCTTCGCTTCAGGTCGCGGCGGGCACGATGGCGCGCAACCAGGAAGCGCCGATGAACGAGCAATGAAGGAATTGCGCTCACGGAAATACCTCCCGCTGGGCATCCCATGCGAGCGCAAGCCGCAGTGCTGGTCGAAGTGAGTCGTGACGACATATCGCAACCCTGCCGTCCACGCTGCGCACCAGCGATGTTTGGTCGCGCAGCCGTTCGCATCGAGCCGTGTCCCGATCGAAGCGTCATCGGTACCGAGTAACCTAATTTTCGCAAAACAAGACAAGGCGTGCCATCATAGTGCCGTTGGCATATTGTCTCGGCGCGGCCGTGGTCCAAGAGTCTGCTAATCGCCAGCCATGAGATGGGTGAGCCATGCAGATTGCGGAGTGGCTCGAGAAGCTAGGGCTTGGGCAATACGCGGAGCGCTTTGCCCAGAATGGGATCGACGTAAGCGTCCTTCCCGAGCTGATGGATGAGGACTTTGACAAGCTCGGAGTCCTGCTCGGTCATCGCCGCAAGATGTTGCGTGCCATTGCCGACCTCGATCCGGCCACATTGATCGCATCGCCGGCTCCCCCTCATGACGCCGAGCGGCGCCACCTCACCGTCATGTTTTGCGATCTGGTCGGCTCGACCGCGCTCTCGGCACGTCTCGATCCCGAGGATATGTGGGAAGTGATCCGGGTCTACCGCGCCGCATGTGCGCGCGTCATTGCCGCCTATGACGGCAGCATAGCCAGGTTCGTCGGCGACGGAATACTCGTCTATTTCGGCTATCCGCGCGCTCACGAAGATGATGCGGAGCGCGCAGTACGCGCGGGCCTCGATATCATCTGCGCCATTCGCCAGCTCAAGACAGGCGCCGGCGAGCGGGTCGAGCTGCGGATCGCAGTTGCGACCGGGCTTGTGGTGGTCGGCGACCTCATCAGTGGAGATGCGTCAGAGGAGCACGCGACCATCGGCGATACGCCAAACCTCGCTGCCCGGCTTCAGAGCCTGGCCGAACCGGGAGTGGTCGTCGTCGCGTCATCGACGCGCCGGCTGCTGGGAGATCTCTTCACTTTTCGCAATCTCGGCCGGCGCGAAGTCAGGGGGATCGACGAACCCATCGCGGTGTGGGCGGTGGAAGGAGCGATCGCATCCGAGAGCCGCTTCGAGGCGGTCCGCGCCGCGCGCTCGATCGGCTTTGTCGGCCGCAAGGATGAGATCGAATTCATTCTCTCGCGCCAGCGCGAGGCATGGCAGGGTCAGGGCCAGATCGTCTTGATTTCCGGCGAAGCGGGCATCGGAAAGTCGCGCATCGTCGCAACGCTGTCCGAAAGTCCCTCGCTAGGGGCGCACCGTCGGGTGCGATATCAGTGTTCGCCCTACCACACCAACAGTGCGCTTCATCCCTTTGTCGCGCAGCTCGAGCGCGCCGCCGGAATCCGCTCGCACGACACGCCAGAACAAAAGCTCGACAAGCTCGAGGCAATGCTGGCGCTAGGAACCCAGCAGGTCGCCCGGGCAACACCGCTCATTGCGGCTCTGCTTTCGATTCCAACCGCTAACCATTGCCCGCCTCTTGGCTTGAGCCCGGCGCAGCAGCGGCGACAGACTTTTGCCGTCCTGCTCGATCAGCTCGAGGGGCTGGCGCGAGATCAGCCTCTGCTGATCGTCTGCGAGGATTTGCATTGGGCCGATGCTACCACGCTCGAGCTGTTCGATCTCGCGGTCGATCGGATCAGGGCATTGCCGATCCTCGTGCTCATGACATCCCGCCCGGAGTTCGAACCGTCCTGGTCGGGCCTTGCCAATGTCGGCCTGGTGCGGCTCGACCGGCTCGATCGGCAGGACACGCGCGCGCTGGTCGAGCAGGTGGTTGTCGGTCGCCAGCTGCCACGCGAGATGATGAAGCAGATCATCGACAAGACGGATGGCGTTCCGCTATTCGTCGAGGAGTTGACCAAGATGGTGCTGGAGTCCGGCCTGCTCGTCGAAGATGCCGGGCGCTATCGCCTGAATAGTCCGCTCCCGCCGCTTGCCATTCCCGCCACGCTGCAGGATTCGCTGATGGCGCGGCTCGACCGGCTCGCTCCGGTCAAGGAGGTGGCGCAGATCGGCGCTGCCATCGGCCGCGACTTCTCGTACGCGCTGCTGAAGTACGTGGCGGGACGCGATGATCTGACGCTGAGCGCTGCGCTGGGACAGCTTGAAGAGGCCGAACTGCTGCTTCGCCGTGGGGCTCCGCCCGAAGCAAGCTATAGTTTCAAGCACGCTCTTGTTCAGGAAGCGGCCTACGAGAGTCTGCTCAAGAGCAAACGGCAGCTGCTTCACACGAGAATTGGCGAGGTCCTGCGTGAGAAGTTTCCGGTCGTCGCCGAGACCGAGCCGGAAGTGCTGGCGCATCACTTCACGGAAGCGGGACTGAGCGAGGTCGCCCTCGAATGGTGGCGCAAGGCGGGCCAGCAGGCGCTGAAACGCTCTGCCTATTCCGAAGCGGTCGCGCATCTCGGCAAGGCCGTTGCGACCGTTGACGACCTGCCTGACGAGCCCTGCCTGATGATGAGCAGGCTGCATCTTCAAATCTCATATGGCCGTGCATTGAGGGGCAGCCTCGGGCACAGCGCCCCAGAAACGATCGCGGCCTGGACGCGTGCGCGCCAGTTCGCAGCCGGCATCGATGATCCCGTCGAACTTGCGCCCGTTCATTCGGGACTGTTCAATGCCTGCCTGACACACGGCGAACTCGCTCCGATGCGGGAGCTGGCGGATGCCATCAGGAGCGCCGCCGACCGGCGACCGGACTCGCCGGTGGCCGCCATCGTTGCCCATTGGACAGGCGGCGTCACCTGCTGGTTCGCGGGCGATTACGTGAACGCGAGAACGCATCTCGAGCAGGCGCTGGCCATCTACGATGCCGAGCCGGATCCCGCGACATTCCGGGCTTCGGCACTGGATCTGCCGTTCGTGATCATGAGATTCCTTGCCCTGGTGCTCTGGCCGCTCGGTATCACCGCTCGCGCGCGCAAGCTCGCCGCCGAAGCGGTGGTTGCTTCCGGAGAAAAACGGGCGCTTTCCCGGGCCAATGCGCTGGTTCATCGCGCCGTGTTCGACGGCGTATGCGGGGGCATGTTGCAGCAAACGGAGACGATCCTGGCGCTCGGCCTCGCCCGCGACCACACGATGCCGCTGTATGTGGCCGCGGGCACCTACCTGAATGGCCTCGCCAAGTGGCGTGCCGGCGACCGCATGGCTGGTCTTGCGGACATGCGTCACGGCTGGACCTTGCTGCACGAGAACGATTGCTACCTTTGCGAGCCGTTTTGGGGGATGCATGTCGCCGCCGCGAATGCAGAGCTGGGCGAGGTCGAAACCGGGCTGGAAATCCTGAACGAGCTGATCGCCCGGACCGCACAGTCCGGCCAGCATTGGCTTGATGCCGAGCTGTATCGCGTCCGCGGAAAGCTTTTGTCGCGCCACGATTGTTCAGACGAATTCAGTGCCGAAGACGACCTCAAGCGAGCGCTGGACATCGCGCGACACCAGCAGACCAAGACGTTCGAGCTGCGCAGCGCGCTTGGACTTGCCCGCCTGCACAAGACAAATGGCCGGGCAGGTGCGGTATCCGAAGTGCTCGCGCCCGTGCTCGCTGATTTCGAGGCGGAGCGTACTCTTCCTGAATTGGTGGAAGCGAGAGAGCTGCTCACGCAAGAGCACTAGGCGCGTGCCGTTTCGCCCAGCCGGGTTAGGATCAACCAGAGCCGTCTCGATATGTCCCTCGGGCGGCGTATTCCGCGTAGCACGCCTCGCCGGGAGTTCGCGATCGATCGTGTTCGCGACAGATGTTTCCGCTCAGAAATATTCGACGCGTTCTAAGATAGATTCTAGCAAGCCATTCCGCCCGCGTTCTTCCCACTGCGAAGCCATCAGTTTACCGCTGTTGCGGAAGTGGAATGGGGCGTGCTGGTGGGAATTTCGGGCGGTGGAGCGAAGGCTCCGTTTGTTGCTTTGCTAGGGGTGGCGTTGGCGGGGTATGCGACCGCGGGTGTCGCGCAAACACCGGCGACGAGAGAGGGATCCGCGGCGACGCTGCCTCCCGTTACGGTCGATGCACCGAAGCCGCGTGCGCCATCACGCGGCCAGGCGACCCGGACGTCGCGCGGTGCGCGCGCCGCCCGACCAAGGGTTGCACCGGGCCAGGGTACCGAAGCGGCACGCGTCGAGACGGCGGCAAGCCGGGGCACGTTCCGGCAGGGGAATGGCCCGATCGAGGGATATGTCGCGCATCGAACATTGGCCGGTACCAAGACCAACACGCCGATCCTCGAAGTGCCGCAGTCGGTCTCGGTGATCGGCAGCGATCAGATCCGCGACCAGGGTGCCCGGTCCGTGGTGCAGGCCGTGGGCTACACGCCGGGTATTGTCACGAACAGCCCGAACGACACGCGCTTTGAATCGCTCCGCATCCGCGGCTTTCAGCCGGTGCTCTATCTCGACGGCATGCAGCTCCCCTACGGCGCCAGCCAGTTCGGCCAGCCGAAGCTCGATCTTGCTTTGCTCGAACGGGTGGAAGTGTTGAAAGGACCGTCATCGTCACTTTACGGACAGGTCGCGCCGGGCGGGATGGTCAACCTCGTCAGCCGTCTGCCGACGGCGACGCCGGTCAACTCGGTCGAGGTTCTCGGCGATAGCTGGGGCAGGGCCCAGACCAATTTCGACGTCGGCGGCGTCAGTCAGAAGGGCGATTTGTACTGGCGCATCGCCGGCACGCTGCATGGCGGCGGCACGCAGGTCGATTTCGTCAACGATTTCCGCGGCGCCATCGCGCCGTCCTTCACTTGGAGGCCCGATCTCGACACGACCTTCACGTTCCTGAGTGGCTACCAGCGCGACATCACCGGCCTGGCGCTGCAGTTCTATCCGGCCGTCGGCACGCTGCTGCCGAGCCCTAACGGACGCATTCCGATGACGAAGTTCCTCGGCGAGCCCGGCTTCGATCATTTCGACCGCCAGCAGGCATGGGTCGGCTACCAGTTCGAGCATTCTTTCAACGAGATCTGGACGGTGCGGCAGAACGTCCGTTACTTCAACCTCCAGACCAACACCTATGCGGTCGCTGGCGGCGGCGCGGCAGGCTTGAACCCCTATCCCAATTCCGCCACGGGCGATTTCGCCACCCTCGCGCGCGCTGCTTTCAAGTTTCCTGAAAACGCCGACGCGTTCACCATGGACAATCAGGCAGAGGCCCGCTTTTCGACCGGCGCGCTTGCCCATACGGTGCTGACGGGGCTCGACTACCGTCACATCACCAGCGAGCTGAATATGGGCATCGGCGCGGCACCGTCGATCAATCTCAACAACACGGTCTATGGTGCGTCGATCGCGATGCCGGCGACCGGCACCAACACGGGCCAGCGCCAGGACCAGACCGGACTATATGCGCAGGACCAGATTGCGCTCGGCGGATGGCGGCTGACGCTGAGCGGCCGCAGTGACTGGGTCTCCACCGACACGTTGAATTTCATTGCAAAGACGAAGCAGGGCCAGGACGACCAGGCATTCACAGGGCGCGCCGGGCTGAACTACGTGTTCGACTCCGGTGTGGCGCCGTACATTGCCTACGCCACCTCGTTCCAGCCGACCCTGGGGACGACCGCCAGCGGTGCGGCATTGGTCCCGACCACGGCCAAGCAAGCCGAGATCGGTGTCAAGTATCAGCCGGTCGGGACCAACCTGCTCCTGACCGCAGCGCTGTTCGACATGACGCAGGAGAATGTCGTCACGCCGGATCTGAACGTGTCGGGCAAGAGCGTGCAGACCGGCGAGGCGCGGTCCCGGGGTGGCGAATTCGAGGCGACGGCCAGCCTGACCGAGGGACTGAAGCTGAAGGCATCCTATGCCTACACCGACACACTGACGACCAGGACCAACACGCCGAGCCAGCTCAACAAGCACCTCACGATCCAGCCGATGAACCAGGCGGCGCTGTGGGTGGACTACACGTTCCAGCAAGGCCAGCTCAACGGCTTCGGCTTCGGCGGCGGCGTGCGCTATATCGGCGATTCCTATGGCGATCTCGCCAACACGATCTCGATCCCGAGCTACACGCTGTTCGACGCTGCGATCCACTACGACCTGTCGAATCTCGATCGCAGGCTGCGCGGCGTGCAGCTTGCGCTCAATGCCACCAACCTGTTCGACAAATACTACGTCGCCTCGTGCACGACGCTGAGCTCCTGCTTCATCGGAGCCGGGCGCACCGTGATTGGCAGCGTCCGCTATAGCTGGTGACGAAGGAGAGCCGTTTCGTCATGACGCCCCGTTCGATCCGCATCTGGAAGGAAACGCACAAGTGGACGAGCCTCGTCTGCACGCTGTTCCTGTTCATGCTGTGCCTGACGGGGCTGCCGCTGATCTTCCACGACGAGATCGACGCGGCGCTGGGGGCGACTGTCGAAGCGGACGCGGTGGCCGCGGGCACGCCGATGCTCAGCTTCGACCGCGTCCTCGAGATTGCCCGGGCGGCACAGCCGAACGAGGTGATCACGATCGTGGGCGCGGACGATGAGGACCCGATCTGGCACGTCTACATGGCATCGACGATCACTTCGCCGAAGACGGATGTTATCGTCAGCGTCGATGCTCACACCGGGCGCGTGCTCCATGTCGGCGCGACCGTCCGCGGAGCCGTCACCAAGTTTCTGCTCGATCTTCACACCGACCTGTTTCTGGAACAGCCGGGCATGCTGTTCCTGGGTGCGATGGGGCTGCTGTTTCTGACGGCGACGGTTTCCGGCGTCGTCGTCTACGGTCCGTTCATGCGCCGCCTGGATTTCGGCACCATGAGGTCGCGACGCAGGTTGTATTGGCTCGATGTGCATAATCTGTTCGGCATCGTCATTTTGGCCTGGACGCTCGTCGTCGGCGTGACCGGCGTCATCAACACACTGTCCCAGCAGATTGCGCAGCATTGGCAGCGAACCGAGCTCGTGGCGATGCTCGGCCCGTGGCGAAACGCGCCGGTGCCGCCGAAGCTTGCGTCCGCGCAGGCCGCGATCGATACCGCGCTCGCGAACGCTCCAGGCATGAAGGTGCAGTCCGTCGCAATGCCGGGATCGCCATTTGCCGGCGGTCATCATTACGGCGTCTATCTGCGCGGCAACGAGCCGCTCACCTCACGCCTGCTCAAGCCGGTGTTGATCAATGCCGATGACGGCTCCTTTGGCGAAACGCGGGATATGCCGCTTTACGTCAAGGCGCTGTTCGTGTCGCGTCCGCTGCATTTCGGCGACTATGGCGGCATGCCGCTGAAGATCATCTGGGCTCTGCTCGATCTCGTCACCCTCGTGGTGCTCGGCAGCGGCCTCTATCTCTGGGCGGCGCGGCTGCGCAAGGTGCCGGCGCGACAGGCTGCGGCGGCGCGCGGCAATTGGCAGTGGGTGCGGAGGCGTCGCGATGACGGGCACGAGGCGCCCTTTGGTCCGGATATTCCTGGCGCCCGTCGTGATCGCCTGCGTCGTCGCTTTTGGCCTGATCTCGGCGCTGCTTGGCGACGGGATCTGGGATCAGGCGTCCTGGCTTGCGCTCGCCGTGCCGCTTGCGATCATCGTCTTCTACATGGGCAAGCGCGCCGCTGGCCGCGGGGCGTGACAGGACGGTGGGAGGACCTGCTCACGAATTGACGTGCACGAAGTCCCGCAGCAGCGGATAGATCTCGTTGTTCCAGCGCTTGCCGGAGAATACGCCGTAATGGCCGACTCCGGCCTGCATGTGGTGGACGCGGCGATAGGCGCGCACGCCGGTGCAGAGGTCTTGCGCGGCCAGCGTCTGGCCGATCGAGCAGATGTCGTCCTTCTCGCCCTCGACCGTCATCAGACCCATGCGGCTGACGGCTTTCGTGTTCACTGGCCGTCCCCGATGCATCAGCTTGCCCTGCGGCAACAGGTGCTCCTGGAACACGTCGCGCACGGTCTCGATGTAGAACTCCGCGGGCAGGTCCATCACGGCAAAATACTCATCGTAGAAGGTCTTGATGCTCGCGGCCTTCTCCTTCTCGCCCTTGGCGATGTGGTTGGCGAGATCCATGTGCTGCTTGATGTGGCGCTCGAGATTCATCGAGACGAAGGCGGTGAGCTGCACGAAGCCGGGATAGACCTTGCGCAGCGCGCCGCGGCACTGCACCGGCACGTAATTGATCAGGTTCTGCTCGAACCAGTCGATCGGCCGGCTCTTGGCGAACTCGTTGACCCGGGTCGGCTGGATCCGCGTGTCGATCGGGCCCGCCATCAGCGTCAGCGTCGCCGGGCGCGAGGGATGGTTGTCCTCGCACATGATCGCGGCGGCCGCGAGCGCGGACACCGACGGCTGGCAGATCGCCACCATGTGCGGGCGCGGGCCGAGCTGTCCGAGGAAGTCGATGAGATGCTCGGTGTAGTCGTCGAGGCCGAAGCGCCCCTCCTTGCGCGGAATGTCGCGCGGGTTGTGCCAATCGGTGATGTAGACGTCGTGGTCCTGCAGCAGCGTCTTCACCGTGCCGCGCAGGAGCGTGGCGAAATGGCCGGACATCGGCGCCACCAGCAGCATGCGCGGCTGCTCGGGCGCGCCATCCTTCTTGAAATGCAGCAGCGACCCGAACGGCGTCGCATAGGCGATCTCCTCGGTGATGCCGATCTCGCGGTTGCCAACCATGACGCTGTCGATGCCGTAGGCCGGGCGGTCATAGGTGAGGGTGGCGCGCGAGATCAGCTCCAGCGCGGCCGACAGCCGGCCGACCACCTGATCCGACAGGCCCTGCGGTACCAAATGGAGGAATTTGAGTGCGGACGAGGCCCCCGCCCGCCACGGCGCCGTCAGGTCCATATGGTTCTGAAAGGCCTGATAATACATCGACATCATACTGAAAGTCCGGTTGCCCCGTGTTGCTATGCAATATCGACGCCAAGCCGGACGTGGCCGCCCGCAGAATTGGCACGTCGCTTGCTGCTCTTTTCGCGGGAAGCACAGGCAATGCGCACGCCCGCGCGGCTGCGCGATGCCGACGATCAGGCGTGAGGGAAGGGTTCTATGGCGAAGGCGACACTGACCATCAGCAGCAAGAACTATTCGTCCTGGTCGCTGCGTGGCTGGCTGCTGGCAAAATTTTCCGGCCTCGATTTCGAGGAGATCGTCACCGCGCCCGACGATCCCTCGGCGCGCGCGGAGATCCTGCTACTGTCGTCCTCGATCCTGGTGCCATGCCTGCGCCACGACGGCGCGACCGTCTGGGACACGCTGGCGATCGCCGAATACCTCAACGATGTGATGCCGTCAGCCGGCCTGCTGCCTGATGATCGCGTCCAGCGCGCGCATTGCCGCTCGATCTGCGGCGAAATCCATTCCGGCTTCACCACGCTGCGCGCCTCGCTGCCGGTCAATTTGAAAGGGCACTTCCCCGGCTTCAAGATCTGGTCGCGCGCGCAGGCCGACATCGACCGCGTCTGGTTCATCTGGCGCGACTGCCTGGAGAAATCCGGCGGGCCGTTCCTGTTCGGCGAGCGGCGCACCATGGCGGATGCGATGTACGCCCCCGTGGTGACGCGCTTCGTCACCTATGACGTCAAGCTCGAGCCGCGGCTGAAGGCCTATGCCGATACCATCATGGCCATGCCCGAGATGAAGGAATGGATCGCGGCGGCGCGGGAAGAGCCGGCCGAGATCGAGGAGCTCGAGGTCGAATATTAGGCAGGCCGGGCGGCGCCCTGCCTGTTTTGGGAGCGAGGTTTTAGGCGTCGCCCTCCAGCTGCCATGTCGTTGAAGCCGTTAACGTTTAGCGCTCGCCATTGGCTCGGCCGTGCCCACGTGCTGCGCAGATATTGTGTACCCGTTCGGGCTACTTGCGACATCTAGCCGTGAACAGCTGCGTACGGAGTGTTCCCGCTGATTCGGACGTGATTCGTTCGGGCCGCGTTCCGATGGTTAAGACGGAGCGCGGCCCCGTCGCGTTTTGAGACAGGCGCGGCCCGTCAGGCCACGCCGCTGTGCTTCACGCGTGGCAGGCGCCAGCCGATCACGGTGGCTTCCACCGCGATGCCGGCCTCGTGGTTCTGCCAGCGTCCCTCGACGTAGCGGCAGGCGAAAGGCAGTTGATACGTTCCGCTGTGGTCCTCGCACAAGACTTCGACCGGCAGGCCGGGTGGCGGTTCTCCGGCGCCGTCGAACTCCGCCAGACGTCTATCGCGCGTTGCCATTCGAAAAATCTCCCCTAAACAAAGCCGCGAAAGAGCGCCCACTTCTCCCGCGCGCGGATCATCGTTCCCCGTCAGAGGGAACAGCGCAAGCTCAACGCGAGAATGCGGTACGAGTGTGGTAGCCTCCGGCGGCTGCGCGCAAACAGCGCACATTGACGTGATCGATTAGATAGGAACCTTTCATGTTGCTTCGAAATGCCGGCGTTTGTTTCGCGATGTTGCTGCTCGCCGCGCTGGTTAACGCGCCGGCCTGCGCGCAGGACGTGCCCGGCATCGAGATCTGCACGGTCGAGAAGACCATGGAGCGGCGCACCAGCTGCCTGCAGAGCAATGTCGACTTTCTTCAGAAGACGATCACCAAGCTCAACCTCGATCATCAGCAGAAGCTCGATGCGGCAAATCGCCAGATCGACGCGTTGAAGACGAGCCTCGCCGGCTTGCAGAAGACGCTCGGCGATCTCCAGTCTGCGCAGACCAAGATCGCTGAGGACGTGAAGAAGAAGCAGGACGCGCCGCCGCCGAAGGATGCGGCGAAATAGCAGCAGTGATCACGCCACGCGATAGCGTTCCATCACCGCGCGATCGGGCTCGTACCCAAGTCCAGGGCCAGTCGGCACCGCGACATGACCGGTGGCATCGGCGTCGGCGCGGCCGCCCCAGAGGCAGGCTTCGCGCTTGAGATAGAACATCTCGACGAGCCCATCGTCGCGGGTCGCCAGCAGATGCAGCGTCGCCAGCAGGCCGGGACCAAAGTAGGGAGAGTGCGGGACGATCTTGACGCCGAACTGATCCGCGGCTGCGACGACCTTCAGGAATTCCGTGATGCCGCCGACCTTCGTCACCGACGGCTGCGCGTGGCTCACCGCGCCCGCGTCCATCATCTGGCGGAATTGATATTCGGTGCAGGCGTTCTCGCCGGCGGCGACGCCGAGCCCGCCCTGGCTGCGGACGTCGGCGAGCGTTGCGAAGTCTTCCGGCGGCCAGACCGGTTCCTCCAGGAACATCGGCTGCGCGTCCGCGCATGCCCTCGCGAACGCGATCGCCTGCTCGCCTGAGAGCGGACAGTTCATGTCGACCATCAGCGGAATCTTGGGGCCGATCGCCGCGCGCGCGGCAAACACCGCAGGCGTCGTGGTCTCGTGCAGCTTGATGGCGCCATAGCCGAGCGCGAGTGCCTTCCTGCATTCGCCGGCGATGTTCTCGGGCGAGCCGATCCGCAGCAGGCTCGCATAGGCGGGGATGGACGAACGCCTGGTCTCGCCGAGCAGCCGGTGCAGCGGCACGCCCTTGATCTTCGCAGCGAGGTCCCACAACGCGATGTCGAGCCCTGAGATCGCGAACATGGTGATGCCGTAGCGGCCGAACAGATGCAGATTGCGCTGGATCTGCTCCATCGCCGCCGGAATGCCGGCGGCATCGGGCACGTTCAGCCCGCGGGCTTGCGGTGCGATCATCTCCTCGACGGCGCTGCGTGTGGTGCGCGGACAGACATAGGCGAAGGCATCGCCCCAGCCGGTCAACCCGGAATCGGTCGTGACCTCGACCAGCACCATGTCGAGCGCGGAGATGGCGGACGCGCCCTGGCGAAAGCTCGCGACGCCGGCGTCATAGGGGATGCGGATATGGTGCGCCCGCACATCGGTGATTTCCATGACGCGGTTCCCCTTTCTGGTGAGCGGTTTCAAGGAGTGTAGCCGCGAACACGCGGGCGTTGCCAGTGGCTATTCCCGGACTATCCTCATGCGGGGACAGCAATGCCGATCAAGCGCGATGGGAGGCATTGGCGCATGATCGCCACGCTTCGAATGAGAGCCGTAACCCATGAACCCAGCCCAGCGCGCACTCTGGTACATCGAGAGCCATCTCGCCGAGCCGATGACGCTCGACGAGATCGCCGCGATCTCGGGCGTGTCGCGGTTCCACATCGTGCGCGCGTTTGCCGCAGCCACCGGCTTGCCGGTGATGCGTTACGTGCGCGCACGCCGGCTGAGTGAGGCGGCGCGCAGTCTTGCGAACGGCGCACCGGACATTCTCAGCCTCGCGCTGGAGGCGGATTACGGCTCGCACGAAGCATTCACCCGCGCGTTCCGCGACCAGTTCGGCGTCACGCCCGAAGCCGTCCGGGCCGCGACATGTGTCAGCCACCTCAAGCTACAGGAGCCGATCCTCATGGACTCCACCATGCTCGATAATCTCGCCCCGCCGCGTTTCGAAACCGCAAAGGCCTTCCTCGTTGCCGGTCCCGCCGAGCGCATCGCTTGCGACAACGGCGCCATGATCCCCGGTCTGTGGCAGCGCTTCCACCAGGAGGTCGCCGACATCCCCGCGCGGCTTGGCGATGTTGCTTACGGCGTCTGCAGCAACGGCGACGATGCCGGCAATTTCGACTATATCGCCGGCGTCGAGGTCGCCGATTTCTCCGACCTGCCGCGGCGCTTCGGTCGCATCCGCATCCCCGAGCAGCGCTATGCGGTGTTCACGCACACCGACCACGTCGCCTCGATCAGGCGCACGGTCAACACGATCTGGAATCAGTGGCTGCCGGCCTCTGGCTTCAAGGCGGCGGATGCGCCGAACTTCGAGCGCTATGACGAAAAATTCGACCCCGCAACCGGCAATGGCGGCTTCGAGATCTGGCTGCCAGTAAGAGAGTAACGCGCAACGCTGGCATACCATTCGGCTTGCTTGGCAAGGTGGACCTACTTTGCCATAACCTCAGGCAAACCTTGCATGAGGGGCCGTGGCCGGACATCCCGTGCAAGCCATAACAAGCAAGCCGGGAGGGTAGCCCATGTCTGACGTCCGCGTTCTCGCCACCGACCTCGAATTTCCCGAAGGGCCGGTCGTGATGCCGGACGGCTCGGTGGTGCTGGTGGAAATCCGCGGCCAGCGCCTGACCCGCGTCTACCCCGACGGCCGCAAGGAGATCGTCGCCAAGGTGCCGGGCGGCCCGAACGGCGCCGCGCTCGGTCCCGACGGCAAGATCTACATCTGCAACAATGGCGGCTTCTCCTGGATCCCGACCCGCAACATGATCATGCCGGGCCCGCAGCCCGACGATTATCTCGGCGGCTCGATCCAGCGCGTCGACCTGCAATCCGGCAAGGTCGAGACCGTCGTCACCAAATGCGGCGAGCACGATCTGCGCGGGCCGAACGACCTCGTCTTCGACAAGCAGGGCGGCCTGTGGTTCTCCGATCTCGGCAAGCGCCGTGCGCGCGAGATGGATGTCGGCGGCATGTATTACCTCAAGCCCGGCATGAAGGAGATTGTCGAGGTCGTGCACGGCGTGCTGCCGGCCAACGGCATCGGGCTGTCGCCGGACGAGAACACCGTCTACATCGCGGAGACGCCGACCGGCCGGCTCTGGGCCTATGAGCTGTCCGCGCCCGGCACGCTCAAGCCGCGGGACGTGATCTATCGCGGCGAGCGGGGCAAGCCGATCTGCGGCCTCGGCGGCTATCAGATGTTCGACTCGCTCGCGGTCGAGGCCAACGGCAACGTCTGCGTCGCCACCCTCGTCTCCGGCTGCATCTCGGTGATCGCACCCGATGGCACCCTGGTCGAGCAGGTCCCGACCGGCGATCGCGTCACCACCAACATCGCCTTCGGCGGCCCCGAGTTGAAGACCGCCTACATCACGCTGTCGGGCAAGGGCGAGCTGGTCGCCATGGACTGGCCGCGCGGCGGTTTGCCGTTGAACTTTTTGAATAAGTGACGATGACGTAGTACGCCAGCGTCATCCCGGGGCGGCTCGGAGAGCCGAACCCGGGATCTCGAGATCCGGGTCTGGTCCTTCGGACCATCCCGGAATGACAATCATGAGGACCAATAAAATGCCCTGGCCTGATCCCATCACCCTGCGCGGACAGCACGCTCGTCTGGAGCCGCTGTCGAAAGAGCACCGCGAGGGGCTGATGGAGGCCGTGAAGGACGGCGAGCTCTACACGATCTGGTACACCGCGATCCCGACGCCGGAGAACGTCGCCAAGGAGATCGACCGCCGCCTCGGCCTTCAGGCCGCGGGCTCGATGCTGCCCTTCACCGTGTTCGACGCCGCCGGCAAGATTGTCGGCCAGACCACCTACATGAACATCGATGCCGCCAACCGCCGCGTCGAGATCGGCTCGACCTGGTATGGCAAGAGCGCGCAGCGCGGCCCGCTCAACACGCAGTGCAAGCTGCTGCTGCTCACCCATGCCTTCGAGACGCTGAATTGCATCGCGGTCGAGTTCCGCACCCATTTCTTCAACCACCAGAGCCGCCGCGCCATCGAGCGCCTGGGCGCCAAGCAGGACGGCATCCTGCGCAGCCATCAGGTTGCGCCGAACGGCACGCTGCGCGACACCGTGGTCCACAGCATCACCGCCGCCGAATGGCCGACGGTGAAAACGCATCTGAACTATCAACTCAACGAAAAGCCGCGTTAGGGGCGGCCGAGGCACCATGGATAGATTTGACTATGTGATCATCGGCGCGGGCTCGGCCGGTTGCATCCTGGCCAGCCGGCTCAGCGAAGATCCCAACACCAGCATTTGCGTGCTCGAGGCAGGCCCTTCCGACTGGCATCCGTACATTCACTTGCCGGCGGGGTTCATCAAGACCTTCCACATGAAGAGCATCAACTGGGCCTACCAGCAGGAGCCCGGTCCTTACACCGGCGGGCGCAGCATCTATGCGCCGCGCGGCAAGACGCTCGGTGGCTCCTCCTCGATCAACGGCCACATCTACAATCGCGGCCAGCGCATGGACTTCGACACCTGGGCGCAGATGGGCAATCGCGGCTGGGGCTATGCCGATGTGCTGCCCTACTTCCGGCGATTGGAGAAGCGCGTGGGTGAGGGCGAGGACACCTATCGCGGCCGCGACGGCAACCTCATCGTCACCACGATGGACTGGCGCGATCCGCTCTGCGAGGCCTTCATGGAAGGCGCGGTGTCGCTCGGCATTCCCCGCAACCCCGATTACAACGGCAAGACCCAGGAAGGCGTCTCGTACTGCCAGCGCACCATCAACAACGGCCTGCGCGTCTCCGGCGCGACCGCGTTCCTCAAGCCCGCGATGAAGCGGCCCAACGTGCATGTGCACACGCATGCGCATGCCACCGAGATCATCTTCGAGGGCAAGCGCGCCGTCGGCGTCCGCTACACCAAGGGCGGCCGCGGCGGCACGCCGGTCGAAGTGCGCGCCAACAAGGAAGTGATCCTCTCCGGCGGCACCTATAATTCGCCGCAGCTGCTCCAGCTCTCCGGCGTCGGCTCGCCGGACCTGTTGCAGGCCCACGGCATCGCCGTTCGCCATGCTCTGCCGGTCGGCGAGGGCCTGCAGGACCACTATGCACCGCGCACGGTGGCGCGCGTCAAGGACATCAAGACCATCAACGAGCTTCGCCGCGGCTTCTCGCTGTGGATCGAGGCGCTGAAATGGGCGACCGCGCGGCGCGGCCTGCTGTCGCTGTCGCCGACCATGGTCTATTGCTTCTGGCATTCCGGCGAGAGCGCGGAGAGCTCCGACTTGCAACTCACCTTCACGCCGGCGTCCTACAAGGAGGGCGTGCAGGGCCAGCTCGAGGACGAGCCCGGCATGACGGTCGCCTCCTGGCAGCAGCGCCCGGAGAGCCGCGGCTATGTCCGCATTCGCTCCAACGATCCGTTCGCGCCGCCGATCATCCAGACCAACTATCTCGACGCCGAGCTCGACCGCCGCGTCATCGTCGGCGGCATGAAGCTCGCGCGGCGGCTTTTGAAGTCGGCACCGCTCTCGCCCTATTACGCCTACGAGGATTTCCCCGGCCCCAACGTCAACACCGACGACGAATTTTTGCACGCCGCCACCGAGCGTGGCACCACCACCTTCCACCCCGGCTGCACCTGCCGCATGGGTCCGGCCGACAGCACGTGGGCGGTCGTCGACGACCAGCTCCGCGTCCACGGCCTCGAAGGCCTCCGCGTCATCGACGCCTCCATCATGCCGCGCATGATCTCGGCTAACCTCAACGCCTCCACCATGATGATCGCCGACCGCGCCTCGGACCTGATCCGCGGCAAGGCGCCGATGGAAGCCGCACGCATCCCGGACGCAGCGGTGGCGTGACATCTTCGTAGGATGGGTAGAGCGAAGCGAAACCGATCATCGTGCGGCGCTCGCGGAAAGCACGATGGGTTTCGCTGCGCTCTACCCATCCTACGAGGCTGAGTTTGCCCGTCGGGCAAAACACCAGGCAATCTGTCAATCCCTCTCCGCAAAAATATTCCCACTTTACCGAAATTCGGAATTACGGCATAAGTCGAGGCAGCCCGGCCCGAGGGAGAGGGCGGTTCGCGAGTCGTTCGAAACGCGGGCCGGGTTGCGGTGGACGCGGCAGCGTCGTGTACGAGATGCGCGGGCAGGGCGGATTGCTCTCCGTGAGCCCGAGGCTTCGTGCGGACGAGCGGCGCTGCAAGCGTACGGCAAAACCGTGTGGTCCTGGCCGTCGTTGCTACGGTCAAGCTCTTACGGATGCGGCGGTCGCGTCAACCGGCGCGGTGCCGGCGACTTTCGCAAGAGTGAGGGAGGCCAGAAGGAATTCGGCTCCCGGGAGAGCGCGGCATAAGCCGTCCGACCACTGCGCAGGGGAGGCTGAGTGTTGGGCTTCACCTGTATGCTGTTGTGCGGTCTCTTTTGCGCTACATGCGCACAGCAGACCGCGGGTGCCGCTGGCACCCGGCCTTCCCTGCGCCCTCTTTCTATTGGGCGATGGAATGAAGCAAAGCTCGGGCGAGATGAGCCGCGAGGCTGCAAAGCTGTGCCTGCAATTCAAAATGCGAGTCGGAGAGCGATGCCGATGCCCCTTGCTCCGTCATTGCGAGCGCAGCGAAGCAATCCAGAATCTCTCTGCGGCAAGACTCTGGATTGCTTCGCTGCGCTCGCAATGACGAGGTGGAGAGAGTGTGCGCCAATCCATCACCGTCACCCTGAGGTGGCCGCTTCTTCAGCGGCCCTCGAAGGGCGGCGGCCCGGCTGCATCTCGGCCGTTCATCCTTCGAGGCTCCCGATGGGGCGCTTCGCGCCCCATCACTCGCTCCTCAGGATGACGGGACTGGCAGCGCCCTCACACTTCCCTTCGGCTCAGAAACGCCAGTCGCTCGAACAAATGCACGTCCTGCTCGTTCTTGAGCAGCGCGCCGTGCAGCGGCGGGATCAGCTTGCGCGGGTCGCGTTCGCGAAGCTGCTCGACGCTCATGTCCTCGTTGAGCAGCAGCTTGAGCCAGTCCAGAAGCTCGGACGTGGAGGGCTTCTTCTTCAGGCCGGGCACCTCGCGCACCTCGAAGAAGATGCGCAGGGCTTCCTCGACCAGGCGCTTCTTGATGCCGGGGAAGTGGACGTCGACGATGCGGGCCATCGTGTCGGCGTCGGGGAACTTGATGTAGTGGAAGAAGCAGCGGCGCAGGAAGGCGTCGGGCAGCTCCTTCTCGTTGTTGGAGGTGATCATCATGATCGGGCGCTGCTTGGCCTTGATCGTCTCGCCGGTCTCGTAGACATGGAATTCCATGCGGTCGAGCTCGAGCAGCAAGTCGTTCGGGAATTCGATGTCGGCCTTGTCGATCTCGTCGATCAAGAGCACCGGGCGCTGCTCGGCGGTGAACGCCTCCCACAGCTTGCCGCGCTTGATGTAGTTCTTGATGTCGGAGACGCGGGCATCGCCGAGCTGGCTGTCGCGCAGGCGCGACACCGCGTCGTATTCGTAGAGGCCCTGCTGCGCCTTGGTGGTGGACTTGATGTGCCAGGTGAGCAGCGGCGCGTTCAGCGCCTTCGCCACTTCCTCCGCCAGCACCGTCTTGCCGGTGCCGGGCTCGCCCTTGATGAGGAGCGGGCGCTCCAGCACGATCGAGGCATTGACGGCGACCTTGAGATCGTCGGTCGCAACATAGTCCTTGGTGCCAGTAAACTTCATTGCGCGTCCTTGTTGGTCGTCGGCCGGGACATTGCCAATTTCCTGGTCCCGGTCGCGACATGGGAACGGCCGCGCATGGCGGCCGTTCCTGGTTCGGTCAGGCTTTCAGACCCGTCTTATCAGCGAAAGGATCACCAGCACAATCACCGCGCCGATGGTGGCGTCCACGATGGCGCCGATCGTACCGGTGGCGAGCGCGATATGCAGCTGGGGCAGGACCCAGCTCGCAACTAGCGCGCCGATGATGCCGACCACGATGTTGCCGATGAGGCCAAATCCCGCCCCGTGGACAATCTTGCCGGCGAGCCAGCCGGCGATCGCGCCAATGATGAGCGCTGCGAGAATTCCCATTGCAAACGTCCCCAAAACAACCCCTTGAGGACCCCAATTCTAGAGCAAAAAGCCTATCGGTCCAGCGCGCAGCGGAGGTCTCCGCCCCTTGACGTCAGCCACCCGACGGGCAATCTGTCACCCATGTTCCTGCAATTCTTCACTTCTCTGCGCGATGCGCAGGTCCCCGTGACGCTGCGCGAATACCTCACGCTGATGGAGGCGCTCGACGCTGACCTCGCGGACTACACGGTCGAGAACTTCTACTATTTGTCGCGCGCCTCCCTGGTGAAGGACGAGCGCAACCTCGACAAGTTCGACCGCGTCTTCGGCACGGTGTTCAAGGGGCTGGAAAGCCTGCTCGACGCCATGGAGAAGGCGGAGATCCCCGAGGAGTGGCTGAAGAAGCTCGCCGAAAAATACCTCACCGAGGAAGAGAAGAAGCAGATCGAGGCCATGGGCTGGGACAAGCTCATGGAGACCTTGAAGAAGCGCCTCGAGGAGCAGAAGGGGCGCCACCAGGGCGGCTCGAAGTGGATCGGCACCGCCGGCACCTCGCCGTTCGGTGCCCACGGCTACAATCCCGAAGGCGTGCGCATCGGCCAGGAGAAGAACCGCAACAACCGCGCCGTCAAGGTGTGGGACAAGCGCGAGTTCAAGGACCTCGACGGCAATGTCGAGCTCGGCATCCGCAACATCAAGGTGGCGCTACGGCGCCTGCGCAAGTTCGCGCGCACCGGCGCGCCCGACGAGCTCGATCTCGACACCACCATTCGCGAGACCGCCAATCATGGCTATCTCGACGTGCACATGCGCCCCGAGCGGCGAAATGCGGTGAAGCTGCTGGTGTTCTTCGACATCGGCGGTTCGATGGACGCGCATATCGAGCAGGTCGAGGAGCTGTTCTCGGCGGCGAAGAGCGAGTTCAAGCACATGGAGTATTTCTACTTCCACAACTGCCTCTATGAAGGCGTGTGGAAGCAGAACAAGCGCCGCTTCACCGACCGTACGCCGACCTGGGACGTGCTGCACAAATATCCGCACGACTACAAGGTCGTGTTCGTCGGCGACGCCTCGATGTCGCCTTACGAGATCATGGTGCCGGGCGGCTCGGTCGAGCACGTCAACGAGGAGCCGGGCTCGGTCTGGCTCGACCGCATCATCCGCACCTATCCGCATACGGTGTGGCTGAACCCGGTGCAGCAGAAGCACTGGGACTATTCGGAATCGACCACCATCATCAAGCGCATCTTCGCCAACCGCATGTACCCGATCACGATCGAGGGGCTGGAGAATGCGATGAAGGAATTGACGCACTGATTGCTGTCATTCCGGGGCGCGAGTAGCGCGAACCCGGAATCCATCGAGCGGCAGAGTTGGTGGAGAAATGGATTCCGGGCTCGCGACTTCGTCGCGCCCCGGAATGACGAACGAGAAGGGAGAACCACATGCCCCAAAACATCACCCGCGGCATCAAGGCGCTGATCGACGAGGCCAATTCCGAGATCGAGACGCTGAACGCCAGGGACGCCATCGAGATCTCCAAGAACGGCGACGTCGTCATCGTCGACATCCGCGATCCCCGCGAGATCGAGCGCGACGGCCGCATCCCCGGTGCGTTCGCCTGCACCCGCGGCATGCTCGAATTCTGGATCGATCCGCAGAGCCCGTATGCCAAGCCGATCTTCCAGGAGGACAAGAAGTTCGTCTTCCATTGCGCCGGGGGTCTGCGCTCCGCGCTCGCGGCCAACACCGCGCAGGACATGGGCCTCAAGCCCGTCGCCCACATCGCCGGCGGCTACGCCGCCTGGCGCGATGCCGGCGGCCCGACGGAAGCGTGGGAGCCGAAGAAGAAGGGGTGAGGGCTTCACTCTCTCATCCGTCATTCCGGGGCGCGCGAAGCGCGAGCCCGGAATCCATGCATCCACCAACTCAGCCGCACGATGGATTCCGGGCTCGCCCTCCGGGCGCCCCGGAATGACCACAAGGAAGCACCGATGGCCACCGATCCCCTCGTCTCCACCGAATGGCTCGCCGCCCACATGGGCGACGCCAACGTCAGGATTCTCGACGCCAGCTTCAAGCTGCCGGGCGTGCTGCCGCTGCCGAAGGACGACTATCTCGCCGCGCATCTGCCGGGCGCTGTGTTCTTCGACGTCGATGCTGTCTCTGATCATTCCAACCCGCTGCCGCACATGTATCCGAGTGCCGAGCAGTTCGGCCGCGACGTCGGCAATCTCGGCATCTCCAACGCTGACACCGTCGTGCTCTACGATGCCGGCGGCTGGGTCGCAGCGCCCCGCGCCTGGTGGATGTTCCTGGCGTTCGGCCACAACAACGTGCGCATCCTCAATGGCGGATTGAAGAAGTGGCGCGCTGAAGGGCGTCCGGTCGAGAGCGGCGAGGTGACGCCGAAGCCGGCGAAGTTCAAGGCGAGCTACGATCCGAAGCGCGTGCGCAGCATGCAGCAGCTGGTCGCCAACGTCGAACGCCGCGCCGAGCAGGTGATCGACGCGCGCGCCGCCGATCGCTTCGAGGGCCGCGCGCCCGAGCCGCGGGCGGGCATCCGCTCCGGCCACATCCCCGGCGCCCGCAACGTGCCTTACAATCAGCTGTTCGACGCCGCGACCGGCACGATGAAGCCGCTCGAGGATCTCCGCGCCGCCTTCGCCAGCGCGGGCGTCAAGCTCGATGCGCCGATCGTGACGAGCTGCGGCTCCGGCGTCTCCGCCGGCGTGCTGACGCTCGCGCTCTATCGGCTCGGCGTCACAGACACCGCGCTCTATGACGGCTCGTGGTCGGAATGGGGCCAGGAAAACGGCCCGCCGATCGCGACCGGGCCGGCGTGAGATAAGTATTGGAGGCGTTGCTGCTTCCACGGCGTCATGGCCGGGCTCGACCCGGCCATCCACGCCTTGCGCGCAATACAAAGAATGTGGATGCCCGGGACAAGCCCGGGCATGACGAATTCTTCTGAGCGATTAGCCTGCCGCCAGCGGGGCAGGTGAAGCGTCACCGGGTGCGCGTGGTCGTCGTTGCGAAGGTCTGCTGACCGAACGGATCGAACTGTTGCCGCAACTGCTGAGGCGGCGGGCGGCGCACCTCGCGGTGCCGCTTCTTCGCCTTGGGCTTGGTCGCCTTGCTCTCCGGCTTGCTGGTGTCGGACTTGGCCTTGGCGGGCGCGGCCTTCGCGGCCGCCGGATCGTTCAGCGCCGCTAGCCTGGTCGTCGCAACGTCGAGTGCCGCGGCGGCATCGCTCGGCTGGGATCAACGGCTGCATCAACCGGCGCCGGCGCGCTGGCGTCGCGACACGGCAGGCGTGCGTCGACGAGTCGTGGCCCGCTCGTCAGCGCGGCCATCTGCTCGGGCAGTCCGATGGTCGGCACCTGGTCACGCAGCGACGGCGTCAGCTCGACCGCCGCCTCCGGCTCGGCCCGCAAGACTGCGAGCACCGGCTGGGCAGGCTCAGAGGCTTGCGCGAACACCTTCTCCTGCGGACCGTTCCGCCAGGAGGGGTTGCTGACATATTGCTCATGGGTCGCCCGCAGCAGCGCGGCGGCGCCTAGGCCGAACACCAGGATGGAGGTTGACAGCAGGATCGCGGCAAGCAGGAAGCGAAAGCCGGGAAGCATCGGACGGGTTGCGAATTTCCGCCCCGACGGCGGTGCCGGGGCCCATGAGCCATCTGAACGCGGTGACGGTACTGATTGCCGCGTTCGCCACGCGGGGATCGGAGCTCAAAGCAATGGCGAATCAGGCTGATTCGACCATATCGCAACGCCTCCGCGCCGTTCCCTAAAATTCGGGGCGGAAGACTCCGGCAATTTACGGCGCGATGCGATTTCCCGCCCGTGATGCAACGGGGCAACGGTGCTCTTGCGGATCACAAATCGGCAAATCCGGCGCAGATAACCCTGATATGTCTTGAATGTGCCGCGATCTTCGGTCATCTGGCCGTTAACGGCTCGGACGGGGCCCGGGGGCTATACAAGAGCGATGATGATCAAACACTTTCTGACGATATGCGCTGCCGCAACAGTCGCTGCGGCGGGAACCTCGCGCGCGCAGGCTCAGAGCTATCCGGTCCAGCAGGCGCCGAGCTATGGCGCCCCGGCCCAATATCGGCCCGGCGACCGTACCCCGAATTTCGACGCGCTGGACGAAGACGACGACGCGGTGCCGCAGGCCTCGCTGCCGCCGCCCGGCCCCGGCGGTCCGATCATGTCGCCAGACGATCCGCGCTATGGCCGCCCGGCTGGCGGCCGCAGGCCCGGTAATGTCGCCCGACGATCCCCGCTACGGCCGCCCCGCCGGCCGCCGCCGGTCGATCTATGCCGACCGTCCGGGCCAGGCGCCCGCCATGACGGCCTGCGTCCGCCGGAGGCCGTTGGTGGCCCCGCCGCGACGGGAACGGTTCAGGCTGGCCAGCCGCCGGTCGGCGCCGATGGCCGGCCGATGACGGTCGCTTCGCTGCCGCCGGAGGAGCAGCCCGATGCTGCGCCAGCGCAACTGGCGCCGAACCTGCGTCGCCAGGAGGTCGCGTTCCAGACCAAGGAGCCGGCCGGCACACTCGTGGTCGATACGCCCAACACCTATCTCTATTACGTGCTCGGCGGCGGCCGCGCGATCCGCTACGGCGTCCGCGTCGGCCGCGACGGCTTCACCTGGACCGGCGTGCAGAAGATCACCCGCAAGGCGGAGTGGCCGGATTGGCATCCGCCGACGGAAATGATCGAGCGCCAGCCCTATCTGCCGCGCTTCATGGCCGGTGGCCCCGGCAATCCGCTCGGCGCCCGCGCGATGTATCTCGGCTCGACCGTCTACCGCATCCACGGCACCAACCAGCCCTCGACGATCGGCAAGTTCGTGTCGTCGGGATGTATCGGCATGCTGAACGAGGACGTCTCGGACCTGTTCGACCGTGTCAAGGTCGGCACTCGCGTGGTGGTGATGCCGGGTGGTCCGGCGCCGGGAACGGCGACTGCGTCCGCTGCGCCTGCGCCCGCTCCTGTGTCTGCCCAGGCGGGCCCGGTCCCCGGCACGCAGCCGACGGTGGTGCCGCCGCTGCCCGCGCCGGTCACCGTGCGCTAAGCGCTTCGAACCAGTTCAAGTCGCGAAAGGGCGTGCCAAACGGCACGCCCTTTTCGTTTCAGGCCAACTTGCGCGGCAGGTCGCCGCCCTTGGTGAAGGTGTCGATCGCCTCGACCATCTGACCGTAATGAATGCGCAGGCCATCCTCGGTCGCGTAGCCGAGATGCGGCGTCAGCACGAGATTGTCGAGCTTGCGGAAGGGATGGTCGACCGGGAGCGGCTCGACCGAGAAGACATCGATGCCGGCGCCCGCGATCTTCTTCTGCTGCAAGGCCTCGAGCAGCGCCGCCTCATCGACAATGGGTCCGCGCGCGGTGTTGACCAGGAAGGCCGTCGGCTTCATCCGCGCGAGGTCGGCACGGCCGACGAGGCCGCGCGAGCGCTCGCTCAGCACCACATGGATGGTGACGATGTCGGCCTTGGCGAACAGCTCCTCCTTGGTGGCGTAGCCGACGCCGGCCGCCGCGCATTTCTCCGGCGTCAGGTTCGGGCTCCACGCGATCACGTTCATGCCGAACGCCTTCGCAATCCCCGCCATCTTGGTGCCGAGCTTGCCGAGCCCGACGACGCCGAGCGTCATCCCCTCGATCTCGACGCCGGCAAAAGTCTGCCAGGGCTCACCCGCATGCATCCGCGCATTCTCGCGGCCGATGCCGCGGGTCAGCTCCAGGATCAGGCCCATGGTGAGCGGCGCGGTCGGATCGCGTGAATATTGCGTACCGCCGATGATGACACCGCGCGCTTTCGCGGCCTCCATGTCGATCGAAGCATTGCGCATGCCCGAGGTGAGCAACAGCTTCAGCTTCGGCAAGCTGTCGAACAGGCTCTTGGGGAACGCAGTGCGCTCGCGCATCGCGCAGATGATCTCGAAGTCCGCGAGCGCGCTGGCCGCGGCCTGCTCCGAAGCAAAGGGATGGCTGAACACGGTGACGTCGACGCGATCCGACAATCTCTGCCAGTCGGCGACGTCGAGGGCGAGGTTGAAATAGTCGTCGAGAATTGCGCAGCGCAGCCGGCTCATCAGCTTCATCCATGGCGAGAGGGGACGGCGCTGGGCGATGGGCGCCATCGTCGGAACCGGGCCATGGTTGCGCGCAATCAGCCTCGCGCGCAAGCAGCTTGCGTCTTCAAAAATGCCATAGGAGGGAGGCGCTTAGAGGTCGCGGGGCTTCAGCCGGATCGGCGCATCGATGCCATGCTTGGCGCGCCAGGCGGGGCCGGGGCCGCGCATATAGTGCAGCTCGGGCCGGTAGGGGTTGAAGGCGGTGGCGAGGAAGCGCTTCCAGAAGCCCTTGATCTCCGACACGACGCCGGAGACGGGCCCGACTTCTGCCGGAACAGGAAGAGAATGGGTTTCGATCAGGGCCATGACGCTGTCTCGCTGTTCTCCCCACTCATTCTGAGCGGGTGGCGCTGTTTCCGCGCGAAACCGAGCTTTGGCCTGCTTTATTAAAAAATGGTTTCAATTGTCCGGATCTGCGTCCGGATGGTGTCCGGACCGTATTCATCCGTGGTGAACGGAGGGAAAACGTTGCCCTTTGGGGGCGGGATCGTTACATCGGCGGCTAAGCAAATCTCCTCAAATTGAAGGTTTCACGGGACCGATGGCGCGCCAGTTCATCTATTTCATGCAGGGCCTGACCAAGAGCTACCCGACCCGGAAGGTGCTCGATAACATCCATCTGAGCTTCTACCCGGACGCCAAGATCGGCGTGCTCGGCGTCAACGGCTCGGGCAAGTCGACGCTGCTCAAGATCATGGCCGGCCTCGACAAGGAATATACCGGCGAGGCCTGGGTCGCCGAGGGCGCCCGTGTCGGCTATCTCGAGCAAGAACCGCACCTCGATCCGGCGCTATCGGTGCGCGAGAACGTCATGCAGGGCGTCGCCAAGCAGAAGGCGATCCTCGACCGCTACAACGAGCTCGCCGTCAACTATTCGGACGAGACCGCCGACGAGATGACCAAGCTGCAGGACGAGATCGAGGCCCAGGGCCTGTGGGATCTCGACAGCAAGGTCGACCAGGCCATGGACGCGCTGCGCTGCCCGCCCGACGATGCCGACGTCACGAAACTCTCCGGCGGTGAACGCCGCCGCGTCGCGCTGTGCCGCCTTTTGCTCGACCAGCCCGAGCTTTTGCTGCTCGACGAGCCGACCAACCATCTCGACGCTGAATCCGTGTCTTGGCTCGAAGGTCACCTCCGCAACTATCCCGGCGCGATCCTGATCGTGACCCACGACCGCTACTTCCTCGACAACGTCACCGGGTGGATACTCGAGCTCGATCGCGGCCGCGGCATTCCCTACGAGGGCAACTACTCGTCCTGGCTGGTGCAGAAGCAGAAGCGCCTCGAGCAGGAAGGCCGCGAGGAGGCCGCGCATCAGAAGACGCTGGCCCGCGAGCAGGAGTGGGTCGCGTCCTCGCCGAAGGCACGCCAGGCCAAGTCGAAGGCGCGCTATCAGCGCTATGAGGAGCTGCTCAAGCAGGCGAGCGAGAAGCAGACCCAGACCGCGCAGATCATCATCCCGGTCGCCGAGCGGCTCGGCGCCAACGTGGTCGACTTCGAAACGCTCAGCAAAGGCTATGGCGATCGCCTGCTGATCGACGATCTCACCTTCAAGCTGCCGCCCGGCGGCATCGTCGGCGTGATCGGCGCCAACGGCGCCGGCAAGACCACGCTGTTCAAGATGATCACCAAGCAGGAAACGCCGGACAAGGGCACGATCACGGTCGGCGAGACCGTGCATCTCGGCTATGTCGACCAGTCGCGCGATGCGCTCGACGGCAAGAAGACCGTGTGGGAGGAAATCTCCGGCGGCAACGAGCTGATCCTGCTCGGCAAGAAGGAAGTGAACTCGCGCGGCTATTGCTCGTCGTTCAACTTCAAGGGCGCCGACCAGCAGAAGAAGGTCGGCGCGCTCTCCGGCGGTGAACGCAACCGTGTCCATCTCGCCAAGATGCTGAAGTCCGGCGCCAACGTCCTGCTGCTCGACGAGCCGACCAACGATCTCGACGTCGACACGCTGCGTGCGCTCGAAGAGGCGCTGGAGGATTTCGCCGGCTGCGCCGTCATCATCAGCCACGATCGCTGGTTCCTCGACCGTATCGCGACCCACATCCTGGCCTTCGAAGGCGACAGCCATGTCGAATGGTTCGAAGGCAACTTCCAGGACTACGAGAAGGACAAGATGCGCCGGCTCGGCCAGGACAGCATCATTCCGCATCGCGTGAAGTACAAGAAGCTGACGCGGTGATGGCGGCATGATGCGGAGGGCGCTCATCGCTGCGGTGATCGCGGTCACCTGCACCTGGTCGCCCGCCCGTGCCGCCGACGCGGCCTTCACGCAGTTCATCACTTCGCTCTGGCCGGAGGCGCAGGCCGCCGGCGTGTCGCGCGCGACGTTCGATCAGCAGACGCGCGGGCTCGAGCCTGACTACAAGCTGCCCGATCTGATCCTGCCGGGCCGCCCGCGACCGGCGCGCCGTCGCAGGCCGAGTTCGTGCAGGTGCCTGCCGACTACGTCAAGGAAGCTTCGATTGCGCGGCTTGCGGGCGAGGGGCAGCGGCTGCTGCAGAAATATCGTCCGCAACTGACCGAGATCGAGAAGAAGTCAGGTGTGCCCGCCACCGTGATGCTCGCGATCTGGGGACGCGAGACCGATTACGGCCGCTACACGCTGCCTTACGATCTCGTCCGGGTGCTGGCGACGCAGGCCTATGTCGGCCGTCGCAAGGACACCTACCGCAACGAGTTCATCCTCTCGCTGAAGATCCTGGGCGAGGGCGTGGTGACGCGCAAGGACATGCGCTCGTCCTGGGCCGGAGCGACCGGGCTGACGCAATTCCTGCCGTCCGAATATTACAACCACGGCGTCGACTTCGACGGCGACGGCCGCATTGACATCTGGCACTCGGTCCCGGATGCGCTGGCCTCGGCCGCACAGCAACTCGTCAACAAGGGCTGGGAGAGTGGCGTGCGCTGGGCCTACGAGGTGCAAGCACCCGCAAAAGTCGATTGCATCACCGGCGTGCCGGAGGTGACGAAGCCGATCGGACAGTGGCTGCGTGAAGGCTTTGTTCCGGTGCGCGGGCAGAAGCTCAGCGCTGCCGAGCAGGCGCAGCCGGCGTCGCTGCTCCAGCCGGAAGGCATCTACGGTCCGTCGTTCCTGACCACGAAGAACTACTTCGTCATCAAGGAATACAATTTCTCCGACCTCTACGTGCTGTTCGTCGGCCATCTCAGCGACCGCATGACGAGCCCGCTGCCGTTCGCAACGCCATGGGCCGCCTCGAAACAGCTGCGCACCAAGGATGTCGAGACGATGCAGCGCGGGCTGACGCGCATCGGACTCTACAAGGACAAGATCGACGGCAAGGCCGGCATGCAGACGCGCGCCGCGCTCGGCGCCTACCAGAAGTCGGCGGGCCTGAAGGTCGATTGCTGGCCGAGCGAAGAGGTGCTGCGCTCGATCCAGGCGGCGCGATAGCGCGGCGGCCAAAAGAAAAAGCCCGGCCGATGGTCTCGGCCGGGCTTCGATCGCGGCGCTCATCAGCGCCTTGCGATCAGATCAGTAGCAAACGCGAACCGGGCGGACGACCCAACCGTAGCCGTCCCAATAGCGTTGGCGCTGCCAGTAGCAGGGCGGGGGCGGCGGGCCGGGCGTCGGGCGACGGTAGACCGGACCACCATAGGCCGGACGGCTCGACGCGATGGCGCCGCCGACGATCGCGCCGCCGATCAGGCCGGCTGCGATGCCGGCGCGACGCCGTCACCGGCTTTGGCGGGCGGAGTGGCGGTCACCAGCGAACCGGCAACCGTCGCAACCGTGAGGGCGGCAACTAAAGTCTTCTTCATGCTCTTGGCTCTCCTGGGAGATGGGTTCCTCTTGTTAGAGGCGCCCGGGTTTCAAAGGTTCACGCACACTCTGATGGAATTGGTCTTGCAGCTAGGAAGCGCGCAAATGGTCAATCCACGGTAAACGCACACGGAGCTGTGACGAGAAAAAGCGGTCTTTTTCGGGCCCCGAGATGAACGCCGTGTCCGTTGTGAACCGGGCCACACGCAGCTCAAGTCGCCTTAGCCGCAGACTCGGACGCGGCGGACGCGCCAGGCGTAGCCGTCCCAGAAGCGCTGCTTCTGCCAGACGCAGCCGCCGCCGTAATAGTCGTCGGCGACATAGCCCGGACCCGGCGCGTAGTAGCGGGGCGGGTAATAGCCCGGTTCATAATAGCCGGGGCCTGGTCCGTAATAATACGGAGACGCCAGCGCGCCCCCCACAATGGCGCCGCCGATGATCCCCGCCGCCACGCCCGCGGCAACGCCGCGCTGCGCATGGGCGGGTGTTCCGGCCGTCAGGGCCAGGGTGGCGACGGCAGCGACTGCCAGGAGCGACTTCTTCATAGGCTTGGCCTTTCAACTCTGGGAACTCTTTGGGACCTAAGTTCCATACTCCATTTGAACGATCGATGAACGGCACCTTTGCGGGGTGCGACCAATTAAATACGGATCGCAGGTTCGCCAAGGAGGCGATGATGGGTAATGCGATGATCAATGCCTTGATTGCTGCCGGGGTCATCTTTGCGATCGGTTACGGCTGGATCAGCCATCTGCAGAACCGGGGCCGGCGTTCGCGCGCAGCGGCCGGCACGGATGGCGGCAGTGGCGGCGGCGACACCTATTCGGGATCGAGCGACGGCTTCTCGCTGGGGAGCTGGTTTTCCAGCGACAGCTCGTCAGGCTCGAGCGACAGCGGCAGCTGTTCGAGCAGCGATGGCGGCAGCAGTGGCGGGGATTGCGGAGGCGGCGGCGATGGTGGTGGAGGCGGTGGCGGCAACTGATCTTGATCCACCGCAATACCGTATTTTAGAGCCGTTCTAGGCTGTTTCCGGGCTAGTTTGGAATAGCTTCAAATACCGGTTTTTCCCTTTGCATCCGGACGGCCCGTTAAATATCGATGATGACGCATCACCGAAGGGCCTACCGCTTCCATGATCGTTTGTTCCTGTAACGTGCTGAGCGATGATGACATCCGCGCCGCCGTCGCCGAGTCCGACGATGCCGTGCGTCATGCCAAGCAGGTCTATGGATGCCTCGGTTGCAGTGCCGAATGCGGCCGCTGCGCGCGCACGATCAAGACCATCATCGATGAAGCCCTCGGCCCCTGCGCCAAGTCCTGCTGCTCCGGCTGCCCGCACAGCCACACGGTGGCCGCCAATGACGAGACGGCCGAGCCCGCCGAGTTCGCTTTAGCTGCCTGCTGAAAACTTCCGCAATCCCGGCTGAGCTTTTCCCCGGCTGCGTCCCCGTAGCCGGTTGCCCTCATCCATAAACTGACTTAGAAGCATTCTAAATTCGGTTTAGGGCCGATTTGGACTGCAAGAGCTGGAGTGAACCATGCAGGGCGACGCAAAAGTCATCGACTATCTCAACAAGGCGCTGCGTCACGAGCTAACTGCGATCAACCAGTACTGGCTGCACTACCGCTTCCTCGACAATTGGGGCCTCCTCGACATGGCCAAGGTCTGGCGCAAGGAGTCCATCGAGGAGATGGAGCACGCCGACAAGCTCACCGCGCGCATCCTGTTCTTCGACGGCTTCCCGAATATGCAGGTGCTCGATCCCCTGCGCATCGGCCAGAACGTCAAGGAGATCATCGAGTGCGACCTCGCTGCCGAGATGAGCGCCCGCGCGCTCTACCAGGAAGCGGCGACCTACTGCCACGGCGTCAAGGACTACGTCACGCGCGACCTGTTCGAGAAGCTGATGAGCGATGAGGAGCACCACATCGACTTCCTCGAGACTCAGCTCGACCTGATCGGCCGCATCGGCCTCGAGCTCTACACCCAGAAGCACGTCGGCGGGCTCGAGGGCGAGGGGCATTAAGCTCCGGCGTCTACCACACACTCCGATGTCGTCCCTGCGAAAGCAGGGACCCATAACCACAGGGAGTAGTGTGGCGCGAGCAGGTCACCACGAGTCTTCGCCAAACCACTCCCTGTGGTTATGGGTCCCGGATCGCGCTTCGCTTGTCCGGGACGACACCGTGATTGCGGCGGCCGCCTACAACTGCGTCTTGTAGCGCGCTTCCACGATCTCCTGGCTCTCCGGTTCGCCGAGGCCGGTCTGGTCGTGAATGACCTCGCCGATGCTCGGCATCACCGAGCGCTGCACCTTCTCCGGCGACCACAGCTTTGAGCGCATCAGCGCCTTGCCGCAGTGGAAGTAGACTTCGCTGACCGCAACGTTCAGCACCGCGCGCGGCGGCTTGCCGAATTCCACCATGGATGCGAGCAGATCCGGATCGGCCGACAGCGTGCCGCGGCCGCCGACGCGCAGCGTCTCGTCGATCCCAGGCACGAAGAACAACAGGTGCACGAAACCCGAGCCTTCGACGACGTTGCGAAAGCTGTCGATCCGGTTGTTGCCGGAGCGATCGGGCATCAGCAATTGATTGGGCCCGGCGACGTGGACGAAGCCGACGCTGCCGCCGCGCGGCGAGGCATCGACGCTGCCGTCAGCGCCCGACGTTGCCAACACGCAGAACGGCGACATCTCGATGAACTTTTTCGCATGCGCATCGATCGCGGGACGCGCCTTCGCGATCACGCGCGGGCTCGGCTTGGCATAGATGGTGGCGAGGTCTTCGGCGCAAAGATCGGTCAACGGCGTGCCTCCACATCAGCTTGGCGTCAAACTAGCCGATCGCGCCGCCTCCGGCCAATGGAAATACCACGAGGCATTAGACCGCATCCGCCGGCACGAAGCAGCTGATGATGATAGCGCCGCGGTGATGGACGTACCACACCACGGCTTGTCCAACCGGATTGCCGCGATCGCGGATGACGGCGCGCTCGGGCACCTCCATCCAATGTCCTTCGATCGGCACCCAATAGGCGCCGCCGCGCACATCGTAGTCGGTGCGATGGCCATCCGAGATGTCGCAGCACGGCACGCCGTTCGGCGCAATCACGCTCTTGAACCAGGCGCGGATGTCGGGCGGGACGTGATCGTACTGACCGTTGTCGAACGCAAAGGCGGTGCTCGTCGTCGCGGCCAGCCAAACGCACAGCGTGAGCCTGTGCATGCGATCCTCCGTCGCGTTTCGATTCGTATCGTTGGCGCGATTAAGCCCGAGCTGTCAGCGCATTGCATGCTCAAATAATATGCGGCGCGAGAGGCGGCGCACATGATGCGTTGCGATATGATCTTCGCTATCGCGTCTCGAGCGATGCGAGCAGCGATTTCGGCGCGACATTGCGCCAGGCCATCTCGAGCGCGCTTCGCAGCGTCACCGGATCGATCTTCGCCAGTTTCACATTCGTGCTGCCGCTCCTGCCCCAGGCGCCGGGCACCGGACGAAACATCTCCGGTTCCGCGTCGACGAGCACGGCCTGCTGGTCCGGCGTGAGCTTCACCATGCCCCATGTGTCATCGGGGTAGCCCAGGGTCGCGAACACGCGCTTGCCGGCGCGAAAGTCGGCATGGCCGTGATGTGCGCCCTCGATGACGCCGGGGAGCGCCAGTGCAGCCTTGCGAAAGCGAGCCTTCGACATGCTGTCCAGCTGCTCGTCTCACATCGTCCGCTGCGGCGCGGTTTGCAGCAATTGCTTGATCTGCTCGCTGTAGAATTTTGCGCTGCCCGTGGTGCCGTGGCCGCGCGTCTCCGTGCTCGCGGGAATGAGATACTGCTTTCCGTTCTTGACCCGCTTCATCGCAGCGTCCGTAATGCCCGTCTCGGGCGGGTTGCGCTCGTCGTCGGCGGAGTTGATCAGCAGCAGCGAGGCCTCGATCGCCTCCAGCTTCTCGCCGGCATTGTAGTCGTGCGAGGCTTCCCACTGGTAGACGAAGTCGTTGGCATCAGCCGTGATCGGCGTGGCCAGGCGGTCGTCGACGATCTTGTCGGCCCTGGCCGCGGTCGGCGCCTGTTGCTGATAGGCGAGCGTGCCGCCGATGCTGGCGATGCCGTAGGCGGTGATGGCGTATTTCATCATGCGCGGCTGGCTGGTGTAGTTGCCGCCGTTGTAGTCGGGATCGTTGCGGATGGTGTCGAGCATGATCCGTCGCATCATCCAGTTGCGCGAGGCCATCTCGGTCGGCTGCGAGGCCATCGGGATCAGCGCATCCATCGCCTTCGGATATTTCTCGCCCCACAGCCAGGTGTGCATGCCGCCCATCGAATTGCCGATGACGAGCCGCAGATGCTTGACGCCGAGCCCTTCGGTCACGAGGCGATACTGCGCCTCGACCATGTCGTCGTAATCGTATTTCGGAAAGCCCGTCTTCATGCCGTCGGACGGCTTTGACGATTTGCCGTGGCCGATGCCGTCGGGAATGATGATGTAGTATTTGGCGGCGTCGAGCGGCTGGCCTGGGCCGAACAGTTCGCCGGCAAAAGCAGGCGTCAGCATGCTCGCCGCTGATCCGCCCGAGCCGTGCAGTACCAGCACTGGCTGGCCGCTGGGCTCACCGACCGTGGTGTAGTGCAGCTTCAGCTCCGGCATCGTCTCGCCGGTGTGGAACTTGAAATCCCTGGCGATCCAGTCGCCCTGCTTCGGCGCCGGATAATCGGCGGCCATGACCGACGTTGAAATCGACAGCAGGATAGCCGACAGCGCGGCCGAAGACGCCTTCATGTTTCTCTCCCCGTGGCGGCTCGTCATCGGCGGCCGCATTGCTGCGGAACTTAGCAGAACTGCGCTTGACGATGTAGGATTTCGTCTGCGCCGATCGTCCTTATGGAAACCCCGGGAGAGATTGCATGTGCCGCAACATCAAGACGCTGTTCAACTTCGAGCCACCGGCGACGGAGGACGAGATCCATGCCAGCGCGCTCCAGTTCGTGCGCAAATTGTCCGGCTTCAACAAGCCGTCGCAGGCCAATGAGGAGGTGTTCGAGCGCGCGGTGGCGGAGGTCTCGGAAGCCGCGCGAAAACTCCTGGCCTCGCTGCACACCCATGCGCCGGCGCGCGACCGCGAGATCGAGGCGGAGAGGGCGAAGGAGCGCTCGCGGCTGCGCTTCGGCTGAGCCGTTCCGTGATCTGGCTCACGGTCGGAGGCGCCTCAAGCTGCGACGATGTCTGCCGGGGTTTTGACAGCCCGGAGCACGATCATGAGCCGCCCCCTTCTTCCGCTGAAAGCAGGTGCCATCATCTTCACGCTGCTGTGGACCGCGTGGATGATGTGGTGGAGCGGCTCGTTCTCGAGCGCGAACGTCGTCATCCTCGCTTTGTGCGGCGCGGCGGTCGGCTATCTCTGGTACCGGGCCATGCGCTGGCAGTTCGAGCGCATGGGCATGCTGTCGCGACGTGAGGATCGGACGGACTAGATTCGCCCGCCGGTCTTAGTGGCCGTGCTTCTTCTTTTTCTTCTTTTTCTTGTGATCGTCGTCATCGTCGTCATCGTCCTCGCCGTGCGTCTCGTCAGTCTCCTGCACGGCGGCTTCCAGCGCGGCGCGCTCGGCCGCCTCCTGCGCTTCCCCCCGGGTGACCCTGCGGTCCCGGCCGTCCCGGCTCGCCCTGCCGGCCCTGAGGCCCCTGTCGTCCTTGCCGGCCCTGTTCGTCTGCCACGCCACTACTCCCCTCTGCGGAAGCAAGCTACTTAGCGGCGTTTGACGACAGCAGCAATTCCGCCCGCGCCTCGCAGCGGGCTTGATCAACATCAATCGGCGCCATGGGATGCCGTGCCATTGAATGGCACGCGGAGACAAGCTCGCGAGGAGCAGCCGATGCGCGCAGCCTGGAAGATATTCTGCCTGTCCACCGCGACCTTTGCGGCGGCGCTCGGCCTTGCCTATCTGCTGGTGCCCGACGTCGTGCCGATCGCCTTTGCCGAGGAGCCGCAATCGTCATGGGCCGTCATGACGGCCTTCGTGCTCCGCGCCATCGAGCTGATCGCGGCCGCGGTCTCCGTCATCGCGCTTGCGGTTCTCGGCGGCGGAATGATCCGCCTCGCATGGCCGCGCGCGCACTAATCGTGATACGCGGGCACCTCGATGCCGGACGCCGCATAGATCCTGATCTTGTTGCGCAACGTGCGCACCGACAGGCCGAGCACACGCGCCGCGCGCGTGCGATTGCCGTCGCAGCGCGCGAGCGTCTGAAGCACGAGCTCGCGCTCGACCTCGTCGACGGTCGCGCCGATCAGCAGCGGAACGATCTGGTTGGGAGCGAGGAATTGTGCGTCCTGCGGCGCCGCGACATGAACAGTGGTCATCAACACACCCCGATCAACGCCCGCTTCCTTCGCTGGAAGCGGATCGAGAACAAACGACCCCCAAGCCGTAGAACCACGGTGGGCGGGTTTGGTTAATGAAAGGTTAACCAAACCCGATCGCACCAGATGACCTCAGGAATGCCGCGATGCGGCCGCGATTGGCACGAGATGCATAGTGATGCGGGACGATCTCGCGCGACATGTTCACTGTCATGCCCCGCGAAGGCGGGGCATCCAGTATTCCGAGACGCGTCCCACGAGGGGCCGCGGCGTACTGGATCGCCCGCCTGCGCGGGCGATGACACGAGCAAGTGGATGGAGCGTCGCGCCTCACACCGTACGATACCCGCCGTCCACCATCACGATCGTGCCGGTGACGTAGGCCGACAGATCAGAGGCGAGGAAGATCGCGGGGCCGACGATGTCCTCGGGCTTGCCGGTGCGCGCGAGCGGGGTGTGATCGACGAAGGCCTGCACCAGCGCCGGATTGGTCGCGCGTACATTGGCGTTGATGTTGGTTTCGATGAAGCCGGGCCCGATCGCGTTGACGCGCACGCCTTCCTTGCCGAGCTCGACTGCGAGCGCCTTGGTGAAGCCGAGCACGCCATGCTTCGAGGTGGTGTACGCCGCCGAGCTCGGCGTGCGCAGATGCACGAAGGACTGGATCGAGCCGATATTGACGATGCGGCCTTTGCTCGCGCGCAGGGGGCTAAGGAAGGCCTGCGTCATGTTGAAGACGCCGTTGAGGTTGAGCGAGATGATGTCGTTCCAGTCCTTAGCCACCGTCTCAATCTCGGCGGTGAAGGCGTTGCGGCGGGTGATGCCGGCATTGTTGACGAGGATCGAGACCTGTCCGACCTTGTCGGCCACTTGCTTCGCCAGCGCAAAGCAGTCCTCGCGCCGGGTCACGTCGAGCGCAAAGCTCTCGGCCTTGCCGCCAGCCTTGCGGATCTCCTGGGCGGCTTCAGCGACCGTGTCGGAATTGACGTCGAGCAGAACCACCTGCGCGCCCTCGCGGGCGTAGCCGGCCGCGATCGCCCGGCCGATGCCGGAGCCGGCGCCCGTGACGACGGCGATGTGGTTTGCGAGCAATGCCATGACAATTTCCTCCCGATTTCTTTTCGAAGTTTCACGAAAGGCTAACTCGAAATTAAGGGGTCGGAAACGGCGGCCTTGGCATACTGATCTTCATTGCTAAACGTTGCGCGCATGATGGAACGGCTGGACTCCTGGAAACTCGCTCTCGAACGCCTGCGCGCGGCACCGTCGGCCGACTTCGCCGAGGCGGGCCGGCTCGTCGCCGAGATCGCGCGGATGAGCACCGAACCGATGCTGCGGCAGGCGGCCGAGCAGGCGCTTCCGGTGCTGCGCCAGGCCGTGGACAATGACGATCACAGCGTCACGCTGGCGGCCCAGCGCCGCCTCGCTGTGGTCCTCGATGTGGTCCATGATCTCGCTGCGCCGCGCTTCGGCCGCCGCAACGCCGCGCCGAAAAAACTCTCCAGCGAGGATCGTGCCCGCAAGATGCTCGGCCTGCCGCTCGCGGTGCAGCTCACCTGCGATGACATCAACCAGGCCTATCGCCGCGCCGCCAAGGGCATGCATCCCGACCAGGGCGGCAGCACCGAGGCCTTCATCGACCTCGCCGCCGCGCGCGACATCCTGATCCATCCCGGCGCGCACAAGGACGCGTGAGCGCTCCAAGCGAGATCTCCTGGGGTGGGCAAAGGCGCATCGCGCCGTGCCCACGTCTTTCGTGATGGTGGATGGAAGTGGTGGGCACGCTTGCGCTTTGCCCACCCTACGGCAGTCGAGCGTGCGGCCGCCTCAGCTCTTGTTCACGCAGCTCGGATAGGGCGGGGCTTCCCCCGCCACGATCGGGCAGAGCGCGATCGGGCCGAGATCGCTCAGGCGCGTCTGCCAGCGTTCGTCCCTGACCGGCGGCTCGTCGGTCTCGGGGCCGCGCTCGGCCCACTGGATGGTGTAGTAGTCGCGCGTGCCTTTCAGCGTGATCAGCAGCGCGCTCTCGCTGTGGCGGGTCGGGCCGCTGTCGATGCGGCCGCAGCCGATCACCGCAGCGAAAGCCTCGAAGCCGCCGAATGTCATGGCGCCGAGCGGCTGCACCGCAAAGCTGTCGGGGCAGGCGGATTTGAAGCCGCCGGCGATCGTGGCGGCGAATGCTTCGGGCGAGTGACCCGGCGTCAGCGTCATGCCCTTCTCGCCTGTCACCGTGATCATCTGCGTCCAGCGCTCGGGCGTCTCGCCCTTGAGCACGGCTTCGCGGATGTAGTGGCCGCCCTTGGTGTTCTCGAACACCACGGTGAATTGCGAGGGCATCGCGAAGCTGACGAGCTGGCTGAAGATCGGCGAGATCACGCGGAAGGCTTGCGGCGCCTGCGCTTGCGCGGCCGCCGCGAGCAGGAGCGAAGCTGTGAGAACCGTTGCTGTCGTCGTCGGGCGCATCGTTCTGCTCCGAAGGCCGAAGGATAGAAACGCGAGCGGGCAAGGATGCTAGCATCGCATCCTTGCCCGGCCCTTGTCGTCCGCCGATCGGATCTTACCAGCTGCAGTGACCGGCCTTCAGCGCATGGTCCTTCAGCATCAGCGCGTCGACGAAGGTCGGCACGGTCTCGCTGGCGCGGTGATAGCCGGCTGGCCACGGCGTGGTCGGGATGCTCTCGTCCCAGATTTGGCAGAAGCCGGTGTCCTGCCAGCGGATCAGGTGATAGCTGGCTTCGGCGGGGCTCGCGGCGACGAAGGCCGTGACGGCAAGACCCGCGGCAGCGCACAGCATGGAAATACGACGCATGATAGCTCCTCAAATGAAAGATGTGATGCGCCTCCCGACAATGACGGGAGGAGGTGGCGCGGGACGCTTTCAGGCAGGCGCCCCGGACAAGATGTGAGTAGTTCCATCCGCAAAGCAGGTTCAAAGCGCGGCCGCGGGAAACGCCTGATTTCGCCTGAAAAAAAGCGAGGGCGCCGGCAAAGCAAAAGGGCGGACCGCTTTGTGCGATCCGCCCTTCCGAACGCGAGTCGTCGCGTGAGGCTTACAGCGTGCAGCGGCGCTCGGCGCGCAGCTTGATCTGGAGATTGGAGGCATCAGTGAAGGTGGGGAGCGGCTTGCTGACGACCTTGTAGGTCGACACCCCAATCTGGAACGGCTTGTACTTCAGGTCCTCGTTCCAGACCTGGCAGATGCCGGTGTTGTCCCAGCGGATCACGTAATAGCCGACCGCCGCCGACGCCGGCACGGCGAACACGGAACTGGCGATGCCGGCAACGGCACAGAGGGCGAGAACGCGACGCATGAAGTATCTCCTTGTGGGGAAGGGTGAGCGGAAAATTCGTGCGGTAAAGGCAGGTCCTTTGCAAGCCGGGGAGAGCGGCCGTTCACGGACATGTCAGACGCAGCGGCGCACTTGGTCTGGCCGCGTGTCCCGCAAGTCACACGTGTCTGGCGCGGCTCACTTCGCCAGCGAGGCCACCGCCTCGATCTCGATCAGCATCTTCGGATCTGGCAGGGCGTGCACCACGCAGGTGGTGCGCGCCGGGTAGGGCGGCGGGCCGAAGCTGCCTGCATAGAGCGCGTTCATCGCGGCGACATCGGACGCGCGGGTCAGGAGCACATTGACCTTGACGAGATCGCGGACCGTCGCGCCGGCCTCGTCGAGCACGCGGCGGATGTTGACGACGACGTTGGCGAACTGCGCATCGAAGCCGTCAGGCAGCGCGCCATGGGCATCGAAGCCGGGAATGCCGGAGACAAACAGGAGATCGCCGACGCGCGTCGCAAAGGACAGCGGCGGCGCCTTGACGTGCGGCGGGGGCGCGAAATGCTGGATCGGCATGGGTCACCTCGGGTGGTGTCGGCGCATGAGCGTAGCGAGATGCGGGGGAGTTGCAATCGGCATTGCGAGAGGGGGGCCGAACAAAAACTCGAAAACAACCCCATGCACAGTAGAAACGGCGAGGTTTGTCAGTTGATTCGGAAAGGCAGAAGTCCGGCTTGACGCGTCGGGCAAAACACTGGCAGAATGGCATGATCGCGGCGGCGTCGGTGCAGGGCACCAACTCCGCCGTCATGCCCCGGCTTGACCGGGGCATCCAGTACGCCGCGGCTTCTCGGTTCAATCACCAACGTCACCGGAATACTGGATCAATACTGGATCGCCCGGTCAAGCCGGGCGATGACAGTTGGGGTGTTGCTGGACCTCGCAACCCGCGCCCACCCCGATCATGTTGCCGCCGCGATCGATCGGATAGATTCGTCGCGTCTGATTCGCTTTCCCCCTTGAAAAATAGCCCCCGGAGATTCTGCATGAAGATCGCATCCACCTTCCGCGCCGCGCTGGTCGCCATCGCCGCTCTCGCCGGCCTCTCGACCGCCGCGCTGGCCGACGGCGGCACCGTGGTGCTGACGATCTACAAGGCGGGCTGGATCATCGGCGGCTCGGGCGGCTCCGGCGTCCTCAACTTCCGCGGCCGCGCCTATCCGCTCTCCACCGGCGGGCTCGATTACGGGCTCGTCTTCGGCGGCTCGAAAACCGTGCTGCGCGGCCGCGTCTCCAACATCAACCGCCCCTCCGACGTCGCCGGCGTCTATGGCGCTGCCGGTGCCGGCCTCGCCGTCGGTCGCGGCGCCCGCGCCATCGTGCTGACCAACCAGAAGGGCGCGGTGCTGGAGCTGACCGGCACGCAGGTCGGGCTGATGGCGAATGCGGATCTGAGCGGGCTTGCGATCACGATGCGGTAGGAGACGGTGCCGTCTGACTCGGTGCCGTAGGGTGGGCAAAGGCGCATAGCGCCGTGCCCACCATTCGCTCGTGATGGATACAGGTCGTGGGCACGCTTCGCTTTGCCCACCCTACGAGACTAACGTACCCTACGATTTTCCGACCATCGCATGAATCCGCTCGCAATGCGCGACGAGATTGTTGTGCGCATCGACAAAAGCCTTCAGCGGCGTCGGGATCGGAAAGTAATAGATGTTCGCGACAAAGCCGTAGATGCCGGCATCGACACTGGTCGGGGCCGCGCCGTGCACGAAACCCGTGGCCGGCACGATCTCGGCCAGCACCTGCAGATCGGCGAGGCCCCGCGCGTAAGCCTGCTCGGGCGTATAGCGGCCGATGCCCTGGAAATGATAGCGCTGCGCGTTGTAGGCCTTGGCCTTCTCGAACCCTTCCGCATTGATCTGCGGATGCTGCGCGATGAAGCCGTCGCGGAACGCCGGATAGAAGCGCTCGTCCTTCCAGCGCGAATACGACATCACCCAGTAGAGATCATCGAGCATGCGCGTGACGAGGTGGTTGGTGCGGCGCTGCTCCGCCGACAGCGCAGCATCGATGGTCAGGCGATATTTCGCGATCGCATGCGCGATGATGGTCTCGCTGTCGCCGATGGTCTCGCCGTCGTCGACGATGTAAGGCAGCTGTCCGCGCGGCGCCGCGGAGGCATCGAAGATGTGCTCGTGCACGAACGGCACGCCCGCGAGCTTGAGGAAGGCGTAGACCTTGAGGCCGTAGCCGTTGTTGTCGGCGACGCCGAACAGTTCCGGGTAGGAGTAAAGGGTCAGCATGCGGCGGCTCCCCTGTGATGGCGGGGCCAGCATGCAGGGGCGCCGAGATGGATGCAATGGGGAGCGAAGCTCGTAGGGTGGGTTAGCCCCGGGCTGCGCGAAGCGCAGTCCCTTGGCGTAACCCACCTCTTCGGGGCGACAGAGGCGGTGGGGTACGCCGCACGGCCCGCGCTTCGCGCAGCCGCGCGTCTAACCCACCCTACGAACCCGATGCCGCGGTGAACACCGCCAGCTGCGCCTCGAACGCCCGCCGGAACGCCGGCCGGGCTTCGCCGCGCGCGACATAGGCGGCGATGTCAGGATATTCCTCCAGCAGCCCCGATGTGTTCAGCCGACGCAGCACCGTCACCATCATGAGGTCGCCGGCGCTGAAAGCGCCGTCGAGCCAGTCGGCCCCGCCGAGGCGGAGGGACAATTCGCCGAGCCTGACACGGACGCGATCTTGCAGCATGGGCAGGCGCGCCTCGTACCAGCTCTTGTCGCGCTCGAACAGCATCGCCATGCCGAGCTCGACGATCGGCGGCTCCAGCGTGTTCAGCGCGGCGAACATCCATGCGATCGCGCGCGAGCGTGCATTCGGCTCGTCCGGCAGCAGCCCGGGATGATGTTCGGCGATGTGGAGCACGATCGCCCCGGACTCGAACAACGCGAGATCGCCGTCCTCATAGGTCGGAATCTGCCCGAACGGATGCCGCGCAAGGTGCGCCGGCTCCTTCATCTGCTTGAACGAAACCAGGCGGACGTCATAGGGCTGCCCGACTTCCTCCAGCGCCCAGCGGACGCGCATGTCGCGCGCCTGTCCCCGGCCGCGGTCGGGCGAGTTTTCGAAGGCGGTGATGGTGGGAGGCATCGGCGGTCTCCGGGGTGATCGTCAGGTCCAGAGGACGAACGAGCAGGGCGGCTTCCGACAGGCTATCCGGTTTTCCGCGTAGCATGGGTAGAGCGCAGCGAAACCGATCATTGAACCGCCCGATCTGCCGTTTTGGCTCGATTGATGGGTTTCGCTGCGCTCTACCCATCCTACGGACTGCGGCCGGTCGAAAAAATCTCGCATCTCAATGTCGGAACGCCGCTCCCGGCCGCGTCCTTGGGAAGCCCCCCTTGCCGAAAGGATCCCCGCCCATGACCTCCATCACGCCGTTCCTCTGGTTCGACAACAACGTCCCCGAGGCCGTCGCGTTCTACAAATCGGTGTTCCCCAACGCCAAGATCGAGACCGTCAGCGACTTCATGGCGGTGTTCGAGCTCGAAGGCCAGCGCTTCCACGCGCTCAACGGCGGGCCGCAACACCGCTTCAACGAGGCGGTGTCGTTCTTCATCAGCGTGGAGACGCAAGGCGAGGTGGATCATTTCTGGGAAGCGCTCACCGCCGACGGCGGTGAGGAGTCGCGATGCGGCTGGCTCAAGGACAAGTTCGGCCTGTCCTGGCAGGTGGTGCCATCAGCGCTCGGCCGCTACCTCGGCGACCCCGATCGCACCAGGGCGAACCGCGTCATGCAGGCCATGATGAAGATGCGGAAGATCGTGATCGCGGACCTGGACAAGGCGTATGCGGGGTGAGGGAGCCCCGGTGCCGTAGGGTGGGCAAAGGCGCGCCCCTCGCGCGCCGTGCCCACGTGCTGTCGACGCCGGCGATCCACATCGCCAATTCACCTGAGGTCGCTATACTGCCGACCTCAGCTGAATGGTGATCTCATGGCAAGAGTATTGGAAGGCAAGGTTGCGGCCGTGACCGGCGCTGCGTCGGGCATTGGTCTTGCGAGTGCCGAGGCGATGCTGGCCGCGGGCGCGCGCGTCGTGATGGTCGACCGCGACGAGGCCGCGCTGACGACGCTCAATCGCAAGCACGGCGATGCCGTGATCCCGCTGGTCGTCGACCTGCTTGATCCCAGGGACTGCGCCACGTTGCTGCCGCGCGTTCTGGAGAACGCGGGCCAGCTCGACATCCTGCATGCGAATGCGGGCAGCTATGTCGGGGGCGACCTCGTCGATGCCGACACCACGGCGATCGACCGGATGCTGAATCTGAATGTCAACGTCGTGATGAAGAACGTGCACGACGTGCTGCCGCACATGATTGCGCGCCGGACCGGCGACATCATCGTCACGAGCTCGCTGGCGGCGCATTTTCCGACGCCATGGGAGCCGGTCTATGCGTCGTCCAAATGGGCGATCAACTGCTTCGTCCAGACGGTGCGGCGCCAGGTGTTCAAGCACGGCATCCGCGTCGGCTCGATCTCGCCCGGCCCGGTCGTCACCTCGCTGCTCGCGGACTGGCCGCCCGAGAAGCTGAAGGATGCCAGGGACTCCGGCAGCCTGCTGGAGGCCAGCGAAGTCGCCGAAGTGGTGATGTTCATGCTGACACGGCCGCGCGGCATGACCATCCGCGACGTGGTGATGATGCCGACCAATTTCGATCTCTAGGCGCGCAGCTTCGTAGGGTGGGCAAAGGCGCGCTCTTCGCGCGCCGTGCCCACGTGCTGTCGACGTGGGCACGGCGCTGACGCGCCTTTGCCCACCCTACGAAGCTGCGCGCCAAACCCCCGGTGTCGTCCCGGCCTAGTGCGCAATTGCGCACGGGCGCCGGGACCCATACCGCGTGATCGATCGGCTTGCTGCCGGTAGAAGTACCGAACGACGAGTCTTCGCCAAACGTCTCCCTGTGGTTATGGGTCCCTGCTTTCGCAGGGACGACGACTGAGTGTGAGGCGCCATCGTCAATCTACGCTATTCGGCAATCCACTTCGCAAGCTCGCGCCACGGCTCCAGCGTCCAATGCCCGGACGCCGCGCCGGACGGCGACGGCAGCACAAAAATCTCCGGCAGGCTTGCATCGCGCACCTGCCGCCCCAGCGCAATCGCAGCTGACGGCCTGCCATAGAACAAGCTCGCCGCCTTCTTGCTCGTGAACGCAACCGTCCGCGGCCGGTACTTTTCCATCTTCTTCCTGAACCCCGGCACGTCGATCGTCTCCGCCGCGATCTGGTGATCCATCCCGGCGCCCGACTTGGAGAGATCGGTGAAGCCGATCCCGAGCTCGATCAGCAATGCGAACTCGCCCGGCTGATACCGCCGCGGCGTGATCCCGGCCTCATGGATCGCGCGCCAGAAGCGGTTGCCGGGATGCGCGTAGTAGTGCCCGAGTTCGGCCGAGCGCGTCGAGGCGGCGGTGCCGACGAAGACGAGGCGGAGGTTTTCGCGGAGCTGGTCGGGGAGGCGGGGGCTCATAGTGTTGAGCAGGTCGCTGTCTTTCAAGAAGCAAAACGCAAATGTCACGCGAGGACATCGGCTTTCATGCTTGCTCTATTTTCGTGGTTTCCACCACAGCAACATCCCTTGGTGAGGTAAGAGGTAATCATTAATTTGATACTCATACGAGCCTTGCTCGACGTCGTTCTTCGCTGAAATGACGTCCCTATCGTGTATCGAGAGGGCTTGGATTAGAAACTGCTTCTTAGTTTCATCCTTTATCGAAACGGTCAGCGCTTCGGCTGGAAGATGTGTCCGGATTAAGTCAGTGTCTTCGGAGGATTTGATTAGCGAATATTCAAGCTCACAGGAGAGCGTGTCCTCCGGCTCGACGGCGAATTCACCAATATCAAATGCGATACGATTTCCGTCAGGCTTGAGAGACGCATTCGCTTTGTCCACGAGCTCGGCAGGTGTTCCGTCAGACGCTCCTTTTCGCAGTCGAACTTCAACGTGATGAAATTTGACTTTTCCACGAGGACCCTTGCTCGTTGGTTCGGGAAGATGTCCTTTCAGGCTATGTTTAGCGACAATGTCGCTCACATTACTTAATTGGTAGCGTGCCTTTACCCGGAGCTCTAGATATTCGGCACTGCCACCCTCTTCAGGGTCAAGTAACCTGATATCGTAACGGAAATTCTTACGCAAAAGGCTTTGTGTCAAAGCTAGTCGATTGGCTACGTGCAGCACGCCCGCTGGTATTTGTCGACGCAAGACGCCGTAAAATACATTCTCGGAGATCGACTCGATACGGGCGTTCCAGATTGCCTGCTCGTGCCTGGCCGCGAGTTGCTCAAATACCATCCAAACAACGGCGGCAACTATGAGGGCGAAGCCGATTTCCTTCGCAACGTGAAGCAAGGCAACCTGCAGTGCAGTCCAACCCTCGGGATGTTCTGTGCCGGTGAAGAATGTGAGTGCACAGCCGACTAGAAACACAACAGTCGCTATCAAGTAGAGTGTCGTAGTCGAAAGCCCGCTTTGTTTCGGTCCAGCCATGGAGCATGTTCCTGCAAATGACTTTCGTGCCAGATTTGCCAGGGCACTTGCGGTGTACTGTTGTCCGCTCGTTTCGGCCAATATGAAAAGATCGTAGAATTCGTACTATTATGCCCGTGGATGCCATCCGGTAAGCTACCCGGAGACACGTTCGCGCGACATAGCTATCTTAGATTGTGAAGTGCGGTAGCGGCAAGCCCTCTGGCTTCATTGAATATAGGTCGCTGCAAGAAGAAATCCGGCTGGTCTCAAGCGAAAGGCCGGGCTGAGCCCGGCCTTGCAACTGTTCAAAAGATGCTCGGGCTGAGCCCCTCACAACACCCGATTACTCTCCTTCACCTTCTCCGCATCGAGATAAACGCTTGAGCCCATCTCCTTGAACTTCGCGCTCATCTTCGCCATTCCGTCTTCGGCGGTGCCGGCCATCGACATGCCCACGCTGTTCGGATCGTTCAGCGTCGCCGCATAGTCCCGCACGTCCTGCGTGATCTTCATCGAGCAGAATTTTGGGCCGCACATCGAGCAGAAATGGGCGACCTTGTGGGCTTCCTTCGGCAGGGTCTCGTCGTGGAAGCTCTTTGCCGTGTCCGGATCGAGGCCGAGGTTGAACTGGTCGGTCCAGCGGAATTCGAACCTCGCGCGGGAGAGGGCGTCGTCGCGCAGTTGCGCGGCGGGATGGCCCTTGGCGAGATCGCTAGCGTGGGCCGCGATCTTGTAGGTGATGACGCCGGTCTTGACGTCGTTGCGATCGGGCAGGCCGAGATGCTCCTTCGGCGTGACGTAGCAGAGCATGGCGCAGCCGAACCAGCCGATCATGGCTGCTCCGATGCCCGACGTGATGTGGTCATAGCCCGGCGCGATGTCGGTGGTCAGCGGTCCAAGCGTGTAGAACGGCGCCTCGCCGCATTCCTTGAGCTGCTTGTCCATGTTGATCTTGATCTTGTGCATCGGCACGTGGCCGGGGCCCTCGATCATGACCTGGCAGCCCTTGTCCCACGCGATCTTCGTGAGCTCGCCGAGCGTCTCGAGCTCCGCGAACTGCGCGCGGTCGTTGGCATCCGCGATCGAGCCCGGACGCAGGCCGTCGCCGAGCGAGAACGAGACGTCATACTTGCGCATGAGGTCGCAGATCTCGTCGAAATGCGTGTAGAGGAAGCTCTCCTTGTGATGCGCGAGACACCACTTCGCCATGATCGAGCCGCCACGGCTGACGATGCCGGTGACGCGGTTGGCGGTGAGGTGGATGTATTGCAGACGTACGCCGGCGTGGATGGTGAAGTAGTCGACGCCCTGCTCGCACTGCTCGATCAGCGTGTCCTTGTAGAGCTCCCAGGTCAGCGCGACGGGATCGCCGTTGCACTTCTCCAGCGCCTGGTAGATCGGCACGGTGCCGATCGGCACCGGCGAGTTGCGCAAAATCCATTCGCGCGTGGTGTGGATGTTGCGGCCGGTCGAGAGGTCCATCACGGTGTCGGCGCCCCAGCGGATCGCCCACACCATCTTCTCGACCTCTTCCTCGACCGACGACGTCACCGCCGAGTTGCCGATATTGGCGTTGATCTTGGTCAGGAAGTTGCGGCCGATGATCATCGGCTCGAGTTCGCTGTGGTTGATGTTGGAGGGGATAATGGCACGGCCGCGCGCGATCTCGTCGCGCACGAACTCCGGCGTGATGAAGGCGGGCACCGCGGCGCCGAAGCTTTCGCCGTCGGCAAGCGCCGCCTCCGCGCGCTCGAGCTGCTGCTTGCGACCGAGGTTTTCGCGCGCCGCGACGTAGATCATCTCCTTGGTGACGATGCCGGCGCGGGCGAATTCGAGCTGCGTGATCTTGTGGCCGTCGAGGCCGCGCAGCGGCTTGTGATAGGCCGAGAAGGCGCGCGCGGCCTTGTCGGTGGAGACGCTGCCATTGTCCTCCGGCTTGATCTGCCGGCCCTCATATTCCTCGACGCCGCCGCGCTCCAGCACCCATTGCTTGCGATTGCGCGCAAGGCCGGCATTGACGTCGATGGTGACGGACGGATCGGTGTAGGGGCCCGAGGTGTCGTAGACCGGCAGGTTCGGCTCGCCCGCGCCCTCGGAGAGGATGATCTCGCGCAAGGGCACGCGGATGTCCGGCGCGGCATCCGGCGAGGCGAAGATTTTTCGCGAGGAGGGAAGGGGGCCGGTGGTGACGGCGGGGACGGTCTTGTCGGGGTTGGAGCGGATGTTCATGGGATCCTCCTTTTAGTTCGTTGGCATCGCTGCGCGAGCGACAAATACTGCTGTCATCCCCGCGAAGGCGGGGATCCAGTACTCCGAGGCGGTGCGGCTAGAGCCGAGAGGCCGCGGCGTACTGGATCGCCCGGTCAAGCCGGGCGATGACAGTTGAGGGTGTGGAGAGAGCGTGCGCATCACGCCGCCTCCTTCGACTGGCCGAGCCATTGCCGCACACGCGCGTCCGGGTCGGCGTTCTGGGTGACGTCGGACACCACGGCGATGGAATCCGCGCCGGCGGCAAAGATCTCCGCGGCGTGCTCGAACTTGATGCCGCCGATCGCGACCAGCGGGATGTTGCCGATGCGCTTCTTCCATTCCGTGATCTTTGGAATGCCCTGCGGCTCGAAGCGCATCGATTTGAGCGTGGTGAAGAAGATCGGACCGAGCGCGACGTAATCGGGCTCGGCCTTGAGCGCGGTCGCAAGCTCAGCGTCGTCGTGCGTGGAGATTCCGAGCGACAGGCCCGCTTCGCGGATCGCCTTGAGGTCGGCGTCGGCAAGATCCTCCTGGCCGAGATGCAGGTATTTTGCGCCGGCGACGATCGCCGCGCGCCAGTAGTCGTTCACGACCAGCTTGGTTTGCGTGCCGTTCGTGATCGCCAGCGCGTCGGTGACGATCTGGAGCGCCTCGGCATCGTTCAGCTCTTTCGCGCGCAGCTGGATGGTGCCGACGCCGAGTTTTGTCAGCCGCTCGACCCATTTGAGGCTGTCGACGACGGGATAGAAGCGATCAGGATACGGCATGCCAGAACGGGGTCCCAACGACAGGGGTGGAGGGGGAGGCGAAGTCGCGGGCGTTCATCAGCCCGGCTTCAAAAGCGGTGCGGCCGGCATCACAGCCGAGGCGGAAGGCGTTCGCCATCGCGACGGGATCGGCAGCTTTTGCGATTGCGGTGTTGAGCAGCACGGCGTCGTAGCCGAGCTCGAGCGCTGCGGCCGCATGCGAGGGCGCCCCTAAGCCGGCGTCGACGACCAGCGTGATGTCGGGCAGCCGCTCGCGCAGCAGTTTTAATGCATCGCGGTTGGTGATGCCCTTGGCGCTGCCGATCGGGGCGGCCCACGGCATCACCACCTTGCAGCCGGCATCGACCAGGCGGTTGGCGACCGAGAGATCCTCGGTGCAATAGGGGAACACCTCAAAGCCGTCCTTGATCAGGATGGTCGCGGCTTCAACGAGGCCGACGACGTCGGGCTGCAGCGTGTCGTTGTCGGCGATGACCTCCAGCTTGATCCAGCTGGTGCCGAACAGCTCGCGGGCGAGCTTGGCGGTGGTCACCGCCTCGCGCACGCTGCGGCAGCCGGCGGTGTTCGGCAGCACGGTTACGTCGAGCTCGCGGATCAGCTTCCAGAACGCGTCCCCGGTCTTGCCGCCGGCGGATTCGCGGCGCAGCGACACCGTGACGATGTTCGAGCCGGAGGCGCGGATCGCCGCCTGCATGATCGCGGGCGAGGGATAGAGCGCGCTGCCGATGAGGAGGCGCGAGGCGAAGGATTTGCCGTAGAAGGTCACCATGTGCGAGGTGTCTCCTCAAGTTCAACTGTCGTCCCCGCGAAGGCGGGGACCCATACCGCGTGATTTCTCTTGGGGCACGCGGGGAGAGACCGAGCGCCATAACCGCTCCCTGGGGTTATGGGTCCCCGCCTTCGCGGGGACGACAAGTGGATGGAGCGTGCCATCATCCTCACCCTCCCTGCCGCGGCGTGATGATTTCGATCTCGTCGCCGGCCTTCAGGCTGGTCTCGGCCCAGCGGCTCTTCGGCACGACGTCGTAGTTCAGCGCGATCGCGAAATGCGTGCCCTCGTAGTCGAGCTCGCAGAGCAGCGCATCGACGCTGGCCGCGTTCACCTCGCGCTGCTCGCCGTTCACGATCACGCGCATTGCATCACCTCATTGTCGATCTGGCCGCGCTCGACGTAAGCGAGCGTCAGCTCGGCGAGCGCCGGCGCGATCAGGAAGCCGTGGCGGTAAAGCCCGTTGACGCTGATCGCTTCGCCGCGAATGCCGATGCGGGGGAGATTGTCGGGAAAGGCGGGGCGAAGCCCCGAGCCGAATTCGACGATGCGCGCTTCGCCGAACGCGGGATGCACGGCATAGGCGGCGCCCAAAAGCTCAAGTGCGGAGCGCACGCTGACGCCGGTGTCCTCGGCCTCGATCGAGGTCGCGCCCAGCATGAACAGATTGTCCTCGCGCGGGATCACGTAGAGCGGCCAGCGCGGATGGATCAGCCGCACGGGGCGCGAGAGCTGCACCTCGTCGGTCTCGATCAGGATCATCTCGCCCTTGACGCCGCGCAAGCCGGGTTGTTCCTCGCGCGCGGCAAGGCCGCGGCAGTCGATCACGATGCCTTTAGGATCAAGATTTGCGAGGTCTTTGGCGGAAACGTCGCTGTCGAACTTGATGGTGCCGCCGGCAGCCTTGATGCGCGCGTGCAGCTTTGGCAGCACGCGGCGCGGCTCGACATGGCCCTCGGCCGGGAAGAACAGCGCATCGCGGAAGCGGCCTTCCAGCGACGGCTCGAGCTCGGCGAGAGCGGCGGCGTCGAGCCGGCGATGGCCCTCGGTCATTCGGGCAAAGCGCTCGAAATCGTTGCGCTCGCGCGGATGGGCGACGACGAGGGAGCCGTTGAAGGGGGTATCAGGCAGCTCGCGCCGCCAGATGTCGAGGGAGCGCTGGCCGAGCCTGGAGATGATGGGTTCGGCGACCTCGGCCTCGCACCAGGGCGCCAGCATGCCGCCGGCCCAGTGGCTGGTGGATTCGGTCATCGCCGCGTCACCGCGCTCGTGTAGAGTCACGGCGTGGCCGGCCTGCGCGAACAGCAGCGCCTGCCAGGCTCCGGCAATGCCTGCGCCGATAATGGATACCGGTGAATCCGGTCGCTTGGTCGTCTGCAACATCCCTGTCCCTTCGCCGGCATGACCCGGATCAGGTTCAAAGGGTCACCGCGGTCCTGGGCCGGCTTGCTGAAGTGCAGGCTTGCCCATTTAGCGGTATCTCAGCTCCTCCTCGGAGCACCCCTCGGAACGGCTCTAATGTATGCCAGTGGGAGCTGGTGTCAACGCGTTAGCCACAGACCAGTCATTCCGGGGCAGCTCGAAGAGCCGAACCTATTGCGCACCGGGGAATCTCGAGATTCCGGGTTCGGTCCTGCGGACCGCCCCGGAATGACGATCAATCGCGTGGAACCTGCGCCCGCGCGTTGCGGACGCCTTGCGCCAGCTTCCTGTGCGGCGCGGTGCCGAACATCGGCTGCGGATTGCCGTTGGGCTCGAGCCAAACCTGGGGGCTCGTCTCGTTGCTGGCTTGCTGCACCATCTCCTGCCGCTGCCGCTTTGCAGCGTAGTAATAGCCGCCCGCGAAATAACGCACAGCTCGCGCGTGGTCGCCATTGGCGGCGTGATAGGCGCCGGCGAGGTATTTCACCGCGTAGGTGAGATTGGTGTTGGGATCGCGCAGGCCGGCAGCATCGCCGGTGTAGCCGAGCCCGCGAGCAGTCGCGAGCTTGATCTGCATCAGGCCGATGGTGCCGCCGCGGCCGACGAGGCCGGGCTGGTAGCGGCTCTCGCGCATGATGACACGGTGCACCAGCGCCTCCGGCACGCCATTGGCGCGCGCATGCATCGCGACCATCTCGGCATAGTCGGCTTCGCCCGCCAATGCGGCCTGCGGTACGATCAGTCCGGCCGCGAGCAGCGCGGCAATGCGTAAAATCTTCATCGAATATTCCTTGGGTCTAGCAAGTGACCTGCACCCGCTGCGGATAGTCGCGCGGAACGCGGCGATGATGTGACCAAACGCCGCCGCCGCCGATTTTGCGGCGCCGAGCCGCCGTGATGACGCAAAGCTGGTCTAGGTGACGCCTGGGGCGAACGACCCCCGGCCAGCGACAGCACGCCTGTCTATTCGCATCGGCCGGCGAAAGCGAGTATGAAGACGCCTGCGAAGTGGGAGGGTGCCATGACAAAATCAAACAAGGCACATATCGGCGACGTTCCTAGACAGAACCCCTGTGCCCAGTGCGGCACGCCAATTTCCCAGCCGGACTGGATCGAGCCCGGCGAGGGGCGCGTCTCCTATCTCTGGAATTGCCGCGCCTGCGGCTATCGCTTCGAGGCGGTGGCGATCTTCGACGAGACAGCCGTCGAGCATCCGCCGCTCGCGGCCTGAGGCGCATCGCTGCGGATCGCTTTGTCTTCACCACTCCCCGCTGGGGAGAGGTGAAGGAATTGCCCTAGTCCGCTGGACGCTGTGCCTGCCTGCCAGATCGGCAATTGCATCCGCACGATCAGGCCGTGCGGCTCGCGGTCGTGCAGCGAGAGCTCGCCGCCATGGGCGATCGCGATCGCGCGCGCGATCGACAGGCCGAGGCCGAAGCCGGTGGAATCGTCCATGGTGCGGGCGTCGTCGCCGCGCACGAACGGCTCCAGCATCTCCTGCTTGCGCGCGTCCGAAATGCCGGGGCCGTCGTCCTCGACGTCGATGACGAGCGTGGTGGAGGATGCGTCGAGGCGGATCGTGACCTCGGCGCCGAAGCGCACCGCGTTCTCGACGAGGTTGGTGACGCCGCGATGCAAATCGTCGGGCCGCGCGGCGGCGGTCGCGGACGCCGGGCCGTCATAATGCACGACATGGCCCATGTCGCCGAACTGGTCGGCGATGAGCTGGAGCGTGCTGGCGATGTCGACCAGCGTCACTGCCTCGACCTTGCGGTCGTTGCGCAGCAGCGAGAGCACGGACTCCAGCATCGAGCGCATCTGGTCGAGATCGATCAGCATGCGCTTGCGGTTGGTCTCGTCCTCGATGAATTCGGCGCGCAGCCGCAGCCGCGTGATCGGCGTGCACAGATCGTGGCTGATCGCGGCCAGCATCCGCGTGCGATCCGACATCAGCCGTGCGATCCGCTCGTGCATGCGGTTGAGCGCGCGCGCCACCGAGCGGATCTCCTCCGGCCCGCGCTCGGGCAGCGGCTCGGCGGCGCGTCCAGGCTGAAATTCCTCGGCGGCCTTGGCGAAGGACGACAGCGGCGCGCGAGCGCGCGCGCCGCGGCCGTTCGCCGGGCTCGGCCGCACCGAGCAGCAGCGCGGCGTCGGTCAGCTGATGCGCGCCGTCCGGCGGGGCATCCTGCCGGTCCGGCCGGCTCATCAGGAAGGCGGTGGTGACGACGAGATGCAGCGCGACGGTGGAAGCCAGCACCAGCGCGGCGATCTGCCCGCCGATGCCCCTGAGGTGGAAGAACCCGAACGGCTTCATCGTCGGCGTCCCTCTCAATTGCTCAGGGGCGCCGCAACCGCTTCAGTATTTGCTGGTTCAGTCCTTGGCGTGAACAGATAGCCGCCGGAGCGCACCGTCTTGATGATGGTGGGATCGGCCGGGTTAGGCTCGATCTTGCGGCGGATGCGGCTGACCAGCACGTCGATCGAACGCTCGAACGAGCCGGTGTTGCGGCCCTGCGTGAGGTCGAGCAGGCTGTCGCGCGACAGCACGCGGCCGGGCCGTTCGCAGAAGGTGCGGAGCAGATCGAACTCGGCGCTGGTCACCGCGACGCGCGCGCCTTCCGGATTGCGCAGCTCGCGCAGGCGCAGATCGATGCGCCAGCCTTCGAAGGCGAGCGTGCTCGCGCCTTCGATCGAGCTTGCCGCCTGCGCCGCGGCCTGGCGGCGCAGCACCGCGTTGATGCGGGCAAGCAGCTCGCGCGGGTTGAAGGGCTTGGGCAGATAATCGTCCGCGCCCATCTCGAGGCCGACGATGCGATCGACGTCCTCGCCGCGCGCGGTCAGCATGATGATCGGCGTCTGCGTCTCCGAGCGCACCTTGCGGCAGAGGCTGAGGCCGTCCTCGCCGGGCAGCATGACGTCGAGGATGATGAGGTCGACGCGGTGATCGGCCATGGCGCGCGACATCTCGCGGCCATCGCTCACGGCGGTGACGTTGCAGGCGTTGTTGCGCAGGTACTTCGCAATCAACGTCCGGGTTTCGCGGTCGTCCTCGACGACCAGGATGTTGGGATTGGGAATAGCCATGCGCTTTGTTTGTCCAAGATTCGGGCCAAAAGGCGAAGATTTTTGTTTCAGATCATTTCTGAGGCTCCTGCCGCAACACCAGGACACGACCGGGTAGCGCTGCGGCAAGGTCTCGTTAAGTCCGTTAACCATACCGTGGCGCAGTCGCGTACGAAACCCCGCAAAACCCACGGAGCCATCATGAGCTCGATTTCGGCGGCCTCCGCCGGTAATTACCAGTCGCCGCTGCAGCGGCTGCAGCAGGAATTGCAATCGGAAGTGTCCGCCGGCACCATCTCCTCGTCGGACCAGTCCGCGCTCTCGACGGCGCTGACCGACATCGACACGGCGCTCCAGCAGAGCCGGTCGAGCGACCAGTCGAGCGGCACGCGTCCCTCCAAGGACGAGATGCAGTCGAAGATCGACAACCTCATCTCGAGCGAGGTGTCGAACGGCACGCTGACCTCGGACCAGGCCGAAGAGCTCAAGGGCGTGTTTCAGTCCGCCTTCGCCAAGGGACCCGGCGGCGCCGATGGCGCGGGCGGACCGCCGCCCGGTCCGCCGCCGTCGGACGACGGCTCTTCGGATTCGTCGACGACGACGGATTCGACCAGCAGCACGTCGACCGACTCCACGACGGCGGAGATCCTCCAGCAATTCCTCCAGGCGCTCCAGCAGTCGCAATCGTCGACATCGTCCTATGGCGCCAATGGCAGCTCATCCAGCAATTCGGATTTCTCGGCGCTTCTGATCGACTACAAGAGCTGACCTGAGCGACGCAGGTCGGCGCGTTCCTCGCCGCGGTCGTGCTTCACCCAGGGCGCATGATCGTCGGCGGGGAACCGTGCGCCGCAAAATGTTCCTGGGTGACGCAGGAACAATTCTCGTCGTTTTCGCGTGCACATCGCGTGACGAAATTGCCGCGTGTAAGGAACTGCGAGTGTGCAGCGCTGTTTTCTCCGCACAAGTTTTCTTGTTGAAGGAGAGGACAACATGCTGATGAAATCGATCGCCGCCGGCCTCGCTGGCACGGCACTTCTTGCGACGGTTGCGTTCGCGCAATCGCCGACCACCACCACCGACAAGGCGGCCCCTGCGGCAACCGCCACGACCACGACGACGACTGCGTCGGGTGAATGGCGTGCCTCGAAGATGTCGGGCCTGAAGGTCTATAACGACGCCAACGAGAACATCGGCTCGATCAACGATCTCCTGATGGACAAGAGCGGCGCCATCAAGATCGCCGTGATCGGTGTCGGCGGCTTCCTCGGCATGGGCGAGCATCTGGTCGCCGTGCCCTACGAGAAGCTGAAGTTCGTCAACGAGGCCGTTGCTTCGACCACGACCACCCGTCCGGCGACGACCACGACCACTGGCGCTGCGACGGGCACCGAGAAGACCACCACGACCACGGCGCCGGCCACTTCATCCACGTCATCTACGTCGAAGTGGTATCCCGACCACGCCGTGTTCAACGCCAGCAAGGACGAGCTCAAGAACATGCCCGAGTTCAAGTACTCGGAGTAATGCGCCTCGCGTGACGGCCTAAACGAAGCGCGCCCGGTTTTCTCCGGGCGCGCTGTCGTGTCTTTTTCTTTCATTCATCATGACGCAATGTCGACCCTCACCCTGAGCAGCGCGCTCTTGGCGCGCGTCTCGAAGGGCGAGGCCACCGGCGGGGCCTTCATCCTTCGAGACGCTTGCTTCGCAAGCTCCTCAGGATGAGGAATTGACAGCGCGGCCGAGTGCATCGCTCAGTGCGTCACCAGCGGGCAGCCGCCCTTGTCGAGCGGACGGAAGGCTTCGTCGCCGGGCACGGTGGCGATCAGCTTGTAGAGGTCCCACTCGCCCTTGGATTCTTCGGGCTTCTTGACCTCGAACAGATACATGTCGTGGACCATGCGGCCGTCGATGCGGATCTTGCCGTTCTTGGCGAAGAAGTCGTTCACCGGCGTCTTGCGCATCTGCTCCATCACCTTCGGCGCCTCGTCGGTCTTGATGGCGTCGATCGCCTTCAGATAGTGCATGGTCGCCGAATAGAGGCCGGCCTGGATCATGGTCGGCATGTGCCCGACCTTCTCGTTGAAGCGTTTCGAGAAGGCCCGCGTCTCCTCGTTCATGTCCCAGTAGAAGGCATCGGTGACGATCAGGCCCTGCGTCGCCTTGATGCCGAGCGAATGCGTGTCGGTGATCTCCTGGAGCAGCGCGATCATCTTCTGACCGCCCTGGGTCAGGCCGAACTCGGCCGCCTGCTTCAGCGCATTGGTGGTGTCGCCGCCGGCGTTGGCGAGCGCGACCACCTTGGCCTTGGAGGCCTGGGCCTGGAGCAGGAAGGAGGAGAAGTCCGAGGAGTTGAGCGGATGGCGGACGTCGCCGAGCACCTTGCCGCCGCTTTCCTTGACGACATTGGCCGCGTCACGCTCGAGCGCCATGCCGAAGGCATAGTCGGCGGTGACGAAGAACCAGGTGTCCTCGCCGCGCTTCACCATCGCCTTGCCGGCGACGTTCGACAGCGCGTAGGTGTCGTAGGTCCAATGCACGGTGTTGGGCGAGCAGGCGGTGCCGGTGATGTCGGAGGAGCCGCCGCCGGAATTGATGTTGATCTTGTTCTTCTCGCGCGTCAGCGCCGAGATCGGCAGCGCCACCGAAGAGGTCGGCACGTCGAAGATCGCATCGACCTTCTCGTTGTCATACCAGTTGCGGGCGACGTTGACGCCGACATCGGGCTTGTTCTGGTGATCGGCGGCGACGACTTGCACGGGCTTGCCGGCGACCTTGGCGCCGTAATCGGCAACCGCCATCTCGACCGCGGCGAGCGAGCCCTTGCCGGTTGCGTCGGCATAGAGGCTCGACATGTCCGTAAGCACGCCGATCTTGACCACATCGTCGGAAATCTGCGCCTGCGCCGCGCCAGACGTGGCGGCAAGCGCGAGACCGGCCGCCACGGCGGCGATGAGTTTTTGCATGGTGTTTCTCCCTCAGCGTTGTTGTTTGGGTTTTGTTGCGGGACCGTTGTAGCGACAAACGGTCGCGGCAGCTAAGCGGTGCGCGCCGTAGCGGAATGCAAAATCAGAAGGGGCGGCCGGTGTTCCATTCGCCTCTCCCCGCTTGCGGGGAGAGGGAGAAGTTATCAGGCGCTGCCCTTGAGCCGCTCGTTGCGACGGCGCAGGCCTTCCAGGGTGGCGAGGAGGATGATCGAGACTGTCGTCAGGATCACCGCCGCGGCCGTAATGGTCGGGCTGATGTTCTCGCGGATGCCACTGAACATTTCGCGCGGCAGGGTGCGCTGTTCGGGACCTGCCATGAACAGGACGATCACCACTTCATCAAAACTGGTCGCGAAGGCGAACAGCGCGCCCGACGCGAGCCCCGGCAGGATCAATGGCAGGATCACGCGTTGGAACGCCTGAAGCGGCGAGGCGCCGAGCGAGGCGGCGGCACGTGCGAGGTTGGTATCGAAACTCTGCAGCGTCGCGCCGACCGTGATCACCACAAAAGGCGTCGCCAGCGCGGTGTGGGCCAGGATCAAGCCGAGATAGCTGCCGGTCAGTCCGATCGGCGCGAAGAAGAAGTACAGGCCGACCGCGGTGATGACGCCGGGCACGACGACCGGCGACAGCACGAAGGCCAGCACCAGCGGCTTGAACCGGCTCTTCCACTGCGCGAGCCCCAGCGCGGCCAGCGTGCCGAGCAACATCGACAGCAGCGTCGAGGCGATGCCGATGATCATGCTGTTCTTCAGCGAATTCATCCAGCGCGGTGAATTGATGAAGTCGTCGTACCAGCGCAAGGAGAGGCCCGGCAGCGGATAAGTGAGGTACGAGCCCGAGCTGAAGGACAGCGGCATGATCGCCAAGATTGGAGCGATCAGGAAGATGAAGACCAGCGTGGAGATGGCGACGGTCGCGGTCCATGCGATGCGCTGGCTGGGCGTGCGGAGTGAGGGATTGTCGCTCAATTCTTCATGCCTCCCGTGACCTGCTGGCCCTGCACCAGCTTGCCGTAGACGAGCGCGAGCAGAAGCGTGGCCAGCAGCAGCACCGCGCCCAGCGCCGACGCGAGGCCCCAATTGGCCGTCTCGGTCGTGTAGAGCGCGATGAAGTAACTGATCATCTGATCGGCAGCGCCGCCGACGAGGGCCGGCGTGATGTAGTAGCCGAGCGCCAGGATGAAGACGAGCAGGCTGCCCGCGCCGATGCCGGGCAGGGTCTGCGGCAAATAGATTCGCAGGAAGGCGGTGAGGGGCGCCGCGCCGAGAGAGGCGGCGGCCCGCATGTAGGCTGGCGATATCGCCTTCATGCTGCTGTAGAGCGGCAGGATCATGAACGGCAGCAGCACGTGGGTCATCGCCACGCAGACGCCGAAGCGGTTGTAGATCAGGCGGAGCGGCTCGTCGATGATGCCGAGCCAGTGCAGGCTGTCGTTCACGACACCCTTGCTTTGCAGCAGCACGATCCAGGCGCAGGTTCGGACCAGCAGCGAGGTCCAGAACGGCAGCAGCACGAAGATCATCAGCAGGTTCGACCGGCCCGGCGGCAACGTCGCCAAGAGGTAGGCGACCGGAAAGCCGAGGAGCAGGCAGAGCGCGGTGACGCCGAGGCTGATGAGGAAGGTGCGGGCGAAAATCTCGCGATAGATGGCCTGATCCGGCGGGGCGGCGACGATCGCGCCGTCCGCGTTCCGCGTCAGGTCGAGCGCTGCGAGCAAGTAGAAGCCGGTGACGGGGCCGCCGGCGTCCTTGATCGTCGTCCATGTCGTGCGTTCGCGCCAGGCCGGATTGATCTTGACCAGCGTTTCCTTCGCCGTGCCTGTTTCCGGCATCGCCTTCAGATTGCGCGCCGTGCTGGTCAGGATGGTGCGAAAGCCGTTCAGTGCGTAGTTGAGCCGCTTGGCCGCGATCGCAATGGTGCCGGAGGCGCGCGCCGCCAGGATGTCGCTTGCCAGCGCCACATAGGTCTTTTCGTCCGGCAGGTCCTTGCCGTCCCAGTTGGCGAGAGCCGCGATGGTTTGCGGCAGAACCTGGCGCACCTCCCGGTCATCGACCGCGCGCCACAGCATTCCGATGATAGGTCCGGCGAAAGTGAAGAGCAGGAAGACGAGAAGCGGCGCTACCAGCGCCAATGCCTTGACCTGACGTGTCCGCTCCGCACGCCTCAATCGGCGCTTGAGCGACACCTCGGTCGACGCATTGGCGCCGGTCAGGAGCGCGTCCGTCATTGGTTGAGCCCTGCAGGGTGCGCTATTTCGCGGCCCATTTGTTGAAGCGCTCGGTCAGGCGGTCGATGTTCTCGAGCCAGAAGCCCACGTTGATCTCGACCGCGTTCTTGATGTTGTCAGGCGCCGTCGGCAGGTCCTTCAGGACGGCGGGCGCAAGCCGTCCGGCGGCGTCCTTGTTCGAGGTGCCATAGGCGATGTTCTCCGACAGCTTCGACTGGTTCTCCGCCTTGCCGGCAAAATCCAGGAACTTGTAGGCGGCGTCCTTGTTCGGGCTGCCCTTCAGGATGACCCAGCTATCGAGGGTGAAGAGCGCGCCGTCCCACACCATGCCGAAGTTCTTCTTCTCGTTCTTGTTCGCGGTGTCGATGCGGCCATTGTAGACCGAGGTCATCACCACCTCGCCGGAAGCGAGCAGTTGCGGCGGCTGCGCGCCGGCCTTCCACCAGACGATGTCGCTCTTGATGGTGTCGAGCTTCTTGAAGGCGCGCTCGACGCCTTCGTCGGTCGCCAGCACCTTGTAGACGTCCTTCGGTGCGACGCCGTCGGCCATCAGCGCGATCTCAAGCGTGGTCTTGGGGCCCTGACGCAAAGCGCGCTTGCCCGGGATCTTCTTGGTGTCGAAGAAGTCTGCCCAGCCGCTCGGGGCGTCCTTCAGCTTGTCCTTGTCGTAGCCGAGTACGAAATCGTAGAGGATGGCGCCGACGCCGCAAGCGTTGACCGACGGCGGGATATAGGCGGCCTCGCCGCCTATCTTTGAATAGTCCATCTTCTCGAACAGGCCTTCCTCGCAGCCGACCGCGAGCTCGTCGCTCTCGACCTGGACGACGTCCCAGGTGGCTGCGCCACCCTGCACCTTGGCGCGTAACACGCCGACGCCGCCGTCCCAGGACTCGTCGTTCATGGCAATGCCGGCAGCCTTCTTGAAGGGCTCGAAATAGACTTTCTTCTGCGCATCCTGATACGCGCCGCCCCACGACACTACGGTGAGGTCACGCGCCTGCGCGACCGTCGCCAGCGCAGCGCTGGCGCCGAACGCCGCGGCGAACCCCAGAGCAATCTTGCCAATCTTGCGCTTCAGCATGGTCCTTGTTCCTTCTTCATGTGCGTTGCGTTGAGGTGATCGCTGGATCAAACGGGATCGAGGGCGAGGCAGTCCTCCGGGCGGAAGGTCACGAAGACGTTTTCGCCGGGTGTCAGGCTGTCATGCGCACCCGGCTGAAACTTGACCATGAACTCGGCGTTCCCCGAGACATCGAGCACGGCCAGCGCGTGGTCGCCGAGATAGATCGTGCTCTGCACCCTGGCCGGCAGTCGGTTCGGTCCGTCGCTGGAGGCGCCATCCGCGACGATAGCGATCCGCTCCGGCCGCACCGACAGGGACGTCGATGCGCCCGCACCTGAGACGTTTGCCGCGCGCGCGGTCACGACGCCGCCACCGGCCAGCGCAACCCGGCAATAGGTCTTGTCGATCGTCTCGACGGTGCCGGCGAGCACATTGTTCTCGCCGATGAAGTGGGCGACAAAACTGTTCACCGGACGCTCATACAGCGCGCCGGGCCTGTCGATCTGCTGCACGATGCCGTCGTTGAACACGGCGATGCGGTCCGACATGGTGAGCGCTTCGCTCTGGTCGTGGGTGACGTAGACGATTGTGATGCCCATCGTCTCGTGCAGTTGCTTGATCTCGAGCTGCATCTGCTCGCGCAGGCGCTTGTCCAGGGCGCCGAGCGGCTCGTCCATCAGCACGAGCTGCGGATTGAAGACCAGCGCGCGGGCCAGCGCGACGCGCTGCTGCTGACCGCCGGACAGCTGCCCGGGCCGCCGCTGCGCCATGGTTTCCATCTTGATCATGCGCAACGCCGCGCCGACGCGTTCCTGCGCTTCGGCCTTGCCGGTTTTGCGAACGGAGAGCGGGAAGGCGATATTCTCCGCGATCGTCAGATGCGGAAACAGGGCATAGTTCTGGAACACCATGCCGATGTCGCGCTTGTGGGGCGGCACATTCTTGATCGGCCGGTCCGCGAGGTAGATCTCGCCCTGGGTCGGAACCTCGAAGCCGGCCAGCATCATCAGCGTGGTCGTCTTGCCCGAGCCCGACGGACCGAGCAGGGTGAGGAACTCGCCCTTCTTGATGTCGAGATCGAGGTTCTTCACCACGAGGTGCTCGCCATCATAGGTCTTCTGAATGCCGGAAAACCGCACCAGTGCCGGCGCGGGTGTGACCATGCCGGCTTCCATGTTGTCCTCGCGTTGTCCCCTACAGTGCCGCGAGACTAGCATCCTCCGGCGAGAATGCCAGCGGCGCAAGCGACGAGGAGGCGTGTGGGGCCGGTGCGCTACATCCCCGACAGCTTGGTCACGTACACGTTGAGCGAGCCGCCGGCCTCCGCGACGACGCGCAGCGTCTTGGAATCGAAGGCGATGTCGGCAAGCGTCAGGCTGTCGATCTTGGCGTCGACCTTGAGGCCGTCCTCGCTCTTCTGGTAGTCGCCGATCGCGGCTGCGATCTTCTCGCGGGCGTTGGCGGCGATCGGCTTCAGATCGAGCGTCGCCTTCTGGACCAGCGCCTGCTGCATCTGCGGCACCACCGCGCGCGCCGCGGCGCCCAAGAGGCCGAAGGCCGCCTCGGATTCGACCGCGAGCTGGATGTCGGCGAGCCGTAGCGTCTGCTGGGCCTGGTCGAGCATCGGCCGGCCCCAGATGTGCACGGTCGCCTCGGCGCCGAGGCCGAACCAGCTCTTCTTTTCCTTGGCGCGAACCAGCAGCGAGATCAGCAGGCGCTCGCCTGACGGGATCACGTTGACGCTTTTGATGGTGACGTCCACTGGGCCGGAGCCGTCCTCCGGATAGGTGTGGCCGACCATCTGGGCCGCGATCAGCTTGTTGATCTCGGTGAAGGGCACGTCGATCGGCACGCCGATGTTCACGCCGGTGCCGGTCGGCGGCACGATCGAGATCTTCTCGGGGAACGGGCAGTCCGGCTTGGACGGCGCCGAGGTGACGCGCGTCTCGAGCTCGAGGCCGAGCAGCAGTGTCACGTTCTGCGCATCGACGCGCGGCTGCGCCGCGATGGCACGGGTCGGCTTCATTTCCAGCCACAACGGCGGCAGCGCGGCCGAGCTGCCTGAGCCTTGCAACGGGATCGAGCGGCAGGCCTTGGCCCATTGCAGCTTCGCATTCTCCCGCAGCGACGGATCGTTGCGGATGCGCTCGGAGACGGCGTTGATCTGCTCGCCGACATTCTTGTCGATCAGCGGCTTGACCTGGGCGGGAACGTTGACCTTGGCGCCGGCGACGTTGAGGTTGGTGTCGCCGAGATTGACCTGGGCGCCGAGATTGGGCTCGAGGTGCCAGGCCGCGGCGAGCTTCGGGCGCGAGGTGACGACCACGTTGCCCTTGATCTCGGCGCTGGCGTTCAGGTTCTTGATGTTGACCGCGCCGATCCGTTTCGCCGCGTCACCGCCGAGCACGCTGCCGAGCGCGTCGCCGAGTGCGCCGGTGGCCTTGGACGACAGCGAGCCCGTGACGTTCAGCTTGCCGCTGAGCGGCGTCGAGATCGTCAGCACGTCCTTGTCGCCGGTGCCGCCATCGGGCCGCGCACGGCGGACCAGCCGATGTCGGCATTCTCCAGGATCTGCGAGATCGGGTTGTCGGCCTTGCCGGCGAAATTGCGCGGCGCGGCTCGCTCGGCCTGCTCGCGGATCGCCGACAGCGCGATCGCGACCGGCGCGCGACCGGCGCGACCACGATCGAGCTCTTCGCGACCCGCGACAGCGGCGGCAGCTGCGCGACCGGCGGCGCCGGATTGGTCGCGCGCGGCGACAGGAAGTCCATCGCCTTCAGGCTGATGAAGAACGACGCCGCGAGCACCGCCACGGCGATCAGGATAGTCTTCAGATTCAACGTCAGACGCATCAATCCCCCAAGCCGCCCCGGCGGGGATTTTACAGGGCGGGCGAGGAGGGCGCTAGAGCGCACCGATGGGTCGGAATTGGGGCGAATGTGTTAACGGCCGCGACCGTGCCGTTAACACATGTTCCGCCCATCACACCGAGGTGGATTTGGCTTCGCCCGAGAGCGAGCCGAGCTTTGACCCTGCGCCGAGGTTTTCGATGGCCCGCCCGCACAGCGGATAAAGCACTGCATAGCTCGCGCCGGCCGCCACCATGCCGGTCAGCCACGAAAGATCGACGCCGCCAGCCCACAGCGCGAGCGGCCCCTGCATCGCGGCGATCGTCCCCATCTGGAAGAGCCAGGCCGCGATGAGTCCGATTGCGAACGAGAGCATGCCGGCCCAGTTGACGTTGCCGTATCGGCTCGTTTCGGGTGAGGCGTAGAGTTCGCCGAGATCGACGCGCCCGCCGCGGATCACGAAGAAGTCCACGAGAGTGACCCCTGCCCAAGGGCTGATCCAGACCACCAGCGCGACCATGAAGCTGTCGAAGGTGTGCGCGAAGTCGCCCGACTGCAGGAACAGGCAGAGGATCAGCGACGCGATCACGCCCGAGATCACGGAGATGGTCCAGCGCGGCCAGCGGATATCGAGCGCGAGGCTCGACAGCGCCGCCGAGTAGATCACGACGATGTTGGTCGCGATCGGCCCGTGCAGCAGCAGAAGCAGCACGGGCAGCGCCATGGCACCGAATGTCGCCACGACAAGCTGGGCCGGGTCGGAACCTGCTCCGCCGGACGCGATCGTTGCCCCGAGCAAGGCGAGCCACACGGTGGGAACGAACATGCCGAGAAACGTCGCGCCAAACACCTTGCCTGCACTGAGTTGCGGCCTGGCGAAGCGGGTGTAGTCCGAGGCATAGACCAGCCACGAAATGCCCCAGCCGATGCCGATGGCAGTCATGAGCTGCGTCATCGCCGCGAAGGTCTTCGCATCCGTGGTTCCTGAGCCGTGCCAGACGATATCCACGCGCCAGAACGCAAGCACGGTCATCAAGGCCATGATCGCCAGGATCACCGGCATGGTGTAGCGCTCGAACTGCCGGATCGCATTGAAGCCCCAGGCAGCGATGCCGACCTGCAGCACCATGACGGCGGCGGCGATCAGATATTTCAGCTCGGTCGAGCCGTTTACGCCCATCCGTTCCAGGGCGGCGACCGCGAGGTCGAGCACGATCCACGTGTTGGTCGCGACCCATCCCATCGGCATGAGGACCTGCGCGAGCGCCGGCAGACCGGCGCCGCGGCGGCCGAAGGCCAGCCTGCCGAGCACCATCTGCGGGACGCCGGTACGATGCCCCATCAAGCAGAAGATGCCGAACAGGGTGGCGCCGAGCAGGTTTCCGACCACGACCACGGCAAGCGTTTGCAGCAGGCTGAGGCCGAGCTGGATACCGAGAGCGCCGAGCACCCAGTTGATGGGCGCGATGTTGGCGCCGGCCCAGATCCAGAACTGGTCCGTTGCCGTGGACGTGCGGTGCGCAGCAGGGACCGGCTCGATGCCGTGAGCATCGAAGCCGATCTGGTGTTCGGGCAGGGCGGATTGAGGCTCGGTCGACATGTTTCCTCCATTGTTGTGCTTGCTTGGGCGAGGAGGCATCTGAGCAACAAGCGATCCCGCGCGTTAATGAGAAATACTCAAGCCTGGATGAGCCGAAGTGCAGCATCATGCATCGGCAGTGCACGGCAAGCAGCTCGGCCTGCGTGCGGCGAGGCCACCGCTTTGATCTTGAGTTTTTCTCAAGCCCGCTGCCGATATCGTCAATCGTCCTCTGGCGTGCGATCGGCAATGCTGCCGCCGGATGCAGCACAATCGGAGGTCCGTGATGACGACAATCCTGCACATCGATGCCAGCGTGCGCGGCGAGCGCTCGATCAGCCGCCGCCTGTCCAAGGCTTTTGTCGAACATTGGCTCGAGCGCGAGCCCGAAACACTGGTCCTGGCGCGGGACGTCGGCCGCAATCCGCCGCCCCTGGTGACGGAAGCCTGGGTCGTCGCCGCTTTCACGCCGCCCGAAGCGCGCCGGCCGGATCAGGACGAGGAGCTTCGCCTGTCGGACGAACTGATCGACGAGCTCGATCGCGCCGATGTCATCGTGATCGGCACACCGATGTACAATTACGGCATGCCCGCGGGCTTGAAATCATGGTTCGACAAGGTGATCCGGATCGGCCAGACATTCAGCTTCGATCTTGCGCGCGGCGATTTTCCACTCGAGCCCGTCATGAGTGGCAAGACCCTTGTGGTGCTCAGCTCCCGCGGCGAATTCGGCTTCGGGCCCGGCGGGGTGCGCGAGCGGATGAATCACCTGGAGACCCACATCTTCACCTGTGCCCACTATCTCGGCGTGAAGGAGAGCCATGTCATTGCCGTCGACTACCAGGAGTTCGATGACGAGCGCCACCGGCAGTCGCTTGCCGATGCGCTTGCCGCCATCCCCGTGCTGGTCGATCAGTGTCTCGGGGTCGGTCAGGATGATAGGCTTGCGGCCGAGTGAAGCGAGAGCGGCAGAGCGAGCATGATAGCCAATCCCATTCCCTGGCCGAACGGTGCCCGGTGCGCCTGCGCGATCACCCTGGACGTCGACGCGGACAGTCTCATCCACGTCGCGCGGCCCCAGGACAGTTACAACCGGCTCTATCCGATCACGATGGGGCGATACGGTCCGACGGTCGCCGTGCCGCGCATTCTCGAGACGTATCGGCGGCTTGGCCTGAAGCAATCGTTCTTCATGCCGGCCTGGACGATGGAAAATTATCCCGCCGCCGTCGAGGCGATCCTGAAGGATGGGCACGAGATCGGCCACCACGGTTACATTCACGAGGACCCGGCCGAGATCGGGCCGGATCTGCAACGCGAGCGCTTCGAACGAGCGCTCCGCACCCACGTCGCGATGACGGGGCGCAAGCCGCGCGGCTACCGCGCGCCGCTCTACAATGCGACGCAAGCGACGCTCGAACTGCTGATCGAGCACGGCTTCAGCTATGATTCATCGCTGATGGCCGACGACATTCCGTATCTGATGCAAACGCAGAAGGGAAAGCTCTACGAGATGCCGCCGCATTGGGGTGCGGACGACTGGCCGCCTTTCGCCCATTATGCCGAGATCGGCTACATGATGCCGGTGCAATCGCCGAGCGCGGGGCTTGCGGCTTCGTTCGAGGAATTCGAGGCACAGTACGAGGCGGGGGGATTCTGGATGGGAATCTGGCACCCCTTCCTCACCGGGAGGCTCGCACGCTGGCGGTTGGTCGAGCGTTGGCTCGAGGATGTCCTCGCCAACCGCAAGGTCTGGTTCGCCACGCTCGAGCAGATCGCGGCCCATGTCGACGCGCTGGTGAACGCCGGGACCTACCAGGTTCGTGTCGAGAGGCTGCCCTACTTCACGCAGCCTGTGGTTCCCTGAGCGCCCACGATCGCGCGCGGAAGCTTGCCGCTTCCGCGCGCAGCCAGTCGGTGAAGGTGGCCACCGCTTTGCGCCGGCCGACCGAAGCGCCTTCCAACAGCCTGAAGGCAAAGCCCGGCAGGGCGGGTCCTTCGATCTGGCGCATGGTCCCCTGACGGAGTTGATCGTCCACCAGTGCGTCGCTGCAAAGCAGCGGTCCGAGCCCGCGCTCCGCCGCATGCAATGCCAGCGTCTCTTCGCTGAACCAGGACATGGCAAAATTGGCGCGCCGGCCGCGCGGCGCGACGGCGAGCCAGCCCGACCATGCGGGAAACTCCAGCGCCGGGTTCTTCCAGCGAAAGGCCAGCAGCGACCGCGTTGCGAAGTCGTCGATGCGGGGCGAGGCGACGTTGTGCGGACAGATTCCGCTGGCGGCGACCGCGATATAGCTATCCTCGAACAAAACGGCAGCTGGCTCCGCAGTGTCCGACCGCCCGTAGCGGATGGCGAGATCAACGCCGCGCGTGCCCGGGGTCACGATGTCTTCCGTGGCGTCGATATGCACGATGATGGCCGGACACCGCGCGCTGAACTGCTCCAGCCGCGGAACGAGCCATCGTTCCGCGAAGGCGCGTGTCGTGGAGAGGGTGATCTCCTGCGATCCGGCGCGGGGCTGGATGCCGGCAAAGGCATTCGCGAGCTGATCGAAGCCGTCCCGCAGCAACGGAAAGATCGCCCGCCCTTCGGATGTCAACGCAACGGTTCGTCCGCGGCGGTCGAACAATTTCCGCTTCAAGAGCGCTTCCAGTTGCCGGACCTGATGGCTCACAGCCGTGACCGACACGCACAGCTCGGCCGCGGCAGCCGTAAAGCTCTGATGACGGGCGGCGGCTTCGAACGCCCGGATCGCATTGAGGGGCGGTAATTTGCGCATGGGGTTTCTCCCGGGCGGCCTGGTGCGATCAATCGATCAGGAAATGCGCGTCGGTCGGCTCCATGCCGTTGACCGACGTCACGTCCTGGGGGCAGGCGGAGAAGACGATGACCAGATCCATCTCGGCACGGAAGCTCACATACTGGCCGGCCTCGCTGGTCGGCGGCTGGAACTCGAGGGTGCCATCCGCGCCGACCGGGACGTTCATGAAGAGATTGAGCGGCGAGGGCACTTCCGCTGCCTTGCGCCCGATCGCGGCCAGCGCGGCGTGGAGATTGTTCGTGCAGTTGGCGTGATCGGCGCCTGCACCCAGGTCGCGGTAGCGATAGGTATCGCAAGCAGCGATCAGCGTGTCGTGGACGCCGGGCGTGGTGTCAGCGACCAGCGTCAGGATCGCGCGGCGGCGATTGGTCACGAACGTATCGCCGACTTGCGGGGCGATCTTCAACATCGCGGTGCGGCTGTGCTCCATCGACATGGCCTCGCTCATGTCGGCCGCGTTGAACGCCCAGGTATCGACAACCTGCTTGCCATGGGTGTTCAGGATGGTCGCGGTCTGGCCGGCCACCATTTCCGCCGCGATGCCCTGCCGCGCCGGAATCCGTCGTGGGTGCTTGCGGCCGATCCTTGCAGTCTCGTTCATGCCAGTCTCCTCAAGGCGCTCTGTGGCGAGAAGGGACCATTGGACGAGATGCAATTCCAATAATATTACTTACATCCGATATATGATTTCCCTATAACCTCTTCCGGAGCCTCGCGATGCGGCTACGCCAGCTGGAATGCTTTCGCGCCTTGATGCTTCACGGCACCATGACCCGGGCGGCCGAATTGCTGGGCATGTCGCAGCCGGGGATCAGCACCATGATCGCCAATCTCGAACATGCGACCGGGCTCACGCTGTTCGTGCGCCGCGGCGGGCGGCTGCAGCCGACGCCTGAGGCCAAGCTGTTCTATGTCGAGGCGGCGCGCGCCCTCGACGCGGTGGAGAACGCCGCGCGCATTGCCGGCGAGATCCGGTCCGGCAGCCGCGGGCACCTTGCGATCGCGGCCTATCCCAGCCTGTCGATCAGCCTGCTGCCGCGCCTGGTCTCCAAATTCTCCGCGAAGCGGCCGCAGCTCCAGGCCAAGATCATCACCCGCAACTCGGCCTCCGTTCGCGAGCTGATGTCGACGCAGCAGTTCGATCTCGCGGTGGCGGAGCTGCCGCTCGATTACCCGACCTCCCACATGGAGGTGTTTTCATACGAATGCATGTGCATGCTGCCGAAGGGACATCCGCTGGCCAGGCGAAAGCAATTGACGCCGCGCGATCTCGACGGGGTGCCGTTCGTGACGCTGTTTCGCGGCGATCCCGTGTATCAGCAGCTTGCGTCCGCCTTCTCCAGCTTCGGGGCACGCTGGAATGTGGTTGCGGAGACGGAATTCTTCTCCACGGCTTGCGAGCTGGTTGCGGCGGGCCGCGGCGTCGGTATCGTCGATCCCGTCGTGAGCCGTTCGTTCACGGCGGACCTCGTCCTGCGTCCGCTGCAGCCGGCGATTTCCTACCAGATAGCAATCCTGTTCCCGACGCACGAGGAGCCGTCGCAGATCGCCCGCGATTTCGCCGGCTTGCTGCGCGAGGCGTTGCGCGGCTAGCGGGACGAGCGCCTGGGGCGGCGGACCGCCCTCACATTGCCGCGCTCCCCACCACCGCAGAAGAAGCGATCTGCGCCGTCGGACTCGAGGCCAGAGACCATCGTCCCAGAGGGTAGGTCGAGCTGCTCCAGCACCTTGCCTGTCTCGGGATCGATCCGCCTGATGTCGCTGTCCTCGCCTTCCCAGGTGCCGTGCCAGAGCTCGCCGTCGACCCAAGTGACGCCGGTGACGAAACGCTTGCTCTCGATGGTGCGGAGGATCTTTCCGGTGTCCGGATCGACCTGATGGATTTTTCGTTCGCGATATTGTCCGACCCAGAGCGAGCCCTCCGCCCAGGCAAGCCCTGAATCGCCGCCGCCGCCGGGCGCGGGGATCGTGCTGAGCACCTTGCCGGTCGCGGCATCGATCTTCTGGATGCGATCCTCGGCGATCTGAAACAGATGGCGGCCGTCGAACGCCGTTCCGGCATGCGCGGCGACATCGATCGAGCGCGCGACCTTGCCGCTGGCGGGATCGATCGCGCTCAACTTGTCGCCCGATGCGAACCAGACATGGGTGCCGTCATAGGTGACGCCATGCACGGCCTCGACACCCGCAAACGGCCCGTACTCCCTGACGATCTCGGCGGCTGAACGTTTCATGTGCATGGTCCCTGTGATGTGCCGCAATCTTACGTCTTCAGCAGCGGCGTGGGGAGTAACAAGCCTGTCGGGAATCCCGGGACGGGCGGCGTCATCCAGCGTCGTGCCCGTCCGTGTCCGAACGACTGCACCTTGTTCGAGCGCGCCAGCTCGTCGAGCGCCCGCTGCACGGTGCGCGCGCTGGTTCCGAGCGCCAGCGCGAGTGCCGAGCTCGACCACGGCTCGCCGTCGGCGAGAAAGGCGAGGACGGCGGCGTGCTTCTCCTCGACGGGCCGCGCCAGCACGAGAATGTCGCGCGTCTTGCGCGGCGCCAGCACAAAACCCTGCTTCGTCGCGCTGATCTCGGCGAGCGGCTTCAGCTTGGTGCGGAGCCGCCCGACCTCGACGCGCAATCGCGCGCGATGCGATTCATCGGCGTGCTTCGCGCGGAACGCCCCCGCGATCAGCATCTCTCGCGAGACATCCGCGGGCCACGCCTGGGCCAGGAGACGCGCGAGCGCGAACAGCACCGGGCGCGTTCCGAGCGATACGGCAACGCCTTGCCGGCGCACGACGTGATGGAAGGTGTCCACGACCAGTGCCGTCGAGGTCGCCAGCCGTTCGACCTCTCCGAGCAACAACGGATGTTCGTTGCCGCCCGCGATCAGCCGTGCGGCCGGCGTGTCGAGGATGAGGTTCGCGCTGCCGACCTCGGCCACGAGCGCCGGGATATTCGCCAGCCGCGCTGCGCGCGCCGCACGGCCGAGCGCCGCGCGCGCGTCTCTGGTTCTGAGCCGCCTGATTGCGATGCCGGGCACGCGCGGCGCTGCGCAGCAGCGTCTTCGCCTTGGCGAGATCGCCGAGCTGCGCCATCGCGATGCCGCGCAGCGCCAGCGAGGGTGCATCATTGCGCAGCGCAACGCGGTTCAGCGCGCCGAGCGGATCGCCGGCCTCCAACGCGCGCGCCGCGGCCGTGATCAGCGATTCCATTCAAATCCCGCCACACTTGTTACTCCCACCGCGCAACCGCGAGGTGCCAGAAATCGTTGACGGCCGACGATGTGCGGCGAGGGGCGATCGGTTCCGTGAGACGCGGAATGGTCGTTCAGGGAAGAGCTTTGGAGAACCATGATGACTTCAGCAGACAAACAGACCGCCATGCAGACACCGCCGGTGGTGTCGCCTCAGGACTGGGAGGCAGCCCGTCAGCAACTGCTCGTGAAGGAAAAGGCGCATACCCGTGCCCGCGACGCCCTGGCCGCCGAGCGCCGGCGCATGCCGTGGATGGAAGTGACCAAAACCTATGCGTTCGAGGGGCCCGGCGGCAAGGTCAGTCTGACTGATCTGTTCCAGGGGCGGCGGCAGCTGATCGTCTACCGCGCCTTCTTCGAGCCTGGCGTGTTCGGCTGGCCCGATCATGCCTGCCGCGGCTGCTCGATGGTCGCCGACCAGGTCGCCCATGTCTCGCATCTCAATGCCCGCGACACCACGCTGGTGTTCGCCTCGCGCGCGCCGCAGGCCGACATCGCCAGGTTGAAGAAGCGGATGGGCTGGACCATGCCCTGGGTCACCGTCACCGACAGCTTCGACAAGGATTTCGGCGTCGACGAGTGGCACGGCACCAACGTGTTCTTCCGCGACGGCAACCGCATCTTCCGCACCTATTTCGTCAAGAGCCGCGGCGACGAGCAGATGGGCGGCACCTGGAACTATCTCGACATCACGCCGCTCGGCCGGCAGGAGGTCTGGGAAGACTCGCCAAAAGGCTATCCGCAGACGCCGACCTACAAATGGTGGAACTGGCACGACAGCTACACCGAGGGCGCTGCACCCGACAAGAAATGGGTCGAGATCTCGGACGCCGGCGAGAAGGCGTTTCGCGAGGAGGCCGCGGAAGGCCGTGACTAGTCCCGTCAGCGCAACCGCCGGCGCCGGCCGCAATGGCATCGTGGCCCTGCGCCACCTCGCCAGATGGCTGGCCTTGGCGGCGACACCAACCTTCGCGATCATGGCCGTGCTGACGGCGGTGCTCGGCGGCCCGGCAGACATGCTGTGCGCCGCCGGGCAGGGGTCTCTGCTCGGCGGGATGGTGCCGATGTATCTCTTGATGAGCGCGTTTCATTCGGCGGCGTGGCTGAGGCTGATCGCGGAGTGACCGGGCGCCATCCGGTGAGAACCGGATGGCCTTTTTCACTTGCCGCTTCGGTCAAAGAACAAGGCCATCAGGATCTCATCGAAGTATCGGCCGTCCAGCTTGAGGGCTTTCACCTCGCGGCCGTACTCAACGAACCCGGCGCCAGTGTAGAGCCGGATAGCCGCCGCATTCTCGCTGACGACGGCAAGCTGGAGCTGTTCGACCCGCTCTGCGGCATGTGCCGCGAGCGCGTCGACGAGGCGACGCCCCACGCCGGATTTTCGCGCATCGGGGCGTACATACATGCCCCAGAGAACGGCCTTGTGCTCGGTCTTCGCGCCTTCTTGCCGCCAGAAGCCGGCGACGCCGACAAGCTCCTCCGCGATAAAGGCGCCGAAGACATCCGACGTCGTGAGACGCTCCTCGAACCAGGCAAGCGGCTTGTCCTGCTCGCGCGCGAACGCGCTGGCAAAGGCCTCGGGATGCGCGGCGAGGGCTTCCAGCCTGATGGTGCGGTAAGGAGCTGCGTCGGAAGCCGTGAGCAGCCTGATCGCGACGGTGGTGGGGACGTGCGGCATGACTAATGGATTCCCTGGGTTTGGCTAGCGCAGCTCCACTCCGAAGGCTTCCCCGAACAGGCCGAGCATCGCAGCCCAGGAGCGGCGATCGGCGGCTTCGTGATAGCCATGGTTCGGAAGCCCGGCCTCGATGAGCTCCGGATTGGTGAAGCCATGCGGCGCGCCGCCCTGGACAAGGACCTGCCAGTCGACGCTGCTCCTGCTCATGACGTCCTGGAAACTCGCGAGCTGCGCCAGCGACACCAGCGCGTCGGCAGCGCCATGACACACCAGCACCCTGGCCTTGATGTTGACGGCATCGTCCGGTCGTTCGCTGGTGAGCCCACCATGGAAGCTCACGACTGCCAGAAGATTGGCGCCGGCACGCGCCAGCTCGAGTGCGGTGGTGCCGCCGAAGCAATAACCGATCGCGGCGAGCTTGGTGGCATCGACGCGGCGTCGCCCGCGCTCGGCCCGGGCGATGGCCTGGGTGCCGATGCCGCGCGCGTCCGGAAACAGGACGATGCCGGGCCGTCTGAAGGCGGCGGAGTCATCCGCGACCAGAAGGCCTCGGAGCCGGGCGGCGCTGTCCTGATATTCGAGAATGGTTGTGCTCATTCGGCGTCCCTCGCCGGTTCAGAAGACCACGAGGGCCACGGAGGCGCAATTGTCGGTTGTCGCCGTGGAGCGGTTGGCTGCCGATCAGCCTGCTATTGCGCGCTTGGCGCCGCTTGCAGATAAGCAACCACCTTCGCCGCTTCCTCCGCTGACACACCGCCATAGGGCTGCATCTTGTTGCCGGACACGACCTCGTCCGGCTTGACCATGAAGCGGGTGAGCTTGTCCTGATCCCAGACGAAGCCAGCGTCCTTCATCGACGGAGAGTAGTTGTAGTCCGGCAGCGATCCGGCCTTTCGTCCGACGATCTTGTTGAGATTGGGACCGAGGCGGTTGTCGCCTTCCTTCACGGAGTGGCAGGTCCGGCAGGAATTGTTGAAGGCCTGCTGGGCTGCGTCGCCGCCTGCCGGCTGTTGCGCGCGCGAGGAAGGCGCGGACAAGAGCAACCCCAGCGCTCCGGCACAGGCGAGTCCGCGCAGCCAGGTGCCGGGCAAGGCTTGCAGGTGTGGTTGCATATGCACCTCCATGGCGAAACGCGCCGCAGCAGGCGCGCCGGAATGTCGAGGGCAAACGAAAACGGCCCCGGTGGGTTCCGGGGCCGTTTGCGTCACAATGTCCTGTCGCGTTAGCGCGTCGCGGCGCCGAGATCGGCGCGGCGCTCCGACATCGGCAACACGATCACCTTGGTGCCGACGTTGACGCGGGAATAGAGGTCGGTGACGTCTTGGTTGGTCATGCGGATGCAGCCGGAGGAGACGTGCTTGCCGATGGTCTCGGGCGCGTTGGTGCCGTGGATGCGGTAGATGGTGCCGCCGAGATACATGGCGCGGGCGCCAAGCGGATTGCCGGGGCCGCCGGCCATGTGGCGCGGCAGATAGGGCTGGCGGGCGATCATCTCCGGCGGCGGAGTCCAATCCGGCCACTCGGCCTTCTTGCTCACCGACTGGATGCCGGACCAGGTGAAGCCGTCGCGGCCGACGCCGATGCCGTAACGCAGCGCCTGGCCGTTACCGAGCACGTAATAGAGATAAGTGTTCGGCGTATCGATGATGATGGTGCCCGGCGCTTCACGCGTCGCGTAGGAGACGGTCTGGCGGCGGAAGCGTGCCGGCATCTCGACCGCGTCCTGATCCTCGGACGGCGCGGTCTGATAGGTCGGCGCCTGGTAGGGCTGATAGGGCTGCAGCGGCTGCGGCGCCGCCATCGGCGGCAGCGGCTGGAAGAACGGGAAGAGCTGCACGGGCGCGGCTTTGGCCGGGCCGGCAAATGCGATTGCGGAGATCGCGACTGCGCCAAAAGCAACGGCGCGCGAATACGTCTTGAACGTGTCCAGATTGAACATTGATCGCCCCTGTTTGCTCGGTGTGATGCCACCGCGGCACCGTTTCGGTGCTCCGTTGCCTAAATCCCTAACGGAAAGAAGTTTCGGGACGTTTGCGCGGAAAACCGAAAACGGTTTCGTCGCGGCAAGGATTGTTTCATGACAGTTTCGTGGCCGGGCGCGGCTGTTAACCAACAAAACAGCGGGCCGACATTTATGTGACGTCACACGCCTGAAATATCCTTGGTTGATGGTCCTAAGCCGAGAATCATCAACCTCTCGGGATTTCCCCATGCGGGTATTAATCGCGACTGACGCCTGGCATCCGCAGGTCAACGGTGTGGTCCGCACCCTGACCTCGCTGGCCAACGCGGCCAAGGCGCTCGACGTCGAGATCGACTTCCTTACCCCGGACGGCTTCCGGTCCTGGCCGCTGCCGACCTATCCGGGCCTGCGCATCGCGCTGCCGAGCGGAAAGGAGATCGCGCGGCGGATCGAGAAGGCGGCGCCCGACGCGCTGCACATTGCCACTGAAGGCCCGATCGGCTGGGCTGCGCGCGCCTATTGCCGCCGCAACCGCCTTGCGTTCACGACCTCCTATACGACGCGTTTTCCCGAATACGTCTCGGTGCGGACCGGCATCCCTGATGCCGTCGGCTATGCCGTGCTGCGCCACTTCCACGATGCCGCCGCCATGACCATGGTGGCGACGCCCTCGCTGCGGCAGGAGCTGTCCGAGCGCGGCTTCAAGCGGCTGGGCTTCTGGGGACGCGGCGTCAATACCGAGCTGTTCCATCCCGACAGTCCCGCCAAGCTCGATCTGCCGCGCCCGATCTTCATGACCATGGGCCGCGTCGCGGTGGAGAAGAACCTCGACGCCTTCCTCTCGCTTGACCTGCCCGGCACCAAGGTCGTCGTTGGCGACGGCCCGCAGAAGGCGGCGCTGGAGAAAAAATATCCCGATGCCGTGTTCCTCGGCGAGAAGAAGGGCGCGGATCTCACCGCGCATCTCGCAGCCGCCGACGTCTTCGTCTTCCCGAGCCTGACCGACACGTTCGGCGTGGTGCAGCTCGAGGCACTCGCCTGCGGCACGCCGGTTGCTGCGTTTCCGGTGACGGGCCCGAAGGACGTCATCGCTGATCATCCGATCGGCGCGATCGACCATGACCTGCGTACTGCGTGCCTGCGCGCGCTCACCATGTCGCGCGAGACCTGCCGCAACTTCGCGCTCGAGCGATCCTGGGAGAACAGCGCGCGCCAGTTCGTCGGCAATCTCACCTCACTTCAGCCCAGCCGCGTCCTGCGCGCCTCGCCCGTCATGGCGCGGCGGCCGGTGCGCGGTTGACCATAGCTTTGACCCACAGCGAGAACCTCATCGATGGCTAAGATCATGAACCTTGACGGCACCCAGCAGCTTGACCTCACCCGTGGCTCGGTCGAGCAGGCTTATGACCGCTGGGCGCCCGTCTACGATCTCGTGTTCGGCGGTGTGTTTGCCAAGGGCCGTCAGGCCGCGATCGCAGCCACCAACAAGATCGGCGGTCGTGTGCTCGAGGTCGGTGTCGGCACCGGCATCTCGCTGCCGCTGTACGCTCCGCATCTGCGCATCTTCGGCACCGACATTTCGGACGCGATGCTCGACAAGGCGCGCCGCCGCGTCAGCGAAGGCAACCTCAAGAATGTCGAGGGCCTCGCGGTGATGGACGCCGAGAAGCTCGAATTCCCCGACAATTCCTTCGACGTCGTGATGGCGCAGTATGTCGTCACCGCCGTGCCGAATCCGGAGAAGGCGCTCGACGAATTCGCCCGCGTGCTGCGTCCGGGCGGCGAGCTGATCATCCTGACCCGCGTCAGCGCCGACACCGGCATGCGCCGCTTCATCGAGCAGAAGCTCCAGCCCGTGGTGCGTCCGCTCGGCTTCCGCACCGCCGAGTTCGCCTGGTCGCGTTACGCGAAGTGGCTCTCCGGTGCCAATGGCATCGAGCTCGCCGAGCGCCGTCTGATTCCGCCGCTCGGCCACTTCTCGCTGGTGCGCTTCCGCAAGGTCGACGTCGCCAAGGCAGCCTGAGCAGGGCTGCGTACGAGCGGCGGCTCGCTCCGCCGCTCACGTGTTCGCGTGCGTCATCGCGTCGCTGCACATCGTCATATGACAAAATGATGATGTCACACGGCCTACATCGAATCCCTGTAAATCCTGAACCCGAAGCATTTTGGGGGAGAGCATGATCAAGAACTATCTCGAGCAGCTGCGGATCCAGCGCTGGGACGACCATCGCTACTATCACCACAGCCGCATCAATCAGAGCCTGCACTTCGTCAGCGCGCTGAGCTTTCTCTTCGCCTATGTCTGGCTGTTCGTCGACCCCGTGATCTCCGCCCTGGTCGGCTGGCTGGTCTCGATGACCTCGCGCCAGGCCGGTCACTTCTTCTTCGAGCCGCACGATTACGACCACATCAACCAGGCGACGCACGAGTACAAGGAAGAGATCAAGGTCGGCTACAACCTTCAGCGCAAGGTGGTGCTGATGGCGATCTGGGCGCTCTCGCCGCTGGTGCTGTTCGTCGATCCGACGCTGTTCGGCCTGTTCACCCCCTGGGCCAGCGTGACCGACTTCATGCGGCAGACGGCCAAGATCTGGCTCTTCATCGGCGGCGGCGGCCTCCTGTTCCGCACCGTGCACCTGTTCTTCATCCGCGACGTCGAGACCGGCCTCGTCTGGATGACCAAGATCCTGACCGACCCCTTCCACGATCTGATGCTCTATCGCTCTGCTCCGCTGGCGCTGATGCGCGGCGAGCTGATGGACCCGGGTCTGCACCTCAACCCCGAGCACACGCTGGGCCTCATCGCCGAGCCCGCGCTCGAAGAGCAGCACGCCTGAGCGCGCAGCTCACACAAAACACTCCGATGTCTGATGGTTGCGTCATGCCCGGCCTCGTGCCGGGCATCCACGTCTTGGGGATGCTTTCAAAGTGACTCTGGCGAGGAGCGCGCTCTCTTCACCTCGCCCCGCTTGCGGGGAGAGGTCGTTTTTGCGCGTAGCGCAAAGCCGGGTGAGGGGGGCTCTCCGCGGGGGCTCTGCTAGCTGGGCGTCCACCAACTCTCACCGCGCGCGCGGGGAGTCCCCCTCACCCCAACTCTCTCCCCGCAAGCGGGGAGAGAGGGAAGAGAGAGCGGTGTTCGGGGCGGCAGGTATGCGGTGTGCGCGTAGCGAAGCCTCAGCGCCCGAAGCGCTTGGCCAGCATCTCTTTCAAGATCTGCCGCTTGATGTTCTTGTTGGTGAGCACGCCGTCGTGCCACCAGAAGCCGTCGGCCTTCATCTTCTCGGCGGCGCGGACGAAGCGCTCGGCGACCTCAGCGAAGTCGGCGTCGGTGTAGTTCAGGCTGAAGATCAGCCGGCCGGTGCCGACCCAGCTCAGCGCCAGCCCTTCGGCGCGCAGATAGTATTGCAGCATCCAGTTGTAGCGGGATGGGGTGGTGTATTTCACCGTCCAGATCGACGAGAAGTTGGCGAACTGTACCGGCAGCTTGGCGTCGGTCATCATCTGGTTGAGCCTCGCGACGCGGCCGTTCCAGGTCGCATCCAGCCCGTCATAGATGGCGCGGAAGTTCGGGCTGGCGAGGCGGCTCAAGAACTCGTCCATCGCCGTCATGACGTAGGGATGCGAGTTGAAGGTGCCGCGCGCAAAGCAGATGTCGGCGGGCCGGTCGTCGCGGAAGCGGCGCATCAATTCCTTCTTGCCGCAGACCACGCCGACCGGCAGGCCGCCGGCGAGGCTCTTGCCGTAGGTCACCATGTCGGCCTTGACGCCGAAATATTCCTGGGCGCGCCGGCGGCGAGACGGAAGCCAACGAAGACCTCGTCGAAGATCAGCACGATGCCGCGCTGGTCGCAGACCTCGCGCAGCTTCTTCAGCCATTCGGTGTAGGCGGCGCGATCGAAATTGCCGCCGCGGGAACTGTCGACCAGCGAGGAATCGCCGGGCGCGTTGCTGTTCGGATGCAGGCCCTGCAGCGGGTTGACCAGCACGCAGGCGATGTCCTTGCGCGTGCGCAGCACGTGCAGCGTCTTCTCGGACATCTCGGAAAGCGTGTAGGTCTCGTGCGCGGGAATCGGATTGCCGACACCGGGCTGCACGTCGCCCCACCAGCCGTGATAAGCGCCGGCGAAACGGACCAGATGCGTGCGCTTGGTGTGGTAGCGCGCAAGGCGCACGGCCTGCATCACGGCTTCGGTGCCGGACATGTGGAACGAGACTTCGTCGAGGCCCGAGATATGGCTGAGCCGCTGCACGTTCTCGAGGATGACGGGGTGGTAGGGACCGAGCACGGGACCGAGCGCATGCGCGCGCTTCTCGGAGCCCTCGATGCACTCCTTATAGAAGTCGTTGCCGAAGATGTTGACGCCGTAGGAGCCCGTGAGGTCGTAGGAAGTGTTGCCGTCGACATCGGTGACGGTGACGCCGCTCGAGGACTCCATGAAGGTCGAGGTGCCCAGATGCTCGCGGACGAGTCGCGAGAACTGGAACGGCACGCGGTAGCTTTCGGTGAAGTTGAGGTCGGAGATCGTCTCGGCCGCTTGCTTCGTCATCGCGCGGCCCTTGGGGTAGCGATCGGCGTAGAGAGCTGCGAGACGGAAGAAGGCGTCCTTGCGCTGCTTCACCACGTTGTCAGGCGCGCCGTCGCAGCCGAAATACTTGTCACCCTCGAACTCGTAGAACGGCAGCAGCTTGGCCACCCGCCGCGACATCTTGGAGTGTCCGGCGAGCGAGCGGTGCTTGGCGCGGGACAGTTCGACCCGCGCCTTGATCTTCGGGAGGACGGCGGCAGCAGACGCTGCGGCGGCCACGGACATCGAGAGAATCGGGAGTGTCGTTTCCATGACAACAAGCGCTAACCCTGCGAGCTGACAGATTCATGACAGTCAAAGCCCTCATTGCCTCTTTCACCCAGCAGGAAGACCTCAACTTCCTGTTGACCAACCGCATCCCCCGCGCGGCCCTGACCCGGTTCATGGGTTGGTTCTCCAAGATCGAGAATCCGCTGGTACGGGACTTCTCGATCGCGCTGTGGAAGCTGTTCTCCGACCTCGATCTGTCGGAGGCGCGCAAGACCCATTTCAGGAGTCTGCACGACTGCTTCACCCGGGAGCTCAAGCCTGGCCTGCGGCCCTTTGATCTCGATCCGGCGGTCGTCGCCAGCCCGTCCGACGGCATCGTCGGCGCCCATGGCCGGATCGCCGATACCGAACTGTTCCAGGTCAAGGGCGCGCCGTATTCGTTGCTGGACCTCGTCGGCGACTCCGCGCTGGTCGATCAGCACCGCAACGGAAGCTTCGTCACGCTGCGGTTGACCTCGAGCATGTATCACCGCTTCCATGCGCCCTATGACGCCCATATCGAGCGGGTCACGCTGATCCATGGCGACGTCTGGAACGTCAATCCGATCGCGCTCAAGCGCGTGGAGCGGCTGTTCTGCAAGAACGAGCGCGCGGTGATCCGCACGCATCTTTCGACCGGCGAGGCGGTGACGCTCGTGCCGGTTGCTGCGATCCTGGTCGCAAGCATTCGGTTGCACTTCCTCGACATGGTGCTGAACGCGCAGACCCGCGGCCCGGTCAATTTCCCCTGCGACGTCAACGTGACCAAGGGCGAGGAGCTCGGCTGGTTCGAGCACGGCTCGACCATCATCATCCTGGCGCCCGGCGATTTTACCTTCTGCGACGGTATCGCCGAGGGCACGCGCATTCGCGCAGGTCAAGCGCTGTTGAAAAGAAAGTAGCCTTCAATCTGCCCTGACCTTCGCCTATATCGTCCCCGGGGACGGTTCTGACGACGACGGATTGGGTGATGGCGCGAGCGCCGGTGATGGCGGCGGGTGGTATTGTGCTGCGGCGTGGTTCGACGCCGCTGATCGCGGTCGTGCGCCAGCGCAAGCGCAACGAATGGGTCCTGCCCAAGGGCAAGCTCGACGACGGCGAGACGCCGAAGGAAGCCGCGCATCGCGAGGTGCTCGAAGAGACCGGCCATGACGTGGCCATGCACGAATTTCTGGGCACGCTGGTCTACCAGTCGGGCGGGCGCTCCAAGGTCGTGCATTTCTGGCGGATGGAAGCCGATGGCGGTCCCGTCCGCAAGCTGATGAACGACATCAAGGCGGTGGACTGGCTGACACTCGACGACGCGCTCGCCCGCCTGTCGCGTGAATATGAGCGCGCGTTCCTGACGCAAGTCGGCCCGATCGCGCTTGCGGCCGCTGGGCCGGTGCCCGCGCCTGCGCCCGAGCCGGCGCCAACGCTGGCGGCCGACGACATCGATGCCGCCTTGCAGACGCTGACACCGGCTGAGGCCGCCTCCGTCGACGAACTGCGGCATGGCCTGTTGCAGAAGGTGCGGGCCTGGCTTCGCGGCGAGGCATGAGGGCTCTTTACTCTCCCCGCCTCTTCAGCGGGAGAGGGTCGGATCGGCGCAAGCGATCCGGGTGAGGGGCTGGGCGCGACACCGTTCGTCAAAGAATGGAAGTCCATCCACTCGTACGATTAGTTGAGTGCTGCGCTAGAGGTCGGATCGCGCAAGCGATCCGGGTGAGGGGCTGGGCACACCGTTGCAAGAATGGAAGTCCATCCGACTCGTACGATTGAGTTGAGTGCTGCGCTTACGATTGAAATCGAGTTCGCGGAAGCAGCCCCTCACCCCAACCCTCTCCCCGTAATAACGGGGCGAGGGAGTGCACCGAGCGCACTGATGCACGCCACACTTCACCGCCGCTCCTTCTCCTTTGGAGCCGACGCCGGTTTGCGCGGGGCTGCGGGGCGTTGCGCGCTGGGGAGGCGCTGCCCGAATCCGCCTTGGCGCTGCATGCCCGGCTGTTGCAGCGCTGGCGGCTGCCCGGGTTGCAGGCCGGTGCGCGGCGTTTGCGGAGCCGGTGCTTGTGGAGCGGTGCCGCCCGGCTGAGGCGGTGTCACGGCTCCGGGTTGCGCCGGATTCTGTCCACCGCGCGGCGGCTGGGTTTGCGGCGTGCCGCCTGGCTGCGTGCCTTGCTGACCGCTTTGCCCCGCGCGCGGTGCACCTGTCGGACGTCCGGCACCTTGCTGCTGACCGGGCTGTTGTTGACCCCGTTGCTGCTGGCCCTGTTGCTGCTGCCCTTGACCTGCGCGTTGGCCACCCGGCTGCACGGCGCCGCCTTGTCCTTGTTGTCCTTGTCCCTGCCGCTGCGGCGGCTGCGCACCTTGGCGGCCCGGCGTGCCCGGCTGTTGCTGTTGACCGGGACGGTTGTTCTGGCCGGGCTGGCCGTTCGGCCGCTGCGGTTGCTGACCCGGCGCTGTCGTGGGGCGCAATTGCTGCTGCTGCGGCGGCTGGGTGGGACGCGGAATGCGGCTGATCGCGGCCGGATTGGCGCGGCGGAAGTCGCGCTGCTCGGTGACGATCTGCCGGCCCGTGCTCTGCGCCAGATGCACCTGGCTGACGAAGCCGCGGTCGCGCGCGATCTGCTGCGCCGGAATCGTGATCGGCACCGCGGCGAAGCGCATGACGCCGGCGGTGGCTGCGCCAGGCCGGATCGCAAAGCCGCTCGCGGCCCGCGTCAGCGCGCCCGCGTCAGCGCGCCGAGCCGCGTGCCGCTGCTGCGGTCGTCGACGTCGATGTGGCCGACGCGGCCGTCGGCGTCGGGATAAAGTTTGATGTTGACGTTGTTTGCTTTGTTCGCCGCAGCGCCTTCCGGCACGTCGACGACGCCGGTAGTGCCGCGGATGCCGAGCGTCGCGGTCGGCGTCGTGATCTTCATGTCGCCGGTCTTCGCCACCGCCGCGGCGACGAACGCGACCGTGCCCTTGCCGATGTCGAAGATCGCCGAGTTCTGCTTGCCGCCGTCCTCATAGACGTAATTGTCGATGGTGATCTTGGCGCTGGCGGAGAGGTTGAACGTGGTCGCGTCGTTGAAGGTGATGCCGAGCGAGGAGTTCGACGAGGTCTGCACGACGTCGTTGAGATAGATGTCGTCGCGCACGCGCAGCGGATAGGAATTCCTGTCGCGGATCACGGTCGCGATCCCCGTCACGGTCGCGACGTTGCCGATCGGCTCGACGGCGGTGGTCTGCGCGTCTGCCGCCGGCGTCGGCGAAGCCGATGGTGTTGGCGATGCCGATGGCGTCGGGGAGGCGGCAGGTGCCGGCTGCGCCTGCGCGATTTCAATTGCATCGGATGCACAAGCCACGCGCACGCCGGCCAGCGGCAAGGCCAGCACGAGCGCGAACACGAAGCGGCGCCAAGCCACCAATGAAGTCACGAGGAGGTCCCGGTGAGAACGCGAGGCGAGATCGGCCGATATCAGCCGCAGGGAGCTGAATGGCGGATGAACATGAGTCGCGAGGGAGGGGCGAACGTTCGAACGGTGCGGGGCGGTGTCGGCGGAGGGCGGTCTGTTCTTGCTCGTCATTCCGGGGCGCGACGAAGTCGCGAACCCGGAATCTAGGAGTTGTGGTGAGAGTTCGTCGCTCGAGATCCCGGGTTCGATGCTTCGCATCGCCCCCATTGCGCAATTGCGCAATAGGGATGACGCGCTTCGCGCGTCAGCTCACGCGCTTCCAGGTCTGGCCGCCGCAGAACATGCCGCCGAAGGCGCAGCCCTGCACGCGCATCGCGTTCGGGCCCTTCATCGCGATCGTGGAGTCGTAGTTGCGGCCGGAGTCGGGATCGTGGATGCGGCCGCTCCACTTCGCGCCATCGGGCTTCATGTTGATCAGGATGCGCTCGTTGGTCTTCTGGGCGTAACCGCACAGATTGGGACCGCACTGCTCGACACGGACATTGCCCTTGTTCTCTTCGGTCGCCCAAACGCCGATCGGCGAGTTCGTGCCGCTGCACCGGAGCCGGCGCGGGGCTGCGTGGTCGTGGGCCGGAGCCGGCGTGGTGTCGACATCATCGTCCTTGGAGCCGCCGAGGCCGTTGAGGTTGATGTTGTTCAGCCTGATCGGCTTATTCGACAGGCCAGGGGCGACAATAGTCACGCAATCGAGCGAAGCGCAGTTGCGCGGCGTCTCGATGCGGATGTGCTGGCCGTCGATCTGGAACGAGATCGAGTTGCCGGCATGCGCCGCGGCGGTCGAGGCGAGGAAAAGCGCGGCGGCGGCGATGGTGAGCTTGTTCATGACAACCTCCGAAAATGGCGCGGTCCCGGTATGGACTGGTGTCGCTGGTGGATGAAGCGTGGTTCGACCCTACGCCGCGCCCGTCCCGCCTTCCGTGATGAACGTCACAACGCCGGTGCGCCACTGGGTGAGGCAGCGCACATTCGGCCACCCGTCATCTGCGTAACGTCTCGGGGAAACAGAGGAGAGCACCGATGACGCGGCTTGTGACTTCGGTCGGGACGTTGATCGCATTGATGGCGATGGCGCCCGCGGCGCAGGCCGGTTCCTACTCGTTTTCGGTCGGCGGCCATCGGTTCCATGTCGAGGCGCCGCGCAATTGCCGGTCCACGTCCTGTGTTTCGATGTCCAGCCACAGCTTGCGGAGGACGGACGATGTCAGCACGGCACCGGCCCCGCCGCCCGCACCGGTGGTCCAGGCACCGCAGCCGGTCACTCCGGTTGCTCCGACGAGGCCAGTGCAACCGACGGTCCTCGCGCCTCCACCGGCTCCGCCCGCCCCCGTCCTTGCCGCAACGACATCACAACCCGTCGCGCCGCCGCCGGCCCCAAAAACTGAAGCGCTGAGCCCCGATCCGCCGCGGGTTGAGCTGTCACGCCTGGATCCGCCGAAGACGATTACGCTTGACCCGCCGCGGATGGAGGCGCCGGCCGCGGACCCCGAGATCATGCCGGCCAAACCGAGCGCGAAGCGCAGCGACGATGATCCGGCCTATCTGCCGCTCGGCGAATGGGAGAGCACGGGCGCCAATGGCACCGTCCGCATCGAACGCTGCGGCCCGGCGCTGTGCGGCTTCGCACTCACCGACGCGTCCACCCGCGGCGAGAGTGTGCTCGTCAACATGAAGCCGAAATCGCACGACCTCTGGACGGGCAGCATCTACAGCCGCTCCACCGGCAACACCTATTATGCGACGATGACGCTGAAGGCCTCCGGCAGGCTCCACGTCGAAGCCTGCGCGCTCGGCCGCTTCTGGTGCTCCGGAAACGATTGGACGAGAGTCGAGGAACCGCGCGAGCAGCTGATCACGACGTCGCGGCAGTGGAGTGCGAGGTCGTAGATCTTTTTCTCTCCTCGCGAAGCGAGGCAGGAGAGGGATCTCTCCCCGCGACGACAGTATCGTAGGGTGGGCAAAGCGAAGCGTGCCCACCGCCTCTCGCGTCCGGCAAAAGATCGTGGGCACGGCGCAAGTGCGCCTTTGCCCACCCTACGATTCCGGGCTGGCGGAGAGAAAGCAACGCACCCCTGTCCAATTTGTAATCCCTCGGCTCCGAACCCGCCTCGCGCTTGCATGCGACCGATGGCTGACGACGCATGCAAGGAGAGCCAACATGAAACGTCTCGGCCTGATCGCCGCGCTGCTGCTTGGCAGCGCGATCTCGGCTCACGCCGACACCGACATCTGGGACAACATGCTGAAGCAGAAACGCGGCGACGATGCGCTGCATGTCGACAGCGCGTCTTGCGATGCGCAGGTCGGCGCGCCGCAGAACGGGGTGGCGACATCCGCGCAGTACAAGCGCTGCATGCGCGCGCGGGGCTGGCGCTTCAGTCATACCCGCCGCGAGAAAGATGATCGCTATCCCGACCCTGACAATCCCGGGATGATGTGCCGCGATTTCAAGATCGGCGGCGTCACGGGATCGGAATGCTCGAACTTCTGATCGTAGCAAAATGTCCGGCGGCTGGATGATCCAGCGCAGGCGGGTGAGCCGGTGATGCGGTCGGTGTCGTCTCTAGATGTCGTCTTCTAGATCATGCCGAGCACGATGGCGCCGACAAAGGCCATGGCGAGGTACGCGGTGACTATACTCAGTCTCCCGGCGAACGTCATGAGATGTCTCCATGCGCGCCTCTTTGCGCGCTGACAGTATGGTTAACAGAAAGTCTCCTTCCTAAAAAGTCAGCCCTGCTGTCGCGCATTCTACGCGCACGCAGACCGGCATGATTAAAGAACGCTGAAGCCGACACGTTGAAGAGTCTTTAAGTAAATTCACCGAACGTGCGTGCATGACGCGCGGAGTTCGTTTGTATCTCGTCGGCTCCATCGTCCTTGTTTCGCTTGCGGGTTGCGGACGCGGTTTTTTCCAGGCCGAACGTGAACCGTGGCGGGCCGAGGCCGAGGCCGCGTGCCTGAAATCGGGCGCGGTGAAAGAGGGGCCAGACCTCGTCCGCATCGACCCGATCTCCGGCCCCGGCATGTGCGGCGCCGAGTTTCCGCTCAAGGTCGCGGCCATCGGCGAAGCCTCCGGCACCTATGGTTTTGCCGACGAGGCGCTGCGCCCGCCCGGCAGCATCGGCAACCAGCCGCGCTGGCCGGTGAGACAGCCGCAATCGAATTATCCGCAAGGCCAGGCCTATCCGGCATCGTCCTATCCGCAGCGCCCGAACTATCCCGAGAGCGCGGTGCGCCAGCCGTCCGGCTATGGCGCCTCATCCGGCCCGATGTCGCTGAATGCGCCCGGCGTGGCGCCGCAGGAAGACGAGATCGATCTGCCCCCCGAGGGCACCGATGCCGCGGGCGCGGCGCGCTACATGAATGCCCCGAGCTATCCGACCCGGCCGGCGCCATATTCGCAGCCGCCGGCGCAGCAGCCGTTGCCGCGCCTTGGTCCCGCGCAGGGCAATCCCGTGACCGCGGTCGGTCCGGTCGCGGTGAAGCCGACCGCGACGCTCGCCTGTCCGATCGTGTCCGAGCTCGACCGCTGGCTCGCCGACACAGTGCAGCCGTCGGCGACGCGCTGGTTCGGCGCCCGCGTGGTCGAGATCAAGCAGATCTCCGCCTATTCCTGCCGCGGCATGAACGGCAATCCGCATGCCCACATCTCCGAGCACGCCTTCGGCAACGCGCTCGACATCTCGGCCTTCGTGCTCGCGGACGGCCGCCGCATCACCGTCAAGGACGGCTGGCGCGGCATGCCGGAAGAGCAGGGCTTCCTGCGCGACGTGCAGTCGGGCGCATGCGCGCATTTCACCACGGTGCTGGCGCCCGGATCGAACGTCTATCACTACGATCACATCCACGTGGATCTGATGCGTCGCGCCAGCCGCCGCCTGATCTGCCAGCCGGCCGCCGTGTCCGGCGACGAGGTTGCCTCGCGCGCACAGCGGCGCAGTCCCTATGCGAGCTCGCGCGATCCCTACGTGACCGGCTCACTCGGCGCGCGCAAGAGCACGACGCGCAAGCAGGAAGAAGACGAGTACGCCGACGATTAAGGCCCGGAATGTCCATCGTCCGCTATCTCACCCATCCCCAGGTGCAAATCGATCCCGACGTTCCGGTGCCGCAATGGGGCCTGAGCCCGACCGGACGTGCGCGCACCGAAGCGCTCGCGCAGGCAAGCTGGCTCGCCCACACCACGCAAATCGTCTCCAGCGGCGAGCGCAAGGCGATCGAGACCGCTGAGATCATCGCTATCAGGCTCGGCATTATGATCGAGATCCGCGAGGCCATGCACGAGAACGACCGCTCGGCGACCGGCTTCCTGAAGCCGGCCGAGTTCGAACAGGTCGCCGACCGGTTCTTCGCGGAGCCGCATCTCAGCGTCCGCGGCTGGGAGCGCGCGATCGATGCGCAGGCGCGCATCGTGCGCGAGGCCGAAGCCGTGCTGGCGCGCAATCGTCCGGGCGATATTCTTTTCGTCGGCCATGGCGGCGTCGGCACGCTGCTGTTCTGCCACACTGCAGGCTATCCCATCGACCGCGTCCACGATCAGCCGGCCGGCGGCGGCAATTTGTTCGCGTTCGCGCGCGACGGGCGGCAGGTCGTGCATGGCTGGCGCCGGATGGAGGAGGTCGCGGCGTAGCTCCGCCGACCTAACAACTCATTTCGCGCTCGGCTTTGACGGGGCGGGGGCCAGCCCCATGCAGCGCTGCACCTCGGCGGGGACGTTGTAGGTGCGCATGATGTGGCGGCTGTCGCGCAGGCCCGTCGCCTCGCGTTGCACCACGAACATCCAGAGCGCGTGACCGGCTTCCGCCACCAGCTTGCGCCTTGCCAGTTGCGAGGGCGTCGTCTCCGAGAGCGCATGAGCAGCGTCGAATTCGCGCAAGCGCGTCAGCGCCTGTTCGAGCGTACGGCCCATCCGTCCAAGCGCTGAGGCCTGTTCCTGGACGATCTCGTAATGGAGGATATCGACAGGCGGGCGAAGATCACGGGACATGGCACTCAATATAATGCCGCGCTACCGGCGCGCGCAACGCGGCGCGCTTGCCGCTATTTCGCCTGATACGCCGCCAGAAACATCCGCGTCGCGCTGTCGACGACCTCGGTCATGCGCGCTTCCGACGGCGCGGGCGCGGCCTGGAAGATGAAGGGAAGAAAGAGCGAGGCCTTGCACAGTTCCATGAATTGCGAGGCCGCGAGGTCGCAATCGTCGATCCTGAGATTGCCGGAGGCGACGTGGGCCTTCAGATAATCGGAGAGGCGGTTGATGGTCTTGTCCAGCACCCGCGCATAATAGCGGCGGCCGACATCGGGCATGCGCTCGGCGATCGCCATCACGGTGCGGATCGCCGATCCGCCGCCGGGCCGGCAGAGCAGGTGGATGTAGGCCCGTCCAAAATCCTTCAGCGTGGTCTCGGCATCGCGCGCGGGATCGAAATTGAACACGACCTGGCCGTGCTGGAGCGCCTCCTGCTCGAGGATGGCTTCGAACAGCGCGCATTTGTCGGCGAAGTAGACGTAGAGCGTGCCCTTCGAGACCTGCGCGGCGCGCGCGATCTCGCCCATGCTGGCGCCGTCAAAACCGAGATCCATGAACACCTTGCGGGCCCCGTCCAGGATCTGGCGGCGCTTGGTGCTGTCCTCCTCTTGGACGACGCGGAGATGTTCGCGGCCGACTACAACCATTGGTTCAGGGTCTCGGCAGGTTTTTGGATCGGGTCCAGGGCCATGAACCCGAATAAAGGATTCGGGCCGATACGGTCGACCCGGGAATAAGATGTATATTGACCGAACGGTTCGGTCAATGATATTTGGAATGCACGAGAGGGAGCCGTCCGCAGGACGGCCATCCCTGGTCGTGCTTTTTTATGGGGAGGCCGTCATGGCCGTATCGAGAGACCAGGCTGCGCGCGTGCTTCGCCAGGACACGGTGGAGACGACGCCGGAGCGGGCGGGCAGCGAGGCTGCGACCGAAAACCCCGCCGCCCTTGCCGAGCAGTTGCGCTCTCATGTGGCCGAGGAAACCAAGCGCCGCACCAGTGAGGCGCCGGAGAAGCCCGTGACCGACAAGCCGGCTGCACCTGCTGCCGCCGATGCGCCGAAATCCGGCAAGCGCAAATTCGTGCTGATGGGCGTCGGCCTCGTGCTGGCGCTCGCGGCCGCAAGCTATGCCGGCTATTACACGCTGGTCGGCCGCTTCTACGTTTCGACCGACGACGCCTATGTCCGCGCCAACAACACCATGCTGGGCGCGCGCGTTGCCGGCCACATCTCCTCGGTCCTCGCCGGCGACAACACGCCCGTGAAAGCCGGCGACATCGTCTTCCGCATCGACGATGGCGACTACAAGATCGCGTCGACGCCGCCGCGACCAGGATCGCGACCCAGCAGGCCACCATCGATCGCATCGGCCGCCAGATCGCGGCGCTCGAAAGCCAGGTCGTGCAGGCCAAGGCGCAGCTGGTCTCGGCCGAAGCCGGCCTCAAGCGCGCCGATCTCGACTATGAGCGCCAGCAGGCGCTGAGCAGCAAGGGCTTTGCCTCGCGCGCCACCTTCGAAAGCTCGGAAGCCGGACGCGACCAGGGCGCCGCCGCGGTGAAGGCCGCGCAGGCCGCCTACGACGTCGCGGTCAGCAATGTCGACGTCACCAAGGCGCAGCAGGCCGAAGCGCAGGCGCAGCTCGCCGAGCTCAAGACCACGCTGGCGAAAGCCCAGCGCGATCTCGCCTTCACCGCGGTGCGCGCGCCGGTCGACGGCACGTTCTCCAACCGTCTCGTCAACGCCGGCGATTTCGTCGCGGTCGGCCAGCGTCTTGGCAACATCGTGCCGCTCGACGACGTCTATATCGACGCCAATTTCAAGGAAACGCAGCTCAAGCGCATCCGCGCCGGCCAGCCGGTGACGATCAAGGTCGATGCCTACGGCATGCGCAAGTTCTCCGGCGTGGTCGACAGCATCGCCGCGGGCGCAGGCTCCGTGTTCACGCTGCTGCCGCCCGACAACGCCACCGGCAACTTCACCAAGATCGTGCAGCGCGTGCCGGTCCGCATCCGCGTGCCGAAATCGGTCGCGAGGCAGAACCTGCTGCGCGCCGGCATGTCGGTCTATGCGACCGTCGACACCAACAAGGGCGCGGCCGACGCCGACAGCGAGGTCGATCTCGACGATCCCACCGCGATCCATCCGCAGTAGCCGCGCCTGAGCGCTGCGAGGTCACACCATGGCCAACGCCACCACCGCTTCCTCCGCCATGATGGCGAACCCCGCCGAAGAGCGCATCGCGCCGAAGCGGCTGTTCGCGTTCATCATCATGGTGTTCGGGATGTTCATGTCGATCCTGGACATCCAGATCGTCTCGGCGTCTTTGAGTGAAATCCAGGCCGGCCTGTCGGCGAGCTCTAGCGAAGTCTCCTGGGTCCAGACCGCCTATCTGATCGCCGAAGTCATCGCGATCCCGCTGTCCGGATTTCTGTCGCGCGCGTTCGGCACGCGGCTGTTGTTCGCGATCTCGGCGGCTGGCTTCACCTTCTCGAGCCTGCTCTGTGGCTTCGCCACCACCATCGAGGAGATGATCCTCTGGCGCGCGCTGCAGGGATTCCTCGGCGCCGGCATGATCCCGACCGTTTTCGCCTCGGCCTACACGGTGTTCCCGCGCACGAAATTCCATATCGTCGCCCGATCATCGGGCTTGTTGCGACGCTGGCTCCCACGATCGGCCCGACGGTCGGCGGCTACATCACCGACCTGATGTCCTGGAACTGGCTGTTCTTCATCAATGTCGTTCCCGGCATCGCCATCACGCTGGGCGTGCTGGCGCTGGTCGATTTCGACGAGCCGCATTTCGAGCTGCTCGACCGCTTCGACTGGTGGGGCCTGTTGTTCATGGCCGGCTTCCTCGGCACGCTCGAATATGTGCTGGAGGAAGGCCCGCAATATGAATGGATGCAGGACACCTCAGTGGCGATCTGCGCCTGGATCTGCGCGATCTCCGCGATCGCGTTCTTCTGGCGCGTGTTCACCGCGGCCGAGCCGATCGTCAATTTGCGCACCTTCTCCAACCGCAATTTCGCGATCGGCTGTGTGCTCCAGTTCTGCATCGGCATCGGCCTCTACGGCCTGACCTACATCTATCCGCGCTATCTCGCCGAGGTGCGCGGCTACAGCGCGCTGATGATCGGCGAGACCATGTTCGTCTCCGGCATCACCATGTTCCTGGTCGCGCCGCTGGTCGGCCGGCTCATGGTCAAGTTCGACATGCGCTACATGATTGCGTTCGGTCTCGTCGTTTTCGCGATCGGCTCCTACCAGATGACCTGGATCACCCGCGACTACGATTTCTACGAGCTGCTGGTGCCGCAGATCCTGCGCGGCATCGGCATGATGTTCGCGATGGTGCCGACCAACAACATCGCGCTCGGCACGCTGGCGCCCGACCGGGTCAAGAACGCCAGCGGCCTGTTCAACCTGATGCGCAATCTCGGCGGCGCGGTCGGGCTCGCCGTCATCAACACCGTGCTCAACGACCGCACTGATCTGCACATCACGCGCCTGCAGGAACGCGTGCACTGGGGTAACGCCACCGCGACCGAGACGCTGACCATGCTCCAGCAGAAATTCCAGGGGCTCGGCGATTCCACGCTGATGGCGATGAAGCAGCTCAGCCAGATCGTGCACCGCCAGGCCGTGGTGATGAGCTTTGGCGATGCCTTCTTCATGCTGACGCTGTTCTATCTCGGCCTCAGCGTGCTGGTGACGCTGCTGAACAAGCCGGCCTCGCTGGCCGGCGGTGGCGACGCGCATTGAGTGCGCCACATAGTCGGTGTCGTCGCCCGGCTTGACCGGGCGACCCAGTATTCCACCAGCGGCGGTGGGGTACGGAGAAGCCGCGGCGTACTGGGTCCCCCGCCTTCGCGGGGGATGACAGCGGAGGTTCAGGCGAGGGCACTGCGCAAAGTGTCGCGCACCAACGCACCCCGCACCAAATTGCAACACTCATCCGTGATCTCGCACGGGCCCCGTTGCAAACCGGAAACGACACATCTATAAAGCGCACCTCATTCAATCGAACCGGGAGGGATTTGCATGATTTCGTCGCAGTCGCAGATCGTACGCCCGCGCTCGATGATCGCCTGGCTCGGTATGTACGCGGCCTGTTAGAGGCCCTTTCCGCCGGCTTCGATTGGGCACATCGTCCCGATCGCTCCTCTTCCCAAGTCAAAATCAGTTCTCAGTGACGCCGTCTCGGCCCGCGTGGCCGGCTTGCGTCCATCGATGGAGCCGGCCTGCGCCAAACGCAGCCGGATGATGCCATGACCGCTTTGTCAAAGAAGCCCGCGGCGATACGCGTGGTGTTGCCCTTCGTGTTCCGCCACTGGCTGAAGCAGCCGGGGCGCACGCTGATCGTCGCCGGCGGCCTGTTGGGCGCGACCGTCGCCGACCTGTTCATGCCGGTCTTCTCCGGACAACTGGTCGATGCGTTGACGCGCGGTTCAGCCGACCTCGATGCGCGCCACGCCGCGCTGGTCGCATTCGGCGCCATCGTGGCGCTCGGTGCAGTCTCCGTGGTGCTCCGGCTGATCGGCCTCCAGGCCATCGTGCCGTTCACGCTGAAGACCATGACGGAGGTGGCGCAGGACGCGTTCATGCGCGTGCAGCGTTTCTCGACCGATTGGCACGCCAACTCCTTCGCCGGCTCCACCGTGCGCAAGATCACGCGCGGCATGTGGGCGCTCGACCTGCTCAACGACACCATCCTGATGGCGTTGGCGCCGTCTTTGCTGGTGCTGATCGGCTCCATGGTCCTGATCGGCCTGCACTGGGCCTCGCTCGGCGCGGTGATCGCGGTGGGCGCGCTGTTCTACGTCACCATCACCGTGGTGTTCTCGACGCGGTACATCGCGCCGGCCGCGCGCGTCTCCAACGCCTGGGACACCAAGGTCGGCGGCACGCTGGCGGATGCGTTGACCTGCAACGCCGTGGTGAAATCCTTCGGCGCGGAGCTACGCGAGGATACGCGGCTCGCCCGCGTCATCAGCCGCTGGCGCGTTCGGGTGCGGCGGACCTGGTTCCGCTACAACTACACCGCCATGGCGCAGCTTGCGCTGCTGCTGTGCCTGCGGGCGTCGGTGATCGGCGGCTCGGTGCTGCTGTGGATGTACGGGCACGCCTCGCCCGGCGACGTCACCTATGTGCTGACGAGCTATTACGTCATCCACGCCTATCTGCGCGACGTCGGCATGCACATCAACAACCTCCAGCGTGCCGTGAACGACATGGACGAACTCGTGGCGATCCATGACGAGCCGATCGGGATCGTCGATGCCGCGGGCGCCCGGCCGATCGCGATCGAGGGCGGCGAGATCGTGTTCGATGACGTCACGTTCCTCTATGGCGGCCATCGCGCGCCGCTATACGACGGACTGTCGGTCACGATCCGCGCCGGCGAGCGCGTCGGCCTGGTCGGCCGCTCCGGTTCCGGCAAGACGACCTTCGTCAAGCTGGTGCAGCGGCTCTATGACGTCTCCGGTGGTCGTGTGCTGATCGACGGGCAGGACATCGCGCTGGCGACGCAGCAATCGCTGCGCAGCCAGATCGCGATCGTGCAGCAGGAGCCGATCCTGTTCCACCGCTCGCTCGCCGAGAACATCGCCTATGGCCGGCCCGGCGCCAGCCTGGAGGCGATCGAGCAGGCGGCGCGGCTCGCCAATGCGCACGACTTCATCCTGCGCCTGCCCAAGGGCTACGGCACGCTGGTGGGCGAGCGCGGCGTGAAACTGTCGGGCGGCGAGCGGCAGCGCGTGGCGCTGGCGCGCGCCTTCCTGGCGGATGCGCCGGTGCTGATCCTGGACGAGGCGACCTCGAGCCTCGATTCGGAATCGGAGGCGCTGATCCAGCAGGCGATGGAGCGGCTGATGAAAGGCCGCACCTCGATCGTGATCGCGCACCGGCTGTCGACGGTGAGAAGTCTCGATCGGATCCTGGTGTTCGACCGCGGCGAGATCGTCGAGCAAGGCACCCATGCCATGCTCGCGGGCAAGCCGGGCGGCATCTATCGCGGCCTGTTCGAGCGCCAGGTGGTGGAGCTCGGGCACGTCGCGGCAGCGGAGTGAAGGAAGTGCAATGGCGCGTGGCTGACGGACGATCGCCAGCCACGCCGCCAGAGGATGGAATGACATGAAAGACCTGACGCACGGCTCCATCGTGAGACATATCCTGGCCATGGCGCCGCCGATCATGCTCGGCATGGTCACGATCATGATCTGCCAGCTGGTCGATCTGTACTTCGTCTCGGGTCTCGGCGAAGCCGCGGTGGCGGGCGTCGCCGCGGCCGGCAATGCCGGCTTTCTCGTCAACGCGCTGTTGCAGGTGCTCGGCGTCGGCACGGTGGCGCTGGTCGCGCATGCCGTGGGACGCAAGGATCGGCACGATGCCAATCTGATCTTCAACCAGGCGATCGCGATGTCGATGCTGTTCGGCCTATTGACCCTGGTCATGGGCGCGGCGCTGTCGCGCCTCTACATGCGTTCGGTCGCCGCGGACCAGGCCACGATCGAGGCGGGGACCACATACCTGTTGTGGTTCATGCCGGCGCTCGCGCTGGAATTCGCCATGCAGGTGCTGGCCTCCGCGATGCGCGCCACCGGCATCGTGCGCCCCGCGATGCTGGTGCGGGCCGTCGCGGTCGCGATCAACATCGCACTGGCGCCGGTTCTGATCTCGGGCTGGGGCACCGGCCACGCGCTCGGCGTCGCCGGCGCCGGGCTGGCGAGTTCGATCGCGGTCGCCATCGGCGTCCTGATGCTGCTGGTCCATTTCCGCAAGGTCGAGCGCTATGTCGTCTTCGATCCGGCGCAGTGGCGGCCGCAGCTTCGGGCACTGGAAGCGGATCCTCAATGTCGGCCTGCCGGCCGGCGGCGAGTTCGTGATGGTCTTCATCATCATGGGCGTGGGTTATTATGTGCTCAGCATTTTCGGCCCGGCGGCGCAGGCAGGATTTGGCATCGGGACGCGTGTCCTCGGCCTGATCCAGATGCCGGCGCTCGCCGTTGCCCTCGCCGCAGGGCCGATCGCCGGCCAGAATTTCGGTGCCGGCAATGGTGCGCGCGTGCGCGAGACCTTCGTCAAGGCGGCGCTGGTCGCGACTGCCGTGACGATCGTCTTCCTGATTCTCGCGCAGGCCGCGCCGGGTCTGTTGCTGACCGGTTTCTCGAACGACCCGGAGACGATGGCGGTTGCCTCGCTGTTTGTGCGCATCATCTCGCTCAACATGGTGGCGCAGGCGCTGATCTTCACCTGCTCCAGCATGTTTCAGGGGCTGGGCAACACCAAGCCGGTGCTGTGGACCTCGGCAATACGGGTCCTCACCTATTCGCTGCCGTCGATCTGGCTCTCGACATGGCCGGGCTTCCGGATGGAGCACGTCTGGTATTTGTCGATCGTGACGACCACGCTGCAGGCGGCCTTGAACGTGTGGCTGTTGCGCCGCGAGTTTACGAAGCGCCTTGCCCTGCCGCTGAAGGAGGCGGCGTCCGGGCAGGCGGAGGCTCGACCGGTCGCGCCTCCCGTGCGTGAGCCCGCTTAGCGGCGGCTTGTGACCTGCCCACGGCTCCGGCTCATTTGCGGCGCCGTGAGCATGGCGCTCGCCGCGAACAAGGCCGCAAGCTAAATTGCGCCAATGCTGTTCCAGACGAGCGTCAGGCCCGACAGGAACAGCAGGCCGAGCACGACGTCGCCAAAGTGCTTGTCGTTCAGTGCGTGATAGACGCGGGCGCCGGCCCATGCGCCGATCAGCGTGCCCGGAAAGGCGACGGCTGCGAGCCAGACCACCTTGAATGCAACGAGACCCGAGGCGGTCTGCAACACCAGCGCGGCTGCGAGCACGGTGAAATTGAAGAGCTGGAAGATGCCGCGCCGCTCATGCCTGTTCCAGCCGCGGATATTGGCCCACAGGATCGGCAGCGGCCCGGACAGTCCGGCGAGGCCGCCCAAAATGCCGCCGGCAAATCCGATCGCGCCGTCGGCGATGCGGCCGCCGAATTTGACGGCGAGCGGTCTCTTGTTCAGGTAGAGCGCCGATGAAAAGATCAGGATCAGCACGCCGACGCTCAGCTTAAACACTTTGGGATCGGCGGAGGCGACCATCATGGTGCCGAGCGGCACGCCGATCAATCCTCCGATCAGGAATGGCCAGACCAGCGACAGGTCAAAACTCTTCCACATCGACGGCAGCGTCGAGGTCTGCGCGATCACCGAGCAGATCAGCACCAGGGGCACCGCGAGCGAGGGCGGCAGCACGTAGAGCCAGATGCCGAGCGCCATCAGCGCCGTGCCGAATCCGGCCAGCCCCGAGACGAAGCCTCCGGCCAGCGCGCCGAACAGCAGCAGCACGTAGGTGAGCGTTTCCAACGGATTGTCCTTGTTGCAATGGGCGATGCCGGATTGTTGATCGCCACTGCCCGCATAGCACAGCCGCAGCCGGGGCGGTCAATTTCAAAACCGCACGCAAGCGTGATCCGCGACCGCGGGCGCTCGCGAAAGACCGGCCTACATGATCGTCGTACTTCAATTGGGGCCTCCCGACGCTAAGTGCGCTTCGATCGGCGTGTTCCCCGTTTAGATGATGGAGCATGATCATGACCGGCACGAAGATGGCCGTCTCGGCCGCGCTGCTGTCGGCGATGGCCTTGATGCCGACTTTGGCGCAGGCACAGTTTTCAGAGCCCGCGGCCTATCAGGCCGCACATCCCGACCGCGATGTGCTCAATGGCGGCCAGCTCACGCCCGCAGCACGCGCGGCACTTGGCCAGCAGGGAATGCCGAGCAATGCCTATGCGGCTTATCCGTCAGCCGTTGCGCCGGTGGTGCATCCGCGTCATCGCCGTCACCATCAGCAATGAACGCCTAGACGATCTGCCTAGTGTCGGCGGGCTTGTGCAGCGCGCCGACCAGGATGCGCAACGCCTCGGTCAATTCCACCCTGTTGCGCGCCGCGCCCAGCGAGACGCGCGCGGCATGCGGCGGCATACCGTCCACGGTGAAGGCATCGCCGGCGACCACCGCAAGTCCGTTGCGCAACAGATGCGCCGCGATGTCGGGGCGGCCGTCCGGGAGCCGCAGCCACAGATGATGGGCGGCGGGCTTGGCCAGGAATTGGAAACCTTTCAGCGCCCGCTGCGCCAGCTGCTGGCGTCCGATGGCTTCGTTGCGGATCGCGGTGATGATCCGGTCGGCAATGCCGGCTTCGATCCAGTGCGTCACCAGCGCGACCATCAGCGGCGCCGGCATCTGCACGGTCGCCTGCAAAGAGCTGCGCATCTGAAGCTGCGCGTCGCTGTCGGGCGTCACGAGATAAGCGACGCGGAGCGCCGGCGCGATGCATTTTGACAGCGTGGTTGCGAGATACGTCCGCTCGGGAATGAGGTTTGCGATCGGCGATGCCGAGCGGTCGAGCAGGCCGTAGGCGTCATCCTCGATCAGAATCGTATCGGCATCGCGGATGATCTTGGCGATGGCGTCACGGCGCTCGGGGGCAAGCGTCGCGGTGGTCGGATTGTGCAGTGTCGGGATGAGATAGGCGGCCTTCGGGCTGTGCGTGCGGCAAGCCCTTGCCAGCGCATCGGGTAGGATGCCGCCGTCATCCATGGCGACACTGACGAGCTTGACGCCAAGCCGAGCCGCGGCCGCTTTGATGCCGGGGAAGGTGAGGGCCTCGGTGAGCACGACATCGCCGGGCCGCGCCAGATGAGCCAGCAGGTTGAACAGGATGGTCTGCGCGCCGGGAAAGATCACCAGCCTGTCGGCATGGGCGTGCGGCACGCGTGCGCGCATCCAGCGTGCAGCGACCTCGCGCTCATGCGCGCTGCCGCCGGGCGGCTGGTAGTTCAGGAACGCGGTCAGGCCCGATTGCGCGCGGAGAGCTTCCATTCCCGCAATGATGCGCTCGTCGAGCTGTGCCTCCAGCGGATGCGGCGGCACGTTCATCGAGAGGTCGATCGCGACAGGATGCGGCAGGTCGACCGCGCGGCGCGCGCTGGTCTCCGACACGAACGAGCCTTGTCCGACGCGCGCTTCCATGATGCCGCGGCGCCGCGCCTCGGTATAGGCGCGCGTCACCGTGGTGAGATCGATGCCGAGCGCTTTGGCCAGCGCGCGCTGCGTCGGCAGTTGCTGGCCGCGCACGAGACGGCCGGCGGCGATGTCGGCTTCCATGGCCTCGACGATGCGCTGGTAGCGCGGCCCGCTCAGCTCCGAGATTGTAGGGGTCCAATCCATGCAATTTAGGCCCATATCCTTTGAATGTATGGATGCAAGATAGTATTGTATGGATCAGCAAAACGGAAGAGGTGTCGTCATGACGACCGGTTCAGTTTCTCTGGCGAAGGCGATGTGGCGCGGTTTTCGCGGCAAGTGCCCGAACTGCGGCGAAGGACATATGTTCGGACGCTTCCTGAAGGTCGCCGATAGCTGCGATCATTGCGGTGAGGAGCTGTTCCACCAGCGCGCCGACGATTTCCCCGCCTATCTCGTGATGGTCGTGGTCGGCCATCTCGTGGTGCCGGCGATCCTTGCGATCGAGACCGCCTATGCGCCGCCGGTCTGGCTGCAACTGGCGGTGTGGCTGCCCGTGACGCTGTTCGCCTCGCTCGCGCTCTTGCAGCCGACCAAGGGCGCCATCGTCGGCCTGCAATGGCAGCTCGGGATGCACGGCTTCGAGGCGGCCAAGCTGCGGCGCGAAGCCACCGAGTTCGCTCCGGTACTTGTGAAGGACCGGCGCGCCGCCTGAAGCGGTCGTGAATTTTACTTGGTGCGACCCACCACTACACTCCATCGTACCGACACTAACGATGGAAATGCAGATGGCCGGACGCTCGAAGATTTTTCTGCTCTGTCATGGCGCATGGTCCGGCGGATGGTCCTGGAAGAAGATGCATCCGCTGATGGCACAGGCCGGTCACCGCCTGGTGGCGCCGACCTATACCGGGCTCGGCGAGCGTGAACATCTCGCCAGTCCCGCGATCGATCTCGAGACGCATATCCAGGACATTCTGAACGTCATCAAGTTCGAGGACTTTCGCGATGTCGTGCTGCTGGGGCACAGCTATGGCGGCATGGTCGCAACCGGTGTCGCCGATCGTGCGCGCGGATATGTATCGCAGCTGATCTATCTCGACGCCTTCGTACCGCGCGACGGTCAGTCGCTGTTCGACCTGCACGACGCCGGCCGCGAGCCGATGCGCAAGGCGGCGGCCGCAGGTGATGGCTACCGTGTCCCGCCAAACCCGCCGCCGGCGGATACGCCGCAAGCCGATCTCCGCTGGCTCGATGACCGCCGCGTCGACATGTCGATCAAATGCTTCGAGACGAAGCTGAAGTTGGAGCGTGGCGAGCCGTCGATGCCGCGCAGCTACATCTACTGCAAACGCATCCCGCCGGGCGATGTGTTCGGGCAATTCGCGAAGCGCGCGAAGAGCGAGGATGGCTGGCGCTATTTCGAGCTCGACGCCAGCCACGCGCCGAATGTCACGGCGCCGGAGGCACTGATGGGTGTCTTGAACGAGATCGTGGCCTGACTCGCAGCCGTCATTCCGGGGCGTGCGCAGCACGAACCCGGAATCCATTCCTCCGCATTCTCTGCCGCGCGATGGATTCCGGGCTCTCGCTTCGCGAGCCCCGGAATGACACCGTTTGAACGGCTGCGTGCACTACCCAAAATGGTGAGGGGTCCGATGCGTCAGCATCGAACCCCTCGTTGCAAGATATCAGCCGGCCTGTAAGCCGGGTTCTGTAGGGCACCGCCTGCTTGCGCAAACGATACGTGACGGCCATTCCTCTGGGACCATGTTTGCACATGGCCTCGAGCAACCTACCCGGACGGCGGGCCTGACATCGCCCCGCGGCGTTATCGCTTTCGCGAACGGCCCGCTACGCCGTCCCTATTCGGTTTTGCTCCCGGTGGGGTTTGCCATGCCGGCTCCGTTGCCGGATCCGCGGTGCGCTCTTACCGCACCTTTTCACCCTTACCTCGCCGAAGCCCCGAAGGGGCGAAGGCGGGCGGTTCGTTCTCTGTGGCACTTTCCCTGGGGTTGCCCCCGCCGGACGTTATCCGGCACCGCATGTCAAGGGAGCCCGGACTTTCCTCCCCGGCGGCCTTTCGGCACCTGCCGGAGCGGCCGTCCGGCCGACTGACTGGTAACGCATGGGGCATTTGTGACGGTTCCGTCAAGCCGATATCGCCGCGCGCGCCGTGGCCAAATAATTTATCCTGAAGATGTCGTTTGGCGCCGGCCCCGTTCGACTGGATGTCGGTGATCCCCACGACAACAGGAGTTAAGCAATGCAATATCTGATGCTGATCTACCGGAGCGAAGCGGAACTGAGCAAGATGAGCCCCGAGGCCCGCCAGAAGATCTCGGCGGAGTACGGCACCTACACGCAGTCCATCGTCCAGAGCGGCCATTTCAAGGCCGGCGACGGCCTTCAGCCGACGACCACGGCGACGACCGTGCGCGTGCGCGAGGGCAAGACTCTCACGACCGACGGCCCGTTTGCGGAAACGCGCGAGCAGCTCGGCGGCTATTATCTGGTCGAAGCCAAGGATCTCGACGCCGCGATCACGCTTGCCGCGGGCATTCCCAACGCGCGGGACGGGTCGATCGAGATCAGGCCGGTCATGATCTACAACAAGTGATCTCCTCTCGCGACATCGAGACGATCTTCCGCGACGAGGCGGGGCGGGCGCTGGCCACGCTGATCCGCCTCGTCGGCGATTTCGATCTCGCCGAGGACGCGCTCCAGGACGCCTTTGCGGTCGCGCTGGAGCGCTGGAGCGCGTGCGAGATTCCGGACAATCCACGCGCCTGGCTGGTGAACGTCGCGCGCAACAAGGCGATCGACCGCGTCCGCCGCCGGGCCGTCTTCCGCGGCAAGCAGCAGGCGCTGGTGCACGAGCTCGAGCTGAACGCGCAAGGCGACGACGAGCCGCCGGCGATGCTCGACGACGACATGCTGCGGCTGATCTTCACCTGCTGCCATCCCGCGTTCGCGCCCGAGGTCCAGGTCGCGCTGACGCTGCGCACCGTCTGCGGGCTCTCGACCGCGCAGGTCGCGCGCGCCTTCCTCGTCAGCGAGGAGGCGATGGCGCAGCGCCTCGTCCGCGCCAAGCAGAAGATCAGGCTCGCTGGCATTCCCTATGAGGTGCCCGAACGCGACACCCTGGTGCCGCGGCTCGATGGCGTGCTCACCGTGATCTATCTGGTCTTCACCGAAGGCTATGTCGCGACCTCGGGCGCGGATCTGATGCGGCCCGATCTCGTGGTCGAAGCCATCCGGCTCGGCCGCCTGCTCGACCGGCTGATGCCGGAGCGCGCCGGCGTCAAGGGCCTGCTCGCCTTGATGCTGCTGCACGATGCGCGCCGCGCCGGGCGCGAGACGGCGGCCGGCGACATCGTGCTACTCGAGGAGCAGGATCGTTCGCTGTGGGACCGCGCGCAGATCGAGGAGGGCCTGCGCCTGGTCGATGACGCGTTGCGCCTGCCCGGCCGCCCGCAGGCCTATGCTGTGCAGGCAGCGATCGCCGCGCTGCATGCGCGCGCACCGAGTTTTGAGGAGACCGACTGGCCGCAGATCGCCGGGCTCTACGAGGTGCTGCTGCGCATAAGCCCGTCGCCGGTGATCGAGCTCAACCATGCCGCGGCGGTGTCGATGGTCGACGGCCCGGCACGCGCGCTCGATCTCGTCGAGCGATCACCGCGCGCGGCGGGCTCAACGGCTATGAGCTGCTGCCCGCGGTGCGCGCGGATCTGCTGCGTCGGCTGGAGCGGAAGGACGAGGCGCGCGAGGCCTATCGTGCCGCGACGGAGGCGACGCAGCTCGAGCCGCTGCGGCGGCTCTATGCGCGAAGGGTCAGCGAGATGGATTAGATGCCAAGCGCGCTTTGGTAGGCGAACAGGGCGGGCGCGCCGCCGGTGTGAAGGAAAATGACATCCTCGTCGTTGCGCCAACGCCCTTGGCGGATCATCGCGATCAGGCCCGCGAGCCCCTTGCCCGAATAGACGGGGTCAAGCACGAGCGCCTCGGATTGTCCTGCCAGCCGGATGGCTTCGATCGTGGCCTCGTGCGGCACGCCATAGGCTGGTCCGGCATGGCCGGCGACCACTTCGACCATGGCGTCGTCGAAGCCTGTACCGAGCAGATCCGCCGCCAGCCGCGCAAGAGCCACCACATCGGAGCGGACCCGCGCGGGCTCGGCATCGATATCGATTCCGACTATTCGCGTGTCGGGCATGGCTGCGGCCGCACCGACGACAAGACCAGCCTGCGTACCGGCGCTTCCGGTGCAATGCACGATTGCGGCCGGCTTGATGCCCGACAGCGCCGCCTGCTGCTCGATTTCGCAGATCGTCGTGGCGTAAGCGACCGCACCCAGTGCATTCGAAACGCCGTAAGGCACGAAATACGGCCTGCGTCCCTGCGCCCGGAGATCGTCGACGAGCGCGCGGATGGCGGCATTGCGATCGCCGGTCCACGGCACGTCGTGCAGCTGCGCGCCGAACAGCCGATTGAGAAAGGCGTTGCCCGAGGTCTCGTATTCCGGCGTCGGCGGCGCGAGCCGGCCGTGATAAACGGCGAGATGACAGGGGAGGCCAAGCTTGGCGGCAACTGCTGCAACCTGCCGCTGGCTGTTCGATTGCACGACGCCGCCCGAGACGATCGTATCGGCGCCGTTTGAAACCGCGTCGTGCAGAACGTAGTCGAGCTTGCGCAACTTGTTGCCGCCGAATCCGAGCCCGGTCGCATCGTCGCGTTTGACCCACAGTCGCGGCCCGCCGAGATGGGCCGTCAGCCGCTTCATCGGCTCGAGCGGAGTCGGAAGATCGGCGAGGCCCAGGCGCGGAAAAGCGGCGAGGCGGTCGATCAGCAGCTTGCGATCAATCTGCATCGTGTCGTTCGTCCCGCTCGGAGCCGGTCGTCGGACAATAGCCCGGCGATCGGAGTTGCAGCGACGATCGCGCGATCACTTTCAAGCGAACTGCGGAAGGAATTCCTCTCGCGACGGAGCGCAAGCGCGCTACTTCGAAGCCAGCGTGGTCGCTCCGTCCGCCGGCAGGCTCGCCAGCAGCGCCTGCAATGTCGACAGCGTCGAATGATCGGCGACGCCGTCGAGCCGCGCCGGGCGGAAATGGCGCTGGAACGCGGTGATGACTTCCATCGTCGCGGCGTCGTATTTGCCGGTCAACGGCACGCCGTAGCCGTACTTCGCGAGGGCCTGCTGCATGCTCAGCACCGCGTCGCTGATGGTGCCGAGCATCAGGCTCTCGCCGCGCACGACCGGAGCGGGCGTGACCCAGTGACCGACGCCGGAATTGGCCAGCGAATGCCACGGAAACTTCTCGCCGGGATCCTTCTTGCGCGCCGGAGCGACGTCGGAATGGCCGAGCACGCGGTGCGACGGCACTTTTCGGCGCAGCATGATGCCGCGGCACAGCGCGATCACGGCCGCGATCTGGCGCAGCGGAAACTCCGGATAGCCCCAGTCATGGCCACGATTGACGATCTCGATGCCGATCGAGCAGGAATTGACGTCGTCCTCGCCGGCCCATGACGAGACGCCGGCGTGCCAGGCGCGCTTCGTCTCGGGCACGCATTGCACGATGCGGCCGTCCTCCAGCACGACGTAATGCGCCGACACCTCGGTGCCCGCCGTGCACAGCCGCGCCAGCGCGCCCTCGACATCGGGCATGCCGGTGTAGTGCAGCAGGATCATGTCCGGCTGCCGGGTCTTGTTGCGCTCGCCATAGTTCGGCGAGGGAATGATGTCGGAGACGATCGAGGAATCCGGCTCGAACGTCCGCATGTTCGCCGCGGCCTTGGGAACCGGGAGAACGCGTTGACGCTTCGAATCAGACGGTGTTGACGAACCGGACGGCATGGGCAGCTCAGATCGAACGGAGAGTGGGCCAAGCCCTTCTCTTTACTATTCCTTTACCCTCGGCCGTGCGCAATCGCATGGCGCGGTTAACGGATGCATTTTGGCTGGGTGTGTGGATGCAGCATCACCGCCCAGTCGCCCTATCTTACGTCAGACACCTTTTCGACTTGTAACGGGTCGATCAACGCTTTCTTAACGCTGAGGGCCGTTACTGAGGGATGAAGAGCCGACCCGCGTCCGGAGGCGGCCAAAGCGTATTTTGGCTCGAAATCCCATGGCTGCCCGACAAATTCCACTGGGAACTCTGGGTTTGCAGCCCGGGACGACGCGGCTCGGTAACCATGTTGGACTGGGGCTTTGTCGTGGAACCGCCGCGAGCCGGAATTATTCGAGGCGTGATGGGCTGGTTCGCCCCCGATCTGGCATGGTTGTTCGGCAGGCGTTGCGCATGAGCACCGCTCCTCACATTCCCGTGCTCGGCCGCGAGGCGATCGATCATCTCGCGCCCCGCGCAGGCGGGATCTATGTCGATGCCACCTTCGGCGCCGGCGGCTACAGCCGCGCGATCCTCGACGTGCCGGGAACCCGCCTCATCGCGATCGATCGCGACCGCACCGCGATTGCGGGTGGGGCCGAGCTGGTCGAGCGCTTCGCTGGAAGGCTGACGCTGGTTGAAGATCGCTTCTCCAATCTCGCCGAGGTCTGCGCGGCACACGGCATTGAGGCCGTCGACGGCGTCGTGATGGATGTCGGCGTGTCGTCGATGCAGCTCGACCAGGCCGGCCGCGGCTTCTCGTTCCGCCTCGACGGACCGCTCGACATGCGGATGGGGCAGGCGGGCCCGACCGCGGCCGACGTCGTCGCGCGCGCCTCGGAAAGCGATCTCGCCGACATCATCTATCTGTTCGGCGAGGAGCGGCATTCGCGCCGCGTCGCCCGCGCCATCGTCGCTGACAGGCAGGAGACGCCGTTCACGACCACGCGCGCGCTCGCCGATCTCGTCGGCAGGGTGGTGCGCTCAAAACCCGGCGACATTCATCCGGCGACGCGGACGTTCCAGGCGCTGCGCATCTTCGTCAACGAGGAGCTCGAGGAGCTCCAGACCGCGCTCGCCGCGGCTGAGCACGTTCTCAAGCCCGGCGGCCGACTCGTGGTGGTCTCGTTCCATTCGCTCGAAGACCGCATCGTCAAGAATTTCCTCGCCGAACGTTCGAAGACCGGCGGCGGCTCGCGGCATCTGCCGGAGGTGGCGCAAACCGCGCCGAGCTTCCAGCTGCTGACGCGGCGTCCCGTGGTCGCCGGCGAGGAAGAAGTCGCGAATAATCCGCGCGCGCGTTCGGCAAAGCTGCGCGCCGCCGAGCGCACTTCGGCGCCGGCACATCACGACAGCGAGCCGTCGTCCTGGCCAAAGCTCTCCGACGTGATGAGGGGCGGCTAGCGCATGCGCATCATCCACCTCCTCGTCATCGGCGCGCTGATCTTCGCGGCGGCCTATGTCTACCGGATCAAGATGGACTCCACGGCGCGCACCGAGAGGGTGTTGCGGCTGCATGCTGAGATCCGCGAGCAGCGCGACGCGATCGCAGCGCTCCGCTCCGAATGGGCCAAGCTCGATGCGCCCTTGCGCCTGCAGGGCCTCGCCGAGCGGCATCTGCCGCTCAAACCCGTCAACGGTACGCAATATGACTCCCTGAAGAACCTGCCGGAGCGTCCGCCGCGGATGTTCAGGCCGGGCGAGCCGGATCCGATCGGCGCCATGCTCAACACCATCGAAGCCGCGAGCGACCCCGATACCGTGACGGGCTCCGTGCCTCGCCGCGAGGACAAGCAATGAGCCCGGCGACGCCCGCAAAACCAATGCAAAAGACCGAGCCTTGGCGGCAGCGGTTGATCCGCAGCCTGCTCTACGGGCGCAATGTCGACCGTGCCGCGAAAGCGCGCGCGCGCGTCGGCCTTGCGATGCTCGCCTTTACCTCGGTCTATCTCCTGATCGGCGGCCGGCTCGTGATGTTCGCGATCGGCGCCGACGCCCACAGCGCGCGCCGGGCCGCCGCACAGGAGGTGGTCGCGACCGCACGCCCCGACATCGTCGACCGCAACGGCGCGATCCTCGCGACCGACGTCAAGGCCGCGAGCCTGTTCGGCGAGCCGCGCCGCATCATCGACAAGGACGAGGCGATCGAGCTTCTGACCGCCACCGTGCCCGACCTCGACGACGCCGAGGTGCGCGAGCGCCTGTCGGGACGAAAGGGCTTCGTCTGGCTCAAGCGCGAGGTCACGGCGAAGCAGCAGCAGGACATCCACAAGCTCGGCATTCCCGGCATCGGCTTCCTGCGCGAGAACAAGCGCGTCTATCCGACCGGCAACGAGGTCGCCCACCTCATTGGTCTCGTCAACATCGACAACCAGGGCATCGCCGGCATGGAGAAGTGGCTCGACAACCAGGGCCTCGCCGATCTCCACCGCGCCGGCTTTGCCACCGATCGGCTGCAGAAGCCGATCGAGCTCTCGATCGATCTGCGCGTCGAGCACGCGCTGCGCGACGAGCTGTTGAAGGCCAAGGAGAAGTACCACGCCAAGGCGGCGTCCGGCATCGTCTCCAACGTCAAGACCGGCGAGCTCGTGGCCATGGTCTCGCTGCCGGATTTCGATCCCAACAACCCGAAGGAAGCGCACGACCCCGACCGTATCAACCGCCTGACCACGGGCGTCTACGAGATGGGCTCGACCTTCAAGGCGTTCACGCTGGCGATGGCGCTCGATTCCGGAAAGATCAATCTGAACTCGTCGTGGGATGCGCGCGGCAATCTGCACTACGGCAAGTTCACCATCCACGACAGCCATCCGCTCGGCCGTTTCATCAACACCAAGGAAGTGTTCACCTACTCGTCCAACATCGGAGCGGCGCGGATCGCGCTCGGCCAGGGCGTCGAGGCGCACAGGGCGTTCCTCGCCAAGATGGGCCAGTTGACGCGGCTGCGCACCGAGCTGCCGGAGAGCGCGGCGCCGCTAGTGCCGCGGCGCTGGGGTGAATTGAACACGGTGACCATCGCGTTCGGCCAGGGCATCTCGGTGGCGCCGCTGCAGGCGGTGATGGGCATCAATGCGCTGGTGAACGGCGGCTACTTGATTCCGCCGACCTTCATGAAGCGCACCGAAGAGGAAGCGGCGGCGATGGCCAAGCGCGTCATCAAGCCGGAGACCAGCGACAAGATGCGGTTCCTGATGCGGCTCAACGCCGAAATCGGCACCGCCAAGACCGCCGACGTCAAGGGCTACTATGTCGGCGGCAAGACCGGCACGTCCGAAAAGGTCATCAACGGCCGCTATGCCAAGAAGCGGGTGCTGAACTCCTTCACCGCGATCATGCCCTGCGACGATCCGAAATATCAGATCCTGATCATGCTGGACGAGCCGCAGGCGATCCCTGAAACGAAGGGTTTCATCACCTCGGGCTGGAACGCGGTGCCGACCGGCGGCAAGGTGATCGAGCGGATCGCCCCGCTTCTGGGCGTCGAGCCGCGGTTCGACCTGCCGCCGTCCGACCGCCTTATTCTTGCAGCATCCAGGACAACCCAGTAATCAACTGGGGTGGCCATCGCCGGTGCTGATTCGGCTTTTCCTGACGATTCGGCTCTCCGGCGCGGCATGTCGACTGGACGACCATGAAGCTGCGTGAACTTCTAGGCAATGACGCCGCAATCGAGCCCGCCGTCGCGGCGCTGGATGTGACCGGCGTTGCGCTGGACAGCCGCGTGGTCAGGCCCGGCGATCTCTTCTTTGCACTCGCGGGCAGCAAGACCGACGGCGCGCGCTTCATCGATGCCGCGATTGCCGCGGGCGCGGTGGCGGTGGTCGGGGAACATGCACCCGATGGCAGCAAGGTGCCGTTCATTGCGGTCGCCAATCCGCGCCGCGCACTGGCGCTGGCCGCGGCAAGATTCTTCCCTGCACAGCCCGCGACCATTGCCGCGGTGACCGGCACCAGCGGCAAGACTTCGGTCGCCGCCTTCACGCGCCAGATCTGGGAGCGGCTGGGTCATGCCTCCGCCAGCATTGGAACCATCGGTCTTGTCTCGCCGAAGCGCACCGTCTATGGCTCGCTGACGACGCCGGATCCGATCGCGCTTCACCGGCAGTTGGACGAGATCGCGCGCGAGGGCGTGACGCATCTTGCCTTCGAGGCTTCCTCGCACGGGCTCGACCAGTATCGCCTCGACGGCGTGCGCGTCGCCGCCGGCGGCTTCACCAATCTCTCGCGCGACCACATGGATTACCATCCGACCGTCGCGCACTATCTTGCCGCAAAACTCCGCCTGTTCCGCGAGCTGGTTCAGCCTGACGGCGCAGCGGTGATCTCCGCGGATCATGATTGCTCGGCCGAGGTGATCGATGCTGCGAAGTCGCGCGGCCTGCGCGTGATGGCGGTCGGCCGTAACGGCGACGGTGGTGAGGGCATTCGTCTCGTGGATGCGAAGGTCGAGGGTTTCTCACAGACGCTCGCGCTCGAGCATCGCGGCAAGCGCTACGCGGTCCGGCTGCCGCTGGTCGGCGAATTCCAGATCGAGAACGCACTGGTGTCGGCCGGTCTCGCCATAGGCACCGGCAGCGACGCGTCCAATGTGCTCGCGAGCCTCGAACATCTCGAAGGCGCCAAGGGCCGGCTCGAGCGCGTCGGCGAGCGCAATGGCGCGCCGATCTTCGTCGACTATGCCCACAAGCCCGATGCGCTGGCGAAGGCGCTGCAGGCGCTGCGGCCCTATGCGAAACGCAAGTTGATCGTGGTGTTCGGCGCCGGCGGCGATCGCGACGCCGGCAAGCGGCCGATCATGGGCGAGATTGCGGCCGAGAACGCCGACGGGGTCATCATCACCGACGACAATCCGCGCAGCGAGAAGCCTGAAGCCATTCGTGCCGAGATCCTCGCCGCTGCCAAGGGCGCCCGCGAGATCGGCGACCGCGCCGCTGCGATCCGCGCCGCGATCGAGGAGCTGCAGGATGGCGATGCGCTGCTGATCGCCGGCAAGGGCCACGAGACCGGACAGATCGTCGGCGGCGAGGTGCTGCCCTTCAGTGATCACGAGGCGGTCGCCGCCGCATTGACGTCGAGGACAGCATGAGCGCGCCAATCTGGACGGTGGCCGAGGTCGCGCGCGCGCTGGGCGCTGCCGGATCATTTCCGGACACGCCGATCGGCTTCGTCACGCAGGACAGCCGCCTGGTGAAGCCGGGCAGCCTGTTCGTCGCGCTGAGCGGCACGCCGAGCGGCGGCTTCGTCTCGGCCTTCGCCAGCGGGCGCGACGGCTGGGAGTTCGCCGACAAGGCGGAAGCTTCCGGCGCGGTGGCGATGATCGTGCCGCACGAGATCGCGGGCATCCGCATTCCGCAGATCGTCGTGAAGGACACGCTGATCGACGGCCTCTGGGGCCTCGCGCGCGCCGCCCGCGCGCGCTTCCACGGCCCAGTGATCGGCCTCACTGGCAGCGCCGGCAAGACCAGCACCAAGGAATTTCTGGCAGCTTATCCGAATGCCTATGCGAGCCCGGCGAGCTTCAACAATTTCTGGGGCGTGCCGCTGACGCTGTGCAACGCGCGGCCAGATGCCAGCCTCTGGGTCGTCGAGATGGGCATGAACCAGACCGGCGAGATCGCGCGGCTCAGCGAGCTGACGCGGCCGACCGTCGCGCTCGTCGTCAACGTCCAGCCGGTGCATCTGGAGAAGCTCGGCTCGCTCGAAGCCATCCGCCGCGAGAAGGTGTCGATCGCGCTCGGCCTGCCCGAGGACGGCGTGCTGGTGCTGCCTGCCGGCCTCAAGGCGTCCGAATGGAAGGGCAAGGTGGTGCGCTTCGGCGAGCATGCCGAGGTGCACGAGGTCGCGCACGCGCCGCATGGCGAGAGCTGGCAGATCGTCGCCATGATCGGCAAGAAGGAGATCGCCTTCAGCCTGACGCCGGGCGCGCCGCACCGCGTGCACAATGCGCTCGCCGCGCTCGCTGCGATCCGCGCCGCAAACCTCGATGCGGCGACGCTTGCGATCAAGCTCGACCGGGTCGGCATCATGACCGGCCGCGGCGTCGAGCAGGTGGTCGGCGGCGTCACCGTGATCGACGACAGCTTCAACGGCAATCCGGCCAGCGTCGCTGCTGCGCTGCAAAGCCTGCAGGCGCGCAGCATGACCGGCGGCCGCCGCATTGCGGTGCTCGGCGACATGCTCGAGCTCGGCGATGACGCGCCTTGCTATCACACCGGCCTTGCCGAGCATCTCGAAGGCATCGACGGCGTCTATTGCGTCGGCCCCTTGATGCGCCACCTCTACGAGCTGCTGCCGGCAGGAAAAAACCTGGGCTGGCACGACGATCCCGCCACGCTGAAGCCGGCCGAGGTCGCGAACCTGCTGAAGGCAGGCGATGTCGTGGTTGTCAAGGGCAGCAAGAAGATGTTCTGGGTCAACAAGTTTGTGCCGGGCCTAGTGGCCGCCTTGCAGGCAAAGGCGTAAACTGCTTGGAAGGCGCTGTTCCCGAATCCCACCTTTTGCGGCGCGGATCGTTTTCCCAGAGGTCGCCCGACCCATGAAGACCAGCGAATACGCGTGAGGCACGGTGAGTCGAGGTGAAGGGCCGAGAACAAGGTCAAGACCGCGTGCGCAAGGCCCCATAGGACCGTCTGAATGTTTTACTGGCTGATCGAGCTCTCCAACACATTTCCGAGTTTCGGTGCGGTGCGCACCGTCCTGAACGTCTTCCGTTACATCACCTTCCGCACCGGCGGCGCCATCGTCACCGGCGCGCTGTTCGTGTTCCTGTTCGGGCCGTGGATCATCGATCATTTGCGCATCCGCCAGGGCAAGGGCCAGCCGATCCGCACCGACGGCCCGCAATCGCATCTCAGCAAGAAGGGCACGCCCACCATGGGCGGGCTGATGATCCTGTCCGGCCTCACGGTCGGCACCGTGCTGTGGGCCAATCCGCTCAACCCCTATGTCTGGATCGTGCTGGCGGTGACGCTCGGCTTCGGCTTCGTCGGCTTCTATGACGACTACCTCAAGGTGACCAAGCAGACCACGACCGGGTTCGGCGGCAAGCTGCGCCTGCTGATCGAGGCGGCGATCGCGCTGGTCGCCTGCTATGCCTTGGTGCGGCTGAACCGCGATCCCGCCTCGACCGCGCTGACGATTCCGTTCCTGAAGGACACCGTGCTGCATTTCGGCTGGTTCTTCGTCGTGTTCGGCGCCTTCGTCATCGTCGGCGCCGGCAATGCGGTGAACCTCACCGACGGCCTCGACGGCCTCGCCATTGTGCCCGTGATGATCGCGACCGCGAGCTTCGCGATGATCGCCTATCTCGCCGGCAACGCCGTGTTCGCCGACTATCTCCAGATCAAATATGTCGCGGGCACCGGCGAGCTCGCGGTGCTGTGCGGTGCACTGTTAGGGGCCGGTCTCGGTTTCCTCTGGTTCAATGCCCCACCAGCTTCGATCTTCATGGGCGACACCGGCTCGCTCGCGCTCGGCGGCATGCTGGGCGCGATCGCGGTCGCGGTGAAGCACGAGATCGTGCTCGCGGTGATCGGCGGCCTGTTCGTGCTGGAGGCGGTCTCCGTCATCGTCCAGGTGGTCTCGTTCAAGCTCACCGGAAAGCGCATCTTCCGGATGGCGCCGATCCATCACCATTTCGAGCAGCTCGGCTGGACCGAGCCGCAGATCGTGATCCGGTTCTGGATCATCTCGGTGATGCTGGCGCTCGCCGGTCTCTCGACGCTGAAGCTGCGGTGATGGAACCGCGATGATCCCCGCCACATCCTTCGCCGGCAAGACGGTCGCGGTGTTCGGCCTCGGCGGCTCGGGGCTCGCCTCCTGCCATGCGCTGAAAGCGGGCGGCGCCGAGGTGATCGCCGCCGACGACAATGCCGAGAACGTCGCCAAGGCGGCGCAGGCTGGCTTCATCACCGCGGACTTACGCAACGTGTCCTGGGCCAATTTCGCAGCGCTGGTGCTCGCGCCCGGCGTGCCGCTCACCCATCCGGTGCCGCACTGGAGCGTGCTGAAGGCGCGAGAGGCAGGCTGCGAGGTGATCGGCGACATCGAGCTGTTCTGCCGCGAGCGCCGCCGCCATGCGCCGAACGCGCCGTTCGTCGCCATCACCGGCACCAACGGCAAGTCGACCACGACGGCGCTGATCGCGCATCTGACCAAGGTCGCGGGCTACGACACCCAGATGGGCGGCAACATCGGCACCGCGATCCTGTCGCTGGAACCGCCGCGCATGGGCCGCGTCCACGTCATCGAGATGTCGTCCTACCAGATCGACCTCACGCCCTCGCTCGATCCCTCCGTCGGCATTCTGCTGAATGTCAGCGAGGATCATATCGACCGTCATGGCACGATCGAGCACTACGCTGCGGTGAAAGAGCGTCTCGTTGCGGGCGTGCAGTCCGGTGGCACGTCGATCGTCGGCGTCGACGACGGCTATTGCCGCGACATCGCCGACCGGCTCGACCGTGCCGGCAAGAACGTCGTGCGCATCTCCGTCAGGAATCCGCTCGCGAGCGGCATCCATGTCGAGCACGGCACCATCGTGCGCACCGCGGGTGGCGCGCGCAGCGAAGTCGCAAAGCTCGGTGGCATCGGATCGCTGCGCGGCCAGCACAACGCGCAGAACGCGGCTTGCGCGGCCGCTGCTGCGCTCGCAATGGGCATCAGCCTCGATGTGCTGCAAAAGGGCCTGCGCAGCTTTCCGGGCCTTGCGCATCGCATGGAGCAGGTCGGCCGCCGCGGCAATGTGCTGTTCGTCAACGATTCCAAGGGCACCAACGCTGACGCCACCGCGCATGCGCTGTCGTCCTTCGCCGATATCTTCTGGATCGCGGGCGGAAAGCCGAAGGCGGGCGGCATCACCAGCTTGACCGGCTATTTCCCGCGCATCCGAAAAGCCTATCTGATCGGCGAGGCCGCGCAGGAGTTTTCCGGCACGCTCGGCTCGGTCGCGCACGAGATCAGCCAGACCCTTGACGTTGCCGTCGAGCACGCCGCGCGCGATGCGGAGGCATCGGGCCTTAACGATGCAGTCGTGCTGCTGTCGCCGGCTTGCGCCTCCTTCGACCAGTACCGCAACTTCGAGATCCGCGGCACCAAGTTCCGCGAGCTCGTGCAGGCGCTGCCGGGTGTGAAGCCGGTGGTGTGAGGCGCGTAGGATGGGTAGAGCGAAGCGAAACCCATCGCTCCAGCGGAATTGATGGGTTTCGCTTCGCTCTACCCATCCTACAATTCCAATCATCCGCGTTTCCTTAACCCCCCGGTAACCAACCTCGGCGACCAATGGGCGGACCTCTGTCCGAAAGCGGCCGCCCATGCTCTCCCGTGAAGAACGCACCCCCTTCTCCGAGTGGTGGTGGACCGTCGACAAGCCGCTGATGGGCGCCATCCTGGCCTTGATGCTCACCGGCGTGATCCTGTCGCTGGCGGCGAGCCCGCCGGTTGCGACCCGCATCGGGCTCGATCCGTTCCATTTCTTCAGCCGCCATGTGATGTTCCTGCTCCCGTCCTGCCTGGTGCTGCTCGGGGTGTCCTTCCTGTCGCCGCGGTCGATCCGCCGCAGTGCGCTGATCATCTTCGCGGCCAGCATCATCCTGATCGTGCTGACGCTGGCGATCGGCCCGGAGGTCAAGGGCTCGCGGCGCTGGATCACGCTGCTCGGCGTCAACATTCAGGCCTCCGAGATCGCCAAGCCGTCCTTCGTCGTCATCGCCGCCTGGCTGTTCGCGGAATCGACCAAGCGGCCGGAGATGCCGGCGACCTCGATGGCGCTGGTGCTGCTGCTGATGTTGGTGTCGCTCTTGGTGATGGAGCCGGATTTCGGCCAAACCATGCTGATCCTGATGGTGTGGGGCTCGCTGTTCTTCATCGCGGGCATGCGCATGATCTGGGTGTTCGGCCTCGCCGGTGCCGCCGCCGCCGGCTTGTTCAGTGCCTATCTGTTCGTTCCGCACGTGGCAGGGCGCATCAAGCGCTTCATGAACCCGGCCTCCGGCGACACCTTCCAGGTCGATACCGCCATGGAAGCCTTCTACAACGGCGGCTGGTTCGGCCTCGGGCCGGGCGAGGGCATTGCCAAGCGCAGCCTGCCGGACAGCCACACCGACTTCGTGTTCGCGGTCGCCGCCGAAGAGTTCGGCATCATCCTGTGCCTTGCGATGCTGGCGCTGTTCGCCTTCGTCGTCATCCGCACGCTGTCGCGCGCCTATGCCAATGAGGACATGTTCTCGCGCTTCGCGGCGTCTGGCCTTGCGATCCTGTTCGGCGTGCAGGCGGCGATCAACATGTCGGTGAACCTGCAGCTCATCCCCGCCAAGGGCATGACGCTGCCGTTCATCTCGTATGGCGGTTCCTCGATCGTGTCGCTAGCCTATGGCGTCGGCATGATGCTCGCGTTGACGCGGCTGCGCCCGCGCACCGAGGTCGAGGCCAGCGGCCGCGCCGAGGCGATGCGCAGCTACGCGTGACAGGTCTCGTGTCCCGGACCAGCGCAGCGGAGCGCAGAGCCGGGACCCAGAAATGTGGCAGCCATGGGCCCCGGTTCAGCAGCGCACCACGCCGCAAGATGCGGCGCGCTGCGCTGCGCCCGGGGCACGCGCACCGTGTAGCCGGCTCGCAATGACGAAAAAGTCCTTGTAAGACTATTTGCCATGGACACCTCCCCCCTGATTCTTCTCGCCGCGGGCGGCACCGGCGGCCATCTGTTTCCGGCCGAGGCGCTCGGCGTCGAGTTGATCCGGCGCGGCTTTCGCGTCCGCCTCGTCACCGACGAGCGCGCGCTGCGCTATAGCGGGCTGTTCAGCAAGGACATGATCGACGTCGTGGCCAGCGAGACCGCGCGCGGCCGCAATCCGTTTCAGCTCGCTTATGCCGGCCTCACCCTCGCCACCGGCACGCTGTCTGCGTATCGCCTGATCAAGCGCCTGAAGCCGGTCGCCGTCGTCGGTTTCGGCGGCTATCCGACACTGCCGCCGTTGGTCGCTGCAAAGCTCGCAGGCGTGCCCGGCATCATCCACGACGCCAACGCCGTGCTCGGCCGCGCCAACCGGTTTCTGTCGAGCCGCGTCCAAGCCATCGCGACGTCGCTGCCCGGCGTGCTCGATCGCGATCCGGCCCTGGCGGGCAAGACCACGACGGTCGGCACGCCGATGCGGCCGGCGCAGCCGCCGTGCCGTATGTCGCGCCTGAGCCAAACGGCCGCTGCGGCTGCTCGTCGTCGGCGGCAGCCAGGGCGCACGCATCATGGCCGACATCGTGCCCGGCGCGATCGAGCGGCTGGAATCGTCGTTGTGGAGCCGGCTGATCCTAACCCAGCAGGTCCGCGACGAGGACATGAGCCGCGTGCGCGCGGTCTACGACAAGCTCAAGATCAAGGCGGAGCTTGCGCCGTTCTTCACCGATCTGCCGGCGCGGCTCGCCTCCAACCATCTGGTGGTGTCGCGTTCCGGCGCCGGCACGGTGGCCGAGCTCGCCGCGATCGGCCGGCCCTCGATTCTCGTACCGCTGCCGGGCTCGATCGACCAGGACCAGTTCGCCAATGCCGGCGTGCTGGCCAAGGTCGATGGCGCGCTCCGCATCCCGCAGACCGAGTTCACCTCCGACCGTCTCGCGTCCGAGATCTCCGCCTTCGCCGCCGAGCCCGCGCGTCTTGCCGCCATGGCCGCCGCGGCGAAAGGGGCAGGCCGGCTCGATGCTGCCGAGCGGCTCGCCGATCTGGTGGTCAAAGTCGCTGGAATCTGACGCCCGTTCCGCCCCGGAATGGCCAAAAAAGCCCCTTGTCATGCCCCGCGAAAGCGGGGCATCCAGTATACGACGCAGCTGATTTGAATCTCAGGCGTCGCGGAATACTGGATCGCCCGCCTTCGCGGACGATGACCCCAAGGAAACCATATGAGACTGCCGCGCGAGATCGGACCCATCCACTTCGTCGGGATCGGCGGGATCGGCATGAGCGGCATCGCCGAGGTGCTGGTCAATCTCGGCTATACCGTGCAGGGCTCTGACGCCGCCGACAATTACAATCTCGACCGTCTGCGCAAGAAGGGCGCGAAGGTCTCGGTCGGCCATAAGGCCGAGAATGTCGATGGTGCCGAGGTCGTCGTGGTCTCCACCGCGATCAAGCGCGACAATCCGGAACTGATGGCGGCGCGCGAGCGGCGGATTCCGGTGGTGCGCCGCGCCGAGATGCTGGCCGAGCTGATGCGGCTGAAGAGCTGCGTCGCGATTGCCGGCACCCACGGCAAGACCACGACGACCACGATGGTCGCAACCCTGCTCGATGCCGGCGGGCTCGATCCCACCGTGATCAATGGCGGCATCATCAATGCGTATGGCTCCAACGCCCGGCTTGGCGCCGGCGACTGGATGGTGGTGGAAGCCGACGAGAGCGACGGCACGTTCTTGAAGCTGCCGACTGATGTCGCCATCGTCACCAATGTCGACCCCGAGCATCTCGATCACTTCAAAACTTTCGACGCCGTGCAGGACGCGTTCCGAAACTTCGTCGAGAACCTGCCGTTCTACGGCTTTGCCGTGATGTGCATCGATCATCCCGTGGTGCAGACTCTCGTCGGCAAGATCGAGGATCGCCGCATCATTACTTACGGCGAGAATCCGCAGGCCGATGCGCGGCTGCTCGACCTGACCCCGATGGGCGGTGGCTCCAAGTTCAAGGTCGCGTTTCGTGATCGCAAGACAGGGGCGGTGCATGAGATAGCCGATCTCATGCTGCCGATGCCCGGCCGCCACAATGCTTCAAATGCGACCGCTGCCATTGCCGTCGCACGCGAGCTCGGCGTGTCGGACGAGGAGATCCGCAAGGCGATCGCCGGCTTCGGCGGCGTCAAGCGCCGCTTCACCAAGACCGGCGAGTGGAATGGCGTCACCGTGATCGACGATTACGGGCATCATCCGGTCGAGATCGCAGCGGTGCTGAAGGCGGCGCGGGAATCCAGCAACGGCAAGGTCATCGCCGTGGTGCAGCCGCATCGCTACACCCGCCTGCAATCGTTGTTCGAGGAATTCTGCACCTGCTTCAATGATGCGGACGCCGTGGTGGTTGCCGACGTCTATGCCGCGGGCGAAGCGCCGATCGAAGGCGTCGATCGCGATCATTTCGTCGCGGGCCTGCGTGCGCATGGGCATCGCGAGGTGGTGCCGCTGCCGGGAGCGCCGGAGCTCGCGGGTATCGTCAAGGGCCTCGCGAAGTCCGGCGATCTCGTCGTGTGCCTTGGCGCGGGCAACATCACGCAATGGGCCTATGCATTGCCGGACCAGTTGAAGGCGCTGGAGTAGGGCGCGCGGATGTCGAGCCATCATCGATCACCGCCCGTGTGGCCACCCCTCTCCCTAACCCTCCCCCGCAAGGGGGGAGGGAACCCATCCGCCGATGCCTCCCTGACTCTCACAAAGGCTCAGAGGGCAGCTGCGGCGCCAGGGGAGGTGAGCACGCTGGTCGGGCTCCCTCCCCCCGTTGGGGAGAGGGGTAGGTCGCGGGCGCTGACGGACAATGTTGCCCGACGCAGTCTCATCGCAGCTCGCACGTCGGTCAGCACGCCATGAGCTTTCCCGACATCACCCCCTCGCTCAAAGCCGCGATGCCGGACCTGCGCGGTCGGCTGCTCGCCAACCAGTCGCTCGCCGAGCTGACCTGGTTTCGCGTCGGCGGTCCGGCGCAGGTGCTGTTCACGCCCGCCGACGAGGACGATCTCGCTTACTTCCTCGCGCATCTTCCGTCCGACATTCCCGTCTATGTCGTCGGCGTCGGCTCCAACCTGATCGTGCGCGACGGCGGCATTGCCGGCGTGGTGATCCGTCTCGCGCCGCGTGCCTTTGGCGAGGCGACTGCGGATGGCGACATCGTCACCGCGGGCGCTGCCGCGCTCGACAAGCGCGTGGCGGAAGTTGCAGCAAGCGCCAATATCGGCGGACTCGAATTCTACTTCGGTATTCCCGGCACGATCGGCGGTGCGCTGCGCATGAACGCGGGCGCCAATGGCGGCGAGACCAAGGACGTGCTGATCGAGGCGCGCGGCGTCGGGCGCGACGGCACCAAGCACACCTTCTCCAACGCCGAGATGAAGTTCGTCTACCGCAACAGCGGTGTCGATCCCTCCATCATCTTCACCTCCGCGCGCTTCCGCGGCGAGATCAAAGATGCCGAAGCGATCCGCGCGCGGATGGCGGAGGTGCAGACCCACCGCGAGACCGCGCAGCCGATCCGCGAGAAGACTGGTGGGTCGACCTTCAAGAACCCGCCGGGCCATTCCGCCTGGAAGCTGGTGGACGCCGCCGGCTGCCGCGGCTTGCGCGTCGGCGGCGCGCAAGTCTCGGAGATGCACTGCAATTTCCTGATCAACACCGGCGATGCCACCGCGCACGACATCGAGACGCTGGGCGAGACCGTGCGCGAACGCGTGAAGGTGAATTCCGGAATTGAGCTACACTGGGAAATCAAGCGGATCGGGGTTTCATGATCATCGTCATTCCGGGGCTCGCGAAGCGAGAGCCCGGAATCCATACTCACGATCGTGGTTATGGATTCCGGGCCTGCGCCTTGCGGCGCATCCCGGAATGACGAAGCAGATAGGTAACTGAGAACATGCGCATCACCATCCTCTTCGGCGGCTCCAACCGCGAGCGTCTGGTTTCGGTCGCCTCGGCCCAGGCGCTGCATCAGGCGCTGCCCGAGGCCGATCTCTGGTGGTGGGACGTCGAGGACAAGGTGCATGTGGTGCAGTCCAAGCAGCTGCTCGAACATGCCCGTCCGTTCGAGGACGAGTTCAAGCCCGGCACGCGGGGCATCCCGCTGGCGCAGGCGCTCGACCAGGCCAAGGCCGAAGGCCGCGTGCTGGTGCTCGGCCTGCATGGCGGGCGCGCGGAGAACGGCGAATTGCAGGTGATGTGCGAGGCGCGCGGCGTGCCGTTCACCGGCTCGGGCTCGGCCTCCTCGCATCTCGCCTTCGACAAGATCGCGGCCAAGCACTTCGCCGCGCTCGGCGGCGTGACGCCGCCGGCCAACATTGCGCTCGAGACCATCGACGAAGCCTTCGCCGAATATGGTCGGCTGATCGCAAAACCCGCCCGAGATGGCTCGAGCTACGGCCTGATCTTCGTCAACGCCAAACAGGACCTCGTCGCCGTCCGCAACGCCGCCAAGCACGAAGAATATGTGATCGAGCCCTACATCGCCGGCGTCGAGGCGACGTGCGGCGTGCTGGAGCGCCCCGATGGGTCGATCATCTCGCTGCCGCCGATCGAGATCATTCCGGGCGAGGGCAATTTCGACTACGCGGCAAAATATCTTTTGAAGTCGACCCAGGAGATCTGTCCCGGCCGATTCGCGCCCGAGATCACCGCCGCGCTGAAGGAGCAGGCGATGCTGGCGCACCGGGCGATGTCCTGCACCGGCTACTCCCGCTCGGACTTCATCGTCTCGGAGAGGGGCCTCGTCTATCTCGAAACCAACACGCTGCCCGGGCTGACCAAGTCCTCGCTCTACCCCAAGGCGCTGAAAGCCGAAGGCATCGCGTTCGTCGACTTCCTGCGCGGCCTGGTCGAGCTCGCGGAGCGGGGTGCGCGAAAATAATTAGGACTGGTTAACGGCCGAACGGCCGAAATGGCCCGGTTTGGGGTCCAAATCCGGTAAAATGCCGGACATCGCGGCATAAATGCCAGATATCGTGGGGCAAAAAGCATCCCGCGTTAACGAAGTTTACCTTTTGTTTACCAGGACATCCGAAGGTTAACGCTGGCGGCGCATATGGCGTTTTGGCTGCCGGCGCGTGAGCTGTCCTGGTGATGTCACCTCCAGCGAACGCTTTGAACGGGAGAGGTTTCTTCTGCTGAAGACCAGCACCCGGCCCGGCAAGTCCGAGACGTCATGTTCGCCAGGACCCGCGCGATGTCGCGGGCTAACTGTTGACGAGCTCGTGCAATGGATGGTGCAGGAAGCCTCACCCGGTCGCTTTTCAGATCGCTGAGGCCCCAAGCTGACCTGAAGGCGGCCGCTATCGGAGCGGTCGTGCTTCTGCGCGAGTGGGTGCAGGACAAGCGGGCCGAAGCTCGCGCTGCCGCCCAGGACAAGATCAGGACCAAGGCCAAGTCCAAGCCGGTCGTCGAGCGCGAGCCCCCGCCGCGTGTGGTCGCGCTGGTCGAGCGCTATCTGCCGCGCCGGGTCGGGCTCACCATGACCGTGGTGCTGTTGCTCGGAAGCTGCGGCTTCGGCATCGTCAAGGGCGGCCATCTCCAGGATTTCATCACCGCGGTCAGCGATGCCCGCAACGCGCTGGCCAATTCCGCCGGCTTCCGCATCACCTCGGTCGCGATCAACGGCCGCAAGCAGCTCACCCAGGACGAGATCCTCGCGATCGGCGGCGTCAGCGGCCGTTCCTCGCTGCTGTTCCTCGATGCCGACGCGGTGCGCGACAAGCTCAAGGCCAATCCCTGGATCGCTGATGCGACCGTGCTGAAGCTCTATCCGGGCCGGCTGATGATCGACATCACCGAGCGCCAGGCGTTCGCGCTGTGGCAGGAGGCCGGCCGGCTCTCCGTGATCGCCGACGACGGCGCCGTGCTCGAACCCTATGTCTCGCGCCGCTTCCTGGCGCTGCCGCTCGTGGTCGGCAAGGGCGCCGACACCCAGGCGCGCGATTTCCTGGCGCTGCTGGCGCGCTATCCGCAGATCAATTCGGTGACCAAGGCCGCGATCTATGTCGGCGAGCGGCGCTGGAATTTGAGGCTCAAGGACGGCCTCGACATCCGCCTGCCCGAGCAGGACGTCGGCAACGCGCTGGCGATGCTGTCCCGGCTCGACAAGGAGGACAGGCTGTTCTCCCGCGACATCGTCGCCGTCGACATGCGCCTGCCCGATCGCCTGGTAGTGCAGCTGTCCGACGACGCCGCCAAGGCGCGCGAGGAGCAGTTCAAGGACAAGAAGAAGAAAAAGGCCGGGGACGCCGCATGACCGGTCTTGATCGCAACCAGACGCCGAAGACGCGCCCGATGCCGCACAAACGCGGCGGCCTCGTCGCCTGCCTCGACATCGGCACCAGCAAGATCGCCTGCATGATCGCGCGGCTGAAGCCGTCGCCGCCGAGCGACGCGCTGCGCGGCCGCACCCATGCGGTGGAGCTGATCGGCTACAGCCAGATCCAGTCGCGCGGCATGAAGGCCGGCGCGGTGATCGATCTCGGCGAATGCGAGCAGGCGGTGCGCCAGGCCGTCGGGCTCGCCGAGAAAATGGCCAAGGTGCGGGTGGACTCCGTGCTGCTGTCGGTCTCCGGCGGCCGGCTCTCCGGCCAGCTGGTCGAAGCCGCCGCCGACATCCGCGGCGGCGCCGTGACGCCGGCCGATGTCAGCCGCGTCACCTCCACCGGCATGCGCCACGCCACCGGCGAAGGCCGCACCGTGCTGCACGCGCTGCCGGTCGGCTACACGCTCGACGGCGTCAAGGGCATCCGTGATCCCCGCGGCATGGTCGCGCATCAGTTCGGCGTCGACATGAACGTCGTCACCTGCGACGCCACCGTGGCGCGGAACCTGATGCTGGCGGTGGAGCGCTGCCACATCAACGTCGAAGCCATGGCGGCGAGCTCCTATGTGGCCGGTCTTTCCGTGCTGACCGACGACGAGGCCGATCTCGGCGCCGCCGTGGTCGAGATGGGCGCGGGCACCACCACCATCGCGGTCTATTCCGGCGGACGTTTCGTGCATGCGGCCGGTTTTGCGGTCGGCGGGCAACACATCACGATGGATCTCGCGCGCGGACTCTCCGCGACCATTGCCGATGCCGAGCGAATCAAGACGTTATACGGGACCGTCATCACCGGCGGATCGGACTCGCGTGAGCTGATGTCTGTACCGACAGCCGGTGACGAGCAGGATCTGCCGCAGATCGTCTCCCGCGCCACCATCGCCAACATCGTCAAGCACCGTGCCGAGGAAGTCTTCGAAATGGTTCGGGACAAGCTGAAGGATTCGCCCTTCGCCTCAGAGCCCAACGGTCGCGTCGTGCTCTCGGGCGGCGCCTCGCAGCTCACCGGTCTTGTCGAACTCGGCACCCAGATTCTCGGCCGGCCCGTGCGGGTCGGTCGTCCGCTCGGTTTCGGCCGGCTGCCCAACGAGGCGAAGAACGCCGCGTTCGCGGTGCCGGCCGGACTTCTCGTCTACCCTCAATATGTTCACCTCGAACATGTCGAACCGCGGCATACGCGGCAGCAGGTCAAGACAGGGACCGGCGGTTATTTCGGAAAGGTCGGACGATGGCTACGCGAGGGCTTTTGATGACTCATTTCCGCAATTCCCGATTTTCACCAACTCCCGCGGCCACCGGCCGGGGCGAACCCACGCGCGCGTGATCGAGAGGCAACCATGACCATCAGCATCAATGTTCCTGATATTCACGAACTGAAGCCCCGGATCACCGTGTTCGGCGTCGGTGGCGCCGGTGGCAACGCCGTCAACAACATGATCACGGCGGGCCTGCAGGGCGTCGACTTCGTGGTCGCCAACACCGACGCGCAGGCGCTGACGATGTCGAAGGCGCAGCGCATCGTGCAGATGGGCACTGCGGTCACCCAAGGCCTCGGCGCAGGTTCGCAGCCGAACGTCGGCGCCGCGGCGGCGGAAGAGGTGATCGACGAGCTGCGCGACCATCTCTCGGGCGCCAACATGGTGTTCGTCACCGCCGGCATGGGCGGCGGGACTGGCACGGGTGCTGCTCCGGTGATCGCCAAGACCGCGCGCGACATGGGCATCCTCACCGTCGGCGTCGTGACCAAGCCGTTCCACTTCGAAGGCGGCCGCCGCATGCGCACCGCCGAAGCCGGCATCAACGAGCTGCACAAGGTCGTCGACACGCTCCTGATCATCCCGAACCAGAACCTGTTCCGGGTCGCCAACGAGAAGACCACCTTCGCCGACGCCTTCGCGATGGCCGACCAGGTGCTCTACTCCGGCGTTGCCTGCATCACCGACCTGATGGTCAAGGAAGGCCTGATCAACCTCGACTTCGCCGACGTGAGGGCGGTGATGAGGGAAATGGGCAAGGCGATGATGGGCACGGGCGAAGCGTCCGGCGACAAGCGCGCGCTGACCGCCGCGGAAGCCGCGATCGCCAACCCGCTGATCGACGACTCATCGATGAAGGGCGCCAAGGGCCTCCTGATCTCCATCACCGGCGGCAAGGACCTCACGCTGTTCGAGGTGGACGAAGCCGCGACCCGCATCCGCGAGGAAGTCGACCAGGACGCCAACATCATCGTCGGCGCCACCTTCGACGAAGCGCTCGACGGCCTGATCCGCGTCTCGGTCGTCGCCACCGGCATCGAGCAAGCCGCGATCGCCCGCAACAGCCAGGCGACCTCCGCTCCCGTCGCGAACGCCGCGCCGCAGGTGCAGCAGGCTCCTGCCGCTCCGGCCCGCTCGGCGGCGGCTGCGGCTCCGGCGAGGAACTGACACACGCTCATGCCGGATCGTGTGACGCGGCCTAGGCCGCCGTCACCCGGACCGGCATGCTCTCCAGCCCGCGCAGGGAATTGTTGAGCCTGCGTTTCGGCTCTGCCGTGAGCTCGATGGTCTTCACGCGCCTTGCGAGCTCGCCGAAGATCAATTCGCCCTCCAGGCGCGCGATCATCTGGCCGACGCAGGCGTGGATGCCGGCGCCGAAGCCGACATGTCCGGTCGCAACCCGCTCGACGTCGAACTGATCGGGCCTGTCCCATCGCGCGGGATCGCGGTTGGCGGAGGCCATGAACAGCAGCACCTTGCGGTGCGCCGGAATCACGCCGCCGCCGGTCTCGACCTCGCGCGAGGTGGTGCGGAAGAACGTCTGCACCGGTGAATCGTAGCGCAGGCCTTCCTCGAACGCGTTGCGCGCCAGCTCAGGCTTGTGATGAAGCTTGCGGTATTCATCCGGATGCGTTGCGAGCGCGAGCAGGGTGTTGCCGATGCCGTTGACGGTGGTGTCGATCCCTGCGGTGAGGAACGGCCGCACCAGATGCGTTGCCTCGTGCTCGGTGATCTCGCCCTCGTCAGCCGCCTGGTAGATCATCATGCCGAGGCTGTCGGGCCGTAGCGCATCCCGCGCACAACATTCCATGATCCAGCTCTGCGCGGCGAGACCTTCCTGCCGTGACGCCGCGGCTATCTCGTTCTCCGGCCCGAAGCTGTTGAACACGAACGTGCTCCACGCCAGGAGCTTCTCGCGGCCGTCCGGCCGGATGCCGATCGCATCCGGAAACACCTTCATCGGATAGGCTTCGGCAAGATCGGTCACGGCATCGAACGTGCCTTTGTCGATCAACTCCGCAACCTTCTTCTCCGCCTCCCGCTGGAACGTCTCGCGCAGCTTCCTTGCGACGCCGGGAGAGAGCGTGCGGCCGAGCACCCGGCGGCCCTTGTCGTGGTCGGGAGGATCGATCTGGAGCGTCAGCGGTCGTGGCAGCGCCGGATTCATCCCGTGGAGCCCGACGCCTTCGCCGCTGATGAACGTCTGCCAGTCCTTCAGGGCCGGCTCGACCTCGGCATATCCGGCCATCGCCCACACGCCGTATCGCTCCAATTCGAACGCAGGTCCGAGCGCGCGCAACTCCTCATAGGCAGGATAGGGCTCCATCAGGAAGTCAGGCGCAAACGGATCGGCCGGACTGGATGCAATGCCGCTCATGGTCAGCCCCGCTGCTATTGCTTCGTCAGAGGGCACTGGCCTTCGCTCTCGGCGCGGAATGCGTCCTCGCCCTTGATCGTGGCGACGACCTTGAGCAGGTCCCAGCTCGACGTCGATTCCTCGGGCGACTTGACCTGGAGCAGGTAGAGCGGATGGATCTTGCGTCCGTCCTTGCGGATATAGCCCTTGCCGAACAGCGGATCGTCGGTCGGCATCTCCTTCATCGCGGCGACGACGGCCTTGCCGTCCTTGGCGCCGCCGGCCTTGTCGACCGCCTTGAGGTAGTGAATGACCGAGGCATAGACGCCGGCCTGCATGTCGTTGGGATAGGCCTTCGACGGAATCCGTTCGGCGAAGCGCTTTGCGAAGGCGCGCGTGCCGTCGTTGAGATCCCAGTAGAACGGATTCATGATCTGCGCGCCCTGCGCAAACTTCAGGCCGAGCGCGGGAAGGCCGTTCATGCCGAGGATCAACCCGACCAGCTTGTGGTCCTTGGTCAGCCCGAACTCGGCGGCCTGCTTCATCGACGTGATGGTGTCGTCGCCGGCATTGGCGAAGCCGACGACGTTCGCGCCGGAAGCCTGCGCCTGCAGCAGGAACGAGGCGTAGTCGGCCGTTCCCAGCGGATGCCGCACGCTGCCGAGCACCTCGCCGCCGGAGGCTTTCACGGCCTCCGCGGCCTGCTTCTCCAGATCATGACCGAAGGCGTAATCGGCGGTGATGAAGAACCACTTCTTGCCGCCCTGCTGTACGATCGCCTTGCCGAGACCGCGCCCGTAGGCATAGGTGTCGTAGGTCCAGTGCACGGTGTTCGGCGTGCACTTCTCGCCGGTCAGGAGCACCGTGCCGGCGCCCGATCCGACGAACACCTTGTTCTTCTCGGCGCTCATGCCGGCTACCGCAAGCGCGATCGACGAGTTCGGAATGTCGAAGATCGCATCGACGCTCTCGTTCTCGTACCAGCGCCGGGCGATGCCGATTCCGATGTCGGTCTTGTTCTGGTGGTCGGCCGCGACGACCTCGACCGGCTTGCCGGCGGCCTTACCGCCGTAATCCTCGACCGCCATCTTGGCAGCGACGACCGAGCCGATGCCCTGATAGCTCGCGAACGGACCGGACTGGTCGTTGAGGATGCCGATCTTCACCACGTCCTGGGCGAATGCCGGCATGGCGGTCAGCGTCGCGGCCAAAATGCACAATTTGTGCAGGAATTTGCTGTTCATTCTGTCCCTCCCATAGGCGGTCTTGGTGCCGCTGAATAATAGTTATATTTTATAGCTATTTTTGAGAGTGTCAATTCGGCCCAGCCTTGGATTGAGAATTTGGATTGAGAATCATGAGCTCGAAGACTCGGAAACCCGGAGCGAAATCCGCGTCGCAGCCGGAAAGTTCGCTGGACCTGCGCGCGCTGCAGCGCACGCCTGGCTTCATGCTGCGCCTCGCGCAGCTGAAGTTCTTCGAGGGCTTCTATGAGGAGTTCGCCGCACTCGGCCTGACGCCGGCGACCTATGCGATCTTCGCCGTCATCCGCGACAATCCCGGCGTGCCGCCGAGCAGCCTCGCCAGCTTGCTGCGGCTGCGCCTGCCGAACCTGATCAAGATCCTGAACGAGCTGGAATCGTCCGGCTTCATCAAGCGCAACCGCTCGAAGTCCGATCGTCGCGCCGTCGAGCTCGTGCTCACGCCGAAGGGCGCAAAGCTGATTGAGGAGGGGACAAAGCTGACGGAGCCCTACAACAAGAGGATGCTGGTGCCGCTCACCGAGACCGAGCAGCGCACGCTGCTCGAGCTCTTGAACCGGATGCTGCCGCTTTAGGGCGGCGCCGCAATGCTGCTACAGGCCGCGGCGCGCATGTCCCGTCATTTCAAGAACGAGCGAATGCTCTCCGCGATCTCTCGCGCATGCGTTTCCAGCGCGAAATGGCCGGTGTCGAAGAACTGAACCACCGCGTTGGGATTGTCGCCCTTGAAGGCTTCGGCCCCCGGCGGGATGAAGAACGGATCGTTCTTACCCCACACCGCCAGGAACGGCGGCTTGCGCGTGCGGAAATAGCTCTGGAATAGCGGATAGAGCGCGACGTTGCTCTTGTAGTCGCCGAACAGGTCGAGCTGCACGTCGTCCGAGCCCGGGCGCGCCAAATAGAAATTGTCGAGGTTCTGGCCGTCCGGCGACACCAGGGACGGATCGGGGACGCCATGGGTGTACTGCCAGCGCGTCGCCTCCGGCGTGAGGAAGGCGCGCAGCGCCTCGCGGTTCGCCGGCGAGGGGTCCTGCCAATAGGCCTTGATCGGAGTCCAACCGTCGCTGAGGCCGTCCTCATAGGCGTTGCCGTTCTGCGAGATGATCGCCGTGATCCGTTCGGGATGGCTGAGCGCGAGCCGGAAGCCGGTCGGTGCGCCATAGTCGAAGACGTAGATGGCGAAGCGGTCAAAGCCGATCACCTCGGTGAAGCGCTCGATCACATGCGCGATGTTCTCGAAATTGTAGACGAAGTCCTGGCGCGGCGGCATGTCGGACTGGCCGAAGCCGGGAAGGTCGGGCGCGACGATATGATATTTGTCCGCGAGCAGCGGGATCAGGTCGCGGAACATGTGACCGGCGCTCGGAAAGCCGTGCAGCAGCAAAAGCTTCGGCGCGCCCTTGAGGCCGACCTCGCGATAGAACACCTTGAAGCCGTCGACGTCTGCGGTGCGGTAGGTCGTCGGGGTCATGACCCTCTCCATTTTACGTAACCTGTTAAATCGTCTTATTCAGGTTATGAAAGTCGATAGTAACTTGTCAATGGCTATTTTACTGGTTACGTAGGGTTGCCTTCTCACGACAGGCCAAGGACCGCTCATGGACAGACCACCCGCGATGTTCCTCGCCGACTCGCTCGGCCTCGATTTCCTCAACTCGGTGGCGACGCCAGTCGATACACCCGTCGATTGGCTCGACGATGGCGATGGCCTGATCGACTGGCTGGCGCAGGCGAAGCTGGTGCCGCCGGAGGAGCTGGATGCGCTGACGGCGCGCGCCAGACCGGCCGACCTCGACGAGGTCGCCGATCAGGTCCGCGCCTTGCGCGAGTGGTTCAGGGGCTTTGTTCTGGAGCATGCGGGCCGGCCGCTGACGGCGAAGGCGCTGCACGAGCTTGGCCCGTTGAACGGCATCCTGGAGCGCGATGAGACGTTCCTGCAAGTCGGGCCTCGCCATGGTGAGGAAGGCCTTGCGCTGCAGAGGACGCGGCGCTGGCGATCACCGGAGTCCCTGCTGTTGCCTATCGGCGAAGCGATGGCAAAGTTCGTCTGCGACGAAGACTTTTCCGACGTGAAGGCGTGCGAGGGCCATAACTGCACGATGCTGTTCGCCGACCACACCCGCAGGCGCGCGCGGCGATGGTGCAGCATGGCGATTTGCGGCAACCGCGCCAAGCAGGCCGCGCATCGCGACAGGCTCAAGAGCCGGCCGTGACGGCGACGCGCAGCTGCGGCAGGCCGCGCCGCAGGGGATGCCCTATGGTCGCTTCCTGACCAGCTTGAGCGGACGACTGGTCCCTTGACTGCGCGGCTTGCTCGCGGTGCTCTGCGCCGCGGCTGGCCGCAGGAAGCGGAGGAGCATCGTGCGCAGATGCGCCGCGCTCTGCTTGATATCCAGCTTGGGATTGCGGATCGGCAGGGCGCGGGATCCGTCGATGAGGGCGATCAGGATGTTCGCCGTCGCATCCGGATCCAGCCCTGGATCGACCCGCCCCTGCTGTTGCGCGTGGCGCAGGAAGTCGCTCCACATGCGGCGGACCGCCGCGGTGTGCCGTTCGATGATCTTGGCGAAGTCCGGATTGCGGCCTGCCTCGGCGAGGCCATCCAGATTGAGGATTTGGGCGGGACGAAAGCGCAGGCTGTTGTCCTCGATGTCGACGAGCAGCGCCTCGATTACGTCGTCGGCCGCGAGAATCCTCTCAAACCGCTCCGCCGCATGCGCAACGCCCAGATCGATCATCGCCTCGATGATCGCCTCCTTGCTCGGAAAGTAATGGTAGAGGTGGCCGGGACTGATGCCGGCCTCGGTGCAGATGTCCGTCGTGCTGGCGCCGCGGAAGCCGTCCCTGATGAAGCAGCGGATCGCCGCGCCGAGGATCTCCTGGCGCTTCTGCTCATGCTTGACGGGATCGACTTTCCTCAAATCGGACATCTCCATTCACACTCGCCCCGTTTAGCACGACGATTTGCCACGAGAAAATCAAAATTAGAGAGTTCCATCTATTTATGTTGACCGAGTGTTGCGAGGCGTGAGAGTGATTATTAGAGCAATCTCTCTAATAAGCCGTCGATGCGGGAATGGGACCATGCGCTTGCCACGGACGGCCCTGATGAGCGTCGCGCTGGCGCTCGGTGGCTGCGCGACCGCGCCGCTCGAACGGGCCGGCTCGCTCAGGAGCTACGACCGGATGTCGGATGCGAACGGACTGGTGACGCGGTCGCAGATCCGGATGAACAAGAAGGACTTGCTCGCGGCGAAGACGATCCGGATCGCATCGACCGCGTTTCCTGCGCGCCCTGGCGTTGCGCTGAACGACAAAGAGCGCCGCCTCGTCGCCAACGCCGTCAGCCGCGAACTTTGTCTCCGCTTGAGCGAGCGCTTCCGTATCGTCTCCAACGATGACGACGCCGACCTCACGGTTCAGGCGACGGTGACGCATGCCACGCCGACCAGCGCGACTGCCTCCGGCGCGTCGAAAGCCCTGTCGATCGCCAAGACCGTCGCGCTTCCCGGCGTACCCGTGCCGGTGCCGCGGCTTCCGGTCGGCCTCGGCAGTCTGTCGGTCGAAGCGGAAGCGCGCGACTTCGCCGGATTTCAGAAAGCAGCCATGGTGTGGGCGCGCAGCGCCAATTCCATCTCGAATTCCGCGCGCGTCGCCAACGAAGGCGATGCCTACGATCTCGCCGCCGATTTCGGCGCGGACTTCGCCAAGCTGGTCACGACCGGAGAGTCGCCGTTCGGTGGTATCGCTGCCCTGCCGCCGATGGAGAGCATTCCCGTGCGGCTCGGCGGCGCACCGAAATACGTCGCGTGCGAGGCGTTCGGGCGCTTTCCAGGCCTGACCGGCCTTGCGGGGCAGGGGCTCGGCCTGCCGCCGGCCTGGACGGATTCCGGCGCCAAGGACAGTCCGGCCAACAGTCCAGACCCGGCGTCGCCGCCCGGGCCGGGTTCAGAGCAGCCGCTGACGCAGTAATGCGGCTGCGCGCTGATCTCCGAGCTCAACACATCGATAGCCGATCAGAGACATCACATGCTGACATCCGGAACGACACGCCCTTCCGAGCGCGCTTTGCGCCAAAGCGCAGCGCGCCACGATGCGCGAGCGAGGAGCGTCCCCCTGTTCACGGCTGACGAAGCGTGGAGCCGCACGGTCGCGGATCGGCGTGTGGCCGGCGAGACGGATGATCAGGAGGCGATGCTCGAGTCCGGCTTCTGGATGACGGCCCTGGTCGCGTTTCTGCCGACCGTCGCGGGCTGCCTCTATCTCTTCCTGACCCAGGGATGAGGCGCCGGTCTCTGGCGGCCTTGTCCGCCGTCCTGACGCTGTTGCTCGCGGGATGCGCAACGAGCGCGAATCTGCCTCCTGCCTATCATCCTCCGCGTCCGCCGGGCGCCAAGGCGTTGCAGGAGGGCGTCAAGAAAGCGGCCGCCGAGGTCAAGCTGACCGGCGGACTCGAGACAACCGACGTCCGCCAGAGCGACCACGGGCCGGGATCGTATTTCGTCTGCCTGAGGCAGCGCGGGTTCGGCGGGCGGCAGGTCGCCCGCCTATTCGGTCTTTTTCGACGATGATGCCTACAAGGGCATCCAGAGTTCGGTGATCCTGGATGCCTGCGAAGCCCAGCCATGGGCTCCGTTCAGTTGAGGTTCCATGCCCCAAAATCCACCCAATCGGTGGTCACTAAGCCCCCGTGGGGAGGGGCGTAATACCTCCTGTGGTGGGACGGCTGATCTGATGATCGATTTGAGGCGAGTTGTCGTGCTGGCAGCGTTTGCGCTGCTCGCCTTGTATCCCGTCGTGGCTGCGGCGTCCCCGGCCAAGTCGAAGCCGGCGGCGGCCCCTGCCGTACCCGTCGCTCCGCCTGCCGCGCCCTTCGAGCCGCTGCCGCCGCCGAAAATCTACCTGTTCCGCGGCGCTATGGGCCCGATCTTCTCGACCGGCATGGACCGGCTCAGCGAGAAGCTGACCAAGGCCGGCTTCTCGGCGGACGTCTACGAATTCACCATCTGCCGGCTGATCGGCAACCGCGCCATCGCCAGCTACAAGGAGAGCCCCGCACCGATCGTGCTGATCGGCCATTCCATGGGCGGGCTGTGCTCGATCGTGATCTCCGAGATGGCGGCCAAGGAGAACATCCCGATCAGCCTCGTGGTCGCCATCGACCCCGCGCATGCGACCGGCGACGTGCCACTCAATGTCGAGCGCTTCATCAACATCTTCATGTCCGACAGCGTGCTCGGCGGCGGCGACGTCGTGGCGGTGCCCGGCTATCGCGGTCACTATGCGAGCTACGACCTTAAGGAAAACGCGCGCGTCTCGCATATCAACATCGAGAAGTCGGACGACATCCATCGCCAGATCATCGAGATGGTGACGCAGCTGCCGCGCATTCCGCCGCAGACCCAGGCCGATGCCGTGCCGCTGCGCTATCTCGTGCCGGGCGATACGCTGGTCGAATTATGGGACAGCGGGGTGCGCGTGCCGGTACGCCGCGGCGACACCCTGGAGAGCATCGCCGCAGCCAACCGCGTGCCGCTGTGGACGCTCGCGCAGAGCAACTCGCTGGCCGAGAACGCGCAGCTCACGCCCGGCCAGACCATCATCGTCCCGCGCCACCTGACGCCGCCCGAGCCTGCCGCTGCCATGGCTGCGCCGCCAGGCCGGCGGTAGCATCGCTGCGGATCCGGGGCTTGCTGCGCGGCCAGCCTCACACGATGAGATCGTGCTGCACAGGATGGTCGACGTGTCCGTTGTGAGCACCATTGTCCGTATGCGAAGCCTCGGTCATTGGCGCCGCGTCAGCATGTCCCTTGGTCTCTCCCGCGTGTCCGTGCTGATCGGGCGGTGACGGAAGATCGTCCACGACGGCGGTGCTCGATTTCTCGTGACCCGGATTCAGGAATTTAAAATTGTCTGCTGCGTGCGGATTTGCTTCTGAGCCAGACGCGCCGTTGGCCTTGGAATGCAGCTGAGTATCAAGCGCGCCCCCGGTATCGGCGGCGCTCGCATCGCCAGGCGCCTCGGCAGCCTTGCCGCTGTTGGTGTGTTGGGCGGATGCAAAGTGGAAGCCGTCCGGTGTGCTGAAAGGAACTTCCAGTCCCGAATGACTTTCGGTTGCAGTGCTGATCGGACTGATCGACATCGAATGGTTGCTGTCGTCTTTTCCAATTTGCTCAAAGACGAACTTGAAGTCCGCCAATGGCGAAACGCTCGCTACTTCCAAGAGGCCGGGTGTCGCAGTCCCGGCCGAGTCGGAAGAGCCGGGATGCTCGCTCGGCCCGGTCCGGCTTTGACCGGCATCAAGGCTATGGTTCGCGTCGGCTGCTTGAGCCGCGGAGATCTGGTCGACGGGGAGGGTCTCGGCCGTCGTGTCAGCGATGCTATCGTGTCCGGGGGGCCCGCCGACGAACGGAGGATCCGATACCACGGTCGTCCCTGTGGCCAGATTGTCGAAGTCGTTGGTGTCGCAGTCGCTGGCGCCATGGATCGAGATCGTCACCTCTTGCTTGGTGCCGTCGATGCTTGTCACCGTGAAATGATCGCTGAGAGTATCGCAGGTATCGAGTGCGTTGACCACGCTGTTGCAGTTGTCGAGCGTATAGGTCCATACGCCGGTGGCGCTCATCGTGAAGGTGCCGTAGCCGCAGTCGCTTGCAGTCGGCGAGGTCACGGCGGTGAAGCTGTTGGCCGGATTGTCGACATCGGTATCGGTGAGCGTGCCAACCGCGACTGGCCTGCCGGGTGAGATTGCGCCCGCCTCGAGCACCGAGCCTGTCGTGGTGCCACAAATGATTGCGGCGTCATTCGTGCCGAAGATCTTGATGGTCACCACCTGCGGCGTACCGTCGATGGTCGTCACAGTGAATGTGTCGGTCAGCGTGCCGCAGGCATTCAGCGCCTGCACGGTGCTGTTGCAGTTGTCGAGCGTGTAGGTCCACGTGCCACACGCCGTCATCGTGAAGGTGCCGAAGCCGCCTGCGCTCGGCTTGGGCGAGCTCACCGCGACGAAGGTGTTCGACGGATTGTCGGGATCGGTGTCGGTCAGTGTACCGCAGGCGACCGGCGTCCCGGGCTTCCCGTTGGCGATGCCCCCGGCCTCGATCACGCAGCCGGCCGTCTGTCCGGAAATGACGGCCGCATCGTTGCTGCCGTTGATGGTGATCGTCACCACCTGTGCGGTGCCATCGATCGTGGTTACCGTGAAGCTGTCGGTCAGCGTCTGGCCGTTGTTGAGCGCCTGTACCTTGGTGTTGGCATTGTCGAGTGTGTAGGTCCACACGCCGGCGGCTGTCATCGTAAAGCTGCCGTAGCCGCCCACGCTCGCCGTCGGCGAGCCGGCCGCCACGAAGGTGTTGGACGGATTGTCGACGTCGACATCGGCAAGCATGCCCGTCGCGATCGACGTACCGGGCGAGGTGCAGCTGCCTTCGATAACAGCACCGGCGGCGGTGCCGGAGATGATGGCGGCGTCGTTGCTGCCATGGATCGTGATCGTGACGACTTGCGGGGTGCCGTCGATGCTGGTCACCGTCAAGGTATCGGTCAGGGTGTCCCCGACATTGAGGGCCTGGACCGCATGATTGGTGTTGTCGAGCATGTAGGTCCACACGCCGGCTGCCGTGATCGTGAAGAAGCCATAGCCACCCGTGCTCATGGTCGGCGAACTGACCGCCGCGAACGTATTGGGCAGGTTGTCGACGTCCACATCCGTGAGCGTGCCGGTTGCCGTTGGCGCGCCAGGCGCCGCATTGGTGGCACCGCCTGCCTCCGCCACCGTGCCATTGACGTTGCCTGAGATGATAGCCGCGTCGTTGGCGCCGTTGATGTTGATCGTGAAGGCCTGACCCACCGAGAGCGAGCCGTCCGAAACTGTGATGAGGAAGCTCGTCGTCGTCGGCGATTGCAGGGCGTTGATTGCATCGTTGTTCGGAACGAAGGCGTAGGCGCCGGACGTGCTGTTCAGGAAAAGGGTGCCAAAGGGACCCGCCTGCGAAAGATTGTAGGTCACCCCATTCAGTGTCGTGCTGCCGGCTGTTCCCCCGCTGAGGCCGAAGGCCAGTACGGCGCCGGTCTCGGAACTGTTGGCCGTGAAAGTACCGCTCGCCGTGGTGAACTGGTCGAAATGGATCGTGTCGACTTCGACCGGTCCGGCGGGCAGGCCCAGAGACGGCGGCGTATGTATGATGATGGGAACAGGGATGTCGAACGGCGGCAGCGGCGGAAGCGGGTCTTGCGGCCTAGTCGAGTCATGCGACGTGAAATTGATATGCTGAATCGAGAGTGAATCGCCGAAAGGAGGTGTGCTCGATCCCGTCGGCCCCCGCGTGAGATTGGCGAGCACGTCCTGTTGCGCCGACTGCAACTCCTCCATTCGCGTAGCACTATTGGCGACCTGATCGACCCTGACCGAGGAGCCGATCCTGTTCAGGACGATGGTCTCGCCGGGATCTTCGACGATGATGTGTCGCGGCACCGCCTCCTTGGTGATGAGCTCGAAGGAGCCGTGCTGAAGGTCTTTGTAATTGATCTTGTCGTCATCCAGGAATGTGGCGTCGGGGTCCGCGGCGTTTGCGTCCGGCATCATCGAGAAGGTCAGCGCCGCAAGCGTCAGTATTCCGAAACCGCTCGAATAGGAGCGGCCGCGAAGGCTTCCCAACGGCGTGTCGACCGTCAGAGTGCCGCCGCTGCCCAGCCGGCCGGCTGCGAAGGAAAAGCTTCCTCTGGTCACCGCAAGCACGATCGCGCGCACGGTGTCGTTGGGATCGTAGACGAAATCGCTCACCTCGATCCGGGCTCCGCCGGCGAGATTGAAGACGGTGCCGTCGACGAGCAGAATTCCGACCTGTCCGTCCGCGGCAGTCTCGATTGTGTCACCATGACAGACAGGGGCGCCAACGCTGACCTGTATTGCCGCGGAGTTGTCTCGCGTGAGAGTTGTGCGACCAATCGCCGTCTGAACGATGCCGATGATTTGGTGAGGCGGGATCGCGACGGCCTCATCCGAGAGTTCAACGCCGGACGCAACCAACATTGGGCCTCGCCTGCTGGACAATTCTGGCTCAGCGCGATGCCGCAGTCTTGTTGGTCTTGCCTACGCCACAGAAACAGAATGCACTGGCGTCGGCTGATTGGGCCCTGCACGCCGAAAACGTTTTGAAACTCGATCCCTGCGGGGCCAGCCAGGAGCAGGGCCCCCCTTCCTGCGAGCTTAAGCGCCCCGGCGCGACGGTGGAAAACGCAAAAGGAGTACTCCATTTGTAGGCTGGTCCATGGGGCCGCTTCAGGTGGTAGATTCCGCGATGCACGACGTGCGGGCGCCGCCGAGGTTCAAAGAGCCCATCGCGCGGCCATGCGAACGAGATCTTCTCGGAGATGGCGGGTCATGTGCAGACAGACGATTGCAGCTTTCGCGACCGGTTTCGTTTGGGTATTTGCAAGTACCCTCTCTGGGCCCGCGCAAGCGCAAGTCGATTCTGTGAAGCCCGCCGTCCAGGATGTTGCGCCAAAACTCATCGGTAAGGTCATCCGCGTCACCGGCGTGGTCACGATCGAGCACAAGGGTGCGGTCGTGGTCCAGGCGAGCCTTGGCGATCAGGCCGGCCAAACCAAGGTTGGCGATGTCGTATATCTGGGCGACGTGGTGCGAACCGAGGTCGACAGCCGGGTCAGCATCAACTTCACCGACGGCTCGTCGTTCAATCTGTCCAGCAACGCTCTCATGACGTTGGACGAGTATGTGTACGAGCCGGAGGGGAAGTCGAATGCGACGTTTTTCAATCTGACCAAGGGAACGGCCACGTTTGTTGCCGGCAAGGTCGCCAAGACCGGCGACATGAAGGTGGATACGCCCGTCGCGACCATGGGAATCCGAGGCACCACGCCGCACATCGAAATCCAGGATGATGGTTCCACCAGATTCTCCACTCTGATCGAAGAGGGCAAGAGCAAGGCGCTGAAGAAGCGTGCAGCCGCCCCGCCGCAGCAGCCCGCAGACGCAGCCAATCGCAAGCTGACCATCTGCCGAGGATGCTGAAGCGATTCCGCGCTGCGTCATCCATTGCAGTGGGAGCCGTTACGGACATGAGTATGAGGGGCGCTCTCATCGACGGCGCGGCGACCATCCTCGTTTTGCTGTTGGTCGGCTCACCGGCAGCGGCGCGACAGCCGCAGGAAAACAGCAATCTCAAGAGCATCGAACTGTGCAACGGCGCGGACGTTCCGCCTCAAGCCAGGATCGTCGGCTGCACGGCGCTCATTGGTTCGGGTGAGGCCAATGCGGACGCGCTGGCCGTCGCCTACAACAATCGCGGCAATGCTTACGTCGTGACGGCGGAGTACGACCTCGCGATCAAGGATTTCGATCAGGCGATCGAGCTCGCCTCGGGTTACGTCAAACCGGTCAACAATCGCGGCGTGGCCTATCTGAAGAAGGGGGCGTATGACGTCGCGGTGAAGGCTTTCGACGAGGCCATCAAGCTCAATCCCAACTATGGCGGTGCCTTCGTCAACCGAGCCGAAGCCTACATTAAGATGAACGAGTACGAGCGCGCCGCGCGCGACTTCGACGAGGCGATTCGTCTCGACCCGAATTCGAATCTTGCCTGGAGCGGACGTTGCTGGATACGGGCCGCCCTCGGCAATCTCGAGGCCGGGCTCGACGACTGCAACAGGGCGCTCCAGTCGGGATCGGACAGTGCCGCGGCCTACGACTCGCGTGCGCTGATCCATCTGAAGATGGGCCAACTCGCCGCGGCCATCGACGACTATAATGCGGCGTTGCGCGTCGAGCCGAAGCTGGCAAGCGCGCTTTATGGGCGTGGACTTGCCAAGCTCAGGCAGGGTGACCAAACCGGCGGCGACAGCGACATCTCGGCAGCGAGGATCATCGAGGCCAAGATCGGCGATGACTTCGCCCGCCATGGCGTCAAGTGAGGCGAGGCCGCGGGAGGTCGTTTGAGTTCGCGGAATAGAGGATCGCGAAGTTGATGGAGGGGGCTCGACGCTCCCGCGCGCGGAGCCCCCCTCGGCCAGCCTGGCGTCGGATGTCGGTTCGACCGCCGGCTCCTCAGTCCGCTACACGTTCGAGCCGTGGATCGCATCGATCACGGCATCCGTGACTTCCTTCGTCGTCGCCTTGCCGCCGACATCGGGCGTCAGCACGCCGGCCGCGCAGACGCGCTCGACCGCCTTCATCAACCGCACAGCCGCGTCTTTCTCGCCGAGATGCTCGAGCATCTGCGCGCCGGTCCAGAACGTCGCGACCGGATTGGCAATGCCCTTGCCGGTGATGTCGAAGGCCGAGCCATGGATCGGCTCGAACATCGAGGGGAAGCGGCGCTGCGGATCGATGTTGCCGGTCGGCGCCACGCCGAGGCTCCCTGCCAGCGCGCCGGCAAGGTCCGAGAGGATGTCGGCGTGCAGATTGGTCGCAACGATGGTGTCGAGGCTCTTCGGATGCAGCGTCATGCGCACCGTCATGGCGTCGACCAGCATCTTGTCCCAGGTCACGTCGGGGAATTCGGTCGCGACCTCGGCGGCGATCTCGTCCCACATCACCATACCGTGGCGCTGCGCGTTCGACTTGGTCACGACGGTGAGCAGTTTGCGCGGCCGCGACTGCGCCAGCTGGAACGCATAGCGCATGATGCGGGTGATGCCGACGCGGGTGAACACGGCGACTTCCGTGCCGACCTCTTCCGGCAGTCCCTTGTGGGCGCGGCCGCCCATGCCGGCATATTCGCCTTCCGAATTCTCGCGCACGATCACCCAGTCGAGATCGCCGACGCCGACATTGCGCAGCGGCGAGGCGACGCCCGGCAAAATCTTGGTCGGCCGCACATTGGCATATTGGTCAAAGCCCTGGCAGATCGGCAGGCGCAGGCCCCACAGCGTGATGTGGTCGGGCACGTCGGGCGCGCCGACCGCGCCGAAATAGATCGCGTCGAACTTCTTCAGCTCGGCGAGGCCATCGGCCGGCATCATCACGCCGTGCTTCTTGTAATAGTCCGAGCCCCAGTCGAACGTTTTGACGTTGAAGGCGAGGTCGCCGCTGCGTTTTGCGAGAGCCTCCAGCACGCGGACGCCGGCCGAGATCACCTCGGGGCCGATGCCGTCGGCGGGAATGGCTGCGATCGAATGGGTGCGCATGAAGATGCTCCGTTTGGGGTGTCAGTGGGATTGCGGGACGGGTTCGACGGGCGCAGTCTTTGCGCGCGACAATAGCAAAGTGAGGGCTGCGGAGAGAACGAGCAGGCCGCTGACGAAATAGAGCCCGCCGACAAAGCTGCCGGTCTGGTCCTTGATCCAGCCGATCATGGCGGGGCCGACGAAGCCGCCGAGATTGCCGATCGAGTTGATGGTGGCGATGCCGGCGGCAGCCGCGGGGCCGGACAGGAACAGCGTCGGCATGCTCCACAGCGGCGGCTTGGCCGAGGAGATGCCGATGTTGACGAGCGTCAGCGCGAGCAGCACGGCGACGACGCCCGCGGCAAGTCCGGCATAGGCGAGGCCCGCGGCCGCAATCAGGCAGGCCCACACGACGTGCCAGGTGCGCTCGCCGGTGCGGTCCGAATGCCGGGCCCACAGGATCATGGCGACGACGGCGGCGGTTGCCGGCAATGCGTTGAGGAAACCGACCTGGAGCGAGGACAGGCCGAACTGCTTGATGATCTGCGGCGCCCAGACGCCGAGCGTGTAGAGGCCGGCCGAGGTGCCGAAATAGATCAGCGACAGCGCCAGCACGCGGGGATCGGCGAGCCCGCGCCAGATGCTGTGGCTTGCGGTCGCGGCCTTGCTGGTGGTCTCCGCATTCATGGTCTCGACCAGCCAGCGACGCTCGTCCTCGGCAAGCCATTTTGCTTTCTCGGGGCGATCGGTGAGAAAGCCCAGCACGACGAAGCCGAGCAGCACGGCCGGCAACGCCTCGAGCACGAACAGCCATTGCCAGCCCTTGAAGCCGAGCAGACCGTCCATCTCCAGCAGCGCGCCTGAGATTGGCGAGCCCAGCACCGTCGAGAGCGGCGCGGCCGCCATGAACAGCGCGGTCACCGCGGCGCGCTGGCGCGCCGGGAACCAGTAGGAGAGATAGAGGATGATGCCGGGGAAGAAGCCGGCCTCGGCGACGCCGAGCAGGAAGCGCAGGATGTAGAAGCTGGTCGCCCCTTGCACGAACGCCATTGCGGCCGAGACGAGACCCCAGGTGATCATGACCCGCGCGATCCATATCCGCGCACCGACCTTGTGCAGGATGATGTTGGAGGGCACCTCGAACAGGAAATAGCCCCAGAAGAAGATGCCGGCTCCAAAGCCGTAGACCGCGGGCGACAGGCCGATGTCCTTGTTCATCGTCAGCGAGGCAAAGCCGATGTTGACGCGGTCGATGAAGGCCACGAAGTACAGCAGCATGATGAAGGGAACGATGCGCCAGGTGATCTTGCGCAGCACGCGCGTCTGAATCTCGCTCGCCACCCTGGCCTCCTCAGGTTCCGGTTTGTTGTTGTGTCGGCGGACCCGGAAGGTCGATGCCAGCAGCAAGCCTAGGCGGGGGCAGGAGGCATACTCAATTGGCGCTGGTTTATACAAAAAAATGATATAATCCTCGCCGGGCGTGCTTCCACGGCGTCATGGCCGTGTGGACGAGAGGACGGCGAATGGAATTGCATCAGCTTCGATGCTTCGTGGCGGCGGCCGAGCAGCTGCATTTCGGCCGCGCGGCGCAGCAGCTCCAGATGCTGCCCTCGGCGCTCGGCCGGCAGATCAGGCTGCTGGAGGAAGACCTCGGCACGCGGCTGTTCGCGCGGACGACGCGCGCGGTGTCGCTGACAGATGACGGCACGACGCTGCTGCGCGATGCCCGCGCCATCCTCGCCAGGGTCGAGGCGGTCGAAAGCAATTTGCGCAACCGCCCGCGTGCGGGAGCCGCGCGGCGGCTGCGGGTTGGCGCCATCGACAGTGCGGCAGCCGGGCTCTTGCCGCCGCTCTTGCGTGATTTCCGCGCCAGGCATCCGGAAATTGCGGTGCAGCTGCTGGAGGACAAGACCGTCCGGCTGCTGCCGAAGATTTTGACCGGCGCGCTCGATCTCGCCTTCGTCCGTCCGCCCGATCGTGCGGACAAGCGGCTCGAATTCCGCGATCTGCTCCAGGAGACCGCCATCGTTGCGTTCCCGCAGCGGCATGCGTTGGCCGCGCGCAAATCGATCACGCTCGCCGACATCGCCGACGAGGCGATGCTGGTGCCGGACCGCCGTTCGCGGCCGCACAGCCACGACCTCACGATCAAGCTGTTCGAGCAGGCCGGGTTGACGCCGCGCATCGTGCAGGTCGCCGACGAGAAGCAGACCATCATCAACTTGGTGGCAACCAGGCTCGGCGTTGCCATCGTGCCGCGCTGGACCACGCGGATGGCGGTCTCAGGCGTGCGCTTCGTGCCGCTGCGACTGAGGAAGACCGGCCCGGTCGGCCGCCTGCCGCTTGCCGCCGCCTGCCGCTTGCCGCCGCCTGGCTGCGCGGCTCGCGCGACCCGGCCCGCGATGCCATGCTGGCGGTGCTGGAGGCGCGCCTGCGCAGCTATGCGCGGGAAGCGTGAGGGGCTATGACGTAGGCTTGGACCAAAGGTGGATGCGATGACTGAACCGAAAGCGCCGAACGAGTTGCAGGTTGCCATCGCCGGATTGGGCTCGATCGGCACCAAGATCGCGACCGCGCTGGATCAGGGCATCGAAGGATTGGCGCTGTCCGCGGTGGCCGTGCGCGATCCCGCCAAGCATCAGGCCTTTCTGGGCAGTTTGCGCCGCCCACCGAAAGTCATGCCCATCGACCAGCTCGGCGACGCCGCCGACATCGTGGTCGAATGCGCGCCGAGCAATCATCTGCGCTCCATCGTCGAGCCCGCGGTGAAGCGGGGCAAAGCCGCGGTCGTGGTCAGCGTCGGTGGCCTGCTCGACAATTTCGACCTCGTTGATCTTGCCCGCGCCAATGGCGGCCGCATCCTCGTGCCGACCGGCGCACTGATCGGCCTCGATGCCGTCAACGCCGCCGCGGTCGGCACCATCCATTCGGTGAAGATGGTGACGCGCAAGCCGATCGACGGTCTGAAGGGCGCACCGTTCATCGTTCAGAACAACATCGACATCGACAATCTGCGCGAGCCGCTGAAACTGTTCGAGGGCAGCGCGCGCGAGGCGGCGAAGGGCTTCCCCGCGAACGTCAATGTCGCTGTTGCGCTGTCGCTGGCGGGCATCGGGCCCGATCGCACTCAGATGCAGGTCTGGGCCGACCCCACCGTGACGCGCAATGTTCACCGCATCGAGGTGGAGGCGGATTCGGCGCGGTTCTCGATGGGCATCGAGAACGTTCCGTCCGAGAACCCCAAGACGGGAATGATCACCGCGCTGTCCGTGATCGCGCTGCTGCGCAAGCAGCGCGCCACGCTGTGCGTGGGGACGTAATGGGGTGAGGCTTCATAGCGCCGGTGGTGGTGCGCTCCCTCCCCCGCTTGCGGGGGAGGGTTGGGGAGAGGGTGTCTCCGCAACGAAGAAGAAAAGCCTCACCCGGCGCGTTGCGCCGACCTCTCCCGCAAGCGGGAGAGGTGCACCTAGCCCGTGGCGCCTATCTCGTCTTACGCCCCCGTCACGCGCCAGATCACGTTGCCGACGTCGTCGGCCATCAGCAGCGACTTCTTGTCGGGGCCGATCACGACGCCGACCGGACGGCCGTAGGATTCCTTCTCGTCCGGCGACAGGAATCCCGACAGGATGTCGCGACCGGGGCCGGACGGCTTGCCGTTCGCGAACGGGATGAACACCAGCTTGTAGCCGGACAGCGTGCTGCGATTCCACGAGCCGTGCTGGCCGATCACCATGCCGTCTCCGAAGCCGGGCAGGGTCCCTGCGGGCATCCAGCACAGGCCGAGCGAAGCCGTGTGGCCGCCGAGCGCGTAGTCCGGCTGCAGCGCCTTGGCCACCATCGCCGGATCCTGCGGCACGCGGTCGTCCACCGTCTTGCCCCAGTAGCAATAGGGCCAGCCATAGAAGCCACCGTCGCGCACCGAGGTCAGGTAATCGGGCGGCGTCTCGTCGCCGAGGCCGTCGCGCTCGTTGACGACGGTCCAGAGCACGCCCGTGTTCGGCTCCCACGCAAGGCCCACGGGATTGCGCAGGCCCGCACCAAAGATGCGATGCGTGCCGGCGGCGAGATCGAGCTCGTAGACCGCGGCGCGGCCTTCCTCGACTTCCATGCCCATCTCGGCGATGTTGCTGAGCGAGCCGACGCCGGCATAGAGCTTCTTGCCGTCGGGGCTTGCAAGCAGGCTGCGCGTCCAGTGGCCGCTCGGCTTGAACGTGGTGAGCCGCTTGCCCGGCGCGGTGATGCGGTCGGCGTTGGCGACATAAGGGAAGGCCATCACGCCGTCGGTGTTACCGACGTAGAAGGTGTCGCCGACCAGCGCCATGCCGAACGGCTGGTTGAGATTCTCCATGAAGGCGCCGCGGACTTCGGCGACGCCGTCGCCGTCCTTGTCGCGCAGCAGCGTGATGCGATTGGCGGACACGCCGAGCGCGGCGGCGCGCCGCATCGTCGCCTGCATCGCGTAGTGAAACACGCTGCGCGGGGGACCTGCGATCTGCGTCGCTTCGGCGATCAGCACGTCGCCATTGGGCAGCACCTCGATCCAGCGCGGATGGTCGAGGCCGCTCGCGAATGCGTTGACCTTGAGGCCGGGCGCGACGGTCGGCTTGTGGCCCTCGCTCCAGCCGCGCGCGGTCGGCATCTTCAGGGTCGGGATCGCGCCTTGCGGCTTGGCTTCGGGAATGGCGGGCGTCTGGCCCCAGGCCGGCGCGGGCTCGGTGCCCGACAGTTTGCGCCATTGCAGCGCGATGCCGCCGAGTAACGCGACGAACTGCGCGAAGATGCTGGAAAAAGTCATGAGACGCCCCTGTCGAATCCTGCGGCACCGTCCAACGCCGATCGCCAAAAACCCCGCGCGGGCTCAGGCCTGATCGCCGACCTCTCCAGATCAACGATGAAATGTCGTCGTGCCTCGTTGCGCGCGCATCCAACTGGTTGGCGGTAAAAAGGTCAACCGCCAGGGAACTCGACGGACATCTATTCCCGCGGAATGGCAGCCGGCCAATTTTGCATGGAGAGAAGATCAGCGGCCGATCTGCCGCTCCAGCCGCCGCGCCGCGCGAAAGTCATCGAGGTGATGGACGTTGGGCGCGAGCGCAGCCTCGCGGGACAGCAGATGATAGACCCGCGCCACCGTGCGCTGCTTCTGCTTGGAACGCCCGGGCGGCAGCGCCCGCGCCTTACGGACGGCGGCGATCGCATGCGCGCGGAAATAATCGTAGGCGTCCGACATGGTTTGATGCTCGGCTCGATGCTCTGCTTCTGGTGCAGGTGTCGAGGGCTAACGGACGAGTGGAGGGGCGGTTCCGTGGCGGAATGTTCCGGGCTCGCGACGCATCCCCGTCATCCTGAGGTGCGAGCCATGTGGCGCACGGCGCCGCATGGGGAGCCTCGAAGGATGGACGGCCCGGCTGCATCTCGGCCGTGCATCCTTCGAGCTCGGCTCGCGATGCATCCGCATCGCAAGCCTCGCACCTCAGGATGACGGGGCTAGTAGCAGCGTTGCACTGAGAAAGCGGGAGGCGGAAGCCGAAGCCGCGCTCACCGCGGCGACGTGAACGGGATGATCATCGGCACACGGCGGCAATAGGCGCCGTAGGCGTCCTCGCCGAGCTCCTTCGACAGGAACACCTCTTCCATCCGGCCCTTCTGCCACATGCCGAGCGAGATCAGGATGGCGCCGAGGATCGTCGTTACGCTGCCGATCGCGAAGCCGGTGACGAGCATGCCGAAGATCAAACCGGTGTAGATCGGGTGACGCACGATGCCATAGGGGCCGGTGTCGATAACGCGGTGATCTTCCTTGTGGGTGATGGTGTTGGACCAGAATTTTCCGAGATGCAGCCGGCCCCACCAGGCGAAGGCGATGCCGGCGGCCGAGAGGACCGCGGCGATGTAGATGCCGGCGTTGCCGAGCACCCAGAGCGGCTTCCAGCCCAAGACCTCCGCAATGAACGGCGTGTACAGGATGCCGCCGATCAGGATCGGCAGGCGATAGCGCTGCGACTCCAGCGTCATGACCTGCTTCTTGGTCTGCCCCTGCCAGAACGAGGCGCCGACCCAGCTGGCGAGAAAGGCGAGCCAGATTAGGGCCAGGAGTTCGGTCGGCCAGGTCGTGGTCCAGCCACCCCAGGCCACGGAGAGAAGCTTGCTGAAATCGAAGGACATTAAGGTTCTTTGCGTTGGGCGGCGGCTTCAGCCCGCGCGCGAGGACAGCGCGTGATGCTCGATGGCGCCGGAGGGCTGCTGGCCGTTGCGGGCGAGCAGATGGGTGATGGTTTCGCGCAGCACCGGCTCGATCGGGCGTGGCGAATAGCCGAGCTCGTTACGGGCTTTCCCGATCGAAAGATCGCTCGCGGCGAGCGCGATGCGCACGCCCTCGGCAGTGCCGTTCGGCGGCCGGCGCGTGATGTGGTCGGAGATGGATTCGAGCATGATCGCGGAGAGCTCGGCGATCTTGCCGGGCACGACGATCGGAAACTGCCGGCGGCCGCTCATCGCCGACATCATCCGCAGGATGCGGCCGAGCGGGACGCAGTCGCCGCCGAGAATGTAGCGCTGGCCGAGGCGGCCGCGCTCCATGGTCAGCACGAGGCCCATGGCGACGTCGCGGACGTCGACCAGATTGACCAGGAAGTTGAGATGCGGCTGCACCTTCTTCTGGAGGAAGTACCAGAGCATCGCGGTCGGCGGCGTCAGATTGTGGTCGGCGGCGCCGATCGGCATGGTCGGCGTGCCGATGACCAGCGGGAAGCCGCTGGCTGCGGCCTTCGCCGCAAAATGCTCGGCGAGCGACTTCGAGCGCGTATAGGCGCCGGGCATCGCATCGGCCGGCTGCAGCGCCTCCTCGGCGGCAATGCCGCCCAGGTCGGAATAGGGGAACAGGATCGATTCCGTCGAGCAGTGCAGGAAGCGCGACACGCCGCGCTTCATCGCGGCTGCGAGCACCACCTCGGTGCCGCGGCAATTGACGTCGTGAAAATCCTGCTTGTTGGCAACCCACATGCCGGGCAGGCCGGCGAGGTGATAGACCTGATCGACGCCCGCGACGGCAGCGTCGACCGCGGCGCCGTCCAGCACCGAGCCATGGACATATTCAACGTCGGCGTTCGCCGCGGCCGGCGCACGGACATCGAGAACGCGTACCCGCTGCCCACGGGCGCGGAGCGCTTCTACGAGGTGATGTCCGATGAAGCCGCTGCCACCGGTAACCAGTACGAGAGCCATGCAGAAGGTTTGCCGTTTCGCTTCTAGAGCTATCGGGTTGAAAGGGAATTGGCCGGAACAGGCGCCAGAATCGCGGCAAGGTCGCGACGGAAGCCCAATGCAATGAACAATTTCGCCATGACAAACATCGGTCCAAGCAGGAAATGCGTGGGATGGTCCACCATCGACGGCTGCCGTTCCTCGAAAACCTTGTGGCCGACGATCTGGGATGCGACGCCAAAGCCGATCAGCGCCGCAAAAATCGACCACATCATGACGATCGAGACCTGATTGCCGATCGCGGTTGCGACCGAAAGCAGCACGATCATCGCGGCGAGGATGCCGAGCCCGATCCCGGCGTCCAGCATCAGCCAGTAGACCAGCACCGGCAGTGCCAGGATCACCGCCAGGCTCACCTCGACCCCAAACACGGAGAAATGCACGAGAGTCAGCGGCAGCACGGCGCCGGTGAACAGCAGCAGGATACCGACCACGTGCATCGCGCAGTTCCAGGGATCGCGATGATATTCGACGTAGTCCGCCAGTTGGCGTTGAAAATAACTGGCCATCTCGGTCTCGTGCATCGTGGGGTTGGGAAGGGCGAGAACAGGCTATAGCACCTGACAGGGCGGTGCACAAACCGGCCCTATCGTCGCGCAAAACCGTGTTGTCGCGCTGTGAGACAGGTCACAAAACGGAAGAACTTCAAGGGGTTCCGCCAGGCGCCGAGAGGTGCATCCTCAGCGCTTCTTGGCGGGCTTTTTCGCCGCAGGCGCAGGCGCTGCCGCCGGATGCGCGGGCGCTTCCTCCGGCACCTTGGCGAAGGTCAGGATTTGCAGCTGGCCGTTCACCGCCGAGGTCGGCTTGGCCCGGTCGAGAAACTGCTCCTCGCCGAGGCCGATCGGATGCAGTCGCTTGGTCGATATCTTGAACGTGTTCACCAGCACGTCGCGGATTGCATCCGCCCGGCGCTGGCTCAGGATCGCGTTGGCCTCGCGGGTCTTCTGGTTGGATTCGACATGGCCGACGATCAGGAAGGTGTAGGGCAGCAACGAGGAATGAACCAGCGCGTCGGCGATGCGGCCGACGGTCTGGTAGGACGCCGGCTGGATGATCGGCGTGTCGGCGTCGAACTGGATCTGCGCATTGAAGGCGGGCAGCTTGGCGAGATCGGGCGCGATCGGCGGCCGGTTCACCGGACCCGGATCGTTCTTGATCCTGGCCTTGGCGCGCTCCATCACCTGCTGCTTCAGCGCAGGGAGATCAACCTCGGGCGCCTCCTCGAAATGGTTGAGCTTGGCGACGATGTCGTCGCGGGTCGGCGCTGCCGCCGTCTGCGCGTGGGCTGGGTCCGCGAGCAAGGCGAGACCGAGCGCGATGCCGATTCCGGCGGTGGAGAGCCAGGGCGCGCGCATCAGCGATACCCCGCGTCGTCGACGGCCTTCAGGCAGTTGTTGCTGATGCCCTTGGGCGTCGAGACCAGGCAGGGGACCGACTTGCTGGTCTCCTTGGTCGAGCCGCCGCAGACCTTGACGATCTCGCGCTGGCAGGCGTTCGCCACGGTGACGCGCGCGGCGATGCGTTTCTGGATGGCGTCGAAGACGCTGAGATAGTCACTCGCGCATTGCTGGGAGAGCACGTCGCGGTTGCGCGACAGGCACTCCTTCAGCCGGGTCGAATCCGGGTTGACGCCGCGGCAATTGGCGACGATTTCGGCGCCGCAGCTCGCCGCCAGCTTTCCGATCGAATCGCCAAAGCTCATGGTCTCCGCCGCCGCAAGCGACGGCATCCCCAATGCCAGCAAGATCAGTGTGATGGAGCCCCGGACCATATGTGCATCTGATACGGGGAAGTTCGCGGTGGTCAAGGGCTGTTCGCCCCGGAACGGTCGAGAGTCCGGCGAGTGCGGCGAACAGTCCTCACTCCGTGGCCTCAGTGAGGGGTGGCCATTCGATCAGGACGGCCGTGTGTTTCCTGAGGTCCTCGGCGAACTCCGGATCGGCCTTGAGTTCGTCCAGCGTTCTCGGCGGGGGAAGCTCGCGGCCGTCCTCAATCAGCTCCTGCGCATAGAAGGCGAGCGCCTCGGGCGCATTCTCCAGGGCCTCGTCGGCATCATCGCCGCCGGAAATGCAGCCGGGCAGATCGGGAAACCACAGGCTGACGGCGTCGTCCGGACCGGCGTCTTCGATGATGGCGACGTAGTGAGGCATGGCAGGACTGGTGGCCTCGATGGTTGTGCCGCCCGGTTTCGTTCAATTATGAATACCGCATCTCAGGAGGCAAGCAATTGACCAAATTGACTCTGGCTGAAGGCGCCGGCTCATTCGTGTTTTGTGATGATGGTGCCGTCCCCTCGCCACGCACGATGCGAGTCTTTTCGTTCTGCCCCCGATCGCGCAATGCGCACACACGCATTATCGTGGCGATGCATGGCGTCGATCGCGCTGCCGCGGCGTTTCGCGATCTGCTCGCTCCTCAGGCCGAGCGCAACGGGCAAATCGTGCTGGTGCCGGAGTTCGATCCCGAGCAGTTCCCGGGCATCCCCGCATACAATTTCGGTGGCGTGCGACTCCCGCCGCCGGACAATACGGTCCAGCCGCGCGATCATTGGAATTTCGGGGTCATCGACCGGCTGTTTCACTATGTCCGGGATGCGATCGGGTCCAGCCGGGAGACCTTCGGACTGTTCGGCAATTCCGCGGGGGCTCAGTTCGTCCTGCGCTATCTCGCGCTCAACGAGGCCGCTTCGGTCGACCTTGCCGTTGCCGCCAATTGCGGATGCTACATGCTGCCGAATCTCGCCAAGGATTATCCCGACGGCATGGGAGGGATTGGCCTCAGCCCAAGTCATTTACAGAAATATCTGGGGCGCTCGCTCGTCATCCTGCTGGGCGATGCCGACAACGACCCTGATGCTCACGACCTGCCGCGCTGGGACGAGGCGATGGCCCAGGGGCCTCACCGCCTCGCGCGTGGTCTCTGGCATTTCGAACACTGCACGAAGCTCGCCAGCAGCCTCGATGTGGCGCTGGGCTGGCGGCTCGAAATTGCGCCGGGTGCCGGGCACGTCGACCAGCTGATTTACGACCAGGGCGCCAACATCCTGAACGGCTGAGTGGATGGCCTTGTGTGCAAGGGTCTCACGCCCTCTGCACAAAGCTGTCCACGACCTTCTTCTCGCCGGCCTTGTCGAAGGCGATGGTGAGCTTGTTGCCGTCGATCTTGGTGACGTGGCCGTAGCCGAATTTCTGGTGGAAGACGCGGTCTTCGAGCGAGAATTCCGAGGTCGTGCCGGTCGATTTGGCGACCAGCTCGCCCTCGATCGTGAGGGGGCCGCGGCGGCGCGAGGAGAAGCTGCCGAAATCGGGGCCGGATGACGAGGCGGACGAGAACGACGCGGTCTCTTCCTCGAAGCCGCCGCTTTGGCTGCCGCCAGTGCGGCCGCCGCCACGGTTGCGGTTGGCCTGGGCGCGCTGCCAGCCCGGCGTCGAATAGCTGGAGCCGAACGCCTCCATGTCGTCGAAGCGCGAGGCGCCATAGCCACCGGCGCCGCCCCAGGCCGAGCCGCCCTTGGATTCCGTGATCTCGACATTGGCCGCGGGCAATTCGTCGAGGAAGCGCGACGGGATCGTGGTCGACCAGGTGCCGTGGATCCGGCGATTGGTGGCGAAATAGATCATGGCGCGGCGGCGGGCGCGGGTGAGGCCGACATGGCCGAGCCGGCGTTCCTCTTCGAGGCCGGCGCGGCCCTGTTCGTCCAGCGTGCGCTGGCTCGGGAACAGGCCTTCTTCCCAGCCGGGCAGGAACACGTTGTCGAATTCGAGGCCCTTCGCCGAGTGCAGCGTCATCAGCGACACCGCGTCGTCCTCGGCGCCGCCCTCGCGGTCCATCACCAGCGAGATGTGCTCCAGGAACCCTTGCAGGTTCTCGAACTCCTCCATCGAGCGCACCAACTCCTTGAGGTTCTCGAGCCGGCCGGCGGCATCGGCCGAACGGTCCTTCTGCCACATCTCGGTGTAGCCGCTCTCGTCGAGCACGATCTGCGCCAGCTCGGTGTGCGAGGTGACCTCGCGCTGGGCGCGCCAGCGGTCGAACTGGGCGACGACGTCGCGCAAGCTTCCGCGCGCCTTCGGCTTCAGCTCGTCGGTCTCGACCACCGCGCGCGCCGCCTCGAACAGCGGGATGCGGCGCTTGCGGGCGTGGTCGTGCAGCATCTGAATGGTGGCGTCGCCGAGCCCGCGCTTAGGCACGTTGACGATGCGCTCGAAAGCGAGGTCGTCGGCCGGCGAGTTGATGACGCGCAAGTAAGCCAGCGCGTCGCGGATTTCGGCGCGCTCATAGAAGCGCGGGCCGCCGATGACGCGATAGGGCAGGCCGAGCGTGACGAAGCGGTCTTCGAATTCGCGCATCTGGTAGGAGGCGCGCACCAGGATCGCGATCTCGTTGAGCTTCTCGCCCTTGCGCTGGATCTGCTCGATCTCCTCGCCGATGCCGCGGGCTTCCTCTTCGGAATCCCACGAGCCCGTCACCGTGACCTTCTCGCCGTCCTGGTCCTCGGTGCGCAGCGTCTTGCCGAGCCGGCCTTCATTGTGCGCGATCAGATGGGAGGCGGCGGCAAGGATGTGACCGGTCGAGCGGTAGTTGCGCTCGAGGCGAATGACTTTTGCGCCCGGGAAATCGTGCTCGAAGCGCAGGATGTTGTCGACCTCGGCGCCGCGCCAGCCATAGATCGACTGGTCATCGTCACCGACGCAGCAGATGTTTTTCGTCTTCTCCTTCTCCCCGCTTGCGGGGAGAAGGTCGGGATGAGGGGGAGTCTCCACGAGCTCGGTCTGCGGAGAGTCCCCCTCACCCGCATCGCTTCGCGATGCAACCTCTCCCCGCACGCGGGGAGAGGTGAAAGAAGGCGCCTGCGACAAGAGCCGCAGCCACAGATACTGTGCGACGTTCGTATCCTGATACTCGTCCACCAGGATGAATTTGAAGCGCTGCTGGTACTGCCGCAAGATATCCGGGTGCTCGCGGAAGATGCGGATGTTCTCCAGCAGCAGGTCGCCGAAATCGGCGGCATTCAAGATCTTCAGCCGCTCCTGATAGCTCGCATAGAGCTTGCCGCCCTTGCCGTTGGCGAAGACAGCGGCCTCGCCCGAGGGGACCTGCGAGGGCATCAGGCCGCGGTTCTTCCAGCCGTCGATCAGGCCGGCGAGCATGCGTGCGGGCCAGCGCTTGTCGTCGATGTTCTCGGCCTGGAGCAGCTGCTTGAGCAGCCGTACCTGGTCGTCGACATCGAGCACCGTGAAGTTCGACTTGAGCTGCGCCAGCTCGGCATGGAAGCGCAGGATGCGCCCGCCGATGGAGTGGAAGGTGCCGAGCCATGGCATGCCTTCCACGGCATGGCCGAGCATCTGGCCGAGCCGGTGCTTCATCTCGCGCGCGGCCTTGTTGGTGAAGGTCACCGACAGGATCTCGGCGGGCCGGGCGCGGCCCTGGCTCAGGATGTGGGCGATGCGCGTCGTCAGCACGCGCGTCTTGCCGGTGCCGGCGCCGGCCAGCACCAGGACCGGACCGTCCAGCGTCTCCACCGCCTCGCGCTGCTCCGGATTGAGCCCGGACAGATATTTCGGGCCCACGGAGGCGCGTGCACGCGCGGCGATGCCGCCGGCTGCGGGCTGGTGGTCGGGAACGCTGGTAATCTTGCTCGGCTCGGTCATGCGAATCATTTGGCCCCACGATGGCACCGCGGGGTGACGGGAGGGAGCCTTCTTAACAGGGATTGCTGCCTATATGGGGCACCGGGACGGGGTTTTCCACGTACGCGGCGGCCCGATTTGTTCCCGAAAGCCGGGCCAATTTCCACCGGGCCGGGTGGGGAACCATCGTTCCCACGTCGAGATTGTCTGGGCAGGTGGCGCGGTCAGCCGCGTCGATCGCAGACAGACATCAAGACGAGGTTTTCGCCATGCTAGGCTGGGTTGTGACGTTTCTGGTTATCGCACTGATCGCCGGCATCCTGGGCTTCGGCGGCATCGCCGGCGCTTCGATCGAGATCGCCAAGATCATCTTCTTCATCGCGGTCGTTCTGTTCCTGGTCTCGGCCGTGGTCGGATTGGCGCGTGGCCGCACCAGAATATAGCTAGCGCTTCGAGGGCATCGCCACGTTGCGGCCGATGCCCTCGGGCCGCGGCACGGCGCTGTGGGCCTTGGTGACCGCAACGACGCGCTCCCGGACATCAGGCGGAAACGGCGCAACGCGCCGCGCATTCATATCCATGTGCAGCGACATGTTCTCCGAGGTCGCCGACAGCCAGCCCTCGGTCGCGTGCCGCATCTCCTCGAATGTGTGCAGCCGCTTGTCGTCAGCGGCGAGCAGCCAGACGAGGATCTGCACGGGATCGCCGAGGTGGATTTCGCGCAAGTACCGCACGTGGCATTCAGCGGTGAAGGTCGAGCCGTGGCGCTCCTTCTTGTACGCCGGACCCATTCCCAGCTCGAGCCAGAGCTCGTCGATCGCCCGGTCGAACATGACGTTGTAGTAGGCCATGTTGAGATGGCCGTTATAGTCGATCCATTGCGGCTCGATCTGCATGATCGAGGCGCGGAACGGCTCTGCGGCGGGCTTCGAAGCGGCACTCTCCGGCATGTTTCATTCCCTGGGTATGCGTCCGGTCGCTTGACTTGACCGGCTTTATGTCCTTTGCCACGGTTCTTCTGTCGGGAGGAATGTCCGTGGGTACGACCATCACCAATAATCCGCCGCGGGTCGAGCCGAAAGCCCTCGCAAGCGCGCTGGAGCAGCTTGCCGCGCGCTTCGGCAACCGCCTCATCACCTCGCAGGCCGTCCGCGAGCAGCACGGCCATACCACCACGTGGATCGTCAACCAGCCGCCGGACGGCGTGGTGATGGCGCAGGAGACCGCCGACATCCAGGACGTGGTGCGGATCTGCGCCAAGAATCGCGTCCCCGTCATTCCCTTCGGCACCGGCACCTCGCTCGAGGGCCAGGTCAACGCGCCCGCCGGCGGCATCTCGATCGACCTGCGCGACATGAACAAGGTGCTCGCCGTGCATGCCGAGGATCTCGACTGCGTGATCCAGCCCGGCGTCACCCGCAAGGCGCTCAACGAACATCTGCGCGACCAGGGCCTGTTCTTCCCGATCGATCCCGGCGCGGATGCTTCGCTCGGCGGCATGGCCTCGACCCGCGCCTCCGGCACCAACGCGGTGCGCTACGGCACCATGCGCGACAGCGTGCTGGCGCTGAAGGTCGTCCGCGGCGACGGCGAGATCATCACCACGGGCACGCGCGCCAAGAAATCCTCCGCCGGCTACGACCTGACGCATCTGTTCGTCGGCGCCGAGGGCACGCTCGGCATCATCTCGGAACTCACAATCCGGCTCCGCGGCATCCCTGACACGATCGCGGCCGGCGCGGTGTCGTTCGAGACCGTGCACGGGGCGTGTCAGGCCGTGATCCTGGCGATCCAGACCGGCATTCCCGTCGCGCGCATCGAGCTGCTCAACACTGCGCAGGTGAAGGCCTGCAACGCCTATTCCAAGCTGACGCTGCCGGAGACACCGCTGCTGTTGATGGAATTCCACGGCAGCGAGGTCGAGGTCGCCGAGCAGTCGAAGGCGTTTGGCGAGATCGCCAAGGAGTGCGGCGGTGGCGATTTCTCCTGGACTACCAAACCGGAGGACCGCACAAAACTGTGGCAGGCGCGGCACGACGCCTATTGGTCCGTGAAGGCGCTGCGCCCCGGCGATAGCATCGGCGTGGTTGCGACCGACGTCTGCGTGCCGATCTCGCGCCTTGCCGATTGCGTCAGCGAGACCGAGGAAGATCTCAAACGCCTCAACCTGCTGTCGCCGATCGTCGGCCATGTCGGCGACGGCAATTTCCACTGCTCGCTGGTCTGCGACACCAACGACGCCGCCGAGATGGCGCGCGGCGAGGAGTTCATGCATCGCCTCGTCGAGCGCGCGCAGGCGATGGACGGCACCTGCACCGGCGAGCACGGCATCGGCCAGGGCAAGCAGAAATATCTCAAGGCGGAACTCGGTCCGGAGGCGATCGAAGCGATGCGCGCGCTGAAGCAGGCGTTCGATCCGCTCAACATCCTCAACCCCGGCAAGATCGTGCCGGAGGCGTAGCGCGCGGCCCGGGAACTTTCGGCAGCCAAGCCGGTTCCAATTCCCGACAAGTTCCGATGCCTCAATGGCGCGGCTTTGCGGGAGGATGCGATGTTGCGACCGGTCATTGCAATTGCCGTGATGGCGCTTGCCTGCATGCTGGCAGGGACGGCTCTGGGCAAGGGCGGACACGGTGGCGGACACGGCGGTGGTCATGGTGGTGGTCACGGCGGCGGCCATGGCGGAGGTCACGGCGGCGGGCATGGTGGAGGCCATCACGGCGGCGGCCATTTTCACGGCCACGGCTTCGGGCATGCACATGGTGGCGGTCATCATCGCGCGATGCGGTTTGCAACCGGCGCCCGACACGGCCCCAACTTCGGTCAGATCCGCAATGCGTCCGTCCGCCCTGCGCATTTCCGCAACGCGTTCAACGCGCATTCCGGCGCTTTCCGCAACGGTCGCCTGATCGGCAACCCGGCGGCGCGCGCCCAGATCACGGCTGCGGCCGCGCTCGCCGGCTGGCACGGCGCCAGCAGCGGATGGTGGCAACACGCGGGTGGCGGTTACGGCTGGGTCGGACCGCTGTTCTGGCCGTTCGCCTATAACGATCTCTACGACTACACGATCTGGGGCGACGGCCTCGGCTTCTGGGGCTACGGCTATCCGGACATCTATGCCGGCCTGTTCGGACCTTATGGCTATGACGGACTGTCGGCCTATCTGCCGCAGCGCCCGCAGGGACGACGGCAAGCGCGAGGCGTTGCGCTGGATCAGCTTTGCGGCAGCGACCGCCGCGAGATCGTCGGTCTGCCGATCGATCAGATCGCCGCGGCGGTGCAGCCGACCGAGGCGCAAGGCGCCAATCTCGATGCGCTCGGCAATGCTTCGATTGACGCTGCAGCGCTGATCCGCGCGTCCTGTCCGTCGCAGGTCGCAGCGACGGCACCCGGCCGGCTGGCGGCGATGCAGCAGCGTGTCGAGGCGATGGTGAAAGCCGTCGATCTCGTTCAGCCCGCCCTCGACAGCTTCTATGGCTCGCTCACCGACGAGCAGAAGGCGCGGTTCAATGCCCTGGCCGAAGATCAGCGCCGCGCGACAGCTTCTAGCGGCAGTGGGGGATCGCTGGTCCAGACCTGCGGCGCGACTGCTGCGCTTGATTGGCCCGGCGCCGACATCGAGGCGAGGCTTCACCCCAACGATACGCAGCGCGCCGCACTGCAGGTGCTCCAGGACACCAGCGCCAGGGTCAGCGCATCGCTCAAGTCGGCCTGCCAGCCAAGCGAGGTGATGACCCCGCCGGCGCGAATGGCCGCGGTCCGCAAGCGGCTCGATGTGATGCTCGACGGCGTCAAGTCGGTGCGCGCGGCGCTGGAGGATTTCTACGCCACGTTGAATGACGAGCAGAAGGCGCAGTTCGAGGCCATCGGACCACGCCGAACGTCCTGAAGACGTCAAGATCCTGCGGAAAAATCGCCTCGCTGATCTTGATCGGCCTCTCTATGCTGGGGAGGCTGAAGCGCGGCGATATGGCGGCTCGAAGATCGCGGATGGTGGGGCGATGACGTGGTTCGCGCGCAAGACGCGACAGGACATCTGGGACGAGGCGATCGAAGCACCGCTCGGTGACATCGAGGCCGCCGCGCGCATCCGCGCGATCTGTGACGCTGCGGCTCCGAGCGCCGCCGGCTCGGCTCGTAACGACAAGCGCGACAGCGAACGCTACGAGCGCGCCGCCAAGGTCGCGATGGAGATCGCGATGAAGATCTCGGACGACCTGATGCGCGACGACGCTGTCCGTCGCATCGTCGATCTCTGCATGACGGCTGGCGATCTCAAGACCGCGCAGATCCTGTTCCGCGCCATTCACGCGAGCTGGATCCGCGAGACGGTGCAGCGGGATCATCCGACATTGGCATCGTAGAACGGTTACTTCGCCAGCTTCCGCACAGCCTCGTCCACGCTGTGGAAGACGTGCTCGCGGGGCAGGGCATCGAACAGTCTGAACCGCTCGAACGCGTCCTGCGCGCGCACCGATTCCAGCCGCGCCAGCGCGACGGTAACGCCCTGTTCGCTGCATACCTTGAACACGTCGAGCAATATCTGCGCGGCGGTGAAGTCGATCTCGACCATGCCGCTCGCCTCCAGCACCAAGAGTTGCGGCGTCGCCGTGCCGAGCACCTTGCTCACGTCGCTGCGGAAACCCGGCGCGTTGAGAAACGACAGCGGCGCCTGCAGGCCAATCACGGCAACGCCGGCGATGCGCTCGCCGGGGAGGTGCGGATGCGCCGGCCACCAGATGGTGGTGCCCGGCACGCGCTCGAACTCGACCAGCCTGGCGCGCGTGGTGCTCCAGATGCCGTGCAGCAGCGACAGTGCGATGCCGAGGAAGGCGCCCTGCTGGATCGGCAGTACGATGATCAGCGCGGCGGTGGCCACGATCAGCAGGAACTCGCCGAACGACTGCCGGTAGATCGTGGCGATCTGCTTGGCGCGGATGATGCGCAGCGCCACGAACAGCAGGATGCCGCCCAGCGCGGCGTCCGGCACGTGCTGCAACAGCCCGGTGCCGAACGCGAGTAGCGCCAGCACGATCACTGCTGCGGCAAGGCCCGCAAGCTGCGACTGCCCGCCGGTCTCGGCGACAATGCCCGTCCGCGGCGGGCTGGCATTGACCGGAAACGCGCCGAACAGGCCGGCCAAGACGCTGCCGGCCCCCGCGCCGAGGAAATCGCGGTCGACATCGGCCGGCTTATCAGGATCGGACGGGAACGAGCGCGTCGTCGCGGCGGTCTGCACCATCACCACGACCGTGATGACGAAGGCGAGTGGCACCAGCCGCACCCACAGCTCCGGCGCAAGCTCGGGGAAGGTCGGCCGCGGCAACGTGCCGGGCACGCTGCCGACGACGCTGACGCCCTTGCTTTCGAGGCCGAGCGCGATCGTGGCCAGCGTCGCGCCGACCAGCCCGATCAGTGCGCCCGGAATTTTCGCGCTGATCTTCTCGGAGATGAAGACCACGGCGAGCACACCGAAGCCGATACAGAACGTGATGGGATTGGTTCGGCCGATCTCGCTTGCGAGCACGCCGATGCGATCGAGCGTCGGCCCGCTCGGCGATGGCAGCCCGAGCACACCCGGCAGTTGGGACACGATGATGTGGACGGAGATGCCGGCGAGGAAGCCGACCATGACCGGCACCGACAACAAATTGGCGATGCCGCCGAGCCGGAATGCGCCGCCCGCCAGCATCATCGCGCCGACCATCAGCGCCAGCGCGATCGCGAGGCCCTGATATTCCGGCGTACCGGCCGCAGCCAGCGCAGCGAGTCCGCCGGCGAAGATCGGCGTGATCGTGGAATCGGCGCCGCAGGACAGAAAGCGGTTGCCGCCGAGCAGCGCAAATCCCAGCGAGCCCGCCATGAAGGCGAAGAAGCCGATCTGCGGCGCAAAACCGCCGAGCCGCGCGGTCGCCATCTGCTCGGGGATCGCGATCGCCGCCAGCGTCAGCCCCGCCATCAGATCGCCGGGCAGGGCGTAGGACGCGAGCGAGCTGAACAGCGGCCAGGCGTGCTTCGATGATCCCTTGGCGTGAGCGTCGTGCGGCATTGATGGGTCGTCTCCGGAAAGGCTGGCGGTGGCCGATCAGACTACAGCATTTCCGGAGAGGAGAGCGGCGGATCGAGCCACTTCTCCGTCATCAACAAGAATGTCCGCAAGCCATGGGCTTGCGGACATTCTTCGCAGTGCGGTGGACTGCCTCAGTACCGGCCGCGGTCGTTGTGGTAGTCGCCGCCGCGGCCGCCACCCATGCCCATGCCGATGCCGATCCCAATGCCGATGCCTTGCATGATGGCGCCGGGCGGTGGGCCGCGATCCGGCGGTGGTGCGCGCTCGTAGACCACTTCGTCGGGCGGCGGCCGGCGCGGCTTCGGCGGTGTCTCGACCACCTTGCGCTTCGGCGGGGTCTCGTCGACCTTGCGCTTTGGCGGCGTGTCGTCGACGCGCTTCTTGATGATGGGCGCCACGTCGGGGTTGACCGGCGAAGCCGGGCCCGTCGGCGTCGAGCACGGGCAGGTCGGCGCCAATGCGACGGCGATCGGGGCAGGGGCCGCCGCGGCCGCGACCGGCAAGGCATAGTTGCGGTTCTGAACCCGGAGCAGCAGCCTGCGCGCGGTAGCAGCCAGGTCGCTGTTGTCCCAGTTGGCGAGATAGGCCTCGAACGAGGCGCGGGTGTTGATGGCGGTGGCGCGCTCCCAGGCCAGCATCTGGCGCCGACGCTCCAGCACGGTGCGCAAGCGCGGTGTGCGGGCGTCCTGAGCGTAGAGCTCGATATAGGCTTGATAGGCCTGCACGGTGTCGTCAGCGATCACGATCTCATAGGCCGCCTTGGCGTCCTTGCCCTGCAAATCCTTGCGCCAGTCCTCGACGCTGCGTGTGCCGCTGGCGAGCGCCATCGATGATGCGCCCGGCAGGGACGACGAACTGCTCTCGCCGCCGAAGAACCTGAAATCGGTCGTCAGCGAGGAGCTTTCCCAGGGGATCTGCCGTCCGTCGGTCGATTGCGCCACCGCGACGCGGATGCGCTTGAACACTTCCTCGATCGGCAGGTTCGGCTGCTTAGCGATGGCCAGCGCGGCCGTGGTGTAGGGGCTGTCGATGCCGTTGCCATCCTCGGCTTCCGCGCCCGGCGAGGTCGAATAGGAGATGAACGAGCCGGGCGCGCCGGCCTTGGTGTCGACGATCGCAAGCCCATGGCCGGCGCGCTGAGCGCGGGGAACGGATTGTTGCGGCAGGCGTCCAGCATGAAGATGCGCGCCCGCGTCGGCAGCGCGCCGAGCGTGTTGAGCAGGTCGTTGAGCCGCACGCCCTGGAGCGGAATGTCGGCCTCGCGCTTGGGGTCGAGGTCGACGGGCACCAGATAGTTCTCGCCGTCGATCTGCAGGCCATGGCCGGCATAAAACACCAGCGCGACGGTGTCGGCGCCGCTGGCGCTGACCTTGCCGGCGAAATCCGAGATCGCCGCGCGCATCTCGTTCTGACCGAGATTGGCTGCCGTGGTGACGGTGAAGCCGGCATTGCCGAGCAGCTCGGTCATGCCCTTGGCGTCGTTGGCGGCATTGGGCAGTTCCGGCACGGTGCGATAGGCGGACTGGCCGATCACGAGCGCGAGCCTTGCTTCGGCGGCGGCCTCCGTCGGTGTCATCAATTGCGTGAATGCAAGAAGGCCGGATGCAAGAAGCAAATTGCAAAGGACTGGACGGCGCATGGTGTCACCTCCATCGGCAATGCGCGCGATGATGTCACCTTTTCTACGTCTGTGCCATGACACTGTCTGTGCGCTGGATCACGCTGCCCGCTGCGGCAAAATGGGGCAGGGCGTCTGCCGGAGCGGGAAGCATCGTTCTGGCGCCATCCATGTGAATTGCGCATTGATCCATGCGCCAATTGGATTGATCCCCGCCGCTGCATGGCGTGCTCTCTCACGTCCCGCGCCGTGGGCCCATCCGCATCGCGAATCCCGCAAAACATGACCGTTTCGCTGCTCGCGCGTGCCGTCGCCATTCGCCGCGCGCGGCTTTGCGAGGTCCGGGCCCAACCCTTGCCTGCCCCGTCGCTTTGGCCATACAGTCTGCGCAACAGGCCGCGACAACGATCGCGGCCGTAAACAAGAATGCTTGGGAGAGACCGCACCATGACCATCGTGCCCGTGAACCGTCGCGCGTTCATCAAGTCATCGGCGGCGGTCACCGCCGGCCTCGTGCTCTCTCCCGCCATCATCGGCCGCGCCGAAGCTGCGACGCTGAAGCTGAAATGCTCCTCCTCGCTGCCGAACGATCCCAAATACGCCAACGGCCGCGTCTATTACGATAACCTCGTGAAGAATCTGAAGGGCAACGGCCTCGGCGAGCAGGTCGAGGTCGCCTTCTTCCCGGACAATCAACTCGGCCAGGAGATCGACGTCATCAACTCGGTCAAGCTCGGCGTCATCGACCTCATGGTGTCGGGCTCGTCGATCTCGGCCAACCTGGTGCCGCTGGTCGGCACCTTCGACCTCGGTTTTCTGTTCTCGAGCTTTCCGCAGCAGACCAAGGCGTTCGATTCCGGCGCGGCCAAGCCGATCGAGGACGCACTGCTCAAGGGCGGCAACATCCGCATCATCGCCTGGGCCTATAATTTCGGCTCGCGCAGCGTGCTGGCGAAGAAGCCGGTGAAGACGCCGGAGGATCTCGCCGGTCTCAAGATTCGCACCCTGCCCAATCCCGTCATCACCGAATGCCTGCGCCTGATGGGCGCCGCCGCGACGCCGCTGGCCTTCGGCGAGATCTACACGGCCTTGCAGGCCGGCGTGCTCGATGGCCTCGAGCACGATCCGCCGACGATCCTCGCCAGCAAGTTCTTCGAAACCTCAAAGTTCTACGCGCTGACGCAGCACAATTTCTCGCCGCTCGCGATCTATTTCAGCGACATGACCTATAACCGCATGGATCCGAAGCTGCGCGAAGGCTTCCTCGATGCCGCCAAGAAGGCCGCGGCCGACACCCGCGCCCATGGGCTCGCGGTCGAGAAGGAGGCGCTGGCGGCCCTGACCGAGAAGGGCGTGACGGTCGCCGAATGCGACCGCGAGGCCTTCAAGAAGCGCGTCGCGCCGCAGATCGAGAACTTCGTCAGGGCACGGCCGGAATCCAAACCGGTCATCGACATGATCCGCGCGACGCAAGCCTGAGATGACGATGACCGCCGCCGTGCCCGTCTCGGGCGGCCGCCACGGGAGCATCACCCTGCTGCTTCGCGTCAGCGACGCGATTGCGGCCATCCTGCTCGCCGCCGATCTCGTCGTGGTGTGCGCCTCCGTGCTGCTGCGTTTCTTCTTCAACGCGCCGGTCGAGTGGTCGGACGATGTCGCGCGCGGATTGATGGTCGGCTCGGCCTTCTTCGGCGCGGCGAGCGCGCTCGCGCGCGGCGAGAATGTCGGCGTGTCCTTCTTCCGCGACCTGCTGCCGGTGCGGCTGCGCACGCTGGTCGATGCCGCCAGCGCGCTGCTGATCGTGCTGATCTCCGGCTATGTCGCCTACAACGCGATCAAGCTTGGCTCGCTCACCGCCGGCCAGACCACCGGTTCAGGCCTGCCGCTGGAATTGACCTTCTACCCGATGGGCGTCGGCGCCCTGTTCATGACGGTGTTCGCGATCGACCATCTCTGCGCAAGGCCGCTTCCCGACATCGTCAGGGGCCTCATTGCGATCGTCATCGTCACCGGCCTTTATCTCGCCTGGGATTACCTCTCGCCGTCGTCGGTGCCCTCGGCGGGCACGCTGATGCTGATCGGCTTCTTCGCAACGCTGTTCGGCGGCCTGCCGATCGGCTTTGCGCTGGCGCTGGCCGCGCTGATCTTCATCTGGGTCGAGGGCGCGCTGCCCGGCGTCATCTTCGCCCAGCAGATGGCGCGCGGCATCGACAATTTCGTGCTGCTCGCGATTCCCTTCTTCATCCTCGTCGGCTACCTCATGGAAGCCAACGGCATGTCGGTGCGCCTGATCGAGCTGTTGCAGCGCGCGGTGGGACGCATGCGCGGCGGCCTCAACGTCGTGATGGTGGCCTCGATGGTGCTGTTCTCGGGCATCTCAGGCTCGAAGATGGCCGACGTCGCCGCGGTCGGCTCGGTGCTGATCCCCGCCGCGCGCCGCTCGAAGCAGAATCCGGGCGGTGCGGTCGCGCTGCTGGCGGCGTCCGCAGTGATGGCGGAAACCATTCCGCCCTGCATCAACCTGATCATCCTCGGCTTCGTCGCGAACCTCTCGATCGGCGGCCTGTTCATGGCCGGGCTCTTGCCTGCCGCGCTGATGGCGCTGGTGCTGATCGCGGTCTCCATCATCTTCGGCAAGCCGCCGGCGGACGCCGAGGACATCGCGCCGCAGGCGCCGGTGTCGGGCCTTTGGAGCGGCGCGATCGCCTCGTTCGGCCTGATCTTCATGATCTTCTTCGGCTTCAAGAGCGGCTTTGCCACGGCCACGGAAATCTCCGCCTTCGCGGTCGCCTATGCGCTCGTCGTCGGCAGCGTGGTGTTCCGCGAGCTCGGCTTCAGATCGGCCGCGCACAGTTTCGTCCAGGCGGCAACGCGTGCGGGTCTGGTGCTGTTCATCGTTGCCGCTGCGCAGTCGCTGGCGTTCACGCTGACCTTGCAGCAGGTGCCGCATGCGGTCGGCGATTTCATGCTCGGCCTCTCCAAGACCTCCGGCGTCTGGCTGTTCATCCTGCTCGCCATCGCCGTGCTGATCGTGATGGGCTCGGTGCTGGAAGGCGCGGCCGCGCTGATCATCTTTGGGCCGCTGCTGCTGCCGGTCGCGGTGCAGCTCGGCGTCGATCCCCTGCATTTCGGCGTGGTGCTCGTCATCGCGATGGGCATCGGCCTGTTCGCCCCGCCGCTCGGGCTCGGGCTCTACGGCGCCTGCCTGATCGGCAACGTGCCGATCGAGCAGACCGTGAAGCCGATCATGGGCTATCTCGGCCTCTTGTTCCTCTGCCTGCTCGTCATCGCCTTCGTGCCATGGCTCTCGACCGCGCTGCCGCGGGCATTCGGCTACTGAAGGAGTCTTGTCGTGAAGGTCCTGCTCGCGCACACGCCGGAGATGCGGCGCAATTACTACGGCGATCGCAGCTTGAACGGCCTGCGCGCGGCCGCCGAGGTGATCCTGCACGAGAGCGACGAGACTCTGGACGCAACCGGGCTCGCGCGCGCAGCAAAAGATGCCGACATCATCGTCGCCGATCGCATGACCGAGGGACGCGGCGAGATCTTTGCGCAGCTCCCGCGCCTGCGCGCCTTCGTCCGCTGCGCCGTCGATATCCGCAACGTCAATGTGGAAGCGGCCTCGAACGCCGGCGTGCTCGTGACCCGCGCCGGGCCCGGCTTCGTGCAGGCCGTCGCCGAGCTCGCGCTCGGCTTCATGGTCGATCTCTCCCGCGGCGTGTCGCGGACCACCGCCGACTACCAGGCCGGCCGCAAGCCGGAAGCGCGGATGGGCCGCCAGCTCGCCGGCAGCCGCATCGGCATCATCGGCTATGGCAGCATCGGGCGTTATCTCGCCGAGATCGCAAAGGTGCTGCGCATGGAGGTGCTGGTCGCCGATCCCTTCGCTGATGTCAGCGACAGCGCGATCCGGCACGTCAGCCTCGACGAGCTCCTTTCCGCAGCGGACTACGTCGTCTGCCTTGCCATCGCCAACGAGCAGACCGAGAACCTGATCGGAGAGGCGGCGCTGGCGCGCATGCAGAAGCATGCCGTCTTCGTCAATCTCTCGCGCGGCAATCTCGTCGACGAGGCCGCGCTCGCCAAGGCGCTCCTCGAGGGCCGCATCGCTGGAGCGGCGATGGATGTCGGCCGCGCGCCCGACCAGATGCCGACGCCGGAGCTCGCGAAACTGCCAAACGTCATCGCGACGCCTCACGTCGGCGGCCTGACGCCGCAGGCGATCGAATACCAGTCGCTGGAAACCGTGCGGCAGGTGGAGGCCATCGTCAAAGGCGAGGTGCCTCAGGGCGCCGTCAACGCCGATCGCTGGACGCGGCGGCCCTAACGCCCCTCTCGCCAACAAGTGCCGCTCTCTCCGTTCGCACCTTCATCGGTGCGCTAGTGGAGTCTCAATCTCATTAACCCCTACAGCCGATCCACCGCCTTGAATGTCCCGTCCTTCTCGATCACCGTCAAGAACACTTTTGGTGGCGTGTCGAGTGCGCGCACGCCGACGGTGACGATGCTGCCGCTGATGTCGAAGCGGCCGACATCGTTGATGGCGCGTAGCAGGCCCGCGCGCGTCGGTTGCGGTCCGGCATTTTCCAGCGCTGCGGCGGCGAGGCGGCCGGAGAGGTAGCCTTCGAGCGACACGAAATCCGGCGTCAGCGTCGGGTCGATCGCCTTCTGTGCCGCCTGGTAGTCGGCGACGAGCTTGAGCGAGTGGTCCCAGGGAAACGGCACGACCTGTGAGACGATGACGCCCTCGCCCTCGGGGCCGAGCTCCTTGGCGAGCGCATTGGCGCCGACGAAGGAGACGTTGACGAAGGTCGGGTAGGAGCCGCTGCGATGCGCGAGCTTGATGAACTCCGCGCAGGGACCGTAGGTGCCGACCATGACGATGGCCTCGGGCTCGGCGCGCTTGATGGTGCGCCAGGCCGAGCCGACCGCGCGGGTGTTGCGCTCGAAGGTGCCTTCGGCGGCGAGCTCGAGCCCGCGCTTGGCGAGCGCGCGCTTCACGCCGGCAAGACCGTCGCGGCCGAAGGAATCGTCCTGGTAGAAGATGCCGATGCGGGCGAAGTGGCGATCCTCCGTGAGGTGCTTGATCCAGGCCTCGGCCTCCGCGCCATAGCTGGCGCGGATATTGACGACGTTGGCGAGCTCGAGGTCGCGCAAGAATTCGGCGCCGCTGAACGGGCCGATGAAGGGAATGTTCCTGGTGCTGGTGATCGGGATCGTCGCCATCGCGGTCGGCGTTCCCACCGCGCCGATCAGTGCGAACACTTTGTCCTCGTCGATCAGGCGCAGCGTCTGCGCCGTCGAGCGGTCGGGATCGTAGCCGTCGTCGCGGCTGATGAGCTGGAGCTTGCGGCCATGAACGCCGCCCTTGGCGTTGATCTCGGTGAACGCCGCGACGATGCCTTGCCGCATGCGCTGTCCGAGCGCGGAGGAGGGGCCTTCGAGAGCGGCGGCCTGGCCGAACAGGATCGCGTCCTCGCTGACGCCGGCCTCCTCGCACCTCGCCGGAAGCATCAGCGCGGCCAGCCATGCGATGGCCAGGGCGACAGATGTCGCGGATCGCGATTGTGTCATGAGGATGCTTTGCCGGATGCTGAATGCGCTTGGTGGAAAGATAAGTCTGCGGCCCTGAACAGGTCGCTAACCGCTCGATGACCAGCGAGTCCGTATGACTCCGGGGAAAACCGGCAAGTTATGTCCAGACTGCCGAAACTTGCGGGGGCAATCGTTAACTAAGCCGCGTGATGCGGACCACGCGGGTTCCGATATTGTCCAGTTCTTAACCGCGATCCTTGTCCGATAGTCGCGCCGGCGGCTCAACCAGAAGTTCGCACCGGCGCGCCGAGGGGGACTTGCGGGATCAAGATGGGCGGTCGCGATCAGAACGATCAGGATCGGAAGCGTGTGACCGGATGGTGGCGTGCCGCGCCGCTGCTCGGGCTCTATCGCCCTGCGCTCGTCGCCGTCGCCGTCGGGCTTCTGTTCTCGATCGTGGGCGCCGCCGCCGTCGCGCGCTGGGAAGGCCGCGTCAACCGGATCGAGTTCGAGAACGCGGCCGAGACCGAAGCCATCGTCATGCAGAACGGCATGAGCGAGTATATCTCGCGGCTGGTCGCGCTGCGTACGCTGTTCGAATCCACCAACGAGGACATCACCCGCAGCGAATTCGAGACCTTCAGCGCCCGCCTGTTCGAGCGCCATCCTGGCATGCTGCGCATCGCATGGTTGCCGCGCGTCAACCGCAAGGAGCGCGCCGAATACGAGGCTGCCGCGATCACGGACGGGGTGTCCGGCTATCGCGTCAAGTCGCTTCAGGGCGAGGCCCTCGCGACCGCGCCGCAGGGTGACGAATATTTCCCGGTGTTCTACTCGACCCAGCCGAAGACCTCGCAGGTCTATGGCATGGACTACGCGACCATCCCGGAGCGCCGTGCGGCGCTGGAGCGGGCGCGCGACAACGACCGGGTCGCCGCCATTCGCACGCGCCTGTTCGAGCCGAAGGAGGGCGGCCGGCTGCCCGACGTGCTCGTGGCGCTTCCCGTCTATGCCAAGGGCACGTCGCGCGAGACGGTCGCGGACCGGCGACGCAATCTCACCGGCTTCGTCGTCGGCGTCTTCGACCTGCCTCTGCTGCTCCACACCATTCGCGTGACCACCGGCGCAAGTCCTGCGGTGAGCGTCAACGTCTATCCGCCCTTCACGGGGCAGATCGTCAGCCTCGAGTACATGCTGCCGGATTTCTCGTCGGCCGCCACTGCGCCGCAGTCGATGCGCGACGTCGCGCGGATGCTGCACTGGTCGGGCGGTCTCAAGATCGGGGACACCGACTGGCAGGTGCGCGCCATGCCGACGGCCGGCGGCGCGCTGGAGACGGTCTATGACCGCGCGGCCGCGGTCCTCATCGTCGGCTTGCTGCTCACGCTGTCGCTGTCGACCTATCTGATGCTCGCCAGCCGCAATTCGCGACGGCTGTCGCTGGCGAACCGGCGCGTGCTCGAGCTCGCCCAGACCGACATCCTGACCGCCTTGCCCAACCGCGCCTTCTTCCTCGCCCGGCTCGACGAGCTCAACGGCCAGCTCGACGATGCCGGCGCGGCCTTCTCGATCCTGATGCTCGATCTCGACCGCTTCAAGAACGTCAACGATTCCCTCGGTCACGGCGCTGGCGACGTGCTGCTGCGCCAGGTGGCCCAGCGGCTGAGATCCGCATTGCGCGCCGGCGACGTGCTGGCGCGGCTCGGCGGCGACGAGTTCGCCATCATCCAGGAAGGGAGCGAGGACCAGCGCGCCTGCGCGACCGAGCTCGCAGCGCGGATCGCCAAGCTCGTGGCCGAGCCGTTCCTGCTGCCCGGCCATCGCGTCGAGATCGGCACCAGCATCGGCATTGCGATCGCGCCGGATCACGGCAGCGACCAGGAGCAGCTCCTGAAGAAGGCCGACCTTGCGCTGTACCGTTCGAAATCGGCGGGCCGCAACTGCTACACCGTCTACGACGAGGCGATGTCGGCCGAGCTCGAGGCGCGCAACATGCTGGAAGGCGATTTGCGCGATGCCATCGCGCAATGCCAGCTCGAAGTGCACTATCAGCCGTTCGTCGATGCGCTCACCGGCGCGCACCGCGGCTTTGAGGCGCTGGTGCGCTGGCGGCATCCGAGCCGCGGCCTGATCCCGCCCGACCAGTTCATTGCGCTTGCCGAAGAGACCGGGCTGATCGTGCCGCTCGGCGAATTCGTGCTGCGGCGCGCCTGCGCCGATGCGGCCGGCTGGCCCTCCAATCTGATGGTCGCGGTCAACCTGTCGCCGATCCAGTTCAAGGAAGCCGAGCTGTTCGAGATGATCTGCGCCGCGCTCGCCGACTCCGGCCTGCCGCCGCAGCGGCTCGAAATCGAGATCACGGAATCGGTGCTGCTGGAGCGCGGTGTCGAGAACCACGCCTTCATGGAGCGGCTGAAGAGCATCGGCATCGAGCTCGCGCTCGACGATTTCGGCACCGGCTATTCGTCGCTGAGCTATCTCACCGCATTCCCGTTCGACAAGATCAAGATCGACAAGTCCTTCATCCGCAACCTCACGCACCAGCCACGCTCATCCGCCATCATCTCCTCGATCGTGACGCTGGCGCGCGGGCTCGACATGTCGGTCACCGCCGAAGGCGTCGAGACAGCCGAGGAATTCGAGCGGCTGACCGCGCTCGGTGTCAACTTTGCGCAAGGCTACCTGTTCGGCAGGCCGGTGCCGGTCGACCAGATCGAATTCGACGTGCCCGTTCGCACGACGCAGCGCGACGCCGCCTGAGCGCGCCTCGCTTCCACAGCGTCATGGCCGGGCATAGCCGTCCGAAGGACGGCGTCGCTTCCGCTCGCTATGACCCGGCCATCCACGCCTTCGCCGCAGCACAAAGAACGTGGATGCCCGGGACAAGCCCGGGCATGACGACCGCATGTGAATGTTCAGAGCGATTGACCTGCGCCGAGCGCACATGCGCGAAAATCGCTTGACCTGCGTATCCCCGGATGGTCGGTAGGATCGTCCAGGGATGAAACACACCATGCGGCTTCGGTTCTTCTACGGCTGGGTCGTGGTCGCCGTGACCTTCGTCACCATGGCGATCGGCGTCAACGCGCGCACCGCATTCTCATTGTTCTTTCCGCCGATCATCTCCGAGTTCGGCTGGGAGCGTGGCGTCACCGCGGGCGCGTTCTCGTTCGGCTTCGTCGCCTCTGCCGTGGCGAGCCCGCTGATCGGGCGGCTGATGGATCGCGCCGGTCCCCGCGCGGTGATGGAGCTCGGCGTGGTGCTGATGGGCGGCGGGCTGCTGCTGGCGCCGCTGACCAGCGTGCCCTGGCATCTCTATGTGACGCTCGGCGTCATGGTCGGCGCCGGCAGCGTGTGTCTCGGCTATTCCGGCCAATCGCTGTTCCTGCCGAACTGGTTCATCCGCAAGCGCGGCTTTGCCATCGGCATCGCCTTTGCCGGCGTCGGCCTCGGCTCGGTGACGCTGCTGCCATGGGTCCAGCACATGATCGAGCAGACCGGTTGGCGCACCGCCTGCACGGCGATGGGCCTGCTGCTCCTGATCGTGCTGGCGCCGATCAACCTGTTGCTGCACAAGCGCCCCGAGGATATCGGCCTTCAGCCCGATGGCGACGCTGCTCAGGCGTCCGGCGCCGCCAAGCTGGTCTCGAACGTCGTCGATCCCGCCTGGGTCGCGACCGAGTGGACGCTCAAGCGCGCGGTTGCGACCGCGCGCTTCTGGTGGATCGCGCTCGGTTATTTCTGCGGCCTTTACATCTGGTACGCGGTGCAAGTGCATCAGACCAAATTCCTGCTTGATATCGGCTTCAGTCCTTCCGTCGCGGTGTGGGCACTCGGCATTGTCAGCCTGCTCGGCATTCCCGGCCAGATATGGCTCGGCCACGTCTCCGACCGGATCGGGCGGGAATGGGTCTGGGCGATCAGCTGTGTCGGCTTCGCGATCTGCTTCGCGGCGCTGATGGCGCTGAAGTTCCAGCCCTCGCTGTGGCTCGTCTACATCATGGTGTTCACGCAAGGCGCGCTCGGCTACGGCCTCACCTCGATCATGGGCGCGGTGGTGTTCGAGATCTTCCAGGGCAGGCACCAGGGCAGCATTTTTGGCACGATCATGCTGGCGGCATTGGCTGGCGGCGCGGCGGGACCGTGGGTGACCGGGTTTCTTTACGATCGCGCCGGTGACTACACGCTCGCCTTCGGCATCGCCATTCTCGTCAGCGGATTGTCGGCGCTCGCGATCTGGCAGGCAGCGCCGCGCAAGGTGCGGGCCGTGGCCGGTCAGCTGCACAGGGTGCGAGCGGGAACCGGCGCCGAATAGGTTCCGCGAACATCAAAGATATCTTCGCAGCTTTCGCGGAACGTTAAGCATGTCGCATGTTGGGCGGCTGACGGCGGGTCGCAAAAACGTCTTGGACACCATCAAAGCGTTAACCCCGGGCTGATTGCCGCATTTTCCCGATCCCCGCCGGGTCAGACGATGTCCGCTTCCGATTGTGTTGTGACCGAAATTCCGGATGTGCTGCGCGCCGCGCTCGAATGCGCCGACGATGGCATCGTCATCGTCGACGCGGCGCATCGCATCACGCATTTCAACGGCGCCGCGGAGCGGATCTGGAAGCTTACGCGAAGTGAGGTGCTCGGCCGCGATGCCGGCATTCTCACGCTCAAATGCCTTCATGCCGACGCCGCCCCGGACTTCCGTGGCGAGATCAGCCTCGTGCGCCGCGACGGCAGCCGGATCAAGGCGCTCGTGTCGATGTCGCCCGCGACCGTCGGCGGCACCGCCCATCGCATCGTGTTCGCGCGCGACGTCACCGCCGACGCCGAACGCCGTGTCAGGATCGGGCTGCTCCACGCCGTCTCCGACCAGACCAATCGCGCGGTGATCATCACCGACGTCGAGCAGAACATCGTCTACGTCAATTCCTCCTTCACGACACTGTTCGGCTACAGCAGCGACCAGGCCGAGGGCCGCCGCGCCGGCGAGCTCATCGCCGGCTGTCACACCGATCGCAATGCCGTCGCAAAGCTCGTCAGGCGCCTGATGGCCGGCGGCCCGCGCGGCGAAATCGAGACGCTGGTCTACAACAAGCACGGCGAGGAGATCTGGGTCAGCGCCCGCATCGACGCCTTCCGCGACAAGAAGGGGCGGGTCAGGCACATCTTCGCACTGCTCGAGGACATCACCGAGACCAAGCAGCTGCGCTCGCTCCAGCAGCTCATCATGAGCGCGCTTGCCGATGAGGTTCCGATCACCGACATCGCCGACAGGCTGTGCCGCCGCGTCGAGGAGATCGCGCCTGACGTCGTCTGCTCGCTGCTTCACGTCGATGCCGCGGGCCTGGTCCATCCGCTCGGCGGACCGAGCCTGCCCGAGGATTATTCCCGCGCACTGGACGGCATCGCGATCGGTCCCGATGTCGGCTCCTGCGGCACCGCCGCCTTCTACGGCGAGCCGGTGCTGGCGCAAGATCTCGACACCGATCCGCGCTGGCAGCCCTACAAGACGCGCCCGCTCGAAGTTGGCCTGCGCGCCTGCTGGTCGACGCCGATCAAGGCCAAGGATGGCCGGGTCATCGCCACCTTCGCCTTCTATTTTCGCGAGCCGCGCGCGCCGAGCAACTGGCACCGCCGCATCGTCGACGCCTGCGTCGATCTCGGCGCCTTCGCGATCGAGCGCAAGGAGGCGCGCGCCGAGATCGCGCGGCTTGCCTATCACGACATCCTCACCGGCCTGCCGAACCGCGCGCAGCTGCGGCATCTCATCACCACTGCGATCGATGCCTGCTCGACCGGCAGTCACGTCGCGCTGGCCTTCCTCGACGTCGATCATTTCAAGGACGTCAACGACACGCTCGGCCACGCGGCCGGCGACGAGCTGCTGATCCAGCTCGCGCAGCGCCTGCGCGAGCATATCGGTCCCGAGGACATGCTGGGACGGCTCGGCGGCGACGAATTCGTCATCCTGCTGCCGAAGCGTAACGCGCAGGACGCCGAGCGCGTCGCGTCAGGAATCACGGAGGCGTTGGCCGCACCCTTGAGGCTCGGATCGAAACTGATGCCGATGTCGGCCAGCATCGGCATCAGCCTCTATCCCGACCACGCCACCGACATCGACACGCTGATGCAGCAGGCCGACGCCGCCATGTACATGGCCAAGCAGGCCGGCCGCTCCACCCATCGCATTTTCAGCGTCGAGATGAACGGCCTCGCCGAGCAGCGGCTGGCGCTGATCGCGGCGCTGCGCAAGGCCATCGCCGAGGGCGCGCTCAGCCTCAGCTATCAGCCGCAGATCCGCAGCTGTGACGGCGCCATCCACGGCGTCGAGGCGCTGGCGCGCTGGCACGATGCCGTGCTCGGCGACGTCTCGCCCGCAAAATTCATCCCGCTCGCCGAGGAGTGCGGCCTGATCGAGCAGATCGGCCTGTGGTCGGTGCGCGAGGCCTGCCGACAGATGGCGAGCTGGCGCCGCGCCGGGCTCAACATTCCCAGCGTCTCGGTGAACCTGTCGCCGATCAACTTCCGCAACGTCACGCTGGCCGCGCGGCTCAAGGATATCCTCGCCGAACACGATCTGCCGCCGGATGCCCTCATGCTCGAGATCACCGAGGGCGCGTTCATGCAGGACAGCGTCGCCGCGCTCGAGACCATGAACGCGATCCGCGAGCTCGGCGTCGGGCTTTCGGTCGATGATTTCGGCACCGGCTATTCCAGCCTCAGCCGTCTCGCCCATCTGCCGATCCGCGAGCTCAAGATCGACCGCAGCTTCATGCGCGACATCGAGAAGGACGCGGGCGCGCTCGCGATCGCCACCGCCGTGGTCCGTGTCGGCCAGGGCCTCGGCATGACCGTCGTCGCCGAAGGCGTCGAGACCGAAGGCCAGCGCAGGACGCTGGCCGAGCTCGGCTGCGACGTCGTGCAAGGCTTCCTCTACGCCCCCGCGCTCGCGCCGGTCGCGTTGGAGCGCTGGCTGATCGAGCACTGCGCCGAGCAGGCGAGGGCGATGCTCGGCCGGCTCGATGTGGCGGCGGGACGCGAGGCGGTGAAGCGGTCGGCGTAGCGCGGCCTGAGAGGTCGGCTCAGGCGTTCGGCTGCAGGAACGTGCCGTATTGCTTGCTCGCTGCGACCCCCGCGGCGGCCTGTCCGATGACACGCATCGCTGCCATCATGGGCCACGGCCCGAGACTCACCCGCCGAACGCCGACGCGGGCGAGATCGGGGATTTCGGGAACACCTTGCGTCACCATGATGTTGACCGGCAGCGGCGTGAGCTGAACCAGCTTCTCGATCAGCGCGAGGTCGGTGAGGCCGGGAACGAAAATCCCGTCGGCGCCGGCCTCGGCATAGACCTTCGCGCGCCGAGCCGCTTCGTTCAGGCATTCCTCCGGCGATCCGAATTTCAGCAGAAACGGATCGGTCCTGGCATTGATGAACAGGCGAACGCCGAAATCTTGCGCGGCCTTTCGCACCGCCTTGATCTTCGCGGCGTGCTGTTCGGGGCTGACGAGTTGGCGCTTTCCGCCGGAGAGCCCGTCTTCGATATTGATGCCGACGGCGCCGGCTTGCAGAATTTTCGTCGCCGACGTCGCGGCGGCATCCGGTGTGTCGCCATATCCCGCCTCCAGATCGATTGATACCGGAACCGGGACGGTCGCGGTGATCCGCGACACCAGGCCGGCCACCACGTCGAGCGGGACATTTTCTCCGTCGGCGTAGCCAAGGGCGGAGGCGACCGCTCCGCTGCTGGTCGCGATGGCGGCCGACGCCTTCGCAATCGCCTTGGCGGTAGCGGCGTCCCACGCGTTGAACAGAACGAGCGGATCGCCTGTCCTGTGAAGACCAAGAAACGTCTCTGCGTATTTCTGCTGTGTCCCGATGTCCATTGCGTGCACTCCTGCTGAGAGAATGAGATCGATCGTGCGGCGTCGTCCGGCGTCCGCGATTGCTTTCAGGCGGATGCGTGCGTCCTGAACCAGTCCATGATCAGGCCGGTGACTTCAGCCTCACGCTCGAGGTGCGGGAAGTGCCCGACATCAGGCAGAACGACGCGCTTGTGCGGTCCCTTGAACAGCCGCTCCTCTTTCACCGAATATTTCGCTGTCGGATCGTTGCTGCCATAGATCGTCAGCGTCGGCGTGTGCATGTCATTGATCGGCAGCCGGCCCATGCGGCTCGCTTCGGTGAGGCCGCCATAATATTTGAGCGCCGCCGCCATCGTGCCCGGCGAGCTGAGCGTCTCCTTGACCGAACGGAGATGCGCTTCGTTGTCGAAGGCCGGTGACCACAGCTTCCAGAGATAGTCGACGAAGGGCAGTCCCTCGATATTGACCGCCGACTCGGCGCCGATCAGCTGGAAGAAGTAGACGTGGAAGATGGATCGAACGATTTCGGGATCGCGCCTGATGCTCGAGAACGTGATCGGGTGGGCCGTGTTCATCACCACGGCGGCCTTGATCGACGATGGCGCCGTGGCCAGCGCCTGAAAGGTCGACGTGCCACCCCAATCCATGCCGACGACGCAGGCTTGTCCGTCCTCGCTCAGCGCCGCAATGAGCGCTTCGAGATCCCTGCCGAGCGCGATGGGGTCGAAAACATCGTCCGCGGGAATCCCGGTCGGCGCGTAGCCGCGCAGGAACGGCGAGACCGCACGATACCCGGCATCGGCGAAGACCTGCAGCTGCTTGCGATAGGACCAGGCGTTGTCGGGAAATCCGTGCAGGAACATCACGAGAGGACCGGTCCCCTGTTCGAGATAGGCGAACCGCACGCCATTGGCCTCTACGTATTTCAGGGCGGGTTCACCGACGGTGGCCGTTGGTGTCGTCCGCGCAGCGCTGCTCGGATTCATCGTCATTCTCCATGTCGTCGTTTCTTGCGCGCGAATATGTGCGTAGCACACATGTCTGGTCAAGTTGTTTTTTGTGCGCAGCGCACATATTGTTGCGGGTATGGAAACGGGAATCGCGAATTTGCTGGGAGCGCTCTCGCTCGCGGTCATGGATCGGATCGAGCAGGGCGCGCGCGAGGTCATAGGCCGGGGTGGCGAGACGCCCGCGGCGCTCGTCGTCATCGGCTACGGCCAGGGCATGACCAACGACAAGCTGCGGCGCATCCTCGGCCTGTCGCATTCCGGCACCGTCCGCCTGGTGGACCGTCTGGTCTCGGATCGGCTCGTCGAGCGCCGCGCCGGAAAGGACGGCCGCGAGATCGCCTTGCACCTCACCGCCACGGGCGCGGCGATGCGGAACGAGTTGATGACCTCAAGGATTTCAGCCGTCGCGTCGCTTCTGGATGTGCTGTCGCCTGCAGAGACGAAGCGGCTTGAGACGCTGATCCACGAGCTGCTGGCGAGGCAGGACACATCCGAGATGGATCGCTTCACGATCTGCCGGATGTGCGACGACAGCGTCTGCACCAATTGCCCCTTGCCCACGAACAAGGGCAAAAGCGGCCGCTGAGCGAGCTGCTGCGAGGGATGTGAGGGGGATCTCCGCGAACTCGGAATCGTAGGGTGGGCAGAGGCGCACTGCGCCGTGCCCACCACCTGTCAATGATTTCGAGAGAAATGGTGGGCACGCTTCGCTTTGCCCACCCTACGATACTGACGCGAAGGTCGCCGAGCCGAAGGATCTAGCGTATCGTCGCTTCGATGCGTTTCTTCGAACGCCATCGGGCCGGGGTACTTTTTCCGGATCGGAACGTCCGGCTATTCCCCACGTTGTTGCGGCCGGGCGGCTACCATCCAACCAACCGGCACAAGAGCAGCAACATGATGAAGAAGACCGCCGCAATCCTGATCATGCTCTGCGCGTTGCCGGCTGCCGCCGGCGCGGAGAGCTGGAGCAGCTATCGCATTCCCGAGAGCGGAACCAGTGTCGACATTCCCGCGTCCATCTTCACCGAAGAAGCGGGCCGGCCCGACGGATATGGCGTGCAGTACCGGACAGGCGACGGCCGTGCGGACCTCACGGTGCAGGCCGTCCCGAACGACGGCGGCTCACCGCGGGCGTTCCTGGCCAGGAAGAACCCGCCGGCCGGCATCATCTACAAGCGCGTCACACCGCGCTTCTTCGTGGTCTCCAGCATCCGGCGCGGCAAGATCTGGTACGACCGCTGCAATTTCGCCAGCCGCTACGTCCACTGCGTGCTGATCAACTATCCGGCCGCCGAGAAGCGGCAATGGGATGCGATCGTCACCCGGATCAGCAATACGCTGAACGGCGGCTGATTCTCGCGCTGCCGGGTCGCTTCTGCTCGCACGCAGAGATCGCCCTATGCGTCCGCCGCCGGCTCGTCCGTCGCGCCGAGCACGCCGAGCCGTTCGGCAATCCGGACCAGCTCCACCAGCGACTGGATCTGAAACTTTTCCATGATCGCGCGCCGATGCGCCTTGATGGTGCGCTCGGAGCTCCCAAGCTCGCGCCCGGCATGCTTGCTGGTCTTGCCCCGCACGATGATCTGGAAGACCTGCCGCTGGCGCGGCGTCAGCGTCAATAGCCTGCGCCGAAGCACCTCCACTTCGCCGTCGAGCGCGCGCGCGTTGCCATGCCGCGCCATCGCGCGTGCGATCGCCCGCAGCAGATCATCCGGGCTGACAGGCTTGATGAGGAAGTCCTCCGCACCCGCCTTGATCGCCGTCACGGTGATGCCGATGTCCGCGTAAGCGGTCAGGAAGATGATGGGCAGCGTCGAGCCGCGCTGCATCAGGCGCTGCTGCAGCTCGAGTCCGGAAAGGCCCGGCATCCGGACGTCGAGAAGAATGCAGCCTTTGCTTTCGTCTGGCGCCTGGTCCAGCAATTGCTGCGCCGACGCATAGATCGCGACGCGGTATCCGCTCGCCTCGAGAAGTTGCTGGATGGTCGTCAGATACGATGCGTCGTCATCCACGACATGGACGATGCCGGGCAATGATGTCTCCTGGACGAAAAGTAGCGCGTCGCTTGCTTTTCTTGCTTGTTGTTGCAGCGCCTTCTCGCCCGGCCATTGCCGGATCACGTCGCCCTTGATCGGCAGTTACGTTTTGGAAGCGCAGGGGGCAAATTAATTCTGTGTCAGTCAACGGCACCAATGCCGACTGTGCTCTTTTGATTGCAAATGCCTCGCAACTGCGTGCGGACGCGCGTGTGGGCGGCCAGGGCGCGCTAGCATCAGGTCTGCTTGCTACGGCCTATCGCTTTCAATGCGGCAGGCCGCAGAAAAAGAGCCCCGCCGGGAGGCGGGGCTCGGAAGCGCGTCAGTACTTCTTGGCCGGCTGCCCTGACGTCGAAGGCGGCGGGGCATTGTTCTGGTTGGTTTGTCCAGTCGGCGTGTTCTGGCTGGTGCCGGGCTGACTGGTGGACTGAGTGTTGCTCTGGGCCGGGGCCTGGCCGGTGGTCTGGCCCGATGGCGGTTGCGTGCTGGCCTGGCCCGGGTTCGCCGGCTGGTTCTGCTGAGCCTGGCCGGTCGTGGACGGCTGGTTCTGCGGAGCCTGACCTGTGGTCTGGTTCTGCTGCGCCGGCGCGTTGCTCTGGCCGGTGCTTTGCCCGGTCGTGCTCTGCGGCGTCGACTGGTTGTTGCCGCCCTGGCCGACGGTGGTCGACTGACCTTGCGTGGCGCTGATCTGGTTCGACACGCCGAGCGCAGTGACCGTGCGGGTATCGATCGAGCCGGTGGCCTGGAAGCCTTCCTGTCTCTGGAAGGTCATCAACGCATTGCGCGTATCCGTCCCGAGAACGCCGTCGGCTTCGCCGGACAGCATGCCGCGTTCGATCAGGACGCGCTGAACGACGCGAATCTCGTCCGGGCTGAGATCCAGCGCGGCAACGCTGCCGCCGCCACCGCTAACGGTCGAGCTGCTGCTCCGAGCATAGTGCGTCCGCGGTCCGGCGGGAATGACGTCGACGATCCTGCGGCTCCGGTCGGTGACGACGATCTCGTCATCGACGACGAAGAAGCTGTCGTCGCGGTAGTCAGGATAGACGTCGATCAGCGCGGGATAGGCCGAGACCGAAACCACGGAGATGTTCCGCGGCACGACCACGCCGGCATTGACGCGGAAGTTGAGCGAATTGGTGTTGACCCTCACGCGGTCCACATTGCGTGAGCTCAGCACCGACTGCTGCAGCTGGGTCTGCTGCTGGGCATTCACCTGTACGCGGCCGGACATGCTCTGCGTAGCCCCGCTCTGGGTCTGTGCCTGGGCGTTGGCCTGTCCTTGCGTGTTGGCGCCGGTCGTTGCGCCCTGCGTGTTTTGGCCTTGGGCGTTCTGGCCTTGGGCGTTATTGCCAGTGTTCGCGCCGGTGGTTGTCTTGCTCGGATCCTGCGCGGTCTTGCTCTGGGCGTCATTCCTGGTGTTCGCGCCGGTCGTCGTGGTGCTCTGACCCTGCGCATTCTTGCCCTGGGCATTCTTGTCTTGTGCGTTCTTGTCCTGTGCGTTCTTGTCTTGCGCAGCCTTATCCCGGGCATTGTCCCTGGTATTGCGCCCGTGGTCGTGCTCTTGTTCTGCTCTGCGCCTTGCGACTGATGCGTACGGTCGCGGTCGCTGCGGCTCTGTCCGACGGTCTGATCCTTTCCGCTCTTGTCGCTCTCGGACTTGGACTGACGCGCCTGGTCGCGATCGCCACGGCTCTGACCGATCGTCTGGTCCTTGCCCTGCTTGCCGGGTTCGGATTGCGACTGACGTGCGTTGTCGCGCTCGCGGCCCTGACCGATCGTCTGCTTGTCGGCCTTGTCGGCGGCCCGGCTGCTGTCTTGCGTCGCGGAGGAACCCTCGGCCCGGCCACCGCCGGCGCGGCCCTGCGTCATTCCTTCGCTGTGCGAGGCGCCACCTGCACCGTGCGAGCTCGCGCCGCTGGAGTGTTCCGCAGCACCTCCGCTGGCACCGCCAGCTGCGCTGCCACTTGCGCTGCCGCCCGCACTCATTCCGCCGCCAGCACCTTCACGCATGCCTTGCGCCGATGCCAGGCTGACACCAGCGAGCAGCACTGCTGTCGTCAGCAGGAACTTGTTCTTTCCCATGTTCATCTGAATCTCCTTGGGGTTGCTTGGTTGCAGTTGCGCGGTTGCGTAACGACGCGACCGCGCGCACGAACGCTCTCGATCGAAGCCGGATGCATCGATCTGGTTGTTCGGTTTCCGAGGCTCAGCGTTCCGCGCCGGGCCTGTCTTGGCGCTTCACATCACCAGTGATGGTGCCAACGATGGTGGTAGAAGTGCCGCCGCGGGAACGGTGCGCCGTAATAGGCGAAAGCGGGACGCACGACGCGGCGATAGCGGTAGCCGTAATAGGCCGGGGCATAACCCGAGCTGTAGTAGGTCGTGGTGTAGCCGCCCCAGGGATACGGCTCGTAGCCGCCGTAATACGCCGGCGCGTAGCCGCCGCCGTAATAGCCGTAACCAGGGCCATAATAGCCGTAACCCGGACCATACGCGTAAGCGGAAGAGGCGAGGCCGCCGAATATGGCGCCTGCGATCAACCCGCCTGCCAGCGCCGGACCGAAGCCGCCACGCCAGCGGGCTTCCGCGGGCGTTGGCGCTGCCACGGCGCTCACGCCGAGCGTGCCGACGGTTGCCAGAACCAACGCGGTCTTCTTCATGTGCCTTCCTCCCAGTTGGTGTTGCGATGCCGGGCCAACAGCAACGACGGGCAAAAGTTGCAAACGCGCGTGCGGGAGAGAGAAAGAGTCATGAAGATAAACGGCGCGTTCATCTCGACGGCTGCGCGTCTTCCGACGGAGGCCTTGTCGCTGATCGCGGTGATTGAAGAGATCGGCACGTTCCGCTGTTCCGCGGCCGATTCAGACCGCGTTGCGCAAGGCGTTCCCCGACTGCGACGGATTAGCGCATGCGAAGATTCTAGTCCGACGCCAGTCCCGTCCTGCGGCGCAAATCAGTGATCGCGCGCAAGAAGCTGTCGGCCGGCGTGGTCTCGGGATCGATCAGCCGGTGCAGGCGGAAGCCGTCTTCCAGCGCCAGTACGACGCTGGCCATCCAGGGCGGGTTTAGCGTCTCGCCGCTCGGCTTGTTCTTCAAGGTCGCCTCGACGATGTCGGCAACCAGCTTGCGCCGCGCGCGCAGCCGTTTTGCAAGCTCGGGACGGCGCTTCTCGGCGCGCGCGACGAACAGGATCATCTCCATGTGGAGCAGGGGTGAGCGGCCGAGGGGATCCTGCTTGCTGCGGTCCATCGATTTCAGTGCCGCGATGAAATCGTCGAGATTGTCGTGCTGGGCCAGGATGTCCATATTGCGCCGGATCGACTGCTCGACATGGTCCTCGAGCATGGCGATGATCAATTCGTCCTTGCTTTTGAAGTTCGAATAAAACGCGCCGCGGGTGAAGCCCGCCGCGGCCGCGATTGCCTCGATGCTGGCGCCGCCGATGCCGTCCGCCTCGAACACGCGCGCGGCCGCCTCGAACAGCTTGTCGCGCGTGTCGTCCCTGGTCGGCCTGGTTCTTACCCTTGACATCGGCGCAGTTTAGGGCAGAATGCAACTCGATACAACAATGTATCGAGTTGATGATTTCAGGGATGGTTACGCTGCGCGAAAGAGGGGCTGCCGGCGTATTCGTGTCATGCGGCAACCGATGTGAGGTCACCATGAACGAGCAAGTGCAACCCGCAGGCGGACCGCTGTTCGATCCGCTGTCGCCTGACTTCATCCGCGATCCCTATCCGCATTACGACCGGCTGCGTACGATCGATCCGGTCCATGTGACGTCGTTCGGCCAGTTCGTCACCAGCCGCCATGCCGACGTCAGCCTCGTGATGCGCGACAAGCGCTTCGGCAAGGATTTTGTCGAGCGCACCAAGCGGCGCTACGGCCCGCAGATCATGGACGAGCCGATCTTCCGCAGCATGGGTCACTGGATGCTGCAAGCCGATCCGCCCGACCATACCCGCCTGCGCGGCCTCGTCGTGAAGGCGTTCACCGCCCGCCGCGTCGAGGACATGCGACCACGCATCCAGGAGATCGTCGACCAGACCATCGATGCCGTGATCGATCGCGGCCACATGGACCTGATCGAGGATTTCGCCTTCCGCCTGCCTGTCACCATCATCTGCGACATGCTCGGCATTCCCGAGGATCATCGCGAGGTCTTCTACAAGAGCTCGCGCGACGGCGGACGGCTGCTTGATCCGGTGCCGATGTCGCCCGAGGAGATCGCCAAGGGCAATGCCGCCAACATGATGGCGCAGATGTACTTCCAGCAGCTGTTCGAGCTGCGCCGCCGCAGTCCCGGAGACGATCTCACCACCCAGCTGGTGCAGGCCGAGGAAGACGGCAACAAGCTCACCAACGAGGAGCTGACCGCCAACATCATCCTGCTGTTCGGCGCGGGCCACGAGACCACCGTCAATCTGATCGGCAACGGCCTGCTTGCGCTCCACCGCAATCCGGACCAGCTCGCGCTGCTCAAGGCGCGGCCGGAGCTGATGGTGGGGGCGATCGAGGAATTCCTGCGCTATGATTCGTCGGTGCAGATGACCGGCCGCGTCGCGCTGGAGGATGTCGAACTCGGCGGCAAGACCATCCCCAAAGGCGAATCCGTGCTGTGCCTGCTCGGTTCGGCCAACCGCGACCCGGCGGTCTATCCTGAAGATCCCGACCGGCTCGACGTTACCAGGCCCAATGTCAGGCCGCTGTCGTTCGGCGGCGGCATCCATTTCTGCCTGGGGGCCCAATTGGCGCGGATCGAGGCCGAGATCGCCATCGCGACGCTGCTGCGGCGGCTGCCGGGCTTGCGGATCGACGACGTCGAGAACCCCGAATGGCGCCCGACCTTCGTGCTGCGCGGCCTGAAGCGGCTGCCGGCGAGCTGGTGATCGCTGCCAGGGTCCTCATCCTGAGGAGCGCGCCAGCGCGTCTCGAAGGATGACAGGCCCCGCTACATCTACGCGGCGATAGCCGGGCCTTGCCGTTCGCGACGGCCGCGTTTCCGCGGCCTGCTCACCATGAGGGTTTACCACCGGCGTTAACCTCCGCGCGCAACAGTCGCTGTGACTTCGCCACACTTGGCCCTATATAAGGGGGCTGTTCCGGCGCGCCTGAGGCCCTCAGGTTTGGCCCGGGCCGGTTTGGCCGAGGGGAGACCCGTGCAGACGACGCTGCTCGGATTAGCGATTGCCTTCATCATTGCGCTGCTGGCCGCGCTGATCGGGCCTTACTTCATCGACTGGAACCAGTTCCGGCCCCAGTTCGAGGCGGAGGCGAGCCGCATCATCGGCGTGCCGGTGCGGGTGGCAGGCGAGCTCGACGCGCGGCTCTTGCCGGCGCCGACCCTGCGGCTGCGCTCGGTCACCTTCGGCGGCAACAACGATCTCGGCCGCCTGCGCGCCGACAAGCTCGACGTCGAGTTCAGCCTGGGCTCCCTGATGCGCGGCGAATGGCGCGCCACCGAGCTTTCGGTCAATGGCATGGCGGTCGATCTCGGCCTCGATGCGCGCGGGCGGGTCGATCTGCCCTCGACCGCGAGCGGCACCTTCAACCTCGCCTCGCTCGCGATCGAGCGGCTCAACCTCACCGGCCGCATCGCCCTGCACGATGCCGCCAGCCGCTCGACGCTGGAATTGAACGACATCGCCTTCTCCGGCGACGTCCGCTCGCTCGCCGGCTCGGTGCGCGGCGACGGCAGCTTTACGGTCGGCCGCTCGCGCTATCCGTTCCGAATCTCGTCCGGTCCGAGCGCAGACGGCAGCGCCACGCGTCTGCATCTCAACGTCGATCCTGGCGAGCGCCCGATCCTCGCCGATCTTGAAGGCGTGCTCGCCTTCGACAACCGCCAGCCAAAATTCGACGGCGCGCTGACGCTCGCCGTGCCCGCGGCCAAAAAGCCGGGCGAGGCCGGGCCGACGCCGTGGAAGCTCACGACAAAACTCAAGGCCGATCCGGCCGGCGCCAAGTTCGAGCAGGTCGACGCCAGCTTCGGTGCGGAGGACAGCGCGCTCAAGCTCGGCGGCGTCGGCGATCTCAAATTCGGCGCCTCGCCGCTGCTGCGCGCGGTGCTGTCGGCGCGCCAGGTCGATGCCGACAAGCTCGCCGGCAAGGATGACACCGAGCCGCTGCGCATCCTGCCGGCACTGCGCGCCGGGTTAGCTGCGATCCCGCAGGCGCCGATCCCGGCGCAGATCGAGTTCAACTCCGACCAGATCATGCTTGGCGGCCGTCCGCTCCAGAACATCGCCGCGGAGCTTTCGACCGACGGACGGTCCTGGACCTTCCAGAAGCTCGAGCTGCGTGCGCCCGGCATGACGCAGCTCTCGCTCAACGGTGCGACGCCCGGCGCTGACAGTTTCAGTGGCCGCCTCAGCGTCGAGTCGTCCGATCCGGATACGCTGGTGGCCTGGCTCCTGGGCCGCAGCGAGATCAACCGCCGCAGCACGCGGCCGCTGCGCCTGTCCGGCGACGTCACGATCGCCGCCAATCATCTCGCCGTCGACAAGTTGAAGGCCGAGATCGAGGGCGGCGCGGTGGAGGGCCGCATCGCCTTCGTGCAGACCGGCGCGAGCAAGGGCTCGCACATCGACGCCGAGATCAAGGCCGATCGCCTCGACCTCGATGCCGCCGCAAGCTTCGTGCGCGCGCTCGCCGGCCCGCAGGGCGAATGGCCGGAGGAAGCAAGACTCTCGCTCGATATCGGCCGCGCCATCTCTGCCGGCCAGGAGCTGAAGCCGTTCGCGGCCAAGCTCGGCTACGGCCCGGCGGCGCTGTCGCTGGAGCAGTTGCGGTTCGGCCAGGCCAGCGGCGTGACCACGGAGGCGAGCGGCAGTTTCGATCGCACCAAGGCGACCGGCAAGCTCGCGCTGAAATCCTCCGCCAATTCGCTGCGCGAGCTGACCGCGCTGATCGAGCCGTTTGCGCCTTCGGCGCGCGCACGCTTCGATGCGCTCCCGTCGGTGTCGGGCGCGACGCGCCTCAAGCTCGACCTCAGCCTCGACAAGAACGCCGAACATGCCGATCGCAGCAACGCCCGCGCCGTGTTCGACCTCGACGCGCCGCAGCTCAAGGCGAGCGCAACGCTGACCGCGCAGACGCCGGTCGCCGCCGTGAGCGGCATCGATATCGAGACGTTGCGGAGCAGCGACTTCACGCTGGACTCGAAAGTCTCGACACCGCAGGCTGGCCCCTTGCTGGCGCTGCTCGGGCTCGACCGCATCGTGGCCGCAGGCGAGGGCGCTTCGCAGTTCGAAGGCAAGCTGAGCGGCGCCTGGCGGCGGCCGCTGCAATTGAACGCAAAGCTCAACGGCGGCGGGCTGGACGCGGATGCGCAAGGCAATGTCGAACTCTCGGAGCCCAAAGGCAGCGTGAATTTGCGCGTGCGCAATGCCAATCTGGCACCGCTGTTCGGCACCAGCCCGACCGACAAATCGGTGCAGAGCGTCAACCTGTCCGCGCGCGTCGCCCTGTCAGGCAACCGCCTGACGTTCGACGATCTCGACAGCAGCGCGGCCGGCTCGCATCTGCGCGGCCATCTCGCGGTGACGCTCGACCCGGAGAAGAACGTCGAGGGCGAAGTCGGCCTCGACTCACTCGATCTCATGCCTGCGCTCGCAATGGCCGTTGGTGCTGCCGGGCGTGATGCCGGCGAGCCGCTCAGCGCGGGGCTCATCAGTGGCTGGCGCGGCCGGATCGCCTTCCAGGCGCTGCACGGCAATTTGCCCGGCGGCATCGAGCTGCGTCCCGTCGGCGGCATCCTCAGGAGCGACGGCCAGTCGCTCGCGCTCGACGGCCTCAAGGGCGGTCTCGGCGGCGGCGAGATGTCGGCGAGCTTTGATGCGCGCAACGGCGCCAATGGCCTCGCGCTGAGCGCGCGCATCGAGCTTGCCAATGTCGATGCGGCGAGCTTGCGCTACCGCGATCTCGCGCTGCCGAAGGGGCGCGCCTCGGTGCAGATGGCGCTGACGAGCCAGGGCCGTAGCATCGCGGCGCTGACCGGCGCGCTCGCCGGCAACGGCACGGTGACGCTGGAGTCCGCCGAGATATCCGGTCTCAATCCGCGCGCCTTCGAGATCGCCATCCGCGCCAGCGACGGCGGCCAGGTCAGCGACGACAACCGCCTGCGGCAACTGGTCGAGCCCGCCTTGTCGGCAGCTCCCATCGCGGTTGCCTCGGCGCAGATCCCCTTCACGATCCGCGACGGTCGGTTGCGGGTCGGCGCAACGCCGCTGGAAGCGAAGAATGCGCGCGCCATCGTCTCCGGCGGCTACGACATTCCCGCCGACCAGGCCGACATCCGCGCCAGCCTGACCCCGATCATGACCGGGCTCTCCGGCGCGCCGCCGGAGATCCAGCTGTTCGCGGCAGGCCCCCCCGACAGGCTGAGCCGCACCGTCGATCTCGCGCCGCTGTCGTCATGGCTCGCCGTGCGCACCATCGACCGCGAGACGCGCCGATTAGATGCGATCGAGCGCGGCGAGCCGCCGCCGGCGACCGCGGCGCTGCCGACGCTGGTGTCCCCCGATCCGGTGCCGGAGCCGTCGCTGACCGACGTGCCGCTGCCCGGCCGCAGCGCCGGGTGAGGGCTCTCTCCTCCAGGGGGCTATCCCATTGCAGAGACACCCTCTCCCCAACCCTCTCCCGCAAGCGGGAGAGGGGGCGCACCTCCCGTGCGGCGGCTTCCCGTCCTGCTCGCCAGTTAACCCATTCCCTCGCATTTGAATGAATTTTGGTCGGCAAAACTGATTTGCTGATTTTACTGAATTCTCGCATCTCAGCTCTAGTGTTGTTCCCAGAGGAATTCGGCGTCCTGCCAGCACAGGCAGGACGGCGCGCCAAGGACGACCAAGAACTGGGGTTATCGAGATGAACGGGGCGAAATCGCTTCTACAGGATCTGGACGACGCGATCGCGCGCGGCACCGACGAGAGCCGCGCCAAGGCGTTGTGGCATGCGACCGACATCCTGATCACGGGCCGCTACAGCGACGACGAGATCAGCATGTTCGGCGAGGTCATCGGCCGGCTCGCCGACGAAATCGAGGTGGCGGCGCGGGCGCAGCTCTCCGAGCTGATGGCGGCCTGCGATCACGCCCCGCTCAACGTCATCGAGAAGCTCGCCCTCGACGACGAGATCGAGGTCGCCGGTCCCGTGCTGCGCGATTCCAATCGCATCGACGAGAAGATGCTGGTCGAGAGCGCCCTGACCAAGGGCCAGGCGCATCTGCTCGCGATCTCGCAGCGCCAGCAGATCGGCGAGGCCGTGACCGACGTGCTGGTCAAGCGCGGCAACCAGGAGGTCGTGACCTCGGTTGCCAGGAACGAGGGCGCGCGCTTCTCCGGCTCCGGCCTGTTGCACATGGTCCGCCGCGCCGAGGGAGATTCGATCCTCGCCGAGCAGCTCGGCCTGCGCAAGGACGTGCCGCGGCACATCTTCCAGCAGCTGATCTCGAAGGCGTCGGAAGACGTGCGCCGCCGCCTCGAGACCGAGCGTCCCGAGATGATGGCGCAGATCCAGAGCTCGGTGACCGAGGTCACCGGCGACCTTCAGTCCAAGTTCGGTCCGTCCTCGCGCAGCTATTTCGTCGCCAAGCGCGTGGTGACGACGCAGTACCGCCAGGGCAATCTCAACCAGGATTCGATCTCGAATTACGCGCGACAGCACCGTTTCGACGAGGTGCAGATCGGCCTGTCGCTGCTGTCGGCGCTGCCGGTCGACGTGATCGAGCGCGCGCTGATGGACCGCAACCGCGAGATGCTGCTGGTGCTGTGCAAGGCGCTCGACTTCGCCTGGGATACGACGATGTCGCTGCTGTTCCTCGGCGCCAAGGATCATCTGATCACGGCGCGCGAGCTCCAGGACAATGAACGCGAGTTCGGCCGGCTCAAGATCGAGACCTCGCGCAGCATCTTGAAGTTCTACCAGTCGCGCAAGACCGGCGCGGGTGCCGATGCGGGCCGTCAGCCCGAGCTCCAGGTTCACTGAGCGGGAAATCGAGGGAGTATTTGCAATGTTGCCTCAATTCGGCACCGCGGTTCGCAAGAACAAGAACCTCACCAAGGCCGTCACCGCCGATGTCGGCGACGGCGCACCGGACAAGGCGTCGGTGGACGCCGCCTGGCTCGTTCTCGAAGCCGCCAACGATCTCGGCGACCACGCCGCGATCGAAGCCTGCCGCCGCGTCATCGACGCCGAGCTGACCGGCACCGCGGCCCGCAGCTCGGACATCGATCTCGTGCTCGGGTATTTCAGGTAAGACGTCGCAGGATGGGCATCGTCTGCCCATCGGACAAGTTGCAGGATGGCTTCCGTCGTCATTGCGAGGCGCCCGTGCGACGAAGCAATCCAGATTTCCGCAAGGCTCTCCCTCGATTCCGGGCGGGCAATCGCCGAACCGGCGCGGTCGAAAGCGTGCTATCGTACCACCTGGGATAGCACGCGCTATCCCCAGGATATGGGAGAGATAGCCATGAAGACCTTGTCGTTCCTCGTCGTCGGGCTCGCTGTCGCAACCCTTTCGACGTCGCCTGCAAGTGCCGAGTACAAATGCTCCTGGAGCGGCGGCACCATTTCACCGGTGCCGTGCGCCAAGCGCTATGCTGCCAATTACGAAGCCTGCCGGAAATACGTCATAGAGCGCGGCACCAGCGCGGCCGACGCGATGTGGTGGTGCACGAGCCAGGGTTACACCAAGTGATTTGATGCGTATCGCAATGAGGAGGCCGCCGCGGTCGGCGGCCTCTTCTTTCGTCCAAATGCAAAAAGGCCCCGCCGCAGCGGGGCCTCCTTGCTCACTTGTACTGGTCCGCACTAATCATCCCAGTCGTGATGTCGGCGAATTACGAAGCCGCGGTCATAGTCGCGGTCGCGGTGGTACCAGCCATGATGCCAGCCGCGGTCGTGCTCGTAGATGCGGGCGCGCGGGCCGTCATAATAATCCCTGTCGCCGCCGACATAGACGCCGAAGCCGGCCGCATTGGCGATGGTGGGGGCACCGATTGCAAGCGTCGCTAGCGCCGCAAGAGCGTAAGTCAGCTTCTTCATCTGTTCCTCCTTGGTCTGCATCGTCGCGGAGTCAACGACTGCCGCCATCACCTGTTGCAGGAACAGTAGCGAAACTTTCTTGAATGGCTGTTCAGGTCGGTTGCATTCGCGAGCTCCAGCGAACAAGTTGCAATGGAACTGCAAGAGCAAGCGAGGCACCCATGGATGAACGATCAGACGGTGGAACACGCGCACAACAAGCAGGCTTTGCCGGCGTCACACGCAAGGTTCTCGAGCGTCTTCCCTTGCCCGGCACGCAGCAGGAGCTGATGGTCGTCGAGGTCACCTATCCGCCGGGCGGTGTTGCGCCTCTGCACCGGCATCCCGTCGCGGGCGCGATCTATATCGTCGAAGGCGTTGCCGAGTCTGCTTACGGCAGCGACGAGCCGCGGCAATACCGGGCGGGCGAGACGTTGCAGGACCGAGCGGATCTTCCACACACATTGTTTCGCAATTGCGATCCGGACCGACCGCTCCGCTTCCTGACCATCTACGTGCTCGAACCCGGGCGTTCCTACACGATGGAGCCGTGAGGTAGCCCGTAGGATGGGTAGAGCGAAGCGAAACCCATCATTGCCTGCCGAGCGTACTGAAGCGCGATGGGTTTCGCTTCGCTCTACCCATCCTACATGCTGTCGCTCGCTGTCCACGAACACGCGCATCGCACGCAGCTGTGATCTGTGAACCAGCCAGGCGCGGGTAACACCGGAAGCTCCTCTCCGTATAGCCGGTAAGCGAACGCTTTCGTTCGCCAGCAGATGCGCGCGCAGTCCGGGGAGACATCGTCACATGCAAGGGTTCAATGTCGCCGAGAGCGGTGGCGGTTCTTATCGTCCGCTCGCCATCCTTCGCTGGGTCATGGTGATCATCTTTATCTCGTTTGGAATGCAGAAATTCACGCTGCAATCCGCACAGGGCATCGCCCAGTTCATCACCAACAGCCCGTTCATCTCGTGGCTGTCGGTGTTCGGCCTGAGGGGCGAGGCCTATTTCCTCGGTGTCGCCGAATTCGTGATCGCGGCGCTGCTCGTGGCCGGCAGCTTCAGTCCGATCTTGTCTGCGGTCGGTTCATTCATGGGCGTCGTGACCTTCGCGATCACGTGGTCATTCTTCTTCACGACGCCGGGCGTCGTGACATGGAGCCTCTCAACCGATCCGATGGCCTGGAATCTGGCCGGAGAGTTCCTGTTCAAGGACATCGTGCTCTTGTGCGTCTGCGTCGTGCTGTTTCTCGCTTCGCTGCCGCAATCAATCGTTCGGTCGCGCACCGGCTGAGGGTGAATCCGCCTTTCACCGCCGGATACGGTAGATCACCACGTCCTCGCCGCGATGAATCGTGCTCTTCTCCAAAACGTAGTTCGCCTTCTCCAGCACGCGGCGGGAGGCGCCGTTTGCGAGGAAGACCAGGCCGATGAGGGACGACAGCTCGAGTTGCGACAGCCCGATCTCCGTCAGTGCGGTCGCGATCTCGCTTGCCAGTCCCTGGCCCCAGAACTCGCGCTTGAACGTGTAGGCGATCTCGATCTCGTCGATGTCATCGACGACGATGTGCCGGATGCCCGCCCGTCCGGCGAAGGTCCCGTCTTTCGTGCGCAGGACCCACAGCCCAAAGCCGTGCTGGTCCCAATGCGCCATGTTGACGGCGAGGTATTGCTTCGTCGCCTCCGCCTCCCGCACCCCGCCGAGATAGCGGGACACCTCGGGATCGAGATGCAGCGCGACGAGATCGTCGATGTGATTTTCGTTCAGCCGCTCGGCGGTCAACCTCATCGTGCTGAAGCCATTCATGGAAAAAGACTGCCGCTTTGGAGATGGCCAGCGATGCCGAGGCCGACGCTGCCATCTGCCCCTGTTTTGCCCGGCGGGTCAATCGGCGCGCTCAGCCCGCCGTGCCTTGCTGATGGCCAGGCCCCGCCACTCTCAGGGCACTGGGCCGCAGGCCGTATCTGCGCATCATGGCCTTGCTCAGGGCGCTTTCGGACGCGTACCCGACCTCGCTGGCGATCTTTGCGATCGGATCGGAGGTGCCGGCCAGCCGCTTGCGCGCGATCGTCAATCTCAGATCGGCCAGGAACGTCATGGGCGCGACCCCGGCGCGCTTGCGGAACGCCCGCACCAACGTCGCGCGCGACGAGATGGCGACCGTCGCCATCTCATCGAGCGTCCAGTCCCTGGCGAGATCGTTGAGGATTGCGGCTACCACGCGGGCCGTGGTGCGGTCCCGCAACAGCGACATCGTCCCGTCCCCGGAGGCTTCGTCGGCGAGATGGTCGCGGAGCATCATGACGAACAGCGCCCGCGCAAGGTCGGCCGCGACCATCTCCGCTCCAACGCGCCCGGCGTCGAGCTCGTCGCGGATGTCGATCAATAGGTGCCGGAACCTTTCCAGCAACGGCTCTCCCGCCGTGCGCAGCACGATCTCGTCGGGAAGGGCCGCGATCAGCGGGTTCTCGTCCGAGGTTTCGAACAGGAAGCGGCCACACAGGAGTTCGGTGTCGACTTCGGCATCGACCGTCGCGCGCTGCCGGACGCCGTTCCGGAGCTCGGTCGAAATCCGCCCGGCAGCACCGTCCCTCTGGCTTCGGACCGCGTGACTGTCGCCGTGCGGCAGCAGGAGGATGTCGCCGGCCTCCAGCCGCTGCGGGCCGAGGCCCGGCCGCTCGACCACGCAAGAGCCGCGGGTGACCATGTGGAATTGCGCCCAACCCTTGCCGTTTGGCGCGTGTAGCGACTCCCAGCTGCCGCCGAACTTGCAGGAATCCTCGATCACGGGACGGATCCTGAACAGCGGCACCATCGCCTTCAACAACTCCGCCGCGTCCGCCTCCGACATCCTTCTCCCCTTGATCCTCGCGGACATGAGTCCGAGCCGCCCGGCCATTCCACGGAGCGGCAGATCGCATCTAACCTAACGGCATCACGATGAGAAGGAAGCATCTCATGGCCATGCTCGACTGGAACAACTATCGCCGCCAGATCGTCGCCGGTGTCGGCGAGATCGGCAAGCTCGCGCCCGATACGGTCAAGGGCTACGCGACCCTGAGCGGCGCAGGCGCCAAGACAAATCACCTCGATGCGAAGACGCGTGAGCTGATCGCGCTTGCGGTCGCCATCAGCCTGCGTTGCGACGGCTGTATCACCGTCCATGCGGCCGAGGCGAAAAAGCACGGCGCGAGCGAAGCAGAGATTGCCGAAGCGCTCGGCACCGCCATCTCGGTCAATGCCGGCGCCGCGCTGGTCTACGCGACTCGCGCGCATGAGGCGTTCAAGGAAGCGTGAGCCAACGCGCCGACGCTCATTCCTTCTAACACAACCTAACGCGCAATCGTCGCAGCGTCATGTCAGTGTCGCGACATGAGCGTTGCCGTCATTTCGAAAAAGCACGGTTATCGACGGGAGAGCCCATGACGTCCAGAACGCCAACCGAATTGTCACCGCGGCCTGCGAACGTGTCGCGCCGCGGCTTCGTGGGAGGCCTGTCGGCGGGCATCCTTGGCGCGGCCGCAACTGAAGCTGCCGCCGCCGAGACTCTGGCCGACGTGCCCGATCGCGGGCCCGGCGCCGATCTCAGCGCACACAGCGAACGCTCCCGCTTCGCAAAACTCGATCGCATTCCCGAGGCGACGCCCGGCAAGCGCAACGTCGATCCCGGCGATGCCATCAATTCCAAGACGCCGCACCAGAAGCTCGTCGGCAACATCACGCCGACCGACCTGCATTACGAGCGCAGCCATTCGGGTGTGCCCGACATCGATCCCGCGCAGCACCGGCTGCTGATCCACGGCATGGTCTCGAAGCCGCTGGTGTTCAGCGTCGAGGACCTGAAGCAGATGCCGTCGGTCACCCGTGTCGTGTTCATCGAGTGCACTGGCAACGGCTGGGAGAACTGGAAAAAATCCGACCCTGATATCACGGTGCAGAACACGCACGGCCTCGTCAGCACCAATGAATGGACCGGCGTCCCGCTGAAATTCCTGATCGACCTCGTCGCCAAGGACAAGGGTTCGAGCTGGATGCTGGCGGAGGGCGGCGACGGCGCGGGCGTCGATCGCAGCATTCCGCTCACCGACGAGATCGTGAACGAGGCTTTCGTCGCCTACGGGCAGAACGGCGAGCCGCTGCGGCCCGCGCATGGTTTTCCGATGCGGCTGGTGATGCCGGGCTTCGAGGGCAACCTCAACATCAAATGGCTGCGCCGCCTCAAGTTCGGCAACGCGCCCTGGATGACGCGCTGGGAAACGGCGCGCTACACGCAGTTGCTCGCGAATGGCAAGGCGCGGCAGTTTCAGCTGCGGATGGAAACCAACTCCGTCATCACCCAGCCCTCGGGCATGATGCAGATCCAGCCTGGCTACAACCGCATCTCCGGCCTTGCCTGGAGCGGCCACGGCAAGATCGCCAAGGTCGAGATCTCGACCGACGGCGCGAAGACCTGGAAGCCGGCGCAATTGAGCCAGCCGGTGCTGTCCAAGGCGCAGGTGCGCTTCCAGATGGATTGGGTCTGGGACGGCAAGCCGACCAAGATCGTGAGCCGCTCGACCGACGAGAAGGGCAACGTCCAGCCGGACCGGCAGTCCTTCATCGCCGCGATGGGGACCAATGCGCTGTTTCACTACAACGCGCAGCAGACCTGGAGCATCGACGAGGCCGGGAGGGTCCGCAATGTCCTCGCATGACAAGCTGGTTTTCGTTGGCATCCTCGCCGCCGGACTGCTCGCGGCTCCCGCACTGGCGTTTGATTTCGGCCGTACCGCGACGCCTGCCGAGATCAAACTGTGGGACATCGACGTCGGGCCCGATGGCAAGGGCCTGCCTGACGGCAGCGGCACCGCGGTCCAAGGTAAGCAGATCTTCGCCGACAATTGTGCGGCCTGTCACGGCGACAACGGCCAGGGCGGCATCAAGGATCGCCTCGCCGGCGGACAGGGCACGCTCGCCTCCAACATGCCGGTCAAGACGGTCGGCAGCTTCTGGCCCTATGCGACGACCTTGTTCGACTACATCCATCGCGCGATGCCCTATCCGACGCCGGGCTCGCTCAGCACCGACGAGACCTATGCCGTCACCGCCTACATATTGAGCCTCAACGGCATCGTTCCCGCCGATGGCAAGATCGACAAGGAGTCCTTGCCGAAGATCAAGATGCCCAATCGCGACGGCTTCGTTCCGGAGCCGGAATTCGATCCCGCCAAACTGTTCCGCAACAAGTGAGCGGACAATGAGGCTTTCGGCACTGATCAGGATGCTCGCTCTGATCGCGGCGACATGTTCATGGGAGACGCAAGTCATGGCTGCAGACGGACTCATCACCATCAAGAGCAGTTTCGGCCCCGAAGACACCATGAAGCGGCTAGAGGCGGAAGTGAAAGCCAAGGGTCTCACGGTGTTCGCCCATGTCGATCACGCCGCGGGTGCGGCTGCGGTCGGGATGAATTTGCGGCCGACGGATTTGCTGATCTTCGGCAACGCCAAGGGTGGCACGCCGTTGATGCAGCAGGCGCAGACCATCGGTATCGACCTGCCACTGAAGGCGCTGGTCTGGCAGGACGAGCAGGGCGTAACCTGGCTGTCGTACAACGATCCCGCCTTTGTGGCGGGGCGTCATGGCGTTGGCGAGCCGGCGAGGGCTGCCATTACCACAATGACCGGCGCGCTGCATGCAATCGCAACCAAGGCCACGGCACAGTAGGCGTGATGCCGTGGCCCTCCTCAGGCACAAAAGGAGAGATCCATGAGTGTTACACATGATCAACCGGCACCATCCAACCCGCAAGACGGCAAGCTCGCCCGATGGCTGGTCATCGCGGTGCTGTGCGCGTTGCTCGTCGGCGCCGGCGCGCTCGGCTATCTCGGCTGGGTCAGCACGGATACCAAGGTGCCGGAAGCGGGCTATGTCGCGCTGGTGCTCGGCGTCGTGTTCTCGCTGATCGTCGGCGTCGGCCTGATGGCCTTGGTGTTCTACAGCAGCCGCGCAGGCTATGACGAACCCGCGGTGCTGATCCAGGAGCCGGAAAGCGATCCGGAGGATGGACGCAGCGACCTGCGCTGATTGGACGGCAATTTGCGCCGATGCAGACCGGTTGATGCCGTTTGCTCTGTATTGTCCGGGGGCATCAAATTTGATCTGAATCAAGCAGGCGGATGCCAGTCGTACCACAACGCGTCACTGAGGGTTGGTGACAGTTGGTGCAGCGCAATGATTGCAACGTGGTACGTTACCTTTGAGGTGCAACAGCGGGGCATTCTTCCGAGACAGCGGAGCCCTCGCGAGACAAGGACTTTTCCGACAGAGCAGGAGGCCAAACTCTTCGCGCGCGAAAAGCGCGATGCGGGATGCGCCGTCTTTGCAGGCACGATCAACCCGCACCTTCCAAGGCGATTGATCCCGTCCTCCGGCATCAATGCGTGGCTCGCCGACGAACAGGATGGCGCCGCGACGAGCGGCACTTCGGACACCGACTAAGCACTTTTGCATGCATAGCGATGGCGCTTAGGTGTTGCCATTTTGTTACGGGTCAACACTCCCCCCGCGCGTAAACTTCAGGCTGTTCGCAGACTTTTATGCACGCCAGCCTGCATAAGGGTCTTGCGTCGGACGTAAGAAACTTGAGCAAAGGGGACGAAACGATGAAAAAACTTTCGATCGCGGCGATCGGTTTCGCGGCGCTGAGCATGTCGGCTCCGGCCTTGGCGGCCGATATGGCCGTCAAGGCGCCGCCGCCCGCGCCGGTGGTGGCGGTTTACAACTGGACCGGGTTCTACATCGGCGCCAACGGAGGCTGGGGACAGAGTCACGGTTGCGCGGATTTCATAACGCCCGCAGGCGCCGTCGGAAGCGGTTGCGCCGATCGCTCCGGCGGCCTCGCCGGCGGGCAGATCGGGTATCGCTGGCAAACCAATCAGTTTGTGCTCGGCCTGGAAGCCCAGGGCGATTGGGCCGAGATCAAGAACACGCGCGTCAGCCTGATCGATCCGTTGATCTCGACCACGGGCAAGATCGACGCCATCGGGCTGTTCACAGCCCAGCTCGGCTGGGCATGGAACGCCTCGCTGCTCTACGTGAAGGGCGGCGCCGCCGTGACGCGCAATCGCTTTGACATCTTCAACAATGTCACCGGCGTCGGCCTCGCCTCGGCAGGCCACACGCGCTGGGGCGGCGCGCTGGGTGTCGGTTGGGAATATGGATTCTCGCCGAACTGGTCGGTCGGCGTCGAGTACGACCATCTCTGGATGGGACGTGACAACACCACCTTCGCAGGGGTCGTGACGCCCGGCGGGTTCACCCTGACTGGCAGCGGGGTCACGCAGGATGTGGACATGGTCACGCTTCGGTTGAACTACCGCTTCGGCGGTTTCGGTGCGCCGGTCGCGGCGCGCTATTGATCTGATGTCTTCCCAGTGAACTCAGGCCCCGGCATCGACCGGGGCCTTTTTCATTGGAGGTCGCAACGAGCAGGGATGCCTGTTGCTGCCAGAGTCAGTTCTGGCGGTCGAGCCCGGCGAGTTGCTGCCTGTCCACGAGAACAATGTGGCGCTGGCTATTGTCGATGAAACGAAGGATGCCGAGCTCGCGCAGATGCGACAGCGATCGCGAGACGGTCTCGATCGTCAGGCCGAGATAGTCTGCTATGTCGCGCCGAGTCATGGGCAGCGCCAGAATGCCTGCGGTGGTGAGCCGCTTGTCCATTTCGATCAGGAAGGCGGCGACCCGCTCCATCGACGTCTTGCGTCCGAGTAGCAGCATATGATCCTCCGCATGCCCAAGATTCGTAGCCGCCATGCGGAGCAGATCTCTGGTCAAGGTGCCGTCATTCTCGGCGGCGGCATCGAGGCTCTCACGCCTGACGCGATGCACGATCGTGTCGACCATGGCTTCCATGCTGAAGCGGTGGACATCGCCGTTCTCCAGCCCAAAGAAGTCGCCGGCAACGTGGAAGGCACCGATGTGGCGACGTCCGCCGGACAGCAGTTTGCAGCTTCGTACCGCGCCCGACTTGACTTGATAGACAAATTCGATCGGCTCTTTTTCGCTGTAGATCTCGCTGCCACGTGTGTAGGTGAATTCGCTCAGGCTGATCGTCGGATTTGAGGCGGAGAGTATTCCGAACTCTATGAGCGTATGTGGGCGGGGAAGCGAGGCCGAGGTCTGGTGCATCGGCATTGATCCAACTCCTCAATCAGGTGACGATCGGGTTTGTCAGCCATGGCGCATGTGACACCGGCCAGTGCCGACCGCTCGAGGTCCGCGCAAAATTCGAGCTTGTTCCAGCGCGGAACTGGTGACTATCGTCATAAGGTTCATTGTACCAAGGGACAGCACGATGCTGCCTTCGACGGCGCGACGTCGGTCGACGCACTCCTTCTGCTCGTCGGGCTCGAGCGTGACGAAGCGGCTGGAGCGATTACGCCGCTCGTAACGGTCTCGGCTGCACGCCGGGCACGCTCGTCAAGGGCGGCGATGGGATCATGTATGTTTGCCAATAAGTGAGCGAGACCGGAGGCGCGCCGTGCGCGCCTCGCAACCAATTACCAGTATCTGTACCCGAACCATCCGAACTGCCCCTGCCGAGCCGCCAGCACCATTTGGGGCGGCGTGTGTCGCTTCGACCGCACAGCGGCGTGTTGGGACTTGCGCGCTCGCTTGCGATCGACCGCCTCGCGTGGCGGCGAGTCCGGGCGCGCCATGGCGAGTGCGTTGGCAACCGCCGGAGTTTGGGCCCGGATCATCGGCGGTTCTGCGCGGTCGAGAGGGGCCGCGGCTTGCGCGACCGACACCGCGGGCGCCGCTGCGACGATGACCGGCATGCTTGTATCGAGGATGACGCGTTCGGGCAATTTGCGATCCGAGTGAATGCGTATCGCCGGCCGGTCTGCGGCGCTCTTCTCGGCGATCGGGGCTTTCGGGAGACAAAAGTCCGCAAGGAAGAGCAGGGCGAGCAACACTGCACCGACCTTCCAGAAGTACGCCAGCAACGACATCTCGCTCGCTCCGCGCCCCCCACAATGGGCCCAGCTTGCGACGACGTTACGCCATTTTGCAATGCGCTGTGAGAACGGGCTTGATTCAAATCAAGCGCGCGAAGAAATCTCCGATGCGGTTACGAAGTTTCTTCGACAACTCCATCGTGCCAGTGTTTTGCCCGACGAAGTAGTACAGTCGTCATGCCACTTTTCGATGATGCCATTATGCCGGTGTTTTGCCCGACGTGTCAAATGTATTTCGGATAATACGTAAGGCCCCTGATATCGCAGCGCCGGTCTACTGTGCATGGGGTTGTTTTCGAAGTTTGGTTTCGAGGGGCTATCCCGCCCCGAGCGCCACCGCGATGTTGTACGTCACGAGGCTCGCGGCATAGGCCAGCACCAGCATGTAGGCGAAGGTCGCAGCCATCCATCCCCAGCTCCCGGTCTCGCGCCGGATCACGGCGAGCGTGGAGGCGCATTGCGGGGCGAAGATGTACCAGGCCAGCATCGATAAAGCGGTTGCGAGCGACCATTTCGTCGCCAGCACCTGGCCGATCTGCTCGGCCGCTTCCTTGCCGCCTTCGATGGCATAGACGGTGCCGAGCGCCGCGACCGCGACCTCGCGCGCTGCCATGCCCGGGATCAGGGCGACCGCGATCTGCCAATTGAAACCGACAGGGGCGAGCAGCGGCTCCAGCGCCTTGCCGATGATGGCAGCAAGGCTGAAGTCGATCGCGGGCTCGGTTGCGCCCGCGGGCGGCTGCGGGAACGAAGCCAGGAACCAGATCAACACCATCATCGAGAAGATCGTGGTGCCGGCGCGGTACAGGAACATCTTGGCGCGGGTGAAGATGCCGATCGCGATCGATTTCAGCCGGGGCATCTTGTAGTCCGGCAGCTCCAGCATGAACGGCGCCGGCGCATAGTCGCGCAGCATGAAGAATTTGATCAGGAACGAGACGGCAAGTGCGCTGACGATGCCGGTCGCGTACAGGCCGAACATCACGAGGCCCTGCAGGTTGATGAAGCCCCAGACGTCCTTTGCCGGAATGAAGGCGGAGATGATCAGCGTGTAGACCGGAATGCGCGCCGAGCAGGTCATCAGCGGCGCGATCAGGATCGTGGTCAGCCGGTCGCGCTTGTTGTCGATCACGCGCGTCGCCATGATGCCGGGAATGGCGCAGGCAAAGCTCGACAGCAGAGGAATGAAGGCGCGGCCGTGCAGCCCCGCGCCGCCCATGATGCGGTCCATCAGGAACGCTGCGCGCGCCATGTAGCCGAAATCTTCCAGGAGCAGGATGAACAGGAAGATGAGGATGATCTGCGGCAGGAACACGATCACGCTGCCGACGCCCGCGATCGCGCCGTTCTGCAAGAAACTCTGCAACAGGCCGTCGGGCAGGGTGGCTTGCACGAACTCCCCGAGCGTGTCGAAGCCGGACTTGAGCAGGTCCATCGCCGGCTGCGCCCAGGCGAACACCGCCTGGAACATCACGAACAGGATCAGCGCCAGGACGATCAGCCCGCCGACCGGATGCAGCACCACCGCATCGATCCGCGCGGTCCAGGTGTCGGGCCTGGCAGGCAGGCTGACGCAATCGGCGATGATGCGATCGGCCTCGCGCTGGGTGGCGCGCAGCTCGGAGACGCTGAGCGCGCGCCAGCTGTTATCCTGCGGCGGCTCGGCGGCGAGTTTTGCAGAGATCTCGTCGGTCAGCGCCAGCAGGTCGGCGGTGCCGCCCTTGCGCACCGCGATCGAGGTGACCACGGGCACGCCGAGCTCCTTGGCCAGCCGCTCGACGTCGACGGTGATGCCGCGGCGGCTCGCGATATCGAACATGTTGAGCACGAGGATCATCGGCCGGCCGGTGCGCTTGAGCTCCAGCAGCAGGCGGATGGTCAGGCGCAGATTGGTGGAATCGGCGACACACAACACGAGGTCGGGCACGGTCTCGCCGGAAGCCTTGCCGAGCACGAAGTCGCGGGTGATCTCCTCGTCCGGGCTGCGGCCGCGCAGCGAATAGGTGCCGGGCAGGTCGACCACCGAGACCTGACGCCCCTGGGGCGTGACGAAGAAGCCTTCCTTGCGCTCGACGGTGACGCCGGGATAGTTCGCGACCTTCTGCCGGCTGCCGGTCAGCGCGTTGAACAGCGAGGTCTTGCCGCTGTTGGGCGTGCCGACCAGGGCGAGATGCAGCAGGGGTAATTCCATGTGATCAAAGGCCTTGGGAGCAGATGTCCGGTCGCCAATTAGGCGACGATGATGGCCATGGCTTCGCGGCGGCGCACCGCGATCGTGATGTTGTCGACCCGCACGGCGATCGGGTCGCGCCCGACCAGCCCCTCGTGCAGGACCTCGACCCGGGCGCCCTCGACGAAGCCGAGCTCGATCAGCCGGCTCTCGAGCTCGATATCCGAGAGCGCCGAGCCTGCGTCCTTGGCGGAGAGGTGCTGGATGACGCCGGTATAGCCGCGCTGGGCCAGGCCCAGCGGCATCTCGCGGCGCGTGTCATGGGTGTCGGTCATGCCCTGTATTTTCAACGCAGGGCAGTGAGGTCAAGCGCACGGGTCGGCCGAAGCTGCACCTTAGAGTGATTTTAAAGTGCAGATGCCGAAAGCGTGAGGAAACGCCTCGGCCGCTACTGGGCCGGGACCTTGTCCGGCTGGAGGGCGGCCATGGCGCGGCTCTTGAAGTAGTCGAGCACGAACAGGCGGATCGCCGAGGACAAATTGCCCTGCTGGCGGTTGCTGTCGATCTCGCCGACCAGCTCGGACAGCGTCATGTTGCGCAGGCCCGAAATCTCCTTCATGCCGTTCCAGAAGGCCTCTTCCAGGCTGACGCTGGTCTTGTGGCCGGCGACCACGATCGACCGTTTCACGACGGGCGACTTCATGGCTGCTCCTCGCGATCGATCTGATGCTGGTCCAGATGCGCCTTCGCTTTGTCCGCGCGCGTCTCCTCCGCCGACCGCTCCGCCTTCGAGCGGCCGAACTTCGCCCGGTTGGCGTCCGCCTGCTTCGCCGAGGCTTCCCGCTCGGCGCGCTTCCTGAAACGATTCAGGTTGATGACGTTCCCCATGCCGCGTCTCCATCATCCGATCCTCATCAGGCAGGATGAAACATTCAGAAACAGGGTGGCGCGCTGCGCCCCACAAGACTTGATCGTCATTCGCTCATCCTCGTCAATCGGCCCCTCGGGCCATCAAACGATGAATTTCGCCCGTCAAGGGCAGACGGCGGGCGTAACACGCCGTCCGGCCATTTCATTGACGGTAATCAAATCCCGTCTCTAAAACTGCATATTTCTGAGCGTCGAGCGTCCGTATCATTACGGATGACTATCGGAATTCGGAATTTATCCCGGGCTGGTCATCTTCTCGGGGCGCACCAGGCGGTCGAACTCGTCCGCCGAGACGAAGCCGAGCCGCAGCGCCTCCTCCTTCAGCGTGGTGCCGTTGGCATGCGCCGTTTTGGCCACCTTGGCGGCGTTGTCGTAGCCGATCTTCGGGGCCAGCGCCGTGACCAGCATCAGCGAGCGCTGCATCAGCTCACTTATGCGTTTCTCGTCGGCGCGGATGCCGCTGACGCAATGTTCGGTGAAGGAGCGCGCCGCATCCGCCATCAGGCGGATCGAGTGCAGCATGTTGTAGGCCAGCACCGGCTTGTAGACGTTGAGCTCGAAATGGCCCTGGCTGCCGGCGACCGTGATGGCAGTGTGATTGCCGAACACCTGGCAGCACACCATGGTCATCGCCTCGCACTGCGTCGGATTGACCTTGCCCGGCATGATCGAGGAGCCCGGCTCGTTTTCCGGCAGGATCAATTCGCCAAGCCCCGAGCGTGGGCCTGATCCGAGCAGGCGGATGTCGTTGGCGATCTTGAACAGGCCGGTCGCGACGGAATTGATGGCGCCGTGCGCCAGCACGTAGGCGTCGTTCGAGGCCAGCGCCTCGAATTTGTTGGCGGCGCTGGTGAAGGGCAGCTTCGTAATCCCGGCAACGTGCTTTGCGAACAGCTTGGCAAAGCGCGGCTTCGAGTTGAGGCCGGTGCCGACGGCTGTGCCGCCCTGCGCCAGCGGATAGAGGTCCTTCACCGCGACCTTCAGCCGCGCGATGCCGCTCTCGACCTGCGCGGCATAGCCCGAAAATTCCTGGCCGAGCGTCAGCGGCGTCGCATCCTGGGTGTGGGTGCGGCCGATCTTGACGATCTTGCCGAACTCTTTCTCCTTCTTGCGGAGTGCCCCGAGCAGCTCGCCGAGGGCGGGGACGAGGTCGGCATTGATGCGGCTCGCGGCTGCGATGTGCATCGCAGTCGGGAAGGAGTCGTTCGACGACTGGCTCATATTGACGTGGTCGTTGGGATGCACCGGCTTCTTGGCGCCGAGCTCGCCGCCGAGCAGCTCGTTGGCGCGGTTGGCGATCACCTCGTTGAGGTTCATGTTGCTCTGGGTGCCGGAGCCGGTCTGCCACACCACGAGCGGGAAATGGTCGTCCAGCTTGCCCTCGATCACCTCGCGCGCGGCGCGGATGATGGCATTGGCCCGGCGCTCGTCGAGCAGGCCGAGCTCGAGATTGGACTGCGCCGCGGCGAGCTTGACGATGCCGAGCGCATGCACGAGCGAGATCGGCATGCGGTCGGCGCCGATGCGGAAATTCTGCCGCGAGCGCTCGGTCTGCGCTCCCCAATAACGATCGGCGGGGACCTCGATCGGACCGAAGCTGTCGGTCTCGGTGCGAGTTTCGGCGTTGCGCGCGGGGCGGGTCGTCTTGGCCATGAGCATATCCATCCTGTCGCGCGAAACGCCGCGCGGCCTTCTGATATGCCTCTCTATATAGACAGTTTGGGCGGACGCGACGGCCTAGCGCCCAACCTAGATCATTTCTTGCGGAAACGATCGAGCCGCACGACCTCGGCGCCGCCCTGGCTCGGCGGGGTCGGCTCGTCCGCAGCTTCCGCCGTCTCAGCGGCGGGCGCGGGCACCGACACAGCGGCAGGAGCGGGGGCTGCCGGCAATGTCTCCGGTGCGACCTCGGCAACGTCGGAGGTGTCGAACTGGAGGCCGAACTTCACGGACGGATCGAGGAAGCTCTTGATGGCGCTGAATGGCACCACCAGCCGCTCAGGAATGCCGCCGAAGGACAGGCCGACCTCGAAACGGTCCTCTAGCACGGTCAGGTCCCAGAACTGGTGCTGGAGGATGATCGTCATCTCTTCCGGATATTGCGCGAGGAGCCGCGACGACAGCTTCACGCCCTCGGCCTTCGACACGAAGGTGATGAAGAAATGGTGCTCGCCCGGCAGGCCATGGGCCGCGGCATCGGTCAGCACCTTCCGCAGCACGCCGCGCAGCGCGTCGCGGGCCAGCACATCGTATCGGATATGATCGGTCGCCATGGTGGTCCTGTTGCATCCCCGGAGCCGGACCCCGCCGGCCCGACTCGCCAAGCCGCGATAGTACTGCGCCTGACGGGTCAGCAGGAGTCCCCGCCGGAGAGGAAATCAAAAAGTTAAAGTGGAGGCTTCTGTTGCCAGGTGCCTCCGAACCCCGCCTAGCGGAGCTTAACCCGCTAGGACTTTAGAGTGGTCTTTCAAACTGCGTTACGCAGCCTGAGCAACCGGAGCAAAGTTGTCGTTGGCAACTATTGCAGTAGCCCGATAACGGCGGAACAATACCGGGAAAAAGCACGCCCTTTACGCCCTCGTCGATCCTATTTCGCCCCCGCCAAAACTCACCTTGAAGGACTGGAGTCCGATGAGCTTTGGTGGAGGCGCCGGGTACCGCCCCCGGGTCCGAATGGTTTATTACGACGACCGTTTATTTCCATAGCCGGCGAACCGGCACCCCCAATATAGGGGGCAAAGGTTTCAAAAAACAGAGGTTTCGAGCGGCGATCGCGCTGTTCCCTTTGGATAGGTTCCGGACCGTCCGCCTCTGACCTTGGCCGCGCGGCCGCGGCCGTTCTAAGCTCCTGACATGCCCCCGGATTCAGCACCGGCCGTCCAAGAGCCGGATATCCCTGTCGCCCACGCCCCACCGCCCGGCTTGCTGGCGCTGTTCCTGGCCTTCGCCCGGATGTCGCTGGCCGGTTTCGGCGGGGTCTTGGTGTTTGCCCGCCACGCCATCGTCGACCAGCACCGCTGGATGACGGCGGACGAGTTCAACGAGACCTTTGCGCTCTGCCATTTCCTGCCGGGGCCCAATATCGTCAACCTGTCGATGGTGTTCGGCTCGCGCCTGCGCGGGATCGCGGGCGGCGTTGCCGCCTTCAGCGGGCTGCTGCTGCCGCCGACGCTGATCATGACCGTGCTCGCGATCATCTATGCCCGGTTCGGCGACGTCGAGGTGCTGCGCCGGGTCCTCGCCGGCATCTCCTGCGCCGCGGTCGGCCTCCTGATCGCGGTGGTCTTCCGCATGATGACGCCGCTGCTGAAGCGGATGGATGTTGTGGTGCTCCTCCTGATGCTCGGCGTGTTCATCGCCATCGGCGTGCTCCGCTTGCCGCTCCAGGCGGTGCTGCTGGTCGCGATCCCCGTCAGCATCGGCGTCACATATCTGATGCGGCGGAAGGTAGCAGCATGAACAGCGAGAACCCGATCTGGGCGCTGATCTCCACCTTTGGTCTAATGTCGCTGTTCGCGGTCGGTGGCGCCGCGGCGGCGGTGCCGGAGATGCACCGCATCGCGGTCGACGTGCATCATTGGATGACCGACAAGCAGTTCGCCGACGCGTATGCGATCGCGCAACTCTCGCCGGGTCCGAACGTGCTTATTGTCACGTTAATCGGCTATGCCGTTGCCGGCATCCCCGGCGCTCTGGCGGCGACGCTGGCGATGTGCCTGCCGACCGCGTTGCTTGCCTATTATGTCAGCCGTCTCCTGAGCCGGCCCAGCCAATCGCGCTGGCCCGGCCTGATCCAGGCTGCACTGGTTCCGCTGTCGATCGGATTGATGGCAGCGAGCGCCCTGATCCTGGCCCAGTCGACCGATCGCACCGTTGCTGCACTGCTTCTGACCGCCATGGTTGCGGTGATCGCCTCGATCTCGCGCATCAATCCACTATGGCTTTTGCTCGCCGGCGGCCTGTTGGGTTTTGCTGGCATTGTGTGATGAAAATCGCTAGGCAGTGATGCGGCCCGGGGATCCCTTTCCAGCCGATTTAGAACAACAGTGCTCGTGACTTACGGGTCGCGGAGGAGACATGCATGGCCGATACGATGGGCCACTCAGCGACAGCCACCCGAAACACCTCGGTGGCGCTCGGCTTTTGCCTGCTGGCGATTGCGCCGCAGATTTTCGAATTCATCTGGTCGATCGGCACGATCTTCGGCTGGGGGGCGGGACGCGGCCCGGCCACCGTCCTGATCAGCCACGCCACCGCGCTGGTCGCGGGCGCGCCCGGTGCGCTGATCGGAGCAGTCGGCGGTGAGACCAAGAAGGCGTCATCCGATGTGCTGCTGGCGCTGATCTATTCCTATCCGATCTTCGCGGTGGCGATCGTCACGCTGTTCATGACCATCCGCTCGGCGCAGGACTATGTCGGCGGCGTCATTCTGATGGCGCTCGCCCTGTTTGCGCTGTGGGCTTCCAGTGATTTGCAGGGCATGCGCGGCTTCTCCTTCGGCGCAGGCACCGCGCCGCGGATGTTCGGCGGGCTTCTGGTCGCGCTGTCCGCTGGCATCGCCCTAACCGGCCTTCTGACGGACGGGGCGGGAATGTCGCATTATTCCTGGCGCGGGCCGTTGTTCGTGATGGTCGCGATCCTGTTCTTCGCGCTCGCGATCCGGCCGCTCGGCCTCGTGGTCACGGCCTTCGTCAGCTTCATGATCGCCGCGACCGGGTCGCATGAGACGCGGTGGCTGGAGGCGGCCATCGTCGGCGCCTGCCTGACGCTCGGCTGCGCGATCCTGTTCCCCTATGTGCTCGGACTACCGATGCCGATGTTCCCGCGTTTCCTGGTCCAGTGAGGGTGTGATGGATATCTTTGCCAACCTCGCTCACGGTTTTGCCGTCGCGCTCTCTCCCATCAACCTCCTGATGTGCCTGATCGGCGCCCTCGTCGGCACGCTGGTCGGCGTTCTCCCCGGCATCGGCACCATCGCAACCGTCGCGATGCTGCTGCCGATCACCTTCGGCCTGCCGCCGGTCGGCGCGCTGATCATGCTCGCCGGCATCTATTACGGCGCGCAATATGGCGGCTCGACCACGTCCATCTTGGTCAACATTCCAGGTGAGGCGACATCGGTCGTCACCGCCATCGACGGTCACCAGATGGCCAAGCAGGGCCGTGCCGGCCCGGCACTGGCGATCGCGGCGATCGGCTCGTTCTTTGCCGGCTGCGTCGCGACCGTTTTGATCGCCGTCCTCGGCGCGCCACTCACAAAGCTCGCGCTGGCGTTCGGTCCGGCCGAATATTTCTCGCTGATGGTGCTCGGCCTGATCTTCGCGGTCGTGCTGGCCAAGGGCTCGGTGCTGAAGGCGATCGCGATGATCGTGTTCGGCCTCCTGCTCTCGATGGTTGGTTCGGACATCGAGACCGGCGCCTCGCGCATGGCCTTCAACATTCCGGAGCTCGCCGACGGTCTCGGCTTTGCCACGGTGGCGATGGGCGTGTTCGGCTTCGCCGAGATCATCCGCAATCTCGACGCAGGCGCCGAGATGAACCGCGACCTCGTGCAGCAGAAGATCACCGGCCTGATGCCGACCAGGAAGGACCTGGTCGACTCGACGCCACCGATCCTGCGCGGCACCGTGCTCGGCTCGATCCTCGGCATCCTTCCGGGCGGCGGCGCGGTGATCGCCTCGTTCGCGGCCTACACCCTCGAGAAGAAGCTCGCGAAGGATCCGAAGCGGTTCGGTCGCGGCGCGATCGAAGGCGTGGCGGCGCCGGAAAGCGCCAACAACGCCGCAGCGCAGACCTCCTTCATCCCGCTGCTCACCCTCGGCATCCCGCCGAACGCGGTGATGGCGCTGATGGTGGGCGCGATGACCATCCACGGCATCGTGCCGGGTCCACAGGTGATGCAGAAGCAGCCGGATCTCGTCTGGGGCATGATCGCCTCGATGTGGATCGGCAATCTGATGCTGATCATCATCAACCTGCCGCTCGTGGGCATCTGGGTCCGCCTGCTGCGCGTGCCTTACCGGCTGATGTTCCCCTCGATCGTGATCTTCTGCGCGATCGGCATCTACTCGGTGAACAACGCGCCGGTCGACGTCATCCTCGCCGGCGTGTTCGGTCTGGTCGGCTACTGGCTGATCAAGCACGATTTCGAGCCGGCGCCGCTGCTGCTCGGCATGGTGCTGGGACCGCTGATGGAAGAGAACCTGCGCCGCGCGCTGCTGATCTCGCGCGGCGACTGGAGCGTGTTCCTGACGCGGCCGCTCTCGGCGGTGCTGCTGGCGATCTCGCTCGGCCTTCTGGTGCTGACGGTGTTGCCGACGCTGCGTGCCAAGCGCGACGAGGTGTTCACCGAGTCCGAGAACTGATCGCGTCCGCGCGGCTCTGCGTCCGCGCGGCCCTGCGTCCGCGCGGCGCCCTGCGTCCGCACGCCGCATTCGGAAGTCGAATCGACGTGTGTGATGTCTTCGTGACATGAAAATGCCGGCCCTTGTGGCCGGCATTTTTTTGTTTGTGTCCCGGGGAAAACGATATGACCTCTCTTCGCGCGCTTGCTACGGGCGCATGTGCTGCCGCGCTCGCATCGCTGTGCGCCTTTGTCGCACCGGCGAAAGCGCAAAACTATCCGACGCGCAGCATCACCATGATCGTGCCGTTCGCAGCGGGCGGCCCGACCGACGTCATCTCGCGCATCGTCACCGCGCATATGGCGCAGACGCTGGGGCAGAGCATCATCATCGAGAACGTGGTCGGCGCCGGCGGCACCACCGCAACCACGCGCGCCGCACGCGCGACCAATGACGGCTATACGCTCATCACCGGGCATATGGGCACGCACGCGGCATCCGTGCCGCTCTATCCCAAGCTCGCCTATCATCCCGAAAAGGATTTTGAGCCGATCGCGTTGCTCGCGGGCACGCCGATCCTGATCCTCGCGCGCAAGGATTTTCCGCCGAAGGACCTCAAGGAGTTCGTGACTTACGTGAAGGCCAATGCCGAGAAGGTGAACGCTGCGCATGCCGGCGTCGGCTCGGTCTCGCATGTCTCTTGCGAGCTCCTGCACTCCATCCTCGACATCAAGCCGGTCGGCGTGCCCTTCAACGGCACGGGTCCTGCGATGAACGCGCTGGTGGCGGGGCAGGTCGACTACATGTGCGATCAGATCGTCAACGCGGTTCCGCAGATCAACGCCGGCACAATCAAGGCCTATGCGATCGCAACGCCCGAGCGCAATCCGTCGCTGCCGAACGTGCCGACGACCGCGGAAGCCGGCCTGCCGAACTTCCAGGCCCAGGCCTGGAACGCAATGTTCGCGCCGAAGGGAACTTCGCCCGCGATCATTGCCAGCCTGAACGCCGCCGCCATCAAGGCGCTCGACGACGAGACCGTGAAGAAGCGCTTGCTCGAGCTTGGCAGTGTCATCCCGGCCCCCAAGGACCGGACGCCGGAAGCCCTCGCAACCCTCGTCAAGAACGAGATCGCGAAGTGGAGCCCGGTGCTCAAGCCGGCGACTTAACCAGCACTTTCAAGCCGATAGGCGAGGGGCGGGACTTAAGTTCCGCCCCTTGTCGTTTGCCGCGGGAACGCTCACCTTTTCCGGGTATAATCTGTGGGAGCAGCGAATCGCTGCTGTCGCAGCGCGGGGGCGGCCGTTAAGTTCGCCGCCTCCCCAAAGGCTCATTGGCACATGCACCAGTATCAGGACCTGCTCGAGCGGATTCTTTCAGACGGCGCCGAGAAGACAGATCGGACCGGCACCGGCACGCTGTCGGTGTTCGGCCATCAGATGCGATTCAATCTGTCCGCCGGCTTCCCGATGCTGACCACCAAGCGGCTGCCGCTGAAGGCGATCGTGCATGAGCTGCTGTGGTTCCTGAAGGGCGACACCAACATCAAGTATCTCAAGGACAACGGCGTCACCATCTGGGACGAATGGGCCGACGCCAACGGCGACCTCGGCCCGGTCTACGGCCATCAATGGCGCTCCTGGCCCACGGCCGACGGGCGCAGCATCGATCAGATCGCCAATGTCATCGAGATGATCAAGCGCACCCCGGATTCGCGCCGGCTGATCGTCACCGCCTGGAATCCGGCCGACGTCGAGAAGATGGCGCTGCCGCCCTGCCACCTGCTGTTCCAGTTCTATGTCGCCAACGGCAAGCTGTCGTGCCAGCTCTATCAGCGCTCGGCCGACGTCTTCCTCGGCGTGCCCTTCAACATCGCCTCCTACGCGCTGCTCACCATGATGGTGGCGCAGGTCACGGGATTGAAGCCCGGCGATTTCGTGCACTCGCTCGGCGACACCCACCTCTATTCCAACCATCTGGAGCAGGCGCGGCTTCAGCTGACGCGCGCGCCGCGCGCGCTGCCGGTGATGCGCATCAATCCCGATGTGAAGGACATCTTCTCCTTCCGTTACGAGGATTTCGAGCTCGTCGGCTACGACCCGCATCCGCACATCAAGGCGGAAGTCGCGGTCTGACGCATGATCCGGAAAAGTGTGCAGCGGTTTTCCGATATGATCATGCGGGCTCTTTAAAGCGATGTCTCTCAGCATCCGCCGCGCGCGCCCGGACGAGGCCGGGCTCGTTCTTGCCTTCATCCGCGAACTCGCCGAGTACGAAAAGCTTTCGCACGAGGTCGAGGCGACGGAGCAGACGATTGCGGAGGCGCTGTTCGGCAGCAACCCGCGGCTTTATTGCGCAATCGGCGAATGGGACGGCGAGGCTGTCGGCTTCGCGGTGTGGTTTACGAATTTCTCCACCTTCAGCGGCCGTCACGGCATCTATCTCGAAGATCTCTATGTGCGGCCGTCGCATCGGGGCAAGGGCCTCGGCAAGGCGCTGCTGGTCTATCTCGCCAAGGAATGCGTCGACAATGGCTGGTCGCGCCTGCAATGGGCGGTGCTCGACTGGAATGCGCCGTCGATCGCGTTCTACAAATCGCTCGGCGCGGTGATGATGGACGACTGGACGCTGTGCCGCGTCTCTGGTCCTGCCTTGAGGCGGCTTGCCGGGAGCGCTAACTGATGGAGATCGTCTTCGTCGTCGCGATCGCGGAGAACGGTGTCATCGGCGCCGGCAACGCGATCCCATGGCGGTTGAAATCCGACATGGCGCGCTTCAAGGCGCTCACCATCGGCAAGCCCGTGATCATGGGCCGCAAGACGTTCGAGTCCCTGCGTAGGCCGCTGCCGGGACGCACCAACATCGTGATCACGCGCGATGCGGATTATCGCGCCGCGGGTGCCATTGTCACGACATCGGCCGCGGATGCGGGCGATGTCGCGCGCGGCGATGCCCTGCGGCGTTCGGTCACTGAAATCGCGGTGATCGGCGGTGCCGAGATCTATCGGCAATGGCTCGATCGCGCCGATCGCCTCGAAATCACCGAAGTGCATGCGCGCCCCGACGGCGACACGTATTTCGAGATCGACAAGGCGGACTGGGAGGAGACGGCGCGTGTCCGCCATCCTGCCGGTCCCGACGACGGCGCCGACTACTCCTATGTGACATATCGTCGGCGGTCGCCCCATTAACCGCTTTCGCCAATGTTTACATTGACTTTTTCGTGCCCGAGCATAGCTCGGAAGGCGGCGAGGGCTGCGTTGTAAGGGACCTGCCGGTCCCCTATAAAGCCGGACCGGACAATGCGGGCCGGGTTAGTTCTAGTCCCGGTCTGCCGAGGAGAGCGTCGAATGCCGTGGAAGAATCAGGGCGGTGGCCCATGGGGCTCGGGTCCGAAAGGACCATGGGGCACGGGCCCGCAACCGGTCGGGCCGAGGCCGCCGGATCTGGAAGACCTTCTGCGCCGCGGCCAGGACCGTCTCCAGCAGATCATGCCGGGCGGCTATTTCTCCGGCATCGGCATCACGCTGATCATCCTGATCATCGTTGCGTTCTGGCTGCTGTCGGGCTTCTTCCGCGTGCAGTCCGAAGAGCTCGGCGTCGTGCTGCGCTTCGGCAAGCACGTTCGCACCGTGCAGCCGGGCCTGAACTATCATCTGCCCTATCCGATCGAGACCGTGCTGCTGCCGAAGGCGCTGCGCGTCAACACCATCTCGATCGGCATGACGCTGATCGACGATCCGGCGCGGCGCGGCCGCTCCATTCGTGACGTGCCGGAAGAGAGCCTGATGCTGACCGGCGACGAGAACATCGTCGACGTCGACTTCACCGTGCTCTGGCGCATCAAGCCGGACGGGGTCGGTGACTTCCTCTTCAACATCCAGAACCCCGAAGGCACCGTGAAGGCGGTCGCCGAGAGCGCGATGCGCGAGGTGATCGGCCGATCGCAGATCCAGCCGATCCTGACCGGCGCGCGCAACGTCACCGAGCAGGGCGTGCAGGAACTGATCCAGAGGACCCTGGACGGCTACGGCTCCGGCATTCTCATCACCCAGGTGCAGATGCAGAAGGTCGACCCGCCGGGCGAGGTGATTGCTGCCTTCCGCGACGTCCAGGCGGCACGCGCCAATCTCGAGCAGCTGCAGAACGAAGCCCAGACCTACGCCAACCAGGTGGTGCCGCAGGCGCGCGGACGCGCGGCGCAGATCCTCCAGGCTGCCGAAGGCTACAGGGAGCAGGCGATCGCCGAGGCCAAGGGCCAGAGTGCGCGCTTCCTGAAGGTTTACGAGGAATACAAGAAGGCGCCCGACGTGACGCGTGAACGGATCTATCTGGAGACCATGGAGCGGGTGCTCGGCGGCGCGGACAAGCTCGTCTATGATGGCGGCCCCTCGGGCCAGGGCGTCGTGCCCTTCCTTCCGCTCAATGAATTGACGACCAAGCGGCCGCCGACCAGCGGCCAGCAGTCGGGCGGAGGCAACCGATGAGGTCTCCGGTCACAGGTATCGTCACGCTGCTCGCGCTCCTGCTCGTCGTGATCGTCGGCTACATGTCGTTGTTCACGGTGCAGCAGACCGAGCAGACCATCGTGCTGCAGTTCGGTCGGCCCGTCGACGTCGTCACCGCACCCGGCCTGCACTTCAAGGCGCCGTGGAATTCGGTGATCAACATCGACAAGCGGATCCTCGACCTCGAGAACCCGTCGCAGGAAGCGATCGCGTCCGACCAGAAGCGGCTCGTGGTCGACGCCTTCGCGCGCTACCGCATCAAGGACGCGCTACGCTTCTACCAGAGCGTCGGTTCGATCCAGGCCGCCAACATCCAGCTCACCACGCTCCTCAACGCGGCGCTGCGCCGTGTGCTCGGCGAGGTCACCTTCATCAACGTGGTGCGCGACGACCGCGAGAAGCTGATGCTGCGTATCCGCGACCAGCTCGATCGCGAGGCCGACGGCTACGGCATCCAGGTGGTCGACGTCCGGATCCGTCGCGCCGATCTGCCGGAGCAGAACAGCCAGGCGGTCTATCTGCGCATGAAGACCGAGCGCGAGCGCGAAGCTGCCGAGTTCCGCGCCCAGGGCGGCCAGAAGGCACAGGAGATCAAGTCGAAGGCCGACCGTGAGGCGACCGTCATTGTCGCGGAAGCCAATTCGCAGGCCGAGCAGACCCGCGGCGCCGGCGATGCCGAGCGCAACCGCCTGTTCGCCGAGGCCTACAGCAAGGATGCCGACTTCTTCGCCTTCTACCGGTCGATGACCGCCTACGAGAACGGGCTGAAGGCGAGCGACACACGCTTCCTGCTGCGGCCGGGCTCGGACTTCTTCCGGTATTTCGGTAGCCCGTCCGGCAGGACGGCGACCGAGACGCCGGCGAAACCGTAAGCTAGACGAGGGCGGCAGGTCTGCCGCCCTGCGTCCACACAAGAACAGCACAACGGGAGGTTCCAATCCGATGAGGTCCATTGCGTTCGCCGACTTCCTCATCGGCCTAGGCATCCTGTTCGTGCTGGAAGGCTTGATGTTCGCGGCAAGTCCGAACTGGATGCGCAAAGCCATGAAGAGCGCCATCGCCACACCGGACAACATCCTGCGGGCGGTCGGGATTGGCTCGGCTGTGGCCGGTCTGATCCTGATCTGGGTTATGCGCCGCCCGGTTTAAGCGTCACGACAACGCCAAAGTGAAGGCGAAGAACCGGTTTTCGCCGTATTATTCGGGTCCTGAGGCCCGTTAAGCTCCGTGCTTGCGCCGTCCCCCCGTTCGAGCGCAGTCTTGGAGCCGAATTCTTGGCGCCGATTCCTTTTCTCTGGAGAAACCAATGACCGCTGCCACCATTGCCCGGACCCGCTTGCGTTTAGGGCTGGCCGCGCTCGCCGTCAGTGCATTCAGCGTGTTCGGCACGCCGGCTTACGCGCGCGGACCGGAGGGCATTGCCGACGTCGCCGAGAAGGTGATCGACGCGGTCGTCAACATCTCGACCTCGCAGACCGTCGAGGCCAAGGGCGGCGCCAACACCATGCCGCAACTGCCGCCCGGCTCGCCGTTCGAGGAGTTCTTCGACGACTTCTTCAAGAACCGCAAAGGCCCCGGTGGCGGCAGCAAGGGCGGCGATAATGGCAGCGGGCCGCCGCGCAAGACCAACTCGCTCGGAAGCGGCTTCATCATCGACACGGCGGGCGTCGTCGTCACCAACAACCACGTCATCGCGGATGCCGACGAGATCAACGTCATCCTCAACGACGGCACCAAGATCAAGGCCGAGCTGGTCGGCGTCGACAAGAAGACCGACCTCGCCGTGCTCAAGTTCAAGCCGCCGAAGCCGCTGGTCGCGGTGAAGTTCGGCGACAGCGACAAGCTGCGCCTCGGCGACTGGGTGGTCGCGATCGGCAATCCGTTCAGCCTGGGCGGCACGGTGACCGCCGGCATCGTCTCGGCCAAGAACCGAGACATCTCCTCGGGACCCTATGACAGCTACATCCAGACCGACGCCGCCATCAACCGCGGCAATTCCGGCGGCCCGCTGTTCAACCTCGAAGGCGACGTCATCGGCGTCAACACCCTGATCATCTCGCCGTCCGGCGGCTCGATCGGCATCGGCTTCGCCGTGCCGTCGAAGACGGTCGCGGGTGTCGTCGACCAGCTGCGCCAGTTCGGCGAACTCCGCCGCGGCTGGCTCGGGGTGCGCATCCAGAGCGTCACCGACGAGATCGCCGAGAGCCTCAACATCAAGCCGGCGCGCGGCGCGCTGGTTGCGGGGGTCGACGACAAGGGCCCGGCCAAGCCCGCCGGCATCGAGCCCGGCGACGTCGTGGTCAAGTTCGACGGCAAGGACGTCAAGGACCCGAAGGACCTCTCCCGCGTCGTCGCCGACACCGCGGTCGGCAAGGAGGTCGACGTCGTCATCATCCGCAAGGGCGAGGAGCAGACCAAGAAGGTCACGCTCGGCCGCTTGCAGGATCCCGAGAAGGTGCAGGCCGCGGTGAAGACCGACGAGCCCCCGCCCGAGAAGCTGGTGACGCAGAAAGCGCTCGGCCTTGATCTCGCAGCGCTCAGCAAGGACCTGCGCTCGCGCTACAAGATCAAGGACAGCGTCAAGGGCGTGGTCGTCACCAATGTCGATGCCAATTCGGATGCGGCCGAGAAGCGCCTCTCCGCGGGCGACGTCATCGTCGAAGTGGCACAGGAGGCCGTCTCCAGCGGCGCCGACATCCAGAAGCGCGTCGACCAGCTCAAGAAGGACGGCAAGAAGTCCGTGCTGCTGCTGGTCTCGAACGGCGATGGCGAATTGCGGTTCGTCGCGCTGAGCGTGCAGTAACCTCATCTGTCATTCCGGGGCGGTGCGAAGCACCGAACCCGGAATCTCTAGGTTCCGGGTCTGGTGCTTCGCACCATCCCGGAACGACGACTGTGTCAGGTCTCCACGAACTCGTCGCGCCGATACCCCTGCGCATAAAGCAGGGCGGTGAGATCACCGTGATCGATCCGCGCCGCCGCAGCCGCGGCCACCGCCGGCTTGGCGTGATACGCAACGCCCAGTCCCGCCGCCTGGATCATCGCGAGGTCATTGGCGCCGTCGCCGACCACGACGGAGTCGATGTCGTCGAGATCGAACGATTCCATCAGATCCACCAGCGTCGCCAGCTTTGCCGCGCGGCCGAGGATCGGCTCCTTGACCTCGCCGGTGAACTTGCCGTCACGCACGACGAGCTCGTTGGCGCGGTTCTCCTGGAAGCCGATCTTGGCGGCGACCGCGCTGGTGAACAGGGTGAAGCCGCCGGAGACGAGGCAGGTGTAGGCGCCGTGCTTGCGCATGGTCGCCACCAATTCGCGGCCGCCCGGGGTCAGCGTGATGCGCTTGGCCAGCACCTCGTCCACCACGCTGGCGGGAAGGTCTTTCAGCAGCGCGACGCGCTCGCGCAGCGCCGGCTCGAACTCGATCTCGCCGCGCATCGCGCGTTCGGTGATTGCTGCGACATGGGCCTTCATCCCGACGAGATCGGCGAGCTCGTCGATGCATTCCTGGCCGATCATGGTGGAATCCATGTCGGCGAGAAAAAGCTTCTTGCGCCGGAAGCCGACAGGCTGCACCACGATGTCGATCGGCAGGTCGCCGCGCAGCTCGCGGAGCCGCTGCTCGATGGCGTGACGGTCGCCTTCGAGGTTATCCTGCGCGCCGAAAGGAATATCGACCGCAACCCCGTCGAACAGCCAGTGCGCCGGTTGCGCTTTCGGCAGCACGGCGCGGGCGCCGTCGACGATGGTCGAGTCGAGCGCGGGATTGTCGGGGTTGCAGATCAGCGTCGCGACGAGGGACATTTGAGGTTTTCGTGAGCGAGGGACGTACGAGCAAGGCCGTGCTTATCGCAGGCCCGACCGCCAGCGGCAAGTCGGCGCTGGCGCTGGAGCTTGCCCTCAGCGCGGGCGGAATCGTCATCAATGCCGATTCCATGCAGGTCTACCGCGACCTCCGCATCATCACGGCACGCCCCACCCATGGCGAGGAGGCGCGCGCGCCGCACCGGCTCTACGGCCATGTTGATGCGGCCGTGAATTTCTCGGCCGGTGCCTGGGTGAGCGATGCAGCCAAGGCGCTCGAGGAGGCGCAAGCCGAAGGCCGCCTAGCGATCTTCATCGGCGGTACCGGGCTCTATTTCAAGGCGCTGACGGCGGGCCTTTCCGTGGTGCCCCCGATCCCTGCGCAGGTGCGCGAGGACGTACGGGCGCGGCTGGAGCAGAACGGCGTCGAGGCGCTGCATGCGGAACTCGCACGCCGCGATCCGCGTGCTGCCGAGCGATTGAACCTGCGCGACCGGACCCGGATCTCGCGCGCGCTCGAAGTGATCGAGGCGACCGGCCGCTCGCTGCTGGACTGGCACCATGAGGGCCAGCCGCCGCTATTGCCCAAGGACAGTTATCGTGCGGTCTTCCTCGCGCCCGAGCGCGACGAGCTCTATGCCCGCATCGATGCCCGCTTCGACGCGATGCTGGGTGCCGGCGCGCTGAAGGAGATCGAGCGGCTGGCCGCCCGCCAGCTCGATCCGCTGCTGCCGGCGATGAAGGCCCATGGCGTGCCGGCGCTGATGCGGCATCTGCGCGGCGAGCTCAGCCTGGAGGACGCCGCCGCGATCGGCCGCGCCGACACCCGCCACTATGCCAAGCGGCAATTCACCTGGTTCCGGCATCAACTCCCCGAATTCGAGTGGGTGAAGCTGGCGGAGGCGAGGGGATGGCTCGCCGCCGCCGTGAACGCGGCGCGGGACGAGGAATAAGAGCCTCGCTCGGTCGTCGTTCCGGGGCGCGCGCAGCGCGAGCCCGGAACCCATACCCCCAAGCGCTCGTGTGGCGACGGCATTCTGCGATCCCTCGGACCCCAGCGAGGCTTGTGGCTATGGATTCCGGGCTCGATGCTGCGCATCGCCCCGGAATGACGGGCTGACGCGCTTTTGTGTTCGGGTTCCCGCATTTACCTCTCGCCGAACCCCGGGAACACCGCTACACTTCCTAAATCGCGCGGGAACGGCCGCTTTGCCTTGACATCTAGGCTTTGGCCGTTATGTTTCGCGCAACCTTTGGGAAGCCGAGCGCCCGCCATGCGTAACATTATTACCAAACTCCTTATCGCCGTCGTACCCAGGCACACCGCCGGGGGTGGCTAGCTGCCATCCACAAGACAGGCGGTGTGCATGGGCCCTCTTCGGGGCCTTTTTTATTTCCCGAACCCAGAACGAAAGCCGCTGACAACAGCGCATCCGGAGCAAGCCAATGACCGACAAGAGCCACGATCCGAACCAGATGACCGGCGCCGCGATGATCGTCCGCGCGCTCATCGACCACGGCGTGACCGACATTTTCGGCTATCCCGGCGGCGCGGTGCTTCCGATCTATGACGAGATCTTCCAGCAGAGCGAGGTCCAGCACATCCTGGTCCGCCACGAGCAGGGCGCGGGCCACGCCGCCGAGGGCTATGCGCGCTCGACCGGCAAGCCGGGCGTTGCGCTGGTGACCTCCGGTCCGGGCGCCACCAACATGGTGACGCCGCTGACCGATGCGCTGATGGACTCGATCCCGCTGGTCTGCATCTCCGGCCAGGTGCCGACGCATCTGATCGGCAACGACGCGTTCCAGGAATGCGACACGGTCGGCATCACGCGGCCCTGCACCAAGCACAACTGGCTGGTCCGCGACGTCAACGATCTCGCCAAGGTCCTGCACGAAGCCTTCTATGTTGCCACGTCGGGCCGTCCAGGCCCGGTGCTGGTCGACGTGCCCAAGGACGTGCAGTTCGCAACCGGCACCTATCATCCGCCGCGCAAATCCGACGTGCACCGCTCCTACGCGCCGCGCGTGAAGGGCGATGCGACGCAGATCCGGAAAGCCGTGTCTCTGCTCGCCAATGCCAAGCGTCCCGTGATCTACAGCGGTGGCGGCGTCATCAATTCCGGCCCGGAGGCGACCAAGCTCTTGCGCGAGCTGGTCGAGGTCACCGGCTTCCCGATCACGTCCACGCTGATGGGCCTCGGCGCGTATCCGGCCTCGGGCAAGAACTGGCTCGGCATGCTGGGCATGCACGGCACCTACGAGGCCAACATGACGATGCATGATTGCGACGTCATGCTGTGCGTCGGCGCGCGCTTCGACGACCGCATCACCGGCCGCGTCGATGCGTTCTCGCCCGGCTCGAAGAAGATCCACATCGACATCGATCCGTCCTCGATCAACAAGAACATCCGTGTCGACGTGCCGATCATCGGCGACTGCGGCAACGTCCTCGGCGACATCATCCAGGTGTTCAAGGCGGAGGCGAAGAAGCCGGACATCAAGTCGTGGTGGCAGCAGATCACGCAATGGCGGGCCCGCAATTCGCTCTATTACAAGAAGAGCAACGACGTCATCCTGCCGCAGCACGCGATCCAGAGCCTGTTCGAGGCAACGCGTGGCAAGGATACGTACATCACGACCGAGGTCGGCCAGCACCAGATGTGGGCGGCGCAGTTCTACGGCTTCGAAGAGCCGCATCGCTGGATGACGTCGGGCGGGCTCGGCACCATGGGCTACGGCCTGCCGGCCGCGGTCGGCGTGCAGGTGGCCCATCCCGACAGCCTCGTCATCGACATTGCGGGCGATGCCTCGGTGCAGATGACGATGCAGGAGATGTCGACGGCGGTGCAGTACGAGCTGCCGATCAAGATCTTCATCCTCAACAACCAGTACATGGGCATGGTGCGGCAGTGGCAGCAGCTGCTGCACGGCAACCGGCTGTCGCATTCCTACTCGGAGGCGCTCCCCGATTTCGTCAAGCTCGCGGAGGCCTATGGCGCCGTCGGCCTGCAGGTGCACAAGCCTTCTGATCTCGATGGGGCCATCAAGGAGATGATCTCGGTCAAGCGCCCGGTGCTGTTCGACTGCCGCGTCGCGGCGCTCGAAAACTGCTTCCCGATGATCCCCTCCGGCAAGGCGCACAACGAGATGCTGTTGCCCGAGCAGGCCAACGACGAGGCGACGGCGAAGGCGTTCGCCGGCGGCAAGGCGCTGGTGTGAGCGCGATGGTCACAAACTCCGCTGTCATCGCCCGGCTTGACCGGGCGATCCAGTACGCCGCGGCCTCTCGATCAATCTCATGGGCCTCTGGAATACTGGATCCCCGCCTTCGCGGGGATGACGGCTGCATGAGATGGTCGATGGAAGGACCACAATGTTCGACCTGACGGAGCTCGAGCGCGCAGATGTGATCGTGGGGCAGGCGGTGCCGGCAACGCCGGCGCGCGGCTGGCCGCTACTCGCTGAGCGCCTCGGCACCGAGGTCGTGGTCAAGCACGAGAACCATACGCCGATCGGCGCCTTCAAGGTGCGCGGCGGGCTGGTCTATCTCGACCGCCTGAAGCGAGAGCGGCCGAACACGCCAGGTATCATCTCGGCGACGCGCGGCAATCACGGCCAGAGCCTCGCATTCGCGGCGAGCCGACACGGCATGCCCGCGGTGATCTACGTGCCATCAGGCAACTCGGTCGAGAAGAACCGGGCGATGAGGGCGTTCGGCGCCGAGCTGGTCGAGCATGGCGAGGACTTCCAGGCCGCCCGCGAGGAGGCCGAGCGCCGCGCGCAATTCGCCGGCCTCCACATGGTGCCGTCGTTCCATCCGGACCTCGTGCTGGGCGTTGCGACCTATGCGCTCGAGCTGTTCAGGGCCGCGCCTGATCTCGACATTCTCTATGTGCCGATCGGGCAGGGCTCCGGCATCTGCGGCTGCATCATGGCACGCGATCTCCTGGGCCTGAAGACCGAGATCGTCGGCGTGCAGTCGACGGAAGCGCCATCCTATGCGCTGTCGTTCGCAGCCGGCACGATCGTGACGACTGAGACGGCCAATACGCTCGCCGACGGCATGGCAACGCGTATCCCTGACGAGGATGCGCTGGCGCTGATCCGCAAGGGCGCTTCGCGCATCGTTCAGGTCACCGACGACGAGGTCGCCGCCGCAATTCGCGCCTACTGGACTGACACGCATAATCTCGCCGAAGGCGCCGGCGCAGCCGCGCTCGCTGCGGCACTGCAAGAAAAGAGCAAGCTGAAGGGCAAGCGCGTCGGTCTCGTGCTGTCCGGCGGCAATATCGATTTCGATCTGTTCCGCCGTTGGGTCGGAACGGACGCGCCGGCCATGGCGTGACGGAGAGACAAGAGGGGACGACAATGAACCAGCCTGCATCCGCCTACTTCATCGAGGACCGTCACGATCCCAACGAGACGCACACGCTCGCGGTGCTCGTGCAGAACGAGCCCGGCGTGCTCGCGCGCGTGATCGGCCTGTTCTCGGGGCGCGGCTACAACATCGAGAGCCTCACCGTCTCGGAGACCGAGGCCCAGAAGCACCTGTCGCGCATCACCATCGTCACGACGGGCACGCCGATGGTGATCGAGCAGATCAAGCACCAGCTCGACCGCATGGTCCCGGTCTACCGCGTCGTCGACATGACCCAGACCAAGCGCTCGATCGAGCGTGAGCTGGCGATGGTCAAGGTGCGCGGGCAGGGCGAGCATCGCGTCGAGGCGCTGCGGCTGGCGGATGCGTTCCGCGCCCGCGTGATCGACGCCACCACCGAGAGCTTCGTGTTCGAGATCACGGGCAACACGGACAAGATCAACCAGTTTATCGACCTGATGCGCCCGCTCGGACTTGTCGAGGTGTCGCGCACGGGTGTTGCCGCGATCGGTCGCGGGCCTGAAGGGATGTGAACCATGCTGGCGCGCGACTGGTATTACAACGAGCGGAACCGGATGGGGATCGAGCCCGCTGTGGCCTCGATCTACGACAACCATGACGATGCCGACCTGCGGGCGCGCGCCGCGCTGAAAATGCTCGGAGTGCAGCGCGGCTGGCGCATCGCCGATATCGGCTGCGGCAACGGCGTGCTTGCCACCGAAGCAGCGCTGATGGGCGCCGAGGTCGACGCCATCGACATCTCGCCGGCGATGCTGGCGCTCGCCGAGATCTACGCCCGCGACCGCAAGGCGCCCGTGCGCACCCAGTCCGCCGGCTTGCTCAGCTTCGCCTACCGGCCGGAATCCTACGACCTGATCGTCAGCGAGTTCACGCTGCACCATCTGCCGGATTTCTGGAAGGCGGTGGCGATGTCGCGGATCTATCGTGCGCTCAAGCCCGGTGGCAGCTTCTATTTGCGCGACATCGTCTACGCCTCGATGCCCGATGCGATCGAGCGCGACGTCGAGCAATGGGCCGATTTCCAGATCAAGAACCACGATTTTTCCCGCGGGGGCGTGGTGACGCATATGCGCGATGAATATTCCACCTTCGGCTGGGTGATGGAGCGGATGCTGACCGATGTCGGCTTCACGCTGGTCTCAGCCGATTACCACGCGCCGATGCACGGCACGTATCTGCTGCGGAAACCCAATTCTTCCACGTAAAGGCCGGCGAGCAAGGCTAGACCAGAACAACAAACAGGGCTGCACGACAAGGCAGAACCGGAAACAACAATGAAGCCGGCCGACATCCTCATCGCCGTCATGGTGGCGATCATCTGGGGGCTTGCCTTCGTGGCAAGCCGGATTGCGCTCGACGAGTTGTCACCGGAGCTGATGACGGCGTTGCGCTTTACGATTGCCGCGGTGCCGTGCCTGTTCATCCGCAAACCGAAGGTCGCCTGGTCGCTGCTGATCGCGATCAGCTTCACGCTGTTCCTCGGCCAGTTCCTGTCGCAGGCCTACGGCATCGCCCACGGCGTGCCGGTGGGGCTGACCTCCGTCGTCGTGCAGAGCCAGGCGCTGTTCACCATCGGCTTCGCCGCGATCGCCTTCGGCGAACGCCCGACGCCGGTGCAGACGCTGGGCATCGTCATCGCCGCCGCTGGCCTCCTGATGATCTGCGGCACCGTTGGCTATGATTTCACCGTCAGTGCCTTTGCGGTGCTGATGATCTCGCCGGTCAGCTTTGCTGTCGGCAATCTCCTGCTGCGTGGTGCCCGCGGTGTGCCGATGTTCGACCTGTTCGCCTGGCTGTGCCTTGCCTCGGCCGTGCCGCTGTTCGTGCTGGCGTTGGTCGCCAACGGTCCCGCTCCCACCTGGACCTCGCTGACACACATGTCGCTGACGTCAGCGCTCTGCATGCTGGCGCTGGGCGCCATCTCCACCAGCATTGCCTACTGGCTCTGGGGCCGATTGCTGCGCGATTACCCGGCGGCCCAGGTGGTGCCGTTCGCGCTGCTGGTGCCGTTCGTCGGCTCGGCGGCCTCCAGCATCGTCTTCGGCGAGCGGTTCGGGCCGCTGCGCCTGGCCGGCATGGTGACTGTGATCGCCGGCATCGCCGTGATGGTGCTGGCTCAGCGTCCCCGGGCGCTGCCGAAGACCGCGTGAGGTGATGATGGCCTACTCGCTGTTCTACGCCTTCCTCGCCTTCATGGTCGTGATGTACTTCACGCCCGGGCCGAACAACATCATGCTGCTGTCGTCGGGCCTCACCTACGGCTTCCGCCGGACCATCCCGCACATCGTCGGCATCGTCCTCGGCTTTGCCTTCATGGTCGCCACCGTCGGCCTCGGGCTCGGCACCGTCTTCCTGGCCTATCCGATCCTTCAGACCATCCTGAAATATGCCGGCGCCGCCTACCTGATTTACCTCGCCGTCGTGATCGCCTTCTCGGGTCCGGCCAAGCCAGGCGAGGAGAGCGCCCGCGGGCCGATGACCTTCTGGGGCGCGGCCATGTTCCAGTGGATCAACGCCAAGGGCTGGGTGATCGTGATTGGCACCATCACCGCCTATGCGGCGATCGCCCAATTCCCCCTGAACATCGCGATCCAGACCTTGATCAGCCTGCTGGTCGGCACGGTCTCGACCGTGGTCTGGGCCTTGTTCGGCACTGCCTTGCGGCCCGTCCTGACCTCCGAGCGGCTGGTGCGCGCCTTCAATATCCTGATGGCGATCCTGCTGCTCGCCTCCCTCTACCCCGTTTTCATGGATGCATGATGCCGCGGATTTCCATGCAGAAACGGGTTTCCCTAAGGGGCCGAAATGCTCTAGACAGCCCCCGAAATCCGCAAATTTCACCCTTCGGACACTGACCAACGGCCGATTTCGGCCCGCAACGAGGAAACGACTATGCGTGTTTATTACGATCGCGACGCCGACCTGAACCTGATCAAGGGCAAGAAGGTCGCCATCGTCGGCTATGGCAGCCAGGGCCACGCCCATGCGCTCAACCTGAAGGACTCCGGCGTCAAGGAAGTCGCCATTGCGCTGCGCAAGGACTCGGGCTCGGTGAAGAAGGCGGAAGCCGCCGGCTTCAAGGTGATGGAAGTTGCCGAGGCCGCCAAATGGGCCGACCTCGTCATGATGCTGACCCCGGACGAGCTCCAGGGTGACATCTATCGTGACCACCTTCACGACAACATGAAGAAGGGCGCCGCCCTGGTGTTCGCGCACGGCCTCAACGTCCACTTCAACCTGCTCGACCCGCGCGCCGACCTCGACGTGCTGATGATCGCGCCGAAGGGCCCCGGCCACACCGTGCGCTCGGAGTATCAGCGCGGCGGCGGCGTGCCCTGCCTGATCGCGATCGCCAAGGACGTCTCGGGCAACGCCCATGACCTCGGCCTGTCCTACGCTTCGGCCGTCGGCGGTGGCCGCGCCGGCATCATCGAGACCACCTTCAAGGAAGAGTGCGAGACCGACCTGTTCGGCGAGCAGGTGGTTCTGTGCGGCGGTCTGGTCGAGCTGATCAAGGGTGGCTACGAGACCCTGGTCGAAGCCGGCTACGCCCCGGAGATGGCCTATTTCGAGTGCCTGCACGAAGTGAAGCTGATCGTCGACCTGATCTATGAAGGCGGCATCGCGAACATGAACTACTCGATCTCCAACACCGCCGAGTACGGCGAGTACGTCACCGGCCCGCGCATCATCACCGACGAGACCAAGAAGGAGATGCGCAAGGTTCTCGCCGACATCCAGGGCGGCAAGTTCGCCCGCGACTGGATGCTCGAGAACAAGGTCAACCAGACCTCGTTCAAGGCGACCCGCGCCAAGCTCGCCGCGCACCCGATCGAGGAAGTCGGCGCCAAGCTGCGTGACATGATGCCCTGGATCAAGAAGGGCGCGCTGGTCGACAAGTCGAAGAACTGACGGCATCGCCGTCATTCCGGGTTCGCGCGAACGCGCGCCCGGAATGACGGGTGAAGCACAAGTTTCGCTCGCCAAACCAAATCTTAAACCTTCGTCCCTACAAACGAGCGAGATCGCAAATGGCGGTCTCGCTCTCTCCATCTCGCGCGAAGCTTTGCTGCTTCATTCAAATTCTTCGCGAGCTGAATTGCTCTCTGAGCAGCAAGAACTGACGCTTAAACCACATTCTTGACCTCGCGTCGTTTCTCAGAACTTTTTCAGACATACCGATCGCCAAAAGCCCAGCGTCTTCAGAGTCAAAGATTCGGCTCTTCATCCGCGGTCTCATCGCGCTCGTTATCTCGCCGAGCGCCGTTCGCGTGCCGCTTCATTCTAAGATTCCACATCCGCTACACCTTCTTTGCGGCGCCTCACTCGCACGAAAAGCGCCGTCGTTGCGCGGCCTGAGAACCCCGTCCATTGCACTGGCGTACCCTTCTCCTGCATGATCCCGGGAACTCGAGGGGGAGGGGACCATGCGATCCGTCGTCATCACCGGCGCATCCACCGGCATCGGCTGGGCCGCTGCGAAATTCCTGATCGGGCGCGGCTATCGCGTCTTCGGCAGCGTCCGCAAGCAGGCCGATGCGACCGGCTCAAGGGTGAGTTCGGCGACAACTTCACGCCGCTGCTGTTCGACGTCACCGACGAGTCCGCAGTCCTCGCTGCAGCGCGACAAGTTCGCGAGGCGCTCGGCGGTGAGACGCTGGCCGGCCTCGTCAACAATGCCGGCATCGCGGTCGCCGGCCCCGTGCTCGAATTGTCGGCCGACGACTTCCGCCGCCAGATGGACATCAACGTCATTGGCCCCGTCATCGCGACGCAGGCGTTCGGGCCGCTGCTCGGCGCCGACCCGTCGCTGAAGGGGCCGAAGGGACGGATCGTGATGATCAGCTCGATCGCGGGCAGGAACGGCAATCCGTTGTCGGCGCCCTATTGCACGTCCAAGCACGCCGTCGAGGGGCTGTCGGAGAGCCTGCGCCGCGAGCTGATGCTGTTTGGCATCGACGTCATCATCGTCGCCCCCGGCGCGGTGAAGACGCCGATCTGGAGCAAGGCGGAAGAGATCGATCTGTCCGTCTACCAGAACTCGCCCTACCTGCCGGCGCTGAACAAGGTCATGGCGTTCATGATGGAGATCGGCGCCAAGGGCCTGCCCGCCGAGCGCATCGCCGAAATCGTGTTCGAAGCGCTGACTGCGGCAAGCCCCAAGGTACGTTACCAGATCACGCCGGATCCGCTGCGCCATCTGATTGGCGCCGTGCTGCCGAAGCGGATGCTCGATCGCATCATCGCCAAGCGGCTCGGGCTGTTGCCGCACTAAAGCATGATCCGGAAAAGTGCGAAGCGGTTTTCCGAAAAGATCATGCTTAAACAACAACCTAAAGCGCGATGACGATTCATCCCAATCTCATCGCGCTTTAGGCGGGCCCCTCAGCCCGCCGCCACGGTTTGCCCGCGCGGACGCGCGGCCATCGCGATCAGCCGCAGCGCCATTACCGCGAGCAGCGGAACGAGGAACGCGGCATAGAGCGGCATCGCCGGCACGCGCTTGCCGAACGACACCATGAACTGGAACCAGAGGTAATAGCCCCCGACAAGGTGCAGGGCGCGCCAGGCGCGCGGCCCGACCAGCGCCGCGGTGCGGTCGAACGAGGTCGCGCTCATCGCGACGATGAAGCCATAGCCGATGCCGCCGAAGATGTAGGAGGCGGCGGAGGTGGCCCCGGCAAAGCCGGCCGGATCCATGTTGGCAAAGGCGACGATCGCCGCCGCATGGATGGCGTGGGAGGCCGCAAAGCTCAAGCCCAGATAGCGGCGGTTGCGGCGTTGCCATCGCGTCCAGGGGTTGGGCCGGAGCCGGGCCAAAGCCGCGGCGCTGAAGGCGAGGCAGAACAGCAGCAGCGAGCTGCGCGCCGTGAAGCGGATCACCATGCGTACGCCCTCGACCTCGAACTGCCGCATCGAGGCGATCCACAGGCTGAGCGCGAGCAGGCTCAGGGTGAGTACGGCGAGCAGCCGCCAGCCTTCGAACCAGCCTTGACGTTGTGACATGGCAATCTCCTCCGTTATGTAATCATCGATTACATTTCGCTACCGCGAGGCCGTCAACCGTGTAATCGCTGCTTACATTCACGTTCGGGTGATGCTAGGAAGCGCCATGACCGCCCGACAGCCGCCCAAACCGCGCGCCCGCCGCCAGACGCCTGAAGCTCGGCCCTATCATCACGGCGACCTCCGCCGCGTGCTGATCGATGCTGCGTTGCAACTGGCAGAAGAGGGTGCCGAGGTCTCGGTGCGCGAGGCTGCCCGCCGTGCCGCTGTGTCGCCGGGGGCGCCATTCCGGCACTTCCCGAACCGCGATGCCCTCATGGCGGCGGTGGCCGAGGAGGCACAGCGGCGCTTTCGTATCGAGATCGAGGCGGCCCTGGGCGAGGCACCGGCGGCCGATCCACTCGGCCGCTTCCGCGCCTTCGGCCTTGCGTATTTGCGCTGGGCGATGCGCAACCCCGCGCATTTCGAGATCATCTCCACCGGGCGCTATTTCGCCCATGGCAGCTCCAAAGAGCTGACCCGCGACAATGCCGAGCTGATCGCGCTGACCGAGCAGATGCTGGCTGACGCCGCCAGCCAAGGCCTGCTGCGATCGGCCGACCTCAAGCGCATCCAGATCGCCGGCCGCGCCCTGGTCTATGGCTTCGCCCGGATGAATCTGGACGGCCACTTCCCGCGCTGGGGCGTGGCGGCGGGCGAGATCGACCGCATGGCGGAGGGGGTGATCGATCTGTTCATCGCCGGGATCGCGAAGGCCTAGCCATCCGACCCTCATGGTGAGGAGGCGCGCAGCGCCGTCTCGAACCATAGAGGCCCCAGTCCCCCCGCGCGCTTCGCGGGCTCCTCGGGTGAGCCGATAGAGTTGAAGGCAGCGCGCCCAAGCGTGCGGCACATTCGCGCGTTGCTAACATTAAGCGAAGGTCGGACGCCGGATCGCGTTGCCTGCCCGTGACGGTTCCGTTACAGTTTTGTGACACGGTGCAGGCTTCCGGCTGCGCCGGACGCCGCAGCCGTCCTGGGGCCGGCTCGACGGCTTGGCATCACCGCGCCGGACCAGAAGTTGCGTGCCCGTCGATGGCGTCCGCGCCCAATCCAGGTCCTTCTGCCACCACCGCCGTACTGGCGAGCGTCGCCGCGCTCGGCATCTGGCGGTTGCTCGCGGTTGCGGTGCCGCATCTCGCCGCGCTGGCGCTGATGTATGAGACTGAGACCGATTTCGGCTCGCGTCTCGCCTTCGCGCTCGCCTGGGGCATCCTCAACTTCTTCTGGATCACGCTGCTGCGGCGGCCGGCGTTGTCGGGCGCGCTGTCGCTGACCATGGTCGTCGTGCTGGTGCTGCTGTCGCGGCTGAAGCACGACGTGGTGCAGATGACGGTCAACTTCATCGACCTGATGATGATCGACCGCGACACCGTCGCGTTCCTGTTCACGATCTTCCCGAATTTGCGCTGGTCGGTGATCGGGGCCGGTCTCGTCACGCTGCCGCTGATGTACGCGCTGTGGTGGCTCGATCCGTTCCGTATCCGGCGCTTGCCGGCGCTTGCTTCCATGCTCGCCTGCGTGGCTGGGCTGGTCGGCTATTCGCTCTATCATCCCGATGAGGCCTGGCGCGGCTATTACGACGATGGCTATCTCTCGAAATTCTTCCGCTCGGGCGTCACCGCGGTCTCCGATTTCGCGCAGTACGGCCTCATGGAGTCGGCGGCCTCGACCAATGAGCGGCTCAACATGCCGCTGGTCGATGCCTGCCATCCCGCGGGCCGCCGGCCGAACATCATCATGATCCATGATGAATCGAGCTTCGACATCCGCGCGGCTGATGGCATCAAGGTGCCGCCGCGTTATGGCGATCACTTCAAGTCCTGGGACGGCAGGCAGCGCACCTTCCTTGCGGAAAGCAATGGCGGGCCGAGCTGGTTCACCGAATACAACGTGCTCGCCGGACTTTCCGCGCGCTCGTTCGGCCGCTTCGCCTATTTCGTGACGCGTATCGCATCCAACCGGGTCGAGCGCGGCCTGCCGCTGGCGCTGCGCCGCTGCGGCTACGATACGATGTCGCTCTATCCCGCCCATGGCGGCTTCATGGGCGCGCGCAGCTTCCAGCTGACGACCGGCGTCGAGCGCTTCCTCGACGCGAAGGACCTCGGCGCCAGGGATGTCGAGCCCGACAGCTTCTTCTATGACAAGGCGCTGCAGCTGATGGGCCAGCAACCGCCGAACAAGCCGCTGTTCACCTTCATCTATCTCGGCGCCAATCATTTCCCCTGGGAGACGCGCTACCGTCCGGACCTGCTGCCGAACTGGCGCGCGCCGGGCAATGTGCCGTCGATCGACGAATATCTGCGCCGCCAGGCGATGAGCGCAGAGCAGTACAAGGCGTTCGTCGCGGGTCTGAAGAAGAACTTTCCGAGCGAGCCGTTCCTGATCGTGCGCTATGGCGATCACCAGCCGGAATTCGCGCCGAACCTGCTCGAGCCCGGGCTCGACGAGGGCGCGATCGGCAAGAAGCTCGATGCCTACGATCCGCGTCTCTACGCGACCTATTACGCGATCGACGCCGTCAATTTCGAGCCGGTCAAAACCGAGGCCGTGATGGACACGGTCGACGGCCCCTATCTGCCGCTGGTGATCCAGGAGGCTGCCGGCATCCCGCTCGATCCGTCCTTCGCCGAGCAGAAGCAGATCATGCTCCGCTGCAAGGGCATCTTCTACGGCTGCAAGGACGGCGCGGAGGCGCGGCGGTTGAATCGGTTGCTGATCAATGCCGGGATGATCCGGGGGCTGTAGTTTCCATCGCGGCCATTCATTCGCCACCGCATCCGTCGATATTTCACCTCGCGCTGTCCTCCAAACGGTGGACGCTACGACAGACGATGCCGGCTAAGGGGGCGCTCGACAAACAGCCAACCCTAAGGAGACGACATTGGCAATATCCGTGAAACAGATGCTCGAAGCCGCCAACGCCGCCGTGCGGAAGATCACGCCGGCAGAGGCGAAGGAGATGATCGGCAAGGGCGCGCTCGTGCTCGACGTGCGCGATGCGCCGGAAATCGAGAAGAGCGGCAAGATTCCCGGCGCACTGAATGTCTCCCGCGGCATGCTGGAGTTTCGGGCCGATCCGGACTCGCCCTATCACGACAAGGCTCTCGCCAGGGACAAGACGGTGATCCTCTATTGCGCCTCGGGCGGCCGTTCGGCGCTGGCCGGCAAGCTGCTTCAGGACATGGGCTATAGCCATGTCTACAACGTCGGCGGCTTCAAGGACTGGGTCGACGCCGGAGGGGCAACCGAGAAGGTCTAGCAAGGGCGGCGGCGCAGAGCCTCGCTCTAGCGCCGGCCCACCTTCTCCCACAGCCACTTCGCCACCGCATCGGGTGATGAATTCGCATCATTGCCGCTGGCGCGCAGGTTTGCCTCGCGCATGGTCGCGATGTCGATCTTGCCGAGCAGCGGCTCGAGCGCCGTCTGCAATTTTTCATCGCCGGCGCGCTTTGGCGCGAGCAGCAGGATCGCGTCATAGGGCGGGATCGCGTGCTTGGGATCGTCGAGCACGACGAGGTCGTATTTCGCAATCAGCCCGTCGCTGGTGTAGCCGGCGATGACGTCGACCTCGCCGCTGGCGACCGCGGCATACATGAAGTCGGGCTGCATCTGGCGCTGGGCGCGGAACGAGAGGCCATAGGCCTTTTGCAGCGCCGCCCATTCCGGCCGCGAGAAGAATTCGTAGTCGCCGGCAATCGACATCGTCGGCGCGTGTGCGGCGAGATCGGCGATGCTGCGGATATGAAGCGCCTCGGCGCGCTGCTTCGGCATCACCAGCGCATAGGCGTTCTCGAAGCCGAGCTCGCCGAGCAGGGTGATGTTATCCTTCGCGAGCGCTGTTTTGAGGTCGGCCAACAGTTCCGCCCGCGGCTTAATGTCGGTGCGGTGCAGCTGGTTGGCCCAGAGCGTGCCGGAATAATCGACATAGAGATCGATGTCGCCGGCCTTCAGCGCCTCGAAGATCACACTGGAGCCGAGGCCCGAACGCGCTGTGGCGGTGAGACCGGCGGCCTGGAGGCGGTCGCGGAGCAGGGACGACAGCACGTATTGCTCGGCAAAGGTCTTGGCCCCGACTACATAATTCTGCGGCGAGCGCCCCATCGTCGGCACCAGCGTTGCGGCGACCAGCGCCGCAATTCCAATACCGCCAAGCGCGGTGCGCAGGCGGCGGCGCTGGCGCAGGCCACCTTCGATCAGGCCGAGCAGCTGATCGACCGCGAGCGCCAGCAGCGCCGAGGCAAAGCAGCCGAACAGCACGAACACCCAGTTCTGGGTCTGCAATCCCGCAAAGATGTAGTTGCCGAGGCTGGTCTGCCCGATCGGGGTCGAGAGCGTCGCGGTGCCGATCACCCACACCGCGGCGGTGCGAATGCCCGCCATCATCACCGGCAGCGCCAGCGGCAGCTCGACCATGACGAGCGACTGCCGTGCGGTCATGCCGACGCCCTTGGCGGCCTCGATCAGCGCGGGATCGATGCCGTTGAGGCCGGTGATGCCGTTGCGCAGCACCGGCAGCATGGAATAGAGCGCCAGCGCCAGCATCGCCGGCAGGAAGCCGAAGGCGGAGAAAGAGACGCCGAACCAGGCGAGCGTGACCGAGGCAGCTAGCAGCAGCAGTGGATAAAACAGCGCCAGCAGCGCCAGCCCCGGCACCGTCTGCACGATGCTGGCGAGCGCGAGCAGAACCGCGCGCGGCGCGGGCCGGTTGCGCGTCAGTATCGCGAGCGGCAGGCTGACGGCAAGGCCAAGCGCGAGCGCGGCAAGACTCACCCGCACATGGTTGCCGAGATAGTCCGGCAAATGCGCCAGCGCCTCGCCCCAGCGCGGATCATTGAGGAGGCTCATGCCGCACCGCTCTGCGGCAGCAGCGTGTTCAGCCGCTCGACCTGGCGCCGCGGCGTCCTCAGCAGCTCCAGCACATAGGCATCGCTGCTGTTCGAGAGCTCCGCCGGCGTGCCCTGCGCCAGCAGCTTGCCGCCGCGCATCACCGCGATGCGGTCGGCAAGCAGGATCGCCTCGGTCATGTCATGCGTGATCATGACGGTGGTCAGGCCGAGCTTCTTGTGCAGCGCGCGATAATCGTCGCCGAGCGCATCGCGGGTGAGGGGATCGAGCGCGCCGAACGGCTCGTCCATCAGCACGATGCGCGGGCGTGCCGCGAGCGCCCGCGCCACGCCGACGCGCTGCTGCTGACCGCCCGAGAGCGCTTCGGGGAGGCGGTCGCGATGGGCGCTACGGTCGAGCTGTACGAGCTCCAGCAGCTCGTCGACCCGCACCGCGATATCCGCCGCCGGCGCGCCCAGCAATTTGGGCGTGATCCCGATATTGTCGGCGACACTCAAATGCGGGAACAGCCCGCCGCTCTGGAAGACGTAGCCGATCCGCCGCCGCAGCGCGACCGGATCGACGTTTCGCACGTCCTCGCCCTCGACCGTGATGGTGCCGCCGTCGGCCTCGATCAGCCGGTTGGCGAGCCGCAGCAACGTGGTCTTGCCCGAGCCCGAGCCGCCGACGATCGCTACGAACTCGCCCTCGGCGATATCAAGCGATACGTCGTCGACGGCCTTGAGCGTGCCGAAGCTCTTGGTGACGTGGGCGTAGCTGATGGCCAGCTTGGAAGGCATTCGACGCGGCTCGCTTCTCTTACCCTCCCCTGGAGGGGGAGGGTCGATCGCGCGAAGCGCGAGCGGGGTGGGGTGATCTCTCAACACGGGCACCGCCTCATTGGAGAGCCTGTCACCCCATCCCGTCTCACATTTCGCTGCGCTCATGTGAACCGACCCTCCCCCTCCAGGGGAGGGTAAGAGCACGGCAAGAGCCCATGCGTAGCACGCTTGGCGGCTTGATTGAACTTGGCGGCGCGAGCGGCTAAGGCATCGGGTCAAGTCTGGAGGGAATACATGACAACGCCCACGGCAGTGGCGCTGGAAGATGCCAAGGTTGCGTTCCGGCTCGGGGACGGGCGGGTCTATACGGCGGTGGAGAAGGCGCATCTTACGGTCGCGCAGGGCGAGTTCGTCGCCATCGTCGGGCCCACGGGGTGCGGGAAATCGACGCTGCTCAACGTCGCGGCCGGCCTGCTGAAGCCCGCTGCCGGCAACGTCAAGATATTCGACCGGCCGCTTGCGGGGCTGAACCGGGACGCCGGCTACCTGTTCCAGGCCGACGCGCTGTTCCCCTGGAAGACCGCGCTCGACAATGTCGCGATCGGGCTCGAGATCAAGGGCACGCCGCGCGCCGAGGCGCTGCCAAGGGCGCAGAAATGGCTGACGTCGGTCGGCCTCGGCGCCTTCGCCGGCCGCTATCCGCACATGCTCTCCGGCGGCCAACGCAAGCGCGTGGCGCTGGCGCAGGTGCTGATCCGCGATCCTAAGATCCTGCTGATGGACGAGCCGTTCGGGCCGCTCGATGCGCAGACCCGGCAGGTGATGGGTAATCTGCTGCTCGACCTCTGGAACGCCGACCGCAAGGCCGTGCTGTTCGTCACCCATGACCTGGAAGAGGCGATCGCGCTCGCCGATCGCGTGGTGATCATGTCGGCAGGGCCGTCCTCGCGAATCATCGGCGCCTGGCGCGTGAGCTTGCCGCGCCCGCGCGACATTTTCGAGGTGCGGCTCGACAAGGAGTTCCACGCGCTTCATCGCGAGATCTGGAGCGTGCTGAAGGACGAGGTGATGAAGGGTTACGCGCAGTCCACCCACGCGGCGGAGGCGGTCTGATGTCGCGCCCGACGCTGTTCGCGCTGCAAGTCCTGGTCGCGGTCGTCTGCATCGTGCTGTGGCAGGTGCTGTCGACCGTTCCCGTGTTCGGCAAAATCCTGCTGCCGCCGTTCTTCTTCTCCAACCCGTTCGACGTCTTCAGCCAGATCGTGAAATGGTTCGCCTCCGGCGTGATTTGGAAGCATCTCGGCATCACGCTCGCGGAATCGATCCTCGCCTTCGTGATCGGATCGCTCGGTGGCGTTCTTGTCGGCTTTTGGTTCGCGCGCCAGCCGATCGTTGCCGCGGTGTTCGATCCCTACGTGAAGATGGTCAACGCGTTGCCGCGCGTCGTGCTCGCGCCGATCTTCGCGCTGTGGCTCGGCCTCGGCATCTGGTCCAAGGTCGCGCTCGGGGTGACGCTGGTGTTCTTCATCGTCTTCTTCAACGTCTATCAGGGCGTCAAGGAAGTCAGCCGCACCGTGCTCGATAACGGCCGCATGCTCGGCATGAGCGAGCGGCAGCTGATGCAGCACGTCTATTGGCCCTCGGCGCTGTCCTGGATGTTCTCCTCGCTGCACACCTCGGTCGGTTTCGCCGTGGTCGGCGCGGTCGTCGGCGAATATCTGGGATCGGCGGCGGGGCTCGGCTATCTCATCCAGCAGGCCGAGGGCGTGTTCGACGTCGCCGGCGTGTTCGCCGGCATGTTCGTGCTGTCGGCGTTCGTCATCCTGATCGACTTCGGGGTGACGCTGGTGGAGCGACGGCTGCTGGTGTGGCGGCCGACGGTGGACGGGCGCGGCTAGGCCGGCTCGTTGCCCGCTGACATTTATGTGATTGAGCGGCCGGAATAGAACGGGCGCCCGCGCGTCAAACCCCCATGCAACCACCCGCATGGGAGTTTTCGATGTCCTCCTTACAATTTCGCCGCGCCGTAGCAGCGCTCGCAAGCAGATGTCGATGGCCCAGGCCCGGCCTCGGCACGGCGTTCCTTGCCGCGCGCATTTTGGTCGCATTCGCGGTGCCTCCGCTCGCGTTCGCGCATGAAGCCCATCCAGCCGCCCCGCCGGCCGCGCAAAATGCAGAAGAACGGGCGTTCCTGGAAGAAAACGAAGCCGCCATGACCAAGATGATGAACGACATGACGGTCAAGCCGACCGGCGACGTCGACCGCGACTTCGTCGCGATGATGAACCCGCATCATCAGGGCGCGATCGACATGGCGGTGATCGAACTGCGCTACGGCAAGAACGAGCAGCTGAGGCGCATCGCCCAGGAAATCATCGTCGACCAGATGCAGGAGATCGCGGCCATGAAGCTCGCCATTGGCGAGCCTGCCACGGACACCACGCCTGCTCCAACCCAGTCGGCACCCGTTCCCGTCGCTGCCGGTCATCATCCGGGCATGCAGATGGACATGTCCAATGGAATGAAGAAGTAGGAGCCGCAGATGACCACGTCACCAATCAATATGATGAAGAGCATCTTTCTGGCAGCCTCCATGCTCGCCACGGGCTCTGCCGCATGGGCAGGGCAGGCGCCGGGTGCGCTATCCGCCCCCGATATTCCGGTCAGCCACCACGACCGCGTCTACGCCGCGGAACAGTTCTCGAACACGGTCTCGGTCACCGACCCCGTCGACAACAAGCTGCTTGGCGTAATCCGGCTGGGCGACCCGCAGCCCGGCAATTTCAGCCCGCTGTACAAGGGGCAGGTGCTTGTGCACGGCATGGGCTATTCGCCCGATCACAAGACGCTTGCCGTGGTGTCGATCGGCTCGAATTCGGTGACGTTCATCGATACCGCGACCAACGCGGTCAAGCACACCACTTATGTCGGACGATCGCCGCATGAGGCGTTCTTCACCCCCGACGGCAAGGAGGTCTGGGTCACCGTTCGCGGCGAGAACTACATCTCCGTCATCGACCCCGTCAGCTTCAAGGAGAAGACCCGCATCACGACTCCGAACGGGCCGGGCATGCAGATTTTCTCACCAGACGGTAAGTACGGCTACATCTGCTCGTCGTTCAATCCCGAGACCGACGTCGTCGCGGTGGCCGAGCACAAGATCATTGCCAAGGTGAAGCAGGAAAGTCCGTTCTGTCCGAACATCGCGGCGACGCCCGATGGAAACCAGGTCTGGTTCACGCTGAAGGACGTCGGCCGTACCCAGGTGTTCAACGCCAAGCCCCCGTTCAACGCGATCAAGACGATCGATACCGGTCCAATCACTAATCACGTCAACTTCGCGCACACCACCAAGGGCACGTTCGCCTATGTCACCATCGGCGGACTGAACGAAGTGAAGGTGTTCCGCACCGACGACTTCTCGCTTGTCGCCACGATCCCGGTTGGGAATCTGCCGCACGGCGTGTGGCCGTCCGGCGACGGCACCCGGATCTATGTGGGACTGGAGAACGCCGACGCGCTGGTGGCCATCGACACGGCGACCAACACGGTGGTCGGGAACGTTCCGATCGGCCAGGCGCCGCAGGCGATCGCCTATGTTCCAAATGCTGCGCCCAACCCCGATGACCGCCAGAATCTTCAGGCACTCGGCGTTGCCGGACAGGTGGCTCATCTGTCGCTCGCGTCGAAAGATGGTGCAAAGGACGGCAAGCCGCCGACCAGCGTGTCGCTGTTCGACCAAGGCCTGATTCAGATCTTGCAGGCCTCGGTGACGGGACTGCAGCCCAAGCAGAAATATGTGCTTGCCCTGGCGGAGCATGGCGACGGTAGCGGCCCGCTGCAGCCGCTGGCCGCGTTCATGACCAATCCGGCCGGATCTGCTATCGTCAACGCGGCCGGCCCGATCCGACAGATCGTCGATCAGTCTGCCGCAGCCGCAAAGCGCTACCTGGTGATTGCCGCCGGCGATGCGGCCGCGCCCGGCGAGGCCGTCCAGGTCGAGGCGCAATGACCTCGGCCAAAGCAGCCACGAAGAGGTGACGGAGCGCGTCATGAAGGACATGCTGGTTCAGGTCGAACCGCTGATCCCTGCGCTCCGTCGCTATGCGCGCGCCCTCGTGCGCGACCGCTCGGCGGCTGACGACCTGGTCCAGGATTGCCTGGAGCGCGCCGTCAGCCGCTGGCATCAACGACGCGACGGAAGCGTGCGTGCCTGGCTGTTCACCATCCTCCACAATCTGGCGGTCAGCCAATTCCGCCAGGCCAGAGCGCGAGGCAGGCACATGCCGATCGACGATGCAGGCGAGCAGGAACTCGTCAGTGCGGCAGCACAGGAGCAGAGGCTGATCTATCAGGATGTCCTGAGCAAACTTGCAAAGCTCCCGGAGGAGCAGCGGGCCGTGCTGTTGCTCGTTGGGGTCGAGGATCTTTCCTATGCGGACGCTGCGGCAGTTCTCAACGTCCCGGTCGGTACGGTAATGTCACGCCTCTCGCGCGCGCGGGAGAGGCTGCAACAGGAGATGGATGGCGTTGCACCGGGGAATGTCGTGGCATTGCGGAGCTTGAAATGAACCAGCGGCCGATCACGGAAGACGATCTGCACGCCTATGTGGACCAGGTGCTCGAGCCCGAGCGTCGCGCGGAGGTCGTGTCCTATCTGGATGATCATCCGAATGTCGCCAGCCGCGTTGCCGCCTTCGCCACCCAGCGCGAGCAGCTGCGTGGCGCGCTGGCCTCGATTGCCGACGAGCCACTGCCGGCGGAGCTGAACCTGTCGCACATCATCGAGGGCCGGAAGCGGCGTCCGCTCCGGCTATGGGGTGCGATCGCTGCGATGCTGCTTCTCGGCATTGGCGGCCTCGGCGGATGGACCATGCGCAGCGTGTTGCAGGATGGCTCGAACGGGCTGTCCGCATTGGCGCAGGAGGCGGCCTACTCCTATAACGTCTTTGCACCCGATCGCGTGCGGCCGGTCGAGATAAGGGCGTCCAACAGCGCCGAGCTCACACAGTGGGTCTCCAACCGGCTGAAGCAGGCGGTCAAGGTGCCGGACCTCTCCGTGTCGGGCTATAGGCTGATGGGTGGCCGCCTGGTTCCGACGTCGCATGGTCCGGCCGCGATGTTCATGTACGACGACGATCGCGGCGACCGCCTCGTGGTGCTGACGCGCCCGATGAGCAACCGCAATCTGGATACGCCGATGATGCCGCAATCGACCGGCGATGTTGCGGGCTTCGTGTGGGCGGAGGGCGGCATGGGTTACACGCTCGTCGGCCAGCTTCCGGGGGACACCCTCAAGCCAATCGCAAACGAGATCCGCAAGCAGACGCGCCCGATCTAGCACCGGAATTGACGAAACGGGCCCGCACGGCCGTGCGAGCCCGGGCACTCAGCCACGCTCCGTTTTCGCGGCTTCAATCCAGCAGCTTGGTATCATCAGGCGCCTGCGGCGGCGTCTTGATCGCGATTGCCTTGACCTGGCCGCTGATCGGCTTGGTGCCGCCATGCGCGGTGCCCTTCGGGATGATGACGAGGTCGCCGGGCTTCACCGTGACCTCCTTGTCGCCGAGCCAGATCGTCCCGGTCCCGTCCAGGATGTATTGGATCTCGTTGGTGTTGGGATGCATGTGCTTGGGCACGTTGCCGACCTGGATCGAGATCGTGGCGCCGTCGGCGCTCGCGAACATCTTTGAGCGGAAGCCGACATTGTTGGCGGACCCGAGCGCATCGCCATCCATCTCGCCGGTATGGATGATCTGTGCGGTGATGTTCTCGGCGGCCAGCGCCGGCCGGAGCAGCTGGTTGGCGCCGCATCCTGCGGCAAAGGCGGCGGCGAGCGCGAGCCCGGCAGCAAGGCGATTCATGGATGATCCTCCCCATCAAGACTTGTTGTTGTGGGCCCATGCTATTGCGCCGAAAGGCCGATGGCTAGAGCCCTGAGTTGCGCTTCTCAAGCCGGGTGCGCTGCATTATGGTGCCGCCAGCCGAACGGAGGAAACCAATGAAGAACACGATTGCCAGGCTCGCCGGCGCGCTGCTCGCGCTGACGCTCACCACCGGATTTGCCGCGGCGCAAAGCAAGGTCACCATCGCGGTCGGCGGCGGCGCCTGCCTGTGCTATCTGCCGACGGTGCTGGCCAAGCAGCTCGGCGAATACGAGAAGGCCGGCCTCAATGTCGAGCTGGTCGACCTCAAGGGCGGCTCGGACGCGCTCAAGGCCGTGCTCGGCGGCAGCGCCGACGTCGTCTCCGGCTATTTCGACCATTGCGTCAACCTCGCCGCCAAGAAGCAGGAGCTTCAGTCTTTCGTGGTCTATGACCGCTATCCTGGCCTCGTGCTGGTGGTCGCGCCGTCGCGCACCAATGACATCAAGTCGGTCAAGGACCTCGCCGGCAAGAAGGTCGGCGTCAGCGCGCCCGGCTCGTCTACGGACTTCTTCCTGAAATACATGCTCAAGAAGAACGGGCTTGATCCCACCAGCGCCGCCGTGATCGGCGTCGGCCTCGGCGCCACCGCGGTCGCCGCGATGGAGCAGGGCCAGATCGACGCGGCCGTGATGCTCGATCCCTCCGTGACCGTGCTCCAGGGCAGCCACAAGGATCTGCGCATCCTCTCCGACACCCGCACCCAGAAGGACACGCTCGAGACGTTCGGCGGCGAATATCCCGGCGGCGCGCTGTACTCGACCGCGGCCTGGGTCAACGGCCACGAGAAGGAGACGCAGGCGCTCACCAATGCGATGCTGGCGACGCTCGCCTGGATCCATTCGCATTCGCCCGAGGAGATCATGGCGAAGATGCCGGACGAGATGGTCGGCAAGAACAAGGATCTCTATCTCGCCGCGCTGAAGAACACGATCCCGATGTTCTCCGAAACCGGCAAGATGGACCCGAAGGGCGCCGACGCCGTGCTCGCGGTGTTCAGCGTCGGCTCGCCGGACGTCGCCAATGCCAAGATCGACGTCAGCAAGACCTTCACCAACAAGTTCGTCGACCAGGCCAAGAAGACCACGGGGAGCGCCAAATAACTGACGCGAACGCGTTGTAATCAGGCGTCATGACGTCACCAGCCATTCATCGCGTCACGACGCTTGATCTTGCCGTGCGGCCGATCTCCTGGCCGTTCGCAGAGGAGCGCCGCGCCGAGATCGCGGCGCATTTCGCCGAAAAGCAGCGCGAGCGGCCGAAGATCTGGAACGGCCGCATCCTGCTCGGCCGCGATCCCGTGTTCTCGGATGGCGGTTTCGCCGCGACCTATTCCGAAGTGGATTTCGCAAGCTTCCTCGCCTGGCGCGACTGGGGATTTCCCGATCCTACCGTGTTCAACGGTTTCGGCATGGGGGCGCTGCGCGCCTCCGACGGTGCTTTCATCATGGGCGAAATGGCGCCCCACACCGCCAATGCAGGGCGGATCTATTTCCCCTCGGGCACACCCGATCCGGGCGACGTCAGGGACGGCAGGCTCGATATTCCCGGCAGCGTCGTCCGCGAGCTCGAGGAGGAGACCGGGCTCACGGCCGACGACTATCGGGCCGAAGCGGATTGGCACTGTGTCGTCTCCCACCGCGCGATTGCAATGATCAAGGTGCTCAACCTGGATATGCCGGGCGACGTCGCCCGTGCCCGGATCGAAGCCAATCTCGCGCGCGAGGCCGAGCCGGAGCTGTCGGCCATTCATCTCGTGCGCGGGATGGATGATCTCACGCCGACCATGCCGCGATTTGTCACGGCCTTTATCGCGCAGCAGTTCGCATCGCGTTGATGCGCGAGGCTTGACATCGCTGCGCGCAGCCCATGTGATGGGCCAAAAAGCAAAAGCAACAAGAATGCAATGCACAATCGTCCAGGGAGGTTTAGATGCGCCTGCGCATGGCTGCCCGCTTGGTACGTGGGCTGTTGGTCGCGATAGCAGCGACGGGCTTGGCGGCGTCCGCTGACGCTCAAGAGAAGAAGATCAAGATCGGCGTGATTTTCGACCTGACCGGGCCGCTCGCGGGCGGCGGGTCCGAGCTCGAATATATCGGCACCAAGATCATCCTCGACCAGTTCGGCAAGACCGGCGTCGAGGGCTACAAGATCGAGGCGGTCTATGCCGATGCGCAGAGCAAGCCCGACATCGCCATCAATGAATCCGTCCGCCTGCTCGAGCAAGAGAAGGTCGACCTGGTGCTCGGCTTCTTCTCCTCGGCGCAATGCGTGCCGGTGGCCGCCCGCGTCGAGCAGCTCAAGAAGTTCATGTGGATGACGACCTGCATCTCGTCCGCCGTGTTCAACGAGAAGAACTACAAATACGTGTTCCGTCCGCAGGCGAGCGGCGATCAGTTCGGCATGATGACGATGGACTTCATCGCGCAGAACGCCAAGGAGAAGTTCGGCAAGGAGCCGAAGGATCTGCGCGTCGCCATCATCCACGAGGACGGCTCCTATGGCGTCGATGTCTCCAAAGGCAACGAGGCCGGTGCGAAGAAAGCCGGTTTCAACGTCGTGCTGAAGGAAGGCTATTCGGCGACCGCACCCGATCTCTCCGCGCTGGTGACCAAGCTCAAGCGCGCCAAGCCGGACGTGATCTTCCACACCGGCTACAACCCCGACATCACGCTGCTGCTGCGCCAGGCCCGCGAGCAGGGCCTGAAATTCGGCGCCCTGGTCGGGCATGGCGCCGGCTACGGCGTCTATGAGAAGCTCAAGGAGGGCATGGGCGCGGACGCCAACTACATCTTCAACACCGACCCGATCTCGATCTGGCTCGCCAACCAGAAGACGATGGACCCGAAACTCGCGCCCGTCATCAAGATGGTTGGTGAGGAGTTCGACAAGATCAAGCCTGGCGTTGCCATCCGCTCCGCCCATGTCGGCATCGGCGCGTCCAACACCTACGTGTTCATGAACGACGTGCTGCCGCGCGCGATCAAGAAGTATGGCGGGGTCGATCCGGACGCGCTGCGCAAGGCCGCGCTCGACACCGACATTCCCGAAGGCGGCACCATGCTCGGTTTCGGCGTCAAGTTCTACGGCGAGGGCACGCCGATGGCCGGCCAGAACGAGCGTTCTTTCCCGGTGGTGATCCAGTACATCGACGACAAATCCTCCGTGGTGTGGCCCAAGAGCCAAGCGCAGCGCGACGCCGTGCTGCCGCTGCCGAAGGGCACCACCTACAGCAACCAGTAGCGCAATACTTTTGACAAGGAGAGCGGGGCGGTGCTCGAGGTCAGCGGGCTGGTGAAACGGTTCGGCGGCTTCACTGCCGTCAACAACGTGTCGTTCAAGGTCGAGCAGGGCGAGATCCTCGGCCTGATCGGCCCCAACGGCTCGGGCAAGAGCACGATCTTCAACATGCTCTCCGGCACGCTGGCGCCGACCTCAGGCTCGATCCTGTTCGGCGGCGCCGAGATCGCGGGCCTCGCGCCGCACCGGATCATCAACAGCGGCATCGGCCGCACCTTCCAGATTCCGCGCCCGTTCCGCCGCCTGACCATTTTCGAGAATGTCGCGCTCGCCGGCTTTTACGGCCAGGGCCGCCACAGCCGCGCCACGGCGGAGGAGGCGGCCGAGCGATCGCTCGCCATGGTCGGCCTGCCGACCGATCGACACGCCAGCGTCGATGGCCTCGGCGCCGCCGGCCTGAAGAAGCTCGAACTCGCAAAGGCGCTCGCCACCGCGCCAAAGCTTCTGCTCGCCGACGAAAGCCTCGGCGGCCTCGACGAGGCCGAGATGGATCAGGCTGCCGACATGCTGCGCAACATCCGCGACGAGCTCGGCATCACCATCATCTGGGTCGAGCACATCATGGGCGTCCTGATGCGCGTCGTCGACCGCGTCATGGTGCTCGACCACGGCGAGAAGATCTCGGAAGGGTTGCCGAGCGCGGTCGCCGGCGATCCGCGCGTCATCGAGGTCTATCTCGGCACCGATGCCGAGACCACGCAGGCCGCGGCCGCCGAAGCGCGCCGCCGCGCGGGAGGCCAGTGATGCTGGAGCTCCGCGGCGTCAATGCCGGCTATGGTACGTTCCAGGCGCTGTTCGACGTCAATCTCGACGTGAAGGCCGGCGAGGCGGTCGGCGTCATCGGTCCCAACGGCGCCGGCAAGACCACCCTGATGCGCGTCATCTCCGGCCTGATCCGACCCACGCGCGGATCGATCAGGATGGAGGGCGTCGATGTCGTGGCAACGCCGCCGCACAAGATCGTCAGCCTCGGGATTGCGCATGTGCCCGAGAACCGGCGGCTGTTTCCGCAGCTCACGGTTGACGACAATCTCAAGATGGGCGCCTTCATGAAGGAGGCGCGCGGCCATTATGCCGAGCGGCTTGAGGTCGTGTTCGATCTGTTTCCGCGCCTCAAGGAGCGCCGCCACCAGATGGCCGGCACCATGTCCGGCGGCGAGCAGCAGATGTGCGCGATCGGCCGCGCGATGATGTCCAATCCGAAGCTGCTGCTGCTCGACGAGCCGTCGGCGGGCCTTGCGCCAGTCGTGGTGCAGCAGGTGTTCGAGCTGGTGAAGCGGATCCGCGCCAGCGGGCTGACGGTGCTGATCGTGGAGCAGAACGTGCAGCAGGTGCTGAAGGTGGTCGATCGCGCCTATCTGATCGAGGCGGGCACGATCCGGGCCTCCGGCACCTCGGCCGAGATGCTGGCGAGCGACACGGTCAAGGAAGCGTATCTCGGGGTGTGATGGGCATGCAGGCGTTCCTCGATATTTTCGACATCTACCTGTTGGAGGCCGTGATCAACGGCATCCTGCTCGGCGGCGTGCTGGCGCTGCTCGCACTCGGGCTCAATTTGATCTTCGGCGTCATCGATGTGACCTGGATCTGCTATGCCGAGCTGGTGATGATCGGCATGTACGCCATGTACTTCATGGTGCAGTACTATGGCGTCAGCTATTTCGTCGCGGCACCGCTGACGATCCTGCTGGTCGCGCTGCTCGGTGCCGCGCTGCATTACCTCGTGATCGCGCCGCTGCTCACGGCGCCGCCGATCAACCAGCTGCTCGCGACCGGCGGCGTGCTGTTCGTGCTCCAGAGCTTTGCCACCGTCGCCTTCGGCATCGACTTCCGCAATCTCGGCATCCGCCTGCCGGTGCTCGCCTTCGGCGACATGAATTTCAGCTACGCACGACTGCTCTCGTTTCTCGCGGCGCTGGTCGGCATGGTCGCGGTCTATCTGTTCATGACGCGGACCTTCACCGGCACCGCGATCCGCGCCATCTCGCAGGACCGGCAGATCATGGCGCTGATGGGCGTCGACACCAGGCGCATCTATCTCATCACCTCCGCGATCGGCGGCGGGCTGGCCGGGCTCGCCGCCTGCCTCCTGGTGCTGCAATATGACGTGCATCCCTTCGTCGGCCTCTCGTTCGGACCGATCACCTTCCTGATCTGCGTGCTCGGGGGCCTCGGCAATTTCATCGGCGGCTTCATCGCCGCCTTCGTGTTCGCGGAGATCATCTCGCTCGGCGGCCTGTTCTCCGATCTCGAATGGGGCTATGTGCTCGCCTTCGCCTTCTTCATCGTCATGATGTTCATCCGGCCCGCGGGCCTGCTGGCGAGGCGCCGATGACGGGGCAGGGGCGTCTCGCCGCGTGGGGGATCGGACTGGCGGCGCTGGTCGCGCTGCCGTTCGTCTATCGCGATCCCTATCATCTGCACATCCTGGTGCTGATCCTGATCTGGTCGTTCGCCTACACCTCCTGGTCGATGATGGGACGGTTCGGCCTGGTCTCGCTCGGCCATGGCGGCTTCATGGGGATCGGCGCCTATGTCACCGCGCTGTTGTGGAATCATCTGGGACTGTCGCCCTGGATCGGCATTCCCATCAGCATGGTCGCGGCCGGCGCGCTGGCGCTGATCGTCGGCTATCCCTGTTTCCGCTTCCGCATCACCGGGCACTATTTCGTGCTGGTGACGCTGGCGCTGTCGGGCATCGTGCTCCAGGTCATCACCGCGACGCGCGACTATACCGGCGGCTCGCTCGGCTACACGCCGAACCGGGCCTCCGGCAACAAGCTCTTGGCGCTGCAATTCGACGACAAGACCACCTGGTACCTGATCGCGCTCGCGGTCTGGCTGTTCGGCATCGTGGCCTGGCACTGGGTCGACCGCAGCATGGCGCGCTATGCGCTGGAGGCGATTTCGGAGGACGAGGACGCCGCCGCCGCCGCCGGTGTCAACGTCACCGCGGAGAAGCTCAAGATCACGCTGCTCAGCGCGCTGATGACGGCGCTCGCCGGCGCGATCTACTGCCAGTACCAGATGTTCATCACGCCCGACACGGTCAGCGGCATCGCGGTGTCGCTCCAGATGGTGTTCGCCGCCATCGTCGGCGGCCTGTTCGTCTCGCTCGGTCCGACCTTCGGCGCCATCATCACGATCCTGCTGGCCGAGACCCTGCGCATCGGCTTCGGCACCAAGGCGGTTGGCTGGGACAACCTCGTCTATGGCGTGCTGCTCGTGCTCTTCATCATATTCCTTCCCAAGGGTATCCTTGGTAGCTTGCTCGACCGATTGAAGCCCCAACGCAAGGTGCCCCGCGCTCATGAGCAAGAAGCCGTCCAAATCGCTCGCCCAGGAACTTGACCGCTACATCACGCCCTTCCGTTACGACGGATCGGGCAAGTTTCACCTCAAGGACTACAAGACCAACGAGAAGGGCGATCTCGACAAGGAGAAGGCGCAGGAGATCCTCGACGCCAACAAGAAGCGGCTGGTCGAATTCCAGGAGAAGCTCTACGCCCAGGACCGCTGGTCGCTGCTGATCGTGTTCCAGGCCATGGACGCGGCCGGCAAGGACAGCGCCATCAAGGCGATCTTCGAGGGCATCAATCCGCAGGGCTGCGAGGTCACCGCCTTCAAGGCGCCGAGCAGCAAGGAGCTCGACCACGACTTCCTCTGGCGTCATGTCGTCGCGCTGCCCGAGCGCGGCCATATCGGCATCTTCAATCGCTCGCATTACGAGGAATGCCTGGTGACGCGCGTGCACCCGGAGATCCTCGCCAAGGAGAAGCTGCCGGAAAAGCTCGTGACCAAGAACATCTGGAAGGAGCGGTTCGAGGACATCTCCGCCTTCGAGCGTTACCTGGCGCGCAACGGCACCGTGGTGCTGAAGTTCTTCCTCAACCTCTCCAAGGACGAACAGCGCGACCGTTTTCTCGACCGGCTGGAGATTCCGTCCAAGCAGTGGAAGTTCTCCATGGACGACATCAAGGAGCGCGCTCTGTGGCCGCGCTACCAGGCGGTGTATCAGGACATCGTCCGCCACACGTCGACGCCGCACGCGCCCTGGTACGTCGTGCCGGCCGACCACAAATGGTTCGCGCGCGTCGTGATCGGCTCGGTGATCAATGCTGCGCTCGAAAAGCTCGACCTGCGCTTCCCGCGCGCCGACAAGGCTTCGCTCGAGGAATTCAAGGCCGTACGCAAGGCGCTGGAGAAGGAGGGCAAGGGCGGCAAGAAGTGACGGTGAGCGGCGGCGCCAGCACATGTCAGAACAAAAAATCGAAAACAACCCCATGCACAGTAGCCGGCGATAGCTGGGTCAACGGTTTGGCGATGTAGGTGAAGGTCATTGCGGATTTTTCGAAATTAAATTGACGCGTCGGGCAAAACAGGGGTATGGTGTCATCATCGCAGCAGGTCGCGTTCGGATCTCGTAGGGTGGGCAAAGCGCAAGCGTGCCCACGCATTTTTGCGACCTGAGAGAGTTGGTGGGCACGGCGCAAGTGCGCCTCTGCCCACCCTACGATTGCGGTGTGAGTCGATCGTTCGTAGCCTCGTTCGATCAGGAGCGCTCGACGCGAGATCGTTGCTACCGTTGCGGCCTAAGGAACTCGCGTTAAATGTGATCCCTGCGCCATTGATCCTGCTTGACAGTTTTGTGGCACGGGAGGAGCATCCTTACGGTCGCAAACAAGCGACGCCCAACGTCCACATCAGAGCAAGGGGAGGTCTATGACTCCACCTCCGCAAATCCAGCCGCGTTAATTGCGATGGAGCTCGTTCGGACTATCGCATAGCGGCGAAAACCGCGAACGGCACGCCGGGACAAGGTTTAGCGGGCTGCATCAGTGAGGCAAGGCCCCTACCGTCCCGGCGCTGTATTCGATAGCGCCTTGATAGTGCGCTGAGCGCAGCGGATGGCCGACGAGGCCGACCGGCGTGTTTGACATCCTGTTTTCTCTCTCCTCCTCCTCGCCGTCATTCCGGGCCGACTCCCGGAATGACGGGAGAGTTTTGGCGCGTGTCTCACGGCGAAGACGGCCCGCGGCCGCACGGAAGCTCGCAGTTCCCATTCCTGCACTGCGGCAAATGCCAAGAGAATGTCGCCACATTGGCCAACTTCCGACACAGCGCCGGGGCGAATGACAGCGGTCCGACATGACGCAGTGCTTCGGCGGTGACGATGCCGACTCCGCCGGCGCATTCATTTTTTCCAGGGAATCATCGTGTCGCATAAGCTTGCCCCGGCGGTCCTCGCCGCTCTCTTCCTCGCGATCTCGTCTTTCTGTGGCGCCCACGCCGAGCCGGCTGCTCCGGCCGCCAACCAGGCGGCCGCGCTGTCGCCTGACGAGGCGAAGCGCGCGCTGGAGACGCTCCAGGACGACAAGAAGCGCGCGCAGATGATCGACACGTTGCGCGCGATCGCGAACGCATCCGGCCCACAGCAGCCCGCGCCCGAGCAGAAGTCGCCGATACCGCTCTCGGCGGACGGTCTCGGCGCGCAACTCCTGCTCACGGTGTCGGAGCAGATCGGCGACATCTCGCGCGAGATCGCCAGCGTGGCGCGGACGCTGACGCATTTCCCCGCGTTCTATTACTGGATCGTGCGCACCGCCAACGATCCCGCCGCCTACAATCTCCTGATCGAGATCGCCTGGAAGCTTGCATTGGTGCTCGGCTGCGCGCTTGCGGCGGAATGGGTGATCTTCCGCCTGATCCGGCGTCCGGTGGCATTCCTCGAGGGGCGCGTGCCGCATACCGCGCGCCTGCCGGTGCAGGCGCTGCCGATCGCCGATCCGCCATCGTCGGTGGCCGACGTGACGCCGGCGCCTGAATTGCAGAAGCGACGCCATAGCCTGGCGCGGGTCTGGCAATTGCTGCTGCGGCTGCCCTTCGTGCTCGGCCGCCTCCTGCTCGAGCTGCTTCCGGTGTTCGTCTTCATCGGCGTCGCGACCGCCTTGCTCGGCACCGAGATCGGCGATCCCGTCACGGTCCGCTTCGTGATCCTTGCGGTCGTCAACGCCTATGCATTCTCGCGCGGGCTCATCTGCGTGGTCCGCGCGCTGGCCGGGCCATTCGGCCTGTTTCCGGTGCGCGCCGAGACCGCGGCCTATATCGAGATCTGGGCACGCCGCATCGTCGGCGTCGGCGTCTCTGGCATCGCCTTTGCCAATGTGGCGCTGCTGCTCGGGCTGCACCGCGCCGGCTACGCCGCGCTGCTGCGCATGGTGATGCTGGTCGTGCATCTCTTCGTCGTCGTCATCATCCTGCAATGCCGCCGCCAGGTCGCCGATTCCATCCGTGCGCCGGCCGACCGGCAGGGCATCGCTGCGCGCCTGCGCAACCGCATCGCTGCCGGCTGGCACTACCTCGCCATCGCGCTCGATCTCGCATTGTGGGCGGTGTGGGCGCTCAACATCCGCAACGGCTATTCGCTGCTGCTGCAATATTTCGTCGGCACCATCGTGGTGGCGCTGATCACCCGCGTCGCCATCATGGTGACCTTGAGCCTGATCGACCGCGGCTTCCGCATCAGGCCGGAGATCCTCCAGCGTTTTCCGGGCCTCGAGGTCCGCGCCAACCGCTATCTGCCGCTGCTGCGCAGGATCGTCTCCGGCGTGATCGCCTTCATCGGCTTCGTCGCCGTGCTCGAAGTCTGGGGCGTCGATGCCATCGTCTGGTTCTATGGCGGTCAGATCGGCAGCCGGCTGATCTCGGCCGTGGTGACGATCGGCCTGGCCGTGTTCATCGCGGCAGCCATCTGGGAAGCCAGCAACGCACTGCTGGACCGCCAGATCAACTCGCTGTCGCGCGACGGGCACTATGCCCGTGCCGCGCGCCTGCGCACCTTCCAGCCGATGCTGCGAACTGCCTTGCTCTGCCTGATCGCCACCGTCGTCGGCCTCACCGCGCTGAGCGAGATCGGCGTCAATGTCGCCCCGCTGCTGGCCGGCGCCGGCATCGTCGGCATCGCGATCGGCTTCGGCTCGCAGAAGCTGGTGCAGGATCTCATCACCGGCCTGTTCCTGCTGCTGGAGAACACGGTCCAGGTCGGCGACACCGTCAGCGTCTCGGGGCTCTCTGGCGTCGTCGAGAACGTCTCGATCCGCACCATCCGCCTGCGCGCCGGCGACGGCGCCGTGCACATCGTGCCGTTCAGCGCGGTCACCACCATCACCAATGCCAGCCGCGGCGCCGGCAACGCCTCGGTCAGCGTCAATGTCGCCTACAAGGAGGACACCGACCGCGCCGGCCAGATCCTCAAGGACATCGTCGACGAGATGCGGCGCGAGCCGGAGTTTCGCGCGGCGATCCGCGGCGATCTCGATCTGTGGGGCATCGACAAGGTCGACGGCGCCATGGTGTCGATTGTCGGCCAGATCCGCTGCACCGAGGCCGGCCGCTGGCCGGTCCAGCGCGAGTTCAACCGCCGCATGAAGCTGCGCTTCCAGGAGCACGGCATCGAGATCGCGTCCCCAGTCCAGACCATCTTGATGCAGATCGCGCCACCTGCGGATAGTGCCGCCAATCTGACGCCGCGGCGGGCGGCTGGATAATTTCTGGGCTTGCCTCGGCCAGCGCGGCAGCGTTCACTCCGGCTCCAACCCGCTGACAACATGCGGGCGGCAAAAAGGGTGGGAGAGAACGATGCGGGGGCTGTGGGCCGGATTACGCGGTCATGTGATCGTCATCTGCGCGCTGATTGGATGCGCGTCGTGGACCGCGCCAGCGAGTGCGCAGCCATTCCCGTCGCGTCCCATCACCCTCGTCGTGCCGTTCGCGGCTGGCGGCCCGACCGATACGCTGGCGCGGATCCTGTCGGAGCGGATCGCCGCCGAACTGCACGCCACGGTCGTGGTCGAGAACGTCGCCGGCGCCTCCGGCAGCATCGCCGGTGCCCGCGTCGCGCGCGCGACGCCTGATGGTACGACCATTACGATCGGCCATTGGGGCACGCATGTGCTCAACGGCGCGATCTTCAAGCTGCCCTATGATCTGCTCGCCGATTTCGAGCCGGTGGCGACCATCGCGATGGGCACGCAGCTCATCGTTGGCCGCAAGTCGCTCGAGGCCAACAATCTGAAAGAGATGATCGCCTGGCTGAAGGCCAATTCCGGCAAGGCCACCGCCGGCACGGCCGGTGCGGGCACCGGCGCGCATGTCGCCGGCGTGTTCTTCAAGGAGAAGACCGGCACCGATTTCCAGTTCGTGCCCTATCGCGGCGCAGGGCCCGCCATGATCGATCTCGTCGCCGGCCAGATCGACATCATGTTCGACCAGGCCTCGAACTCGCTGCCGCAATACAAGAACGGCGCGATCAAGGCCTTTGCGGTGACCTCGCCGACACGGCTTGTCTCCGCGCCTGACATCCCGACCGTCGACGAGGCGGGGCTGCCCGGTCTCTACATCTCCTACTGGCATGGCATCTGGGCACCGAAGAACACGCCGAAAGATATTGTCACAAAGCTCAACGCGGCGATCGTCACGGTTCTTGCGGATCCCGCCGTCAAGCAGCGCTTCACTGAGCTCGGGCAGGAGATTCCGCCGTCCGATCAGCAGACGCCCGCGGCACTCGCGGCGTTCCAGAAGGCCGAGATCGAGAAATGGTGGCCGATCGTCAAGGCCGCGGATATCAAGCCGGAATAGCGTTGTCGCCGTATAGTCCTTCGTCTTCCTGATGGTTTGTGAGGTTTTTCTCGTCATTCCGGGGCGCGCGTCAGCGCGAGCCCGGAATCCATTGCGGCGGCGGTATCTGCGGATCGATGGATTCCGGGTTCGCGACTTCGTCGCGCCCCGGGGAATGACGGGGGGAGAGGGCAGGCCGCCCCTCAATCCCTCATCATCAGGAGCAAAAACGTCGCCGTGTTAACTTGCGCGCGCAACTGCGGATCGTTCTCGAAAACCTCGCTGCGGTGCGAGATCACAATCGATGCCGGGATGCCTGCGTCCTTGATCTCGGGTGAGCACTGGCCGACAATGGCCGCCCTTCAATAAGAAACTCCCTGGGGGAATTCGTGAATAGACCTGCTCGGGTCAGCGCCCATTCGACATCATCCGACGCCGCGCACGGCATGACGCTGCTGCGCGATCCCCTGCTCAACAAGGGCACCGCCTTCACCGAAGCGGAGCGCGCGCGCTCGGCCTGCGCGGCTTGTTGCCGCCCTGCGTGCTGACGATGGAGACGCAAGCCGAGCGCGTGCTCACCAACCTCCGCACCCTGCCGACGGACCTCGAAAAATACGTCGCGCTGAACGCGCTGCATGACCGCAACGAGGCGCTGTTCTTCCGCGTCGTCGTCGACAACATCGACGAGATCCAGCCGATCATCTACACGCCGACGGTCGGGCTCGCCTGCCAGAAATACGGCCTGATCTTCCAGCGGCCGCGCGGCATGTTCATCTCCTCGCGCGATCGCGGCCAGATCGCGGAGATCCTGAAGAACTGGCCCTATCCGGCCCAGCTGATCGTCGTCACCGACGGCGAGCGCATCCTTGGCCTCGGCGATCTCGGCGCCAACGGCATGGGCATTCCGGTCGGAAAACTCTCGCTCTATTCCGCCTGCGCCGGCGTGCACCCCGAGCAATGCCTGCCGATCGTGCTCGACGTCGGCACCAACAATGAAGAGCTCTTGAACGATCCCTATTATCTCGGTCTGCGCGAGCGGCGGCTCACGGGCGAGGCCTATGACAGCTTCGTCGACGAGTTCATGCAGGCTGCGCGGAAGACGTTCCCGGGCGTGCTGATCCAGTTCGAGGATTTCGCCAATCACTCCGCGTTCAAGCTGCTGCACAAATACCGGGATGAGGCCTGCGTCTTCAACGACGACATCCAGGGCACCGCGGCGGTGGCGCTCGCGGGCCTGTTCTCGGCGCTGCGTGTCTCCGGCGGCAAGCTCAGGGATCAGCGCATCCTGTTCCTCGGCGCGGGCGAAGCGGCGACCGGCATCGCCGATCTCGTGGTCTCCGCCATGGTGGCGGAGGGCGCAACGGAAGCCGACGCGCTCCGCCGCAACTGGCTGGTGGATTCCCGCGGCCTGGTCGTTGGCGGCCGTGACGGCCTTCACGGCCACAAGCTGCGCTATGCCCATGCGGGCCAGGCGCCGATCGCCGACTTCCTCACCGCCATCAAGACGCTGAAGCCGACGGCGATCATCGGCGTTGCCGCGGTCGGCGGCGCCTTCACGCCCGACGTGCTCAAGGCGATGGCCGAGCTCAACGAGCAGCCGATCGTGTTCGCGCTCTCCAACCCGACCTCGAAGGCCGAATGCTCGGCGGAGGATGCCTACCGCTACACCGAGGGCCGCGCGCTGTTCGCCTGCGGCAGCCCGTATGATCCGGTGAAGCTGAGCGGCCGCACCTTCGTGCCGCGCCAGGGCAACAACTCCTACATCTTCCCGGGCGTCGGTCTCGGCGTCATCGCCAGCCGTTCGCGCCTGGTGACGGACGAGATGTTCATGGCGGCCGCCCATACGCTCGCCGACTGCGTCGGCAAGGAGGACCTCGCGCAAGGCAGCCTCTACCCGGCGCTGCCCCGCATCCGCGAGGTCTCGGCGCGGATTGCGGCGGCTGTGGCCGACGTTGCCTATCAGCGCGGGCTCGCGGAGGGACCGGCGCCGAACGACGTCAAGGCGCTGGTGCAGTCGCAGATGTACGAGCCGGCGTACTGAGGCTCACAATTCAAGCCGAACTTGTGGAGGCGGCCCCTCACCCCACCCTCTCCCCGTAAGAACGGGGCGAGGGAGGGCGAGAGCGGTGCGTCCCTGACGTGGGATGACCAGCCAGATCGTTTGCCGTGCCGCCTCTTAACCTCTCCCCGCTCTTTGCGGGGAGAGGTCGGATTGCGTAGCAATCCGGGAGCTCCAGGAGCGTCTCGCCAAGCTCGCGGGCGGCGTCGCGGTGATCCGCGTCGGCGGCGCGACCGAGGTCGAGGTGAAGGAGCGCAAGGATCGCGTTGATGACGCGATGCATGCGACCCGCGCTGCGGTCGAGGAAGGCATCGTCCCGGGCGGCGGCGTCGCCCTGCTCCGTGCCTCCGAGCAGCTCAAGGGCCTGCGCACCAAGAACGACGACCAGAAGACCGGCGTCGAGATCGTGCGCAAGGCGCTGTCGGCACCCGCTCGCCAGATCGCGATCAACGCCGGTGAAGACGGCTCGGTGATCGTTGGCAAGATCCTGGAGAACAAGGCCTACAATTACGGCTTCGACTCCCAGACCGGCGAATACGCCGACCTCGTCAAGAAGGGCATCATCGACCCGACCAAGGTGGTCCGTACCGCGATCCAGAACGCAGCCTCGGTTGCCGCGCTCCTGATCACCACGGAAGCCATGGTCGCCGAGCTGCCCAAGAAGGGCGGCGCCGGCCCGGCGATGCCCCCCGGCGGCGGCATGGGCGGCATGGACTTCTAAGGTCCGGTCATCTCAAGCAAAGTCGAGAAATGCGAAACCCCGGCAGCAATGCCGGGGTTTTTGTTTTGGGGCACGTCATTCCGGGGCGCGCCCTCCTGGGCGCGAGCCCGGAATCCATAACCACGAATGCTAGTTGGTTATCCCGGGATAGAGATCATCCCAATTTGGGTTCTGCTCCTCGATCAGGCGCGTCTTCCAGTCGCGACGCCACTTCTTGAGTTCTTTCTCGCGGGCGATGGCGGTAACTGCATCGTCGTAGATCTCGAACAAGACGAGCTTATCGACGCCGTACTTCGTGGTGAAGCCGGGGACGGCCTTCGTCTTATGCTCGTACACACGGCGCACGAGATCGCTGGTCACGCCGATGTAGAGTGTGCCGTGCTTCTTACTTGCGAGGACATAGTAGGCCATTCCATCCGCCTGTGGTTATGGATTCCGGGCTCGCGCCCAAGAGGGCGCGCCTCGGAATGACGGGTGGAGAGGCCTTCTCACCACACCTTGCCGAGCCGCTCCATGTGCGGCTCGCCGTTTTGGTCGAGCGACCAGAAGATCCGCGTCACCTTGCCGACGAGATTGTCCAAGGGGATGAAGCCCATCGCTGCCATGCGGCTGTCGGTGGAGTTGTCGCGGTTATCACCGAGCACGAAGAAATGGCCCGGCGGCACCGTGAAGACGTTGGTGTTGTCGAGATAGCCGTTGTCGATGCAGTCATAGGTGACGTAGGACGCGCCGTTCGGCAGCGTCTCGCGCCAGCGCCTGACTTTTGCGGCATCGTCGGTCCCGCAGGCGGAGCCTGCGACAGTCTCCTTCAGAGCAACGCGCGTCACCGCACGGTCATTGAGAAAGAGCTGCCCTCCCCGCATCTGGATGCGGTCGCCGGGCAGCCCGATCACGCGCTTGACGTAGTCGACCGCAGTGTCCTTCGGCGCACGGAACACAACGACATCGCCGTATTCGGGATCAGCGGCGCGGAAACGGCCTGAGATCCATGACGGCGCAAATGGGAAGGAATAGCGGCCATAGCCATAGGCATATTTGGCGGCGAAGACGTAGTCGCCGACCACCAGTGTCGGCATCATCGAGCCCGAGGGGATGTTGAACGGCTGATAGAGGAAGAAGCGAAACAGGAACGGCGGCGACCACAGCACCGGGATCAGCAGGATCAGCACGACGATCGCCTTCCATTCCCCGGATTTGGCCGAGGGGCGGATGGTTTGCTCGAGAGTGGTCATGCGCCCTTCCTGGTCGAGACTGCAGACGTTGCGAGCTTACGCAACCTTCGCGCGCACGCAATCCCCGCTCGGTATCTTGGTCGCAATGGCGCGCTCGCGCGTTCACCACTGGCGGATAACGACGAAGATGTGAAGGGCCGCCCGTAGGCGGCCCTTCTCGTTTGTCACGCGCTCTCGGGCGCCGTCAGGCGCACGAGCCGGGTCAGGAGGGCGAGAAGGTCGGCCGCATCGACCTCCATGCCGCCAGCGACGAGGGCCTCTATGCCGCCTTCGCGGACAGCGCGGCGCGACGTTACTTGCGTGACGTATCCTGGAAGCACGCCCTCACCCAATCGATGGTGACGCGTGTCGCGGCGTCGCGCTTGAGATGATTTTGCACGAGCAGCCAGACGTCGCGGCGCTTCGGCAGCAGCGTGGCGCGCAGGCGGCGATCGCCGAGCAGATCCGCGCAGACATATTCCGGTAGTACGCCGGCGGCCTGATGCGCGCGGATCAGGTTGCGGATGACACGGACGTTGTCGGTGACGCAGCGCGTGCGGGCTGTCCTGGTGCGCAGGAATTGCATCTCGGGAATGGTGCCGAGCTCGTCCGGATAGACGCACAGCATCGGCTCGCCCTCGATCGTGACAGGCTCGAAATAATAGAGCTTGATGTCGCCGAGCTTCGAGATCGCGAAGTCGCCCTTGTCGGGCTTGCGCAGGCGGATGGCGAGATCGGCCTCCCAGCGCGAGAACCTGACGTTCTCGCTCGACGTGAGGAATTGCAGCGTCAGGCCGGGATTGGCGCGCAGGAAATCGCTCGCGCGCGGCGACAGCACCTCCTCGGCGACCGTATTGGTGGAGGCGATGCGCAGGCGTCCCACCGGACCTTCAAGGCTCTCACTGAGACGACCGATCTCGGCGGCGTGTGCGGACATCGCCTCGACATGCGCCAGCACCGCCTCGCAACTGCGCGTCGGCCTGCGGACGCCGTCGGCGGCTTCGAACAGACGCAAACCGAGTGCACGCTCGATGCGCGACAGCCTGCGCCCGACCGTGGTCTCGTCGATGCGCAGCCGCGCGCTGGCGCCGGCATAAGTGCCCTCGTCCCTGACGGCGGCGATGATGCGAAGATCGTCCCAGTTCATGGCTTAAAGGCTATATCGCTCCGCGGCCGCCTGCAATATCGCAGCCACCCGCTGCAATATCCCTGCATATCGGCAGGCATTCCCGGAGCTATGGTCGGCCAGCATTTCGCTTCGGAGATTTCCAGGATCATGACGACCGCAAAGACCCTGCTGCAGCTCGCCGGCGCCGACCTCAATCCGCCGCGTCTTGGCGACGCCGCACTGGTGCTGATCGACATCCAGAACGAATATCTCGCGGGCCCCCTCGCTTTGCCCGACGCCAAGCCCGCGATCGCGCGGGCCGCCGCCCTGCTGGCACGCGCACGCGAGGCCGGCTCCGCCATCATCCACATCGCCCATCGCGGCAAGGCGGGCAGCCTGTTCGACCGCAGCGCCGACCGCGGCGCCATCGTCGCCGAGCTGAGCCCCCGTGCCGGCGAGCTGGTGATCGAGAAGGAGCTGCCGAACGCGTTTGCCGGCACCGATCTGCAGGCACGCCTTGCCGCGACCGACAGGAAGAACATCGTGCTGGGCGGCTTCATGACGCATATGTGCGTGTCCTCCACCGCCCGTGCCGCGCTCGACCTCGGCTTTCGCACCACGATCGATGCCGACGCCTGTGCCACGCGGGACCTGCCCGACGGACACGGCGGCACGCTCAACGCCCGGACCATCCATGAGGTCGCGCTCGCCGAGCTATCCGATCGCTTCGCGATCATCGCGCGCGGCGATGCGCTGAGATAACGGAGCAACGCGATGCTGCAACTCTATTTCGCGCCGATGGCCTGCTCGCTTGCGAGCCGCATCGCGCTGATGGAAGCGGGCCTCGAGGCGCGCTACCATCTGGTGCAGCTCCGCACCAAGAAGATCGTCGACGACGACGGCGATTTCCACGGGATTTCGCCGAAGGCCGCGGTGCCGGTGCTGGTGCTGGAGAACGGCGAGCGGCTGACCGAGAGCGCTGCGGTGCTGCAATACATCGCCGATCTGAAACCGGAGGCGGGTCTTGCGCCCCGCCCCGGTGAGCCCGACCGCTACCGCCTCCAGGAATGGCTGAGCTTCACCGGCGCCGAGATCCACAAGGCGTTCCTGTTTCCGACCTTCTGGTACCAGGACGACGGCTCGCTGGCGAAGCCGCGAGCAAGGATCGTGCAGACGTTGCAGGTGCCATCAGCGCATTTGGCGGACCGCGAATTCCTCGTCGGCAACCGCTTCACCATCGCCGACGCGCATCTCGCCTGGGCCTTGCTGCTGCTCCGCCCTGCCGGAATCGACATCGCGCAATGGCCGCCGCTCGCGGCCTATCTCGTGCGCATGCAGACGCGGCCTGCCGTGAAAGAGGCGATCGCCATCGAGATGGCGCTGCGCAAGACGATGACGGCTTAAACGTCCCTAGTCGACCCGCGCCAGCACCGCGAGCTTGCGGATGCCCTTGTTGCGGTAGGCGTCGAGGAACGCGTAATAGTCCTTGAACGACACGCAGCCGTTGGAATCGCCGTTCGGCCCGAGCATGAAGGTGTGCGCGAGCAGGCCGTCGCGGCCGTAGATCGCGTTCTCACCGCCGATCGGGGTCAGACGCAGCGCCGGCACGCCGTGGAACAGCGCCTCGCGCGGCTTCAGCGTGTAGATGTGCGGCGGCGTCACGCCGCGCATGCGGACTTTCGAGGAGCGCGGATCGTCGAGATTGGAGCCGAGGCCGGAATGCGCCTCGAGCTTGGTGCCGTCGGGCAGGTAAACCGTCCTGGCGGTGATGTCGTAGACGGCGGTGTCGCGCTCATAGGGCGGCGCGCCGCCGAACATCGGGTTCTGCTCCTTCGGCGCGATGGACGCGGTCACGCTGGCATCGGCCGAGGCATAGGCGAGCAGCCCGCCGGACGGCTCACGCTTGCCCCAGAGCTTTTCCACCATGACTGGCGCGGGCCGGTGATCGACATCACCGCGGCCTTGGCGCGGTCGGCGAAGGATTTCGGCTTGGCCTCGGGCGCCGGCACGATCTCGGCCGGATCAGCCGAAGCCAGTTGCACCTGCGCATCCGGTGCGCGCTTGGCCTTCGCGGCATCCGCGGTTTTGGCCGGGGCCGCCGGCTTCAGCGCCTCAGCGACCTTCGCGATCACGCTCTGCTTCGGGGCGTCGGCGACCTTGGTCGCAGGCGCGGCGCTGGCCGCATTCGACTCCACGCCCTGCGTGGCAGCCGCGGCGAAGCGCTCGTTGAACATCTCGCGCGAGATCGGGGCTGCGACCTGCAGGCGGTCGGGCAGCAGCGCAAAGGCTTCCTTGATGGCATCGCCCGCCTCGCGCAGCGCGACCTTGGGCGCACGCTTGATCACGGGCTCGTCGTAACCGGCGCTGCCGACGGACGGGTAGACACTGGCGGCGAAGATGTTGTTGTAGACGGTCCAGCCGGCAAGCACGACGCAGCCGATCACAGCCGCGCCAAGCACGTTTTGGGTGGTCATTTTCCGGGAAGGCTTCCGATGTGAATGCTTGCCAGGATTGTTGGACTTCCGTGCCGCGTTACTCTGCGCAGCGATACTCGTACTCATTCGCCTTGCGTCCAGGACGGTGTCACTCAGTCCCCCTTCGAAGTGCCGCTGGTCACGATCCGGGAACAGCATCTCGCAGGAGGTCGGAGCGTCATTAAGGCGACTTTTAGTTAAATGCGGATTAAGTTCGGGCAGATGTAGGGCAGCTCGCCAACGCTGTGCCATTTCGAGAAAAAAGACCGCAGAACTACGGACTTAGGCGCAACTGTTAACCATAATTCTCGGCCGGATTGGCGGGGTCAGCGGAGGCGTTCCGGCCGCCTCTCTAAACGCACCAACCAAGTCCTTTTCGTGGTCTTCAATGCCCGGAAGATAGCGGGGAAGCGTTGCGCGAGGCTGGTGCGTGCTGTGCCTCTCCGGGGCATCGGTGTCAGCAGCACGGCGGTAGCTCACGCACCTCACAAAGCGCGCACAGATGCTCACGCAACACGGCGCCCTGACTGAAAGTTGATCGTGCCGCACTGGAAAATACCGCGGCGAGAAAATAGCTGCGAGAGCGGCACTTTTCAGCAGCCTCTGCGTGTGATACGGTACCGTATCAACATCGCCTTGAACTGTGCCACGCACGCAAACGGAGGCTGGCATGAGAAGGTTTTCGCGCGCCGGGTTTTTCGCTCTGGCGTGGTCGTTTCTGTTGATTGGATCTGCGACTGCACAGCCTGCCGCCAATGCGGGCTGCACCGCATCGCCAGCGGCCGCCGGCACGCAACTCTGGCGCTGCGACAACGGCATCACCATCGTTGCGGAAAATGGCGCCAGGTTTGAACTTAAGGACGCCAACCGCGACGGACATATTGACTCCGTGGAGTTGAGCAGCAAGGCGCTGCTGGTCGAGGTGCCCAAGAAGCCCGGCGGCAATCCCTTCAAGGTGCTGACGCCGCAGGCCATCGCCGCCGTGCGCGGCACCAAATGGGCAGTCGATGTCGCCGAGGCCAAGACCTCCGTCTTCGTCGCCGACGGCCGTGTCGGCGTGAGCCGCAGGACACGCGGGCGCGGCGTCGTATTGGGCCCCGGCGAAGGCGTCGACGTCGAGGCAACCGGTCCGCTGACCGTCAAGACATGGGGCCAGCCGCGCGTCGACGCGCTGATGGCGAGGCTCGGACAATAAGGTTCGCACGATAAGCCGAGTCAGTCGGACCCGGCCAATGAGATTTGGACACCGGAAGATTGCAGAACGAGCGCAAAAACGACCGCATGAGTAGCCGACGCGTTCAGATCCTGATGGCACTCGTTCTCACCGCGCTGTGGGGCGCGGGCATCTTTGCCGCACGCGCCAACGGCCATCTGCAGTTTCTCGACCGGATCGAAGCAACGCTGACCGATCTGCGGACCCAGGTCCGCGGCGTGCAGCATCCGCCCGATCTCGTCACCATCGTCGCGATCGACGACACCGTGATCAAACGCGGCGGCAGCTATCCGCTGCCGCGCGCCGATCTCGCCCGCGTCGTCGACACCATCGTGCAGTTCAAGCCGAAGGTCGTTGCGATCGATTTGCTGCTGGTTGACCGCAGCGCCGCGATCGGCGATGCCACGTTGGCGAATACCCTCGCCACCGGGCCCATGGTGCTCGCCGCGGCCGCGATCTTCCCGTCCGCCAGCGAGACCGTGGCGCCCGCCAGCGAAGGCCCGCTCGCCGTTCTGCCGCAGGCCGAGCGCTTCCTGCTGCCGCTGCCGGCGTTCGCCGACCATGCCGAGGTCGGCGTCGTCAACGTCGCGACGGGACAATCTGGCTCGCCGCTCTCGGTGCCGATGCTGTTCCGGACGCGCGACAAGATCGAACTGTCGTTCCCGCTTCGCGTGGCGACACGCGCGCTCGACAAGCCGCTGACGATCGCGCCGGATCATCTCATGCTCGGTGACCGCGCGGTGCCGACCGACACCGACTTCGCGCTGCCGATCACCTATTACGGCCCGCGCCGCACCATCCGCACTGTCAGCGCGCAGAGCATCTTCGACGGCACGCTCGACCGCGCCGCGATCGAGAACCGCATCGTCGTGATCGGCGCCGCGGTCGCCGGCGGCGGCGACTTCTATCCGACACCGTTCGATTCCCTGATGCCTGGCGTCGAGGTGGTCTCGACCGCGATCACCCATCTCGTCGCCGGCGACGGCATTGTGCGCGACCGCAAGGTGCACATCATCGACGCGCTCACCGCGATCCTGCTGCCGATGCTGCTGGTCGGCCTGCTCGCCTGGCGGCGCAGCGCGCTCGGCATCATGGCGGCGGCGATCGTGATGATCGCCTGGGCCGGGCTCAATCTGTTCGCGTTCACGCACGGCATCTGGCTGAATGCCGCAACCACACTCGCGGCCGCGGTGCCGCCAGTTGCCGTCTTTGCCGGCGTGCAGCTATGGGCGGGCGGCCGCCGCACGCAATATCTCGCCGCCAAGAGCCGCTCGCTCGCGCGATTCCAGGCCCCCGCCCTGCAGGAGTGGCTGGCACGGGATCCGGACTTCCTGTCCAAGCCCGTCCGGCAGGACGGTGCCGCCGTCTTCATCGATCTCTCCGGCTTCACGACATTGACCGAACGGATTGATCCGGACGAGCTCCAGGACGTTCTCGAGGCATTTCATGTGTTGATCGACAAGACTGCGGTCGATTGCGGCGGCATGATCACCAGCTTTCTCGGCGACGGCGCAATGATCCTGTTCGGCCTGCCACGCGCGATGCCGGACGACGCCGCGCGCGCGCTGAAATGTTCGATCGAGCTCTATCGCAGCGTCGATCGCTGGATCGCTTCGTTGCCGCCCGCAATCCGCGGTCAGCTTGGTTTCAAGATCGGCGCGCATTACGGCCCGATCGTCGCCTCCCGTCTCGGCGAAAGCCATCAGCACATCACGGCCAACGGCGACACCGTCAACGTCGCGAGCCGCCTGATGGAGGTTGCCGCCCAGAACTGTGCGCGGCTCGCGCTCACCGACACGCTGCTGGATGCAGCCGACTTCCAGGGCTCTCCAGACGGCATCCTGTCGGGCCCCCTGCTCACCCAGGTGCGCGGCCGCTCCGGCGTCGTGACCGTCTGGTTCTGGCGCGACCGGAACGGGCCGAACCAGGCCAGCACCAAGGCCGAGATGATCGATTAAAGCACGATGAGATCGGGATGAACCGTCATCGCGCTTTAGCTTGTTGTTTGCGCAAGATCTTTTCGGAAAACCGCTGCGCATTTTGCGCTAACGCGGCCCTCCGGGTCCGGATCATGCTTTAGCGCCGCTGCGCCTTGCGCCTCAGCACCCAAGCGCCGCGATCTCTACCGACTAATTCGGCTCGAGAACGAGCCTCTTGAGATGGGCCGCCACGCTCTGGTCGGGAACAGCATCGAGGCGCAGCCCCTGCTCGGCCCACATTTTTCCCCAGAGATGGACGCCCGTAACACGGGGGTCGCTCAAGATCTCGAAGCCGTCCCGGCCTTCGGAGACCAGCAAGTCGACTTCGCAGTCGTCGATCGCATTGAAGGCCGTCGGCGGCAGGATCGACGACCGGAGCTTCTCGTCGTCTGACAGAAGCAGATATTCGCTGAGCAGCAACGGCCCCACCGCGCCGTATTCGACGCGCCGCTCGTTGAAAAGCCGCTGGAGCGACAGGGCATACAGATTGGCCATATGCAGCGAGCCCTTGGGCGCGCGCATCACGCCGCCGACGCAGACATGGCCGTTCTCGACTCCCGACCATTGCGTGGAAAATACGTGCTCCGATGCGAAATCCAACGGCTTGACGAGGACGATGTCCGCGTCGAGCCACCACCCGCCGAACTCTTGAAGGACAGCATAGCGGAAGATGTCGCTGAAGTAGCGGACCTCGCTATGAACGAGGGCATGATGGTAGGTCGACTTCGGCACGACGCTTTCGGCGTCGGCCACCATGACTCCAGGCGGCACGAGCGCCTGCATGGTGACTATGTCGTCGTAAGTGTACAGCTTGACCGGATGGCCCTGGCGGATCATCGACTGAAGCGAGAGATACGACATGTCGTTCAGCAGCGTGTCCGACCAGAAGCAATGGATGGGATCGCGGGCCGCATCCGACCGCGCGAGGTTGCGAAGGTGAGGATTGAATTGCTCCGTCAGGGCATTCCAGCCGCTGCGAGGAGCAGAATCGCATTCCGCCAGGAACGGCATTCTTTGATAGGCCCGTGCGATCACGAAGCAAAGGTTCGCCTGGTTGCCGTGCCCCGTTCTGCTCAAGGCGTGGCCATAGTTCTCCCAGATTGACGGATCGACGGGATCGAGCTCCACCGCGCGCTGAAACGCCTCCAGCGCCTGCTCCTGCATCCCCTTGCCCTGCAAGGCGGCCCCGAACGTTGCGAGATAGGTCGCCTTCATCTCGTTCGTGAGGGCACGGCCGGCCCACTGGATCGCGGCATCGTAGTCGCCGTTGAGCAGCGACACACCGGCCATCAGATGAAGCAAGCCGGCATGATTTTCGTCTGCGGCCAGCCCTTCCCGGCAACGCGCTTCGGCCTGTGCAAGCTCGCCTGTCTTCAGGTGCCGCAGGCAGATCTGATAATATTCATCCCGCGTCAGCGACGGCGGCTCTGCCGAGATCTGGGTTGCGCTTGCGAGAGTGCCGTCGTGATAATTCATCGGAGACCTTCCAGATCATGGGACAGCAGACAGCAACCCACCTCCCGATTCTTCGGGAAGCTCGCCGCCATTCAACTATCCCGCCTGTAGCTTGCACGAAGCTTGACACCGCTTTCGCCTCACCGCTCCGCCGCGTGGCGAATCAAAGGGGGCGCTGATATGGCAGCAAATAGCGACCGGCGCACCTTGTCCGGTCTTTCGATCTGCTCTTCGGTGGAGAGGACGGTCATTTGGCCACGAGCAATCAACTGGACGTCCATGTCGCGGCCTATCAAGGCAAGAACATCTACGATTTCGACAACGAAATTGTGCTGACCTGGTATCCGAAACGGATTGCTCACGTCGTCAAGGATCCGCGCTCCGTTCTGGATCTGGGACTGGGGCATGGTTTTGCCACCGAGATTTTTTCGGACCGATGCGCGCGCCATGTCGTTCTTGAAGGCTCTCCCGCCGTCATCCAGAACTTCAAGCTGAAATTTCCGGACAACAGAAGCGAAGTCATCGAAACCTACTTCGAGGAGTTCGATACCAAGGAACGATTCGACCTCATTGTCATGGGGTTCATCCTCGAGCATGTCGACGACCCCCTTGTGATCTTGAAGCGTTTCAGAAAGTTCCTGACACCTACAGGTAAGCTCTTTGTCGCGGTCCCGAACGCCGAGGTCATGAACCGGAGGCTGGGACATCTGGCGGGGATGCTGCCCGACATGGAGGCTCTCTCGGAGAACGATCTCCTCCTCGGGCATCAGCGCTACTTTACGGTCAGCTCACTCACCAAGCTGGTGAGCGATGCCGGTTACAAGATCGAAAAACTGGAAGGTATCTATCTAAAACCCCTCGCGACCAGTCAGATCCTGGCGCTGAATCTCGCGGACAACATCATTCAGGCCCTGTGCGAGATCGGAATTGACTACCCGGAACTGTCCTGCGGGATGCTGGCCCAGCTCACTCCAGTCGATCCGGCGCGATCATGAGAGTCCTGCTCGTTGGGGGGACCTCTTCGCTGGCTCAGACGCTCATCCCGCTTCTTCGTGAACGGTGCGAGCTGTTGACGGCTGGGCGCAAGGGCTGCGATGTCGAATTGGACTTGTGTTCGCGCGACATTCAAATTCCTGACGGAATCGACTGCGTCGTGAATCTGGCCGCGGCTTTCGGCGGCAAGGAACCGACCGACATCCTGCAAACGATGGATGTCAACGTGCTTGGTGTGATGAAGCTCTGCCATGCCAGCTCGAAGGCGGGCGCAAAGCACCTTGTGCACATCTCCAGCATTTTTTCGGATCTCGGGAGCGCGTCTCCCTTCTTCGGCGCTTACTCGCTCTCAAAGAGGCACTCGGAAGACGTCGCGCAGTTTTGCGGCCGGGAATTCCACCTGCCAGTCGCGGTCCTGAAGCCGTCCCAGATTTATGGTGTGGGATCAGGGTTTCGAAGGCATCAGCCATTCCTGTACACCATCATGGACAAGGCCCAGGGCCATGAAGACATCAATCTGTTTGGCTCGATTGACCCTTTGCGGAACTTCATTCACGCGCAGGACGTAGCCAAAATCATCTCGGCCGTCATTGCGAAGAAGATTGAAGGCACCTACCCTTGCGTGCACCCCGACAATGTCAACTACTCGCAAATTGCGGCGGCGGCCATTTCCGCTTTCGAGAGCAAAAGCAAGGTCGCCTTCCTGAAAGACAAGCCTGACATCCCGAGCAATGGCTTTGCTTGTGACGAGACGCTGTTCCGACTGCTCGACTATTTTCCCCGCATCTCCATGGCGCAGGGAATGCAGATGGAAGCGGCTCATCGAAGGCAGGCGTCATGAGAACGATATTGGTTTCCGGCGCCGCGGGAATCGTCGGCTACGGAATCTTGCGCTCCCTGAAAAGATCGAACAGCCCGATGAAGCTGATCGGCACCTCGATCTATACCGACTCGGTGGCATCAGGGTTCTGCGACATCTTTGAACGGGCGCCCAGGACGGATGCGCCGGACTACCTCGATTGGCTTCTCGCGCTGCTGCGCAAGCATCGCGTCGACGTGGCGATCCCCGGCATCGATGCAGACATGTACAAATGGGCGGACCGACTGGCCGAGATTGAATCGACCGGGACCAGGGTCGTCCTGAATTCACCCGATCTAATCTCCAGATGCTCCGACAAATGGGCATTTTACCAGCGCCAGCTCGAACTGAAGCTGCCCTATGCGATCCCGAGCCATCTGGAAATGGACTTCGATTTTCTCAAGGAGAAATGCGGCCTGCCGTTTCTGCTGAAACCTCGCCGGGGTTTTGGCTCCAAGGGAATCGTGGTGGTCGCAACTGCGGAGCAATTTGCCGGGATCGATCCCGCGACAAAGCCGACCTTGATGGCCCAGCCCATCGTCGGACGCGACGACGAGGAATTCACGGTGTCCGCGTTTTGCGATGGCCGTGGACGCTATTCGGCGATCATGGCGCTTCGACGGAAGCTCTCCAAGGACGGGTTCACGGAAAAGGCCGAGGTTGTCGACGAGGCGGAGTTTTCCGAAGCGGTTCGGGATCTATGTCAGGCGTTCTCTCCGGTCGGACCGACCAATTTTCAATTTCGCAGGACCAACCACGGCCTGAAGCTGCTCGAGATCAATCCGAGGATATCTTCGTCCACGTCGATACGCGCCGCCTTTGGATACAACGAAGCACTGATGGCGGTCGACATGGCCATCGACAACCAGATGCCGGTCCAGCCGGACATCAGGCGCGGTCGAGCCGTCCGCTATACGGAGGATCATATCTTCTATGAAAATAGCGTTCATCTCTGACATCCATGGGAATTTCGAGGCGCTGACGGCGGTTCTCGCCGAGCTCGACCGCATGCGCGTCACCGAGATCTTCTGCGTCGGCGACGTGGTCGGATACTATTCCCAGGTGAACGAATGCTGCGACGAGCTGAAAAGGCGCGACATCAAAAGCCTTCTTGGCAACCATGACTGGTACCTGGGCTTTGGGGGCTTTTGCATTCGATCCAAGAGCGTCAACGAATGTCTGGTCTATCAGCGGAAGGTGATCACGCCCGAGAATCTGAACTGGCTAAGGACGTTTCGGGTGCACATGCAGGTGGGGGACGCTCAAGCCGTACATGGCGGATGGTCGGACCCGATCGATGAATACCTAAGGGAGCCCGACGAAGCCTATTTTGCGCGCCTGTCCGGCAGCATCTTTGTCAGCGGCCATACCCACGTGCAAAGTGTGCATCACTTCGGCGGCAAGAGCTATTGCAACCCCGGATCGGTCGGACAACCGCGCGACGGTGATCCACGGGCGGCGTTCGCGACTTTCGACGGCAAGAGCTTCGAACTGCATCGGGTCGAGTACAACATGCCAAAGGTATTCGAGCTGATGGAAGCTGCAGGCTTCAATGACTACTACTACGGCGGACTGAAGACCGGCGCGAACCGGCTTCGACGGCTCGAGGATTGAGATCAGACCATGCTGCAATGGGAAAAGCTTGGAAAGCTCTTTGACCCCCGCGACCACAAGGATCATCCTTGGATGCGCGAATTCGCGCAATCTCCGAGCGTCCTGATTCTCGACGATGTCATCAGAGTCTATTTTTGCTCGAGGCCTGCGCCGGACGAGCTCGGCCAATACAAGAGCTACATTGCGTTCATCGAGTTGGACCGAAGAACGCCGACGCGGGTGGTTCGGATTTGCAACGAACCGGTGATGAGGCTCGGCGGGTGCGGAACCTTCGACGAATTCGGAACGAATCCGGTTTCGGTGATCCGGCACGACAACCAGATCCGTGCGTATTATGCGGGGTGGACGCGATGCGAGTCGGTCCCCTTTAACGCCGCGATCGGCATCGCCATCAGCAACGACAATGGCGAATCCTTTGAGAGGGTTGGCCAAGGACCGGTCCTTTCATACACCCCGGATGAACCGTTTCTCCTGGGAAGCCCGCGGATTCGAAGATTCAACGGCCAATGGTACCTCTGGTACGTCGCGGGCAAGCGGTGGCTGAAGACTTCGGGCAGGCCCGAGCCGGTCTACAAAATTCGCATGGCCACCTCCTCCGACGGATTGAGCTGGCGAAAGGCGGGCGTCGACCTGATCGAAGACAAGCTGGGTGAAAACGAATGCCAGGCGGGCGCCGACGTCATCGAACGGGCCGGCCGTTTTCACATGTTCTATTCCTATCGGCAAAGCCAGAACTACAAGGGCCGGGAAGGCGGATATCGCATTGGCTACGCTGTTTCCGAGGATCTCGTGAACTGGAAGAGAAATGACGCGGTCGCGGGAATGGAAGTTTCCGCCGAGGGCTGGGATTCTGAAATGGTGAACTATGGCCACGTGTTCGGTTTGGACGGCGAGACGTACATGATCTATCAGGGAAATGAGATGGGCCGCGCAGGCATCGGTTTGGCTCGCCTGCAAAACTCCCCGGATTGGTTCAAGCCATGAAGTGGAGGAAGCTCGGGAAGATCTTCGACCCCACCGAACATAAGCTGCCAAACGATTGTTTGGAGTTTGCCCAGTCGCCGCAAGCGCTGGTTCTGAAGGATCGTGTGCGGGTTTATTTCTCAACTCGCAGACGAGACGAGGTCGGGAAATATCTGAGCCACGTCGCCTACGTGGATTTCGCCAGGAACATGGGCGAGATCCTCGATGTCTGCGAGCACACGGTCATAGAGCTGGGAGAGCTCGGGGCCTTCGACGAGCATGGCATTTTCCCCATGCATGTTTTTGATGACGGCGACAGAGTGCTTGGATTCACCACGGGATGGAATCGAAAGGCCTCGGTCAGCGCGGATTCATCGATTGGCCTTGCCATAAGCACGGACGGCGGACGGACCTTTCAAAAGCACGGAACGGGTCCGGTCATGACCGCCTCTCTGCACGAACCCTTTTTGATCGCCGATTCATTCGTGATGTCGATCGGTGACATTTACTACATGTGGTACATTTTCGGAACGAGATGGAAATCGTTCTCCGAAACCGACCCACCCGACAGAGTCTACAAGATCGCCTGCGCCACATCCACGGATGCGATCAACTGGCAAAGGAATGCCACGCAAATCATCGCTGATTGCATCGGCGACGATGAATGCCAGGCTTTGCCGACGGTATTCAGCCGGGATGACGTCTATCACATGTACTTCTGCTTCCGTCCCTGCCACGGCTTCCGGGAAAAAGGCAGAAATAGCTATCGTCTCGGATACGCCTATTCGCAGGACCTGATCAGCTGGACGCGAGACGACTCGAAGGGCGGCATCGACCTTTCGCAGGATGGCTGGGATTCGCAGATGCAATGCTATCCGCATGTTTTCGCCTGCGATGACAGAATCTACATGCTCTACAATGGGAACGAGTTTGGCAAATTCGGCTTTGGATTGGCCGAATTGGTATAACCGCAGAATCTTTGAGAGACCCTTATGTCGCAAATGAGAGACTACAATCGCGAGCTGAACGACACTGGTAACGTGGACAATCAGAAATACGCGTACCAGTTCGATTTCGATGTGATGCAGCCATTCATGATCCGGTCCTTTGCGCCCTTCTTCAGAGGCGAAAGTCTTCTCGAGCTGGGAAGCTACACCGGCGAATTCACCAAGAGGTTTCTGCCTTTCTTCAAGGATATAACCTGCGTCGAAGCATCGGATGTCGCGATTGCGGAAGCCAAGAGCCGTTTCGGCTCCAGGATCGAGTTCATCAACTCGACATTCGAAACCGTGCAATTGCCGAGGCGATACGACAATATCGTGATGACCCACGTTCTCGAGCATCTTGACGATCCCCAGCTCGTCTTGCGCTTGATCAACGAAAAGTGGCTTTCAGAAAATGGGAGATTGTTCTTGGCATGCCCGAATGCGCATGCCCCATCGAGACAGATTGCGGTCAAGATGGGACTGATCTCGCACAACTCCGCCATTACTCCTGCGGAAGCTGAGCACGGGCACCGCATCACCTATTCGTTGGATACGTTGGAGCGTGATGCGGTTGCGGCGGGGCTCAATGTGATCCATCGCTCCGGGGTGTTTTTCAAGGCCCTGGCCAACTTCCAGTGGGATCGCCTGCTGCAGACGGACATCATTTCCGAAGCCTATCTCGAGGGCGCCTACAAATTGGGCCAGCAGTATCCGGATCTATGCTCGAGCATTTTCTTGGTTTGCGAACCTGGACGATCAAAAGCCTGACCCGGCGATTTTCTTTCGGAGCTTTGGCGGGTTTGGGCTAATCCGCCTATGTTTCCGGTGCGAGGATCTCTGCGCCGCGCACTGTTTTCGTGCGAGGACCAGCTCCCGCCATTTAGCCAATGGCGGGCTCTTTCATGCGAGAGCGATCTCCGCGCGACGACCGCCGATCTGTGCTGCACGCACGGGCTCAGCCAACCGACCTTCTACACCTGGGGGAGCAAATCCGGCGGTTCGGAGCAAGCGCCTCCAACCAGGTCATAGTTGCCGGCTATGACTTCCCTGAGCTTGGCCACCGAATTGAACATCAGCAGATCGACAATCGAAAGATACGGCACCTGAGCCTGGCCGAATTGTTCGTAGGGAAACGGCCTTGTTCGGAGAGCTCTAAATTCGACTCCACGGGCTCCAAAAGCGTTGGGATCATAGAGCTCCAGGCCGCCAATCGCGTTGATATACTTTCGCGCCCCCATCGCTTCGCACAATGCAAGGACCTTGTCCTGAAACTTGAGCGAATGGTCGATGGGAATCTCGGACGAGATCTTGAGGGCGGTCTTTAAGCCCAGATGCTCGCAGGTCATGCGCAGCGAATTGAAGATATAGCGAAATAGATTGGGGTCCTGAAAACCGACAATCTCTTCCAGGAGCGGAAAGGTCTCCTTGAAGAAAGGCGCGGTGCGATAGGCTCCCCGCCATTGATTGAGCAGCTTTGCACGATCGAAATCGGCCGCCAATTCCCTGTCACGAATATCCAGGGCATCGGAATCCTTCTTCAACGAAAGTGAAAACAGGACATCCTTTCCGTTGACCAGCATCCGGTTGCGGTTGATCCATCCCTTCTTGGTATATTTGATGTTGTCGTAGACGACAAAAACATCGACCGCAGCAATGAGCTGATAGTAGCCGATGTAGGGAAGAAAATACGGCTGCATGATCGCGAGTTTCATTTCGTGCAACGCCCTGCTACCGTGAAGAAGCTCATTCGCAAACTTCGCCCGCCCCCGCCGAATCCATATTGGGGTAAACCGGCAGACAAGCCGCCCGTCCAACCCGCGGAAAACGCACTCAGGCGATGACGACCGACTCTCGACCTGCGTTCATCAGCTCCGCACCTCCGTAAAGCTGATGTGCATCCGGCCCCAGATCCTAACCCCAAACCCGCGCCGCACTCGGGATATGACTTTGAGTCGTTGAGGTCGCATTATCGTTGCGGGGCACCACAAGCGGTGCGAGACAAGTATACGCCTTGACGAAGCGATAGATGCTGTTCCCCATCATATCGGCCCCGTACGTCGTCATTGCGCGGTTGCCAAGCGCCTCGATGGTCACCAGCCGGTTGTCCATCGGGAGCCAATACGGATACATTCTCCGCGCTCCTGCAGGGGATAGTACGTACCCGCCCGGGCCAAAACAGCAGTTCAGCCTGAAGGCCGCAACCTGGGACGTCGCTCGCTGGAAAGCGGCGTCGCTCACGTCATCCGGGCGCTGAGGCCGAAAGACCATCATCGACTTCATGCCTGGCGCCAGCTCAATATCGAGTACCGAATCTATATTGCAGCCGAGTACCAGGATATCCCAGTCGCCAAGCGACGGCAGAAGCGTCTTCAGGCGCGCGAGAATGTCGTGACGGATCGTGCAATCGTCCTCAAACACGAGGGCCGGCTGATCCTGCTCGGCAACCATCTTCCATATCCGCGACATCGAGGCGGTACCGCCGACCGCGCCCGGGGCGAACCGCGAACCGGGAGCGACAATCCCCATCGCCATGACTTCCTCATCGGTCAATTTCAATCCGTCAACAGCTGGGAAACGTTCGAAGGCGATTCCGCAGCCTTCATTCCGCTTCAGGAATCTTTCGAATTTCTCCGGCTGGCGATCGAGATTAACGACGAAGTTCTTCATGTTTTTCCAACAATGGCGTTAAGGCGACGGATGCCGATGCGATCCATTAGCCAGCAATCGATCCTGATTCGCCATACCCGCACCATTCCAAATGTGCGTGATTTCGGAAAATCCCCGCGACGCGGCATGCTTCGCGCAAGCTAGGGACGATATCGATAACCAATAGACATCGTGGACTCGAGATGACTGACGCGGCCGCCACGCATGAAATTCGGCGACGCGGAGTTCAGCCTAGAACTCGGGCCTCCATGGCCTTGCAACGCGTTGCGAACAGGATTTCGAATGCGCACTATTCTGGTTACCGGGGGTGCAGGGTTTATCGGTGCAAACCTGGTTCACTACCTCATGGAGAAGTATCCTCTCGATAGGGTCGTGGTCCTCGACGCGCTGACCTATGCGGGCGCCGTCGAAAATCTTCCGCACGATATGGTTCGCTTGCACGATTCTCGCGGGTCACTCTGGTACGGCGATGTTTGCAACGCCGCACTGGTCGACACGCTTGTGGCAGAAGCCGACGTGGTGATCCATCTGGCGGCAGAGACCCACGTCACGCGCTCGATTCACGATAGCCTCCAGTTCTTCCAAACTGACGTGCTGGGGACTCAGACGCTGGCGAATGCTGTTGCCAGGTTCGGGCGCAACATCAAACGCTTTATCCACGTCTCGACATCCGAGGTGTATGGAAATGCGGTTTCGGACATGATGGATGAAAACCATCCGCTGAATCCGATGAGCCCTTACGCAAGCGCCAAATGCGGTGCCGACCGGCTGATCTATTCTTATTGGGCGACCTACAATATTCCCGTCGTGATCGTTCGGCCTTTCAACAATTTCGGCCCGATGCAGCATCTCGAAAAGCTCGTCCCGCGCTTCATAACCAGCGCGATGCTCGACGAGCCGCTGACGGTTCACGGCGGTGGCGTGGCCGCCCGCGATTTCGTCTACGTTGAGGATACCTGCCGCGCGATCGATCTTGTCCTTCAGGCCCCCGGCGAGCTCGTCCATGGCGAAGTCTTCAATGTCGCGACCGGCCAACACCGCACGATCAACGAGATCGCCCACGACATCATATCCAAGATGAATTATTCGCCCGCCAAGATCGAATTTGTCGGCGACCGGCCCGGACAGGTCGTGAGACATACCGGTGATTGGTCGAAGATCAATCGCGTGCTCGGCTGGAAACCAAGCTTCTCCTGGCAGGATGGCCTCAGCCGGACGATCGATTGGTATCGCGAAAATACCGAGCGCTGGTCGCGACAGCTTTGGCTGCGGAGAATCCCGATCACGTCGGCGTCCGGAAAGAAAGAGTATCACTAGTCGACCTGCTTCCCTATTCGACGTCGTTTGTCAGGTGACGCGCGCAAGCTGCTTGTGCATCAAGTCCGCAGCAGCTCAAGATGTGCATGGTTGCCGCGAGCTGATGTCAGTCGCGAGTACCCGTGGCGTGGGCATGCCACATCACCATGGAGCCAAAGTTGCAGGACGATATCGGTATTCGTCGTAGACTCGAGAGGACTGACGCGGTGGCGCCTGAACTTCCGATGCCGCGGGCACAAAATCCTCTCAATATCGTGCGTCCAAGCTTTCCAAAAACAGAGCAGTTCCTGGCCGCCTTTGAGACGGCACTGGAAACCGGCCAGGTCGCGAACAATTCCCGTTGGGTTGTCGAATTTGAGCGACGTTTGAGCGAATATCTCGGTGTCCCGTCCCTCGTCTTCTGCAATGGCCAGATCGGGTTGATGGCCATGCTACGGGCCGCTGGAGTCACCTCTGGCGAAGTGATCGTGCCGTCGTTCACGTTCTGCGCCACACCTCATGCTGTGGAATGGGTGGGCGCCGAACCGGTCTTCGCGGATATCCTTGACGACCTGACCATGCGCCTCGATCCGGAGGACGTGGAGCGCAGGATCACGGATCGCACCATCGCCATCCTTGCCGTCGACGCTTACGGAGTAGCCAGCGACTACGCCTCGCTCGCCGACATCGCCAGGCGCCACAGGCTCAAATTTCTCGTCGATAGCGCGCCCTCGTTCGGTACCCGCGTTAATGGCCAGCCGGTCGGGAGCTTCGCGGACGCGCAGATGTTCAGCTTCCACGCCACCAAGACCTTCTCGACGATGGAGGGCGGATGCGTCTGCAGCCACGATCCGGAATTGCTCGCCCGCGTCAAAGCGATACGCAACTTCGGGCAAGTCGACAGTTCCGATTGTGGTGAGCCGGGCCTGAACGGCAAGATGCTGGAAATATCGGCCCTCATCGGCATCGAGCAGCTCAAGACGTTCGAGCTCGCCGTTGCGACGCGCCGTCGGGCCGTCGAGCGCATGCGCAGCGGGCTTTCCGAAATTCCCGGTCTGCAGGTGGGGCGAGAACCCGCAGGTGTCGAGGCGAACTGGCTATTCCTGCCGGTCGTTGTCGACGCCGAGCAGTTTGGACTCGACCGTGAAGCGCTGGCATCAGCGCTCGAGAAATGTAACGTCTTTGTCCGGAAGTATTACAGCCCGCCATGCCACCACATGACGGCTTACAAGACTCAGAACGACGTGAAATTGGACGTGACGGAGCGAACTGCCTACAACGTGATTGCACTACCCGTTTATAACGACATGACCGATGACGAGTGCGATCTCATCGTCGCCGCCCTGCAGTACGTGCACCAATCGTCGCGTGGCGCGAGCAAGCCTTAAGCACGAAGAGAAATCGACACCACCCCGGACATGACCGCTCAAGGCACGAGTTCAGGCGGCGGCGAGCGGTCCAGCACATCGCCCCTCGCGCCTTCGAGCAGATCGATGCCGTAGGTTTCGACGACGAGCGGCCCGCGCTTGCGCTGCAACTGCGCGACCTGCGTCACCTGCGTGAAGAAGTCCTCGAGGACGGGATGGCCGCCCTCGCGCAGCTCGTCGACATAGATCAACTTGCCCGCCAGCAGTTTGGGATCCGGCTCAGGCATGTTGACCCAGCGGATGCGCTGGTTCTGTTGCGCTACGCAGGTGCGCGCGGCAGGTAGAAGGCGAGCCAGCCGGTCGTGCCGTAGTCGGGCGCAAGCACGCAGCTCGCGCCGGTGCGGATGCGCACCGCCTCGATCTCGGCCGCAAGCTCGCGCCAGCCGACGCCGACGCTGCGCACGGTCGCATCGCGGCGATACCCCGACAGCCAGCCGGTGTTGGCCTGTACGATCAGCGCGGCGAACATCACGATGCCGACCGGCGCGGCCCAGCGCAGGCAGAAATCGGCGAGGCGCCGCTGGCGCGGCTGCCACGGCACGAGATTGGCAGCGGCCGCCGCAGCGACGACGAAGGGCGGATAGACCGGCGCGAACCAGTTGGCCTCGACGCGGGCGTGCAGCGAGTGCCAGATGAAATAGACGACGATGGTCCAGAACATCGTCTCGATCAGCACGCGCGAGGCCAGCGCACCGGCCCGGTGCCAAGTCAGCGCGTGCAGCCCCATCGCGCCGAGGATGAAGACCAGCGGGGTCGCGAATGCGATCTGGGTCGGAATGAGCTCGGCGATGAAGACCGGGCGGAAGTCCTCGATTTTGGCGCGGCCGAGCTGCTTTGCGAACGAGACCCATTGATGGTCGGCGTTCCACAGGATCACCGGCGAGAACAGCGCCAGCGCAACGAGCCCGCCGAGATAGGGCCAGGGCGAGAGAAACCAGCGTCGCAGTTTCGGCACCGCGGCGAGCCAGATCAGGATCGCCGCACCAAAGAACATCGCAGTGTACTTCGACAGCAGCGCCGCGCCGACCGCGGCGCCGACGGCTAACCACCAGACGCCGCGCCCGGTCTCCAGCACTTTTGCGAGGAAGAACAGCACGAAGCTGGAGGCCACCAGCAACGGCGCATCCGGCGTCACGATCAGCGTGCCCACGGAGGCCATCATGGTCACGTTGAGCAGGATGGCGCTGGTCGCCGCCACCCGCGCCCCGCCGAACAGGATCGCGGCGGAACGATAGATCGCGTAGCTCATCGGCAGCGCGAGCAGGATCGACACCAAGCGGACGCCGAGCTCGGTGTCGCCGGCGATCATGGTACCGGCACGGATGACAAAGGCGACCATCGGCGGGTGGTCGTAATAGCCGCCTGCCAGGCTCTTCGACCACATCCAGTAATAGGCTTCGTCGAAGGTGATCGGCGTGAACGCGGCCGCGACGAGGCGCAAGGCCACCAGCGCGACGATCACCAGCGCGGTGTTGCGGACGATCCGCGCGTCAGCCCCGCCCATCCTCAGCTATTTCTTGCGCCAGACGAACAGCCCGGACATCGCGTAATTCCACACCACGCCCATCAGCGCACCGGCCATGCCGGCCAGCCACCAGATCGGCTCCTGATCGTAGACCGAGAAGGCGACGCCGACATTGGCGAGCAGCCCGACGCTGCACACGATGTAGAACGCGATCAGGCCGCGCAGCAGCGCAAAGCCCTTCAGCCGCTGGTCGCGATAGGTGAGGAAGTTGTTGAGGACGAAGTTGCTGGTCATGGCGACGATGGCGCCCGCGGCCTGCGCCTCCGCAAACGGCACCTTGACCAGTTCAAGGGCGATGAACAGCGTGGTGAGATGCACCACGAGGCCTATGCCGCCGACCATCGCGAACAGGATGAAGCGCAGCGAGACGATGTCGTTGGTGAGCTTGGCCAGCAGCAGGCCGAGGAAGTCGAGTGCGACCATGGAATCCAGCTTGCTCTCGCCATGCTGGCGGGCGCCAAAGGTGTAGGGAACCTCGACCGTGCGCAAGCCGCCATGCGCGCTCGCGACGACGTCGAGCAGGATCTTGAAGCCGTGCACCGACAGTTTCGGCGCGAGCTGCTCGAAACGGTCGCGGCGCATCATGAAGAAGCCGCTCATGGGATCGGCGATCTCGACCCGCAGCATCTTCCTGGCGAGCTCGGTCGCCAACGCGCTGGCGCCGGCGCGCTGCTTGTTGAAACCTTCGCTCTTGTAGCCCTCGATGTAGCGGCTGCCGACGACGAGCTCGGCCTGCTCGCTTGCGAGCAGCAGCAGCATCTTGGGCAGCTGTGTCTCGTCGTGCTGGAGGTCGGCGTCGATCACGGCCACATAGGGCGCGCTGGAGGCCAGGATGCCCTCGATGCAGGCGCCGGACAGGCCGCGGCGGCCGATGCGCCGGACGCAGCCGATGCGCCGGACGCAGCGCACGCGGCTGTCGCGCTGGGCCAGCGCGCGCACGACGTCCCAGGTGCCGTCGGGCGAATTGTCGTCGACGAACACGACCTCCCAGACGACGTTGGCGAGGGTCGCCTCCAGCCGTCGGTACAGCACCGTGACGTTGTCGCGCTCGTTGAAGGTCGGGACGATGACCGACAGTTCCGGGCCTTCGTGGGCCTGCGGCGGGCTGTCGGCGCCCGGTCTGATCGCTTCATTCATGACGGCAGCGTATATCCGCCACGTCCTGCGCTGCCAAGCCGGGGTTTTTTCTGGGGAATGGACCAAAGGGGCCCTAAAATGCCAACGACCCCGGAACGGCGGACCGCGCGTACATCCGGCGCAGGCCCAAGCTATTCCAAGGTCGTCCCAGCGCCGGAGTTTTCGCTCAACGTCGCCGTTAAAAGCTAGATAGGAACGACAAACCCGCTTCGCAAGGGGCGAAAGGGTCGATTTTCGGCCCTATTGGTTGGGGACTTCCTTGATCACCGGGCCACGCGGCGCGGGCGCGGCGGGGGCTGCGGGTGCCGCAGCCGGGGCAGGCTCGACCTTCGGCTTGGGCGGCTTGCCGTACTGGCCGATCGGCCCGAGGACCACGGCGACCGCAAGCACGATCGCCGCGACGATCGCGCCCAGAATGCCCCCCACCGACTCAGACGACATGGAAACCCTTCCGTGTTCCAGATGCGGCGAGTGATACCACGGATGCGCGCTGCACCGGAAGGCCCCGGGCAAATGGCGCGGAGCGAATGAGGAAGGCCTGCCCTTTTTGCCCTATTCGCCATTGGCCATTCGCCACTCGCCTACTTCGCCGGCGCGCGGCGCTTGACGAAGGCCGTGACGATGTCCTTCTGCGCCGACTCGACCGCCCTGTTCGCGGTGGCGAGATGCGCGCCGGAATCGATGTTCGGGTATTGCGTGGTGAGATAGTCAAGCAGCGCCACCCGGTAATACTGCCGTTCCGACGGACAGGCGCCGGCGACCGAGCGGCCGAAATCCTGTTCCGACAGACCCTGATTGCTGTCGCGCGAATATTCCCGCGCCAGGCAATGCCAGTAATCGTCGCGGCCCTGCTGGGCGAGCTTCTGTGCGCTCTTTGCGTCATCGTCATCCGCCATGGCCGAAGATATCATGGCAGCAGATGTCATCATGACGAGCGCCGCTCCTACCACCAGCATCCGCATCTTGTTCTCCTTTTTCGCGGGTCACCTCGCAAGCTTAGACCGGGGGCGGCAACTGGCCAATCACATCTGGTTTGATTAGGATGAGGTCCCTCCCCGTCGATGCGAGATTCCTCCCGTGGCCAAAGCAAAAACCGCGTCCAAAAAATCCGGCAACATCTTCATCGGCATCGGCGGCTGGACCTTCGAGCCCTGGCGCGGCGTGTTCTATCCGGAGAAGCTGACGCAAGCGAAGGAGCTGTCCTATGCCGCTTCGAAGCTGACCTCGATCGAGATCAACGGTACTTATTACGGCTCGCAGAAGCCGGAGAGCTTTCGCAAATGGGCGAGCGAAGTCCCTGACGGATTCGTATTCTCCGTGAAGGGGCCGCGCTTCGCCACCAATCGCCGCGTGCTCGCCGAGGCCGGCGATTCCATCAAGCGGTTCTACGATTCCGGTGTGCTGGAGCTCGGCGACCGGCTCGGGCCAGTGCTCTGGCAGTTCGCGCCGACCAAGAAGTTCGACGGCGCCGATTTCGGCAAGTTCCTGGAGCTGCTGCCGCGCAAGCTCGACGGTCGCGCGCTGCGCCACGTCGTCGAGGTCCGCCACGACAGTTTCTGCACGCCGGATTTCATCGCGCTGATCCGCGAGTTCGAGACGCCGGTGGTGTTCGCCGAGCACGGCAAATATCCGGCGATCGCCGATGTCGCCAGCGATTTTGTTTACGCGCGATTGCAGAAGGGTAACGACGAGCTGAAGACCTGCTATCCGCCGAAGCAGCTCGACGCCTGGGCCGAGCGCTTTCAGGCGTGGGCCTCCGGCAGTGAACCGGATGACCTGCCAAAGGTTGACAAGGCCAAGCCGAAGAAGGAGCCACGCGACGTGTTCGCTTATGTCATCCACGAGGGCAAGGTGCGCGCGCCGCACGGCGCCATGGAACTGATCGCGCGGGTGAGCTGAGGTGATCGATGGCAAAGGCGAAGAAGCTCTTCACCATCGGCTATGAGCAGACGCCGCCCAAGGCTGTGCTGGACGAGCTGGAACACGCCGGCGTCAAGCTCGTGGTCGACGTGCGCGCGGTGACGTCGTCGCGCCGGCCGGGCTTTTCCAAGAAGCAGCTCGCCGCGGGCTTGGACGAGCGCGGCATCGCCTATGTCCATCTCGCAGCCCTCGGTACGCCGAAGGAAGGCCGGCTTGCCGCGCGTAGCGGGCAATACGACGTGCTGGAGAAGATCTTCTCGAAGCACCTGAAGGCGCCCGAGGCCAAAGAGGCGATGGACGAGCTCTCGGCGCTGGTGAAAAAGGCGGGGCCCGTGTGCCTGCTCTGCTACGAGCGCGATCACACCCACTGCCACCGCCAGATGATCGCGGAGATCATCGAGGAGCGCGATGGGGTGGCGGTGAAGAATCTGGCGGGGCGGCAGGTGTAGCCACCTCCGCCGTCATTCCGGGGCGCGCGCAGCGCGAGCCCGGAATCCATTCATCCACCAACTCTGCCGCCCGATGGATTCCGGGCTCAGCGCTTCGCGCTGCCCCGGAATGACGAGCGGAAAGAGCTCACCCCTCCCCCGCCAGCTTGAACGTCCCTTCCATCATCTGCACGCAGCTGCCGCCGACATGCGCGGACACGATCTTGCCGCCCTGCTTGCGCACGCGCGTCTGGAGGATGCTGGGCCGGCCCATGTCGAAGCCCTGGCCGATGGTGAGCTTCAATTCACCGTCACGCGTGGGATCGAGATCGGCAAACAGCGCCGCGGCGGCGACCGTGGCGCTGCCGGTGGCGGGGTCCTCGACGAGACCGCTGGCGCCGCGCATGAACATCCGCGCCTGCCGCTCGCAAGGCGCCTCCGCCGGCGGCACGTCGCGCGTATAGAACCACACCGAGCGGGCACCGTCGCGCGGCAAGACCTTGCCGTAGGCTAGAGCGTCGGGCCGCGCCCGCTTCAGCGCCTCGCGCGAATGCAGCTCCATCACCAGGAACGCGTTTCCGACGGTAACGACATGTGGTGCGTGGTTGTCGGTCTTGACGTCATCCGCACTCAGCGAGATGCAGCTTGCGGCTTCAGCAGGCGACAGCGGCACATGCCGCACCAACGGCTGCGGTGCGGTGAGCTCGGTCCTGATCACCCGGCCCTGCTCTCGCACGATCTCGACCGACACGAGGCCAGCCTTCTCCTCGAACAGCAGGCGCGGTTTCGGCTCTTTCGCCATCGAGGCCAGCACGAAGGCAGTGCCGACATTGGGATGGCCGGCAAAGGCGATCTCCAGCACCGGCGTGAAGATGCGAACCTCGGCGTCATTGGCCTTGTCGCGCGGCGGCAGTACGAAGGTCGTCTCGGAATAGTTGAACTCGGTCGCGATCGCCTGCATCTGCGTGGTCGACAAGCCGCCGGCATCGAGCACCACGGCGAGCTGATTGCCGCCGAAGGCGCGGTCGGTGAACACGTCGACGGTGATGTAGCGGCGCTGCATCGTCACTTCCCCATGCAAGTCGCGGCCACGACCGGCCGCATCGCGCGGCAGTCTACAGGCCGGCGACATCGTCCGTCATGCCCCAAAATTGAGTGCAATCGGAGCAATGGCGCAAGGGGGAGTCAGAAGCGGAAGAGCGACCGTGGTGACGCCAACACTTGCGCCCGCTCGCTCGCTTCAGAAATCAGCGTGTCGAGAAATTGCCGGTTCTTCTGGTAGCTCTGCGAAGCCTCGAACTGCGTGTGCGGCCAATCGCTGCCCCACAACAGGCGATCCACGCCGTAGGCGTCGCGCAGCAGCGGATAGGCCGCCTTCGCAAAATCTTCGCCGATCGCGCCGTTGCGATACGGCGCGGAGATCTTGACCCAGACGTTCTTCGTCGCGCCGAGTTTCAGCACAGACCGGAAGCCGGGATCGGCGATACCGAGCTTCGGATCCGGCAGCGCGTAGTGATCGAGCACGACGGTAACACCGTGATCGAGCAGCTGCGGCGCGAGCACCGCGAGATCGGACGCATTGCGCTGGACCTCGACCTGCCAGCCCATGGCTTTCACGTTTGCGAGCAGCGCCGTCCATTCGCGGGCGGCGAGATCAGGCAAGGGCTGGCCGACGAGATTGAGACGAATGCCGACCGCGCCGGCGCGGTCGAGCGCGCGCAGCTCGTCCGCGGTGATGGTGGGATCGACCACGGCAATGCCGCGCAGGCGCCCGGCCGCCTGCTTCAGGCATTCGACCAGATAGGAATTGTCGGTGCCGAGAAAGCTCGGCTGCACCAGCACGCCATTCGTCATGCCGTTGCGATCGAGCTGCTCCAGATACAGCGGCAGCGGCGCGTCGTAGTCCGGCGCATAGCGCGGCCCGGAGCGAGCTTGAGGCCGCGGTGGAAGACATGGGCGTGGGTGTCGATATCAGGCAAGGCCGCCTCACTCCTGGCTGTGGTCGCAACCACCGTGGCGAGCGACGCAAGGCCCGCGCCGAACTGGCGGCGCGTGAGGCCGCGCTGGGCGAATGTCATGGTGGCTACTCCCCATCCGTCGTCAGGCGCGCGTCGCGGCGGTCTGCTCAAAAACCTTGCCGCGGGTCTCGGGGAGCATCAGCACCGCGATCAGCACCAGCGAATAAGCAAACGCCGCATCGATGCCGATCGCCGGTCCAAGCCCGATGTGATCGCTGAGGAAGCCGACCAGGAAGGGGAATGCCGCAGAGACGACGCGGCCGAAATTGTAGCAGAAGCCGACGCCGGTGCCGCGCACGCCGGCGGGATAGAGCTCGCTGAACAGCGCCGCCATGCTGGCCGGGATGCCGGCCGAGAAGAAGCCGAGCGGAAAGCCGAGCACCAGCATCTCGCCGTTGGTCAGCGGCGCGAAGATGTAGATCAGCACCGTGATGATGCAGGCGCTGGCGAAGAGGGCGACATTGGCCCGGCGGCCGATGCGGTCGCTGATGATGCCGCTCGCGACGCAGCCGCAGAAGAAGGCGACGATGATGACGGCGAGATAGCCGCTGGAGCCCAGCACCGACAGGTGCCGCACCTCGCGCAAGTATGTCGGCAGGAAGGTGGTGAGCGCGGCATACCCGCCATGGGCGCCGATGCCGAACAGGCCGCCGATCAGCGTCGAGCGCAGCACGTCGCGATGGAAGATGCCGGAGAGCGTGGCGAAGAACGGCGTCTTATCGGCGGCCACAGATCGCGGTGGCTCCTTCAGGCCGCGCCGGATGAAGATGATGAGGAGCGCCGGCAACAGCCCGAGCGCGAACAGGAGTCGCCAGGCGATGTCTGCCGGCGCATAGGTGAACACGAGCGCCGAGAGCAGCACGGCGGCGCCCCAGCCCACCGCCCAGGCGCTCTGCACAGAGCCGAGTGCCTTGCCGCGATGCTCGGGCCGGATGATCTCGGCCATCAGCACCGCGCCGCAGGCCCATTCGGCGCCGAAGCCGAGGCCCTGGATCGCCTTGAGGATCAGGAGCTGGGTGTAGGTCATCGCGAAGGCGCAGGCGAAGGTCGCGAGCGCGAAGGTCGCGACCGTGATCTGAAGCGCCTTGACGCGGCCGAAGCGGTCGCCGAGCGCGCCGCCGATCCAGCCGCCGAACGCGCCGAAGAACAGCGTGATCGAACCGAGCAGGCCGGCATCGGCCTTGCTGATGCCGAAGGCCGCGATCAGCGCGGGGATGGCGAGGCCGAACATCTGCACGTCGAGCGCATCCAGCGCCCAGCCGCCAAAGCTTGCCCAGAACGTGCGCCGCTCCAGCGGCGAGCTTTCACTGTACCAGTTCGACATGTTTCCACCCCTGTACTCGTTGTTGCTTGATGTCGTTGAAAGGCCGCGTCAGCGGATCTCCGCGTGGTAGCGGAAGCGATCCGCCGGGCCACGCGAGCGGCGCCATTCGATCGGCCGCCGCTCGAGGTCGAGCGCAAGGCGTTCGATCACGATCAGCGGCGCGCCGGTCTCGAGCCTGAGCAGGCGCGCCTGCATCTCATTGGCGGTCTCGACCGTCAGGATTTCCTCGGCGGAGACCACCACCTCGCCGCAGCGCTCCTCGTAGAGCGGGTACAGCAAGTCGCCGAATTCGGCGGTGTCGATGTCGAGGATCTTTGCGAAGCGCGACTGCTGGAGCCAGATCTCTTCGGCGAGCAACGGCACGTCGTCGATCAGGCGCAGGCGCGACAGGCTGATCACGGGCTCACCGACGGGAATGCGCAGCGCGGAGGCGACGGCCGAATTCGCCGGCACGCTTTTGCGGCGGATGATGCGGCTCTTCGGCACGCGCCGCTCGCCGCTCTCGGACTGGAAGCGGAAGAAGCGGAACAGCGAGGAGTTGAAGCGCGCGCGGCGCACGAAGGTGCCGCGGCCCTGCTGGCGCTCCAGCACGGCATCGCTGACGAGCTGGTCGATCGCCTTGCGCACGGTGCCGATGGCGACGCCGTAGTGCGCACCGAGCTCGGCCTCCGACGGGATCGGCTCGCCCGGCCGCCACTCATTGCGGTTGATCCGCGCGGCGAGGTCGTCGCGCAGGCGCTGGTAGCGCGGCAGGCGGTCGTCGTGCGGGGCTGCATTCATCTAGTCATATAGATGACTAGATGAGATGGGAGTCAAGCACTACGAAAATACCGCGCACGGGGGGGGGGGGAAGGCGGAAAGCGATGTCGGGCCGGCAGACCTGCCGGCCGACGCCGCTCGCGTCAGTTTGTTGCCTTGGGCATGCAGGGCGGCTGCTTGTAAGGCGCCGAGGCAAACGCCCCTGCCGCCGGCGCTCTCACGCAATCCGCAGTTGCCAGCGGCTGGGCGTGGCGCGGGACCGCGTCGCGGGCGGCAGCGGCCTGCATCTGGCAGACGGCCGCAGCGATGAGGATGGCTGAGACAAGGGTCAATCGGGACATGGATCTTCTCCGCATGGCAAACGGAAGCCGAGAGCTTTCGACTTCCTGAGTGCGAGAGCGGAAAACGAGGCGGGATATTTCATCACGCGCATTCAACGAAATGCGAGCAGTCTATCCCAGTTGAAACACCGGCACCGGCCGCTCGTAGCCGCGCACCTCGACTTCGCCGAGCGCGACGGCATCCTTGCCGTCATCGCCGAGGGCCTCGCGCACCGACGCGGAGATCAACAGCTGCGAGCCGAACTCCTTGTTCAAAGCTTCCAGCCGCGAGGCGAAGTTCACGGTGTCGCCGATGACAGTGTATTCCTTGCGCCGGGGCGAGCCGATATTGCCGGCGACGACCTCGCCAAAATGGATGCCGATGCCGATCCGCAGCGGCCAGCTCGTCTCTGCATTGATGCGGTCCATCGCGGTCAGCATCTCGCGGCCGGCGCGACCGCGCGATGCGCGGCATCCGAGGCCTCCAGCGGCGCGCCGAACAGGGCGAGAAAGCCGTCACCGAGAAACTTGTTCACGATGCCGCCCTCGCGATCGAGGATGTCGACCAGCACAGCGAAGGCGCCGTCGAGCCGGTCGACCACCTCCTGCGGCGTGCGCGACTGCGCCCCGGCGGTGAAGCCGCGGAAATCGACGAACATCACGGCGACGCGTCGGATATCGCCGCTGGCGCTGGTGCCCTCCGCCATCAGCCGTTCGACGACCTGCGGCGAGACGTGCTGGCCGAACAGGTTGGTGACGCGGTCGCGCGCGGTGGCCGCCGCGATGCTCGCGGCAAATTGCCGCCGCAACCGCGCGCCGACGGCTCCCGCCAGCACGCCGCAGATCAGGAGGATGACGCTGCGCACCGCGTGGAAATAGGTCTGTGGCTCGCCGACGCCGCTGTCAGGATCATAAATCAGCGCGACGGCGAACAGCTGCGACGCCGCGACAAAGCCGGTGAAGGTGGACAGCCAGAAATCGAGCCGCAGGGTCGAGAGAATGACGAAGATGAAGTAGACCAGCGGCACCGCGAAGCCGAGCGCCTGGCTCGCGCCCATGGTCCGGATTTGCAGAAGGAGGATGAGCGTGGGCAGCGACGTCTCGATGAGCGCACCGATGTAGCGCCGGGCCACCGGCAGATCGCGATTGAGCCTGAGGTTCCGCCTGATCTGGGCGTAAATCCACACCTCGAGCAGGATGAAGCCGATCAGAAGGCCGTATTCCTTGACGAGCCCGCCCGTACCACGCCAGACCCGGTTCACGACGGCAGGGTCGATCAAATACATCGTGGTGAGGAGGATGATGATGACGCATCCGGTCATGATCAGCGCCCGCACCCGCAACAGCTCGGTGCGCAGCACCTCCCGCGTCAGCTCGCGCTCGTAATCCTCCGAGAGCACGGCATGCTGCCGCGCCTTCCTGCTCGCAAACCTGGCCATTCCACCCCCTACTCATTCCGGGGCACGCGCAAGCGTGAACCCGGAATCTCGAGATTCCGGGTTCAATGCTTTCGCTTCGCCCCGGAATGACTCTCAAGGGGCAGTTTGCCTCAATCCAGCGTGCGGCGGAAGCGCGTCACGGCGATGACCATGGCGAGCAGCATCAGGGCCGCCAGGGCCAGGGCGTCGAACCGCAGATTCTGCATGGTCGCGCCCTTCAGCATGATAGCGCGGACGATGCGCAAATAATGCGTCAGCGGCAGGCCTTCGCCGAGATATTGAGCCCAGGCCGGCATGCCTGCGAAGGGGAACATGAAGCCGGAGAGCAGGATGCTCGGCAGGAAGAACATCATCGACATCTGCATGGCCTGAAGCTGGTTCTGCACCACGGTCGAGATGGTGTAGCCGATCGCGAGATTGGTGGTGATAAACAGTGTCGAGAGCAGCGCCAGCAGAAACAGATTGCCGAGCACGGGCACGCCGAACAGGAACACGCCGATGCCGATGATGAGGAAAGCCTGGACGAAGCCGACCAGCACGTAAGGGATGATCTTGCCGAACATCACCTCGACCGGCTTGATCGGCATCGACAGCAGGCTTTCCATGGTGCCGCGCTCGACCTCGCGCGTGACCGACAGCGCGGTGAAGATCAGCATGGTCATGGTGAGGATGGTGCCGACCAGGCCCGGCACGATGTTGAGGCTGGAGGCCGCCGCCGGATTGTAGCGGGCATGCGCCCGGATCTCGAACGGCATCTCCGGGGGATCGCCGATGTAGAGATCGTGCGCGAGCGCGGTCTGCACCACCATGCCGAGCGAGCCAAGCGCGGAGCTCGCCGCCACGGGATCAGTGGCGTCGGCCGCAACCAGCAGCGCCGGCTTGTCGCCGCGCCGCACCGCCCGCTCGAAGCCGCGCGGGATCTCGACGCCGAACAGCACCTTGCCGGATTTCAGCAGATTGTCGAAATCGTCGACGTCGTGCACCTCGTAGATGAAGCGGAAATAGGCGGTGTTCTCCAGCGCCTTCAGGATCGAGCGGGCGAGATCGGAATCCTCCTGGAGCAGCACGGCACTGGGCAGGTGGTGCGGTGTGGTGTTGATGGCATAGCCGAACAACAGAAGCTGCATCACCGGCAGCATCACGATCATCGCGAACGAGACGCGGTCGCGCCTCAGCTGGATGAACTCCTTGATCAGCATCGCATAGGAGCGCTTCCAGAAGCCGAAGCGTTCGCGGATTTCGTGCCGTGGTGCGGCTTGATCGACAGCGCTCATTGGAAATTATCCTTGGAGCGGCTCATCAGCTCGATGAAGACGTCTTCGAGCGAGGGCGAGGATTTGTGCCAGTGCAGGCCGCTCTTTTCGCGCCAGGGCGCGATGCTGGCCTCTAACGCGGTCACGTCGCGCCCCGAGACGTGCAGCGAGGTTCCGAACGGAGCCACCATGTCGATGCCGGGCTTGCCCGTGAGCTCGGCCGTGAGGCCGTTCAGGTCTTCGCCCGTGACGGTGTAGGTCGAGAGCGCGGATCCCGCGATCACCTCCTCGACCGTGCCATGGGTCAGCAAATGGCCATAGGCGATATAAGCGATCTCGTGGCAGCGCTCGGCTTCATCCATGTAGTGGGTCGAGACCAGCACGGTCAGCCCTTCAGCCGCGAGCGCGTGGATCTCGTTCCAGAAATCGCGCCGCGCCTTGGGATCGACGCCGGCGGTCGGCTCGTCCAGCAGCAGCAGCTTTGGATTGGGCAGCGTGCAGGCGCCCAGCGCCAGCCGCTGTTTCCATCCGCCAGAGAGCTCGCCTGCGAGCTGCTCCTCGCGGCCCGAGAGCCCGAGCCGCTTGATCATGTCGCGCGCGGCGCCGCGCGCATCGGTGAGGCCATAGAGCCGCGCGACGAATTCGAGGTTCTCGCGCACCGAAAGGTCCTGATACAGGCTGAAGCGCTGGGTCATGTAGCCGACCTGGCGCTTGATCTTCTCGGCGTCCTTCAGGATGTCGTAGCCGAGGCAGGTGCCCTCGCCGCTGTCGGGCGTCAACAGGCCGCAGAGGATGCGGATGGTCGTGGTCTTGCCCGACCCGTTCGGCCCGAGGAAGCCGTAGATCGAGCCGCGCTTCACCCGCATCGACAGATCGTGCACGACCTCGCGCCCGCCGAACGATTTGGTCAGGCCCTTGACGTCGATCGCGATGTCGTTGCGACCGTTCATCGCTTGTCCGCCACCGGCGTCTTGGGGTTGAGATAGACGTTGATCGGCTGGCCGACGCGCAGGGCGTCGGGGCGCGAGGGCCGCGCCTGGATCAGGTAGACCAGCTTGTTGCGCTCCTCGAGGCTGTAGATGACGGGCGGGGTGTACTCCGCCGAGGTCGCGATGAAATAGATCTTGGCGGTGAGGTCGGCGGCGCAATTGTCGCAGGCGATCCGCACCGTGTCGCCGATCGTAAGCTTCGGCAGCTCGGTCTCCGGCACGAAGAAGCGCAGCTTCATGTTGCCGGGCGGCATGATCGACAGCACCGGCCGCTGTGCCGCCACCATCTCGCCCTCACGGAAATAGATCTGCTGGATGGTGCCGGCGACCGGCGCAAAGCCCTTGCGCCGCGCCATCCGCGTCTCCGACGTCGCCACCCGCGCTTCGGCAACGCGCAAGGCCGACACCGCCGAGTCGAGATTGGCCTGTGTGCCCGAGCCGGTCTTGCTCAGCGAGGCCGCGCGATCATAGGTCTGCTGGGCGTTCGCCAGCGTCGCCTTGTTCTGGTTGAGGTCGGCGAGCTGGAGGTCGTCGTCGACCGAATAGAGGTGATCGCCGACCTTGACCTCGTCGCCCTCGCGCACGTTCAGCTTCGTCACCCGGCCCGCTTCGTCCGGGCTGACGAAGATCATGTCGGCCTCGACCCAGCCCTGGAAGCCGGGATCGCGCTTCTCGTTGCAGCCGGCGAGGCCGGTTGCGAGCACGAGCGCCAATGCAAATGTCAAAAATACCCGCGACGACCTCATGTCGTCCTCCGTTCGCCAAAAATCAAATCGAGATGGACGCGCAGCATGTCCTGCGCATCGAGCGGCGCGTGCCGCGCAAACAGGCTCTGCCAGATCACCGCGATCATCGCGGGCGCGACCAGGATCTGCGGATAGCGCGCGAGGTCCTTCTCCTGGATCTCGCCACGGGCGATGCCGAGCTCGATCAGGGTGCGCATCGTGGCGATGCCGCGCGAGACGACCTCGCGGTAGTAGAAGTCGGCGACGGAAGGAAAGCGCGGCCCCTCCGCCACGATCAGGCGCACCAGATCGCCGCGCCTCGTGCCGATCACTTCCTTCAGGAAATTGCGGGCGAAGGCCTCGACGAGATCGCGCACCGAGCCCGCTGGCGGCGGCAACTCCGTCAACCGCGCCACCACGGGCACGATGACGATCCGCACCAGCTCCTCGAACATCGATTCCTTGTCCTTGAAGTGCAGGTAGATCGTGCCCTTGGCGACACCGGCGCGCTTGGCGATGTCGTCGAGCCGCGTCGCCGCGAAGCCACGCGCGATGAATTCCTCCATCGCGGCCTCCACGATCGCGGCACGCCGCTCCGCTGCGCGTGCGGCACGGTTCGAGGCAGGTCCCTCCTCGCTCGCTGCGGGGACGTTCGCGCTGGTGCGAGCTGCGGGGGACATGGCGGCTTTGGTCGACTTCTTTGGCATCCCCAATATATGACTGACTAGTCAGTCATAGTCAAGGAAAGGACGCAACGCAATTTGGCCAACGAATTAGTGTTGACTAATTCATTAGCATTCGCTAATTGAACTCGCATGATTGAGCCCGCCCCAAATCCCGTCACCACCGTGATGCGCGCCCTCGCCGATCCGACCCGCCGCGCGGTGTTCGAGCGTGTGTTCGAGAGCAAGGAGATCAGCGTCGCTGAGCTGACCCGTGGCAGCGGCGTCACGCAGGGGGCGATCTCGCAGCACCTGAAATCGTTGAAACAGGCCGGCCTCGTCGCCGAGCGCGCCGAAGGCCGCAACGTCTATTACCGCGCCGCGCCGCAAGGCCTCGCGCCGCTGGTCACCTGGATGGACCATTACGGCGTGTTCTGGCGCGAGCGCTTCCAGAACCTGCGTGACCTCTTGAAGGAGATCGACCCGTGAGTGCAGCCGCGTTGCAAGCCGAGACAAAAGACATCGTCATCGACGAGGTGCTCCCTCATACGCCGGAGACGGTCTGGAAGGTGCTGACCAGCGCGCAGCTGATCGCGCGCTGGCTGATGCAGCCGACCGGCTTCGAAGCGGTCGAAGGCAAGGCCTTTACGTTCCAGACCACACCGGGCGGCAATTGGGACGGCGTCATTCATTGCCGCGTTCTCGAAGTCGTGGCTTTCAGGCGCCTCGTCTACGCCTGGAAGGGCGGCGATGCGCGCAACACCGGCTACGGCGCGCCGCTCGACACCGTCGTGACCTGGTCCCTCACCCCGGTCGAGGCCGGCACGCGGATCCGGCTCGTTCATGCCGGCTTCGTCCTGCCGAGGAACGAGTCGGCCTACACGGTCATGAGCGGCGGCTGGAAGAAGGTCGTCAAACAGCTCGATGAGATCAGCGGCGAAGAGTGAGCGGGAGATTTTTCGATGACAAAGCCCTTTACCGGCGGCTGCGCCTGCGGCGCCATCCGCTATTCGATTCTTGGCGAGCCGCTGTTCAGCAATCACTGCCAGTGCCGGGACTGCCAGCGGGAAAGCGGCAGCGGACACGGCTCGTACGCGACCTTCGCGCGCGCCGGCGTCACACTGACCGGCGAGGCGAAGCACTGGGACATGGTCGGCGACAGCGGCAATGTGAAGACGCGCGGCTTCTGTCCGCAGTGCGGCCTGCCGGTCTATATGACCTTCGCCGCCATGCCCGAGATCTTCACCATCCGTGCCGCCAGCCTCGACGAGCCCGCCCGCTACAAGCCGCAAGCCGTGACTTACGCCGCGCGCGCCCACGATTGGGATCGCCTCGACCCCAACTTGCCGACATTCGCAGGCATGCCGCCGGGCTGAGGCGCCAGATTCCCGTTTCGACGCGTTTTCTTTATGCGAACCGGTATCCACCTCGCTCGAAAACGCTTCAAGCAAAATCCAGCACCATGCGGCCGTCGATCTTGCCGGCCTTCATCCGGTCGAAGACGTCGTTGATTTGCGCAAGCGGCACCTTCGCCACCTCGGCCTTGACCTTGCCGTCGGCGGCGAAGGCGATGGCTTCGTCGAGATCGCGCCTCGTGCCGACGATGGAGCCGCGCACGGTGATGCGCTTGAGCACGACGTCGAAGATCGGCGTCGGGAATTCACCCGGCGGCAGGCCGACCAGGCTCACGGTGCCCTTGCGGCGCACCATCTTCAGCGCCTGCGCGAACGCTGCGGTCGAGACCGCGGTCACCAGCACGCCGTGGGCCCCTCCGCCGGTTGCCATCAGCACCTTGTCCACGGCATCGGCTGCAAGCGCGTTGACCGCGAGATCGGCGCCGGTCTCGCGTGCGAGCGCAAGCTTGTCCTCGGCAATATCGATGGCGGCGATCTTGAACCCCATCGCCTTGGCGTACTGGACCGCGACATGACCAAGCCCGCCGACGCCTGAGATCGCGACCCACTCGCCGGGCCGCGCGTCGGTCTCCTTCAGTCCCTTGTAGGTGGTGACGCCGGCGCAGAGGATCGGCGCGATGGCGGCGAAGTCGATCGTCGCCGGCAGCTTGGCGGCGAAGGCGGCCGAGGCGATGACGTATTCGGCAAAGCCGCCATTCACGCTGTAGCCGGTGTTGTGCTGGTGCTCGCACAGCGTCTCCCAGCCGGTCTGGCAATATTCGCAAGCCATGCACGCATCGTGCAGCCAGGCGACGCCGACGGCATCGCCGACCTTGAGATTTTTCACGCCGGGCCCGAGCGCGGCCACGATGCCGGCGGCCTCATGGCCGGGAATGAAGGGCGGCGCCGGCTTGACCGGCCAGTCGCCGGCGGCGGCGTGCAAGTCGGTGTGGCAGACGCCGCACGCTTTCACCTTGACCAGGACCTCGCCGGGGCCGGGCTGCGGCACCGGCACGTCCTCGATCACCAGCGGCTTGCCGAATTGTTTGACGATGGCGGCTTTCATGGTCGGCATGGGTCTGCTCCGTTGCAAGGATTGGAGCAGACTAGCGATGCCGCGCGGCGTGCCCTTGATTGGAGTCAAACGGCGCAAATTTATGCGCCGCAGGCAGCATGATGACAGGGACGTGATGGCGCAGGCTAAGTGGACACCGCGTCAGCTATGGAACTTCAATCCATCGACGATCTTGTCGATCACCTTGCGCTCGGCGCGCATCGCGATCCCGACGAGGTTGAGATCGGTGCGCGCCACGGCCCTCACCGCCTCCCGATTGGCGGCATCGTGCGTGGTCTTGAACATATCCTCGGTATAGACCGCCGGCTTCACGTTGCGCGTCAGCGCGCGGTCGAGCGCCCGCGACAGCGCGGGGCCGTCGGCGGCGTAGATCAGAATCGGCTGGCCGATCAGCGACTGATATTTTGTACCAGAGGCGTCCTCGTAGGGCTCACCGATGCATTCGGGAAATGCAGCGGCGATGCCGCTGGTGAGAAAGGACGCGACGTTGAGCTTCTGCCAGGCCTGAAGATCGGTGCGGATCACGACGGCGATCTTGGTGTCGAATTGCATGCATGTCTCCACAAAATGTCATTCCGGGATGCGCCGTCAGGCGCAGACCCGGAATCTGGAGATTGTTGCACGAGATTCCGGGTTCGCGCTACGCGCGCCCCGGAATGACAGCGAGAGGATTACCCCTTGGCGTCGCAGGCCCAGGCGCGGATCACGCATTCCTTGCCGCCATATTTGTAGCATTCGCGCGTGGCGGCATTGAGCGAGGCGGAGATCTTCGGCTTGACGGCGTAGCCATAAGCGCCGCAGGGGTTGGCGAGATCGACCGACATCGCGGCGCAGGCGCGCTTCATCGTGACCGTCGTGCATTCACCCTTGCACTGCTTCTGCGCCGCGGCGCGCGCCTCGTGCTCGGCGCCGTAATCATAGGCCTGGCCATAGGCGCCACACTTGCCGACCGCAATGGCGCCGGCCGCGTGCGCATCCGTAATGTGGCGAGCGCCCGCGACACACACCGACAGCGCAAAGAAAAACATCGCGCAACGGCGCGCGACGGCATTCGAAGTCATGGAAAGCCCCTCCCCCCAAGGCAGGTGGAGGGGACTCTAAGCGGCGGTCGTTTCCACTTGGTGAACGAGTGGTTGAAATCCGCCACTTTGGAGGTGCCGTAGGGTAGGCAAAGGCGCGAAGCGCCGTGCCGACCATCCACATCGTCATTCAAGATCGGTGGGCACGCTTCCGCCGTCGCTCCTCGAGCTATGGCGGACAAGTCGATTTGCCCGCCCTACGGCAGCGTCATCCGCGGCGTGCCGCTTCCAGGGCCTGCGGCGTGTCGATGTCGAGGAAGGCGCTCTCGCCATCGACAGGCACTTCGGCGACCGCCTCGGTGTGCTTGGCGATCAGATGCCGCGCGCCGACATCGCCGTCGAGCGTCATCAATTCCTTGAAGAAACGGCGCGACCACAGCACGGGATTGCCGCGGCGGCCTTCGCTGACGGGCACGACGATGAGGTTGCCGCGGTCGGGCGCAAAGCCGTCGATCAGGCGGTCGATCAGGCCGGCGTCGATCAGCGGCATGTCGCCGAGACAGACGATCGCGCCGTCGCAGGTGTCGGGCACGGCCGCGATGCCGGCCTTGACCGAGCTTGCGATGCCGCCGGCGAAATCCGGGTTCTTGACGAAGCGCACCTTCAGGCCCGCGAGCGCCTGCTCGACCAGCTCGGTCTGATGGCCGGTGACGACGATCACCTCGGATGCCTTGGACGCCAGCGCCTGCTCGGTGGCGGTCCGCACCAGCTTCTTGCCGTCGAGTTCGGCGAGCAGCTTGTTCGGCCCGCCCATACGGGTCGAGCGGCCCGCCGCGAGCACGATGGCCGCGACCTGGCTGTTGCCCTCGGTCTCCGGCTTTGCGCGCGGCTGCGGCCGCGTCACGATCTCCATCAGGAGGCCGCCGACGCCCATGCCCATCAGCTCGGAGCGCGTCACCTTGATGCCGGCAAGCAGTCGCATCAGCACCCAGTCAAAACCGTTCTCGACCGGCGAGCGGGCGCAGCCCGGCGCGCCCAGCACCGGCACGCCGCCTGCCCGCGCGATCAGCAGCAAATTGCCGGGATCGACCGGCATGCCGAAATGCTCGATTTCGCCGCCGATGCCGGTCACGGCCGCCGGAATGACGTCGCGACGATCGGCGATCGCGGACGCGCCGAACACGATGACGAGCTCGGCCCCTAATCCAAGCAATTCCTTGATCGCCGCCGACAGCGCGTGTTCGTCGTGCTGGACCCGCCGCTCGGCGATGATGCTGGCGCCGGCCGGCGCGAGGCGCTCGGCGGTGACGCGCAGGGTCTTGTCGACGACCTTCGACGACAGGCCCGGCAGCAGCGTCGAGACCACGCCGACGCGCTTGATGACGTACGGCGCGACCTTCAGCACGTCCTTGCCGGCCGCCTTCACCGCGGCATCGCGCAAGGTCCCCTCGACACCGAACGGGATGATCTTGACGGTGCCGACCATCTCGCCCTCGACCACGGGCTTGTAGGCGGTGAGCGTCGCGAAGGTGATGGCCTCGTCGATATTGTTGATGCGGTCGACCGCGGCGCGGTCGATCACCAGCACGCCGGGCTGGGCGGCGAACAGATTAGCGCGGCCGGTGAAGGCGCGCTCGACATGGATGCCCTCGCCGCCGACCGCAAGCGCGATGCTGGCGGCCGCGACGTCCTCGGAGACGTCGCCCGCCTCCATCCGCACCACGACGATGTCCTTGATGCCGGCGCGCGTGAGCGACTCGACCTCGGCAGGCCCGATCGTCGTGCCCTTCTTCAGCACCAGCGGTCCCTGGCGCAGGGTGTGGACGGTCACCCCGCCGATCGCATCCTTGGGGCTCGCCGGTCCGAACTTCATGCCGCTTCTTCTTTTTCTTTGGGTGGCAGGCGGAGCACCGCCGTGATCTCGGCCATGATCGCTACCGCGATCTCGGACGGCGAGACCGCGCCGATCGCAAGACCAATGGGCGCGTGGATGCGCGCGATGTCGCTGTCCTTGGCGCCCTGCGCCCGCAGCCGGTCGCCGCGCTTGGCGTGCGTCTTCCGTGAGCCGAGCGCGCCGATATAGAAGCAGTTGCGCTCGAAGGCGTGCAGCAACGCGGGATCGTCGATCTTGGGATCGTGCGTCACCGCGACGAAGGCGGTGTAGGCATCGACATTGAGCGGCGGCAGCGCCGTGTCCGGCCATTCGGCGACGAGCGGAATGTCCGGGAAACGCTCGGGGCTGGCGAAGGCGGTACGGGGATCAACGACCGTGACGTCGTAACCGAGCGAGCGCGCCAGCGGCGCCAGCGCCTGGCTGATATGGACCGCACCGATGATCACGAGCTTTGCGGTCGGCGCGTAGACATTCAGGAACAGCTTCTTGCCGCCGGCCTCGACATTGGCGCTCTTGCCCATGCGAAGCTGCTTGTCCAGCTCAGCGCGCAGCGGGTCTTTTGCGAAGTCCGCAGCCTTCACCAGGCGCTGCTCGCCGCTCTCTGTGTCCGTCACCAGAATGACGGGCCGGCGCGCGGCGCGCTCGGCATTGAGTTCGTGCAGGATCGCGAGCTTCACGGCTAGCCGACCTTCTCGACAAAGACGCGGATGGTGCCGCCGCAGGACAGACCGACATTCCAGGCGGTCTCGTCGGCAACGCCGAATTCCAGCATCTTGGGCTTGCCGCTCTCGATCACGTCCATGGCCTCGGTCACCACGGCGCCCTCGACGCAGCCGCCGGAGACTGAGCCCAGGAACGTGCCCTCGTCGTTGATGACGAGGCTCGAGCCCGCCGGGCGCGGGGCCGAGCCCCAGGTCTCCACCACGGTCGCCAGCGCGACGCCACGGCCGGCCTTCTGCCAGTCCTCCGCCGCCTTCAGGATATCCTCGTCGCGATCGAGCATGGGTGGCCTCTCAAGCTGCGGAGCGGATCAGGCTGCGGTGATGCGGCGGCAGCGGCTGGGAGAGCGTGGTGATCAGCTCCTGGATCGAACTCAAATTATGTACCGGGCGGAATTCGTCAACGTGCGGGAGCATCATTTTGATGCCCTGGGCCTTGGCTTCGAAGCCCCCGAAGCGCAACAGGGGGTTCAGCCAGATCAGCCGCCGGCAGGAGCGGTGCAGCCGGTCCATCTCGAAGGCGAGCCTGGAATCGGCCTCGCGCTCCAGCCCGTCGGAGATCAGCAGCACGATGGCGCCCTGGCTCAGCACCCGCCGCGCCCACAATTTGTTGAAGTTGTGCAGCGAGGCCGAGATCCTCGTGCCGCCGGCCCAGTCCTCGACCGAGGCCGAGCAGCTCGCCAGCGCCTCGTCCGGATCGCGCTGGCGCAGCGCCCGTGTGACATTGGTGAGACGGGTGCCGAACAGAAACACCGACACGCGCTTGCGCGCGTCAGTGATGGCGTGGAGGAAGTGCAGGAACAGGCGAGTGTACTCGCTCATCGAGCCCGAGATATCGAGCAGCGCGACGATCGGCGCCGGCTTCTCGATCCGCCCGAGGCGATGGATGTCGATGATGTCGCCGCCGGTGCGTAAGGACGCGCGCAGCGTGCGGCGCAGGTCGAGGCGCAGCCCACGCGGATCGCGCTGGTGCCGGCGCGTCAGGAGCTCGGCCTGCGGCAGGTGCATCCGCTCGACCGCGCGCAGCGCCTCGCTGATCTCCGCCGCGCTCATCTGCGCAAAATCCTTCTTCTGAAGGATCTCCTTGTCGGAGACCGACAGGCGCAAATCCTGCTCCTGGTGCTGCGGCGTCTCGGTCATGCGCGGCTGCGACATCGCCTCCTGCACGCGGCGGGCGCCGGCCTGCGGCTTCTTCTTGGCCTGCTCGGGCAGCGGTACCGAATCCAGCATGTGCTTCCATTCCTCGGAGGCACGGAAGAACAGGTTGAAGGCCTGCCTGAAGATCTGCGCATGCTCGTGGCGCTTGACGAAGATCGCCTCCAGCGTGGTGAAGACGTCGGACCGGTTGCCGATGTCGATCACCTGCAGCGCGCTCATGGCATCGATGACGGCGCCCGGCCCGACCGGCATTCCGGCCGCACGCAGCGCGCGGGCGAAGCCGACGATGTTGTCGGCGAACTGCTCGGTTTGCTCCGGGGCAAGGTGGTTGATGGCCATGGTTTCGTATCCATCCCCTCGTCATTCCGGGGCGCGCTTTCTTAGGCGCGAGCCCGGAATCCATACTCCCGATCGTGGTTATGGATTCCGGGCTCGCGACTTCGTCGCGCCCCGGAATGACGGGAGCAGTTATGGCGCGAGATCAATTCTCGCTCGTCGCGTCCTTCAGCACCTTCTGCAAGGCATCGCCCTGCATCCGTGTGATGTCGTCCTGGTACTTGAGCAGCGCGCCCAGCGTGTCGCCGACCACTTGCGGGGTCAGCGAGCGAGCATCGAGCTCCGACAAGGCGGTGGCCCAGTCGATGGTCTCGGCGACACCAGGCGACTTATAGAAGTCCTGGTTGCGCAGGGCCTGCACGAAGCGCACGACCTGCTGCGAGAGTTTTGCCGAGATGCCGGGCACGCGCGTCTTGACGATGGCAAGCTCGCGCTCGGCGGCGGGATAATCGACCCAGTGGTAGAGGCAGCGCCGCTTCAGCGCGTCGTGGATCTCGCGGGTGCGATTGGAGGTGATGATGACGATTGGCGGATGCGGCGCCTTTACGGTGCCGAATTCAGGGATGGTCACCTGGAAGTCACTGAGGATCTCGAGCAGGTACGCCTCGAACGCCTCGTCGGCGCGGTCGAGCTCGTCGATCAAGAGCACCGGCGGACCGGCCACATCAGGCTCCAGCGCCTGGAGCAGCGGCCGCTTGATCATGTAGCGGTCGGCGAAGATGTCGCTCGAGAGCTGATCGCGATCGGTATCGCCGGCGGCTTCCGCCATCCGGATCGCGATCATCTGCGCGGCGCTGTTCCACTCATAGACCGCGGAGGAAACGTCGAGGCCCTCGTAGCACTGCAGACGGATCAGCTTCCGCCCCAGCGCCGCCGAGAGCACCTTTGCGATCTCGGTCTTGCCGACGCCGGCCTCGCCTTCGAGGAACAGCGGCCGGCCCATGCGCAGCGACAGGTAGGTCACTGTCGCCAGCGACCGCTCGGCGAGATAGCCGCGCGAGGTCAAGAGTTCGAGCATCGCATCGACCGATGCCGGCAAAGCACCGGAAGAATTGGCCGCTGAATTCATGAAAAAGCCAGTCTCGCTACGCCCCACCAGGGACAAGTTTGGCCGAGGCGTGAGGTTCACTCACGCCTTGGCGTTGGCGGCGTCGAGGGCACGCCTCGTCAGCACTCCGATGAGATGCGCCCGATATTCGGCGCTGCCGTGGATGTCGCTGTTGAGGCCGTCCGCCGGCACCTCGATGCCTTCGATCGCCTTCGACGCGAAGCGCTTCTTCAGGGCTTCCTCGAACGCGGTGACGCGGAACACGCCCTCGGAGCCGGCGCCGGTGACGGCGACCCGCACGTCCGACGGACGCCGGGCCACGAACACGCCGACGAGCGCATAGCGCGAGGCCTGGTTGCGGAATTTGACGTAGGCCGCCTTCTTCGGCAGCGGGAACATCACCTTGGTGATGATCTCGTCCGCTTCCAGCGCGGTCGAGAACAGGCCCTGGAAATACTCTTCCGCCTTGAGGCGGCGCTTGTTGGTGACGATGGTCGCGCCCAGCGCGAGCACCGCGGCGGGATAGTCGGCGGTCGGATCGTTATTGGCGAGCGAGCCGCCGATCGTGCCCCGGTGGCGCACGGCGGGATCGCCGATCTGGCCGGCGAGATCCGCCAGCGCCGGAATGGCCTCGCCGACGATGGCGGAGGTCGCGACCTCGGCATGCTTGGCGGTGGCGCCGATCACGAGCGAGCGGCCCTTCATCTCGATCGTGTTGAGCCCCTCGATGTGGGAGAGGTCGACCAGATGCGGGGGGCTGGCGAGACGCTGCTTCATGACGGGAATCAGCGTATGGCCGCCGGCGATCACCTTGGCGTCTTCGTTCTTCACCAGGAGGTTGGCGGCCTGCCGCACGGTCCCGGGGCGATGATATTTGAATTCGTACATCTGAATGTCCTGATCGCGGGATGCGCGGGTTAGGCGAGATCGGATTTCGCCATCGCCTTGGCGCCGGCGGAGATCGAGGCGACGATGTTCTGGTAGCCGGTGCAGCGGCAAAGATTGCCTTCCAGTTCTTCCCGGATCGTATGGTCGTCGACCTCGTGGCCCTTGCGATGGACGATGTCGATCGCGGTCATGATCATGCCGGGCGTGCAGAAGCCGCACTGCAGGCCATGGTGCTCGCGGAAGGCCTCCTGCATCGGATGCAGCGGCGCGCCGTCGGCAGCGAGCCCCTCGATCGTCTTGACCTCATGGCCGTCGGCCATCACCGCAAGCGTGGTGCAGGACTTCACGGCCTTGCCGTCGAGATGCACGACGCAGGCGCCGCACTGCGAAGTGTCGCAGCCGACATGGGTGCCGGTCAGTCGCAGATTCTCGCGCAAAAACTGCACCAGGAGCGTGCGGGGATCGACATTGGCCGTTACAGGATTGCCGTTCACGATGAGGGAGATTTTTGCCATAAGCACTCTCTATCAGCACCCCGACGGGTCCCGTCGAAGCGTTCTTATAATTATTCCAACCCATCATATGGGCCATTGTCCCCTGGGGCAACATCGCCCCGGACGCAAGCCGCCATGCCGAAAGGCGATAGGTTTCAGCCCTGTACCGCCTTGGCGAAATTCGCGAAAAACTCGTCGGCCAGTTTCTTGGCGGTGCCGTTGATCAGGCGCTGGCCGAGCTGCGCCAACTTGCCGCCGATCTGCGCCTCGACATCGTAGGAGAGCAGCGTGCCGCCGTCCTTCTCCGCGAGCTTGACCGCCGCACCGCCCTTGGCGAATCCGGCCACGCCGCCCTCGCCTTCACCTGATATCTTGTAGCCGTTCGGCGGGTCGAGATCGCTCAGCATGACCTTGCCCTTGAAGCGCGCCGACACCGGCCCGACCTTCATTTTGGCCGTTGCACGGAAGCCGCCGTCCTCGGTCTTCTCCAGCTCCTCGCAGCCGGGGATGCAGGCCTTGAGCACCTCGGGATCGTTGAGCTTCTCCCAGACGGCCTCGCGCGGCGCCGCAAGCTGGACTTCGCCGTTCATCGTCATGGCCATGGGGCGCCTCCCGGGATATCAGACTTGGATCGCATCAGAATAATATTGCTCAAGTAACGCACGGAGGCCGCAAAGGAAAGGGTGGTCCCCGGTCACGTGCAATGCATATTCGCAACTGCAAAAGGCTTGCGCTGATGGTTGGGGATTGGCACAGGCGGGTCATGGTGGTTAGGTCCCGCATAATATGAGCACCTCCCTCTCCCCCCTGCTCGCGCCGATGCTGTCGAGCCCGGCCATGCGCGCGATCTGCGACGACCGGTCGACCCTCCAGAACATGCTCGATTTCGAGGCAGCCCTGGCACGCGCCGAGGCCGCGACAGGCGTGATCCCCGCATCCGCGGTGGGCCCGATCGAGGCGGCGTGCAAGGCTGATACCTTCGATATGGCCGCGCTGGCCGAGGCCGCGACCCGATCAGGCAATCTCGCGATTCCCCTGGTCAAGGCGCTGACCGCCAATGTCGGCAAGGCCGACGCAGAGGCCGCCCGCTACGTCCATTGGGGCGCGACCAGCCAGGACGTCATCGACACCGCGACCATGCTGAGCTTGCGCGCCGGCATTGACGCGCTGGATGCCGACCTCAGCCGCGCCATCAAGGGCTTTGCCGCGCTGGCGCGCAAGCACCGCAACACCGCGATGGTGGCGCGGACCTGGCTGCAGCACGCGCTGCCAATGCCGTTCGGACTGAAGGCCGCCGAATACGCATCAAGCCTTGCGCGCGCGCGCTGCCGGCTGCGGCGCTCGCCCGCGAGGGCCTCGCGCTGCCGCCGGCACGCTCGCAGCGCTCGGCGACAAGGGGCTCGTCGTTGCGGAGCGATTGGCGCAGGAGCTGAACCTGCCGCTGCCGGAAGCGCCCTGGCACACCCATCGCGACCGGATCGCCGAGGCGGCTTCCAGCTTTGCGATTCTCGCCGGCAGCTGCGGCAAGATCGCGCGCGACGTCTCGCTGCTGATGCAGACCGATGTCGGCGAAGCGTTCGAGCCCGCCGGCGAAGGCCGCGGCGGCTCCTCGACCATGCCGCACAAGCGCCAACCCGGTCGCCGCCGCAAGCGCGCTGGGCGCCGCCACCCTGGCGCCGCAACTCGCCGCGACGATTTTTGCAGCCCAGGTGCAGGACCATGAGCGCAGCGCCGGTCCCTGGCACGCGGAATGGCCGACGCTGCCGCAACTGATGCTGGTCGCCTCTGGCGCGCTTGCCGCCGTCGTCGACATCGCCGAAGGCCTCGACGTCGATGCCGCGCGCATGCGCAGCAATCTCGATGCGACGCATGGACTGATCATGGCCGAGGCCGTCACCTTCGCGCTCGCCGACAAGATCGGCAAGAGCGACGCACATCATCTGATCGAGGCCGCCAGCAAGCGCGCGGTTGCGGAGAAGAAGCATCTGCGCGAGGTGCTGTCGGCCGATTCGCAGGTCACTGCGCATCTGGCGCCGGAAAAAATTGCGGCATTGTTCGAGCCGATGGCCTATCAAGGCGCCTCGCAGGCCCTGATCGACCGGCTGCTAGCTTCGTTGGATCTCTCCTGATGTCATTGCCGGGCTTGACCCGGCAATCCATCATCGGAGAAACATGCATTCGAGATGGATGCGCGGGTCAAGCCCGCGCATGACGAGGAACATATCATGCCCATGATCGATGCCGACGGTTGCCTGATCAACGTCTCCGTCGAGGGCCGCGACGGCGGGCCGACCCTGATGCTCTCCAATTCGCTCGGCTGCACGCTGCAGATGTGGGAGCCGCAGATGAAGGCGCTGACGCAGGTGTTCCGCGTCATCCGCTACGATCGCCGCGGCCACGGCAAGTCCAACGTTCCGCCCGGCCCCTACACGATGGAGCGCTTCGGCCGCGACGTGCTCGCAATCCTCGACGACCTCAACATCGAGAAGGTGCATTGGTGCGGCCTGTCGATGGGCGGCATGGTCGGGCAATGGCTGGGCGCCAATGCGCCGGAGCGCTTCGGCAAGCTGATCCTCGCCAACACCTCCTGCTACTATGCCGAGCCGACCAAATGGCTGGAGCGCATCGACGCCGTGAAGAAGGGCGGCATCGCGGCGGTAGCCGATGCCGTGGTCGCGGGCTGGCTCACGACGGATTTTCGCGAGCGCGAGCCTGAGATCACCGCGAAGATGAAGGCGATGCTACTCGCCACCCCTGTCGAGGGGTATCTGGCCTGCTGCGAGGCGCTGTCGACGCTCGACCAGCGCGCGCTGCTGCCGAAGATCAAGAGCCCGACACTGGTGATCGCCGGCCGCCACGACATGGCGACGCCGATCTCCGCAGGCGAATTGATCCGCTCCAGCATTCCCGGCGCCAGCATGACCATCATCGACGCCGCGCACATTTCCAATGTCGAGCAGCCGCACGCGTTCACCGATGCGGTGGTGGGCTTTTTGACCCAGCGCTAGCTGCCCCCCGTCATTCCGGGGCGCCTCGAAGAGGCGAACCCGGAATGACTGATCCGGAGGAAACACCATGGACGACCAGAAGCGCCGCGATGCCGGCATGAACGTGCGCCGCAAGGTGCTGGGCGATCCCTGGGTCGACAAGTCGATCGCCAACCGCAACGCGTTCAACACCGACTTCCAGGACATGATCACGCGCTATGCCTGGGGCGAGATCTGGACGCGACCGCATTTCGATGAGCGGACGCGGCGCGTGCTCGTCATCGGCACCATGGTCGCGCTCGGGCAATGGGACGAATTCCGCTTGCATGTGCGCGCGGCGCTCGCGGAGGGCGGCTTCACGCCCGACGACATCAAGGAAATCCTGTTGCAGCAGGCGATCTATTGCGGCGTGCCGGCGGCGAACCACGCCGTCAAGGAAGCCTCAGCGATTGTGCAGGAGCTCGGCCTGCTCAAGAGCTAGCGGCGCGGGGGCCTCGGCGGCCTTCTGAACCATCTTGGGCGCTTCCGCCGGCTTCTCGATCACCACCACGATGGCGGCGCCGAGCAGGAGCAGGAGCTCGGTGGCGTGCAGCCGCAGCGCGGCCATCTCGCCGACCTTGGAGGCCATCACCATGCTGGCGAACGAGATCAGGCTGCCGATCGCAAGCGCGATCCCGAGCGCCTCGTCGCTGCTGCCGCTCTTGCGGGTGCGTGGAATGCTCAGCAGCACGAGATAGATCGCGAAGAACGCCACCACGGTCGCCCGGCCGAGCGCCAGCAGCCAGGCGGCGCGCACCGTCTCCATCCCCGCCATCTGGAGATGGTCGCTGAGGAACAGGGCGACCGCGACACTCGGCCGCTCGTAGAGGCCGTGCACCGGCGCCAGCATGATGTTGAAGGCGACGAGGGCCCAGGCCGGAATGAAATAGGCCGCCAGCAGCGCGCCGTTGACCGAGCCGATCCGCCAGTTCCTGAACATGCCGCTTCCCGCTTCGCCTGCCACGCGCCTTCATTGGGAAGGCGCTGCCGGGAGCTAACTCGCATCAGACTGTGGCGGCAATTTAAACCCTTTGTTTACCTTAACCGGCCCGGCGCACCGCCTGCCAAAAGAAAAAAGGCCCCGCCTTTCGGCGGGACCTCTCTTACTGCTCTTCGCTCCTGGACTCCCTAAGTGGACTCCCTTGGGCTCCCAAAATCTATTCCTGATCGCGCTGGCCGCTCTGCTGGCCGGGGCGCTCGCCCTGCCGCATCGGATCCTGCTGCTGCTGTCCGGGTTTCTGGCCGCCGCCCTGCTGCTGTTGCGGGTTGCGCTGGCCGGGGTTCTGACTCTGCTGGCCCGGATTCTGGTTCTGCTGCTTCGTCATTCGGGGAAACTCCCTTGTTGGACGTCAGAGCGGAGATAACGGGCCGCCCGCATTTTGGTTGCCCTGCGGAACCCGGTTCCTCGCACCTGCGGAACCGCCGAAATGACGTCCGTAGCCGAAATGACCTCTGTACAAGCCTTTATGCCGAGGCCTGGGCTGTTGCGGCGGCCAGTTCCCTCCTGTTAGAAAACGAGACGAACGCTCAAGGGCTGCCGGGGCCCAAGAACTCTCTCTCAAAGAGCTCCCTTTGAGCCGCCTCAGGTTGGTACGGCAGTCCATGGATTATTTCGCCCAGCAGCTCATCAACGGCCTCGTGCTCGGTTCGATCTACGGCCTGATCGCGATCGGCTACACGATGGTCTACGGCATCGTCGGCATGATCAATTTCGCCCATGGCGATATCTTCATGATCGGCGGCTTCATCGCCCTCATCACCTTCCTGATCCTGGTCTCGCTCGGCCTGACCGCGATCCCGGTCATCCTGCTCGTGGTGCTGCTGGTCTCGATGGCGATCACGGCGCTCTATGGCTGGACCATCGAGCGCATCGCCTACCGGCCGCTGCGCCATTCCTTCCGCCTCGCCCCGATGCTGTCGGCGATCGGCATGTCGTTCGTGCTGACCAACTATTCGCAAGTTGCGCAGGGCGCGCGCGTCAAGCCGATCCCGCCCTTCATCACCGGCGGCTACACCCTGCACGAGAGCGCGGACGGCTTCGTCATCCAGCTCTCCAACATCCAGATCATGGTGGTCGTCACCACCATCGTGCTGCTGGCGATCTTCACCTGGCTGGTCTCGCGCACGAGGCTCGGGCGCGACATGCGCGCCTGCGAGCAGGACCAGACCATGGCGGCGCTGCTCGGCGTCGACGTCGACCGCACCATCTCCATGACCTTCGTGATCGGTGCCGCGCTCGCCGCGGTCGCCGGCCTGATGTACCTGCTCTATTACGGGACGGTCGATTTCTTCATGGGCTTCGTCGCCGGCATCAAGGCGTTCACCGCAGCCGTGCTCGGCGGCATCGGATCGCTGCCCGGCGCCATGCTCGGCGGCCTCGCGATCGGCCTGATCGAGACGTTCTGGTCGGCCTATTTCTCGGTCGGATACAAGGACGTCGCGGCGTTCTCGATCCTGATCGTCGTGCTGATCTTCATGCCGACCGGCCTGCTCGGCCGTCCCGAAGTCGAAAAAGTCTGACGGTCCGCGCGTGACAGCCCTCTCGCCAGCAACCGCATCCGCAAGTCGCTCCGCCGGCATCCTCCCCCTTCTGAAGACAGCCTTCGTCAACGCGCTGGTCGCGCTGGTTCTGTTCTCGCTGATGGTCGGCATCCGCACCGAGGCGGGCTCCGACGGCCAGCTCACCTACTGGACACGCTTCGGCGAGCTTGCATCCCTCGTTGCCGCGGTGTTCGGCGGCTCGATCGTGATCGAGCTGCTGCGGCAATGGATCGGTCCGACCGGCGCCGAGAAGCTGGTGCCGCCAGCCGTGCAGAGCGGAATGTCGTTCATCGGCCGCTATCTGGCGCCCGCGCTCTTGATCTTCACGCTGCTGGTGCCTGTCATCTTCTATAACCAGCGCTACATCCTCGACCTTGCCATCCTCGTGCTCACCTATGTCATGCTGGGCTGGGGATTGAACGTCGTGGTCGGCCTCGCCGGCCTGCTCGACCTCGGCTACGTCGCCTTCTATGCGGTCGGCGCCTATTCCTACGGGCTGCTCGCCACCAATTTCGGCTGGTCGTTCTGGATCTGCCTGCCGCTCGCCGGCATCCTCGCCGCGTTCTGGGGCGTGCTGCTGGGCTTCCCCGTACTGCGGCTGCGTGGCGACTATCTCGCCATCGTGACGCTCGCCTTCGGCGAGATCATCCGTCTCGTCATCATCAACTGGCAGGAGCTGACCGGCGGCCCCAACGGCGTCTCCGGCATTCCGCGTCCCTCCTTTTTCGGCATCCCGCTCGACAACAGCGACGACGGCTTAGCGGCCAAGCTCGGCATCGAATACTCGCCGACCCACCGCATCGTCTTCCTGTTCTATCTGATCCTGGCGCTGGCCCTGCTCACCAACTGGGTGACGATCCGCCTGCGCCGCCTGCCGATCGGCCGGGCCTGGGAAGCCTTGCGCGAGGACGAGGTCGCCTGCCGCGCGCTCGGCATCAACACCACGACCACCAAGCTCACCGCGTTCGCGACCGGCGCAATGTTCGGCGGCTTCGCGGGGGCATTCTTCGCCACGCGCCAGGGCTTCATCAGCCCAGAGTCCTTCACCTTCCAGGAATCGGCGCTGGTGCTCGCCATCGTCGTGCTCGGCGGCATGGGCTCGCAGCTCGGCGTTGCGCTTGCGGCGCTTGCCATGATCGGCGGCTTCGAGCTGTTCCGGAGCCTCGAGGGCTACCGCATGCTGGTGTTCGGCATGGCCATGGTGCTGATCATGATCTGGCGGCCGCGCGGGCTGATCGGCCATCGCGCCCCGACCGTGTACCTGACCAAGGCGCAGGCGATCTCCTCCGACCTCGTCAAGGAAGGGCACGGATGAGCGGCGACAAGATCCTCAGTGTCGACCGGCTCACCATGCGCTTCGGCGGCATCGTCGCCGTGCAGGACCTCTCTTTCGCCGCCGAGCGCAAGAGGATCACCGCTTTGATCGGGCCGAACGGCGCCGGCAAGACCACCGTGTTCAACTGCATCACCGGCTTCTACAAGCCGAGCGGCGGCGCCATCCGTCTCACCCATGACGACGGCAGGGTGATCGCGCTGGAGCGGCTGAACGATTTTCGCATCGCCAAGCAGGCCAAGGTGGCCCGCACCTTCCAGAACATCCGCCTGTTTCCCGGCATGACCGCGCTGGAGAACCTGATGGTGGCGCAGCACAACGCCTTGATGCGCGCCTCCGGCTTCACCTTGCTCGGCCTCGTCGGCGCTCCGGTCTACCGGGAGGCCGAAAAGCAGGCGATCGACCTCGCCACCGACTGGCTGAGGCGCGTCAACCTGCTCGACCGCGCCGATGACGCTGCCGGAAATCTCGCCTATGGCGACCAGCGCCGGCTCGAGATCGCGCGCGCGATGTGCACCGAGCCCGCGCTATTGTGCCTGGACGAGCCCGCCGCCGGCCTCAACGCGCGCGAGAGCGCCGCTCTCAGCGAGCTGCTGCTCTCGATCCGCAACGATGGCACCTCGATCCTGCTGATCGAGCACGACATGTCGGTGGTGATGGAGATCTCCGACCACATCGTGGTGATGGATCACGGCGTCAAGATCGCCGAAGGCTCGCCCCGCGAGGTCCGCGACGATCCCAAGGTGATCGCCGCCTATCTCGGCACCGACGAGGACGAGGCCGCGGCGGTGATGGAGAGCGGGTCGTGACGTCGTCCACTCCCCTGCTCGCGATCCGGTCCTTGCGCGCCGCCTACGGCAAGATCGAGGCGCTGAAGGGCGTCGATGTCGAGATCAATGCCGGCGAGATCGTGGCGCTGATCGGCGCCAACGGAGCCGGCAAGTCGACGCTGATGATGACGATCTTCGGCAAGCCGCGCGCCCGCTCAGGCCAGATCCTGTACGAAGGCCGCGACATCACCGGCGTTCCCACCCACGAGATCGCGCATTTGCGCATCGCACAGTCGCCGGAAGGACGCCGCATTTTCCCGCGCATGAGCGTCGCCGAGAACCTCCAGATGGGCGCGGACGCCACCGGATGCACGGACGCCGAACGCGAGACGACACTGCAACGCGTCTTCACGCTGTTCCCGCGGCTGAAGGAACGCTACGCCCAGCGCGGCGGAACCCTGTCCGGCGGCGAGCAGCAGATGCTGGCGATCGGCCGCGCCTTGATGAGCCGGCCGCGCCTGCTCCTGCTCGACGAGCCCTCGCTGGGGCTGGCGCCGCTGATCGCCCGCCAGATTTTCGATGCGATCCGCACCCTGAACCGGCAGGACGGGCTGACCGTGCTGATCGTCGAGCAGAACGCCAACCATGCGCTCAAGCTCGCCCATCGCGGCTATGTCATGGTCAATGGCCTGATCACGCTGGCGGGCAGCGGCGCCGAATTGTTGCAGCGCCCCGAGATCCGCGCCGCCTACCTCGAAGGCGGCCGGCACGGCTGACGGGTCCGGAATGCGACCGCGTGCGGCGGAATGTGGCGAGATATCTCCACACATGCCCGTATTTTGCCGGTGACTTCTCCTCGAATTCATTCAAGAATGGCGCCGGTTTGGACCGGGCATGCCCCGGCAACTTCCACAGGCGACCACCCGCGAGGTATCTCATGAAATCACTGAAGCTCATCGGTCTGGCATTCGGCGCATCGCTCGCGCTGTCGAGCGCGGCATTCGCGCAGGATGTCACCGTCGCAGTCGCAGGCCCGATGACCGGCGGCGAGTCCGCCTTCGGCCGCCAGATGAAGAACGGCGCCGAGATGGCCGTGGCCGATATCAACGCCGCCGGCGGCGTCAACGGCAAGAAGCTCGCGCTCGACGTCGAGGACGACGCCTGCGATCCGAAGCAGGCGCGCTCCGTCGCCGAGAAGATCGCCAGCGCCAAGATGCCGTTCGTCGCCGGGCATTACTGCTCCTCGTCGTCGATCCCGGCCTCGGAAGCCTATGCCGACGGCAACGTGCTCCAGATCACCCCTGCCTCGACCAACCCGACCTTCACCGAGCGCAAGCTCTGGAACGTGGCGCGCGTCTGCGGCCGCGACGATCAGCAGGGCCTGATCGCGGCGCAGTACATCGCCAAGAATTTCAAGGGCAAGAACATCGCCATCCTCAACGACAAGACCACCTACGGCAAGGGTCTTGCCGACGAGACCAAGAAGGCGCTCAACAAGGCCGGCATCACCGAGAAGATGTACGAGTCCTACAACAAGGGCGACAAGGACTTCAACGCGATCGTCTCGCGCCTGAAGCGCGACAACATCGATCTCGTCTATGTCGGCGGCTATCATCAGGAGAGCGGCCTGATCTTGCGTCAGATGCGCGACCAGGGCCTCAAGACGATCCTGATGGCCGGCGACGCGCTCGCCGACAAGGAGTACGCCTCCATCACCGGCCCGGCCGGCGAAGGCACGCTGTTCACCTTCGGCCCCGACCCGCGCAACAAGCCGACCGCCAAGAAGATCGTCGAAGCCTTCAAGGCCAAGGGCATCGATCCCGAAGGCTACACGCTCTACACCTATGCGGCGATGCAGGTCTGGTCGCAAGCGGCCAAGAAGGCCGGCACCACCGACGCCAAGAAGGTCATGGAAGCGATGAAGGCCGGCAAGTGGGACACCGTGATCGGCCCGATCGAGTATGACGCCAAGGGCGACATCAAGCAGATCGATTATGTCGTCTACAAATGGGACGCCAAGGGCGGCTACGCCGAGGTCAGCGGCCAGGGCACGTAAGCGCGCTTGCCGGGCCTCAAGGCCGCCATCACGATCATCAAAGCGCCCCGGCTCGCCCGGGGCGTTTCTTCTTGCGGCAAGCTCAGACGGCCCTGCGGCAAGCTCAGACGGCCGCGGGCAGCTCGCCGCCGGCCGCGGCCTGGGCCTTCCGCAGCGCTTGCAGCAGATCGTTCGGCCGAAACGGCTTTTGCAGGCAGACCACGTTGGCGAGGTGGGACGATTGTTCCATGAAGTCGAGTGCCGTCATCCCGGACACTGCGATGACGGGGAGCCCCGGCGCACGCTCGCGCAGGGTCGCGATCACCTCGACGCCGCTGGTGTCACCAAGGAAGATGTCCACGATCGCCGCGTCGAACGGCTCGTCCGCAAAGGCTTTCAGCCCCGCAGCGCCGCTCTCCGCCTCCACGACCTCGAAACGATTGACCCGCAGCACGATCGCGATCATCGCGCGGACATCCTTCTGGTCGTCGATGATGAGAACGCGGGGCATGGGGACCGACTCCCGACAGCAAGATCGAAATCGTCTGATTTAAACCTGGAACCCGCCGCAGCGGAGGGGCATTATGACACCGTTCAGTAAAGCGCATCTTACCCGCTGCCCATTCCGTGTTCCCATCCCCATTAAGTAAGCTCTAACCTTCGGTTGAGTCGCGGTCGCAAAGGCTCGGGATTCGAGCCCAGAACCCGCTACCATGGAGCAAGGCTGCGGGACTCCGGATGAAGTCGGCGAAGATGGCGAAGACCGGTCGGCGAGAGGTGGACGTGCCCGCAACGATAGACCGAAGCACATTCCTTTCGACCCTGCCGGCCACCTCGACTGACCGCAGCGCAGCATTGTGGATCGTCGGCGTGTCCTCGGTCCTGTTCGCGCTGGCTGTTCCTTTCGCGGGTATCCCGCTGCTGCCGGTCCCGGCTTTCGTGGCGAGTTACCAATCCGCCCTCGCCGTCAGCGATATCGTCACGGCCGTGCTGCTGCTGTCGCAGTTTGCGGTCTTGCGGACCCGCGCGCTGCAATGGCTCGCGACCGGCTACCTGTTCACCGCCGCAGCCGCGCTGGTCCATGCCCTCACCTTCCCGGGCCTGTTCGCCCCGGCCGGGCTTTTCGGCGCAGGCAGCCAGACCACGGTCTGGCTCTACATGATCTGGCACGGCGGCTTCCCGCTGTTCGTGCTGGGCTATGCCTGGCTGAAGGAAAAGGACGGCGGCCCCAGGATCCAGGGCACGATGAGTGCAGCGATCTACGCCTCCGTCTTCGGCGTCATCGCCGCGATGGGCGTGTTCGCCTGGATCGTCACCACTCAGCACGATCTGTTGCCGGTCCTGCTGCGCGATGGCCGCTACACGCCGACCATGATCGGCGTCGTGTCCTTCGTGTGGTCCTTGAGCTTCGCTGCGCTCGTCTCGCTCTGGTTCCGCAGGCCGCATTCGGTGATCGACGTCTGGCTCATGGTGGTCATGTGCGCCTGGCTGTTCGACATCGCGCTCTCGGCGATCGTCAACGTCGCCCGCTTCGATCTCGGCTTCTACGCCGGCCGCCTCTACGGCCTCTGCTCGGCGACCTTCGTTCTGGCCGTGCTGCTGGTTGAGAATGTCCGTCTCCAGGCGCAGACCGCGGGCATGGTCGACGCATTGAAGCGCCAATCGGATGAGGAGCGCAATTATCATGTCGAGCGCGAGCGGTTGTTCACCGCCGTCGTCGCATCCTCCAACGACGCCATCATCACCAAGTCGCTCGACGGCACTATCACGACCTGGAACAACGCGGCCGAGCGCGTCTTCGGCTACTCCGCCAACGAGGCGATCGGCCGTCCCATCGACATCATTATGCCGGAGGATCAGCGCGACGACGTCGCCGAGAACCTGGCCCGCACGCGCAACGGCGAGGTCATCGACCAGCAGGAGACGGTGCGGCTGCACAAGAGCGGCCAGCCGATCGACGTGGTGCTGAGCCAGGTCCCGCTGCGATCGACCGACGGCAAGATCATCGGCGCCTCCAAGGTGGCCCGCGACATCACCGAGCGGAAGCGGACCGAGACAGCGCTCAACCGCGAGATCGAGGAGCGCCAGCGCATCTTCGAGACCTCCCAGGACCTCATCCTGGTCACCGACGGTTTTGGCAATTTCATCCAGGTCAGCCCCAGCGTGAAGGCCATCCTGGGCTTCAGCCCGGAGGACATGGTCGGGCACAGCGCCGTCGAGTTCATCCACCCCGATGACCTCGAGAACACCCGGAACGAGATGCGGGCGGCCCGGCGCGGCGCAGTCAAGCGCAGCTTCGAGGCGCGCTACTATCACTATGACGGCCACGAGGTGACGCTGAACTGGATGGGCACCTGGTCCGAGCCGGTGAAACGCCATTTCTTCATCGGCCGCGACCTCACCGAAAAGCAGGCCGCCGAGGCCCAGCTCAGGCAGGTCCAGAAGATGGACTCCATCGGCCAATTGACCGGCGGCGTCGCCCACGACTTCAACAACGTGCTGACGGTCATCACCGGCACGATCGGAATCCTGGCCGACGCCGTCGCCGACCGACCCGAGCTTGCCGCCATCACCAAGCTGATCGACGATGCCGCCGAGCGCGGCGCGCAACTGACCAAGCATCTGCTCGCCTTCGCCCGCAAACAGCCGCTCCAGCCGCGCGAGATCGACGTCAACGCGCTGGCGCTCGAGGCGGCCAAGCTGCTGCATCCGACACTGGGCGAGCAGATCACGATCATGCCGCAGCTGACCGAGGATGCCTGGCCGACGCTGGTCGATCCGGGCCAGCTCTCCACCGCGATCCTCAATCTCGCGTTGAACGCGCGCGACGCCATGCCCGACGGCGGCACCCTGGTGCTGGAGACCCGCAACGTCTTCCTCGACGACGGCTATGCCAGCATGAATCCCGACGTCGCCGCCGGCAATTACGTGATGATCGCGGTCAGCGACACCGGCAGCGGAATTCCGGCTGAACTGATCGACCGCGTGTTCGATCCGTTCTTCACCACCAAGGAGGTCGGCAAGGGCACGGGCCTCGGGCTCAGCATGGTGTTCGGCTTCGTCAAGCAGTCCGGCGGCCACATCAAGATCTACAGCGAGGAAGGCCACGGCACCAGCGTGAAGATCTACCTGCCGCGATCGAGCGGCGTGCAGGAGACCGAGTACGAGGCGCTGCAGAACGTGCCCATCGCCGGCGGCGACGAGAAGATCCTGATCGTCGAGGACGACGCCTTGGTGCGGCAGTATGTCGTGACCCAGATCAAGAGCCTCGGCTATACCGCGCTCGAAGCCGGCAATGCGGCCGAAGCCCTCACCATCATCGACGCCGACGACAACATCGACCTGCTGTTCACCGACGTCATCATGCCCGGCAACATGAACGGGCGGCAGCTCGCCGACGAGGCGGCGCGGCGGCGACCCGACCTGAAGACGCTGTTCACCTCGGGCTATACCGAGAACGCCATCGTCCACCACGGCCGGCTCGATTCCGGCGTGCTGCTGCTGGCCAAGCCCTACCGCAAGTCCGAGCTCGCCAAGATGCTCAGGACGGCGCTGGTGAGTTGACCGGCGCGAACGTCTTGTGCGGCGTCAACAGGCTCAGCACGAAGAAGACCATCACACCGGCGACTGAAGCGGTGATGCTCACCATCTTGATCTGCGTCAGTACGCTCGCGATACGCACCTCGCCGGTGGTGATCCTATTTGCCGTGAAGAGCCGGGCGAGCATGACATCCTCCGTGACATCGGCGATGCCGTAAAGCACGCTGCTGGCGGCGAAGATGATGACGAGCAGGCGCGCAATGCCGGTGGGCTCGAACTGAAGCAGGACCCACAGCCACAGCGAGGCAGAGAACACAGCTATCGCCACCGCGAATACGATGTCGTTCCAGTACAGGACCGGGCTGACATAGACATCGAGCAGCGTCCGCCGATCGTCGACGAGCTCGCCGTGGAGGCGCTGTTTCACCTGCCGGACCTGATCCGCATTGTAGCCCCTCGGCAGCATTCGCTCCGGAGCTTTCAGATCGGGTTTGAGAGCATGGTCGATCTCGTCGCGATAAGGCTGGTTCGTGACGTAGGCGATACCCCCGACGATGAGGGCGATGAAACTGACCGCGGGCAAGACGTAGCGGAGCGCATCGGCCAGACAGCTCAGCATCTCCAATCTCCCATTCGATGGACGGTTGGCGCAGTCATCTCGCGACATCCCTAGATTGTTCGAGCGCGGCTGCACCGTCAAGCCGCGCGCGTTCGCCGCGCCACCGCGATTGACGGGTTCGTCCGCCGGCGGATAATGCCGCCCTTCGCATCGCAAAATCGAACGTGAGGGAATCGCCATCGTGAACAACCTTCTGACCGACATCGCCGGCGTCCGCGTCGGCCATGCCGAAGATGCGAAAATCGCCTCGGGCGTGACGGCGGTCGTGTTCGACCAGCCGGCCGTTGCGGCGATCGACGTGCGCGGCGGCGGCCCCGGCACCCGCGAGGATGCCCTGCTCGACCTCGCCAACACGGTCGAGCGCGTCGATGCAATCGCGCTGTCGGGCGGCTCGGCCTTCGGACTGGAGACCGGCGGGGGCGTCCAGGCCTGGCTCGCCGAGCAGGGCCGCGGTTTCCGCGTCCGCGAGGCGCTGATCCCGATTGTGCCGGGCGCAATCCTGTTCGATCTGCTCAATGGCGGCGACAAGGCCTGGGGGCGCTTTGCGCCCTATCGCGACCTTGGCTACGCCGCGGCAGCTTCGGCCGCCGCATCCGATTTTGCGCTCGGCAGCGTTGGCGCCGGTTTGGCGCACGACGGCGACCCTCAAGGGCGGGCTCGGCTCGGCGTCCGCCGTCACGAGCAGCGGCGCCAGGGTGGCGGCCATCATCGCCGTCAATGCGGTCGGCAGCGTCACCGTCGGCGACGGCCCATGGTTCTGGGCGGCGCCGTTCGAGGTGACGGGCGAGTTCGGCGGACGCGGCCTACCAAACAAGTTCACGGAGGACATGCTCCGGATGCGCATCAAGGGCGGCCCCGCCGCAGCCGAGCGCGAGAACACCACGATCGGGGTCGTCGTCACCGACGCCACGCTGACCAAACCCCAGGCCAAGCGCCTTGCCATGATCGCGCACACCGGTTTTGCCCGCGCGATCTATCCGGTGCATGCGCCGAACGACGGCGACGTGCTGTTCGCAGCCGCGACCTGCGAGAAGCCGGTCGAGCCGCTCGTCGGCTCACCGAGCTCGGACATGGTCGCCGACCAACGTGGTCGCGCGCGCGAATCGCCCGTGGCGCGCGCGCGCGATCGCCCGTGGCGTCTACAGCGCGACCGCACTGCCGTTCCCGGGCGCGCAGCCGGCGTGGAAGGATCGGTTCGGCTAACCGCCGTGGCCGCGACGTCGGTGCGCTCCCTCGCCCCGCTTGCGGGGAGAGGGTTGGGGTGAGGGGGACTCTCCGCGAGGAAGGTGAGAGTTGAACCCGTGGAGAATCCCCCTCACCCGGAATTCAAGCTCCGCTTGAATTCCGACCTCTCCCCGCAAGCGGGACGTGGTAAGAAGCTCACACGCTCATCGACATTGACGAAGCTGCGGACCCCGCCGCCGACTGCGCCTGGCGCTGCATCATCTGTCCGAACCAGTCATAGGGCGAGTTGCCGCCGCCGTTCGCATTGGACGAGCTGGAGGCGCCCGGCACCGTGGTCGACATCTTGAAGCCGTCGGCATAGGTGACGGTGGTAGTGGTCGAGCCGTCGGCATTGGTCGTCGTGGTCGAGGTCGATCCGCCGCTCGACGAGGACGAGGAATCCGAGCCGCTGCCGGAGGCATCGCCTGAGCCACTCGCCCCATGCGCATGGTGGCCGTGATGGCTGCTCTTGAGCGCCTTCGACATCTCGTCCAGGCTGACGCTGCCGTCGGAATTCGTATCCATCTTCGAGAAGACGTCGTCGGCCTGCGCCAGATTGGTGCCGCCGGCTCCGAGCGCGTTCTCGAATTCCGACTGGGTGATGTTGCCATCGCCGTCCGCATCGATCTGCGAGAACAGGTCCTTCAGCGCCGCGTCCCGGCTCGTCGACGTCGAGGAGGTCGAGCTCGACGAGGTCGAGCTGGTCGCGCTGCCGGTCGTGTCCGACGACTGGCTCTGCGCCGCGATCAGCGCGCTCATCGTCTCCGGCGAGATCTGCGCGCAATTGCCCGCATTGACCGACGAGGTCGCGCCGCTGCTCGTGCTGTTGCCGCTGTCGATTGCGAACGGATTGGTCGCTGCGCCTTGCGAAGATCCGGTCTTCTGCGTCGAGGAGGACGATTTCGAGTTCGTCAGCGATTGGATCGCGTCGAGCGCGCTCGATACGGCACCAAGGGCGAACAACATTGCACAACTCCAACCGATGCGGCATGCCGCGGCCAATGTTCTGGACGTGAAGTCAGCAAGCGTCGTGCCAGCGCGAAAAGCTCAATGAAATCCGCCCTCGCCGCGCCTGGCGGGGGGCGGGAACACCGGCAATTCATGCCGGTCGAGGCAGAAATTTCCGCCCACAGGAAGCACGCCTCCCCTGCATTGCCCGGCCGAGATGCCCATGTTAGGCGGGGCCTGATCTTCCTACGGCCGCCACGGAAACCGCGCCATGACCCAAGCTTTCGCCCCCCGCCCCCTGGCCATCGCGCCCTCGATCCTGGCTTCGGATTTCTCCAGGCTCGGCGAAGAGGTGCGCGCGGTGGACGCTGCCGGCGCCGACTGGATCCATCTCGACGTGATGGACGGGCACTTCGTTCCCAACATCTCCTACGGCCCCGACGTCATCAAGGCGATGCGCCCGCACACCAAGAAGGTGTTCGACGCTCATCTGATGATCTCGCCCTGCGATCCCTATCTCGAGGCCTTTGCGAAGGCCGGCTGCGACCACATCACCGTGCATGCGGAGGCCGGTCCCCATCTGCACCGTTCGCTCCAGGCGATCCGCGCGCTCGGCAAGAAGGCCGGCGTCTCGCTGAATCCGGGCACGCCGATCGGGGTGCTCGAATACGTCCTCGACCTCGTCGACCTCGTGCTGGTGATGTCGGTCAATCCCGGCTTCGGCGGTCAGGCCTTCATCCCCTCCGCGATCGGCAAGATCCGCGACATCCGCGCGATGACGGCGGGCCGTCCGATCGACATCGAGGTCGATGGCGGCGTCGGCCCGGACGTTGCGGGCGCGCTGGCAGCAGCCGGTGCCAACGCCTTTGTCGCCGGCACCTCCGTGTTCAAGGGCGGCACGCAGGACGCCTACAAGACCAACATCGCCGCGATCCGCAACGCCGCGCTCGGGGCCCGCGGCGAAGCGATCTGAGCTGCACTCAAAAGCTTGACGCGACAGTGCAAACGTTGCGGCTCTTGCCGCAGTGCAGCGGGCAATTCGTCAAATTACAACCAAATTCCGTACTCCTCCGGACTTCCCTGATTCGCGCAAATCACCGCAAGTGACTTCTGTCTGCTTTTGACGGGAGCACATCATGACGACGACCCTGGTTTGGACTGGCGTGGCGTTGTGGCTCGGGTTCAATGCTGCGATTGCGGCTCGCTGCATCTACGTGACGCGACCGGTGAAGGTCGCGGCTTCCGCCCGCATCATCCACCTTCATCGTCGCCGGGGCTGAGCGCCATGCAGATCGCACTCGTGAAACGCCAGCCGAAGCGCAGGTGCCGGATCCCACGTCGCCCGCATCCGGGCCTCGACTATTTCTTCGGCCGCCTCGAACGCACCGATGCCACGCTGGATGACGATGCCGGGCTCGACAATCCGGATCTGGACCAACGCCGCCACTGAGACTTCCTCTTCCGGAACGCCACCATGAAGCCGCACTGCCCGAACTGCCTGAAGGAAATGACCAAGGCGTCCGCGTCGCGTAACCTGTTCAATTGCGAGCCCTGCCGCGAGATCATCCAGTATTTTGGCGGCAGCGCAGATCACGGCGAACCGGGCCCGCATTTCTCGTGGCCGATCCGCCGCAAGCGCGCCGCCCACACCGCTCACGCGGCGTGATCTAGCCCCACACCACGCCGGCCTCTGGTTTCGCCGCGGCCATCCGCGGCGGCCGCACCACGGTCACCGTGCAGGTCGCCTCCGCAGCCACCTTGGCCGAGACGCTGCCGAGCCAGGTACGCCTGAACGAATTCTGCCGCGCCCCGATGATGAGATGGTCGACCGAGTTCACCTCGGCGAATTCCAGCAGCGCGGTAGCAGGATCGACCGCCTCCAGCACGTGAACCGACAGTCGGCTCTCGTCGAGCTTCAGCGGCGTGGCCCAATGCCGGAGCGCAACCAGGCGGTCGATGTGCTTGTTGGAGCCCTGCTCGTCCAGCGTCTTGTCGATGGCGATGCGGTTGAGCTTGAGGACATTGACGCAGGCAAGTCGCGCCGAAGGTAACGTGGCCAGAATGCGCTCTGTGGTAATGCGCAGCGCCTCGTTCAGCTCGGGGGCGCCTTCGGCGGTATCGAGCGCGACCGCAAGGATCGGGCTCGATGCGATCTGTTCCGCGACGTCGGATTTGGCGCGCGGCCGCATCACGCCCTGATTGAAGCGGCGCCGCCAGGCGACGCTGAGCGGATCGCGCTTCAACCGCTCCGAGCGCGCGGTGAGCTTGACCTGGTCCGGATGAGCGAGATCGAAGGCGAGCTGGGACGCGGTCGGATAGCGCCACACCGGCTCGATCTCCAGACACCGCAGCACCACCTCCTGGAGCCAGGGCGGATAGTCGGCGCGCAGTGCCGCGCGGATGCGGATCGCGCCACAGCCTGCGCCGCATCGCGCGCAGCGTCTCGCCCTCGCCGAACGGACGCTCGCCCGTGGTGAAGAAATAGAGCAGCACGCCGAGCGAGAACAGATCACTGCGCGGATCGTCGCGCACACCCAACAGCCGCTCCGGCGCCATATAGGGCGCAGTGCCGTAAGGCAGGCGGAACTCCTCCTGCAACAGGTCAGGCAGATGGTCATGGTGCGACAGGCCGTAGTCGATCAGCACCGCCTCGCCGCTCTCGCGGAACATGATGCTGCTCGGCTTGATGTCGTGATGGATCACGTTCTGCCGGTGCAGGTCGGCGAGTGCGGTCGCGACCTTGGCGACGAGCTGCCGCGCCTCATCGTAGGGCAGCGGCAAATCGGGCAACCGCTTGTAGAGCGTGGTGCCGGCGATGCGCTCGATCACGACATAGGCCTGATGCGCGAAATCGCCGGTGCCGAAGCACGAGGGCACGTGCGGGCCCGCGAGCCGCGGCAGGATCATCATCTCCATCTCGAAGGAGACGATCGCGGCGGGGTCCTCGCCCTCCGACACCCGCGGGATCTTCATCAGCAGCGGCACGTCGATATCGGGATGGGTGACCGTCCACAGCGTCGCCATCCCGCCGGCATGGACGCATTCGCCGATGGTGTAGCCGTCGATGACGGCGCCTGACTTGACCAGGGGTTGGGGCATCGGCCGCTAGCGCCCCTGCGACAGCCGGTCGGCCAGCCAGTGCGGCAGGCCGTTGTCGCGGATCCGGCTCGCGGCCGCCTCGATGTCGTAAGGCGCGCGGCAATAGGTGATCACGCAGGAGACCGTGTCGAACAGCACGAAGGCCGCGGAGGGATCGCCGTCGCGGGGCTGGCCAACCGAGCCGATCACGGCGAGCCATTGCCGTCCGCGCAGCAGCGGCACGGGGACATCGGTCTTGGGCACGAGGCTCGTCATCTTCGCCGTTACCGACATCGAATAGAGCGCCGGACGGTGGATGTGGCCGCAGAACGTGACATGGGCGGGCGTCGCGATCAGGCTCTTGGCCGCATCCGCCGTCGAGCGGACATAGTGCCAGCGCTGCGGGCTGGAGGCTTCCGAGTGGACGTAAAGGCGCTCCTTCTCGTCGACCGCCATCGGCAGCCCGGCCAGGAACCGCCGCTGCACCACGTCGAGGCGGCCGCGTGTCCATTCGATCGCGATCTGCGCCTCGGCATTCATGGTCTCGGTCTTGGTGTTGACGGCCTCGTCATGATTGCCGCGGACGGCGATGGCGCCCTCCGCGACCAGCGCCATCGCGGTTTCCACGACCCATTCCGGATCGGCGCCATAGCCGACGAAATCGCCGAGCAGCACGAACCGCTCCGCGCCCCGCGCACGGGCCGCCTTCAGGCAGGCCTCGAACGCCTGCCTGTTGCCGTGGATATCCGAGAAGACAGCGAGAAGCACGCACCCTCCAGCCTCAAACCTTATTGGTAGCCGATAAGGCCAAATTGAGGGAGGTCAACAGGATGCGCCAGCTGGGTGCGGTTTTCCAGGGCGGCCGTGACGCGATGGTGAAGGACCTATTGCTCGTCTTTCGGCGGCATCCGGGGCGGCGGAATCGGGGTGAACACGGCGCCTTGCGCGCCGGCCGGCGGGGCATTGAACTCGCCGGTCGAGGAATCGCCGCCGCTGGTCTCCATGATGGTCTTGGGCGTCACATATTCCCGAACCATGTCGATCAGGCTGCCATCGCCGCCGCCGAAATCGGCGGCGCGGCCGCCCTGCGGATGCCCGGCCGCGATCTCGTTCTCCGCCGCGTGGGTCTTGTCGGCGAGCCGGTCATTGTAGGGCACGCGAAAGGCGCGCGGGATGCCGCTCGGGCGATTGTCCTCATCGAGCTGCTCGACCCAGAGATAGATCGAGCCGGGATCGCCCTCCAGCGAATGCGGCTCGACAATGCGCGCCTTCAGCAGCTTGAAAGTGGCGGGCAGCCGGTCTGTGCTGGCCCAGCCGAGCAGCCCGCGCATCTCGGTGAAGCTGACGACATAGAACGCGCTGGTCACGACCACCGCGACCGCCTTGAACGACCAGTGCAGCCGCGCATAGACCAGCACGACCAGCAGCAGCGCGCCGATGACGGCGTAGGCGATCGACAGGGTCAGGATCACCGTCTGCAAATCACTCACGGCGTACCCTCACCCGGGTCTTCGGATCGACATCGGCGCCGTTGCGCCAGCTGCTGCGGAACGTTTCCAGCAGCGATTTCGGCCGCTGGTCCACATTGACGACCTTGCCCTCGGCGTCGAGCCGGAACCGCACCGCGGTCTTCTCGTCGCCGGTGTGGTCGAGCGTGAACTTGTTGTCGAAGATCACCTGCGCGGTCGGGTTAAGTTTTTGCACCTTCACATTCGCGGTGACCGGCTCGCCGGTCGTGGCGACGAAATGCGAGACATTCACCGTATATTCGCCGGCGAGGATGCCGCGCACGGTGACGATCTCCTCGCGGATGGGCGAAGCGATCTTCTTGCCGGCGACCATGATGAAGTCGTTGGCGCCGCCGCGGTCGTCGCGGTCGAGCGTGAGGAAGCCGGCCTCGCGGTGGCGATACCAGGCGATGTTGCCGGCGGGATCCTGCACGAACAGGTCGAGATCGTCGGGGTGGTTGTCCGGCCAGTCCAGCGTGATCATGAACTCAGCCTTGGAGTCGATCTTGCCGTCCTTGGCATCGGGCGAGATCGCGAGCAGCGCCAGAAAGAACAGGAACGCGATCACCTGGAGCGCCTTGAACAGCATCACGCCGAGCGGATCGAACGGCTCCTCGCGCGGATAGAGACCAAAGTCATCCATCATGACGAGGTTCCAGCGCCTCTGATTCCAGCGCCTTGGCGCTCGAGCACCGGCGTCACATAGGTCTCGGTCAGCACAACCGCGTCCGAGAACACCCGCTGGGTCGCGGCATCCAGCATGTAGTACTGGATGCGGACCAGGATCGAGCCGACCAGGCCGGCAAGCGTCGTGTACATCGCGACCGCCATGCCGTCGCTCATCAGCCCCATGGAGGAGCGCATCGCGACCTTGTCGGCGGCATCCAATCCCGCGATCGGCGCCAGCATGATGATGAAGCCGATGATGGTGCCGAGCAGGCCGAGCTTCATCAGCGTGTCCGAGACGAAGGCGCCGAACCCGTTGGAGCCGCGCAGCCGGTCGGCGAGCGTCCGCAGCAAGAGCGTCTGGTCGACCGGACGGTAGTCCTGTGCCGCGGCCTTTGTGACGAGGCTTTCGATGTGATCGCGCACCAGCCCGCGCGGCAGCGCGCCGCGCGCGCATCGAGCACCTTGCTGCCGTCAGGCGCTGCGAGCGCGCCCGGCAGCGCCGGGCCGCCGCGCCCTCCCGCGCGATCGCCCGTGTGCGCAGGAAGCAATGGCCGCAGGTCAGGACATAGAGCACCGCGATGACGCTGGAAATGTAGGTGCGGTCCGAGGTCAGCATCAGGTGGATCAGGCCGAACCGCCACAGCAGCACGACCGCGAAGACCGAAAGCCCGGTGAAGATCATCCAGAACAGCAGCGCGCTGCGCTCGGACGGGTCGGCAGCAGACCCTGCAATCGGTCCAATCGTCATCGAACTCATGCTGCACCGCTCCTCGCCCGCAACGACGGGCTGCAAAGATTCCATCCCGATTAGATCAAAGCCGCCGCGCCCGGTCCAAAGAGCCATGCCCAATCAGGATTGGGAAATTTGCCCGAGCTACGATCCGGTCCAAACCCTGCAATTGGCAAGGCGCGGCGGCATTGTTAGGCTGAGCTTACCAAACGTCGGGGATGATCGCATGCGCCTCGTGCTTCAGCTTGTCGCCCGTCTGCTTCTCATCGTGGTGCTGTGCCTGGGAGCGGCGACCGTGTGGGCCACGTTCGATGCCTATCGCAGCGTCGACCGGGCGACTGCGGCATCCGCCCAGCGGGTCGCGCAGGCGCTGCAGGCACTGTACTGGCACGAGTTCTTGTTGCGTAGCAGCAGAACGCGCGAGCAGCTTCTGCCGGTTCCGGAGTGGCGCACGCTGGAGACGATGAAGTTGATCTCGCCCGGCGTCTGCGTCGAGTTCCAGCCGGCCATCGCATTCGAAAAGCCGCTCTGCGGCCAGAGTCAGGGCATCGGTAAGACGCCGCCGCGCTGGTTCGCCTCGATCGTGCCGACCTTCCTCGGCAGCCATGCCGAGGTGGTGCGGCCGGTCAGCCCCCGCGCCGCATCGGCCGGCACGGTCGTCGCGACGCCCGACGCTGCGGCGGCGATCTCGCTGGCCTGGGAGTACATCCTCAACGTGATCGACGTCGCGCTGCTGATGGCGGCGGCGATCGCGATCCTGGCCTCGCTTGCGATCGCGCATGCGCTGGCGCCGGCGCGTGCAATCGTCACCGCGCTCCAGCGCATGGCACGCGGCCAATATCGCACCAGGCTGCCGCGCTTCCGCTCGATGGAGCTGGCGATGATCGGCAGCGCCGTCGGCGAGCTCGGCGGCCGGCTGGAGGAGGCCACCGAACAGCGCGCGGCGCTGACGCGGCGCCTGATCGAGATCCGCGACGACGAGCGCCGGGCGCTTGCCCGCGAGCTGCATGACGAGTTCGGGCAGAACCTGTCCGCGATCCTCGCCTTCGCCAACACCATCGAAACGGCCAGCGCAAAGGACAGCAAGGACAACAACATCGCGCAGGACGCGCGCATGATCTCGCAGGCCACCCATCATCTGATGGCATCATTGCGCGATGCCTTGAAGCGGCTGCGCAATCCCCTGCCCGAGGAGCTTGGGCTGGAAGCAAGCCTCGTCAATCTCGTCGACAGCTGGCGCTCGCAGAGCGCGGCGCGGCCGACGATCCAGCTCGATGTCAAAGGCGATCTCACCGACATCAGCGGCCCGGCCGCCACCACCGCCTATCGCGTCGCCCAGGAATGCCTGACCAACGCGCTGCGTCATAGCTCGGCGCGCGAGATCTCCTTGCGTGTCGAGCGCCGCGCCGGCGAGGACGACGCACTGCTGATCCGGGTCGAGGACGATGGCGGCGGCGATGCGGAGCGCGTCGCGCAGTCGGCCGGCTTCGGCCTCACCGGCATCCGTGAGCGCGTCACGGCGGCCGGCGGATCGCTGTCGATCCTGCCTGCGCGCGGCGGCCTCAGCGTCGCGCGACGATCCCGCTCGCCGCATGAGGCCGGCATGAGCGAAGTCGCGGCAACAGGAATCTCCGTGCTGCTGGTCGACGATCATCCGATCGTGCGGCAAGGCTACCGGCGGGTGCTGGAGAGCCAGGGGGACCTGCATGTCGTGGCGGAGGCCGACAACGCCGCAGATGCCTACGGCGCCTTCAAGGCGCACGACCCCGACGTCATCGTGCTCGACATCTCGATGCCCGGCGCGAGCGGCCTCGAAGCCATCCGCAACATCCGCGCCCGCAATCCGCGCGCGCGCATCCTCGTCTTCACCATGCATAACGAGGCCGTGCTGGTCAAAGCCGCCTTTGCCGCCGGCGCGAGCGGCTTCGTCACCAAGAGCAGCGAGCCGTCGGCGGTCGTCACCGCAATTCGCAGCGTCGCCCGCGGCGAGCGCGCCATGAGCGACGACATCGCGCACATCCTCGCCGAAGACAGCCTGTCGTCAGGCTCGGTGCTCGATCAGTTAGGGGAGCGCGAGATCGAGATCCTGCGTCAATTCGCCGGCGGCGCCACCACCGAGCAGATCGCGGCGCATCTCAATCTCAGTGTGAAGACGGTCCAGAACTATCACTATTTGATCAAGACCAAGACCGGCGCGCGCACGGATGCGCAGCTCGTGCGGCTGGCGGCAAGTTGCGGGCTGACGAAAATCTAGCAGCGGGGCTGCCGCTTTCCCCGCTCGCTTGAAGATCTGGAATCTGCCGAGCGGGATGGAACGCAGGGCATCCAGCTCCTGTTAGTAGTGGAGTGGAGGAGTAAATCGCCATGCGGAAGGCTCATCACAAGGCAATCGACCATCCCCCGATCATCACTGTAGGCGAGCTCATCGACGAACTTTGCCGCCTGCCCGATACGGCCGTCGTCCACTTTCGCTGCCCCATGCTCGAGCAGGAGCTGACATTCTACCGCCTTCGGAAGCGATCAAAGGATGCCGTCGAGATCGCGGTCAATGTATATCCGGAGAGCCCGCCGGTCGTACCGGCGGCCAACGGCGGGATGCACCCGCGCAGGCACGCGACTGCCTCGCCCACCATTCCGGAGAGCGCGCTTCTTCACAAGGCAAGAGGGTAAGTCAGGAGTCGCAATCTAGCAGGCCTTCAACCCGCGGAGCAGCAGCGCGAGCGTCGCATCGACGCGCGCAGGCAGTTCGGCGTCCTTCCACTCGTCGGCATGGGCCGGATGGTGGAAGCGGCAGGTCGCATCGAACAGCGCGCGTGCCGTCGTCTTGACGTCGTCCACGGCAAACTCGCCCCGCTTGACGCCGTCGGACAGGATCGCCGCGATCTGGTCGATCATGGTGTCCTTGTGGCACTTGACGGCCGCGCAGGCCTCGCGCGCCAGCGTCAGGTAGGTCTCGAACATCTCGGGGTCGTCGAGCACGCGCGAACGCTTGGCGGCGAACAGCGTGCGCAGCCAGCGGTCGAGCCTATCGGGCGCAGGGCCCTGCTCCCTGGCGATCGCCAGCAGCGGCGCGTCGATGCGATCGAGCCAGCGTTTGGCAACGGCCTCGCGCAGCGAGGCCTTGCTCGGGAAATGGCGATAGACGCTGCCGTGGCTCACATCGAGCGCACGAGCAACGTCGACCACGGTGGCCTTGGCAAGTCCGTAGCGCCGCAAGACATCCTCGGTGACTTCGAGGATCCGCTCCGGCGTCAAGACAACGGCTTCATTCATGCCAGCACCTTGTTCCCGTTCAGGGTTCGTCCGGCGATAGGGCTGCTTCCGAAGCGCCCGTGCCGGTCGTTTCGGAAAGCTCTCGCCTTAATGAGGCAGTTTTGCAGCCTGCGCCGCGATCTGGCGCGCCACCAGCAAATTGAGCCAATGCCCAATCGTGCCAGTGAAATTGAGGATTTCGGTCGTCATTTTCTTAAGTCTCCATTCGTCCGCGGTCCCCACCCCCAAATTACGCCCCTCGATCCGGTATTTTGGACCTCGGGCCCCCGGGACGGGATAACCACGGGACGCCCAATCGGAGCGTCCGAGAACGGATATACACGTCTCGCTGACAGATTTCAATATCTGTCAGTCAATGATCCGTGATTGACAGTTAATTTTTGCCGGCGCCGTGGCCATGGCCGGGACTGGCAGGTCGGCCCGCCGGCCCACGCATCCCCGGCAAACCTCGTCCCGCCATCCGTTTCGCCCTCCCCCTCCGCCAAATCCGGGCGTAGAAAGCCGCTTCGCTCATCCGGGCGCCAAGACCACAGAAACGGACCCCTCCCATGCCCATCGTCAACCGCGTTGCCGCCCTCACCGACGACATGGCCGCCTGGCGCCATGACTTCCACGAGAACCCCGAGCTGCTCTACGAAGTCCACCGCACCGCCGGCATCGTCGCGGACAAGCTGCGCGAGTTCGGCTGCGACGAGGTGGTGACGGGCGTCGGCCGCACTGGCGTCGTCGGCGTGATCCGCGGCCGCAAATCCGCCTCCGGCAAGACCATTGGCCTTCGCGCCGACATGGACGCGCTGCCGATCATGGAGACGTCGGGCGTGCCTTACGCATCGAAAGTCCCCGGCAAGATGCACGCCTGCGGCCATGACGGCCACACCGCGATGCTGCTCGGCGCCGCCAAATATCTCACCGAGACGCGCAATTTCGACGGCACCGCGGTTCTGATCTTCCAGCCGGCCGAGGAAGGCGGCGGCGGCGGCAAGGCCATGGTCGAGGACGGGCTGATGACGCGCTGGAACATCGAGGAGGTCTACGGCATGCACAACATGCCCGGCCTGCCCGAAGGCCATTTCGCCACGACGGCGGGCGCGATGCTCGCCTCCTCCGACAACATCCAGATCACGGTTCACGGCAAGGGCGGCCACGCCGGTGCGGGTCCGCACAAGGCGGTCGACAGCGTGCTGATCGGCGCGCAGATCGTCGGCGCGCTGCAATCGATCGTCGCGCGCAACATCGATCCGCTCAAATCGGCGGTGATCTCGATCACCATGTTCAATGCCGGCACCGCGACCAACATCATCCCTGAGACCGCCGAGCTGAAGGGCACCGTGCGCACGCTCGACCCCGAGGTGCGCGATCTCGTCGAGCGCCGCATCAGCGAGGTCGCCGACAGCGTCGCGCGCGCCTATGGCGGCTCGGCGGAGACGAAATACATGCGGATGTATCCGGTGACGATGAACCATCCGCGCGAGGCCGGCTCGCCGCCGACGTCGCCCGCGACATCGTCGGCGCCGAGCGCGTCAACGACAGGTTCGTCCCCATGATGGGCGCAGAGGACTTCTCGTTCATGCTGGAAGCGCGCCCCGGCGCGATGGTGCTGGTCGGCATGGGCGACGGCAACGAGTGCCACCACCCGGCCTATGTCTTCAACGACAACATTCTGGGCCACGGCGCATCGTTCTGGGCCCGCCTGGTCGAGACGCGGATGCCGGCGGGTTAGCGTCAGCCTCGATCTCGTAGGGTGGGCAAAGCGAAGCGTGCCCACCACAACGATCTCGACTGGAAAAGGTGGGCACGGCGCTTTGCGCCTTTGCCCACCCTGCAAGCTTCGTCTTCAGTTGCATATTTCGGCTGGTATTTTAGCCGCGGGATTGGAGGGATGATTGGCTGTTCCGAGCCGGCACCCCTTGGCGATCGGCCTGCAACCGGCGCTGTTGCAGATCACCTGCCCCGACGCCTGCGGCGCTGATGGCGCGGCCTCCGTTTGTTTTCGATCGGTGTCACGCCTCCGCGAATCCTCGCGCGTGGCAGCGGGCTTTCTCTCGGGAGCCTTCTCGCACTCGTTGTCGTCACCGACGTGATAGCCGGCGCGGCAGGTGATCTTCACGCATTGATCGCCGTCGGCCTTGAAGCCGAAATTGCACACCAGCGGGCAGACCCGCCCCGGCTTCGCCTTCAGCGCATCGAGTGCGTCGACGCTGGCAAGCTTCACGTCGAACTGGGTGCCGGCATATTTGTTGAACAGCGTCAGCGAACGTTGCGCGGCCGAGGTCCACTCGCCTTCCGCAGCCGAGGTGAGGCAGCCGACACGGCGCAACTCGCTCTGCACGGATTTCGCAAGGTCGGCCGCGGGCAATGGCGATGTCGATCCGGGCGCCAGCGCCGCGACTTTTTGCTCGACCTCGGGCATCTGCCGGTCGGCTGCCGGCTTTGCAGCCTGCTCCGCTTTCTCGGCCGCCTGCTTTGCGGCAAGCTCGGCCCTGGCCTTCTCCGCCGCCTGCTTCTCGGCCAGCGCTTTCGCAGCCGCCGCCTCCGCCGCCTTGCGCTCACGTTCGGCCGCTTCAGCCTTCGCCTGTTCGATCTCCTTCTTCCTTTCAGCCGCGATCCGGGCGTCCTCGGCCGCCTTGGCCGCGGCGGCCGCCTTCTCCTGCTCCGCCTTCTGGGCGCGCTCGGCAATGAGCCTTGTCTTTTCCTGCTCGGCCGCCCTGGCCTTTTGCTCCGCCGTCACGCGCGTTTCTTCGGCGCCGATCTTGTTCAACTGGCCCTTGGCGAGGTTGGCGTAGAACCCATCCGGGTAGGCCGCCAGAAACGCTTCCCAGCCGTCGCGCGTGGCAAGTTGGAGCGCGAGCTCATAGTCCCGGCGAATGGCCTCCTGCGGGTTGGCCTGTGGACCGGTTGCCGCTGGTTTCACGACGAGGGGCACGTCGTCGCCGCCGAGCGAGCCGTAGACATAGGGCTCCTGCTTGTAGCTGGTCGCCTTGAGCACGTCGTCGCGCACGAAGCCGAAGGCCTTGCGCAGATCGAGTCCGGGTTTCGGCAGGTGCTCGACCAGCGCAGCTGCGAACGGGCTGTTTCTGGCATCGCCGTCCGACGCGGTCGATCCCGCCTTGGCGGCGAAGGCAATCATGGTGTTCGGGCTGGTCGGCTCGACCTTGGCGAGGCCGCGTCCGATCGCGCGCGAAGCCAGCGTGCGCTTCATCGTCTTCGCGAATGGGTTGTCGCGGCAGGCGTCCAGGATGATCAAGCGCAGCTGCTTGGCCGGCTCGACTGCGAACAGCGCACGCTCGACCGGAATGGTCTCGTCGAGAACGTCGCCGTCGGTCTCCAGCGTGGCGTCGATCGGAATGAGATAGTTGTTGCCGTCGAGCTCGATGCCGTGACCGGCGTAATAGATCACCGCCATGTCCGCATCGCGCGTCCTGCCGGCAAACTCGCGCAACATGCGCCGCATCTCGCTGGCGCTGAGATCCAGCCTGACGTCGACGGAATCGAAGCCGGCCTTCTTGAACATGCCGCCGACCAGCGTGGCATCGTTCACGGGATTGCCGAGCTTGGGCGCGCTCTTGTAGGCGGAATTGCCGATGATGAGCGCGACCCGCCGGTCGGCATGCGCCGGTCCGCAGGCAAGGCTCATCGCAAAAATCACAAAAGCAAATAGCCGAACCGGAATCACTTGCGTCCCCCCGGATGCAATTCCATGAGACTATTCGGAGTATGGCCGAATGCCAATTCTTCCCTATGTGACAGTCATCACACAAGGTGTTCGGACGGCTTGCCGATCGTGCGGCGAAGCGTCGCTCTCTCCAGTCCGGCCGGCCGAGCTCTGATGCCGCCTCATCTCCTGCGGTTGCACCAGGGCCGGATCACCAAAGGGCGCGTGCAGCGTGGCCGGGTAACCGCAAAAGAAAATACGTTACGCGGCCCCCGTCAGCGGGCCACAGAGCGCAGGCCCGTTGGCTCGTCCGCCTCCAACAGGCGCGATGTGGTTTCGTCTGACGCGAGAGGCAGGGTGAACTGAAAGATGGCGCCCCGAGGCTCGTTTGCGCCGGCCCACATCCGCCCGCCATGCGCCTCGATGATCGAGCGGCAGATGGCGAGGCCCATCCCCATGCCCGTTGGCTTGGTGGTGTAGAAGGCATCGAACAGGGACTCGACATTCTTCGGATCCAGTCCCGGACCAGAATCCCGCAACGCGACGTGAACGCCGTTCGATGCATCCCTTTCGGTGCTGATCAGCAACTCGCGTCCTCCCTCGCCGACTGCAGCCATCGCCTCGATCGCGTTGACAATCAGGTTGAGCAACACTTGCTGAAGTTGAACCCGATCTGCCTGAATAGGCGGCAAGCCTTCGGCAAGCTGCGTTCGCACCGAGACTTCGTGCTTGAACGCCTCGCTGCGTGTCAGCGCGATGACCTCAAGTACCGCCTGGTTGATCTCCATATTCTCCTTTTGCGGGGGCGCGTTCCTGATCATCGCCCGGATCCGGCCGATGATGTCGCCGGCGCGCATGCCGTCGCCGGCGATGCGGTCGAACGTCTGTCGAACCCGCTCCAGATTTGGCGGTTGAGCCTGCAGCCAATTCAACCCGGCCTCGGCGTTCGCCACGATCGCGCCAATCGGCTGGTTGACTTCATGGGCTATCGAAGCGGTGAGTTGCCCCATCGTGGTGACGCGACTGGTGTGCGCTAGCTCCATCAGGACTTCACGGTAGCGCCGCTCGTGCTCGCGGCCTTCGGCCTCCGCCCGCTTGAGAGCCGTCAGATCGAGGACAAAGCCGACCCCTTGATCCCCGCCTTCTGCAAACATCGTCCCGCCGATCAGCACAGGCACACGGCTTCCGTCCTTCCGCACATACTCCTTCTCGAATGGGTGGGCCGTCCCGACCCGCTTCAATTCCGCCACGGTTTGTACGTCGCGGTTGCGCCATTCCGGCGGCGTGAGGTCGAACCGATGCAGGCGCCCAGAGGTGAGATCATCCCGGTCGTATCCCACGATGCGCAGGAATGCATCATTGGCCTCGAGAATGCGCCCTTCGACTTCCCAGATGATGATGCCGATGATGTTGGCGTCGAACAGGCGTCGGATCTTGATATCCCGCGCTGCAAGATCGCTTTGGAGTTGAATGTTCTCCTCGGTCGCCTGTCTGCGCCGCTTCGCTTCGAGCCGCGCGAGCGCCAACGCCGCTCCGGCCAGCGCGACGACGAGGACGACGGCGCCCGCGATCAGCCAGGTCCAGCGCTGCTCGAATGCTTCGGCGTGCGTCTCCCGGTCGGCGAGCCGAAAGCGCTCGTGATCCACCATCTGGTCGATCTGCGAGCGGATCTCATCCATGCTGCGGATCATCGCCAGCGCCGCCTGCCCGGACGTGCCGGCGGTCCTCACCATCTCGTCGATCTCGCGCAGCTTGGCCGAAACGGTCAGCGCCAGATGTTGAGCGCGCAGACTCTGCAACGGATCGTCCGCAACCAGCACCTGCAGCGCCTGCGCCTCGCGCCGCACACCTTCGTCGGAGATGCCGTAGGCCTTGAGGTAGGTGGGGTCGAGGGTCATTAGATACCCGCGCCGTTCGGTCTCCAGCTCGGCGGTGAGCGCGCGCAACCGATCGAGCGTTTCGAGCACCTGGCGGCTATGCCCGAGCAGGTCATGGGCCGCCTGCCGCTCCTGCCGATATTGCAGGCCGAGAAACGCGGTCGCGGCAAACAGCGTCAACAGCGCCACGACCGCCACGATCAGCGGACGAGCAAGCCATCGCAAAGACGGGACCCGAGCACGGACTGACATTGGCCTTGGGTCTTCGGTGTCCGTGTGACCGCGCGTCTTCTGGTGTCGACGCCAGAGCATGATAGAATAATAGCATGGTTAGGTGGGTCGCGAACCCGACATTCTCGACCCCAAGGTTACACCGGTTTGGGAGCCCATCAGTCGTCGCGCGAGGGCCGCAACATCACCGGTAAGGCTAGCTCGCGTGTTGCGAATGATTGCCCTTCGCGAGGAGAGCATGACGTACGCACAGAGCGGTCGAACGCCGACCAGCCGTCGCAACTTCGTCAAGGGACTGGGGGCCGCGGGCGCAGTCTTGCCGGCCCTGGCCGCGCTGCCGCGGTGGAGCTTTGCCGAGGATCGCGCTGCGACGTACGCCGACGCGAACATCGATTGGAAGCAGTTTGCGGGACAGACGATCACCCTGGCGGGCGCGATCCATCCCTGGTCGAATGCGATCACGCCGCTGCTGCCGGAGTTCACCAGACTCACCGGCATCAGCGTCACCATCGATTTCCAACTCGAAACCACATATCTCGGCGCCTTACCGATCAGGCTCGCCCGCGGCAGCACAACGCCCGACGTCTTCATGTTCACGACCTATGGCCAGGGCATCTCAGGAGGATGGCTCGAGCCGCTGAACGGCTATTATTCCAACAGATCGCTGACCGATCTCGGATGGTACGACGAGAACGACCTGCTCAAGACGGCCCGGCTTCCCGCTGTGGTCTGACGGCGAACGGTACGCCTTCCCGATCACCTCCGAAGCGATGACCATGTTCATCAACGGGGACGCGCTGGCAGCCAAGAATCTGCCGGTTCCACAGACGTTCGAAGAGCTGCTTGTGACTGCCAAGGCGGTCAAGTCCAGCGAGATGTCGGGGATCGCTATGCGAGCCCAAGCCGGCGGCAATTCTTCCCCGCCGGCGATGGGCTTCGTATTCTCTTACGGCGGCGCCATGGTCAAGGACAACAAGGCCGTTTTCGCAAGCTCCGAGGCGATCGCGGCCGTCGAGATGTACGGACAGCTGCTCAGCCAGGCCGGACCTGTCGGCGTCGGCAGCTACGAATGGTACCACGTGCTGGACGACTTCCTGCAGGGGCGGGCTGCACTCGCGATCGACAGCAGCAATTTCGCGACCGACATCTCCAATCCAGCCAGGAGTCGCGTCACGAAGCAGGCCCAGTTTGCGGTCTTTCCGCGTGTCCCTGGTCGCACACCCGTGCCCTTCATGTCGCACTGGCAGGCCTGCATCAATTCCAAATCACGAAACAAACGGGCGGCTTTCCTGTTCCTGATCTGGGCGACGAGCAAGGCAACCTCGCTGCAGACTGCTGCAGCGGGGCTGGCGACGACACGCGTGTCGGCATGGTCGAGCGACGGCTTCAAGAAGGCGTTCGGCTCGCAAGCCGCCGAGGCCGCGCTGACCAACTTGCAGAATGCCGACGTCGATCGTGCCAAGGCTATTCTTTTCCATCCGCAATCGAGACCGATCCTCGACGCCTTCATGATCGGCGTCAATGAAGTGGTCAACGGTGAGAAATCGGCGAAGGATGCGATGACGGGCGCAGCCGAAAGGGCCAATGCGGCGATCCGAGGGTAGCGGCGAGGCGTTGTCCAATCGGAAGAGCTGGCCACGGCAGAAAAGCCGCCAACCCACCTTGTGCGGTGTTCATCCCTGATATTGCAGCACGTGCATGCCGGCGTTCCAGTCGGAGACGAACATCAGCCCGTCGGGCCGGACATAGGCATCACAGGTCTTGGCTGCGAGCGCGACGTTCGGGCGCGGATCGACCAGCTTCTTCGGCGTCGGCGGCACCCAGTAGGCGATCTCCTTCGGCGCGAAAGCGTCCTTGATGTCGAACACCCTGACGCCGGCATTGTTGTAGGTCGCGAAGATCGTCTCCTCGCTCTGGAACGAGCCCGGGCGGTTCTCGTGCAGATTATGCGGGCCGAAGGTGCCGTTGCTGCAGAAGTCGCGGTCGCGCGGCGTCGGCAGGGTCGCGATCGGCACCGGATTTTGGGGCGCGCGCACGTCGAGCACGAAGGTGTGGAACAAGCCCTTGGCACACTGGTCCGCATTGGCTTCGTCCGCGACGACCGCGAGCTGACGCTTCGGCAGCGGCAGTGGCGTATGCGTGCCGCCGGCAAAGGGCGGCGACCAGTTGATGTGCGACAGCAATTTGGGACCCGCGGGATCGCTGATGTCATGGATGGTGAAGCCGCCATCGCGCCAGGCAGCATAGCCGCGATCGCCTGCCGTGATCATGTGATGCAGCGCAAAGCGCTTGCCCTTCGGCGTCGCCGGCTCGCCGGCCGCGCGGTTCATGCCCGGCAGCCACCATTTTGCGATGATCTCCGGCTTCGTGATGGTCTTGAGATCGACGATGCACAGGATGTGGTCGGTGAAGCCGTCGAAATGCGCCGACACATAGGCATAGCGGCCGCCCGGCCACCACAGCCGGTTGATGCCGAAGCCCGGCATTTCCAGGAACGCGATCTCGCGCATCTCGCCCGGCTTCGAGATGTCGTGGATCGAGAGGCCGGAGCGGAATTTCTTGGCCTTGGTGATGCTGTCGGCCAGCGTGTTCTCGAAATAGCCGCGCATGTTGTCATAGGACTGCATCGCGACGATGTTGGCGCCGTTCGCAAGCAGCAACATGTCTTCCGCCACCTGGAGATGGTGGGTGCGGGTGTATTGTCCGGCGGTGAAGAAATTGACCGGCTTGAGCGCACGCGGATCGGACGCATCCAGGATGGTCACACCGTCGCTGAACATGTGCCCGACATAGACGTGCTGGCGGTTGAACATCACCTGCACGCTATCGGGCCGCCCGCCAATGTCGCTGTAGGAGATGTGCTTGATGCCCTTGCCGATGCCCTCGGGCGGGATGTCCGGCTCTGAAGCCCATGCCGGCCTCGACCATGTGGGCAGCACGGCGGATCCGACCACGGCCGACAATTGCTGAAGGTGCCGGCGGCGCGAGAGTTGAGGCATCGTTTTCCCCCCAATTTTTTGGGGATGATGCGCGCTTGCGGCGAGGCGCGCAAGCCTCGCCGCGCGCGCCCTCACCTAGGTATGCACCACCTCGTGCCGCATCACGAATGGGGCGAGCAGCGTGTGCACCTCGCCGGCGACGATTTCGCGCTGGCCGGCCGGCAGCCCGGCGAGCGTCACGGTCGCGATCGAGCCGTGGCTGCCGTGCGCGCCGACCTTCACCTTGCAGTCGATGCCGCGCTCGGTGAGCGGCGTCAGCACCTTGGTGAACACGCGTTGCGCCGCGTCCCAGCGCAGCTGCGGCTTGAACACCTTGCCGACGCCGGTGACCGGCATCGGATCGATCGGGATGACCTGCACCGGAACGGCAGCACGCTCAGGCGTGCGCTCGCGCACCCAAGTCTCGAGCTCACCCGGCTCGACGCTCGCGCCCGGCTTCAGCTGCACATAACCCACCGGAAGCTCGCCGGCATAGGCGTCGGGCTGTCCGACCACCGCGGCGAAGCCGACGGCGGGATGGCGGAACATGATCTCCTCGATCGGCGCCGGATCGATGTTATGCCCGCCGCGGATCACGAGATCCTTGGCGCGGCCGGTGATCCAGAGATAGCCGTCGGCATCGAGCCGCCCGAGATCGCCCGAATTGACCCAGACCTCGTCGACGAAGGCGCCCTTGTTGTGCTCGTCGTTGAGATAGCCGCCGAACACGCCGGGCCCGGCCATGATGACGACGCCGATCTCGTCGGGCTTGCAGTCGCGGATCAGGTGGCCGTCAGCATCCAGCTGCACGATGCGCACGCGCGCGTAAGGCATGGGAAGGCCGACCGAGCCGAGCCGGATCGGCCGTGACGGATAAGCGAGCGTGTGCACGCTCGAGGTCTCGGTCATGCCGTAGACCTCGACAACCGGCAGCTTGAGCTTGTCCTGGATCGCAGAGCCCACCGCGACGGGGATCGCGGAGCCGCCGCCGGCGGCATATTTCAGGCTGGAGATGTCGGCATTGCCAGGTGGCACCCCGAGCGCTGCCGCGAGCACCGTCGGCACGCTCGACAGCGCCTCCGGCCTATAGCGCTCGACCAGCCCCCAGATGTTCTTGACCGAATTCGGATTGCGCCAGCCGCTCGGCGACAGCACGACCAGCGAGCCGCCGCTCGACAGCATCAGCAGCACCTGCGTCAACGATCCTCCGACGTGAAACAGCGGCATGCCGAACAGCAGATTGGCGCCGGGCTTCCCCTTCAGCAGAAGATTAAGCGCCCAGGCCTGATAGACCTGGTTGGCGTGAGTGTGCCGCACCAGCTTCGGCGTGCCGGTGGTGCCGCCGGTGTGGAAATAGGCGGCGATGTCGGTGCCCGAAATCTTGCGCCCGCTGACAAGCCGGTCGGAGGGCTGCTGCTTGATCAGATCGTTGAACGCAAAGATGCCCTTGTCGGGATCGCCGCCGCCGAACACCTGCACGATCGCCTTGAGGTGCTTGAGCTGCGGGCGGATCTGCTCGACCTTCTGCCAGATGTCGGTGCCCGGCATCGGCCCGAGCGCCACGAGGACTTTGGTGTTCGCAGCTTCCAGGATTTCCGCGATCTGATGCGGCTCGAGCAGCGGATTGACGGGATTGGCGATGCCGGCCGCCTCGGCACCGAGCAGCGTCACGAAGGCATCGGGCACCAGCGGCAGCATGAAGCTGACGACGTCGTCTTTTTCGACGCCGAGCGCGTGAAACATGTTGGCCGCCTGGGTCACGCGTGCGATCAGATCGCGATACGTGACCACCACCGGCGTATCGGCCGGATCGGCATTTTGCAGGAACTGGATCGCCGCACCGTCGGGATTGAGCGCCGCGCCGAGCCTGACGGCATCATAGGTGCTCGCGGCGGCGACGCGATCGGCATAAGGGACCTGCTCGAAAGCCCGAACCTCTGCGTCCGTGAAAAAGTCGGGGTAGTCGTCGCCGATGAATCGATCGAGCGCGTGGATGCCCGCCATGGAATTCCGTCCTCCCTCAGATGCATGTCCCCGCCCGCTGTCTTTTGACGTTTGGTTCAGGCGGAGCCTCGACCGATGGCCGGTCGAGCGCGGACAGAATGATGGATGATTTGGCGTTCGTCCATGGCTTAGCGGCTACGGTCGTAGCACTCGGGTTCACGGCGTTTGAACCTTCGCTGCCGATCGGGGCACCAAGAACAAGCATTGGATTCGTCTGTCAGCGTCCTGCCGCAAGACTCGAGGTGATCATGACCACGCCCCTGCGGGACCGCATCGCCCGGCTGTTCGCTGCGCTCGCCATGACATCGATGATCACGGCGTCGGCGATCGCCCTGCCCCGCGCGGCGCTCGCCGAGGACAGCCAGTTCGACAAGATGCGCACCAGGATCGCCGCGTTCGTCGGCGACAAGATGCAGAAGCTCGGCGGCTCGCGCATCGTCTACAAGGTCGACACCGACGGCCTGCGCGAGAGCGTGGTCACGGACTTGCGCGACGACGTCTACAAGATCCTGCGCGAGGGCAAGATCGCGTTCTCCGGCCTCGCGATCCGCGATGGCGGGGTCGAGGCGAAGATTGCCGATGCCAAGGGCCGCGACGAGCTGAAGCGCAAGCTCGCCGCAGCCGCGGAAGGATTGCCGTCGCATGCACTCGCCGTGACCGACGCCGGCGACGGGCTGATCAGGCTCGCGCCGACCGATGCCGCCTCCGCCGCACGGCTGCGCGAGCTGGTCGAGGATTCCGTCGCCATGATCGAGCAGCGCCTCAAGGACGCCGACATCACGCTCGCGAGCGTCCAGCCCGACGGGACCGACCGCAGCATCCGCATCTTCATCCCGGGAATGATGGAACCGGAGCACGTGACCGCGATCTTCGCGACGAAGGTCAAGGTCAGCTTCCGCATGGTCGACATCTCGATGTCGGCAGAGCAGGCGCAATCGGGCACGCCGCCGGCGGGCACGGAAGTCCTGCTCGGTTTCAAGGACAAGCGCCCCTATCTGGTTGCCAAGGACAGCGCGATTGACGGCGACGACATCAGCTATGCCGGCCCGGGATTTGCCAGCGGCACGAAGGACCCGATCGCCTCGTTCCGCTTCAACGGCCGCGGCACGCGCCGCTTCGCACACGTCACCGAGGAGAACATCGGAAAGCCCTTCGCCATCGTGCTCGACGGCAAGGTGATCTCCGCCCCCGTGATCCGCGAGCCCATCACCGGCGGCTCGGGCCAGATCTCCGGCAATTTCACGCTGGAGGAAGCGAGCAGCGTCGCCATGCTGCTGCGCGCCGGCGCGCTGCCGGGGCACCTTGCCCTGGTCGGGCAGCAGGTCGTGCAGCCCGCCGCCAAGCCGTAACGCCAAGATCGCCTCGCGCCCGCCTCGCCGAGGCGCCCAGGATCGACCACGCCGGCGCCCGTTCCGGCTCCCGAATCACGGGCACTTCAAATACGCCCAACCAAGGGCAATTGCCGAAACGCCCGATCAGGCTAAAATTTGCCTCTTGCGGCAGGGCGACCGAAGGCTTCATTTCAAGCGGTCGTCATTCGATTTCGGCTATAGCTGTCGCGAATACCGACCAGGACTGAAGGCCTTACGCGGGGTTAGTACCATGCCGTCCGGCAGCGCAGACATTTCGTCGATCCTCGACCGCATCCTCGACGCGGCGACGGATAACCTCAGGATCGCGAAGATCCTGGTCCAGATGGGCCTCGATCCCAACAACGTCACCTACGACGCGATCTTCAACCGGCTGCTGGAGATCTTCGTCCACAACATCACGCTCGCCAATCTGTTTGCCGCGGTCGGCGCCGGCTTCTTCGTCGCCACCCTCTTGATGCGGACGATGGTGCCCCTGCGAGTCGCCAACATGATCGGCTGCGCGTTCTTTGCCATTTTCGGTGCGCTCTCCGCCAACGTCTCGACGTTCCTGCTGTATCTGCTGCTGCTTCCGATCAACGCCCTGCGCCTGCGGCAGATGCTCAAGCTGGTCAAGAAAGCGCGTCATGCCGCCGAAGGCGACATGTCGATCGAGTGGCTGAAGCCGTTCATGACCGAGCGCAAATATCGCCGCGGCGACACGCTGTTCAAGCTGGGCGATCCGGCCAAGGAGATGCTCCTCACCGTCACCGGCAAGTTCCTGGTCAAGGAGATTAGCGTCGAGATCGGGCCAGGCGCGCTGATGGGCGAGCTCGGCTTCCTCACGCCGGACAACCGCCGCACCGGAACGATCGAATGCATCGAGGACGGCCAGGTGCTGACGATCACCTATGACCGCCTGCTCGAGATCTATTTCCAGGACCCGCAGTTCGGCTACTATTTCCTGGTGCTGACCAGCCAGCGCCTGCTGCAGAACATCGATCGCTTGCAGAAGCAGCTGGCCAGCGCGCGGGCGACCACCACCAACAGGATCGCCTGACCCGCCGCTCAGCTCAGGAGCAGCGCCATGCCCGGATCGCCCTTCTCCATCGCGCGCCGGTAGGCCGGCCTCGCACTGACCCGGCCGAGATATTTGACCACGTTCGGGCAGCGCTGGAGATCATAAGGCTGGAAGTAGCGCATCGTGGTGAGCGAGAAGCCGATCATGATGTCGGCGGCGGTGAAGGCCTTGCCCGCCAGATATTCGGCATCGCGCACGCGCGCATCGACCAGATCGAACGCGCGATCGACCCGCGCCCTGGTCGCGGCCAGCATCGGATTGTCGTCGGCAAGCTTGAGCCGGTTCAGCATCATCAGCCGGCCCATGCCGGCCTGCAGCGTGCCGTTGGCGAAGTGAAACCAGTACAGGAACTGCGCGAAGTCGGGATCGTCAGGGCGGAGCGCGAGACGGCCGTTGCCATGCTTGGCCATGATGTAATCGACGATGGCGCCGGATTCGGCGAGCACGAGATCGCCATCATGAATGACCGGCGCCGCTCCGATCGGGTGCAGCGCCTTGTAATCAGGTGGCGCGAGCATGGTGACGGAATCGCGGGTGTAGCGCTTCAGCTCGTAGGCAAGTTCGAGCTCCTCGCAGAGCCACACGATGCGCTCGGACTGCGACTTGCCGAGATGATGGACGGTGAGCATGGGGTCTTCCTGAGACTGTTGGATCAGTCGTGACGCGACATCATAGCATCACCGTCACCCTGAGGTGGCCGCTTCTTCAGCGGCCCTCGAAGGGCGACGGCCCGGCTGTGGCTGCGAGTGACGTGTCACGAGCAGCCGGGCCGTTCATCCTTCGAGGCTCTCCGCGCGCCGCGCTGCGTCGCGCGTCTCGCACCTCAGGATGACGGGATTGCAAGTCGTGACATCCGGGCTACTTCGCGGGCACCCGCGCAAAATCCACGAAAGCCCGTAGCGCGGCCGGCAATTGGCGACGGCTGGGGTAGTACAGGAAGAAGCCGGGATAGGCCGGGCACCAGTCGGCGAGCACGCGCACCAGCTTGCGCTTGGCCAGCAGCCCTTCGACCTGCTGCTCGAAGACGTAGGCGAGGCCGATGCCATCGAGCGCGGCATCGACCATCAGGTCCTGGTCGTTCATCGTGAGCGGGCCGGTCACGTCGATGGCGAGCTCGATGCCGCCGCGCTCGAACTCCCAGTGATAGAGGGCACCTGACGTGAAGCGGTAGCGGATACAGGGCAGGCCCTTCAGGTCGTGCGGCGTGCTTGGCGCCTTGCGCGATTTGAAGAAGGCGGGCGCGCCGACAACCGCAAAACGGTGCCGCGGGCCGATCGGCACCGGGATCATGTCGGCGGCAATGGTCTCACCAAAACGCACGCCGCATCGAAGCCGGCCGCGACCATGTCGATCAGGGCATCGTTGATGACGATCTCGACGCTGACGTCGGGGAATTCATTCAGGAAGCGCGTCACGATCGGCAGCAGCACGAGCTGCGCCGACTGGCGCGCGGCGGTAAAGCGCAGCGTCCCGGCGGGCTTGCCGCGGAAATTGTTGAGGTCTTCCAGCGCGTCGTCGATATCGCGGAAGGCCGGCGTGATGCGGGCGAACAGGCGCTCGCCGGCCTCAGTGAGCGCGACGCTGCGGGTGGTGCGGTTGACCAGCCGCAGGCCGAGGCGCTCCTCGATATTGCGCAAGCCGTGCGACAGCGCCGATGGCGTGACGCCGAGCTCGGTCGCCGCCGCGCGAAAACTGCGGTGGCGGGCGATGGCGAGGAAGGTCGCGAGGTCGGACGGGTCGATCCGCATTAATGAATTTTTCTCAACAGATTACCAAATATATAGCGGATTATCTCAGCTATGGCGAGCCGCTACACCTTGCCCATCGGCTTCGGCAATCGCCGGGCCCAAATGGAAAGGGCAACACCATGCGCGTCTGGTTCATCACAGGAGCATCCCGCGGATTTGGCGCGTTGATCGCAGAAGCAGCCTTGAAGGCCGGCGATGCCGTGGTCGCGACCGCCCGCGATCCGTCGACCGTCACCGCCCGGCTCGGCAGCCACGAGCGGCTGCTCGCGACCCGGCTCGACGTCACCAGCGAGGCCGAGGCGCATGAGGCCGCCGGCCAGGCCGTGAAGAAGTTCGGCCGCATCGACATCCTCGTCAACAATGCCGGCTACGGCCTGCTCGGCGCGATCGAGGAAGCCAGCGACGCGGAAACGCAAAAGCTGTTCGGCACGAACGTGTTCGGCCTGCTCGGCGTCACCCGCGCGGTGCTGCCGCATATGCGCCGCCAGCGCTCGGGCCACGTCATCAACATCTCGTCGGTCGGCGGCTACGCCGGCTATCCCGGCTGGGGCGTCTATGGCGCGACCAAGTTCGCGGTCGAAGGCATCAGCGAAGCGCTGGCGGGCGAAGTCGCACCGCTCGGCATCAAGGTCACCGTGGTCGAGCCGGGCTTCTTCCGCACCGACTTCCTCCACGACAGCTCGCTGTCGCGCACCGCGCAGGTGATCGACGATTATCACGAGAGCGTCGGCAGGACCCGCGCGCATGCGGCCGACGTCAATGGCGGCCAGCGCGGCGACCCGCGCAAGCTGGCGCAGGCCTTCCTGAAGCTGGTCGATGCGAAGAACCCGCCGCTGCGGCTGCCGCTCGGCAGCGACACCGTGGAGCGGATCGAGGCCAAGAACACTTTCGTGGCGCGGGAGCTGGCGGGATGGCGCTCGGTCGCGACCTCGACCGATTTCACCGAATGACGGCGCTGCGTAAGGACAAAAAAATGCCCGGCGCTGGCTTGGCCAGGCCGGGCTCGGAGTGGTGTCAGGCCGAGGCTGAGGGGCTATCGGCCTGACGGGAAAGGGCGGCGAGGCGCCAGCTCGCGCAGGGAATGTCCTTCGGCGCGACGTTGATCTCCTTGTCGAAGCGCACCAGCTTCCAGTCGTCGGGATGGTTGACGAAGGCGAAGCCGGATTTGCGCGCGAGCGCGATCATGCTCTCGTTGGAGCGCAGCGTGTCGCCGAACATGCGCTCGGCCCCGAGTGCGGCAGCACGGCATTCGAGATTCTTCATCAATGCGGTGGCGATGCCGTGGCCCTGCCACCGATCGTCCACCGACAGGCCGAACTCGAGCGTCGAGGTCTCGGTATGGAAGGCGTAGCGGGCCTCGGCGACAATGGTCTCGAAACCGTCGACCATCTTGGTCGCGACCACGGTGAATCGTTCGCGCGCTCCAACGTCGAGGAATTCGCTCAGCAAGCCCTTCGGCAATTCGCTGATCGCGCCGAAGAAGCGGTTGTAGCGGGAGCGGGTCGTGAGCGAACGGAAATAGTGCTGAAGCTCCTCGGTGTCGCGCGGCTCAACGAAGCGAACGTTGACCACCTCGCCGTTGCGCGTGCGCAGCGTGTCCGAATATTGCTTCAGGTCTTCCAGGCGAAGGGTGCTCATGACACATGCCCCCAAAGGGACCAAAGGCGAAAGGGACCGCCGGCGCCCCTGATCAGGCGGCGCCGGCCCGGCGGCCAATCAGGCCCGCCAGAAGGGTTTCTCAGCCTCGTAGGCAATATCGGACCACGACAGCCCGACATCGTGAAGGTCGCGGGCGGTCCAGTTGGTAAGCTCGCGCCGGGTCCGGTAGCGCTCGTGCCAGACGTGCAGCGTCTCGCCGATCTGCTGGATCAGGCCGGGTGCATGATGATTTGTCATCGAATTGTGGGTCAACGTGGACATGTTCAGCTCCTTGAGCTAACTTGACCGCTAATATCTGCCTCCCGGTGCGCTGCGACAAACGACAATTTGTACCTTTTCGCATGAAATAACGTCATGCATCCTGCTGCCAGATGACTGCCAGATTGCCCTCGCTGAACGGATTGCGGGCCTTCGAGGCCGCCGCGCGCCATCTCAGCTTCACGCTGGCGGCGTCGGAGCTGAACGTGACCCAGACCGCGATCAGCCATCAGATCCGCAGGCTCGAGGAGGAGCTCGGCATCCGCCTGTTCATCCGGCAGAACCGCGCGCTGGCGCTGACGCCGGAGGCCCGCGACTACCTGCCGGGCGTCCGCGCCGCCTTCAACGACCTGCGCCTCGCCACCGACCGCCTGCTGCGCAAGGACGACGACAAGGTGCTGACGGTCTCGACGCTGGCCTCGCTCGCCGCCAAATGGTTGCTGCCGCGGCTGACCGATTTCCAGGAGCAGCACCCTGGCATCGACGTCCGGATCACGACATCGACGAGCCTCGTCGACTTCCAGCGCGACAATGTCGATGCCGCGATCCGCTATGGCCGCGGCCAATGGCCGGGCCTGCGCGCGGACTGGCTGATGGCGGACGAGCTGTTTCCGGTGTGCAGCCCATCACTGCTGCGCGGCGACCGGGCGCTGCACGTGGTTGAGGATCTCAAGGACCATGTGCTGCTCCACACCACCAACAACACCGACGACTGGCGGCTATGGCTGACGGCGGCAGGCCTGCCGACCAACATTTCGCAGCAGCCCGGCCTCACCTTCGACATGACCTTCATGACCGTGCAGGCGGCGATCGACGGCATGGGCGTGGCGATGGGGCGAACCAGCTACGTCCAGGATGACATTGCCAAGGGTCGGCTCGTGGTGCCGTTCAGGATTGCGCTGCCGGCCGATGCCGGCTTCTACCTGGTCTCGCCGCTGGGCCGGCGCGAGGCACCGAAGCTCGCCGCCTTTCGCCAATGGCTGGTCGCTGCAACGCAAAATAAGGCCTGAAAAATCATCGGCTTCCGCGGCAAATTCAATTGACTCGCAGCGCCCCGCGCGGGAAGGGGTAAGACAGATTGTCGCAGCATCAATCTGTCGCCTTGCCGTGAAATGAGTTCCGGTCCGGCCACCGTCTTGAAGGGGAGCAACGCCATGGCTGGACCAGCAACCAACCCGCCCGCAATCAAGTCGCGCATCGGCGCGATCCTGCGCGCCACTAGCGGCAATTTCCTCGAGCAGTTCGACTTCTTCCTGTTCGGCTTCTATGCCGCTGCGATCGGCAAGGCGTTCTTCCCCTCGACCAACGAGACCGCCTCGCTGCTCAACACATTTGGCGTGTTCTGGCTCGGCGCCTTGATGCGGCCCGTCGGCGCCATCGTGCTGGGGGCCTACATCGACCGCATCGGCCGCCGTCAGGGCCTGATCGTCACGCTCGGCATCATGGCCATCGGCACCGTCGTGATCGCGTTCTGCCCGAGCTATGCGACCATCGGCATCGCGGCACCTGTCATCGTGCTGATCGGTCGCCTATTGCAGGGCTTTTCCGCCGGCGTCGAGCTCGGCGGCGTGTCGGTGTATCTCGCGGAGATCTCGACCCCAGGCAATCGCGGCTTCTACACTTCGTTCCAGTCGTCGAGCCAGCAGGTCGCGATCTTCGTCGCCTCGATCCTCGGCTACATCCTCTCCGAGCTGATGCCGGCCGATACCGTCGCGTCCTGGGGCTGGCGCATTCCCTTCTTCGTCGGCTGCCTGATCATTCCCTTGATCTTCTTCCTGCGGCGGACGCTGGAAGAGACGCCGGCGTTCCTCGCGATGAAGAAGCACCCGACCGCGAGCGAGGTGTTCGCCTCCGCGCTCGCCAATTGGCGCATCGTCATCCTCGGCATGATGATCGCGATCCTGACCACGACGACGTTCTATTTCGTCACCGTCTACACGCCGACCTTCGGCAAGACCGTGCTGAAGCTGTCGACGCAGGATGCGCTGCTGGTGACGCTGCTCGTCGCCGTCACCAACTTCATCTGGAATCCGGTCGGCGGCGCATTGTCCGACCGCATCGGCCGCAAGCCAGTGCTGCTCGCCATCGCGAGCCTCTCGCTCCTCACCGCCTATCCGGCGCTGAGCTGGCTGGTGGCCGCGCCGACCTTCGGCAAGTTGCTCGCGGTCGAGATGATGTTCTCGTTCTATTTCGGCATGTACAGCGGCACCATGCTCGGCGCGCTGGTCGAGATCGTGCCGGCGCATGTGCGCACCACCTGCTTCTCGCTGGCCTTCGCGCTCGCCGCCGCGCTGTTTGGCACCTTCACACCGTTCGCCTCGACCTGGCTGATCGAGCAGACCGGCAACAAGGCCGCGCCGGGCGCCTGGCTGATGTTCGCGGCTGTGCTCGGCATCATCGCCGCGCTGATCGTCTATCGCGGCGGCGGCAAGACGGTGCCGACATATGATCCGGTGGTGGAGCCGGTTGCGGGGCATTGATGGTCTGTCTTCACCTCTCCCCGCTTGCGGGGAGAGGTCGGATCGCTCTTGCGATCCGGGTGAGGGGGTACAGGTCTCTCGACGACCGCACGTGTGGAGGGAAGCCCCTCCCCCCAACCCTCTCCCCGTAGAACGGGGCGAGGGGGCGCACCGTCGGTGCCGCTTACAGCTCCACCACCACGTAGTCGCTCTCGACCTTCACCGGAATCGTCTCGGCGACATACGGCCCCTTCACCACGCTCGCGCCGGGCTCGACATGGGTCGGATACGCTTTCACGCGGAAGCGGCGGGGGTCGCAATAGGACTGGCCGGTGCGGATATCGAACTCCCAGCCGTGCCAGGGGCAGCGGATGATCTCGCCGAGCTTGGTATATTCGATCTCGCCGGGATTGCTCGACTGCGCGAGGCCGATCAGCGGACCCTCGCACAGCGCCGCGCCCTGATGCGGGCACCGGTTCATCAGGCCGAAATATTCGCCCTTGATGTTGAAGACCGCGATCGGCCGGCCGTCGATCTCCAGAAATTTTCGTGTGCCGGGCGGAAGCTCATCGACCGCGGCGATCACATGCCGCGCCATCAATTAATCCCGTACAACTTCTTGGCATTGCCGAGATAGAACGCCTCGCGGTTGGCTTCGCTCACGCCCGCCGGCAAGACGCGCGACGGCTCGTCATAATCCCAATGCGGATAGTCAGTCGCGAACAAGAGCCGGTCCCAACCGATCCATTTGATGACATCGAACAGATCCTCGCGCCGCTCCGGATCCTCCATCGGCTGCGTCGTCCACCACACCTGCTCGCGGATATATTCGGACGGCGGCCGCTTCACATGCGGCACCTCACTGCGCAGCCGCTGCCAGGCCTTGTCGAGCCGCCACGCCAGCGACGGCGCCCAGCCGAAGCCGGCCTCGATCATCACCATCTTCAGCTTGGGGAAGCGTTCGAACACGCCTTCCAGCACGAGGCTCGCCAGCGCCGATTGCTGGCACTGCGAGTGCCCCACCATCTCCTCGATGTAATAGGACGGCCAGCCCGACGGCGTGATCGGGTTGCCGCCGAAGCCGAAGGCGTGCACGCCGACAGGAAGGCCGGCCTCTTCCGCGGCCTGGTAGATCGGCCAATAGCGGCGCTGGCCGAGCGGCTCGACGTTGCGACTGAGTAAGAGAACCTGCACGAAATTCTTGTCGCCGGCACGCTCGCGGATTTCCGCGGCGGCCGACAGGCCGTCCTCATTGCCGACGACGATCGACGCCTTCAGTCGCTTGTCCTTGCTGGTCCATTTGTCGATCTGCCAGTCGTTGATCGCCGAGCACAGCGCGGCCGAAAGCTCGTGATTGCGGATGCCCTGCCCGGTGTTGAGCGGATTGAGCACGCCCAGCTGCACATTGTTGGGATCGAGCAATTGCTCCTGCATGAAGGAGAGCGAGGAGCCCTGCGGCCCGCCTTCCGGCGGATAGGCATCGCGGCGCGAGGCGTTGGGCTGGGCTTTCGGATAGGGCGGGCCTTCCATCATGCCCTGATAGGCATGGACGCCATAGATTTCGAGATGATGCTGCCAGCGTTTGGCGAGATACGGGTAAAGCTCGGTGCGGGTGGCGCGGGCCGGATGGATGTCGCAATCCGCGATCGCGGCTTTCGTCGTCAGGGGGGAAGCGGCTTCTTGGTTCTCGCGGAACTGGATATTCATCGCCTTGCCTCCTTTGGCAGCGGGCTCACGTCAGGCGGGGATAGGTTGCATGTGGATTGTCGATCATGATCTTGCGCACGAGATCGGGGGACAGACCCTCGGGCAGCGCGTCCTGGCCGTCGAACTGCCAGTGCGGATAGTCCGTGGAGAATAGGACCAATTCGCCGGACTGCATATGATCAAACAGGCGAATTAATGTCTCAGGCTCCGGCGGCGCATCAAAAGGCTGTAAAGAGAAGCGGATGTTGCTGCGCACAATCTCCAGCGGCGCGCGATCGACCCAGGGCGTCTCCATCCGCACCCCGCGCCAGAACTTGTGCAGGCGCCAGAGATAAGGCGCGATCCAGGAGACGCCGGATTCCAGCATCACCATTTTCAGCCGCGGATACTTTGCGAACACGCCCTCGACGATCAGGCTGGTGAGCTGGGTCTGGAACGCCTGGGCCTGACCGACATAATCCTCGATGTGATAGGAACCCCAGCCGACCGAAGTCGGCGGATTGTGATAGGCGGAACCGGCATGGATGCCGACGGCAAGCTCCAGCCGTTCCGCGGCCTCGTAGATCGGCCACAGCGCGCGCTTGCCGAGCGGGGTGTCGCCCATCACGAGCATCAGCACCTGTACGAAGCGCTTATCGGGCGCGCAGCGCTCGATCTCGGCGACTGATTTCTCGACGCTCTGCGTCGGGATCACGATCGAGCCGCGCAGCCGCGAATCGCGATCGAGCCACTCCTTGACGAGCCAGTCGTTCAGCGCGCGGCAGAAGGCGGCCTGCATGTCCTCGGAAAACACCATCTGCACGCCGTAAAGCGGATTGCAGATGGCAAGCTTGAGCTGGAAGGGATCGAGCACATGGCGCTGCATGTCCTCGAGGCTTTCGCCCGGCTTGCCAGTCTCGGGACGCCAGTCAGGGCGCGCCACGATCGGCGAGTTCTTTGGGTAGGATTGCGAGACGAGATCGACCATGCCGCGCGTCGTCACCTGATCGCGCCAATAGTCGCTCAGGTACGGCAGTAGGCTGGTCAGATGCGGCACGGCTGGATGCACATCACAATCCACCCCGCCGGCGATCAGGGACGTCATGACGTCTCCTTCGCGTTTCCTCGTCTTGTCTTGCTCTGTCCACCATTCAAGCAGGCCTGCCCGTCGCCCGCAACTCGGCCAAGGCTTCTGTCATATGCTAGGAAGGCTGGGCTCAATTGCGAAGGCATAAGGGGTCAAAGGGATGAAAGAGCTCGTCGGCATTGCGGAACAGGTCGCGGCCAAACTGATCGCGCGCAAACAGACCATTGCTGTCGCCGAATCCTCCGCCGGCGGCCTGATCGCGGCCAGCCTGCTCGCGGTGCCCGGCGCCTCCGCCTATTTCCTCGGTGGCGCCGTGGTCTATACCCGCGATGCCAGGCGCGTGCTGATGGATATTTCGGACGAAGGAATGAAGGGCTTTCGTTCCTCATCGGAGCCTTACGCGAAACTGCTCGCCGAACGGATGCGCAGCCGCTTCAATTCCGACTGGGGCCTCTCCGAGACCGGCGCAGCCGGCCCCACCGGCAACCGCTACGGCGATGCCGCCGGCCACAGCTGCATGGCGGTCGCAGGGCCCACGGCTGAGGTGATGACGCTGGAGACAGGTGGCAACGACCGGTTCGCCAACATGCAGGTGTTCGCGGCGACGGCGCTGAGGTTGTTGTTGAGGAAGCTGGAGGAGTGAGGCTGCTGTGCTGGCAGCAAATCACGCTCCACGTACCGTCATCCTGAGGTGCTCCCCTTGCATCGCAAGGAGAGCCTCGAAGGACGACGGCCCCGCTGCATCTCGGCCGTTCATCCTTCGAGGCTCTCCACGCGGCGCGTTGCGCCACGTGTCTCGCACCTCAGGATGACGGAGAGGCATTTTTGCTCGCGGTGACATCACCTCCCCAAATGCCGCATGAAAATCCGCACCACATAGCCCTGCACCCGCGGCGCCTCGTCATAAATGTCCGAGGCGATGCGCTCGATGGTCTCGCGCAGCGACAGGAACTGCGCCTGGCGCGCGCTGCTTTCGGTGCCTTGCATGCCCGCGAGCTCGTCCATTGCGGCATCAGAGATCTGGCACTGCACGACCTCGTCATCACGCATCATCGTGAAGCGAAAGGCCAGCCGTTCGAGATCATGGCCGATGATTTTGTCGCGCATCAGTGGCATCAAGTCGTCCCGGTCGCGCCCCGCGCCGGACAATGCTGAAATTTTGACGACTTGTCACCATGCCTGGAGCGGGTTGCGCTTCGCAGCCAACCCACTCCGCGCGTTCAGTACACGAGTGCCGTGCCGGTCGGCTTCTCCAGCGCCGCAGCCAGGGATTTGTACTCCTCGCAAACCGTCCCGCAAATGGCGGCAATCCGGCTCAGATGATACATCGCCTGCTCGCGATTGCCCTGCTCGAGCTGCCAGAGTCCATAATACTGCCAGGTCAGCACGTGGTTCGGATCAGCCTTGAGCGCGCGCTGGTACCAGACCTGCGACTGCTCGTAATCGCCGAGCTTGCGATAGGAGTAGCCGATGAGGTTGGCGACGTTCGGATGGTCGTCATGGCCGAGCGACTTCAATTGCGCGATCGCGGCGGCATAGTCGTTGCGCTCGTAGATCGTGTCATAGGCGACGCGATAGCCGGCCGCGAATGCGGGATCGCCGATGCTGGACTGGTTGTTCGGCTTCTTGCCCTTCTGCGTCGCCCTGCTGCCCGGGCGCTTCGGATAGGTCGGTTGCGGTTTCTGAGCCGAATAGGCGCCGGCATAGGGATCGGTGCCACCGCCGCCTCCACCACCCCCGCCCCCGCCGGCGGCCAGCGCCGGCGCGTTCAACACGGCTGCCGCAAACGTACCCAGCGCGACGAGCCTGATCATGGTCGTGAGCATCTCGGTCTCCTCTCCTGTCCTGTTTCGAGCGGCCCCGGACGAAGTGATAACCCTGTCGTGGCGGCGATATTCCAGGACGCTGTGCTCACGGAGACGTCAGCGTTCGTACGGCAGGTCTGTTGTCCTTTACTGGAACGCGACTTCGGCGAAGCTGCGGAGTTTTCGCGAGTGCAGCCGCTCGGATTCCTGCTGCTTCAGCCGCTCCAGCGCCTTCAGGCCGATCTCGAGATGCTGGCCGACGCGACGGCGGTAGAATTCGCTGGCCATGCCGGCGAGCTTGATCTCGCCATGCAGCGGCTTGTCGGAGACGCAGAGCAGCGTGCCGTAGGGAACGCGGAAGCGATAGCCGTTGGCAGCGATCGCGGCCGATTCCATGTCGAGCGCCACCGCGCGCGATTGCGACATACGGCGGATCACGGCGGGCCCGGAGATCTCCCAATTGCGGTTATCGACACTCGCTACTGTGCCGGTGCGCATCAAGCGCTTGAGCTCGAACCCCTCAAGCCCGGTGACATCCTCGACGGCTTGTTCGAGTGCGACCTGCATCTCGGCCAGCGCCGGGATCGGCACCCAGAGCGGCAGCTCGCGGTCGAGCACATGGTCCTCACGCACATAACCATGCGCGAGCACGTAGTCACCGAGACGCTGCGTGTTGCGCAGGCCCGCGCAATGGCCGAGCATCAGCCAGGCGTGCGGCCGCAGCACCGCGACATGGTCGGTGACGTTGCGCGCGTTGGACGGGCCGGTGCCGATGTTGATCAGACTGATGCCGCGATAGCCCGGCGTGACAAGATGGAAGGCAGGCATCTGCGGCGCGCGCACGGGCGCCGTCCCGCTGGTCGCGCCGCCATTCTGCATGATCACATTGCCGGGCGCGACGAAGGAGTCGAGGCCAGCCTCACCCGACTGAAGCCGCTGCTGGCAGAGCTGCGCGAAGGCATCGACATAGAACTGGTAGTTGGTGAAAATGACAAAGTTCTGGAAATGCTCGGGATCGGTGCCGGTGTAGTGATAGAGCCGGCGCAGCGAGTAATCGACGCGCGCCGCGCGGAACAGCGACAGCGGCTCGGGCGCACCAGGCTGGAGCTCGAAGGTGCCGTCAGCGATGGAATCGTCCATAGTGGCGAGATCGGGCACGTCGAACGCATCGCGCAGCGATCGCGTGACGGTGGAATTCTCGCTGGTGGTAATGGCGGCTTCAATATTGATGTCGCGGCGATAGGCGAAATGGATCGGGATCGGCTCGGCGGATTCGCCGATCTCGACGGGCACGCCGTGGTTTTGGATCAGAAGGCCGATCTGCTCGATCAGGTACGCGCGAAACAGGTCCGGCCGCGTCACGCTGGTCTCGTGCACGCCGGGTCCGGCGACGAAGCCGTAAGCGAGACGCGAATCCAGCCGCGCATGCGTCGCGGTGGTGACGCGGACGAAGGGATAATAGGCCCGCACCCGTGTCGTGACGGCTTCGCCATTGACGTAAGCCTCGAACCGGTCGCGCAGGAATTTTGTGTTGCGCTCGTAGATCTCCTCGAGCCGGGCGACGGCGAGGCTGGCGTCGGTGAAGGATTTTGCGGCGATGGAGGGGGGAGATTGCATTGGTCGACCGCCGGGCTATTTGCGCTTGAGTCGAACTATAGCAAAGAAGGCGGTGCCGTAGGGTGGGCAAAGCGAAGCGTGCCCACGTCTTTCTATCGAAACGTGAAAGGTGGTGGGCACGGCGCGTTGCGCCTTTGCCCACGGGACCGTGGGTGCCGCCCGAGATCCCGGATGCGCGCCAAGCGCGCTCCGGGATGACGCGCTGTCGCGCGTCACTTCTCGCGGAAGGCCCGCATCAGCTGGTCGTGCAGCGGCTTCATCAGGTAGGACAGCATGGTGCGGTCGCCGGTCTGGACGAAGGCTTCGACGGGCATGCCGGGGATCAGCTTGACGTCGCCGAGGCGGGCGACCTCTTCGGCCGGCATCGAGACTCGGATGGTGTAGTAGCTCTGGCCGGTGCGCTGGTCGGTGGTGACGTCGGGCGAGACGCGGCTGACGACGCCGTTGAGCTCGGGCGTGGTGCGCTGGTTGAAGGCGGACAGGCGCAGCAGCGTCTTTTGGCCGATCTGGAGCTTGTCGATGTCGACCGGATTGACCTTGGCCTCGACCTGGAGATCGTCGGCCTGCGGCACGATCAGCATCAGGGTGTCGCCTGCGGTGACGACGCCGCCGACGGTATGCACTGTCGATTGCAGCACCATGCCGTCCTGCGGCGCGCGGATGTCGACGCGGCGGAGCTGGTCCTCGGCGGCGACCTTACGCTCGATCAATTCGCCGATCTTGTCGTTGGTCTCGCGCAAATCCTTGGAGACCTCACTCACCATGTCCTTGTCGACCTGGATGATCTGAAGCTCGGTCTCGGTGATCTTGCCCTTGGCCTGCGCCCGCGAAGCGATGTATTGCGCGCGCTCGCCGTTGAGGCGGGCGCTGTCGCGCTCGAGCGTGGTCAGGCGCGAGATCTGCACCAGGCGCTTCTCGTAGAGATCGCGCACGCCGGTGAGCTCCTGCTGCACCAGGACGATTTCCTTGTCCTTGGCTTTCTCCTGCGCCTGGAGGCCCTCGATCTCCTCGTTGAGCTGCAGGACGCGCTCGCGGAGCTGCGCCTTCTGGCCGGCGCGACCGTTGACGCGGACGTCGAACAGCTTGGTCTCGGCGGAGAGCAGCGCCTTGACGTCGGGATCGTCGGCGCGATCGAGCAACGATTGCGGGAACTCGATCTTGTCGATGCCGCGCTGCTCGGCCTGCAGTCGCGCCGTGCGTGCCTGTGCGGCGTCGAGATTCTTGGTGACGATGGCAAGGTTCGCCTTGGTCACGGTGTCATCGAGCCGCACCACGATGTCGCCGGCCTTGACCACGTCGCCGTCGCGGGCGCGCAACTCGCCGACCACGCCGCCGGTCGGGTGCTGCACCTTCTTGACGTTGGATTCGACCACGATCTGACCGGGCGCGATCAGCGCGCCCGAGATCAGCACGGTGGATGCCCAGCCGCCGAGGCCGAGGACGAGCACCAGCACGATGCTGAGCCCGAGGATCAGGTGGAATCTGATCGACTGCCGCACGGTCTTCGTCGCAGCGGGCTTTGGCCCGCCAATGGCCATCGTGCTCATGCCTTGGCTCCGCCTTCGCTGACGACCTTGATCGGTGCCGTCGGCACGCCCGCGGCTGGAGCACCTGCGCAAGCACCTGCTCCTTCGGGCCGAAGGCCTGCATGCGGCCGTCGCGCAGCACCAGAATCTGGTCGACCGCCTCGACGCCGATCGGGCGGTGCGCCACCACGATGACGATGGCGCCGCGCTCACGCGCGGAGCGGATGGCGCGGGTCAGTGCCTCGTCGCCTTCGGTGTCGAGGTTGGAGTTGGGCTCATCGAGCACGACCAGGAACGGATTGCCGTAGAGCGCGCGCGCCAGCGCCACGCGCTGCGCCTGGCCAGCAGAGAGCGCAGTGCCCTGCTCGCCGACCTGGGTGTTGTAGCCCTCGCGCATCTTGATGATCATCTCGTGCACGCCGGCCTCCTTGGCCGCGGCGATGATGGCGTCGGACGTCGCCTCGGGATCGAAGCGGCAGATGTTCTGCGCGATGGTGCCGCCGAACAGCTCGACGTCCTGCGGCAGATAGCCGATGTGGCGGCCGAGCGCGTCGGACGACCATTGGTCAAGCGCTGCGCCGTCGAGCCGCACCTTGCCGCGCACCGGCTGCCAGACGCCGACCAGCGCGCGGATCAGCGAGGATTTGCCGGAGCCGCTCGGCCCGATCACGCCGAGGCCGTTGCCGGCCTGGAGTGCGAAGGTGACGTCCTGCACGATCAGGCGCTGGTCGCCTGGCGGCACCATGGCGACGCCTTCGACGGACAGGCGGCTGGTGGGCGCCTGCAGCTGGGTCGGCATCGCCTGCGCCGGCATCTGCTCCAGGAGGCGCGTGAGGCGCTGCCAGCTCTGGCGCGCCGCGACGAAGGATTTCCAGTGCGCAATGGCAAGATCGACCGGCGCCAACGCGCGGGCGGACAGGATCGAGCCGGCGATGATGATGCCGGCGGTCGCCTCCTGGTGGATGACGAGATAGGCGCCGACCGCGAGCACGGCCGATTGCAGCATCATGCGCAGCACCTTGGCGACCGCGCCGAGGCCGCCGGCGACGTCGCTCGCGCGCTGATTGCCGGCGAGATATTTTTCGTTGGCCTCGCTCCAGCGCGCGTTCATGCGGCCAGCCATGCCCATCGACACCATGACTTCGGCGTTGCGGCGGCTGGCGGCGGCGAGATCATTGCGCTGCGCGGCAAGGCCCATCGCCTCCTTCGCCGGCTGGCGGGACAGGAATTCGGTGACCAGCGTCAACCCGACCAGGATGATGGCACCTACCAGGGCGGTGACGCCGATCATGACATGGAAGGCGAAGCAGATGGCGAGGTAGAGCGGCAGCCAGGGCAGATCGAAGAATGCGCTCGGGCCCATGCTGCCGAGGAAGGAGCGGACATTGTCTAGGTCGCGCAGCGGCTGCAGGCCCTCGTTGCGGCTGCCGACCAGCAGCGGCAGGCGCACGATGGTGTCGAACACGCGCTTGTTGAGGGCGTCGTCCAGCGCGGTGCCGACCCGCCCGAGGATGCGGTTGCGGATCATGTCGAGCACGCCCTGCGCCATGTAGAGGAAGCTGGCGAGGATGATCAGGCCGACCAGGGTCGGGATGCTGCGGCTCGGCAGCACCCGGTCATAGACCTCCAGCATGAAGATCGACCCGGTCAGATAGAGCAGGTTGATCATGCAGCTCATCAAGCCGACGCCGACGAACGCCGTGCGACACGCGCGCAAGGCGTCACCGAGCTCTGAACGGCGGACGCCAGGTACGGCTGCCATCAATCTGATCTCTTTCGGGTAAGGGGCAAAGCCCCTGATTTCACAGGTTCAGGCGTACTCGACCGGGATTAACATCGTCTTCTCCCTGTTGAGCGCAGTCGAATAAATCCAGGACCCCGATGGGCCACATCTACCCCTGATGGGCCCGCGCGCAAGTCCGGTATTTCACAGGCTTTGCGGCTTTTTATAGCAGACGTTTCCGCCTCTCCCCAGTGCGGAGAGAGGCGGAAGGTTCCGAACAGGGGGCGGCTAGAACCTACCGCCGCCGCGCACCAGACGGACCACCAGCAGCAGGATCACCGCGCCGATGGCGGAATAGACGATCTCTGACACGAGGCCCGTCCCGAGACGAATGCCGAGCTTGGGAAACAGGAAGCTCGCCACCAGCGCGCCGGCGATGCCGACCACGATGTCGCCGATGATGCCGAACCCGGTTCCGCGCACCACCTTGCCGGCGAGCCAGCCGGCCACCAGGCCGACCAACAGGATGACAAGCAGGCCTTCGTTGGAAATGTGCATCAGTTAAGTCCCTCTCCGTGAACGGCCCGCATGGAACGGGAACCGGGATGAATGGGGTGTGAATGCTGTTCCCCACGCCCGGTTGCGGCTGCGAAAACAAAAAGTGTCGAAAACAACCCCATGCACAGTAGGAGCTGCGCTGGCGGTCGGTGCCGGGTGGAGTGTGACAACTGCGTGTTGTCGTGGAGGAATTTAGAGGAAGCGCGCGGTTCGACAGTGAGGGGCGCGGCGCACTCACTTTCCCGTCCCGTTTTCCCGCACATTTGCGAAGTGAGGGACGCACTTGTCTCTCATTCCCTCCCCCCTTGCGGTGGAGGGGCAGGGAGAGGGGTGGCCACACGGGGACTCTCTCCGTGGCGCCGCTCCGCTCACCGCCGACAACGAATGCCTTTTGCTGGGCTACCCCTCTCCCCCGCCCTCCCCCGCAAGGGGGGGAGGGAGCGCAGCGTGGGGCGGGGATGGACTTCGGCTGGACAACAAACGAATTACGTCGCGACCGCCTCCGCCAGCACGCACCGCGCCGCCCGGCCGGCGACCTCGACATTCGCAGGCAGCCGCTCCAGGCAGCGCGGCTCGGCGAGCTTGCAGCGGGGGGCGAAGGAGCAGTTGTGGGGTTTTTCCGCCAGTGACGGCGGGGTGCCGGGGATGGTTTCGAGCCGCTGCCCTCGCCTGGCGCCGTGGATGGTGGAGGCGAGCAGGCCCTTGGCATAGGGGTGCACCGGGCTGCGGACGATGTCGCGCAGAGTCCCCTGCTCCACGATCTGGCCGGCATACATCACCGCGACGCGGTCGCAGATCTCGATGGCGACGCCGATATCGTGGGTGACGAAGATCACGGACATGCCGAACTCGCGCTGCAGTTCGCGCAAGAGCAACAATATCTGGATCTGCACGGTGGCATCGAGCGCCGTGGTCGGCTCGTCCGCGAGCAAGATCTTGGGCCGGCAGGCGAGCGCGAGCGCGATCATGGCGCGCTGGCGCATGCCGCCGGACATCTCGTGCGGATAGGCGTCGAGCCGGCGTTTTGCCGAGGGAATGCGGACGACCTCGAGCATTTCGAGCGCACGCGCGCGCCCCTCTGCAAAGCTCTTGCCTTCATGGCGCACGACGCTTTCGGCGATCTGAGCGCCGATGGTGTAGACCGGATCGAGCGCCAGTGCCGGCTCCTGGAAGATCATCGAGACGGTCTGGCCACGGAACGACGACAGCTGCTCGTCATTCATGGCAAGCACGTCGCGCCCCATGACGTTCACCGTGCCAGTGATCTGCGTGCGCTTCTTCGGCAATAGCCGCATCAAGGCGCGCAGGGTCACGCTCTTGCCCGAACCGGATTCGCCGAGCAGGCCCAGCACCTCACTGTTGCCAAGCGAGAGATTGAGATCGTTCACGGCATAGACCGTGCGCTCGCCGGTGAAGCGGATGTTGAGGCCCGAGATCTCGACGAGGTTTGTCATGACGGCAGTTTCGGCAATCGATCGTGATAGTCGGTGACGCGCTGGAACGCGGCGCCATGGTGAGCAGGGTCGCTTCATCGAAGGAGCGGCCGATCAGCTGCATGCCGATCGGAAGACCGCTTTTGGCGAAGCCCGAAGGCACGGTGAGCGACGGCAGGCCCAGGAAGTTCACCGGACGGGTGAACAGCGTCAGGCGCTGCAACAGCGCCGGCGCATTGGGGCCGCCGCCGACATCGCTCTCCTCGATCGTCGGCGCCGGGATCGGGGAAGCCGGTGCGATGATCGCATCGACGCCCGATGTCGCCGCGTTGTGCGCGGCCAGCGCCGGACCGCGCCAGCGCATCGCTTCGAGATAGGTGATGGCGGGAACGGCGAGCCCGTTCTGAAGCCGCATCAGGACCTGCGTGCCGTAGTCCTGCGGGCGCTCGATCATCCATCGCTTGTGGAAAGCCGCCGCTTCCGCCGCGAGCACGAGCTGGCTCGCCGCCGACAATTGCCGCTGATCCGGCAGCTCGACCTTGACGATGTCGGCGCCCTCGCGCTTGAGCACCGCAATGGTCTCGTCCAGCACACGCGCGACCTCGCTGTCGAGATCGTCGACATAGAACGATGCGGGCACACCGATCTTGAGGCCCTTCAGCGAGCCCTTGGTTGCGCCGACATAGTCCGACTGCGGCTCGTGGCTGCAGGTGGAATCCGCGGGGTCCGCGCCGGCCATCAGCGCCAGCAGCAGCGCGCAATCTTCCGCAGTGCGGGCAAGCGGGCCGACGGTGTCGAGCGATTGCGACAGCGGCATCGCGCCGGCGCGGCTGACGCGGCCGACGGTGGTCTTGAGGCCGGTAACGCCGCAGAAATGCGCGGGCATGCGGATCGAGCCGCCGGTGTCGGAGCCGAGCGCCGCATAGGTCAGGCGTGCCGCGACCGCCGAGCCTGAGCCGGAGGAGGAGCCGCCGGTGATATGCGCGACGTTCCAGGGATTGCGCACCGGGCCGTAATGGGCGTTGTGGCCGGTCGGGCCATAGGCGAACTCGGCAAGGTGCAGCGTGCCGAGGCGGACCTGCCCCGCATCCTTCAGCCGCTGCAAGGCGGTGGAGGTGACAGTCGGAACGAAGTCGCGGCGGATCAGTGAGCCGCAGGTCGCGACATGGCCGGCGTCGTAATACATGTCCTTGTGCGCGAGCGGCACGCCGTGCAGCGAACCGCGGACATTGCCCTTGGCAAGCTCTGCGTCGGCGGCCTCGGCCGCCTTCAATGCGGATTCCGCTTCAACCGACATGAAGGCGTTGAGATGCGGCTGCCACTGCGCGATGCGATGCAACAGCGCGCGCGTCACCTCATGCGAGGACACCTGCTTCATCGCGATCGCTCGCGCGACCTCGGTGAGCGTCATCAAGGCAGGCTCGGTGCTCATTTCGACACCTTCTGCGTCTGCGCGATCGGATAGAGCGCGGGCTCGAGGTCGAACGGCAACGTGCCGGCGATGGTCTCAAAGCCCTCGAAGGCAGGCCCGATGGAATTGGAGATCCGCGTTGCGATCTCGTCATCTACGGGGATGCCCGCAATCTGCGCGATCGGCTTGATCTCTTTCGGTGTCGGTCTTGTCATGCTGTTTCCTCTGCGGGCGCGCGGCTATGGCCTGAACCCGGTATCGCCATGTAGCACGCGGCCTCGTGGCCCATTCTATCCAGCGCGGTGAGCTTTGGTGTCGCATTTGCGCAGAGCGGCTCCGCAAACGGACAACGGGTGTGAAAGCGGCAGCCCGAAGGCGGATCGATCGGATTGGGCGGATCGCCCGTGATCGGTGGCTTTTCGGTGCGACGGTCCGGGTCTGAAGAGGGCATCGCGGCAAGCAGCGCGCGCGTGTAGGGATGCGCGGGACTATCCCAGACCTGATCGACCGGGCCGAGCTCGACGACCTCGCCGAGATACATCACCAGCACGCGGTCGGAGATGTAGCGGACGACGTTGAGGTCGTGGCTGATGAAGAGATAGGTCAGGCCGAACTCGCGCTTGAGATCGGCGAGCAGATTGAGCACCTGCGCCTCGACGGACTTGTCGAGAGCGGAGACGGCCTCATCCAGGATCACCAGCCGCGGCGACAGCGCCAGCGCACGGGCGATGTTGACCCGCTGGCGCTGGCCGCCCGAGATCTCGTGGGGATAGCGGTTGGCGAAGTTTTCGGGGCGCAAGCCGACCTTGCCAAGCAGCTCGCGCGCCAGGGTTCGCGCCGCGCCGTCGGCCATGCCGTGCACCTTGGGGCCGAACGCGATGGATTCCTCGATGGTGAGACGCGGATTGAGCGAGGCATAGGAATCCTGGAACACCATCTGCATACCGCGGCGCAGTTCGCGCAGGCTCAGCGATTGGCCGACGGTCATGCCGTCATAGATGATGTCGCCGGTATCGCGCGGCATCAGATGCATCAACAGCCGCGCGGTGGTTGACTTGCCGCAACCGGACTCGCCGACGATGCCGACGGTCTCGCCCTTGGCGACGGCGAACGAGACGTTGTCGACGGCGCGCACGGTGCGCTTTGCTGCAAACAGCCCGCCGCGCACGGGGAAATGCTTGGTCAGGCCGTTGACCTGAAGCAGCGGCTGCGCGACGCCGCCACGGTCTTCGACCGGCTCGAGCATTTCGACGGATGTGTTGCTCTCGCTCATGGCTAGTTCCTGATGTCCATGGCGCTGCGCAGGCCGTCCGAGAGCAGGTTGAAGCAGATCGAGACCGCGAAGATCATCGCGCCCGGCAATGCCGCAACCCACGGGTTGACGTAGATCGCGGTGCGCAGCGTGTTCAGCATCAGGCCCCATTCCGGCTCCGGCGGCTTGGTGCCGAGGCCGAGGAAGGAGAGACCGGCCGCTAGGATCATCGAAACAGAGATGAGACTGGTCGCATAGACGAAGATCGCGCCGAGCACGTTGCCGAGGATGTGCACGCGCATGATGGTGAAGGCGCCGGCGCCGGAGGCGCGTGCGGCCTCGACGAAATCCATGTTGCGCACGCCTGTCGTGACGCTTTCGGCGACGCGGGTGATCTGCGGCACGAACACGATGGTGAGCGCGACGATGGAGTTGAGGATGCCGGCGCCCAGCGCGCCGGAGATCGCGATGGCCAGCAGCACCGAGGGGAAAGCGTAGAACACGTCGACCGTGCGCATGATCGCGGTGTTGAGCTTGCCGCCGACATAGCCGGCAATGATGCCGAGCGAGGTGCCGAAGCAGAACGCGAGGATCACCGGCAGGATGCCGATCACCAGCGACAGCCGCCCGCCATAGATCAGCCGCGCCAGCATGTCGCGTCCGAGCTCGTCGGTGCCGAGCGGATAGCCAACGGTGCCGATGTGGCGGAGGCGGCGGATCATCGAGCCCTTGTAGGGGTCTTCGAGGCCGAGCCATGGCGCGAGAATCGCGGAGAGGAAGATCAGCAGCAGCACCAGCGCGCAGGCCATGCTGACCTTGTCGCGCATGATGCGGCGGCCGACGGTCGCCCAATAACCGCGCGCCTTGGTCGCGGGCGCGGCCTGCAGCGCGGCATCGGCGGTGGCGGACAACGGAACCTCGCTCATCTCGCTAGCCCCGCTTGATGCGCGGGTCGATCGCGGCTTGCGCGATGTCGACCAGGAGATTGAGGACGACGAAGAACAGCGCCAGGATCAGGATCGTGCCCTGGAGCAACGGCAGGTCGCGCTGGAAGATCGCGGAGTTGAGCAGGAAGCCCGAGCCCGGCCAGGAGAATACGGTCTCGATCAGGATCGAGCCGCCGAGCATGTAACCGAGCTGAAGCCCCATCACCGCGAGCGCGGTGGGCGCGGCGTTCTTGATGACGTGGCGGAACACGCCGCGCTCATGCAGGCCTTTGGCGCGAAGCGCCTCGACGAAATCCTGCGAAAGGATGTCACCTGTGAGCGCACGCACGGTGCGGGTGACGATGCCCATCGGGATCACCGAGGTCGTGATCGCCGGGAGCACGAGATATTGCAGATGCGCCCAGTCCCAGGCCCAGGAGTTGGAGCCGTTGGGTCCGGCGCCGACCGCGGGCAGCCAGTTGAGCTGCACCGAGAAGATGATGACGAGCAGCATGCCGAGCCAGTAATGCGGCACCGAGACGCCGGCGATGGCAAAGGAGGTGGCAACCTTGTCGATCCAGGTCTCGCGGAAATAGCCGGCGATCAGGCCGAGCAGGATGCCCATGGTGAAGCCGATGATGGCGGCGGCAATCGCCAGCGTCACGGTGTTGCCGACCGCGCGCATGACCTCGGCGAGCACGGGACGGCCGGTGGCGATGGAATTGCCGAGATCGCCGTGAAGGGCGCGCATCAACCACAGGCCGAACTGCACCGGCAGCGGCCGGTCGAAGCCATAGGCGGCGCGGAGCTGCGCCGCGAGCTCCTGCGAGGCGTCCGCAGGGAGCACCGCGACGAGCGGATCGCCCGGGGTGATGTGCACGAGCAGAAAGCACACCAGCGCAACGCTGATGACGATCGGAATGACATAGACGATGCGTCTGGCGGTATAGGCGAGCACGTTTGGTTCTTTCTTCCTTCTCCCCTTGCGGGAGAAGGTGGCGCGCAAGCGCCGGATGAGGGGTTCTGTCCGCGGAGATTATTGCATCGATGGAGAGGTCCGCATCCGCGGAGAGAGACCCCTCACCCGGCTTCGCTAAAGCGAAGCCACCCTCTCCCGCAAGGGGAGAGGGTGCACCGAATACGTTGCTAGCACCTCACTACTTCATCGACACCAGCGAGAAGTCGATGAACCAGCTCTTCGGCTGCACGACGCCGGTCACTTTCGGGCTCATCGCGCGCGGGCCGACGTCGTGGGCGACGTAGAGGAAGGCGGCATCGTCGACGGAGGCCGCGTGCAGCTCGGCGAGCGCGGCATCGCGCGCGGCGGGATCGAAGGTCTGGCGGGCCTTCTTCACCAGCTCGTCGAACTTGGGCTCGTTGATGAAGCCCCAATTGTTCGAGACCGGCGGCGCCATGCCCGATTGCAGGAAGCGGACAAGCGCGAAGAACGGATCCATCGCCGCATAGGTGACGTTGGTCGCGTTCGAGCCGTTGGCGCTGGGATCCTTGGCACCGCGGCGCCAGTTGGTGAACAGCGTGTTCCACTCGATGACGTCCAGCTTCACGTCAAAATAGCATTCGGCCAGCGCCTGCTGGAGATATTCGTTCATCGGCAGCGGCTGCATCTGGCCCGAGCCTGATGCCGAGGTCTGGATCTTCACCGTCAGCTTCTTGCTGGGGCCGAAGCCGGCCTCCTGCATCAGCTTTTGCGCAGCCGCCTTGTCGTACTTGATCTCGAAGGTCGGTTTTCCCCGCCAGGGATGGCCGGGCTCGAAGGTGCCGGTGGCCGGCACCATCAGGCCGGCGAGCAGGCCGTCCTTGAGACCTTCGCGGTCGACGCAGAGATTGGCGGCCTTGCGCACGCGGATGTCGTTCCAGGGCGAGCCCTCGATGCGCGAGAACTGCCAGGGCCAGACATGCGGCTGCTCGTTGGCGTAGAGCTTGAAGCCGCGCTGTTGAGCTCAGGCAACGCATCCGGCGCCGCGCTCCGACCCAACTCGACCTGTCCGGACAGCAGCGCCGCGGTGCGCGCGTTCGCTTCAGGCATCGGCAAGAGCACCATCTTGTCGACCTTGGGGACGCGGGCCTTGTCCCAATAATTCGCGTTCTTCACCAGCTCGAGCCGTTCGCGCGGGGTGAAGCTCGCCATCTTCCACGGGCCGGTGCCTGCGGCGTCCTTGGCGAAGGCGGTCCAGGCGGCCTGCGATTTGGCCTTGGCGTCTGCGCCTTCGGCCTTGTCATAGAAATGCTGCCACTTCGCCGGGCTCGCCATGAAGAGATTGGTGAGGTTGATCGGCAGGAAGCTGTCGGGCTCCTTGGTGGTGAGCTCGACGGTCATGTCGTCGATCTTCTTCGCCGAGGCCAGCGTCGGCATGCGCGAGGCGGTGACGCCGACCTGGCTGGCGTCGAATTGCGGCGCATCCTGCTTCAGCACCTTCTCGACGTTCCACACCACCGCATCGGCATTGAACGGCGTGCCATCATGGAAGGTGACGCCGGGACGCAGCTTGAAGACCCATTTGGTCTTGTCGGCATCGTCGACCTTCCACTCGGTGGCAAGGCCGGGGATCACCGTGCTCGGCTTGTCGGCGGAGGACAGGTCCCAGCCGGTCAGCGCGTCGTACATGGTGAGGCCGGTGAAGCGGTTGCCTTCAAAACCCTGGTCGGGCTGACCCAGCGTGCGCGGAATATCGGCAGCCGTCATGCCGATGCGCAGCACAGTTTCCGCTGCCGCCACGCGCGGCCATGCGGCCGCGCTGCCAAGCGCCAAGAGCGCGATCAGCGCCGCCCGTGTCTTGTTGTTCTTGATAAGCATCGCCTCGATCCTTCTTCGGCTTTCGATGATTAATTTTGATGCAATCGTATGCAATGGCTATGCCAAGGAGAAACTTATTCTGCAAATTGCCCCTGCGACGACAAGTCCTTGTGATCGATTGAAGACAAAGCAGCCCAGCTGCCTATTCTGGCATCAAGATTGCAAGTTTGGCCCCGGAATCTCCTGGGAGTTTTGGGCCATGCGTATTCGTCTATCGACCTGTCTCGCCATGCTTGCGCTGGCGTTATCCGCAATCCCGGTGCGCGCCGAGACCGTGGTGCGCTACGGTATCTCGATGGCGGATATTCCGCTGACGACCGGCCAGCCCGATCGCGGCGCCGGCGCCTATCAGTTCACGGCCTATACGATCTACGATCCGCTGGTGGCGTGGGAGATGGACGTCGCCGACAGGCCGGGCAAGCTGGTGCCGGGCCTCGCCACCGAGTGGAAGGTGGACGATGCCGACAAGACGAAGTGGCGCTTCAGCTTGCGCAAGGGCGTGAAGTTTCACGACGGCAGCGACTTCAATGCCGACGCGGTGATCTGGAATCTGGACAAGGTGCTCAACGACAAGGCGCCGCAATTCGACAAGCGGCAGAGCGCGCAGGTGAAAACCCGCCTCCCCTCGGTCGCCAGCTACGCCAAGATCGACGATTTCACGGTGGAGATCACGACCAAGACGGTCGATTCCTTCTTTCCCTATCAGATGCTCTGGTTCCTGGTGTCGAGCCCGGCGCAGTATGAAAAGCTCGGCAAGGACTGGGACAAGTTCGCGAGCCAGCCTTCCGGCACCGGCCCCTTCAAATTGACGAAACTGGTGCCGCGCGAGCTCGCCGAGCTCACCAAGAACCCCGATTACTGGAACAAGAAGCGCATTCCGAAGGCCGACAAGATCGTGCTGGTGCCGATGCCGGAAGCGCTGACGCGCACCAATGCCCTGCTTGCCGGCCAGGTCGATCTGATCGAGACGCCGGCGCCGGATGCCGTGCCGCAGCTGAAAGCTGCCGGCATGAAGATCGTCGACAACGTCACGCCGCATGTCTGGAATTATCATCTCAGCGTGCTGCCGGGCTCGCCCTGGACCGACATCCGCCTGCGCAAGGCGCTCAACCTTGCGATCAACCGCGACGAAGTCGTCGGCCTGATGAATGGCCTCGCAAAGCCCGCCAAGGGCCAGGTCGATCCGTCGAGCCCGTGGTTCGGCAAGCCGACCTTCGAGCTGAAATATGATCTCGCTGCCGCAAAGAAGCTGGTGGAGGAAGCCGGCTATTCAAAAGCAAAGCCGCTGAAGACCACCTTCATCATCGCGCAGGGCGGCACCGGCCAGATGCTGTCGCTGCCGATGAACGAATTCCTGCAGCAGAGCTTCAAGGAGATCGGCATCGACATCGACTTCAAGGTGGTCGAGCTCGAGACATTATATACGCACTGGCGCAAGGGCGCGGCGGACGAGATGAACGCCGGCATCACCGCCAACAACATCGCCTATGTCACCTCGGACCCGCTCTACGCCATCGTCCGCTTCTTCGCCTCCGACCAGATCGCGCCTGTCGGCGTCAACTGGGGCGGCTACAAGAACCCGAAGGTCGACGCCTTGATCAACGAGGCCAAGCAGACCTTCGACACCGCCAAGCAGGACGATTTGATCGCGCAGGCGCATGCCCTGATCGTGGACGATGCCGTGCTGGTCTGGGTCGTCCACGACACCAACCCGCACGCGCTGTCGCCGAAGATCAAGCAGTTCGTGCAAGCGCAGCACTGGTTTCAGGATCTGACGACGATCGGGACGGAGTGAAGCGGGGGACACCGGTGTCGTAGGGTCGGCAAAGCGCAAGCGTGCCCACCAATGATGCGGTGAGAAAGACGTGGGCACGGCGCGTTGCGCCTTTGCCCACCCTACGGGAGCCGTGGGCGCCGCAAGTGCTCGAGCCAAACTGCCGCGCCAAACACCGCTGTCGTCCCGGGCAAGCGTAAGCGCAGACCCGGGACCCACAACCACAGGGAGTGGTTTGGCGAGGACTCTGAGTTACCAGCTCGCGCCACAACTACTCCCTGTGGTTATGGGTCCCTGCGTTCGCAAGGACGACACTTGTGGTGTGGTGCCAGCGGCGCCGACACCCGCCCTACTTCGTCAGCAGCGCATACGCCCCGGTCCAGCCTTCCGCCGGCGGATTGACCTGGAAATCCTTGACGCGCGCCTCGTAGAGCTTGAACAGCTTCTCCAGCGTGTCGGCGTCCTCGCTCTTGCGGCCGCGCGCAATCGCGTCCAGCGCACCCTGCCAGTTCCGGCTGCGGTAGCAGCCGAGCATCTCGATGGTGATGTTGCGCAGGCGCTGGAAGGCAGCCGAATGCATCACGTCCTCGCGGCCGGCGATGGCGTAGATCACCTCCGGCTCGGTCTTGCCCTTGACCATGATGAAATCGAGCTCGAGGATCGCGAACTTGTCCTTGGCGGCGAGCGCGGTTCGGGATCCCACGATGATCGGAAAACCGTATTCCTTGGACTGGCCTTCCAGCCGCGAGGCCAGGTTCACGCTGTCGCCCAGCACCGAATAGTTGAACTTGCGGTCCGATCCCATGTTGCCGACAACGCCGATGCCGGTGTTGAGGCCGATGCCGACATTGAGCGGGATGTAGACGTGGCCGCCGTCGGCCGCTTCTTCCTCGCGCTCCTTGTTGACCACGTCGATCTTCTCGAGCATCTGGATCGCAGCCTCGCAGGCATTGATCTCGTGCTGGGGATCATCGAGCGGCGCATTCCAGAACGCCATGATGGCGTCGCCCATGTATTTGTCGATATAGCCCTTCTGCTCAATGATCACGTTGGTCAGCGGCGTCAGGAAGCGGTTCATCAGCGCCGTCAGGCCCTGCGGATCGTGCTTGTAGCTCTCCGAGATCGAGGTGAAGCCGCGCACGTCGGAGAACATGATCGTCATCTCGCGCTCCTCGCCGCCGAGCTTCAGCTTCTCCGGCGACTGCGCGAGCTGCTCGACCAGCACGGGCGACATGTACTGAGCGAATTGCCCGCGGATCTGCACGCGCTGGCGCTGCTCGCGCACGAAGCTGGAGAAGATGAACGTGATGTAGATCGCGGTCGTCGAGAGCAGCGGATAGGTGAAGTCGATGAGGTAGCGGTACTTCGCGTAGAAGAACCAGGACGTGCCGACCAGGATCGCGGCGAACATCGCGCCGGCAAGCACGAGGCGCACCGGTCCGAGATTCGGCGTGAAGATGATGACGAGCAAGCCTATGATCATCGCGACGAGCAATTCGACGCCGAGCGCGTAGTTCGGGCGGGAGATCGCAGCGCCGGTCAGTACGCTTTCGAGCACCTGGGCGTGTATCTCGACACCCGGCATGGCCCGCGACACCGGCGTGGTCTTGATGTCGTTCAGGCCGACCGCGGAGGTGCCGACCAGCACCAGCTTGCCGGTGATCCTGCTCGGCGATACCGTGTTGTCGAGGACGTCGGCCGCCGAGACGTAGATCGAGGGATCGTGGCGGGCATAGTGCACCCAGAGCTGGCCGTTCTCGTCGGTCGGGATCTCGACACCCTTGAGGCGGACGGCGCGGATGCCGGTCTTGTCGGTCCGCACCAGCAGCGTCGGCGTTCCCGTGACGACCCGCAGGATTTCGAGGCTGAGCGAGGGCATGATGTTGCCCTGGGCACGCATGATCATCGGCACACGCCGGATCAGGCCGTCGCGCTCGGTGCGGATGGTGAACAGGCCGCGGCCGGCGGCGACCTTCTCGATCACGGGCACGTTGCGCAAGAGGCCCGGGAATTCGAACAGGAAGCGCTCGGCCCCCGCTTCACCGACCGTTGCCACGCCGGTGAAGGGAAGCGCCTTGTCGATCTCCGACGTGATCGCCGACTGCCCCGTTCGCCCAGCACCACGCGCGAGCGCTTGATCGCCTCCGAGAGGATCTGGTCGTTGCTCGGCAGCTCGCGCAGCCTGGCTCGGGTGGCGTCGTCGAGATAGCGCATCTGGCTCGCGACCAGATCCGGATTGAGCCGGTCGGCTTCGGAGAACACCACGTCGAAGCCGATTGCGACCGCCCCGTTGCTGGTGAGGCTCTGGATCATGTCCGCGATCCGCGTCCGCGGCCACGGCCACTGTCCGAGCCTGGCGAGGCTCTTGTCGTCGATGTCGACGATGACGACCGGACGCGCCGCCTTGTGGCGCGGATCGAGCAGCTGGAACATATCGAAGGTGCGCAGCCGCAATTCCTGGACCGGCGGCGGATCCCACAAGCGCAGTCCCGCAAACACGGCCAGCAGCACGAGGCACATCACCCGCGCAAGGCCGAGCTTGCGTGCAAACCACCGCCGCAGGATCTTGAGACGCTTCATTCAGTCGGACTTCCTGCCGTACTGGCCGATCATGGCGCGCCGGCGCGCGATTGGCTATTCCCCGAATGGGAAGGATCGTGGATTTTTTTGCCGGGGGGCGAGCTGCGTGTTCGTCGCGGGCAGGCCAGCCGCACGCCGGCCCCGGCGCGCATCAGGTGATGTGGAAGATGAAATCGCTGGCCTTGAGGTTTGCGGCGATCACGTTCTTGAGCAGCAGCGTCTCAGTCTCCGTCACCGGCGCGCCCTCAGGCTGCATGACCTGCTGATGCCAAGTGACCAACGTATCGCTGGTGCCGTCCTGCTGGGCAATGGTGAGATTGCCGATGGAGCTGACGCCCGAGAACTGCCGCAGGTCGATCTTGTCGAGGCCTTCCGTGAAATCGGTGATGGTGTGCGTGAACTCGGTGACCGGCTGCCCGTTGTCGTCGTACAGGAGCCCCGGCGCGAACACGAACTGGTCCTTGGCGCCGCCGCCGGTCAGCGTATCGTTGGTATCGGTCGCGAAGATCACGTCCTTGCCGTCGGTGCCTTGCAAGGTGATGCCCTGGCTGGTGTTGCCGGCCTCGTTGAAGATGAAATTGACGGTGTCCGACAGACCGGTGGTCTTGTCCGTCACCGTCACCCTGATCTGGTCCGTGTCCGGCGCTGAGGCTTCCGGATCGGTGGTGCCCCCGGTCGGATTGTAGGTCGGGCCGGTCTCGAAGCCCAGGTTGATGTCGTCGAGCGAGCCGGACGCCGGATAGAAATCGACGCTGCTGAGACCGGGATGCGCGGTCGAGACGGTGACGGTGAAGTCGTGGGTCGCGGCGCCGGCATCGGTGTCGGTGACCACGAGATCGGTGATGATGTCGCTGTTGTTCTCGCGGACATGCTCGACGTGGAAGTTCTCGGTGTTGATGACCGGGCCGCTGCCGACCGGCGCCGTCACGCTGGTGCCGATGCTGGTCAGCCCGTCCGAGACCGGCGTGGTGCCGCCGGTGCCTGTGGCGGTGAGGTCGATCGTCTCCGTCGCGCAGCCGGTCGTGATCGCGCCGGTATAGGTGTCGTCGAGGGCATGGACGCCGAGAGCGCCCGGCGTGCCGCTGAAACCTTCCGCCGGCACGAAGCGGATCAGCGTGTCGGTGCTCAGCACCAGCGCGCTGGTGTCGCTGACGCCGGAAATATCGACCCAGTGGTCGGTGCCAGCAATCTCGTACTGCCAGACGCCCTCACCCGAGGAGGCGCCGTCGGCGCTCACCGCGATGGCCTTGAAGCTCGCGCCGGTATCGGCGTCACCGAACTTGCTCGCGAACAGATCGCTGATGGTGCATCCGCTCGGATCGCTGTCGTTGCCGGCGACGGACGCCAGCGTGGCGTCGTCCAGCGTCGGCGCATCATTGCTGCCGGCGATGTTGATGGTGATGGTCTGGCTTGCGCCGGTCGTGTGACCATCATTGGGCACGATGGTGTATTGCAGCGACAGCGTCTGGCCGGCGGTGAGGAAATCGAAGGCCTGGCTGCCCGAGTTGAATTCCCAGGTGAACTGGGCGTGCGTGGCGGTGCCGTTCAGGATGTCGCCGGATGGCAAGACGAGATAGCTGATCAGATCCGAGGCCGACAATCCCTCGAACCCGTCCGCCTGCAGATGGCCGTCGAGATAGATGCCGACGCCGGTGGCGGAGACCGCCACGTGATCGGCCGTGTCGACATCGGACAGGGTCAGCGTGCGGTGAAGGTCGAGGCCCGCATTGGTCTCGTCCGTGGTCGCGCTGGCGCTGTCACCGCTCTCGACCGTGATCACCGGCGCATCGTTGGCGCCGGTCACGTTCACCGTGAACGAGGCCGTGCCGGTGGCGCCATGCGCGTCCTTGGTCTGGACGGTGAAAGTATCGGTATAGTTGCCTTCCGACAGCGCATTGATCGCCGCTGCATCGGGAACGTAGGTGTAGCAGCCGTCGGCGTTGACCGTCAGCGAGCCATAATGACCTGCGAGCGTCGTCACGGCGTGGCTGGTCGCATCCAGCACGGCATAGGTCAGCCCGGCCGTCTCGCCATGATCGGCATCGGTCCCGACCAGCGTCCCCGTGATGTCCGAGAAGCTGTCGGTCGTGGCGGTATCCACGAGCGGGCCCGTGGTCACCGCTGCGACTGTTGGCGCGTCGTTCTCGCCGGTGATCGTGACGGTGACGTCGGCCGCAACCTTCTGGCTGGCTCCGTCATCCAGCGTAATGGTGGAGACGACCTTGACCTTCTGGTCCGGCCCGAGGAAATCGAGCTTGTTGTCGGCGATCGAATAGTTCCAGGTGACGGTGCCGTTGTTCTTGCTGGTCTGCTGGTAGCTCAGCGCGCTCTTCAGCGCGGCGATCTCGTCGGCCGTGAGCGAGGCGGTGAGATCGGTGATGCCATCCGCGGCGAGCAGGGTCACGGTCTGCTCGGTGACGCTCGCCGTCGGCCGGTCGGTCAGGTCGATGTCGGTGAAGTGGATCGAACCGGTCGCGGCCGGCGCCGGGTCGGGCGTGGGGTCGCCGGTCGTGCTCTCGCGCTCGGAGAAATCCGCGCTCAGCGTCGCCGTGGCCGTGTCGAGCGCCGGCGCATCGTCGTCCGCATGGATCGTGATCAGCGTGTGGCCGGTGCCGTCATCGCTGCCGGCGAAGTGCGCGTGGCTGTAGTCGGCGCCGGTCAGGTTCAGGCTGATGCTCTTGCCGTCCGCGTCGGTGACGGTCAGCACGCCGCCGGTCGAAGGATCGGCATTGGCGACGTAGACCGCGCTGGTGCCGAGCCCGTACTTGATCGTCGACAGGTCGATCGTGTCGGTCGCGGACAGTTCCGAGATCGATCCGCCGAAGCTCGCCGTGTCGATCTGAAGCTCGGCGCCGTCGCCGGCGAGCGTGATCGTCTGCGAGACCGTGCCATCCAGCTTCAGTAGCGCGCCGGCGTCGACGGTGACCGAGCCCGTGCCGGACAGCGAGCCGAACAGGGTCAGGACGCCATCATGAACCTCGATGATGCCGGTATTGGCGATGGTGCCCGAGATCGATGCGGTGCCCCAGCTGTCGATCTCATGGGCGTTGGTGATGTTCAGGCCGGTCCCGGAAATCGAGGCGCCGTTGAGCAGATCGATGACGCCGTCGTTGACGATCGAGGACAGATTGCCGAACACGCTGGTGCCGGACACGGTCCAGGTGCCAGCCGCCTCGTTGTTGAAGGTCGCATGCGCGACCGAGATGTTGCCGTTGATCTCGTGGGAGTTGTTGATCGTGATGGCGCCGCCGGTCTCGACGATCGCATAGGTCGTCGAGGTCACGGTCGAGGCGACGGCGGCTCCGATCGTGCCGGAATTGTCGATCGTCGCCGAGCCCGTGGTATTTTCCTGGATCAAGATCGCCGCATGGCCGGTCGGGGCCACGATCGAGCCGGAATTGGTGATGTGGGTGGAGCCGGTCGCACCAGTTTCGTTCTGCGTGACGCTGATGCCGGCGAGGCTGGTGCTGGTGATGTCGCCGTGATTGACGATGGTGACGTCGCCCGCGCCGTTGGCGATCGCGGCAAGTCCGACCGCGCCCGTGGCGGAGCCGTCATTGGTGACGCTGACGTCGCCGCCGCCGTGATCGAACGCGCCGATCGCCGTACCTGCGGCGGTGATCTCCGAATTCTGGCCGGTCGTGACCGTGATGTCGCCGACGCCCCAGGTGAACGCCTCGATGCCGTAGCCAGCATCTGCAGTGATCTTCGCATCGCTGTCGACGGTGACGTCGCCGTTGACCAAATTCGAGAAGGAGCCGGTCCCGCCAGGCTTGTAGCCGGCGATGATGCCGCCCGGGGTGGTACCGTCGGTATTCAGCGTCGCGCCGGAATGAATGGTGCCATGCGCCTCGACGGAGATCGTGCTGTCCAAGCCACCCGCGATCGCGGTCGCATAGTTGACGGCGACGATGCCGGAGCTGCCTGACGTGATGCTGTCACCCTTCGCCAGGGTGACGCTGATGTCGCCCTGGTCGACGCTGAAGGCCCTGATGCCGTAGCTCGTCGCGCCCGAGATCGTGACGTTCTCGCCGAGGGTGACCGTCACGTCGCCGGCGCCGCCGCTCAAGGCCGCGGCATTGATGCCGATGCTCTGGGTGCCGGCGACGGAGATCGTGGTGCCGGCGAAGCTGTTCACCGTGACGTCGCCATTGCCGTAATTGTAGGCGTTGATGCCGTAACCGGCCGCGGCGGTGATGTTGGCGTGGTTGTTGACGACGACCGTGCCGTTGACGTCGGTGTTGTCGTTGGTGCCGCTCGTGGCGCCGGTGTAGCCGACCTCGATGCCACCGGGCGAATTGCCGGCGAGATTCGGACTGCTGCCGGAGTTGATCGTGCCGTAGGCGTTGACGGTGATCGCGCTGTCGTCAGACCCGTCGAGCGAGACCGCGCGATTGACCACGACGATGCCGGAGCTGCCCGATGTAATGACGCTGCCGGCCTCGGTCGTCACGGTCTGGCTGCCGCTGCCGTAGCTGCGCGACCGGATGCCGTAGATCGAGCTGCCCGTGATCGCGCCGCCGGCGTCGATGGTGATGTCGCCGCCACCCTGCGTGACCGCGTCGATGCCGTAGGCGCCGCCTGCGGCGCCACCGAGCTGGGTGATCGAGATGTCGCCGCCATTGGCGCTGTTCAAATTCTCGACGAGAACGCCGACCGAATTCGCGCCGGTGCCGGTCGCCTTGCCGGAGACGTTGTCGATGGTGATGTCGCCGACGCCGGTGGCGCTGTCGCGCAGCGTGATGCCGTTGCCGGCGAGGCCCTTGATGTCCCCGGCCGCGGTCAGCGAGATGGCACCGGTGCCGTTCTGCGTCACGACCACGCCACCGGCGGCGCCGGTCAGCGTTCCCGTGGGCGTGAGGACGATGTCGGCGGGGTTGGCCAGCGCGCCGCCCGACGCCGCGAAGGCGAGCGCATTGCCGCTCGATGTCGTGATGTCGGCCGTGCCGGTGATGGTGAAGGTGCCGCCCGTCGACGACTGGCCCGTGATGGTGCCGGTAAAGCTCTGGCCCGCGACCTTGTCGAGCTGGAGCGTGCCGGTGCCGCCGGCGAAGGTGATGGTCTGCGCGGTCGCCCCGCGAGCTCCAGCGTCGCGCCGTCGTCGATGATCACCTCGCCGACGCCGCTGAGACCGCCGGACAGGTAGAGCGTGCCGGCCTGCACCTCGATGTTGCCGGTGTTGTCGACGGCGGCCGAGATCGTGCTGGAACCGGAGACGCCGTAGAGATTGCCGGCATTGCCGAGGCTGCCGCCATTGATCGAGACGTCGGTGAGATAGAGCTTCGAGAGGTTGTCGACGGTGATCGTTCCGGTGCTGCTGTTGCTGACAGTGAGATTTGTCAGCTTCAGCGCGCCATAGTTAATCGCCGCGAGAGACGCGGTGTTGGAGATATCTTCGCCGGAGATATCGAGCACACCGCCGTTCGCCTGAACGAGACCGTGATTGGTGATGAGGTGGATCGTGGCGGGATCGATCGTCAGCGTGCCACTGGTGACAGTGATCGTACCCGTATTGGTGATGTCGGCATTGTCGATGGTGCTCGTGCCGGTTGATTCCAGCGTGCCCGCGATCGTGACCGTGCCGCCATTGATGCTCGCGCCGCTGATCGTCAGCTTGCCGTTCGCATCGACCGTGACATGGCCGGTGTTGGTGACGCTGGTGCCCTGGTCGATGGTCAACCAGCCATTCGCCAGCACCTTGATCGTGCCGGTGGCGGTGTTCGAGACCGTCTCGTGGGCGAACTCAGCCGTGCCCTTGACGTTGACGTTGCCGGAATTGTTCAGCGTGCCGTCCTCGATCAGGCTGGTGCCGTCGAGCTCCAGCGTGCCGAGAATGGCGACGGTGCCGCCATCGACGGTCGTGCCGTCGACGACCAGCGTCGTGCCGCCATCGGCCTTCAGCGTGCCGCCCGCATTGTGGATCGCAGCCAATGTCTTCAGCGTGCCGCCGGACAGCTCGATCGTGCCGGAATTGGTGATCGTGGCACCGGCAGCGAAATCGCCGCCGCCCGCGAGCGTCAGATGGCCGGCATTGGTGAGCACGCTGGTGTCGAGGATCTCGGCCTTGCCGCCGACCGACATCGTGCCGGTCGCGGCGTTGGTGAGGATCGAGTCGGCGCTCATGTTGAGCGCGCCTGCGATCGTCAGCGAGCTCTGGTTGATCAGCTTCGGCGGCGGGCCGCCAAAGTCGTTCATCGTGATCGACTTGGCGAAGGCGGCCGTGTCGATCGTCACCGGATAGGACGGCGTCAGGCCGTGCAACTGGTCGGTGATGACGATGACGTCGTCATTGATGGTCGGAACCGTGCCGGTTTCCCAGTTGGCTGCGTCCTTCCAGAACCCGCCCGAGGGAGCGCCCGCCTTGTCGGTCGCGATCCACACCACTGCGGGCGCGTCGGTGCCCGTGATGGTGACGGTGATGGTCTGCTGCGAGGTCGCGCCCTGCGAATCCGTGAGCGTCACGGTGTAGACCAGCGTCAGCACCTCGCCCTTCGGGATGAAGTCGGCGAGGTAGACCGGCAGATCGGCCAGCGACCAGTTGATGGTGCCGGTACCGTCGCCGGTGCTGTCGGCGCCCGACGCGATCGAGACCGACATCGCCTTCGCAAACGCCGCGAGCGGGCCCGGCGGCACAGTGCCGTCGGGCAGGGTCGCGCTAGTGAGCTTCACCGACACGGTGTGCGTGTCGGTGAGGTCGACATCGTCGAAGCTCAGCGTGCCCGAGGTCGGAACGTCGCTGGCGAGCGGACCGCCCGGCACGCTGGTGCCGCCCTCGAAGGTGATGGTCGGAACGCTGGTTGTGATCACCGGCTTGTCGTTGGTGCCGGCGATGGTGATGGTGATCGGGATGAGGATGGATTCAGGATTGACGGCGAAATTGTTGTTGACGCGGACCATGTAGGTCAGCGTCAGCGTTTCGCCGGCCGCGAGGAAATCGAAGACGTGGTCGGGGATCGTGTAGGTCCAGACCGCCGAGCCGTTGTTGTTGTTGGCCGCGTCGGGGACGACCTGGATAGCGACCTGCGTCGCCGCGATGTCCTGCTTCTGGAGCGCGGAGAGCGTACCGGTGACGTCCTGCTGGCCGGCGTTCTTGTAGACGTAGTTCGGCGCATCGCCGAGGCTGATCGACACCGTCGGCTGGTCGCCGAGATTTTGGTCGACGAAGGTGATCCGGCCTGAGATCGTGTCGGAACCCACGGCGTCGCCGGTCCCGTCCGCGCGGCCGCCGGTCGCGTTCGCGTGCTCGGTCAGCGTGAATGCCGTCTTCACATTGCCGTTGGCATCGAGGCTGCGCGCATCCGGCGGGCCAGGAATGCGGGTGCTGGTCACCGGTGAGTTGCCCGGCCCCGTCGAGGGCAGCGGATTGAGATTCGTGAAGGTCAGGATCGCGGTGGCGCCTGATGGCGTCTTGATCAGGATACCGTCGCTGGTCTGCGTGATCGTGTCGGTGAAATTCGTGGTGAGCTTGGTGTTGGTGTTGTTGTCGGTGAACTTCAGCGTGAACACGTCCGTGATCAGCTTCTGCACGTCCGGCGACAGCAGCCCGTTGGTGATCGAGACGTTGCCGCCGCTGATCTGGATCATCTGGCCGGCCTGGTTGACCGTCGCGATCGGCAGCAGCGTGACCTTGTCGAACAGGATGTAGGAACCCGTTGTGCCGTTCGGCTCGACCAGCACCTGGAAGCTCGCCTGCGGCTGCGGATCGCCGCCGCCGGCGGGAACGACGAAGTTGATCTGGGTCAGAACCGCCGTGCCGCGGATGCCCATGGTGGCGACCGGCGTGTCGATCTTCATGTCGCCGTGCTTAGCGGTCTCGCCGGCGACGAAGGTGATGGTGCCGGCGACGAGGCTGAGCAGCGAGGAGTTGCTCGACCCGTTGGGGTCGTAGACCATCTCGTTCAGCACCATCCGCGCATTCGAGGACAGGCCGAACACGGTGCCGTCGATGAAGGTGATGCCGATCGTCGAATCGGCGCCGGTCGAGACCACGTCGCCCTTCTCGACGTTGTCGCCGTTGTTGAGGATGACCGAGACGCCGTTGCGGATCGCGGTCGCGCTGCCGGACAGCTTGGTGACGTGGCCGATGACCTGGGCCGCGGCGACGCCCGACGCGGCCTGCGCATATTGCACATGGCCCGTGAGCGCGTTGACGACGTCGCCGGTGAGATGGGCGCCGTCGGGCGAGGCGACCGCCGCGCGCTTGTCGCCCCTGAAATAATCGTGAACGACGAACTCGTGCCCGTCATGGGACAGCACGAGATCGAGGCCGGCGCGCTTGAACTCGCCGCTGAAGATCAGATTGGCATCGGGAACAACCACCGCGCCGTCGGGCACGTGACCATGCGCCTTGGCGATGAACGGCGTGCCGGTAAACGAATCGATATGGAGGTCAGCGGGCGAGCGGGAACCCTGACCGTCCATAGAGAGCGCGGCGTCAAATTTGCCAGCGTAGTTCAACCAGGCACCGTAAAAAGGGTTAATATTTATGTAAGTATCGACCGACTAAGCTTGCTTAGCATTACCAAGTCGTTAGCGAAACCATCTATTGCTTGTGTGATTTCGCGTCACTTGGCCATATGAGCCCACGCCGAGCGGTGCCGTCACAGAGTAGCCGAAGTAGTTTTTGAAGCATCCCAAAGTCGAAATAGGCTTATCTGCGTGCATTTCCAGTCATCCGAAGTAATCTATCGTATAGGTGAAACGGCAGATACTTGCGTCATCTTTTCTTCGTGATGCCCCGCAGCATCCTGCGGCAAATACGGGTCTGAATCTGTGACCTAATTAACAGAACCCGTGAAATAGCGGACTGTTAGCCATAGGACCCAGAATCGCTGCCTCACAACTTGCGCCTGCAATTGGTTCCATTTCGCGGCAGCAACCGCTCTCCTAGCCGGCGAATCGTAAAATTTTAAGCAATTTGGGCAGGCCCGTTTCAGCCTGTCCTCCGGTTTTGGGACCCTGGCGGTACCCGTTAAGCAGAACAAAACGGCCCGCCTCGCACTATCTCCGCGAAAGCAACAAAGCCGGCGCGTCGAGGTCGAGGGGACCCGGCGAAGCCGGAAGGGGATGTCAAATGGAGACCGCTGCTCGCTCGCGCACCTGGCGCGCAATCCTTGTCATGTGCGGCTTGATCCTGCTCGGATCGGCTGCCGAGCTTCGCGCCGGCTCGCTGCTGTCGCCCGGAGCGGGCGTCCTCGTGCGCAAATCCGCCGAGCCGTTCGGTGTGTTCGCCTTCGCGATCTCCGGCGGGAGCCTGCGGGAGAAATGGTCTGCGCTGAAGGCCAGGCTCGACGACGACATGGTGCAGCTCGCGCTGTGCGACGGCGACCGCGACAATTGTGCTTCGCCCGCGGCCTTGAGGCTGCTCGCCATCGTCGACCAGGCCCGCGCCCGCGACGGCCGCGCCCGGCTGGGCGAGACCAACCGCGCCATCAACCTTGCCATCCGCCCCGCCGATGACGGCGCCGACGACGTCTGGAGCTCGCCGCTTGCCACCTTCGCGCGCGGCTCCGGCGATTGCGAGGACTATGCCATCGCCAAGCTCGCCGCGCTTCGCCTTGCCGGCGTTGCCGCCGACGATCTCCGCATCGTCGTGGTGCGCGACGTCAGGGCCGGCGAAGAGCATGCGATGGTCGCCGCAAAGCTCGATGGCCACTGGCTGATGCTCGACAACCGCCGCATGGCGATGGTCGAGGATGACGCTGCGCGGAGCTACCGGCCGCTGTTCGTGCTCTATCAGACGGCCGTGATGAAATATGTCGACGAGCCGGTGCGGTTCTCGATGGTCGCCACCGAGGGGCGCTGATCTAGGAGCGTGTACTCATAAAGGCGCAGATGTCGTCTTTTGGGGTCTAAGCAGAAATGTTCTGCTTAACCAGAGTATTGCTGTTTTTGACCCAAAGCGGGAGCCGCCAATGCGCAATGGCGGACATTCGCTCGCATGCCCCATGGAATGGGATCAGGAGCGCGAACAATTGAGCCGCGCGAGTGGCCCAGACTTGTAGATGAGGAATAAATCGCCAGTATAGTGAAAATATTCTCCAGCAAACTCCTTAGTCGCAAACTTAAGTTGGATCTTGTTATTGCTGGTAATGCGGGGAGCAAGGATTTTCCCGTCGCCGGTCGTTATGGACAGCTTGTTCTTGTCGCCCAACGTCACGTTCAGATCGATTGGTCTTGGTTGAACGGCTGGATTGGTCATTTCTTGAACGACCTGTCCTTTGCAAGCGAACTGTTGCTCCGCTGCACCGCCGGACCTAACCATCGTTGTCAGCAAGATTAGGCTACCCACAGTCAATCGAGTTGCTTGGACCATGACATTGCTCCAATCCGGTACCCACGTCTTCGGTACTCTCACTCGTAGCCACAGATTTGGTCAAGGCGCGCTTCGGTTGGCGATGTCCGCGTATGGCCCTTAGCGGACCAATCGAGGCAGTGTGCCCGAAGGCAGCTTTTGACCCGAAGGCGACATCCGAGGAGGTCGCCAGACAATAGCCTTGCTGAGATCACTCTCCTTGACATTTCAGCTTGTCGACGCTGACGCTGCATTGCTCAGCGATTGTCTCAGCCTTCGCAGCGTTGGAAAGGTATCACCATGAGGAAGACGTTGTTGGCCCTCGCTGCCGTCGCGACTTTGGTCGTTTCAGCAGCCTCGTCCGCTTATGCTGGTCCGCGCTACGATTACGGCCCCGGCGGCAATCCGTATCCGCGCACTTATCCCGGACCCGGCGGCTATCCGTACTGGTCGGGCTATGTCGATGCCCCGGTTGGAGAGCCGATCCCGCCTTGCCGCTGGATAACCCAGCGCTTCTGGGACGGGCATGGCTGGCGCGAGCGCCGCGTGCGCATCTGCGGCTGATCAGGTCGCGGCTGTTTCGATTGTCTGTTTTTGGCCCTTAGCCGATCTCTTGCGGCGCTCAGGACAACGTCCGCAAGTGACCCACAGCTGACAACCTCGATGACATGTAAATTGGCCTTCTAGGAATTGGCGAGGCAACTGCGCGATGAACACATCCAAGGTTTTATCTGAACGCGAACAGAAGCTATTGATCGCGCTCGTCAAGATGGTCGATCAGTATTTGGTCGAGCACGGCGACGAGGTAGATAGCCTCGCCATGTCTGCGGGCGAGCATGCAATTGAAGCCCTTGCGACTTTTGGTTTGATGGAAAACATCAATACTCGCTTCGGACGATGGACAGAAGCGGGCAACAGGTTTCGCGAAGAGTTCAACAGGATTAAAGGATATCGGTCGGTTGAAAATCCCGGTGGCATTAAGCTGGTCGGCCGGCCAAAGCCTGAAGGCTGACCAATCGTCCGCTTGTGGCCCTTCAATGTCTGCTTCTGGGCCGCTGTTGGGGAATAAGCGGACATCGCGGATTTATGAGTACACGCCCTCGTGGCCTTGTGGCCAGGACCTCATCCCGCCACAAACCCGTTTCGCCCGCGGTTCCGGGGCGCTAGCATAGCGCCGTCTATGCGGGGGCGAGTGGAATGCGGTTCATCGTGCTGTCTGTGCTTGCGCTGCTGGCGTTGCCGGCGGCACCAGGCTTGGCGCAATCCGGCCCATCCGACCGCTCCGTCACCGATCGGCTGCCGCTATTTGCCCGAAACAACTGCCAGTCGATTCGCGATCCCGGCAACCAATTGTTCTGCGGCGATCCCGAGCTCGCCGCGGCCGCCGAGAAGCTGAGCACTGCGATCGAAGCGCGGCTCGCCCGCCTGCCCGATCGCCTGCCCGCGATCGAGGAGAATGCGATCTGGATCCGCCAGCGCAATCTCGGCTGCGGCATCGTCGGCCAGACCGCGATCCGCTCCGACGAGTTCGACCGGGTCAAGGCGTGCCTGCTCAAGGTGACCGAGGAGCGCGCCGCGATCGTGCGCGACCCGGACTTCGACTGCCTTGCCGCCAACACCGCGGCGGGCGCACTGATCTGCGCGGACCCGGCGCTCGCGCTCACCGAGACCGAGCTCAACAGCCAGGTGCTCGGCCTGATCGGCAAGCTCGACCCGACCGCGGCGCGCTTTGCCTACGCCGAATACGGCCGCTGGACGCGCGAGCGCGACCGCAAATGCAATCTGGTCGGCAAGGAGAACGTGCCGCTCGCCGAGCTCGAATCCGCGGAAGACTGTCTCGACGAATATCTCAAGCACAAGAGCGAGGAGATTCGCGCGGCAAAAGGCGATCCGAAGAAGGTGTTCGGCCGGCAGGTCGCGGCGCGCTCGCCCGACACCGACGCGGTCGATTTCTGCGCCGCGCGGATTCACGCCGCCAATTCCTGCGGCAACTTCCTTCGCATCAACCGCGTCTATGCGATCGACAGCCAGGTGACCGACCAGGAGGCGCAGGTCACCGGCGAGATCGAGATGGCCGTGCTGGCGCCCTTCACCACGTGCAGCAAGGTTGCCTCGACCTGCACCGGCACGTGCTGGAATCCCAGGACGGGCCAGCCGCAGCCGGGCGCCGGCAACAAGGAGCGCTCCGCAGAGGCCTTCAACGTCACGCGCCGGCTGAGGATCCAGCGGACCTTTGCGTTCGTCAGAGCCGCCGATGGCTGGCGCTGCCGGGAAGACGAGCTGGCCCCGGTGAATTCGGGCACGGCGGGGGGCGGGTCGTAGGGGCTCTTCCCGCGTAGCGCGCTTCCTCCCTTCTCCCCTTGCGGGAGAAGGTGGCGCGCATAAGCGCGCCGGATGAGGGGTTCTCTCCGGCTCGCGAGACTATTCGTAGGGATAGAGACCCCTCACCCGGCTTCGCTTTCGCGAAGCCACCCTCTCCCGCAAGGGGAGAGGGTGCACCGTCATCGCCGCAAGAGATCAAAACATCAGATTGTCCTTCACCAGCACCCAGCGGCCGCCCTTGACCTGCTGCACCTGGGTGATGGTGTTGGCGAGGTGGTCGGTCTTGGAGAACTTGGTCGGCGGCGAGTTGAAGATGTCGAGGAATTTCTCGCCTGACTCCAGTGAATCAAGCATCTTCTGCCCGGTGATATCCTTGCCCGCCTTGCCCGCGTAGAAGGCGAAGGTCATCACCGCGTTGTAGCCGATCATGGCCTGCGTGTTGGCGTCGGTGCCGAACGACTTCTTGTAGCTGACAATCCAGTCCTTCACCTTGTCCTTGGCCGTGTCCTCGTAGGGGATCTCGAACAGGCTCGCCGCATAGAGGCCTTCGACGGCGTCCTTGCCCAACATCGGCACTTCCAGCACGTTGGTCGGCGAGGCTCCCAGGAAGGTCACGTCCCAACCGAGCTTCTTGGCTTCCGTCATCGCGCCGATGGTCTCGCGGAGGATGGTGCCGAGCACGACGAGATCGCAGCCGTCCGACTTCATCTTGGCGATCTGCGCGCTGAAATCCGAGGCGCCGCGCTTGTAGCTCGTCACCGAGGCCGGCTGGATCTTCATCGCAGTGAGCTGCTGGTTGAAACCGTCGAGCACGTTTTTACCGTATTCGTCGTCCTGATGCATGATGCAGGGCTTCTTGAAGCTCTTCCACTCCACCATGTATTTCAGCGCCGCCCGCGTGCTCTCGACATAGGGCAAGAGGTTGTTGAACTTCAGCCGCTCCTGCGGCTTGGCCGGATCGAACTTGAAGGTGAACTCGGCCGCCGTCAGCGGGAAGAGCTGGAGCACGCCGGCGTCGAACAGGATGTCCTGCGCCGCGAGCACGGTCGGCGATCCCATCGCTCCTACCATCGCGAAGATCTTGTCGCGCTCGATCAGCTTTTGCGATGCCAGCACGGCCTTCTTCGGATCGTAGCCGCTGTCCTCGACGACTAATCTGATCTTGCGGCCATTGACGCCGCCTGCCGCATTGACCTCCTCGGTCGCCATCTTCATCCCGTTTGCTACCGGCACGCCCCAGCCCTTGATCGGACCCGACAGGTCCTGATGGGTGCCGATGACGATCTCGGAGGCCGAGATGCCGTCATTGGTGACCTTGGTTTGCGCCGCGGCCGGCAGACAGGTGAGCGCCATTGCACTCACAGCAAGGCCGAACGCGCTGAACGATTTCGACATTGACGTCTCCTCTCCTTTGGGCCCGTGTTACGCGAAGGGCGGGGGCCATCGCTCCTTCGCTTCTTGTCGGCACATGCCCGCGATCTCAAGGCGCGGAACAGATGTCTCAGGCGACCGCGCGCTCGCGATACATCGCGTCGATCTCGGCGGCATAGCGCTTGTTCACGAAGCCGCGCTTCAGCTTCATGGTCGGCGTCAGCTCCTCGTCCTCCGGGGTGAGCTGGCGCTCGATCAAATAGAACCGCTTGATGGTCTCGACGCGGGCGAAGTTGGCATTGACCCGTTCGATCTCGCGCCAGATCAGGTCCTGGATCTCCATCGCCCGGCACAGGCTGGCATAATTGGTGAAGGGGATGTCGTGGTCCTGGGCGAATTTCTCGACATTCTCCTGGTCGATCATCACGAGGCAGGTCAGATACGGCCGCTTGTCGCCGATCACCACGGCGTCCGAGATGTAGGGCGAGAATTTGAGCTGGTTCTCGATCTCGGACGGGGTGATGTTCTTGCCGCCGGACGTGATGATGATGTCCTTCATCCGGTCGGTGATGCGGACGAAGCCTTCGTTGTCGATGGTGCCGACGTCGCCGGTGTGCAGCCAGCCGCGCGCATCGATGGTTTCCGCGGTCTTCTCCGGCTGGTTCAGATAGCCCATGAACAGGAAGTCGCCCTTGATCAGTATCTCGCCGTCAGGAGACAGCGCGACCTCGCCCCAGGACACCGCCTTGCCGACCGAGCCAAGCTTGATGCGCTTCGCCGGCATCATGGTGGCAACCCCGCAATTCTCGGTCTGGCCATAGACCTCGTGCATGTCGATGCCGAGCGCGAGATACCAGCGGATCAATTCCGGCGCGATCGGCGCTGCGCCGGTGAAAGCGATGCGGCAGCGGTCGAGCCCGATCATGCGGCGGATGTTGCGGAACGCGACCTGGTAGGCGAGGCGGTTGGCGATGCGCAGCGACAGCGGCAGCGCCCTGCCCTCGAGCCGGCAATCGACCATGCGGTAGCCGACGTCGATCGCGCGGCGATAGACCCATTGCTGCAACGGCGTCGCATCCTTCAGCGCGATGGTGATGGCCGAGTAGAATTTCTCCCAGATGCGCGGCACGGCAAGGAAGACGGTCGGCTGCACCTCGCGCAGATTGTCCGGCACGGTCTCCGGGCTCTCGGCAAAATTCATCACCGAGCCGAGCGCGACCGAGATGTAATAGCCGCCGATGCGCTCGGCGACATGGCAGAGCGGCAGGAAGATCAGCCGGTCCTCGTCCTCCCGCGCCGGGATGAAATCGTTGGCGTGCCGCATCTGATGCGTGACGCTGCGGTTGGCGTGCATCGCGCCCTTGGGCGGACCCGTGGTGCCGGAGGTGTAGACGAGCACGGCGAGATCGCCGGCGCTGCGGCTGTCGATCATCTCCTGCCACAGCGCCTCGCGGCCGGCCATGTGGTTACGCCCGAGCGCGCGAAACTCGTCGAGCGACATCACCATGTCGTCGGAGAAGCCGCTGAGGCCCTCCATGTCGAACACAATGATCTTCTGCAAGGACAGACAGCGCGCGCGGCAGGCGAGGATCTTGTCGAGCTGCTCCTCGTCCTCGGCGAAGATCACCTTGGTGCCGGAATCGTTGACGAGATATTCGACCTGCGCGGATGAATCGGTGGGATAGATTCCGGAGGACACGCCGCCGGCGCACAAGATGCCCATGTCGGCATGGACCCATTCCGGCACGGCGTTGGCGATGATGGAGGCGACATCGCCGGGCATGAAGCCGGTGGCGCGGAGCGCGTAGGCGATCTCCTTGGAGATCGCGAGCCATTCGCGCCAGCTCGTCGGCTGCCAGATGCCGAACTTCTTCTCGCGGATCGCCGGCCGCTCGCCGCGCGTCTCGGCGGCGAGCAAGAAGCTCTTCGCGATCGTATCAGCGACCGTCAGCACCGCCGGTCGGGCCATGCGCGTCTCCTCCTTGTCGCCTTGCCCTCCGCAGCCTGCCTTGCCGGCGGTCTATGTTGGCGGATGGGCCATTCCATTTAACGCCAAATCTTGCTCTAGCGCCAAGTTTTCTTCTTTTTCCAGCGCCGCTCGCCTCGCGCGCCCTGTTCCTTGGCGCCGAGGTAAAATTCCTGGATGTCCTGTGAATGCATCAAGCGGTCGCATGTGTCGTTCATGACGATGCGGCCGATCTCGAGCACATAGCCGTAATGCGCGGTCTCCAACGCCACCTTGGCATTCTGCTCGACCAGCAGGATCGACATGCCCTGCTCCTCGTTGACGCGGCGGATGATCGTGAAGATCTCCCTCACCAGCAGCGGCGACAGGCCGAGCGATGGCTCGTCGAGCAGCAGCAGCGTTGGCCGGTTCATCAGCGCGCGCCCGATCGCGAGCATCTGCTGCTCGCCGCCGGAAAGCTGGCCGGCCGGCTGGCTGATGCGCTCCTTCAGACGCGGGAAGTAGCCGTAGACCCGCTCCAGATCCTCCGCGACGCCGTCGCGGTCGCGGCGTGGATAAGCGCCCATCATCAGGTTCTCGCGCACCGACAGGAACGGAAACACCTCGCGCCCCTCCGGCACATGGCTCAGACCCAGCCGCACGATGCGGTCGGCCTCCATGCGCTGGATCGGCTTGCCCATGAACTCGATCGCGCCCTTCTGCGGATCGAGAATGCCGGAGATGGTCTTCAGCACCGTGGTCTTGCCGGCGCCGTTGGCGCCGAGCAGCGTGACGATGCGGCCGCGCGGCACCTCCAGCGAGATGCCGCGGATCGCCATGATCGGCCCGTAATAGCTCTCGATGTTGGAGAGTTTTAAGATGATATCGGGTGTCGCGGCGGTATCCATGCGTCAGGCTCCGAGATACGCGGCGACGACATCGGGATGCTGCTGCACCTCGGCCGGCGAGCCCATCGCGAGCACGCGGCCGTAGTTCAGCGCGATGACGCGGTCGGAGACGCGGTTGACCAGCGACATGTCGTGCTCGACCATCAGCACGGTGATGCCGAGCTCGCTCTTCATGTCGCGGATCCAGAATGACATGTCGTCGGTCTCCTCGACATTGAGGCCGGAGGACGGCTCGTCGAGCAGGATCAGCTTTGGCTCCGAGCACAGCGCGCGGGCGAGCTCGATCACCTTGCGCACGCCATAAGGCAGGCCGGAGATCAGCTTGTCGCGGTACGGCTCGAGATCGAGGAACTCGATCACCTGCTCGACCCGGCGGCGGTGCACCTTCTCGTTGGCGCGCACGCTCGGCAGGAACAGCAGCTCCTGCCAGAGCTGCGTGGTCGAATGGCGGTGACGGCCGACCAGCAGATTCGACAGCACGGTGGCGTTCTCGAACAGCTCGATATTCTGGAAAGTGCGGGCGATGCCGAGCCTTGCGATGTCGTAGGGCGGCTGCTCGGTGATGTCCTGGTCCTCGAAGAAGATGCGGCCCGAGGTCGGCCGGTAGATCCGCGAGATCAGGTTGAAGATCGAGCTCTTGCCGGCGCCGTTTGGACCGATGATCGAGAGGATCTCGCCCTTCTCCACTGCGAACGACACCGCATCGACCGCCTTGAGGCCTCCGAAATGCAGCGACAGGTTCTCGGCGCGGAAATAGCTCATCGGTTCCGCTCCGACTTCACATAGATCTTCTGCCGCTTGAAGGTCGCGCGCTTGTAGAGCGGGAAGAGCTGGAAGAAGAGCTTGATCTTCAGCCAGCGGCCGTAGAGCCCGAGCGGCTCGAACAGCACGAACAGCACGATGATGATGCCGTAGATCGCACCCTTGAGACCGTTGAGCGATGCGAAGGCCGCGATCTTCGACTGGATATTGCCCGCCGTCGCCGGACCCGCGCCGAACGTTGCGGCGATGCCGGCGATGATGCCGGGCATGTCATCCTTGAGGTATGTCAGGAACGGATCGATCATCACGATGAAGATCGCGCCCAGCACCGCGCCGTGCAGGCTGAAGCTGCCGCCGATCAGGATCACGATGATGAACTCGATCGAGAGCTGCAGCGTGAACATTTCCGGCGAGATGAAGGAGAGCTTGTGCGCGAACAGCACGCCGGCAAGGCCGGTGATCGCCGCCGAGATCGCAAAGGACTTGACCTTGTAGAGCGCGACATTGATGCCCATGCTGCGCGCGGCCGTCTCGGAGTCCCGGATGGCGACGAAGGCGCGGCCCGTCGGCGAGCGCAACAGATTGAGCGTGCCGACGATGGTCAGCACCAGCACGGCAAGGCAGAGGAAATAGAAGGTCGGGCTGTCGCGCGGCACGGTGACGCCGAGCAGCGACAGCGTCTTGACCCGCATGCCCTCGTTGCCGTTGGTGACGCTCTCCCAGCGCGCCAGGATCTCCTCGACGATGAAGGCGAAGGAGATGGTGGCGATGACGAGATAGATGCCCTGGAGTCGCAGCGCGGGAAAGCCGACCAGCGCGCCAATGCAGCCGGTGAGCACGCCTGCGGCGAGGAAATAGACCGGGAACGGCACATTGTATTTCTGCAAATAGGCCGCCGTGTAGGCGCCGATCGCGAGGAACGCTGCGTGCCCGAGCGAGGCTTGACCGGTGAAGCCAGTCAAAATCATCAGCGCCACGCCGACGGTCGCATAGATGCAGACGAAGACGAGCTGGCTCATCAAATAGCTGGAGAGCACATAGGGCGCGATCAGCAGCAGCGCGAGCAGGATACCGTAGGAGACGACATAGCCCGAATGCGGAAACAGCCTGATGTCGTCCTCGTAGTCGGTCTTGAACAGGAAGCGCATGGCGTTCAGACCTTCTTGCGGACGTGAAGGCCGAACAGGCCTTCGGGCTTGAGCAAGAGCACCGCGAGCAGCACGATGTAAGGCGCGACGTCCTTCCAGCCCTCGGCCAGATAGAACCCGGCCATGCTCTCGATCACGCCGATCAGGACGCCGCCGACGACCGCGCCGGGAATCGAGCCGAAGCCGCCGAGCACGGCGGCCGGAAACGCCTTGAGGCCGAGCACGAGGCCGACATTGGAGTGGATGAAGGTGATCGGCGCCAGCAGCACGCCGGCGCAGGTCGCGACCGCCGCGCTGATCGCCCAGACCACCGACACCACCCGCTTGACCGGAATGCCCATGTAGTAGGCCGCCAGCATGTTCTCGGAGCTGGCGCGCATCGCGGTGCCGAGCGTGGTCTTGTTGAAGAACAAATAGAGCAGCGTGCAGAGGATGATCGTCGCCGCGATCACCGACAGCTTGTCATAGGCGAGCACCAGCGAGCCGATGCGCAGGACGCCCTGGCTGAACGGCGTGTCGATCTTGAAATCGTCGGTGCCCCAGACCATGCCGGCGACCGAGCGCAGGAAATAGCCGAGGCCGATCGTGGCCATGATGATGGAGAATTGCGGATAGCCGAGGATCGGCCGCACCACCACGCGCTCGGCCAGCATGCCGAACAGCGCCATGGCGGCGACCGCACCGGCAAAGCCGATCCAGTAGTTCAGGCCCATCATGCCGATGAAGGTGAAGGCGAAGAAGCCGCCCAGCATCATCAGATCGCCCTGGGCGAAATTGACGACCTCGGTGGCCTTGTAGACGAGCACGAAGCCGAGCGCGATCAGGCCGTAGACGCAGCCGAGCGCAACACCGCTGACCAGCTGCTGAACGAAATCCAGCATCGCCGCGCTTCCTCCCGATGCAACCGGCGGTTCTTTGGCCGCCTCGCCGCATCTTGTGTCCAGTCGCTACGCAGTCGTTTCGCCGCGTTCGCGCATTCGTCCCGGCGCCAATTCAGCCCGAACCGCCAAGCGCTGTCAACAAACGGTGACTTGCCTTTGGTCGAAACCGGATGGTGGAATTTGTGGGCCGTAGATTCACGGTGCCGAAACATCTTCGGGTCATGGTCGCGGGCGATGCAAAACCGGATAATGTGGCCGTCATGAAGCCGGACAAGTCGGCGCTCGAAGTCCGAGGGTTAACGAAGCGTTTTGACCGTTTGGCGGTCGACAGCCTCGATCTCACCATCCATGCCGGCGAATTCTACGCGCTGGTCGGCCCCAACGGCGCCGGCAAGACCACCACTTTGCGCATGGTTGCGGGCCTGCTGCGGCCCGATGCCGGCGCGGTCTCGATCTTCGGCATCGATGCGCTCCAGAACCCCGTCGCCGCCAAGCAGGTGATGGCCTGGGTGTCCGACGAACCCATGATTTATGACAAGCTGACGCCGCTCGAATATCTCGAATTCGTCGCCGGCCTCTGGGGCATCGCGCCGTCCGTCTCCGAACCGGTCGCGCAGGAGCTTCTGAGTTCGCTCGGTCTTGAGCCACACCGGCACGAACGCTGCGAGGGCTTTTCCAAGGGCATGCGCCAGAAGGTGGCGCTGGCCGGCGCGCTGGTGCACGATCCCCGCCTCATCATCCTCGACGAGCCGCTGACCGGGCTCGACGCCGTCTCAGCCCGTCACGTCAAGGGATTGCTGGGCGAGCGCGTCCGTGCCGGCTGCACCGTCATCATGACGACACACATTCTCGAAGTCGCCGAGCGCATGGCCGACCGCATCGGCGTGATCGCCTCGGGCCGCCTCGTCGCCGAAGGCACGCTGACCGAGCTGCGCCAGCAGAACGGCCATGCCGACACCAGCCTGGAAGATCTCTTCATCGCGCTGGTGACGCTCCAGGAAGCCGCATGAGCTCGGCGACCGCGCTGTCCTGGTTTGCGCGCCACGAGCTCCGCCTCGCCTGGCGCGAATGGTTCGCCATGATGACCGGCGGCCGGCGCAAGCGGGCGCGCGCGGCAATGATCGGCCTTCTCTTCTTCGCAGCGCTCCTGCACGTGCCGGCCTGGGCAGTGATCGGCCGCTTCGCCGATCTGCAATTGCCGCTCGACAAATCCTCCCTGATCGTGATCACGGCGACGATGTTTCTCGCCTGGACCTTGATGCTGTCGCAGGCGATCGAATCGGTGACGCGGGTGTTTTACGCCCGCGCCGATCTCGACCTGATCATGTCCTCGCCAGCGACGCTCGCCAATCTGTTCTCGGTACGTATCGCTGCCATCGCGCTCACCGTCACGGTGATGGCGCTGCTGTTCTCGACGCCGTTCATCGACGTGTTGGTGATCGGCGGGGGTGCGCGCTGGCTCGCAGCATTCGGCGTCGTCATCGCCATGGGCCTGTCGGCCGCGGCGATCGCGATCGCCGTCACCATCCTCTTGTTCCGCCTGATCGGTCCGGCGCGGACGCGCTTCGCCGCCCAGATCCTGGCCGCGATCATCGGCGCCGGCTTCGTGATCGCGCTCCAGGTCGCCGCGATCATGTCCTACGGCACGCTGTCGCGCTTCACCATCCTGACCTCGGGGAGCCTTGCCGCCTATGCCCCCGACGTCGACAGCATCTGGTGGTGGCCGGCGCGGGCGACGATGGGCGACAGCGAGGCGCTGCTGCTGCTTCTGGCGCTCGGGCTCGTGCTGCTCGGCGGCGTGATGGCGATGTTCTCTGGCCGCTTCGCCGACACCGCGATCGATGCCGCGGCTTACGGCAGCTCCGGCCGCAAGCGCGCGAAGGAGCGCCCGTTCCGCGGCGGATCGCGGCAGCAGGCGCTGCGGCGCAAGGAATTCAAGTTGCTCTGGCGCGATCCCTGGCTGATCTCGCAGACCCTGATGCAGCTGCTCTATCTGGTGCCGCCGGCGCTCTTGCTCTGGCGCAGCTTTGCCGACAGCTCCGCGGCGGTGACGCTGATCACGCCCGTCATCGTCATGGCGGCCGGTCAGCTCGCGGGCGGGCTTGCCTGGCTGACGATCTCGGGCGAGGACGCGCCTGATCTCGTTGCGACCGCGCCGCTGACGCCGTCCAGCGTCATCCGCGCCAAGATCGAGGTTGTGCTGATCGCGATCGCCGCCATCTTCGGTCCGCTGGTCGCCGCGCTCGCCCTTGCCTCGCCATACCAGGCCGCGGTCAGCGCCGGCGCCATCATCATCAGCGCGGCCTCCGCGACCGCAATCCAGCTCTGGTTCCGGGTGCAGGCAAGGCGCAGCCAATTCCGCCGCCGCCAGACGTCGTCTCGGCTTGCGACCTTCGCCGAAGCCTTCTCCTCGATCGGCTGGGCCGCCAGCGCCGCGCTGCTGCTTGCCTTGCCGATCGCCGGGCTGATCAGCGGATTGATCACAGCCGGCCTCGTCGCCATCACCTGGAAGTTCAGCCCGCGGCGGGAATAGACCGCGCGAATAAAGCCGGGACTGAAGGTGCGACACTGACGCGCTGTTGATCGCCAGCTGTTGGCCGCAGGCCGCATTGCACGCTAGACTTTCCCCTGAAGTCATCGGGGACGGATTCATGTGGCGACTTGTTTCGGCGGCTCTGGCGCTGTTCGGCGCAGCCCTCTCGCCTGCCCTCGCCCAGCAATCGCCACAGCGCAGCGAGTGCCTGGCGATGGCCAATGCCGCGCCGCGGGTCATGTCGGTCGCCTTCAGGCAGGCGGCGGCCGCCGCGGAGGTCGAGATCACCTATGCCGGCCACTCGACCTATTTCATCGACACGCCGGGCGGCTTGCGCATCGCGACCGACTATAGCGGCGCCTATCAGGTGGGACGGCTGCCCGACGTCGTCACCATGAACCGGGCCCACAGCACCCACTACAGTCTCTTTCCCGACAAGCGCATTCCCCATGTGCTGCATGGCTGGGGCGACGACGGCAAGCCGGCCATCATCGCGGAACGCATCGGCGACACCTTCATCCGCAACGTCACCACGGACATCCGCCGCTATTTCGGCGACGACGCCGGCGTCGACATGATCCGCGACGGCAATTCGATCTTCATCTTCGAGGTCGCGGGCCTCTGCATCGGTCATCTCGGCCATCTCCACCACAAGCTCGATGACAGCCACTTTGCCCAGATCGGACGGCTGGACATCGTGATGGTGCCGATCGACGGCACCTACACCATGTCGCTGGGCGGCATCTCCGACATCACCAAACGCCTGCGCGCGTCCGTGGTGCTGCCGATGCATCGCTTCGCCACCCCGCTCGACGAGTTCATGGACCGCATCGGCCAGCAGTTCGAGATCGACCGGCGCAACGCGCGCTCGTTCCGGATGTCGCGCGACGCGCTGCCGTCGAAGCCGACGGTGATCATCCTCGACGGAGTCTGACCCGCGAAGGCGGGAACGCATGAACCGCCTCCGACTTGGTTGCTTCGAGATCGTCTTCGATCGGAGCAATCATGAGCAGACGGTTCCTCGTCATCGGCGCCTTCGCCGCCATCTATTTGCTATGGGGTTCCACCTATTTCGCCATCACGTTGGGCCTGAAGTCGATCCCGCCATTTCTGCTGATGGCGCTTCGCTCGTTGTGCGGCGGCATTGTGCTGCTCGCGATGAGCGGCGGACAGGTCGCAGGCGTATCGTGGCAGGCCTGGGCCATGGCGAGCCTGTGCGGGCTGCTGTTCTTCGTCGGCTGCCACGGCGTGCTCGCCTTCGCACAGCAATCGGTTCCTTCGGGCGTGGCAGCGATCGTGCTCGCCACGATCCCGTTCTGGATCCTGCTGATCGATCTCGTGTTCCCTGGCGATCAGCGACCGAGGCCCGTTGCCCTGCTGGCACTCGTGCCCGGCTTCCTCGGCGTCGGACTCGTGGCATGGCAGAACGTCAAGCAGGCCGGCATCAGCATTCTTCCCGTCGTTCTCCTGCTGGCTGCGGCCTTGTCGTGGTCCGCCGGGACCGTGCTGTCCCGGCGCATGTCGAACCAGACATCCGCCATCCTGCTGTCAAGCATGCAGCTGTCGATCGGCGGCACCGTGCTGTTCGCGATCAGCTGGCTGACGGGCGAGATCGAAAGCTTCAGGCCGGGCAACGTCTTGCCGATGTCGCTTGCAGCGGCGCTATGGCTGATCATCGCGGGCAGCGTGATCGGATTCGTCGCCTACAACTGGCTGCTTGAGAACGTCTCGACCTCGCTGGTGTCGACCTACACTTTCGTCAACCCGGTGATCGCGGTGCTGCTCGGCACCGTCGTGCTGGGCGAGCCGTTCTCGCCCATGATGCTGCTCGGCGCGGGCCTCGTCATCGTCTCTGTCATCGTGATTTGGCGCGCTGAAAGCTCAGGGAGTTCGCGGACCAACGACGAGACCGTTCGGAGCACCAAGAATCTCGTCCTGCGCAAGACCTGACGGCCGCGGACGGCAATTTTCTCCAAGTCATCTGCAATCCGGTCGTGCTGATCTCCCGACGATAGGAGATCGACATGACCGACTTTGTGAGATTGTTGCACGCGGAAGGGCCAAATCCGGAGCACGCCGCAGCGCTCCAGCTCTATGGCCGCTTCGTCGGCGACTGGCGTGCCGAAGTCACCGCCCATGGCGCCGATGGAACGAAACACATCGCGCCCGGCGAGATCCATTTCGGCTGGGTGCTGGAGGGGCGCGCCGTGCAGGACGTCTGGATCATCCCGCGGCCCGCGGGCAGCCCGGCGTTTCCGGTCGCGGGCAATTGGTACGGCACGACGCTGCGGGTCTACGATCCCTCCATTTCCGCGTGGCGGATTTCCTGGTTCGATCCCGGCCGCTGCGTCTTCCGCCAGCAGATCGGCCGCGCGCGCGGCGCCGATATCGTACAGGAAGGCACGACCGAAACGGGCGAGCTGACACGCTGGAGCTTTACCGAGATCAGCGGGGATTCCTTTCAATGGCTCGGCGAGGTCAAGCCCACCACGGCAGCCGCGTGGCGGCTGGTGGTCGATGTGAAGGCGACACGGCGCAAGGGCTGAGCGCTGTGCTCGCGATGACGGGCGCGGTTGCGCAGCGCGCGCTGCTGCGTGAGGCGATGAGGTGCTAAGCTCCTCCCACAAAGAATATAAAGGGAGCGAATGCCGATGGCCGCAACTGGCTTGCCCGCCAACACGAGCGGGCTGTTCGTCGAGCCGCGCGAGGACTGGCTCGCGCAACATCAGGAGGAGATCATCGACCCCTTGCGGCCGATCGTCGATCCCCATCACCATCTCTGGAATCGCGGACATCGTTATCTGATCGAGGAGATGGCTGACGACATCGCCTCCGGGCACAACATCATCGCCACCGTCTATGTCGATTGCCGCTCGATGTATCGCGCGCATGGGCCCGAGGCATTCCGGCCCGTCGGCGAGGTCGAGTTCGCCAACGGCGTCGCCGCCATGAGCGCGAGCGGCGGCTACGGCAAGGCCGCGATCTGCGCCGGCATCGTCAGTCATGCCAATCTACTGCTGGGCGATGCCGCAAAGCCGGTGCTGGAAGCGGAGAACGCGGCGGGCAATGGCCGCTTCCGCGGTATCCGGCATTCCTCGGCCTGGGACGAAGATCCCGCCGTCGCCGGCATGTATGCGAACCGGCCGAAGGAGTTGTTGCGGGACCCGGCCTTCCGCAAGGGCTTTGCCTGCCTCGCGCCACTGGGCCTCAGCTTCGATGCCTGGCTGTTCCATCCGCAGATCGGCGAACTGACCGAGCTCGCGCGCGCCTTCCCCGACACCAAAATCGTGCTCGACCATTGCGGCGGCCCGGCCGGAATCGGCCGTTTTGCCGGGCGGCGCGAAGAAGTGTTTCCGCAGTGGCGCGCCTCGATCCAGGAGATCGCCAAATGCGAGAACGTGGTGGTGAAGCTCGGCGGGCTCGCGATGTGCCTGCTCGGCTATGACTTCCATCTGCGCGAGAAGCCGCCGTCATCCGAGGAGCTTGCCGCGGCCTGGCGGCCCTATGTCGAAACCTGCATCGAGGCGTTCGGCGTGAGGCGCGCGATGTTCGAGAGCAACTTTCCGCCGGACAAGGGCCAGTGCAGCTACCAGGTGATCTTCAACGCTTTCAAGCGTATCGCCGCGCCCTTGAGCGAGGCCGAGAAGACGGCGCTGTTCTCGCAGACCGCGACGGATTTCTACCGGCTCGATCTGCCGTCATGACGAGAAGAGGGGCCGGGATGTGATCCCGACCCCTCTTCGTCGTGGCCGCTGGGAAGCGTCCTTGAAACGATATTGTCTGCTCTAGCCGGCGCCCACCAGCGAGGCCGGGCGGCGCTCGCCCGTGGAGACGAACATCTTCTTGAGCTTGTTGACGACGCGGATCAGGAACCCGATCATCACCGGATTGGTCTTGCGGCAGAACGCGATCTTCTTGACGTAGCCCTCGACGTGCCATTTGGCATGGGCGCCGTCGCGGAAGAAGATGACGTCGCCGGGGCCGTAGCGCTTCGGCGGCATGCCGTCGCTTTCGAGCACGATCGATCCTTCCATGATCATGATCGTCTCGTCGATGTCGTAGTACCAGTTGAAGCGGCCTTCGGTGCAGTGCCAGATGATGGTCGAGGCGGTGCCGTCGGCGCTGGTGGACAGGATATGCGAGCGCGACACCGGGTTGCCCTCGATGATCCAGGACGGCTCGATCGGCCGCAGCTCGAGGTCCACATTGCAACTACCAACTTCAATCAATGCGCGCGACATCTGCTTCCCCAGGGAATATAATATGGGTGACCGGGCTCTCGGCCCGGACTGTTTCCAAAGATGTTGGAACGCTAGTAGCCGGTTTTTAATTCTTTCTTACGCAGGCCCCGCAAATCAGCCGCAAGTTGCATGTGCGAAGCAGCAAACGCGCCGATTTCCCTGCAAATCCGCGCACATGAACCCATCTTTTCCAGGGTGCGACAAAATGCGCGAAGCAGCCAAAGGAGCCCATGCCGATGCCCCTGACGCCCGAGGTCCTCACAGCCAACGACGAGGTCGTCGCCTGGCTCGGCAGCCTCGATGTCTCCTTCGCGCCGGACGACGAGACCTGGTTCACCATCGACGGCATCGAGAGCCCCCGGCAGATCGGCAGTGACGGCGCCGGCGGCGCCTTTGTCCTGCTACCGTCGCAGAATGTGCTCTACGTCTCATCGGAAGGCCGCGCCGGGATCATCGCGGAGAATTTCGAGGCGTTCGTCCAGCTCGCGATCGCCCGCCCCTACTGGCTCGACATCCTGAAATTTTCCGCCGGCGGCGACCTCGCCGAGATGCGGCGCGCAGCCGATGCGCTCGAGGCGACACTCGACGACGAGGACGACGTCAACGAGGCGCGCGAGGAAATCCGCGCTGCGCTTGACCTGCCGGACGCGAATGATCCGGTCAGCGCGCTTTACGACGCGGTGGCTGCTTCCGACGTCATCGTGCGGGCCACCGACGGCAGCCCGTTCACCACGCTGTTCAACCGCTTCAGCATCGACAGCAACCCGATGCTGCGCGACGCGGCGGCGTGAAGGGCGCTCCGACGCTAGTAGATAAACATCAGGTGTTCACGACCGTCATGGCCGGGCATAGCCGTCCGAAGGACGGCGTCGCTTCCGCTCGCCACGTCCCGGCCATCCACGCCTTGCGGCACACAGAACGTGGATGCCCGGGACAAGCCCGGGCATGACGAGCAGCGGCGTTACTTCGCCCACTCGCCCTTGCGGAACACCGGCACTTTGCTGCCGTCAGCAAGAATGCCGTCGATGTCGGTTTCGGCGGAGCCGATCATCCAGTCGATATGGATCAGGCTCTGGTTGCCGCCTTGCGCGGCAATCTGCTGCGGCGTCAGCTGCGCACCGTTGACGAAGCACTTCGAGTAGCACTGGCCGAGCGCGATGTGCGAGGCCGCGTTCTCGTCGAACAGCGTGTTGTAGAACAACAGCCCGCTCTGCGAGATCGGCGAGGAATGCGGCACGAGTGCCACCTCGCCAAGACGCCGCGCGCCCTCGTCGGTGTCGAGCACCTTGTTCAGCACCTCCGCGCCGCGCGAGGCTTTTGCGTCGACGATCTTGCCGTCCTCGAAGCGCACCGCGATGTTGTCGATCAGCGTGCCCTGATAGGACAGCGGCTTCGAGCTCACGACATGGCCGTAGACCCGCCGACAGTGCGGCGTGGTGAAAACCTCTTCGGTCGGGATGTTGGCGTTGCAGCTGATGCCGTTCTTGGAGAGCGATGCGCCGCCTTCCCATTCATGACCGTCGGCCAGCCCGATCGTGAGATCGGTGCCCGGTCCCGAATATTGCAACGCGCGGAAACGCTGGCCGTTGAGCCAGTTGGTGCGCTCGCGCAGCACCGCATTGTGGCTCGCCCAGTTGCCCATCGCGTCCTCGCGGTCGACGCGCGACGCCGCGAAGATCGCATCCGCAAGCTTGCCGATCGCAACGTCTTCCGGATCGTTCGGAAACACCTGCTTGGCCCAGGACGGGCTCGGATAGGCGATGATGTTCCAGTTGGTGTCGAAATTGACGATCTTCTCCAGCGCCGGCTGATAGGCCATCGAATTCGCCTTGCTGGCGCGCGCGACCTTGGACGGATCCTCGCCCGACAGCAGCATCGGATTGTCGCCGACGATGGCGAGCCGCGCGGTGTTGTCGGAGAATGCCTTGGCCATGCCCTCGTAGAGCCAGCCGGCGGCGCGATCGAAACTGTCGTCGTGACCGTGGCGGTAGCGCGCCAGCGTCATCTCCTCGTCCGACAGGATCGGCGTCACGATGCCGGCGCCGGCCTTGTAGGCGTGCACGGCGATCCGCCGCACCAGCGGCAGCGCGATCGCGGGCGCCGTCAAGAGCAGATCCTGTCCCGGCCGCAAGCCCAGGCCCACCTTCACCGCCACCTCGGCCAGCCGGTCGAGTTTCGCGGGATCGATGGGAGCGGCGGAATTGCGGTGATCGGTCATGCGGGGTCCTCTGCCGAAAGTCTGTTGTTCAATCTAAGCCTAGCATCGCGAGACACAAGTGCGCGAGCACCTTGCGGCACATGAAAGATACGCAATTTCACCCATCTTGGTTTTCAACGCGTTGCGGATTTCAGCACCCGATCGACCATGGCGGGCGCAAGACCGAGGTAATTTTTCGGTGAGGTGAGCGCCTCGATCGTGGCGCGGTCGATGCGGCTTGCGACGCGGGAATCGGACGAGAGCGCGTCCGCCAGGCTCACACCCTTCTCGTTGGCGAGCCGGCAGGCATCGTAGACAACGTCATGCGCCTCCTGCCGGCCGATCTGCGGCGCGAGCCCCATCATGACGGCTTCGGCCACGATCAGGCCGCGGCTGATGGCGAGATTGTCGTTCATCTTCGCTTCGTCCACGATCAGGCCGGTGAGCGCGAATTTTGCCTGGTGCAGCGCGCCCGCGGTGAGCACGAAGCTTTCGGGGATCGCCATCCACTCGGCGTGCCAGGGACCGGTGGCGCGTTCGAAATCCTGCACCATGGCGTCCAGCATCAGGCCGGCATGCTGGCGCACCGCCTTGCTTGCCGCGAGCATCAGCTCCGAGGAGATCGGGTTGCGCTTCTGCGGCATGGTCGAGGAGGCGCCGCGGCCCTTGACGAACGGCTCATAGAGCTCGGCGAACTCGGTCGAGGCCATGATCATGATGTCGAGCGCGATCTTGCCGAGCGAGCCGGTGACGAGCGCGAGGAAATTCACGCCTTCCGCAAAGCCGTCGCGCGCGACATGCCAGGTCGAGGCGGGAACGCCGAGCTTCAGCTCGGCGCAGAGCGCCTCCTGCACCTCAAAACCCTTGTCGCCGAGCGAAGCGAGCGTGCCGGCGGCGCCGGCGAACTGGCCGACCAGGACGCGCGGCTTCAATTGGTTGAGACGCTCGGCGTGGCGGTCGAACATCGCGAGCCAGATCGCGGTCTTGTAGCCGAACGTCACCGGCAACGCCTGCTGGAGATGGGTGCGGCCCGCCATCGGCGTGTCGCGATAGCGCTTCGAGAGGTCCGCAAGGATCTTGCGCAGCGCGGCGATGTCGCGCTCGACAATCTCAAGGCCGGCGCGCAGTTGCAGCACCACGGCGGTGTCCATGATGTCCTGTGTGGTCGCACCCCAATGCACGTAGCGGCCGGCATCGCCGCACTGCTTCACCATCTGATGCACCAAAGGGAGGATCGGATAGCCGACGATGTCGGTCTCCCGCCGCAGCAGATCGAAATCGAACGCGGTGACGTCGGTCCGCGCCGCGATCTGGTCGGCGCCTCCTGCGGGATCACGCCGCATCGCGCCTCCGCTTTCGCCAGCGCCACCTCGACCTCGGCATAGCGACCGACCAACGCGACGTCGGAAAACACCTCGCGCATCTCAGGCGTGCCGAAGGCATCGCGGAACAACATGGAGTCGAGCACGGTGGTGGAGGCGGAAAAAGCGGGCATGGGCGTTTCTTTATGGTTGGTGTTGTGCGGAGGGCAGCTTACGCGGGGCACGCGGTTCGGCAATGACATTCACGGTTCGGTGCACATGCCGTGATTGCGAGGAGCTCTTGCGACGAAGCAATCCACCCTCCGCGGAAAGACTCTGGATTGCTTCGCAGAGCCTGTCATCGGGCCGCGCTTCGCGCGGACCCATTGGCTCGCAATGACGAAGGAGAGGACGGAGGCCGCATGAGCGCAGCGATATCCGGAAAATGGTCACAATTCTAATTCCGGTTGTATTCCCCCTTGGAATCCGCATGGCAGCCATCACACAATCGTGCTGAACCCTGTCGACCCTTCGGCGGACTCACAGACTTCAAGTCGAAATCCATTTTGATTTTATCAATGCCGATGTTGCCGTGAGGATTGAGTTTTCGACGTGCAGTTTCTATTCCGGGACCACCTTCTCGACACCGACCGGCGCGAGCTGAGCCGCGAGCAGGTTCCCGTGGCCGTGGAGCCGCAGGTTTTCGATCTCGTCGTCCACCTCATGGAAAATCGCGATCGCGTCGTCAGCAAGGACGAGCTGATCGACAAGATATGGCACGGGCGCAGCGTCTCCGAATCCACCTTGACCAGCCGGATCAACGCGGCGCGGAAGGCGATCGGCGACAGCGGCGCGAACCAGGCGCTGATCCGCACCATCGCGCGCAAAGGCTTCCGCTTCGTCGGCGACGTCCAGACCCAGTTCGGTGCGGCCGAGCCCGGCCGTGTCGCCGCAGTGCCGCAAATCATGCTCGCGCTGCCCGACCGGCCCGCAATCGCGGTGCTGCCCTTCACCAACATGAGCGGCGATCGCGAGCAGGATTATTTCTCGGACGGCATCAGCGAGGACATCATCACCGCGCTGTCGAAGCTGCGCTGCTTCTTCGTGGTCGCGCGCAACTCCTCCTTCGTCTACAAGGGCCGTGCCGTGCACATCCACGAGGTCGCGCGCGAGCTCGGCGTACGCTACGTGCTTGAAGGCAGCGTGCGGCGGAGCGGCGAGCGCCTGCGCATCTCGGCGCAGCTCAACGACGTCTCGACCGGAAGCCATCTCTGGGCCGAGCGCTACGACCGCGAGCTCGCCGACATTTTCGCCGTGCAGGACGAGATCACCGAGGCGATCGTCGCCGCGATCGAGCCGCAGCTCTATGCCGCCGAGAGCTTTCGCGCCCAGCAGAAGCCGCCGGGCAGTCTCGATGCCTGGGACCTCGTGATGCGCGCCCTGTCGCATTACTGGCGGATCACGCGCGAGGACAATGCCGTCGCGCAAGGCCTGCTGGAAAAGGCTGTTGCGATCGATCCCGCCTATGGCAAGGCGCTCGGCCTGTTCGCAACCAGCCACATCTTCGGCGCGCATATGGGCTGGGCCGACATGGCCATGACCGTGCCGGTCGCCGAGCGCGCCGCGGTCGCGGCGGTGGCGGCCGATCGCGAGGACGCCTGGGCCCATCATGGCCTCGCTTACACCTATTTATTCCGCCGCCGCTTCGACGATGCGCTGGCGGCGTTCGAGATGGCCTTGCGGCTCAATCCGAATTTCGCGATGGCGCACGCCTTCCACGGCGTGACGCTGTGCTACGCGGGACGATGGCAGGACGGCGATGCCGCCGCGCGCCGCGCGCTGCGGCTCAGTCCGCGCGATCCGCTGGCGGCGATCTATTGCGGCGTTGTCGCCTATGCCCAATTCATCGGCCGCAACTATGAGGCAGCCATGCAGATGGCGCGGGAATCGATGCGGCAGCGCGCCGATTTCGTCGGCGCCCATCGCGTGCTGACGGCGGCGGCCGGCATGTCGGGCGATCCCGAGCTCGCGGCCTCCGCGCTGCAAGGCCTGAACCGCGCCCAACCCGGCATCTCGCTCGCCTGGATCACGCGCGAGCTGCCGATGCTGCGGGCCGAGGATCGCGAGCATTATCTGGAAGGCTTGCGGCGGGCGGGAATGCGGTAGGCGCTACACTGACGGTGCACCCTCTCCCCTTGTAGGAGAGGGTGGATTCGATGCGACGCATCGAAGCCGGGTGAGGGGTTTCTATCCTCGCGAGCGGTCTTGCATGTGGAGAGAGACCCCTCATCCGGCGCTTCGCGCCACCTTCTCCCACAAGGGGAAAAGGAAGGACGGAGCCCCTACTCCTGCATCATCTCGCCGCTGCCACCGAACTCGGCGGGAAAGTCCTTCAGCTTGGGCAGCCCGTCGCGCATCGGCAGCACCGTCTCGGCATAGTTGACGTGGACGCCGGGCGTGAACGCCAGCGTCGGGATGGTCGCAGTGAAGACGTCGATCAGGTCGAGCGGCGGATGGTTGGTCATGAGATGGCCGCCGCACTTCCTGCAATATTTGCGCTGGCTGAGCGGCGTCTTCACAAAAGTCTCGACGTGCTGGGCGCCTTCGGTGATGCGCACCGCTTCGGGCTTCCACAGGCTGAACGCGTTCACCGGTCCACCCGACCACGAGCGGCAGGAGCGGCAATGGCAATAGCCCATCGCCGCCGGCTCCCCCGTGACCTCGATCGTGACCGCGCCACAGAAGCAGTTTCCGACATGTTTCATTGGGTCGTCTCCATTGAGAATGAGATTTTGTGAGGCGAGCAGGCGGCCTGTTGCCACTCTCCTCGTTCGTTGAAGAAGGGGCGAAGAGAAGCCGCCGCGCATCCTCCTTTCGGAGGACGCGCGCGGATGGACGCGAAGCCTATACTGACCGGCGCCAGGGAATAAGCATCGACACCCGTTGTTTGTACTGCCGGTATTCGTCGCCGAAGAGGCCGATGAGATCGTGCTCCTCCAGCGCGATGCCGACGAAGATGTAGATCGTGGTCACGGCCGCGAACAGCAGGTGGCCGACGGTCATGACCGGCGCCGCCCAGAACGCGATGATGAAGCCGAGATAGATCGGATGACGGACGAACTTGTAGAGCATCGGCGTCTTGAAGCGCATTGGTGCCTCCTCCGTGCCGACGAGATGGTTGGTCACCTGGCGGAGGCCGAACAATTCGAAATGATTGATCATGCAGGTGCTCATGAACACCAGCACCCAGCCGGCAAACGACAGCGTGACCAGCGTCACGGCAAGGTCCGGATTGTCGACATCCCATACGACCGTCGGGAGCGGACGCCACTGCCAGAACAGGAGCAGCAATGACAGGCTCGCGAACAGGACGTAGGTCGAGCGCTCGACCGGCTTGGGGACGAATTGCGTCCACCATGCCTTGAAGCGCTGGCGCGCCATCACGCTGTGCTGAACGGCAAACAGGGACATCAGCAGCAGGTTGATGATGACGGCCTCGGCCGTCGGCGTGTCGGTTCCGGTGTCGATCGTCTTCGGCACCACCAGCCCCATCACGAAGCCGATAGCGTAGAGAATGGTGACGAAAAACACGAGATATGCCGCAATTCCGTACAGAAAGGCGATGAACTTGAAAATGCGTGAGCCCGCAATGTCCGGGCCGATCGAATGAACCTGGTGATCAATTTGGGTCATAGAACGCTCCGTTGTGCCGAGGAATCGGCACTATTTGGTCTTCGCACCATGCCGGATCGGCCCGCCAGAGACTTTCGCGGAGGGTTGATTTTCGCCTGAGACGACTTTGATTTTTGCTTGAGACGACAGAAACGTGCGATTCCTCTTTGAAAACAACGTGCTCGACGGCGACCTGCGGGAACTGACCTGTGACGGCGCAGCCGTGCCGCTGCAGCCGCAGGTGTTCGATCTGCTGCTTTATCTGGTCGCGCAGCGCGCCCGCGTCGTCACCAAGGATGACCTGATCAGCGCGATCTGGAGCGACCGAATCGTCTCGGATTCCGCACTGAACAGCCGGATCAACGCCGCGCGCAAGGCGATTGGCGACGACGGTGCGGCGCAGCGGCTGATCAAGACCATCCCGCGCAAGGGCTTCCGTTTCGTCGGCGAGGTCCGGGAGGAATCGGCGGCGCCATCGGCGCCGGCCGAGCCCGCCCCCGCCCGGCCGCGCACTGCTGCGGACCGGCCGGCGATCGCGGTGCTGGCCTTCGAGAACATGAGCGGCGATCCCGCGCAGGACTATTTCGGCGACGGCATCAGCGAGGACATCCTCACCGCGCTGTCGAAACAGCGCTGGTTCATGGTGATCGCCCGCAACTCGTCCTTCACCTACAAGGGACGCGCGGTCCATATCAGGCAGATTGCCGAGGAACTCGGCGTCCGCTACGTCGTCGAAGGCAGCGTGCGCAAGGCCGACACTCGCGTGCGCATCACCGCGCAGCTCAACGATGCCGCGTCGGGCAGCCATCTCTGGGCCGAGCGCTACGATCGCGAGCTGGTCGACGTCTTCGCCGTGCAGGACGAGATCACCAACGCGATCGCCGCGGCGATCGAGCCGCAGATCCACGCGGCCGAGAATTTCCGCAACCGGCGCAAGCCGCCCGCGAGCCTGGACGCCTGGGACCTCCTGATGCGGGCGCTGTCGCATTACTGGCGGGTGACGCGGCAGGATCACGAGGCCGCGCAGGCGCTGCTCGAGCGCGCGGTCGGGATCGATCCGAACTACGGCCAGGCATTGTCGGTGCTGGCGGCCAACCACATGTTCGGCGTGCATCTCGGCTGGGCCGAACTTGCCAGTGTGGCGCCGGCCGCGGAGGCCGCCGCGCTCAGTGCGGTGCGCTGCGACCACGAGGATGCCTGGGCGCATGCCGCGCTCGGCAGCGTGTTCTTCTCGACCCGCAGGCTTTCGAACGCGCTGTCCGAGTTCGAGCAGGCGCTCGCGCTCAATCCGAACTTCTCGCTGGCGCAGGGCTATTACGCGCTGGCGCTGTCCTATGCCGGACGCTCACGGGACTCGTTCGACGCGGCGCAGCGGGCGATCCGGCTTTCGCCGCGCGATCCATCGCTGGCGATCTATCACGGCATCGCCGGCTATGCCCGCTTCACCGAGCGGCACTATGACGAGGCCATCGCGCTCGCGCGCGAGGCGATCCGCTACCGCGGCGACCTCACCGGCGCCTACCGCGTGCTCGCGGTATCCGCCGGCATGATCGGCGACAGCGCGCTGGCGGAGAGCGCGTTGGGCGAGCTGCGCCGCACCCAGCCGGGCATCTCGCTGCACTGGATCGCGACGCAGCTGCCCTGGGCCACCGAGGCCGACCGCGAGCATTATCTGGAAGGGTTCCGGCGAGCGGGGTTGCGGTGAGGCACCCTCCCTTACCCTCCTCCTCCGGGGGAGGGTAAGGTCGCACTCACACCTCCGACGCAAACGCGTCGAGCAGCGCGTTGAAGGCGTCGGCCTTCTCCCATTGGGTGGAATGGCCGGCGCCGGCGACGATCTGGACTGCGCTGCGCCACAGCGTCGGCGCGGTCAGGCGCTGGAGATAGCCGAGACCGACGATCTGCTCCTCGCTGCCCTGCACGATCGCCAGCGGAACCTTCAGGTTGCGGACAATCTCGATCTCGTCGGCGAGGCCGCCTCCTTGTGCGACGGCGCCAAGGCAGGCGCGGGCATTGCCGTCGGTCCTGCGAAAATCCTCAACAACGAAATCGGGCACCGGCGCATAGCCGGGCGCAAAGGCCGTATGCACCCATTCCGCGATCTGGGCCTCGGTCGGCGCAGCCGTGAAGGCGGTGGGCGAGAGGTTCTTAAATCCGGCAAAACCCTGCGGTCCGCTGCCGACCGGCGGCGTGCCGAAGATCATCAGGCCCGCGGCCATGGGCAGCAAGGCTGCCGCGTTGAGCACGGCGTGACCACCAAGGCTCCAGCCGACGACCACCGCATTCCTGAGATTGAGCTCGTGCGCCACGGCCGCGATCGCCGTAGCATAGCCACGGCCGGAATAATCGTTCGCGGGGTTTGGCGGCGGCGAGGACTGACCATGTCCGGGCAGATCGATCGCGATGATGCGGTACTTGGTCCCGAGCGGGCCCTGCAACTGCTTCTGCCAGATGTGCGACGAGGAGGAATTGCCGTGGATGAGGAGGATCGGACGCCCCTCACCTGCGCTTTCAAAACCCGCGATGGTCTGCGCGCCGATCTTCAAGTGCAAGGGGCGCAATTCTGGGTTCGGAAACGGCTGGTCGCTCATATTGCCCCCCGGCATGGTTCTCGATGTTGATTGCGAACCAATCTGGCATGCCGGACCCAACAGCGCCACCGCAGGTCCGCTACTTCGCCTTTACCTGGATCGGCTTCGGCGCCGGCACAGCGGCCCATTCCTTGTCCGCGCGGGGGCCGTTGAGATCACCGGTCAGGCCGACGAGCTGGCCGGGCAGCACGTCGAGCGTCTGCTGCCAGGTCTGGGTCTGGCACAGGAACTTTATGAGACAGCCCTTGAGCTTGAGGCGGTCGGAAGACTCGCGCCAGAGCGAGACCGAATAGAACTTGCCGTCTTCGGCATTATAGATTTCGCCGGCAAACCGTCCCTCGGCCGTCGCCTGCAGGCCCATGATGAGCTGATGACCGAGCAGCGCGCGGGCACGCTGGTCGGGATCCGGATTCTGGCTGTCGCGATAGGGCTGGCCGCGCTTGTCGGCCGGCTCCTTCATCCAGACGATGAAGCCGCAGATGCGATCGCGCGAGGGACCGCAGCGCTCGAGCCGGATGCGGGCGCGGCCGTCCTCGACCAGCCAGGTGCCGCTCGGATCAGGCGGCGCGGCGGCGCCGGCGCGGCCGCCAAAAGCCATCAGGACGATCGTGATCACGATGCGCAGCACGAAACGAAGCAAGAAATTCATCAATGGCACCTTTCGTTGGATGGGTCGCAGCGTCAGTTCAGTTGCGTCATCAGCGCGTCGGCGCCCTTGTCGAGGCCGGCGGTAGCGGCCGCGAGCGCACCTGCGGTGGCCTTGATGTCGTAGGCGCCGGGATATTGCTTGGTGACGTAGGCGCTGATCAGCCTGGAGGTCGTGGCGTCGAAGATCTCGACGCCGTAGATGACCGAGCCGGTCAGCATGCCCTCGCCGTCGCGCGCGGCCTGCACGCCGTTATAAACCGCGCCGGCCATGTCGAAGCGGGAGAGTGTACCCAGCACCGGCGTGTTGGTGACGGCGCCGGTGAGCGTCAGCCTGATCCGCAGCGTGTTCGGCCCGCGCTCGCGCACCAGCGCGAAGCGGCCGCGCAGCCGGTCGGCGAAGCAATTCTGCATGTAGGCGGCGAGCGTCGCCTTGTCCTTGTTGGACATGTCGCCGAACTGGTGATCCTTGCCGCGATAGATCAGGACCGGATCGAGGATCACTTTATTATAGGCGCGCCAGTCGACCGGCGTGGAATAGCGATAGGGCACACGCCCGTCCGACTTGTCCGGCGCCATGTAGGCCGACGACGCCATTTCAGAATAGGGCACCGGCGCGACCGTGGCGCAGCCGGCTGCGGCCGCGCAAAGCACCAGCGTTCCCAGACCGCGCAACGCGATCGAGCGATCCATTCCAGACTCCTCTAGCGGCTTTTGTGAAAGGCCGATTTTGAACAAGGCCTTAGGAAAGACTCGGTGACCGCAGCCGCGTATGGGACCAGACGCGGCTGCGGCGCTCACCATCGCCGGCCCGGGGCTTCGTCCGGGGCCAATTCGGAAGCCCCGGGTCGTCTCAGTGTTTCGATTTATAAAACCGACCAGTTGGTTTGTAAAGCCGCGAAATGACAGCCTGACGCATTTGGCCGCAGGCGCGGCTTTGTGCAGGTCATGGCAAGGTTTCGTTAACGATGAATCAGGCGCGCTTGCGCCGGGTTGCGGCCTTTGCCGCCGATGGCGCGGCGGATTTGGTGCTGCGCGTAGTGGCCGGCTGCTCGAGGCCGGTCCATTGCGCGTCATCGAGCAGACGCGCGAACAGCCGCTGGTGCTCGTCCTTGCCGAGCGGCGACATGCCGAACAGCGAGCTCAGCAGCAGCCCCATCGCGCCGGCCCAGCGCAGCATCGCTAAATCGGGATCGGCGGCCTCGTCCCTGATCGCCGCCATCCGCTCCATCTCGCGCTCGCGCGGCAGCGCCATCAGGCGGGGATTCTCGACCATGGCCGCAACCAGCGCCAGCGCGGCGGAATTCGGCGAGGTCGCGGCTTCGCGCACGGTGGCAAGCTGGGTCGCCAGATTGGGATTGGCGGAGGTCTTGCTTACCTTCGCCATGTAGGCTGTCGAGAATTCCTCGAAATGCGCCATCTGCCGCTCGAGCAACGCCTTCAGCACCGCCTCCTTGGTGCGGAACTGATGCATCACGCCGCCCTTGCTGAGGCCGCTCTCGCGCGCGATCGCGTCGAGCGTCAGCCGGCCGGGGCCGTCGCGCGCAATGATCGCGATGGCCGCTTCGAGCGCGGCATTGCGGGATCGTTCGGAGCGGGTGGCGTTGTCCATGGCCGACTTGTCTCCGTGACAAGACAATGAATCAAGTGAAAACGGGACGCGCTGTACATTTTTTGTGCGAACGCTGTCGAGACTTTCATCTTGCGGCGCCGAACGGGACTGTGTGAGCCTCGATATTGGATGGGGACTGGGATGGGCCGGCCGCGGCTTCGCGCGCGAGGACGTTGCGAAGCATCTGCGGCTGGTCTCGCTTGAGAAAGATACGACATGCCAAAACGAGTGTTGCTTGGTCTCCTCCTGGCTTGCGGCCTCATGGCCCCGGCCCTGGCGCAAGAGCCGAAGACAGGAGGCGTGATCAACGCCGTGATCCAGCCCGAGCCGCCCGGCCTGATGCTAGCGATGATCCAGAACGGTCCGACCCAGATGGTGTCGGGCAACATCTTCGAGGGCCTTTTGCGCTACAGCCCCAAGCTCGAGCCGCAGCCGGAGCTCGCCGAAAGCTGGAGCGTCAGCGAGGACGCCAAGACCTACACCTTCAAGCTCAGGAAGGGCGTGACATGGCATGACGGCAAGCCCTTCACCGCCGCCGACGTTCTGTTCTCGATCGAGATGCTGAAGCAGACGCATGCGCGTGCCCGCACCAATCTGGCGCAGGTCGACAAAGTCGAGGCGCCGGACGACTACACGGTGGTGTTCACGCTGAAGCAGCCGTTCGGCCCGTTCCTCGGAATCTTCGAGGTCGGCTCGATGCCGATGGTGCCGAAGCATCTCTATGAAGGCACCGACTTCAAGACCAATCCCTACAACAACGCGCCTGTCGGCACCGGTCCCTTCATGTTCAAGGAATGGCAGAAGGGCTCGTTCATCCGGCTGGTCAAGAACCCGAACTATTACGAGAAGGGCAAACCCTACATCGACGAGATCTACTGGCAGATCATTCCCGACGCGGCCGCGCGCTCCGTGGCCTATGAGACCGGCAAGGTCGACGTGCTGCCCGGCGGCTCGGTCGAGAATTTCGACGTGCCGCGGCTGTCCAAGCTGAAGGACACCTGCGTCACCGGCGCCGGCTGGGAGTTCTTCTCGCCGCTGGCCTGGCTGTGGCTCAACAATCGCCAGGGTCCGCTCGCCGACAAGCGGGTGCGGCAGGCGATCATGTTTGCGATCGACCGTGATTTCGCCAAGGATGTGATCTGGAACGGGCTCGGCAAGGTCGCGACGGGCCCTTCGTCTTCGGCCATCAAATATTACACCGACGACGTGAAGAAGTACCCGTACGATCCGGCCAAGGCCAAGGCGCTGCTGAAGGAAGCCGGCTACAAGGGCGAGAAGATCCGCCTCTTGCCGCTCGCCTATGGCGAGACCTGGCAGCGCTGGGGTGAAGCGGTGAAGCAGAACCTCCAGGACGTCGGCATGAACATCGAAACCATCGCCACCGACGTTGCCGGCGGCAACCAGAAGATCGGCGACTGGGATTACGACATCGCCTTCACGTATCTCTACCAGTATGGCGATCCCGCGCTCGGCGTCGGCCGCAACTATATCTCCAGCAACATCGCGAAGGGACAGATCTTCAACAACGTCGAGGGCTACGTGAACCCGGAGATCGACAAGCTGTTCGCCGACGGCGCGATCGCAACGCCGGACTCGAAGCGCAAGGAGATCTATGAGAAGGCGCAAAAAATCCTGGTCGAGGACGTGCCGGTGGCCTGGATGCTCGAGCTGCAATTCCCGACCATCACGCGCTGCAAGGTCAAGAACCTGATCACCACGGGGATCGGGGTCAATGACGGCTTCAAGGACGCATGGCTCGACAAGTGATGAGCCTCTTACCTCTCCCCGCCTGCGGGGAGAGGTCAACACGCCCCGAGCGATGCGAAGCATCGTCTCGCGCGTGGCGGATGAGGGGGGTACAGGTCCATGAGCATACTCATGCGTGGAGAGAAGCCCCTCACCCCAACCCTCTCCCCGCAAGCGCGGGGCGAGGGAGCACACTGCCCCAGTCGCTCCTGGACACCTCACCAAGATGACTTTCTAAGATGCTCTCCTTCGTTGCCCAGCGTGTCCTCAAGGGCGTGATCGTCCTGCTCGCGATCGTCGTCCTCAATTTCTTCCTGATCCGCCTTGCGCCCGGCGATCCCGCGGTCGTGATGGCGGGCGAAGCCGGAGCCAGCGACCAGGTCTTCGTCAAGCAGCTCCGCGAAAAGTTCGGCCTCGACAAGCCGCTGCCCGAGCAGCTCTTCATCTACGTCAAGGGCGTCGTCTCCCTCGACCTCGGCTTCTCCTTCCGCCAGCAGGCGCCGGTCGCAAAGCTGATCGGCGAGCGGCTACCGGCGACGCTGCTGCTGACGCTGACGGCGTTCGCAATCTCACTCGCGCTCGGCGTTCTCTTCGGCACCTTCGCCGCGCGCTTTGCCGGGACCTTCCTCGATACGGCGATCACCGTGTTCGCGCTGATCTTCTATGCCATGCCGATCTTCTGGGTGGCGCTGATGGGCATCCTCTTGTTCTCGGTCACCATGGATTGGCTGCCGAGCTTCGGTTACGAGACGGTCGGCGCCAACTACACCGGGCTTGCCCATGCGGTCGACGTCGCAAAGCACCTGATCATGCCGGCGATGACGCTCGGCCTGTTCTTCATGGCGACCTACACCCGCATGACGCGCGCCTCGATGCTAGAGGTCAAGCGGCTCGACTTCGTCAAGACGGCGCGTGCGAAAGGCCTCTCCGATGCCGTGATCCAGCGCCGTCATGTGCTGCGCAACGCGCTGCTGCCGGTCGTGACGCTGGCCGGCGTGCATTCCGGCACGTTGATCGGCGGCGCCGTCATCACCGAGACCGTGTTCGCCTGGCCCGGCATCGGGCGCCTGATGTACGACGCGCTGCTGCAGCGCGACTACAACCTCCTGCTCGGCGTCTTCGTGATCTGCTCCGCCATGGTGCTGATCTTCAACCTCATCACCGACCTGGTCTATCGCCTGGTCGACCCGCGCATCGAATTCGCCTCATGAAACAGTTCTGGAAATCGATGCTGAGAAGCCCGAGCGGCGTCATCGGGCTCGTCATCCTCCTCTTCGCGATCTCGGTCGCGGTGTTCGGACCGATGCTGTTCCCGAACTCGCCCTGGCGCATGGTGCAGCGGCCGTTTCTGCCGCCGTTCACGCTCTCGACCGTGCCGCTCGGGACCGACGCGCTCGGCCGCGACGTGTTCGCCGGCATGATCTTTGGCGCCCGCGTCTCGCTGCTGGTGGGGCTCGTCTCCACGCTGGTCGCACTCGTCGTCGGCGTGCCCATCGGCGCCATGGCCGGCTATTTCGGCGGCAAGGTCGACGACGCCCTGATGCGCTTCACCGAATTCTTCCAGACCATCCCGAGCTTCGCGCTCGCGATCGTGCTGGTCGCGATCCTGCAGCCCTCGATCTATTCGATCGTGGCCTCGATCGCGGTGGTGAGCTGGCCGCCGGTCGCCCGCCTCGTGCGCGGCGAAGTGCTGTCGTTGCGCACGCGCGAATATGTCCAGGCCGCAATCGTTACAGGCCAGAGCAACAGCTGGATCATCCTGCGCGAGATTCTGCCGAATGCGCTGTCGCCGGTGATCGTGCTGGCTTCGCTCATGGTGGCGACCGCGATCCTGCTGGAATCCTCGCTGGCGTTCCTCGGCCTTGGCGATCCCAACCTGATCTCCTGGGGCTACATGGTCGGCGCCGGCCGCACCGTGATCCGCCAGGCCTGGTGGATCACGGTGTTTCCCGGCGTCGCGATCCTGATCTCGGTGCTCGGCCTCAATCTGATCGGCGAAGGCCTCAATGACGCGCTCAATCCGCGCCTGTCGCGGGAGGGACGCTGATGATGACCGCCCCGCCCGCCGTCTCCATCAAGAACTTGCGCATCGCGCTGCCCAAGGGCGCCGAGCGTCCCTTCGCCGTCGACGGCGTTTCGCTGGACTTGCGGCCTGGCAAGATCGTCTGCGTCGTCGGCGAATCCGGCTCCGGCAAGTCGATGTGCGCGCATGCGCTGATGGGCCTGTTGCCGGACACTGTCTCGGTCACATCAGGTGAGATCCAGTTCGAAGGCCGCGACCTGCTCAAGCTCGATGACGACGACTGGCGCGATCTGCGCGGCCGCCGGCTCGCGATGATCTTTCAGGAGCCGATGACCGCGCTCAATCCGTTGATGCGGATTGGCGACCAGATGGCGGAGATGTTCGAGGCCCACGGCCTACTGACGCCAAAGGAGCGGCGCGCGAAGGCATTGTCGCTGGCGCGGGAGGTCGGCCTGCCGGACCCTGAAAGAATCGTGCGCGCCTATCCGCACCAGCTCTCCGGCGGCCAACGCCAGCGCGCCATGATCGCGATGGCGCTGGCGCTCGAGCCGGCCGTGCTGGTCGCGGACGAGCCGACCACCGCGCTCGACGTCACCACGCAGGCGCAAATCCTGAAGCTGATCCGCAACCTCCAGCGTAACCGCAACATGGCGGTGATGTTCATCACCCATGACTTTGGCGTCGTCGCCGACATCGCCGATCAAGTGGTGGTTCTCAGGCACGGCAAGGTCGTCGAGGAAGGCCCCGCCGCGACCGTCTTCAACGAGCCGCAACACGACTACACCAAGGCGCTGCTTGCCGCCGTGCCGTCGATGGACCCGCCGGCGCGCGCGCCCCTCGACGACCAGGCACGGGCCGTCGAGGTGATTGGGCTGGACAAGACCTACGTCACCTCGGGCGGCTGGTTTCGCGAGGATCGCCGCGTCGATGCCGCGCGCGCCGTCAATTTCAACATCCTCAAGGGCGAGACGCTCGGCCTCGTTGGCGAATCCGGGTCCGGCAAATCGTCGGTCGCGCGGCTGGTGATGCGGCTGATCGAGGCCGACCGCGGCACGGTGCGGATCGGCGAGACCGACCTCACACAGCTCTCGGGCAAGGCGCTGCGCACCGAGCGCCATCGCATCCAGATGATCTTCCAGGATCCGTTCGCCTCGCTCAATCCGCGCCGCAAGATCGGCCACATCATCGCCGACGGGCCGATCGCGGCCGGCACCGATTCCAACATCGCGTTCGACCGCGCCCGCGATCTCCTCAAGATGGTCGGCTTGGACGCCGGCGCGCTCGAACGCTATCCGCACGAATTCTCCGGCGGCCAGCGCCAGCGCATCGGAATTGCGCGCGCGCTCGCGCTCGAGCCCGAGATCATCGTCGCGGACGAAGCCGTCTCCGCCCTCGACGTCTCCGTGCAGGCGCAAGTCTTGAAGCTGCTCGAAGATCTCAAGGCGCGCCTCGGCCTCTCGATGCTGTTCATCACCCACGACTTACGCGTCGCGGCTCAAATCTGCGACCGCATCGCGGTGATGCAACGCGGCGCCATCGTCGAGCTGAAGCCGACCGCGCAGCTCTTCGCCGCGCCGGAGCATCCCTATACGCGCGAGCTGCTCGCGGCGGTGCCTGGACGGAAGGAGCGTGCGCCGGCAGCGTAACGCCGCAAATCGCGGCTATCGTTTGGCCGGAGGGTTCGTATTGTTCCAGTTGGGGACCGAGTTGGTCACACCGACGGACGGCTGGTTAGACGTTCCGACCGATGGCGCGGTGACCGTTCCGGTAGTTTGTCCCGAACTTCCGTATGTGCCCTGTTGTGCCGGCACGCCCGGGCTGAGCCGCGTGTTGCTTTGTGAGCCCGCCGACGTCTGGGCGCTTGCGGCGAGCGGCACCGCCGCCAATCCAAGTGTGAGAAGTGTGGCGATAGCGCGTCTTGTTCTTGTCATGACTGATCCTTTCGAACGCGTTCCCTTGATCGTTCAGGTCGAACCGCTCGTGCATTGAACGACTGTACAACTACACGCCCGCGAAAATGTGCCGCGGCACGCCATCACGATGCCGGAAGCGGCTAATGCGGCGTGAGGCGGGACGTCGCTGAGGTATTACGTTCCGCTTAGGAACGGATCGGTCACGGGCTTTTTATCCCTTGTGACCGCCTGCACCGCTGCAAAGACGAACCTGCATCCCATATCCCGATGGAATGATTTCCATCATCTGATGATGGATCGAGGATCATATTGGAGGCCGACATGGGCCAGGTTATTCAGTTTGTGTCAAAGTCGGAGCGCGAACGTCTTCGCCTCATCCAGGAAGCGCGCGCGATTTACGACAGCATTTTCCCGCCGGCTGATCCGGCCGGCGATCAGTCGAGCGGAGCCAATGCGCGCCAGAGCGACAGGGGCAACCTCGCATGATCAAGATCATCGCCGTGCTTTGCAGCCTCGCCTCTCCGACCAATTGTCACGAGCAGCTCGTGACCAGCTCGGACTTTGCGCAGGTCTCGGTGCAATCCTGCCTGATGGGCGCGCCGCAGCTCGCCGAATGGATGAACCAGCATCCGGCCGAACGGCTCGCCGCATGGCGCTGCGTGATCGGTCAACAGAACGGCCGGGGCATTTAAGCGCGCGGCCGCTTTCCCGAACGGTCCGGCCCGGCGGGCCGTCAGGGCTGATATAACCGACGATCTTTCGAGCCAGGAACGGCTCGAACACGGTGACGACAATCCATTGCCGGAGTAACCTCTCCTGCGCCATTGGCAGCAGGGGGAAATCGGATGGAGGTCGCCAGCCTCGTTCTTCCCGTATTCGCGATCATCGTCACCGGGTGGCTCGCCGGCGAGCTCGGCTATCTCTCGCGCTCGCTCGCCGATGCGCTGGTGCATTTCGCCTACAACGTGGCGATGCCGGCACTGCTGATCGTCACCATCGCCCAGGAGCCGGCGCGCAACCTGCTGGAATGGCGCTTCCTGCTCGCCTTCGGCGGCGGCTCCCTCGTCTGTTTCGCGCTGGTCTTCGTCGCTGTTCGCGGAAAGCATGATCTCGCCAGCAGCACGATCCATGGCATGGCGGCGGCGATGACCAATACCGGCTTCGTCGCGCTGCCGATCCTGCATGCGATCTACGGCCAGCCCGCCGTGCTGCCTGCCGCGGTGGCGACAGTGTTCGTGGCCGCCGTGATGTTTCCGATCACCGTCATCCTGCTGGAGCGGGACGCGCGCGGGCCTGCGCATTCCGCCGGCCTCGCAAGGCAGATCCTGCTCAATCCGATGGTGCTGTCGACCCTCATCGGGCTCGTCTGGTCGATCACGGGCTTGCCGATTCCAGCAGCCGTTGCGGCCTATCTGAACATGATCGCGGCCGCGCTCACACCGTGCGCGCTGTTTGCCATCGGCCTCGGCCTGTCGGTCGAAGGCCTTCGCTCGAACCTGAAGGCATCGTTCGCACTCGCCGCCGTCAAGCTGGTGATCATGCCGCTGCTCGTCTACGGGCTTTGCGTGATGCTGGGCCTCAACCCGCTCTACACGGTCGCCGCCGTCATCTGCGCGGCCGTGCCCACGGCCAAGACCGTGTATGTGCTGGCGCACGAGCACAAGGTCGAGGAGAGGCTGGTTGCGGCCACGGTCTCGGTCACGACGATGCTGTCGGTCGGAACGTTGCTGGTCGCGCTCTACCTGCTCTCGGGCCTCGCGACGGGACCGCGCTGATCCAGATCGGCCCTATCGGGTGGTGTTGCTCCAGGTCGGCACCGAATTGGTCACGCCGACCGACGGCCAGTTGTACGTTCCGATCGACGGCGCAGTGACCGTACCGACCGTCTGTCCGGACGAGCCGTAAGACGTCCCGGGCTGCGCGACCGGCGCGCCGACGCCACGATAGGTCGGGGCCACCACGCTGGTGCTGTAGTGCCGGCTGGACCGGTGCTTCTTCGCTTCAGCCGCATAGGGCGCGGCAAGCAGTCCGGTCGTGATGAGTGCGGCAATGGCGAATTTCATGCTGGTCATGGCTGATCCCTCGGTCGGTGGGAGCCCCTTGTGCCATGTGTTCATTCGCCGGCGGATGTCCATAGGCACGCGTTCATAACTCCGTGCGCGGGCGAATGCGCCGGACCGCGGCTGGCGCCAAGGTCGATGCCGAATGTCTTGGTTAGGCCGATCTGCCCGGCCGGCGTGATGCGCACGATCCGGCTGTCGCGGTCCCGCCTCAGCCAGCCGCGCTCGAGGCAGCAACGGTGGATCTCCGCACCGATGTGACCGGCAATGTGATAGCGACGCTCGCTCCAGTCGAGACAAGGCCGGCAGAAGATGCGCCGGCTCCCGGATTTCAGGGCCGGCGCCGCGCCGAACGCGGCGAGGAAGTCCGTCCCTGAAGCCGTCACCTCGCCGCCGTCATCGGTCAGGACAACGTGCCCTTTGGCGATGAGCGCGTCGGCGATGGCGACCCCGAGATAACCGGCCAGATGGTCATAGCAGGTGCGCGCGAAGCGAAGCCTGTCGTCGGTGAGCGAGCGTGGCTGGTGGCGCTGCGGAAGCTCGATGGCCGCGACCGCCTTGATACCCTCCAGCATTCTGGCAACGAGCGGCGAGGCGATGCGGTAGTAGCGGTTGCGGCGCTTCTGCGTCACGGCGAGCAGCCGAGCGCCGACCAGCTTGCCGAGATGTCCGCTGGCCGTCGATCGCGATATCCGCGCGCGCGAGGCGAGCTCGCTTGCGGTCAGCGCCTGCCCGCCCATCAGCGCCGCGAGCATCGTGGCCCGCGCGGTGTCGCCGACCAGCGCTGCCACCTCGACCATGTTTGCCGCTGCGACCATGGCGAGACGGTATCGCGGCGGCCTTCGCGCGACAACGGCAATGGTTTGGCGGCGGCCGAACCATTTGGCACTGCGCACACACTACGGTGGCCGTCCGCAATCCGGGAGAAGTCATATGAAGAGTCTCCGCGTGGAGCCGATATCGAGCTATCTGGAGCGCCGCCGCAAAGGCCCGATCTACCCGGTCGTCGTCGCCGGAGGCCTGGTCTATCTGTCCGGCCTGCCGCCGTTCGACCCTGACACGGGCGAGGTCAGGCTGCTGCCGTTCGCGCGGCAGGCCGAGATCGTGCTCGACCAGATGCAGCGCTGCCTGGAAGCGGCGGGGTCATCGCTGGCCGAGGTGATCAAGTGCAATGTCTACTGCACGCCCGATCCGGCTCATTTCGCCGCGTTCAACGAGGTCTACGCCCGTTACTTCCAGGACCATTCGCCTGCACGCATCTTCGTTCACGTGCCGTCGTGGCCAGGGCCGTTCGACGTCGAGGTCGATTGCATCGCCCTGGCAGGGCGCGATGGATGAGTTTGTCGCGGACAGCCGCCTTCGGATGGACCCGAATCAGCGCTAGTGCATTGCCTTCAGTGATGTCCCTGGACGAAAAGCAGCATGACCGGCGCCGAACTGAAGCAGCTCCGCAACGACCTCTCCGATGCCCTCGGACGGAAGCTCACCGCGGCCGATATGGCAAAGCTTTGCGGATTGCCGGAGAAGGGCGGCGCCGACACCATCCGGCGCTGGGAGGTGAGCGGGCCGTCGCCGTCTGCGACCAAGGTGCTCCGCGTGCTCGCGATGGCGAGCGAGCGCTATCCGATCATGGAGAAGTTCGACATCTTCGATCGTCACGACGTGCGCGAGGAAGACCGGCCGGCCAGGCGCGCCGCGTTCCGCGAGCAGATGCGTGACGAAGCGCGGCGGCGTCTTGGTTAACGAAAGCCGCGCGAAGGTTGCTCGATCGGCTGTGAATTAAGCCTTCCTTCAGCATTTCTTAAGCCGCCATTAAGCACGAAAATCATTTGCAACCCAATACGTTAGGTTGGGTGCCGCTGTGCCACGGATGTGACAGCATTTTCGACAAAAGCGAGCTATCTGCAAAACCAACGCGGCGCGGACAGCGCGCCTGCCGGGGACCTTTAGTGTTGGAGTTTGGACTATGAAGAAGATTCTGATTGCGACCGTCGCGCTGCTCGTGGCGGGCGCTGCCGCGCCGGCGCTCGGCGCCGATCTCGGTAACCGCAACTACTACAAGGCGCCTGCCCCGGCCTATGCCGCACCGATCTACAACTGGACCGGCTTCTATATCGGCGGCCATGTCGGCGGCGCGTTCTCCAGCGACAACAATTTCAACGGCCTCTCCACCGGCAACAACGGCAACGGCCGTTTCCTCGGCGGCGTGCAGGTCGGCGCGGACTGGCAGTTCAACCCGAACTTCGTGGTCGGCGTCGAGGGCCAGTATTCCTGGCTCTCCGGCAGCGTCGGCGCGGTGTTCCCGGGCGGTATCGCCTACACCAACGACCAGCGCGGCCTCGGCTCGCTCACCGGCCGCGTCGGCTACACCTGGGGTCCGGGTCTCGTCTACGTGAAGGGCGGCTACGCCTATTCCAACAACAACGAGAAGGTGACCGTCGGCGGCGTGCCGACCGCCTTCGTCATCGATGGCGATCACAAGAACGGCTACACCGTTGGCGCGGGCATCGAGTACATGTTCGCCCCGAACTGGTCGGCCAAGGCCGAGTACCAGTACTACAATTTCGGCGATGCGCACTTCACCGGGGGCCCGCTGGCGGGCACCGGCAACTTCACCACCGACGACCACACCGTCAAGGCGGGCGTCAACTACCGCTTCAATTGGGCGAGCCCGGCCGTCGCGCGCTATTGATCGGTTAGCAAAGTCTTATCCCGACCAAGGGGCCGGCGTTCGCGCCGGCCCTTCTTTTTTCGCTCTGCGGAACCAATGCAAGCAATTGCACCAATTGCGATTTTTTAACCGGCCCTGCGGATACTGCCCGCCACAAAACAGAAGCAAGAGCGTGGGGGAATTTTCGATGGCGATCCGTCTGGGCGTTGGCCGTTTGCTCGGTCGATTCAAGCCTCGCGTCAAAATGCCGAAATGGGGCGTGCGCGGCAGCCTGTTCGCGGCCTTCGGCGTGATCGCAGGCATGGGCCTCGTGATCGCAGCCGGCGCCGGCCTTGCGCTGCAGAATCTCGGCGGACGCATGACCGAGCTGAGCGGGCGGGACATTCCGCGCCTTGCCGCCAGCCTGCAATTGTCGGCCCTGAGCGCGAGCCTTGCGGCACAGGGACCGGCCCTGCTTGCAGCTCAAAGCGAGGAAGCGCTCAACGAACGCACCAAGAAGCTCAAGGAATTGCAGGAGCAGACGCAGCAGAAGCTCAACGAGATCATCGAGCTCGGCGGCGACAAGTCCGTCGTCACCGGACTCAGCGAGACGATGAAGAGCATCAACGAGGCGGCCCAGAGCCTGGCCAAGGCCGCCCGCGAACGGCTGGACATCGCGGCGCTCCATGACAAGCAATACGACGCGCTGCGCAACGCGCAGGGCGCGTTCGTCGGCGCGGCCAGTCCGGCGATGCTGGAGGCGCAGACCCGCGTCAACGCCATTCTCGGCTCGGCAAACCTGTCGGCCGAAGATGCCACCGAAGCGGCGCAGACGGTCGGCCAGCTCGGCAACATCGTCGCCAGCGGCAATCTCGCGGCCGCCGACATGAGCGCCGCACTGTCGGCGAGCACGAGCGACAAGCTCGACGACATCCAGAAGGAGTTCAAGACGGCCCAAGGACGCCTGCGGTCGAACCTCGATCTGCTGCCGGACAATGAGGGCAACAAGATGCTGCGCGCGACAGCGGAAAAGCTGCTCGCGCTCGGCACCGGCAAGACCGGCGTGTTCAATCTGCGTGAGAAGGAGCTCGACTCCATCGACTACGGCCAGACCATCCTGGACGAGACGCGCAAGCTCAATGTGGGCCTCGGCATCAGCGTGCAGCAGCTCGTCGACGGCGTGCAGAAGGAGACCAACGCCTCGACCTTCCAGGCGCGGCAGGAGACCTCGCTCGCGACCTCGGTCATGCTGGCTCTAGGCGCGCTGATGCTGGTCGGCTCCGCGCTGTTCGTGTGGCTCTATGTCGGCCGCAACATTCTCCGCCGCATCCGCGAGCTTCAGCGCGCCATGCAACTGCTCTCGGCCGGCGACCTCGACACCGAGATCGTCCGCTCCCGGCAGAATGACGAGATCGGCGCGATGAAGGAAACGCTGACGGTGTTCCGCGCCAGCATGATCGAAGCCCGCGCGTTGGCGAGCGAGCAAGACAAGGATCGCGTCGCCAAGGCCGAACGCGCCGCCCATGTGGAAGCCAGGATCGCGGAATTCGAGGGCACGGTGCGAACCGCGCTCGACAATCTGGCGCAATCGGCCAATTCGATGCAGTCGACCGCACAGAGCATGTCGAATACCGCCGATCAGTCCAACGCGCTGGTGAACGCGGTCGCTTCCGCCGCGGAAGAGACCTCGGTCAACGTGCAGACCGTGTCATCGGGCACCGAGCAGCTGTCGTCCTCGATCGAGGAGATCAGCAAGCAGGTCGTCACCTCCGCCGCGATCGCCAAGAAGGCCGTCGATGAGGCCGGTGCCACCGACACCACGGTGCAGAGCCTTGCCGACAGCGCAAGCCGCATCAGCGTCGTCGTCGACCTGATCCAGACCATCGCCTCGCAGACCAATCTGCTCGCACTCAATGCCACCATCGAAGCGGCGCGCGCCGGCGAGGCCGGCCGCGGCTTCGCGGTGGTCGCCTCCGAGGTGAAGAGCCTCGCGAGCCAGACCGCCAAGGCAACGGAAGAAATCCGCACCCAGATCGCCAGCATGCAGCAGGTCACGACCTCCGCGGTCGGTGCGATCCAGGGCATCGGCCGGATCATCGGCGAGATCAACGACGTCACCACCACGATCGCGGCCGCAGTCGAGGAACAGGGCGCGGCCACCCGCGAGATCGCGCGCAACATCCAGCATGCTGCGGGGGGCACCAGCGAGGTCTCCAGCAACATCGTCGGCGTCTCCACCGCCTCGGCCGAGGCTGGCGCGGCAGCAGGCGAGGTGTTGAGTGCGTCGGACGCGCTCCGCCGCGAGGCCGACATGCTGCGCGGAGAGATCGACGCGTTCCTCAACAATATGCGGGCGGCCTGATTGTCATTCCGGGACGGCGCGTCGCGCCGAACCCGGAAGCTCGCGCGACAACCTCCAGATTTGCGGGTTCGCGCTCACGCGCGCCCCGGAATGACTGCGTTTTTGGCAGGCTTCAACCGGCACACGGAAATACACCGTCCGGTATGACCGCCATGCGGAGACCACGGCCCAGCCTTTTTCGGCTGGCGCCTCGCCCGCGCTGGGTTTAAGCCGGTAGCATGAACGCGAAAATCGACACTGTGCAGTCCTCGGCCGAGGCCTTGCGCTATCCCTGGGACCAGCATCCCGGCCACGAAGAGGTCGTCGAAGTGCGCCCCGGCGTGCTGTGGGCGCGGCTGAAGCTGCCGTTCCGCCTCAACCACGTGAACATCTATCTGCTCGCCGATGGCGACGGCTATGCGATGGTCGATGCCGGCTTCGGCAATGAGGAGACGATCGAGGCCTGGACCAAACTGTTCGACGGGCCGCTGAAGGGCGTCAACATCACACGCCTGATCGTCACCCATTCGCATCCCGATCATGTCGGGCTCGCGGGCTGGATCGTGGAGCGCTTCGGCTGCCCGCTGATGATGTCGCAGGTCGAATATCTGCAATCGGTCTATCATCAGAACCGCGGCACCGAGGAGCGGCGCAACGCGCAGCGCCTGTTCTTCCGTCGTCACGGCATGGACGAATCGCTCACCGAAAAGCTGCTCGGCCGCGGCCAGGATTATCTCAAGCAGGTGTCGGTGCTGCCGCCGTCCTACCGCCGCATCTCGCATGGCGACGAGATCGTGATCGGCACGCGCCGCTTCAAGGTGATCACCGGCGGCGGCCACGCGCTCGATCAGGTGATGCTGTATTGCGCCGACGACAAGCTGTTCCTCTCCGCCGACCAGGTGCTGAGCAAGATCTCGCCCAATGTCAGCGTGTGGGCGGTCGAGCCCGACCAGAACTCGCTCGGCGAATATCTGGCTTCGCTCGCGAGCCTCACCACCACCCTGCCCTATGACTTGCTGGTGCTGCCCGGCCATGGCGTGCCGTTCTACGGCCTCAAGACGCGCATCAAGCAGCTCGCCGACCATCACGAGGAACGCTGCCGCCTGATCGCGGAGGCCTGCCGCGAGGTGCCGCAGACCTCGCGCGCCCTGGTGCCCGTCGTGTTCAACAAGCACGTGCTCGACGAGCATCAGATGGGCTTTGCCGCCGGCGAGCTCGTCGCCCACGTCAACTACATGATCGTCGAGGGCCGGCTGACGGCGGAGACGAAGGACGGCGTGCTCCAGTTCAGGACGACGTGAGGGGCTTCTTCACCTCTCCCAGCTTGCGGGGCGAGAAAGCACACCGTCAGCACCGCAGCGGATTGTGCGGAGCAGCATTGTACCTCGCGCGAGCTTGATCGGGATCAAGTTTCAAATCGCACGATAGGGCATTTTGCCCAAATGCCCCGCACGCCTAAATGTGGGATAGCGCATAGACATTGGAGCTGGAAAAGCTCTAAGAAGATGCGCCCTTTTTGGTCAGTTCCGTCTCAGGTTTTGCCGATGGATTACAGCCAGTTCTTCAATTCCGCCCTCGATCGTCTCCACACCGAGCGGCGCTACCGCGTGTTCGCCGATCTGGAGCGCACCGCCGGCCGGTTCCCGCACGCGGTCTGGCACTCGCCCAAGGGCAAGCGCGACGTCGTGATCTGGTGCTCCAACGATTATCTCGGCATGGGCCAGCACCCGAAGGTGGTCGGCGCCATGGTCGAGACCGCGACCCGCGTCGGCACCGGCGCTGGCGGCACCCGCAACATCGCCGGCACGCATCATCCGCTGGTACAGCTCGAGGCCGAGCTCGCCGACCTCCACGGCAAGGAAGCCGCGCTGCTGTTCACCTCGGGCTACGTCTCGAACCAGACCGGCATCGCCACCATCGCCAAGCTCATTCCGAACTGCCTGATCCTTTCGGACGAGCTCAACCATAATTCGATGATCGAGGGCATCCGCCAGTCCGGCTGCGAGCGCGTCGTGTTCCGCCACAACGATCTGGCTGATCTCGAAGAGAAGCTGAAGGCTGCGGGTCCGACCCGGCCGAAGCTGATCGCCTGCGAAAGCCTTTATTCGATGGACGGCGACGTCGCGCCGCTCGCAAAGATCTGCGATCTCGCCGAGAAGTACGGCGCGATGACCTATGTCGACGAGGTCCACGCCGTCGGCATGTACGGCCCGCGCGGCGGCGGTGTTGCCGAGCGTGACGGCGTCATGCACCGTATCGACATCCTCGAAGGCACGCTCGCCAAGGCGTTCGGCTGCCTCGGCGGCTACATCGCCGCCAACGGCCAGATCATCGACGCCGTGCGCTCCTACGCGCCGGGCTTCATCTTCACCACCGCGCTGCCGCCGGCGATCTGCTCGGCCGCGACCGCCGCGATCAAGCATCTGAAGACCTCGAGCTGGGAGCGCGAGCGCCATCAGGACCGCGCCGCCCGCACCAAGGCGATCCTGAATGCCGCCGGCCTGCCGGTGATGTCGAACGACACCCACATCGTGCCGCTGTTCGTCGGCGATCCCGAGAAGTGCAAGCAGGCGTCCGACCTGCTGCTCGAGGAGCACGGCATCTACATCCAGCCGATCAACTATCCGACCGTCGCCAAGGGCACGGAGCGGCTGCGCATCACGCCCTCGCCCTATCATGACGACGGCCTGATCGATCAGCTCGCCGAAGCCCTGCTGCAGGTGTGGGACCGCCTGGGCCTGCCGCTGCGCGAGAAGTCGCTGGCGGCGGAGTAGGCGTTTTCTCCTCTCCCTAACCCAACCCGCACCGCCTCTGGAGCTACCCCTCTCCCCAACCCTCCCCCACAAGGGGGGAGGGAGCGAGGCAGGCGTGCCTACCTCACGTTGATCTGTCGCCCCAACTCCGGCTCGCCGCCGACGCGACAATCGGCACTCTTTCCGTTCCCTCCCCACCTTGCGGGGGAGGGTCAGGGAGAGGGGTGCCACACGGGGACTCTCTCGGTGGGCCAAGAACGCCCCGGGCGGCGCACCTTAACGACACCGCCAGTTCCCACTCCCGCCCGCCATTTCGCTGTCGCCTCCACCGGCCCAACGCGCTAGATTTGCAGGGAAAATGAGATCGGGCGCCTCGCGCGCCTTCGGAAGATCGGGCGCTACCGCGCCATGGGAGAAGCACGCTCGCCATGCTGCACGACTGGGGCGTGATCGCCGCCGCCTTCGGCTATATCGGCTTTCTGTTCCTGGTGGCGAGCCATGGTGACCGCCGCTCGCCGGCGGGGCCCGGCCGCGCGTCCGGACTGATCTATCCGCTGTCGCTGGCGATCTACTGCACCTCCTGGACCTTCTTCGGCTCGGTCGGCTTCGCCACCCGCACCTCGACCGACTTCCTCGCGATCTATGTCGGCCCGATCCTGATGATCGGGCTCGGGGCCGGCGTGCTCCGCCGCGTGATCCAGCTCGCCAAGACCCACAACATCACCTCGATCGCGGACTTCATCGGCGCGCGCTACGGCAAGAGCCAGGCGGTGGCGGCGACCGTGGCGCTGATCGCGATCATCGGCTCGGTGCCCTACATCGCACTCCAGCTCAAGGCGGTCGCCTCCTCGCTCGAAACCATCCTCAGCGAGGACCAGGCGTTCTCCCACATCCCGATCCTCGGCGACATGGCGCTGATGGTGACGCTGGCGATGGCGGCCTTCGCCGTGCTGTTCGGCACGCGCCAGACCGATGCCACCGAGCACCAGCACGGATTGATGCTGGCGGTCGCGACCGAATCCATCGTCAAGCTGGTCGCCTTTCTCGCCGCCGGCATCTTCGTCACCTTCTGGATGTTCTCGCCGCATGAATTGATCGAGCGCGCGATGAAGACGCCGGAGGCGGTGCGCGCCATCAACTATTCGCCGTCGATCGGCAACTTCCTGACCATGACGCTGCTGTCGCTCTGCGCAGTGATGCTGCTGCCGCGCCAGTTCCACGTCAGCGTGGTGGAGAATTCATCCGATGCCGAGGTCGGCCGCGCGCGCTGGCTGTTCCCGCTCTATCTCGTCGCCATCAACGTGTTCGTGATTCCGATCGCGCTCGCCGGCCTCGTCACCTTCCCGTTCGGCACGGCCGAGCCGGACATGTACGTGCTGGCGCTGCCGATGGAGGGGGGCGCGGACCTGCTCAGCGTCGCCATCTTCGTCGGCGGCCTGTCGGCGGCAACCGCGATGGTGATCGTCGAATGCGTCGCGCTGTCGATCATGGTCTCGAACGACCTCGTGGTGCCCTTGGTGCTGCAACGGCGGCCGGAGGGACGCACCGGCGGGGCCGATTTCAGCGACTTCCTGCTGCGCTCGCGGCGCCTTGCGATCTTCGCCATCATGGTGATGGCGTATTTCTACTACCGCGCGCTCGGCAACACCCAGCTCGCGGCAATCGGCCTGCTCTCCTTTGCCGCCATCGCCCAGCTTGCACCGAGCTTCTTCGGCGGTCTGTTGTGGCGGCGGGGGACCGCGCGCGGCGCAATCGGCGGCATGATGGTCGGCTTCGCGGTGTGGCTCTACACGCTGTTCATGCCGAGCTTCATGGATTCCTCGACCACAGGCATCCTGCTGCTCCAGCACGGCCCGTTCGGAATCGAGGCGCTGCGGCCGCAGGCCTTGTTCGGCGCCGACCTGCCGCCGCTGATGCATGGCGTGATCTGGTCGCTGTCGCTCAACATCCTCACCTATGTGCTGCTGTCGCTGGCGCGCCAGCCGTCCTCGATCGAGCTGGTGCAGGCCGACCTGTTTGTGCCCAACACGCTGGCGCCGATCTCGCCGAGCTTCCGCCGCTGGCGCACCACCGTCACGGTGCAGGACATCCAGACCACGGTCGCGCAATATCTCGGGCCGGACCGCGCGCGGCATTCGTTCGAGGCCTTCTCCGCCAGACGCAACGTGCGGCTGGAGCCTGCGGCGCCCGCCGATTTCGAGCTGCTGCAGCACGCCGAGCACCTGATCGCTTCCTCGATCGGTGCGGCCTCCTCGCGCCTCGTGATGTCGCTGCTGCTGCGCAAGCGCACGGTGTCGGCGAAAGCCGCGCTGAAACTGCTCGACGATTCGCACGCCGCGCTGCATTTCAACCGCGAGATCCTCCAGACCGCGCTCAACCATGTGCGCCAGGGCATCGCGGTGTTCGACGCCGATCTGCAGCTGATCTGTTCCAACCGGCAGTTCGGCGAGCTCCTCAACGTTCCCCCGCATTTCATCCAGTTCGGCACGCCCTTGCGCGAGATCCTGGAATTCATGGGCGTGAGCGATTCGGCCGGCGACACCGAGCGCGAGGCGATGATCGAGCAGCGGCTCGTCGCCTACACCACCGACAGCGAGCCCTATCTGGAGCGCCTGCCGGAACGCCACATGGTGATCGAGGTACTCACCAACCGGATGCCCGGCGGCGGCTTCGTCATCACCTTCACCGACGTCACGCCGACCTTCGAGGCCGCTGAAGCGCTGGAGCGCGCCAATGCGTCGCTGGAAAAGCGCGTGCGCGACCGCACCGAGGAATTGACGCGGCTGAACTCCGAGCTGGCGCTGGCCAAGAGTGCGGCGGAGGATGCCAGCAGCTCCAAGACACGCTTTCTTGCAGCGGCCAGCCACGACATTCTCCAGCCGCTGAACGCGGCGCGGCTCTACATCACGAGCCTCGTCGAGCGCCAGCACAGCGGCGAGGAGACGCGGCTGGTCGAGAACATCGACGAATCGCTGCAAGCCATCGAGGAGATCCTCGGCGCGCTGCTCGACATCTCCAGGCTCGATGCCGGCGCGATGACGACCTCGATCTCGAGCTTCAGGATGGCGGATCTGATGCGCTCGCTGGAGATCGAGTTCGCGCCGATCGCGCGCGCCAAGGGCCTCGCGCTCGCCTTCGTGCCCTGCTCGCTTCCCGTCGAATCCGACCGCCTGCTGCTGCGGCGCTGCTCCAGAACCTGATCTCCAACGCCATCAAGTACACCCCGCGCGGGCGCGTGCTGGTCGGCTGCCGCCGCCGCGGCCCCTCGCTCAAGATCTGCGTCTACGACACCGGCGTCGGCATTCCCTCAGCCAAGCGCGCCGAGATCTTCAAGGAATTCCACCGCCTCGAGCAGGGCGCGCGGATCGCGCGCGCCTCGGGCTCGGCCTCTCGATCGTCGAACGGCTGGCGCGCGTGCTCAAGCACGGCATCGCCATCGACGGCAACAAGAGCGGCGGCTCGGTGTTCTCGGTGACGGTGCCGACGGCGAAGGCGGTCACGCATACGGCCGCCGTGACCAGCGCGACGCCGCTGGCGCGCACGCCGATCTCGGGCGCCCTGATCGTCTGCATCGAGAACGACGCGGCGATCCTCGACGGCATGCGTACACTGCTGAAAGCCTGGGACGCCGAGGTGATCGCGGTCGCCGATCCCGAAGGCGCGATCGCGGCGATCGAAAAAGCCGGCCGCCGCGTCACCGGCCTGCTCGTCGACTATCATCTCGACCGCGGCAACGGCATCGCAGCCATCCGCGACATCCGCCGCCGCTTCGGCGACACCATCCCCGCGATCCTGATCACCGCCGACCGCAGCCCCGCGGTGCAGGTCGCCGCGCGCGATGAAAAGATCGCAGTGCTCAACAAGCCGGTGAAGCCGGCCTCGCTCCGCGCCCTGCTCGGCCAGTGGCGGACGCAGCAGATGGTGGCGGCGGAATGAGACGCGGTCAGTAGTCGGTCGAGACGCTCAGCGCGCGCCACCTCTCGAGCTCTTCGAGGCGCTGGCGATCGGTCGCTGCGATGGCGTTGACGGCATCACTCCCGAGCGCAATCCGCAGAGGCGGGCGATCCATGTTGGCAAGCTTCAGCACGACAGCCGCGGCCTTGGCCGGGTCGCCCGGCTGGCGGCCATCGTAATCACGCTGCATCCGGACGGCGGCGCCGACCACCGCGTCGTACTCCGGACGCCCCTCGTCGGTGTCATGCGCGGCCTGAGCAAAGCCCGTCCGGAAACCGCCGGGCTCGACGATCGTCACATGCACACCGATCAGCGCCATCTCGCGCGCCAACGATTCCGAAAAGCCTTCGATCCCCCATTTCGCCGCCGAATAAGGTGCGCGGGCCGGCGCGCCGATCCGGCCACCGACGGACGAGACCTGCATGATGTGCCCGCGACGCTGCCGGCGCAGGACGGGAATCGCCGCCTTGGTGACGATGATTGTGCCGATGAGATTCGCCTCGATCTGCTGCCGAAAGGACTCCAGGCTGGTATCCTCGACCGATCCGAGGTCGCCGAAGCCTGCGTTGTTGACGACCACGTCGAGGCCGCCGAATGCCGTCACGGCAAGATCGATCGCCGCCTGAGCGGCGGCCTCGTCGGTGACATCAAGCCTTGCGAGCCGCAGTCTTTCTCCGAAACGTTCCCGCAAGGGCTCGAGCGGGCCGAGGCTCCGAGCCGTGGCAACCACCTGGTCGCCCGCCGCGAGCACGGCTTCGGTGATGGCACGGCCAAGCCCGCGCGAGCTGCCGCTGATAAACCAGGTCTTCATGCCAGCCTCCGCAAGATCTCAAGGCGCGAGCCGCGTGAAGACGTAGTCCCGGCTCTTGGCGCGGGCCTCGTGGCAGCCCCAGCAGGTGCGGTGCTGGGCCTCATCCACCGGCTTGCCATTGGCGAAGCGGCCAAAGCCCCAGCCACCGGTCGAGGCATACTTCTTGGAATCCTTGACCATCACCTGCACTGTGGTAGCGGCGCCGGGGATCGTCGCGGATGCGAACTCGGGCGACTGTTTCCGCTTCCAGGCGCGCTTGACCAGAATGGTGCCGTCGGGGAACGGAAGTTTTCCGGCCTGATAGGCCTCGATTGCGATCTGGTTGCCGACCACGGCGCGAAGCTCGTCGAGCGGCGCGGCTTCTTCGGCCGGCGCGATCAGTTCCCACTGCTTGTAGCCGGGCGGAATCGTGACACCGAAGATCGGCGAGGCGTCGGCCGCCGCGCCGCCTTCCGCGAGCGCGATCGAGACCAGATATGGCACACTCGTCAGGAGAACGACGAGAAGCAGCACGGCGAGCACGATCACCGTGGAGAATGAGAATCTCTTGTTTTCAGATTCGGTTGGCATCATGACGTTTCTTCAAGCGGGATCACGGCACGTCCCCGGTCCAGACGTGCTGGACCGGAGCATTGGATGAATGCTCAGGCGCCGTCGGCGTCGATGACGGCCTTGGCAAAGGCTTGCGGCGCTTCCTGAGGCAGATTGTGACCGATACCGCCGGTGATCAGGCGGAAGTCGTATCGGCCCTCGAACTTCTTGGCATAGGCGCTGGGATCGGGGTGCGGCGCGCCGTTGGCGTCGCCCTCCATCGTGATCGCCGGCACGCGGATCACCGGCGCTGCGGCGAGCTTCTTTTCGATCTCTTCGTACTTCGCTTCGCCCTGGGCGACCCCGAGCCGCCAGCGGTAATTGTGGATCGTGATCGCGACGTGATCCTTGTTGTCGAGCGCCGCCGCGCTCCGGTCGAACGTCGCGTCGTCGAACTTCCATTGCGGCGAGGCGAGCTTCCAGATCAGTTTTGCGAAATCATGCGTGTACTTCTCGTATCCGGCGCGGCCGCGCTCGGTCGCGAAATAGAACTGGTACCACCATTGCAGTTCGGCCGACGGCGGCAGCGGCGCATTTCCCGCGGCCTGGCTCGAGATCAGATAGCCGCTGACCGACACCAGTGCACGGCAGCGGTCCGGCCACAGCGCAGCGATGATGTCGGCGGTGCGCGCGCCCCAGTCGAAGCCGGCGACAACCGCCGTCTTGATATCGAGCTTGTCCATCAGCGCGATGATGTCGACGGCCATCGCGACGGGCTCGCCGTTACGCGGCGTCTCGCTGGAGAGAAACTGCGTCGAGCCGTAGCCACGCAAATATGGGATGATGACACGATAGCCGGCCTTGGCCAGGATCGGCGCGACATCGACGAAGGCGTGAATGTCGTAGGGCCAGCCGTGCAGCAGGATCGCGACGGGACCGTTCGACGGGCCAGCCTCGGCATAGCCGACGTTGAGAACGCCGGCATCGATCTGCTTGATCGGACCGAAGGACGCGTTCGATGCCTGGGATCGCTGCGCCTCCGTCTGGGCAATGGCGAGGTCGATCACGCCGAGGCCGACGGCGACGGTCCCTGCGGCGACGCCAAAAAACTTGCGACGATGCTGGTCGATGAGTTGCTTCATGATGGTGCTACCCGGTTCGTGGTGATGGTCAGATCAGTGCGACTGTGACGTCGATGTTGCCGCGCACGGCCCTGGAATAAGGACAGGTCTGGTGCGCCTCATCGACGATGCCGCGCGCGACCTCGTGATCGAGGCCCGGCAGGCTGACATTGAGGCGCGCCCGCAGGGCGAAAGTGCCATCGTCGTGCAGAAGGTCGATTTCCGCATCGATCGCACTTTTCCTGGGAAGCACGATTTTCCGCTTCCGCGCGGCGATCTCCATGGCGCCTTCGAAACATGCCGACCAGCCCGCCGCGAACAACTGCTCGGGGTTGGTGCCGACGCCTGCTCCGCCCGGCGGCGACAATTTGACATCCAGGCGGCCGTCGGAGCTGCGGGACATGCCATCCCCTCGTCCGCCGCTGGTGTGGGTCCTCGCCGTATAGATCAGCTTTGTCGCTTGTGTCATGAAAGTCTCCTTGCCGTCGCGCATCTGACTAGCAGCCACCTCCGCGGCGCGCCCGTTGGGAGTTGTGAGAAATTGTGAGACCGGCAGGGAACCCGGTCAGGGAGGCCCTGCAGACGAGGTCTGATGCCGATGCAAAGCCGGTCTTGCCGGATCGACGTCCGCTCGTTATGCGGTCCTGCAAATGAGCAAGATTTCGTGATGACTGAGCCGGCCGCGCCCGCGGCATCGACATTGTCGTTCGGGCCATTCACCGTGACGCCGCATGAGCGGCTCGTCATGCGCGGCGGCGTCGCGCTGCCGATGGGCGCCAAGAGCTTCGATACGCTGATCGCGCTGATGTCGCGGCCGAACGAGGTCATCAGCAAATGGGAGCTGATGGCGCAGGTCTGGCCCGGCATGGCCGTCGAGGAAGCCAATCTGCGCTTCCACATTGCAGCGCTTCGCAAAGCCCTCGGCGACGGGAAAGACGGCGCGCGCTACATCACCACGCTCTCCGGCCGCGGCTATTGCTTCGTGGCGGCGATCTCGCAAGTGGAGATTCCCGCAGAACGCCGCCCAGCACCGCGGCGCGAACTGCCGCCGGTGAAACTTCCCAACCGGCTGCAGCGGATGGTCGGGCGTGATGATGCCATCGCAGCCATCTCGGACAGGCTCACGACTTCACGATTCGTCACGATCGCCGGTCCCGGCGGTGTCGGCAAGACCGCTGTCGCGGTGGCGATCGCTCACGACCTGCTCGAGACATTCTCGGACGCCGCGCACTTCGTTGACCTTGCTGCGCTCAGCGATCCCGATCTCGTGATCACCTCGATCTTGCTGATGCTGGGTCTGCCGGCGCAGGCCGACGACCCGCTGCCCGCGTTGCTTGCCCATCTGCAGGACAAGCGGATGCTGCTGATCCTGGACAATTGCGAGCATGTCATCGCCGCTGCGGCGTCTCTCGCAGCGGAGATTTTCCACGCCGCGCCGCATGTCCATATCCTCGCCACGAGCCGCGAAGCCCTGCGCGTCGAGGGCGAGCAAGTCTATCGGCTGGCGCCGCTTGCCGTTCCGCCCGACGGCACCGAGCTGACGGCAGCGACAGCACAGACCTATCCAGCGCTCCAGCTTTTCCTCGAGCGGGCGTCAGCCGGCGGCGCGCAGATCGCGCTCGACGATGCCAATGCCGCGATCGTCGCGAACATCTGCCGCAGGCTCGACGGCATGGCGCTGGCGATCGAGCTCGCCGCGGGCCGGGTCGATGCCTACGGCCTGGAGCAGACGGCCACGCTGCTCGACGAGCGCCTCAATCTGCTCTGGCAGGGCCAGCGCACCGCGCCGCCTCGCCAGAAGACGTTGCAAGCGACGCTGGACTGGAGCTACGGCCTCTTGTCCGACACCGAGCGTCTCGTGTTGCGCCGCCTCGCGGTCTTCGCAGGCCACTTCACCATCGACGCCGCGCTGGAAGTCGTGCCGGACGAGCGCGTCGACCGCTCCCGCCTATTCGACGCCATCGACAGCCTCGTCGCCAAGTCGATGGTCGCGCCGCGCCCCATCGGCGCCATGATGCGCTATCGCCTGCTCGACACGACGCGGGCCTATCTGCTCGAGATCGAACCTGATGAGGCGGCACTCGCGGCCCGCCACGCAACCTATTATCGGCGATGGTTGGAACAGGCTGGCGCGATATGGGCCACCATACCGAGCGCCGACGAGCGCGCGATCCATTTCTCCGCGCTTCACAATGTGCGCGCCGCGCTCGACTGGTGCTTTGGCGCGAGCGGCGATGCGGGCATCGGCATTGCGCTCGCGGCATCGGCATCCCCGATGTTCCTGGCGATGTCGCTGCTCATCGAATGCCGGCGCTGGTCGGAACGGGCACTGCTTGCGATTGATCCGTCAACGCGCGGCAGCGCCGAGGAAATGCACGTCCAGGCCGCGCTCGGCCTGACCTTGATGTTCACGCGCGGCGGCAGCGAGGCGGCGCGTGGGGCACTGGAGAGAAGTCTCGCGATCGCCGAGGCTCGCGGCGATGCGCCGAACCAGCTCCAGCTGCTTGGCCGCATGCATATCTTCCACGAACGGATGGGACGGTTCGACGCCGCGCTCGGCTACGCCCAGCAGAGCCTCAAGGTCGCCGAAGCCCTCGGCGATGCTGCTTCAATTGCCCTCGCAAGGTCGCTCCTGGGTGTCTCCTTGCATCTGGCCGGCGAGCATCGCGACGCGCTGACCATGCTGGAGGCGGCTTGGCAAGGCCCGGGCACGGAGCGGATCAGCACGATCCACGGCTTCGATCACCGCAACCGGGCCGGCATCTCGCTCGCGCGCGAGCTTTGGTTGCAGGGCCGGTCCGAGGATGCACAGCGACTGGCGCGACAGACGGTCGATGATGCCGCGCAGATGGACCATCCGATCACGCTCTGCATCGCGTTGATATGGCTGGTCTCGATCGATCTCTGGAGCGGAAACCTCGACAGCGCGGAAGAGAACATCGACCGCTTCATTGCCCATGCCAATTCGCGCTCGATGGGCCCCTATCTCGCGGTTGGCCGCGGCGTCAAAGGCGAAATCGCGATCCGGCGCGGCGATGCCGCGGTCGGTGTCGAGACGATCACAGCCTGCCTGCGCGAGCTTCACGACGCCGGTTACGAGCTGCTCACCACGACGTTCAACATCGCTCAGGTCCACGGCCTGCTGGCGCTCGGCCAGATCGAACGGGCCGCGAGCCTGATCGACGATGCCATCGGCCTCGTCGAACAGAGCGGCGACCATCTCTACATGCCCGAGCTGCTGCGCATGAAGGCCAAGATATTGCTGTCGCTACCGGAGCCGAACACCGGCGACGCTGAGGCCTGCCTCATGCGATCGCTGAAGCTCAGCCGCGACAAGGGCGCGAAAGCCTGGGAGCTGCGAGTGGCGATTGATCTTGCGCAGCTTCTCGCTGAATGGCGCAGCCGCAAGGACGCAAGGCAATTGCTCCAGACGGCGCTCGAAGGTTTTGCCGATGGCTCCGAGACGGCTGATATCAGGGCGGCCGGCGTGCTGCTGGCGACGCTGTAGCGGACTAAAGCGCGACGAGATCAGGACGAATCGTCATTGCGCTTTAGGTTATTGTTTGAGCATGATCTTTTCGGAAAACCGCTGCGCACTTTTCCGGATCATGCTCTACCCCGTCGGGGTGCCCTGCTTCCATTGGCCGCCGGCGATCTTGGCGGCGGCGATCACGGCCTGCGTCCGGCTCTCGACGCCGAGCTTTTGCAGGATCGCCGAGACATGCGCCTTGATGGTGGCCTCGGACACGCCGAGCTCATAGGCGATCTGCTTGTTGAGGAGGCCTTCCGACAGCATCATCAGCACCCGCACCTGCTGCGGCGTCAGCGTCACCAGGCGGTCGCGCAGGCGCGTCATGTCGGGATCGGCAGCGGCGGACAGGTCGGTGTCGGCGGGAACCCAGACGTCGCCCTCCATCACCTTGAGGATGGCGTCGCGCAAGGTCTCGACGCCGAACCGCTTCGGAATGAAGCCGGAGGCGCCGAAATCGAGCGAGCGGCGGATCGTGGCATTGTCGTCGGAGGCCGAGACGATCACCACCGGGATCGCCGGATATTGCGCGCGCAGATAGATCAGGCCGGAAAAGCCGGAGATCCCGGGCATCGACAGGTCGAGCAGGATCAGATCGACGTCGGAGGCCTGTTCCAGAAGCCTGGTCAGATCCTCGAACGATCCGGCCTCGTCGATCCTGGCAGAGGTCAGGACGCCCGCCACCGCCTGCCGCAGCGCATCGCGGAACAGGGGATGGTCATCGGCAATGACGAGATGGGTCGAGGGAGCGTTCATCGTTCTCTTGCTGGCAATCACCGGCCAGTAAGCCGGTCCGGGGCCTCGGTCAATTCTTTCCCGACCCGCCGTGGCATGCAAGCAGACAATATCCCTTTGCGGGAACGGGGTTAATCCAAAGTCGAGCACTATCGTGCCACCTGGAGGCTGCGCGCCGTCAGGTGCGCGTCAGTGCGCAAGGCCGAAAGTCGTATTGGGGCGGGTTTCACGCCGATGTTACCTTGCGCCCCAAGACCTGGGTTGATCCGGCATGCCCGGACATCCGGGGCGCGAGGAAACGCATTTCGGGGAGCGACTCAACATGTCGACAATGGCTGTGTCTCAGACAGGCGCAGGAGGGATGACGAAGGACGAACGTTTCGTCATTCTCGCCTCCTCGCTCGGTACCGTCTTCGAGTGGTACGACTTCTATCTCTACGGTTCGCTCGCCTCGATCATCGGCGTGCAATTCTTCTCGGACTATCCGCCGGCCACACGCGACATCTTCGCGCTGCTGGCATTCGCCGCGGGCTTCTTGGTCCGGCCGTTCGGCGCCATCGTGTTCGGCCGTGTCGGCGACATCGTCGGCCGCAAATACACCTTCCTCGTCACCATCCTGATCATGGGTCTGTCGACCTTCATCGTCGGTCTCTTGCCCAACGCGGCGACGATCGGCATCGCGGCGCCGATCATCCTGATCGCGCTGCGCCTCGCCCAGGGCCTGGCCCTCGGCGGCGAATATGGCGGTGCGGCGACCTATGTCGCGGAGCATGCTCCGAACGGCAAGCGCGGCTACTACACCTCCTTCATCCAGACCACCGCGACGCTCGGCCTGTTCCTGTCGCTGCTGGTCATCCTGTTCACCCGCACCGCGACCGGCGAAGCCGAGTTCGCGAAGTGGGGCTGGCGCATCCCGTTCCTGGTCTCCGTGCTGCTGCTCGGCATCTCGGTCTGGATCCGGCTTCGCCTCAATGAATCCCCGATCTTCCAGAAGATGAAGGATGAAGGGAAGAGCTCGAAGGCGCCGCTGACGGAAGCCTTCGGCAACTGGCAGAACGGCAAGCTCGTGCTGCTCGCGCTGCTCGGTGGCGTGATGGGCCAGGGCGTGGTCTGGTACACCGGCCAGTTCTACGCGCTGTTCTTCCTGCAATCGATCCTGAAGGTCGACGGCTACACCGCCAACCTCCTGATCGCCTGGTCGCTGCTGCTCGGCACCGGCTTCTTCATCGTGTTCGGCATGCTCTCCGACAGGATCGGCCGCAAGCCGATCATCCTCGGCGGCTGTCTGATCGCGGCGCTGACCTTCTTCCCGATCTTCAAGATGATCACCACCAACGCCAACCCGGCGCTGGAAAAGGCGATCGAGTCGGTCAAGGTCGACGTGTTGGCGGATCCCGCAGGCTGCGGCGACCTGTTCAACCCGGTCGGTACCCGCGTCTTCACCGCGCCCTGCGACACCGCGCGCGCCTACCTGTCGCAGTCGTCGGTCAAGTACTCGACCACGTCGGGCCCGGCCGGCTCCGGCGTCAAGGTGGTGGTCAACGGCAAGGAAGTTCCGTACACCAGCGCCAAGGACAGCAACCCGGCCGTTCTCGCCGCGGTGCAGGCGGCCGGTTATCCCAAGACCGGCGATGCGGGCATCGTGAAGATGGCGCATCCGTTCGACATCTTCCGTCCGCAGGTGGCCGCGACCATCGGGCTGCTGTTCATCCTGGTGATCTTCGTCACCATGGTGTACGGCCCGATCGCCGCGATGCTGGTTGAACTGTTCCCGACCCGCATCCGCTACACCTCGATGTCGCTGCCCTACCACATCGGCAACGGCTGGTTCGGCGGCCTCTTGCCGGCAACCGCCTTCGCGATCGTGGCCTCGACCGGCGATATCTATGCAGGTCTCTGGTACCCGGTCATCTTCGCGGCCATCACCGTCGTGATCGGTTTCCTGTTCCTGCCCGAGACCAAGGACGTCGACATCAAGGCGACCTGATCGACACAGCGATCGACACCACAAGCCGCCGCGGAGCGATCCGCGGCCGGTTTCATTTTGTGGATTCCTGGTTTGACGCGTTCTCTTCACGCGAACCGGTACCCACTTCGCTCGAAAACGCTCTACTGATTGCTGCCGATGAATTGCAGCACGACCTCGCGCCGGTGCGGGCGCGCGCGATGCTCGATCAGATAAATCGCCTGCCAGGTGCCGAGCGCGAGCCTGCCGTTCAGGACCGGCACCTGGAGCGAAGTCTGCGTCAGCATCGTCTTGACATGCCCGGGCATGTCATCCGGTCCTTCCGTGTCGTGTGTCCAGCCGGCATTCTCGGGCGCTAGCCGCGACAGTGCCGTGGTGAGATCGACCAGCACGGACGGATCGGCATTCTCCTGGATCGTGAGCGAGGCAGAGGTGTGCCGGATGAACAGCGTCAACGCGCCCTCACGCGCGCGGGCCTCGTCGATGAATTTCGTGGCTTCGCTGGTGAGATCGGTGAAGCCGCGGCCCGGCGTCTGCACGGTCAGCAGCGACGATGCGATCGTCGTGGCTTGCACTGACGACGGCGCCGAGCGGGTGACGGATTTGGTGGATGTCATCGAAATCTCTCAACTCGGGAAGCTGCCGTAGGGTGGGCAAAGCGGAGCGTGCCCACCAATGTGCGCGACGACATCAAGGTGGTGGGCACGGCGCTTTGCGCCTCTGCCCAACCTACGGCAGCTCGTCGCGCATCAAATCTTCCCCGACACGTCCTTCTGCACGCGATTGGCCATGTCGATCAGCCGGCGCCAGGCCTTTTCCAGGAACGACATCACGCGGTCCATGTCCTGGTCGCTCGGCAGCGGAATCTCGATCTTGCGGTCGCCCTCGGCGACCTTCGGCTCCGCCTTCTTGAGCGGATCGGATTTCGGCAGCGCCTCGTCGATCTTGCCCGAGACGGTCGGCCCGGCCGCGAGCTGCCCCTTCAGCTTCTCGACTTCGGCCTGGAGCCGGCCGATCTCGGCGTCGAGCGCAGTCCGTTCGTCGGGCACAGCGTAACAGGCCCAGCCGGCGCCGTTCTTGGTGCAGGTCGACACCGTGCCGGTGCGGGTGTCGAGCCGCAGCACGCCCTCGGGAATCGGCGTCATGCTGTAACGGCCGTTTTCACTGTCGGGCGCGGATTGGGCGGCAACGATGCCGCCGCCGGCGGTCATCGCCGCGGCGAACGCCATCGCCGCAAGCCAAGATGCCGTGCAAGTTGTTGTGGATGGTTTCGCAGGTCTCATCGCGCTCTCCGCCACGACGCGCCGGTGGCGCTCTCGCAATTCTACACCCCGGCCGGCGATCCGCCGCCCAAAACGCGCGCACGGCATCAACGATCACGGCGGCCCCTTTGATCCCGGCAGCACGGCGAAATGGGGACCGCTTCCCCCGATCATGCCGAGAGCTGCTGCGGTGCGGCGTCACGCTGTGTGCAGCACTGCCGCGCGCGGCGATACCATAAACAAAATCAGCTAGATAGCAGAAAGCGACGCAATCGTGACTTGGCTTGACTTGATTATGGGCCATCAGTATGGTCCGCGCGGCTTTTGAGGGTGGCGGGCGTAGTTTCCATTCAACCGCGGCGTTTCTGGTCTTCGTGGCATGGCTCAAGACACGGGACACGACGAGAATGGAAATCGCGATAGATCGCCCGAGGAAGCTGCGCTTTCCGAACGGCTCGGAAGTCTTGATAAGCGGTTGTCCGAAATTCGCGGCCGCCACATCAAGACCGAGCAACCCACAGGTGACAGTGGAGACGGAGCGGCCAGAGCCTCGGCGATGGCGCTTGGTTTTCGGTTATCCTCGGAGTTGGTCGCCGGTGTCGCTGTCGGAGCGGGGATTGGCTGGGGGTTCGACCGCTTGCTGTCGACGTCGCCTTTCGGGTTTATCGTGTTCCTGCTGCTGGGCTTCGTCGCCGGCGTGGTGAATGTGGTGAGATCGGCGGGCGCGGGTCAAAACAGGCGCGGTGGTTCGTAAGCCGATCCCACAGGAGAGGAATGATCGCGCCGGCTTCGCCGGTGCGGGCCGGCCCGGCCGGCAGACCGAGACCCGCCGGCATTGCCCGGCAGACCAAGAGATGCCGCGCTGATGAAAATCGACCCGATCCACCAGTTCAACATCGAGCCTCTCTTCACCCTGGGCCATATCGGCAATCACACGATCGCCTTCACCAATTCATCGCTCTACATGCTGGTGGCGGTCGCCATCATCTCGATCCTGATGCTTGCCAGCGGCACGCAACTGGTTCCCGGGCGTCTGCAGTCGGTCGCCGAGATCTCCTACGAATTCGTCGCCTCGACCATCCGCTCGACGGCCGGCGCGGAAGGCATGAAGTTCTTCCCGCTGATCTTCTCGCTGTTCATGTTCATCTGCGTCTCGAACCTGGTCGGCATCATTCCCTACACCTTCACGATCTCGAGCCATCTGATCGTCACCGCCGGGCTGGCGCTGCTGGTCTTCTTCACCGTGCTGATCTACGGCGTCGCCAAGAACGGCCTGAAATTCTTCTCGATTTTCGTTCCCCACGGCGTCCCCGGCTACGTCCTGCCGCTGGTCATGTTCATCGAGATCCTGTCGTTTTTCCTGCGGCCGGTCTCGCACAGCATTCGTCTGTTCGCCAACATGCTGGCCGGCCACATCGCGCTGAAGGTGTTCGCGGGCTTCGTCGCCATGCTTGGCTTCTCGCTCGGCGCCATCGGCTGGGTCGGCGGCGTGCTGCCGCTCGCGCTCACGATCGCGCTCTACGCCCTCGAGATCCTGGTCGCGTTCCTGCAAGCCTATGTGTTTGCGATCCTGACCTGCATCTACCTCAACGACGCCATTCATCCGGGACACTGAGCGGTCCGGGGAATTTCCACCCACAACCCAATCTTTCTTCCAAGGAGTCTAAAATGGATCCGGCAGCAGCAAAACTTATCGGCGCGGGCATCGCGTGCATCGGCATGGGCGGTGCGGGCGTCGGCGTGGGCGTGATCTTCGGCAACTACCTCGCCGCAGCCGTCCGCAATCCGTCCGCCGCTCAGGGCCAGTTCGGCAACCTGATCTTCGGCTTCGCCGTGACCGAAGCGCTCGGCATCTTCTCGCTGCTGATCGCTCTGCTTCTGCTGTTCGTTTTCTAAAGAACGACCTCTTCCGCGCGCTTCATCCGAAGCGGCGCGTGACAGCAACAGGAGTACTCCATGGCCGAGAGTCATGGCGGGGCGAAAGGTCCGGCGACTGACGCCCACACCGAAGCCGACGGCGGTCATCACGGCGGCGGCTTTCCGCCGTTCGAGACCAGCACCTTTGCTTCGCAGCTGGTGTCGCTCGCGATCTTCTTCGTCCTGCTTTACGTGATCGTGTCCAAGCTCGCTCTGCCCAAGGTCGGCGGTGCGATCGAAGCGCGTCAGAACAAGATCGAGGGTGACCTCACTGAGGCGCAGGCGCTGAAGGACCAGTCCGAGGCGGCGCTGAAGGCCTATGAAAGCGAGCTCGCTTCGGCGCGTTCGCGGGCGCAGGCGATCGGCAACGAATCCCGCGACAAGGCGAATGCGCAGGCGGATGCCGAGCGCAAGGCGCTGGAAGAGCAGCTGGCGGCCAAGCTCGCCGAGGCGGAGAAGACCATCGCCTCGACCCGCACGACCGCCATGAGCAACGTCCGCGGCATCGCGGCCGATGCGGCAGGCCAGATCGTGCAGCAGCTCACCGGCGTCGTTCCGGATGCGGCGTCGGTCAATGCCGCCGTTGATGCGTCCTTGAAGGGTTAGTCGAGATGTTCTTCGATCCTGAAACCTGGGTCGCCGTCGCCTTCGTGATCCTGATGGTCGTGTTCGGCTATCTCGGGGTGTTCAAGTCGGCGCTGACCGCGCTCGATCATCGCGCCGAGCGCATCAAAGCCGAGCTCGACGACGCCACGCGCCTCAAGCAGGAAGCGGCCAAGGTGCTCGCCGACTACAAGGCGCGCAGCGCCACCGCCGAGCGCGAGGCTGCCGACATCATCGCCAATGCCAAGTCCGAAGCCGAGCGCATCGCGAGCGAGGCCAAGGCGAAGATGGAGGATTTTGTCGCCCGCCGCACCAAGACCGCAGAGAGCAAGATCGCGCTCGCCGAAGCCCAGGCGCTCGCCGATGTCCGCGCCGCAGCCGCGGAAGCCGCCGTCCAGGCCGCCTCGACGATCCTGTCGCAGTCGGTCAAGGGCCAGGTGGCCGACGATCTGCTCGCCAAGGGCATCAACGAGGTTCGGCAGAAGCTGAACTGAGAACAGAAGCCCTCACCAATCAAAAAGCCGGCGCGATGAGCGCCGGCTTTTTTGTTGGCCTAGGTCGATCGTAGACGGATCGGCCGTTTGGCTGTCTAATCGAGCGATCCGGGCCATGATCTTTTGAGATCGCATGAAAACTGTCCAATGCAGTACGCACGGTCGGCAGCCGATGACGTTCGTGTGCCAGCACGTCGTCCATGGCCTCACGAGGCGCGAACGCGTTGGCTTCTTCTGGGCATCTGATTCAGGGAATCCAAGATCCGATGCATGGTGCGGTGAGTGCAATAACCGGGTTGCCGAAACCGGCGGTGAGTGGATCGGTGATGCATTGGAGCATCTCGATCCAAAGGTGCTTTGCGGAGCCTGTTACGACCTCGCAAAGCTCTTCCATATGGGCGGAAACCCCTGGTCCTAGCGTCACCCGAGGGTGACGCTGCCCAGAGATACAGCCTACTTCTTCTTCCCTCGCCCCTTCGGCTCGGGCGAGAGCGCCTGCGGGTCGAAGCCAACATAGAAGATGTAGGAATCGGCGACCGCGGCCGACGGCACCGGGTAGGACAGGTCCTCGGCAACGAAGGTGAACGGCACGCTGCCGCCCTCCGCCATCTCGACCGTGGTCCGGTAGGCCTTCGAGGCGATCACTTTCTCGCCGACGCCGCCCTGCACCACGGCGACGCGCAGGGGCACTTCGACCGTCGATGGCGCGCCGGCAGGACCGGCGATGACGCGGCCCTGGATGCCGATCCGGGCCGTGATCTCGCCGCCGTTCCGGACACATTCGCGCGCCATCTTGGTGATCGAGGCCTGGAAGCGGACGTCGTTGCCGACGGCCGGCTTGCCGGTAGAGCCGACCCCGTAGGTCGAGGCGCCAGCGCGCACCGTGACCTGCGGGCAATCGACGTCGTCATCGGCGGCCGGCTGGCCCGGCGCGGGCGCCGGCTTGGGCTGGGCCGGCTCGTCGGACTTGCCGCCAAAGAGGTTCTTGAAGCGGTCGGTGAGCGACTGGGCCGCCACCGGAGAGACCGAGGCGAGCGCAACCGACAACGCCAGCGCGATCCCCGTCCCCCGTCGCAACGCATTCCGCGATGACCGAAGCTCCTGCACCATCGACACCCATACTCCATGACAAATACCGGCCGATCACCGCCGGCCATGCGCGTTATATCGTCAAAATCGGCGAACCCAAGGCAGCAAAAGGCCGTCGCAATGCGACTTTGGCCACAGGAAGGGCTGGGTTCAGCCGCGGAAATCCTCGTGCAGCAGGCCGAACAGCAGATGGTCCTGCCAGACCCCGTTGATGCAGAGATAGCGCCGCGCGAGCCCCTCGCGGGAGAAGCCGCACTTCTCCAGGACACGGATCGACGGCGCATTGGTGGGGATGCAGGCGGCCTCGACCCGGTGCAGATTGAGCTCGCCGAACAGCGTCGGCAGCAGCACCCGCAGCGCCGCCGTCATGTAGCCGCGATGGGCATGGGGCTGGCCGACCCAATAGCCGATGGTGCCGGCCTGCACGATGCCGCGGCGGACATTGGCGAGCGTGATGCCGCCCACCATGGCCCCATCGAGCTCGCGGAAGATCAGGAAGGGGTAGGAGCGGTCCGCAGCAATGTCCTCGGAATAGCGGCGCAGACGGCGGCGGAAGCCAGACCGGGTGAGATCGTCCGACGGCCAGATCGGCTCCCAGGGCGTCAGGTAATCGCGGCTGCTCTCGCGCAGATGCGCCCATTGCAGGAAGTCCGACATCTGCGGCGCACGCAGCAGCAGCCCGTTGCCGCGCGGAGCGAGGGCGGCGGGTCCACTGGAAGGCAGGCGAAAGAGAGCCATGGTGATGCTTCCCGAAGGCGGAGGCTCCGTGGCGCGGCTCCTAATGCAGCCGCGCCTTGGCGCGCGCCCGCGTCAATCCTTCCGCAAAAGACACCGCCGTGTCCAGACCCCTGCCGCTGCCCAATGCGACAACTGCAGGGCGGCTACGCGAAAGCAGCGCACGCGCGGCATCCCGGGTCGATTCGACACTGACCGCGTCGATCCGGGCCACCAGTTCCTGCACCGTCTGCGGCCTTCCATAAGCCAGCACGTGCCGGGCGAGTTGCTCGGCGCGGGACGAGCAGCTCTCCAGCGCCATCAGCAGGCCTGCCTTCATCTGCGCCTTGGCCCGCGCGATCTCGGCCTCGGCCAGGGTCTCGACCGAATCATTCATGATGTCGACCACGACCTCCATCATCTCCGGCGCGTCGGCCGGATCGGTTCCGGTGTAGAGGCCGAAGAAGCCGGTGTCGGTATAGGGGGCGTGGAACGAGTAGATCGAGTAGCAGAGGCCGCGCTTCTCGCGGACCTCCTGGAACAGCCGCGACGACATCCCGCCGCCCAGGATGTTGGTGAAGACCTGGAGCGAGAACAGCGACGGGTCGGTCTGGGGCACGCCTTCCAGCGCCAGCGTCAGATGCGCCTGCTCGAGCTCGCGATGCACCACCTTGGCGCCGCCCTTGCCGAACTGCGCCGACTGCGGCTTCGGACCCGGCGTCGCCTCGAAGCTTGCAAAGCGCTGCTCGACCTCAGCAACCACTTGTTGGTGATCGACCGCGCCAGCGGCCGCCACCACCATGTCGGGGCCGCGATAATGCGTCGACAGATAGCCGCGCAGCATGTCGCGGTTGAAGCTGCGCAGCGTCTTCGCGGTGCCGAGCAGCGAGCGGCCCATCGGCTGGTCGGGATAGCAGAGCTCGTTGAGATGCTCGAACACGACGTCGTCGGGCGTGTCCTGCGCAGCGCCGATCTCCTGCACGATGACGTTCTTCTCGCGCTCGAGCTCGTCGGGCTCGAAGGCGGGATTGGCGAGGATATCGGCGAGCACATCGAGCGCCAGCGGCACGTCGGCCTTCAGCACCCGCGCGTAATAGGATGTCGTCTCGGTCGAGGTGCCGGCATTGAGGTCGCCGCCGACCGCCTCGATCTCCTCGACGATCTCGCGCGAGGAGCGCCTGGTCGTGCCCTTGAACGCCATGTGCTCAAGGAGATGCGAGATGCCATGCTCGTTCGGCTTCTCGTCGCGGCCGCCGACGCCCGCCCAGACGCCGAGCGCCGCGGTCTCGAGATGGGGCATCTTGTCGGTGACGACGGTTAGGCCGGAGGCAAGCTTGGAGATCTCGACGCTCATCCGGCAACTCCCTGTTTTGCGGCGCGGCTGACCGACAGCACGAACCGCTCGACCTCGGCCTGATCGTTTTTCATCACCTTCATGTGTTCGGATTTGGTCATGAGACCGTCGAGCCAGGCCGGCAGTTGCGGCCGCTGGCCGCAGGTCGCCTCGACCGCGTCCGGGAATTTGGCCGGATGGGCCGTAGAGAGGGATCGCAGCCGCGGTCTCGGTCTCGTCGGCGCGGCCTGCGTCGAACTCCTCCCGGATCGCCGCCAGCGTCGCATCGGGCAGCACGAAGCGCCCCGACTGCTTCAGCGAGTCCATCAGGCGGCGCACGCCGGCCGCATCGCGCTTGCCGGCTTCGAACAGCAGCCGCTCGAAATTCGAGGAGATCTGGATGTCCATCGACGGCGAGGCGGTCGCATGCACCTCGCGCACCTCGTAGATGCCGGTCTTCAGCGTGCGCGCCAGGATGTCGTTGACGTTGGCGGCGATGCAGAGGGTACGCACGGGCAGGCCCATGCGCTTGGCAACATAGCCGGCAAAGATGTCGCCGAAATTGCCGGTCGAACGATGAAGTCTACCGCGCGCGCCGGCGCGCCGACGGCAACGGCCGAGGTGAAGTAGTAGACCACCTGGGCGACGATGCGCGCCCAGTTGATGGAATTGACACCGGAGAGCGAAGTCGCATCGCGGAAGCGATGGTTGTTGAACATCCCCTTCACGAGCGCCTGGCAGTCGTCGAAGGTACCTTCGATGGCGAGCGCATGGACGTTGGCCGCGCCCGTCGTCGTCATCATCCGCTGCTGCACCTCGGAGATGCGGCCGTGCGGAAACAACACGATGAGATCGACATTCTCGAGGCCTGCGAAGGCTTCGACCGCGGCGCCGCCGGTGTCGCCCGACGTCGCGACCACGATGGTGGTGCGCTGGCCGCGCTTGGCGAGCACATGGTCCATCAGCCGCGAGATCAGCTGCATCGCCACGTCCTTGAAGGCGAGCGTCGGACCGTGGAACAGCTCCAGCACGAACTGGTGCGGCGCCATCTGGCGCAGCGGCACCACCGCGGGATGGCGGAAGGTGGCGTAGGCCTCGTTCGCCATGCGGCCAAGCTCGGCGTCCGATATCTCGCCGCCGGCGAAGGGGCGGATCACGTCGACTGCGACCTCCCAATAGGGGCGACCGAAAAAGCCGGCGATGGCTTCGGTCGAGAGCTGCGGCCAAATGGCCGGAACATACAGGCCGCCGTCACGGGCAAGCCCAGTCAGCATCACGTCGCAGAAGCCGAGTTCGGGGGCCTCGCCCCGGGTCGAGATATAACGAGTCAAACTGCCCTCCAAAGGCCGGCCGGGCCAAAGCTCGATCCGTAAGCCTTTGATTTTACGAAAATACTTGTTAACAGCCAGAGGCTTTGGGCCACCATAAAGTGTTTTGCGGCGTCGGGAAACCGCTTCCCGTCGAGGCCTCTGCAACGAAAAGGGCTGCGGCGATGCCGCAGCCCTCTCTTGGAAGGTCTGTCGTTGAGTGTGCAGACCGGTTTGCCTCGTGCGGGTCGCGGGCCCGCTAAACTATCGGCACCAGCTTTCGTTGCCTGTCATCAGATCGTCAAGAGCGAAAACTGTGTACGCCGAAAGATGTTCCCTGTTTTTCCCGGGATGCTTCGGCCCGCTCTTTGGCATTCGCATGCAGGTTCATTCCTGACTTTGCCACGTTTTCCCGAATTTATCACCCGCCTCGGGAACGAATGACCCGGCGGCCGATTGTGTCGGCGGATGGCACCCGCCGTCATCCACGCATTGCCCGGCCGACGGCGGCGCCGATCCGTCGACCGAACCGCTGCATCCTGGAGCAGCCGGTTCGGTCGCCGACGGATCTCAGCTCATCCCGATTTCCACCGCGATCCTGATCAGGTCGGAATGGTTCTTGGCCCCTAACTTCTGCTTGAGCAGGGACGTGGTGTTCGCGACGGTCTTGTAGGAGATGCCGAGCGCCTCGGCGACCTCGACGATCTTGTCGCCGCGCCCGAGCAGGCGAAGAATCTCGAGCTCCCGCGGCGTCATCTGCGAAGCCGGATTGGCCTTGATCGCGGCGCCGGAGAACGTCACGGCCTCGGCGAGTTGCGGCGAGATGAAATTGTCACCTGCGACGACCTTGCGCACGGCTTTCAGCAGGATCCTGGGATCGTCGCCCTTGGAAACATAGCCCTGCGCGCCGAGCTCAACGGCCCGCACCACGAAGGCCGGATCGTCGTTCATGCTGAACATGATGATCTTGGCGTCCGGATCGTCCTTGCGGATGCGTCGCATTAGCTCGAAACCGGAGACGTCGGGCAGGCTGATATCGATCACGGTGACGTCAGGCCGCTTGCTGACATAGGCGCGATGTCCGGATTTAGCATCCGTCGCCTCGTCGATGCGGATCGAATGGTCGGACGCGAAAAGCGTCCGGCATCCGGACAGCACCACAGGATGGTCGTCGACGATCAGAACCTTGGTCGCCGGCTTGGCGGTATCTTGCATCGCGCGCTCTCTTGTTTTTCGACTCATAGACCGGCGGGAACAAATGGAAAGAGCAAATCGCCCCGATGCGCGTTAGAATTGACCTAATGTGGCAACGGCTCTCGTTCAGAACCCAACTGTTTCTTCCGCTCGGCTTGAGCTTTCTAGCCGCGCTGGCCATGGGCGGCGTGCTGCTCCAGACATTCGCGACCGGCCAGCTGGCCGACGAGAACGAGCCAGGTCGGCGCTCGACCCGGACCGTCGCCGTCGCACTCAACAACGCCCTCGGCGCCTCGGATAACCCGCGGAAGATCCTCGATGCGTTCGTCCATTCGCTGGATCCCTCCTCTGATATCCAATTCCGCCCCATGGAAGCAGGTCCCGCGCCCCCTGTGAAGGACCGTCTGCACGATCTGCATGGCGTGCCGCAATGGTTCGCAGACCTGATCGTCATTCCGGACATGGACGCGGCCTCACCTGTCATCATCGACGGCAGGCGTGTCGGTGACATCGTCTTCATGCCTGACCTGTCGGCCGACCTGTTCGAGAAATGGATCGGCTTTCTGGCGCTGACAAGTCTGATCGCCGTATTGACGGTTCTGACCGGCACGATCGCTTATCTGTTCACAGAATCAGCGCTGCGCCCTCTGCAAAAGCTCGGCGCAGGCCTCACCCGAATACGGCGCGGCGATTACGCGATGCCGATTCCGGTGGCAGGGCCGCCGGAGATCCGGCAGAGCTGCGAGGAGGCCAACGCGCTGGCAACGACGCTGGCGGAATTGAGCCAGGACAATCGCGACCTGCTGCATCGCCTGGTGTCGCTCCAGGACGACGAGCGGCGCGACCTCGCCCGCGAGCTGCATGACGAGCTCGGACCGCTGCTGTTCGGCATCCGCGCCAGCACCATCGCCCTGGCCGAGGCCTCGCCACGGGCAGGAAATCTCGGCAATTCGGCGCAGGAGGTGATGCGGTCGGTCGAGGCGCTCCAGCAGGCCAATCGCCGCATCCTGGACCGGCTGCGGCCGCTCTACATCGAGCAATTGGGGCTCCAGACCAGCTTGCAGACGCTGCTCCAGAACTTTCGCAGACAGGCGCCGCATGTCAGCCTGACGGCCACGATCGATGCCGCTCTGAACGAGATCGACGGACCGCTGGCCCAGACCGTCTATCGCGTGATCCAGGAGGCGCTAACCAACGTGCTGCGCCATGCCAATGCCCGCAACGCCCATGTGCAGGCCACCATGGCGGGCGAGGCGCTCGCCATCGAGATCTCCGACGACGGCGGCGGCTTTCCAGAGAGCAACGTCTTTGGCCGGGGTCTGACCGGCATGCACGAGCGCGTGCGCGCTCTCAGCGGATCATTGTCATTGCTGCGCGCGGACGATCGAACCTATGTGCGCTGCCAGCTGCCGGTGGATGCGACGCGAGAAGAGCAGCGGCCGCGGAGCTAAAGCGCGATGAGATTGGGATGAATCGTCATCGCGCTTTAGGTTGTTGTTTGAGCATGATCTTTTCGGAAAACCGCTTCGCACTTTTCCGGATCATGCTTTAGCACGCGCAGCCATCGTGGGAGTTCTGCGGCGACGGCGTGCACAGCGTACTGTAAATCTTGCCTTCCGCGCTGAAGCGGAACGAGGCGTGGATGCGCAGTGAGCCCGCGATGGAATATTCGAGATCGATGCCGTGCGGCACAGGATTGATTTCTTCGAGGCCGAATCCGACCGACGAGAAAGTGCTGAGCCGGGGTCCCCAATAGGTTTCGAGCTCGTTTCGCCCACGATAATGTTGCGTGCCGTTGCAGGTGCATTCGACCCGGGCGTCGTCCGCATAGAGGTCGAGCAGGCCCGCAAGGTCGCCTGTGCGGCAGGCGTCGACCCAGTCGACGACGATTCCCATCTGATCAATATCGCTCACGCCAACATCCTGTTTGCCGCGAAAATTTTCGCGCGGCTTAGGGCCACAGTCGTGAATATGCGCTGAATAATAAAGCCCGGATGATTGCGGGTTCCCTCTGGGAACCTGCGGTCATGTCAGGCCGGGCGTCGTCCTTTCATCCAGACGCCGAACGCGATCAACACCGCGCCTGCGAGGGCGAACCAGGTGATGGCGTATTGCAGATGATCATCCTTCAGATGCACGTCGAGCGGACCCGGGCGCGGGATGCCGTTCTCGGGCGCAGGCCGCTCCAGGTCGATATAGAACGGCGCAACCGTGCCCCAGCCCAGCGCGCTTGCGATTGCCCGATGATCGCGCACGAACCAGAGTCGCTTGTCGCGGTTCTCCGCCGGCGTCAGCCAGCCCGACGCCTCGGGAAAGCGCAGATAGCCGGTGAGCACGACGGGCTGCCCGGTGACGAGCTTCTTCACCGCACGATCCTCGACGCCGCGGTCCTGCATCGTGTTCTCGACGAAGCCGGCGTCGATCACGATCGTCTCACCGCTCGGAAGGCGCGCCGGCAGGAAGGCCCAGGTGCCGGGGCCGGAGGCGTCCTTGCGCACGGCCGAGCCGGAGGAATAGATCATCGCATCAGGAAGCGGCGCATAGGTCGCGGTAAAGCTGACGCGGCGGAATTCGTCGTGCGCGGGATCGAGCGCGGTCCACTGCGACGGCGGCGGCAGCGCGACGGGCGCTTCGGCCAACCGCTCGGTGAGCGCCGCGATCAGCTCGTGCTTGGCGGTCCGGCGCTGCAATTGCCAGACTCCGAGCGAGATCAAGACCACCGTCAGGAACAGCGTGAACAGCGCGAAGCCGGCCACGCGAGGCTTGCGCGCCGGCTCGTTCATTTCGCGCGGTCGACCAGCCGGCCCGGCGCCGCCTTGTGGTGGAATTGCAGCGCGATCAACAGCGACTTCATCGCACGCAGCGGCAGCAGCGTGGTGGCGAGGATCAACGGCAGCCAGAGCGCTGCATGCAGCCAGAACGGCGGCTGGTACTTGACCTCGACGACGAGCGCGCAGCCGACCACGATCGCACCGGCCAGCATGATGATGAAGATCGCCGGACCATCGCCGCTGTCGATGAAAGCGTAATCGAGGCCGCAGCGGTCGCAGGACGGCGCGAGCGTCAGGAAGCCCGCGTAGAGCTTGCCCTGGCCGCAGCGCGGACACTTGCAGGCAAGCCCGCGCATCGCGCTTTGCAGGACGGTTGTCTCGGGCTCGGATGTGCCGGTGGCGTCGTTCATGATCGCGGGACTCTATCACAGTTTCCGCCGAAACTTGCGGCGGCAGAAAATGCGAAAGGGCGGCCCTGCGGCCGCCCTTTCTGATCAATTCACGACGACTTAGTGCGCGCCGTGGGCCATGGTCTCAGCACCGTGTCCCCACACATAGATGCAGAGGAACAGGAACAGCCAGACCACGTCGACGAAGTGCCAGTACCAGGCGGCGAACTCGAAGCCGAGATGCTGCTTCGGCGTGAAGTGGCCGGCATAGGCGCGGAACAGGCAGACCAGCAGGAAGATGGTGCCGACCAGCACGTGGAAGCCGTGGAAGCCGGTGGCCATGAAGAAGGTCGCGCCATAGACGTTGCCGGCGAAGGAGAACGCCGCGTGGCTGTACTCATAGGCCTGCACGCAAGTGAAGAGCGCGCCGAGCACGACGGTGAGGATCAGGCCGTACTTCAGGCCCTGACGATCGTTCTCGAGCAGCGCATGGTGAGCCCAGGTCACCGTGGTGCCTGAGGTCAGCAGGATCAGCGTGTTCAGCAGCGGCAGGTGCCAGGGATCGAAGGTCTCGATGCCATGGGGCGGCCAGGTGCCGGGGACCGCGCAGGCACCGGCCTGGGTGCCGAGGCCGCAGCCGAACACCGCATCGCGGGTGGCGTGGACGGCGTCGGCCGGGAACAGCGCCGCATTGAAATAGGCCCAGAACCAGGCCACGAAGAACATCACCTCGGAGGCGATGAACAGGATCATGCCGTAGCGGTGATGCAGCTGCACGACGCGGGTGTGGTCGCCCTTGTACTGGGCTTCCTTGATCACGTCGCCCCACCAGCTCGCCATGGTGTAGAGCACGCCGACGGTGCCGACACCGAACACGATCGGCGCGGCCGAGAACATGTGGTGCATCCAGGCGATCGCGCCGACCGCCATGATGAAGGCCGAGAGCGAACCGACCGCCGGCCAGGGAGAGGGATCGACCAGGTGATAGTCGTGATGCTTGCCTTGCGCGGTAGCCATTTGCGGTCTCTCTCCTCAATCCCGTGCCTGTCCGGCACTTATCCCCTTGTTTCCAACCCCTGGGCGAGCCCGGCGATCAGAGATTTCCCTTGCGTTTGTCGTTCTCGCCGGAGGCGAGCGGCTTCACCACCGGATCCTTCACCGGATAGAACGTGTAGGACAGCGTGATCGTGTTCAGCCCGTCGTTCTCGTGATCGTCGGCGATCGACGGATCGACATAGAACACGACCGGCATCTCGCGCTTCTCGCCCGGCGCCATGGTCTGTTCGGTGAAGCAGAAGCAGTTGATCTTCTGGAAGTAGGACCCGACCGTCAGCGGCGCGACATTGTAGGCGGCCTGGCCGGCGGTGGTGCGCGCGGCCTGGTTGGTCACAGTGTAGAACACAGTCACGACCTGGCCGATATTGACCTCGATCTCGTTCTGCTCCGGCTCGAACTTCCAGGGCAGGCCGGGCGCGACGTTGGAATCGAAGCGCACCGAAATCTTCCGCGCGATCGGGCCGCTGGCGGGCGCGGAGGTCGCGACTTGCGTCGTGCCGTTGAAGCCGGTGGCGCGGCAGAACCAATTGTAGAACGGCACCGCCGCATAGGAGGCGCCTACCATCAGCGCGACCACGCCGCCGCAGATGGAAGCAACCACCACATCGCGGCCCAGCCCGCCACCCTTGGCCGGCTTACGATTGGCCGGCTTGGCGCTGACGTCCTCCAATATGGTCGGCTCGTGATCCATGATTCCTACATCGGCCGGACTAGCACTGCCGGTCCCTTGACCATGGTGACGGCGAAGAACAGCACGACGAGCACGCCGAGCGCCAAAGCAATGGCAATGGAGCGCTGACGACGACTCTTCTTCTGCGCCTCGGTGAGGACGATTCCATCTGGCTCGGGTTTGTCGGCCATTCCTGCCTCATGCGCCCCCAACCATCGGAGCAAGCGCCCTGAACACGACCTCGGCCAGCAGGGTCGCGAACAGCGCGAACAGATACAGGATCGAGAAGGCGAACAGCTTTCGCGTCGCGCGCAAGGACTGGCTGCGCTCGCGACGGACGTAGACGTTGATCGCGAGCACCAGCATGCCGGCGCCGAGGATCAGCGAGACGACGCCGTAGACGGCGTCGAAATAGCCGAGCGCCCACGGCGCGGCGGCGACCGCGATCAGCACGATGGTGTAGAGCAGGATCTGGAGCCGCGTCGCGTCGGGGCCGGCGACGTTGGGCAGCATCGGAATGCCGGCGCGCGCGTAATCGTCGGAGCGGAACAGCGCCAGCGCCCAGAAATGCGGCGGTGTCCAGAAGAAGATGATCGCGAACAGCAGCAGCGGCTCGACGTCGACCGTGCCCGTCACCGCGGCCCAGGCCACCACCGGCGGCAGCGCACCGGCGGCGCCGCCGATCACGATGTTCTGCGCGGTCCAGCGCTTCAGCCACATCGTGTAGATCACGACGTAGAAGAAGATAGTGAAGGCGAGCAGCGCGCCCGCGATCCAGTTGACGAGGATGCCGAGCGTCATCACCGAGAAGAAGGCGAGCGTCGTACCGAACGCCATGGCCTCAGGGCGGGTGATGCGGCCGCGCGGGATCGGCCGGTTCGCCGTGCGCGACATTTTCGCGTCGATGTCGCCTTCGAGCGCCATGTTGAGCGCGCCGGAGGCGCCGGCGCCGACGGCGATGCACAGCAGCGAGGTGATCGCGAGCACCCAGTGGAAATGCCGGCGCCATCGCCATGCCGACCAGCGCGGTGAAGATCACCAGCGACATCACCCGCGGCTTGAGCAGCGCGATGTAGTCGCCAACCTCCGCTTCGGAGATGCGGGGATTGATGTCGATGGCGTTGTGGTCGAGAACGGACACTAATCTAACTCGCTTCGTTATAGAGCCGCGGCGCCCATGACGGGCGCCGCGGAAGATGGCTTACTGCACGCGGGGCAGCACTTCGAACTGGTGGAAGGGCGGCGGCGAAGGCAGCGTCCACTCCAGCGTGGTCGCACCTGCACCCCACGGATTGTCGCCCGCCGGCACCTTGCGGGCGAAAGCGTCGATCACGCAGTAGAGGAAGATCAGGACGCCGAAGCCCGAGATGTAGGAGCCGACCGACGAGACCAGGTTCCAGCCGGCGAATGCATCGGGATAGTCGACGTAGCGGCGCGGCATGCCCGACAGGCCGAGGAAGTGCTGCGGGAAGAACACCAGATTCACGCCGATGAAGGTGACCCAGAAGTGCGCCTTCGCCAGCGTCTCGTTGTACATGTAGCCCGTCATCTTCGGGAACCAGTAGTACCAGCCGGCGAAGATCGCGAACACCGCGCCGAGCGACAGCACGTAGTGGAAGTGCGCGACGACGTAATAGGTTTCCTGGAGCACGCGATCGACGCCCGCGTTCGCCAGCACGACGCCGGTGACGCCGCCGACGGTGAACAGGAAGATGAAGCCCACCGCCCAGATCATCGGGGCGCGGAATTCGATCGAGCCGCCCCACATCGTGGCGATCCAGGAGAAGATCTTCACGCCGGTCGGCACCGCGATCACCATGGTCGCGGCGACGAAATAGGCCTGTGTCGCCGAGGACATGCCGACCGTGTACATGTGGTGCGCCCACACTACGAAGCCGATGCCGCCGATCGCAACCATGGCGTAGGCCATGCCGAGATAGCCGAACACGGGCTTGCGCGAGAAGGTCGACACGATCTGGCTGACCATGCCGAAGCCCGGCAGGATCAGGATGTACACTTCGGGGTGGCCGAAGAACCAGAACAGGTGCTGGAACAGCACGGGGTCGCCGCCGCCGTCGGGCGCGAAGAACGTCGTGCCGAAATTGCGGTCGGTGAGCAGCATGGTGATCGCGCCGGCGAGCACCGGCAGCGACAGCAGCAGTAGGAACACCGTCACCAGGATCGACCACACGAACAGCGGCATCTTGTGCAGGGTCATGCCCGGCGCGCGCATGTTGAAGATCGTGGTGATGAAGTTGATTGCGCCGAGGATCGACGAGGCACCGGCGAGATGCAGCGACAGGATCGCGAAGTCGACGGCCGGGCCCGGATGGCCGGAGCTCGACAGCGGCACGTACATGGTCCAGCCGGCGCCGACGCCGTTGGCGCCCGGCTCGCCCTCGACGAAGGTCGACATCAGCAGCAGCGCGAACGAGGCCGGCAGCAGCCAGAACGAGATGTTGTTCATGCGCGGGAACGCCATGTCGGGCGCACCGATCATCAGCGGCACGAACCAGTTGCCGAAGCCGCCGATCATCGCGGGCATGACCATGAAGAAGATCATGATCAGGCCGTGGCTGGTCACGAAGACGTTGTAGGTGTGCGTCTCGTGGAAGATCTGCACGCCCGGATACATCAGCTCGGCACGGATCGCGATCGACATCGCGGCACCGATGATGCCGGCGACGACCGCGAAGATCAGGTACATCGTGCCGATGTCCTTGTGATTGGTCGAATAGACGTAGCGCCGCCATCCCGTCGGATGGGCGTGCTCGTGGTCATGCGCGTGATCGCCGTGTGCCGCTGCGCTCGTTGCCATTTTCAAATCCTGCCTTGCGTCCCGTTCGGACCTTTTTGGAGGTCCCGCCCTTTATCTCGCTTACAGTCCCCTCGAGCCGTCACCCGACGCTTACTGCGTCGGGCCGGCCGCGGAGGCGTAGGTGCTGGTGCCGCCGCTTGCAAATTTCTTCTTCGCCGTCTCGACCCAGGAGGCGAATTCCTGGTCCTCCACCACGCGGATCGCGATCGGCATGAACGCATGGTCCTTGCCGCAGAGCTCCGAGCACTGGCCGTAGAACATGCCGGTCTTGGTGGCCTTGAACCAGGTCTCGTTCAGCCGCCCCGGAATGGCGTCGATCTTGACGCCGAAAGCCGGCAGCGCGAAGGCGTGGATGACGTCGGCGCCGGTGACCTGGACGCGAATCACCTTGTTCACCGGCACCACCATCTCATTGTCGACGCCGAGCAGGCGGGGCTGCTTGTCCTGGGCCATCAGCGAATCGAACTCGAACTTGCCGTTATCCGGGTAGGCATAGGACCAGTACCACTGCTTGCCGGTCGCCTTGACGGTGATATCCGCCTTCGGCACGTCGAGCTCCAGGAACAGAAGCCGGAACGACGGCACCGCGATGCCGACCAGGATCAGCACCGGAACCAGCGTCCACACCACCTCGATCAGCGTGTTGTGGGTGGTCCGCGACGGCACCGGATTGGCCTTCGCATTGAACTTCAGCACCACGATCACCAGCAGCGCCAGAACGAACAGCGTGATCAGGGTGATCAGTACGAACAGGAAGTTGTGGAACCAGACGATGTTGTCCATCACCGGCGAGGCGGATTGCTGAAGCGTCCATTCCCACGGCGCCGGTTGCCCGAGCTCTGCGGCGAATGCCTTCCCGCCCGTCGCCAGCGTCATGCCAGCCGCCACCAAGGCGATGGTGGCCATTCCCAGCAAATGCCGGCCCACCCGACCCATCGACATCCTCATGCCGTTCGCGCTCCCCTTACGAAATCACCCCAAGTGCGCTCCCCTATTTTTGGGAAACGCTTATTCGATCCGCCCGTCTGACAAACCGCCGCGCAAGAATACCTCTAAGAGGAATTGGGGCCAGATCGCTAGAACGCCGAAATCAAGCCTCTCAAACCATAATTCTTGATCTATCGCAATGCAGTCTTGAGCCCGGTCTGTCAGCGATCACCCGCAAGATATTTCCTAGTAACATCAGACAAAAATACCGTTTCCCGGGATGCTGCGGCTTGACAGCGGCATTGCCCGCGGTAGGCACTGGCGAACAGCCGCGCAGGAACCTGATTCGTGCTGATGCTGGCGGTGTGAGCGGCGCGGAATTTGCTAGGGAATCGCCTTCAAGCCGCCGTCATTCCCGTATCAGTCCGCCAGGTGCGAGCGACCCAGGCGAGCAGAGGGACCGACCCGATGGGGTTTTCGAGATGCATGGCGAGGCTGGCTAAAAGGCAGGCTGACGGCCTCACGGCGCTGGCGGCCCTGCTGGCTGCGGTCGTCCTGCTGGCGCTGCCCGGCCTTGCCCATGCGCAGGGCGCGGTGCGCTCCGTCCATGGCGACTGGCAGATCCGCTGCGACACCCCGCCGGGCGCCCAGACCGAGCAATGCGCCCTGATCCAGAGCGTGGTCGCCGAGGACCGCTCCAATGCCGGCCTGACCGTGATCGTGCTCAAGACCGCCGACCAGAAGAGCCGCCTGATGCGCGTGGTCGCCCCGCTCGGCGTGCTGCTGCCCTCCGGCCTCGGGCTGAAGCTCGACAATCAGGACGTCGGCCGCGCCGGCTTCGTCCGCTGCCTGCCCAATGGCTGCGTCGCCGAGGTCGTCATGGACGACAAGCTGCTCGGCCAGCTGCGCAGCGCCAAGACCGCGACCTTCATCATCTTCGAGACCCCGGAAGAAGGCATCGGCTTCCCGCTCAGCCTGAACGGGCTCGGCGAGGGCTACGACAAGCTGCCGTAGCACCGCTCACGCCGCGTCGACGCAATAGAGCTCCGTGTCGCACCAGCCGCAACGATAGATGCGGCCTCTTCCGGCCACCGGCCCGACCAGCGCCTTGCGCCGGCATGTCGCGCAGACGACGCCGTCCACCGTGTCGCAGCCCGGGTGAGCTGCGACATAGGCCTCACGGGTGGGATAGGAGGTCCAGTAGCGGCGGTAGACGAACTGGTTGAACAGCAGGACCAGCCCCAGCGCGCCAAAGCCGATGATCAGGCCGTGATACTGATCCCAGAACACAAGCAGGGAATTCCACATGCTTTTGCCGGCAGATCTCTCACCAAGGGTCGCCCTCGATAGCCCGAAATCCTGAAAGCCGGTTTAAGGGGAAGCCGTACCTATCGTTTCCGTAATGTGACGGCCCGGCCCTCGCGGAACGCGCGGGAAACCATTATCTTGCCCAACATCCCCCGATAATGGACGGACGCATGACCAATCCTGCCACAACCTCCCTGCTCGACCGCGCCAATCTCGATCGCGACCAGGTTCGCAACGAGGTCGCGCGCGGGCTTGCCGGCGCCGACGACGGCGAATTGTTCCTGGAATACAGCCAGACCGAAGCGCTGATGTTCGACAATGGGCGGCTGAAGCAGGCGACCTACGACACCTCGCAAGGTTTTGGCCTGCGCGCCGTCAAGGACGACGCGGTCGGCTACGCGCATTCCTCCGACGTGTCGCTGCCGGCGCTGATTCGCGCCGCGGACGCGGTCGCGGCGGTGCGCGGCGGCTATTCCGGCAGCTTCGCCGCCCCGCCGGCGCATACCAACGTGCGGCTCTATAGTGACGACAATCCGCTGGATGCGCCGGGCTTCGAGACCAAGGTCAAGCTGCTCGCCGAGATCGACGCATATCTGCGCGACAAGGATCCGCGCGTGCGGCAGGTCAGCGTCAGCCTGGGCGCGACCTGGCAGGTTGTCGAGATCCTGCGGCCCGACGGCGAGAGCTATCGCGACATCCGCCCGCTGGTGCGCGTCAACATCTCCGTCGTCGCCGGCCAGGGCGACCGCCAGGAGAGCGGCAGCAAGGGTTACGGCGGCCGCGCCGGCTATGCCGAATTCATCGAGAGCAGGAATTGGCGCGAGGCCGCCGACGGCGCGCTGCGCGAGGCCCTGGTCAATCTGGAATCGATCCCCGCCCCTGCCGGCGAGATGGACGTCGTGCTTGGCGCCGGCTGGCCCGGCGTGATGCTGCATGAAGCGGTCGGCCACGGCCTCGAAGGCGACTTCAACCGCAAGAAGACCTCGGCGTTTGCCGGCCTGATGGGCCAGCAGGTCGCCGCCAAGGGCGTCACCGTCGTCGACGACGGCACCATCGCCTCGCGGCGCGGCTCGCTGTCGATCGACGACGAGGGCACGCCGACCAACCGCACCGTGCTGATCGAGGACGGCATCCTGGTCGGCTACATGCAGGACCGCCAGAACGCGCGGCTGATGAACATGAAGCCGACCGGCAACGGCCGCCGTCAGGGCTATGCCCATGTGCCGATGCCGCGCATGACCAACACCTACATGCTCGCGGGCGACCGCGACCCGGCCGAAATCCTCGCCTCCGTGAAGAACGGCGTATTCGCCGCGAATTTCGGCGGCGGACAGGTCGACATCACCTCGGGCAAATACGTGTTCCAGTGCACCGAGGCCTACAAGATCGAAAACGGCAAGATCGGCGCGCCGCTGAAGGGCGCCATGCTGATCGGAAACGGGCCGACGGACCTGCATCGCATCCGCATGATCGGTAACGATCTCGCGCTCGATACCGGCATCGGCACCTGCGGCAAGAACGGTCAGGGCGTGCCTGTCGGCGTCGGCCAGCCGTCACTTCTGATGGAACGCATTACGGTAGGTGGAACAGGCGCATGAGTGTCGAGAAGGTAACCGTCCCCGCCAAGCGGCGGACCAGCGGCTGGGGCGGCCAGCTGATGCAGCTCGCCGGCATCGTTGCCGCCGTGTTCATCGCCAAGGGCGCGCTCGCCGAGCCGTTCTATGTGCCGTCGGGCTCGATGGAGCCGACGCTGCTGATCGGCGACGCCCTGCTCGCCTCGAAATTCCCCTACGGCTACGGCACCTCCTCGCTGCCGATCCAGATCAACCTGCCCGAGAGCGGCCGCGTGTTCGCGGAGACGCCGAAGCAGGGCGACGTCGTCGTGTTCCGCTGGCCCGGCGATCGCTCGCAGGCCTGGGTCAAGCGCGTCGTCGGTCTGCCCGGCGATCGCATCCAGATGCGGCAGGGCCAGCTCTTCATCAACGATCGGCCCGCCGAGCTGAAGCCGGATGGCATCGGCCAGGCCGAGGACGACAATGGCGGCAGCGAGCCCGCCTACCGCTACGTCGAGACGCTGCCGAACGGCGTCTCGCATCTGATCTTCAAGATGCGCGACAACGGTCCGCTCGACAACACGCCCGAGGTGACGGTGCCGCCCGGCCATCTGTTCGTGCTCGGCGACAACCGCGACAATTCCGCCGACAGCCGCGTGCCGCTGCGTTCCGGCGGCGTCGGCATGCTTCCGATCGACAACCTGGTCGGACGCGCGGATGCCGTGCTCGGCTCCTGGGATCTCGGCATGCGCGGCCAGCCGGTGTGGACCTGGCTCTCCGGCTTCCGGCTCGCGCGGTTCTTCACCGCCGTGCACTGAGCTGATCCTCATGACCTTCGACGACGTCAGAAAATTCGCGCTGACGTGGCCGGAGGTCGAGGACGGCACCTCCTACGGCACGCCGGCGCTGAAAGTACGCAAGAAGCTGCTGGCGCGCCTGAAAGAAGACGGCGACAGCCTGGTGATGCCGGATGTGCCGATCGACGAGCGCGCCATGCTGGTCGAGAGCCAGCCAAAAATCTTCTATTTCACCGATCACTACGCCGACTATCCGATCGTGCTGATCCGCCTGTCGAAGGCGAAGCGCGCGATCGTCGAACCGTTCCTGCGGCGGCGCTGGCGCGCGCTGGCCTCGAAGACGGCGCGCGCCCAATATGACGCGCGCGAGGACGTATGAGCCACGCGATGGACGAGGCGCGCTTTCTCGCGCTGGCGCTGAAAAATCCGGTCAATGCCGCGATCGTCGATGAACTCCATCGCCTCGCGCTGCCGGATGCGTGGCTGGTTGCGGGGTGCCTCGCGCAGACCGTGTGGAACGTGCTGACAAAGCGCGCGATCGATCACGGCATCTCCGATTATGACGTCTTCTATTTCGACCCAGACACCTCGTGGGACACTGAGGATGCCGTGATCCGAAAGCTGCATGCGCGGCTCGGGCACCTCGGCGCCAAGATCGAGATCCGCAACCAGGCGCGCGTGCACTTGTGGTATCCCGCCAAGCACGGCCTGCCTTATCCGCCGTTGACGTGTTCCACTGACGGCATCGACCGCTTCCTGACGCAGAACACGCAAGTCGGTGTCAGGCGCGCGGGCGATGGCCATGAGGTCTACGCGCCGCATGGCTTCGACGACATCGCAGGGCTGATCGCGCGACCCAATCGTGCGCTGAATTTTTCCGCCGCGAACTACGCCGCGAAGGCGGAGCGATGGAAGAGGCTGTGGCCGGAGATGACGGTGATTGCCGCGGAGTGAGATCTCGTAGGGTGGGCAAAGCGAAGCGTGCCCACGACTTCTTCGCGATTACAGAGAGATGATGGGCACGGCGCTTCGCGCCTTTGCCCACCCTACGGCACTAACCCACCCTGCGGGACTACGGCACCTTCCCTACCGCACCACGCCCGAGGTGAACCCGGCCTTCCTGCGCGGCGGCTTGATTTCCTTTTTCAGGAAGCAGCGCGCCTCGCGCCCGGTGTAGCCAGGGCGGGCATAGGTGAAGGCGCGACATTTGTTGTCGGCGATGCAGGCCGCCTTGCAGGCCTCCTCGCCCTCGCCCTCCTTGAGCTCGAAATTGCGCAGATCGCCGCCGGGGCGGTCGATCGACGTCTCCACGCCTTCGACCCGCGGTTCGATCACGCCGGCACCGCGCACACCGGAGATGCAGCAATTGCCCGGCACGCGCGGCGGCACGACGTTCTTGAGCCAGCACACGGCCGAGCCGCCTTCGACGTCGGGATAGCTGAAGCTCCAGGACCGACAGCGGCGGTCGCGTTCGCAGAGCAGCGCGCAATCCTCGGGATCGCCCGAGGTGACCGGCGTGCTGAAATAGTCGCCGCCGGGCCGATCGAACGCCGTCTGGGCGCGCGCGGGCCAGCTCGCAAATGCGAACGAAAGCAACGCGACGCAGGCCGCGACGCTTGCCAAGACCTTCGCCATGACGGCCCTGGTCGGGCGGCCCTTCCCCATCAGAACAGCTTTCGAGTTATTGACGACGCTCAGGTTTTTTCAGCCGGTCATTTGATCGCCGCAAACCTGTATGGGCGATGAACGGCTCAACTCCTGGGCGTTGGCCTATGTGTCTAGAAAGCGTATTCCGCGTAGGCCGGTTCCACCGAGCCGTTCCAGGGACCGTTGAACTTCTCGAGCATCTCCTCGGCCGGGGTGCGGCCGGAATCGATGATGCGATCGAGCGGCTCCAGATGCCGCGTCTCGTCGCGGCCGAGCTGGTCGATCCGGCCGCGCCGGCGCAGGCCGGCATGTGCCAGAACGAGGCATTCCTTGGCGATCTCGAACAGATAACGGTCCTTGATCCGCGCCTTGAAGCCGAAGCGCGGCACGTCGTCGCGCAAGGCCTGACGCTCGTGTGCGCTCCAGTGCTTGACGATCTCCCAGGCCGCATCGAGCGAGACGTCGTCATAGAGCAGCCCGACCCAGAACGCCGGCAACGCCGGCAGGCGGCCCCACGGACCACCGTCGGAGCCGCGCATCTCGAGATAGCGCTTCAGCCTCACTTCCGGGAAGATCGTCGAGAGATGGTTGGCCCAGTCCGACAGGGTCGGACGCTCGCCGGGAAGATTGTTGTTGCGGCCGTCGAAGAAGGCGCGGAACGAGGAGCCCGAGACGTCGATATACTCCTCGCCGCGCTTGACGAAATACATGGGCACGTCGAGCGCGTAATCGACATAGCGCTCGAAACCCATGCCGTCCTCGAACGCCCACGGCATCATCCCTGAGCGCGCATTGTCGGTATCGCGCCAGATCTCGGAGCGGAACGAGAGGAAGCCGTTCGGCTTGCCCTCCGTGAACGGCGAATTGGCGAACAGAGCGGTCGCGACCGGCTGGAGCGCGAGCGAGACGCGCAGCTTCTTGACCATGTCGGCTTCGGAGGAGAAGTCGAGATTGGTCTGCACGGTGCAGGTCCGGTACATCATGTCGAGGCCGTACTGGCCGACCTTCGGCATGTAGTTGGTCATGATCTTGTAGCGTCCCTTCGGCATCACCGGGATATCGGCGCGCGACCAGGACGGCGTCATGCCGAGGCCGAGGAAACCGATGCCAAGCGGAGCCGCGATCTCGCGCACCTGCGCCAGATGCGCCATCAGCTCGCTCTGGGTCTGATGCACGTTCTCGACCGGCGCGCCGGAGAGCTCGAACTGTCCGCCGGGCTCGAGCGAGATCGCGCCGCCGCCGGTGACGTCGTAGAGGCCGATGATGTTGCCCTTCTCCATGATCGGCTCCCAGCCAAGCAGGAGCTTCATGCCTTCGAGCAGCGCGCCGATGCCGCGCGGGCCTTCGTAAGGCACCGGACGGTGGCCTTCGAGCGTGAACGGCGTCTTCTCGTGCTCGGTACCCATGCGGAATTCGGACGGGTCCTTGCAGCCGGCCTCGAACCACGCGACGAGCTCGTCGCGCGATTGCAGCGGCGTCATATCGATCTGGTCTCGCGCCATATCAAACTCTAATCAAAAGCGCTTCGACCGAATGCGCGCGGGTGACGGGATGGTCCGCGAACCCACCGGGCGCGCGGACGTGCTGGTTTGCCGCGCGATCATCGCGTCGGCGAAGTTTCGTTGACGTTGGCGACGGGCGGCAGCTTCATCTCGCCGCACGAGCAGCCCAGGCGGTCGAGCAGACCGCTGAGCTTGACGGCGTCGGCATCTGACAGTTTCGAGCCGACATACTTCTCGATCGCGGCCGAATAGGCGCCCCACATCCGCTTCTGCAGTTCGCGGCCGGCTTCCGTGATCTCGACGAACTGGCCGCGCTTGTCGATCTTGCATTCGCGCCGGGAGGCAAGGCCCTCATCGACCAGGCGGTCGATCAGGCGCGAGGTGGAGTATTGCGGGATCAGCATCTGCCGCTCGAGTTCCACCGGCCGCAGCTCTCCGCTCGGCGCGCGCGACAATTCGAGCAGCGCGTCGTACCATGCCAGCGGCGGGAACCCCGCCTTCTTCAGGTCCTGCTCGACGCAATCGAGCACGCGGCTCTGCACCCGCATCAGGCGGATCCAGGCGGAAGTTGCCTCGGTCGATGGTTTGCGTTTCATGGTCCCGCTCAAGCTCGTCGTCCGTGTCTTACTCTATTCTATGCAGCTGCATCAATCTTGACTATTTCATGCAGGCGCATGTAGTCGTTCTTTCGCCCTAGCCAAGCAGCAAGAGGAGGAAATTCCATGAAACTGTACTATTCGCCCGGCGCCTGCTCCCTGTCCCCCCACATCGCGCTCCTGGAAGCCGGCCTGCCTTACGAGCTGGTCAAGGTCGATATCCGGGCCAAGAAGCTCGAAAACGGTGAGGATTATCTGAAGCTGAACCCCAAGGGCCAGGTCCCCGCACTGGGCCTCGACAGCGGTGAGATCGTGACCGAAGGCCCGGTGATTGTCCAGATGATCGCCGATCGGGCCTCAGCGAAGACGCTGGCGCCGGCCCATGGCAGTTCCGAGCGCTACAAGCTGCTCGAGTGGCTGAACTTCCTCACCTCGGAGGTCCACAAGAGCTTCGGTCCGCTGTTCGCGCCGGCGCTGAACGACGAGGCCAAGGCCTTCTTCAAGGATCGCGTCATGGGCAAGCTGAAATACATCGACAGCCAGCTCGCCGGCCGCGACTACCTCATGGGCCAGCAGTTCACGGTCGCCGACGGCTATCTCTTCACGATGCTGACCTGGGGCGACCGGATGAAGTTCGATCTCTCGGCGATGCCGAACCTTGCGGCCTACAAGGCCCGCGTCGCGGCGCGGCCGAAAGTGCAGGAAGCGCTGACGAAGGAAGGGCTGGCGCAGGCGAAGTAAGGACGGATCACCACTGCAACGACGAAGAGCCGGACGATGATCCGGCTCTTCGCTTGCGGAACCCGGCGGTTCGTGACGCCGCACCATCAATTTTTATGAGGATTGTCGGGGTTAACAATAACTCCGCCTTGTTTGCTCCACGAACGTCACCATCCTTGTGAGAGCAATACAGTTGGCTCAACCTCAGCTAGGGACGCGATGCGGACCGCTGAACTGGGAAGCTGTCGTGACGATCGTATTTTGTCTATTGCTCGCGAGCGGAATCACCGGACTGGCGACCGGGCTGTTCTTCCGGGTCTGGGCGTTGGTGCTCGTCTCGCCGGCCATCGCACTTCTTGCAGCGATCGTTCTGCAGAGCTCGAACTTTGGATTTTGGACGGGCATCCCGGTCGTCGTCGGCTGCCTGATGGTCGGCCAGCTCGCCTATCTGGCGGGGGCGTTCCACCTGCAAACAGGGGAACTCTCAATGCAGGACGACGCTGACGGCGAACCAGGCAAGCACAGCCAACGCCGTATCGGCGACCAGAACGAGTAGGGCCAGGCCCAGCCACGAGGGAACTTTCCTGCGCCGCCGGAGCATCTTGCGGCGCGACCACGGCCGACCCAGCAGCAACAGCGGAGCGTATCTGACCGCAACGCCGGCTGCGCTATCTTGAAACACCATGGGGCTCATTGCGGGACACCTTCAATGCTAATCGTCGCAGTGTGGATTCGTTAGCAAGAGCGGTGCCAGTGCGGAGCGGGCGTGACCGTTGCGGGGATTTGGAGCGGCCCTAGTGTGGCACGGAAACACACGAACCGATGTGACAGGCCCCAAGCCAAATGTGGCGGGATCGGTGATCCGGTCTTTTTCATTGTGAACCATTTGGCGGGCAACGTCGTCGAAGGAGCATCTCCACGAGACAATGCCCCATGAACATGATCGGGTGCGTATTGGCCGCGGCGACGAAGGTCGCTGGAAAGCCAGTCTCGCCGACGATGCGGTCTCGGGCCGCGCGTTCTCGCCGTTCGGCGACGGAAAATAAAAAGGCCGGATCAACGATCCGGCCTTTGTTGTTTCTGCGTCCTCGGAAGACCGTCAGGCCGCCGTCTTCTTCGGCGCGAACCGGCCGTAGAAGGTTTCGCCCTTCGCCGCCATCTCCTCGAGCAGCTTCGGCGGGGTGAAGCGCGAGCCGTATTTCGCCTCGAGCTTGTGGCAGAGCTCGACGAACTTCTTCGTGCCCATGAAGTCGATGTAGGACAGCGTACCGCCGGTGAACGGCGCGAAGCCAAAGCCGAGGATCGAGCCGACATCCGCCTCGCGCGGATCGGTGATGACGTGGTCCTCGACCGTGCGCGCGGCTTCCACCGCCTGCACCACCAGGAAGCGCTGCTTCAGCTCCTCGACGTCGAGCGTATCAGGGTCGAGCTGCTTCGGCTGCAGCGCCGAGAGGCCCGGCCACAGGCTCTTCGAGCCCTTGCCCTTCTCTGGATAGTCGTAAAAACCCTTGCTGTTCTTGCGGCCGAGGCGGCCCTGGTTCTCGACCATCTCCACCATCAGCTTCTTCTGATCGGGGTTGATGGCGTTGGGGCCGAGATCGGCTTCGGTGGCCTTCATGATCTTGAGGCCGAGATCGAGCGCGACCTCGTCCGACAGCGAGAGCGGGCCGACCGGCATGCCGGCCATCTTGGCGCAGTTCTCGATCATCGCCGGCGGCACACCTTCGAGGAACATCTCGTTGCCTTCGGCGACGTAGCGGCCGACGCAGCGATTGGCGAAGAAGCCGCGGCTGTCGTTGACCACGATCGGCGTCTTGCCGATCTGACGGACATAGTCGAGCGCGGTCGCGAGCGCGACGTCGCCGGTGTTCTTGCCGAGGATGATCTCGACCAGCATCATCTTCTCGACAGGCGAGAAGAAGTGGATGCCGACGAACTTGCCCTGGTCCTTGAAGCTCTCGGCCAGCGAGGTGATCGGCAGGGTCGAGGTGTTCGACGCGAAGATCACGTCCGGCTTGAGATATTCCTGCGCCTTGGCGAAGGTTTCGGCCTTGACCTTGCGGTCCTCGAACACGGCCTCGATGACGAGGTCGACGTCCTTCAGCGCCGCGTAGTCAGCCGTCGGCGTGATGCGCGCGAGCAGCGCTTCGGCATCCGTCGGCTTGGCGCGGCCCTTCTTGATCTGCTCCTCGATCACCTTCTGCGCGTGCGCCTTGCCCTTGTCGGCGCTTTCCTGGTCGCGGTCGATCAGCACGACGTCGAGGCCGGCGCGGGCCGAGACGTAGCCGACGCTCGCGCCCATGAAGCCTGCGCCGATCACGGCGATCTTCTTGACCTTGGTCGCGGGCACGTCCTTCGGACGGCGCGCGCCCTTGTTCAGCTCCTGCATCGACAGGAACAGGCTGCGGATCATCGCAGCCGCCTCCTTCGAGCGCAGCACCGAGGTGAAGTACCGCGACTCGACGCGCAGTGCGGCGTCGATCGGCAGCTGGAGGCCTTCATAGACGCAGCTCATGATCGCGCGCGCGGCCGGATAATTGTCGTAGGTCTCGCGGCGATAGATCGCGTTGCCGGCCGGGAACATCATCATGCCGGCTTTGGAGAACACGGGGCCGCCGGGCAGCTTGAAGCCCTTCTCGTCCCAGGGCGCGACAGCCTTGCCGCCGCCCTTGATCCAGTCCTTCGCGGCCTTGATGAGATCGGCGGCGGGAACGATGGCGTGGATCAGGTTCAGCGCCTTCGCCTTCTCGACGGTAACAGGATCGCCCTTGAGCAGGATCGTCATCGCATCCTGCGGCGGCACCAGGCGCGGCACGCGCTGCGTGCCGCCGGCGCCGGGGAACAGGCCGACCTTGACCTCGGGCAGGCCGAGGCGCGTTTTGGGGTTCTCAGCCGCCACGCGATAGTGGCAGCACAGTGTGATCTCGAAACCGCCGCCGAGCGCGAGGCCGTTGATCGCGGCCGCCCACGGCTTGCCTGACGTCTCGATCGAGCGCAGCACCTGCGAGAAGCGGCGGCTCTGGTCGAACAGCATCTGGTTCGCGGCGGTCTCGCCCTGCTCCTTCAGAACCTTGGCATAGGCCTGGTTCATGCCTTCGAGCATGGAGAGGTCGGCGCCGGCGCAGAACGCTTCCTTGGCGGAGGTGATGACGACGCCCTTCACCGCGGCATCGGCCGTGGTTGCTTTGACGATCGCGTCGAGCTCGCTGGTCGAGGTCTCGTCGAGCACGTTCATCGAACGGCCCGGGATGTCCCAGGTGACGAGCGCGATGCCGTCGGAATCGGTCTCAACCTTAAAATTCTTGTAAGCCATGTTGGTTGCTCCCTATCCCTAGACGCGCTCGATGATGGTCGCGGTGCCCATGCCGCCGCCGATGCACAGCGTCACCAGCGCGGTGGACTTGTTGGTGCGCTCGAGCTCGTCGAGCACGGTGCCGAGGATCATCGCACCGGTGGCGCCGAGCGGATGGCCGAGCGCGATCGCGCCGCCATTGACGTTGATCTTGGCGTTGTCGATGTCGAAGGCCTGGATGTAGCGCAGCACCACCGAGGCGAAGGCCTCGTTGAGCTCGAACAGGTCGATGTCCGACTTCTTCATGCCGGAGCGCGCGAACAGCTTCTCGGTGACGTCGACCGGACCGGTCAGCATCATCGCCGGCTCTGAGCCGATGTTGGCGAAGGCGCGGATCTTTGCGCGCGGCTTGAGGCCATACTTGCTGGCTGCCTCCTTGCTGCCGAGCAGCACGGCGCCGGCGCCGTCGACGATGCCGGAGGAGTTGCCGGCGTGATGCACGTAATTGACGCGCTCGATCTCGGGATGCGACTGCACCGCGACGCCATCGAAGCCGCCCATCTGCGCCATCATCGTGAACGACGGCTGCAGCTGCGCCAGCGACTGCATCGTCGTCGAGGGACGCATGTGCTCGTCCTTGGCGAGGATGGTGAGGCCGTTGATATCCTTCACCGGCACCACGGACTTGTTGAAGCGGCCTTCGTCCCAGGCCTTGCCGGCGCGCTGCTGGCTCTGCACGGCGTAGGCGTCGACGTCATCGCGCGAGAAGCCATACTTGGTGGCGATCAGGTCGGCCGAGACGCCCTGCGGCATGAAATAGGCGGGCACCGCCATCGACGGGTCCATCGGCCAGGCGCCGCCGGAGGCGCCGATGCCGACGCGGCTCATCGATTCGGCACCGCCGCCGATCACCAGCTCATGCTGGCCGCTCATCACCTGAGCTGCGGCAAAATTCACGGCGTCGAGGCCAGAGGCGCAGAAGCGGCTGATCTGCACGCCCGGCACGGCTTCGCCGAGACCTGCTTTCAGCGCCGCGAAGCGCGCGATGTCGGAGCCGGCTTCGCCGACCGGATCGACCACGCCGAGCACGACGTCGTCGACGGAATCTTCCGGCAGGTTGTTGCGGTCCTTCAGCGCCTTCAGCGGCACCGTGGCGAGCGCCAGCGCGGTGACTTCGTGCAGCGCGCCGTCCGGCTTGCCGCGGCCGCGGGGAGTACGAACGTGGTCGTAGATGAATGCCTCAGGCATGACGCCCTCCTGATCTGTTGTTCGAATTTCGACGGCGCGGAAGCAGCCTCAGAACGCTTCCGCCGGCAGTTCCATGATGGTGGCGCAGCCGGACTGGATGCGCGCGAGATTGGCCGCGGTCTCCGGCAGCATCCGCTCCATGAAGAAGCGGCCGGTGACGAGTTTCGTGGAGAGATAGGGGGTGGCGCCCTGCTCGGCAATCTTGACCTGGGTGACCTTGGCCATCTTCGCCCACATGTAGCCGAGGGCGACGAAGCCGAAGAGATGCAAATAGTCGGTCGCGGCCGCACCGGCATTGTCGGGCTTCATCATCGCATTCTGCATCAGCCAGGTGGTGGCCTGCTGGAGATGGCCGAGCGAAGCCGAGAGCGGCGTGATGAACGGCTTCATCGCCTCGTCGCCGCCGTTCTCCTTGGCGAAGGCCATGACCTCGCCGAAGAAGGCCATGATGGCGCGGCCGCCGTCGCGCGGCAGCTTGCGGCCGACGAGATCGAGCGCCTGGATGCCGTTGGCGCCTTCATAAATCATCGCGATGCGGGCATCGCGGACGAACTGCTCCATGCCCTGTTCGGCGATATAGCCGTGGCCGCCATACATCTGCTGCGCCTGCACCGCGTTGGCAAAGCCGTAGTCGGTGAGGAAGCCCTTCAGCACCGGCGTCATCAGACCCATGTGGTCGTCGGCGGCCTGGCGGTCCTTCGGGTCCTCGGAGCGATGGGCGACGTCGCTCTTCAGCGCGGTCCACATCACGAAGGCGCGCGCGGCCTCGTTGAAGGCGCGGATCGAGAGCAGCGTGCGGCGCACGTCGGGATGGACGATGATCGGATCGGCCATCTTGTCCGGCGCCTTGGCGCCGGTGAGCGCGCGGCCCTGGATACGCTCGCGGGCATAGGCAACGGCGTTCTGATAGGCGACCTCGGATTGCGCGAGACCCTGAACGGCGACACCGAGGCGGGCCTCGTTCATCATCACGAACATGCCTTGCATGCCCTTGTTCTCTTCGCCGATCAACCAGCCGGTGGCGTTGTCGTAGTTCATCACGCAGGTGGAGTTGCCGTGGATGCCCATCTTGTGCTCGATCGAGCCGCAGACGACGCCGTTGCGCTGCCCGACCGAGCCATCGGCATTGACCAGGAATTTCGGCACGACGAACAGTGACACGCCCTTGATGCCGGCGGGCGCGCCCTCGATGCGGGCGAGCACGAGGTGGATGATGTTGTCGGCGAGGTCATGCTCGCCGGCCGAGATGAAGATCTTGGTGCCCGTGATCTTGAAGCTGCCGTCGGCCTGGCGCACCGCCTTGGTGCGCAGCATGCCGAGATCGGTGCCGCAATGCGGCTCGGTCAGGTTCATGGTGCCGGTCCACTCGCCCGCCACCATCTTCGGCACGAAGGTCTGCTTTTGCTCCGGCGAGCCATGAACGATCAGCGCTGCGGTCGCGCCCATGGTGAGGCCGCCGTACATCGAGAACGCCATGTTGGCGGAGATCTGGAATTCGTTGACGGCTTGCGAGAGCGTCACCGGCAGGCCCTGGCCGCCGAGCTCGGTCGGCGCCGAGAGACCAAGCCAGCCGCCCTCGGCGACCTGCTTGAAGGCGTCCTTAAAACCCTTCGGCGTGGTGACGCTGCCGTCCTCAGTGCGCTTGCAGCCTTCGAGATCGCCGACGCGATTGAGCGGCTGGAGCACCTCTTCGGCGAGCTTGGCGGCCTCGCCCAGGATCGCCTCGCGCACGTCGCTCGAGGCATCGGAGAAGCCGGCGAGGTTGTCGTAGCGGTCGATCTGGAAGACGTCGTTGAGCAGGAAGTTCACGTCTTCGACGGGGGCTTTATAGATCGGCATTGCGTTCTCCCGGCATGGGGCTTGAAGTGGCGGAATTCTCTAGGATTGGGCGGCGAGCTGCTCCGCCATCAGGCGGTGCAGCATGTTGATCGCCTTGAGCGGACGCACCATCACCTTGAAATGGGTGATGCGTCCCTCGGCATCGAAGGTGATGATGTCGACGCCGTTGATCTCGATGCCGTCGATGATGGTCTTGAATTCGAGCACGGCGCCGCTCGCGTTCTTCCACTCCCCGACATAGGTGAAGCCGGGACCACCGAGCACCTTCTCGGCGCTCGCGAGATATTTGAAGGTGATGTCGCGGCCGCGCTGGGGTGAATGCACGACGGGGCTTTCGAACACGGCGTCAGGATGCAGCAGGTCCCAGAGCGCGGCGCGGTCATGGGACTTCATGAAGGCGTACCAGGAATCGAGGCCGGTCATGGTCAGGATGCCTCCCTAGATAAAAGCCTTGGCAAGAAACTCGAAAACAACCCCATGCACAGTAGCGAGGGGTTGATTCGGCTGGGTTTTCCGGTCGGGTCTCGAACCCCGACCTTGGGTCACCTCATATGCACATTGACGCATATGCACCAATGCGCATAAAGTCAAGTCAATTGGTCGGGACTTCAAGAAGGAGCTGGTGCCATGGCGCTGGGCGACGCAATCCTCGCATGCCTGACGGAACGTCCGATGACGGGCTACGAGCTCGCCAAGACATTCGACTCCTCGATCGGCTTCTTCTGGAAGGCCGATCACCAACAAATCTACCGCGAACTCTCCAAGCTGCGCGACCGCGGCTATATCCAGGGGCGCGAGGTCGTACAGTCCGGCAAACCCAATAAGCTCATCTATACGCTCACTCCGGAGGGCCGAACAGCGCTGCGGCACTGGGCCGCGCGGCCGAGCACCCCGCCCTCGATCAAGGACGACCTCTTGGTGCGGCTGCATGCGCTCGACAGCATCGATATCGAGCCCATGCGCACCGATTTGATGGACCGGCTGGAGCACCACCGCGACCGTCACGCCAATTACGAGCGCATCCTGAAGAAGCGTTTTCCGGACGGCACGGCGGAGGGCAGGCTCGACCTCGGCAATCTGCTGCTGCTCCGCCTCGGCGCCCGCCACGAGCAGATGGTGGCCGATTTCTGCGAAGAGGCGCTCGAGGCGCTGTCGGCCATGAGCGGCAAAGGCACGGTGGTGCCGCTGGAGGACAGCAAGCGCGAGGGCAAGGGCTAGGCCCAGGCTTAGAACTTCGTCACGACGGGCTTGTCATCCCAGTTGAAGCGGACGTTCACGCCGGCGCGAACGATGTCGTCGGTCAACCGGACATCGCGGGTGCTGACGGTGAGTGCACCAGTCGGGACGGCCGGGTCGACATATCGCTTGCTGCCGAAATCGACGTGAACGTATTCGAGCTTGAAGCTTACCGCGCCCCAGCTATCGGTCCACGCCGCCCATTCGCCGCCAAGACCAGCCGCGAGGCCGGTGCGGGTCTTGGAGTCCGTGACCTGCCCCTCCGGACTGGACACGGTGACCTCCGTGCCGGCGAATGCGACGCCGGCGGTGCCATAGATCAGGAACTGATCGATCGCATAGCCGATGCGGCCGCGAAACATGTCGATCCAGCGCTCCCGCGTGCTGCTCAAGGCTGTGCGATTGAAGGGTGGCAGGTCCTGCGCGGAGCCGTGCGTGTTGGTCCATGAGGCGTCGTTCTCGAATCCGAGCACCGTCTTCTCGATCTGAAAATCGCAGCCGAAAGCCCCGCCCGCGACCCCGCCGGTGAGATTGAAGGTACCTGTGAGCGTGGGACCGACGGCATCGCCGGCGCGCGCGACGTGCTCGCTCTTGCCCCAGGAGCCGCCACCCTGGACGCCGACATAGCAACTCGTCCAGTTGAAGCCTGCGGGCGCCGGCGCTTTCACCACGGGCTTTGCCGCCGGGGCATCGGCGGCAAAGGCGGACGATACCAGTCCGGCCGCCATCGCGGCCACGAGCAACCATTTCATCTCAGCAACAATCCGCTCAGGCGGAGCGCAAAACGCAGCGCTCGCTATCCCTGAGACGGGCCGGCGATGCCGGCGGCGAAATTTTTGTCGAAGGCACGCCGGTCGTTCACTCCCTCTCCCGCTTGCGGGAGAGGGTCGGGGTGAGGGCTTTCTCCTCTTGGGGGTTCTCGCCTAGAGGAGCCACCCTCTCCCCAACCCTCTCAGCGCGAGCGAAGCTCGTCGCGCCCCGCACACGGGGGAGGGAGCACACCGACCCCCGCGGTGGCGCCGCGGTTCCCGCCGCCCAACTTTAAGACACCGGCGCCGCATTCCTTAACCCGTTATTTACCGTAACAGGAAAAAGTCGGTTTTCGAGGCAGACGACCCGCGCCAAATCCGATTGTCTTTGCAACCGGCACGCGAGGGAAGGCTGGAGGCGCCGGGGTGGGGCGCTGAAGTCGGAACCGGACAGAGTCATGAATTCGCGCGTATCGTGGAGTGTTGACGGCATCGATCCATCCGTCAGGGAGCGGGCCGAAGCTGCTGCGCGTCGTGCCGGCATGTCACTCAACGATTGGCTGAACTCCACGCTCGGCGAGACTGCACCGCCGAGCTTTCGCCCGCCTTACGATCAGCGCCAGCAACAGCAGCACATGCCGAGTCAGGAGAGCCGCGAAGTCGCGGACATTCACCAGCGGCTCGACGCGATCACCCAGCAGATCGAACGGATCTCGAAGCCCGCGCCGCGCCAAGACTCTTCTCGTGAAAGAGACGTCGCGCGCGAGCAGGGCGTCGCGCGCCAGCTCAACGACGCGATCTCGCGGCTCGATGCGCGGCTGTCGCAAATCTCCCGCCCGCAGCAGCCGCAGCAAGCTCAAGCGCCGCGGCCCGCGCCCGCGCCGTCACCGGTCGAAATGCGCCAGCGCCAGGCCGATGCGGTCGAGCGTGCGGCAACACAGGTCTATCGCAGCTCACCACCCCTGAGCCCTGCCTCGTTCGACGTCGCGGTCGCCGAGATCACCGCACGCCAGAGCGAGCTCGACGGCTTTACGCCGAGGCAAATGCCGCCGCGCGCCGCGCCCTCGATTGCACCCGCAGCACCTTACGCGCCGGCCATGGCACCGCCCCCGCCCGCCTATGCGCCGCCGCAGCCGGCGCCGGATTTCTCGGCGCTCGAGCGCCATCTGCTCAAGATCACGAGCCAGATCGAATCGCTGCAGCGCCCCGACAATACCGAGCAGGCCATCTCCGCCTTCCGCGGCGAGCTCGCCGAGATCCGTCAGGCCATCACCGAGGCGATGCCGCGGCGCGCGATCGAATCGATCGAGAACGAGATTCGCTCGCTGCACCGTCGCATCGACGAGACCCGCTCCAACGGCACCGACGGCCAGGTGCTGTCGGGCATCGAGCGCGCGCTGTCCGACATCAAGCAGGTGCTGCGCACGCTGACGCCGGCCGAACAGCTCACCGGCTATGACGAGGCGATCCGCAATCTCGGCGCCAAGCTCGATCTGATCCTGCGCGCCAATGACGATCCCTCGACGGTGCGCCAACTGGAGGACGCGATCTCGGCGCTGCGCGCCATCGTCTCCAACGTCGCCTCCAACGAGGCGCTGGCACGGCTGTCCGAAGACGTGCAGCTGCTGTCGTCCAAGGTCGACCAGATCACCCGCGCGTCCGGCCACAGCGACAGCTTCGCGGTGCTCGAGCAGCGCATCGCCGCCCTCACCGCCGCGCTGGAAACGCGCGAGCGGCCGCAGCCGTCCGAAAGCACCGAGCATCTGGAAGCCGCGATCCGCGCATTGTCGGACCGCTTCGACCGCATGCAGGTCGGCAACGATTCCGCCTCGACTTTCGCTCATCTCGAGCAGCGGGTCTCGTACCTGCTGGAGCGGATCGAGGCCGCCGCCGATCCGCGCAACGGCAACTTGAGCCGCGTCGAGGACGGACTGCACGACATCCTGCGCCACCTCGAGCGGCAGCAGGCGACCTATTCCGCACTGGCCGAGAGCCGCAATTCGGCGCCGGCGGCCGATACCGGCGTGGTCGATCTCGTCAAGCGCGAACTCTCCGACATCCGCTTCAGCCAGGCCGAGACCAACCGCAGCACGCAGGACTCGCTCGAAGCCGTCCATAGCGCGCTCGGCCACGTCGTCGACCGCCTCTCGATGATCGAGGGCGATCTGCGCGCGGTGCGCTCGGCACCGCCGGCCCCTGCGCCGCAGCCGATGCCCATGTCGTCGATGCCCATGGCGTCGATGGCGATGCCGATGACCGCGCCCATGGAGTCCGCGCCGATGGTGCGCGAGCCGTGGCAACAAGCGCAGCAGCAGCCGAAATACGATCCGAAGCCCGAGCTGCCGAATCCCGCCGCCGCGCAGCACCCGCCGCATTCCGCCTTCGTCGCCGCGCCGCGCGAATTCCACGCCGCTGCTCCGGCCGCGCTCGCGTCCCGTGCGAAGGACAAGGGCCAGAGCCAGGAAGGCGGCTCGACCATCACCTCCAAGATCCGCTCGCTGCTGGTCGGCGCGAGCGTGGTCGTGATCGTGCTCGGCACCTTCAAGATGGCGATGAACCTGCTCGAGGGCGGCGGTCCGGCGCCAGCGCCACAAGCGATGGAGAATTCGTCGCCCGCACCCGCGCCGCAGCCGGCACCGCCGCCGGTCGAGACCAAGCCCGCCGCGCCCGAGCAGATCACGCCGTCAATGACCTCGCCGACGCCGATCGGCCGGCAGTCGCAGAACAATGCCGCGCCGGCCCCCATGAATAATTCCGGCGGCACTGCTTCGGTCGAAATCCCGCCCGCGCCCACAGTGCCGCCTCCGCCCGCTGCGTCGAGCGATGTGACTGGCGCGCTGTCGGGCACGAGCCGCGCGAAGCTCGGAACGATCCAGGTGCCGCCGAGCGAAAAGCTGCCTGATGCTATCGGCGGTCCCGGCTTGCGCACCGCCGCCATGAAGGGCGATGCGACCGCAGCCTACGAGATCGGCCTGCGCTTTGCGGAAGGCAAGGGCGTCGCCACGAATTACGACGAAGCCGCCAAATGGTACGACCGCGCGGCGCAGGCCGGCGTGGTGCCCGCGACCTTCCGCCTCGGCACGCTCTATGAGAAGGGCCTCGGCGTGAAGAAGGACGCCGACATCGCCCGCCGCTACTACACCCAGGCCGCCGAGCGCGGCAACGCCAAGGCCATGCACAATCTCGCGGTGCTCGATGCTGACGGCGGCGGACGCGGCGCCAATTACAAGAGCGCGGCGCAGTGGTTCCGCAAGGCGGCCGATCGCGGCGTCGCCGACAGCCAGTTCAACCTCGGCATCCTCTATGCCCGCGGCATCGGTGTGGAGCAGAACCTCGCCGAGTCCTACAAATGGTTCAGCCTCGCGGCCGCCCAAGGCGATGCGGATGCCGCCGGCAAGCGCGACGATGTGGCCAAGCGCCTCGACCCGCAATCGCTCGCCGCCGCCAAGCTCGCGATCCAGACTTTTAGCGCAGAGCCGCAGCCTGACGATGCCGTCAACGTTCCCGCCCCGAACGGCGGCTGGGACAGCGCGCCGCAGGCGAGCGCCAAGCCCGCGCCGAAGCAGGTTGCGACGAAGCGTTCGGCCTCGGCGCGCATTAAAGGCGCATCGTTTTAAGTCGACAATCGGGCCGCGTGCTCGGTGCACCCCTCCCGCTTGCGGGAGAGGTCGGCGCGTAGCGCCGGGTGAGGGCTTTCTCCTCTGGGGGAGTCTCACTGCGGAGACACCCTCTCCCCAACCCTCCCCCGCAAGCGGGGGAGGAAGCGCGCGCCTTTGTCCTGACAGCTATTGAACCCAATCTCTTCGCTCTCGCTTCACCCATTCACCACGCCCCAAATTCCCGGTCCCGCCCGGCGCCGAATTCCGCTATTGAGAGACGCGGCAATCGTTCCAACCTTCCCGCGAGCATTTCCGCGCACTCGATCCGTCTCGCCGGAGCGTGGTCCTTCGATGCAGCTCTATCTCCCGATCGCCGATCTGCCCGTCAACGTCTTCCTGGTGTTGGCGATGGGCGCGGCGGTCGGCTTCGTCTCCGGCATGTTCGGGATCGGCGGCGGTTTTCTCATGACGCCGCTCTTGATCTTCATCGGCATCACGCCGGCGGTGGCCGTCGCTTCGGTCGCGAGCCACATCGCGGCCTCGTCCTTCTCCGGCGCGATCTCTTATTGGCGGCGGCGCGCGATCGATCCGGCGCTGGCGAGCGTATTGTTATGCGGCGGCGTCACCGGGACGGCGCTCGGGGTGTGGACCTTCACGCAGCTGCGTGCGCTCGGCCAGCTCGATCTGATGATCGCGCTCTCCTACGTCGTGCTGCTCACCACGGTCGGCAGCCTGATGTTCTCCGAGGGCCTGCGCGCCCTAATGCGGACCCGGCACGGCGCGGTGCCGCCGCGGCGCACGCATAACTGGATCCACGGCCTGCCGCTGAAGATGCGGTTCAAGCGCTCGAAGATCTATCTCTCCGTGATCCCCGTGGTGATCGTCGGCATCGTGATCGGCTTCATCGGCGCCGTTATGGGGATCGGCGGCGGCTTCATCCTGGTGCCGATCATGATCTACCTGTTGCGCGTGCCGACCTCGACGGTGATCGGGACCTCGATGATCCTCACCCTCGTCACCATGCTGTTCGCGACCATGCTGCATGCGGTGACCAATCATCTCGTCGACGCCGTGCTGGCGCTGATCCTGATGGTCGGCGGCGTCACCGGCGCGCAGTTTGGCGCCCGTGCCGGCCAGAAGATCCGCGGCGAGCAGCTGCGGCTGCTGCTCGGCCTCCTGATCCTGTCGGTCGGCGTGCGCTTCGCGATCGAGCTTGTGATCCGGCCCGAGGATCTCTTCACCATCCGCGAGCTCGGGGTGACCGGATGACGCGCGCGCTTCTCGCAATCTTTCTCGTCCTGCTGCTCGGCTCGGCTGCGCGCGCCGAGCGACTGATTGTGTCGGTCTCCAACCACCGCGTCACCGTGACGCCGAACTATTCCGGCGAGGAGCTGGTGCTGTTCGGCTCGGTCGAGAGGGACGCCACGACGCCCACTGACCGCACCGCTTACGATCTCGTCGTCACCGTGATGGGCCCGCGCGCCGATATGGTGACGCGACGGAAGGAGCGCAGATTCGGCATCTGGATCAACACCGACTACCGGCAATTCCTGGAGGTGCCGAGCTATCTGGCGCTGTTCGCCAACCGTCCCTTCAACCTCATCACCTCGCCCGAGATCGCGCGCCGGCAGCAGATCGGGCTCAACAACGTGCTGCTGACCCAACGTGTCAGCGGCGACTATGCCGACGTGGTGCCGGACGATGCGTTCCGTTCCGCCTTCATCCGCCTGCGGACCGAGCGTGGACTCTATCGCGAGGATGCGAGCGCGGTGACGTTCCTGACGCCGACGCTGTTCCGCACCGGCATTCCGCTGCCGGCGGAAGTGCCGATCGGCACCTACGAGGTCGAGATCAAGCTGTTCGCGAACGGCACGCTGGTCACCAAGACCGAGACCGCGTTCGAGATCGTCAAGGTCGGCTTCGAGCAGTTCGTCGCGACCAGCGCCCGGCAGCACGGGCTGATCTACGGCCTCGTCACCGCAGCGATGGCGCTGATGACGGGATGGATGGCGTCGATCGTGTTCAGGAAGGATTGAGGGTCGTCATTCCGGGGCGCGCGAAGCGCGAACCCAGAATCCGTCCATCGGTGGAGTTGGTGGCGCGATGGATTCCGGGCTCGACGCTTCGCGTCGCCCCGGAATGACAGCTACGGCGGCTCGATCACTGTCGGCACGCCCGGCTCCAGCAGGCGCAGCCGCGTCCCGAAGCCGAGCACGTCAAACGTCTTGCGCAGGTCCTCGCTGTTCTGGCGGAAATGCGCCCAGCCCTCGGTATGCAGCGGCACGATCATCGCGTCAGGAAAGGCGCGCGCGGTCTCGATGGTGTCGTTGGTGTCCATGGTGAGATGGAACGGCCCGCGCGTTTGCGCCGCCCCCGCGAACGGCAGCACCACCCGACATTTGAAGCGGCGCGCGACCTCGGCGACGCCGTCGAACCAGGTAGTGTCGCCGCTGATATAGATGGAATGCGTGTCCTTGCGGCTCGACTGCACCACGAAGCCGATGACGTCGCCCGACAGCGGCTCGATGCCGGCCGGACCGTGACGCGCCGGTGTCGCGGTGATCGTGAGCCTGTTGCCGTCATCGTCCTTCAGATGCGCGGTGGCCCAGGGCGCGAGGCCCTCGACATGGCCGCCGAGGCGTTTTGCGCCGGCTTCGGTCGTCAATGCGCGCGGCGCTTTGAGGAGGAAGTCGCGGCCGGAATTGTCGAGATTGTCCGAATGCTGATCGTGGCTGAGCAGCACGGCATCGATCGGACCGATCGCATCGGGCTTCATTGCGGGACCGATGGTCTTCTCCAGCTTCACATGCGGCAGCTGGTAGGCGCCAGGCGCATCAAAGGTGGGGTCGGTGAGCAGGCGAAAACCGTCGATCTCGATCAGCGCAGTGGGGCCGCCGATCAGGGTGATGGAAATGGGCATGAGGAACTCCTCTTACGCGACGGCCTTTGCCGGCCGCGTCACCAGGTAAATGCCGAGCGCCACCGGAATGATCCCCAGGAGGTCGCGCATCTCGATGTGCTCGCCGAGCACGATGTAGGCGAACAGCATGCCGAGCGGCGGCATCAGGAAATGATAGGCGCTGGCGGCGGTCGCGCCACACACTTTCAGGAGATGAAACCAGAGCCAGTAGGCGAGGATCGAGCCGCCGAGCACCAGGAACGCGAAGGCGCCGATCAGGCTCGGCGTGAAATCAATCGCGTGGACGTCCGCAAAGGTGAGCGCGATCGGCGTCAGCACGATGCCGGCCGCGAGGTTCTGCACGCCGTTGCCGATCCACAACGAGCCCTTCGGCGCCAGCAGCTTGAACAGGATGGTGCCGGCGACGATGGAGGCAAGCGAGGCCAGCGTGAAGACGATGCCGTGGAGACTATCGGTGCCGACCGACAGGCGATGCCAGACGATCAGGGTGACGCCGATGATGCCGAGCGACAGGCCGCCCGCCTTGCGCCAGCTCATGCCCTCGCCGAGCAGCAGCGCGGCGAGCGCCGCGGTGAACACCGGATTGGCCGAGACGATCAGGCCGCCGAGGCCGGCGGAGACCGATTGCAGGCCGGTGTAGCCGAGCCCGAGATAGAGCGCATTGTTGGCGATGCCGAGGACGGTGAAGATCACCGCATCGCGCCATGACAGCGACCAGTCGCCGCGGACCATCGTGGCGCCGAGGATCAAAATGCCGGCGAGCGAGAAGCGCGCCGCGAGCAGGATCAGCGGTGGGCAATGGGTGACGCCGATCTTGCCGGCGACGAAGGCGTAGCTCCAGAGCAGGCAGAACAGGCCGATATAGAGCGGCAGCGCATTGAAGCGGCTGCGGGGGACGGACATCGAAGGGGCAAGCGACATGACATTTCTCCTGAGCCTTCGACATAGGGGGACGGCTTGCCATTTGGAAATTAAATGATTAACTGCCGATCAGTTGATTTTCGAATGGAGGCGGCCATGCTCGATCTGGAGCTCCTGCGCAGCTTCGTCTCGGTGGTCGAGGCCGGCGGCTTCACCCGCGCCGGCGAGCGCGTTCACCGCACACAGTCGACCGTCAGCCAGCAGATCAAGCGGCTGGAGGAGGATGTCGGCCAGGTGCTGCTGCACCGCGACGGCAAGGACGTGCGTCCGACCGAAGCCGGCGAGCGGCTATTGTCTTATGCGCGGCGCCTGCTCTCGCTCGCGGAAGAGGCGCGCGACATTCTGCGCGAGCCTGGCGGCGAAGGCGCGATCCGGTTGGGCATCCCCGAGGATTTCGCGGCGTATCGTCTCGCGAAGCTCTTGGGCGCGTTCTCGCGCTCGCATCCGGGGCTGCGCCTCGATGTGCGAGCCGACCAGAGCAAGAACCTGTCGCGCGATCTCGAACGCGGCGAACTCGACCTCGCGCTGTTCAAGCGCGGCGCCGGCGAGAAGGGCGCGATCGCGGTGTGGCCGGAGCGGGTGCACTGGGTCACCAGCAAGAGCCATCCGGTCGACGTCAATGTGTCGTCGGTGCCGCTGATCGGCTTCCCGCTCGGCTGTCTCTATCGCGCCGGCGCCATCCACGCACTGGAAAGCGCCGGTCGCCCCTGGCACATGGCCTATTCGTCATCGAGCCTCGCCGGCATCCAGGCAGCCGTGGCCGCCGGCATGGGCCTCAGCATCTTGTCCGAGATGTCGATCCAGTCCGATCACCGCGTGCTGACCGCGAAGGACGGTTTTGCTCCGATCAACAGGACCGAGGTCGCGCTGATGGCCGCGCCCGATGCGAGCCCGGCAACTCTGCGGCTTGCGGATCGTCTCGCCGAGTTCTGCGATACGGTGCAGGCGAAGGCAGCCTGAGCGCGCGAAGCGCCCGGCCTCAATTCGTCGCCGACACCAGCCTGTCGCCGCACGCATTGGCGTAGAACTTGCCGCCGCATTGACGCTTGATGACGGCGCAGCGGGCTTGGGGCGAGGCATTTTGCGGGACAGTAAAGCTGCAGCTGAGACCATCGGCGCTGCGGCCGGGCTTGCCGGCGGCGAACGCGGCGCTGGAGGCGGTGATGCAGACCACGAGCAGGGCCGCAGCGGCGATTTCGATCAGCAGTCGCATCATGGGCGTCTCTCTCCACACTGATGGCTGAATCCGACCGCAATCTAGCACGGAATCCAGGTTTCTCCGTGCATGCCCGGGTTCCCAAACCGGCCCATTCCTTGCATAATTTTACGCCAGCGCAGTGCATGCGCGCGCCGGCGATGGTTCCGGCGCAGCGGCAAGACGCGTAGGGTGAGTAGCAGTTTTTCGACCAGGAAGTGACGGCCTTGCAAGATCAATCGTTCCAGCCCAGTTTTCCCGCGCCCGGGCAGCCCATCGACGAACTCGCGCTGGCCGAGATCAAGGGCGCAATCCTGGCGAAGCTGCGCCTTGCCATCGGCAAGGACGCCGGCATGGCGACGAAGCACGACTGGTACCAGGCCGCGGCGCTGGCGCTGCGCGACCGCATCGTGCATCGCTGGCTCACCGCCGAGAAGCGCAGCTACGATGCCGGACGCAAGCGCGTCTATTATCTCTCGCTCGAATTCCTGATCGGCCGCCTCTTCACCGACGCGCTCAACAATATGGGCCTCTTGAAGATCTTCGAGGTCGCGCTCGGCGATCTCGGCGTGTCGCTGCCGGACTTGCGCAAGTGCGAGCCGGACGCGGCGCTCGGCAATGGCGGCCTCGGCCGTCTCGCCGCCTGCTTCATGGAGAGCATGGCGACGCTGTCGATCCCCGCGATCGGCTACGGCATCCGCTACGATTACGGCCTGTTCCGCCAGATCATCAATCAGGGCTGGCAGCAGGAATATCCCGACGAATGGCTGAGCTTCGGCAACCCCTGGGAATTGCAGCGGCCCGAGGTGATCTACGACGTCAATTTCGGCGGCGGCGTCGAGCATGTCGACGACAAGGGCCGCGACCGCGCGATCTGGCATCCGGCCGAGACCGTGCAGGCGATCGCCTATGACACGCCGATCGTCGGCTGGCGCGGTCAGCACGTCAATGCGCTGCGGCTGTGGTCGGCGCGCTCGCCCGATCCGCTCAAGCTCGATGCCTTCAACAAGGGCGATTACGTCAGCGCCAGCGCCGAGCAGGCGCGAGCGGAGGCGATCTGCAAATTCCTCTATCCCAACGACGAGAGCCCGGCGGGCCGCGAGCTGCGGCTGCGCCAGGAATATTTCTTCGTCTCGGCTTCGCTGCAGGATCTGGTGAAGCGGCATCTTGCGTCCGACGGCCAGCTGCGCAGCCTGTCGTCGAAGGTCGCGGTGCAGCTCAACGACACCCATCCGAGCCTTGCCGTCACCGAGCTGATGCGGATCCTCGTCGACCTGCACAATTTCCGCTGGGACGAAGCCTGGAAGATCACGGTCGCCACACTCTCCTACACCAACCACACGCTGCTGCCCGAGGCGCTTGAGACCTGGCCGGTCGAGCTGTTCGAGCGGCTGTTGCCGCGGCATCTCGAGATCATCTACCGCATCAACGTACAGCACCTCGCGCTCGCCGAAGCGCGCGCGCCCGGCGACATCGACTTCCGCGCCTCGGTCTCGCTGATCGACGAGAAGAGCGGCCGCCGCGTGCGCATGGGCCAGCTCGCCTTCGTCGGCTCGCACCGCATCAACGGCGTCTCGGCGATGCATTCCGACCTGATGCGCGAGACCGTGTTCCACGATCTCAACCATCTCTATCCCGGCCGCATCACCAACAAGACCAACGGCATCACCTTCCGCCGTTGGCTGATGCTGGCGAACCCCAAGCTCACCGACCTGTTGCGCGAGACCTGCGGCGAGGCCGTGCTCGACGATCCGACCCAGCTCTCGCTGATCGAGGCGCGCGCCAGCGACGTCGAATTCCAGAAGAAATTCCGCAGCGTCAAGCTGCACAACAAGGCCGCGCTGGGTCGCCTGATCGGCGAGCGGCTCGGCATCAAGGTCGACCCGAGCGCGCTGTTCGACGTGCAGATCAAGCGCATCCACGAATACAAGCGTCAGCTGCTCAACGTCATCGAGACGGTCGCGCTGTATCAGTCGATCAAGGACGATCCCAACGGCAATTGGGTGCCGCGGGTGAAGATCTTCGCCGGCAAGGCGGCGGCGAGCTACCGCTACGCCAAGCTGATCATCAAGCTGATCAACGACGTCGCCGAGGTCGTCAACAACGATCCCGCCATCGGCGGCAAGCTGAAGGTCGTCTTCCTGCCCGACTACAATGTCAGCCTCGCGGAAGTCATCATTCCAGCGGCCGACCTCTCCGAGCAGATCTCGACTGCCGGCATGGAAGCCTCCGGCACCGGCAACATGAAGCTGGCGCTGAACGGTGCCATCACCATCGGCACGCTCGACGGCGCCAATATCGAGATCCGCGACCAGGTCGGCAGCGAGAACATCGCGATCTTCGGCATGGAGGCCGGCGATGTGATGATCCGCCGCAAGCAGGGGCTGGATGCCTCCGACGTGATCCGCAGGTCGCCGAAGCTGCAGCGCGCCATCAACGCGATCGGCACCGGCGAGTTCTCGCCTGGCGATCCCGGCCGCTTCGAATCGATCGCACACGCGCTGCGCTATCTCGACCATTACATGGTCAGCGCCGATTTCGATTCCTATTACGAGACCCAGCGCGCGGTCGATGCGCGCTGGCTGGTCTCGCCGGCCTGGACGCGCGCCTCCATCCTCAACGTCGCGCGCATGGCGTGGTTCTCCTCGGACCGCACCATCCGCGAGTATGCGCAGGAGATCTGGAACGTGCCGGTCAATCCGATCACGCCGCCGTTCCAGGACGCAGAGGACCAGCGCGGCGCCACGGCCTGATTTTTCCGCGGCGTGAAATCGGCGTTACGCGACAGGTAATTGCACAGACAGGCGATGGCTGTGATATGACGACCGTCATTCCGAGGCGGCTCGCAGAGCCGAACCCGGAATCTCGAGACGGAAACGAACATGCACGCCAAGCTCCCGCACCCCTTCGACGACGCCACCCGCATCACGGCGGGTGACTCGAGTTGGCAGGGGCATACCAGCGACGATTACTGGGCCTTTGTCGGCCCGTTCGGCGGCGCCACGGCCGCGACCATCCTGCGCGCGCTGATCGAGCATCCGCAAGCCGCCGGCGATCCGCTGGCGCTGACCGTCAATTACTGCGCGCCGATCGCCAAGGGCCCGTTCGATCTCGACATCCGTCTGGTGAAAGCCAACCGCTCGAGCCAGCACTGGAGCGTCGAACTGTCGCAGGGCGGCGGCGAGGTCGCAACGCTCGCCACCGCCGTGTTCGCCGAGCGCCGGCCATCCTGGGAGCACAGGGTGGCGCAATATCCCGAGACAAAGCCGTTCGAGCAGACTCTGCCGTTCCCGAAGATCCAGGCGTCCTGGGCCAACCAGTATGAATTCCGCTTCGTCGAGGGCGAGATGCGCATCGGCCCGCCGCAGGCGGAATTCGCCAGCACCTATTCAAAGCTCTGGATCAGCGACCGCGAGCCGCGCAGGCTCGACATGCCCTCGCTGATGTCGATGTCGGACGCCTTCTTCGGCCGCATCTTCCACGCCCGGCGCGAGCTGGTGCCGTTCGGCACGGTGTCGCTGACGACCTATTTCCACACCGACAGCGAGGAGCTCGCCGCAGAGAACATCACGCGTGTGCTCGCGACGGTGGACTCGAAGATCATGCACAAGAGCTACGCCGACCAGAACGCCGAGCTGTGGTCGCCGAACGGCCGGCTGCTCGCGACCACGACGCAGATCGCGTATTTCAAGGCGTAGCTGCTCTTCCCCTCTCCCCGTTCTTACGGGGAGAGGGTTGGGGTGAGGGGCTGCTTCCGCGAATACAATAAAAGACGGACTCGCGGAAAGGCTGCTTCCGACGATACACGTAAAAGACGGACTCGACGGAAGCTCCCCTCACCGCCGCGCTACGCGCGTCGGCCTCTCCCGCGCGCGGGGAGAGGCGAAGGTCCGCAAAACAAAAAAGGGCGGCCTTGCGGCCGCCCTTTTGCATTGAAGACGGAGCGATTACTCCGCCGCGAGCTTCACGTCGGGCGCCGCGGCGCGCACTTCGGCGTCGACCTGGGCCTCGAACTTGGCAAAGTTCTTCTGGAACATGCCGACCAGCGCGCGGGCGGTCTTGTCGAACTCGTCCTTGTCCTTCCAGGTGTTCACCGGGTTGAGGATCTCGGCCGGCACGCCCGGCAGCGCAGTCGGGACCGCGAAGCCGAAATATTTGTCGGTGCGGAATTCGACGTTGCGCAAGGAGCCGTCGAGCGCGGCGGTGAGCAGCGCGCGGGTCACCTTGATCGGCATGCGCGAGCCGGTGCCGTACTTGCCGCCGGTCCACCCCGTGTTGACCAGCCAGCAATCGACATTGTGCTGGGCGATGAGGTCGCGCAGCATGTTGCCGTAAACGCTGGGGTCGAGCGGCAGGAAGGGCGAGCCGAAGCAGGTCGAGAATTCCGGCTGCGGCTCATTGCCGAGACCGCGCTCGGTGCCGGCGACCTTGGCGGTGTAGCCGGAGAGGAAGTGATACATCGCCTGCGCCGGCGACAGCTTTGCGATCGGCGGCATCACGCCGAAGGCGTCGGCGGCGAGCATCACGACGTTCTTCGGCTGCGGCGCACGGCCGGTGCGCGAGGCGTTCGGGATGAAGTCCAGCGGATACGCCGAGCGCGTGTTCTCGGTCTTGGAGCCGTCGTCGAAATCGACCACGCGGGTGTCTTCGTCGAGCACGCAATTCTCGAGCACTGCGCCGAAGCGGGTCGAGGCCGCGTAGATCTCGGGCTCGGCTTCCTGCGAGAGCTTGATGCACTTGGCGTAGCAGCCGCCTTCGAAATTGAAGACGCCGTTCGGGCCCCAGCCGTGCTCATCGTCGCCGATCAGCGTGCGGTTCGGATCGGCCGACAGCGTGGTCTTGCCGGTGCCGGACAGGCCGAAGAAGATCGCGGTGTCGCCGTTCGCGCCGACATTGGCCGAACAGTGCATCGGCATCACGCCGCGCTCGGGCAGATAGTAGTTCAGTGTGGTGAAGACCGACTTCTTCATCTCGCCGGCATAGTAAGACCCGCCGATCAGGACGATCTTGCGGGCGAAATCGATCGCGACGACGTTCTCCGACTTGCAGCCGTGCCGTTTGGGATCGGCGCGGAAGCTCGGCATGTCGATGATGGTGAGCTCCGGCGTGAAGCTCGACAGCTCGACCGCCTCGGGGCGGATCAAGAGCGTGCGGATGAACAGCGAGTGCCAGGCGAGCTCGGTGAAGACGCGCGTCTTGATCCGGTAGGCCGCATCGGCGCCGCCGTAGAGATCCTGCGCGAACAGGCTCTTGCCTTCGGCGTGCTTGAGGAAGTCCTGATAGAGCGTCTCGAACTGCTCTGCGGTGATCGACTGGTTGCCGGCCCACCACATCTTCTTGTCGGTGGTGGCGTCACGCACCGTGAACTTGTCCTTCGGGCTGCGGCCGGTGAACTCGCCGGTGTCGGCGCAGAGCGCACCGTCGGCGGAGAGCACCGCCTCGCCCGCGGAGAGCGAGTATTGATAGAGTTGCGGCGCACCGAGGTTCCAGTGAACCTGCTTGAGATTCTTTAAGCCGAATTTGTCGGCACCGAAGGCACCGTTGCGCACGCCCGTCTCTTGCACGAAAAAATCCTCCTAGAACCCGCGACACTCAGCGCGGCCAAGCTTTGGCACCATCGCGGTCACCGTTAATAATAGACCATCCGGCCTCGGCTGGGCGACCTAATACTGATGAACGCTGGCGTTGCCAAGCTGATCCCGCAGGATTTGGTTTATTCAAGGACCGCGCCAAACGTCGCGCATGTCAGCTCTGAGCAGGCGCATCATAAAATCGCAAATGATCGCGCAACCAAATACGCATTTCTGCGTTGTTTGAGGTTTTTGCGATGCACAACCCAAGCACGGACTTCAAGTCCGGCCTATCGTACCTCTCCTTCGCCGACGAGTGCGAACGGTCCCCACATCGCGGGGTAGGCATTGCGCGGTGACGAAGTGTCATCAACGTAGGTTAACATCGCGCGGCGCAAGGCTTCGGCACGCCCGATCTTTGGTTCGTTTTTGAGCAACTCGAAAGTCGACGTGGTCAGGCGGGTGGCAGCTTCCGAATCCACCGCCCAATGCGAGACCAGCAGCGCGCGGGCGCCGGCGTAGAAGAACGCGCGCGCCAGCCCCGACAGCGCCTCGGCGCCGGGCTTGTCGCCGGCGATCGTGTTGCACGCCGACAGCACCACCCAATCCGCATTGAGCTTGAGCTGGGCGACCTCGCTCGCGGTCAACAAGCCGTCGTCGAGCTCGGTGGGCTGATCGGGAATGGAGAGCGCGAGCGAGGGCTCACCAAGTCCCTTGATGTCGCCGGCAACGAGGCCGTGGGTGGCGAAGTAGATGATGCTGTATTGAGCAAGCGCTGCACGCTTCAGCGTCGTCTCGCTGGCGTCACGGCCGAGATGGATGTCGGCATCGGTGGCGCCGACATCCTTCGCCACCGCGTTCAGCTCGTCGGCGGTGTCGGGCAGCTGCGGCAGCGCTTTTGCAAGCTGCGCGCGATCGACGCCGGCACCGCGCCAGAAGTCGGTATAGGCGGTGGTCGCAATGTTGCGCGCGGCGACCTTGCCGCTTGCGGCGCGCCGATCGGCCGGGCCTTCCAGCGCCGGGTTGAAGACGGGATCGCCAAAGCCGGTCATCGGCTTGACTCCCTGATCCCGGCGCGCAAACGCACGCAGCGATTTCAGGCTGATCACCGACGGCAGCACCGACACCGCCTGACGCCGCAGCAGCCAGGCGGCGCTGCGATAGCCTTCGAGCGTGTCCGGGATCGCAGCCTGCGGCTTCTCCGTGACCAGCAAGTGAAACGGCAACGCGGTAAGCGCCGCCGACGGCACCACCAGCAGGTTGCGCTTGTCCTTCGTCAGCGCCTCGACCGGGCCGAGCAACGCGACATAGAGCTCGTTGGCAAGCGCAAGGTCGAACAGTCCCGATTTGCCCGAGCCATCGCGCGCCTTGCCGACGTCGAGCCCCTTGCGGAATGCGGTGACCTTTTGCGTCAGCGCGTCCGCACCGAGCGGAATCTCTTTCCAGTCGACGCCCTCACGCGTGATCGCGATGACATAGCTCTGCTTGTCGACAACGGAATAGAGCACCATCGCCTCGTCGGCAGACAGCAAGGGCTGGATGTCCTTCAACGTCAGCGGCAGCGGATTGGATAGCGAGGCATAGTCGGGAAACTCGACCGCGAGCGTGTTCTGCAAGCCCGCACGCTCCTTGGCGATCGCGGTGATCCGGGCGCGGCTGCGCTGCTCGGCGGCAAGATCCCGCTGGGCGGATTGCTTCGACACCGCGGCGATGATCGCCTTGTCGAGCGCCTCGGTCTCGGCCGCGAGGTCCTGGTCCTTGCGCACGAGTTCGGCGAGCCGGTCGCTGCCCGCGGCGAGCCGGACCGCAAGCTTGTTCACGGCGGAGGCGGCGGAGGATTGCGTGCCGCGCTGGATCGCGGCCAGCGCCTCATCGAGCGCCTTGTCGTCTGGCAGCAGGGATTGCTGGCGCGCCGCGAACAGGATCGGCAACACCACGCGCAGCTGCGCGCGGTTGGCCGCGAGCGTCTTTTCGGCGAGCGGCAGCGCATCGGCTGTTCGTCCCGACGCCTGAAGGAAGGCGGCGAGATTGCTGGTCGAGGTCGCGACATCGGGATTGTCAGGTCCGAGCGCACGCTCGCGGATCGCCAGCGCGCGGCGATAAAGCGGCTCGGCCTCGGCATAGCGCCGCTCGTGCTGATAGAGCCCCGCGAGATTGTTCAGCGAGCGGGCCACGTCCGGATGATCCGGTCCAAGCACCTTCTCGCGGATTGCGAGCGAGCGCTTGATCGGCGCTTCGGCCTCGGCATCGCGGTTGAGATCGCGATCGACCTGGCCGATGTTGTTCAGGACCGTGGCAACCGCGGGATGCTCGGGCCCGCCGACTTTCTGATAGATCGCGAGAGCGCGCTGGAATAGCGGCTCGGCCTCGGCATGCCGCTCCTGCTTCACATAAAGCGTGGCGAGATTGTTGAGGGCCCGGCCGACATCGGGATGCTCGCGCGACAGGCCTTTTTCGCTGACGGTAAGCGCGCGCTTGAACAGCGGCTCGGCTTCAGCGAAGCGGCCCTGGCGCTGATAAAGCGCGGCGAGATTGGTCAACTCCGCCGAAACCAGTGGCGTTTCGAGACCGAGCGCCTTTTCCATCAGCGCGATGGCGCGCTTGTAGAGCGGCTCGGCGAGGTCATCCCGCCCCTGGCCGGCATAGACCTGGCCGAGATTGTTGAGCGCGGCAGCGAGCTCGCGGCCGTTGTCACTCTCCAGGCGCGTGGCCATGCCTTGCGCGAGCGGCAGCGCTTCCGAATACTTCCCGGCACTGATGAGCGCGCTAATCCGCGCGCTTTCCGCGGCAAGGCCTTTCTGGGCAAGACTGGGAGTGGCAAGCGATATCGTGGTCGCGAGTGCCAAACCCGCAACCAGCGTCAAACGACGGCGTGTCATGAACCCTCTCGCGGCCGACTTCGAACCATTACGGTCTTGGGTCGCAGCGATGGGGGGCCGCGTTCAAACGGCTGCGCTTCAGTCCACCATTGTGCGCGCTTCGCCAGCGAGGCGGACCAGCATCTTGCGCAGGCCTGTGCCGTCGGTCACGCGCTCCGGAAAATCCAGCCGGAGCGCGGTCTGGCCATCCTGCATGTCGAGGCCTTCGGGATCGCAGCCGGTGCAGCGCCAGTCGCCGGCGGGGGCGCCGAGGAGCTTTGTTGCATAGAGGCCCATGGCGTCGCGATGGTCGGCGTTCATGTGCTCGACGGCCCCCTCCTCCGCCGCGAGCAGATCCTCGGCGCCAGTGAGGTCGGTGAGGAACTGTTCGGGCTTGAGGTCGACGATCCGGCCGAAGCCCGCAACCAGATGGGTTCCCGTCGGGCGAATCCGGAAGAAGGAGAAATCCTTAAATGAAACAAAAGCTTCCGCGGACGGATGGGCATTGAGATACCGTCGCTGGAGGAGATCCTTGTCCGCCCCGGCCCCTTCGGCCCGGCCCGACAGCATGATCCGGGCGCCTTCCAGGGGATCGCCGGCGGCGCGCTCGTCCAGCATCAGGGAGACCCTGTTGTCGGCCAGGATATTCCTGGTGTGCACGGCTAAACCGGAGATCAGCAGGATCGGCGAGCCGTCCGGATGGCTCGCCAGATTGACCAGGGAACAATAGGGATCGCCTGAGCCCGCCATCAACGTTGCGAGAGCGCCCTGCCGCGACCGCCGCAGCAGCGATTTGGCGAGCTTTTCGGGAGCGAAATCGGGGGTCGGTTGCATCGGCTTTCTCGGCTCAGGTGGTTGCAAGGTGGGTCTTTTTTCGGGTAAACGGGGGTCTGGTTATGGGTCGAGATGCGGCGAATCTGCCGTGTTTCGTGGAACTTGGTCACACTTCAGCCCAGCTTGCATTGCTCGGTGACAAGGTTCGTACGCCACTTTGGCACCCATGTATGCGGCGCATCACTGGATTGCTCGCCGTTTCAAGCCACGACCCAAACGGAAAGCAGAAAGCAGAGGCTCATGCCCACAATCGCTTTGGTCGACGACGACCGCAACATTCTCACATCCGTCTCGATCGCGCTGGAAGCCGAAGGCTACCGCATCATGACCTACACCGACGGTGCCTCCGCGCTTGACGGCTTCCGCACCACTCAGCCCGATCTTGCCATCCTCGACATCAAGATGCCGCGCATGGACGGCATGGAGACGCTGCGGCGCCTGCGCCAGAAGTCCGACCTGCCGGTGATCTTCCTGACGTCCAAGGACGAGGAGATCGACGAGCTGTTCGGCCTCAAGATGGGCGCCGACGATTTCATCCGCAAACCGTTCTCCCAGCGCCTCCTGGTCGAGCGCGTCAAGGCGGTGCTGCGCCGCTCGGCGCCGAAGGACCCGACCGTCGCGCCGAAGGAGAACGACGCCAAGGCGCTCGATCGCGGCCTTTTGCGCATGGACCCCGAACGGCACACCTGCACCTGGAAGAACGAGCCGGTGACGCTGACCGTCACCGAATTCCTGATCCTCCAGGCGCTCGCGACCCGGCCCGGCGTGGTGAAGAGCCGCAACGCGCTGATGGATGCCGCCTATGACGACCAGGTCTATGTCGACGACCGCACCATCGACAGCCACATCAAGCGGCTACGCAAGAAGTTCAAGGTGGTCGACAACGAGTTCGAGATGATCGAGACGCTGTACGGCGTCGGCTATCGTTTCAAGGAAGCCTGAAGCTCAGCGCGCCTTCGCGAAAGATTGAGAGCATCGCCGGTTCTCGTTTCATCGGGACCGGGATCGCTCCAAGGCGCGACCGGGACGACGCTTTGGATTGCTGTTTGAGGATGATCCTTTCGGAAAACCGCTGCACACTTTTCCGGATCATGTTCTAGGATGCGAGGACCCTTCGCACGAGATGCCTAACGCGGGCGTAAGCATTGCTTGACCGAACGCAGCCTGACGAGAACCAGAACGCCGGGGATATCGGATCCGACGGCGTTCCGGAGCACGTTGCCGACGACAAGCCGGCCGCGCAGGGCTGGCGGCCGCTGAACTGGCTGAAGCGCGCCGGGCAGTTCTTCTTCGCGCTGTCCTTCTCGAGCCTGACCCGCCGGATCGTCTCGCTCAACCTCGCCGGCCTGGTCGCGCTGGTGGCGAGCATCCTGTACCTGTCGCAGTTCCGTGCCGGCCTGATCGACGCGCGCGCGCAGAGCCTGCTGGTGCAGGGCGAGATCATCGCCGGCGCGATCGCAGCCTCCGCGACCGTGCAGACCAACGCCATCACCATCGATCCCGACCGCCTGCTCGACCTCAAGACCGGCGACAGCTATGGCGGGACCGACGATTCGCTCGATTTCCCGATCAACCCGGAGCGCGTGGCGCCGGTGTTGCGCACGCTGATCTCGCCGACCAAGACCCGCGCGCGGATCTTCGATCCTTACGGGACCTTGCTGCTCGACAGCCGTGACCTCGACAACGTGCTGAGCTTCCCGCTGCCGCCGCCGTCGCAGAAGCCCGGCCTCGTCGAGCGCGGCATGGTCGCGATCCGCACCTGGCTGAACCGCGGCGACCTGCCGCTGTATCGCGAGCTCGGGCGCGAGAACGGCAATGGCTATGCGGAAGTGAGCGACGCGTTGCAGGGACAGAAGCGCTCGATGGTGCGGGTCAATTCGCGCGGCGAGGTGATCGTCTCGGTCGCCGTGCCCGTGCTGCGCTCGCGCGCCATCCACGGTGCGCTGATGCTCTCGACCCAGGGCGACGAAATCGACCAGATGGTGACCGCGGAGCGCCTTGCCATCCTGAAGGTCGGCGGCGTCGCCGCCGCCGTCATGATCATGCTGTCGCTGCTGCTGGCGAGCACGATCGCCGGGCCCGTACGCCGGCTCGCCGACAGCGCCGAGCGCGTCCGCCGGCGCATCAAGGCCCGCATCGAGATTCCCGACTTCACCCGCCGCCGCGACGAGATCGGCCATCTCTCCGGCGCGCTGCGCGACATGACCAGCGCGCTGTACAGCCGCATGGAGGCGATCGAGATGTTCGCCGCCGACGTCGCCCACGAATTGAAGAACCCGCTGACCTCGCTGCGCTCCGCGGTCGAGACGCTGCCGCTGGCGCGCAACGAGAACAGCCGCGCCCGCCTGCTGGAGGTGATCGAGCACGACGTCAAGCGGCTCGACCGCTTGATCTCCGACATCTCCGACGCCAGCCGTCTCGATGCCGAGCTCCAGCGTCAGGATGCGATCCCGGTCGATCTGCGCCGTCTGCTGACGACGCTCGTCTCCGTCGCAAACGAGACCAAGCTCGGCCACGGCGTCGCGGTCGAGACACGGTTCGAGGGCCGCGGTCCGACCGACACCTTTGCCGTGACCGGCCATGATTCGCGGCTTGGACAGGTGGTCTCCAACCTGCTCTCCAACGCGCAGTCGTTCTCGGAAGCCGGCAATAAGGTGCGCCTCACCTGCCGCCGCGTGCGCGGAGAGATCGAGATCGTGGTCGACGATGACGGCCCCGGCATCCGCGACGATGCGCTGGAGCGCATCTTCGAGCGCTTCTACACCGACCGGCCGCATCAGGGCTTTGGCCAGAACTCCGGCCTCGGCCTGTCGATCTCCAAGCAGATCGTCGATGCCCATGGCGGACGGATCTGGGCCGAGAACCGCGCAGGCCCGGTGGACGAGGACGGCGCACCGACCGTTGCCGGCGCGCGCTTCGTGGTGAGACTGCCGGCGCTATGAGCCAAGGCAGCTTGAACGAAGGCGGACCCAGCATTCACGCCTCCGCAGTCAAGGTCGGCAATCTGGCGGTGCTGATCCGCGGTCCGTCGGGCTCCGGCAAATCGCGCCTCGCCTTCGATCTGATCATGGCGGGGCGATCAGGCATGGTCGAACCGGCCGTCCTGGTCGGTGACGACCGTGTCCATCTGGCGACACTCGGCAAGGAAATTGAGGTCCGTCACGCACCGACACTCGCCGGCCTGATCGAGATCAGGGGCCTCGGAATCCGTCGCTGCGACTTCGTGGAGCGTGCGACCGTCGGTCTCGTGGTCGATCTGGACGCTCAGGACGCCGAACGGCTGCCTCGGGCAGAATCCCTGAAAACCAGCATTTTGGGTGTCGAAATACCGCGAATCCCCGTCGGCCGCGACTATTCGCCCCTCCCTTTGGTTGTCGCGGCCTTGACCACTACCAAGAGTTAACCTTCTGCTAAGCCCTGAGGCGATTGTTTGAAGGGAAATGGTAACCATATGAACCCCACTATCGCGGCCGAGTAGACCGGCGCAGCTCCCCTCATCCATCCGTCTAGATTCAGGGAGATACGCAACATCCCCTCTTGCGCGGGGGCTCTGGATGGTCAAAGTGGCGCGTTCGTGCGGTGCACCAAAAGCGCCCGCGAGGAGTTTTCCGATGATTGGTCTAGTACTTGTGACCCACGGGCGCCTTGCCGACGAATTCAAGGCAGCGCTTGAGCATGTCATGGGCCCACAAAAGCAAATCGAAGCGATCACGATCGGCGCCGAAGATGATTCCGATCTCTGCCGAAGCGACATCATCGAAGCGGTTAACCGCGTCGATTCCGGCGACGGCGTTGCGATCCTCACCGACATGTTCGGCGGCACGCCGTCCAACCTTGCGATTTCCTGCATGAGCCGGCCCAAGGTCGAAGTGCTCGCGGGAATCAACCTTCCCATGCTGGTGAAGCTCGCCAAGGTGCGCGAGGAGCGTTCGCTGCCCGACGCAATCGCAATGGCCCAGGAAGCGGGCCGCAAATACGTCACCATCGCCAGCCGCGTGCTCGCCGGCAAATGAGCGAAGAGGCGCCGCAAGCGGGGACGGGCGTGCCCGCGGGCGCGATTTCCAAAGAGCTTCTGATCATCAACAAGCGCGGCCTGCATGCGCGGGCTTCGGCGAAGTTCGTCCAGGCGGTCGAGCGCTTCGATGCGCAAGTGTGGGTGACGCGCGGCGGCGAGACCGTCGGCGGCACCTCGATCATGGGCCTGATGATGCTCGCTGCAGGCCCGGGTACGACGATCACGGTCGCGGCGGCCGGAGCGGAAGCGGAAGCTGCGCTTGCCGCGATCACCGAGCTCGTTGAGAGCAAGTTCAACGAGGAAGGGGTTTAGGCCCTCCACGCGCTCAGTGCCGTAGGGTGGGCAAAGCGAAGCTGCCCACCACGTCTCATGATTGTCGAAAGGTCGTGGGCACGGCGCTTCGCGCCTTTTCCCACCCTACGGCACTACGGCACCTTCGGTCACTTCGCCGGCGGGGCGATGTAGACGTTCCAGCTCATCGACGGGCCGGCCTTGCCGTGGGTGAAGCGGCGCGTCGTCATCACGATGCGCTCCGCATTCGGCGCGACCTCCGCCACCCATTTCTCGAACGCGGGCAGGCGGCCGTCGGTCGGGTCGAACACGCCGATGAAGCCGTACTTCTTCGCGTCCTCGCGCGAGGTCAGCCCGGAATCCCAGGCCTCCAGCGGCATCAACGCCGCCGGGTGATCCGCGCTGTAGAACACCAGCGGCTGGATCTGTTCCATGGTGCCGGCAACGACGGCCCAGCGCGAGCCGAAGCGGGTGTGCCAGGCCTGCGTCAATTCGCGCGCGAGATCCGAGCGCGCGCCATAGATCGCGGCGTTGCCGGCATTGGCCGCCATCTCGCGCGCGGCGATCCAGGGCGAAGCCGCCAGCGTCGCGACGCTCAGCACGAGCCAGATCGCGGCGATGTTGAACAGCACCGCGCTCTGCACCCGCAGCGCCGGGATCGCGACCAGCGCCACCGGCACCAGGAAGAACAGCGAGATGCCCCAGTCCGTCTTCATGTAGATGCTGAAGGCGAGCGCGCCGAGCGGCGGGCCGACCGCGACGATGATCTGGACGATCCAGACATTCAGCGCCTGCGCAACATTGACGCCGGGATTTTCGCCGCGCGCCCAGGCCCGCGTGACGATGCGCAAGGGCGCACGCACGAGCAGCCTGAGCCACGGCGGCACCAGCGCCATCGCGAGCGCAGCGAGCGCCACCGGCAGCGCCAGCAGCGCGAAATTATGCAGGGCATAGCCGGCCACGAGCTGATGCACGAGGCCAGCATCCTCGAGGCTGTAGGTGTCGCCGGCATAGGTCAGCGGCACGAAATGCGCCTCCGCCAGCCAGACGATGTGCGGGATCATCGCCACCACCATCGTCGCGATCGCCACCCACGGCGTCGGCGACAACAGGAACCTCATGCGATCCGGATGGATCAGCGCGGCAAGGCCGATGGCGCCGATCATGGTCAGCACCCAGTATTTGGTCATCAGCGCCAGCGCGCCGGCAAGGCCGAGCCAGACGCCGGATTGCCACGTCCGCTTCTCGAAGGCGTTGAGATAGGCCAGCACCAGCAGCGGCAGCGTGACGAGCTGGAGCAAATCCGCGTTGTACTTGAAACCCTTGAAATTGAAGATCGGGTAGAGCGCGACCATCACCACGACCAGGAACGCGCGCCGCGCATCCACCACGCGCAAGGCAACCAGCCAGCAGATCACCATGCCGACGCCGACGGTCGCCATCGCCAGCGCATAGGTCGCCCAATCCGCCGCCGGGAACACCTTGAACCAGAGCCCGGCGACCCAGCCCGACAGCGGCGGGTGCTTGCCGTAGCCCCAGAGGAATTTCTGGCCCCAGCCATAGGCTTCTGCGACGTCCATATGAACGTCCTGCGCTGCCTTGAGATTGATCAGGATGAAGGTCCACAGCACCGCGTGCAGGATCGCGAGCTGGATCACCAGCCACAGCCGCGCCTCGGGGCGGATCGCGCAGGCGACCAGCCAGGACCGGAAGCGGTTGTAACTCAAGCGGGTCTTCGCCCGCGCTCTGGCCGTGGGAAGAGAGGTGGTCGACATGGCCCGCTTGCTAGCGCGTTTTGGCCCCGCTTGGAATCAGCTTGGCGTGAACAAAGACCCTGAAAATACAGCAATATGGTTGCCGCACGGGGATGTGAGTGGTATCCCGCGCCCATGACGACCGTCCCCATTTCCAACATCCGCAATTTCTCCATCGTCGCCCATATCGACCATGGCAAATCGACGCTGGCCGACCGCCTGATCCAGATGACCGGCGGCCTCTCCGACCGCGAAATGGCGGGCAAGGAGCAGGTGCTCGATTCCATGGACATCGAGCGCGAGCGCGGCATCACCATCAAGGCGCAGACGGTGCGCCTGTCGTACCGCGCCAAGGACGGCAAGGATTACATCTTCAACCTGATGGACACGCCCGGCCATGTCGACTTCGCCTACGAAGTCTCGCGGTCGCTGGCGGCCTGCGAGGGTTCCCTCTTGGTGGTCGACGCCAGCCAGGGCGTCGAGGCGCAGACGCTCGCCAACGTCTACCAGGCGCTCGACAACAATCACGAGATCGTCCCGGTCCTGAACAAGGTCGACCTGCCCGCGGCCGAGCCGGAGAAGATCAAGCAGCAGATCGAGGACGTCATCGGCATCGACGCCTCGGATGCGGTGATGATCTCGGCCAAGACCGGCCTCGGCGTTCCCGACGTGCTGGAAGCCATCGTCACCCGCCTGCCGCCGCCGAAGGGCGACCGCGATGCAACCTTGAAGGCGCTGCTGGTCGACAGCTGGTACGACGTCTATCTCGGCGTCGTCGTGCTGATCCGCGTCGTGGACGGCGTCATGAAGAAGGGTAGCCGCGTGCGCATGATGGGCACGGGCGCGGCCTACGACGTCGAGCGCGTCGGCTTCTTCACGCCGAAGATGCAGCAGGTCGAGGAGCTCGGCCCCGGCGAGATCGGCTTCATCACCGCCGCGATCAAGGAAGTCGCCGACACCCGCGTCGGCGACACCATCACCGACGACAGGAAGCCGGTCGCCGACATGCTGCCCGGCTTCAAGCCGGCGATCCCCGTGGTGTTCTGCGGCCTGTTCCCGGTCGACGCCGACGACTTCGAGACGCTGCGCGCCGCGATGGGCAAGCTGCGCCTCAACGACGCCAGCTTCTCCTTCGAGATGGAGACCTCGGCCGCGCTCGGCTTCGGCTTCCGCTGCGGCTTCCTTGGCCTCTTGCACCTCGAGATCATCCAGGAGCGGCTGTCGCGCGAGTTCGATCTCAATTTGATCGCGACCGCGCCGAGCGTCATCTACAAGATGAAGCTCACCGACGGGACCGAGCTCGAGATCCACAATCCCGTCGACATGCCCGACGTGGTCAAGATCGCCGAGATCGACGAGCCCTGGATCGAGGCGACGATCCTCACGCCCGACGAATATCTCGGCAGCGTCCTGAAGCTGTGCCAGGACCGCCGCGGCTCGCAGAAGGAGCTCACTTACGTCGGCTCCCGCGCCATGGTGAAATACGACCTGCCGCTCAACGAGGTCGTGTTCGACTTCTACGACCGCCTCAAATCGGTCTCCAAGGGCTACGCCTCGTTCGACTATCATCTCACCGACTACAAGCCGGCCGACCTCGTCAAGATGCAGATCCTCGTCAACGCCGAGCCGGTCGATGCGCTCTCGATGCTGGTGCATCGCACCCGCGCGGAAGGGCGCGGCCGCGCCATGGTCGAGAAGATGAAGGAGCTGATCCCGCCGCACATGTTCCAGATCCCGATCCAGGCGGCGATCGGCGGCAAGGTGATCGCGCGCGAGACGGTGCGCGCGCTGCGCAAGGACGTCACCGCAAAGTGCTACGGCGGCGACATCACGCGTAAACGAAAACTTCTGGAGAAGCAGAAGGAAGGCAAGAAGAAGATGCGGCAGTTCGGCAAGGTCGACATCCCGCAGGAAGCCTTCATTGCCGCGCTGAAGGTGGACAGCTGAGACCGTCGTAGATCAGTTCGCCGACCTCGTGCCCGGGCCTGTCCCGGGCATTTTCGTTGTTGGAGCCGCGGAGAAGCCGACCGGACGACAAAAATGTCGAAAACAACCCCATGCACAGTAGACTTGTTCGGATTGATGATTTTTGATTTTCAGAATTGAGCTTGCTCCGTCGGGCAAAACAGGGGCATAATGCAATCCTCGCGGTGTGTGGCACATCGCCATTCCCAGGCACGCCAATTGGCGCGAGCCCGCAAGCCCTTCTCCGCATTGATGCTCCGCGATGGATTCCGGGCTCGCGCGTAGCGCGCCTGGCAATGACGATGCGGCGAAGAGCTTGATCATCGCGACGGGATAGATCGCGTTCACGGCAGGGTGGCAAAGCGCGTATAGCCGCCAGCCTTGCCCTCCGCCGCCCGATAGGCCACCATCCCAGCGCGCACCACCAACAAAACCAAGCGCGAGGAAACGCATGAGCAAGCCGTCGGGCTTCGACTATGGCTGGGTCATTGTCGCCGCGGGCGCGCTGATGACCTGTGTCGGGTTCGGCACGATGCTGTCGCTGGCGGTGTTCTTGCAGCCGATCTCGGAAGCGATGGGATGGTCGCGCGCCGGGGTGTCGGCAGCGGCGACGCTGGATTTCCTCTGCATGGGGGTGGCCGCGTTCCTGTGGGGCACGCTGTCGGACCGGTTCGGCACGCGCATCGTGGTTCTCGCAGGAAGCGTTCTGCTCGGGCTCGGTCTCGTCACCGCGAGCCAGGCGACGAGCTTGTGGCAATTCCAGCTCAGCTTCGGCGTGCTGATCGGGATTGCCGCCGGCAGTTTCTACGCGCCGATGATGGCGCTTGCGAGCGCGTGGATCGAGAGGAATCGCAGCCTTGCGGTGGCGCTGGTCTCCGCCGGCATGGGCGTGTCCCCGGTGACAATCGCGCCGACCGCAAGCTGGCTGATCACGGCCTATGACTGGCGCACCGCGATGCTGGTGATCGGCTGTGCTGCCTGGGCGCTGCTGATTCCAGCCTGCTTCCTGGTGCGTCCGGCGCCGGCAACGGCGGGCGCCGCCACCACAGACGCAGGACCCGAAGTCGAGCTGACAGCGGCGCAGGCGCTGCGCACGCCGCAATTCATCGCGCTCGCGGCCGCGCATTTCGCCTGCTGCGCCGCACATTCAGGCCCGATCTTCCACATGGTGTCTTACGCGATGGTATGCGGCATCGCGCCGCTGACAGCAGTGACGGTCTACAGCGGCGCCGGCGTCTCAGGCCTCGGCGGACGCCTGCTGCTCGGCGCACTCGCCGATCGCATCGGCGCAAAACCCGTGCTGGTCGGCGGCCTGTTCGTGCAGGCGATGTGCATCGCGACTTATCTCGCGGTGGCCCAACTCGGCGAATTCTATGCGCTATCGGTTGTGTTCGGTCTCGCCTATGGCGGCGTGATGCCGCTCTATGCGGTGCTGGTCCGCGAATATTTCGGCGCGCGCATCATGGGGACCGTGTTTGGCGCGGTGTCGGCGTTCGCGAGCCTCGGCATGGCACTCGGCCCCTGGGCCGGCGGGCTGGTGTTCGACAGTTTCCAGCAATACACGTGGCTGCATGTCGGCTCCTTCGCGATCGGGCTTGCCGCCGTTGCGGTGGCGCTGAGCTTTCCGACCAAACGGAGGCAGACACTCGGGCTTGGCCGCGCGACGGCGTGAGGAAGGACGCATGAGCAGGCGTTTGCTGCTGCTTTGGATCGTTCTTTCTTTGCTTTGGGGCTGTGTCGCTGGCTCGATGGCCATCCTTGTTTGGAAGGGAGATGCCCATGCGCGCGCTTACGAGCGCGCATCGGCTGCGGTCTGGGCCAAGTACGATAGTGACTGTGCGTCGTTCAAGACGAAGGCACCTTTGTGCGATTTTCCTCCCGCCAAGCCACCTGTTTCTGCGATTCCGAACTTCGCTTATCCAGCGGTGGTTTTGGGTCCTCCTCTCGTGCTCTTCTTCTTTGGCTGGGTGTGGCTCGGGGTAACTAGCGGCTTGCGCCGATAAACACACAGCGGCGAGCAAAGCGAAGTCCAATTACCGCTTTCTTCCCATCGAGGTAGCTCTAAATTTTTCACCCTGCATAGGAATATTTGCAACAATATAAGCGAGCGGCTGCCTCGCGATGCACGCCGACTTTCTGGGTGGCAAATGAGCAATTGGCGTGCATCCGTGCACCATAATTACAGGGTATTCATCCTCGCAAATGAGCAATTGGCGTGCATCCGTGCACCATAATTACAGGGTATTCATCCTCGACAACGAAGGCCACATCATCAACCGCGCGCACCTATCGTCGCAAAATGACGAAGCTGCAAAGGAACGCGCCAGGCACTTCGCCAGCTCCGGGCTGGCCGTGGAGTTGTGGGACGGCCCCCGCAGGATCGCGACCGCTATCGAAAGCCGGACGATGCGAGCAATTGCGTGTTCGCGATCACGGCGCATCGCCACCGTCGACGTCGTCCACGATCTCGCTGCCGCTGAAACAGTCTGGCGCAGTCTTGAGAGTCCAAACCATTCCGCAACACCGTACCAACGGTTCGATTTTCTCGCCGCTTGGCAGCGGCAGGTCGGTGAGCGCGCCGGGCTTTCGCCGTTTCTCGTGATCGCCAGTGATGACGACGGCAGGCCGCTGGTCCTGCTGCCGCTCGTGTTACGAACGGTCCTCGGGATACGCTGCGCTTGCTTCATGGGCGGGAGCCATTCAACTCTCAATATGGGCCTGTGGGAACGCGACTTCGCGGCGGCAGCAACCGAACATGATCTCTACTCCTTGATAGCGATGCTCGCCGCGCGCGACGAAGCCGACGCGCTCGTGCTGCGCTCGCAGCCGACCTACTGGTTCGAACTGCAAAACCCGCTGAAACTGCTGCCTCACGAGCCCTCGACCTGCCCCTGCCCAGTGCGCACGATCGAGCCCCGCGCCACACCGGTGAGCCTGATCAGCGAAGCTCTCCGTCGCCGGCTGCAGCGCAAGGAGCGAAAGTTGCAACGGCTTGCCGGCTATCGCTATCATATCGCGTCTGATGACGCTGACATTACCCGCCTGCTCGACTGGTTTTTCCAGGTCAAGGCGCAACGAATGGCCCAAAGGAAGCAGCCATTCGTGTTCGCCGAACCTGGCGTGCAGGAATTCATTCGCGCTGCCTGCATAACTCGGCTGGCCGACGGCGGCCGCGCGATCGAAATCCATGCGCTCGAATGCGACGAGGAAGTGATCGCGGTCTTCGCCGGTGTCTCGGACGGCCACCGCTTCTCCATGATGTTCAACACCTATACCGTGTCGCAGAATGCGAGGTTTAGCCCTGGCCTGATCCTCATGCGCGAAGTTATCGATCATTTTGCGGGTCAGAACTATCGCGCCTTCGACTTCGGTGCCGGCTCGTATGATTACAAGCTGCTCTTCTGCAAGGACGAGGAGCCGATCTTTGACAGTTTCATCCCGCTCAGCGTGCGTGGCCGCTTCGCCGTCGGCGCGATGTCCGCCGTCAAGAAGGCTAAACGGTTTATGAGAAGTAATCCGGCGCTGCTCGACGTCGCTCGGAACCTGCGCAGCAGATTCCAGCGTGCAAGAACTTCCGAACAACTTCTCTGAGTTTCTTACTTCAACACTGCTAGTCAAGTTCTGACACACACGGACAGGCTGTCATCGACGCGACCATCGCCGCTACCCTGGGCAGATTGCAGGGAAAATACCTTCAAGGCTCTGGAAAACTCGGCGCTCACGTTTTTGGAGTGCTATGCGGTGCCGCGATACTTCTTCGACGTCAGGAGCGGATTGGCCTTCTACCCCGATGAGGAAGGCGTGGAATTGCCTTCGCAAGCAGATGCTGAGGCAGAGGCTCTAGATTCCCTGGCGCAATTGGCCCGCGATCTGGCGAAGGAAGCTCCAGGACAAGACCATCGGCCAGATGTTGCCATCGAGGTCAGAACAGCGTCAGGCCCGGTCTTTCAGGCTGCGTTGCTCTTCGCGGCTAATAGAACCACGTTGCAATAATGCGCTCGGGAAGGCTGCGTTGCTCTTCGCGGCTAATAGAACCACGTTGCAATAATGCGCTCGGGACGGAGTGATCGAGACTGGCGGCCGCACAGCGCTTCGGCGCGCTCACCGAAATCCGAACGAATGTCGGACCGGTCGAGCGGACATGTGACCTATGTCTGCAAGCGACCCAAAGCGGACGTCCAACGTCCGCCATTTATTGAGCTTCTACATAGCGAATAATGCTCTGGTTCTGAACGTTTGCGACCAGTTCATCCGCGCGGGACAAAAGCCGACGGAGCAAGGGTGATGGATTTGCCCGATTGTATCCCAGGGCGAGGTTCGTAGGATGGGTAGAGCGAAGCGAAACCCATCGCGCCGACGCGACATCTCACAGTTTTCGTCAAGTTGGTCCGATCGTGCGGATGGTGTTTGATGGGTTTCGCTTCGCTCTACCCATCCTACAAGTGCCAACGCCGGGATCCACCGAGTCAGATCATCCTCACCCGATCGCGAAATCGGCTGCGGTCTCCGCGTGGATCGCCGTCGTGTCGAATGTCTCGACCGTTGTGTCGTCCGCGCCGACCAGCATCGTGATCTCGGTGCAGCCGAGGATGATGCACTCGGCGCCCGCGGAGACGAGCGCCGCCATCACATCCTGGTAGCGGCGACGTGAAGGATCGGCGACGACGCCAAGGCACAGCTCGTCATAGATGATGCGGTTCACGTCGGCCCGCTCATCGGCGGGAGGCACGAGCACGTCGAGGTCGTGCGCGCGCAGCCGGTCGATGTAGAAGGTCTCCTCCATCGTGAACCTGGTACCGAGCAGCCCGACGCGCCGGTAGCCTTTGGACCGGATGCGCTCTGCCGTCGCGTCGCCGATGTGGATGAAGCGAATGGTCAGCTTCGACGTGATGTCGGGCGCCAGCTTGTGCATCGTGTTCGTGCACAGCGCGATCGCCCGCGCGCCGGCCTTTTCGAGGCGCCGCGCGACCTCGGCGAGGCTCGCCGCCGCTTCCGCCCAGCGGCCGGCATACTGCATCTCCTTGATCTCCTGGAAATCGTAGGAATACATCAGCAGCGGAGCTGAATGCAGCTTGCCCATGCGGTCGCGGACGCGCTCGTTGATGAGCTTGTAATAGAGCGCGGTGCTCTCCCAGCTCATGCCGCCGATCAGGCCGATGGTTCGCATCCTAGCGTCTCCGATGAATTGCGCGCTCGGATCGTAGACGAAGACGTGGAAGCTCGCCATCTCGATGCGGGGTGTAGGAACTTCCGCCAACAACCTTGCCGTTTATTAGGAATTCCGCGAAGCTGGGCAGCGTAAGGCGAGACGAACCATGATTTCAGGGAGGACGTATTCCATGAAGATCGTAGTGGCAGCCGATTTGGCGTCATCGTTGGTGTCGACCGCAAGTGCTCGGGACTCCCCGTTCCGCAAGGAGCTGAAGCGGGGCGACCTGACCGGCACCAACATGGAAATCATCACGAGCATCAGCGAAATAAAGCCCGGAGAGACGTCGACCCGGCACATCCACCATGGCGACGAATCGTATTACTTCCTCGAAGGCGGCACGATTGAGCTGCCGGACGGAAAGCAGGTGCCTATCCCAACAGGCTCTGTCGGCTTGAACGCAAGGGACGTACCGCACGGCGCCTACAGGGTCGTCGGTGACAAGACGATCAAGCTGCTGACCGTCCACATCGTCGACAAGGGCAAGCCGCTTTACGACACGCCGCCGAATAGCGCGGAAGATGGGATGAGCTCTGCGAAGCGCGGCCGGCCGCCCGTTGACGCAGCCGCGCCCCGACGCTAAATGGCCATGTCGGAAAAGGCAGACTTGGTCTGGTAAGCCCAAGTCCTCTCGGTAACGAAAGCTCTGGTCTTTGGCCTCGCGCCCGAGATCCCCACGACGAACAACGGTCGCCAGTCAGGCGATCCCTCGTTCGTCCGTGAGGTCCTCGGGTTCGGGAAACGCTCCGGTCGAACATCGACAACGGAGCGATTCATGCAAAATCCCGACACCATCCCCTATGACGTCATCATTGCCGGCGCAGGTCCGGTCGGCCTGTTCCTGGCCTGTGAGCTCAGGCTTGCGGGCTGCTCGGTGCTGGTGCTGGAGAAGGCGCAGGATCCGCATTCGCCGCTCAAGGGCCTGCCGTTCGGGCTGCGCGGGCTTTCGGTGCCGACCATCGAGAGCCTCGATCGCCGCGACCTGCTGGACGATCTCACACGCCGCGCCGCCGGCCGCGACACGCCGGCGGCCGCGCACTGGATGCAGCAGCAGCGCCGCCCGGGCGGCCATTTCGCCGGCATCCAGTTCTTCCACGACCAGATCGACAGCGCGCAATGGCCGTATCGCCTGCCCGGTCCGATCGGCAGCATCGCGGCCGACATGGCGAGCATCGAGGCCGTTCTCGCCATGCGCGCGGGGACGCTGGGCGTCGAGATCCGGCGCGGCTGCGGCGTCGAGGCTCTCACGCAATCGGACGATGGCGTCACCGTTGCAACGGCTGGCGGAATGGTCCGGGGTCGCTGGCTGGTCGGCTGCGACGGCGGACGCAGCATGGTGCGAAAGACCGCCGGTATCGGTTTCGCCGGCACCGATCCGGAATTCACCGGCTATTCCGCGCTGGTCGAGCTGGCCGACCCGGCCGCACTCGCGCCGGGCCGCCATTACACGGCGTCGGGCATGTACACCTATGCGGCGCCCGGCACGATCGCCATGGTCGATTTCGACGGTGGCGCCGCTCACCGTAGCGAACCGGACCGCGGCCATGTCGAGGCGGTGCTGCGCAAGATCTCGGGCCTCGACGTGAACGTGACGGCCCTTCAGCTCGCCACCACCTGGACCGACCGCGCGCATCAGGCGACCTGCTATCGCGAGCGCCGCGTCTTGCTGGCGGGCGATGCCGCCCATATCCATTCGCCGCTGGGCGGCCAGGGCCTGAACCTCGGCCTTGGCGATGCCATGAACCTCGGCTGGAAGCTCGCCGCGACCATTCGCGGCAATGCTTCGGCCGGCCTGCTCGACACCTATGCGGCCGAGCGGCAGCCGGTGGGAGCACAGATCCTCGACTGGTCGCGCGCCCAGGTCGCCCTCATGCGTCCGAGCAGGAGCTCGCGCGCGTTGGAGGCGATCATCCGCGACCTCATCGACACGCGCGACGGCGCGACCTATTTCGCCGAGCGCGTCTGGGGCGTCTCGCTCCGCTACGATCTCGGCGATGCCCATCCTCTGGTGGGCCGCAGCGCGCCCGATTTCGCACTCGCCGATGGAAGGCGGCTGGGCGAGCTGCTCAGGACAGGACGAGGGCTGCTGCTGGACTTCGGCGCCCAGCCATCGCTGCAGGCGCTTGCGCGCTGCTGGATCGGCCGGATCGATCATGTTGCAGGCGAGCCTGAGGATCGACTGGGGTTGAGCGCTTTGCTCGTGCGCCCGGACGGCATCGTGGCGTGGGCCGGCGGGGAGCCGCCTGACCTCGATGAAGCGGCTCGCGCTACGGTGCGATGGTTCGGTGAACCCGTGAGGCTACCGTAGCGCCCTGCAGGCCCTTACGACGCTTTCTGCTTCGCCGCGACGTAACGTGCAAAATTGTCGAGGATCGCCTGCCAGCCGCCCTTCTGCTGCTCGACCGAGTGAGTCTCTTCAGCATCGAAGACGACGCGGACGGTGACGCCCTTCGGACCGGGGACGAACTCGACCTCGGCCTTGCGATCGCCGAACGCATATTCGATCAGCTTGTGCTCGACGATCGTCGTGTAGGTGCCGGCGAAGTCAAAACCCATGCTGCCGTCCTTGGCCTCCATGCGCGACGAGAAGAGGCCGCCCTCCCGCAGGTCCACCGTCGCCTTGGTCGTGTGCCAATCGTCGGACGCGGCGTTCCACCTCACGATGTCGGCCGGCGTCGTATAGGCGCGCCAGACCTGATCGATGGGGGCGGCGACGCTGGTTTCGACGGTGATCCTCATGGGCATTGCTCCAGTTGCGGCTCTGATGGCTCGAATTGACGAAATCACTTTCACATGTGCCGGGTCCGTGTCCAGCACGTCCCGGGACGTGTCTCCCCAAGGACGATCGAGACCGGTCCGTGCCGACATGGTGCGGCCGTCAATTCGCAAAAAAGTTGGAAAAATGTCGTCGGCACGACTGCTCGCCGCCCGCTGGGGGCTGTCGGGGCGCATTGCGCTCCCCAGGCAACGCTATCGACGGGGCGCCGAGAGCTCGTAATTCACGCAGTCCATCTTGATGTCGTACGGACCCTGATAGATGCCGTCGCTGACCCACCGATAGACCTTGCGGTAGGTGGTGATCTGCTCCGAGCGCGGTTGATGGCCGGCCGGACGGTTGACATCGGAGATCGTCTTCGACGACGTCTCGGTCAGGGTCAGCTTCTCGTCGGGATGGTCGTCACGCTTGAACACCATCGTCGCGGCAAGCCCCGAATTGTTGTCGGTTGCGCTGAAGCTCGCGCTCAAAAGCTGATCGTTGACCGCCCCGAGCAGCGGCCCGCCGACCCAGCCCTTCGGCAACATGATCAGCGAGGAGCGATTGAAGATGATGACCGGTGCATCGCCGCTCGGCAGCACGCCCCGGCAGCCGTAACGCCATTCGCTGGCCGCGACCGGCGAAGCATTCGCCATGAACGCAAATGTGATCAGGCCAGAGAGAATGGAGCAAATCGGACGATTCTTGGCGATGGCGGAAATCAAGTCGCGCATGGCTGGTCAGATCGGCCTTGTCTTGCCTCGAATGGCCATCGACCGTTTCAGGACCTGTTGGGCATCGGCATAGCGCCCCTGATCCCGGTAGAGACCGGCGAGGTTCTCCAGCACCTCCGCCAGATCCGGGTGGTTCGGCCCGAGCATCTTCTCCATCGCGGCCGCCGATCGCTTGAACAACCGCTCGGCCTCGGTGTTGCGGCCCTGACGCGCGTAGAGCGCGGCCAGATTGTTCTGCGCCTGCGCGACGTCGGGATGATCGGGACCGAACGCCTTCTCGGTCACCGCCATCGCCCGCTTGAGCAGCCGCTCGGCATCGGCATAGCGATGCTGGTGGATGTAGGCATCGGCCAGATTGCTCATCAGCACGGTGGCTTCGGGATCGTCGGGGCCGAGCGCTTTCTCGAGGATGGCGAGCCCGCGCTTGAACAGCGGCACCGCCTGGTCGTACCGCCCTTCATTGCTGTAGACGGCGCCGAGATTGCTCAACGCCAGCACCACCGACGGATCATTGGTTTTCTCGCCAATGGCGATCGACCGCTTGAGCAGCGGCTCCGCTTCCGCGTAACGCTCTTCCGCGCGGTAGAGATCGCCCAGATTGTTCAGCACCATCGCGACTTCGGCATGATCCGGACCGAGCGTCCGCTCCCGGATCGCCAGCGCGCGCTTGTACAGCGGCTCGGCGACCGCGTATTGCCCGAGATTATAGTGGATCGTGCCGAGGTCATTCAGCGGCATCGCGACGTTCGCATCGTCGGGGCCGAACTCCTTCTCACGAAGGGCCAGGGATTTCTGGGCCAATGGCAGCGCTTCGGTGTACTTCCCGGCCCGGTAAAGCTGCTTCATCTGCCGCGTGAGCGTGCCCGCCTCGTCCTCTTCGGCATGGGACGGCGCGGCGAACGACAGGCTCAGGGCGAGCGCGGTGACCGCGACACGGATCGATGCTTTCAGGGCCTTCATCGCGCGCTCCTTCGTCGCGGCTTTTCGGGACTTACGCGCCGTTGGTGCGTCCGGAGGCCGGAGAGGTTCAATGCAGGCGCGGCGCCGGCGGACCCGATCACGTCGGGGGACGCCGCGGCGGTTGAACCAACCGCAAATCCAGCCGCACCAAACCAGGTCGCACCAAAGCATCATCGTGCATCCCGCCGATCGATGCGCGACACCGATGAAACGGGTCCATGCATGCGGTTCTTCCTGTGTGAGGTCGTTGCTCGCATCGTCGCGATCTATCTGTGCGTCGATTGCGGCCGCATGCTGCGGGACGGCTATACGGAGCGCGAAATCAGGGCTTTCAGTCCCGATCTCGTGGACTGGCTGCTGGACTGGTCGCGACAGGTGGTCCAGAGGGACACCGCGCCGGTCTCCTACTGGATGGAAATGGGCCACCAGGCCGTGTGCCTCGCGGCGTGCCTCGTCGTTGCGATCTTCGGGTGGTGGCTGCCGAACGGCTGAGAGGCCCTTTGGCCGAACCCGATGTCACTGCACCTCAAGCGCGGGCAGACCGGGCGGCGGCTTGCGCATGTTCGACGCCTGTTCATAGGCGTAGGCGAGACGCAGCAGCTTGTGCTCGCTCCAGGCGCGGCCAGCGAAGGTGACGCCGAGCGGATAGTCGGGCGTGTCCTTTGCCGTCGGCTCCCGAGACGAAACCGCCCGGTACCGCGACGCTGGGATAGCCCGCCCTGGCGGCAATCGCCGCTCCGGTCGCGCCGGGGAACAGGACGGCGTCCAGCTTGTGCTGGTTCATGTAGGCGTCCATGCCGCGCGTCCTGGCGGTGAGGAGGTCCATCGCGCGCGCCGATTTGTACTCGCGCTCGCTCAAATCGCCCCTGGTGCTGTTGGCGGCGAGGAACAGGTCGTGGCCGAAGCGCAGCGCCTTGTCGGCATGAGCCTCGTTGAAGGCAACGATGTCCGCGATGGTCTTGATGTCGGTGTGGGTCGCCCAATCCTTCAGGTAGAGGTTGAGATCATGCTTCAGCTCGTAGAGGAAGACGATCCGCTGCACGACCGCATTGCCCTTGTTACCGCTCAGCGGATTGCGATTGAGCACGGCCATGATCGTGCCCGGTCCGCTCATCCAGCCCGCCGCCGACATGCTGGCCCGCACGATGACGGCGCCGAGATCCTCGAGCATCTTGATGGTCTCGGCCATTAACTTCGTAGCGTCAGGCGGAAGCTTGCCGTAGTAGGGATCGTTCAAGGGATCGGCGGGATCGCTCGGCACGCCGATGCGCGCGCCCTTCATCGCATCGCGTGCGAGGTCGGCGGTGTAATCGGCGGGCCTCTGCTGCCGCTCCGTCACGGGATCGAGGGGATCCTTGGCCGCCAGCACATTCAGCAGCATCGCTGCATCGCGCACGGTGCGCGTCATCGGCCCGGCGGTGTCCTGGCTGTGCGCGATCGGCACGATGCCGGCGCGGCTGATCAAACCAACGGTCGGCTTCACGGTGACGAGGCCATTGCGGCTGGCAGGGTGCAGCAGCGAGCCTGAGGTCTCGGTGCCGATCGAGGCCGCGCACAGGCCGGCGGCGACAGCTGCCGCCGAACCCGAGCTCGAGCCACCGGGGTCGACGACCGGGATGCCCCGATCATCCAGCAGCGTCGGCACGTAGGGATTCTTCACCTGGCCGCCGAGCGAGGAATAGCCCCCCGGCATATCGATCGCGAGGATGTTGGCGAACTCCGTCAGGTTCGCCTTGCCGAGGATCACGGCGCCGGCGTTTCGCAGCAGCTTGACGATGGTGGCGTCACCCTTGGCGCGCGCGCCGTCCAGCGCCAGCGAGCCCGCTGTGGTCGGCTGCTTGTCGCCGGTGGCGATGTTGTCCTTCAGCAGGATCGGCACGCCCGCGAGCGGCCGTTTGGCCGACGGCCTGACGCCGTCGAGCTTGCCCGCGATCGCGCGTGCGTCGGGATTGAGCGTGCGGACGGAATTGAGCATGAGCCCGTTGCGGTCATAGGCCGCGATGCGCGCAAGATAGGCCTCAGTCAGCGCCGTGGCGGTGACGTGCCCGCCCGCCAACGCATCGACGATGTCGCCCATGGATGCGTCCTCGAGCGTCAGCCCGGTCGCCACGGCGCGTGTGACGGCCGGGGCGGGGCGAGCGTCGCGTCGGGGTGGCTTCGTCATGCGGTGCCTCTTGGACGGTACCTTACGAATATGCTACCAACGGTAGCATTAACTGCGATTGCGCGACAAGCTCATGGCCATGAACTACACGATCCGGCCCGCACGCGAGGACGACGCAGCTGACATCAGCGGCGTGATCCTGCGCGCGCTGCGCGAAACCAACGCGAAAGACTATACCGACGAGATCATCGCGCGGGTCGCGCGCAGCTTCAGTCCGGACGCCGTGCGGCAGCTGATCGGAAGGCGCCGCGTTTTCGTCGCCAGCATCGGCAGCCGCATCGTCGGAACGGCAAGCCTCGACGGCAGCGTGGTGCGCACGGTCTTCGTCGCTCCCGACGTTCAGGCGCGCGGGATCGGCAAGCTGCTGATGGCGGAGATCGAGCAGACGGCGCGGGCGAGAAACATTCCCTCGCTGACCGTTCCTTCGTCGGTCACCGCCGAGGCTTTCTACGCAAAGCTCGGGTTCAGTGCCGTGCGCGACAGCTATCATGGTGACGAGCGCACGATCATCATGGAGCGGCGGCTGGATGATCCGACCTAGGCCGGTCTAAGCGCCGTCATCCTGAGGCGCGAGGCATGCGATGCGAACGCAGCGCAGGCCGAGCCTCGAAGGATGAACGGCCACGATGCAGCCGGGCCGTCGCCCTTCGAGGCTCGCCCAGCGGCGCATTCGCGCCGCTCAGCTCGCACCTCAGGGTGACGGGGGGGCAAGTTGGTGGCCTGCAAATCAGGCCCCGGATGTAATCTTGATCCCAGGCATCAAATAGATCACCATCGCGCATCTACCGCTCACGGCAGAAGGAGCGAGGAAGCGCAGCAATGAACGCAACTCCCGGAGTGGGCCTCATCGAGCGTACCCGCGCTCTCGCGCCGCTGATCGCGGGCGAGGCGGATGAGATCGAGCGGACGCGGCGGCTGACGCCGGCGGTCACCTCCGCGCTGATCGAGAACGGCCTCTATCGCGCGCTGCTGCCGCAAAGCCTCGGCGGCGCGGAAGCCCCGATCGAGAGCTTCATGCAAATGCTGGAGGAGGTGGCGAAGGCGGATGCGTCCACGGCCTGGTGCCTCGGCCAATGCAGCGTCTGCGCGATGATCGCGGCCTGGCTCGATCACGATACCGCGCAGGAGATCTTCAACACACCGCCCGGCATCCTCGCCTGGGGCGCGATCGCACACGAGGCGCGCGCCGTCGCGGGCGGCTATCGGGTCACCGCGCGCTGGGATTTTGCCTCGGGCTCGCGGCAGGCGAGCTGGCTGGGCGCGCATGTGCGCATCGTCGATGGCGACGGAGTGCCGCGCAAGAATGCCGAGGGATCGCCGGAGGTGCGCACCATCCTGTTTCCGGTCGCAAGCGCGGTGCTGCACGACGTCTGGCAGGCGATCGGGCTCGCCGGCACCGGCACGGATTCCTACGAGGTGCGCGACCTGTTCATCCCCGAGCGCTTCACCGCGTTCCGCGACGTGACGCCGGCGCTGCGCGAGCCGGGTCCGCTCTACAGGATCGGCACCGGCTCGACGTTCAGTCTCGGTTTTGCCGCGGTCTCGCTCGGCGTCGCGCGTGCCACGCTGGATGCGGCCATCGCGCTCGCGCGCGGAAACATCAGTCGCTCGCGGCAAGCGCCATGCGGGACAACGGGGCGGTCCAGGGCCTGATCGGCCGCACCGAGGCGGATCTGCGCGCCGCGCGCGCCTATCTCTATGCGACGGCGAATGCGATGTGGCGCGATCTCGTCGCGACCGGCGAATTCAGCGCGGCGCATCGCAGCGCGGTGCGGCTCGCGGCGACCTGGACGATCCACCAATCGGCAAAGGTGGTCGACACCGCCTATCACATGGCCGGCGCGACGGCCGTGTTCCGCAGCAATCCGTTCGAGCGTCGCTTTCGCGACATGCATGCGATCGCGCAGCAGATCCAGGCGCGGGATACGCATTACGAGGATGTGGGGAAGGTGATCCTGTCGACGCCCGCGCCGTAGTCCGCTCGTCCTCTCAAGTTCGGCGCCATGTGGCGATCGCACCAGGGCGTGCAGGGCTGGATTTCCGGCGCTGCTCAACCCAATTTGATCATGCAGCTCAGCCGCTTGAAGTAGCGTATCGCAACGGCATCCGGTCCGGTGCATTCAGGGGATTGGCGACAAGCAAAGGGGGATGATATGCGTCGGATTCCAACCGTGATCAGTATGATCCTCTTCACGTTGGCCGTGGCAGATACCGCGTACGCGGAGCAGGTCTATTACCTTCACGACCCAGGCGGCAACACCGCCGCACACATCTACACATATACGCACGTCAATGCGGAATATGATCGCGTCGTGATCGATGGCCGCTGCAAATCGTCTTGCACGACGGTTCTTGGGGTCGTTCCGCTCAACAAGATCTGCATCACCCCGAGCGGCTACTTCATGTTTCACGCGGCGCATCACGGCGACCGCAGCATCAATCCGGGCGAGACTCAGCTGATGATGTCGTCCTACGCGCCCGAGGTTCGCGACTGGGTGATGAAGCACCACGCGCTCGACCAGGTTGACCCCTACACGTACCTGTACGCCAGGAACGTGACGTTCATCCGGCACTGTCCCCGGTAGGGTTGACGGCAACGCCGGTGAGATCGTCGGAAGACCTGTACCCCCTCACCCGGAATCCGCGCTATGCGCGCATTCCGACCTCTCCCCGCAGACGGGGAGAGGTGAAGCCTCACGCCACCAGCGCGGCGTCCTCGTCGACGGCATCGATGCCGCGTTGTGCGGCCAGGAGGCTGATGATCTCCGCATTCGGGCGGGCCTTGCTGAACAGGAAACCCTGCCCTTCGTCGCAGCCCTCGGCGCGCAGACAACTCAGCTCGGCTTCGGTCTCGACGCCCTCGGCGGTGATGGTGACACCCAAACCTTTGCCGAGACTGACGATGGAGCGGATGATCGCCTGCGCCTCGCGGTTGGCGCCGAGGTCGCGCACGAAGGACTGGTCGATCTTGATCTTGTCGAAGGGGAAGCTGCGCAGATAGCTGAGGCTGGAATAGCCGGTACCGAAATCGTCCATGGAGATGCGCACGCCGAGCGCGCGCAGCGCATGCAGCGTCGCCAGCACCTGGGCGCTCTTCTCCAGGAGCAGCGTCTCGGTGATCTCGAGCTCGAGCCGGCGCGGCGGCAGGCCGGACTGCTTCAGCGCGTCCGTCACCATCGAGAGCAGGTTGCCGCTGCGGAACTGCAGCGGCGACAAATTGACGGCGACGCGGACGTCGTCGGGCCAACTCGCGGCATCCAGGCAGCCCCGGCGCAGCATCAATCCGCCGAGCGGATTGATCAGGCCGGTGTCCTCGGCGACCGGGATGAACTCGGCCGGCGAGACCATGCCGCGCTCGGCATGCGGCCAGCGCACCAGCGCCTCGAAGCCGGTGATGCGGCCGCTCTGGAGATCGATCAGCGGCTGGTAATAGGGGCGCAGCACGTCGCTCTGGATCGCATCGCGCAGCTCGACCTCGATCTTGCGGCGGCTCTGCGCTTTCGCATCGAGCGCGGCCTCGAAGAAGGCGAAGCTGCCGCGCGCATCCTGCTTGGCGCGCGACAACGCCATGTCGGCGCTCTTGAGCAGCTTCTCGGAGTCATCGCCGTCGCCCGGCGCCATCGCGATGCCGATCGAGGCGCCGATCACCACGGAATGGCCGTCGAGCAGATAGGGGTCGGAAATGGCCTCCAGCAGGCGTTTTGCGAGGCCCGCCGCATCCTCGGGTCGCGTCAGCCCGCTCTGCACGATCGCGAACTCGTCGGAGTTGAGCCGCGCCAACGCGTCCTCTTCGCGCAGCGTCGAGCGCAGCCGTTTGGCGACGCCGCGCAAGAGCTTGTCGCCGATCGCATGCCCGAGCGTGTCGTTGACCGCCTTGAAATTGTCGAGCCCCAGCATCAACAGCGCGACCTTCTCGGCGCTGCGCCGTGTGTGCAGCAGCATCTCGTCGACCTGCTGGCGCAGCAGATTGCGGTTGGGCAGGCCGGTCAGGCCATCGTGCTGGGCCATGAAGGCGAGCCGCGCCTCGGCGCGCTTGCGCTCGGTGATGTCCATCAGCGCGAGCAGCACCGCGGGCCGCTCGGCATAGGTCAGTTCGCGCGAATAGATCGCAAGGTCGATCAGCGCGCCGTCGGCCTTGACGTGCTTCCAGGTGCGCGCGACCTGCTCGTCGCTGGAGCGATCGGAGGTCCAGGGTGGCTCGCTCTCGAAGGCCTGCAAGGCTCGGATCGTCAGCTTCTCGAACTCGGCGCGGCTATAGCCGTAATGCGCGATCGCGGCGTCGTTGACGCCGAGGATACGCTCGTCGTCCAGCGCACAGACGATCATGGGCACGGGATTGCCGTCGAACAGCAGGCGGAACGAGGCCTCGCGCCGCTTCAACTCGGTGATGTCGACGCGCAGGCCGACGACGCCGCCGTCCTCGGTGCGACGCTCCTCGATCAGGATGACGCGGCCGTCCGACAGCGTCTGCTCGTGGCGCTTGCCGGGCTCGTAGAGCTTTTTCAGCCGCTCGGCGATCCACTCGTCCTCGTGGCCGGCGGCTTCCGGATAGTCGCCGCGGGCGACGCCGACGCGCAGCGTGTCTTCCAGGCGCGCGCCCTCTTCGAACAGATCGGCGGTCTTGCTGTAGATCTCGGAATATTGCTTGTTCCAGAGGACGTAGCGGCCTTCGGGGTCGAGGATCACGATGCCCTGCGGCAGCAGGTCGACGGCCTGGCGCAGCCGCTCATGCGATTTACGCGCTTCGATGATGGCAGCTTCCGCGCGGCTCTGCACGAGCAGGTCTCGTTCGGCAGGGCGCACGCGCGTAAAGCGCGGCTTGCGAGGCTGTTGGCCAGCCCGGGCGAGCACATTGCGCTTTCGCTTTTTTGTTTTTTGGGACCCCAAACTCAACTTCACACGTCCTAGCCGCGCCCAGCGGCCGCAAGTGTTGGAGCAAGTGTCTGAAAAAAAAGTAATCTTGGGCGGCCCGGCCACGGCGGGCTCCGGTCCCGCATGCTCCCGTCTGCCTGTTTGCAGGGCGCAGGCCGCGTCTACGGACACACCAGGCCCACCGGCGCGTCGCAATCAGCACGCGATCTGGCGCAAAATTGCGCGCCTGCGTGAATCGTTTCCGGGATCGCGCGCGATTGCATGCGGGCCGGGTCTATTCCTCACGCCGCGCACGAATTTTGGTCAATGCAGTCTAAGGTTATCGGGCCGTTAAAAATCGGCCGACCGACACAGAATTTTGCAACGGCCTAGTTGGAAATGTGGATCGTGGTGTTGCGCGCGCCGTGAAGGCGGCGCCCACGAGCCTAATTCTTAACCCTGACGCGGCGTTGGGTTATAAGGATGTCAGCATGAGTCCCCGCCGCATCGCTCCCCTCCTGCTCGTCATGACGCTCCTGGCCGCCGGCGACGCGCTGGCCCAGGACAAGGGCAGCGTCACCCCGAAGCCGCTGCCGCCGCTGGCCAATCCCAACGATCCGCATCTCGGCGCCAAGGAGCTGTTCGCGCGAAAACTGCTGCCCTCGACGGGGCCGGCGCATGTCATCGGCTCCTACACCAAGGGCTGCATCGGCGGCGCCATGCAGATGCCGCTCAACGGCGACAACTGGCAGGTGATGCGGCTGTCGCGCAACCGCAACTACGGCTATCCTGACATGATCGCGCTGATCAAGCGCCTGGCTGCCAAGGCGCACAAGGACGCGGGCTGGCCGGGCATTTTGGTCGGCGACATCGGCCAGCCGCGCGGCGGCCCGGCGCTGTCGGGCCATGCCAGCCACCAGATCGGGTTAGACGCCGACATCTGGCTGACGCCGATGCCGGACCGGCGGCTCTCGCGCGAGGAGCGCGAGGAGATGTCGGCGGTGATGATGGTGCGGCCGGACCGGCTCGACGTCGATCCGAAGGTGTTCACACCTAGCCATGTGCTGGTGCTGCGCGACGCGGCACAGGAGCCGGCGGTGCAGCGCATCTTCGTCAATGCCGCGATCAAGAAGGCGCTGTGTCGCGAGGCCAAGGGCGACCGTTCGTGGCTGTCGAAGATCAGGCCGTGGTGGGGCCACGACTATCACTTCCACATCCGCATGCGCTGCCCGGCGGGCGCCGGCGACTGCGAGGGCCAGCCGTCGCAATCCGACGACGAGGGCTGCAAGCCGTCCGACCTCGCTTATTGGTTCTCGGACGCCGTGCTGCATCCAAAACCGCCGCCGGAGCCGCCGAAGCCAAAGCCGCCGATGACGCTGGCGCAGATGCCCGCGGCCTGCAAGGCGGTGCTGCATGCAGGGGATGCGAAGCCGTAGGGCAGTTGGGCGTGCTGCCGCCTCCCTCTCGGTGTCGTCCCGGGGCGCGAAGCGAGCCCGGGACCCCTGCGCGAGCGCTTGCGCTCGTCGCATAACCACAGGAAGACGTGTGGCCCGAAGCAGGTCACTCCGAATCCCCGTAACACACCTGACTGTGGCTATGGGTCCCGGATCGGCGCTCCGCTTCGCTGCGCTTGTCCGGGACGACAGTTGCGATTGGGCGCGCGACCCGAGATGACGAAGTAGTTGGTTGGTTCGCTCCAATCAAATGCGCTAAGATCGGTTTGCCGCCCTGGCCGTAAGCCCGCGGCATCCCGGGATGCGCATCCCGTTTCACGCGAAGACTTTCCGCAAGCCGCGCCCGCGCGCGGCCAACGATGAGATTTGACATGCGCATCCTCGCCCTCCTCGCTGTGCTTTCGCTCAGTGCGACCTCCGCTCTGGCCGCCGAGGAGCCGAGCGGCTGCGACAAGTTCAAATGGCCGATCGAGCGTGAGCGCGCGGCGCTGACGGCGCCGGACCGGACCAAGCTGGCCGTCGGGGCGAGCCAGGCTGCGCTGCCGGCGGCCGCCATCACGCTGGGGCTGGTCGCGCCTCAGGACGCCAAGCTGCCGACGCCGCCGGAGCGGGCGCCGAAGGACGGCACCTTCGCCGGCTTCACCAGCATCAAGGCGGCGAAGGCCGGGCTCTACACGATCAGCCTCTCCTCCGGAGCCTGGGTCGACGTGGTCCAGGACGGGCATTTCCTCAAGCCCGTGGCCTTCAGCGGCGCCACCGATTGCCAGGGCATCCGCAAGACCATGAAATATGAGCTCTCGGACAAGCCCTTCGTGCTCCAGGTCAGCGGCGCCAAGGACAATTCGCTGTCGATCGCGATCCTGCCGGCGCAATAGATTAGACAAACGGTCGCCTTTGACCTGAAGCCCCAGCCTGCTATCTTCGCAACTGCGATATCCCCGCCGGCCGTAAGCCGCTGCGGGGACGCGTGGAACAGCGCTTCCGCCCGTCGCGACCAGACTTAACCCAACGCCAGATTTGCGCGTGCGCCTGCGCGCGCGAGCTCGCACGGAGCGCATCCATGATTCGTATTGCCGGACTTTTCACCGCCTTCGTCATCCTCGCGGGCGCGAGCCTCTCGCCTGCCAGCGCCGAGGACAAGACCATCACCGTGTTCGCCGCGGCCTCGATGAAGAACGCGCTCGACGAGGTCGATGCCGCCTACACCGCCAAGACCGGCGTCAAGTTCAGCGTCTCCTATGCCGCGAGCTCGGTGCTCGCCAAGCAGATCGAGCAGGGCGCGCCGGCCGACGTGTTCGTCTCGGCCGATACCGACTGGATGGACTACGCGGCTTCCAAGAAGACCATCAACGAGCCTTCCAGGGTCAACCTGCTCGGCAACAGCATCGTGCTGATCGCGCCGAAGGATTCCAAGGTCGACAACGTCACCATCGCGCAAGGTTTTGATCTCGCCAAGCTCGCCGGCGACGGCAAGATCGCGACCGGCGACGTCAAGTCGGTGCCGGTCGGCAAATACGCCAAGGCCGCGCTGGAGAAGCTCGGCGCCTGGCAGGCCGCGGAGCCGAAATTCGCGATGGCCGAGAGCGTGCGCGCCGCACTGACGCTGGTCGCCCGTGGCGAGGCCGCGCTCGGCATCGTCTATTCCACCGACGCCAAGGTCGAGCCCGGCGTGAAGATCGTCGGCACCTTCCCGGCGGACTCGCACCCTGCGATCATCTACCCGGTCGCGGCGACCACGACCGCGAAGCCGGAGACGAATGATTATCTCGCCTTCCTCCGCTCGACCCCCGCCAAGACCATTCTGGAAAAATACGGCTTCAAGTTTCTGGTCAATCCGACAACCTGATTTTTGCGGCTTGATTTTGCCACCTGATATTACGACTTGATGCTCGACATCTCGCCCGCCGAATGGACGGCGATCCTGCTCTCGCTCAGGGTCGCCGTCATCGCCACGCTGGTCGCAACGCCGTTCGGCATTGCGCTGGCGTGGCTGCTCGCCCGCAAGGATTTCTGGGGCAAGTCGGTGCTGGATGCCGTCGTGCATCTGCCGCTGGTGCTGCCGCCTGTCGTCACCGGCTATCTGCTGCTGCTCACCTTCGGCCGCCGCGGCCTCGTCGGCGGCTTCCTCGCCGATCATCTCGGCATCGTGTTCGCGTTCCGTTGGACCGGCGCCGCGCTCGCCTGCGGCGTGATGTCGTTTCCGCTGCTGGTCCGGCCGATGCGGCTGTCGATCGAGGCGATCGACCGAAAGCTCGAGCAGGCCGCCGAGACGCTCGGCGCCGCGCCGTGGAAGGTGTTCTTCACGGTGACGCTGCCGCTGGCGCTGCCCGGGGTGCTCGCCGGCATGGTGCTGGGCTTTGCCAAGGCGATCGGCGAGTTCGGCGCGACCATCACCTTCGTTTCCAACATTCCCGGCGAGACCCAGACGATTTCCTCGGCGATCTATTCGCTGATCCAGACGCCCGACGGCGATGCCGCGGCGGCCCGGCTCGTGATCGTCTCGATCGTGCTGGCGATCGGCGCGCTGATCGCCGCCGAATGGTTCGCCCGCCGCGCGACGCAGCGCCTGCACGGGAATTGACCATGCTGCGCGTCGACATCGAAAAGAAGCTCGGCGAATTCTCGCTCTCGGCATCCTTCGCCGGCGAGGGCCGTGTCATCGGCCTGTTCGGCGCCTCCGGCGCCGGCAAGAGCTCGCTGGTCAACATGATCGCCGGGCTGTTGCGGCCCGATCGCGGCACCATCGTGATCGACGGCGACACCGTCGACGACACCGCTTCCGGCATCCATGTGCCGACCTATCGCCGCCGCATCGGCTATGTGTTCCAGGACGCGCGGCTGTTTCCGCATTTCAGCGTCGCGCAGAATCTCGACTACGGCCGTCGCATGAACGGGCTTGCGCCTGATCCCGGCCAGCACAAGCGCATCATCGACCTGCTCGACATCGGCGCGCTGCTCGACCGCCGCCCCGGAAAGCTCTCCGGCGGCGAGCGCCAGCGCGTCGCGCTCGGCCGCGCGCTGCTGTCGAAGCCGCGCCTCCTGCTGCTCGACGAACCGCTCGGTGCGCTCGACGAGGGCCGCAAGCTCGAGATCCTGCCCTATCTGGTGCGGCTGCGCGACGAGGCCAATGTCCCCATGGTCTATGTCAGCCACGACGTCGCCGAGCTGCGCCAGCTCGCCACGCAAATCGTGATGCTGAAGCAGGGCCGCGTGACGTCGTTCGGCGGGGTGAAGGTGCTGACGTGAGGCGACGTGCGTGTGCTGGTGAGCGTCGCCTCAACCACCGCAGTCATGCCCCGGCTTGACCGGGCATCCAGTACGCCGCGGCTTCTCCGTGTCCACGCACCGTCTCTGGAATACTGGATTGCCCGCTTTCGCGGGCAATGACAGCGGGGGTGTAGTGTGTCTACCAGCCGCGATCGACGTTGCGCACCTCGCCGGTCCGCGCATCGACATCGACCTCCATCCAGCGACCGGTGCGGTCGCGGCCTTCGATCTGCCATTCATCGCCGAGGAAGTTCGTGTGCGAGACCGTCGTGACGCCGATGTCCGTCGCGACATCGAGCGCGACTTGCATCGAGATCTGGTCGCCGGTGTCATAGGCCATCGCCGGCGCAGCCGATCCGAGACCGATCGCGACGATGGCAGGCAAGATGAAACTTCGCATGGAACTGCTCCTGTCAAAGACGTTGACCGTCACGCGAAGAACGGGCAACGCAGCGGAGCGTTCCGGAACCAGCGGTCACGAAGGCGCGCAAATCTTCGGCGGTTGCGGCGATCTGGTGGCGGTTTCTCGTCATTCCGGGGCGCCCGAAGGGCGAGCCCGGAATGACGGAGAGGTCAGACCCCCGCGACCGAGGTCCACACATCCCGCCAGCTTGCGGCGCAGCGCCTGCCCGGGCGCGTCAGCGGCGGCGGGCGGGCTGCCTCCGTCTTCGGGGCGTCGGGGACGACCTGGATAGCGACCTGCGTCGCCGCGATGTCCTGCTTCTGGAAGCGCGGAGAGCGTACCGGTGGACGTCCTCTGGCCGGCGTTCTTGTAGACGTAGTTCGGCGCATCGCCGAGGCTGATCGGGCAAGCGCAGGCCTACGACATTGACGCGGCCGCCGGAGATGCTGCGCGCGACCAGCACGATCGCGTCCAGCGGCAGCTCGGCGCCCTCCTTCGGCGCGCGGTCGAGATGGACGTCGAAAAAGTCGGCGAGCGTCAGCTTGCTCTCGTCATCGCTCACCTTCACGCCGTAGATCTCGGCGAGCTCGGCCAGCGTATGCTCGGCCGACACCATGAAGTCGCCGAGCAGATGCGGATCCGGCGCCGAGCTCGGCTGCATGTCGACGAAGAAGCGGTCGAGCGCTTCGGCCTTTTCCGGCGGCGCCAGCAGGTAGATGTAGTCGCCGGGCGCGATCGGATCGGCCTCCGTCGGCGTCAGGATGTTCTCGTTGCGGATCACCAGCGTCGGCTTGGACCAGGACGGGATCAGGCCACGGCGGAAATAGAGGCTCTTGGATCGCACCGGATAGCCGACGAGCTGCTGCTCGAGCTGGCCGGGCAGGTCGAGCTCGACACGGCGCGGGCCGCGCTCGGCGCGCGGCAGCGCAACGTGCAGCTTGCGCGCGGCCGGCGCAAGCGTCCAGCCCTGCAGCAGCAGCGAGATGATCACGACGACGAAGGCGACGTCGAAATAGAGATAGGCCTTCGACAGGCCGACCAGCATCGGGATCGAGGCCAGGAAGATCGCGACCGCGCCGCGCAGGCCGGTCCAGGCGATGAAGATCTTCTCGCGCCAGTTGAAGCGGAATGGCGCGAGGCACACGAACACCGCGAGCGCCGCGCCACCAGCATCAGCACCAGCGCGACGGCAACGGCCGGCAGCACGCTGGCGCCGAGCCGGATCGGCGAGACCAAAAGGCCAAGCAGCACGAACATCACGATCTGCGCCAGCCAGGTCGCGGCATCGAGGAAGGTCACCACCGAATTATGCGCGCGGGTCGGCCGGTTGCCGATGATGATGCCGGCGAGATAGACCGCGAGGAAGCCGGAGGCGTGCATGATCTGCGAGCCGCCGAAGATCACCAGCGCGCCGGTGGTGACGAACGGCGCATGCAGGCCCTGCGGCAGCGCCACCTGGTTCAGCGCGATGACGACGAGGCGCCCGCCGATGACGCCGACCACAGCGCCCAGCGCCGCCTCCTGCACGAACTCCATGAACACATGGCCGGGCGAGCTCGAGCCGAGCGAGATGTATTCGACCAGCATCAGGGTGAGGAAGATCGCGAAGGGATCGTTGGTGCCGGATTCCGCCTCCAGCGTCGCGCCGACGCGCGGGCGCAGGCGCAGGCCCTGGGTGTGCACCAGCAGGAACACCGCGGCGGCGTCGGTCGAGGCGACCACGGCGCCGACCAGCAGCGATTCCGCCCAGTTGAGATCGAGCGCGAATTTCGCGAACGGCGCCGTGACCAGCGCGGTCAGGAGCACGCCGACGGTGGCGAGCACAAGGGACGGGGCGAGCACGGTGCGGATGCTGGCAAAGCGCGTCTTCAGGCCGCCGTCGAACAGGATCAAAGCGAGGGCCACCGAGCCGACCAGATAGGTGGTGCCGACGTCGTTGAACTGGATCTGCCCGGGGCCGGAATCCCCGGCGAGCATGCCGATGGCAAGGAAGACGAGCAGCAGGGGCGCGCCGAAGCGCAGCGCGAGCAGGCTCGACAGGATACCGGCCATCACCAGGACGGCGCCGAGCAAAATGGCGAGGCTGAAGGAGTCGAGGGAGGCCATCCACCTTCCGGGTACAAATCGCTGGATTTGCATCCTTATCGTCGGCATTCCCCCACGCCAACCCATTTTCGCTACTCGCGGCAATGTGCCCGTATTTTGCTGCCTTAACGCGCTTCACTTCACGGTGTATCGATGGCCCGGCCGCACCCTTTGTGGGATTCTGCGGCACCCTCGAATCAATCCTCTCCCCGCCTTCCGACGAGACCTATGGACATGGACCTCAAAGACTTCATGGAGTTCGTGCAGACGACCGCGCGCAGCGTCGGGGCGGAGATTTCCTCACCCTGGTTCTACCTGCAATTTGGTCTCATTCTCGCGGCAGCCGGCCTCGCCTATGCCGCCGAAGCCGGCATTCGCAATCGCGTCGACATGACATCGCTGGCGATGGGCTGGCCGCTGCCGCTCCGGCACTTCTCGCGGGTGATGATGTCGAGCGCCTCGACGGCGGTGTTCACCCTGCTCGTGATCATTTCCCGCGTCGTGATGTACCATGCGACCTGGCCTAGCCGCAGCTATCTCCTGATGGTAGCCGCCAAGATGGGGCTGGCCTGGCTCGTGATCCGGCTGGTGACCTCGGTCCTGCGCAACGCCTTCATCGTCAAGCTGGTCTCGATCACCGCCTGGTTCGTCGCGGCGCTGTCCATCATCGGCCAGCTCGATTCGACGGTCGATCTGCTCGATTCCTTCGCCATCGTGCTCGGCGGCCTCAGGCTGACGCCGCTATTGGTGATCAAGGCCGGCGCGCTGCTGCTGATCGCGCTGTGGGCCACCAACATCGCGAGCAATTTCGCCGAGAGCCGGATCAACTCGACCACCGACCTGACGCCGTCGGTGCAGGTGCTGCTGGTCAAGATCATCCGCATCGGGCTTCTTGCCGTCGCCATCGTGATCGCGCTCGGCGCCGTCGGCATCGACCTCTCGGCGCTCGCGGTCTTCTCCGGCGCGGTCGGCGTCGGCATCGGTATCGGCCTGCAGAAGATCGTCGCCAATTTCATCTCGGGGATCATCCTGCTCGCCGACAAATCGGTGAAGCCGGGCGACCTCGTCACCATCGGCGACAACACCGGGCGCATCAGCGCGATGAAGACGCGCTATATTTCCGTCGCCGCCGGCGACGGCCGCGAATTCCTGGTGCCGAACGAGGACCTGGTGACGCAGAAGGTCGTCAACTGGACCTATACCGACAAGAACACGCTGGTGAAGATCGCCTTCGGCACCAATTACGATGCCGACCCGCGCTTGGTCACCAAGCTCGCCGCCGAGACCGCCGCCGCCCATCCGCGCGCGACGAAGGGCAAGCCGCCGAACAGCATCTTGACCGAATTCGCCGAGGCCGGGATGAAGTTCTCGCTGACCTTCTGGATCGCCGACCCCGACGGCATGGACAACGTCAAGAGCGACGTCATGCTCGCGCTGTGGGAGGCCTTCAAGCGCGAGGGCATCCGAGTTCCCTACCCTGTCCGCGAAATCCGCGTCCGCGGCGGCGCCCTGCCGGTCGAAACCACCGTAGAAGTCCCAAATTAGGCCCGCTTTCGGGCGCATGCTGCATGCTCGGCTTGCATGAACGCCGGCAATCATTAAATTAGGACATGAAATCAAGCCTTTCCGCCGACATCGAGATTCAGCCCAGAAGACCGCACAAGCATGAGCTACGTCGAAGCCACCGATACCTCCCTGCGTAAGACCGGACAGATCAAGCTGCATGGGCCTGCCGCCTTTGCCGGCATGCGCAAGGCGGGAGCGCTGGTGGCAAAGTGCCTCGACGAGCTCACCGACATCGTCGCCCCCGGCGTGCCGACCTCTGTCATCGACGAATTCGTCCGCGACTTCGCCTTCAGCCACGGCGCCTATCCGGCGACGCTGATGTATCGCGGCTATCGCTACTCGACCTGCACCTCGCTGAACCACGTGGTCTGCCACGGCATGCCCGGCGACCGTCCGCTGAAAGAGGGCGACATCGTCAACATCGACGTCACCTTCATCGTCGACGGCTGGTACGGCGATTCCAGCCGGATGTATGCGGTCGGCCCGATCGCGCGCAAGGCGGAGCGGCTGATCGAGGTGACGTATGAGGCGATGATGCGCGGCATCGCGGCGGTGAAACCCGGCGCCACCACCGGCGACATCGGCCACGCCATCCAGAGCTTTGTCGAGCCGCAGGGCATGAGCGTGGTGCGCGATTTCTGCGGCCACGGCCTCGGGCGCATGTTCCACGACGAGCCGAACATCATCCATATCGGCCGGCCCGGCGAAGGCGTGCAGCTCAAGCCCGGCATGTTCTTCACCATCGAGCCGATGATCAATCTCGGCAAGCCGCATGTGAAGATCCTGTCCGACGGCTGGACTGCCGTGACCCGCGACCGCTCGCTGTCGGCGCAGTTCGAGCATTCGGTCGGCGTCACCGCCACCGGCGTCGAGATCTTCACGCTGTCGGAGCGGCACGGCGAGAAGCAGATCGGGTGATGGCCGCCTAGCGGCGCCGGCGGAACGACGATGGCGCCCGCTTGTAGGTCGCGGCAAAGGCGTCGTTGAAGCGGCGAACGCTGCCGAAGCCCGCCGCAAAGGCAATCTCCGCCAACGTCATCTCGGTCTGATCGATCAGGCGCTTCGCCTCCTGCACGCGCCGCGTCGCCGCGATCTCGCTCGGGCTGGCGCCGGCATGGCGCAGGAACAGGCGCAGCAAATGGCGCGGCCCGACGCCAAGCGCTTCGGCCAGCTCCGCGGCAGTGGCGCGATCCAGAAAACCGTCATTGATCAGGCGCATGCCGCGCGCGACGGTGGTGGCCGTGCCCATCCAGGCGGGCGAGCCCGGTGCCGTTTCCGGCCGGCAGCGCAGGCACGGGCGGAAGCCGGCCCGCTCTGCGGCCGCCGCGGTCGCATAGAAGGTGACGTTCTTCGAGCGCGCCGGGCGAACCGGACAGACCGGGCGGCAGTAGATCTTCGTCGACCGAACGCCGGAAAAGAACAGGCCATCGAAGGCACGCGCCCGCGCGAGGCGCGCCCGGTCGCAGGTCGCCCAATCGAGATGCGGTGGTAGCGCCGGTGGCTGCGCGGAAACCTTCGCCATGATGAAATGATAATTCATCTGACTTCGCCGGGTAGCTGAAATCGGACTCGGTCGGGCGATGAGGTCCGAATTCAGCCAGCCTGCGCCGGCGCGCCGGATCATGGTCCCGGTCTATCCGGAGAAGATTCGCATGAGCACGCAGGCGCAACGAACGACGTCAGGACAAATCACTCTCGTAGTCGAGATCGGGCTTCTGCTGCTGCTCTCGCTGATCTGGGGTAGCTCCTTCACGCTGATCAAGGTCGCGGTGCCCACGATTCCGCCGTTCACGATGGTTGCCGTGCGCGTGACGATCGCGGCCATGCTTCTCCTGCTGCTCGCCATCGCACAGGGACACGCCCTTCCCCGCCAGAGGTCGGTCTGGGCGGCCTTCTTCGTGCAAGGGCTGCTGCAAAGCGCATTGCCTTTCACCCTGATCAGCTGGGGCGAGGTCTCCATTCCGAGCGGTCTTGCCGGGGTGCTCAATGCCACCCCGCCGATGTTCGTGCTTGCGATCGCGATCACCACCGGACGCGGGCGGCAGGCCGTCACCAGGCGGAAGATCATCGGCGTCGCGTTCGGCCTTGCGGGCGTCGCGCTTTCGATCGGCACCGATGCGCTTTCCGGGGTCAGCACGACGGCGCCGCTGGCGCAGGCAGCCGTGCTCGGCGCCAGCCTCTGCTACGCACTCGCACCGATGTGGGGCCAGCGGTTCTCGAAGCTTCCCGCCATCGTCACAGCCGCCGGCGCCATGAGCTGTGCCGCGATCCCGATGGTTCCCGCCGCACTCATCCTCGAGCGGCCCTGGACGCTCGCGCCGACGTCGCAGGCGGTCGCGGCCGTCATCGTCCTCGCCATTGTCTGCACCGCGCTCGCGATGGTGATCTATTTCCGCCTGATCCGCACGCTTGGCCCACTCGGCACCACCAGCGGCAGCTATCTGCGCGCGGGATTTGCGGTGGCGCTGGGCACGGCATGGCTCGGCGAGCGCTTCACCCTGTCGAGCATGGCCGGAATGGTATTGATCCTCGCCGGCGTCGTCGCCATCACGTTGCCGCCATCGGCACGGACCAGCCGGGGCAATTGAAGGTTGCAAAAACGGCGATCCGCGGCGATGCTCCGGGCCCGATGCCCGCCAAGCCAGACCACGACAAGAGCAAGCCGGAGGATGCGCCGCATTATCACGGCCATCGCGAGCGGCTGCGCGAGCGTTTCTATAGCGCCGGCGCGGACGCGCTCAGCGACTACGAGCTCCTGGAGATGGCGCTGTTTGCGGCGCTGCCGCGACGCGACACCAAGCCGCTTGCGAAGACGCTGATCAAGACGTTCGGCTCGTTCGCCGAGGTCGTGCACGCGCCGGTGGCGCGCCTGCGCGAGGTCGACGGCGTCGGCGAAGCTGCGATCAACCAGCTCAAGCTGATCGCCGCGGCGGCGCACCGCGTCGCCAAGGGCGAGGTCAACAGCCGCAACGCGCTGTCGTCCTGGAACGAGGTGATCGACTATTGCCGCACCAGCATGGCCTTTGCCGACAAGGAGCAATTCCGCCTGCTCTTCCTCGACAAGCGCAACCAGCTGATCGCCGACGAGGTGCAGCAGACCGGCACAGTCGATCACACCCCGGTCTATCCGCGCGAGGTGATCAAGCGCGCACTGGAATTGTCGGCAACCGCCTTGATCCTCGTGCACAATCATCCCAGCGGCGATCCCTCGCCCTCGCAGGCCGACATCCAGATGACCAAGGCGATCATCGAAATCGCCAAGCCGCTCGGGATTGCCGTGCACGATCACATCATCGTCGGCAGAAGCGGGCATGCGAGCCTGCGCGGGATGCGGCTGATTTGAATGCCGTCGACGCTTGGGGCTAATCTTGGGACTAACTTTGGGGCTAACTCAAGCGAACCTGACCGCGAACCTCGCAGAACGACGCGATTGGAGAGCGTCCCTCAACAACCGGGCGTTGGAGCGAGGACTGGCCTGCCTCGCAAGACATCAGAAGCCCTTTCCGCGATCATGATGACTGCTGCGTTGATGTTACCGCCAATCAAGTCCGGCATGACCGATGCGTCGACAACGCAGAGGTTCTCAACCCCATGAACGCGCAACTCGCTGTCAACAACGGCCATTCCATCGCTTTCCGGTCCCATGCGGCAGGTGCCGAGCGGGTGATGGACGGTGATCCCCGTGGCCGCGATATGGGCGTCGAGCCCGGAGTCCGACCAGCTGTCCGGGCCCGGCGCCAGTTCGGCGGCAATGAACGGTTTCATCGCAAGCTGATGCCCGACGTCGCGCGCCAGCCGCAGGCCCTGGCGCAGGACGATGCGGTCGTGATCAGTCGCAAGATAGTTGCCGACGATCCGTGGGGCGGCTGATGGATCGCGCGAAACGAGGTCCAGATGCCCCCGACTCTCCGGCCTGAGCAGGACGACCCGGCAGGAGAAGCCGTCGGCGTAGGGCTGCACGACCGGGCTGAAGTAGGGTCCGGCCGTCATGGGAAGCGCGACGAACAGGAACTGCACATCCGGCACGTCGCCGCCGACCCCGGTGTTCAGGAACGCCATGGCGGCCGCGGGCAGGTCGCTCGCGATGCCGGTGCCGAACAGCTGTTGCCGCACCAGATCGATCGCGATCCGGTCGGCGCGCATGCGTCTGTGCAACGGACCGGCGCCGCGTCGAGCATAGGCGACCGGCGCGGAGATGTGGTCCTGCAAGTTCTGTCCGACGCCGCGCAGCACCATGCGGACCGGAATGTCGTGGCGCCGAAGAACGTCGGGATCGCCAATGCCCGACAGCATCAACAGATGCGGCGAACCGATGACGCCGGCGGCAAGGATGATCTCGCGATCGGCATGAGCTGTCTGCGTCCTGCCGCCGTGCAGGTACTCGACGCCGACCGCGCGTCGGCCCTCGAAGATCATGGAGCTTGCCCGGGCACCCGTGACGATGTCGATCCGGCCGCGCCGCAGCGCCGGCCGCAGATAGGCAACGGCCGCGCTGCATCTCCGTCCACGGCGGATGGTCGATTGCCAGCGGCCGAAGCCTTCCTGTTGTGCGCCGTTGTAGTCCGGTGTGGCCGGATGGCCGGCTGCTTCTCCCGCCGCCATGAAGGCGTCCACGAGAGGATCCTGGTAGCGGCAGAAGCGCGTGGTGAGCGGGCCGTCGCCGCCGCGCCAGGCGTCGGCACCTCCTTCCCATGACTCCTGCCGCCGGAAATAGGGAAGGACGTGCGCATAGGACCAGTCGGGAAGCCCGGCCGACGCCCACCGGTCATAGTCGCTGCGATGGCCACGCACATAGGCCATGGCGTTGGTCGAAGATGAACCGCCGATGACCTTGCCGCGCGCGAACTCGATGTGCCGGCCGCCCATGCTCGCTTCGGGCTCGGTGAAGAAGCCCCAGTCGTTCCGCTGCTTGAGAAACATCCGCGGCCACAGCAGCGGGACGTGGATATGCAGATCACGATCCCAGCCACCGGCTTCCAGCAGAAGCACGCGCGTGTCGGGGTCCTCTGTCAGACGGCTGGCCAGCGTGCAGCCAGCGGACCCGGCCCCAACAATGACGTGGCTGTATGTAACCATCTCGTTCTCCCTCGATATGGTTTAGTCCTTTGAGGTGAGAGCTGAAGTCCGCTGATGATCACTCGTGAGTGAAATGGCTTATACAGGCGCCTTCATGTGCTAACGTGATCATCACAATCGATCACGTCTTACACTCCCCTGTCCACGTCCCCTGCTACGACCAGCACTTGAAAATCGATCGTGTGTTCAATGTGACGCACGAAGGCATAGTGTCATGCACAATCATCCCAGTGGCGATCCCTCGCCCTCGCAGGCCGACTTCGAGATGACCAAGGCGATCATCGACATCGCCAAGCCGCTCGGGATTGCCGTGTACGATCACATCATCGCCGGCGGAAGCGGCCACGCCAGTTTGCGCGTAATGCGGTTGATCTAGGGCCGCAAATCAGGCGACAAGAACGGCATGAGCGACTGGCTGCACAATCTGCCGGTGCCCGTGATGGCGCTGGTGATCTTTGGGTTCACCTTTTCTCTGGCCGCGGCGATCTTCGCAGGCATCGCGCTGGCTGCGACGGAGGAGCGCGCCAAATCGCTGAAGGCGATCTCGCCGGGGATGCTGCCGGTGCTCGGCATCATCTTCGGCCTGTTCGTTGCCTTTACCGCAGCGCAGGTCTGGGGCGACAGCGACCGCGCCAGCGCCGCGGTGAGCCGCGAGGCCAGCGCGCTGCGCAGCGTCGTGCTGCTGTCCGCCGGCCTGCCGGCGGAGCAGGAGACCAGGCTGCGCGGCCTCGTGCGCGACTATGTCGGGCAGGCGGTGACGGTGGAATGGCCGTTGATGGCGCATCAGCAGGCCTCGCTGAAGGTGACGCCGCCGGCGCTCGCGGAAGCCCTGCAGCTCGTCGTCGCCATGACGCCTCAGGGTACGGGGCAGGCGAACGTGCAGCGCGAGCTGATCGCCGCGCTGGAGCAGGCGCTGGATGCGCGGCGGCAGCGGATCATCGTCAGCCTCGCCGCGGTCAACCCGGTCAAATGGTGGTGCCTGTATCTCCAGGCGGCCTGCGCGCTGCTGGTGATCGGGCTCGTTCATTGCGACAATCGCCTGGGATCGGCGATCGCGATGGGCCTGTTCGCGACCGGCGTCGCCACCTCGGTGCTGCTGATCGCCGCCCACGACCGGCCGTTCGCCGGGCAAATCTCGATCCAGCCGGAGCCGCTGCTCCAGATCATGCCGGCGGACGCGAAGAGTTAAAGCGCGAGCGCTCGAGCCTTAATAGCAATAGCGGGCATCGACCCGGACGTAATAGCCGTCGGGGCGCTGCATGTAGCAGCCGCGCTGATAGGCGTAATAGCCGGAGCGGCGGCGCTCGCCCTCGGAGGCGATGGCGGCGCCCGTGCGCCAAGCGCGCCCCCGAGGATCGCCCCGCCGACACCGCCGATGATCGCGCCGCCGAGGGCATCCTGGGCCGCCGCTTCATGCACCGGCATCGCCGCCGCGACCGTCAGACATGCCGCGATTGCAAAACCTCCAATACGAAGACCTCGAAGCATGGTTCGCCCTCCCTGTGGTGAGGCAAGTCTTAACGCCCGCGATGGATTCAAGCCAGATCAAATCGCCTGCCTTGCGGCTCCGGGCACCGGCAGAGGTTGCCCTGGGACGTGGACTGATCAAGACGCAGCCTTAGCCTGATTGCCGCGAGCTGAACGAAGGCAAGATAGTTGGCGGCGAGCCTGTCATGGCGCATCGCAACCGGGCGACATTGTTTGATCCCGATGGCCAGCCACCGGTAACCTGGCCCCGAAGCTCGCTTTGGTTGTTTATTCGTGGTACGCGTTGACGACCGCGCGCGCCGATCTTCTGTTGCCAAAGCACGCTTCGTTTATGCGAGGATGGCGAGAATGACGAGTACGGGCAGGCACCGCTCTGGATACACGCTCTTCGCACGTCTCCTGCTTGCAGTGGGCATATTGCTCACTGGCGTGCTTCCGGATCATGCGGAGGAGGCCCCAAGCTCGCGTGGCGAGACGCTCTACCGCACGCGCTGCTCGTCGTGTCACGAGGGTGGCGTGGCACGCGCGCCTGACGCCAAAGCGCTGCGGCAATTCAGGCCCGAGCGGATGAGCTTTGCCTTGATGTTCGGCATGATGAGCCAGCAGGGGCGCGACCTGAGCCAACAGGAAATTCAGGACATCGTTCGCTATCTCGTCGGGACACCATCGGAGCAGCAGCAGCCACTACCGGATTCCACGTGCGGTGAGCGGGGCCCCGCGCTTGCGGACGCTTCGTTGCCGCGCTGGAACGGCTGGGGCGTCGACATCGCTCAACACCGGTTTCAACCCGCTGTCATGGCCCAGCTTTCGCCGGACGATGTTCCGCGCCTGAAGCTCAAATGGGCGTTCGGCTTTCCCGGCGATACCAGAGCCTACGCGCAGCCGACGGTTTGGGGCGGCCGGGTCTTCGTGGGCAGCGCGGGGGGCAAGGTCTATGCGCTGGATGCCAGACTCGGCTGCCAGCGCTGGGTGTTCGACGCCGGCTTCGGCGTACGCACCGCGATCACCATCGGTGAGGATGAGCGGGGCACGACCGCTTATTTCGGCGATCAACGCGGCGAAGCTTATGCGCTCGATGCCGAGAGCGGGAAGCTGCTGTGGAGGAGACGTGTCGATGCGCATGCGGGGGCCCTGATCACGGGCGCGCCGACATTGGCCAATAATGTGCTCTATGTGCCGGTCTCCTCCATCGAAGAAGTGTTGGCGATCGATCCACGCTATCCTTGCTGCACCTTCCGCGGTCTGATTGCCGCGCTCGACGCCAGGACCGGCGAGGTGCTGTGGCGCGGCTATGTCAGCCCGCCGGCCCAGCCAATCCGCCTCAACGAGATCGGTGTCCAGCTCTTCGGACCCTCTGGCGGTGCGATCTGGTCGTCGCCGACCATCGACCTCAAGACAAACCGGATCTATGCGACGACGGGCGACAGTTACCTGGACCCGGCGTCCACGACCTCCGACGCGTTTGTGGCCTTCGATCTGGGCACCGGACGGCTCGCCTGGTCGCGGCAGATGACCGAGGGTGATGCCTACAACGTCGCGTGCGGCAGCCAGTATCGCGCTAACTGCCCCGGCACCAAGGGTCCCGATTTCGATTTCGGCTCCTCTCCGATCCTGGTCGATCTACCTGACGGACGTCGTGCGCTCGTTGCCGGCCAGAAATCCGGCATGGTGTACGCGCTCGATCCGGACCGCGATGGTGCCGTCATCTGGCAGCGCCGGGTGGGACTCGGCAGCACGCTCGGCGGCGTGCAATGGGGCTCGGCTGCGGACGATGCGAACGTCTATGTCGCGGTGTCCGATGTCGGCCTGAAGGCCGTGCCGCCGGACACGGCCGGCGCGCAAAAATCGGTCTTTGGGACACCCATGAAGCTCGATCCAAGTCAGGGCGGCGGGCTGTACGCGATGAAGCAGGCGACGGGCGAGATCGTCTGGCACGCGGCACATCCGGGCTGCGGAGATCGGCCGGGATGCAGCCCTGCGCAGTCCGCTGCGGTCACCGCGATTCCTGGTGTGGTGTTCTCCGGCGGACTGGACGGCCACCTGCGGGCCTATGCCGCCAAGAACGGCGAGATCATCTGGGACGTCGACACCATGCGGGACTATGCGACCGTCAACGGCGTGTCGGCGCATGGCGGCTCGCTCGATGGACCGGGACCGGTGATCGCCGGGGGCATCCTCTACGTCAACTCGGGCTACACAAATTATGGTACCGCGCCCGGCAACATGCTGCTCGCCTTCTCCGTGGACGGACAATAGGCGGGAAGCGAAGCGGGCATGATTTATGAGTACGCACCCCGATCCCCGGCTTCGCGGGGCTTCGGTCGCGGCGGCCTCACTTGCCGAGCACGAAGGCGACGACGATGCGCTCCGGCGTCTGCTTGAATTCCGTGGTGACGGATTCGCGGACAAGTCCGGCGAGCTCGTTCAACGGCTTGTCTTCGTAGGGACGCGGGAATTGGACCGTCACCACCACCAGCCGCCCATTGTGCCAATTGAAGCCCACCGCCGGCTTGACGCCGGTCGATTGTTCGAGGTCGGTTTCCACCGCTTTCGATTGCTTGAGCCCCTCCGTCACCGTGCTGAAGGCATCGCAGCCCGCAAGTGTCGTTGCGCAAGCGAGCAGCAGCATAAATCTGGACATGAAGATTCCCACCGGTGACGATGGCGAACATGATTGGGCATAAAGCCTGCGTCGTCAACGGGCGGTTGCGCTACCGAATCGATACACGCCATCTTCGCGGCCGGCGCGAGCGGTCAGCCGGGCTCGATCCAGCGCTGTACGGCCTCCGCGGTGTCGGCGGGCGTGGTGTTGAAGCAGATCGCCGCGTCCGGCGCCAGGCGATGGACGAGGTTGAGCACCTTCTCGAACATCAGCAGCCGCTCCTTCGGCTCGCGCAGGCCCGCGCCGATCACGATGCAGTCGAAGCGCTCGTCGCGCAGCGCCGCGGTGACGGCGGCTTCCGCCGTCAGATCGAGGTCGATCAGGCAGCTCGTGACCTCGAAGCCGAGATCGCGCAGACGCAACAGCTGCGCCTCGATATAGTCGCGCACGAGCTCCGGTGTGAGCTGCGGGAACGCGCCGTAATCCGCATTGCCGGGTTCGATGCCGATCGCGAGGACGCGTTTGGCCATGCAGGGCTCCTTGCCGAACCTTCCGGCTCGTCAACCGACTGACGGCCCCGCCAGTTCCTTTGGGGCGGCCGCCCGGCCGGCGCCGATCCCCGCCCCATCCTGCCGCTCGTTTCCCGCCAAGGCTGTAAGCCAGTTCACATGCGCCGGGCGGACAAGGTGCCACATTCGAAGGGGATCACGCTGGAGTCACGCGCTGATCACGGCGCCTGATTCACTCTGATCTGCGCGACCCCCGGCCAATTTTCATCGATTTCGCAATTCATCGCTTTTCACGGGAGCAGGACATGAAGGTGTCATTCGAGGCCATCAAGGACGAATACGAACGAAACTGGTCCAACATGAGGATCCGGCCCGGGCGGGCCGACGCCGCCACCGAAGCGGCGCGCAAGGCCATCAGCCACAAGGACACGTACACCGAGATCCAGAACAAGACCGACGTGCCCTGGTGGTTCGTCGCGGTGCTGCACTCGCGTGAATCCAGCTTCAACTTCAACACCTATCTCGGCAACGGCCAGGCGCTCAATCGCGTCACGACCATCGTCCCCAAGGGGCGCGGCCCGTTCGCCTCGTTCGCCGAAGGCGCCGTCGACGCGCTCAGGCTGGAGGGATTCGTCGGCGCCCGCGACTGGGGCATCGCGAGGACGATGTTCCGCCTGGAGCAATACAACGGCTTCGGCTATCGCGGCCGCGGGGTCAACTCGCCCTATCTCTGGTCGGGCTCCAACGTCTACGGCCCGCCCGAGCAAAGGGGCGGCAAGTTCGTCGGCGACGGCTCGTTCGACCCGGGCACGGTCGATCCGCAGCTCGGCGCCGCGGTGATCCTCAAGGCGATGATGGAGCTGGATGCGTCGATTACCTTCGACGGCGGCCCGGCCATGCTGAGCCATCTCGAACCCGAGGAGCAGATGGCGTCGACGGCGCTGTTGATGCAGAAATGCCTCAACAACCTCGGCGCCAGTCCCATGCTGGATGAGGACGGCATCGTCGGACCGAAGACCAAGGCGGCGGTGGCGCAGTTTCAGCAAGAGCACGGCATCACCGAAACCGGCGTCCTCGACACGATGACGGTTGCCGCCATCACGCGCGCGGCGCAGCAGCCGGTCACCCCCGCGCCGACCGGCGACCTGTCGCAGATCCTGAAGCGGCTGGAGGATCTCGCCCAGATCATGCGGGGCGGCCCGCCGACGCCAAGCACGCCGCCCGTGACCACGCCGCCGGCTGCCAACGATCCGATCACGCTGTTCGAGCGGCTCTTCGCCCTCATCAACAACAAGACGGTGCCGGTGTCCGGAACGACCAATGCGGCCAACCCTGCTCCCGTCGACCAGTTGAAGCAGGTCGTCGATCTGCTCAGCACGTTGCTCAACAAGGACGGCAAGCCCGTCCTCGGCCAGGTCAACGGCGCGCTCGGCGAGACCATCGGCAAGCTCCTCAACGGCAAGAAGACCGCGCTCGGCCTCGGCGGCGCGGTGCTCACCGCGCTGCTCTCGGCGGTGACGGCGAGCCCCAATGCCGGAGGCATTGCCGGACTGCTCGGAACCATCGTGTCCGCGGTGCCGGGCCTCGGCCAGTTCGCGATGCCGATCTCGCTGGCGCTCACCGCCTGGGGCGTGCTCGGCAAGCTGGAGAAATGGGCGCAAGGCACCGCGCCGCCGCCGAAGCCGACGACCTGACCGCTTCCACGAAGCACTCCCAACCGCTCGGGTTCGACACCTTCTCGAGCGGTTGGAGCGCCGTCGATCGGGTGGCCGGAGACCCGGCCACCCGGAACGGCTGGACGGCCGAGCAAGTCATCGTGCCTGCGTCGTGTCGAACCAAGCAAAGCTAGGGGCTTCGAACGAAGATGGCCGCATCGCTAGAACCCGAAATCGGAGATGTCTTTGCACGATGTCAGTCCTATTACCTGGACAACGAAGGTTCATTGTCACGAACAGGCTCGGCGTACGAAGCCGTCCGTGAAGCGCTCACTGCGATGTTGGAAGTGATGGCCCTGCTTCACGCAGAGCTCTACAGAGATCAGGGCTACAAGGTCGACAAGCAACACCCCGGCTATCTCATCAAATCCTACAGGGGCCTGCTGTTTCGCATCCCCTATCACGTGCTGCCGACGTTCCCGTCCGACGAGTCTTTGCCCGCCATCTGGGATCTTTCTCGAAAAATTCGCAACAGCAGCAAGTCCACGATTTCAATCAGCGGAAGCAACGTGCTCAGGAAACTGTTCGAAATCGTCGGCGACATCGATTTTTGCGAGTACTTCCGGGTCGCCCATGGATTCGACCGCGTCGTCAGGAACCTGGACGGCGATGCCAACGTGATGTGCCTGAAGCTCACGGTCTCGAATCCGGATCCCGTCTGGAAGTGGGACGAGCAAAGACCTACGGCTGACGCCCTCGCCGAAGCGATCAAACCTGCTGTCCTTAAGCAATCCACGTTCAAGATGGATTATGTCGGCGACATCGCTCATTTCGGGATTACGGAGATTTCCAACATTGTCATCGCGCTCGACGGCGATGGAAAGTCGGCAGGTCTGGTGAAAACGCACGCCGGGCAGGAGGTGCCGCTGACTTCAGTCGATTGGCTGCCAAATCAGATGAACGATCCGATCGATATGGGCCGCTACATCGACTGGCTGGCGAGAGCGATCAAGTCGCTTCAGCGAGAGGGCGATATGCGGAAGTGTCTCAAACGATGCGCTTCACTCTCGCGCATTCTTTATCTGCCCAGAATAACCGACGACATCGCGGCACTGGTGGACGAGCACCGCCCGTTTCTTCTGAACTACCAACTCGGCCAACTTCAAAGGCTTTGCGCGATGTTGAATACCCTGGAGGGAAAGCGACAGACCAAACTCGCAGCCATTGCGGAGGCCCAGCAGACCAGGCTTTCCGCAGAATTGGAGACGCTGGGTCAGATCGAGCCCGAGGCCCCCCAGCGTTTCGCGAACGAAGCGCATTCGATTGCCAACAGGCTGCTGACATATGTTCAAACCGACGACTGAGAGCCACCCGGGGAGGGAGCCATCGGCACCGAGAACAGAAGATTGATGGACGCACTCGAAGCATGGCCGCTTGATCGTGAGCAGCGGAGCTTCATCGATGCGGCTGCGGGAAGCCTGGACAGCGGCAAATCCGACAAGCTTGCGGCTCTGCTGGAGCAGGCCGCCAACACCGTTATTCGTTGCATGGCTTCTGTGCGCGAAGCCGAAGAAAAGGAGATGCTCGAGCGGAAGCAAGCGGACAACCATCTTGCCGTGACCACTGGACTCGACGAAGTGAGGGAGCCCACCTTCGAAAGTTCGTCTCGTCCGACAGGCAACTATGCGATCTGGCCGAGCCCGCTTGCGCAGGCGGATGCACTGGCACACGCGGCGGCCTATCAGCAAATCGAACGGCGGCTCGACGAGGTCACACAATTGATGCTGCTGCGCGGCGGCGGGGCGCCAGCCGGCGCCTCGCCTGCTGTCAGCGATGTGTCCAACCTGGTCAGGCAGCTGGTCCCGTTCGGCGACAAGGCGGCGTCGTTACCTCAAGCAACGGCCTCGGCCAGCCCGGCCTCGCTCGATCAGCTGAAGCAGGTGGTCGATCTGCTCAGCGTCCTGCTCAACAAGGACGGCGCGCCCGTTCTCGGCCAGGTCAATGGCGCGCTGGGCCAGACGATCGGCAAACTGCTGGACGGCAAGAAGTCGGCGCTCGGCATCGGCGGCGCGCTCGTCACCGCGCTGCTGTCCGCCGTGACGGCGAGCCCCAATGCGGGAGGCCTAGCCGGACTGCTCGGCACCATCGCGACCTCGGTGCCGGGAATGAGCCAGGTGGCGATGCCGATCCTGCTGGGCCTCGCCGCCTGGGGCGTGCTCGGCAAGCTGGAGAAATGGGCGCAAGGCACCGCGCCGCCGCCTACTGGCGCAGCATGATCAAGGGATCGGCGGTATCGGGGACGCGCCGCCACTGCGCGTTGTCGTCGGCCTCGAACTGCCAGGTCTCGCCTGATTTCGACATCAGGATGATCTGGCCGCGCTCGAGCCGCCATTGCGTCGGGTTGAACTGCGCGATCGCCGCGTCGCATTTCGGCTTGAGGAAGACCTGGAAATTGTCCTGGCCGGCTTCCGTGTTGGTCAGCGTCAAACCGCAGATCGGCTGGCCGTTGCCGCGCACCATGGCCCAGTCGCCGATCATCTGGTCCATCGACTTGGCCATCGAGCGCGCGGCGGCGAGGTCCTGCAGGATGTAGACACCCTCGCCCTGGCGCAGGCCTTCGAAGATGCCGGCCTCGACCTCGGTGAAGTCGATCACGGCTTCGCCGGTCGCATCCTGCAAGCGGACGATGTCGAGGCCCTTCACGCTCCAGGCGACGATATCCTTGGTGAAAGGCAGCGCGGCCTTGCAGGCCGGCTCGAGCTCGAGCTTGTAACCCTGCCCCGCGGCGTCGGCCTTGAGCGTGACGACGCAAGTCTTGCTGCGCTCGGTGGTCGAGAGCTCCCACTGCCCGGGCATCGATTTCTTCAGGGTCGTCGCATCCTGCGCATGCACAGGGCCGATCGCGGCAATGCATGCCGCGATGGTGAATGCAACGACCCGAAGAGCTCTCATCAGCGCCCCTTGAACGGCGTTTCGGCAACCGGCGTCAGCGGCGGCTTGCCTGAGAACCATGACTTGAGATTGTCGACCACGAGCTGGTCCATCGCATTGCGCGTGACCACCGAGGCCGAACCGATATGCGGCAGCAGCACGACATTCTGCATGGTCTTGAGCTCATCAGGCACATTCGGCTCGGCCGCGAACACGTCGAGGCCGGCGGCGAGGATGGTGCCTGATTTCAGCGCCTGAACCAGCGCCGGCTCGTCGACCACCGAGCCGCGCGCCACGTTGATCAGCACGCCGCGCGGGCCGAGCGCCTTCAGCACCTCGGCATTGATCATCTTGTTGGTCGAGGCCCCGCCGGGCACGATCACCATCAGCGTGTCGACCGCCTTCGCCATCTCGATCAGATCAGGATAGTGCTTGTAGGTGACGTCCTTGGACGGATTGCGGGAGTGATAGACCACCGGCACCAACGAGGCATCGAGCCGGCGGGCGATGGCCTGGCCGATCCGACCCATGCCGACGATGCCGACCTTGCGGTCGCGCAGCGAGCCGACGCTGAGCGGATAGTTCTGGGTCTGCCAGAGCCCGGAGCGGACGTAACGGTCGGCCTTGATGAACTCGCGCAAGGTCGAGATCAGAAGACCCATCGCGACGTCGGCGACCTCCTCGGTCAGCACGTCGGGCGTGTTGGTGACGATGATGTTGTGCTCGGCGGCGTATTTGGCGTCGATATGGTCGTAGCCGACGCCGAAGCTCGCCACCATCTCGATCTTGGGCAGCTGCGACAGCGACTCCCTGTCGGCGCGCACCGTGTGATAGGTCACCGCCACGCCGCGGATCTTCTCCCGGACCGCCGGCGTCAGCCGCTCGAGGTCGCCGCGGGTCTCGGCCTTGTGCACGACGAAATGATCGGAAAAGCCATTCTCGAGGATCGGCCGGACCGGTCCATAAATCAGAAGATCGATCTTTTCGGACGAAATCGAACCGGTAGACATCAGCTTTCCTTTCCAAGCGCGCTTTCGTGCCAGCGCCGTAAAACGAGGTGGGAAACTAGCGCCAGCACCCCATAGATGACAATCCCGGCCAGCGACAACAAAAGCAGCGCCGCGAACATGCGGGGTATGTTCAACCGGTAACCCGACTCGGCGATCCTGTAGGCGAGGCCAGAGCCGGCCCCGGCCGTGCCCGCCGCGATCTCGGCCACAACCGCGCCGATCAGCGACAGGCCGCCGGCGATGCGCAACCCACCGAGGATATAGGGCAGCGCTCCCGGCAGCTTCAGGAAGCGCAGGGTTTGCGGCGCAGAGGCGCCATAAAGCTGGAACAGTCCGGCCAGATTGCGGTCGACCGAATTGAGCCCGAGCGTGGTGTTGGACAGGACCGGGAAAAACGCGACGATGAAGGCGCAGGCGACGACCGCGGTCTGCTGCTCCAGATAGATCAGGAGCAGTGGCGCAATCGCGATGACAGGCGTCACCTGGAGCACGACGGCATAGGGGAACAGCGAATATTCGACCCATTTCGACTGGTTGAACAGCAGCGCCAGCGCGATGCCGCCGATGCTGGCGGCCACAAATCCCTCGAGTGTCGTCAGGAGCGTGGTGGCGAGCGATTGTGACAGCACCGCCCAGTCCTTGATCAGCGTCAGGAATATGACGGAGGGCGCCGGCAGCACGTAAGGCGGGATCTCCTTGATGCGGACCACCAGCTCCCAGACCGCGAGGCCGGCGGCGAACACGATGACGGGGAGCACGAAACGCATCGCGCGCTGCGCGGCGGATGGTTTTGCGGTGATGGAGCTTTGCGCGTTCATAGCGTCGACTGCCCCGAATAGGACGGCGCCAGCGCGGCCGACACTTTCCGGCAATAATCGGAATAGGCGGCGGAGGTGCGGAACTCCTCGCCGCGCGGCTCGACCGTCTCGATGCGGATGTCGGCCTGGATGCGGCCGGGGCGCGCCGTCATCACCACGACGCGTTGCGACAGATAGACGGATTCGAACACCGAATGGGTGACGAAGATGACGGTCTTGCGGAGGCTGCGCCACAGCGCCAGCAGGTCGTTATTGAGGCGAAAGCGCGTGATCTCGTCGAGCGCGGCGAACGGCTCATCCATCAGGAGGATGTCGGGATCGGTGACGAGCGCGCGCGCCAGCGACACCCGCATCTTCATGCCGCCGGAGAGCTCGCGCGGATAGGCCTCGGCGAAATCGGCAAGACCCACGCTCGCCAGCGCCTCATCGGCACGCGCACGCGCTTCCGCCTTTGGCAGGCCTGCAAGCTTGAGCGGCAGCCGCACGTTCTCGCGCACGCTGGTCCAGGGCATCAGGGTCGGCTCCTGGAACACGAAGCCGATGCCATGGCCCGGCTGCGGCACGCCCTCGTGCCGTGCCACCCGCACCGTTCCTGACGAAGGTGCGCTGAGCTCTGCGATGATGCGCAGCGCGGTCGACTTGCCGCAGCCCGACGGGCCGAGCAGCGAGATGAATTCGCCCTTGCGCACGGCAAGGTCGAGCGGCCCGAGCGCGATGACGCCATTGTCATAGACCTTGGTCACGCCACGCAGGCTGACGGCGAGGTGCGTCAGGCCGGTCTCGACCACGGGCGAAGTTTTGGCTGACGACATCGCGCCTACGTTACGGCTTGCTCGGGCGCAGCTCGACGCCGACGCCCTTGTTGACGAAGCGCAGCGTGTAGGACTTGCGGAAGTCGAGATCGGCCTTCACCACGCCCGCCTTCACCATCTTGTTGAAGAAGGAGGTGTAGCGCTCGTCGCTCATCGCGCCGATGCCGTTCTTCAATGACTCGCCGGAATCGACGATGCCGTATTCCTTCATCTTGGCGACGGAGTATTTCAGCAACTCGTCGGTCATCTCCGGGTTGAGCTGCTTGATCATGGCATTGCCGGCGGAATTGTCGCCGTAGATGTAATTGTACCAGCCGATCATGGAGGCATCGACGAAGCGCTGCACCAGGTCCGGCTTCTTCTCGGCGATCTCGCGGCGGGTCTCGATCAGGGTCGAATAGGTGTTGAAGCCGTAATCGGCGAGCAGCAGCACGTTGGGCTTGAAGCCGGCGGCCTTCTCGACCGCGAACGGCTCGGAGGTGACGTAGCCCTGCATCGCGCTCTTGGGATTGGCGATGAAGGGCTGCGGGTTGAAATTGTAGGGACGCACATTCTTCTCGCTGAAACCGTATTCGGACTTCAGCCACTGGAAATAGCTGGTCATGCCCTCCTTGGAGACGAACAGCGTCAGCGGCTTGAGGTCCTCGATCTTGGCGACCTTGGCGTCGGGCTGCGTCAGCATCACCTGCGGGTCCTTCTGGAACACCGCGGCGATGGTGACGACGGGAACGTTGTTGGCGACCGCGTCGAACGACATCAGCGTGTTCGCGGCCATGAAGAAATCGATCTTGCCGGCGATCAGCAGCATCCGGTTGTTCTCGTTGGGCCCGCCGGGGACGATGGTGACGTCGAGGCCGTATTTCTTGTAGGTGCCGTCTGCGACCGCCTGGAAGAAGCCGCCATGCTCGGCCTCGGCGACCCAGTTGGTGCCGAAGGTGACCTTGTCGAGGGTTTCGGCGCGCGCCGGCGCAAGAGTGACGACAGCGGCCAACAAGCCCGCCGTTAACGCTCGCCGCAGATGAGAGGGGGTCATGATGGCACTCCGTCGATCGCTTCTAGCCGACACCAAACCAACGCGATAAAACCGCATGAAGTTCGGGGACGCGAGCCGGCCTGGCCCGCGTCCCCTCATAACCCCAAATTACGTGACAAATTCGGGCAAAGAAACCTTGATGACGCCGTCCCGCGACTGGACCGGGATCCGCTGGGCCGACGCTGCCCTCGCGGATGTAGCGCGCTGGATCGCGGTGATGCCGCTGGCCGCGACCGAGCAGCATGGCCCGCATTTGCCGCTCGAGACCGACGTGCTGATCGCCGACGCGTATCTCGCGCGCGTGCGCGAGCGTCTGCCCGCAAGCGTTCCGGCCAGCTTTCTTCCCGTTGAACCGGTCGGGATCTCCACCGAGCATATCGACTATCCGGGCACGCAGACCTTGCCGACCGAAACCGCTCTGAAGCGATGGACCGCGATCGGCGAGGACATCGCACGGCGCGGGGTGAAGAAGCTCGTCATCATCACCAGCCATGGCGGCAACAGCGCGGCCATGATGCTGGTGGCGCAGGATCTTCGCGCGCATCACAAGCTCTTCGTGGTGACGACGTCGTGGTCGCGGCTCTCAGGGGCGGACACATTGTTCCCGGCCGATGAGGTGCGCCACGGCATTCATGGCGGCGCGGTCGAGACCTCGATCATGCTGGCGCGCTATCCGGATCGGGTGCGCAAGGAAGCGATCGCGGATTTTCCCGCGAGCAGCATCGCGCTGGAGCAGCAATATCACTGGCTGTCGACGCAGCGGCCGGCGCCGTTCGCCTGGCAGGCGCAGGATCTCAACGCCAGCGGCGCCGTCGGCAATGCGACGCTGGCCGTCGCGGAGAAGGGCGAGCGGCTGCTCGACCAGGGCGCCACCGCCTTTTGCGAGCTGCTGAGCGAGGTCGATAACTTCGACGTGAACAGGCTCGCCAAGGGGCCCCTCGGCTAGCTCGCATCTTCCTGGAATCGCTCGGGAAAGAGCTTCGCGCCAGGCGCGCCTCTGGGGCGTTCGAACCGGACGCGACAAGCCTCCGTCCAATTGGGCACGCGGACCACAACGGACCGCCTCAACCCGGATGGAGTTTCACATGTCGATCAAGACCAAGATTGCCGCCGCAGCTCTCGCGGCCCTCGCCGTCACCGGCACCATGGTGTCCACCACCTCGCAGGCGCAAGCTAAGCCCCCCGGCTGGGTCTTCGGCGTCGGCGCCGGCATCGCCACCGCCGCCGTGGTCGGCTCCGCCATCGCCGCCAGCAACGACCCCTATTACTACGGCTATCACCGCTGCGGCTGGGTCGCCCAGTACAACGCCTTCGGCCAATACGTCGGCCGCGTTCGTACCTGCTACTGATCCAGGTACCTGAGGCCGATCTCACACGTGGATCCTGCGTCCGACACGGGCGCCTCATCCACCCCCGTGTCGTGCCCCCGACCCCGCCCGGCTGTCCCCCCGGGCGGGGTCATGCATTTGGGGAGCCCGGGAATTTGTTGCAGTGACGTCACACAGCGGTGCGAACCATCGTCTGCGGCAACGCGCGCCAGTTGCTATTGCGAATTAATCGCAATAAGGTTCCGAGCAGGCTCAGGGGCTTGGCGAAAAGCTCGGAAGAAATCGCGGCGAATCGCGATCATCTCCTCCGATCGCGTCAGCACCCGAGTCCTGATGACAGGGCCGCGGCGAATCGGCAGGGATAGTCCGGCGAGGCATATTCGCGTTTGGGGGCGTGCGCTTGACGTTGAGAGGTCACCGTTACAGGTACTTGCGGACGGCCGCGGCGATCGCTTCGGGCGTGCTGACTTTTCCCGCCGCGAGCTTTGCTGCCGATCTGCCGCTGAAGGCGCCGGCGCTGAGAGCGGTTTATGACTGGACCGGCTTCTATATCGGCGCGCATGCCGGCTACAGCCGCGGTTCGTCGCGCTTTGCCCTGAACGACGGCACCGCACTCAACGGCAGCGGCGACTTCAGCGGCATGATCGGCGGCGTGCAGGCCGGCTACAATTACCGGCTCAACTCCGGCTGGCTGGTCGGCGTCGAAGGCGATTTCTCGTTTCCCAACTACATCACCTCGAATTCGATCGTGTCGTTCCTGGCAACGCCGGCCAACACGGTCACGCAGCAATGGGACTACACCGCCAGCCTGCGCGGCCGCGTCGGCTACACCAGCGGTCCGTGGCTGTTCTATGCCACCGGCGGCTTTGCGTGGATGGGCGAACGCTATTTCGACGCGCCGGCCTCCGGCGAAGCGGTGCCGAAAATCCTGAACACGCGGCCCGGCTGGATCGCGGGCGCCGGCGTCGAGTACGGCTTCGCACCGCATTGGAGCGCGCGGCTCGAATATCTCTACAGCCGCTTCGACGGCGCCCACGTCGCCTTCTCCACGGGCGCCCAATACAGCTCGTCTTCGCTCGACGTCCAGTCGGTCAGGCTCGGCCTCAACCGCAAGGTCGATTGGCCGGGCATGCCGGGCTACAATCCGAACAGCTCGCTGATCGACACGGAATCGGATCGCTGGGAGATCCACGGGCAGAGCACGTATATCCCGCAGGGCTATCCGTCGTTCCCGGCCCTCTACAGTGGACCGAACTCGCTCTCGCCGTCGAGGCAGGCCAAGGCGACCTGGAGCAACAGCCTGTTCCTGAACGCGCGGCTGTGGGACGGCGGCGAGGTCTATTACAATCCCGAGCTGCTCCAGGGTTTTGGATTGAACGACACGGTCGGCGCCGCCGGCTTTCCCAACGGCGAGGCGCAGAAGTCGAACTTCCCCTACCCGCACTACAACACCTCGCGCCTCTTCGTGCGCCAGACCTTCGGCTTCGGCGGCGAGCAGGAAGAGCTTGCGAGCGGCCAGCTGCAGCTCGGCCAGAAGGTCGACGTGTCCCGCCTCACCGTGCAGGCCGGCAAGTTCGCGGTGGTCGACGTGTTCGATGGCAATGCCTATGCCAAGGACACCCGCAAGGACTTCATGAACTGGTCGATATGGGCGCCCGGTGCCTTCGACTATTCCGCCGACAAGGTCGGCCTCACCTATGGCGTCACCGCCGAGCTCAACCAGAAGCAATGGGCGCTGCGGGGCGGCTATTTCCTGATGGTCGCGGAGTCCAATTCAAATCATTTCGACACCAGGGTCGGCGAGCGCGGCCAGTACGTGCTCGAGCTCGAGACGCGCTATTCGCTGTTCGGCCAACCCGGCAAGCTCAGGACCATGGGCTGGGTCGACAGCGCCAACATGGGCAGCTTCCGCGAAACGCTCGACAATCCCGCGCTCAATCTCGACATCGCACAGACCCGGCGCGGCCGTCTCAAGGTCGGTTATGTCGTCAACCTCGAACAGGCAATCACCGAGGATCTCGGACTGTTCGGCCGCTGGAGCTGGAACGACGGCAAGACCGAAACGCTCGCGTTCACCGACATCAACCGCAGCCTGTCCGGCGGCTTGTCGATCAAGGGCACCAAATGGGGCCGGCCCGACGACGTGATCGGCATCGGCGGCGCCATCAACGGACTGTCGCAGGACTATCGCGACTTCCTCGCCGCCGGTGGCCTCGGCGTGCTGGTCGGCGACGGTGCGCTGAACTACCGCAACGAGCGCATCCTCGAAACCTATTACGCCTACGCCCTGAACAAGAACCTCACCCTCACCGCCGACTATCAGCTCATCGTCAATCCCGCCTACAACGCCGATCGCGGCCCGGTGTCGGTGTTTTCAGGACGGTTGCACGGCGAGTTCTGAGCGGGCTCAAAACAGCAGCGCAACGCCCGAGACGAACAGCAGCGCGAGCACGACCTTCCGGAACGTGGTCTCGTCGATGCGGCCGAAAAGTTTCAGGCCGAGCCAGGTGCCGGCGAACAGGAATGGCAGGCCGAGTGCAAACAGCTTCGCCGTGTCGAGCGTGAGCGATCCCTTGGCACCGAGCCAGAGCGCCGCCATGGCGAACACCACCACTGCGACGGGCTGGAACGTGGCGCGCTGGACGTCCTTGGGCAGACCGCGCAGATTGCACCAGATCGTAATGATGATGCCGGCAAGGCCGGTCAGCCCGCCGAGCAGGCCGCTGACGAAGCCGACCGTCATGTCGGCAGCCGGGGGTACGACGACGGCGAGCTTGAGCTGCGGGCGGAAGAATGCGTACAGAGTATAGGCGATCAGAATCGCCCCAACCGCGATACGGACACTCTTCGGATCAGCCCAGGTCAGAAGCGACACCCCGGCCGGCACACCGATGACCGCACCGACGATGAACGGCCACAACCGTCGCCAATCAAGCGCGCTGCGCAGCTTCCAGACCGAATAGCCTTGCACAAGAAGGCCAAAGCCGACGATCAGGCTGGCGCTCTGAAGCGGCGTCAGCACGTACAGCCACAGCGATGCCGCGACGAGACCGAAGGCGAAGCCGGAGAGGCCGGCAACGAACGCGCCGGCGAAGGTGGCCAACAGAAAAAGCGGAAGCTCGATTGCGATCCCATCCATTGCTCGCTCCATAAAACAGCGAGCAGCGCTTGCGTGGGATCACCACTTCACGGGGAGGCTGCGACATCCCCGGCGATGTCAGCCTAGGCGAAACCGCATCTTTCTACAACGGACCTCTAAAGCGCGATGAGATTTGGATGAATCATCGCGCTTTAGGTTGTTGTTTACGCATGATCTCCGGAAAACCGCTTCGCACTTTTCCGGATCATGCTTTAGGCGGCCCGGATCGCCTCCAAAAACTTTCCGACCTCAGCCTTGAGACGCGTGCTCTCGCCGGACAGCGATCTGGCCGCCGTGAGCACGTTGGAGGATGCCGATCCGGTCTGGCTCGCGCCGCGCTGAACGTCGACGATGCTGGCGGAGACCTGCTGGGTGCCGCGCGCCGCCTGCTGCACGTTGCGGGAAATCTCCCGCGTCGCCGCACCCTGCTCCTCGACTGCCGAGGCGATCGCGGAGGCGATCTCGGACATGCGGTTGATGGTGTCGCCGATCGCCTTGATGGCGCCGACTGAATCCTCCGTCGCCGTCTGGATTTCCGTGATCTGCTGGCTGATCTCGCCGGTGCCTTGGCGGTCTGCTCGGCCAGCGCCTTGACCTCGGAGGCGACGACGGCGAAGCCGCGCCCGGCTTCGCCCGCGCGCGCCGCCTCGATGGTGGCGTTCAGCGCCAGAAGATTGGTCTGGCCCGCGATCTGGCTGATGAGCTCGACGACGTCGCCGATCCGGCCCGCGGCCCTGGCGAGCTCGCCGACATGGCCGTTGGTGCGCTCCGCCTGCTGCACCGCCTCGCCGGCGATGCGTGCGGAGTCCTGGACCTGCCGGCTGATCTCATCCACCGACGAGGCCATTTCTTCGGCCGCCGCGGCCACCGTCTGAACGTTGGTGGAGGCCTGCTCGGAGGCGGCAGCAACGGTCGCCGTGACCTTTTCCGATTGATCGGCCGAGCTGGTCAGCGTTCCCGCCGAGACCTCCAGCTCGGACGATGCCGACGAAACGGTGTTGATGACGTCGCCGATCATCGCCTCGAACTCGCGCGCGACCTGGTCCATGCGCTGGCTGCGCTTGAGCTTGGCCTCGGCCTCGATCGCGGCAGCCTCGTCGGCGGCCTTCTTGGCGAGCAGCGAATCCTTGAAGTGCTGGAGCGAGCCGGCCACCTGGCCGATCTCGTCGTTGCGGCCGGTCGCGGGGATCTCGACTTCATGCCGTCCGGCCGCGAGCGCTCCGATCACGTCCGCGAGCCGGCCGAGCGGCGTCACCACGCGTCTGCGCAGCATCATGGTCACGCCGCCGAGCGTCCCGAGCAGCGCCAGCACCGCAACGCCAGCGAGCGCGAGCATCGCCAGCGCGCCGCCGCTTCCGCCAGCGCTGCATCACGCACGCCGTAGAACATCTGGATGGCCGGCACGATGACGCTGGCGAGCTCGTCGGCGTTGATCCCGTACTTGCCGTCGGCTCGCGCCGCAGGCATCTCCTTCTCGACCGCGAGCGCGGCCTTGCCGAAATAGGACTCCGTCGCCGCCTTCAATGCGGCGGCGATCCGGGGCGGATTTCCGAGCTGGTCGACACCGGCCTCGATGTGTTCGCGATCGGTCTCCACACGCCCCTGCATGCGGTCCATCAGCGAGAACTCGGCCGTCGTGAGCGGCCGTGCGCGCGCTCAGCGCCGGCGACAGGGTGGCGGCCCGGCTGCCGGCGGAAACGCGCAGGTCCTGCGCCGTTCGCGCCAGGCTCAAGAGCGCCGCCAGCGAGGAGTCGGCATTGACGACCTTCCCCTCAAGCCGGTTCATGATCGGTTCGATATTGGCGATGACCTCGGCGACGCCGGGCAGGAAGCCCTTGATCACGGCGCCGTCGCGCGAAGCCAGAGGAACGCTCATCGCGCGATCTGCGGACGCGGTGATCTCCTTCAGCCGGCGCAGGGTGCGGTCGAGACCATCGGCCATGGATGCACCGTCATCCAGCATCATGATGGCCCGCCTTGCGCCTTCGAACGAAGCCTCGGCGGCTTTGGCAGCCTTCGCGGCGGCGTCGACCTGGGCCTGCGTCGCGGTGCCTTCCTGGAAGATCGGAGAGATGTAGGGGGCGCGAAGCCCGGCGACCTGCTGGCTGACCATCAGGGTCGCACCAAAGGCCTCGACCGTCTTGATCGCATCGGAGCGGTTCGTGAAGATGCGGGTCTGGGGTACGAGCACCTCGGCGCCGAGAATGACTGCAAAAACCGTCACCGTCAGCATCGACAGTGCGAAAAGCTTCCCGATCCGCATCCTTGGGTCCCCGAATACATTGCTGCAAATGTCGAAAACCTAGCTGCCGGCGGCTAAGAGCCCGTTAAACAACGGCAGGCCCGTAATTCCGCGGATATCGCGGGCGCTGACCTCCCAAAGGTTCCCGCAGGATGGATGCGACAGAATTGCCGGCAATTCCTCGCGAAATACCTATATCAATGCTTGTGCCGCCGGCCGGCTACACTTGCTTACAACCGGAACGTCAATGCTCTCCGTCGAACTCGTCATCGTCGTCGTCCTGATCGTCATCAACGGCCTCTTGTCCATGTCAGAGCTGGCCGTGGTGTCGTCCCGCCCGGCCCGGCTGTCGCTGCTCGCGGCGAAGGGCGTGCGCGGCGCCGAGCGGGCGCTGACGCTGGCGGCCGATCCCGGCAAGTTCCTCTCGACGGTGCAGATCGGCATCACGCTGGTCGGCGTGCTCTCGGGAGCGTTCTCCGGCGCGACGCTCGGACAGCGGCTGACGCAATGGCTGGTCGAGCTTGGCATGTCCGCCGGGATCGCCGACATCGTCGGCGTCGGCATCGTCGTCACGCTGATCACCTACGCCACGCTGATCGTCGGCGAGCTGGTGCCGAAGCAGGTGGCGCTGCGCGACCCCGAGAGCATCGCGGTCAAGGTCGCGCCGGCGATGCACGTGCTGGCGAAGATATCGCTGCCGCTGGTGTTCCTGCTCGACCTCTCCGGCAAGCTGATCCTCACGCTGCTTGGCCGCGGCGGCAAGGCCGAGGAGAAGGTCTCGGAGGATGAGATCCACCACCTCGTCAGCGAGGCCGAGAGCGCCGGCGTGCTCGAGCCGGGCGAGAAGGAGATGATCGCCGGCGTGATGCGGCTCGGCGACCGCCCGGTCGGCGCCGTCATGACCCCGCGCACCGAGGTCGACGAGATCGACCTCAACGATCCGCCCGAAGCGATTCGCGAGATCATCGTGAAGAGCCCGCATTCGCGCTTTCCCGTCTCGGACGGCGACCGCGACAAGCCGATCGGCGTGCTCCAGGCCAAGGATCTGCTGATCGCCTATATGAACGAGCGCACGCCGGATTTGCGCGCGCTGGTGCGCGAGGCGCCCGGCATTCCGGCCTCGGCGGACGCGCGCGACGTGCTGGCCATCCTGAAAGCCGCGCCGGTTCACGTCGGCCTCGTCTACGACGAGTACGGCGCGTTCGAAGGCATAGTGACTGCCGCCGATATCCTGGAATCGATCGTCGGCGCCTTCCATTCGGAGGAGGGACCGCCGGAACCGGCCTATGTCAGGCGCGAGGACGACTCGCTCTTGATCTCCGGCTGGATGCCGGTCGACGAATTCGGCGAGCTGCTCGGCATCGAACTGCCGCCGCACCGCTACAACACCGTCGCGGGCCTCGTGCTGCAACAGTTCAGCGTGCTGCCCAATGTCGGTGACGCCTTCGACTTCGGCGGCTGGCACATCGAGGTGGTCGACCTCGACGGTCGGCGCATCGACAAGATATTGGCGAGCCGGTTGAGTGAGGTGGAGACGGGTTAGCGCCAATCTCAAGTGTCGTCCAGGACAAGCGTAGCGAAGCGAAGCGCGATCCGGGACCCATAACCCCAGGGAGGAGTTTGGCGAAGACTCGGAGTTACCAGCTTGCGCCGCGACGTCTCCCTGTGGTTATGGGTCCCCGCTTTCGCGGGGACGACAGCGGAGTTGATGGCGCTAACTCACGTTACACGCGCCGAGCCTCACCCGAACTTCACCCCGATCCGCTTTTCCTTGCGCCAAACCACGGTGCAGGAATGATGCGTTCCGTCGGCGGTGACGAACAGGGTGAAGTGTTCGGGGATGCCGACCGGGCTGGTGACGTCGAGCGCGGCGCCGGTGCCCGAGAAATTGCGAATGGTGCAGTCGATCCCGCCGCCGCCGAACTCGATCGTTCCGGCCTTCAGCACACGATGCCTGGCTTTGTCGCGCCGCTCATCCATGGGTCTAATTTACACCCAAAGCTGACACAGACGTTAAAGCTCGCCCCTTCTCACAGACGAATTCGCGCCGCCGCGACGCGCGGCGATATCAATCGGCGGACCTGACAGTCACAGCGCCGGCTGGAATGTCTCCGCCTGCGCCATCCGCCAGGCGTCACGGAAGCGCGGGTCTTGCGTGCCTTCGAGCAGCTCGCCCGGACGCAACGCCGGATAAAGCTGCGCGAAGGATCTCACGTCGGTCGTCGAGGTGCGCTGGGTGAAGTGGATCGGGCGCAGCTCCTGCGGATGGGTCAGGCCGGCGGCGGCAATCAGCTCGGTCAGCGAATGCAGCGTGGCGTGGTGATAATTGTGCACGCGGTCGATCTTGAGCGGCACGTAGAGCGCGCGCGCCCGGGTCGGGTCCTGCGTCGCGACGCCGGTCGGGCAGCGGTCGGTGTGGCAGCTCAGCGACTGGATGCAGCCGAGCGAGAACATGAAGCCGCGCGCCGAATTGCACCAGTCGGCGCCGATCGCCATCGCGCGGGCCATGTCGAAGGCGGTGGCGATCTTGCCGGAGGCACCGATCTTGATGCGGTCGCGCGCATTGATGCCGACCAGCGCGTTGTGGACGAAATTGACGCCTTCGCGCATCGGCATGCCCAGATGGTCCATGAACTCCAGCGGCGCGGCGCCGGTGCCGCCTTCATTGCCGTCGACGACGATGAAGTCAGGATAGATGCCGGTCTGAAGCATCGCCTTGCAGATCGCCAGGAATTCCCAGGAATGGCCGATGCACAGCTTGAAGCCGGCCGGCTTGCCGCCGGAGAGGCGGCGCATCTCAGCGATGAACTGCATCATGCCTGTTGGCGTCGAGAAGGCGCGGTGCGAGGCCGGCGAGATGCAGTCTTCGCCCATGGCGACGCCGCGGATCTTGGAAATCTCTTCCGACACCTTGGCCGCCGGCAGCACGCCGCCATGGCCGGGCTTGGCGCCCTGGCTGATCTTGAGCTCGACCATCTTGATCTGGTCCTGGCTCGCGACGCGGGTGAATGCCTCGGGATCGAACGTGCCGTCGAGATGACGGCAGCCGAAATAGCCCGAACCGATTTCCCAGATGATGTCGCCGCCCATCTCCTTGTGATAGGGGCTGAAGCCGCCCTCGCCGGTGTCATGCGCGAAGTTGCCCTTCCTGGCGCCGGCATTCAGCGCGCGCACGGCATTCGGGCTGAGTGCACCAAAGCTCATCGCGGAGATGTTGAACACCGAGGCCGAATAGGGCTTGGCGCAATCGGGACCGCCGATGGTGATGCGGAATTTCTCCTCGGCGTGCGTCTTCGGCGAGACCGAGTGATGCATCCACTCATAGCCCTCGCGATAGACGTCCTCCTGGGTGCCGAACGGCCGCTTGTCGAGCTGCATCTTGGCGCGCTGATAGACTAACGAACGGGTGTCGCGCGAGAACGGCATGCCGTCCTTCTCGCTCTCGAAGAAATACTGCCGCATCTCGGGGCGGATCTCTTCGAGCAGAAAGCGCATATGCGCCGAGATCGGGTAATTGCGCAGGACCGCATGGCCCTTCTGCATGAGATCGCGGACGCCGAGCAGCGTCAGGGCGCCGAAGATCGCGATCGGGATCAGCAGGATGTCGAAGATCTTGCGGTCCGCAATGCCGACGCCGATCAAGAGCGCAGTGACCACCGCGCAGATCGTCAGCACGATGAAGCGCGGCGAGAACGGCAGCAGCAGGGTTTCCAGTACCCCCTCTTCCGCCAGTGCCAGACGTTTGGGCGATTCTTGCTTGTTGTTGTCGTCGGCCACGGTCCCATCCTCTCGTCAGCATGAGGGCGGTACGATACGCCCGCGCCTGTCATACGGATATGACGCGGCCGTTGTTTCAGGCTAGCGAATTCGTCCGAGGAAAATCAATCAGCCCGGTGGGCGGGTTTTGCAGTGCAGCAGAGGGGGATGGGGTTTGGACGGCGAGACGGGAACAAGCGGCGTAATCGAAAGTGGAGTCCGCGGGAGTGTCCACAAACTCAGGTGTCGTCCCGGGCAAGCGTAAGCGCAGACCCGGGATCCATAACCACAGGATGTCGTGGCTGAGAGAAGGCCGTCCCTCCGAGTCCTCGCATAACCACTCCCTGTGGTCATGGGTCCCGGATCGGCGCTCAGCTTCGCTGCGCTTGTCGGGGACGACGGGGTGGTGTGACGCGAAACCGCGCCACCCATTCAACCGCGCTTAGCGCTCGACGAACGCCTTCTCGATCACGAAATGGCCGGGCTTGTTGCCCGAGCCCTCGATGAAGTCGCGGCCTTCGAACATGACCTTCAGCTCTTCCAGCATCGCCGGGCTGCCGCACATCATGATGCGGTCGGTCGCGATGTCGAGGGGACCTTGCCCGATGTCGTTGAAGATCTGCTCGGAGTTGATCAGGTCGGTGATGCGGCCGCGGTTGCGGAACGGCTCGCGGGTCACGGTTGGATAGTAGATCAGCTTGTCGGCGAGCAGCTCGCCGAACAGCTCGTCCTCGCGCAGGGAGGCGACGAGCTTCTCGCCATAGGCGAGCTCGGAGACCTGGCGGCAGCCATGCACCAGCACGATGCTCTCGTACTGGTCGTAGACCTCGGGGTCCTTGATCAGGCTGGCGAACGGCGCAAGGCCGGTGCCGGTCGAGAGCAGCAGCAGCCGCTTGCCGGGGATGAGGTTGTCGGTGATCAGCGTGCCGGTCGCCTTGCGGCCGACCAGGATGGTGTCGCCTTCCTTGATCTTCTGCAGGCGCGAGGTCAGCGGGCCGTCCTGCACCTTGATCGAGAAGAACTCGAGCTCTTCCTCGTGGTTGGCGCTCGCCATGCTGTAGGCGCGCAGCAGCGGCCGGCCGTCGACCTCGAGGCCGATCATGGCGAACTGGCCGTTCTGGAACCGGAAGCCGGTGTCGCGCGTGGCGCGGAAGCTGAACAGCGTGTCGGTCCAGTGCTGGACGGAAAGAACCTTCTCTCGGTAAAACGCGCTCATGATTTTCGATATTCCGAATAATTGCGGTTTTTAGGGCAAAAGCGTTGCCCGGCCCCTGAAAGCGGGGCGGACACCATTGCCATGGCGGAGGATTTCGCGTGTGTGATCTACGCCATTGAGGCCAATAATCAACCTCGTTCCGGATACAATTGATGCTGGGCTATCAGGCATTTGCCGCAGAACTGGTCGCATTATTAACGGTTTTGCTGCCGAGCCTCGTTTAAGGGCAATTTCTTTTCCCTCCGGCGCTCGATGGCAGCACTTAATTTCCATCGCGCTCGCGAGAATTTCATTAAGAATAGCTCTGATTTTCACCCCGGAATGGCGCCGATACCCGCATTTTTGCGGCTTTTGGCGACAGGAACGATCGAGACAGATGGCGAGTGGCGAGCGGATCTTCGTCCAGGCGATCAGGCGCTATTGCGCGGACCATGGCATTGCGGTCGATGTCCGCTCCGGCGGCTGGCTGATCGCGATGCGCCGGGGCGAGATGCGCCGCTTCGCGTTCGGCTACGATATCGGTCTCAACAGCGCCATCGCCCATCGTCTCGCCAACGACAAGTCCGCGACGGCCGAGGCGCTGACGCTTGCGGGCGTGCCCTCTATTCCGCATCACCTCTTCCTCAATCCGAAGCTGGGCAAGACGATCGTTGGCGCCACCTGGCGAGAGGAAATGCTTGGGCTGCTTCGCGACCATCAGCAAGGCGTGGTGGTCAAGCCGAACGAGGGGACGTCGGGGCGCTCGGTGTTCAAGGTGACGAGCGAGACGGAACTCGACCACGCGGCCGGCGAGGTCTTTTCGATGAGCACAGGGCTCGTGATCTCGCCCTATGTCGCGATCGAGGACGAGGTCCGTGTGATCCTGCTCGGCGATGTGCCCCGCATCGTCTACAGCAAGCAGCGCGGCGCGGATTGGCGGCACAATCTCGATGCCGGTGCAAAGCCGGTGCTGCTGGAGGACGGCGAGGTCCGCGCAGCTTGCGTGAAGCTCGCGATCGATGCCGCGAGCGCCATCGGCATCACCTTCGCGTCGATCGACGTGGTGCGCGACGACGGCGCGTGGCGGGTGCTGGAGATCAATTCCGGCGTGATGATGGAGGCGCTGGGCAAGCTCCATCCGGAGCTGGTGCAGGCGACGTATGACGCGGCGCTGGATCGGGTGTTTGGCGATGCTCCCGCGAGCAGCAATCTATCACCGTCACCCTGAGGTGCCGGAGCGAAGCGGATGCCTCGAAGGGCGACGGCCCTGCTGTAGCTGCATCCCGGCCGTTCATCCTTCGAGACTCGCCCAGCGGTGCTCTGCACCGCCGGGCTCGCACCTCAGGATGACGGATGCCCTCAATTATTCGCGCTGGCGGAATCGTCCATGGCCTTGAACGCTTCCTCCAGCTGCAGCGAGATCGGCACGTTCAGCCGTTCGCCTGTGGGCAGCCTCGCGATGAACCATTTGTTGTAGAGCGGGACGAGGTCGCGGTTGGAGCCGAGCTTGCGGAAGGCGCGCTCGACCACGGCGGAGAGCTGCGGCTCGCCTTTCTTGAACATGATGCCGTAGGGATCGTAGGACAGATAATCGCCGGTGACGCGGAACTTGTCCTGCGCCTTGTGGCGCGCGATCAGGCCGAACAGCAGGATGTCGTCGGTGGCGAACGCATCGGCCTTGCCGTCGACGAGCATCTGGTAAGACTGCTCGTGATCGGCGCCGGTGAGGATGTTCAGCCCCAGCGAGAACTTCTTGTCGGCCGCCTGGATCGCCTGCTCGTTGGTGGTGCCCTTGGTCACCACGATGGTCTTGCCCTTGAGGTCGGCCAGCTGCCGGACGCCGGACGCCTTCGGCACCATCAGCTTGGTGCCGGCGACGAACATCAGCGGCGAGAACGCGACGCGCTTGCCGCGCTCGGCGTTGGCCGTGGTCGAGCCGCATTCCAGATCGATCTTGTTCTGGAGCACCGCGTCGATGCGGTCGTCGGAGGTGACCTTGACGTAGTCGATCTTCAGATTGGGATCGTCGACCTCGATGCCGATCTCCTCGACGATGGCCTCGCACAATTCGAGACTGTAGCCGATCGGCCGGCCCGACTGGTCGAGGAAGGAGAACGGCGGCGAGCTCTCGCGATAGCCGAGGCGCACGGTGTGACTGTTCTTGATCGCCGACAGCGTCGGGCTAAGCCCTTCGTTGCCGCCGGTCTGCGCGGTGGCGCCGGTCGCCAGCAGGCATGCTGCCAGCAACAGGCCACCCGATATCGCCAATGAGCGGCGCATGATGCACCTCCGTCAATGGCCGGCCATCGCGGGCAATTCGCCGGCCACCATGTCGGGCGTCGACGCCTCGCCGGGTCCGAGCTCATGCTCGGGCCCGAGCTCGCCTTCCCACTTCGCGACAACGGCCGTCGCCAGCGAGTTGCCGATCACGTTGGTGGCGCTGCGGCCCATGTCGAGGAAGGTGTCGATGCCCATGATCATCAACAGGCCCGCCTCGGGGATGCCGAACTGCGACAGCGTCGAGGCGATCACCACGAGGGAGGCGCGCGGCACGCCGGCAACGCCCTTGGAGGTGATCATCAAGGTCGCGAGCATCGCGAGCTGCGTCGCGAGCGACATCTCGATGTGATAGGTCTGCGCGATGAAGATGCTGGCGAAGGTGCAGTACATCATCGTGCCGTCGAGATTGAAGGAATAACCGAGCGGCAGCACGAAGCTCGAGATCCGCGACGAGGCACCGAACTTGGTGAGGCCCTCCAGCGTCTTCGGATAAGCCGCTTCCGAGCTCGCAGTGGAGAACGCGATCATCAGCGGCTCGCGGATCAGCTTCAGGAGATGGCTGTAGCGCGGCCCGATCACGACGAAGCCAACAATCACCAGGATGGCCCACAGGATCGCAAGCGCGAGATAGAAACCGCCCATGAACACGACGAGCTTCCACAGCACGCCGAGACCGTTCTTGGCGACGGTGGCGGTGATGGCGGCCCACACGGCGAGCGGCGCGAACAGCATCACGTAGCTCGTCACCTTGAGCATGATGTGGGCGACGTCGTCGATCATCGCCAGGATCGGCTTGGAGCGCTCGGGCATCGAGCCCATCGCCACCGAGAAGAACACGGCGAAGATCACGATCTGGAGGATCTCGTTCTGCGCCATCGCGTCCGCGATCGAGGTCGGGATCAGATGGGTGAGGAATTTCTCGATCGAGAACGCCGAGACCGGCAGTCCGGTCGATTGCCCCGCCGCCGGCAGTGTGCCCGGGAAGTTCGCGCCGGGCTGAAGCAGATTGACCATGACGAGGCCGAGCAGCAGCGAGACGAAGGAGGCGCTGATGAACCAGCCCATGGTCTTGGCGAAGATGCGTCCGAGCCGCGAGCCGCTGCCCATATGCGCGATGCCGCCGACCAGGGTCGCGAACACCAGCGGCGCGATGATCATCTTGATCAGGCGCAGGAACATCATGGCGATCAGGTTGATGGAGGACGCCCAGTCGGCGCGCGTATCGGGCAGGAAGTTGAAGATCGCCGCCCCCATGACGATGCCCAGCACCATCGCGGCCAGGATGTATTGCGTAAACCTGTTCGACATTGAAAGACCCCCACTACATCGGCCGCTTCATGATGTCGCAGATATGACAGCGACGCAACACGCTTCGCGTGCATTCGTATTGCGGGATGTTCCCATTGCGAAACAGAGGCGCGCGATCTAGCTTTCATGCAGCGCACAACGAATGCAGCTTGCACGTTTCCTTTGCGGCGGCTGCATCAATAATCGTCAAGCCAACGGAGAGGGAAACGCCATGAGCGGCACCATCAATCGCCAGATCCTTCTGGTGGAAAAGCCCAGCGGCAAGCTCGGCCCCGAACATTTTGGCATGATCGATGGTGCGATGCCGGAGCCGACGGACGGCGAGGCTTTGCTGCGCGTGCGTTACATCTCGCTCGACGCCGCCAACCGCGCCTGGATGCACGGCGCCACCTATCGCTCCGCCGTGGAGGCCAACAGCGTGATGGCCGGAGGCGGCATCGCCGAGGTCGTCAGCTCCAAGGCGCCGGAGCTGGCTGCCGGCGACATCGTGTTCGGCGACACCGGCTGGCAGGAATATGCCGCGGTGCCGGCGAAGCATCTGACCAAGATGCCGAAGCTGGAACCTATGACGCATCTGCTCAGCGTGTTCGGCATCGCCGGGCTCACCGCCTATTTCGGCTTGCTGGAGGTCGGAAAGCCCAAGGAGGGTGAGACGGTCGTGGTCTCCGCGGCCGCGGGCTCGGTCGGCTCGATCGTCGGGCAGATCGCCAAGATCAAAGGGTGCCGCGTGGTCGGCATCGCCGGCGGTGCCGACAAGTGCAACTGGCTGACCTCCGAGCTCGGCTTCGATGCCGCCGTCGACTACAAGGACGGCGCGGTGTTCAAGACCTTGCGCGCGGCGGCGCCGAAGGGGGTCGACGTCTATTTCGACAATGTCGGCGGAGACATTCTGGAAGCATGCCTGCCGCAGATGAACAATTACGGCCGCATCGCCTGCTGCGGCGCGATCTCGCAATATGACGGCACACCGGCGGCGCACGGCCCGCGCGGCGTGCCCGGCCTGATCGTGGTGAAACGGCTCGTGATGCAGGGCTTCATCGTGATGGACTACATGAAGGACAGCCGGCGCGCGCTCGCCGATCTCCAGGGCTGGGTGAAATCCGGCAAGCTGAAGGTGCAGGAGGACATTATCGACGGCCTCGAGAACACGCCGAAGGCGCTGATCGGATTGCTCGCCGGCGAGAACCGCGGCAAGCGCATGGTGAAGCTCTGACGACGTATTGTTTGAGCATGCTCTTTTCGGAAAACCGCTGCACACTTTTCCGGATCATGCTCTAGTTACGTCGCAATTGCGACGCTAATATCTACTTGCGGTAGAGGTCGAAGCGGCCAATGATGCCGCTCGCGACGCATCATCCGCGAAGATTGTTTGCATCACTTTTAATAAAGCGTCGGCGTTACCGACAGGGCAGGAATTCACCCCAATGTTCAACACGTTGAAACATGCTTCAACGCGCACCGCGCTGTTCGCGGCGGCGCTGTTCGCAACTGCAACAGCCGCATTCGCGCAAGCCCCGACCGAGGCCCAGAAGAGCGCGATCCGCTCTGCATGCCGCTCGGATTTCATGGCGCACTGTGCGAGCGTGACGCCGGGCGGCGTGGAAGCCTATCAATGTCTGGCAAAGAACATGTCCAGCCTGTCGGCGGGTTGCCAAACGGCAGTCCGCGCGGTCGAGCCCGCTGCAGCTCCGAAGACGGAAGCCGCGCCCGCAAAGTCTGAACCGGCGAAGTCCGAGCCTGCAAAGACGGAAGCTGCGCCCGCCGCCGAGCCTGCGGCCAAGCCGGCAGCGGCAGCCGCCCCGAAAGCCGCCGCCGTAAAGCAACCGAGCAGCGCACAGGTCGCCGCGGTCAAGAGCGCGTGCCGGGCGGATTATCCCAAGGTGTGCGCCAGCGTGCCGCCCGGCGGCGCCCCCGCGCTCGAATGCCTGGAGAAGAACAAGGCGAAGGTTTCGCCCGGCCTGTGAGAAGGCCGTGACCCGCCGCGGTTGGTGGTGGCGGCCAGGTGCTGCGCCCGCTGCGGCCGCGCGAAGAGCTGTTCATCGTCCGCTCCGCCTGCGGCGCCGACATCCGCTCGCTCTGCGCCGGCGTCGCGCCCGGCGGCGGCCGCATCATCCAGTGCGTCTCTAACAATGCGGCGTCGCTGTCGCCGGCGTGCAAGGACGTGCTGGCACCGTTCGCGGCGCGATAAACAACGCACAGCTCACGCGCCATTGCGCGTGTCGAGATTTGGCAGCGCGCGAATGAATTTTCGCGCGCCTGCCGCGACAAATCTTTTGCCGACATCCGATTTCGGATCACGACAAGACCGGGAGAACACCATGCGTTCGTTGCTGCTCATGGCTTCCGCGCTCCTCGCTTTCGGGGCGACCATGACCTTCGAGGCCAAGGATGCCAACGCAGTGGTATGCGCCCGCGGCGTCTATCGCGCCGGCTGCGCCGGCCCCAACGCCGCCGTCGTGGTCCGCAAGCCGGTTCCGGTGGTTCGTTATACCCGGGTGCTGGTGGACGGGGTCTACGTGAAGCGCTGCGTCTGACCCCCGGGTGGTCAATCCGGCCCGGTTTGGCTATGATTCCTATCTAGCGGTTTCGGACAGGCGCAAACGCGTGTCCGGAAACGGGCTTCGGCGCGCCACGCCTTGCCGATAATTCCGCTGGCGTGGGAGGCCGGAGCACACTAGTCTACCCCCAAGATAGTAAGTATACTGTCAATTAGGGAGGAAGACGTTGCGGATCGCCGTGATTGGCGGGGGGCCCGGCGGGCTCTACTTCGCCTATCTCTGGAAGAAGCGTCACCCCGAGGATCAGGTCGACCTGTTCGAACAGAACCCGGCCGACGCGACCTGGGGCTTTGGCGTCGTGTTCTCCGACCAGGCCCTGGAGTTCCTGCGCGCCGACGACCCCGAGACGGTCGACGCGATCGCCCCGCATATGGAGAGCTGGGAGAACATCACGCTGAGCCTGCATGGCGACAGCGTCGCCATCGACGGCGTCGGCTTCTCCTCGATCGGGCGGCTCGAGCTGTTGAGGTTCCTGCAGCAGCGCGCGCTCGATGCCGGCGTTACGCCGCGGTTCGACACGCAAATCCATGCCATAGACCAGCTCAACGGCCACGATCTGATCGTCGCCGCCGATGGGCTGAACTCGCTGGTGCGCCGCGCCTATGAGGGCGATTTCGGCACCTCGCTGTCCTACTCCTCCAACAAGTTCGTCTGGTACGGCACCTCGAAGCGGTTCGACACGCTGTCGCAGACCTTCGTGAAGACCGACCGTGGCGCCTTCAACGCCCATCATTATCGCTACTCGCCAAGCATGAGCACCTTCCTGGTCGAGTGCGACCACGCGACCTGGCAGGCTTACGGCTTCGCCTACAAGGACGTCGAGCAGTCCAAGGGCGTCTGCGAGGAGGTGTTTGCCGACACGCTCGGCGGCCATTGTCTCGTCTCCAACAAATCGGTGTGGCGCAACTTCCCGTGGGTCTGGAACGAGCACTGGTCGTTCAAGAACATGGTGCTGATCGGCGACGCGCTGCATTCGGCGCATTTCTCGATCGGCTCGGGCACGCGGCTTGCCATCGAGGATGCCATCGCGCTCGTCAAGGCGCTGGAATCGGACGCGCATATGTCGACCGCGCTGCATCGCTACCAGGCCGCGCGCAAGCCGATCGTGCAGAAGCTCGTCAATGCCGCACGCACCTCGGCCTTCTGGTACGAGCACTTCGCCCAGCACATGCAGCTCGAGCTGATGGACTTCGCCTACAGCTACATCACCCGCTCCGGCCGCATCGACGATGCACGCCTGCGCCACATGTCGCCCGCCTTCATGGCGCGCTACGAGGCCACCAGGAACGGCGGAGACGCCAGCGGCGAGGCAACCGCATGAGCAATGAGATTCGTGACCAGGTGCCGACCGACAGCGTCGGGGCACGCGAGATCGGCTTTGCCGTTCCGGACATTTACAACGCCAGCCGCGTGCTGTTCGACAATCTCGGCAAAGGCCATGGCGACAAGGTCGCGCTGATCGGGCCGGCGGGCAAGCGGACCTATGCCGAGCTGTGCGCGGAAGCTTGCCGCTGGGGCAACGGCTTTGTCTCGCTTGGCTTGAAGCGCGGCGACCGCGTGCTGCTGTTCCTCGACGACACGCCGGCTTATCCTGCCGCCTTCTTCGGCGCGGTGCGGGCCGGCTTCGTGCCGCTCTTGATCAACACGCTGACGCCGCCGGATCTGCTGCAATTCTATCTCGCCGATTCCGGCGCGGCCGTTGCGGTGGCGGACGCCGAGTTCTGCGCGCGCTTCAATGTGGGGGCCTGCAAGGACACGAAGCTGCATACACTGATCGTCGTCAATGGCGAGGTCGGCGAGCATGCTGCGCCCGCGGCGCTCGCGGCGGCAAGCTGGCTCGCGCAATTCCCGACCGAGCTTGCCGAAGCCGACACCGATCGCAACGAGATGGCGTTCTGGATGTACTCGTCCGGCTCGACCGGCCGGCCCAAGGGCATCGTGCATCTCCAGCACGACATGGCCTATAGCGATGTCGCCTTTGCGCAGAACGTGTTGAAGCTGACGCCTGACGACATCTGCTTCTCGGTGCCAAAGATCTTCTTCGCCTATGGGTTCGGCAACTCCGTCACCTTCCCGTTCTCGGCCGGCGCCGCAACGCTGCTGCTGCCGGGCCAGCCGAAGCCGGCTGCGATCTTCGCGGCGATCGAGCAGTACAGGCCGACGGTCTTCTTCGGCCTGCCGACGCTGTACACGTCGCTGACCAAGGCCGCGGGCGCGGACAAAACGAATTTCTCGTCGCTGCGCATGTCGCTCTCGGCGGCCGAAGTGCTCTCGGCCGAGGTCTTCAACGGCTGGAAGACGCTCACGGGCCTCGAGATCGTCGAAGGCCTCGGCTCGACCGAGGTGCTTCACATCTATCTCTCCAACCGCCCCGAGCAGAAGAAGCTCGGCGCCGCGGGCCTGCGCGTACCCGGCTACGAGGTCGCGCTGCGCGACAAGGACGGGCGCGACGTCGGCGACGACGAGGAAGGGATTCTGTGGGTGCGCGGCGATTCCAACACGCCGCTGTACTGGAACCGGCCGGACAAATCCGCCGAGACCATCCGCGAGGGCGGCTGGATCTACACCGGCGACCGTTTCGTCCGCGATAGCGACGGCTTCCATTTCTTCCGCGGCCGCGCCGATGATCTGATCAAGATCTCCGGCCAGTGGGTCTATCCGCTCGAGGTCGAGCTCTGCCTCGCCGACCATCCTGATATCCGCGAATGCGCCGTTTTCGCCGCCGAGCTGCCGGACCGGCGCATGACGCTGAAGGCGGTGGTGGTGATGAACAATCGCGCGGTGGACCAGGGCGAGGCGACACGGAAGCTGCAGGACTATGTGAAGGGCAAGCTGCTGCCCTACAAATATCCGCGCGAGGTGATCTTCATCGACGAGCTGCCAAAGACGGGAACGGGGAAGATTGACCGGCAGGCATTGTTGCGGATGTGAGGCCAGGACGCAGATCCACGCACCGCAATCGTAGGGTGGGCAAAGCGAAGCGTGCCCACCGTTGCCCATTAAGAGAGAGATCGTGGGCACGGCGCAAGAGCGCCTTTGCCCACCCTACGAGATCTGAGTGTGCGGCGCGACCATCGCCTCATTCCCCTCACCCCGCCTTCCCCAGATGCTCCAGCGCATCCTCGGCCCGGAGCGGCACGCGCGAGGCCTCGTTGTTGAGATCGACGAGCTGCGTGAGCAGCGCCATCAGCGCCTTGCGGTCGGCTGGCTTGAGCGGCTCCAGCATGCGGGCCTGGGCGCGCTCGACGGCGGGGATGATCTCGCGCAGGATCGCAACGCCGGCCTTGGTCAGATAGAGCAGCTTGATCCGCTTGTCCTCCGGCGCCGGCTTGCGCTCGACAAACTCCTTGGCCTGCAGACGCTCGATCACGCTGCCGAGCGTGGAGCGGTCGAACGCGATCACCGCCGACAGCCGCGTCGCGTCGATGCCGGGATGGGTGTGGATCGCGATCAGCGCGGCATATTGCACCGGCGTGAGGTCGAACGCCCTACACTCTTCCATGAAGATCGAGACCGCGATCTGCTGCATGCGCCGGAACAGATAGCCCGGCGCGGCATAGACCGCGTCGATCGTGATCGGAGCGGCAGGCTTACTCGGCATCGGGCTGCTTCTCCGGTGCGGCATTGGCGAAAGCCCGCTGCGCCTTGGCGGCGGCTTCCGCCTTCAGCAGGCGCGGATAGGCCGAAACATCGACGCCGAAGCGGCGCGCATTGGCAAGCTGCGGCACCAGGCAGAGATCGGCGAGCGTCGGGGCATCGCCGAAGCAGAACGGCCCCTTCTCGTCCTTGATCAGCGTCTCGCAGGCCGACAGGCCCTCGCGGTTGACCCACGCGGCCCAGTCCTGGACCTTCTCTTCGGCAAGACCGAGCTCGCGCAGCCGTGCCAGCACCTTCAGATTCTGCACCGGATGGGTGTCGCAGGCGATCGCCAGCGCGAACGCCCGCACCTTGGCGCGGTGCAGCGGATCCTTCGGCAGCAGCGGTGGATTGGGATGGGTCTCGTCGAGCCATTCGATGATGGCGACCGATTGGGTCAGCACTGCGCCCGCATCGTTCTCCAGTGTCGGCACCAGGCCTTGCGGGTTGATGGCGAGATAGGCTGGCGCGCATTGCTCGCCCTTGCGCAAGTGATGCGGCAGGTGCTCGGCGCCGAGGCCTTTGAGGTTCAGCGCGATCCGCACGCGATAGGCGGCGCTGGAGCGGAAATAGCCGTGCAGCTTCATCGAGACCCTCCCTGTTATTTCTGTCATTCCGGGGCGATGCGTCAGCATCGAACCCGGAATCTCGAGATTCCGGGTTCGGCTCTTCGGGCCGCCCCGGAATGACGTTTCCCTGTGCGTTGACGCTACCTAGATCGTCAGTATACTGTCAATCAACAAAACAAACGGGAGCGCACCATGGAAGCCGTGACCAAGACGCCCGAACGCGAGGCGTTTTACAAGAAGATCGACGGCGAGAACCTCACCGCGCTGTGGACGGTGATGAGCGATTTGATCACGCCGGAGCCGAAGAGCGCGTGCCGGCCCCACCTCTGGAAGTTCGACGTCATCCGCGACTACATGACGGAAGCCGGCAAGCTGATCACCGCCAAGGAGGCCGAGCGGCGCGTGCTGGTGCTGGAGAACCCGGGCCTGCGCGGACAGTCGAAAATCACGACCTCGCTTTATGCCGGCGTGCAGATGGTGGTGCCAGGCGATGTCGCGCCCGCGCACCGCCACAGCCAGTCGGCGCTGCGCTTCGTGCTCGAGGGCAAGGGCGCCCACACCGCGGTTGACGGCGAGCGCACCGCGATGGAGGCCGGCGACTTCATCATCACGCCGTCGATGACGTGGCACGATCATTCCAATGAAACTGATGAGCCGATGTTCTGGCTCGACGGGCTCGACATTCCCCTCGTGCAGTTCTTCGACTGCTCGTTTGCGGAGGGGTCGAAAGAGGACCAGCAGAAGATCACAAAACCTGCCGGCGACAGTTTTGCGCGCTACGGCCACAACCTCTTGCCGGTCGATGTGAAGCTGAGCTCGAAGACGTCACCGATCTTCAGCTATCCCTATGCCTACACCCGCGAGGCGCTGGAAAAAGCTCGCGCGAGTCAGGAGTGGGACGCCTGCCACGGGCTTAAGCTGAAGTTCAGCAACCCCGAGACCGGCGATTTCGCGATGCCGACCATCGGCACCTTCATCCAGCTGCTGCCGAAGGGTTTTAAGACCGCGCGCTATCGGTCGACCGACGCAACGGTGTTCTGCCCGATCGAGGGACGCGGCCGCAGCCGGATCGGCGATGCCGTGTTCGAATGGGGCCCGCGCGATCTGCTCGTGGTGCCGAGCTGGCAGTGGGTGACGCACGAGGCAGATGACGATGCGGTGCTGTTCAGCTTCTCGGACCGGCCAGTGCAGCAGAAGCTGGATCTGTTCCGTGAGGACCGCGGGAACGCGTGAGGGTCTCGTAGGGTGGATTAGCCACAGGTCTCGTAGGGTGGGCAAAGGCGCGGAGCGCCGTGCCCACGTCTTCGCGACTCATGAAGGAATGGTGGGCACGCTTCGCTTTGCCCACCCTACGGCAGCTACGGGTTGCGGTGGATTTGGCTACCGCCAGTGCAGCAGCCGCGTTTCCAGCCAGCCGATCACCTTCCCCACGACAAGCCCAAACACCGACAGGATCACCACGCCCGCGAGCAGCTGATCGGTCTGCATCAGATTGCCGGCCTGCAGCACGAAGGCGCCGATGCCGTATTGCGCGCCGATCATCTCGGCGCTGACGACGAGCAATAGCGCTACGGACGCGGTGATGCGGAACCCGGCGAGGATCGCGGGCAGCGCGCCCGGCCAGATCACCTTGCGCACGATGGTGGCGAAGGGAACGTTGAAACTTTGCGCCATGCGGATGAGGTTGCGCGGCACCGCATCGACGCCGCTATAGACCGAGATCGCGGTCGAGAAGAAAACACCGAGCGCAATGGTCGCGATCTTCGGCTCTTCGCCGATGCCGAGCCAGAGGATCAAGAGCGGCAGCAGCGCGATCTTCGGGATCGGGAACAGCGCCGAGATGAAGGTGATGCCGACGCTGCGCGCGAGCCTGGACAGGCCGATGGCGAAGCCGACGGCGACACCGGCGGCCGTGCCCAGCAGCCAGCCGACGCCGATGCGGAGCAGCGAGGCCGAGAGATGCTGCCAGAGCGCACCCGACATCGCGAGCTCATAGATCGCGCGCGCGATCGCCGATGGCGCCGGCAGGAACAGCGGATTGACGAGGCCTGTGCTGCCGGCGACCTGCCAGATCGCGATGACGAGGGCGAGCGCGATCCAGCCGCCGAAGCGGCTCGAGGCGGGCACGAAGCCGGCGCCGCGGAAGCGGACGCGCCGGGTCGTCTCGTCTTTCGTTGATGTGTGCGCCGCGCGGTCAAGCATGCTGGACCTCGCGCTCGGCATCGATCGCCTCGTTGCGGATCAGCGACCAGATCTGGTTCTGGAGCGCGAGCAATTTCTCACGCGCCGCCGCCTCGCCGCGCGCGGCCCGCGTCATCGGCACGGTGACGACCTCGCGAATGCGGCCGGGCCGGCGCGACAGCACCACGATGCGGTCAGCGAGGCGCGCCGCTTCTTCGAGATTGTGCGTGACATAGACCGCGCCCATGCCACCGTCGGCGAGCAGGCGAACAAAGTCTTCCATCAGCAATTCGCGGGTCTGCGAATCCAGCGCCGAGAGCGGCTCGTCCATCAGCAGGATCGCGGGCTTCACCGCCAGCGCGCGCGAAATGCCGACGCGCTGGCGCATGCCGCCGGAAAGCTGTTTCGGATAGGTCGTGCGGAAATCGGTCAGGCCCGTGCGGCGCAAGGCGTCGTCAACCAAAGCGCGGCGCTGCGCGGCCGAGAGCTGGGTGTGCAGCAGCGGAAATTCGACGTTCTCCTCGACCGTCGCCCAAGGCAGCAGCGCGAAATCCTGAAACACGAAGGTGAGCGGATTGAGACTGTCCGCCGGCGGCGCGCCGCGCAGCTCGGGTGTGCCGGAGGTCGGCTGCAACAGGCCACCGAGGATTGACAGCAGTGTACTCTTGCCGCAGCCGGAAGGGCCGACGATCGCTACCACCTCGCCGGCACTGAGGGTGAACGAGATGTCGTCGAGCACGGCGAGATCGCCGAAGCGGTGGGAGATGTGGTTGGCGATCAGGTCCATTCTATCTCGTCGATCCCTTGCTCTGTCGTTCCGGGATGGTCCGAAGGACCAGACCCGGAACCTCGAGATTCCGGGTTCTCGCTTCGCGAGCCCCGGAATGACGGATACATCAATCCGCCTTCACATAATCCTTGGCGATGATCGCGTTCGCGTCAAAGCCCTTGTCAGCGAATCCCTGCTCCTGGAGCCATTTGATCTGGTTGTCGACGTTCTTCACGTCGAGCTTGCCGTCGGGATCGATATAGGCGCAGTTGCCGACCACCTGCTCGACCGGCAGGTTGGTGTATTTGGCGATGATCTCCAACAGCGGCTTGGTCTTGTCGTTGATCGGGGCGACACCGTCCTTCATGGAGGCGAGGATGACGTCGTGATATTCGCGATCGGCTTTCGCGAGCACGCCGAGGAATTTCGTCACCAGCGCCTTGTTGGTCAGCGTCTTCGGCGAAGCGAACACCGCGCCCAGCTGCCAGGGTGTCTCGTCGCCGACCCAGCCCAGGAATTTAGCGCCGCCCTCATCCATCAGTTTTCGCGCGGTGGAGATCGGCAGCAGCGCCGCGTCGACGGTCTCACCCTTGAGCGCGGCAGCGGCGTTCGACAGCGATTGCAGCGGCACGATCTTCACGTCGGCAAGCTTGAAGCCGTATTTGTCGGCGAGCAGGCCGAGCGAATAATGAAACGACGAGCCGACCTGCGTCACCGCGATGCGCTTGCCGGCGAGGTCCTTCGGCGTCTTCAGGCCGGCCGCATAGGCATTGTTGCTGGCGAAATAGCCGATCAGGGGATAGCCGGCCTTCTCGCGGCTCATGCCGCCGATCACCTTCAGCGTGCCCTTGCCGGCGAGATTGTAGAGCCCCGCGGTGAAGGCGGTGACGCCGAAATCGACGTCGCCCGAGGTGGTGGCGACCGCGATCGGCTGCGCTGCGTCGAAGAATTTCAGCTCGACGTCGAGGCCGGCCTCGCGGAAATAGCCCTTGTCCTGCGCGATGAAGACGGGCGCGGAGGACGACAGGCGGAGCACGCCGACCTTGGCCTTCAGCGCGTCCTCGGCCCGGGCCGTGCCCATCGCCATGATCGCCAACAGGCCAGCAGCTGCGAGCCTTGCAATTCCGATCATCCCGTTTCCTCTCGTGCTTGTCTTGCAGTCCGTTACAGGCCCTCGGGCACCGCCTGGTCCCGCCCGATGAAGGCGCCCTGTTGTTTCAACGTTTCCTGCAATTTTTCAATGGGGATTTCGCGGGGGATCCGGTTTCCGGAAAGCGCCAGCGCGGCGGCGGAACCGGCGGCCTCGCCCATCACGAAACAGGCACCGGAAACCCGCGCCGCCGATTGGCCCTCATGGGTCATCGAGGCACAGCGGCCGGCGACCAGGAGATTGTCGACGCCTTCGGGCACCAGCATGCGGTACGGCAGCTCATTGTAACCGCGCGATTCCGGGATGGGCGGGAAGGTGAAGACGACATCGCCGGGAACGTGGGCCTCGATCGGCCAGCCGTTGACGCCGATGGAATCCTCGAACGAGGCGCAGCTGAGCACGTCCTCGCCGCCGAGCTGGTAGCCGCCTTTGATGCGACGCGTCTCCCGGATGCCGAGCTGCGGCGGCAAATCGACGATGTAGGATTTTTCAAAGCCCGGCACGGCGCTACGCAGGAACTCGTACGCGGCGAGCGCCTGCTTGCGGCCTTCGATCTCGCCACGGGTGAGATCGTCGGGCTCGACGCCGTTGATGGCGTGGCCGTCCTCACGCGCGACTTGCGTAAAGTTGACCCGCCATTCGATGCCGGATTTTTGCGGCCGGACGATCGCGCTCTTGCGCGGGAATGTGTGGGTGCCAGCGGCGAGCGCTTTCTCCATCAATTGCGGGATGGTGCGCCAGGCTTCGCCCGCCTTGTCGGGATCGATGCCGTTGAGGCGGAGCATCATCGAGGGATAGAGCGGATGGCCGTGCTCGTCGCCGATCTCGAACGGCGCGCCGGCCCAGACCGCGAGATCGCCGTCACCGGAGCAGTCGATGAAGATCTCCGCGCGCACCGCCTGCCGGCCGGCCTTGGTCTCGACCATCAGCGCGTCGATGCGGCGATCGTCGCCCATCACCACGCCGGCGCCGAGCGCGTGGAAGAGGATGTTGACCTTGTGGCTGGCGAGCAGCTGATCGGCCGCGATCTTGTAGGCCGCGGTGTCGTAGGCCTGCGCAAACACCTTGCCGAGGATCAGGTGCGGGGTGTTGAGGCCGTTGAGCAGATCGATCCGCGCCAGGAGCTCGGACGCCATGCCCTGCACCAGCCGGTGGGCCTTGCCGTAGACATTGCCGTGCAGGCCGCAGAAATTGGTGACGCCGGCGGCGGTGCCCATGCCGCCGAGAAAACCGTAGCGCTCGATCAGCAGCGTCGTCCGGCCCGCGCGCGCCGCGGAGGCCGCAGCGACGATGCCGGCCGGGCCGCCGCCGAGGACAACGACTTCATATTCGCCATAGAGCGGCACTTTCCGTGCCGGTTCTTCGATCATGGCCCGCATGGCGCGTCCGCTCCCAAAATCCCTTGCTTGCAGACGACTATGAATTAACGCGCAGCAGGCTACAATCCACCAAAATACGCGATCAGCTTTCGCGAATCGAGAAAGGTCAAAATGGACATCCTGGTGAACCTTCAGGCCTTCCTCGCCACCGCCGATGCCGCCGGCTTCTCCGCTGCCGCGCGAAAACTCAATGTCTCGACCTCGGTCGTCGCAAAACGCGTCACGCAGCTGGAGGCGCGGATCGGCACGCCGCTGTTTCATCGCTCGACCCGGCAATTGCGGCTGACCGAAGCGGGCCAGCGCTACGTCCATCGCGCCCGCGGCGTCGTGACTGACGCCACTGACCTGCTCTCGCGCATGGGCGAAAAAGGCCACGATCTCGTGGATCACCTCCGCATCAAGGCGCCGACCTCGCTGACGGTGGCGCGGCTCGCGGATGCCTTCAGTGCATTCCAGACCCAGAACCCGCGGCTGAAGCTCGAGATCGTGCTGATCGATCGCCCGGTCGATCCCGTCACTGAAGGATTCGACATCGCCATCGGAGCTTTTCCGCATTCCTTCGGCGGCGTAGTCGACGAGCCCTTGTGCCCGCTGAAGCGACTACTCTGCGCTTCGCCTTCCTATTTGAAGAAGCACGGCACGCCAAAGCATCCGCGCGACCTCGTCGAGCATCGCTGCCTTAGCTTCATGCCGACGGGTCCTGAATGGATCTTCGACGGACCGCGAGGGCGCATCAGCATCCAGGTCAGCCCGCGGCTCTCCTCCAACGAGGGACATGTGCTGGCGCGCAGCGCCATCGCCGGCAACGGCATCGCGCTGATGTCGCATTATCTCGTCGCGGATGCCTTGCGCGACGGCACGCTCAAGCCGGTGTTGCGCGACTTTCCGATTCCGGAATTGTGGGTCAAGGCGGCGATTCCGGAGCGCCGACGCAACGCGGCCGCGGTGCAGGCGCTACTGACGCTGCTGAAAACGTCACTGGCGCCGTCGCTGTGAGCCGCATCGTGTTACCGGCACAAGATGGCGGTTGCTCTCGGACAATGAACCTGAGAGAAGAGCCGCGCCATGAGCGCCGCGGCGTACTGGGTGGCCCGGTCAAGCCGGACGACGAGAGCAACCTGGTTCAACGAATGGATTCGACGCTTTTGAAATTCGCTCTGCCCGCCCTCGTCGCTCTCGCGATCTCCGCCACGCCCGCCGCAGCGCTGGGGCAGAACTGCCGCTTCATCCAGGCCAAGCCCGATCGCGAGGCCTGCTACAAGCGCCAGGAGGAAGAGCTTGCGGCGAAGCGCAAGCCCGCCGCGCCGACTGACGAGAGCAAGACGTTCGAAACGCTGCGCCAGATGCGGCAGGACGACGATGCCGTCTATCGCAGCATCAACAACATCTGCCGCGGCTGCTGACGTTCAGCTTTTGCCGCCGCCCCAGTTCGCCGCCCGCTTCTCCGCAAACGAGGCCAGCCCTTCCGCCGCCTCCGGGCTCTGGCGCTTGACCGAATGCAGGTGCACGAGCCGCTTGTAGGCGGCATCGTCCACCGCCATGCCGCCGAACGAGCTTTCGAGTGCAAGGCGCTTGGTCTCGGCCATCGCCTCCGGTCCATTGGCGAGCAGCTGTTCGACCACCTTGCGACCTGCCGCTTCGAGCTCGGCGAGCGGCACCACCTCGTGAGCGAGGCCGATGCGGCGAGCGTCCTCGGCGCCGAAACGCTCGCCGGTCAGCGCGTAGCGGCGGACCTGCCGCACACCGATGGCATCGCAGAGCTGCGGGATGATGATCGCGGCGGTCAGGCCCCAGCGCACCTCCGTGATCGAGAACAGGGCGTTGTCCGCGGCAATCACGACGTCGCAAGCCGCGATCACGCCGGTACCGCCGCCAAAGCAGCCGCCCTGCACCAAGGCGATGGTCGGGATCGGCAACGTGTTGAGGCGCTGCACGGCCTCGAACGTCGCGCGTGAGGCCGCCTGGTTGGCCTCGGCCGACTGCGGCCGCACGCCGTTGATCCATTTGAGGTCGGCGCCGGCCTGGAAATGCTTGCCGTTGCCCTTGAGCACGACGACACGCAGGTTCGGCTTCTGACCGAGATCGTCCATGGCCGCAAGCACGCCTGCGATCAGCGCGCCGTCATAGGCGTTGTTGACCTCCGGCCGGTTCAACGTGACGGTCGCGACCCCACGCTCATCGAGGGTCCAAAGGACGGGGTTGGCAGTCATTGGCGATCCTCCGGTCGTTCGTTGGGCGCGCACTATGGCCGAGGCAACGCATCCCGATCCATATCTTTCCAGCGTGGGGCGGCCGCGCCCATCGCATGGCGGCTTGTGTCATGCTGCCGCCGGACGGCATCCAGGGACCAGGCAAAGCGATCAGGGACGGGACATTACATGCGCATCTGCATTTTCGGCGCGGGCGCCGTCGGCAGCCATATCGCGGTCAGGCTGGCGCGCGCCGGCCATGAGGTCAGTTGCGTGATGCGAGGGGCGCATCTGGAGGCGGTCCGCGCCAACGGCCTGAAGCTGCGCGTCGGCGATTCCGAGGTCAGTGCGAAGGTGAACGCCTCGGGCGATCCGGCCCAGCTCGGCCCACAGGACGTCGTGATCTCGACGCTGAAGGCCACCGCGCTGACGGGACTGGTGTCCAGCATCAAGCCGCTGCTCCAGGACGGTACCGCCATCGTGTTCGCGCAGAACGGCATTCCCTGGTGGTATGGCATCGGCCTGCCGCCGCGGCATCCGACCCCGCCGGACATTTCCTTTCTCGACCCCGGCGGACGTCTGCGCGCCTGCATCCCAAAGGAGCGGATTATCGGCGGGGTCATCTTCTCGTCCAACGAGGTAACCGCGCCCGGCGTCGTGCAGAACCTGACGCCGGACCGCAATCGCCTCCTGATCGGCGAATGCGACGACCGCAATTGCGAGCGCATCACGAAGCTGCGGAGCGTGTTCAACGATGCGCGGCTCGAATCGCCGCCGGTGGCCGAGATCCGCGAGGCGATCTGGTCAAAGCTGCTGACCAACATGTCGCTCTCGGTGCTGTGCCTGCTCACCGGCCAGACCGCGCGCGGCGTGCGCGACGACCCGGCCTTCGCCGACGTCATCCCGCGCATGCTGAACGAGGCCAACGACATCGCCCAGCACTTCATCCCCGAGGTCAAGCGCGTGACCCGCAGCGGCCCCGCCCCCAACCACAAGCCGTCGCTGCTGCAGGATTACGAGCTCGGCCGCGCCATGGAGATCGACGTGCTGGTGAAGGCCCCCGCCGCCTTCGCCCGTACCGCCGGCCTGTCGACGCCGACGCTAGACCTGGTCGCCGCGCTCGCGATCCAGAAGGCGCGCGACAAGGGGCTCTATTCCGCCTGAGCTTTAGCCGAGATCGCGATCCAAGCGGCGAGCGTGTCGAGCACTTCGGCAAGCGCTTCGTCGTTGGTGCGGCCGGACTTCTTCAGCACCGCGAAGGAGTGATCACCACCTTCGATCTCATGTAGCGTCGCCTTCGCCCCGAGCGCTGCGATGACCGGCTTGAGATGGCCGAGATCGGCCAGCCCATCGCGCGTGCCTTGCAGGAACAGCATGGGGATCGCGACCTGAGCAAGGTGGTCGGCGCGCTCGGATGACGGCTTCTTGTCGGCATGAAGGGGAATGCCGAGGAAGGCTAGCCCCTTTACGCCCGGCAGCGGAGCCTTGGATTGCGCCTGCGAGGTCATGCGCCCACCGAACGACTTTCCACCCGCGATGAGCTTCAATCCGGGACAGAGCCGCGCCGCTTCCGCGACCGCCGCGCGGATCGCGGCATGCGCGACCGCCGGCTGGTCGGGACGCCCGTGTTTCTTTTCCATGTAGAGAAAATTGAATCGGAACGTCGCGATGCCGCGATCCGCCAAGCCCGCTGCGGCCTTCTCCATGAAAGCGTGCCGCATGTCGGCGCCGGCGCCATGCCCCAGGACGTAGCAGGCGCGCGCGTTGTCCGGCTGCGTCAGGATCGCCGAGACCCTGCCGATGCGCTCGATGTCGAGCTTGAGCTCTTGCGTTTTGACAGCCACAATCAATCATCCCGACAGATGCTGTTACGGCCGCCTTGGTAGCGCCACCGGCGCAGCCTGAAAACACAATAATTGCCGCGGCCGACTAGCCTACCAAGCCGGAAAGCCGCATCAATCGAGGTAATCATGTCCTACCGCTCCTCCTGGATGACCGAAGAGCTCGACGTCTTCCGCGACCAGTTCCGGAAATATCTCGCCAAGGACCTGGCGCCGCACGCGGAAAAATGGCGCGAGCAGAAGATGGTCGATCGCTTCGCCTGGCGCGGTCTTGGCGAGATGGGCGCGCTGCTGGCGAGCGTGCCGGAGGCATATGGCGGGCTGGGCGCGACCTTCGCCTATGACGCCGCCGTGCTGGACGATCTCGAAAGCACGGTGCCGGAGCTGACCACCGGCGTCTCCGTGCACAGCGCCATCGTCGCGCACTACATCCTCAATTACGGCTCGGAGGAGCAGAAGAAGCGCTGGCTGCCGAAGATGGCCTCGGGCGAGATGGTCGGCGCCATCGCCATGACCGAGCCCGGCACCGGCTCGGACCTGCAAAGCGTCAAGACCACGGCGAAGAAGCAGGGCAATTCCTACGTCATCAACGGCCAGAAGACTTTCATCACCAACGGCCAGGCCGCCGATCTCGTCATTGTCGTCGCGCGAACCGGCGAGGCCGGGGCGAAAGGCATCTCGCTGCTCGTGGTCGAGACTGAAGGTGCGGACGGTTACAAGCGCGGGCGCAACCTGGACAAGATCGGCCTGCACGCCTCCGACACATCGGAGCTGTTCTTCGACAACGTCACGGTGCCGCCGGAAAACCTGCTGGGCAAGGAGGAAGGCCAGGGCTTCGTGCAGCTGATGCAGCAGCTCCCACAGGAGCGCCTTGCGCTGGCGGTCGGCGCCGTCGCCTCGATGGAGCGGGCGGTCAAGCTCACCACCGAATACACCAAGGAAAGAAAGGCGTTCGGCAAGCCGTTGATGGACTTCCAGAACACCGCCTTCACCCTCGCCGAGCGCAAGACCGAAGCCATGATCGCGCGCGTCTTCGTCGACTGGTGCATCGAGCAGCTGATCGCCGGGGATCTCGACACCGTGACGGCATCGATGGCGAAATACTGGTGCTCGGACAAGCAGGTCCAGACCGCCGACGAATGCCTCCAGCTGTTCGGCGGCTACGGCTACATGCAGGAATACCCGATCTCGCGCATCTTCATCGATTCCCGCATCCAGAAGATCTATGGCGGCACCAACGAGATCATGAAGCTGTTGATCGCGCGTTCGCTGTAGTCCGTAATATCATCATTCTATGGTTGTTGGCGTGGAACGGGAGTGATAATCTTCACAGAGAGCTGGCGAGGCCCGGAGTGTCCGTGTCATGCGAAAGCGACCCGCGTCAGGAAAGCGACCCCGGGGCAAGTCGCCTCCTGATACCACATCGCGTTCAGGCAAGAAGCGACCCTCGGATCACAAGAGATCTTCAGAAAAGAGATCTTCGGAAAAGAAATCTTCAGATGCGAGCTCTTCAAACAAGAGCTTGGAGACCGTCTACGTCTTCGATGCAGGCCGCGTTTGTCCCGGCGATATCCTGCTGACCAGGGTCCCACTGAAGCTCCTCGATCACTCGACATTCCAAAGCAGCGCGATTCAGGCCGGGACCAGGGCGCCCTTCAGCCACGCCGCACTTTGCATCGAGCACGGCTTGATGATCGAAGCCGTCGGCGCCGGCGTCTGCCGGTTCGCCCTCGGCCCGACCGGCGTACGATCGAAGGCCAATGTGAAGCTCCTCAGGCTCAACCTCGACGTGGTCAACGGGCCACAGCATGCTCAATTGGCTGCACATTTCGGCCACCAATATCTCTCGCGCGGCTACTCGCTGCCCGGAGCGCTCGGCACGCGGATCGCTCCTCTCCGCAAGAAGGCGCGCGGAGATCTGTTTTGCTCGGAGCTGGTCGCGCGAGCCTATGACGAGGCGCGCTGCCCACTCTTGCCCGGCAAGAAGCCGAACAGAATCGCACCCGGCGATCTCCTGAAGTCGGACGTCCTGCGCGACGTCACCAAGCTCGCGCTCGTCCCGATCCAGATCGACACGCCGTTGATGTATTATCTGGACGACGGTTCTCATTTCGAACGGGTGGCGCACTGGGAGGTGCGCACGAAGCTCAAGATCGTGCAGAGCCCGCCGGTCCAGCGTGAGCTGGCTGCACTCGGCGCCAGCGTGCCGGGCTTCTTCGAGCTCGAGAAGGTGTTGCGGCAAGCCTCGTCGTCCGGGCTCGACGACGCCGTCCATGACGAGCTGGTTCGGCACGATTTCAGCGCCGAATACACGCGTAGGACACTCGTCTCGGTCGATCTCAAGGAGCCCGGCGAAATCCTGAGTGCGGAATTCGCCGCGCGTTTCGAGCCGCCCGCGGACCAGCTCAAGAACCTGAACAAGGACACCCTGGAGTTCCTGCTGGAGGAGCGAAAGTCAGCAATCGTCTCGTTCCAGAACGACATCGCTTCGCGGAACACGGATATCGAGACATGGGATCGTCATCGAAGCAGCTGGAATTCACGAACATTCGACTATCTCACGACCATGCAGCGTCCATTGCTGGACGTCAGCGAGCAATTGCTCAAGCTCTTCCGCAAGGAGCTTGACGCCCTGACGGCGGAGCAAGAACGCAGAAGAGCATCCGCGGCACAATAACGGCTCCCATAGCGAGAGCACGAATCACACCGGCAGCCGAACCGCCGGTCCGCGCAGCTACTTCATCCGCTTGTCGGCGGCGACGAAGTCGATGAAGGTCCTCACCTTCGCGGAGAGATATTTGCGGCTCGGATAGACCGCGAACAGTTTTCCGACAAACATGATGTGTCCGGGCATGACGTGTTCGAGGCGTCCCGCGGCGATGTCCTCCGCGACCAGCCATTTCGGCAGGAAGGCGAGGCCCATGCCTTCGAGCGCGGCCATGTGCAGCAGCGTTTCGTTGCCGCTGCGCAGCACCGGATTGAACTTGATGGTTTCGGGACCGTGCTCCCCCGCGAACGAGAAGCTCTCGCCCGGATAAAGCGCGTAGTGCAGCACAGGGGCGCCGGACAGATCGGCGAAGGTCACCGGGCGGCCCGCGCGTTTGAGGAAGGCGGGAGCGGCCACCATGTAGAACGGGACGTTGGTGATGGGGCGCGCGATCAGCGCCTCGTCCGGTGCGCCGGTCGCGCGCAAGGCGAGGTCGAATCCTTCTTCGACCAGATTGACCAGCCGTCCGCTGAGATCGACGTCGAGCCGCACCTCCGGATAGCGCGCCTGGTAGTCCGCCAGCACGCTTGCGAAGATCGCATTCGCCATCCACACCGGCGCGGTCAGCCGCAGCGTGCCATGCGGAACGACGGTCGCGTTGCTGACGGCTGCCTCGACCTCGTCGAGCGAATCCAGCATCTGCCGCGCCTGCTCGAAGTAGAGCGCGCCGCTTTCGCTCAGGCTGACCCGCCGGCTGGTCCGGTTCAGCAGCCGCGTGCCGAGCCGCTTCTCAAGCTGCATCACATGCTTGCTCGCCATGGCTGGCGAGATGCGCAGGCGCTGCGCGGCGGTCACGAAGCTCTTGAGCTCCGCGACCAGGCAAAACACCCTCATGCTGACCAGGGTATCCATCAGATCATCAACATTTAGGAAAAGAACCTATCCTGGAACGCATAATGATCAAAAATGGAGAAACTATCAAATGGTGGCCACCCTCACATCTTGGAGAACCACCATGTCCGCCACCACCACTCTTGAGACCGCCACGCCCGGCCGCGCCCTTCGCATCGGCCTCTGGGCCGGCCAGGTCCTCATCGCCTTCGTCTTCATCTCGGCTGGGTTCGTCAAGCTGACCACGCCCATTCCGCAGCTGGCCGCGATGATGCCGTGGGCCGGGCAATATTCCGAAACCTTCGTCCGCTCCATCGCGCTGGTCGATCTCGCCGGCGGCATCGGCATTATCCTGCCCGCCCTGACGCGGATCCTGCCGCGGCTGACGGTGCTGGCCGCGCTGGGTTGCGCGGTGCTGCAGGTGATCGCGCTCGTCTTCCACCTCTCGCGCGGCGAGGCGCCGGTCACGCCGCTCAATGCCGTCCTGCTCGCGCTCAGCCTGTTCGTGCTGTGGGGACGCAGCCGCAAGGCGCCGATCGCGCCGCGTCAGTTCTGACCGGCAGGACGCCATCGCCATGATCTCTGCCAATGGATGGTCCCGCAGGGGCCTGCTCGCGGGCACCGCGATCCTCACGGCCGGCGGCGCTGCCGCGGCCAAGGAGGATCGTCTTGCCGACGGCGTCGTGATCCTGATCGACAGCAACGAGCCCTATGTCATGGGTCACGCGATCAGCTATTCGGCCAATCTCGCAAAGCACTTTGCCGAGAAGGGCATGCGATTGCTGATCGAGGTCGTCGCCAACGGCAAGGGCATCGACGTCTTCCGCGCGGACAAGACGCCGCTGGTCGAGCCGCTCGCAACATTGCGGCAGTCGGTGCCGAACCTCAGCTACAGCATGTGCGCATCGTCCAAGGCGATCGCGGAGGCCAAGGAGCAGATCTCGATTCCGCTGATCGCGGGCGCGAGCCTCGTCCCTTTCGGCATCGGACGCGTGGTCGATCTGCAACTGAAGGGCTGGGCCTATATCCATGCGTAGAAGCATCCCAGCGCTGTCGCGGCGGTCGGTCCTGATGGCCGCGGCAGCTCTCTCGCTGTCCCGCGCGCAAGTGGCGCGCAGGACAGTTGGCCGCCGGTGTTCGAGGCGGCCGCAGCCAATTCACCGTGGTGCGGCCGCGCGCGGTGATGCCGCAGCTGAAGCTCCAGGATCTGCGCGGCAAGGACGTCGCCGTGGCTGCCAAGCCGGGCCGCATCACGTTGGTGAACTTCTGGGCGACCTGGTGCCCGGCCTGCAAGCTCGATCTGCCCATGCTCGCAAGCCTCGCCGGATCGCGGCCCGACCGGCTCGACGTGGTCGCGATCTGCACCGATACCAAAGACCTGCGCAAGATCCGCAGCTTTCTCGGCGCCCTCGCCGTGCAGAACCTCGCTTGTTATGTTGACAGCTACGACGCAGCGGCCGAAGCATCGCGCGCGATGTTCTCGCTCGTCGGCATGCCCATCACCTATCTGGTCGGAACGGGCGGTCGCGTCGAAGGCTATATCGCTGGGGCGCCCGACTGGCTCTCGCCGACCGGCGCGCGGCTCCTGCAATTCTATCGCGAGCAGGGTTAGTGCTGTCTCAGTTCGGGTGCCACCAGCGGCCGCCGATGACGACGCCTTCCGAGACGATCTTGCGGTCGCCGATCAGATGCTCGCCGACGACGTCCTCATAGTCGAACTGGCCCTGCCTGACCGAAATTAGCGTGGCGTCGCCGACGCTGCCCGGCTTGAGGCTGCCGAGCTCGGGCCGCCGCAACGCCATCGCCGCATTCACCGTCGAGGCCGCGACCACGTCCGACAGCTCCATGCCCATGCACAGGAATTTCGACATGGTCGTCACCTGGTCGAAGGCGGGGCCGCCGATGCAGAGCTGATGGATGTCTGAGGAGATCGTGTCCGGATAGAAGCCGTTGGCAAGCATGGCGCGCGCGGTCTTGAACGCGAACGAGCCCTTGCCGTGACCGATGTCGAACAGCACGCCGCGCTCGCGCGCGTCCAGCACCGCCTTCTTCACCGTGCCCTGCGCCGTCGCGGGCGTATTGGGGAACGGACGGAACGCGTGGGTCAGCACGTCGCCGGGACGCAGGCGGGCGAGCACGTCCTCATAGCTCGGCGGCGGATGGTCGATATGCGCCATCAGCGGCATGCCGACCTCGTTGGCGACCTCCAGCGCGATGTCGAGCGGCACCGCGCCTGACGTGCCTGAGGAATGCAGGCCGACCCGGACCTTGATGCCGACGATGAGATCGCGGTTGGCATCGGCGACCTTGGCCGCCTCGATCGGATTCATCAGCCGCAGCTCCTCGCTCTCGCCCACCATGATCCGGTGCGAGAAGCCGAAGATGCCGGCATGGGAGACGTGCAGATAAGCGAGGATGCGGACCTGGCTCGGCTCGATCACATGCTTGCGGAAGCCTGCGAAATTGCCCGGCCCGGCGCTGCCGGTGTCCACCGCCGTGGTTACGCCGGAGAGGCGGCAAAATTCCTCGGCATCGATGCCGAGCGAGGTGCCGCCCCAATAGACATGGGTGTGGAGATCGATCAGTCCCGGCGTGACGATGAACCGCGAGACGTCGCGCACATCGGTGCCAGGATCCGCCTTGAGCCCGCTGCCGATCGCGGCGACCTTGCCGCCCGAAAATGCGACATCCGTCACGGCGTCAAGCTTTTGGGAAGGGTCGATCACCCGCCCACCGCGCAGGATCAGGTCGAAAGGCATTCTGGTCTCCGGATGTAGCAGTGAGGCGGCTGACCATCCGTCAGCCGAAAAGGAAGGAAGACCCGACTTCTAGCAATTTTTGCGCCGGAGTCCTTGGCAAACGGAGACGATGCCCATGACAAAATGGCGATCCCGAGAAGAGCTGCGGCATCGGACGCCGTTTCTCCCCGGGATCGCCTCGATACGGCTATTCGGAGCGGACCGTGGCGAGGCGCTCCAGCGCCTTGCGGACACCGGCGCCGTAGGCCGGATCGGCCTTGGTGCAGTTCGCGATATGCCGCTCCTGGATGTGGACCGCGGCACCGCCGACGGCGCGTGCCGTGTTGTCGAACAGGACCTGCCGCTGCGTCGCGTTCATCTTGCGGAACAGATCGCCGGGCTGCTGATAGTGGTCGTCATCGACGCGGTGATCCCAATGGGCGGCCGCGCCGTCGATCTCCAGCGGCGGCTCGTTGAGATCGGGCTGGTCGGTCCATTCGCCATGGCTGTTCGGGAAATAGGTCGGCGTCCGCCCGAGATTGCCGTCCGTCCGCATGGCGCCATCGCGGTGGTAGCTGTGATACGGACATTTCGGGGCATTGACCGGAATGAGGTGATGGTTGACGCCGAGCCGATAGCGCGCCGCATCGCCATAAGAGAACAGGCGCGCCTGCAGCATCTTGTCAGGCGAGAAGCTGATGCCGGGCACGACATGGGCGGGCGAGAACGAGACCTGCTCGACCTCGGCGAAGACGTTCTCCGGATTGCGGTTCAACTCGAAATAGCCGACCTCGATCAGTGGAAAGCTCGCCTTGGGCCAGACCTTGGTCAGGTCGAACGGGTTGAACGGAAACGCCAGGGCTTCCTTGTCGGTCATAACCTGGACGAACAGGGTCCAGCGCGGGAATTCGCCGCGGTCGATGCTGCCGAACAAATCGCGTTGATGCGACTCGCGGTCCTTGCCGACCAGCGTCTCGGCCTCGGCGTCCGTCAGGTTCGCGATGCCCTGCTGGGTGCGGAAGTGAAACTTGACCCAGGTCCGTTCGTTGGCAGCGTTGATGAAGCTGTAGGTGTGGCTGCCAAAGCCATGCATGTGGCGATAGCTCTTCGGAATGCCGCGCTCGCTCATGACGATGGTAACCTGATGCAGCGCCTCCGGCAGCAGCGTCCAGAAATCCCAATTGTTGTCGGCGCTCCGCATGCCGGTGCGCGGGTCGCGCTTGATCGCGTGATTGAGGTCGGGGAAGCGCAGGGGATCGCGGAAGAAGAACACCGGGGTGTTGTTGCCCACCATGTCCCAATTGCCTTCCTCGGTGTAGAATTTTAGCGCAAAGCCGCGGATGTCGCGCTCGGCGTCGGCCGCACCGCGCTCGCCGGCCACGGTCGAGAACCTTGCGAACATCGGCGTCTGCTTGCCGATTTGCGAGAAGATCTTCGCCTTGGTGTAGCGAGTGATGTCATGGGTCACCGTGAAGGTGCCGAAGGCGCCGGAGCCCTTGGCATGCATCCGCCGCTCCGGAATCACCTCGCGATCGAAATGGGCCAGCTTCTCGATCAGCCAGACGTCCTGGAGAAGCGCGGGGCCGCGGCGGCCCGCGGTCATGATGTTCAGATTGTCGCTGACGGGCGCGCCCGTCGCATGGGTCAAACGTTTCGGTTCATCGGTCATGGGATGGTCCTGGATATGGGGCTATTGGCTATGGCTGCCCGCGCGCGAAGTCTCACGATCGCACGTGTTCACGCCTGTCGGTTTCGAGATCGCACCTTGGTTGCGGGAACGCTGGTCATCCGTGCCAGTGAGAGGCGCGGATGACGCTGCAGAAATTGCCGCGATGGAAATGCGGCTCCTTGTCGGCGATGACATCAGCCTTGACGTTGCCGAAAGTCGTATCCGGCCTGTGCTTGATGCCGTCGTAGAACGCCTGGATGATGTCTTCCTTGAAGTACGGCGTTCGTGGAAACGCCTTCACCACCGCCTCGCGTTCCGCGTCGGAATAGTCCTTGTAGGTGAGGCCGAGGACATCCATCTCGACACCGGCGGTCACCAGCGCGACGACGGGATGCATGTGTTGCGGCACGCCCGGCGTGGTGTGCAGCGCGATCGCGGTCCAGACTGTGTAGGCGTCCGCTTCGGAGATGCCCTGGCTGCGCAGGAAGTTACGGGCGGCGTGCGCGCCGTCGACTTCGAACCGTTCATGCTTGCTGCCATGGCCCGGCATCAGCCCGATGTCGTGAAACATCGCGCCGGCATAGAGCAGCTCGCGGTCGAACTTGAGCCCGCGGCGGATGCCGGCCAGCGCGCCGAAATGATAGACGCGGCTGGAATGGTTGAAGAGCAGCTCCGTTTCGTTATCGCGGATGTACTCGGTGATGGCGCGCGCCAACCTGCTGTCGGGAATGGCGGCGGCCTCGGTGATCTCTTGCATGACGGTCTCCTGAAAATCTCGGGTCGCCGGCAACATAAATCTGGGCTATCCTGTCCTCAATCGACGTAATACGTCGAAAACGGACAAATGCCGACCGAGGCGGACATGAGCGCAAAGCCGAAACCGAGGACTGTCGTGATCGTGGCGCTGCCGGGCGTGCAGCTGCTCGACGTCGCGGGCCCTCTCGACGTTTTCGCCGAGGCGAATTTGCAGGCTGGCTATGAAGCCTATGCGCTGCTGGTCGCGGCAGCGGAGCCGGGCCCAGTCCACAGCTCCTCGGGGGTCCGGCTGATGCCTGACCGCATCATCGATCGCGGCTTCCAGGAGAGCATCGACACCTTGTTGATCGCGGGATGCCCGAACGCCGCCGATGTGCCGGCCGATGGCTTGGTGATCGATTGGCTTCGCCGGCGGGCGGCCAGGGTAAGGCGCTTCGGGTCGGTCTGCTCGGGCGCCTTCTTCCTTGCCGCAGCGGGCCTGCTCGATGGCAAACGAGTCACGACGCATTGGGCGGTGGCAGACCGGCTCGCCGAAAAATTCCCGTCGGTCAGAGTGGACAAGGACGCGATCTACGTCACCGACGGCAGGCTCCGCACCGCCGCCGGCGTCACCGCGGGACTCGATCTCGCACTCGCGCTTGTCGAGGAAGACCTCGGCCGCGAGATCGCGATGAAGGTTGCGAGCCAGCTCGTGATGTTCTTCAAGCGCCCGGGCGGGCAAATGCAATTCACCCGCAAGGGCGAGACAGTCCCCGCCGGTCGCGCCGCGCTGCAGGAGCTGCAGCGCTGGGTCGCCGCCAATCCCGGACTCGACCACAGCGTCGCGAGCCTCGCGGCGCGCATGGAATTAAGTCCGCGTCACTTCGCGCGGCTGTTCCGCGCCGAAGTCGGCATCACGCCCGCGACCTGGGTCGAGGAAGCCCGCGTCAACGCGGCGAGGCGCCTGCTGGAGCTCGGCAACGAAGCGCCCAAGCAGGTGGCCCTGCATTGCGGCTTTGCCGACGCGGACACCTTGCGCCGCGCATTCGCGCGCCATGTCGGCGTGACACCCGCCGAATACCGCAAGCGCTTTGCGCGGATCGTGGCTTGACGTGAGAACAGCCCGATCGCGGTAGCCGACAGACAAATGCGTTGGCGATCAGCGAGAATGGCGATCCCGGGATGACTCGAACATCCGACCTACGGTTTAGGAAACCGCCGCTCTATCCGGCTGAGCTACGGGACCGCGTTGAAGTTGTTGGCGAATTCTACGAGCATCAGATCTTGCTCCGAATTCGCCGCTTCACACGCCAATCTCTAATGAAAGAGCAGCCGCACATCAAGCGACCGCTTGCGGCAGCGAGGCCGGAACCATGCCGGACGCCGGCTGTCCGGAGCGTCTCGCCTGAAGCTGCCGCTTCGAGGCGACCTATCAGCGCACCCGCCCCGGTTGCCGGCCGGACTCGCCCCGTGCGGTCAATTTGAGCTTGACGCATCCTCGATTGCGTCAAAAATCCAACCGTGACATTGGCCGCTGTTGTTGTCCGTGCCAACCGCGCGCAGCTGGCGCTGTTGTCCTGGAGGCAGCTGCAATATTGCGACGGTGCCGAGCGCTGGAAAAAAAGCGCCGTCCCGAACGTGGGACGGCAGTTCAGGGAGGATCATGAAGAGTGACGTCTCTGGCAGGTCGATCGTGCGCTGCGCATAGACGCGGCTTCCGAGACTGCCATCCGCGCCAAGCGCGGTGATCATCAGAAGGTCGCCGCGCAACTCGACAAGAATGATCTCCTCGTGAGTTTTACTTGTCGGAACGTGCGGAGCGTCGCAGGTTGAGAAACGAAGTTTGTTCTTCATTCGGATTGAGAAGTCGACCATTCCGTTGCCCCGGCTGACTGGCTGGAATTGAAAGTGATTGCAGGGGCTGGCGGGTAAACTTTCCGGGCGATGTCCCGGTGCCGAAATATCTAGCTCTAGGTATCCCACCGTTGCCTCTTGGTGCTGTTGCATCCTGTTGGCCGGAATAAGGCTTGCGTGTGAGAGGATCGTGAAGGGCCTCATCGCGACAACGAAAGATCATTTCACGGTGAAATAACGGGACCTATCCTTAAGATCGGCGAGGTAGATGCGAGGACGCCATGGCATCACATGGGACCATTTCTTCTACGCAATTTCGCAGGACCGCTCATTTTCAGCCACGCTCAGGGGAGCCTGGGCAAGACCCCGGCGGCTTCTGCCACTTCATCTCGATGCCTACGGCGGACCAGCGCTTCACGCTTGGCGGCGAGCGATTTGACCCATCGGATCCCGACCAATGGGCGCGGGCCGAGAGCCTGATGAAAAGGCTCGCGCATCTGATCAGGTTCAATCCGGACGAGAATAAAACGAGGCCAAATCCCAACCTGCCGAGCGGCTACACCTACTTCCTGCAGATGGTCGCGCACGACCTCGTGCATAGTGCGATCTCGACCTCGCTCGGCGAGGGGCAGACGGCCGGGCTCAGCAACGTACGAAATGCCCCGTTACGCCTCGAGACCGTTTACGGCGGCGGACCGACCGAATGCCCGCACGCCTATGAGGCCGCCCCGGTCGCATTCCGCAGCAAGCTCCGGCTGGGCAATTCGCGGATCGACCGGGACGATCAGGACCATCGCGGCCCGAGAAAGGACATCGCGCGCGGCACGACGAGCAGTGCCGCCCAGCTTGCCCGAACGGCGAGCTATCCCGAAGCCCTGATCGCCGATCCGCGCAACGATTCCCATGCGATCATCTCGCAGATCGTGGTTCTCTTCCACGAACTGCACAATTGCATCGTGGATGAACTGGTGCGAGGGGGTAATCTGCTCCCCACGGCCAATCCGTTCGCTGACGCGCAACGACTGTTCACGACCGCACGGACTGCCTGCGTTCTGATCTACCGGAATCTGATCCGTCAGGACCTGCTTCCGCGCATTCTGCATCAGGACGTCTGGCAGGCTTACACCACCGATCAGAAACCGTCCTCCTCGCTCGACGGCGGCGAATGGCGGGCTCCACTCGAGTTCACCAACGGGTTCTTCCGTTTCGGCCATTCCATGATCCGGCCGATCTATCGCTTCAACGGCGGCCCGGGCAACGCCTTCACCATCGAGCAGATCCTGGCGCGCACCTCCGACAAGTCGCCCTCCGACGTTCCTCTGGAAACCGCATGGCTGGTGAATTGGGATCTGTTCTTCACCAGCGACCCCAATGCCGGAAACGTCAGCATCCGGATCGGCCCGTGGTCTCAAGTCGGAATCGGGGAGGAGGTCCCGGGCGAAGGCGATCTGATCGCGCGCGACCTCCTGAGCTCCATTGCGATCCAGCCCTGGTCGATCGGGCCTCTCGTCGACCGCCTCAGGACCACGCACGGATCGCTGCTCGACAAGTCTGAATTGCTGGCAGGAAATATCGGTTCGCGGCCATGGGCTGCGCGCATCTCCGAATGGTTGGCCAAGCGATCGGACGCGACCTTCGGCTCCTTCAACAAGCTCTCGGAGAAGGAAATCAAGACACTCGCGAACGATCCGCCGATCCCGCTGTTCGTCCGCTTCGAGGCAGGACTCGACTCCGGCAACCAGGGCGAACGGCTAGGTATCCTGGGCTCGATCGTCGTGGCCGACGTGATCTGCGGTGTCTTGCAGTCCGATCGGCTGCTGCCAGACAATCCCGCAGGCGGGTTGCAGAGCGAGCTCGCGTCCTTGTCGGCGGCAACGCTCGGCAAGGCCGGGAACGGTCAAGCCAACATCTTCGCGTTCCTGGCGGACATCGAGAGCCCCGGGCCAAAGATCAGCCTGACCACCGTTCGGCGGTTTCTCAACGACAGACAACGCGTCACCCAAGCATGACAACCATGTAGCGTGAAAGGAGAGAAGCGATGGCCTATCCGAGAATCAACGTCAGAAACATTCCAGGCAATCACGAGAATTGGGGCAAGCTGGTCAAGACCTGGTCCACCGGCAAGAACTACGTCCGCCATGTGATCACCGACAAGGATCCGTTTCCGGCTGACGTCGACCCCAAGAACGAATTTCCCAAGCCGAAGGACTTCCGCGAGTTCGTCGCGCAGGCCCAGGCTGCCGGTGTTCAGCTGTTCTTCGACGACGGCGAGCAAAATGCCGACGTCACGGGCAACGAAGGCCTGAAGCTCGAGATGATCGACGTTCCGCTAGATACGCACTACGTGAAGCTCCCGCACCGCGACAGGATCGCGGAGTCCGAAGCTCGGCAGTTGGCCGGCCCGCCCTATCCGTTGCCGCTCTTCTACGAGCGCATCCACGGGACAAAGCCGCTGCCTGGAGAGACGAGCAGCCCGAGCCAGAAGGCGAGGCTCCACGCCGAGCGGGTCGGCGAATACACCATCAATACCTGCGGCTGAGTACCGAGCTCACCACGGTCCGAACTCGATACCCTCGACGGGAGCGCCGGCCGCGGCAAGACCTACGGCCAGACGCTCCCAATCCGAGCGGATCGCGATCGGAAAGACGTGCAACAGCCAGCGCGTGATGCTCTCGCGCGTTGGTTTCTGCTGGCCGTGCCAATCTGCAGCAACCCGCTCCATCGCCATCGCCAGATCCGCCCTCGCCTCGTCGAGGCGACCGAGATGCGCCTTGGCCGCGCATTCCCATATGATGAAGGCTGGCGACATCCCGAGATCCTCGCGAGAGGCATCGCAACATCCCGCATAGTCGGAGCATAGAAACTTGATCGCGCCAGAATAGGCGATCTGCGGCGCCGTGGGGACCGGCGTGATCCGGAGCGATGTGGCCGAGAGCTTCGCTGCACGCTCGTATTCGCCGCAATACGCACAGATCTGGCCCGACGCCATCAAGGTCCAGGGATCATTTTCGTTCAGATCGACCGCAAGCGCCGCGTGCAGCGTCGATTCGTCCATGCGGCCGAGCAGCTGGTAGGTCCATGCCAGCGCCAGCTGCGCACGCGAATCCAGCGGATCGAGCTGGATCGCACGCTGCGCTATGCGCAGCGTCTCGGGATGCTTGGCCCGATCGCGAAATTGTCCTGGAAGCGCGATATGCGCGATGTTGCGATATTGGACGAGGCCGCTCAAGGCGGGAGAGAAATCCGGCGCATCGGCGAGCAGGCTCTCGATCAAGGCGGCGGCCGCCGGCCAGTCCTTTGAGGCCATTTGCAGCAGCAGGGCCTGGCCGCGCAACCATCGATCGTGGATCTCCAGCGTGATCTCGCCTCCGGCTGCAAGGCGCCGCAGCCGCTCGGCCGAGACATGGATGTTCAGCGCCATCGCGATCTGGCGGACGATCCGCTCCTGCGTTTCGAACCACTCGGTCAGCGTGATCGAATGGCGCTCGCTCCAGATGCAGACGGAATTGGCCGCATCGCGCAGGGTGACGACGAGCCGAACCGTGCCGTTCAACTCATAGGTACTGCCCTCGACGATGTATTCAGGCGGGGACGACCAAGTTCTCGGCTCCGATTCCCAGACCGGCGGCAATGTCCGCACCGACCATTCGCGAAAACGCGCGAGACAGGCAACGAACTCGTGGCGAAATCCGTCGACCAGGTGACGCATCCCCTCAGGCACGCCGCTCGCCTGGAACGCGCAGACGGATATGAGCAGTCGCTTCGGGGCGGGGGCCAGCATTTGCGACACTCCGTGCAGGCTCTGGGCAATCGCCGGGGCCTGCTGTTGCTCGCCTGGACTCGGCATCTGCTTGATGCGAACGATCAGCTCTTGAGTCTCCTTGGATGGCTCGATGTCGTAGTCGGCCTCCAGCAGGTCCCAGAGAGATTTATAGATCTTCAGGGCTCCGCCGACGTCGCCACGCGCCGCGCGCGTCCGAATGAGGTGCTGGCAGGCGATTTCGTGCGTTGGATCGAGGTTGAGCAGAGCCAAAGCCGCGTCACTTGCTTCACGAGAGTCCCCCTCGCGGGGCAACAAGCGCTCGAGCGCGAGCGTCAATCTGTCATGGAGCAGCTGGCGCTTGGTCAGCAGCCAGACCTGGAAGGCCGGATCGAGATTGTCGAGACCGGACAGCAGGGTCTCGGTGATGCGCTGGGTATCGAGCAGGCGCGGATGCACCGTGCCTTGCGCTGCAGCCGCAAGTACCTCGTCGACGTCGCAGCGGCGCCGGTCGCGGGAGAGCGCCAGGTTCTGCTTGTCGGCCCGGAATCCCTCAAAGCCGGCATTGTCGAAGGCAAGCCTGAGGTCATGGACGACCTGCCGCAACGAAGCCCGCGCATGTTCTTCGTCGCTCTCGCTCCATAAGAGCCCGACCAAGCGTTCGCGCGTATCCTGCGTGTTGTCTGAAAGAGCAAGATAGGCTGTCAGTGCCTTGGCCTTGCGCGTCGCGAGTGAAATCTCACGCTCGTTGACCTTGGCGGCGAAATCGCCAAGAAGGCGCAGGGCCAATTGACCGCTCGCCAGCGCTTCCTGAATCCCCGTTGCCACCTCTGAGGCTCCACCAATTGCCGGAGTCATGGTCAACCACGCTTACCCAATCTTACGAAACGCAACCGACAGGCGTCCAGCGATATCTTGGCTTCTAAAATAGCGGAATCTCCTGCCCGGCAAGAGCCGAGCTCCCGCGCACTTGGGAGAATCGCTTCGTCGAAACTGCTGCCGAAAAAGGTTGCAAATCAGGCGAAACGGCCCTTGCGACGGCAACGCCAAGCTCGTGCCGGGTATGATCGACAAGAAAGAGCCGGATACCTCGGTCCCGCAGATGGCTCACCAGCCCCTTTAGTCCGTCAGCCGCCGTCGGCAGGCTCGCAGCCTCCGCCGACATCGCCCGCGGTTGAAGCAATGCGCAATCCTCTGCCGCGAACGCTGCGCGACGCAGATGGCGACGATCCGCTTCATTGAGTGCGGCATCGCCACTCTCGGCCCGCTTGGCTGCCGCGACCGGTGCAGCCAGCTCCATCTGACACATCTCGAGCACCGCGGCCCTCGCCGCGTCGCTCGCGGCCAGCCTTGACGACAGTCCACATGCCATTTCCCGGCCGTCGCGCCCCAGAGATACGGCCGCAACGACGGGAACGCCGATGTCGGTCGTGATATCGAGCAACATGGTACGCCGCGTTGACTCGCCCTTGCGCAATCGCCCGATCAATTCAGCCCCGGCTTTGGTAACCGGATGCTCCAGCGCAAAGCCCTTCGGGCGATGGCCACCCAGCCACCACATCGCGGCCGCGTCACGCTCACAGAGCTCCAGAACCGCGCGAAGCGCGGCGGCTTCAAAGCTCGGTCCCGCAGCTGCACCCGACGACAATGCGACGACCGGATCGATCGCCCTTCGGTCCTGTGGGCGCCGCAAGCAGAGATCGGCCGGCAAAAGTCCGGCTTCTCCGGTTGCAGCGTCAACCGCGTTGACGCAGTCGATGGGTCGGTTCGCGCCTGACACGGCCTGGCCGACCCAGCCGTCGGAGACGAGGCGCGTTCGATCGCACGCAGCGACCGTTGCCGCGATGTCGCCCGGCCGTTCGAACTGGGAAAGATACTCGGCTGCCTCACCCAGACATGACACCAGCGCTGTCGCTTGCGTCTCGCCATTTCCTGTGACGCTTAGTCGCGCCCCCACGCCAGCCATCGCGCTCGGATCGGGGACGATGACGATCTCGCCGCCGATGCAGTGAAAGCCCGGGGCAAAGGGCGATGCGATCGAGAATGCGCGGCTCAGACGTCCCGTAAGCGCGACGAGCTCGGCCGATGCGAGACCAGCAATGCTGTCCAGCATGGCTTCAGATTGGGAACGCAAATCCAGGGCAGCGAGATTCATGAATCGATCCCGGCCAGTTTTCGGTCATTCGCACCGCCATACTAGCTTAAGACGCACGCAAGCCAAACAACCCGCCCAAGTGCGCGTGTCGTCATCGTATCCCACAACCTCAATTTGGCCGCTGAAAACAAGCGAGTTCGTCAAACCAGCGTGAAAAATCGTGCTGAATGGCAATTCTGACTGCTTCCCGGGATCACCCCGTCTCTCGTGACAGGTCACGCTGCAATGACGCCTGCCTGCTTAAGGTGCCTGCATCCGACGCAAACGATTGGTCGCAACACCAGTCAGGAGGCGCACCATGAAGTTGAGAATGTTGACAGAATCGCGCGTTGCGATGCCGGAGACACCGGACCGCCGCGCTCGACGAGATCTGCCGGCACTCGAACGCAGGTGGGGCGCGGTCCTCGCGGTCGACATCGTCGGCTATTCCAGGCTTACGATCCTGGACGCGGAATTGGCCTATTTTCTATACAAATCTCATCGACGTGAGCTGCTCGACCCGAAGCTTGGGGAGTACGGAGCTCGTTTCTTCAAATCGACCGGCGACGGAATCCTGGCTGAATTCGAGACCGCAATTGATGCGACCTGCTGTGCCGTCGACATCCAGAAGGGGATGATCGAGCGCGGCCGAGGTGCCGCCAAGGACAAGCAGATTATCTTTCGCATGGGCCTGAGTTGCGGACCAATCCTCGCCGACGTCGAGGATATCTATGGCCACGATGTCAATGTAGCGGCGCGTCTGCAAACGATCGCACCAGCAGGCGGGATCGCGATGACCGACGAAATCGCAACCCGCGTCGAGAGTGTGCTCGCCATGCAACTCGATGACGTCGGGGAGCAATATTTTCACAACATGGGACGCCCCGTGCGCGTCTTTCAATGTAGCTTCGATGATGATGCCATCGAGCCTCGAACGAGGACGAAGCAGTTGAAAGGATCTCAGCCGCTTCGGCGTTCGGTTCGGCGCGTCATGCGCTCCGCCCTCTCCGACAAGGAGAGCAACAGGAGCGGGCGGGTCATGCGACTGTCATAAAGACCGGCTGTGCGCATCCATTTGGATCATGCGCGCGCTCACGCCCTGATATTGTTGTCCTTCACCACCTTGCCCCAATAGGTGACCTGCTTGTCGAAGAAAGTCTTGAAGGCGGGGCCGTCCTGGAGCAGCAGCGTCATCTGCTGGGTCTCCTTGAGCTGGGCGGCGGTCGCGGGCTCGCTCAGGATCTCCTTGGACGCCGTCGCCATGGCTGAGATGACGTCGGGCGGCGTGCCCGTCGGCGCGAAGATGCCCCACCAGGCCAGCGTCTCGAAATCCGGAAAGCCGGCCTCGATCGCGGTCGGCGTGTCCGGCAGCGCCGGCAGCCGCTCGCGCCCGAGCTGCAGGATCGGCCGCAGCATGTTGGTGCCGAGCTGGGCCGCGACCAGCGCCGCCGATCCCGCGATCAGATCGACATGACCGCCGAGCACGTCGTTCATCGCCGGCCCGCCGCCGCGATAGGGCACGTGCATGATCTCGACGCCGGCCTTGTTGCCGAGCACGGTCATGGCGAGATGGCCGAGCGTGCCGATGCCGACGGAGGCGAATTTCACCGCACCGGGCGTCGCCTTGCAGGCGGCGACCACATCGGCAAAGCTCTTGTAAGGACGGCCGGCGCCGGCTGCGATCACGTAAGGCGCGGTGCCCACCAGCAGCACCGGCATGAGCTCGCGCTCGACATCGACCGGCGGCTTGTCGAGGATCGACGGGATCACCGCGTGCGAGTCGAACGTGACCAGGAATGTCGAGCCGTCGGCCGGGCTCTTGGCGACCTGCGCCGCGCCGAGTGCGCCGGCCGCGCCCGACTTGTTCTCGACCACGACGATGCGGTTGAGTTTGGTCTGTAGATTGCTCTGGAGCAGCCGCGCCATCGCATCGGTCGAGCCGCCCGGCGGGAACGGCACGACCAGCGTGATTTTCGAGGCCTGTGCGCTTGCCGGTGCCATCGCGAGGATGGCGGGCGCGGCCAGCAGCGCCCGTCGTGTGATCGTCATCGTCCCCTCCCTTGTATTTGCGCTTTGCTTTTTTTTGCTTTTGAGCGCTTCAGGTCGTTCCGAAGCCCGACCCCGCTTTTTTGTATTCTGGCCGAGGCGGACTAAAGATGTCCAGCACGCGGGCGCCATCGGGGCCGGCGCGCATGGTGTGCGGCACGTTGCCCGGCGTGCGCCAGAAATCGCCTTTCTTCACCGGAATTTCCTCATCGCCCTGGACGCGGATGGCGGAGCCGTCGAGCAGCACGCCCCATTGCTCCTCGGGATGATGATGCAGCGTGCCTTGCGCATGCGGGGCCAGCGTCACCACCGACAGCATCGCCTGCTCGCCGGAGAAGATGCGCGTGGTCACGCCGGCGGCGAGCTCACGGAACAGGCCGTCGCTCGGATTATCGATATTGTGAAATTCGTCCTTCTGGCTCACGCCGTCCTCCCCTTTGTTCTGATCATGCTCAGGACTTGCCGTAAGACCCCTGGTAGCGGCCCTCGCGGATCGCCTTCATGGTTTCCTCCTCGCGCGCGACCTGGGCGCGCACGGCATCAAGCAGCGCAGCCGCGCCGGCGGCAGGGAACGACACGACGCCGTCCTCGTCGCCGACCACGATGTCGCCGGGCGAGATCACGCTGCCGCCGATCGTCACGGGCACGTTGATCTCGCCGGGGCCGTTCTTGTAGGGGCCGCGATGGATCACCGCGCGGGCGTAACAGGGGAAGTCGTCGGCCGCGAACGCCGCGACATCGCGGATCGCACCGTCGATGACGTAGCCTTCGGCTTTGCGCCACTGCGCGATGTTCTTCATGATCTCGCCGACCAGCGCGCGCGTCTCGTCGGCGCCGCCGTCGACCACGATGACGTCGCCGGGACCGACAAGCTCCAGCGCACGGTGGATGGCGAGATTGTCACCGGGCCGGGTGCGCACCGTGAAGGCCGTCCCCACCAGCTTGCCGCCGCGATGATAAGGCTTCAGCCCGACGGCGCCCGGCAGCCGGGCGAGATTGTCCGAGATGACCGAGGTCGGCGCGCCGCGAAAGCCCTCGATGATCTCGGCCGGCGGCTTCGGCACGCTGTTCGCTGCGATGGTGATGGTCATGGCATGAGTCCCTTCGTGAATTTTCTATTCGGCGTGCGCAAGCGCCTTCGCCGGCATGATCCGGAAGGCGCGTCCCTGCTTCATCCATGCTGCGCGCTCGTCGCGCAACAATGTTCTGCGAACCTTGCCTGAATCATCACGCGGCGGGGCGCTGACGAACTCGAAACTCTCAGGGTGCTTGTAGCGGCTGAGCCGGTCCTTCAGGAAATCCGCCATGGCGTCGGCGATCGCCTGATCGTCGGTATCGGGCTCCGGCTCGATGATGGCGTGTACGCGCTGGCCCAATTCCGGATCGGGCAGTCCCACCACGACGCACGACCGCACGCCCGGACACTCGGAGACGGCAGCCTCGACCTCGGCCGGATAGATGTTGGCACCGCCGCGCAGCACCATGTCGGCGAGACGGTCGCCGAGATAGAGGTAACCTTCCGCATCCAGCCGGCCGATGTCGCCGAGCGACTCCCAGCCATCGGCACGACGCTTCGGCTCGGCGCCGAGATAGTGATAGGTGGCGTCCTTGCCGTCATTGTTGAGGAAATAGATCTCGCCAGTCTCTCCCGGCGCGACATCGTTGCCGTCCTCGCCGACGACGCGAAGTTTCGCCATCTCGCCGATCTTGCCGACCGAACCCTTGTGCGTCAGCCACTCCGTGCCTGATATGATGCAGGAGCCCTGCCGCTCGGTGCCGCCATAGAGCTCCCAGATCCGCTCGGGTCCGAGCCAGGCGATCCAGTTCTCCTTCAGCCAGGGCGGCATGGGAGCTGCCATGTGGAACACCGTCTGCAGGCTCGACACGTCGTAGGCATTGCGCACGTGCTCGGGCAGCGCCCAGATCCGGTGCATCATGGTCGGCACGAAATTGACCCACTGCACGCGCTCGCGCGCGATCTGGCGCAGCGTCTCCTCGGCGTCGAACTTGGTCAGGCCAGTGAGCTTGCCGCCCAAGAACAGCGCGTAGTGCGACACGATGAACGGCGCATTGTGATAGAGCGGACCGGGATTGAGCAGCGAAACCCCAAAGGGAATGTTGAGCGGCGGCGCGGCAGCCGTGTCGATCACGGCCGGTTGATGATCGAGGATCACCTTCGGCCGGCCGGTCGAGCCGCCCGAGGTCATGGCTTTCCAGTAGCGCGCCACCGGCGGCGTCAGCGGCTCGTCCGAAAAACCGTCCGGCACGAAATCCGCAGGCAAGCGGTTCGGCGCGTTCAGTCGGCCTCGCCGCCGACCACCAGCGCCGGCTTGAGGATGTCGAGCACGGCGGCGGCTTCGCCGCGCGGCAGCCGCCATGACAGCGAGGTCGGCGTCGCCCCGCACTTCCACACCGCGAAGGACGTCTCGAAGAACGCGTTGCCGTTGGGCAAACCGATCGCGACGAAATCGCCGGGCTTGACGCCCTTGGCCGCAAACGCCCGCGCGCGCCGGTTGGCACCGCGCTCGAGCTCGTCCCATGTCAGCCTGTCCTGTCCATGCTGGACGGCGATCGTGCCTTGCGGTTTACGTTCAGCGTACCAGCGCGGCACATCGGACAGGGGCAGCAGCATCGGGCGTTTCCACTTTATCTTCTTGGCGTCGCCTCATGACGAGGCCTCGCGGCATGAACTGTAACAGCGAGCCGACAGGGCGCTGTAACTTCGGGGCCACGTCAAGCAAAAAATGTCAGCATTCCAGCCATGAAATTCCCGAGTTCCATGGGTGACAACCCGGCGATAAAGGGGCAAAAATCCGGCTCGACTCAGTTCGGGTTGAGTCGTGTAAGGAATGCTCTCGTAAAATGTCAGTTGTAGTTGCATCGCGTCGTGCGGCGCCGCTCGTTGCCGCAGCAGGAGTTTTTCTGCTGATGGCGTCGCATGCCGAGGCGCAATGGTGGAAGCGCGCGCCGGTCGATTTCGAGGAATGCGCTGACGCTGCCGAGAAGGCCGCAAACAAGACCGAGAAGACCGCCCAGCTCGCCGACTGCAACGCCAAATTCGCCGGCCGACGCAAACCGGGCGGCGGCTATTCCTATTACGACTTCCTCCAGGACCGCACCTTCGACATCGCCGGCCCCAATCCGACGCCGGAAGAGCAGAAGAAGATCGACGAATCCTACACCGCCTATCTCGCCAAGCAGCGCCGCAGCAACGAGGCGGCGCAAGCCACCGCGCGTCAGCAGCGCGAGCAGCAGGAACAGCAGGTGCAGCAACTCCAGCAGGTCGCGCTACGCACCGAGGCCGAGCGCGTGCCGATGCCGGTCGAGCGGCCCAAGGTGCAGCAGGCTGTCGGCCAGCGAAAGGGTGCGCCCTGCACCAAGGGCTCGTTCTCCTGCGAATGGCCGCGCCTGTCGGAAAGCTTGAATGAACTGAAGAAGCTGTTCAATCCGGCGCCGAGCAAGCCGGCGAAGAAGGGGTGAGCTTCTCGCACTGACTGGTAGAGTGGGCAAAGGCGCGCCTTTGCGCGGCGTGCCGACCACATTCTGACGAGACAGAGAAGGTGGGCACGCTTCCGCCTTCGCTCTTCGAGCTTTGGCGGACAAGTCGCTTTGGCCACCCTACGAGAGCGTCACTTCAGCTCGGACGCTTCTTCTTGTTTCGCTTCGGTACGACGACCGGCGTAGTCGCGGGCGGTGTTGGACTGCCCAATTGCGACCTGCTCTCCTGCAATCGCCGGTCATAGCCGGGTGAGTTCATGACGGTCGGCGGCCTTGCCTCGGCGAATGTCGAAGCGGCGAGCGCGACGAGCGCAAACCCGATCAGCAAACAACGCCTCATCGCGCACCTCCTGGCACTCAAGCCGTCCCGCGGATCTGCTGCGGCGTCAGCCGGGGCGGGCCATTGCCTGCGGCTTCCGCCTCCCTGATCAGCGCAACAATGCGGCGCATCAGCGGCACCTCGACATGGTTCTGCTCGGCGAGCGCGATGACCGCGCCCTGGAGATAGTCGATCTCGGTCTTGCGGCCCTGCTTCAGATCCTGCCACATCGAGGAGCGCGCCTCGGGATCGATCTTCATCGTGCGTCCGAGGATCGCGTTGAAGATCATGTCGGGCAGCCGCAGCAAGGTCGGAGACCAGTTCATCGGGATCGGCGTCGACGACACCGGCGTGATGCCGGCTGCCTTCAGCGCGGCCAGGCCCTCCGCCATCTGGTCGGCGAACAATCTCCGCCAGTTGCGGTTCGCCAATTGCGCAGCGAGCGGCATATCGGACAATGCGCTGAGCGCGTTGTTCAGATTGATGATCAGCTTGCCCCATTGCACGCCGGTGATGTCACCGCTGGCGCGCATCGCAAGACCGGACACCGAGAGCGCCGCGGCGGTGTTCGCCTCATCCTCTCCGATATGGATGTCGCCGGAGGTCGAACGGTGGAAACGCCCCTCGCCCATCGCGATCACGTTGAACGGAACCATGCCCGCGAGCACGCGCCGGCCGCCGAGGCGCTCGCGCAGCACAGCGACATTGCCGATGCCGTTCTGAAGCGAGACGATCACCGCGTCCTGCGGCGCATGCTGCGCGATCTGGTCGGCGACATCGGCGGTGTCGGCACTCTTCACCGTCACCAGCACGATGCCGGCGCTGTGGAAGATGGCGGGGTCTTCCGACAGCGCGAGCTGGCCGGCACCGAGCCTTGTCTCGGACCCGTCGAAGTCGGTCAGCCGCAGGCCGAACCGCTCGATCTCGGTCTTCACCCGCGGCCGCACCAGCAGCGCGACGCGGCGGCTTGACGCGGCCAGCATGCCGCCGACGAAACAGCCGATGGCGCCCGCGCCGGCCACCACGATCGGTCGATCCGTAACCACTGGAGCTTGCTCCCCTCAAAGACCCGCCTTCGATAGCAGAGGCAGCGCCGGCTGCCCATTGGTTGCGATGCATTCGCCTTGTAACCGTCATGAGAGCCTCATATGTTTTCGCCCCGGGGGCTGTCAGCGGCGAGCGCTCGCGACGGAGAACGAAGGAGAGCACCATGGGTCTACTCGACGTCCTCAACGGCATGCAGAACGGCCCCCGTGGCCCGAGCACGCCAAGCTCCGAGCAATCCTCCGGCGGCATGTCGCCGATGACCATGGCGCTGCTCGGCCTGCTTGCCTGGAAGGCTTTCAAGCACATGACCGCAGGCCAGCCCGACGCAGCGCCGGCATCGCAGCAGCGCTCGCCGCTGCCGCCCTCCGACGCAGGTCAATACCGGCAGCAGCGCGCTTCCCCGGTGGCCCCGGCGGTAGCGGCGGTCTAGCGACCTGCGGCCGCACTCTGCGCCTCGGCACGAGAGGAAGCCACCACTGCCGCCACGGCCTCCACCGGCATAGCGCACGATCTCATGGGGCCAGCAGGCGGCGCGGCCGGCACCGTGCTCAGCGGCGGGCTCGGCGATCTCCTCAACCAGCTTCAGCAGGGCGGCCACGGCGAGGCCGCGAATTCCTGGGTCGGCAAGGGTGAGAACAAGGCAATCGCGCCCGGCGATCTCGCCAATGCGCTCGGTGCCGACCAGATCGAGAGCCTGTCCTCCCAGAGCGGCCTGTCGCGGGAAGAACTGCTCTCCGGCCTCAGCCAATATCTGCCGCAGGTAGTCGACCATCTGACGCCGGACGGACGGCTGCCGACGGAGAACGAGCTGTCGGGCAGAATTTAATCGAACTGGTCTGCCTGGCTTGAGCATGATCTTTTCGGAAGGCCGCTGCACACCTTGCGCTAAGGCGGCCCTCCGGGTCCGGATCATGCTCTCTACACCTTCACGAAGGGGAGCACTGTCATGAGTTTCGGCGGCCTGTTGTGGATCATCATCGTCGGCTTCGTCGCCGGCCTCATTGCGCGCTGGCTGGCACCGGGACCGAACAACCCGAGCGGCTTCATTCTCACCACCATCCTCGGTATTGCCGGCGCGTTCCTCGCCACCTTCATCGGCCAGGCCATCGGCCACTACAGCCCCGACCAGGGCGCCGGCTTCATCATGGCCACGATCGGCGCGGTGGTGGTGCTGTTCATCTGGCACCGGCTGGTCGCGAGCGGCGTGATAAAAGGGTAGCGGGCTAAGGCGCCAATAATAGAGAGAGGCAAACTGCCTCCTCGCCGTCATGCCCGGGCTTGACCCGGGCATCCACGTCTTTCGGTTCGCGCGGCGACACGTGGACGGCCGGGTCAGGCCCGGCCATGACGTGGAGAGAGTGCGATAGCCATCACGTAATCAAATGCATCCCCGCATCCATGCGCACGACCTCGCCGGTCATGTTGCTGGAGGCCGGCATCGCCAGGAAGCAGACGAGCTGCGCGATGTCCTCGGCGCTTGATGCGACCTTCAGCGGCACCTTCGCGATCACGCTGTCGCGCACCTGTTTTGCCTGTTCCTCGCCACGGCCCTTGGTGAACCAGGGGGTGTCGATATAGCCGGGGCAAACCGTGTTGACGCGGATCAAGGGCGCCAGCGCACGCGACAGCGACAGCGTCATCGTGTTGAGCGCGCCCTTGCTCGCAGCATAGGCGATCGACGAGCCGACGCCGCTGATCCCGGCGACGGAGGAAATGTTGACCACGGCGGATGGGCGCCCCGACGCGTTCGCACCGGCCTCAAGCAGGCTGCGCGCCGCGCGCACCATCTGGAACGGGCCGATGGTGTTGACGCCGTAGAGTCGTTGGAAATCTTCCGCCGAGAGCCCGTCGAGATTGCCATGGGCGACATGCTTGGTGATGCCGGCATTGTTGACGAGGATATCGAGCTTGCCCCAGCCGCCGGCTGCCGCAACGATCTTGCGGCAATCCTCGTCCTTCGAGACGTCGCCCTGCACGACCAGCACCTCAGCCGCGCCCGCCTTGCGGCACACTTCCGCCGTTGCCTCGGCTTCCTTCTGGCTCGACGAATAATTGATGACGAGCCGCGCCCCGCTCCGCGCGAGAATTTCCGCGGTTGCGGCGCCAAGGCCGGAGGCCGATCCCGTCACGATCGCGTACAGACTGTCTTGAGCCATCCGGATGTCCTTCCCCTGTATCTGATGCAAGCCTTCGTTGGCCCTCTTTAGCGAGTTTGCCGCGCCCTGCAAATCGAGCAAACTCCGCTAAGCGGAATTAGCTTATCGCCCATGCCCGCGCCGCAGGTTGACCTGCGATCAACGCTTGTCAGGGCCATGGCTTTTTCCGATCATCGGGCGCAAGAAGACACTGCGCGCCGCCCCGTCAGGCCGGACGCGCCAATGGCAAAACACGGGGAACGCTGTGGCGGAGAGTGACAATATCGTCGTCGATACCGCGGAGAAAATCTTCGCCGATCTCGCCGATCCGCAAACCATCAACAACGACAAGACGAATTCCTGGCAGGCGCCGCTGTGGCAGGCGCTGAGCGAAGCCGGCCTGCCGCTGTCCTGGGTGCCCGACGATCTCGGCGGCTCCGGCGCGAGCCTTGCCGACGGTTTTGCCTTGCTGAACGCCGCCGGCCGTTTCGCGGTCGCGGTTCCCCTGGCCGAAACCATGCTCGCCGGCTGGCTGCTGGCGCAGGCGAAGATCGCCTCGCCCGAGCGCGAGATGACCGTGCTGCCGGCAAGCCCGAAGGATCGCATCACGATCGATGCCGACGGCGCGCTCTCCGGCCGCAGCCGCGGCGTGCCCTTCGCCAAGGCGGCGAAACATTTCGCGGTGCTGGCGCACGGCAAGGACGGTGTTTCCATCGCGCTGGTCGATGCGAGCAAGGCGCGGATCGAGTCCGGGCTCAATGTCGGCTACGACCACAGCGATACCGTGACGCTCGACAAGGTCCAGCCGGTCACCATCAAGGCCGCGCCTGATGGCGTTGACCAGACCAATCTGATGCTGATGGGCGGCGTCGCGCGCAGCCTCCAGATTGCGGGCGCACTGGAATCGATGCTCGACATCTCCGTGCGCTATTCCAACGAGCGCGTCGCCTTCGAGAAGAAGATTTCGAAATTCCAGGCGGTGCAGCACAATCTCGCACGCCTCGCCGGCGAATCTGCCGCAGCGCTCGCGGCAGCAACGTCCGCAGCCGACGCCATCGCGAATGCAAAATCGTTCAACGACGAGGTCTACCTCGAAGCCGCCTCGGCAAAGATCCGCTGCGCGGAAGCTGCAGAGAAAGGCGGCGGCATCGCCCATCAGGTTCACGGCGCGATCGGCTTCACCATGGAGCACATCCTGCACCGCTATTCGCTGCGCGCGCTGGCCTGGCGCGACGACTTTGGTTCGGAGAGCCACTGGGCGGTCGAGCTCGGCAAGCTGGTGGCAAACCGCGGCGCCGACGAATTGTGGCCGCTCGTGGCTTCGCGTTGATCGGGAGACGAAACACATGACCGCTGCCCTCCGTTTCGATCCGATCCGCCTGCCCGAGAAGTGCGAGCAACTGCGCAAGGAAGTGCGCGCGTTCCTCGCCGAAGAGATCGCCGCCGGTACCTTCGATCCGCACAAGCCCAACCGCGAGGACACCGACGCGCCGGAATTCTCTCGCCGGGTCGGCGCCAAGGGCTGGCTGGGGATGACCTGGCCGAAGAAATATGGCGGCCAGGAGCGCTCCTTCCTCGAGCGCTACGTCGTCACCGAGGAGATGCGCGTCGCCAACGCGCCGACGCGGCGCTTCTTCGTCGCCGACCGCCAGAGCGGGCCGGTGCTGCTGAAATACGCGCCCGAGCACATCAAGATGGAGATCTTGCCGCGCATCTGCCGCGGCGAGATCTGCTTCGCGATCGGCATGAGCGAGCCGAACTCCGGCTCGGACCTGTTCGCGGCGAAGACGCGCGCGACCAAGACCGACGGCGGCTATCTCATCAACGGCACAAAAATCTGGACCTCGTCGGCGCATATCGCCGATTACATGATCGCGATCTTCCGGACCTCACAGCCGACCAAGGAAAACCGCCGTCACGGCCTGACACAATTTCTGGTCAAGATGAAGCAGCCGGGCATCAAGGTGAATCCGATCGGCCAGATCACCGGCCAGTACGAGTTCAACGAAGTCGTCTTTACGGACTTCTTCGTGCCAGAAGATCACGTGCTCGGTGAAGTCGACGGCGCCTGGAAGCAAGCGACGAGCGAGCTCGCGTATGAACGCAGCGGTCCCGAGCGCTTCCTCGAGACCTACTATGTGCTGACCGAGTTGGTTCGCGCGGTCGGCCCCAACCCGGACACGCGCAGCGCCGAAGGCATCGGCCGTCTCGTCGCCCAGCTCCACGCCATGCGGCGCATGTCGGTCTCGGTGGCCGGCATGCTGGCGGCCGGCAAGGAGCCGGTGGTCGAGGCCTCCATCGTCAAGGACATCGGCACGGTCTGGGAGCAACAGCTTCCGCACCGTGTGCGCGATCTCGCCGCCTTCGTCGAGGAGACCGCGACCAACCGCGAGACGCTGGAGCGGCAGCTCGACTTCGCCATCAAGACCGCGCCGAAACTCACCATCCAGGGCGGCACCACCGAGGTGCTGCGCGGCATCATCGCCCGCGGATTGGGCCTGCGCTAATTCAATCGAGGACACCATGAGCACGTATACAGATATCGGCGTCGAGAAGGTCGGACACGTCGGCACCATCGAAATCCGCCGTCCGCCGCTCAATTTCTTCGACATCTCGCTGATCAACCAGATCGCGGACGCGCTCGACGAGTTCGACCGCGACATCGAGATCCGCGCCTCGGTTCTCTCGGCACAGGGCAAGGCATTCTGCGCCGGCGCTAATTTCGGCGATCCGGCGCGACAGGCGCAGGAAGCGCGCGAGGCCGAGAAGAAGGCAAAGGGCGATCCGGCTGACAATCTTGGGCCGATCAGCCATCTCTACATCCAGGCCGTGCGCATCTTCCGCGCCAAGAAGCCGATCGTTGCCGCCGTGCAGGGCGCGGCCATCGGCGGCGGCCTGGGCCTTGCGGTATCGGCGGACTTCCGCGTCACCTGTCCCGAAGCGCGCTTCTCTGCGAACTTCACCAAGCTGGGCTTTCATCCCGGCTTCGGCCTGACCGTGACGCTGCCCGAGCTGATCGGCAAGAACAACGCCGAGTTGATGTTCTACACCAGCCGCCGCGTCACCGGCGAAGAGGCGGTGAAATGGGGTCTCGCCAACGAGCTCGTCCCGCAGGACCAGGTCAAGGCGGCCGCGATGAAGCTCGCCGGCGAGATCGCTGAATGCTCGCCGCTCGGCCTGCTCTCCACCCGCGCCACGATGCGCAATGGACTTGCCGACCGCGTGATGGCCGCGACCAATCACGAGCTCGCCGAGCAGACCCGCCTGCGCGCGACGGAGGACTTCAAGGAAGGCGTGAAGGCCACGGAAGAGCGGCGCGCGGCGAATTTTAAGGGGCGGTAGCTCGCCTCATCCCGCCACTTCGGCCACCGAACTGCAAAACGCCTGGCAACGAGGTTACCAGGCGTTTTTGTTGTCCGGGACGACCGTCGAGTGCGGCCGCGCCCTCGCCTTACGACTCGATCTTCACGTATTCGAAATCGCCCGGCTTGTTATCGATGCCGACCTTCGGCGGCGAGATCCAGGAGGCGAACTTGCCGGTCTCGGTGACGGGCTGCATCAGCGAGGTGATGAAGTCGCCATCGGCCGTCGACGGCAGCCACTCGTCCTTGCGCTTGGACCAGGTGGCCTCGTCGATCAAAATGCCGTCCGGCGTGGCGTGGATGTCCTTGAACTCGCCGATGTGGCGGTGGAAGGCGACGTTGGGCAGCGTCAGCTTGTAATCGTAGCCGGCGGTCGAGATCACCTTGTTCCAGCGCAGCATGCCCTTGACGCAATCCTGGCTGTAGTCGTCGCGCAGGCGCATGTTGAGCGCGGTCAGCGCCGGCTCGTCGACCAGCTTGATCTCGCCGTTGATGAACTTGAGCACCGGATAGGTGGCGTTCTTGAGCTGGTGATCGTCCTCGATCTGGGTCTCGTGATAACGGCCCTTGATGCCGGCGTTGAAGGCGTTCGCCGCGTTGGTCGAGACTTCCGAGCCGAACAGATCGAGCGACAGGGTGTAGTGCAGGTTCAGCTTCTTCTGGATGGTCGGCAGATCGATCACGCCGAGTGCGCGGACTTTTGCGATGTCGGTGGGATCGGTGATGCCGGCTTCGCGCATGGCATCGCAGGTGCGCTGCACGACGCGGGTGATGCCGGTCTCGCCGACGAACATGTGGTGCGCTTCCTCGGTCAGCATGAAGCGGCAGGTGCGCGACAGCGGATCGAAGCCGGACTGCGCGAGGCTGTGCAGCTGCATCTTGCCGTCGCGGTCGGTGAAGTAAGTGAACATGAAGAAGGACAGCCAGTCCGGCGTAGCCTCGTTGAACGCACCCAGCATGCGCGGCGCGTCGGCGTCGCCTGAACGGCGGCGCAGCAAATCATCCGCTTCCTCACGGCCATCGCGGCCAAAGTACTTCTGGAGCAGATAGACCATGGCCCAGAGATGGCGGCCTTCCTCGACATTGACCTGGAACAAGTTGCGCATGTCGTAGAGCGAGGGCGCGGTCTTGCCGAGATGGCGCTGCTGCTCGACCGAGGCCGGCTCGGTGTCGCCCTGGATCACGATCAGGCGACGCAGCATGGCGCGGTGCTCGCCTGGGACTTCCTGCCAGGCCGGCTCGCCGTAGTGCTCGCCGAACGGAACGACGCGATTCTCTTCCTGCGGCGCAAGCAGGATGCCCCAGCGATATTCGGGCATGCGAACATAGTCGAACTTGGCCCAGCCGCGGGGATCGACGGAGTAAGCGGTGCGCAGGTAAACCAGCGATTCCTGGAAACCCTCCGGCCCCATGTCGCTCCACCAGTCCATGTAACCGGGATGCCAGCCTTCCAGCGCTTTGAGCACTTGGCGGTCTTCAGCGAGATTCACGTTGTTGGGAATCTTGGTCGAGTAGTCGACGTTCATGATGTTCATGTTCATGGGGGACCTCCCGTGGGGGACTAGCTCGTTTGCAGGACGCGAATGGCGAATGGCGAGTAGCGAATGGAATCCCCATTCGCCATTCGCTACTCCCTATTCGCTAGACTCTCGTCATATCGAATTTCGGCTTCTGCCCGCTGCCATAGCGGCGTAGTGCGCCTTCCTCGCCGACCGCGTTCGGACGCTGGAAGATCCAGTTCTGCCAGGCGGTGAGGCGCGCGAAGATCTTTGATTCCATCGTCTCGGGGCCAACGAAGCGAAGGCTCGCTTCCATGCCGGTGAGGCTGTCGGGCGAGAAGCTGGCGCGCTCCTCCAGGAACACGCGGACCTCGTCGTCCCAGTCGATGTCGTCGAGCGCGAAGGTGACGAGCCCGAGCTCTTCCGCCTGCTCGGCGTCGAGCGCGGTGCCGAGCGTTGCTTCCGCGCGCTCGACGTCCGCAGGATCAGCCTGGAAGCGCGACTCCAGCCGCGTCAAACCATGGCTCATCGGATACGGGCCGAAGTTCATCGCGGAGAGTTCGATCGACGGCGGCGGGCGGTTATCGCCCTGGCGCGTGCCGATCAGCATGTAGGAGCGGTCGGCAGCGAACACGAGTTCGGCGAGCGTGCCAGCAAAGCAGGAGCCGGGCTCGATCAGCGTCACCAGCGTGCGCGAGGTGACGTCGATGCGCTTCAGCACACGCTTCCAGTAATGCCTGATCTCGTTGACCAGCCAATGCGCCTTGTTGGCTTCGAGGAAAGCGTCGTTGGCGAGCACATGGGCGCGATCGCCATGGCTCTTGAACACGAGCATCGCGATCTCGAGCTCGTTGATGCGCAAATGCAGGATGGCATCGTCGAGCTCGCGCGCCACCTGCAGCGGCCAGAACGACGTGCCCTGCGCCATCATGCCGTCGATGTCGGCGGGCGGCGCGGCTTCCGGCGCCTTGATCGAGATGGTGGCGATGCGGGCGGCGCGGTCGATGTCCACGCTGACGAAGCCGTAGCGGATGCTGGTCTCGTCGATGTTCCGTTTCAGCGGAGAGAGCGCGATGCCCTTGCCGCTGCCGGCGCGCTTCGATTTGCCGGCGAACTCCTTGGCGCGCTCGGTGATCTTGGCCTCCAACTTCGAATTCGGCGCGATCTCGTCGACCAGGCGCCACTGCACCGCGCGCTTGCCCTTCACGCCTTCCTCGATGGTGCAGAAGAAATCGGCGTGGTCGCGGCGCACCTTGCGCTTGTCGACGACGCGGGTGAGGCCGCCGGTACCCGGCAGCACCGCGAGCAGCGGCACTTCCGGCAGCGCCACGGCAGAGGCGCCGTCGTCGGCGAGGATGATGTGGTCGGTCGCAAGCGCGAGCTCATAGCCGCCGCCGGCGGCCGAGCCGTTCACCACGGTGATGAAGCGCTGGCCGGAATTCTCCGAAGAGTCTTCCATACCGTTGCGGGTCTCGTTGGTGAACTTGCAGAAGTTCACCTTGTGGGCATGGGTCGAGCCCGCGAGCATGCGGATGTTGGCGCCGGCGCAGAACACGCGGTTCTTGGCCGAGCGCATCACCACCACCTTCACCTCGGGATGCTCGAAGCGCAGGCGCTGGATCGCGTCGGCCAGCTCGATGTCGACGCCGAGATCATAGGAATTGAGCTTGAGCTGGTAGCCCTCGAACAGGCCGCCGTTCTCGTCGACATCCATGGTCAGCGTCGCGACGTCGCCATCGACCGCGAGCTTCCAGTGCTTGTAGCGGGACGGATCGGTCTGGAAATCGATGAATGTCGCGCCGCCTGCGAGGCGCCGATCTTCCCCGGCCATGGGTCACCCCTAAGCTTGATTATGCATTTTCGCCGTAGCGTTAGATGCACAATAGTGCATCTTTTGGAAGGCGTCTAGCCCTTAACGACCGGTGCATGCACTTTGTTTCATGCGTCGCTCAAGACCGTCCGATGGCGCCGAGGGCGATCCAGTCCGCCTTGGAGAGCTCGGGACCATCGAGCTTGGCCTGGAGCTGCGCCGCCAGGGCCGCGACCGGAAAGCTCTCGACGAAGCCGTCGCCGCCCGCGGCCACCTTGCGCGAGTTCAGCGCCTGCAACTCGCCGAGCGCATCTCCGAACAGGCGCGCGGCCGAGCGCGACCGCTGCATGCGCAGTCGCAGATTGGCGTTGGCGATGTGGACGCAGGCCCGCAGCAGAATGCGCTCGCGGCCGCCTTGGGGAGCGGCCGCCCACACCGCCTCCAGCACCTCCTGCGCTTCCCAGAAATAGCCGCGGTCGTTGAGCGCGAGGCCGTAGCGCAGCGCCGGATGCCGCGCCGGCACGAAGCCGCGGAAGGCCGCAGGCACCAGCGCCTTGGCCATGTCCAGCGTTTCGTAGTCGGCCTCGGCCCCGCCCGCCTCGCCGGGCACATAGGCCCATCGCGGCCATGACAACTGGCCGCCTGCATGTGAAGGCACATTCATCGATGTGTCTCCGCAATGTCATGCGGCGTGAAGTCCCTGATCGTGGCGCAGGGCCGCCTTTGCAAATTGCTCGATCGCGTCAAGCGTCACCCCTGGCGCTTCACGATGCGGGGAATGCCCCGCGTCTGAAATAATTTTCAAATCTACCGGACAGTAACATTCTTCCTGCGCAATTTCGACCTGGCGCAGTGTCCCATATTGGTCATCGACACCTTGCAGGACCAAGACGGGAACGCGGATATAGGCGAGGTATTCCGAGATGTCCCAATCGCGGAACTTGGGGTCGAGCCAGGCGCCGTTCCAGCCATAGAAGGCGTTGTCGACGTCCTTGTGCCAGCGCGCGAGCTTTGCCTTGAGGTCTGTGGTCTCAAAGGTGGTCTTGATCGCGGCGATCGACTGCACCGAGACGTCCTCGACGATGAAATGCGGCGCGATCAGCACGAGGCCGCTCAGGCGATGATCCTGATGCGCACCGGCATAGATCGTCGCGATCGAGGCGCCGTCGGAATGGCCGAGCAGGAGGCCGCGCTTGAAGCCGATCGCATCGAGCAGCTTCGGCAGCACGTCGAGCGCCTCGCGCTGCATGTAATCTAGCGGCCGCGGCAAGGTCACCGGGCTCGACTGGCCGTAGCCCGCGCGCGAATAGACGAAGATGCCGGCGCCGGTGGCCTCTCGAAGCTTTTCGGGGAAGTCACCCCAGAGGCCCACCGAGCCGAGGCCTTCGTGCAGCATCACGATGGTCGGCGCGTCGGCGGCCTGCGGCGCGAGCCATTTGTATTCGAGGCTGGCGTTGCCGATGGTGAGGTGGCCGGTGGGGGTGAGGTTGGTCATGCTGTCACTCTTCTTCGATCGCGCAGTAAGAACGAGCTGTGTCCGCTTGCTCAGTCGTTCCCTCCCCCCCTTGCGGGGGAGGGCTAGGGAGAGGGGTGCCACACGGGGACTCCCCGCTGTGACGAAGAACATCTGGCGCGCGACGACGAAGAACATCTGGCGCGCGACATGAAGACCGGTTGCTGGGCTACCCCTCTCCCCCGCCCTCCCCCGCAAGGGGGGAGGGAGCGCAGCGGAGTTCGCGGCGATAGCGCGAGTCACACGCCGCACGGTCACGCTCAACCCGCCCCTTCCCGCAGCTTGAAGCGCTGGATCTTACCTGTCGCCGTCTTCGGCAGGGACTCCACCACATCGATCCAGCGCGGATATTTCCACGGGCCGATCTTCTGCTTGACGTGCTCCTTCAGCATCTCCTGCAAGTCCGTCGTCTTGGCGCCGGGACGCAGCACGACGAAGGCCTTCGGCTTCAGCAGCCCTTCCGCATCGGCCTCGGGCACGACGGCGGCCTCCAGCACGGCGGGATGCGTGATCAGCGCACTCTCGACCTCGAACGGCGAGACCCAGATGCCGGAGACCTTGAACATGTCGTCGGCGCGGCCGCAGAAGGTGTAGCGGCCATCGGCGTCGCGGATGTATTTGTCACCGGTGCGGGTCCACGGTCCTTCAAACGTGCGGCGGCTCTTGTGGCGCTGGTTCCAGTAGCCCTCGCCGGCGGAGGGCGCATCGACCAGGAGTTCACCGACCTCGCCATCGGCGACGTCCCGGCCGGCTTCGTTGACGAGCCGCACCGCATAGCCGGGCACCGGCTTGCCGGATGAGCCGTATTTGATGTCGCCCGGCGCATTCGACAGGAAGATGTGCAACAGCTCGGTCGAGCCGACGCCATCGAGGATGTCGACGCCGAAGCGCGATTTCCAGCTGTTGCCGACAGACTCGGGGAGCGCCTCGCCGGCCGAGGTGCAGATGCGCAAGGCCTTGCCGCCGCGCTCGGCCTTCATCGTCTCGTCGTTGAGCATCGCGGCAAACAATGTCGGCACGCCGTAGAAGATCGACGGATTGTATCTGTTCATCAGGTCGAACATGCGCGCCGGCGTCGGGCGCTCGCTGTTGAGCACCACGGTGGCGCCGACCGACATCGGGAAGGTCAACGCATTGCCGAGGCCATAGGCAAAGAACAGCTTTGCCGCGGACAGACACACGTCGCTCTCGCGGATGCCGAGCACTTGCCTGGCATAGGTATCCGCGGTCGCCTGCAAGTTCGAATGCAGATGGCGCACGCCCTTGGGCATGCCGGTCGAGCCCGACGAATAGAGCCAGAACGCCGGCTCGTCCGGATGCGTCGCGGCGGTCGTGAACTGATCGCTCTCGCCCGAGATCTCCTCGGCGAGCTGCTTGTGGCCGTTCTGCTTGGCGCCGGACACCACGACATGCTCGAGATCCGGCATGCGGCCGACGACGTCCTTGATGACAGGGTAGAGCGCCTCGGACACGAACAGCACGCGGGCGCGGCAGTCGGCGAGGATGTAGGCGTACTGGTCCGCGGTCAGCAGCGTGTTGAGCGGCACCGGCACGATGCCGGCGCGGATCGCGCCCAGGAACACGATCGGGAAATTGACCGTGTCCAGCATGATCATCGCCACGCGCTCCTCGCGGCGGACGCCGAGGCGGCGCAGCATGTTGGCGGCGCGGCGGGTGTCGCGCTGGAGCTCGCCATAGGTGAGCCGCGAGACGGTGTCGTCGAAGACGAGCTTGTTGGCTCGGCCCTCCTCGACGTTGCGGTCGAGCAGCCAGGTCACCGCGTTATAGGATCCCTCGCTCACGGACATCTCCCCCGAATTTAGAATTATAATTCATAGAAAGACACTGTGACAGCTTGCTGTCAATGCCAGCAGGCACTATGTTTCATTAAAACGCGCCGCAAGACCTCTTGAAGAAGGCATCCGCTAAAGAAGGTCCATGATCTGTAATCCATGACCGACAGTCCCGACGCCGAATCCCGCTTTCTCGAACAGCTCGGCCAGCGCGTGCGCACCATGCGCGCGCTGCGCGGCATGTCGCGAAAAGTGCTCGCCAAGGTATCAGGAATTTCGGAGCGCTACATCGCGCAGCTCGAGAGCGGCAAGGGCAATGTTTCCATCGTGCTCCTGCGCCGCGTCTCCGACGCGATGGGTGCGCATCTCGAAGATCTGCTCCCCTCAGCCGATCCGACGCCGGACTGGCAGATGTTTCGCGATCTCCTGCGCAAGGCGACGCCGGCGCAGATCGCGCAGGCAAAAGATCTGCTCACTGGGGGCAGTGCGTCCGCGCCACGGCGCGCGCCGTTCTGCGGCATCGCGCTAATCGGCCTGCGCGGCGCCGGCAAATCGACGCTTGGGCGAATGCTGGCGAAGAAGATCGGCTGGAGCTTCGTCGAGCTCAACAAGGAGGTCGAGCAGCAGAACGGCCTTTCGGTCGCCGAGATCATCGCGCTTTACGGCCAGGAAGGCTTTCGCCGCATGGAGCAGGCGGCGCTGCAACAGCTGCTCGCGCGCAACGAGCTGATGGTGCTGGCGACCGGCGGCGGCATCGTCTCTGAGCCGCTGACCTTCGACCAGATCCTGACCTCGTTCTACACGATCTGGCTGAAGGCCGAGCCCGAAGAGCACATGGCCCGCGTCCGCCGCCAGGGCGATCTGCGCCCGATGGCGGATGATCGTTCGGCCATGGCCGAGCTGCGCAACATTTTGCTGAGCCGCGAACCGTTGTACTCGCGCGCGACGGCGGTGGTGGATACGGCGGGGCTGTCGGTCGACGCCGCGGCTGCAAGGCTGATCGATGCGGTGCGCCCGGTGCTGCAGAACGAGGCCCGCAGCTTTGGGCTGCGGAGCGTGGCGCTGTAGGCCTCGCTGTCGTCCCTGCGAACGCAGGGACCCATACCGCGTGATCCCTCGATTGTTCGCGCTGCTAATCCCGAACGACCAATCTTCGCCAAACTCCTCCCTGGGGTTATGGGTCCCTGCGTTCGCAGGGACGACAGCGGAGTTTGTGGGCGCGCCACAAGATCACTATATCGGAGCCGAACAGTAGCCTTGGGACTCACGATGACCTCCAGCGACGTCGCCATCTCCATGTTCGAACGAATTGGCGGCAGGGCCACGATCGACGCCCTCGTCGACCGCTTCTACGACCGCATGGACACGCTGCCGGAGGCAAAAGTCGTCCGCGCGATGCACGCGGACGACCTCGACCTGATCAGGGACGTGCTGAAGCGCTATCTCACCGAATGGACCGGCGGGCCGAAACTCTATTCGCCCGAGATGGGCCATCCGCGGCTGCGCCAGCGGCATATCGGCTTTGCCATTGGGGACGCCGAGCGCGACGCGTGGATGCTCTGCATGCGCGGTGCGATGGAAGAGACAATCACCGACGCTGCCGCGCGCGCCGATCTCGACCGCGCGATATCGGGCCTCGCCGACTGGATGCGCAACCGGCAATGATCGCATCGGCGCGATGGCAACCAGCGTCTCGACGCAAATGGATCGCTTGCGCGCAACGCTCCATGCGTCAGGCGATTTGAGTTCCGCGCGGATCAACTGTTAAGCTGTCGGCCATGGCAGACATTCTCCCGGATACCATCCGCCGCCTCTACACCGATCCAGGCGAGTACATCGACAGCGATCATCCCGCCGTGAAGAGCTTCGCCGAAGCCGCCGTGCGCGCAGATGCGGGCGCGCGCGAGAAGGCGAGCGTGCTCTACAAGGCGGTGCGCGATGGCATCCGTTACAACCCGTACGTCAGCATGCGCATCGCCGAGACGTTTCGTGCCTCGAGCGTGCTCGCCGCCGGGCAAGGTTACTGCGTCGGCAAGGCCTCGCTCTATGCCGCCGCCTGCCGCGTCCACGGCATCCCCGCCCGGGTCGGCTTTGCCGACGTCAAGAACCATCTCACCACCGAAAAGCTGCGGGCGAGCATGGGCACCGACATCTTCACCTGGCACGGCTTTACCGAGCTGCATGTCGACGGCGCCTGGCGCAAGGCAACGCCGACCTTCAACGACACACTCTGCGCCAAGGTCGGCGTGGCCCCGCTCGACTTCGACGGCCACACCGATGCACTGCTACATCCGTTCGACGGCGAGGGTCGTGCTTACATGCAATACGTCAACGACCGCGGCACCTATCACGACGTGCCGGCAAAGTTTTTGATGCGCGAGATGGCGAGGGACTACGCCAACATGCAGGGCGAGGATTTATCGGGGCGCGATATGGAGCGGGAGGCGGAGGAGCGGTAGAGGCGAACAAGGTGCGCAGGGCGGGTTAGCCGAAGGCGTAACCCACCCCACGCATCCGATCATTGCACGCGTCAAACACCGACCGATCGAACGCCTCGGCCGCAAAGCCCGCGACATAGATCAGTGCCAGGATCGCCGCCGAGATCGCCATCGTCTCCGCGTGCCCAACCGCCCACCGCAACAGCCGCTGCAGCAGGGTCGGCGGCGGAAAGCGGTAGGTGCGTCCATCAGGCGTAATCAGGTCATACGACCGAACCTGCCGCGAGCGCGCGGGAATCTTGCTGGGCAGCATCCGGAACTCTCCTTTCCAGCTCCTCGATCATGCCGCGCGCGATTTCCCGCTCGCCCATGATGACGACATCTGCCCCCAGCCCCTTCAAATGATCGACCTCGGCATCCGCATGCGCCCGCGCGATGATGCGGATATCCGGATTGGCCGCCCGCGCCTGCTGCACGATCTGCCCCGCCTCGAACGCCTCGGGGATCGCAATCACCAGATGCCGCGCCCGTGACGGATTGGTGGCGTCGAGGATTTCCGGCTGCGCGGCGTTGCCCGTAACCGTCTCGATGCCGCCCTGCTTCAGCTTCTCGAGCGCGCTCTCTCCGACCTCGGCGACGAGGAAAGGCAATCGCCGCTGCTTCAGGGCATCGCCGACCAGCGCGCCGACGCGGCCATAGCCGATCACGATCGTATGGTCGGTGAGATCGGTGGTGCGGATCGGCTCGGGCACGGCGGCCGCGGCTTGTGGCGTATCCCGCCTGGGATCGAGGCGCGGCGCGAGCCAGGTGGCGGCCGCGAACATCAACGGGTTGAACATGATGGAAAGGATCGCGCCGGCCATGATCAAATCGCGGCCTTCACGCGGCAGGATCTGCGAGACGACGCCGAGCTCGGCCAGGATGAAGGAGAACTCGCCGATCTGCGACAGGCTCGCCGAGATCGTCAGGGCGGTTGCGGCCGGATGCCGGAATATGACCACGATCAGGAACGCGGCGAGCGATTTTCCGAGCATGATGATCGCGAGCGTCGCCAGCAGCGGCCAGGGCTCGCGGACCACGCTCATCGGATCGAACATCATGCCGACCGAGACGAAGAACAGCACGGCAAAGGCATCGCGCAGCGGCAGCGATTCCTGCGCGGCCCGCGCGCTGAGCGGCGATTCCCGCAGCATCATGCCGGCGAAGAAGGCGCCCAGCGCCAGCGACACGTCGAACAGCTTGGTCGCCCCGAAGGCGATGCATAGCGCGATCGCCAGCACGGCGAGGCGGAACAGTTCGCGCGAGCCGGTGTGCGCGATGTAATGCAGGATCCAGGGGATCACCCGGCGTCCCACCACCAGCATCAAGCCGATGAACACGACGATCTTGAGGAGCGTCAGCATCACGATGCCGGCGAGCCCGAGGCCAGCCTGCGCGGCCAGCGGCTCGAACGCCGGCTTGCCGTCGGCGCCGCCCTGAAGGCTCGCGATCGCCGGAAACAGCACCAGCACGAGCACCATCGCGAGGTCTTCGACGATGAGCCAGCCGACGGCGATGCGGCCGCGGTCGGTCTCCATCAGGCGCCGCTCCTGCAGCGCGCGAAGCAGGACGACGGTGCTCGCGACCGACAGGGCGAGACCGAACACGAGACCGGCACTGACGCTCCAGCCCATCAGCAGCGACAGGCCAAGCCCCATTATTGTCGCGACCGCGATCTGCACCACGGCGCCGGGCACCGCGATGTTGCGGACGCTGAGCAGATCCTGCAGCGAGAAATGCAGGCCGACGCCGAACATCAGCAGGATGATACCGAGCTCCGAAAGCTCGGTCGCGAGCGCCTGGTCGGCGACGAAGCCGGGCGTGAACGGGCCTACCGCGACACCCGCAAGGAGATATCCGACCAGCGGCGGAATACGGAACCGCTGCGCGAGAGTTCCAAGTACGAAGGCTAATCCAAGCCCAACGACGATGGTGGCGATGAGAGGTGTGTCATGCGGCATTTTTGCCTTTTGACACAGCAAGCACGTTGGCGCACCGTGACCTGTGCGCGCGGGTCAACGCGCGACGCTTGCCCCATCGGGCCGTCAGATCGACCAATAGTTCGGATGCTGGTACGGCCGCGAGCGGTCGCCCCAGTCGAATTCATCGCCATCGACTTCGCAGGGGCCGCTGCTCAATTGCTCCGACGTCAGATCGACCTGAAAGGCCTGACGTCCCGGATCATATTTCAGCGCGCTCCACTGCACGGGATAATGGTGGTGCGTACCGAGCAGCCTGCCGGTCTTGATCACGGCGTAGGCGACCGTTCCACTTACCTTCTCGAGCATCAATCGTTCGATCGTGCCGAGCTTCGTGCCGTCGCAACCATAGACGGCGACGTGCTCGACGCGGTCACTGGGAACCATGGTGTGTTGCATGGCGTGCTCCCTGATCTTGCGTGGAACGCATTATAGCACAGGCGGCAGGGATTAGGTGGGCTACAGCAATTGCGACCGCACCGCCTCCGCGCCTTCGCGCAGCAGCGGCAGGAAACGGTCGATCAATTCCTGCGCCGGCACGCGATCGACATGGGCGCCCATGTTGATGGCGGCGACGATCACGCCGTCGTAGCGACGCACCGGCACCGAGATCGAGCGGAAATGCGGCTCGGCCTCGCGGTCGACCAGCGAATAGCCCTGCTCGTGATCGGCGGCGATGCGCGCCAGCAGCGCCTTGGTATCGGTCACCGTCTGCGGTGTCAGCGCTTCGCGCTTCATCGCCTTCAGGCGCGCGGCGAGATCGGCATCGTCGAGCTGGCCGAGCATGGCGCGGCCGACCGAGGTGCAGAAGGCCGGCAGGCGGTAGCCGATTTCGAGGCCGCCCGAGAACATCCGCGCCGGGCTGCTGCGCGCGATGAACACGACCTCGTCGCCATCGAGCACAGCGAGCGAGGAGATTTCGTTGGCCGCAGTCGCGACACGGTCGAGCACGGGCTGGAGCACGGAGACGAGCTGGTTGGATCGCAAATAGGACGCCGCGAGTGTCAGCACATGCGGCGTCAGCGAGAACAGTTTTCCATCACCGGAGACGTAGCCGCCGCGCTGGAGCGTGAACAGCATGCGCCGCGCGGTCGCACGCGGCAGATCGGCGGCACGGGCGAGATCGCTCAGCGTCATCGGACCGGTCGTCATGCCGAAGCACTGGAGCAGGCGCAGGCCGCGATCGAGGGCTTCGACGAAATCCGTCGCGCGCTCCTCGCTATCGCTTCGCTTGAGCTTGGGCATCGCCGGGACAATCCTGCAAAATAGTGCTTGCTGCTGATCCAAGGCATGTCATAATTCGCCCATTCGTTCAATAGACGAACAAAACGTCTCTCCAGAAAAGCGCTTTCCAGAAAAAGGACGCGACCGCCATGATGAGCCAGGAGCAGAACGACCTGATCACCCGCACCGGGCCGAAAGACCCATGCGGCAAGCTGATGCGGAGCTACTGGCAGCCGGCGGCGCTGGTCGACGAACTCGAGGGCGAGCGGCCGATCCGTCCGGTCAAACTGCTCGGCGAAAACCTGGTGCTGTTTCGCGACGAGACGGGACGTTACGGCCTGATCGACCGCCATTGCGCGCATCGCGGCGCCGACCTCGCTTTCGGGCGGCTGGAGCATGGCGGCCTGCGCTGCGCCTTCCATGGCTGGCTGTTCGATGCCACCGGCCAGTGCATCGAGACGCCGGCCGAGCCGAAGGACTCAAAGCTCTGCCAGAACATCCGCCAGCGCTCCTATCCTGTGGTGGAGAAGAGCGGCATCCTCTGGGCCTATCTCGGCGAAGGCGAGCCGCCGGCATTTCCGGAGATCGACTGCTTCGTTGCACCTGACACGCACACCTTCGCGTTCAAGGGCCACATGGCCTGCAACTGGCTGCAGGCACTCGAGGTCGGCATCGATCCCGCGCACGCCTCCTATCTGCACCGCTTCTTCGAGGACGAGGACACCTCCACCGCCTATGGCAAGCAGTTCCGCGGCGCGTCCGCCGGCAGCGACCTGCCGATGACGAAGATCCTGCGCGAATACGATCGCCCGATCATCAATGTCGAGCACACCGAATACGGCCTGCGCCTGATCGCGCTGCGCGAGATCGACGAGGAGCGCACCCATGTGCGCGTCACCAACCAGCTCTTCCCGCACGGCTTCGTCATCCCCATGAGCACGGAGATGACGATCACGCAGTGGCACGTGCCGGTCGACGACGAGAACTGCTACTGGTACGCGATCTTCACGAGCTATTCGAACCCGGTCGACAAGCAGAAGATGCGCGACCAGCGGCTAGAGCTCTATGAGCTGCCCGACTACAAATCGCGCAAGAACAAAGCCAACGATTACGGCTTCGATCCGCATGAGCAGCAGACCGCGACCTATACCGGCATGGGCACCGACATCAACGTCCACGATCAGTGGGCGGTGGAATCGATGGGCGCGATCCAGGACCGCACCAAGGAGCATCTTGGGCAATCCGACAAGGCGATCGTGCAATATCGCCGCCTGCTGCGGCAGGAGATCGAGAAGGTCTCAGGCAGCGAGAAGCCGATGCTGTTCCTGGACGAGGCCAGCGCGCGCAGCATCCAGGGCCCGGCGACCATGGATGGCATCGGCCCAACGCGCGGCTGGGAGACTTACTGGATGGAAGTCGACGTCAAGCGCCGCCGCGGCGCGCCGTGGACAGCGCCGGTGCCGAAGGAGATCGCTGACAACGTGCACCGGCTGACGGCGGCGGAGTGACGACTTTGCCCGGCTCTCGTAGGGTGGGCAAAGGCGCAACGCGCCGTGCCCACGATTCTTCCGTTGCGACGATAGACGCGGTGGGCACGCTTCGCTTTGCCCACCCTACGGCAGTTGAGGGAGTGGTGAAGTGACTTTCGTCGTGCGTCATGGGCTGTGGTCGGATGAGCAGAAGGACGCAGCCCAGCGCATGCGTCGTCTCGTCGAGGAAAAGAACCTCGAGGTCATCCGCCTCGCCTTCCCCGACCAGCACGGCATCCTGCGCGGCAAGACCATCATCGCCACTGAAGCGATTGCCTCGTTGGAGAGCGGCTGCTCCATCACCACCACCATGCTCGCCAAGGACACCTCGCACCGCACGGTGTTTCCGGTGTTCACGGCAGGCGGCGGCTTCGGCATGAAGGAGATGGAAGGCGCGGCGGACGTGCTGATGGTCGCCGACCCCACCACGTTTCGCGTGCTGCCGTGGGCGCCGGCGACGGGCTGGGTGCTGTGCGACCTGTATTTTGGCGATGGCCGCCCGGTGCCGTTCGCGACGCGCAACCTTTACCGGCGCGTGCTCGATGAGCTCGGCGCGCGCGGCCACGATTTTGTCGCAGGCCTCGAGGTCGAATTCCACATCTTCAAGCTCGACGATCCGCATATGCGCGCGGAAGACGCCGGACAGCCGGGCACGCCGCCCTCGGTGAGCCTGCTCAGCCACGGCTATCAATATCTCACCGAGCAGCGGTTCGATCAGATGGAGCCGGTGCTGGAGATCTTGCGCCGCGACATCGTCGCGCTCGGGCTGCCCTTGCGCTCCGTCGAGGTCGAGTTCGGCCCCAGCCAGTGCGAGTTCACCTTCGCGCCGAGGAAGGGCCTGGAGCCCGCCGACAACATGGTGCTGTTTCGCAGCGCCGTGAAGCAGATTGCGCGTCGCCACGGCTACCACGCTACCTTCATGTGCCGCCCAAAACTGCCGAACGTGTTCGCGAGCGGCTGGCACCTACACCAGTCGATCGTCTCGCGCGCGACCGGCGAGAATCAGTTCATGGCGAAGGACGGTGCGGAGCCGCTCAGCGCGTTCGGCAAGTCCTACCTCGCCGGCCTGCTCGACCACGCCCGCGCCTCGACCGTGTTCACGACGCCGACCATCAACGGCTACAAGCGCTACCGCTCCTATTCGCTGGCACCGGATCGCGCGATCTGGGGCCGCGACAATCGCGGCGTGATGATCCGCGTGCTCGGCGGCGCCAATGATGCCGCGACGCGCCTGGAGAACCGCATCGGCGAGCCCGCCGCCAATCCCTATCTCTACATGGCCTCGCAGATTCTCTCGGGCCTCGACGGCGTCGACCGCAAGCTCGATCCCGGCCCCTCCGCTGATACGCCCTACGAAACCAAGGCGCCGCTGCTGCCGAAGTCGCTGCGCGATGCGGTCGGTGCGCTGAAGGACGATCCGTTCTTCCGCGAGAAGCTCGGGGCCGAGTTCGTCGACTACTACACCCACATCAAGAACGCCGAGATCGACCGCTTCCTCGCAGAGGTGACCGACTGGGAGCACCGCGAATATTTCGAGGTGTTTTGAGGCGCCCCGTCAGGGCGCCTTCGGCTTCTGCCTGAGGTAGAAGTAGGTTGGCACGAGGCCAAGGGCGACGATCGCGACCATCACCCACCATCCGCGCTGGAACGCCACGAGGCGCTCCGGCAACGATGAAGGTGAGCCGATGATGGCGACGAAGATCGCAACGCCGATCGCGAGCGAGGCCTGACGGATCATGTTGATCACGCCCGAGCCCGTCGCAAACGACGAGGGCGGCAGGCCCGCGGCGCTGACGCCCATCAAGGTCGGGAACGTCAAGCCGACGCCGATGCCGGTCGGAATCATGCCCAGGATCACGAAGGCCGGATGCGGCTCGGGGCCGATCAGGCTCGCCCAGGCGACCAGACCGGCAGCGAACACCACGATGCCGGCCGTGACGACGGGCGCAGCACCGAAGCGCGCGATCAATCGCCCGGCGAACAGCAGCGAGGTGATCGGCACCATCAGCGGCCCCGGCGCGATCGCAAGCCCGGTCTGCAACGCAGACCATCCCCACGCCGTCTGCTCCCACAGCGCGACCGACAGCAGCATGGCGCCGAAGGCGGCCGAGTACGGCGCCATCACCAGGGCCGCGCCAGTGAATTGGCGGATGCGAAACAGCGCCGGATCGACAAAGGGATTTTTCAGGCGAAGGCAACGCCAGACGAACAATACGAGCAGGATCGCGGCAGCCGCAAAGCTGTAGCCGATGGCCGGCGCGCGCAGGCCCCAGTCGCTGACCTTGACGATGGCGAAAGTCAGCGCGCCGATGCCGCCGGTCACCAGCACCGCATCGAAGAATTTGGGACGAGGCGCGTCATGGCCCTCGATCTCCGGCAGCTTCCACCAGCCGATCGCCATGGCCACGAGACCGATCGGCACGTTGACGAAGAAGATCCAGCGCCAATTGACGGCGACCAGCACGCCGCCGACGACCGGCCCGAGCGCGGCGGCAAGGCCGCCGATCGCCGTCCAGGTCCGCACCGCGCCGCCGCGCTTTTCCGGCGCAAACACCGCCAGCAGCAGACCGAGTGAGGTCGGCGTCATCAATGCGGCGCCCGCGGCCTGCACAATGCGAAACGCGGTCAGCATCTCTACATTGCTGGCGGCGGCGCAGGCGGCCGATGCCACCGTGAAGAGGCCGACGCCGAGCAGGAAGCTGAGATTTCTGCGATGACGCTCGGCCAGGCGGCCGAAGAACACCAGCAGCGCCGCATACGCGATGGCGTAGCCGTTCAGGACCCACGACATGTCGTCGAGGGAGGCACCCTTGAAATCCTGCCCGATGCTCGGGAGCGCGACGTTGACGATGAAGAGGTCGAGATTGGCAAGGCAGATGCCGACACAGACGATCGCCAGCACCGTGTTCGGCGACGTCGGCGGACGGGGAGGTTTGGGCCGCAGCGAGAGATCGTCAAGCGGCACGGCGCGAGCAAACGTCGCGCGTTCGATACTGTTCATGGATTATGCCTCTTCTTGCCGGTCGGCGATCAGCGACTGATCGCCGGCGATACCGGCGAGCACGTTCCGCAGCTCGGCAGCAGCCCGCTTGCCAAACCCGTTTTCGAATTTCTCCTGCGCCGCCAGCCAGAGCGGCCGCGCATCGGCAAGGCGCGAGCGCCCTGCCCGCGTCAGCTTCGCCAACCGGCTCCGGCGATCGGCCTCGTCACGCTCGAGCGTAACCAGGCCGTCGCGCTGCAGCGGCCGCAGGTTCTGGCCGATGGTCGACTGGTCCATCACCAGCGCTTCCGCGAGGTCGCCGATCGAGGGGGGAGCATCGCCGCGCCGATGGATCTCGGTCAGAAGGGCATACTGCGTCGAACGAAGGCCCGAAGGCTCCAGCGCGGCATCGTAGAACAGCGTCATGTGGCGCGATGCCTTGCGCAGGGCCAAGCAATTGCAGCGGTTTCGTTCGACAACAGGCAGATCTTGCTCAGCCATCTCGCCTCCAATAGCGGGATATCCCGATAAATTGGATAGATGGATATCCCGATATTATTCCGACGTCAACTGGGGCTGGGTTTTTCTGCGCTTGGCGGTTCACGCCTCACGCCCCTGTGAGACGACTTCGTCAACTTGTTCCGACGACATCACGCCGGTCGCGGACGAAGCCATTTTCCTCAAGGCGTGAAAACGGCCGGAAAGACACGAGGGCTATTGGTAGCTTTGATGATCAACACTGGAGTTCGATCATGTTCGGCCAATTGTTCAGCCTGATCTATCGCCTGTCCTGTCGGGCCACCCTGATCGAAATCGGGACGCACCGGCTGGCGCGGTAGCAAAGCGATTTGGGTAAGACCGACTGTCCGATAACGGGGATTGCCATGCGCAAGCTGATCCTGATCGCCGCAATGTCGGTGCTGGCAAGCCAAGCCTATGCGGGCGGATCGCGAAGTCTGAGCCTTGCCGCCACCAATGCGAGCCAGCAAGCGACCGAGCAGTCCGCGGCAGCGGTCTCACCGCAGACCTCTCAGGCGCCATCGCAGCCGGCAAATGCCCAGACAGCGACCACCGCGCCAACGTCCGCTCCGGCGGCCACGACGTCACCGGCCGCAACGGGTCCAGCTGCACAATCACCGGCGGCGGCGAGCACGACCGGAACCACCAAACCGAAGCGCCGCCAGCCTTCCGTCGAAACCCGCGTGGTGCGTGAGTTGCACCGCCACGGGATCTATTGGTGATCGCTCACCAGCGGTAGCCGAGCGTTGCGATGACGGTCAGCGGCGCGCCGCGGTAGCAATATCCGACCTGGCACGTGGTGTAGTGCAGATTGAACAGGTTCTTCGCGTTGACCTGGAACTGAAGTCCCTTCAGCTCCTTCGCCGCCTGGCCGAAATCATATTTCAGCGCCGCGTCGACCAGGGTCACCGAGCTGTTCTTGAACGTGTTGGCGTCGTCGCCATAGCTCCAGGACATGTAGCGCACACCAGTGCCGACGCTCAATCCCGCGAACGGGCCGGCCAGCGGCAGGGCGTAATTGCCCCAGAGCGTCACGGTATGCGGAGGATTGCCCGAGGGAAACTTGCCGACCAGCGAGCTGTCGCCGGCCTGCTTGGTCACCATGTCGAGATAGGTGTAGGACGAGGTGATGTCGAAGCCATTGCCGAGGCTCGCGAGCCCCTGCAATTCGAAGCCGCGGCTTTGAATCTCGCCGCGCTGGACCGTCACGCCCGTGCCGGTCGTGACCAGGCCGCCATCCTGGGTCAGGTCGAAGACCGCAGCCGTGATGAAGCTCCGCGTCCCCTGCGGCTGATACTTGACGCCGATCTCGGTCTGCTTGCCCGTGGTCGGCTTGAAGAAGGCGCCCGACGGATCGACGCCGAGATTGGGAAAGAACGACGTCGAATAGGCGACGTAGGGCGCAACTCCGGAATCGAACACATAGGTCAGCCCGGCTCGCCCGCTATAGGCCTGATCGGACTGCGTCTGATGGGTCAGCGCGAACAGATCCTCGCCCGTGGTGCGGACCCAGTCGCTGCGGCCGCTTAGTGTCAGGATCCAATGGTCGAGCTTGGCCTGGTCCTGGACGTAGACGCCGGATTGGGTCTGCCGCTGGGCTGTGGAGGACGAGATTACGGGATCGGGAATGGATTCCGGCGCATAGACCGGCGCGGCCAGATTGAGCGAGGAAACGCCGAAGCCGAAGCCCTGCATGTCGTTGAACGTCGACGCGGTGTAGTCGGTGCCGACCAGGAGGGTGTGCTGCACGGGGCCGGTGGAAAGCTTCGCCTCGACCTGGTTGTCGATGATGGCCGATTGCAGCGTGTCGTGGACGTAGCCGGTGTAGCGTGAGACCACGTCGCCCACGGGAGCGCCGAGAAAGCCCACGTAGCGGGTGACTGCATCGACATCGACGTAGCGGAATTTCTGACGAACGGTGACGGCGTTGTTGAACGCGTGCTCGAACAGATAGCCCACGCGTCCCTGCTCCTGGTCCAGCGAGTTGTAGGATGGACTGCCGGTGAAGATGTCGGTCGTCGTCCCTGTCCCCGTCGAGTAGGTGAACATGGATCCGGGCGTCTTCGATTTCTGGTAGGCGCCGAGAACCGTCAGGGTCGTCGATTGATCCGGCTTCCAGGTGACGGCGGGAGCGACATAGACACGATTGTCCTTGCCGCCGGGCACGAACACGTCGGCGTCGCGTACCACGCCGGTCAGCCGATAGGAAAATTGGCCGCCAGGATCGACCGGACCCGACAGATCGAAATTGCCCTGAACGCGATCACGGTCGCCGAACAGCGTCTGCACCTCGTGGAACGGTTGGCTGGTCGGCAGCTTGCTCTGCAGGTCGATCAATCCACCGGGCGAGCCGAGGCCATAGAGCGCCGAGCTCGGCCCGCGCACCACCGTGATGCTGTCGACGCCGTAAGGCTCGGTCTTGAACACGCCGAGACCGGCCCCGACGAGGCGTAAGCCGTCGAGATAGATGCCGTTGTAGGTGATGTCGAAGCCGCGGATCGAGATAGCGTCGAAGCGTGGATCGTAGCCGGCGGCATCGATGCGGACGCCCGGCTCATAGCCGACCGCTTCCGTCAGCGTCTGCACGGCGCGGTCGTTGAGCTCTTTGCGCGTCACGACCGAGATCGACTGTGGCGTCTCGAGCAATGGCGTGTTGGTCTTCGTGCCTGCGGAACTGCTGTTCGCCACATAGCTGTGCTCGCTCGACGCGTTGCCGCGACCGGCATCGCCCTCGCGCGTGTCCGGATTTCTGGCTGGGCCGGAGCCGGCATTGCGCTGTGCCGCGACGCGGCCGCGCTGCGATTGCGACGTGCGCTGTGAAGACTGGGCACGCGGACGCGGCTGGCTCGGTGTCTCCACCGTGACCGGCGGCAATGTCGCCGCCGTCTGACCCGAATTGGCCGTCGAGACCTGTGCGGCCGACGGGGCCGCGTGCAGGAGCATTCCCAGGCCGGCCGCTCCCAGACCAGTTCTCACCATCCATTCCCAGCCGAGCGTCTGGCCGTCGTTCCGCTTCATCGTCTTCCCCGAGCTCCGTGTTCGAACAACCGGGGAGTAACCAGATCGGGGCAGCCGCCGCCTTTGCGCGCGCGCAAATCACCTTTGATCGCGCGTGGAGGCTTTCAAGTCTGCTGACAGCGGCTCGGCGAATAGCCAAAGCGCCTGCGGAAGGCCGTCGCGAAATTTGCCGGATGGGCATAGCCAACCCGATAGGCCGCCTCGGTGACCGACAGACGCTGGCGAATCAGGAGGGCACGCGCGGCATCGAGCCGCTGGCCCCTCAGATAGTCGATTGCGCTGACGCCATAGGCCATCTGGAATTTCTGATTGAAGGACCGGCGGCTGAGCCCTGCGCTCCGCGCCAGCTCGTCGATGCTCCAGGGGTAGGCGAGATCGGCGTCCATCCGCTCCTTCACCGATTGCAACCGCATCCGCTGGAGGTCGGCCGCCGGATCGACCGCAATCCGGCCGCGCTCGCCGAACAAGGCGTGGACGACGATCTCGGCCGCATGCGCCGACCGCAGCAATTGCGCCGCGTTTCCGGCGACCGGCGGCGAGAACATCTCGGCTGCAACGGTCTGTATGCGCGCAGACGCCGTCAAAGCGACGGTGGCTGTATCCGACCCGTCGCTCGCGAACAGCGCTCGAAACTCGTCCCCGAGTCCAAGCTCGTCGATGGAGGCCCGGGGAAGCGCCAGGCCGATCGCAGGATGCTCGGCACAGTGCACCGAGCGTTCGACGGCGAGAGCTTCGCGTACGGCGATTGCCGTCATCTGCCTTTCACCGCCGGGCACGCGCGTCAGAATGCCGCGGCCAGCGCCGTCGTCGAACGTCACGGTGATGAACAGGCCGGGGGCCACGACCGCGCGCCCGTCAGGGTCGGCTCGAAACTCACCTTTGACGAACACACAGCCCGGAAAATTCAGCCATTGGGCTGCTGCGGAGCCGATGATGTCATCTTCAGGCCGTCCGACAATTTGATCGTAGAAGTCCTGCATTGCATCCGCTTACGCCGCGGACTTTGGCCGCTGGCGGCGACGCGCTCAAGACCTCTGCGTCCAGTTTGGAGAGCTTCTGGATTGTGCTCGACCTCTACGCCTGCGGCAGATCGGCGCGCGCTGCGGATCAGGAGACGCGTCAGATGCCCAGATATTTGTGCTGCAGATCCTGCTCGGCCATCAGCTCGTTTGACGTGCCGCTCCACACCGTCTTGCCGCGCTCGATGATGTAGTGGCGGTCGCAGATGCGGGCGAGGTGATCGACGTTCTTGTCGACGACCAGGATCGACTGCCCGCGGCTCTTGAGCAGCGACAGGCAGTTCCAGATCTCTTCGCGGATCAGCGGCGCAAGGCCCTCGGTCGCTTCATCGAGGATCAGCAGTTTGGGATTGGTCATCAGCGCGCGGCCGATCGCGAGCATCTGCTGCTCGCCGCCGGAGAGCTGGTTGCCCATGTTGGCAGCGCGCTCGGCAAGGCGCGGGAACATCACGTAGATGGCGGCAAGCGTCCAGGGATTGGGGCTATCGAAGCGATCGGCGGCGGCTGCGACCAGGTTTTCGCGCACGGTGAGGTTCGGGAAGATCTGGCGTCCCTCGGGGACGAGGCCGACGCCGAGTTTTGCGATCCGATACGACGGAAGCTGCCGCACTTCGGCGCCTGCAAATCGGATCGCGCCCGATCGCGCCGGCGTCAGGCCCATGATGGAACGGATGGTGGTGGTCTTGCCCATGCCGTTGCGGCCCATCAGCGAGACCATCTCGCCTGCTTTGACCGACAGCGACAGGCCGAACAGCACCTGGCTGAGGCCGTAGCAGGTCTCGATGCCGTCGACGTCGAGCAGGGTGTCAGCCATGGTGCGTCACCACATGCTGGTCGCCGAGATAGGCGCGCTTGACCTCGTCATTGGCGCGGATCGCGGCCGGATCGCCGGAGGCAATGACGCGGCCATAGACCAGCACCGAGATGCGATCGGCCAGCGCGAACACGGCCGGCATGTCGTGCTCGACCAGCACGATCGAAACCTCTTTGCGCAGCTCCTGGAGCAGTTTCACCATGCGTTGGGATTCGGTGACACCGAGACCCGCCATCGGCTCATCCAGCAGCAAAAGCTTTGGCTTGCTCGCCAGCGCGACGGCAAGCTCGAGCTCGCGCCGCTCGCCATGGCTGAGCTTGTTCACCACGACATCGGCGCGATGGCCGAGGCCGACGCGATCGAGCGCGGCGTGCGCGGCATCGCGCAGGCTCCTCTCCTTGCGCGCATTGGCGAAGAAGCGGAACGAGGTGCCGGCATGCGCCTGTGCCGCCAGCGCGACATTGTCGGCGGCGGTGAAGTCGAGCAGCAGCGAGGTGATCTGGAACGAGCGTGCAAGCCCCAGCGCGCAGCGGCGATAGGCCGGCAAGTAGGTGATATCGCGTCCCGCCAGCGAGACACTGCCGGAATGCGGTTCGAGATGCCCGGTGAGCTGGCTGATCAGCGTGGTCTTGCCGGCGCCGTTCGGGCCGATGATGGCGTGCAGCTCGCCGGCCGAAACGTCGAGCGAGACGTTGTCCGTCGCAGTGATGCCGCCGAAGCGGCGCACCAGCTTCTCGACGCGGAGCAAGGGTTCAGCCACGGCCCGCCCTCCCCAGCATGCCCATGATGCCGCCGCGGCCGAACAGCACGATCAGGAGCAGCAGCGGCCCCATGATCAGCGCCCAATATTCGGTGATCTGCGACAGGAATTCTTCTAGCAGCAAAAACACCACCGCGCCCATGACAGGACCGAACAGCGTGCCCATGCCCCCTAAGATCACCATCACCATGAGGTCGCCGGAGCGCGTCCAGTACATCACGGCCGGGCTGACGAAATCGGTGTTGTTGGCGAGCAGCGCGCCGGCGAGGCCGCACATGGTGCCCGATATGACGAAGCAGACCAGCTGGTAGCGCTTGGCCGGGAAGCCGATCGCCTGCATGCGCTGCTCGTTCGAGCGCAGGCCCTGCACCACGAGGCCGAAGCGCGAATTGACGATGCGCCAGATCAGGAAGATCACGGCGAACAAGCAGGCGAGACACAGATAATAGAACTGCGTGCGGTCCGACAGGTTGATCAGCCCGGAGAAGTCGCTGCGCTTGTAGACGGTGAGGCCGTCATCGCCGCCGTAGCGCGCGAGGCCCGAGGCGACGTAATAGGCCATCTGCGCAAAGGCGAGCGTGATCATGATGAAATAGACGCCGCGCGTGCGCAAGGAGAGCGCGCCGATCACGAGCGCGTAGATCGCGGACGCTGCCAGCGCGACCGGAAACTGGATGAAGCCGGAGCCCACGCCTTCCTGCGCCAGCATGCCGACCGCGTAGCCGCCGATACCGAGATAGGCGGCGTGGCCAAAGCTCATCATGCCGCCAAAGCCCATGATGAGGTTGAGGCTCGCGGCCGCCAGCGCCAGGATGACGATGCGGGTGAACAGGGTCAGGATGAAGATGTTGCCGGAGAGGTACGAATAGAGCGGCAGCAGCACGAGACCCGCCAGCATCAGGGCCGTGACGGCCTTGCTCACGCTCAAACCCTTCATCGACGGTTGGCCGGAAACAGCCCCTCCGGCCGCACCACCAGCACGATCGCCATCAGGAGATAGATCAGCATGGACGACAGCGCGGGGGCGGCAGTGGAGGCGGCGGCGCCGCTCAGCACCTGCCGCAGCAGATTGGGCAGGAAGGCGCGGCCGAGCGTATCTATCATGCCGACGAAGATCGCGGCGAGGAAGGCGCCGCGGATCGAGCCGATGCCGCCGATCACGATGATGACGAAGGCGAGGATCAAAATGTTCTCGCCCATGCCGATCTGCACAGTGAGGATCGGCGCCTGCATCAGCCCGGCAAGGCCGGCGAGCGCGGCACCCAGGCCGAACACCAGCGTGTAGAGCAGCTTGATGTTGATGCCGAGCGCCCCGATCATCTCGCGATTGGAGGCGCCGGCGCGAATGAGCATCCCGATGCGCGTGCGCATCACGCCGAGATAGAGCAGCAGCGCCACCAGCAGCGCCACGATGATGATGGCGAGTCGATAAGCGGGATAATGAATGCCGGGCAGGATCGGCACCGGCACGGTGAGCCAGGCCGGCAGCGGCAGCGCGAGGCCGCCGGCCCCCAGATCAGCCGCACCGCTTCATTGAAGAACAAGATCAGACCGAAGGTCGCGAGCACGTGGTCGAGATGATCGCGGCCGTAGAGATGCCGCAGCGCCGTCATCTCCAGCACGATGCCGAGCACGAGCGTCGCCCCTAACGCCATCAGCGCGCCGAGTAGGAAGCTGCCGGTCCACGCCGCGAAGGTCGCGGCGAAATACGCGCCCATCATGTAGAGCGAGCCGTGCGCGAGGTTGACGAGATCCATGATCCCGAACACCAGCGTCAGGCCGGCGGCGAGCAGGAACAGCAGCAGGCCGAACTGCAATCCGTTCAAGAACTGTTCGACGACCAGCAGCATCAAAACTCTTTCAGGCGCACGCGATATCGCGCCGATGTTCGAACACAGTCGCCATCAGTGAAAGAGCTCCCCCTGCCTCTTCAAGGCGGAAAAATGGGTAATGGCAGTATCGTTCCGAGGCAAGAGCGATTCGACACCAAACATGCACTTTGTTGCATGCCGATGCATGCGATCAAATGCTGCCTTGCAAGAAGGCTGCCGCGCAGGATGGGTCAACCTGCCGCAGGCTTACCGCGGACGAGAAGCGGGTTCTTCCCTGCGGTCCATCCTTCGAGACGCCCGCTTTGGCGGGCTCCTCAGGATAAGGACGGCGTGCGCGGCAACCATCTCAACGGGCACCGAGGCTGCCCAGCCTCATCCTTGGGAGCTTGCGAAGCAAGCGTCTCGAAGGACGAGGCGCGCGAAGACTGTCGCCGGAAACCATATGCGATCGCCCTCTCCCGTTGCCGGGGAGAGGGCGTGTGCTTCGTCGGAATGTAGGGCGATGCGCCTAGTGCGACGTCATCTGCTGGGGAAGATCGTCCGGTTCGGCGAGCACGCTGTTGGCCGTCGAAGCCTCCAGCGCCGCCATCCGGAACAGATAGGCGAGCGTCGCCAATCCGGAATCGTCCGCCATCTGCGCCAGCTCGAGCGCCATGTCCGACATGTAGCCGAGATTCTCGTCCTTGGTCTGCGCCACGATCTGGCTGTCCCGCATCATGTTCGACATCTCAGGCGCTCTTTCGTTGCGCGGCAGCGAGGCCGCAAAGGTTGGCACGGGCGATGCAGTCGATCCGCGGACCGTCCTGGCGCACGACATCCTTCATCCCGATCCGCTCGCGCACGACATCGAGCGATTCCTGGCGAACCTCGATGGTCGCCGCCATGGTCCAGGAATCCTCGATCAGCGCCGGTAATCCCAGCGGGGTGACGACGAAGCCGATGTCGTGGAAGCGCGGCAGCCACCACGTCTCCATGACGAGACAGAGCCGCTCGATCCCCTGATCGAGACAGAACTCCTGCGCCGCCGCCATCAATTGCAGATTGAGCGCGCCGTCGCGGCGCTCGCGCGACACGAAGAAGCGCGACCACTCCCAGACCAGCGCGTCCGCCGGGCATCCCCGCACCGCGGCCAGATGCGGGAACACCTCGCTCATCATGGTCGGCTTGGTAGTAGGGTACAGCCGATAGCCGCCGAGCACGCGGCGGTTCTCGAGCGACAGCAGGTAGATCGAATCGTCATTGTCGTAGGCGTCGATCTCGCGGCCGTCGGGTTTGCGCAGCGCCTCCCACTTCCGTTCCTCGACAAAAATCTCGTGGCGCAGCCTGAAATGCTGCTCGAGGACATCCTCGTAGAGGTGCCGGTTTGCGGCAGAGATCACATGAATCATCGACTCCCCCATGGCTTGAAATAATGGGGGAATCCTCATGGAAAACGCCGGGAGCGACTATTGGGAAATTTCCCAGTACGCGCCGATTTCAGGGCGTGATGATTCTTTGCCGGATCGCGAGCGCAACCGCGTGCGTGCGGTTGACGGCGCCAAGCTTGCGCGCGGCAGTTGCAAGATGCTCTTCGGCGGTGCGCTGCGTGATGTGCAGGATCTCGCCGATTTCCCAGGCCGACTTGCCCTGCGAGGCCCAGGCGAGCACCTCGCGCTCGCGCGGGGTGAGACGCGCTGACGGATGCGGCGCCGGCGCGAGCAGACGACGAATGTGGTCGAAGCCATACATCGCGATCAGGTGCAGCGCCGGCTTGCTGCGGGCGTTGAGATCGAGGTGGACGCCGCCGAGCGAGACGCCCGCTTCATAGCCGGTCAAGCCGTGGATCGGCACCACGAAACCCCGCGACATGCGGAAATCGGCCGCCCGCCGCATCACTTCCGCAGCACCCGGCTCGAACTCCGCATCGTAGGGGGCTTCCGACCATTCGAACGGATTCACTGTGTGCCGGCACTTGCGGATCACGGGATCGACGCGGTCGTAGCTCTTTTCCGTGTAGAGGCTGAACCACTCCGCCGGCCAGCGCTTGGCAAGCACCATCTGGGCGAAGCGCTGATCGGGATTGGGCAGACCGGTGACGATGATGTGCTCGAAACCATACCGGCTGAACGCGGTCGCAAGCGCGTCCATGGTGTCTGGAACCTTGGTATGGGCTCCCAGACCCTCGATGAAGTCGAGCGCTTCCCGGCCATAATCTACGGCGGACATCGGTGCGTTTCCTGACCCTCGACGTCCGCTATAGCACGTATTTGGGGGCTCCCTCAATTCGCCGCTCCCGTAGTTTTCCGGTGCCCACGCGCTCTGAACATTTAATCTACTTGTGGAAGAAGTGACGTCAAGATACACCTGCAAGCGTCTGAAGCGGGAAAACCACGATGGAAGACGAGGACATCGCCCTCAACAGCGTGCTCGGCCTGGAATTGAACCGCGTGTTTTTCGCCGTCCGTGAAACGGCAAACAAGCAGAAGATCATCGAGTTCGCGCGCGAGGTGCTGCAAAGCGAGCGCACCAAACCGGCAGACACCGCCTCGCCCGAAGGCCCGGCGAGCTAGTCCACGCAGTTGAAGCAACGACGCCGATGGAACAGATCGCGCGACGACGCCACCCTTCCATTTGAACGCGCAGATTTTAGTCGAAACACTCTGACCGCGAAGTTATCCCTCCTTCTCCCCTTGTGGGAGAAGGTGGCGCGAAGCGCCGGATGAGGGGCCTCTCTCCACGAATCCAAACCCGCATCTGAATGTTGCGGAGAAATACCCCCTCACGCGTCTCGCCGCTCCGCGGCGAGCCACCCTCTCCCACAAGAGGAGAGGGTAAGCGAGCGCAACGCGCCATCATCCACACCACCACACACTTGCCGCTGGATGACACCGCGGCTCTCGTGAGATGATCGCCGCCACGATCTCTTTCGGATGCCAATCCTCTCGGATGCCACGACCATGATGACGCAGCGCCAGGTGGAAGTGATCCGTGCCGTGATGGTGACGGGCACCATCGGCGGCGCGGCCAAGCTGCTCAACGTGTCGGCGCCGGGGATCAGCCGCCTCGTCAAATACACCGAGCGCTCGCTCGGCATTCGCTTCTTCCAGCGCCAGAACGGGCGCTACTTCCCGACGCCGGAAGCCGAGAATATTTTCGAGCAGATCAACGGCGTCTACAAGAAGGTCGACGATCTCTCCGAGATCATCTCCAAGATCGGCCGCGGCGGATTGTCGGAGCTGCGCATCGGCTCGGTGCCGAGCATCTCGCAGGTGATGGTGCCGCGCGCGATCGAGCGGGTCCGACGTCGCTATCCCGATCTCGGCATCGACATCAACATCCTCAAGCTCGAGGAAGCGATCGACTATCTCCTGCTCGGCCGCGGCGAGTGCGTGGCGATGAGCTACCGCCTGGAGCATTCCGGGCTCGACTTCATGCCGCTCGCCTCGGGCGAGCTCTACTGCATCGTGCCGCCCGGCCACGAGCTGGCCGGCCGCAAGCAGGTCTCCGCCGCCGAGATCACCCGCTATCCGCTGATCGGCATCGATCCCAACGACCCCTACGGCCGGATCATGGCCGAGATCTTCGCGCGCCACCGGCTCGACTACAACATCACCATCCGCGCGCGCTTCGGCACCACGGTCTGCGCGCTGGTGAAGGCGGGGCTCGGCATCGCCATCATCGACCAGTTCACCGTGGCCCATGGCGGCTATCCCGGCATCGAGCTGTTGAAGATCACCGAGCCGACGCGCTTCGATACCTATATCGCAGTCAAACGCGGCGCACCGCTGTCGCTCCATGTCGAATATTTCATCGAATCCCTGCGCGCCGAGATGCGCGCGGTCGAGCCGTCCCGCGGCAACGGCAAGACCGCCTCGGCACGCGGACGCAAGAAATAACATGATGTTAGGTTTGCTGGATAAATGGGTAATTGTGTTAGGCGGAGGAAAGGCTATCGTTACGGTTGGAAGCCCCTTGGAATTGCGCGGGTTTCCCCGCTAATGGCCGATACCGAACGCTCCCAACGAGACGATAGCGAACCATGTCAAAGCGCGGATACGCCGCCAGCAAGAAGCTCCTCACCGGCCTGATCGGCGCGCCGATCGCGCATTCCGCGTCCCCTGCGATGCATGAGCGCGCCGCCGAGGCGCTTGGGCTGCGCGGCCATTACCAGCTCATCGAGGTCGCCGGTGCGGACGCGACCGGCCTCAGCATGATGCTCGAGGGCGTGCGCCGGCTCGGCTTTGCCGGCGTCAACGTCACCTTTCCTTACAAGGAGGCCGTGGTGCCGCTGCTCGACGAATTGGCACCGGCTGCGGCGACCATGGCGGCGGTCAACACCGTCGTCGTTAGGGAGGGCCGACTGATCGGCCACAATACCGACACGACAGGCTTTGCGCGCGCCGTCAAACCGCTGCTGGCTCCTGCCGGAAATGCCGTGGCCGTCATCGGCACCGGCGGCGTCGGCAAGGCGATCGCCTTTGCGCTGGCAAGCCTGAAGGTTGCGGATCTCCGCATCTTCGACAGCGAGCCGGCGCGGGCCGAGAAACTCGCCGCGCTGCTGGCCAGGCATGGCGGCGCGCGGGTGGCCGGAAGTGTCGAGGAGGCGCTCGACGGTGCAACCGGCCTCGTCAACGGCACGCCGGTCGGCATGCTGCCGAACCGGGACACCCCGGTCGCGCCGGCGCTTTTGCGCGAAAACCTGTGGGTCGCCGACGCCGTCTATTCTCCGCTGATCACGCCGCTCCTTGCCGCAGCGCAAGAGAAGGGTGCGAAGATCATGACCGGCCGCGAGCTTGCGATCTACCAAGCCGCTGACGCATTCGAACTGTTCACAGGCCTTGCCCCCTCGACTGAAGTCATGGGAGAGGCTTTTGACGCCGTGATGGCCGCGCGCAGCGCCGCGTATCAGGCCGCTTGAAGCGAAGCGGCCGGACACAAGGCCGCTTGCAAAATTGAACCGGGAGGAGAGGACGATGAAATCAACGCTACTGGTGGGCGCGCTGCTCACCGCAATCACGACGGCGGGCGCCTTCGCCCAGGCGATCAAGCTCGCCGACGTCGCCGAACTCTCGGGCGGCGGCGCCACCGTCGGCACCAACTGGAAGAACGGCATCGACCTCGCCATCGAGGAGATCAACGCCAAGGGCGGCGTGCTCGGCCGCAAGCTCGAGGTCACCCACGCCGACTCGCAGTCCAACCCCGGCGTCGCCCGCGCCCAGGTGCAAAAAGCGCTCGATGCTGAACCCTACGTGCTGCTCGGGCCCGGCTATTCCGGCTCGGTCAAGGTCACCGCCCCGCTCGCGGCCGAAGCCGGCATCGCGCAGATCATGGGCGGCGAAGCCGCCGAGCTGACACAGGCCGGCAACAAGTTCCTGTTCCGCACCTCGTTCGGCCAGCAATCCTCGATGCCGAAGGTCGCCAAATACATCCACGACGAGATGAAGGCGAAGTCGGTCGCGGTGGTCTGGGTCAACAATGATTTTGGCCGCGGCGGCCGCGACGTCGTCGTCAAGGAGCTCGACCGGCTCGGCTCCAAGGTGGTCGCCGACCTCTCGACCGAAGCCGGCCAGGCCGACTTCGCCGCCGACGTCGGCAAGATCAAGGCGGCCAATCCCGACGCCGTCTTCGTCTATCTCAACGAGGAAGAGAGCGCGCGCATCCTCAAGGAGCTGAAGCGCCAGGGCGTCACCGCACCGCTGATGGGCGAGACCACGCTGATCGGCCAGAAGGTGATCGAGCTCGCGGGCGATGCTGCCAACGGCGCGCGCGGGCATGTCGGCCTCACCACCGACGCGCCGGTCGACCTGATCAAGGCGTTCCGCGAGAAGTTTTCGAAGAAGTACAATTACGTCCCCGATCATAACGGCCTGAAGGGCTATCTCGCCGTCTACATGGTGAAGGCCACCACCGAGAAGATGGGCAAGGTCGATTCCAAGGCGTTCGCCGACACGCTGCATGGATTGACGATCAAGGCCTCGGAGGAGCCCGGCATCCTGATGGACGTCACCTTCGATGCGAACGGCGACATCGATCGCCAGAGCTTTCTGGTCGAGGTGGTCGAAGGCAAGCAGGTCGTGAAGCAGGTGCTGCCGAAGGTGAAATGAGGCTCTTCGCCTCTCCCCGCGCCCATCTCGCCGAAGCTTTAGCGAAGGCGGATGCGGGGAGAGATCTCTGCTCTCCCTCTCCCCGCTCTTCGCGGGGCGAGGGTGGGGTGAGGGGTGCTTCCGCAGTCACGGTGACAATCGAATTCGCGGAGAGAGGCCCCTCACCCCTGCCCTCTCCCCGTAAGAACGGGGAGAGGGAGAAGAAAGAGCAGGGAGAGGGAGAGGAAAGAGGGGAACATGTCCAACCTATTCGATCTACTGGTCGCAGGACTGGCCACCGGCGCCATCTACGCGCTGGTTGCGGTCGGCTTCACGCTGCTGTGGCAGACCTCGCAGACCATCAATTTCGCGCAAGGCGAGTTCGTGATGCTGCCGGCGTTCCTGATGCTGGCGGCGATGCATGCCGGTGCGCCGTTCTGGCTCGCCATCATCCTCGGCATCCTGCTCTCGATGATCCTGCTCGGCCTCGCCTTCAAGATGCTGCTGGTCGATCCCATGATGCGCCACGGCGTGTTGCCGCTGGCAATCGCGACCATGGCGCTCGCCATCGGTATCAAGGAAGCCGTCAAACAATTCTTCAGCGCCGAGGCTTCGCCCTTCCCGTCGATCGTGCCGACCGGTGACATCTCCATCCTCGGCCACGCCGTTTCGCTGCAAAGCATCGGCGTCCTCGTCGTCGCCATCCTTGCCGTCCTCGGACTGACGACGCTGCTGAACCGCACCTCGCTCGGCCACCAGATGCAGGCAGCAGCGCAGAACCCGACGGTGGCGCGTATCATCGGCGTTCCGGTCGAGCGCATGATCCTCCTGACCTTCCTGATCAACGCCTTCCTGGTCGCACTGGCTTCGCTGCTGATCACGCCGATCTACCTCGCAAAATTCTCCTCCGGCGAAGTGCTGGGCCAGGCCGCCTTCATCGCGGCGATCGTCGGCGGTTTCAACCAGGTGCGCGGCGCGATCGCCGGCGGCCTCCTGATCGGCGTGCTCGACAATCTCGCGGCAAGCTATGTCTCGACGCAGTACCGCGCGGCGGTGCCGCTGATCTTCCTGATCGTCGTCATCCTGTTCCGGCCGCAAGGATTGCTCGGCCGCGCCGAGGAGCGCACGGTATGAGCGGCTTTGCCAAACCCCTGAAGATCGCGCTCGGCCTCATCGTCATCGCCGGCCTGATCATCGTCCCCATGAACTTCAACCGCTACGGTCTGTTCATCCTGAGCCAATGGGCGGTGATGACCATCGCCGCGATGGGCCTCAACCTCACGCTCGGCTATGCCGGACAGGTCTCGTTGGCGCAGGGCGCCTTCGTCGGCATCGGCGCCTATGCAGCGGCGATCATGACCACCCATGGCTGGCCGCTGCCGGCTGCGATCCTGGTCGCGATCATCCTTAGCTTCGCGGTCGGCTGGGTGCTCGGCTATCCCGCGCTGCGCGTGCAACACCATTACCTCGCTTTCGTCACCCTCGCCTTTTCGACGCTGGCCTTCCTCGTGTTCCGCAACGAGAGCTGGCTCACCGGCGGCATCTACGGCATTTCCAACATCCCGCGGCCGCACATCTTCGGGATTGCCACCAACAAACCGCTGCCGTTCTACTATGTCTGCCTCGGCTCGCTCGCGATCGTCTCGCTCGCGGTGTGGTGGCTGATCCGCTCGCCCTGGGGCCGCGCCTTCATGGCGCTGCGCGAAAATCCCTTGCGCGCGCAATCGCTCGGTATTGACACGCGGCGCTATACGCTGATGGCGTTCGCGATCGGCTCGGCACTCGGCGGCGTCGCCGGCGCGCTCTATGCGCCGCTGACGCAATATATCGACCCTGTTCCCTTCAACCTGTCGCTCTCGCTCGATCTTCTGATGATGGTGATCGTCGGCGGTGCCGGCTTCTATTTCGGCCCGTTCCTGGGGGCGATGATCGCGGTGCTGCTGCCGGAATGGCTGCGCTTCACCGAAGGCTATTACCTGATGCTCTATGCGGTCGCGGTGATGCTGCTGCTGATCTGGTCGCCGACCGGCATTCTGGGGATCCTCGATCGCTACATGGCCGCGCGGCGCACCAAGGCGGCGTCCGCGCTCCGCGCCGTCGCCAAATCCAGGCTGGAGACGGCGCAATGAGTGCGGTCCTCGAAGTCACTGACATCAAGAAGAACTTTGGCGGCATCAGCGCCGTCGACGGCGTCTCGTTCGACGTGCGCGAGGGCGAGATCCTCGGCCTGATCGGTCCGAACGGCTGCGGCAAGTCCACGCTGTTCAACTGCATCCTCGGCCAGCTCACGCCATCAGGCGGCGAGGTCAAGCTCGACGGCAAGACCGTCACGGGCCTCCGACCTTCCGAGCTCAACAAGCTCGGGGTCAGCCGCACCTTCCAGCTGTTGCAGGTGTTCCCAAAGCTCTCGGTGCGAGAGAACCTGATCCTCGCCGGGCAGGAGCACCAGGGCAACATGGCCTCGCGCCTCGTCGGCCGTTCCGATGCCGGGCTGACCGACGCTGCCAACCAGATGATCGGTTTCTTCAAGCTCGATCATCTCGCCGACGAGCCGGCCGGCGGCCTCTCCTATGGCCAGCAAAAGCTGCTCGACGCCGCCATGGCGTTCATGGGCGGGCCGCGCCTGGTGCTGCTCGACGAGCCCGCCGGCGGCGTCAATCCGTCGATGCTGGCGGACCTCAAGGACCGCCTGGTCGCGATCAACCGCGAGAAGAACGCGACCTTCGTCGTGATCGAGCACAACATGGAATTCGTGATGTCGCTGTGCTCGCGCGTGATGGTGATGGCGGAGGGCAAGGTGCTGGCGATGGGACGGCCCGACGAGGTGCGCAAAAACCCCGCCGTGATCGAAGCCTATCTCGGACATTAGGGAGAGCGAGCCATGAGCGCCCCGATCCTGTCGGTTCACAATCTCGTCGGCGGCTACGGCAAGATGACGATTTTGAACGGCACGAGCTTCGCCGTGCCGCAGGCGACCATCACCACCATCATCGGCCCGAACGGCGCCGGCAAATCGACGGTGTTCAAGGCGATCTTCGGCCTTCTGAAGCTGCGCGAGGGCAAGATCAACTTCGCCGGCCGCGACGTCACCAATTTGAGCCAGCGCGCACTGCTCAACGCCGGCATCTGCTACGTGCCGCAGGGCCGCAACATCTTTCCGGAGCTGTCGGTGCGCCACAATATCGAGCTCGGCGGCGTCGCCGCCGGGAAAGGCATCGACCTGCCGATGCGGATAGAGGCCGCGCTCGACCTGTTTCCCGCACTGCGCCGCAAATCGACACAGCAGGCCTCGACGCTCTCGGGCGGCGAGCAGAAGCAGCTCGAGATCGCCCGCTCGCTGCTGCTCGAACCGAAGTTGGTGCTGATCGACGAGCCCTCGATCGGCCTGTCGCCGTTGATGGTGCAGCAGACCTTCGATATCCTCAAAAGCCTGCGTGACCGCGGCGTCACGATCCTCATGATCGAGCAGAACGCGCGCTCGGCGCTGGAAATCTCCGATTTCGGCATCGTGCTCGAGCTCGGCCAGACCCGCATGGTCGACAAGGCCGACCGCATCCTGAACGATCCCCGCATCGGCCAGCTCTTCCTCGGCGGCGCGATGGAGGAGAGTGCGGCATGAGCGCGCGAATGCGCATCGCGGTCGCCGGCGCCGGCCTGATCGGCCGCCGCCATATCGAATTGATCGCGGCATCGCCGGATTGCGTGCTGTCAGGCATTGCCGACCCCTCGCCGGCCGCGAAGGACTATGCGCGGTCGCACGGCGTGCCCTGGTATGCGGACCACCGCGCGCTGCTGGAACAAGCGAAGCCCGACGGCCTCGTCATCGCCTCGCCTAACACGCTGCACCTGCCGATGGCGCTCGATTGCGCGGCGGCGGGCGTGCCGGCGCTGATCGAGAAGCCGGTGACTGAGACCGTTGCCACCGCGCAGCGCCTCTGCGCCGCGATCAAGCGCACCGGTGTGCCGATGCTGGTCGGTCATCACCGCCGGCACAATCCGATCATCAAGGCCGCACGCGAGGCGGTGACGACCGGCAAGCTCGGCCAGCTCACCGCCGTGGTCGGCCTATGGCTACTTAAAAAGCCCGACGATTATTTCGAGGTGGCCTGGCGGCGCGAGCAAGGCGGCGGACCGCTGCTGATCAACCTCATCCACGACATCGACAATCTCCGCTTCATCTGCGGCGAGATCGCCGAGGTGCAGGCGCTGACCTCGAACAAGGCGCGCGGATTTACCGTCGAGGACACCGCAGCGCTGCTGCTGCGCTTTGCAAGTGGCGCGCTGGGGACCGTCACCGTATCGGATACGACGCCGGCGCCGTGGAGCTGGGAGCTCTCCTCGGGCGAGAACGCTGCATACCCCAAGCAGGATCAGCCCTGCTACATCTTCTCCGGCACCGCGGGATCGCTGTCCGTGCCGAATATGGAGCTGTGGTCCTATGTGCGAGAGCCCGGCTGGTACGCGCCGCTGTCGCGCGAGAGCGTTGCGCCGCCTGCCTTCGATCCGCTGGTCGAGCAGCTCCGCCATTTCTGCGCGGTCATCGCCGGCCACGAACAGCCGCTGATCTCAGCCGAGGACGCGATGGGAACGCTCGCCGTCGTCGAAGCCGTCACCGAGGCCGCGCGCACGGGCCAGACTATCTCACCGGGGCGGATCATGGAGCAGGCAGCATGAACAAGCGCTCGATCGCGACCGTCTCTCTCTCAGGGGCGCTGGACGAAAAGCTCCGTGCCATCGCGTCAGCCGGCTTCGACGAGGTCGAAATCTTCGAGAACGATTTGCTGTCGTTCGGTTCGGGCCCGCGCGACATCGCAAAGCTCTGCGGCGATCTCAATCTCAAGGTTTGCGCATTCCAGCCGTTCCGCGATTTCGAGGGCATGCCGGAGCCGCAGCGTACGCGCAATTTTGCCCGCGCGATGCGCAAGTTCGATTTGATGCAGGAGCTCGGCACCGATCTCTTGCTGATCTGCTCGAACGTGTCGCCCGCCTCGCTCGGCGGCATCGACCGCGCAGCTGATGATTTCCGCGAGCTTGGCGAGCAGGCGGCCAAGCGTGGCTTGCGCGTTGGCTACGAGGCGCTGGCCTGGGGCCGCCATGTCAACGACTACCGCGATGCCTGGGAGATCGTGCGCCGCGCCGATCATCCCGCGATCGGCGTCATCCTCGACAGCTTTCACGCGCTGGCGCCGGGCTTCCCGGTTCGCGCGATGGCCTCGATCCCCGGCGACAAGATCTTCCTGGTGCAGCTCGCCGACGCACCAAAACTCGAGCTCGACATCCTGTCGTGGAGCCGGCACTTCCGCTCCTTCCCCGGCCAGGGCGACCTGCCGGTCGGCGAGTTCATGAAGGCGATCGCGGCGACCGGCTATGCCGGGCCGCTGTCGCTGGAGATCTTCAACGACCAGTTCCGCGCCGGCTCGGCCGCACAGACCGCGGTGGACGGCCTGCGCTCGCTGATCCTGCTGGAGGACCAGCTCGCGCCGGATTGGCCAAAGTTCGCCGGCGAGCCGCTGGCACCGAAAGCGAAAAGCGGCGGCACCGGGTTCATCGAGTTTGCCGTCAATGAGACCAAGGCCGGCGACCTCGCCCGCCTGTTCTCGCAGCTCGGCTTCCGCAAGAGCGGCAAGCATCGCAGCAAGGCGGTGGAGCGCTGGTCGCAGGGCAAGGTCGAGCTCGTGATCAATTGCGAGACCGACGGCTTTGCGCATTCGCACTACGTCACACACGGCCCCGGCGTCTGCGCCATCGCGCTCGACGTTGACAATGCCGGCCTTGCCATGCAGCGCGCCGAGACGCTGAAGGCGCGGACGTTCTACCAGCCGGTCGGTCCCGGCGAATTGGAGATTCCCGCGATCCACGGCGTTGGTGGCAGTCTCCTGTATTTCCTCGACCAGGCCGGCAAGAACTGGGACACAGATTTCGAGCCGGTGGCGAGCGATGCCGCCAAGGATGCCCTGCTCGCCGTCGACCACATCGCGCAGTCGATGCCCTATGACGAGATGCTGTCGTGGCTCTTGTTCTACACCGGCATCCTCGACCTGAAGCGGCTGCCGCAGATGGAGATCGCCGACCCCCGCGGCCTCGTGCAAAGCCAGGCCATCATCAACGCCGACCAGAGCCTGCGCTTCGTCCTCAACGGCTCCTCTGCCAACCGGACGCTGCCGGCGCGCTTCATCTCGGAGTTCTTCGGCTCAGGCGTGCAGCACGTCGCGTTCTCCTGCAACGACATCTTCGCGACGGTGGCGGAGATGCGCAAGCGCGGCGCGGATTTCCTGGACATCCCCGACAACTACTACGACGACATCGAAGCCAAATACGATCTCGCCCCCGAGCTGATGGCGCAGCTGCGCGCCAACCACATCCTCTACGACCGCGAGGGTGACGGCGAGTTCTTCCAGGTCTACACCCACATCTTCGATGAGCGCTTCTTCTTCGAGATCGTCGAACGCAGGAATTACCAGGGCTTTGGCGCGGCCAATGCCGGCATCAGGCTCGCGGCGCAGGCCCGCGAGGTGCGGCCCGCGAGCATGCCGAGGGTGTAAGGTCCTTTACCTCTCCCCGCCTGCGGGGAGAGGGGAAGAGAGAGCGTCGCTCGTAGCTACTTCATCTGACACTTGTCGTGGAAGCGATCCTGGTCGTTCTCGACGATGGTGGCGACGGTCTTCAGCGCGAGCTGGCCTTCGGCATCCTTCACCACGTCCTGGAGGTAGAAGCTCTGCACCGGGATGTGGTTGTTGCCGTATTTGAACGCACCGCGCAGCGACTTGAAGTTGGCCTTTTCCATCTCGGCCTTCATCGCGTCCTTCTTGCTGGTGTCGCCCTTCACGGCGACGACCGCACTGTTGATCAGCTGGGCCGCATCATAGGCCTGTGCGCCGTAATAGGTCGGGCGGAGACCGGTGTACTTCTTGCGGTAGTCGGCGACGAAGCGCTTGTTCTGCTCGTTGGGGAGGTCGTTGACCCATTCCTGCGCGCCGGGGACGCCGAGGGCGTTCTCCTTCTGCAGCGGCAGCGACAGCTCGTCGACGGTGAAGGCGGTGTAGAGCGGCATCGTGCTCTTCAGGCCGGCTTGCGCATATTGGTTGAGGAACTGCACGCCGGCGGCACCGGGATAGAACACGAAGATCGACTCCGCGCCCGAAGCGCGCGCCTTCGAAAGCTCGGCAGAGAAGTCGAGCTGGCTCGGCCACACCGTGTATTCCTCGCCCTTGATCTCGCCCTTGAACGTGCTCTTCACGCCCGCCAGCATGTCCTTGCCGGCCGCATAGTTCGGGCCGATCAGGAACACGCTCTTGACGCCCTTCTGGTTCATGTAGAGGCCCATGGCGGCGGGCGTCTGGTCGTTCTGCCAGGAGGTCGAGAACACGTAAGGCGAGCAGAGCTCGCCCGCGAGCTGCGACGGGCCGGCATTGGCCGAGATCAGGAAGGTCTTCGAGTCCACCGCGGTCTTGAGCGAGGCCAGCAGCACGTTCGACCAGATGTAGCCGACGATGAAATCGACCTTGTCGGACTGCACCAGCTTCTCGGTCTTCTGCTTGCCCACGTCAGGCTTCTGGCCGTCGTCCTCGTAGATCACCTCGACCGGCTTGCCGTCCATCTTGCGCCCGAGGTGATCAAGCGCCAGCTCGAACGAGTTGCGCATGTCGTTGCCGATTACGGCGGTCGGGCCGCTGAAGGTCGAAACGAAACCGATCTTGATGGTGTCGCCGGCGAATGCCGGGCTCGCCAGCACCAGCGCCGCTGCGCCCGCCAGCCAGAATGCCGTCCTCATAACCACTCCCCTCCTTATTATTGATCCCGGAAACGGGGTGATCGCCGCCCCGGGCCAGTCTCTATTGAACGCAAAATCTGTCGCGCCGCCAATGGCTCAGCGCCCGCCCCTGCACCATATTTCGCCCCAATCGCCGATGGCAAGAAATATAATTCTACTCACTTCGGCCAAGGCCTGGCCGAGCCTGCGGCGCTTTTTCGCGGCCGATCGATACATCCGGCCTATGCGACGATTGATGACGGCTATTGGACCGCGGCGCCCGATCCGCACTTAAATGAAGGAAGAGAGCAGCTAGATTCGAGGGCGCATCATGACCACGACACCGCATCGCGTCGTCATCGTCGGAGCCGGCTTCGGCGGGTTGGAGACGACCTACCGGCTCGCGGGCGCGCCGGTCGAGATCACACTGATCGACCGCCGCAACCATCATCTGTTTCAGCCGCTGCTCTACCAGGTTGCGACGGCCTCGCTCGCGACCAGCGAGATCGCCTGGCCGATCCGGCACCTGATGCGCGACCGGCGCGAAGTGACGACACTGTTCGCTACGGTAAGCGGCGTCGATGCCGCACGCCGCTGCGTGCTGATCGACGACGGCAGCGAGGTGCCCTAGACACGCTGGTGCTCGCGACCGGCGCGCGCCACGCCTATTTCGGTCACGACGAGTGGGAGACATGGGCACCCGGCCTGAAGACTCTGGAGGACGGCACCACCTTGCGCCGCCACATCCTGGTGGCGTTCGAGCGCGCCGAGCGCGAGACCGATCCGGCCAAGCGCGCCGCGCGGCTCACCTTCGTGATTGTCGGCGCCGGCCCGACCGGCGTCGAGCTTGCCGGCACCATCGCCGAGATGGCGCATCACACCCTGCCCGCCGACTTCCGCAACATCGACACGACGAAGGCGCGCGTGGTGCTGATCGAGGCCGGCCCGCGCGTGCTCGCGGGCTTTGCTGACGATCTCTCCGCTTATGCGCAGGCCTCGCTGGAGAACATCGGCGTCGAGGTCGTGCTCGGGCAGGCCGTCACCGAGATCAACCGTGAGGGCGTTGTGTTCGGCGGCAAGCTGCTCGAGGCAAACGACCCGGATCTGGCCGCCGGCGTGCGCGCCTCGCCCGCTGCGGAATGGCTCGGTGCGCCAGCCGATCGCGCCGGGCGCGTAGAGGTCGAGGCCGACCTCACCATTCCCGGCCATCCCGAGATTTTTGCGATCGGCGACACCGTCAGCATCAATGCCTGGGAAGGCAAGCCGGTGCCCGGCATCGCGCCGGCGGCAAAGCAGCAGGGCCGTCACGTCGCCGAGACCATCAAGGCGCGCCTGCGCGGCGAGAACAAGGGCGCGTTCCGCTACAAGCACGCCGGCAGCCTCGCCCAGATCGGCAAGCGGCTCGCGGTGATCGATTTCGGCAAGGTCAAGCTGCGCGGCACCATCGCGTGGTGGATCTGGGGCATCGCCCACATCTACTTCCTGATTGGCCTGCGCCACCGCCTCAGCGTCGCGCTGAGCTGGCTGTGGATCTACGCGCGAGACCAGCGCGCGGCGCGGCTGATCACGCAGGGGTCAAGCAAGGTGGTGGGATGACTCTTCTCCCTCTCCCCGTTCTTACGGGGAGAGGGTTGGGGTGAGGGGCCTCTCTCCGTGGGTGGCTTGGACGTAAGACCTGTACCCCCTCACCCGGATCGCAAGAGCGATCCGACCTCTCCCCGCGAGCGGGGAGAGGTGAAGGAGGATCGCGCCAGCGGCCCCTACTTCACCAGGTCACACCCGCCCTCCGCCAGCGGGCGGAAGGCCTGATCCGCGGGAATCGTCGAGACCAGCTTGTAGTAGTCGTAGGGATATTTCGACTCCTCCGGCTTCTTCACCTCGAACAGATACATCGGATGCACGACGCGGCCGTCCTGGCGGATCGTGGTGTCGCCGAACAGCTTGTCCTTGCCTTTGAACTTCTTCATCTCGGGCACGACGTCCTTGGCATTATCGCTGCCAGTCGCCGCAACCGCGTTGAGATAGGCGAGCGTGGAGGCATAGACGCCAGCCTGGTTGCCGCTCGGCATCTTGCCGTTCATGCCGGGCCGCGCGGCGAAACGTTTTGCGAAAGCGCGGGTATCGTCGTTCATGTCCCAGTAGAAGGCTTCCATCAGCTGGAGGCCTTGCGCGACCTTGATGCCCATACCGTGGATGTCGTTGATGAAGAGCAGGAAGGCGACGAGCTTCTGCCCACCCTGCTGGATGCCGAACTCGGCGGCCTGCTTCACCGCGTTGATGGTGTCGCCGCCGGCGTTGGCAAGGCCGATCACCTGCGCCTTCGAGCCCTGTGCCTGCAACAAGAAGGAGGCGAAGTCGGAGGTGCCGAGCGGATGTTTCGAGGAGCCAAGCACCTTGCCGCCGTGGCCCTCGATATACTTTTGCGCTTCAGCCTCGATGCCCTTGCCGAGTGCGTAGTCGACCGTGAGGAAATACCAATCCTTGCCGCCGCGCGACATCATCGCGGCTGCGGTAGTGTTCCCGGTCGCCCAAGCGTCATTGACCCACTGAATGGTGTTCGGCGAGCAGGCCTTGCCGGTGAGATCCGAGCTTGCCGTGGATGACGCCAAAAAGGTCATGCGGCTGTCGCGCAGCAGCGTGTTGATCGAAAGGCCGACGGCCGAGTTCGGCACGTCGACGATGGCATCGACGCCCTCGACATCCAGCCATTTGCGCGCGATGGCGTTGCCGACGTCGGCCTTGTTCTGGTGATCGGCATAGACGATCTCGACCTTGATGCCTTTGCCGCCGCCGTTGAAATCCTCCGCCGCCATGCGCGCGGCCTCGACCGAACCCATGCCATTGGTGTCCTGAAAGATGCCGGAGATGTCGTTGAGCACACCGACGCGCACGACGTTGTCCGAGATCTCGGCGCTCGCCGCTCCGCCCATCAGGCTGGCGGCCAGCGCAAGCGTCCACTTCAGATGTTTCATCGTTCCCTCCCCTTTGGATGTCGCACCGGTCGTTGCCGGCCTATGTTTTGAAAATTAGATCCTTGAGCGTCAGACTTGCCGCTCCGGCAGTCTCAGCACGAGCCCGTCGAGCGCGGGCGTGATCGCGATCTGGCAGGACAGCCGGCTGTTCGGCAGCCGCTCGGCCGCGGTGCCGTCGAGCAGCGCGTCCTCGTCGTCGGCGACCGCGGGCAGACGCGCCAGCCAGGCTTCGTCGACATAGACGTGGCAAGTCGCGCACATGGCATTGCCGCCGCACTCCGCCAAAATGCCGTCGAGGCCGTGGCGGGTCGCGGCCTGCATGGCGCTTTCGCCGCCTGAGGTCTCGACGCGGTCGGACTTTCCATCGGGATGAATGAAGGTGATGGCAGACATGAAACTCCTCGTCAGGCGGGGGTGACGGTGACAGGCAGGCTGTCGAGCCCGCGCAGCGTGTTGTTGAAGCGGCGCTTCGGCTCGCCCGTGATCTCGATCTTTGCGACGCGGCGCGCCAGCGCAGTCAGCATCACCTCGCCTTCGAGACGGGCAACGAGCTGGCCGACGCACATGTGGATGCCGGAACCGAAGCCGACATGGCCGGAGGCGCGGCGGGTGATGTCGTAGCTATCAGGCTTGTCCCAACGCCGCGGATCGCGATTGGCGGCGGCGAGGAACATCAGCACCTTCTCGCCCTCGCCGATCCGCGCACCGGAGATCTCGACATCGCGCGTCGTCGTGCGGAAGAAGGTCTGCACCGGGCTCTCGAACCGCACCGCCTCCTCGAAGGCGCCACGCGCCAGCGAGAGATCATCGCGCAGGCGCTGCCACTGATCGGAAAAGCGCGCGAGGCAATAGACCGCTGCGCCGATGCCGTTGACCGTGGTATCGAGACCGGCAGAGAGCAGCGAGCGCACCAGCAGGGGAGCCTCGGTCGCCGTGATGGCGCCTTCGTCGACCTGCGCATGAATGCAGGCGCCGAAGCCGCCGGGCGCGAGATTGTCACGCTGACACTGCTCGGCGACATAGGCCTGGTGCGGCATCGAACGTTCGATCGCCTCCTGGCGCAACTGGTTGGGCGGGCCGAATGCGTTGAACACGACGCTCGCGTAGGGAATGAGATGCTCGCGCCCCTCCGGCTTCAGCCCGAGCGCATCCGGAAAGATCGACAGCGGATAGGCCTCCGCGAGATCCGTGATCGCATCGAAGCTGCGCTTGTCCAGCAGCGCGTCGACCCGCTCCTCGGCCGCTGCAGCGAAGCGATCGCGCACCTGCTTCATCACGGTCGGCGACAGCACCTTCGACAGCACCGCGCGGGTGCGGGTGTGCGCCGGCGGATCGGCCTCCAGGATCAGGCTCGGCGGCCGCCATGGCGTCTCCTTCTTGAAGTCGGACAGGCCGACGCCGCGGCTGGAGCAGAAGGTGGCGGGGTCGTTCAGGACGGCATGGACCTCGGCATAGCGCGCCACGCCGTAGACGTTCCACTTGTCGAGATAGACCACCGGTCCCGTCTCCCGCAGCAGCTCGTGTGTGGGATAGGGATCTGCAAAAAACTTCATGTCGAACGGATCGACGTCGAGATGCGGGACGGCCGATGAACCACTCGCCGCTGGGGAGCCGATTGCGCTCATTGAAGTCCTCCCTCACTTTGATCTTGTGAAACGCGGCCGCATGCCCTTAGGTCTCAAGGCAGCTTGCGAGTCAAAATCCCGACATGCCGACGCCTTCGACCCGATCCCGCCCAAGACCCGCGTCCGTCGAAGCCGGACCGACGCTCGACCTCGATCGCTACGTCCCGGCTCTCATCACCTTCATCGCCAACAAGCTGTCGAACAGCGCGACCGCGTTCTACCAGCGGCAGTTCGGCGTCAACGTCACGGAATGGCGGATCATGTCGCTGCTGGCGATCGAGCCCGGCATTCCGGCCTCGCGCATCTGCCACGTCATCGGATTTGACAAGGGTCCGGTGAGCCGGACGCTGGCGGGGCTCGAGAAGCGCGGGCTGGTCTCGATCCGCACCGACCCCAACGACGGCCGCACCCATTCGATTTCGCTGACGGCAAAGGGCCGCTCCACCCATGACAAGGTGATCGTCGCGGCGCTGGACCGCGAACGGCGCCTGCTGTCCTGCCTCAACAAGGACGAGCGCGAAGTGCTGATCGGCCTGGTCCGCCGCCTGCACGAGAATCTCGGCGCGGTGACCGGCGGCACCGAGACCTGACAGGCCGCACGCCGGGCGCCATCCCCCGTCATTCCCAGGCATGCGCCGGCATTTGCCGACGGCACCATTCCGGCCGCGCATCGTTTCCTCCAGGATCAGACGCGGCGGTTCCCCCGCCGTCGTCCTTGGCCGGAATGGTTCGCACAAATTAGTTGCTTAGGCAACAAAAGAATCAGGCAAGATATTGCGGCAGGATGGCTGGCGTAGTTTGCCCCACTCGCGTGTCCCGGGCGCTGCAGCGTGAAACGTGCTGCGCAGAGCCGGCAACTGTTATGTTGGGTTGGCTTTCAGGTACGGCTTTCTGTCACGCATCATACCGAGCCGGCTCACGGCGTCAAGCGCCAAGGACCCAACGGCTTCCCGCCCAACCCATCCTGACAGACTTCCAAGACACAGGGACCCATGCAGCTACGCGCTATGAGAGATGGGCCCCGGCTCAGCAGCGCAACACTGCGTGCTGCGCTGCGCCCGGGGCACGAGAGCTTTTATTGCGTCGACCGCTACAGCCCCACCCACGCTCCGGACACATCATCGTTCAGCCGCGCCACCGCATCCGCCCGCCGCGTCAGCACGGCGCGCTGATTGATGTAGCCCTTGTCGGTGATTTCGCCGCCATCCACCGAGGGCGGCTCGGCGAGCAACAGGGCGCGAGTGGCGTGGCCGGAGGAGTTTGCGCCCTGCTGCTTCAGTCTTGCGAGGCCCTGCGCGATCGCGACTCTCACCTTCTCGTGTCCGAGCACGTCATTCACGCCTGCCGTCTCGGGCAAACCGGCATGGGCGCGGCACGCCGCGACGTTCGGGAACACCAGGAAGCGCACCTCGTCGCCGCCGTGGCCGGTCACGACGATGTCCTGCGCGAGCGGCGCCAGCGCGGCGATGCCGGCGACGCGCAGCGTGCCGACGCTAACCCAGGTGCCGGAATTGAGCTTGAAGTCCTCCGCGACGCGGCCGTCGAAGAACAGGCCCTGCTCCGGCCGCGCGCTATCGGCAAGCTTCACGGCATCGCCGATGAGGTAAAAGCCTTCCTCGTCAAAGGCCTGCTTTGTCAGCTCGGGCGCCTTCCAATAGCCCGGCGTGACGTTGGGGCCGCGCACGCGCACCTCGAGCTTGTCGCCCGACGTGACGAGCTTCAGCTCAGTGCCCGGGATCGGCACACCGATATTGCCGGAGCGCTCGGCCAGGAAATGGCAGTCGGTGGCGAGCGGTGACGTTTCCGTCGAGCCCCAGGCCGAGACCATCGGCAGCGCGCGGCCGACGGTCTCCATCGAGAGCTGCTCGAGCGCATCCCAGAGATTCTGCGGCAAGGCTGCGCCGGCATAAAAGGCGAACTTCACCTCACTGAAGAAGCGGCGGCGCAGCTCTTCATCGCCGCGCAGCGCCGCGATCAGCATGTCGAACCCGCGCGGCACGTTGAAATAGACCGTCGGCATCACGCTTTTCAGATTGGCGAGCGAGGTCGCAAAGAGACCGGGCGCAGGCTTGCCGCCGTCGATATAGAGCGAGCCGCCGTTACGCAGCACGAGGTTGAAATTGTGGTTCGCGCCGAAGGTATGGCTCCAGGGCAGCCAGTCGAGGATGACGAGATCATCGCGGCCTTGTTCGAGAAAAGTCCAGGTCTGCGCCTTGGCCTGCTGACTGGAGGTCAGCATGCGCTGGGTGTTGATGACGGCTTTCGGCGTGCCGGTCGAGCCTGACGTGAACAGAAATTTTGCGATGGTATCGGGCGTCACGGCGGCGAAGGCTTTCTCGACATCGCCCGCCTCGGGCGTTGCCGCGATATCGCGGAAGGCGAGCGCATCGGCATCACCAGCATTGCCGCTGATGATGTGCGCGTTGTGCAGCGGCTTGATCGCGGCCAGCGCCGCGGCAAACGGCTTTGTCGCGGAGACATAGATCGCGCCCGGCTGAAGCAGCGAGATCATGCTCTTGAGCTTGTCAAAGTCCTTCGACATCAGCGAATAGGCCGGCGAGATCGCGGCCGAGGGAACGCCGACATGCTGGGCGGCCAGCGCGAGCAGTGCATGATCGATGCTGTTGTCGGAGAGGATGACGACGGGACGCTCCGCGCTGAGGTCTTGCGCCAGAATCCAGGACGCCGCCGCACGGACTCGCCGCAGGGCACCCGCGTAGGTCATGGTGGCCCAGGGCGTATCGGCGCTGTCCCGCTCGGCGAGGAAGATGGTGTCAGGCGTCAGCCGCGCCCACTGCTCCAGCCAGTCGCCGATGCAGCGCGCGCTGTCGCGCAAGGGCTCGGGCGAGCGCAGCACGATGCTGCCGTCGGCGCGGTGCTCGGCGACGGTTTTTGGCGTTGCGAACAGGCTTGTGGCGTCACCGCGGGTGGCGGTCATGGTCTCCTCCTCGCCCGGACGTCCGGATCGGTCGCAGCCTCGTTCCGGGCTGCTTTGGCCATAATGTTGGGCAGGGCAATTGTTGTCGTCAACAACAATCTCCCGCTCTGGCAGTCGGGGCGCTAAGGTTGAGCGGCAGGAGACCCCACGTGACAGCCACCGCAGCCACGACCTCTCCCCGCAAACGCGCCGGCAACGGCACCGCGCGGCTGATCGACGCGGACGAGATCGGCCTCGACGCCCTGGTCGGGCACGCCGGCTACGCGGTGCGGCGCTTCCAGATCTGGATCTTTCAGGACTTCATCAGGACGCTTCGCGCGGTCGACATCCGCCCGACGCAATATTCGGTGCTGACCGTGATCGGCGCCAATCCGGGCCTGTCGCAGATGGCGGTGGCGAAACGCCTCGGCATCGAGCGTGCCCGGCTGGTGCACCTGCTCGACAGCCTCGAACAGCGCAAGCTGGTGAAGCGGGTCAAATCGAAGGCGGACCGGCGCTCGCACGCCCTGCACCTCACGTCGCAGGGAGAAACCGCGCTGGCAAAATTCAAGCGGCTCGCCGCCGAGCACGAGCGGAATGTCGAGGCCAGGATCGGCAAGGAGAACCGGGAGCGGCTGCTCCGGATCCTCGCTGACTTCACCTGATCAAGACTGCCCATGATCTAGGCAAATGCTCGCTACAGGGCGCTGGCACGGCGGTCTGCCCGCCTATCAGCCTAGCTACCAAGTCACTGATCTCACGATAATATCCGGAGCGACTGCGCTGCCCGGATATTGTACACAATGGCACATCGCTTGCTTCAATCCGGGTGAGACAAGTTGCCGGAGTTTTGCGACCATGGGGGCTGAGCAGCCTGAAACGATCGCCGCGATCGTGGCCGCGCATCGCGCGGGCACGATGACGCCGGCGCAGACGATCGCGCGGACCTATCAGCGCATCCGCGACCACAACGATCCCGCCGTGTTCATCAGCCTGCGCGACGAGAAGGACGCGATCACAGAGGCCGAGAGGCTGGCCGCGAAGGATGCAGCTAACCTGCCGCTCTATGGCGTACCGGTCGCCGTGAAGGACAATATCGACGCGCTTGGTTTTCCGACCACAGCGGCCTGCCCCGCCTTCTCGTACACGCCGACGCACGACTCGACCGCGGTGGAGCGCTTGCGTGCCGCCGGCGCGATCATCATCGGCAAGACCAATCTCGACCAGTTCGCAACCGGCCTCGTCGGCGTGCGCTCGCCCTACGGCATCCCAAAGAACTCGATCCGCGAGGACCTGATTCCCGGCGGATCGAGCTCGGGATCGGCGGTCGCCGTTGGCGCTGGCCTCGTGCCGCTGTCGCTGGGGACTGACACGGCCGGCTCAGGTCGCGTGCCGGCGATGCTCAACAACATCGTCGGGCTGAAGCCGAGCCTCGGCATGATCTCGACCGCAGGGCTCGTGCCGGCCTGCCGCACGCTCGACTGCATCTCGGTCTTCGCGCTGACGGTGGACGACGCTGCACTCGCGCTGTCAGTGATGGCCGGGCCGGACCAGGCCGATCCGTTCTCGCGCGACCGGCCGCTTGGCGCGATCACGGCGCTCCCCGCCAGCTTGCGTCTCGGCGTGCCGCGCAACGGGCAGTTGATCTTCTTCGGCGACAAGAAGGCGGAGGCCGCTTATGCCGACGCGCTGAAGCGCTGGACCGCGCTGGGTGCAACGCTGGTCGAGTTCGATCTCGAGCCCCTCTACGAGACGGCGCGGCTGCTCTACGAAGGTCCCTGGGTCGCCGAACGCTATCTCGTGATCAAGGATCTGCTGGCGTCCGCGCCTGATGCAATTCATCCCGTAACACGCGAGATCACCGCGGCCGGCGCGCGGCTGTCTGCGGCGGAGACTTTCTCCGCGCTATACCGTTTGCAGGGCCTGCGCAAGATCGCCGAGCGCACGTTTGCCAACATCGACGCGCTGGTGCTGCCGACGGCGCCGACCGCCTATACGACGGCGCAGGTGCTGGCCAATCCGATCGAGCTCAACAGCCGGCTCGGCACCTACACCAATTTTGTCAATCTGCTCGACCTCTGCGGTCTCGCCGTGCCTGCGGCGATGCGCGCCGACGGCATTCCGTTCGGCATCACGCTGCTCGCGCCGGCAGGGCGCGACGCTATGCTTGCAAGCATTGGACGCGTGTTCCATGCGGATACGAAGCTGACCGTTGGCGCCAAGGGCGTGGCGCAGGCGCCGCTCGCACCGCTGCCGGCAAGCGGTGACGATGAGATCTCCATCGCCGTGGTCGGCGCGCATCTCTCCGGCATGGCGCTGAATGGAGAATTGACGGCGCTGAACGCCAAGCTGATCGAGGCGACGAAGACTGCGCCGGACTACAAGCTCTATGCGCTCAAGACCACGCCGCCGAAGCCGGGCATGCTGCGCGTCGCGGCCGGGACGGGTGCGTCGATCGAGCTGGAGATCTGGTCGCTCTCGGCGGCTGCGTTCGGCAAGTTCGTGAATGCGATTCCGGCGCCGATGGCGATCGGCACGGTGCGGCTCGCCGACGGCCGCAGCGTGAAGGGGTTCCTCGTCGAGCCGGAGGTGCTCGGCGAGGCGCGGGACATCACGGCATATGGCGGCTGGCGGAAGTTCATGGCGGAGAAGGCGACGGCATAGCGCGTGTGAACGGCGCGAGCTTCATAAAGACTGTCGTCCCGGACAAGCGCAGCGAAGCGGAGCGCCGATCCGGGACCCATAACCACAGGGAGTGGTTTGGCGAAGACTCGGAGTGGGAGCTTTGCCTCACACCACTGCCTGTGGTTATGGGTCCCCGCTTTCGCGGGGACGACACCGAGTATGCGGCATCCGCCTTCGGCCTACACCGACACCGCGTAAATCTCATACTCCCCGCGCACCAGCTCGATATGCGCGCGCATGGCGGCGGCGGCGCCCTGCTTGTCGCCGCGCATGATGGCGACGACGACGCGGTCGTGCTCGGCCTGCGACTTGGCCAATCGGCCGAGATTGCGGAACTGGGCGCGGCGAAACGGCTGCACGCGGACGCGCGTCGCCAGCGTGATTTCGGCGATGTAGCCGTTCTGCGATCCCGCATAGATCGCGTTGTGGAAGCGCTCGTTGACCTCGTGGAAGCGGTCGGGATTGCCGGCGTAGCTCAGCACCCGCAGCTCTTCGTGGATGGCTTCGAGACCGTGACGCTCGGCCGCGGACATGCGCTCGGCGGCAAGGCCGGCGCAAAGCGCCTCGAGCTCGGCCATCGCCTCGAACATGCTCTTGAGACGCTCGATCGAGGGCTGCGCCACCACCGCGCCGCGATGAGCACGCGCTTCGACGAGGCCGCTCGCCACCAACTGGCGCAGCGCCTCGCGCACCGGCGTGCGCGAGACGCTGAATCGCCGCGCGATGTCGGTCTCATCCAGCGGCGCGCCGGGCGCGAGAGTTCCGCGCACGATCTCGTCGGCGAGCTGGAGACGCAATTCCTCGGCGCGCGTCACCTTCTGCAGCGACGGAAGTGCGCGGTCGACGCGGGGCACCACCGGCTCGGCCGGCAGTGTCCCGGGCGGAAGATCGTCAAGCGTCATGCGGTCAGGTCTCGTTCGACTCGTCGATGATGCTGACATGGGCGGCGACGACGCGCCAGCCCTCCGGGAAGCGAATCCAGGTCTGCATCTGCCGGCCGACCTTGCCGGGAGCCGTGTCACGATAGAACAGGGTGGAGGCCACGGCCGTGTCGCGGCCATAGCTGGTGATGACGGTTTTCGTGGTGCGGCGGTTGAGGCCGACCGGCGAGCGCGCGGCGCGGAAGCCGGAGATCGCCTCATAGCCATAGAGGTTCTCACCGATGCCGTAGCGCAGCGTGCGGGGATCATTGCGGAACAATTCGCCGAGCACGGCGACGTCATTGGTAATGAGGGCCTGCTCATAGCGCTCGAACGCGGCTTTGACTTCCGCGATCACCTCGGGGAGATCGATCTCCATTTCACAATCCTCTCGGCGCGGGCGCGGATACGACGCCCATCTTTTCCAGTGCGTGCGCGACGCGGAGCGCGATGTCCTCTCGCCAGGGCGCGGCAATGATCTGCACGCCGATCGGCATCGGCTCGAGCGGCACCGGCACCGCGACCACCGGCAGGCCGATGAACGAGATCGGCTGAGTGTGAATACCGATATTGGCGCGCACCGGCAGCTCGACGCCGTCGAGATTGAAGTTCACCTGGCCGAGCTTCGGCGCGGTGCAGGGCGTTGCCGGCGCGAGCAGCACATCGACGGATTTGAAGATCTCGGCGAGCTGGCCGCGATACCAGCGGCGGAATTTTTGCGCGCGGTCGACCAAGGACGCCGGCACCATCGCGCCTGCGATCAGGCGATCGCGCACGGCCGGATCGAAATCGTTGGGACGCTTGCGCAGGCGATCGAGATGCAGCGAGGCGCCTTCGGTGGTGGTGATGACATAGGCCGCGGCGCGGGCGCGCGCGGCTTCGGGAACATCGACCACTTGCGTTGCGCCAAGCGCCTTGGCGACGCGGCTGACCGCCTCGACGGCTTCCGGAAAGAGGTTGTTCTGAAAATAGCCGCCGGCGATCGCGATGCGCAGATCCGAGACCGGATTGGCGATCAGCGGCAGCGTCGGCTCCAGCCCACGCGTCGTGCAGGCACTGTCGTCGGCATCAGGGCCCTGCATCGCGTCATAGGCGAGCGCGAGATCGGTGACGGAGCGCGCGAACGGGCCGAGGTGGTCGAGGCTTGCCACGAACGGGAACGAGCGCGCCCGCGACAGCCGGCCATAGGTCGGCTTCAGCCCGAAGATACCGCAGAACGAGGACGGCACGCGGATCGAACCGTTTGTGTCCGAGCCGAGCGCGATCGGCACCAGCGCGCCGCCGACAGCGCTGCCGGAACCGCCAGAGGAACCGCCGGTCATCCGCGTAGTGTCATGCGGGTTGCGCGAGGGGCCGTCATGGACGTTCTCGCCGGTGAAGTCGTAGGCGTATTCGCCCATGTTGAGCGCACCGACCAGCACGGCGCCGGCGGCTTCCATGCGCTCGATCAGCGTGGCGTCGCGCCTGGCGGGCGCGAGGTCGCGGTTGATCTTCGAGCCGGCGCGCGTGGGAAGGCCAGCAACGTCAAACAGGTTCTTCACCGCGAAGGGGACGCCGGCGAGCGGGCCGATTGTCTTGCCGGCGGCGATGTCGGCATCGATGGCGCGCGCCTTGGCGCGGGCGCGATCGGCGGTGACGTCGGTGAAGGAATTGAGAATACTGTCGTGCTGCTTGATGCGCGCGAGGGCCGCCTCGGTGGCATCGAGCGCCGACATCTTGCGGGCCGCAACCGCGCTCGCGATTTCCGCGGCCGTCATCTCTGGCTTGGTGGTCATGGCAGCATCAGGCCGTGAAGATCGGCGCCGGCTCGGTCTCGTCCGGCAGCGCGAGTTCGTCGACGAGGCGGGCGAGCCGCAGCGAGACTTCGAGATTGGCGCGCACCGCCGGCCGCCAGGCCTCCTCGACCGGCAGCGCCAGCGCTTTCGATACGGCGTCGATGTAATCGTCCAGGGGTTCGGCCATCACGCTCCCAACAATCAGTGCACCGGCAACGGCGGATGCGGGATCGCCGTCAGCAGCTCCTTGGTGTAGTCGTCCTGCGGATCGCTCAAGACCTGCTCGGAAGAACCCTCTTCGACGATCCGTCCCGTCCGCATCACAATGACACGATCGCACAGCAAGCGCACCACATTCAAATCATGCGAGACGAACAAATAACTCATGCCTAGCCGCTGCTTGAGATCCTGAAGCAGGTTCAGCACCACGGCCTGCACCGAGACGTCCAGCGCCGCGGTCGGCTCGTCCAGGATGACGAGCTTTGGATGCAGCGCGATGGCGCGGGCGATGCCGACGCGGGCCTTCTGGCCGCCGGAGAGCTGGTGCGGGAAACGGTCGAGCAGATTATGCGGCAGGCCGACCATGGTCGCCAGTTCCTCGCAGCGGGCGCGGAGCGCGTCGCGGCCCTTGACGTCGCCGAGCTGCAGAATCGGATCGGCGATGGCGCGGGCGGCGGTGAAGCGAGGGTTGAGGCTGTCGGTCGGATCCTGGAACACCATCTGGATCCGGCTGCGCTGCGGCAGGCGGGCGAAGGCTGACGGCGCGATGCCGGAGATGTCCTCGCCGTCGAACTGGATCAGGCCCGAGGTCTGGTCCAGGAGGCGCATCACCATCATCGAGGTCGTCGATTTGCCGCAGCCGGATTCGCCGACGAGGCCGACGCTCTCGCCATGGCCGATCGAGAAGCTGATGCCGTCGACGGCGCGGAACACGTCCGGCTCGACAGGCGGCTTGCGGCCGAAGAGCTTGCCGAGCACGGCGGTGGCGCCCTGACGGGGATACTCTTTCACGAGCTTGTCGATGAGGAGGAGCGGCTTTGGATTCTCGTCACCCCCGGGCTTGACCCGGGGGTCCATCGACCGAGACGAATCTTCCGAAGCGTGATGGACGGCCGGGTCAGGCCCGGCCATGACGGCTGCGCCCTCTTCCTCCGGCAGCAGATCCCGCAGGCTCACGCCGAGCCGCGGCGTCGCGCGCATCAGCTTTTTCGTGTAGGGGTGCTGGGGGTTGGCAAAGATGTCGGCGGCCTTGGCGGTCTCGACGACGCGGCCCTTCTCCATCACCACGACACGATCGCAATAGGCGGCAGCCAACCCGAGATCGTGCGTGATCAGGATGGTCGACATCGCACGGCGCTTGGTCAGCTCGACGATCAAATCCATCACCGCCTTCTGCGTGGTGACGTCGAGGCCGGTGGTCGGCTCGTCCGCGATCAGCAGCTGCGGATTGCAGGCGAGCGCGAGCGCGATGACGACGCGCTGGCACATGCCGCCTGATAGCTCGAATGGATAGGCATGGTAGCGCTCGCGCGGGCGCGCGATCTTGACCTGCTCCAGCGCCTCGATCGCCTTCTCGCCGCCATCTGTGACCTGGGCCTGCTGCACATGCGTGCGCAGCACGTCCTCGATCTGGTCGCCGACTTTCCGGATCGGGTTCAGCGCGGCGCGCGGGTTCTGGAAGATCATCGAGACTTCGCGGCCGCGCAAATCGCGCATCTGGTCTTCGCTCGCGGCCTTGACGTCAATGCCGGAGAACATCACCGAGCCTTCGGCGATCCGCCCCGCCCGGTCGAGGATGCGCATCACCGCGTAGGACGTCACCGACTTGCCGGAGCCGGATTCGCCGACAATGGCGAGCGTCTCGCCCTTGGCAACGGAGATGTTGACGTGCTGCACGGCTTTGACAATGCCGCGGCGGGTGGTGAATTCGACGGTGAGGTCCTGCACGTCGAGGAGCGGCTGGGCGGTCATGCAGGCCTCACGTCACTCAAGCGTTCGAAAACAACCCCATGCACAGTAGAACGGTGATTAGAATCATTGGAGAATTTCGACCGAACGTTCGCCATCACGTCCTCCGCTGCGGATCGACAATGTCGCGCAGGCCGTCGCCGAGGAGATTGAAGCAGAACACGGCGATCATCAGCGCGAGGCCGGGGAATAGCGCGATCCACCATTCGCCCGAGACCATGAAGCCCGCGCCTTCGGCGACCATGATGCCCCATTCGGCGGTCGGCGGACGGACGCCGAGGCCGATGAAGGACAGGCCGGCGGCATTGAGGATGGCGTAGCCCATGGTCAGCGACATCTGCACGATCATGATCGGCATGATGTTCGGCAGGATATGCACCAGCAGGATGCGGAATTCGCCATTGCCGGAGAGGCGCGCGGCCTGAACGAAGCCGGCGTTGCGGCGGACGTTCGCTTCGGCGCGCGCGACGCGGGCGTAGAGCGGAAAGTTCACGATCGCGGTGGCGAGGATGATGTTCTGCACGGTATTGCCGAGGGCCGCGACGATGCCCATCGCCAGCACGAACAGCGGGAAGGCCATGATGGTGTCGGCGATGCGGCCGACGATGCGGTCGGTCCAGCCGCCGAAATAGCCCGCAGCGATGCCGGCGAGGCCGCCCATCAAGAATACCAGGGCGACGGAGGCCACCGCGATGAACGTGTCGAGCCGTGTTGCGACGATGACGCGGCTGAAAATGTCGCGGCCAAGCTGGTCGGTGCCGAACCAGTGCGCTGCGGATGGCGGTTTCAGCGCGGCGGCGGTGTCGGAGGCTAGCGGATCGTAGGGCACCACATAGGGGCCGAAGATCGCGGCTATCAGGATCAGGATCAGCAGCGCGAAGGCAAAGCCCGTAACCTTGTTCTCGCTGAGGACGTAGCGGGTCTGTTCGAGGATGGCAGCGAGTCCAGAGGTCCGCGCGGGACCGACGGGTTCAACAGCAGGCGCAACGGAGCTCATTTCGTCCCCCTAGCCTTCGAGTCTGACGCGCGGATCGATTACGCCGTACAAGATGTCGATCACGAGATTGAGCAGAACGTACATGACCGCCATGGTCAGCACGAAACCCTGCACCGGCGCGAAGTCTGAGGAGATCAGCGCTTCCACCGCATAGGAGCCGATGCCGGGCCAGGCGAACACTTTCTCGACCAGGACGTTGGCCCCTAACAGGAACGAGAACACCATGCTGAGCGTGGTAATCACGGGCAGCATGGCGTTGCGGAAGGCGTAGGTGACGATGACGGTCGTCGGCGACAGGCCACTGGCGCGCGCGGTGCGGACGAATTCGGATGCCAGCACCGCCAGCATCGAGGCGCGGGTCATGCGCGCAATCGGCGCCAGCGAGAAGATCGCGAGCGTCGTCGCCGGCAGGATCAGCTGGCTCAGCGCCGAGCGGAACGCCTCAAAGTCGCGCGCGATCAGCGTGTCGATCAGATAGAAGCCGGTCACGGTCGGCGGCGCGCTGTAGAACACGTCGAGACGGCCGAGCGGCGCCGGCGACCAGCCCAGGCGGAAATAGAAGACGTAGACCAGCACGAGGCCGGTGAAGAACACAGGGAGCGACACGCCGGCTGTCGTCGTGACGCGGCAGAGATGATCGATCCATGAGCCCGGCCGTGTTGCAGCCAGCACGCCGAGCGGAATGGCAATCACGATCGAGACGATCAGGCCGAGCAGTGTCAGCTCGGCGGAGGCGGGCAGGCGGTTGCGAATTTCGGCGGCGACCGGCTGGCCCGTGGTCAGCGAGTTGCCGAAATCGCCATGGGCGAGATCGTTGGTGTAGCGGAAGAACTGCTCGATCAGCGGCCGGTCGAGACCCAGCTTCTTGCGGATCTGCTCGACCGCTTCCTTGGTGGCGGCGGGGCCGGCGAAGTACGCGGCGGGATCGCCGGGCAGCGCGCGCGTCAGCAGGAAGGTGACGATGACGACGCCGATCAGCGAGGGAATCGCGAACATCAGGCGCTTGCCGATCATGGTCAGCATGGGGCGCGCTCCGCTTGTGCGAATGGCGAATAGCGAGTGGCGAATGGATTCTCAGAGCCAACCATTTGCATTCGCCACCCCCTATTCGCTACTCGCCATTCACCATTCGCCCTGCTCACCCCTTCGCCATCGCGCGATAATCGAGCCTGCGATGGAACCAGTACTGGTAGCCGCTGATGTTCTTCTGCATCGCGACGTTGACGAAGGGCTGGTACAGCGGGATGCGCGGGATGTCGGTGTAGGCGAGATCGACGAAGCCCTTCACGTCGGCATCGTAAGTTGCGGTGTCGCCGGTGGCGGCGGCAGTGCGCGCACCATCGATCAGCTTGTCCATCTCCGCCGACTTGTAGCTCATGGTGTTGAAGACGGAATTGTTGCCGTGATAGCACCAGTAGAAGAAGTATTCGGGGTAATCGAGCCAGCCCGAGAACACGTTAGTGAAGAGCGGCATCTCCTTCTTGTTCAATTCGGTGCGCCAGTTGGCGCCGGGCACCTTGTTGATGGTGGTCTTGATGCCGATCTGCGCGAGGCTCTCCTGCACCAGCACGCAGAGCGGCTCGTTGACGCCGGCGAAATTGAGGTCGAACGAGATCGTGGTCTCGAAACCGTTGGCGTAGCCGGCTTCCGCCAGCAGCGCCTTCGCCTTCTCCATGTCGGTGTTGTATTTGTGCGGCTGCGGCCAGGCGACTTCCGTCGCCTTGTCCTTGGGCGCGCCGAACATGGGATTGCCGAGGCCGAACAGCACCGCATCCATGATCTTCTGATAGGGCAGCGCGTAGGCGACGGCCTGCCGGACCTTGGGATTATCGAATGGCGGCTTGGTCACGTTCATGCCGATATACTGGATGCCGTTGGAGAACGGCAGCGACACCACGTTGAGCTTGCCGTTCGCCTTCATCTCCTGGAAATCCTTGAACGGCAGCTCATAGGAGATGTCGGCATCGCCGCGCTCCAGCAGCGCGCGGCGGTTGCCGGCCTGCGGCACCATGCGCCAGATCACGCGCTTGATCTTCGGCAGCGGACCACCGACCCAATCCTCGTTGCGCTCCATGACGACTTCGGTGCCGGCGGTCCACTTCGTCACCTTGTAGGCGCCGGAGCCCGCGGTCTGCTGCTTCGTGAACTCGAGACCCCAGGGATCCTTCTCGCTGGCGTTCTTCTTCACCAGCTCCGAGTTGACGATGCAGGGCACGATCACCGCGAGATCGGGAATCGTCAGCTTGTCCTTCTTCAGGAAGTCGACGCGCACGGTATGGTCGTCGATGACGACGAACTGCTCCGGCTTGGTCAGTGAGCCCGCGCTCATCTGGAAGGTCGGAAAGCCGCCGACGCTCACCGCGCGATCCAGCGACCACTTCACGTCCTTGGCCGTGACGGGCGCGCCGTCGTGGAATTTGGCGTTCTTCTTGAGCTTGAAGGTGACCGACATGTCGTCGATCTTGAAGTCTTCGGCGAGCTCGCCCTTGAACTTGTCGCGGTCGTAATAGGGCACGCCGCCGGGGCCGCTCTTCATCTCGTGGCTGATCAGGCGGTCGTAGCAATTCCACGAGACCTCATAGCCGGGCACGTTGGTGCCGACGCCGTGGATGTCGAGATTGTTGGGGCCGCCTTCCGAGACGATCAGCAGCGTCTCCGAGCGGGCATCGGCGTAGGCCGAAGAGATCACCTGCGGCATCGCCGGAAGCGCCGCGCCAGCGGCCAATCCGGACACGGATTTGAGGAAATCGCGGCGCTTCATCGGGATGCTCCAACTCAGAGGTTTCTGGTTGGAACTGGATTCGCAAGGTTCGTGCCAAGGCTTAACGAGGTGTTACGCTCGCGACAACATGCTGAAATATCTGATGATTTTCTATTTCCGCCGGATATTGCAGGAAGCGACCATGTCCCCGCTTGCATACAAAGATAGGAGATTGCTCAGAAATTGAGCTGATAGAAATGGAAGCCCATTCGAGAGGCGATTGTCATTCCGGGGCGATGCGTAGCATCGAGCCCGGAATGACGGAGAGGTGCGGCCGGAGCGCTCAGCTCGCCCAGATCAGATCCTGCAATTCGACCAGATCTTTCGCCTTGTCCTGCCAGCCCTCGAGGCAGATGTGGCTGTTGAGGTCGCTGGCACGGTGCAGCAGCATCAAGGCCATCAGCCGTCGCTTCAGCGCGTGGTCCGGCCTGGCATAGCCGAAGCCTTCGAGCAGGCTGCGCACCCTCCCCGGCCGGCCCGCGGCCATGAAGGCGCTGGGGCCGAGCAGATCGTAGTCGCGCCAGCCGGCGAGCACGTCGCCGAAGTCGAACAGGCCGGCCAGCGACCATTCGCCGTCATCGCAGGCGAGCAGGAAATTTTCCGGAATGTATTCGCCGATCAGAATCACCGGCGGCGCATCCATCGGAATCAGCTCGGCTGCGTCGCGCAGGAGATCGTCGAGACCGGCGAGGAATTTCGGCGCAAGGCCGAGACACTCGTGCCGCGCGCGGCAACCCTGCATCTGGGCGCGCATGAACGCGTCCCAGCGCGGCTCGATGCTCGCGAGAGGACCGAGCGGCGCGCGCTGCACGGCGGCGATGGTGTCGCCGATCTGGCGCAGCACGCGCTCCTTCTGCTCTTCCGGCAATTGCGGCCACACCTCCGAGCCGAGCGTACCGGCAAGGCGCGTGATGACGAGATAGGGCCAGCCGTCACGCTCGCCTTCGGCGACGATCTCGGGAATCGGCAGATCCAGATGCCCCCTAAGCTGCGTCAGCGAGCCGCGCTCTGAGACGAACTGCGCGCGCAGCATCGGCGGGAAGATTTTCAGGATCAGGCCCTCACCGAGCCCGACCACGAGATTGGTGCCCGTCGCAAACACATGAGGCGCGCCGACATCGAGACCGTGGCCGCGCGCGATATCGAGTGCGACCGGCAGCCATCGCGCGCGGTCGGCGCGCAGGGCGCGGTAGGCCTGAAGGTCGGTCGAAGCCGCGGCATCCCGGGCCGCGAGCGAATCCGGCGGCGGCGTCTCCTTCATCACGGCGCCAATCTGATCCTATTCCAGGACATCCTTGACGCTGTTCCTGACGGGCGCGGGGACCGCGTGCTCGGGGACCTCGATCGTCCTGGCGCCGCGCGTGATCTTGTAGGTGAACGCGTCGGCCTGGCCCGGATGCGCGGCGGGGATCTTGCCCGGATCGGCAAACAGCTGCTCCATCGTCTGCTGATCGGCTGGCGACAGATCCGACAACGCCACTTCACCACGGCTCTTCAGGTGAGGGCCGCCGAAGCCGGCAAACCCTCCGACGCGCTCGATCTTCAAGCGATCCACGCTTCCTTCCTTTCGTAGCGCTGCAACCGGTTTACAGCCCGACCTTCTTCCATCCCGCATCGACGGCGGCGAAGACCGGAGGCTCGCCGGGATACAACGTCTGGGCACCCTGCCGGGTCCGCGCTGCAAACGCCTTCATCGTCATGTGCGGCGCCGGCCCGAAACCGGTCAGCGCAAGGTACCACACCTGCCCGATCCTGGCCCAACTGTTTCCGCCGAGCGTGGTGCAGGCCGTGTAGAAGGCGAGGTTCGGCGGGCCGCTGGAATAATGCGGATCCATGCCGGGCGTGATTTGCGAATATTTGGTCGGCTGCGGCGCGAGGCAATGCTTGGCGGCGGGATTGGCCATGTCGCGCAGGCAGCCAAAACCCTTCTTCTTGGCGGCCGGCCCCATGATGTCCTTGCCGATCAGCCAGTCGGCCTTCTTGACGTCCTGCTTGGCCTCCCACTGCCGGAACATCGAGCCGAAGCAGTCGGAGATGCTCTCGTTGAGGCCGCCGGCATCGCCGCTATAGGCGAGCTGCAGACTGTGCTGGGTCACGCCATGGGTGAGCTCATGGCCGATGACGTCGTTGCCCCTGGTGAAGTCGACGAAGATACTGCCATCGCCGTCGCCATAGATCATCTGCGACCCGTTCCACATCGCGTTGTTGTAGTTCTCGCCGAAATGGACCGACGACATCATGGTCATGCCGTGATCGTCGATCGAATTGCGGTTGAAGACCTGCTGGTAGAATTTCGCGACCTTGGAAGTCTGGTTGAAGGTGCGCTTGACCGACCCGTCGGAGGACGTCTTCGGCTTCGACACCGGCGTGCCCGGCAGCGTCTGCGTGTGCTTGCAGTCGTAGACCGTGACGGCCGGCACTGTAGCCAGTGTCACGAGGCCGGCCGAACGCGCCGCCGCAACGCTGGTCAATCGCGCGGCCTGATTGCGCAATTCGCGCAGTTCATGGCTGATCTGGACCGTGTCGACCAGCTGCTTGCGCAGCGGGGCGGACAGCTTCTTGTCCTGGGAAAGCTTGGTCAGAACGTCGTTCGGGATGATGCAACATGTGCAGGGCATTGAGGATCTCCATTGCACTTTCCGAATATGGATGGATGAAACAATCTCGAGATCATTCGTGCCGGCGAGCGGCATGCGCTGGCGCCGGCCTGGCGTCACGCATGCGGGATTATCGCAGGCGACGAAGCCGTTGCGTGTGAGATCGCGCACACTTCCGGGTTGCGTGATATCCGATCAGGTTCGGCCGGCGAATGATGGTCCCCCCGCGCGGGAGCAGTCCGGCGATCCGCGTTGCGGCTAGCGGTCCGGGCTGGCGCGCTCGAACTGGCGGAGCAGCTTGTTGCCGCGCTCGACCGCGGAATCGAGCGCGGATTGCGCGCTCTTCTGGCCGGCGAAGGCCTGCTCCAGCTCGTCCTCGATCGCGCCGCGGATCAGCACGAAGGAGCCGAGCCTGATGCCCTTCGAATTCTCCGTCGGCGGATGCAGCGTAATCTCCTCGAACGAGATCGCCGAGCCCGGATTGCGCTCGTAAAAACCTTGCGCGCGCGTCAGCTCGTAGGCGGCGCGGGTGATCGGCAAATAGCCGGTGTTCTGGTGCCAGGCGGCCTGCACGCCGGGCTGCGACAGATAGGCGAAGAACCGCGCCACGCCCTTGTATTCCTGGCGCGGCCGGTCGCGCAGCACCCACAGCGTGGCGCCGCCGATGATCGAGTTCTGCGGCGCGTCCTTCACGTCGGGCCAGTACGGCATCAGGCCATAGCCGATCTCGAATTTCGAATTTGCCTTGATGTCGGCGCGCGTTGCCGAGGAGCCGATGAAGATGCCGCACTCGCCCTTCTGGAAGCGCGGCTCGGCCGCCTGCCCGCGGCCGCTATAGTCGAACGCCTTGGTCTGCTGCCATTCAGCGAGCTGGGCGACGTGCTTGACGACAACGGGATTGTTGATGGTGAGCGCCGCATCGAGGCCGGCAAAGCCGTTGGTGCGGGTCGCCAGCGGCAGATTGTGGAAGGCGGAAAGATTCTCGACATGGATCCAGGACGGCCAGGACGTGGTGAACCCGCACACCGCGCCGCGCTCGCGCAGGCGCTTTGCGGCGGCACCGAGCTCGGGCCAGGTTCTTGGCGGCGTCTCCGGATCGAGGCCGGCGTCGCGGAACATGGTCTTGTTGTAGTAGAGGATCGGTGTCGAGGAATTGAACGGGAAGGACAGCAGGTTGCCGCTCGCGTCGGTGTAGTAGCCGGAGACCGCGGGCAGGTAATCGTTCAGCGAGAACGGCTCGCCCTGGTCCCGCATCAGGCTGAACACCGGATAGATCGCGCCCTTGGCGGCCGTCATGGTGGCGGTGGCGACCTCGTTGACCTGGACGATCGCGGGCTGGCTGCGCGAGCGGAAAGCGAAGATCGCCGCCGTCACCGTCTCGGTGTAATTGCCCTTGTAGGTCGGGACGATGCGGTAATCGGATTGCGAGGCGTTGAAGTCGGCGGCGAGCTTTTCGAGCTGCTTGCCGAGCTCGCCCGACATCGCGTGCCACCAGGCGATGTCGGTTGCCGCTTGTGCCCGTGGCGTGAATGCGAGGACCGCAGCGGCGGCAACGACCTGCAAAAGGCGCAATGCTGAAGTCACCATGGCTCTTCCCGTGCCCGCACGACCAAAGCGGCAGCCTTTGCTTAAGGCCCGGCATTGGCGGTTTCAACCGCCAATGCGCTTCGACCGCGCCGCACAATCGGCAGCGGTTCCGCCGGGATGGCCTTCCCTTAACCATCTGCTAGATTGCATTGAACCTTTTGCTCCTGCCATAGACTCCATCTCTGAGGGGTTGAGTGTGCCAGTGCTAAACCGTGCCGAACTCTCGCGGACCGGGGTGATCTTCGTTGCGCTTCTGCTCGCCATCTGTGCGACGGACGCCGCGGCGCGCGAATTCCGCGCCGCCGACACCCAGACCGAAGACTATCCGACCGTCCAGGCGCTGCGCTACATGGGCGCCCTGATCAGCGAACGCACGGGCGGCCGGCACGAGATCAAGGTATTCCACTCCCGCCAGCTCGGAGAGGAAAAAGAGACCATCGAGCAGACCCGGGCCGGCGCGATCGACCTCAACCGGACCAATGTGGCGCTGATCGGCAATTTCGTTCCGGCCATGAACGTGCTCGCCATGCCGTTCTTGTTCCGGTCCATCGAGCACATGCAGAAGGTGCTGGACGGACCGATCGGCAACGAGATCCTCGGCAGCTTCGAGCCTTACGGCTTCGTCGGGCTCGCGTTCTACGATTCCGGGGCGCGGTCGATCTACAACGGCGACCGTCCGGTGACGAGCATTGCGGATCTCAAAGGCCTGAGGATCCGGGTGCAGCAATCGGAGTTGATGAGCGACATGATCCGCTCGCTCGGCGCCGTGCCGGTCGAGCTTCCCTACGGGCAGGTGCTCACCGGGCTTGCGACGCATCTGATCGACGGGGCGGAAAACAACTGGCCATCCTTCGTGACGACGGACCATTACAAATATGCGGGCCATTACACGCTGACCGAGCACACGATGAGCCCGGAGGTGCTGGTGATCTCGCTCAAGGCCTGGCGGAGCCTCTCGGTGGACGATCAGAAGATCTTCCGCGAGGCGGCGCTTCGCTCCAGCCGCTTCATGCGCGAGAAGTGGCGCGACCTCGAGGAACAGTCGCAACGCAAGGCGGAAGCCGCCGGCATCACCGTCGTCAAGGACATCGACCGCAAGCCGTTAGAGGACGCGATGGCGCCGATCTACGCCAAGGCCGCGCGCGATCCCGCCGCGGCCGCGCTGATCGAACGCATTCGCAAGGTGGAGTGAGCCGCGTTGGCCGCGCTTGGACACAGCGATCATCCAGACCGGGCCCCCGGCCCGATCGGGCGGCTGCGCGCGCGTCTCGTCGGCCTGCTCCGGGCGGTGCCGATCCGCTGGCGCATCCTGTCGCATCGCGGCCCCTGAACTCCGCCGGTGGTGGTGGTGCTGGTCGGGATGATCTGGAACGGCGCGCAGGTGCTGGGCTCGGCCTGGGGCGACGTCCGCCAGGTGCGCGAGTCCGACCGCATCCTGGCGCTGCTCGAGAGCGAGACCGGGCGGCTGCAGAACCTGATCCACCGCTACATCAACCAGCCGAGCCCGGACCTGTTCGCCGAGATCCTGCTGCTGCGCGAGGCGGTGCTGGGCACGCTGACCAACCGCGCCGCCAAGGACCCGATGCTGTCCGGCTCGGTCGAGGAGCTCGAGCGCACCACCGACCGCTTCCTCAACGGCTTTGGCGAGCTGCGCAGCGTGCAGGCCACCATTGCCAAAACCTATGAGGAGCAGGTGCAGGGCCCGGCCAAGGACATGGCCGGCCTCTATTCCATCATCGAAGGCGCCACCGGCCATCGCGACGCGCTGATCTGGCCCTCACTCGGCAAGTCCCGCGAGGCCTTCACCGCGATGCTGGTCGCCGCCAATTCCTACTATCTGTCGCAGTCGTCAGGCGCCGCCGACGACGCGCGCCACAACACCGAGACGATCGAGAAGACCATCCCGGTCATGCTCGATCTCGCCGACAACGACCTGCAGAAGATGGCGCTTGAAAAGCTCGCGACCCGCACCACGGCGCTGCGCGAGGGCTTTGCAAAGCTGTCCGAGCAGCTCGCGAGCCGCACCGAGCTGCTCCGCAACACCATCGACGCCAGCCAGGCCGAGGCGATCGGCGCCATCGACGATCTCTCGACCAAGATGCGCCAGCGCGAGCAGAAGGCGCAGGAGACCTTCGACCGCACGCTGGCCGACATCTCCCGCCGCGTGCTGTCGATCGCGGTGATCTTCCTCGGCATCATCCTCACCGCCGGCGTGCTGATCGCGCTGTCGATCCGCCTGCCGCTGCAGCAGATCATGGCGGCGATGCGCGCCATCACGCTCGGCGATCTCGATCGCGAGGTGCAGGGCACCAAGGCGCGCGACGAGGTCGGCGCCATGGCGCGCGCGGTGGAGGTATTCCGCGAGAACGCGATCGCCAAGCGCCAGACCGAGACGAGCTGCGCGCCTCCAAGGAGAAAGCCGAGAGCGCGCTGCTCGAGCTCAACGCTGCGCAGCAGAACCTGATCGACGCCGAGCGGCTCGCAGCCCTCGGCGGCCTCGTCGCCGGCGTCGCGCACGAGGTCAACAACCCGATCGGCATCAGCCTGACGGTGGCCTCGAGCTTTGCCCGGCGCACCGAGATCTTCGAGGCCCAGCTCAAGGGCGAGGGCGGTCTGCGCCGCTCGCAGCTCGACGAATTCGTGCAGTCCTCGCGCGATGCCTCGCAGCAGCTGGTCGCCAACCTCACCCGCGCCGGCGAGCTGATCCAGTCGTTCAAGCAGGTGGCGGTCGACCGCTCCCATGCCGAGCGGCGGCAGTTCTCACTCAGCGAAGCAACCGAGCAGATCATCGCCAGCCTGAGGCCGGTGCTGAAGCGCTCGCCGATCACGCTCAAGGTCGACGTGCCCGAGGGGCTGCTGCTCGACGGCTATCCCGGCTCCTACGGCCAGATCCTGACCAATCTCTTCCTCAACGCTGCCAACCATGCCTTCGCCGACGGGCGCGCCGGCACCATCACGATCTCGGCGCGACCGCGCGGGACCGAGGACATCGAGATCATCTTCACCGATGACGGGGCCGGCATGACCCCCGACGTGCAGCGCCAGGCCTTTGACCCATTCTTTACCACCCGGCGCAACGAAGGTGGCACGGGACTCGGCCTTCATATCGTCTATAACCTGGTGACCCAGCAGCTTGGCGGACGCATGATGCTGGAATCCAAGCTGGGACAAGGCACTACTTTTCGGATTATCATGCCGCGGGTCGCCAAGGGCGGCGCGCAAAGCACAGAGACTGACGGGACTTCTCAATGGCCGAACAGGACGATGTCCTCCACCTGATCGACGACACCGGTACCGCGCCGGAGGACCAGAACGCACGGAGATGGAAGATCGCCGTCATCGACGACGATCCGGCCGTGCACGACGGCACCCGCTTCGCGCTGTCCGACTACAGCCTCAACGGCCAGAGCCTGGAGATCCTCTCGGCGCATTCCGCGGCCGAAGGCCGCAAGCTGATGGCCGAGCACGGCGACATCGCCGCGGTGCTGCTCGACGTCATCATGGAGACCGACGTCGCCGGCCTCGAGCTGGTCGAGTTCATCCGCAACGAGCTCAAGAACGAGACCGTGCGCATCATCCTGCGCACCGGCCAGCCCGGCCAGGCGCCGGAGCGGCGCGTGATCGTGCAGTACGACATCAACGACTACAAGGCCAAGACCGAGCTCACCGCCGACAAGCTGTTCACCTCGCTGACCGCGGCGCTGCGCTCCTATCAGCAGCTCGAGCGCATGGTGCAGACGCGGCGCGGGCTCGAGATCATCATCGACGCGGCCTCGACGCTGTACGACTTCAAGTCGATGCAGCGGCTCGCCGAGGGCGTGCTGACCCAGCTCGCCTCGCTGCTCAATGTCGACTGCGCCGGTATACTGGTGCTGCGCGACAATGGCGGCGTCGATCCCGAGCTCTCGGTGCTTGCGGGGAGCGGCTGCTACAGCCGCTTCATCGGCACCACCTCGTCGCGGGCGCTCGACCCTGACTTGCGCGAGCTCGTGGAAGCCGCGTTCCAGCGCCGCAAGAACGAGTTCGCCGACCATCGCAGCGTGATCTATCTGCGCACCGGATCTGGCCGCGAGGTGGTGGTGCTGCTGCAGGCCGAGCGCGAATTGTCCGAGACCGACCGCTCGCTGGTCGAGATCTTCTCCAGCCGGCTCTCGATCGCCTTCGACAACGTGATCCTCTACCAGCAGCTCCAGGACGCCAACACGCAGCTGGAGGATCGCGTCGCCCAGCGCACCCGCGCACTGATGCAGGCCAACCGCCGCCTCTCGGCGCAATGGCTGCGGCTGCAGCGCGCCAACGGCTTCAAGAACGAGATTCTGGGCACCGTCGCGCATGATCTGAAGAACCCGCTCGGCGTCATCCTCGGCCGTACCGAGATGCTGAAGGAGCTGATCTCGACCGGTGCGTCGGCCAGCGGCGTGGTCTCCCAGGTCGATCACATCCGCGACGCCACCAAGCGGCTGACCACGATGGTCGACCATCTGATCTCGGACGCGATGGCCGATGCCTTCGACATCACCATCCGCCGCGAGCCGGTCGACGTCGCAGCGCTGGTGAAGGAGGTCGCCGACGCCAACCAGCCGCTCGCGGTCAACAAGCAGCAGATGATCAGCGTCACCGCCCCGCCCAACATCGTCACCATGTGCGACACCGACCGCATCCGCGAGGCGATCGACAACCTCATCAGCAACGCGATCAAGTATTCGCCGATCGGCGGCAAGATCGGCGTCGCCGTCACCCATGAGGGCAGCGACACCATCATCCGGGTCAGCGACGAAGGCGCCGGCCTGTCGCCGGAAGATCTCGGCCGCCTGTTCGGCCGGTTCCAGCGGCTGTCCGCCAAGCCGACCGCGGGCGAGAGCTCGACGGGGCTTGGGCTTTCCATCGTCAAGCGTATTATCGACATGCATGGCGGCGAGGTGACGGCCGAGAGCGAGGGCCCCGGCAAGGGCGCGACCTTCACCATCACCCTGCCCGCGACCGAGATGCCGTGATTTGAGTACCGAGATCCAAGATCCTGGATTCTGAAGTGACATGACCCAAAGCCAGCACATCATGATCGTCGACGACGAGGCCCCGGCCCGGGAGATGGTCGGCGATTACCTCAAGATGCACGGCTTCACCGTGACGCTGTGTGACGGCGGCAAGTCGCTCCGCGCCGCGATCCAGGGCAGCATGCCCGATCTCGTCGTGCTCGACCTCAACATGCCGGAGGAAGACGGCCTCTCGATCATCCGCGACCTCAAGAGCCGCATCAACGTGCCGGTCATCATGCTCACCGCGACCGCGAGCCCGATCGACCGCGTCGTCGGCCTCGAGCTCGGCGCCGACGACTATGTCGCAAAGCCCTGCGAGCTGCGCGAGCTGATGGCGCGCATCCGTTCGGTGCTGCGCCGGAGCACGCCGGTGAAGGCGGCGGCGGCGGAAGCCGCGGCGGCGAAATCCGACAAGGACCAGCTGGTGCGCTTCGGCACCAAATGGCTCGATCTCGAAGCGCAGGCCTTGCGCGACGACGAGGGCAACGAGCATCCGCTGACCGCGTCCGAGTTCGGGCTGTTGAAAGTGTTCGCGGCCAATCCGAAGCGCGTGCTGTCGCGCGAGCGCCTGCTCGAGCTTGCCAATGCGCGCGACGCCGAAGCCTTCGACCGCGCGGTCGACCTGCGCATCATGCGCATCCGCCGCAAGATCGAGCCCGACCCGACCAAGCCCGCCGTGATCCGCACCATCCGCGGCGGCGGCTATCTGTTCTCGCCCGCGGCGAGAAGGCGTAAGCAGGCTCACACTCCGCTGTCGTCCCCGACAAGCGTAGCGCAGCGAAGCGCTGATCCGGGATCCATAACCACAGGCCGTGGTTATGACGCGGAGCTCGTAACTCCGAGTCTTCGCCAAACCCCTCCCTATGGTTATGGGTCCCGGGCTCGCTTCGCGCCCCGGGACGACACCTCGTAGGTGCCGCGCGACCGAACGCAAGAGCCGCAAATTCGTTCCTAACGACACAAGGCGCCGCCAAATCGTCACCCCCGTATTTTCCCTACATTGAAATTCCACGATTTTTTGCCGCGAATGTTTCGTCGTGCCCTTTTCGACGAAACAATTTGGCGGCGCACGAAACCATTTTCCGCTTTTCGTGCAGACGTCCCGAAACGTTGGCTGATTAACACTTTGGTCCAAGGAAACGCCGCTCGGTTGCGGCGCACCGGGGAGCTAAGTCAATGCCGAACGTCATCGCCATCAACGCCCAGGCCAGCCAGAGCATCATTGCCGCTCAAGCGACCTCGGACGATATGCTTCTGGAGAGCATTGCCGACGGCAACCGGACGTCCATGCACATCCTTTATTGCCGACACAATGTGCGGGTCTATCGCTTCATCCTGCGCATCGTGCGCGATGCCACCACAGCGGAAGACCTCGTCAGCCAGGTGTTCTTGGACGTGTGGCGGACTGCCGGCCAATTCCAGGGTCGCTCGCAGGTCTCGACCTGGCTGCTCTCGATCGCACGCTTCAAGGCGTTGACCGCGATGCGCCAGCGGCGCTTCGAGGACATCGACCAGGAGGACGTGCGCCAGATCCCTGACGACACCGACACGCCGGAGACCTCGCTCGACCGCAGCGACACCAGCGCCATCCTGCGCGCCTGCGTCGCAAAACTGTCGCCCGCGCATCGCGAGATCATCAACCTCGTCTACTACCACGAGAAGTCGGTGGAGGAGGTCGGGCAGATCATCGGCATCCCCCAGAGCACGGTGAAGACCCGCATGTTCTACGCCCGCAAGCAGCTGGCCGATTTGCTTAAGGGCGCCGGCGTCGATCGTTTCGCCGCGTAAATCCAAGGAATTCAACGGGATAGGACCGAAACCCAGGCCCTGTCCCCGGACACGGAAGTGTTACCGCCGACGAAACAATTGAAACGAAGCACAACATCAGGCGGAAAAACTTCCCTCCTATAAAGCCCACATACGGTTTTCGTTAAACCTCCCAAGGACCTCCAGCGACCCGGACGATGCCCCCGTCCGGGTCGTTTTCTGTTTGGGCCTGAGGCGCTGCCGCGGACTCCTGCCTCTCCTGCTGGGTTAGGTGGGCACCGCTCTCTCATTCCCTCCCCCCCTTGCGGGGGAGGGGCAGGGAGAGGGGTACCGCACGGGGACTCCAACGATTCGTGCCCGCGGCACGATCGCAGGCGGATAGACCGTTTCCTGGGCCACCCCTCTCCCCCGCCCTCCCCCGCAAGGGGGGAGGGAGCGCACCGTCGCTGCGGCTGGCGGAGTGCCCCTGCATCGCCGCCTGCGAGCTACACTGGAAACAACCGCCCCGTCACGAACGTGTGACACGGCGTAACGACCGCCTCACCCACTCCGAACTGCCCTCGTGACCTCCATCACGAGGGCTCCATGCTCGAACTGCTCTTCGCTCTCCTCGCCGGCATCCTCACCATCGCCGCGCCGTGCACCCTGCCGATGCTGCCGATCCTGCTTGGCGCCTCGATCGGGCGCGCGGGGCATCTGCGGCCAGCGATGATCGCGCTCGGCTTCGTCGTCTCGTTCTCCGCCGTCGCGCTGCTGCTCGGCGCGCTCACGCGGGCATTCGATTTCGATCCGAATGTGCTGCGCGAGGCCGCTGCGATTCTGCTGCTCGGTTTCGGCCTGCTGATGTTGTGGCCGGCGCCGTTCGAATGGCTGTCGATCCGGCTCAATGGCTGGCTCGACCTTGGCGCTGCGAGCGCCACGCAGCGCGAGGGCGCGCTTGGCGGGCTCGTCCTCGGCACCACGCTGGGCCTGGTCTGGACGCCTGCGCAGGCCCGTCGCTCGGCTCGATCCTGACGCTGGTTGCGACCTCGAAGAATCTGGCCTGGGCCGGCACGCTGCTGGTCGCCTATGCGATTGGCGCGGCGATCCCGATGCTGGCGATCGCCTATGGCGGACAGGCCGCGACCACGCGGGTGCGCAGCCTCGCGCGGATCTCGCCGCGGCTGCAGCAGGGCTTTGGCGTCGTCGTGATCGGCTTCGCGGTCGCCGCCTACTTCCAATACGACACGCTGATCGTGGCGTGGCTCACCGGCTTCTATCCCACCGGCCAGATCGGCCTGTGATCATCCCAACGGAGAACACGTCCATGACTGTCAAACTGCTCGCCGTTTCCGCCGCCCTGGTCGGCATGGCCGTCACCGGCGCCGTCATCCCCGGCATCTGCGACGAGGCCGCGCGCGCAACGCCTGTCGTCGCCGCCGCGGCAACGCCGGTCCAGGTGGCGGCCGCGAGCCAACAGGCCGCGCCTGACTTCACCGGCATCAACACCTGGTTCAACTCGAAACCGCTTGGCATCGCCGACCTGCGCGGCAAGGTCGTGCTGGTCGACTTCTGGACCTATGGCTGCGTCAACTGCGTCAACACGCTGCCGCACGTCACCGATCTCTATGCCAAATACAAGGACAAGGGTCTCGTCGTGGTCGGCGTGCACACGCCGGAATTCCCGTTCGAGCGCTCCGCCTCCAACGTCCAGGCCGCGCTGAAGCGCCACGGCATCACCTATCCGGTGGCGCAGGACAATGACTCCAAGACCTGGAACGCCTATCGCAACCAGTATTGGCCGGCGCAATACATCATCGACCAGAGCGGCAAGATCGTGTTCCAGCATGAGGGCGAAGGCGCCTACGACCAGATCGACCGCACCGTCGCCGGGCTGCTGAACGTCAACAGCTGATACCGCATCAGCGGCTTTCGGTTGCAGCTTGACTCCACGGACCCGTCCGTGGAGTTTCGCGGGCGACGGAATCAGCCGCCCGCAATGGCCGACGCGACCACCAGCACCGACATCCGCCTTCGTGAAGGCTCCTCGATCGCGCAGCGGCTGGTCATGGCCGGCTCTGCCGCCGCCGTCGCGCTGTGCTTCACGCCGGGCCTGTTCACGCACGATCCCCTGGAAATCATCATCTCCGTGGTCGCGCTGCTCGTGGGAACAGGGTTCGTCATCGGCATCATGATGGCGCCGGCGGTGGTGTGGATCATCACACCGAACGAGATCTTGATCGGGCGGCAGCGTCCGTTCGGAAAGCTCCAGACGCGGGTCGTCGGGAAGGACGACATCAGCGGACTGCAAGTTCCCGGCAGCAAGCGGGTGAAAGCCCGCTTTCAGCTCGTCTTCACGCTCGCTTCGGGCGAGCGCCTTACCTCCCCGCCGATCTCCGACGTCACGCATGTGCATGACACCGTGGCGCGGATCGCCGCGCAGTTCGAGGTCCCCAATGTCGAGGCACCTCGCAATCCACTCGATGCCAGCAATCCCGAGATGCTTCTTGGCGAGCCGCTCGAGCCGTTTTCCGCGCGAGACATCCGCATCGTCGCGCTGATCGCCGTCGCACTGTCCGCCGTGCCCTACGCCTACAAGCTCTGGCGCGGGTGGCCGCCCAGCCATGTCGACATCCTGCTGCTGCCGCTCGGTGCGCTCGCGGCGTTCGCCGTGTACCGCTACGCCAATCTCGTGACCGGCGCGTTCTGGATCATCCGCGAGAGCGATATCCGCGTCGAACGCTTGTGGGGCGACGGTACGCCGCGCGTGGACCATATCGAGGGGCGCGACGTGAAGACGATCAGCGTGGACCGTCGCGGCCGCTCGGAGGACGAGCACTGCATCGTCACGATCCGCCTGCGCTCGGGACGACGGTTTCGCAGCCCGCGCATCGGCTCGCGTATCGAGGCCCGCGCCGTCGGGGCCGAGATCGTGCGGCGGCTGGGGATCGCGGCGGAGAGCAATAAGATCTGACTCGATGCATCTTGATGCAGGTGGTCTGGCCCCGGGCTCAGCCTCTCCCGCTTGCGGGAGAGGCCGACGTGCTCGAAGAGCACGGCGGGTGAGTTCTCTCCTCTGGGGGAGTGTCCCATCGCGGAGGTACCCTCTCCCCGACCCTCCCCCGCAAGCGGGGGAGGGAGTGCACCGCCTTCGCCGCGACAAATACGGCTTTTCGCGCCATCCCCTGTTTGTGGCATTGCCCGGGGCCCGTCAAAAAACCATAGCCATTCTCGTGACATACCTGCCGGGCGTGCCATCAACTTGCCATGAACTTGCCCCTGAGATTTGATGGTTCCGAATGATTTGCGCTGTGGCAGCGGGGAGAGCTTCACATGACCGATTTTCGTCGCCTGACCGGGACGTTCTTGGCTGCGATGGGACTGATCCTGTCCGCGCCGCAGGCCTTCGCCCAGCAGCCGGACCGCGGCGACGAGCCGGGCCTGGTCGCCGATGACAGCTATCAGCTCGATCCGGAATGGCAGAAGCAGGTGGTCTATTTCCGCACCACCGAGGCGCCCGGCACCATCATCGTCTCGACCGCCGAACGGCACCTCTATCTGGTTCAGCCCGGCGGGCGCGCGATCCGCTATGGCATCGGCGTCGGCCGCGACGGTTTCCAATGGCAAGGGCTGGTGACCATCACCAACAAGAAGGAATGGCCGGACTGGACGCCGCCGCCGGAGATGATCCAGCGCCAGCCCTATCTGCCGCGCTTCATGGCCGGCGGCCCCGGCAATCCGCTCGGGGCGCGCGCCATGTATCTCGGCACCACCGTCTACCGCATCCACGGCACCAATCGCCCCGACACGATCGGGACCAAGGTGTCCTCGGGCTGCTTCCGTCTCGTCAACAACGACGTCGCCGATCTCTATGATCGCGTCCCTGTCGGCACCAAGGTCGTCATCCGGCAGAAGCCTGAACTCTAAGGCTACCGTCAGGGCATGATCTCCCCGATCATGCCCTGCGCCCTCCCCCAAGATTCCTTTTCCCGATTTTTCGAGAGAGCAACATGATGCGCACATTTCGAGGCGGCCTGCTGATCGGGCTCGCGGTCGCCGTGCTGGTCGCCGTTCTGGCCATCGTCTACGAGTTCTACGACACCCGCACGCTGAAGCGCACGGTTCGCCGCGGCGAGGTGCTGTGCGGTGTCAACAAGGGCCTGCCGGGCTTCTCGATCCCCGACGACAAGGGCAACTGGACCGGCTTCGACGTCGATTTCTGCCGTGCCGTCGCGGCCGCGATCTTCAACGACCCGAGCAAGGCCAAGTTCGTGCCGCTCGACGCCAGCGAGCGATTCAAGGAATTGCAGAGCCGGAAGGTCGACATCCTCTCCCGCAACTCGACCTGGAGCATGGCGCGCGAGCTCGACTACGACCTCTATTTCCCGGCGGTCGCCTATTACGACGGCGCAGGCTTCATGTTGCCGCGCTCGCGCAACAAGGAGACCGCGCTGGACCTGACCGGGAGCAAGGTCTGCGTGCAGACCGGCACCACCACGGCGCTCAACGTCGCCGACTACTTCCGTGCCAACAACATGAAGTATGAAGAGGTGAAGTTCGACAAGCTGGATGACGTCGTGAAGGGCTACGACACCGGCAAGTGCGACACGCTCTCCGCCGACGTCTCCCAGCTCTATGCGCTCCGGCTGAACCTGTCGAAGCCCGGCGACCACATGATCCTGCCGGACATGATCTCCAAGGAGCCGCTCGCCCCCGTCGTGCGCCAGCGCGACGACGACTGGATGATGATCGTGAAGTGGACGCTCTACGCCATGATCAACGCCGAGGAACTCGGCGTGTCCTCCGAGAACATCGACGAGGCGCTGAAGTCGAAGAAGCCCGAGGTGATGCGCCTGGTCGGCGCCGAAGGCAATTACGGCGAGCAGCTCGGCCTCACCAAGGACTGGGTGGTCCGCATCATCCGCAACGTCGGCAATTACGGCGAGATGTACGAGCGCAACATCGGCGAGAAGTCGAAGCTGAAGATCCCGCGCGGCATGAACCAGCTGTGGAACGCGGGTGGCGTGCAGTACGCGCCGCCGATGCGGTAACGGTCTCGCCGTCGTCATTGCGTTGACGGTGTTGCCAAAGCGTACGCTGCGTTCCCTCCCCCCTTGCGGGGGAGGGTTAGGGAGAGGGGTGCCACACGGCACACTCTATCCCTTCGTCCTTCACGTGAGCTGACAGACCTTTTCCTGGGCTACCCCTCTCCCCCCGCCCTCCCCCGCAAGGGGGGGAGGGAGCGCAGAGTGCCTTGTCGCACGCGCCTCGCCTCAATACCCCCGCGCCCGCGCGAGCTGCTCGGTGTGGTAGTTCGCGTCGCCGAACAACTCCTCGCACACCCGTGCGCGCTTCATGAAAAAGCCGATGTCGAACTGGTCGGTCATGCCCATGCCGCCATGCATCTGCACGCCCTCCTGCACCGCGCGGGTCGCGGTGGTGCCGGCGCGCGCTTTTGCGACGGCCACGGCTGAGGCGGCCTTGGCGACATCCGCATCCAGCGCCTGTAGCGCCTTCATCGTGGCGGCGCGGGTGATTTCGATGTCGACATAGAGTTCGGCGGCGCGGTGTTGCAACGCCTGGAATTCACCGATCAGCTTGCCGAACTGCTTTCTGTTCTTGAGGTACTCGACTGTGCGGTTGAAGACTTCGTCGCTGAGGCCGACCATTTCGGCTGCGACCGCGCCGCGCCCGATATCGAGCACGCCGTCGAGCAGGCCAGCGCCCTGATCGACCTCGCCGAGCACGCTGTCGGCATTGACCTCGACATTGGCAAGCTCGATCCGCGCCGCGTTGTGCGCATCGACCATAATGGTGCGCTCGATCGCGACGCCCTTGGCCTTCGGGTTCACCAGGAACAGCGTCAGGCCGTCGCGCTCGCCGGCGGAGCCAGAGGTGCGCGCGGCGACGATCAGGAGATCGGCGACGTGGCCGTCAACCACCAGCGCCTTGGCGCCGGAAAGTTTGAAACCGTTGCCGGCGCGCACGGCCTGCAGGTTGGTCTGGAGCGGGCGGTGCTTGGCCCCCTCGTCGATCGCAAGCGTCGCAAGCAGCGAGCCGTTCGCGATCTTCGGCAAATAGTCCGACTTCTGCGCGGCATTGCCGCCGCGGTTCAGCGCCGAGGCCGCGACCACGCTGGTGGCGAGGAAGGGCGACGGCATCAAGGTGCGGCCGATCTCCTCCATGACGATTCCGGCCTCCATGACGCCGAGGCCGCTGCCGCCGAACTCTTCAGGCACCAGGAGGCCGGCAAAGCCCATCTCGGCGAAGGACTGCCACAGCTCCTTGGAGAAGCCGGTCGGGTCCTTGGAGTCGCGCAAGGATCGCAGGTGCGACACCGGCGCCTTGTCGCTGATCAGCCCGCGCGCGCTGTCGCGGAGCATGGATTGTTCTTCAGTGAGGACGAGGGCCATGGTGTTCAGTCTCTAACGTCTGGCGGAATGCATATTTGTCGAAGTCATTCCGGGCGATGCGCAGCATCGAACCCGGAATCTCGAGGTTCCGGGTTCGTCGCTTCGCGACGCCCCGGAACGACGGAAAGCCTCACGCCCCCGGCAAATCGAGGATGCGCTTGGCGACGATGCCGAGCATGACCTCGCTCGTGCCGCCCTCGATCGAGTTGGCCTTGGTGCGCAGCCAGGCGCGCGGACGAGCGCCCTGCTTGGAGCGCTCGCTCTCCCACTCCAGCGCATCGACGCCGCCGGCCGACATCAGGATCTCGTAGCGGCGCTTGTTGAGCTCGGTGCCGTAATATTTCATCGCCGACGAGAACGCCGGATGCGCCTGCCCGGCCTTGGCGAGATCGACCGCGCGCTCGGCGCAGGCGGCGAGCGCGGCTTCATCGACATCGAAGGTCGCGATCTCGGCACGCAGCATGGCATCATCGAGCTTGCCTTGCGCGTCGGAGCCAACGGAGTCGGCCGCGATCTGGCCGAGCGGACGGCCGACGCCGCGCTCGCCCATCCCTGAGATCATCGCGCGCTCGTGCTGGAGCAGATATTTTGCGACGTCCCAGCCGCGATTGATCGTGCCGACCACATGCGATTTCGGCACGCGGACGCCGTCGAAGAAGGTCTCGCAGAACGGCGAGTAGCCGGAGATCAAGAGGATCGGCTTGGTCGTCACGCCCTTCGAGGTCATGTCGAACAGGATGAAGCTGATGCCGTCGTGCTTCTTGGCCGCGGGATCGGTGCGGACGAGGCAGAAGATCCAGTCGGCGTAATTGGCGTAGGAGGTCCAGATCTTCGAACCCGTGATGACGAAATCGTCGCCGTCGCTCTCGGCGCGGGTCTGGAGCGAGGCGAGATCGGAGCCGGCGTTCGGCTCGGAATAGCCCTGGCACCAGCGGATCTCGCCCGCCGCGATCTTCGGCAGATGCTCCTGCTTCTGCGCGTCGTTGCCGTATTTCAGGAGCGCCGGCCCGAGCATCCAGATGCCGAAGCTCGACAGCGGCGGGCGCGCGCCCATCTTGGCCATCTCGGCGCGCAGCACCTTGTGCTCGGCGGCGCTGAGGCCGCCGCCGCCATATTGCTTCGGCCAATCAGGCACGGTCCAGCCCTTGTCGCGCATGCGCTCGAACCAGATGCGCTGCGGCTCGGACGAGAACTTTGCGTTGCGCCCGCCCCAGAACACGTCGGTGTCCGACGTCACGGGCTTGCGCATCTCCGGCGGGCAGTTCGCGTCCAGCCAGGCGCGCGTCTCGTTGCGGAATTGTTCGAGATCGGCGTTGTCAGTGTCGCTCATGGTCGTTTCCATCAATCAAAATCGACTTGTTGGCGGCGACTCTGGGCCATCGCACTGCGGAATTCAACCACTTCCGTGCCGCGCATCGGCTATAGTCTCCCTCACGGCGAGGCTTGAAAACAAAGAGGAAACGAGAATGCGCCTAAAGCTTCTTTCGCCTGGCGAAATGAACGAGAGCCAGCGGCAGACCTATGACGAGTCGATTGCCGGCAAGCGCGGCAAGCCGCCGGCGCCGATGATGGCCTGGCTCAACAGTCCCGACATGGCCCGTCACGCCACAAGGCTCGGCGAGGTGCTGCGCTACGACACGATCTTCCCGGCCAAGCTTTCGGAGATCGCCATCCTGGTGACGGCGCGGCACTGGACCGCGCATTATGAATGGTATGCGCATAAGCGCCTCGCGCTCGCGGGCGGCATGGATCCTGATATCATCGACGCGATCCGCGACCGCCGCACGCCCGAGTTCGACGATCCCAAGGGCAAGATGATCTACGATCTCGCAAAGTCGCTGCATGAGGGCCACGGCGTCGAGAAGGGTCTCTATGATGCGGCGGTGAAGCTGCTCAGCGAACGCGGCGTCGTCGAGGTGATCGGGCTGTGCGGCTATTACACGATGGTGTCGATGACGCTGAACACGTTTGAGTTCGGCCTGCCCGAGGGCGAGGCGCCGGAGCTCGCTTAGTTTCCCATTCGGAAACGATGGGTTTCGGGATGCGCTGGTAGCGCCGTCCCGAAGCCGAGCCTATGTGGAGTTCAGAAACGGAGCAGCCACATGTCGCAATCATCCGCCGTCGCCGCCGGCACCAGGATCGGCCACGTCCACCTCAAGGTCGCCGATCTCGATCGCGCGCTCGGCTTCTATTGCGGCGTGCTCGGATTCGAGCTGATGCAGCGCATGGGCTCCGGCGCGGCCTTCATCTCGGCGGGCGGCTATCATCACCACATCGGGCTCAACACCTGGGAAAGCAAGGGCGGCTCGCCGCCGCCGCCGGGCACGACCGGGCTCTTCCACACCGCCATCCTCTATCCGACCCGGCCAGCGCTGGCGGATGCGCTGCATCGGGTGCTGACGGCGGGCATCGCGCTGGACGGCGCCAGCGACCACGGCGTCAGCGAGGCGCTGTATTTGCGCGATCCCGACCAGAATGGCGTGGAGCTGTATTGGGACAAGCCCAGGGAGCAATGGCCATTCGGACCGGATGGGAAGCTCGCGATGTTCACGAAGCGGCTCGATGTGGAGGCGTTGCTGAAGCAGCGGGAAGCGTAGTCTCGTAGGGTGGGCAAAGGCGCACAGCGCCGCGCCCACCATCCGTCCGTGATGGATACAGATCGTGGGCACGCTTCGCTTTGCCCACCCTACAAGATTTTCGCTCTGGGCTTCCCGCGCACCATGATCAGCGCTGCGGCGGCCATCTCCAGCGCGATGCAGAGATAGAAAGGCAGCGAATAGCCACCGGACCAATCGCGCAAGGCCCCGACGATTCCGGGCCCGAACGCATACGTCACCTGGTTGATCGCCGTATTCAGGCTGATCAACACGCCGAACGAGGCGGGATCGAACTCCTGCTGCACGATTAGCGATGGCAGCGTGATGAGGTTGCCGACCGAGAAGCCGAACACCGCGCAGGCTGCGATCAGCGCGTAATCGTTGTGCAGGTTGATGACGACGACAAGCGCGGCAGCCTGGCTGAGGAACGACAGCGCCGACGCAAGCCGCTGGTTGAGGCGGTCGATCACCAGCGAGAACAGCACGCGGCCGACCACGGCCATCGCGGTCAGCACCGCGACCGCAACCGCGGCGCGCTCGCGGCCGATGACGGGGTCGAGGAACGAGATCAGGTGCACGATGAAGCCGACCTGGGCGAACAGCACCAGCGCGAACGCAATGGTCACCGTGAGGAAGCCGAGATCGCGCAGCGCCCCGGCGCGGATCTCTGTCGAGGATTGCGGCTTCGCTTTCGCTGTCGCCTGCCAGCCATGAAGATCGGGCGGGCGGCCTACGAGAATGAGGATCACCGGCACCAGCAGCACCAGCATGGCGCCGGCGGCGGCATACATCGCGCTGGCAAAGCCGATATGGCCGATCAACATCACCAGCAAGGGCACCCCGACGATGCCGCCGAAGCTCGCGCCATTGAGCGCAAGACTGATCGCCATGCCGCGCTTCTGGTCGAACCAGAGACTGATCGTGTTGGTGATCATGGCGAGACTCGTGCCGGCCCAGCCGAAGGCAAGCACGGCATCGGCGAGATAAAGCTGCCAGGGCTCGCGCACCGCGCCGATCGCAACCGCAGCGGCCGCCATCGCCAGCGTCCCGGCGATCAGGCAGAGCCGCGGGCCATATTTTCGGACGGCCTCGCCGACGAAGACGACCAGCAGCGCGCCGAACAGATAGAAGAACGTGGTGCCGGACGAGATCAGCGAGGCCGGCCAGCCCCGCGCGCGCTGCAGCTCGGCGACATAGACGCTCTGGCCGTAGAAGCCGAGCCCCCAACCGAAGGTCGCGAGCAGGAAGCAGACGGCGACAATGCGCCAGCCTTCGTAGCGGAGTGAGGATTCGTCGATGGGTGGCTGTTGAGGATTATCGAGCATCGCCGCTTACTCCGTCATGTCCGGGCATAGCCATCTGAAGGACGGCGTCGCTTCCGCTCGCCTATGCCCGGGCATCCACGTTCTTTCTTCAGCGTCCTAAGACGTGGATGGCCGGGACAAGCCCGGCCATGACGACATTTAGTAACCTACTCCCGAAAATCACTTCGACCTGGATCGAAGTATCGATGCTGCTGACAATCTCCCGCCAACTTGTTGCGCATGATCTAGTCGGAAAACCGCTGCGCACTTTTCCGGATCATGCGTCACACCGCGTCCGGGAACTCGCCCATCGCCGTCTCCAGCCGCGCCTTGCGGCGGCGCGCCCAGGAGACCAGTGAGAGCACGGCAAGGCCCAGCACCACCGGCGGGAACACGACCATGTTCACCGCGGACCAGCCGAAATTGGCAAGCAGCTGGCCCGAAGAGAACGAGCCGATCGCCATCATGCCGAACACCAGGAAATCGTTGAAGGCCTGCACCTTGTTGCGCTCCTGCGGGCGGTGCGTCTCCAGCACCAGCGCGGAGGCGCCGATAAAGGAGAAATTCCAGCCCACGCCGAGCACGATCAGCGTCGCCCAGAAGTGCATCGCGGTGAGACCGGAGAGGCCGATGCCGGCGGCGCCCGCTTCCAGCAGCAGGCCGGCAGCGACGATTCTGGGAGCACCGAAGCGCGCGATCAGCGCGCCGGTGAAGAAGCTCGGGCCGTACATGGCGACGATGTGCCATTGAATGCCGAAATTGGAATCGGAGACGGACAGGCCGCACATCTTCATGGCGAGCGGCGCCGAGGTCATCACCAGATTCATCACGGGATAGGAGATGACGCCGCACAGCGCGGCGGCGATGAAGCGCGGCTGCGTCACGATCTCGAGCAGCGGCCGGCCGCCGTGCAGATCGGCCGGCGCGGGCTTGGGCATATCGACGCCGGCGACGATGCCCATCGCGACCAGTGCGACGGCGGCCTGCACCAGGAAGCTGAAGGCGAACAGATAAGGCGACCAGACATCCATGGTCCATTGCACGAGCTGCGGACCGAGCACGCCGGCGAACACGCCGCCGGCCATCACCCACGACACGGCCTTGGGCCGATACGCGGCACTGGCGCCGTCGGCGGCGGCGAAGCGATAGGATTGCGCCACTGCGCCATAGAGGCCGCCGAGGAAGGTCGCGAGGCAGAACAGCGCGAACGAGCCGTGCAGGATGGCGAAGCAGCCGAGCAGGCCCGTCAGCGCGCCAAGGCCGGTGCCGACGACGAAGGCGGCGCGGCGGCGAAGCGGCGCGAGATCGCGCCGGTCGGCAGCGTGCCGGCGGCGAGGCCCACCACATACATCGAGATCGGCACGGTCGCGAACGACATGTCGGGCGCGAGCGTGGCGCCGACGATCGCACCGGTGGCGAAGATCACCGCGGAGTTGGCGCCGGTCAGCGCCTGCGCCGCCGCAAGGCGCACCACATTGGCACGCACGCGCGAATCGTCGGCGATCTCGTTGGCTGAAGTCACTTCTAGCATCGGCATTTCCGCCCCAAGGGGCTCTCGAGGAGCGCGTTGATTCCCGGCACTATGGAGGGGCGCGGGAGGGCGGGCAACCGGCGCAAACGGGCGCGGGCCATGCCTCTGACGCAATCAGGCCGATGATACCGGAGCGCGGCCTTGACGGCTTGCGCTCGATCAAATCCTATCCGCCGCGATTTTTCGGAGTTTCGTTCATGTCCGTTGATGACAGGCCCACGCTAAGCGCTCCCGACGACGATCCCTGGCTGTGGCTGGAGGAGATCGAAGGCAAGCAGCCGCTTGATTTCGTCGAGCGGCAGAATCAGCTGACGCTCGCCGCCTTCGGCGGTGCGGCGTTCGAACGCGACCGCGACATCCTCGCAGCGATCTATGATCGTCCCGACAACATCCCCTATGTCAGCCGCCGCGGCAGCGATCTGCACAATCTCTGGAAGGACGCCATCAACCCGCGCGGGCTGTGGCGGCGAACCACGCTGGCGGAGTTTCGCAAAGCGAGCCCTGCGTGGGAGACGATTCTGGATATCGACCAGCTCGCAGCGCACGAAGGCGAGGACTGGCTGCTCAGCCAGATCGCCACGATGCCGGGCAGTACGCGGGCGATCCTGAGCTTGTCGCGCGGCGGCAGCGATGCCGTCACCTTGCGCGAGTTCGACCTCGCCACGAAGAGTTTTGTCACGGACGGCTTCACGCTGCCGGAGGCCAAGGGCGGCGTCGACTGGCTCGATGCCGACACGCTGCTGCTGTCGAGCGCGCATGGCGAGGGCATGGCGACGAGCTCGGGCTATGCGCGGACGGTCCGGCTGTGGCGGCGCGGACAAGCGGTCGAGCAGGCGCAGGTGATCATCGAGACCGCAGCCGATCACATGATGATCTACGGCATGAGCGACGACACCGGAGCAGAGCCGCGGGTCTGGATCATCGACCAGATCGACTTCTTCAATCACGCAATCTGGCTGCGCGATGCGGCCGGCACCCCGACGAAGCTCGATCTGCCGACCGGCATCTGGATGCAGGCGCATGGCGACTGGTTCGCGATCAAGCTGCGCAAGGACTGGACGGTCGAGGGCCGCAGCTATGCCACCGACACCGTGCTCGGCATCTCGCTCTCGGCTTTCCTCGCCGGCAGCCGCGATTTCGCGGTGCTGTTCGAGCCGGCGCCGCGGCGCGCGCTGCAAGGTCTGTTCTGGGCCGCGGGCAAGCTCGTGCTCTCGATCCTCGACGAGCTCCAGCCGCGCTTCGAGATCTGCACGCCGTCCGCTGGCGGCTGGAGCCGCGAGACACTTGGCGGCTTGCCGCAGATCGGCGTCGTCGACATCTGGCCGCTCGATCGCCATCCCAGCGAGAGCAATGGCGATCTGCTCGCCAATGTGCAGGATCCGCTCACCCCGCCGTCGCTGCTGCTGCTCGAACGCGGCGTCGAAAGCCCGATGGTGCTGAAGCAGGCGCCGAAGACGTTCACCGCCGACGGTCTCATCGTGACCCAGCACGAGGCGATCTCGGTCGACGGCGAGCGCATTCCCTATGTGCAGACGGGTCCGGCGACCGACACCGGCGATGCGCCGGTCTACATGAGCGCCTATGGCGGCTTCGGGCATTCCGTGAAGCCGTACTACAACGCTTCGCTCGGCAAGCTGTGGCTGGAGCGCGGCGGCACGAAGGTGCAGGCGAACTTGCGCGGCGGCGGCGAGTTCGGCACGCGCTGGCACGATGCCGGCCGCCTCGCCGGCAAGAAGCTCTCGCATGACGATTTCGCCGCCGTCGCCGCCGATCTCGTCCGCCGCGGCGTGACGAGTGCAAAGCGCATCGCCGCGCAAGGCGGATCGAACGGCGGCATCCTCATCACCAACATGCTGGTGCGCTATCCCGAGCGCTTCGGCGCGTTGTTCTGCACCATCCCGCTGATCGACATGCGCCGCTACACAAAGCTACTCGCGGGCGCGAGCTGGATCGCGGAATATGGCGATCCCGACAAGGCGGAGGAGTGGGAGTGGCTGAAGACCTACTCCGCCTATCACAACGTCAAGGCCGGCCAATCCTATCCGCCGATCCTGATCGCCACCACGCGGCGCGACGACCGCGTCCATCCCGGCCACGCGCGCAAGATGGCGGCGAAGCTGCAGGCGATGGGCTATGAAGCCTGGTTCTACGAGCCGGCCGCCGGCGGCCACGGCTACGGCAAGGACAACAAGGAGCGCGCCGGGTTCGAGGTGATCGGCTTCCGGTTCTTGAAGGAGAAGATCGGGTGGCGGGATGAAAGCTAGCGTTGAAGCGCTGACGCCTCCCCATCGTCATGGCCGGGCTTGACCCGGCCATCCACGCCTTGCCTTTGCCGCCTAAAGAACGTGGATGCCCGGGACAAGCCTGGGCATGACGACGTCCCGAGCTAGCCTCTAGAAAACACCAGCGTCAGATTGTTCGCGGGCATCTCGATGGTGTCGACCAAGCGAAGGCCCACGGCCGTTGCGAGCTTCTCGACATCGCCGACATCACGCACGCCCCATTCGGGATTGCCTTCGCGTAAAGACGTGTCGAACACGGCGTTGCTGAGCGCGGTGTGCTTGCCGTCGCGCTTGAAGGGGCCGTAGAGGAACAGCTTGCCGTCGGCGCGCAGGTAGCGGCCGGCGCCGGCGAACAGGCCCTCGGCCACGCTCCATGGCGCGATATGGATGACGTTGGCGCAGAACAAGGCGGCAAGGCTGGTCGGCGCCTGCCCGCTTCGCATCTCCGGGCACCAGTCGGGATCGGTGAGATCGATCCGCAGCGGCGAGCGGATGTTTTGCAGGCCCGAATGGACCCGCCAAGCCTCGATGCTCTTCAGATGCCGCTGGTTGAGATCACTCGGCCACCAGACGAGGTCCGGCGTCTGGCGGGCGAAATGGACCACGTGCTGGCCGGTTCCGCTGCCGACCTCGACAACGTTGCCGGTGAGACCAGCAAGATGCTGCTCCAGCGCCGCCCAGAGCGGCTCGTGATTGCGATGAAATGCCGGCGCATCGAGCCGCCCGTCCGGTTCGACCCGTCCGCCGTCCCTGCCAAATTCGACGACATAGTCAGCCAATTGAGGTCCCCTTGAAAAACGAGAACGAGATAAAAAACAGAACGAGCGCCCAAACGCCCCGAAAACAGCGACCCGCGCCCGTTGACCTTACCCTTGGGTCCGAATCCGCCGAACAAATAATCTCTTTAGTTGCAATGCGGAAGATATTAACTCCATTTTGCCGCGTGCATAGTCCTGATTGTCAGGCGATGCCCTTTGTGCTTTGGAACGCTATATTTTCGCGAACGAGATCATCGACATAACGCCTCGGAATGACGCCTTGACCGCCCTTCCCCGGACCCCCGTCCTTTACCTCCTGCTGGCACTCGCCGCCGGCCTTGCCGCAAGCCCTGCGCGGGCGCAATCCGCTGTCGCCGAGGGCCAGAAGCTCGCCTTCGACCGCGGCAAGGGCAACTGCCTGACCTGCCATGTGATCAAGGGCGGCGACCTGCCGGGAACGATCGGCCCGGAGCTGAAGGACATCAAGTCAAAATACCCTGATCGCAACGAGCTGGTCGCGATCATCTTCGACGAGACCAAGCGCAACCCGCAGACCATGATGCCGCCGTTCGGCCGGAATCGGATTTTGACCGAACAGGAGATCAGCGCGATCGTTGATTTCCTGCAAACCCTGTGACTTCCGGCATCCCAGGAGATTTGAGATGACCACCACCACCGGCCCTCTTCCGACGCGGCGCCTGATCCTTCAAGGCGCAGCCGGCGTCGCGCTGCTCGGCCTCGGCAATCTGCCGTTCGGCGCTACGTCGGCGCTCGCGGCGGCGAACGACAAATATCCGGAAGAGGCGTTCAAGCTGAAGAACGAAGCCGACGCGATCAAGGCGCTGTACGGCAAGACCGCCGAACTGTCCGACAAGATCAAGCTCGATGCGCCGGAGATCGCCGAGAATGGCGGCGTGGTGCCGATCTCGGTGACGACGACGCTCGACAAGGTCACCTCGATCTCGTTCTTCGTTGCCGAGAACCCGAACGCGCTCGCGGCGTCCTACAGGATTCCCGAGGGCACGCTGCCGAGCGTTGCCAATCGCCTGAAGATGGCCAAGACCACCAACGTGACCGCGATCGTGGAAGCCGACGGCAAGCTCTACAGCGCGACCAAAGAGGTCAAGGTCACCGTCGGCGGCTGCGGCGGCTAAGCGAGGACAATCGACATGGCATCCAGCATTCGCGTCCGCGCCACCGCCAACGGCGACATCACCGAAGTGCAGACACTGATCCAGCACCCCATGGACACCGGTCTCGTCAAGGACTCCAAGGGCGAGCTGATCCCTGCGCACTTCATCCAGCGGCTGAAGTTCGAATGCAACGGCAAGGACGTCTTCGTCGCCGATTGGGGCACAGCGGTCTCCAAGGACCCCTACGTCAAGTTCAGCTTCAAGGGCGCCAAGAAAGGCGACGAGCTCAAGATCTCCTGGACCGACAACAAGGGTGCGTCGGACACGACCACCGCGAAGATTTCGTGATGAAGGCCCGCACCTCGCTCCTGCTTGGCTCGCTCAGCGCCGCGCTGGTCGCGTTCGCGCTGACCTCGCCGCGCGTGGTCGCGGCCGACAAGGTCGATCCGGTTGCCGATGCCAAGGCGTTCCAGAACTTCTTCTTTCAGAAGTTTCCGGACGTGAAGCACGAGGACTTCGTCAACGGTCCCTACTCCATGAACGCCGACATGAAGCGGCAGTGGCAGGAGAAGGAGGAATTCCCGCCTTACGAGTTCGCGCTCGATGCCGGCAAGGAGATGTTCGCGACGCCGTTCAAGAACGGCAAGACCTATGCCGACTGCTTCCCGAACGGCGGCATCGGCATCCGCCAAAACTATCCCTATTTCGACACCGGGGAAGGCAAGGTCGTCACGCTGGAGCTTGCGCTCAACCGCTGCCGCGAGGCCAATGGGGAAGCCCCCTATTCCTACGTCAAGGACGAGATGGCCTCGCTGACCGCCTACATGGCGTTCACCTCGCGCGGCAAGCCGATGGACATCAAGATTCCCGACGATCCCCGCGCGCTCGAAGCCTTCGAGAACGGCAAGCGCTATTTCTACACCCGCCGCGGCCAGCTGAATTTCTCCTGCGCGAGCTGCCATGTGCAGAGCCCGGGCGAGCGCATCCGCGCCGAGATCCTGCGCCCGCGCTCGGCATCCTCAACGCGATGCCGATCTACCGCTCCGAATGGAGCGGCATGGGCACGATCAGCCGCCGCTTCGTCACCTGCAACAGCCAGACCCGCGCGGTTCCCCTGGAGCCGCAGTCGGATGAATATCGCGACGTCGAGTATTTCCTCTCCTACGTCGCCAACGGCCTGCCGATTTCAGGCCCAGGGCACGACCATGAGCGCGGCCATGAAGCTGTCACTTGCCTTGGCCATGCTACTCGCCGTGAGCCTCGCGCCATCCGCGCGCGCGGCCAATGAGGTGGACTACAAGGCGGCCTATGCTGCCGCCGAGGCCGCCTCCAAGGAGGCAGCCGGCATGCGCAACCAGTGGACCGTGACCGTATCGGCGCTCGCCGCCGCCAAGAAGGCGGCCGATGGCGGCGATTTCGACCGCGCGGTTGCCGCCTCGAAGGAAGCCGAGGCGCTGGCGAAGGCGTCGATTGTCCAGGCGACGTCCGAAAAAGAAGCCTGGAAGGCCATGGAAATCCGCTAGAGCGCGATGCGATTAGGATCGCCATGGCGCTTGAGCTGTTTGTTTGAGCATGATCTTTTCGGAAAACCGCTGCGCGCTTTTCCGGATCATGCTTTAGACTTGAGCACGTTGAACTGTCGTAGCCGAGCATAGGCGCGGAGAATCTGGGATGGCCATCCGCCGCCGCGATTTCCTGAAGAGTACAGCCGCTGTCGCCACCTCGCTCAGCCTGCCCCGGCTTGCGCGCGGCGCCGAGACCGCGAGCATTTACGACCTCGAACGGTTCGGCAATGCGCGGATCCTGCACACCACCGACACGCATGCGCAGCTCAACCCGGTCTATTTCCGCGAGCCCAGCGTCAATATCGGCATCGGCGAGATGGCGGGGCGACCACCGCATCTGGTCGGCCGCGCTTTCCTGGAGCGGTTCGGCATCCGGTCCGACAGCGCCGATGCCTACGCCTTCACCTGCTTCGAGTTCGAGAAGTCCGCGGGCCGCTTCGGCAAGCTCGGCGGCTTTGCCCATCTGAAGACGCTGATCGACCGTTTGCGCGGCGATGCCGGCGAGAAGCGCTCGGTGCTCGTCGACGGTGGCGATCTCTGGCAGGGCACCGGGCTTGCCAACACCATGCAGGGCCGCGACATGGTCGAGGTCGCCAACCTGCTCGGCATCGAGGCGATGACCGGCCATTGGGAATTCACCTATGGCGAGCAGGCGCTGCGCGACAATCTCGAGCGCTTCAAGGGCGAGTTTCTGGCGCAGAACGTTTTCCTCACCGAGGAAGCCGCGTTCAACGATGCGCTCGCCTTCGACAAGGCCAGCGGGCGCGTGTTCAAGCCCTCGGTAATCAAGGAGCTCGGCAGCCATCGCGTCGCGATCATCGGCCAGGCGTTTCCCTATGTGCCGATCGCGCATCCCAAGCGCTTCACGCCCGACTGGACCTTCGGCATCCGCGAGGAAGAGCTGCAGAAACACGTCGACGGCCTGCGCAGCACCGACAAGGTCGATGCGGTCATCCTGCTCTCGCACAACGGCATGGATGTCGATCTCAAGCTCGCAAGCCGCGTCACCGGCATCGACGTCATCCTCGGCGGCCATACCCATGACGCCGTGCCGCAGCCGATTGCCGTGACGAATGCCGGCGGCACCACGCTCGTCACCAATGCCGGCTCCAACGGGAAGTTCCTGGGCGTGCTCGATCTCGCGCTCGAGAAGGGCAAGGTCGGCGACGTCAGATATCATCTGCTGCCTGTTTATTCCGAGCTGCTCAAGCCCGATCCGGCCATGGCCGAATTGATCGGCCGGCTGCGCGCGCCGCATGTGACCGACTGGGCGGAGAAGATCGCCACCCCGGATCGCCTGCTCTATCGCCGCGACAATTTCGCCGGGCCCATGGACGAGCTGATCTGCACTGCGCTGCGCACCGAGCTCGACGCCGAGATCGCGTTGTCGCCGGGTTTCCGCTGGGGCGTCACCGCGCTGTCGGGCCAGGCGCTGACCATGGAGGACGTGCTCGCGGAGACCGCGATCAGCTATCCCGAGACCTATGTGCAGGAGATGACCGGCGCAGAGATCAAGAACGTGCTGGAAGACATCTGCGACAATCTCTTCAACGCCGATCCCTATTACCAGCAGGGCGGCGACATGGTGCGCGCCGGCGGGCTCAGCTACACCTGCAGCCCGACGAACGCGATCGGCAGCCGCATCTCCGAGCTGAAGCTCAGTGGCGGCAAGGCGATCAATGCGAGCCACCGCTACAAGGTCGCGGGCTGGGCCTCGGTCAACGGCCAGCAGGGCGCACCGGTGTGGGATGTCGTCGCCAAATATCTGCGCTCGGGCCGGATGCTTCAGGAACGGCTCGGCAGCGGCGTCACGCTGAAGGGCGTCGAGGGCAATCCGGGCATTGCGGGATAGGGATGATGCGGTCGCAAATTCTTCGCGTGCTGATGCTGCTCGCCTGGATGACGATGCCGCAGGCTTTTGCCCAGCAGGTGCCGCTCCAGGACAAGCCGTTCGCCGAGCACAAGATCGTGCTCCAGCTCTCCGACGGCGATGCGAAGAAGCAGGCGCTGGTGCTCAGCGTAGCCAACAATCTCCTGAAAGCCTACGATCCCGACAAGGTTGCGATCGAGGTCGTCGCATTCGGTCCCGGCATCGATCTGTTGCTGTCAGGCAGCGAGCGCCGCAAGCAGGTCGAGAGCCTGATCGCGCAGGGCGTGCGCTTCGACATCTGCCTCAACACGGTCGACACGATCGAGCGGGAGACCGGGAAGCGGCCGGAGTTCATTCCGGCGGCGACACCGGTGCAGGTCGGGGTCGGGCAGATCCTGTTCCTGGCGGAGAACGGGTACACGGTGGTGAGGCCGTAGGGGCCGCTGTCCCGCCGAACACTCCCCTGTCGTCCCTGTCTAGGGCGTGTACCCATAAATCCGCCCGCCGGACGACGTCCGCATTACCACCGGAAACGCACAAAAGAGGCGCGCCTGGTCATGTCGGCCAAGGGCCCAACTGCGGACGAATTATTGAGCACCAGCGCGGAGACGGGTTGGCCAGCCGACACGGACCAACGTTTCATCTGGATCAGACACGGCAAATTCGTACATCCCCCACGGCTTGTCTTCGGGTGATTGCTGAAATTCGCGCGCCGCAGCGTCAACATCCTCAAGGTAAAGATAAAGCCCAAAAGGGTTTCTGCCCGGTGTCAACCATCCCTCGACCGCGTCCGTCAGATGTAGATATCCGCCTTTCGAGTTCGACAGCATGCGATAGGTGTCGCGTTCTCCTGGAGCAGGCCTTTCGCTGTCCGGGCGCGCAAAGCCCAATCGATTATAGAACCGCTCCGACGCATCAAGGTCATTACACGGCAGGATCGCGATCAAAGATCCGGAAGGGCTCATTCGTGCACTCTGACTTCATGCAGTAATTCTCGACCGCTCTTCTCAAGAGTCCGAAATTTGTCACCTTTAAGGTGGGAGTTCTAATTGGGACAGCCGGATCACCGTTCCGGATCGCAAGGCGAAATCCTTGAGGCCGGATGCATGTCCGCTTCGCTCCAAACTCCTTCTGGGATCCCTGCGCCCCGTGTGCGCAATTGCGCACTAGGCAGGGACGACACTGAATTTGTGGGCAGGCGGTTGCCCCAAACTGCCTCGCCGCCCCATCTCGAGGAATAAAAATCTTCCAAATTTTACCGTCTACACAGTGAATTGCTTCTCTTTCTGCCCCGCCCCGTAGTAGAATCCTCGAAATCAGTTCCACACCGGGGCCTGCCCATGATCTTCCGCCAGCTCTTCGACAGCGTTTCGGGCACTTACAGCTATCTGCTCGCGAGCCGCCCCGGTGGCGAGGCGTTGATCCTCGATCCCGTGCTGGAGAAGGTCGATCGCTATTGCCAGCTGCTGCGCGAGCTCGACCTCAAGCTGGTCAAGGCGGTCGACACTCATCTGCATGCCGACCACGTCACCGGGCTCGGCGAGCTGCGCGACCGCACCCATTGCATGACCGTGATGGGCGACCAGACCAAGGCCGACGTGGTGGCGATGCGGGTTGCCGATGGCGACAAGGTGACGATCGAGGGCCTGTCGCTCGACGTGATGTACACGCCCGGCCACACCGACGACTCCTATTCCTATCTGATGGGCGACCGCGTCTTCACCGGCGATACGCTGTTGATCCGCGGCACCGGCCGCACCGATTTCCAGAACGGCTCGTCGCGCGCACAATACGAGTCGATCTTCAATCGCCTCTTGAAGCTGCCGGACGAGACCATGGTGTTTCCGGCGCACGACTACAAGGGCGACACCGTCTCCACCATCGGCGAGGAGAAGCGCTACAATCCGCGGCTCCAGGTGCGCTCGGTCGACGAATATATCGAGCTGATGGCGAACCTGAAGCTGCCCAATCCGAAGATGATGGACGTCGCGGTGCCCGCCAACATGCGCGTCGGCCTGCATCAGGAGGAACTGGAGAAGGAAGGCCGCGCGCTCAGCGCCGCGGAGGCGATCCGTTCGCTCCACCGGCCCGACATCCTGCTTGTCGATCTCCGCGAGACCAATGAGCGCATGAAGCACGGCATGCTCGAAGGCGCGCTGCACACGCCCTATCCGTCGGTCGAGGAGAGCCTGAAGCCCGGCGGCATGCTGCGCGAGGTCGCCGCCGCCACGGGCCGCCGAGTCGTGTTCTTCTGCGCCTTCGGCGAGCGCTCGGCGATGGCGGTGGCCGCCGCGAAGGATGCGGGATTATCGAACACCGCGCACATTGCCGGCGGCATCGATGCCTGGAAGAAGGCGGGCGGGCCGGTGGTGCGTTGACACCCCGTCTTGCGGCAGATCAGGAAGCCCACATATTTTCCGGATAGAATCGGGTGCAGCATCACCATCCGGGACCAGCCATGGCCAAAACCGCCAAGCCAAGCGAGCCGCCGAAGACGAAGACGGCTGACGACAAGGCAAAGACACCCCCGCCTCCGCGCGATTTCGACGACGACTACGAGGACGGCGACATCGCCACGCCGAAGCGGGATCGCTACGGCAATGACGACGAGCCGTTGTGAGGGGGTAGCCCCAAACACCGCTGTCGTCCCCATGAACGCAGGGACGACAGCGGGGATGCAGCCCCCACCCGCACTACCTGCCATGCGCCTGCGTTCATGGACAAATAACCGCTCTCCCCGATAGTTTGCCCATCCCCTCCAGGATGTGAAAACGGAACTGCAATGGCCGATGTTCTCGCCGCACCGCAACAAGGCAAGGCGGACAGCGCGCTGCGTACCCTGACGGGAATCTCGATCGCGCATTGGGTCAGCCATTTCCATCTGCTGGTCCTGCCGATGCTGTTTCCGTTCCTGAAGGAGAAGCTCGGCGTCGGCTATGTCGAACTCGGCTTTGCGCTGACCGTGTCCGCGGTGGTGTCGGGGCTGACGCAGGCGCCGACCGGCTATCTCGTCGACCATTTTGGCGCGCGGAAGCTTCTGCTGTGCGGCCTCACGCTCGGCGGCCTCGCGCTGATCCTGCTCGGCCTGCATCTCAGCTACCCCGCGCTGATCGCCTGCGCGGTGCTGCTCGGACTCGCCAACAGCGTCTATCACCCCGCCGACTACGCCATCCTCGCCGAGCACATGGACGAGGCACGGATGGGCCGTGCCTTCTCGGTCCACACCTTTGCCGGCTATCTCGGCGGCGCGGTGACGCCGGCGATCGTGGCTGCGCTGGTCACGGTGTCGGGCGGTGTCGGCGCGCTGATCGCCTCGGGCGCGATCGCCATCCTGGTGGCGCTGCTGCTGGTGGCCATGGGCATCCCCGAAGCCGGCGCGCACAAGAAGAAGCCGGGCCACGCAGCCGCGCCGAAGCAGGCCGTGATCACGCCGGCGCTGATCATGCTCACTGTGCTGTTCACGCTGCTCAGCCTGTCGGTCGCCGGCATCAACAATTTCGGCGTGGTGGCGCTGATGAGCGGCTATGGGGCGTCCTATTCGATCGCCAATGTCGCGCTGACGGCGTTCCTTGGCTGCAGCGCCGTGGGTGTGCTCGCGGGCGGCTTCCTCGCCGATTACACCGAACATCACGGCTATGTCGCCGCCGCCTGCTTTGCCGCCAACGCAGCGATCGTGCTGCTGATCGCGCTGGTCACGCTGCCTGGCTGGGTCTTGACCGCGACGATGGCGACCGCGGGCTTCCTCTCCGGCGTGATCGCCCCGTCGCGGGACATGCTGGTGCGCAACGCCGCGCCTCCCGGCGCCGCCGGGCGCGCCTTCGGCATCGTCTCCACCGGCTTCAATCTCGGCGGCATCGTCTCTCCGCTGCTGTTCGGCTGGATCATGGACCAGAGCGCCCCGCACTGGGTGTTCGGGGCCTCCGTGATCTTCATGCTGGCGACGGTGGTGCTGTCGCCGTTCACCGAGCGGCGGGCGCAAGGTAAGGCGAATTGAGCGGTCAATATCGCTACAAATTCAACTGTCGTCCCCGCGAACGCGGGGACCCATAACCACAGGGAGGAGTCGTAGTGCAAGACCGGTAACTCCGAGTCTTCGCCAAACACCTCCCTGTGGCTATGGGTCCCGGATCTGCGCTTCGCTTGTCCGGGACGACGGCTGAGAGAGACGAGAAAAACACAACACAACAAGACAAAACGGGAAGAAACACCATGAGCACCCCTGATCTCGTGATCCGCGGCGGCACTGTTGCGGATGGAAGCGGCGGCGAGCTGTTCGAGGCTGACGTCGCGATCTCCCGCGGCAGGATCAGTGAGGTCGGGAAAGTTTCGGCGAAGGGACAAGAAGAGATCGACGCGCGCGGAAAACTGGTGACGCCGGGCTTCGTTGACGTGCACACCCATTACGACGGCCAGGTCACCTGGAGCCAGGACATCACGCCGTCCTCGCAGAACGGCGTCACCACGGCGATCATGGGCAATTGCGGCGTCGGCTTCGCGCCGTGCAAGCCCGCCGATCACACCCGTCTAATCCAGCTGATGGAAGGCGTCGAGGACATTCCGGAACCAGTGCTGAGTGCCGGCATTCCCTGGGCCTGGGAGAGCTTTCCGGATTACATGAACTGGCTGTCCAAGCGCGATTTCGACATCGATGTCGGCGCGCAGCTGCCGCATGCCGCGCTGCGCGTCTATGTCATGGGCGAGCGCGGCGCGCGCCGCGATCCCTCGACCGCCGAGGACAACGCTGCGATGGCGAAGCTCGCGGGCGAGGCGGTGCGCTCCGGCGCGCTCGGCTTCTCGACCTCCCGCACGCTCAACCACCGCACCTCGACCGGCGATTTCACCCCGACGCTGAAAGCCGGCGAGGACGAGCTGACCGCGATCGCCGGCGCGATGCATCGCGAGGGCCGCAGCGTGCTGCAATTCGTGCTTGATCTCTCGACCATCCACGAAGATCTGCCGATGATGCTGCGGGTCGCGGACGCCACGAAGTGCCCGATCTCGTTCTCGATCACGCAGAACGACAAGGCGCCCGACCGCTGGCGCCAGACGCTGGACGAGATCAATGCGGCCGCCAAGCGCGGCCTCTCCATCACCGCGCAGATCGCGGCACGTCCGGTCGGCCTCCTGCTCGGGCTCGAGCTGTCGCGAAACCCGTTCCAGACCCATCCAAGCTACAAGGCGATCGCGCATCTGCCGCTGCAGGAGCGGCTGGCGCGGTTGCACCAGAGCGAGGTGCGCAAGGCGATCCTCAGCGAGACGGCGACGTCGACCGACGATCCGCTGTTCTTCCGTCCGAACTACGACAAGATGTTCCTGCTCGGCGATCCCCCCGATTACGAGCAGCCGCCGGAGAACGCGCTGGGCCCGCAGGCGCGCAGGCAGGGCCGCCAGCCGGAGGAGCTCGCCTATGATGCGATGCTGTCGGACGAGGGTCGCGGCATGCTCTACGTGCCGTTCCTCAACTATGCCGACGGCAATCTCGATGCGACACGCGAGATGCTGATCGATCCGCAATCGGTGCCGGGCCTGTCCGACGGCGGCGCGCATTGCGGCATCATCTGCGATGCCAGCTTCCCGACCTATCTGCTGACGCACTGGACGCGCGACCGCAAGCGCGGCGAGAAGCTGACGATCCCGTTCGTGGTCGCCGCGCAGTCGCGCAAGACCGCGCTCTCGGTCGGCCTCACCGACCGCGGGCTGATCGCCCCCGGCTACAAGGCCGACGTCAACGTGATCGACTACGACCGCCTGCACCTGCATCCACCGAAGGTGCATTACGATCTGCCGGTCGGCGGTCGCAGGCTGTTGCAGGATGTCGACGGCTATGAGGCGACGATCGTGTCGGGCGTGCTGACGCGGCGGCACGGCGAGGCCACGGGGCAGCGGCCGGGCAAGCTGATTCGTGGCGCGCAGGGGATGAATTAGGCGAGGGCTGTCGCTGAGGCGCACAAGCCGCGCCTCACTCCCCGCTGTCGTCCCCGCGAACGCGGGGACCCATAACCACAGGGAGAAATTTGGCGAAGACTCGGAGTTACGAGCTTCCGCCAAACTTCTCCCTGTGGTTATGGATCCCGGATCGGCGCTCCGCTTCGCTGCGCTTGTCCGGGACGACAGTTGTGGTTGGGGCGAACAGCTTGCCTTGCAGCCCGCTTACGTCGGCGAGACCGCGCCTTTCAGCGGGGCGGGCTGCGCCGCCGCACCACGCGTTAGCCGCGCCTTTTCCGTGTTCGGCCAGAGCAGCAGCAGGCCGAGCAGGCCAGAGCCGACCATGACGGCGGCGTTGATGCTGAAGCCGGTCATGTAGCCATCGAGCATGCTGCCGGCGTGCTGGATCACGGTGCCCATCACGTTCGGCGCGATGATGCCCGAGAGCGTGTAGAGCGCTCCGTAGATCGCGAGGATGGCGCCGCGCTGCGATACCGGCGTGAACTCGCCGAGCATGGGCGGGCAGACGACGTAGATCGCGCCGCACAGGCCGGTGCCGACCACGAGCAGGACGATCTGGAAGCTCGCGCCCTGGACATGCGGCATCATCGCCAGGATCAGCCCGCCGATCACCAGCGGCACCGCGCCGAGCACGCCGCGGGCGATGCGGGTGTTGTAGCCGCGGGCCATCATCACCTGCGAGATCCACCCCGTGAGAATCACGATGGTGGCACCGAACACCCAGGGCAGGATCGAGATGAAGCCAGCCTGGCTCTGCGAGAAGCCGAGACCCTTGACGATGAAAGGCGTGAACCAGGTGAGGCCGAGCGACAGCGCCCAGTAAGCGCCGAAGGTCGCCGCGACGCAGCCGATGAAGGTGCGCGAGGTGAGAAGCTGCAGGTAGGGAATCGCCGGCTCGGTCGCGGCCGAGACCTGCGTGCTCTCGAGCGGCCCTTCCTTGCCGAGCGCGAGCCAGGCCGCAACCCAGATCAGGCCTACGACGCCAAGGGCACCGAAGGCATAGTGCCAGGAGTGATTGACGATGACCCAGTTCAGCGCCGGCACCGCGAGGATGACGCCGAAGGCCGAGCCTTGCGACAGGATCGCGGTCGGCAGCGTGCGCTTCTCGTCGGGGAACCATTTGTAGATCGCGTGCGCGGCGACCGAGAAGGCCGGACCCTCGCCCGCGCCGAGCACGATGCGGCAGATCAGGAGCGTGGTGAAGGAGACGGTGCCGACCATCGGAAACTGTGCCAGCGCCCAGATCACGGCCAGCGTGAGCAGCACCCAGCGCGTCGGCACCTTGTTGACGATGAAGCCGACGACGATGGCCGAGATCGAGAACAGGAAGAAGAACGAGGAGCCGAGCAGGCCGAATTGCTCGGCGCTGAGCTTCATGTCGGTCATGATCGGCACGCCGGCGAGGCCGACGACGATCTTGTCGGCGAAGTTTACCAGCATGAAGAGAAAGAGCAGAAACGTGACGGTCCAGGCGCCCTTCGGCGTTTCTTTGGACGTCCCTGCCGTCGTACCCGCCGCGGACGGCATTCCCTGAGCGCTCATGATTCTCCCCGTCTGTGTTTTTTGGCACTTTTTTGATTTGGCCTTCGTGAAGCTAACAACGGCTGCGACAGCAACGCAACCCCGGCATTTCCCCACCAAGTGTGCTACGCAACATTTCCGTTAATTCCGCCCGGCGCCATTCATCGTGCTGACTATCCGAAATCTCTCCAAGACCTTCGCCTCGGCCGGTGAGCCGGTTCACGTGCTGCGCGGCGTCGATCTCGACCTTAGGGCAGGCGAGCGCGTGGCGCTGACCGGCGAGTCCGGCAGCGGCAAGAGCACGCTGCTGCACCTGATCGCCGGCCTCGATGCCGCCGACGGCGGCTCGATCCGGCTGGAGGATATCGAGGTCACCAAGCTCTCCGACGCCGGGCGCGCAGAGCTGCGGCGCGACCGCATCGGCCTCGTGTTCCAGCAGTTCAACCTGATCCCGTCTCTCTCGGTCGCCGACAATCTCGCCTTCCAGGCGCGGATCGCCGGCCGGCATGATGCGGCCTGGACCAAGGAGCTGGTCGAGCGGCTCGGGCTCGGCCAGCTGCTCAGGCGTTATCCGGAGCAATTATCGGGCGGCCAGCAGCAGCGCGTCGCGATCGGCCGCGCGCTCGCGACAAAGCCCTCGCTGCTGCTCGCGGACGAGCCGACCGGCAATCTGGACGAAGACACCGCCGACGACGTGCTGGCGCTGACGCGCGACCTCGTCGCGCGCACCGGCTGCGGCTTCCTGATGGTGACGCACAGCCTGCATCTGGCCGGCACGCTCGATCGCCACGTCACCCTGCATGCGGGGCGGATCGCATGAGGCGCGCGCTGTGGGTCCTCGCCGTGCTGCTCAGCCATTGGCGGCGTCACAAGATGCAGTTCGCAACCCTCCTGATCGGCCTGATCGCGGCGACCGCCTTGTGGAGCGGCGTGCAGGCGATCAACCAGCAGGCCCGCAACGCCTATGACCGCGCCGCGGCGACCTTCGGCGGCGTGCGCACGGCCATGTTGGTGGCGCCCAATGCGGCGACGTTCTCCCAAGACTTGTTCGTCAAGCTCCGCCGCGCCGGCTGGCCGGTCTCGCCGGTGCTGGAAGGACGCGTGCAGGTCAACGGACGCTCGGTGCGGCTGCTCGGCATCGAACCGGTGACGATGCCGGCCGACGTCGGCAACGCGCCGCGCCTCGGCGCCTCTGATTTGAGCGGCTTCGTTGCCCCGCCCGGCCAGACATTGGTGGCGCGGGAGACGCTGAGCGATCTACAGGAGCAGGAGGGCGCGGCGCCGCCGATCAGCAGCGGCGCAAAGCTGCCGCCGCTGCGCGTGCTCCCGCAGCTCGTACCCGATGTGCTAGTGGTCGATATCGGCGTGGCGCAGCGGCTGCTCAACAAGCCGGATCAGGTGTCTCGGTTGCTGATCGGCAAGCCGAAGGGCAAGCCGGCGCCGCTGCAAGACGTCGTCGGCGATCAGTTGCAACGGATCGAGCCGAATGCGGAGACGGAGCTCGAGCGCCTCACCGACAGTTTTCATCTCAACCTCACGGCCTTCGGCCTGCTGTCGTTCTTCGTCGGCCTCTTCATCGTCAATTCGGCCGTGGGCCTCGCCTTCGAGCAGCGCCTGCCGATGCTGCGCACCTTGCGGGCCTGCGGTGCCTCGGCGCGGCTGGTCAACACGGTGCTGGTGATCGAGCTGGTGGCGCTGGCGCTGGTCGCAGGATTGATCGGGCTCGTCTGTGGCTATTTCATCGCGGCGGCGCTTCTCCCCGATGTCGCGGCCTCGCTGCGCGGGCTCTACGGCGCGCAGATCCCGGGGCAACTCACATTGCGGCCTGAATGGTGGCTCGCCGGGATCGGCATCAGCATTGCGGGCGCGCTTGTTGCGGCGGCGACCAGCCTGATCAAGGCGATCAGGATGCCGGTGCTGGCGACGGCGCAGCCGCGCGCCTGGCAGCAGCGGCAGCGGCGCTGGCTGATTCTGCAGAGCCTTGCCGCCGGCGCCGTGTTCGCGGTTGCGCTGCTGCTGCTTCATTACGGCGTGTCGCTGATCGCAGGATTCGGCGTGCTGGCGGCGCTGATGTTAGGTGCGGCGCTGATCCTGCCGGCCTTCCTCGAAATCATCCTGCTCGCCGGCCAGCGCACGGCGCAAGGTCCGCTATCGCTGTGGTTCTGGGCGGATAGCCGGCAACAACTGTCGGGACTGTCGCTGGCGCTGATGGCGTTGCTGCTCGCGCTCGCCGTCAATGTCGGCGTGTCCACCATGGTGGAAACCTTCAGCCGCACCTTCATCGGCTGGCTCAACGGGCGGCTCGCCGCCGACGTCTACATCAGCGCGGCCGACAATTCGCAGGGCGTTGCGATCCGCAACTGGCTGAAGGAGCGCAGCGACGTGCAGGCGATCCTGTCGGGCGGACGCGCCGAGACGCAGGTTCAGGGCCAGCCGGTGGAATTGTTCGGCCTGCCCGACCACCCGCTCTATCGCGAGCGCTGGCCGCTGCTGGAGACCGCGCCGCGCGCCTGGACTCAGCTCGTGCCGGGCAATGCCGCCTTCATCAGCGAGCAGCTCAGCCGCCGCCTCAACGTCCGTGTCGGCGATGTGATCGAGGTGCCGGCGCCGGGCGGGACCTGGGAGCTCGACATCGTCGGCATCTATGCCGATTACGGCAACCCCAAGGGCCAGCTCGCGGTGAATGTCGCGGCGCTGATCCGGCATTTTCCGCAGACGCCGCAGACCCGGATTGGCCTGACCGTCGCGAAGGACAATATCGCCGGGCTGATCGCGGCCTTGCAGAAGCAGTTCGCGCTCGATGATCGCAGCGTCGCCGACCAGGCGACGGTGAAGGCGGAATCGATCCGCATCTTCAATCGCACCTTTGCGGTGACGTCGGCGCTGAACGCCTTCACGCTCGGCGTCGCCGGCATTGCGCTCCTGACCAGCCTGCTGACGCTGGCGAACTCGCGCCTGCCGCAGCTCGCGCCGCTGTGGGCGGTCGGCATCACGCGGCCGCGCCTTGCCGCGATCGAGTTGACCAAGACGCTGTCGGTCGCGCTGTTCACCTCGCTCCTGGCCGTGCCGCTCGGGCTCCTGGTGGCGTGGTGCCTGATCGCGATCGTGAACGTGAAGGCGTTCGGCTGGCGGCTGCCGTTCCACGTCTTTCCGCTGCAACTGGTCGAGCTGGTTGCGGTGGCGCTGCTCGCTTCGCTGCTTGCAGCGCTGCTGCCGATGGTGCGGCTGGCGCGGATGCAGCCGGCGAGCCTCGTCAAGGTGTTTGCCAATGAGCGCTGATCGGATCTCCCGGCGCGCCTTTGCCGGCGGCCTCGCCGCGCTCGCTCTCGCACGCCGCGCCAGCGCGCAAGGTTATGCCGGGCTCGGCGAGACCGCCGACGGTTTTGCCAAGGTGACGCCGGGAAAGGCCTTTGCTTTCCCAGCCGATCACGGGCCGCATCCGGAGTTTCGCATCGAATGGTGGTATCTCACGGCGAATCTCATCGACAGCAGCGGCGCGGCGTGCGGCCTGCAATGGACGCTGTTTCGGCAGGCGGCGCGGCCGGGGCCGCAAGGCGAAGGCTGGGCCAATCAGCAGATCTGGATGGCGCATGCCGCAGTGACGCGCGCAGGCACGCACCGCTTCAGCGAGGTGTTTTCGCGCGGGGGTGTGGGGCAGGCCGGCGTCACGGACAAGCCGTTCGCGGCCTGGATCGATGATTGGGAGATGAAAGGTTTTGAAAAGACCGGCGACCACACCCTGGCGCCGTTGACGCTGAAGGCCTCGGGCACCGACTTCAGCTACGCGTTGACGCTGGAGGCCGATCGTCCGGTGGTGCTGCAGGGCGACCACGGCTACAGCCGCAAATCGGAGCGCGGACAGGCGTCGTATTATTACAGCCAGCCGTTCTATCGTGCGCGCGGCACGCTCACCATCGACGACAAGCCTGTCGATGTTTCCGGGCAAGCCTGGATGGACCGCGAATGGAGCAGCCAGCCGCTCGATGCCGACCAGACCGGCTGGGACTGGCTGTCGCTGCATCTCGCATCCGGCGACAAGCTGATGCTGTACCGGCTGCGCCAGAAGGACGGCAAGGATTATCCGTTCGGCAACTGGATCAGCGCCGCCGGCGACACACAGATGATTGCGGGCAATGATATCCAGATGAGTCCGAAAGCAACGGCCGAGGTCGCGGGCCGCAAGCTGCCGGTGGAATGGCAGATCGCGATTCCCTCGCGCTCGTTCTCGATTCTTTGCAAGCCGCTCAATCCGAAGGCATGGATGGGGACGGGCTTCTCCTATTGGGAGGGACCGATCAGCTTTGCCGGCACGCATGACGGCGTTGGCTATCTCGAGCTGACCGGGTATTGAAGCGCGGTCTCTAAGGGGATTCGCGATGTACCATCTCACCGCTCTCGTCACGCTGCTGGCGATCGCATTTTATTTCTTCACCTGCATCAACGTCTCGCGCTCGCGCACCCAAACCGGCGTCAAGGTGCCGGCGATGTCGGGCCATCCGGATTTCGAGCGCGCGTTCCGCATCCAGATGAACACGCTGGAATGGATGCCGATCTTCCTGCCGGCGCTCTGGTTGTTCGCGATCTATATCGGCGATGCCGTTGCGGCCGGGATCGGCGCCGTGTGGATCATCGGCCGCATCGTCTATTTCATGGGCTATTCGCAGGCCGCCGCAAAACGCGGCCCGGGTTTCGCGATCCAGGCGCTGGCCGCAATCGCGTTGTGGGCGGGGGCGCTAGGCGCGGTGGTGTTGCGGATGGTGTGAGGGAAGGTCGCGCCTCAATCTCAGTCGTCGTCCCGGACAAGCGCAGCGAAGCGAAGCGCCGATCCGGGACCATATCCACAGGGAGTAGTTTGGCGCGAGCAGGTAACTCCGAGTCTCCGTAACCACACCGGCCTGTGGTTATGGGTCCCGGATCGGCGCGCGCTTGAGGCGCGCTTGTCCGGGACGACAGCGGAATGTGTGGCGCTGGCGCCGGACTCGGAGCTTCGAGATTCCGGGTTCGATGCTTCGCATCGCCCCGGAATGACGCTACGCGTCACTTCGTCAGCGGGCAGCCGCTGTCCTTGGCGGAGAAGAACGCCTTGTCGCCGGGAACGGTGGCGAGCAGCTTGTAATAGTCCCAGGGCTTCTTCGACTCCGAGGGCTTCTTGACCTCGAACAGATACATGTCGTGGACCATGCGGCCGTTCTCGAGCACCTTGCCGCCTTGCGCGAAGTCGTCGTTGACCGGCAGCTCCTTCAGCTTCTTGGAAACGGCCTCCGGGTCCTTGGTGCCGGCGGCCTTGACCGCCTTCAGGTAGCTCAGCGTCGCCGAATAGGTGCCGGCATGGATCATGCTCGGCATCCGGCCGGTGCGCTTGAGGAAGCGTTCGCCGAGATTGCGGGTCTTGTCGTTGAGATCCCAGTAATAGCCCTCGGTCAGCACCAGACCTTGCGCGGCCTGAAGACCGAGGCCGTTCACCTCGGCAAGCGTCATCAGGAGGCCCGCGAGCTTCTGGCCGCCGGAGACAATGCCGAACTCGGCCGCCTGCTTGATCGAGTTGGTGGTGTCGAGGCCGGCATTGGCGAGACCGACGATCTTCGCCTTCGAACTCTGCGCCTGCAGCAGGAAGGAGGAGAAGTCGGAGGAGTTGAGCGGCACGCGCACCGAGCCGACCACCTTGCCGCCATTGGCGGTGACGATCTCGCTGGTGTCCTTCTCCAGCGCATAGCCGAAGGCGTAGTCCGCGGTGAGGAAGAACCAGGTGTCGCCGCCGGCCTTGGTCAGCGCACCGCCGGTGCCGACGCCGAGCGCGCGGGTGTCATAGGCCCAGTGGAAGCCGTAGGGCTGGCAGGCATCGCCGGTGAGCCGCGAGGTCGCGGCGCCGACGACGATGTCGACCTTCTTCTTCTCCTTGGAAAGCTCGTGGACCGCGAGCGCGACCGAGGAGGTCGTCAGCTCCGTGATCATGTCGACGTTCTCGACGTCATACCAGCGCCGGGCGATCGAGGTCGCAAGGTCAGGCTTGTTCTGGTGGTCGGCGGTGACGAGCTCGATCTTCTGGCCCAAAACCTCGCCGCCAAAATCCTCGATCGCCATCTTGGCGGCCTCGACCGACCATTTGCCACCATAGTCGGCATAGACGCCGGACTGATCGTTGAGGATGCCGATCTTGACGCCTTGCGCGGAGGCCGGTGCCGCCAGCAGCAGGGCCGACATTGCGACGGCGGCCAAAAGGGATGATTTCATGAGTTAGCTCCCAGCAGTGTTCTGTTTTGAAATCGCGCGGATAGTAGTGAAGAACCCCGGCCCTGCCCATCCATTTCATGTTGGTCGTTAGTATGGAGGGAGCGCGCCAAACAACAGCTGTCGTCCCGGACGAGCGAAGCGAAGATCCGGGACCCATAACCACAGGGAGTGGTTTGACGAAGACTCGTGGTTACCCCCTTCGCGCCACCACTTCTCCCTGGGGTTATCGGTCCCCGCCTTCGCGGGGACGACAGCGGTGGGTGTGGAGGTTCCGATGGCAACCTGACCATCGTCAGGCCGCCACCTCCGGCTTCTTGTCGCGCCGCCCTTCGGCGAGGTTCCGCACCACGACGTAAAAGATCGGGGTGAACAGCAGCCCGAAGAGCGTCACGCCGATCATGCCGAAGAACACGGCAACGCCGACCGCCTGCCGCATCTCCGAGCCGGAGCCACTCGAGATCACCAGCGGCAAGACGCCGAGGATGAAGGCGAAGGACGTCATCAGGATCGGCCGCAAACGCAGGCGGCAGGCCTCGATCACGGCCTCCAGCCGCGGCTTGCCTTCGTTCTCGATGTCGCGCGCGAACTCGACGATCAGGATCGCGTTCTTTGCAGCTAGCCCCACCAGCACCACGAAGCCGATCTGGGTCAGGACGTTGACGTCCTGCCCCATGATTCGCACGCCGATGGTGGCGGCGAGCAGGCACATCGGCACGATCAGGATCACCGCGAAGGGCAGCGTCCAGCTGCCATATTGCGCGGCGAGCACGAGATAGACGAACAGCACGCAGATCGGGAACACGTAGAGGCCCGCATTGCCGCCGGTGATCTGCTGATAGGACAGGTCGGTCCATTCGAAGGTAAAGCCGCTCGGCAAGATGTCGTCGGCGAGCTTCTTGATGGTGTTGAGCGCGGTGGTCGAGCTGACGCCCGGCGCCGGCTCGCCCTGCAGTTCGGAGGCCGCATAGAGATTGTAGCGCGCGACGCGGTCGGGGCCCGAGACGTCCTTGAACTCGACCACGCTGCCCAGCATCACCATGTCGCCGGAGGCGTTGCGCGTGCGCAGCCGCGCGAGGTCGCTTGGCTCTTTCCGGAACGGGAAGTCTGCCTGCGCCGTGACGTGATAGGTGCGGCCGAACAGGTTGAAGTCGTTGACATAGGTCGATCCGAAATAGGTCTGGATCGTGTCGTTGACGTTGGCGATGGGAACGCCGAGCTTCTGCGCCTTGGTGCGGTCGATGTCGACGAAGAGCTGCGGCGTATTCGCCGTGAACGGCGAGAACACCGTGGGGCCGAGCAGCAACGGCGATTTGCGCGCAGCGGCGACAAGCTCGTCGGTGGCTGCGGCGAGCAGCTCCGGCCCGCGGCCCTGGCGGTCCTGGATGCGGATGGTGAAGCCGCCGCCGGTGCCGATGCCGGGGACGGCCGGCGGCGGAATGACGATGATGAACGCGCCCTGGAGCGCGGCGAGCCGCTTGCGCAGCTCGGCCGTGATGGCGTTCGCCGTCAGCCCCTTCTTCAGGCGCACCTCGGGTTCATCGAACACCGGAAACAGCGCCGCTGCGTTGCCCTGCTGCGTGCGCGTCGCACCCGAGAAGCCGGCGAAGACGGCAACTCGGATGATGCCCGGGGTATCCAGCGCGATCCGCTCGATCTCGCGCACGATCTCGGTGGTGCGCGCCAGCGACGCCGCGCCGGGCAATTGCACGGAGACGATGACGTAGCCGCGATCCTGCGCGGGGATGAAGCCCTGCGGCGTGGTCCCGATCAGCCAGCCGGCGCTGCCGATCAGCACGACGTAGATCAGCAACATCACCACCGAGTGCCGGATCACGAAATTCGCAAGACCCGCATAGCCATGCGACAGCCGGTCGAACACGCGGTTGAAGACGCCGGTGAAGGCATTCCATCCGCGCGCGATGACGTTCCAGGCCGCCGGCGGCCGCTTCTCCTCGTGCGGCGTGAGGATCAGCGAGGCCAGCGCCGGCGACAGCGTCAGCGAGCAGAAGCAGGAGATCGCGGTCGCAACCGCGATGGTGATGGCGAATTGCTGGAAGAATTGCCCGGAAATGCCGCCAAGGAACGCCGTCGGCACGAACACGGCACATAGCACCAGCGCGATCGAGACCAGCGCGCCGCCGACCTCCTCCATGGTTTTCAGCGCGGCATCGCGCCGACTGAGGCCATGCTCGAGATGCCGCTCGACATTCTCGACCACCACAATGGCGTCGTCGACGACGATACCGACGGCGAGCACGAGGCCGAAAAGCGTGAGATTGTTGATGGAGAAGCCGAGCGCCGCCATCACCGCAAAGGTGCCGACCAGCGAGACCGGAATCGCGATGATCGGGATGATCGCCGGGCGCCAGCCCTGCAGGAACACGAGCACCACGACGACCACAAGCAGCATGGCCTCGTAGATGGTCTTGATCAGCTCGTGGACGGATTGCGCGATGAACTCGGTCGGATTGTAGCCGATATTGTAGTCGAGGCCTTTCGGAAAACTCTCCTTCAGCTTGACCATGGTGTCGGAGATGCTTTTCGCGGTCGCCAGCGCGTTCGACCCGGGCCGCTGCGTCACCAGCATGCCGACGGCCGATTTGCGCAACAGGAAGCTGTTGGTGGAGTAGGAGAGCGCACCGAGCTCGATGCGGGCGACATCGCGCAGGCGCACGGTTCGGCCGTCCGAGCCGGCCTTGATCAGGATATCCTCGAACTGTCTCTGATCCTTCAGGCGTCCGGTGAACACGAGATTCGGCTGGAACGCGCGGTCGGTGATCGGCGGCTCGGCAACCTGGCCGCCTGCGATCTGGATGTTCTGCGCGCGGATCGCCGCGATCACCTCGGTCGAGGTCAGGCCGAGATTGGCGATGCGGTCGGGGTCAAGCCACAACCTCATGGAGTAGTCGCGCGCGCCGAAGATCTGGATGTCGCCGACGCCGTCGAGGCGCAGCAGCTGGTCGCGGACCTGGAGCAGCGCGTAGTTGGAGATGTAGAGCTGGTCGAACGTGTCGTCGGGCGACAACATGAACACGACCATCAGGATGTCGGGCGAGTTCTTGCGCGTGGTGACGCCGTTGCGCTGGACCTCTTCAGGAAGCCGCGGCTGCGCGATCGCGACGCGGTTCTGCACCAGCACCTGGGCCTTGTCGAGGTCGGTGCCGAGCTTGAAGGTGACGGTGATGGTGAGCTGGCCGTTCGAGGTCGCCTGGCTGTAGAGATACAGCATGTCCTCGACGCCGTTGATCTCCTGCTCGATGGGCGCTGCGACCGTGTCGGACACGGTCTGCGCGGAGGCGCCGGGATATTGCGTGGTGACGACGACGGTGGGCGGCACCACTTGCGGATATTCGGAGACCGGCAGCGTGGTGTAGGCGATCGCGCCGACGATCAGCAGCACGATCGACAGCACCATCGCGAGGATGGGCTGGTTGATGGAGAGACGGCCAAGATTCATGACTTGCCACCGGCCGGGGCTTGAGCAGTCTGCGGGGCGACCTTGGCGCCGACGCGGGCGCGCTGGATGCCGTTGACGATGACGCGATCGTCGGGCTTGAGCCCGTCGCGGATCACACGCAGGCCTTCGTCTAGCGGACCGAGCACCACGGCGCGCACCTCGACGGTGTCGTCAGGCTTGACTACGAACACGATCTTGCGGGACTGGTCGGTCGCGACCGCGGCGTCCGGAATCAGCAGCGCCTCATAGGGCGCGCTGCCGATCAGGCGGACTCGGCCGAACTGGCCGGGCAGGATCGACAGATCGGTGTTCTTGACCACGGCGCGGCTGCGCAGCGTGCCGGTGGAGACATCGAGGCGGTTGTCGAGGAAGTTGATCGAGCCGTCATGCGACGGCTTGGTCTCGCCGGCGAGCGTCACCTGCACCGGGTTTGCGGTATCGCGCGAGCTCGGGCGCTTACCCTCGAACCACAACTTGCTGTATTTGATGAAGGTCGCTTCGTCCATGTCGAAATAGACGTAGATCGGGTCGAGCGCGACGATCGAGGTGAGCAGTGTCGAAGTGCCGGTATCGCTGCCCTGCACGAGATTGCCGGGGCTGACGAGGTGGCGGCTGACGCGCCCGGTGAGCGGCGCGGTGACATGGGTGAACTCGATGTTGAGGCGAGCGGCCTTCAGCGCGCCCGCGGCCTGCGTCTCCGCAGCGTGCGCGGCCTGCAAGGCCTGGCGGCGCTGGTCGACGACCTGCTCGGAGACCGCGCTGGTCTGGACCAGGTTCAGGCCGCGGTCGAGCTCGCGCTTGGCCAGCTCCACCTTGGCGCGCGCGTCGGACAGCTGGCCGTCGGCCTGCTCGGCCACAGCCTCGAACGGACGCGGGTCGATCACGTAGAGCAGATCGCCCTGACGCACGATGGCGCCGTCCTGGAATTCGACCGAGTTGACGAAGCCGCCGACGCGCGGGCGCACCTGCACCTCCTCGATCGCCTCGAAGCGGCCGGTGAACTCGTCCCAATCAGTGACGGTGCGCTTGACCGGCTGGGCGACCGTCACCGGCGCGGGCGGCGGCGCAGACGCTTGCGAGGCCGGCTGTCCGCAGCCAGCGAGCGCGAAGGAAGCGGCGAGGAGACCCGCGATCGCGTAATGCCGCATCTGAACGAAATCGTGCTTTTTGACAAATGGCTCGCTTCCGTCCGGTCCAGTCATCCCAGGTCCTCGCATCAAAAGCCGCGGAAAAAGCAGGGTACGCGCCTGCTCGCGGGCGACACAAGATGGGCGGCAATGATGAACTCTTCAAGACCAATGCGCGTGCAATAGTACAACGCATGGCCTGACCGGATGGCGGGTTGACAGTGGGTGAGGTGGGCGCACACGCGGCGGTTGGTGCCAATGAGTTGGCGATGAAGGCGCGGCGTTCTCCACCCTCCCCCGGGAGGGGGAGGGTAAGCGGCCAGCGTCTTCGCACATGACGGGCGGCGGGCGCTCGGCTAGACTTGCCTTCCAAAAACAAGACGAATTGTCCGGGGAGGACCGGCGTGCACCAGGGACGTGTCGTCTACGGCGCGATCGAGGAGGTCGTGTTCGGCCATCCGGCGGCGGATGCCATCGTCGCGCAGATGGACCGGCTGGGAACACGCCGCGCCTTCCTGATGGTCTCAGGCACGCTGAACCGGCAGACCGACGAAATCACGAAAATCAAGGACGCGCTCGGCGAACGCTGTGCCGGCCTGTTCGACGCCATGCCGGCACACACGCCGCGCGAGGCCGTCATTGCCGCCACCAACGCAGCGCGCGAGGTGGGCGCCGATCTGATCGTCACCGTGGGCGGCGGCTCGATCACCGACGGCGCCAAGGCGGTGCAGCTCTGTCTTGCGAATGGCATCGACACGATCGACGGCATCGACCGCATCCGCGTGCACAAGGGCGTTGCGCCGGAGATGACGGCGCCAAGCGTGCGCCAGGTCAGCGTGCCGACCACCATCGCCGGCGGCGAATTCAGCTCCATCGCAGGCGTGACCGACCGCGCTACGCATGTGAAGCAGATGCTGCGGCATCCGCTCACCGTGCCGCGCGCGACCATTCTCGACCCAGGCATCACCGTGCACACGCCGGAATGGCTGTTCCTCTCGACCGGCATTCGCGCCCTCGATCACTGCGTCGAGGCGATCTGCTCGCGCGAGACGCATCCCTATGCCGATGCGCAATCGGTCAAGGGCCTTGCCATGCTTGCCGACGCGCTGCCGCGGGTGAAGGCCGACCCTGCCGATCTCGACGCGCGGATGGATGCGCAGATCGGCACCTGGCTGTCGATGGGCGCGCTCGCGGCCGGGGTGCCGATGGGGGCGAGCCACGGCATCGGCTATGTGCTGGGCGCGGCGTTCGACGTGCCGCACGGCTACACCTCCTGCATCATGCTGCCGGCGGTGATGCGCTGGAACGCACGCGACAATGCCGAGCGCCAGATGATCGTCGCCGCCGCGATGGGCTTTCCCGGCCACAACGCCGCCGACGTGTTGGATGCCTTCATCCGCTCGCTCGGCATGCCACGCAGCCTTGCCGAGATGCGGGTCACGCCGGAGCATTTCGACGCCATCGCCGAACAGGCGATGCGCACCAACTGGATCCCGCGCAACCCGCGCAGGATCGACGGCCCCGCCGATATCCGCGAAATCCTGCTTCTCGCCGCATGATCCAAGCCGGAGGATAGATGTACACAGGTCACCACGCCCGCCTGCGCCCGCTGCAGCCCGCCTTCATCATGGCCGCGACAGGCGAGGCCGTCACCTATCGCGAGCTGGAGGCGCGCAGCAATCGCCTGGCGCATCTGTTCCGCAGGCACGGCTTGAAGCGGCTCGACCACTACTCGATCTTCATGGAGAACAATGCGCGCTATCTGGAAGCCTGCGGCGCGGGCGAGCGCTCGGGGCTCTACTACACCTGCATCAACTCCTTCCTGACGCCCGGCGAGCTCGCCTATCTCCTCGTCAACAGCCAGTCGAAAATCCTGATCACGTCGCGGGCGAAGCTGGACATCGCACGCGAGGCCATCAACGCCTGCCCCGACGTCAAGCTCTGCATCGTCGCCGACGGTCCCGGCGAGAGCGAGCGCATCGTCGGGCTGGCGGATGTGACCGCCGATCTGCCGGCGACGCCGATCGCGGACGAATGGCTTGGCACTGCGATGCTGTATTCATCGGGCACGACGGGACGGCCGAAGGGCATTTTGCGGCCGCTGCCGGAGGAGCCGCCAAAACAGAATCTGCCGCTGTTCGATTTCCTGACGAAACTCTGGCACTACCGCGAGGGCATGGTCTACCTGTCGCCGGCCCCGCTCTATCACTCGGCGCCGCAGGCCGCGGTAAATCTCACGATCCGCATGGGCGGCACCGTGATCATCATGGAGACGTTCGATCCCGAGCGCTATCTCCAGCTGGTGCAACAATGGGGCATCACCCACACCCAGCTGGTGCCGACGATGTTCTCGCGGATGCTGAAGCTGCCGGAGGAGGTGCGCAAGCGTTACGACCTCTCCTCGCTGGAGATCGCGATCCATGCCGCCGCGCCCTGCCCGGCCCTCGTCAAGGACGACATCATCAAATGGTGGGGTCCGATCATCCACGAATATTACGGCGCCACCGAAGGCCTCGGCTTCACCGCCTGCAACAGCGCGGAATGGCTGGCGCATCGCGGCACCGTCGGCAAGGTGCTGCTCGGCGACCTCCATATTCTCGACGAGAACATGCAGCCACGCCCGACCGGAACGCCGGGGCAAGTCTGGTTCAAGACGGGATCGCCGTTCGAATATTTCAATGATCCGGAGAAGACGAAGGAAGCGCGCTCGGCCGACGGCAACATGAGCACGGTCGGCGACGTCGGCTATGTCGACGAGGACCGCTTCCTGTATCTGACCGACCGCGCGACCTTCATGATCATCTCGGGCGGGGTGAACATCTATCCGCAGGAATGCGAGAATCTCTTGATCACCCACCCGAAGGTCGCCGATGCCGCCGTGTTCGGCGTGCCCAATCCCGATCTCGGCGAAGAGGTGAAGGCGGTGGTGCAGCCGATGCCGGGCGTGGTGCCGGGCCCGGCGCTTGCCGAAGAGCTGATCGCCTTCTGCGGGGCGTCGCTGTCGCGGCAGAAGGTGCCGCGCTCGGTGGACTTCGAGAAGGAGTTGCCGCGGCTCCCGACCGGCAAGCTGTACAAGCGGCTGCTAAGGGATCGGTATTGGGGCAACAAGACGTCGCGGATCGTGTGAGCCCCGCTGTCGTCCCGGGGCGCGACGAAGTCGCGAACCCGGGACGACGGCGGAGGTTGGCGATGCAACTGCGCACAAAAATCCACACAGGAACCAGCTCTTCGCACCTGCACTCTCACATGATGAAAGTGTGAACCCCTGCGGCCTTCCGTCATCCGAATTGTCGAGGCGGCTTGCGGCGTTACGGGTTGCCTCCCTCTATTCGCGTCGCTATCGTCCTGACAAACAGGCCACAAAAGGCCCAAAAGAACTAATGTCCAGGGAGGACGAGGATGCGGAGCGTGCGGGCGCTCGCCGCGACGGCGGCGCTATCTTTGCTGGCGTTTTCGACCATTGCGGTCGCCGGCGAGCCCAAACAGGGCGGAATCCTGCGGATGTATCACCGCGACAGCCCTGGCAACGCCTCGATCCATGAAGGCGCGACCTATTCGCTCAATGTTCCCTTCATGCCCGTCTTCAACAACCTCGTTATCTACAAGCAGGACGAAGCCCAGAACAGGATGGACAACATCGTCCCGGAGCTCGCCGAGAGCTGGGCCTGGGTGAACGACAACAAGACGCTGACCTTCAAGCTCCGCCAGGGCGTGAAATGGCACGACGGCAAGCCGTTCACCTCGGCCGACGTCAAATGCACCTTCGACATGCTGATGGGCAAGGCGCAGCAGAAGTTCCGGCAGAATCCGCGCAAGACCTGGTACGAGCAAGTCAATGACGTCTCGACCAACGGCGATTTCGAGGTCTCCTTCAACCTGAAGCGGCCGCAGCCGTCGCTGCTGGCGCTGCTCGCCTCGGGCTACACGCCGGTCTATCCCTGCCACGTCTCGCCCGGCGACATGCGCACGCATCCGATCGGCACCGGCCCGTTCAAGTTCGTCGAGTTCAAGGCCAACGAATCGATCAAGCTGACCCGCAACACCGACTATTGGCGCAAGGGCCGGCCTTATCTCGACGGCATCGAGTTCACCATCATCCCGAACCGCTCGACCGCGATCCTCGCCTTCGTCGCCGGCAAGTTCGACATGACCTTCCCGACCGAGGTAAGCATTCCGCTGCTCAAGGACGTCAAATCGCAGGATCCGAGCGCGGTCTGCGTCGTCGAGCCCAACAACGTCGCCACCAACATCATCGTCAATTCGACCGCTGCGCCGTTCGACAATGCCGACATCCGCAAGGCCATGGCGCTGGCGCTCGACCGCAAGGCCTTCATCAACATCATGTTCGAGGGTCAGGGCGACATCGGCGGCACCATGGAACCTGCGCCGGCCGGGCTGTGGGCGATGCCGAAGGAGATGCTGGAGAGCATTCCGGGCTATGGACCCGACGTGAACGCCAACCGCGAGCAGGCCAAGAAGCTGATGCAGAAGGCCGGTTACGGGCCGGACAAGCATCTCGCGGTGAAGATCTCGACCCGCAACATCCCGGTTTACCGCGATCCCGCGGTGATCCTGATCGACCAGCTCAAGAGCATCTATATCGACGGCGAGCTCGACGTGGTGGAGACCGCAAACTGGTTCCCGAAGGTCGCGCGCAAGGACTACATGCTCGGCCTGAACCTCACCGGCAACGCGGTCGACGATCCCGACCAGTCCTTCTACGAGAACTATTCCTGCGGCTCGGAGCGCAACTACACCAACTATTGCAACAAGGAGATCGAGAAGCTGTTCGACGTGCAGTCGCAGGAGACCGACATCGCCAAACGCAAGAAGCTGGTGTGGGAGATCGACAAGAAGTTGCAGGAGGACGTCGCCCGCCCGATCATCCTCCATGCGCGCACCGGCACCTGCTGGAAGCCCTATGTCAAGGGCGTGACGGTGATGTCGAACAGCTCCTATAATGGGTACCGCTACGAGGACGTGTGGATGGACAAGTAGCGGCGGGCGGCTGACGGGTTCGACAGGAGGCGATGCATGTTTGCCTATCTGGTGCGGCGCCTGTTCCTGATGCTCGTGACCCTGTTCGGGATCTCGGTCGTCATCTTCTTCCTGCTGCGCATCGTGCCCGGCAACATCGTCGACATCCTGTTCGCCGCCGCCGGCTATGTCGATCCCGCCGACAAGGCCAATCTGGAAAAGGAGCTCGGCATCGACCAGCCGCTGATCGTGCAGTATTGGCACTGGATCAGCGGTTTCCTGCGCGGCGATTTTGGCTATTCCTACGTCTCCGAGAAGCCGGCGTTGCAGGAGATATTGCCGCGGATTCCGATCACCGCGCGGCTCGCCGGCCTTGCGCTGTTGTTCTCGGCATCGATCGGCATCCCGCTCGGCGTCATCAGCGCGGTGAAACAGGGAACGCGGCTCGACTACGCGCTGCGCGTCGTCAGCCTCAGCGGCCTGTCGCTGCCCTCGTTCTGGCTTGGCCTCCTCATCCTCACGGCGTCGGTGGCGATGTTCGGCCAGATGCCGATCTTCAATCCCAATCCGCAGACCTGGCTCGAGGCATTCGCGACCTACGCCGTGCCGGCCGCCGCCGTCGGTTTCCGCAGCGCGGCGCTGACTATGCGCATCACGCGGTCCTCGATGCTGGAGGTGCTGCGGCAGGACTATATCCGCACCGCGCGCGCCAAGGGTGCCTCCGATGCCGCCGTGAACTATCACCACGCGCTGAAGAATGCGATCCTGCCCGTCATCACCGTGATCGGCATCGAGGCGGCATTCCTGATCGGCGGCCTGATCGTCACCGAGACCGTGTTCAACATCCCCGGCGTCGCGCGCTTCCTGGTCGAGGCGATCCGCTGGCGCGATTATCCGATCGTGCAGAACCTCGTGATGTTCATCGCGGTCGTCGTGGTGTTCGCGAATTTCACCGTCGACATGCTCTACGCGGTGTTCGACCCGCGGATCAGGTACACGGATTAGGAGAGCTGTTTGGCCGCGATCGACTTTGACGTTGAGCTGAGACGCGCCGGGGCGAACGCGACCGGAGGCTGGCGGCGCGTGCTGTTCATGGCGCAGCGGCATGTGCTGGGCGCGGCCGGGCTCGTCATCATGACGGTGTTCGTGCTAACAGCCGTCTTTGCCGACTTCATCGCGCGCTATGATCCGCTGACGGTCGATGCCGCACGTGCGCTGGCGCGCCCGAGCTGGGCGCACTGGATGGGCACGGATTCGTTCGGCCGCGACGTGTTCAGCCGCATCATCCACGGCGCGCGGATCTCGCTCGCGGTCGGCATCGGCTCGACCGCGCTCGGCGGCACGATCGGCGTCATCGTCGGCCTCACCTCCGGCTATCTCTCCGGCTGGGTCGACCTTGTGTTCCAGCGCGTCTCCGACATCCTCCAGGCGCTGCCCCTGCTGGTCCTCGCGCTGATCATGACGGCGGCGCTCGGCCCGTCACTGCCGAACGTCATCATCGCCATTGCCATTCCGCTGATCCCGACCGTGTCGCGCGTCATCCGCGCCAACACGCTGGCGCTGCGCGAGCAGCCCTTCGTCGAGGCCGCCAAGTCGATCGGCATGAGCGAGGTACGGATTGCGCTCCGCCATGTGCTGCCCAACACGCTGGCGCCGCTGATCGTGCTCGCCACCGCCCAGCTCGGCTCGACCATCCTCACCGAAGCCTCGCTCTCCTTCCTCGGTCTCGGCATTCCCGAGCCTTATCCGTCCTGGGGCCGCATGCTCTCCGAGTCCGCCGCCGAATATGTCCGCACCGCGCCGTGGCTAGTGATCTTCCCGGGCATCGCGATCAGCCTCGCCGTGTTCGGCGCCAATTTGTTCGGCGACGCCCTGCGCGACATCCTCGATCCCCGGCAGCGCGGCTGATGGCGAAAGAATCCGACCTCGTGCTCGATGTGAAGAACCTGAAGACGGTGTTCTTCACCAATTCGGGGCTCTTCAAGGCGGTCGACGACGTCTCCTTCACGGTGAAGCGCGGCGAGACGTTGGCGATCGTCGGCGAATCCGGCTGCGGCAAGAGCGTCACCGCGCTGTCCCTGATGCGGCTGGTGCCCGATCCGCCCGGACGCATCGTCGGCGGATCTGTTACGCTCGAAGGCACCGATCTGCTGGCGTTGGACGAAGCCCAGATGCGCAAGATCCGGGGCAATCGCATCTCCATGATCTTCCAGGAGCCGATGACCTCGCTCAATCCCGTGATGCGGATCGGCGACCAGATCGTCGAGGCCGTGCGGCTGCACCGGAACATCTCGTCGAAGGAGGCACAAGGAATCGCCGTCGAGATGCTGCGGCTGGTGCGCATCCCCGAACCGGCGCGGCGGGCGAAGGAGTATCCGCACCAGCTTTCCGGCGGTATGCGCCAGCGCGCGATGATCGCGATGGCGCTGGCCTGCCGGCCGGCGCTGCTGATCGCGGACGAGCCGACCACCGCGCTCGACGTCACCATCCAGGCGCAGATCCTGGCCCTGATCCTCGATCTCCAGAAGGAGCTCGGCACGGGTCTGGTGCTGATCACGCACGACCTCGGCGTCGTCGCCCAGACCGCGCAGCGCGTGATCGTGATGTATGCGGGGCGGAAGGTCGAGGAAGCCAGCGTCGAGGCGCTGTTCGCGGCGCCGAAGCATCCCTATACGCGCGGGCTGATGGCCTCGATCCCGGCCGTGCCAGCGTCCGGCGTCGCGGCGCAGGAGCGGCTCAACGAGATTCCCGGCACCGTGCCGTCGCTGGTGCGGCTGCCGAAGGGCTGCGCTTTCGCGCCGCGCTGCAAGCTCGCGATCAAGCGCTGCGAGGCAGAATACCCCCCGCTAGCGGATTGGGGCGGCGGCCATCTCGCGGCGTGCTGGCGTGCGGCTGAAGTTGCGGAGGTGGCATGACCCAGGCTCTGCTCGAAGTCACCGACCTCAAGAAATATTATCCGGTGCGCGCCGGCGTGCTGCGGCGGCAGGTGGGCACCGTGCACTCGGTCGACGGCGTCTCGTTCTCGCTTGGCGCCGGCGAGACGCTCGGGCTCGTCGGCGAATCCGGCTGCGGCAAGTCGACGGTGGCGCGCAGCGTGCTGCGGCTGGTCGAGCCGACCTCGGGCCAGATCCGCCTCGACGGCGAGGACATCACGCATCTGTCCAAGACGGCGCTGCGCCCGCATCGCCGTTCGATGCAGATCGTGTTCCAGGACCCGTTCGCCTCGCTCAATCCGCGCATGACCGCAGGCGATATCGTCGGCGAGCCGCTCGCCGTGCACGGCCTCGCCACCGGCAAGGCCCTGGAGGCGCGCGTTGCAAAACTGTTTGAGCAGGTAGGCCTGCGGCCCGACCAGATGCGCAACTTCCCGCATCAATTCTCCGGCGGCCAGCGCCAGCGCATCTGCATCGCGCGGGCACTCGCGCTGGAACCGCGTCTGATCGTCTGCGACGAGCCGGTGTCCGCGCTCGACGTCTCGATCCAGGCGCAGGTAATCAACCTCCTGATCGACCTACAGCGCCAGCACGGCTTCTCCTATCTCTTCATCGCGCACGACCTCGCCGTGGTCGCCCATATCAGCCATCGTGTCGCCGTGATGTATCTCGGCCGCATCGTCGAGATCGCCGACAAGGACGAGCTGTTCAGGAATCCGCGCCATCCCTACACGCAGGCCCTGCTCGCCTCCGTGCCGATCGCCAACCCGCTCGCGAAGAAGCTGGCGCCGCTGGTCGATGGCGACGTGCCGAGCCCGGTCAATCCACCCTCCGGCTGCGCATTTCACACGCGCTGCCGGTTTGCGATGGAGCGATGCAAGACGGAACGGCCGGCGCTGGTGAATGCGGGCGACGGGCACCAGGTGGCGTGCTTGCTCAATGACGGGACGGGGCGGAGCCAGTAGGCCGTAGCGCGCTGATCACCGGCCAGGCTGCCAGCGCTGCGGAGAGATGCTTGAGCGTGTGGCCCGAGACGATGTGTCCTGTGGCTTCGAAAATGGTCGCATCGCCGAGCTCGAAAAGCTTCGCCAGCACATAAAAGACAATCACGCCGCCGAGCGGCACGCCGAACGCACCGGGCCGGGGCCGCGTCAGCGCCAGTCCCACGGCGAGCGCCATGCCGCCGAACTGCACGACCGCCCATGGCGTGAGATTCTCGCGCGCCACCCAGGCCGCGAGCGGGCCCGCAACCGTCATCAGCATCACCATCGCCAAGCCCGCGCGCTTGCTGACGCGCTCGCTGGCCGCGATGCCGAGAAAGCCCGCGAACGCCACCGCCATGCCGAGACGATCAGCCACGAGCCGCTGCGGCGCGTCAGGATCCAGATGATAGATGCTCGACCCGATACAGGTGAGGATCAGGCCCACGAAGAAGCAGCCTGCGCCCACGGGCGCATCATTGTGGCCACGCAGCTGCATCAGACCCCAGACGCCCATTGCCACGAAGGCGAGATTGCTCAGCACGTCGCCGGCGTTGGGCACGCCCAGCCAGAAGCGGGTGTCGACGTAATGCGGGATGGGCCAGGCGGAGGCGTGCAGCGTCGGCGCGAAGACCGCCGCCAGGGTCAGGACGAAGAGCGCGGCGATCAGGCATTTCTCGCGGAAGTGCGGGGCGCCGACTGCGAAACGGCGGCGCACTGATGGGAATATCGTGTCGATCGCTTGGCCGGGGTCATTGGCGCGCAACATGCGTGGCTCCAGACGAATTGAACGAAGTTCATTATTGATAGACCAGAATTGAACAATGTTCAATGAGGATTGTGCGCTAAGTCTCGCGAGCTCGAATGTCATTGAAATTATTCATATTTTTGGAGTTTACGACCGAGGAGGTGCCGTTGGTGCCGTAGGGTGGGCAAAGCGAAGCGTGCCCACCACCTGTATGCCAATCGAAACGAATGGTGGGCACGGCGCTATGCGCCTTTGCCTACCCTACGATTGCGGAGTTCGCGGCGCCGACTACGCCCCGATCTCCACAACGATCCTGCCCGTCGTCACCTGCTCGCCCTCGGTGACGTCGATTGCCGAAACCACGCCATCGATGCCGGCCTTGTGGACGTGCTCCATCTTCATCGCTTCCAGCGTCATCACCGGTTGGCCGGCGGTGACGCGGTCGCCCGGCTTGACCAGCACAGCGACGACGCGGCCGTTCATGGCGGCGCGGACCTTGCCGTCGCCGCCGTTGCTTGCGGCGGCCTTCGGCGCAGCGAGGGTGAGATCATTCACCGCGAGCGGGATGCCGCGATGCTGGAGATACAGCCGATCGCCGTCCCGCAGGAATTTTGCGCTGTCCATCACGCCATCGTGGCGGAAGCGAATGGCATCGGCATCGAGCTGGTCGATCTCGAACGTTTCCTTCCGGCTGTCGGTGGCGACAATGTAGCTGCCATCGCGCTCGCGGGTGACTTCGAGCTCGTACGCCTGGCCGGCGATCTCGATCTTTGCCGGCAGCGGGAATGTTGCCGCGAGACTCCGGGCCCCCTGCCATGACGGCGAGCGCGGATTGGTGATGTAGAGCAGCAGGCATGCCAGTGCCGTATCGAATGCGGCGTTTGCGCGCGGCACCAGCAGCTCGTCGCGATGCGCGCCGATGAAGGTCGTCGTTGCTTCGCCCCTGGCAAAGCCGGGATGGCGCAGGCACGACATCAGGAACGCCTGGTTGGTGGTTACGCCGAACGCGGTGAGTTGCTCGAGGCCAACGATCAGCCGCCCCCTCGCCTCCTCGCGCGTCGTGCCGTGGCCGATCACCTTGGCGATCATGGAATCGTAGAACGGCGGGATCTCAGAGCCCGATTGCAGCGCATGCTCGACGCGGATGCCGTCAGGCACCTGCCAGCGCGCCATGCGTCCGGACTGCGGCATGAAGTCGTGCGCGGCATCTTCCGAGCACAGCCGCACCTCGATGGCATGGCCTGTGAAGCGGATGTCCTGCTGCTTCACCGGCAGCGCCTCGCCGCGCGCGACGCGCAGCTGCAGCTCGACGAGGTCGAGCCCGGTGATCGCCTCGGTTACGGGATGCTCGACCTGGAGACGCGTGTTCATCTCCATGAAGTAGAACTCCCCGCTTTGATCGAGCAGGAATTCCAGCGTGCCGGCGCCCTCGTAACGCAGCGCCTTCACCGCCGCGACCGCGACCTCGCCCATTTTCGCGCGCAGCTCCGAAGTGACGGCCGGCGACGGCGCCTCCTCGATCAGCTTCTGGTGCCGCCGCTGCACCGAGCAGTCGCGCTCGCCGAGATGGATGGCGTTGCCGTGGCTGTCGCCGAACACCTGGATCTCGATGTGGCGTGGATTTTCGATGGCGCGCTCGAGGATCACGGTGGGATCGCCGAACGCCGCCTTCGCTTCCGACCGCGCGCTGCGCAGCGCATCCGGAAACGATGCAGCATCGGTCACAAGCCGCATGCCGCGGCCACCGCCGCCGGCAACCGCCTTGATCATCACGGGGAAGCCGATCTTTTTGGCCTCGGCGAGCATGATCTCGTCGCTTTGGTCGGCGCCCTGATAGCCGGGCACGATGGGCACGCCGGCCTTCTTCATGATCTCCTTGGCGCCGGCCTTGTTGCCCATCGCCTCGATCGCCTGCGGCGACGGGCCGATGAAGACCAACCCGGCATCCTTGCAGGCTTGCGCGAAATCTTCATTCTCGGCGAGGAAACCATAGCCGGGATGCACTGCGTCCGCACCGCTCGCCTTCGCGGCTGCGATGATCGCGGGGATGTTGAGATAGGACTGCGCCGGCAAGGCTTCACCAATGCACACGGCCTGGTCGGCCTGCTTGACGTGGAGCGCGCCGCGATCGGCGTCCGAATAAACCGCGACGACGCCGAGGCCGAGCCGCCGCGCGCTGCGCATCACACGCAACGCGATCTCGCCGCGATTGGCGACCAGAACCCTATAGAACGGCCGGTGCTGCACTGATCCGTTCCTCATGGGCGGGCCACCGAGAATTGCATGCGCTGGGGCGCGCGCGAATCGCCCTCGCGGCAGATCGCGAGCACCTCCGACAGCACCGCGCGCGTGTCGCGGGGGTCGATCACGCCGTCGTCGAGCACGCGTGCGCTGGTGGAGAACACGTCCATCTGGCCGTCGAACACACCGACGATCTGCGCCTTCATGGCCTCCAACTTGTCCTTCTCGATCGGCTTGCCGCGGCGCGCGGCGGCGGCCTCGGTCACGATCGCCATAGTCTCGGCGGCCTGCTCGCCGCCCATCACCGCGGTCTTGGCGTTCGGCCAGGAGAAGCAGAAGCGCGGATGGAAGCCGCGCCCGCACATGCCGTAATTGCCGGCACCGAACGAGGCACCGCAATAGATCGTGATCTGCGGCACCGTCGCCGAGGTCACCGCCTGGATCATCTTGGAGCCGTGCTTGATCATGCCGGCTTCCTCATAGGCCTTGCCGACCATGTAGCCGGTGGTGTTGTTGAGATAGAGGATCGGCGTGCGGGTCTGGCAGCAGGCCTGGATGAAATGCGTCGCCTTGTTGGCGCCAGCGGGATCGAGCGGGCCATTGTTGGTGATGATGCCGATGGCCTGGCCCTCGATGCGGGCATGGCCGCAGACGGTGGCGGGGCCATAGTTCGGCGCCATCTCGGTGAAGTCGGAATCGTCGATGATCCGCGCGATCACCTGCTTCATGTCGACGGGGCGCTTGTGGTCCATCGGCATGATACCGAGCAACTCATCCTGGTCGTAGCGCGGCGGCTTGAACTCCGACGCCGCTCGGCCCGGCCGCTCCCATTCCAGCGCCGCCATGATCTCGCGCGCGATGCGCAATGCATCGCGGTCGTCCTCGGCGAGATAGTCACCGAGGCCGGAGACCTGCGTGTGCATCTCGGCGCCCCCGAGCTCTTCTTCCGTAGCGATCTCGCCGGTCGCGGCCTTTAGCAGCGGTGGCCCCGCGAGGAAGGCGCGGGTGCGGCCGCGAACCATGACGATGTAGTCCGAAAGGCCGGTCTGGTAGGCGCCGCCGGCGGTCGAGGAGCCGTGCGTGACGGTGACAACCGGCAAGCCTGCCGCCGAAAGCCGCGCCAGATTGCGAAAGATATTGCCGCCGCGGACAAAATCCTCGACGCGGTAGCGCAACAGATTGGCGCCGGCGCTCTCGACGAGCTGCACGTAAGGCAGCTTGTTCTCCAGAGCGAGCTCCTGCACCCGCAGCGTCTTGTCGAGGCCGTAGGGCTGCAGCGCGCCGGCATCGATGCCGGAATCACTGGCGCTGACCATGCAGCGGATGCCGGAGACGAAGCCGATGCCGGCGATCACGCCGCCGCCGGGCACACTCTTGCTCGCATCCGGCACGTCGAACATGTAGCCGGCGAGCGTCGACAGCTCGATGAAGGGCGCGCCGGGATCGAGCACCAGCGCGACGCGTTCGCGCGGCAGCAGCTGACCGCGCTTGTGGAAGCGATCCTTTGCGGCGGCGGATGCGGCCCGCGTGCGCTCTTCCAGCGCGCGCATGCGGTCGATCAGTGCGAGCATGCCGTCGCGATTGGCGTGGTAGGCGGCGCTGCCGGGGGAAATGGTGTTTTCGAGAATGGACATAACTCTTTCCCAGTCGTCATTCCGGGGCGCGCGTAGCGCGAGCCCGGAATCCATACTCCCCGATCGTGGTTATGGATTCCGGGCCTGGCCCTTCGGGCCATCCCGGAATGACGGAGTGTGTGGCTACCTGTTCGTCCCAAAGATCTTCCGCGCCTCGGCGGGGCTCGCGATCTCGCGGCCGGCGCGGCGGGCGCAGGCGGCGATGGCCTCGATCAGCTGGCCGTTCGAGGTCACCTTCTTGCCGTCGGCGAGATAGAACGCGTCCTCGAGACCGGTACGCAAGTGACCGCCGAGCTCGGCGCAGCGCTGGTGCAGCGGCCAGATCTCCTCGCGGCCGATCGCGGTGACCTGGAACTGCGCTTCGGGGCGCTTCAGCTTGATCAGGATCGGCAGCAGCTCCGGGTCCGACGGCATGCCGGAGGCAACGCCCATGACGAAATTATACTCGAGCGGGCCCTTGTACATGCCGACCTGGTGATACATGCCGACGCAGCGGACGATGCCGACGTCGAAGCATTCGAACTCGGGGATAGTGCCGACCTCATTCATGACGTCGAGATAGTCCTTCACCTTCTCGACCGCGTTGTCGAACATCATCGGCGGCCAGGCCCAGGTGTTGTCTGCCTTGACCTTCAAATAATTCAGCGAGCCAGCGTTGCAGGCAGCGATCTCGGGCTTGGTCTCGCGGATGCAGTCGAGCGCGCCGGAGTAGTTCGGGCCTGAGACACCCGAGGTGTGGTTGATGATGACCCCGGGACAGGCTTCGCGGATCGCCTGCTGGATCTCCTTGCTGACGCTGACCTCCCAGGACGGCAGATGGCCCTTGCCCGGCGCCTGCTGGCGCAGATGGATGTGCATGATGGAGGCGCCGGCATCGAACGCAGCCTTGGCCTCGCGCGCCATCTGCTCGGGCGTCACGGGCACGTTGTGCTGCTTCGGGTCGGTGAGCACGCCGTTCAGCGCGCAGGTGATGACGGCCTTGTCGCTCATGCCAAAAATATCTCGCACGTTGAGAATTCAACGCTTGCGATCATGTGATGCGGGGCATGCGGCTTCTTGCGCGGAGAAGCTAGCTAAAGACGAGCTATCGTAGGGTGGGTAAAGCGTAGCGTGCCCACCAACTTTGCCAGTTGCCGACAGGTGGTGGGCACGGCGCAAGAGCGCCTTTGCCCACCCTACGAAGCGACGAGAGCGAGCCTAGCCCGCCTCCGCGAGCACCCGCACCGTCTCGGTGCTGCGATAGATCGCAAGATCGCGCGAGCCGACGAAGATCGCGCGCGGCTTCAATCCATAGAAGCGGCGGATCGAATGGCTGAAATGGGTGCTGTCGGGATAACCGATGTCCTGCGCGAGATGGGCGAGGTTGAGGTCCTGGTTGGCGAAGTGCAGCAGATGCCGCGCGCGCTTCCAGGCGCGGAAGGAGCGGAACGAGATGCCGGTCTCTTCCTTGAACAGATGCAGGAAGCGCGAGGCCGAGAGGCCCGCTTCGGCCGCACATGTATCCGCCGTGACCGGCTCGCCGGAGAAACGCTCGATGCGGGCGACTGCGCGCATCACGCGCGGGTCGAGCACGCGGCGCGGCAGCGCCTCGCCAAAACACATCTCGTCGAATTCGGCGGTGGTGATGTCGCCGTAGCGGCGTTGGCGCAGCAGCGCGTAGGCAGCCAGGATCTTTCGGGCATAGACCGCGCGGTCCGGCCCCGTCAGCCGCTGGGCCAGGGCTTCGATCACGCCATCCGGCATGCTCTCGGGCTCAAGCGTCACGCTGATTGCGGTGCGGTAGTCGCTGGCAATGGAATGGCGCTGGTTCGGCAGCGTGACGAACAGCTCGCCGGTGGCGAGAACGTCGTCGATGGTCAGGTGGAGATTGCCCTTCACGGCCACATAGACATGGCAGCAACCCGGAGTCCGCTTGCGGGGCCGTCCGAGCAGGCCGGCATAGAACACCCGCTCCGGCGTGATCAGCATCAGATGGTCGGATTCGCGACCGTTATAATCCATTGGGCATCCTCCTCGCGCGGCTCTTTGGCCGCTGCGGACGGAGGTCACCTTAGCGGAAATTTGGGCGCTGTCACGACGGGATAGCGCTGTCATGAAAACATGCGTCGTCGTTCCGGGGCGGTCCAAAGGGCCGAATCCGGAACCTCAAGATTCCGGGTTCGCGCTATTGCGCGGCCCGGAATGACAGCTTCCCTTACGCCCTCACGCGCGGCGCAACATTCTGCTCAAGGCCGGCCTTCTGCTCCGCAGCAACCGCGCGCCTGAAACCATCGCGCTGCTGCAGGCGCGACCAATAAGCTGCGACATTTGGCCCAAAGTCCTTGGCGAGCCCGATATTGTCGGCGAGGCGCAGCGCATAACCGATGACAATGTCAGCGGCGGTGAAGCGACCGGCGCACAAGGTTTCGGCATTGGCCGTCGCTGCCTCGACGGCGCGCAGCCTGCCCAGAAACCATTTTGCGTAATCGGTGGCGACCTGCGGAACGCGGCGCTCTTCCGGCTCGAGCTGGGTGTATCGGAGCACCAGCGTCTGCGGGAAGGTTAAGGTGGCGTCGGAAAAATACATCCAGTTCAGGAACGCGCCATAGGCGGGATCCTCGGAGCCGACCATCAGCGGCGTCGGCCCGTATTTGATGCCGAGATAATGGCAGATGCCCGAGGACTCGGTCATCCGCGTCTCGCCGTCGATCAGGAAGGGGATAGTGCCGAGCGGATTGATGCCAAGATAATCCTTGGCAAACACTCGCGGCGGGAACGGCAGCATCTTCAATTCATACGGCAGCCCCATCTCCTCCAGCATCCAGAGCGGGCGGAACGAGCGCGCAGCGTCGCAGTGATAGAGCGTGATCATCAGGCGTTTTCCTTACTTCCCGGCAGCGTGCCCATCATCTTGCACAGGACCATCAGCATGACCTCGTCGGCGCCGCCGCCGATCGAGGTCAGGCGGCTGTCGCGATAGGCGCGGCTGACCGGCGTCTCGTTGGTAAAGCCCATTCCGCCCCAATATTGCAAGCAGGCGTCGGTGAGCTCGCGCCCGAGCCGGCCGGCTTTCAGCTTGGCCATGGTCGCAAGCCGCGTCACGTCCTCGCCCGCGACCAGCTGCTCGGCAGCGCGATAGATCAGCGCGCGCAACAGCTCGACCTCGGTCTGCATCTCCGCAAGCTTGAAGTGCACGACCTGGTTGTCGAGGATTGACTTCCCGAAAGCCTTGCGGTTGCGGGTGTACTCGATGGTCTGGTCGATGATGTATCCGTGTGCCTTCAGACAGGCGGCCGCGCCCCAGAGCCGCTCCTCCTGGAACTGGATCATCTGGTAGGTAAAGCCCTTGCCCTCCTCCCCGATCCGGTTGCGCTTGGGCACGCGGACATTGTCGAAGAATATCTGCGCGGTGTCCGACGAGCGCATGCCCATCTTGTCGAGCTTGCGCGCGACCGTGACGCCCTTGCTCTTCATGGGCACGCAGATCAGCGACTTGTTGCGGTGAACGGGCCCATCGCCGGTGTTGGCGAGCAGGCAGATCCAGTCGGCCTGGGTGCCGTTGGTGATCCACATCTTGCCGCCATTGATGACGTAGTCGTCGCCGTCGGATTTCGCGCTGGTCTTGATCGAGGCGACGTCGGAGCCCGCGCCGGGCTCGGAGACGCCGATGCAGGCGACGTAATCGCCTGATATCGAGGGGCTGAGGAATTCGCGCCGCACCTCGTCCGAGCCGAACCGCGCCAGCGCCGGCGTCGCCATGTCGGTCTGCACGCCGATCGCCATCGGCACGCCGCCGCAGGTGATGGCCCCTAACTCTTCCGCCATCATCAGCGCATAGGAATAGTCGAGGCCCGAGCCGCCGAACTCGACCGGCTTGTTCAGCCCGAGGAAGCCGAGGCTGCCCATCTTCTTGAACAGCTCATGCGCCGGGAAGATGTCGGCCTTCTCCCATTCATCGACGTGAGGATTGATCTCATTGGCGATGAATTTCTGCAAGCTACGGCGGATGTCGTCGTGATCGGCGGTGAATAGCATTCTTTCCCCTTTGTCATTCCGGGGCGCGCGAAGCGCGAACCCGGAATCCAGAGATTAGGTCCTACAATATCGAGATTCCGGGTTCGACGCTTCGCGTCGCCCCGGAATGACGGTGAGGGTCACAACCCCATCTGCCGGCTTGCCAGATCCTTCATGATCTCCTCGGTGCCGCCGCCGATGGCGTTGACCTTGACCTCGCGGTAGATGCGCTCGGCCTTGATGCCGCGCATGAAGCCGGCGCCGCCAAAGATCTGCACGGCTTCCGAGGCGCAGAACGCCATGGTCTGCGTCGCCTGGTTCTTCATCATGCAGATCTCGGCGACCGGGCTCTCGCCCTGCTCCAGCCGCCACGCCAGCATTTCCAGCATTGCCTGACTTGCGGCGACCTTCTGTGCCATGTCGACGATCTTGTGCCTGATGACCTGGTGCTGGGCGAGCGGCTTGCCGAATGTCTTGCGCTCCTTAGCGTAGGCAATCGCCTCGTCGAGACAGACGCGGGCGAAGGCGGTGCAGCTCGCCGCCATGCCCATGCGCTCGCTGTTGAAGTTCTGCATGATGATCTTAAAACCCTGGCCCTGTTCGCCGATCAGGTTCTCGGCCGGTACGCGGCATTCGTCGAAATGCAGCGTTGCGGTGTCCGAGGCCCACCAGCCCATCTTCTTCAGCTTGGTGCGCGACAGGCCGGGCGTGTCGCCCTCGATCAGGAGCAGGCTGACGCCGCCGGCGCCCTCGCCGCCGGTGCGCACCGCCACGGTCAGGTAGTCGGCGCGCACGCCTGAGGTGATGAAGGTCTTTTCGCCGCTCACGACGTAGTGATCCCCGTCGCGCCGCGCCCTGGTGCGGAGGTTTGCGACATCGGAGCCGCCGCCCGGCTCGGTGATGGCGAGCGCAGAAATCTTCTCGCCGGCTAGCACCTGCGGCAGCAGGCGCGCCTTCACTTCCGGCCGCGCCGCCCGCGCGATCGGCGGCGAGCCGATGGTGTGGCTCATCAGGCTGGCGCTGACGCCGCCGGCCCCGGCGCGCGCCAGCTCCTGGCTGGCCACGATCTTCATGAACTGGTCGGCGGCGATCCCGCCATATTCCTCGGGGAATCCAAGCCCAAGGAGACCTATCTCCGCCGCCTTGCGATAGAGCGCACGCGGGAATTCGCCGGCCTCGTCCCATTCATGGGCGAAGGGCGTGATCTCCTTGTCGACGAAGCGGCGCATGACCTCGCGGAAGGCGTCGTGCTCAGCGGTATAGAACGGGCTCGTCATCGCAACTTTCGCCCTGTTGGCGGATTCGGCTCATTCACCATGGCCGGAACATTTGCCGTTCACTTGCGCAGAGTGGCTGACCGGAGGAACCGCTCTACCGCAGCCTATCGCCTAGCAACTCAACGCAAGACGATTTTCACCCCTCGCAGGCCAACTCCGGATCAAAAAAGACTGCTGCACAGACTCCGGCTGGCCCCAGGGCCATGCCGGGCATGGTGCACGGCAACAGGGACGCGAGGCGGCACAAGACCGCCGAGGGAGGGATTTTTGGCCGTTCGTTACTACGACTGGATCGCCCACCATGGCCGCCGCACACCTGACAAGGTTGCGGTGATCGATCTCGCCAGCGAGCGCCGCTTCACCTATGCGCAGCTCGACGCTCGCGTCTCGCGCCTCGCTTCGTTCCTGCGCCATACGCTCAACGTCTCGCGCGGCGACCGCGTCGCGGTGCTGGCGCTGAACACGACCGATACGCTGGAAGCGCAGTTCGCCTGCGGACGGCTTGGCGCCATCTTCGTGCCGCTGAACACCCGCCTCACCGTTCCCGAGCTTCAGTTCATCACCAGCGATTGCGCGCCGAAGGTGATGATCCACGACACTGACCTGGCCGAGACCGCGCTCGCGGTCGCAAAGCTCTGCAATGTCGCGACCAGCCTGCTGCTCGGCACCGGCGGCGCCTATGAAGCCGGCATTGCCGCCGCAAAGCCGCTCGACCGCGCCGAGGAGGTCACGCTCGATGACGTCTCGACCATCATGTACACGTCGGGCACCACGGGTCATCCCAAGGGCGCGACGATCACCCATGGCATGACCTTCTGGAATTGCGTCAATCTCGGCGGCCCCGCCTACATCGGGCCGGCCTCGGTGCTGCTCACCGTGCTGCCGCTGTTCCACACCGGCGGACTGAATTGCTACACCAATCCCGTCCTGCATGCCGGCGGCACCGTGATGATCATGCGCGCCTTCGATCCCGGCACGGCGCTCGGCCTGATTAACGATCCCGCGCAGGGCATCAACGTGTTCTTCGGCGTGCCCGCGATCTACCAGTTCATGGCGCAGCATCCGGCTTTCGCGACGAGCGATCTGACCCGGCTGATCGTCTGCGGTGTCGGCGGCGCGCCGATGCCGGTGCCGCTCTTGAAAGTCTGGGAAGCCCGCGGCGTCGCGCTCCAGCAGGGCTACGGCATGACCGAGACCTCGCCAGCCGTGCTGGTGCTCGACCGCGAGGACGCGGCGCGCAAGGCGGGCTCGGCCGGCAAACCGGTGCTGCACACCGAGGTGCGAATCGTGCGCCCCGACGGCAGCGATGCCGATACCGGCGAGCTCGGTGAGCTCTGGGTCAAGGGACCCAACATCACGCCCGGCTACTGGAACAGGCCGGAGGCGAACAAGACGTCCTTCACCGACGGCTGGCTGCACACCGGCGATGCTACGCGCGTGGATGAAGAAGGCTTCTACTACATCGTCGACCGCTGGAAGGACATGTACATTTCCGGCGGCGAGAACGTCTATCCCGCCGAGGTCGAGAACGTCCTGCACCAGCTCACCGCGATCGCGGAAGCCGCGGTGATCGGCATTCCCGATGCGCAATGGGGCGAAGTGGGCCTTGCCATCGTCGCGGTCAAACAGGGCCAGCGGCTGAGCGAAGCCGAGGTCTTGGCGCATTGCGCGGCGAATCTCGCGCGCTTCAAATGCCCGCGCCAGGTCCGCTTCGTCGATGCGCTGCCACGCAACGCCACCGGCAAGATCCACAAGCCGACCTTGCGCAAGGAATTCTCGGTGGCTTCCGAAGTCGACAAGAAAGCCGCCAACGCCTGATCGAAGCGCCCCTCGCGGGCGCTTTTTGTTTTGAAAGTGCCTGCTCCACCCCAAAAGAAGTCAAAGGAATTTCCATGAAGAACAAGAAACTCGCCCTGCTTGCCGCGGCAACGGCCCTGACATTGCTCTCGGTTCAAGGCGCATATGCGCAGAAGAAATACGACACCGGCGTCACCGACACCGAGATCAAGATTGGCAACGTCGAGGCCTATTCCGGTCCCGCCTCCGCCTACGGCATCATCGGCAAGACCGAGGAAGCCTATTTCAAGATGATCAACGACCAGGGCGGCATCAACGGCCGCAAGATCAACTGGATCTCCTATGACGACGGCTACTCGCCGCCGAAGACGGTGGAGCAGATCCGCAAGCTGATCGAGAGCGACGAGGTGTTCCTCGTCTTCAACGCGTTGGGCACGCCGACCCAGACCGCCGTGCAGAAATATCACAACGCCAAGAAGGTGCCGCAGCTGTTCCTCGCCACCGGCGCCAGCAAGTGGAACGACCCGAAGAACTTTCCCTGGACCATGGGCTTCCAGCCCAGCTACCGGGTCGAGGCCCAGATTTTCGCAAAATACATCCTGAAGGAGAAGCCGGACGCGAAGGTCGCGATCTTCTATGCCAATGACGATTTCGGCAAAGACTACCTCGCCGGCATCAAGGACATTTTCGGCGACAAGGCCTCGAAGCTGATCGTGGCCGAGGAGAGCTACGAGACGTCGGAGCCGTCGATCGATGCCCACATCGTTAAGCTCAAGGGCACCGGCGCCGATGTCTTCGTCAACATCGCGACGCCGAAGTTCGCAGCGCAAGCGATTAAGAAGATCGCGGAGCTGGAGTGGAAGCCGATGCACCTGATGACCGACGTCTCGGTGTCAATCGGCGCGGTGATGAAGCCGGCCGGCCTTGAGGCATCCGAAGGCGTGCTGTCGGCCGGCTACTTGAAAGATGCGTCGGACCCGCAATGGAAGGACGACGAGGGCATGAAGAGGTTCATGACCTTCATCGACAAGTACATGCCTGGCGCGAACATCTCGGACGCCAATCTGGTTTACGCCTATGCGGCGGCCCAGACCATGGTGCAGGTGCTGAAACAGTCGGGCGACAACCTGACCCGCGAGAACGTGATGAAGCAGGCCGCCAGCCTGAAGGACTTCGTCCCCGACACGCTGATCCCCGGCATCAAGATCAACACTTCCTCCACCGACTTCGCGCCGATCGAGCAGCTCAAGATGTGGCGGTTCAAGAAGGGCCAGTGGGAGCTGTTCGGCGACATCATCAGCGCCGAAACCGGCGGCTAACCTCGCATCATGGCGGCGGGTGATGGTGCCTCGTTCGCGCCCTCGCCCGCCCCGATGCTGATCCCTGCCACCGGCAGACCAAGCCGGCGTTCGTCGCCTTTCGCCGCAAAGCGTGGGCATGTCCATGCCAGTATCGCCATGCCCGATGACGGCCGATTGAGCTGGAGGACGAAGGCGCCGGCAGAGATCGCCACATCGGCGACGCGCACGCCGTCGAGATAGAAGCGCACTCCGATTCGATCGAGAGGCTCGCGAATCTCCGGCGATGCAATGCGGATGGTGTTGCGCCCCTGCGGCAGTTCGATCCGCAATGCGGCTTCCGGCTCGCTCCAGCGAAAGCTGCGCTGCCGCCAGACCTCCGGTGCGTGGAAGCCGGCCTGCGCCACCACCTGATCTCCGAGGCGCGGCAATTTCGCACCGGGCGTCTCGCTGCTGCCGTGAATGCAATCGAGGCGCTGAAAATGGATCAGGGAGGCGATATAGCGCTTCAGCCAGCGCACAATGCTGTCGTCAGATCCGATCATCGTGAGCATGGTCAGCACGCACCGCGCATAGGCCGCGGAGGCGCGCGCCGAGCCGCGCGCGAAGCCGCCGCCCGCGAGCGCGATAAGGCCCCAGCGCCAGAGGCCCTCCAGGCTCTCGCCATTCAGGTGAGAAGATCGCATCCGCGCGGCCAGGGTGCTGCGCGCGAGCGCGACATCGAAATTGTCGCGCCTGCTCCATTCGATGGGAATGTCGAGCAGCTCGCTGCCGGCATCGCTGCGCGCCTCGCCGAGATAGCGGATCTCGCCTCGCACGAAGTCGAGCGTGAACGTCTTCAGCTCGCCGAGCTCGCCGATATAGTAGTGGTGGAAGCGCGCCTCTTCGAGATAGCCAATCGCATGGCCTCGCGCATGATAGGCGGCGGCGAGCACCCATTCGGCGAAGTGGCCGAACTCCTCGCGCAGGCCCCCGCATTCCCAGTAGATGTCGCGTCGCGTGACGAAGCACTGGTCCAGCACCTTACGCCAAGGATGCTGCTTCATGCCGAACTCGATGTCGGCCTGATACATGGCAGCTTCCGCCACGGACAGCCGGTTATGGCAGATCGGCACCGAACGGCAGGAAAAGCCGGCCCAGTCGGGATGAGCATCGATGGCGCGGAGGCACAGCTCGATCACATCGGGTTCGGGCCGGCAGTGCGATTCCGTGAAGAACAAATATCTGCCGCGCGCCTTCTCCGCGCCGAATGCGCAGAGCCCGATATCGTGCGCGACGCCGGCCTGCTCGATCCGGGCCGCGTCACCGGCAAGCGCTACCAGCTCCTCGCGCGCGGTGAAATCCGGCGGCATCACCAGGATGATCTCGTAGAGGGATTTGTCGGCGGTCTGCGAGGTCCAGCCGAGCCAGGATTGCTCCCACTGCCCGCGATGGAATTCGAGCGGAATAATGATGGAGAACAGCGGAGATCCGCCGCCGTGAGGTTGGAGCACGTCCTGCATGCTCCCTTATAGACGCAGGCCCAGCCGACGCCGGACTCTTTCTTGCGGATTATACCGACAGAAACACTGCAAACGGTTCTTCCACCGTGCGCCGCAGATGTTTCCGGTACAATGCATGGTTGCTGTCGTCAGGTCCGACCCGTCCCAGAGACGGGTTCGGGACGTTCCGGAGCGGCACGTAAGCGACCGGCGCCGCGATCGGCGTCAGCTGCGAGCCGGGGCCCGCGCGGAGCGTCGAGATGATGCCGTACATCTCGCCGCTCACCGTCGGCCGCGACACCGTGATCACCCGATGCTGGCCGTGCTTGATGATGACGAGATAGATGAAGCCGGACTGATGCGGCACCGCGACCTCCCCGGTGTGCTCGTAGGCGGCATCGGTCCGCTCGCCCTCGCGGAAGACCAGCGACGAGATCTTCGGCTCCCAGACGATCTCGGTGCGATAGGCGAAGATCGCGTCCTTGGCGCCGAACGAGGGCCGCAGCGTGATGTAGACATCCTCGAGCCAGGTCACGGCGCGATGCGCATAGGAGCCGAGGCTGTCGGGTGCGACATCGCTTGCGGCCGGGGGCGTCACCACGACGGCGTTTTTTCGCAAGGAGACACCCAGCGCTTGCTCCAGCCGCACCGTCGTCGCCAGCGTGAACGGCCGGCGCCCGCCGAGCGCCTTTTCCAGGGTCGAGAGGCTGAGCTTGGCCTGCTCGGCCAGCGCCTGCCGGGAGATCCGGCGCCTCGCCAGCTCCTCGCGAATGGTCTCTGCGATCTCCCGGCTCTGCTCGTCCGAAAGCTGCCCGTCGTTGAGTTTGTCCTGCGTCTGCATCGTGGCCCTGCTCCAGGACAGCCATTCTAGCAGGGCGGACAAACCAGCACAAAACCGCACATGGCCGCCCCGGCGGCGGCGTGCCGGGCCGGCCGCGGCGGAACATTGCCGATCATTCTGCTCGCGACATCAGGCCCTCCCGGCAGATGCTTTGGGCCAGCGAACATGCTTCGGGGCAGGCCAAATGGACACCTACGACACAGCCGACAGCGACGAGCACCCCATGCTGGGCCGGCTGATCAAGCTCGGATTGTTTCTCCTCGTGCAGGGCATCGCGGTGATGCTGGTCGCCTTCGTGGCTCTGCTGGTGAGCTTTGAGCCCGGATGGTCGGCGACGACGGAGCAGGCCAGCCTGCTCCAGCCTGGCGACGCCAAATCCGGAACGCTCCTGCTGAAGGAGGATGGCGCCACTACCGAAGCGATCCGCCTCGGCACCGATGTCGACATCACGGTGTCAGGTCCAACGCTGCGCGCCCGCATCACCCAAATCTTCCGCAATCCGACCAAGGACTGGGTCGAGGCGACCTATGTTTATCCGCTCGCAACCGGCGGCGCCGTCGACACGCTGAAGATGGTGGTCGGCGACCGCGTCATCGTCGGCGACATCAAGGAACGGCAGCAGGCGCGCGTGATCTACGAGCAGGCGCGCCGCGCCGGCCAGAAGGCCGCGCTCACCGAGCAGGAACGGCCGAACATCTTCACCAACTCGGTCGCCAATATCGGTCCCGGCGAAACCGTGCTGGTGCAGATCGAATATCAGGAGCCGGTGCACCAGTCCGGCAACGAATATTCGCTGCGCCTGCCGCTGGTGGTCGCGCCGCGCTACAATCCGGCGCCGATCGTGCAGAGCGTCGACTTTCGCAAGGACGGCTCGGGCTGGGGCGCGACCAGTTCGGACCCGGTGCCGGACCGCGAGCGGATTACGCCGCCGGTGCTGAATCCTGCGACCAATGCGCCGGTCAACCCGACCAGCATCACGGTGCGCCTCAAGGCCGGCTTTGCGCTCGGCGAAGTCAAAAGCCACCACCACAACGTCAAGGTCGACAGCCCCGACAACACGACGCGTGTCGTCACGCTCGCTGATGGCGCTGTGCCCGCCGACCGCGATTTCGAACTGAGCTGGACGCCCGCCGCGGAGAAGGCGCCGTCGGTCGGCCTGTTCCGCGAGCATGTTGGCGATGCCGATTATCTGCTCGCCTTCGTCACCCCGCCCGGCGCCGAGCAGGCAACGCAGAAACCGTGGCCGCGCGAAGTGGTGTTCGTGATCGACAATTCCGGTTCGATGGGCGGCACCTCGATCGTCCAGGCCAAGGCGAGCCTGCTTTATGCGCTCGGCCGCCTCCAGCCCAATGACCGCTTCAACGTGATCCGCTTCGACGACACCATGGACGTGCTGTTCTCAACCTCCGTGCCGGCCGACCCCGCGCATCTCGGCGAAGCACTCGCTTTCGTGAATGGATTGCAGGCGCGCGGCGGCACCGAGATGGTGTCGGCGATGCGCGCCGCGCTGACCGACAAGCTCAGTGACACCAACATGGTTCGCCAGGTCGTCTTCCTGACTGACGGTGCGATCGGCAACGAGCAGCAATTGTTCGAGACCATCACGGCGATGCGCGGCCGCTCGCGCGTGTTCATGGTCGGCATCGGGTCCGCGCCCAACACCTATCTGATGACGCGCGCCGCCGAGCTCGGCCGCGGCGCCTTCACCCATATCGGCTCGGTGGAGCAGGTTGAGGAGCGCATGCGCGGCCTGTTCGCCAAGCTGGAGAATCCGGCCGTGACCGGCCTCAGCGCAAAGTTCTCCGAAGCCAAGGCCGACGTCACGCCGGCGATCATTCCCGATGTCTATCGCGACGAGCCGCTGGTGCTGGCGGCAAGGCTCGACAAGCTCGCGGGCTCGCTCGAGATCAAGGGGCGTGTCGGCGACCGTCCGTGGTCGGTGACGCTGCCGCTGCAAAATGCCGCCGAAGGCAAGGGCCTGTCGAAACTCTGGGCGAAGCGCAAGATCGACGATGCCGAAGTCGCGCGCACCCTGCGCGAGATGACGCCCGAAGATTCCGACAAGGCGATCCTGGCGCTGGCGCTGGACCACCAGATCGTCACGCGCCTGACCAGCCTCGTCGCCGTCGACAAGACGCCGAGCCGTCCCGAGGGCGAACCGCTCAAGCTCAGCGAGCTGCCGATCAACCTGCCTGCCGGCTGGGATTTCGAGAAGGTCTTTGGCGAGCGGCCGAATCTGACGCCGACGCAACTGCGCGAGCGCCATGCCGATGCGCGCAACCAGCCTTCGGCAAGGCGGCCGACCCCCGCCGCGCCCGATGCGATCCGCCTGCCCAAGACTGCAACTTCGGCCGAGCTGAAGATGATCGCAGGCTTCATCCTGATCATGCTCGCCCTGATCCTATTCGTGTTCAACCGGCGTCGGCCCTTGCTCACCGACGCTGCTTGAGAGAGGAGCCCCCCGAACTCCTCTGTTAGCGCGCGCGGTCGCCCGTCCCGTAACCAACGGCCGCGCGCGCCTTTTTTTTGGGAATGTCATTCCGGGGCGGCGCAGAGCCGAACCCGGAATCTCGAGATTCTCAGGTGCGCAATTGCGCACCATAGTTCGACGCTTCGCATCGCCCCGGAATGACGAACAAGAGATTCGAATGCCCCGCCTCATCTCTCCCCTGGCCCTCGCCATCATCGGCGCCATCCTATGCGGCGACGGCGCCTACATCCATGCCAAAGCCTGGCTCGCGCAGGTGCTGCTGGAGCGCGCGTTCGACAGGAGCGTTGCGACCGGCGAGGTGGTCAAGCCATGGTCATGGGCCGACACCTGGCCGGTCGCGCGGATCGAGGTGAAGCGGCTCGGCGCCAGCGCGATCGTGCTGGACGGTGTGAGCGGCCAGGCGCTCGCGTTCGGACCCGGTCATGTCCGCCAAACGGCTGATGCGGGCGAACGCGGTATTGCCGTATATGCCGCCCATCGCGACACACATTTCCGCTTCTTGCGGAATGTTACCATCGGAGACGTCATCGATGTCACGCGCAGGGACGGCAAGCATTTTCGCTATCGCGCGGATTCCTCCGCCGTGGTTCGCTTCGATGAGTCTGGCATCGATCCCGCGGCGCAGGATTTCGAGCTGGTGCTCGCGACCTGCTGGCCGTTCGACGCCGTCACCTCCGGTCCCGAGCGCTACGTGTTGCACGCCACCTTGATCGGACCTGATGAATAGCGGTTCGCAGTCGGGGCCTCTCGCAGTGATTCATCGCACCTGTTGGAGCCGCTGAACTGGCGTCATCGCCGGGAGACCTATAAGAATGGCCGATTGATCTTTTGACGCTGCAATTTCAGGACAAGCGGTAATGGACGACCACCTCAGGCAGCGTTTCGAACAGCGATTCGAGCAACTCGAAAACCGCGTCGCGCTGCTGGAGAGGAACCAAGATCTCATCGCCGCCGGCCAAAGACGATCCTCGCTGCGGAGCGTGTGGCGGCGTCCGCCGATGTGGACCTTCGAGCAATATCCGCCGCGCCTGCTCAACCTCAAGGCTTTCCCGCCGGCGCCCGCAATCCGCGGCAATGCACCCCGGATCGCAATGGTCACGCCGAGCTACAACCATGCGCAGTATCTCGGTGCCACGATCGACAGCATCGTGAGCCAGAACTATCCAAACCTGTATTATCACGTGCAGGACGGTGCTTCGATCGACGGCACGCTCGATCTCCTGAAAAGCCGCGGCGCGAGCATCAGCTGGAAGAGCGAGCCGGACGAGGGACAATCGAACGCCATCAATCTCGGCTTCGCCGGCGTTGACAGCGAGATCATGGCTTACCTGAACAGCGACGACATGCTGCTGCCGGGGACGCTTGCCTATGTCGCCAACTACTTCATGTCGCATCCGCATGTCGATATCGTCTACGGCCATCGCGTCTTCGTCGATCGCGAGGGGCTCGAGGTCGGACGTGCCGTACTGCCGCCGCATGACGGCAGGGCGCTGCGATATGCCGACTACATTCCGCAGGAGACAATGTTCTGGCGCAGGCGCGTGTGGGACAGGATCGGGCCGATCGACGAGAGTTTCCACTACGCGATGGACTGGGACTTCATCCTGAGGGCGCAGGCCGCGGGATTCAAGTTCGTGCGCCTGCCGCGATTCATCGCCTGCTTCCGGATCCACGACGCACAGAAGACGGCGTCGACCTACGCGGTCGGCGTCAGGGAGATGGGCATCTTGCGGCGCCGGGTGCTCGGCTTCGATCCGACGCAGATGCAGATCCGGCGCGCCATCGCTCCCTATCTCGCCAAGCAACTCGCCTGTCACTACGCCTACAAGCTGAACCTGCTGCGCTACTGAGCAGGCGAAGATCAGCGACGGCCCTTCGCACTTTCGCCAAAACTCTGGTGATGCTAGCCTCGATGTGACGTCTCACCATTCCGCCACGCGGGATGAAGATGTCACGATCAGTCCCGCCAGACCTCGGCGCCCGAGCGCGCGCTGCAACAAGAACAAGAGGTGAGCGCATGGAAGCCCAGGTGCCTGCTGCGTCGACGTCTCCCCGCCCATGGTCTCCGCCACCCGATGCAAGCGATGTCGCCAAAGGCATCCACGCCATGCTGCACCCGCACAACATCGTGCTGGTGGGCGCCACCGACAAGCCCGGCAACTATGCCGAGCGCATTTGGAACAATCTGGTCAAGTACGGCTACGAGGGCGGGCTCTATCCGGTCAACGCCAAGCGCGAGACCATTTGGGGCGTCCCCTGCTACAAGGACTTTGCGAGCCTCCCGGAAAAGCCCGATCACGTGCTGGTGCTGGTGCCGGCGCGCTTTGCCGTGCAGGTGATCCGCGATGCGGCTGCGGCCGGCGCGCGCTCGGCCACCATCGTCACCTCGGGCTTCAGTGAGTTGCAGGATGCGGAGAGCCAAAAGCTCGCCGCCGAATTGCAGGCGGCGGTGCGCGAGACCGGCCTTGCCGTCACCGGCCCGAACTGCCTCGGCAACTTAAGCGCCGGCGAAAAGCTGTTCACCAATATCGACGACCGCATTGTCACCATGGAGCAGGGCGCGGTGGCGATCGCCGGGCAATCCGGCGCCATCGTCATGGCGATCCGGCAGGCGCTGGAAGATCGCGGCGTCGGTGTCGGCTACATGGTGACGACAGGCAACGAGGCCGGGCTCGAGACGCCCGATCTGATGCGCTATTTCGCCGAGGATCCCAGCATCAGGGTGATCGTCGTCTACCTCGAAGGCGTGCGCAACACCAAGGCGTTCCGCGATGCCTGCAAGGCGGCGCGCGCCGCGAGCAAGCCGGTGATTGCGCTCAAGCTCGGCGCATCCGAGGGCGGCCGCGCGGCGGCAATGGCCCATACCGGCGCGCTCGCCGGCTCGATCGAGACCTTCGACGCCATTGCGACGCGCGAGGGCGTGATCCGGGTCGGCGGGCTCGACGAGCTGATCGAGACCACCGAATGCTTCGTCCACTCGGCCGTGCCCAAGGGCGATCGGCTCGCCGCAGTCACGCTGTCGGGCGGCAAGCGCGGCATGCTGCTTGATGCCTTCTATGCCGAGGGCCTGAACTTTGCGCCGCTGAGCCCGCACGTCGGTTCCGAACTGGCAAAGATGCTCGGGCCGGGCTCGATCGTCGGTAATCCGCTCGACGCCGGCTTTGCTGCGGTGGTCGATCCCTCCGTCTACATGAAGTCGATCAAGCTGATGATCGACGATCCCGACATCGACATCGTCATCATCGATGCCGAGCTGCCGAAGGCGCCGCACGAATTGCGCGAGCGCAATTTGCGTATCGTCAACGAGATGGCGAGCCGGGCTTCAAAGCCCGTGATCTATATCAGCGCGATGTCGATCGGCTTCACCGAGTTCACCAAAAGCTTGCGCAAATCGCTGCCGCATCTCGCGGTGATGCAGGGCATGGACCGCGCGGTGACCGCGATCAAGTCGCTGCTCGCCTATGCCAGCTTACGGAAAGAAGTGCCCGACATCGTCTCGAGCTCCAAGCCTGCCGCACGCGCGATGCTGGAGAAGGCATTGAAAGCGGCGAACGGCGCCGCGCTCGACGAGGTCGCCTCGAAGAAGCTGCTGAAGGCCTACGGCATCCCGATCTCCAAGGAAGCCATCGCGCAGACCGCGGCGGAGGCTGCGAAGATCGCCAAGCAAATCGGTTTCCCGGTCGTCGCAAAGGTCGTCAGCGCCGAGATCCTGCACAAATCCGACATTGGCGGCGTGGTGCTGAACCTCAACAGCGCGGCCGAGGTGAAGAAGGCCTTTGCCGACATCACCGCGCGGGTGGCGAAGCTGAAGGGCAAGCCGAAGCTCGATGGCATTTTGATCGCGCAGCAGGTCAAGGCTGACCTGGAGCTCGTCGTCGGCGCCTCGCTCGATGCCGAGATGGGACCTGTGGTGCTGTTCGGCACCGGCGGCATCGATATCGAGCTGATGAAGGATGTCGCGCTTGCCGGCGCACCGCTGGACGAGGCCGAGGCGCGGCTCCTGATCGGCCGCACCAAGGCCGGCATCAAGATGCGCGGCTATCGCGGCAAGCCGGCCCTGCACGAGACCTCCGCGGTGAAGGCGCTGGTCGGCCTGTCCAATTTGATCGCGGATGCCGGCGACCGGATCGCCTCGATCGACATCAACCCGTTCCTGATCAATGCGAAGACGGGTGTGGCCGTCGATGCCCTGATCGTGCTGAACAATGCCGCGGCAAAACGAGCGGCCGGGCATTGAGGTCTCGACGACGGGTTACGCTTGCGCCTTCGCTCTGCGAGCTTCGGCGGGCGTTAACCCGTCCTGCGTATCATTGCGGGCGCCTTCCAACTTCCCCGCTTTGGCCGTAAAATCTCCCGCATGGCACGCGCGAGCAATCTCGTCATCGGAACCGCGACGCTGGCGGTGATCGCCGTGGCGTTCGGCGGCCTGCTCGGCGTGCAAAAGTGGCGCACGATCCAGAGCCGGAGCCAATTGCGCGTCGTGTTCGAGGGCGGCTCCGCCAGCGGGCTGCGCCGCGGCGGGCCGGTGAATTTCGACGGCGTGCCTGCGGGCCAGATCCTGTCGATCAAGCTGGACAGTCCGCGCCGGATCGTGGCGCTGGTGATGCTCGACAACGCCGCGCCGATCCGCAAGGACACCGTCGCCGGCATCGAGTTCCAGGGCCTCACCGGCGTTGCCGCGATCTCGCTGGTCGGAGGCGCGCCCTCGGCCCCACCCGTGCCGCTGGACTCGGACGGCATCCCCGTGCTGACCGCCGATCTCAGCGATGCCGAATCCATCGTTGAGACCCTGCACAGTGTCGACCGCACCATGTGAGCAACGCCCCCGCGATCAAGGAGGGCCTGCGCACGTTCGAGACCAATACCGCCGATCTCCGCAGCAAGGGTGGTGAGATCGATTCCGTGATGGCCAAGGTCGACAGCGCCTTTGCGGGCTTCGACAAGGCCGTCACCAAGATCGAGGGCGTCGTGCCCGGCTTCGTCGACGGCAAGGCCGACGAGCTGTTCGAGAAGGTGCAGGGGCTGCGTGAGCTCGCCGACACCATGCGGAAGAAGTCGGCGAGCTACATCGAGGACATCCGCCGCTCGCTGCTCGACGTCAGCGAAACCGCCAACAAGATGGCCGGCACCCCCGTCGCACCGCGGCCGCCGCGCCGGCCCGAGCAGCAGAAGCGGTGATTCCTCTTATCCTCCCCTGGAGGGGCAGGGCAATCGCATATGGCTTGCACGATGCGGCGGCATCGGCACTGGGCTCCCTCTCCCGCTTGCGGGAGAGGGTTGGGGAGAGGGTGTCTCCTCAACGGGATAATCCCCAAGAGGAAAGAGCCCTCACCCGCCGCGCTCTGCGAGCGCGTCGGCCTCTCCCGCAAGCGGGAGAGGCGGAGCAAGCCCGCAGACAATTCTCGTGGAATTCACATGCGATTGCCCTACCCCTCCAGGGGAGGATGGCAATCCCGCCGTGGCCTATCGACCTCGCCTACCACGCGTACCGCACGAGGCCCTTGCCGGCATAGGAGCGGGTGACGTTGGAGAACTCGCCCTCGAAGGTCGCCGACGCGGACCAGCCGTTCATCCAGTTCATCTGCACTGCCGCCGTCGTCAGCGCGGAATCGCGCGCCTGCGCGGCGCCGTTCACGACGAAGGCGGAGCCCGGCAGCGTCTGGAACACCGCGCCGACGGTGCGATCCGGATTGTAGTCATGCGCCCAGGCGAGCCGGCCACGCAAGGTCATCAGCCCGCCGGCCGCGGCGAACGACTGGTCGGCGCGCAGGCCGAGCTCGGTGCGGGTGCTGGTCACATCCTTGGCGCCATAATTGAGCGCGAAGGTGTTGTTGCCGACCACGGCGAATTCCGAATAGTTCGGAAGGCTGAACATGGTGGCCTGCAGCGCCGCGTAGGGCGTGAGGCCGACCCACTGCATGGCGTAGCGATAGCCGCCCTCGATGCGGCCCGAGAGGGCGTTGGCATTGAACTGCGCGCGCAGCTGATCGACGCCGGCAATTGTGACGATGCGGTTGGTGGTGACGTCCTGCCAGCCATAGGCCAGCGCGGCCGTGATATAGGCCGGTCCCGCCGTGTGACGCACGAAGGCGCCAGCCTGGAACAGGTCGGAGCGGCCCCAGCCGAGCCCGTTGACGCCAAAGCCCGTGCCGCCGCCAGCAAGCGCAAAGCCGGCGATGGTCGAGGGCGAGAAGCGATAATCAAGACCGACCGCGGTGCCATAGATGCTGCTGGTGGTGTTGTTCGAGCCGAGCGCGGTATGGCCGTCGGTCGTCTGCGAGCCGCCGAAGCCGGCCGCCCAGACGTCCCAGCGCTGCGCGAAGGTCGCAGCCGGCGCCTTGCGGTAGATCGAGGCGAACGCGTCGCGCGCGTCCCTGCCACGCGCGGCGTAGGCGCTCGCGTTCGTTTCCTCGGCCAGCGGCGTCGCACCGGGCGCACCGCTGCGTCCCGAGCCGAACACATCGGTCAAGAGGCTCATGAACTGGTTCATCGCGTTGAACGTGGTCTGCTGCGATCCCGTGGCCGATTCACCGGAGGCCTGGGTGAGCCCGGCCGGCGAGAGATTGGCGAGCGCGACCGGGAGGCTGCCGGTGGTGTTGAAGATGCGCGTCAGGGCGTTGGCGACATTCTGCTGGTTGATATTGAGGCCGGAGCCGTAGCTCAGCGACAGATCGAGGAAGACGTTGTTCGGATCATAGCTCAGCACCGCCTTCAGGTTCGACGAGAGCCCGGCAACGACCGGATTGAACGCATCGGGGAGCGTCGTCGCAGTCAGGATCGTGTAGTGCTTTGCGATCGAGCCGGTTGGGACGACCACGACCGTTGCACCGCCAAGCGTCGCCGTTCCCGTCACCGCCGCAAGGCCGTTGCTGGCGCCCGAGACCTGTACCAGGTAGCTCGACGCCGACGTGAATGTGAGGTCGCCGGACACGGTGAGCGTGCCGGTCGGATTGCCCGGTGCCAGTGCACCGCCATTGACGGTGGTCGTGCCGACCGTGCCGACGCCGCCGAAGGTACCACCGCTCGCGACGGTCACGGTGCCGTTGATGGTACCGGCGAGCAGAAGCGTACCTCCGAGCACGTTCCAGTCCTGATTGCCGGTGCCGGTCACGGTCCAGGTCGAGCTGTCGACCTTGTTGAAGGTCGCAAAGCCGTCGTACTGGAGGAGGCTGCCGATCAGGCTGAGGTCGAACGTGTCCTTCCCGGTGCCGCCGAGCTGCAACGTGTCAGTGCCGGCGCCAAGCACCTGACCGTTGATGACGCTGCCCGGGCCGAGCGTCAGCGTGTTCGGGCCGCAGCTGCAGAACTCGATCGCCGCCAGACCGGTCGCGGCGTTGATGGTGCCCGAGTTGAACACGCTTCCGCCGCCGCTCAGGCTGATGCCGATACCGCCGGCCCCGACGGTGATGGTGCCGGTATTGACGACCTGGTTGGTCGTGCTGAACGAGCTCACGCTGATGCCGACGCCGGTGGCGCCGACGGTGATCGTACCGCCGTTGGTGACGACATTGGAGTCACCGGCCACGAAAATGGCTTGGGCGAAATCGCCGCCCGTAATTCGTCCGTTGTTGGTGATCGTGGCCGACGAACCGGAATAGGCGATGCCCGCACCGCCCACGCCGACATTGATCGTGCCGCTCTGGCTGATGATGGCCCGATCACCCGACACAGAAATGCCGGCCGATGCGGTATCCCCCGCCGTAATCGTACCGCCGTTGGTTATCTTGACATCATCGCCGAGCGCGGCGATGCCAACACCAATATCGCCGGCCGTGATTGAGCCAAAATTGCTGACGGTCTGGACGTTGCCTTGCAGAAAGATGCCGGCGGCGAACTGCCCGACCGTGATCGTGCCGGTGGCGGTGTTGACGACCGTATTGTTGTTGCTGATCGCCATGATGCCGCCGGAGAATCCGGCGGAAGCGCCGACCGTGATCGTGCCGGCATTGGTGATGGTCGCGCCGCCAAACCCAAAAATGCCGCTTGCACCGTCGCCGCCCGTGATCGTGCCCGTCGCGGCGTTGGTGATCGTGTTGTTCTGGCCCGAGAAGATGCCCACCCCCGACGCACCGACAGACAGCGCACCGCTGTTGGTGACGGTGTTGCTGTCGCCGACCGAGATCGCGGCACCGTTGTCACCTGTCGTGATCGTTCCGGCATTGGCGACGACGTTGTGATCGATCACCTGGATGCCGAGGCCGTTGTCCAGCACCGTGATGCTGCCGTTGTTGGTCACGGTGTTCGAATTTCCGGCGCCAATGCCGATCAGGCCCGAGCCAGCCGATAGAGTGCCGTTGTTGACGACCGTGCTGGTATTGTTGACGCCGATCGAGACCGTCCCGTTATCGTTCACGGTCGCGCCGGAGAGCACGTTGACATTGAGACTGTCGACCCCGGCCCCGGCCTGGAAGCCGTCCGCGTCCGTGCCGCTACATGTAACGGTCTGACCGCTGGTGGCCGGATCGGGCGCGCAGAGCGCGTTTGCCGGCGTCGTGCAAAGGCTGAGGCCGACGAAGACCGCCGATACGCTTACAAGCGACGCAGCGACGGATCGGCGCAGTCGATCCTGCCGCCTCCAAAGCCCCTCGCCTTGCACGCCACACCCCCCGTTCCCAGCAATTCCGCCGGGAACTTAGGTCATGACGAGGCTCCGTAACACTACGGCAGCGCCAAAATGCGTCCGTTCGCCCCACAACCGGAGCAGAATCCGGCCGCCATGTTGCAACTGCGCCACGCTTTTGCCGCGCAGAATGATCAATCCGCGCATCTGCAGCCTGTGCCGCCCCGTTGCAGCGTTGACCGCCGTTCACATGAACCTTGACCGTCCGTGGCTTTCTCTAGCGCACCTCACCCGTAAACGAACGCCTTGTCGTCCAGATCCGTCTTCGGGATCTCGTCCTTCTCGGTCCAGTAATCCTGGCTGTGCTGCCATTCCGGCTTGTCGCCGCGCTTCGGCAGCAGGTTCATGTTGCGCATGATGTAGCCGGGGTTGAAGTTTTCCGGATCGATCCAGGGCAGGATCGGCATGTTGTGGTCTTCGGGGCGCAGCCTGACCTCGACCTTCTTCGTACCCTTCGCCTTCATGTGGCCGAGCAGCCGGCAGACGAAATCGGCGACGAGGTCGACGCGCAGCGTCCAGCTCGCGCGGAAATAGCCGAACACCCAGGCCATGTTCGGCACGCCCGTGAACATCATGCCGCGATAGGTGACGGTGTCGCCGAAGGCGAGCGGCTTGCCGTCGACCTCGAAGGCGATGTCGCCGAGTGCCGAGAGATTGAAGCCGGTCGCCGTGACGATGATATCGGCCTCCAGCAGCTTGCCCGATTTGAGCTGAATGCCGTTCTCTACGAAGCATTCGATCTCGTCGGTGACGACGGAAGCCTTGCCGCTGGCAATGCCCTTGAACAGATCGGCATCCGGCACGAAAGCGATGCGCTGGCGCCATGGCCGATAGCTCGGCGTGAAATGCGTCTCGACATCGTAGTCGGGGCCGAGCACCGCGCTGATCTGGCCGATCAGGTCCTTCTTCACCTGCTCGGGCTTGGAGATGCAGAGCTTCGTGAACGCGTCCTGCTCGAACAGGATCTTGCGGCGGACGATCTCGTGAATCCAGGTCTCGTCGACCTGAAGCCGTCGCAGCTCCTCGGCGATCTCGATGGCGTTGCGGCCGAGCCGGAAATAGGTCGGCGAACGCTGCAGCATGGTGACATGCGCGCATGCGTCGGCGATGTTCGGCACCAGCGTCGCCGCGGTCGCACCGGAGCCGATCACGACCACCTTCTTGTTCGCGAGATCGATATCGTCAGGCCAGGTCTGCGGATGGACGATGCGGCCCTTGAAGCGGTCCATGCCCTTCCATTCCGGTGTGTAGCCTTCGGAATGGCGATAATAACCTTGGCACATCCAGAGAAAATTCGCGGTGAAGGTCTTTGCCTCGCCCGTATCGGTCGTCGTCGCCTCGATGGTCCAGAGATTCTGTTCGCTCGACCAGCTCGCGGAGTTGATCTTGTGCTTGTAGCGGATATGCCGGGCGATATCGTTATCGTCGATCACCTCTTTCATGTAGGTGAGGATTTCTTCGGCGGTCGCGATCGGCGGGCCGACCCAGGGCTTGAAGCTGTAGCCGAAGGTGTGGAGGTCGCTGTCGGAGCGAATGCCGGGATAGCGATGCGTCGACCAGGTGCCGCCGAACGTCTCTTGCGTTTCCAGGATGACGTAGCTCGTGCCCGGCAGCTGCTTTTCGATGTGATAGGCGCTGCCGATGCCGGAGATGCCGGCACCGACGATCATCACGTCGAAATGTTCAGAAGCCTGTTTGGCCATGGCGTGACTGCGAACAGCGACATTCATTGTTGCTTCTATGCCTTGTCTTTTTCAGGCCGCCTTATTGGCGACGCGTTTCCTCCGCGACGGGCATGGTCGCCCATCGCGCTTCCGCATTAAAATGACATAGATCAATTCGCGGTCAAACTACAACGCTGCGCCCCAGCTCCGTGCGGTCTGCAAGATCCAGTCGCGATAGAGCGTGAGCGGAGTGGCGCCGGTCAAGCCGCCGCAGCCGGCGGCGCCATTCGGTCCTGTGGACCAGCTGATAAGACCGACAAGCACGGGACCACTCGGCTTGTCCTCGAACACGGGACCGCCGGAATCGCCGGTACAGGCGCCGATTCCGTCGCGAACACCGTTGGTTACGGGATCGACCAGGCGAATTTGAAGCGTGCCGGGCTGCCCTGTCGCAACGAGACCGGCAACGCGCGTGGTGCCGCCGCTCTTGCCGTCGCCGCGCACGGTGACGCCGATACCGGCGATGACGAAGCGGCCGCCGACCTGGATCGGAATATTCGGCGCGCCGACCACGACCGTCGATTTTCCCTTGAGTGGAATATCGAGCTGCAGCAGCGCTACGTCGGCAGTGGCGCGATGCGCCTGCATCGCCTGAATGTTGAAATTTGGGTGGATCGCGACGGAGCGCACATTCAGCAGTTGCGGCGCACCGTCGGTGCCGCGATCGACGATCTTGTAGTCCGCGCCGGGCTGCACGCAATGCGCAACCGTCAGCACGATTTTCGGCGCGATCAGGCTGCCGGTACAGAAATTGCCGCGCGAGCCGACAATGGTGACGACCGCGCGTGCAACGCCATCGGCCTGCGGCGTGCCGCCGCCGACGATGGCGTGAGCGGGGGTGGCGAGCAGAGCGGCAATGATGAGGGCTGCGAGCTTCTTCATGGGAACACGTATTGGAGCGGAGTCGATGCGGGCGCGGATTGCTTCGGACTGGTCCTTGCCGATAACGCATGCTAGCGCTCTTGGAAAGGAATTGACGAGGGCAGGACAGTGGCGATCGAGGCAGTGATCTTTGATTTTGGCGGCGTTTTGACCAGTTCGCCGTTCGAGGCATTCACACGGTTCGAGACGGAGCGCGGATTGCCCGCCGACATCATCCGCCGCACCAACGCTGCCAATCACCTGGAAAACGCCTGGGCCAAGTTCGAGCGGGCCGAGGTCGACATCGACACGTTCGATGCCTTGTTCGCGGAGGAGTCACGCGCACTCGGTGCCGAAGTGCGCGGCCGCGACGTGCTGCCGCTGCTCCAGGGCGACCTGCGCCCCGAGATGGTCGAGGCGCTCAAGCGCATCAAGGCGCAATTCAAGACCGGCTGCATCACCAACAATCTCCCCGCCAACGCCATCGGCAGCATGACCGGACGCTCGCTTTACATTGCCGAAGTGATGGTGCTGTTCGACCACGTCATCGAGTCCGCCAAGATCGGCCTGCGCAAGCCCGATCCGCGAATCTACGGGATGATGGTGGAGACGCTGAAGGTCGATCCGAAGAAGTGCATTTATCTCGACGATCTCGGCGTCAACCTGAAGCCGGCGCGGGAGATGGGCATGACCACGATCAAGGTCACGAGCGGCTCGCAAGCGATCGCGGAGCTCGAGGCGGCGACGGGGTTGAAGCTGAGCTAGCTCGCAAAGACCGTAGGGTGGGCAAAGCGGAAGCGTGCCCACCACAAGCAGATGGTGGGCACGGCGCTTTCGCGCCTTTGCCCACCCTACGAGACCTATTCCGCCGCAGCAGCAATCCGCTCGGGGAACGCAGCAGCCAGCGAAGCTCGATCCGCCTTCAGCACGCCGCGCTCAGTGATCAACCCCGTCACCAGCCGCGCGGGCGTCACGTCGAAGGCATAGTTCGCCACCGGTGATCCCTCCGGCACGATGCGAACCGTTTCCAGCCTTCCATCCGCGGTGCGGCCGGTCATGTCGGTGACTTCCGTGCCGCTGCGCTGCTCGATCGGGATGTCTCGGATGCCGTCATCGACGGCGAAATCGATGGTCGGCGACGGCAGCGCGACGTAGAACGGCACGCCGTTGTCGTGCGCGGCGAGCGCCTTCAAGTATGTGCCGATCTTGTTGCAGACGTCGCCATTGGCGGCGACGCGGTCGGTGCCGACGATGGCGAGATCGACCATGCCGTGCTGCATCAGGTGTCCCCCGGTGTTGTCGGGGATGACCGTGTGCGGCACGCCGTGATGGCCGAGCTCCCACGCCGTGAGCGAGGCGCCCTGGTTGCGCGGGCGGGTCTCGTCGACCCAGACATGGACCTTGATGCCGCGCTCATGCGCGAGATAGATCGGCGCCGTTGCCGTGCCCCAGTCGACGGTCGCGAGCCAGCCGGCATTGCAATGGGTCAGCACGTTGACCACTTCGCCCGGTTTCTTCGCCGCGATCGCCTCGATCAGCTTCAGGCCGTTGCCGGCGATGCCGCGGTTGATCTCGACGTCCTGCTCGACGATCTCGTCGGCGCGCGCATAGGCGGCTTCCGCCCGCTCGGCCGGATCGATTGGCGCGAGCGTCGCACGCATCTCGTCGAGCGCCCATTTCAGATTGATCGCGGTCGGCCGCGCCACGACCAGCGTCTCATAGGCGCGCTTCAGGCCGGCGTCGGAGGCGTTCTCGCGCATCGCGAGCGCCATGCCGTAGGCCGCGGTGGCGCCGATCAGCGGCGCACCGCGCACCAGCATGTCGCGGATGGCGACGGCCGCATCCTCGCACGAGGTCAGCTTCGCAACGACGAACTCATGCGGCAACCGGCGCTGATCGATCGCACCGACCGACCAGCCATCGCGCTCGCGCCAGATGCTGCGGAAATGCTTGCCGTCGACCTTCATGGCATTCTGCCTTTTCGTTCTTCTTGCGTCTCACCCGCGCAGGATGCGCCCGGCCACCGCATCGAGCTTCTTCAGGAGTTCGGGATCGCGCGCCTCGGGTGCGGTGATCAGCGCGGTGTCGAGCGCACGGTCCGAACCGATCGGGCACGGCTCGTGCTCGCGCGGAAAATCCTTTGCGAGCCGCGCCACCAGCGCCTTGGCCTTGTCGGCGTTCGAGTTCAGCACGCGGATGATGTCCTGCACGGTGACGGCGTCGTGATCGGGATGCCAGCAGTCGAAATCCGTCACCATCGCGACGGTGGCATAGCAGATCTCCGCCTCACGGGCGAGTTTCGCTTCCGGCATGTTGGTCATGCCGATCACGGAGTAACCGTGTGTCTTGTAGGTCATGCTCTCCGCATAGGTGGAGAATTGCGGGCCCTCCATGCAGACATAGGTGCCGCCGCGCGCGATCGCGATGCCCTCGGCTTCGGCCGCCGCTGCAAGATGGATGCGCAAGCGCGGCGAGACCGGATGCGCCATCGACACGTGCGCGACACAGCCGCGGCCGAAGAACGAGCTCTCGCGCTTGTAGGTGCGGTCGACGAACTGATCGACGAGAACGAACGTGCCGGGCGGCAGTTCCTCCCTGAAGGAACCGCAGGCCGACAGCGAGATCAGGTCAGTGACGCCGGCGCGCTTCAGCACGTCGATGTTGGCGCGATAGTTGATGTCGGAGGGCGACAACCGGTGGCCCTTGTCGTGCCGCGGCAGGAACACGATCGGCAGGCCCGCGATGGTGCCGCGCCGGAGCGGCGCCGACGGCTCGCCCCAGGGGCTCTTGATCACCTCCTCGTGCGCGCCTTCGAGGCCCGGCAAATCGTAGATGCCGGAGCCGCCGATGATGCCCAATACCGCCTGCGCCATGCCTGCTCCACCCTGTCCGCTACATACGACATGGTTAAGCTATGCCAGTTTTGCGGGGGTTTTGGAACGGGGGTGGTGGGTCGGATGCCGGTGACGTGAGGAGCGGTGGCGCGGGCCTCACACTCGATGTCGTCCCCGCGAAAGCGGGGACCCATAACCACAGGCCGTTGTTTGGCGAAGACTCGCAGTTCGGTACCGCGACCTTCAACGATCGATAGATTCCGCGGTATGGGTCCCTGCGTTCGCAGGGACGACACCGGGAGAGAGTTACGACCTATTAAGCCGCGGCCGCCAGCTTCAGCTGGGTCGCAACCATCCGCTCCAGCGTCTCGACCGACTGGAAATTCTCCGGCGTGATCTCGGCTTGCGGGATGGTGAAGTCGAACTCGGCTTCGACACCCAGCATCAGATTGACCATGTCCATCGAGGTCAGGCCGACGTCGACGAGCTTCGCCTGTGGCGCGACTTCGGCGCTGAGCGAATTCTGCGCGAGAATGCCCCTCACCAGCTTGATGATGCGATTGCGCAATTCGGTGTCGAAGGCCTGCATCGGTAAATTCCCATCTGTCATCAAAGTCGGACCGGTCGCCGGCTACGATGGGCACGGCCAGCCGATCTCGCAATGGGCGTCACCATTACTTCGGGTTTCTTAGTAAACGATGACTCAGATTGTCTGGAATTCGCCCTTCTTCCAGAACCCTAACGCGAGCTTCGAATTTCCGGCGATGCAAACAACCGGACCTTAACTGTCCATTCGGAATTGGGCTTCGTTTACCCTCTATTTCATCGACGAATTTGAATTAAATCCGTAGCCTCGTCTCACAAGCAAAGATGGTCGGGGGATCGCTCTACACGGCGTCGCGAATGATGCCGGCGATCCTGAACGGCAAACCGGAGGCGGACGAGTATGAACGTGCGTGAAGCGGTCCTCACTGTCGACGATACACAAACGAGTTTTCTCGAACAGGGTCCCTCCCTGATCGAGCGCGCTGCCCGGACCGCCGCTGCGGCGGCTGCCGACGCAGACGGCGTCGATCGCGACGCCCGCTTTCCCCATAAAGCGTTCGACGTCGCACGGGAGCAAAAACTGCTCGGCGTCATGATCCCGGTCGAGTTCGGCGGCTTCGGTGCCTCGATCCACGACGTCACCGACATCTGCTACACGCTCGGGCGCGCCTGCGCCTCGACCGCGATGATCTACGCGATGCACACGACAAAGGTCGCTTGCGTGACCAGGCACGGCCACGGCATTCCCTGGATGGAAACCATGATGCGCCGGGTCGCGCGCGACCAGTGGCTGCTCGCCTCCTCCACCACGGAAGGCCAGAACGGCGGCAACGTTCGTTCCAGCGCGGCGGCGGTGGATCACGCCGACGACACCATCTCGCTGGTGCGCGACGCCACAGTGATCTCCTACGGTGCCGAGGCCGACGGTCTCGTCACCATCGCCCGCCGCGCCACCAATGCTGCCGCTTCCGACCAGGTGCTGCTGGCGCTCGCCAAGGACGACTATTCGCTGAAGCAGACCAGGCCTGGGAAACGCTCGGCATGCGCGGCACCTGCTCCACCGGTTTCGAGCTGAAGGTCGATTGCCCCGCCGACCGCGTCTTCCCCGAGGCCTATGACAAGATCCACGCCCAGACCATGACGCCGTTCGCCCATCTGTGCTGGTCGTCGGCCTGGGCCGGCATTGCCGCCGCCGCCGTCACGCGCGCGCAGGCCTTCATCCGCAAGGCGGCCCGTTCGTCCGGCGGGCAGATGCCGCCAGCCGCCGCCCATTTCACCGCTGCGAAGATGTCGCTCGCAAAACTGCGCGCGCTGATCGCGGCCAATATCGATGCCTTTGCCCGCGCCGAGCATGACGAGCGCGCGCTCGGCTCGCTCGACTTCCAATCCTCGATCACGCTGCTCAAGGTGCAGGCCTCCGAGCTCGCGGTCGAGACCGTGATGCACGCGATGCGCACCGCCGGCCTCTCCGGCTACCGTAATGACGGCGAATTCACCATGGGCCGTCACCTGCGCGACGTGCTGTCGTCGCCGATCATGATCAACAACGACCGCATTCTGGCCAACGCCGCGACCTCGACGCTGATGAGCGGCGTGCCGGCAAGCCTTCATGACTGAAACAACAAGAACAATTTTCAGATAGCAGGACACCATCCCATGAACATTGCCGTCCTCCCCAACTCGCCCGAGACCGCGCCTGAAATTGCCGATCCGCTCGATCATCTCGCCGACAAGCTGTTCCACCGCATGGGCTCGGACGGCGTCTATGCGCGCACCGCGCTCTATGAGGGCGTCGTCGAGAAGCTCGCCGCGCTGATCACTCGGCATCGCGAGGCCGGCACCGAAGCGCTGCGCTTCCCGCCGGTGATGAGCCGGGCCCAGCTGGAGAAATCAGGCTATCTCAAGAGCTTTCCGAACCTGCTCGGCTGCGTCTGCGGCCTGCACGGCACCGAACGCGAGATCAACGCCGCGGTGAGCCGCTTCGATGCCGGCGGCGACTGGACCACCTCGCTCTCGCCGGCCGACCTCGTGCTCTCGCCCGCCGCCTGCTATCCGGTCTATCCGATCGCGGCGAGCCGCGGCCAATTGCCAAAGGGCGGCCTGCGCTTCGACGTCGCCGCCGACTGCTTCCGCCGCGAGCCGTCGAAGCATCTCGACCGGCTGCAATCGTTCCGGATGCGCGAATATGTCTGCATCGGCACGCCCGATGACGTCGCCGATTTCCGCGACCGCTGGATGGTGCGCGCGCAGAAGATCGCGACCGACCTCGGCCTGACCTTCCGTGTCGACTATGCCAGCGACCCCTTCTTCGGCCGCGTCGGCCAGATGAAGGCGGTGAGTCAGAAGCAGCAGCAGCTCAAGTTCGAGCTCTTGATCCCGCTGCGCTCGGAAGAGCAGCCGACCGCCTGCATGAGCTTCAACTATCACCGCGAACATTTCGGCACGACCTGGGGCATCCAGGACGCCAATGGCGAGCCCGCTCACACCGGCTGCGTCGCCTTCGGCATGGATCGCCTCGCCGTCGCCATGTTCCACACCCACGGCACCGACCTTTCCGCCTGGCCCGCCAAGGTGCGGGAGATCATGGGCATGCAGTCGCAGATCGCGACTGAAGCCCATGGCGAAGGCTGGCGCTAACTCAACTCACGAGGCCTCCCATTTCCACGGGCAAGACGAGCGTGATCCACACCAAGGTCCGATGCCGCGAGATCACCGAAGCCGACGTCGAGAAGGTCGCAGACCTGTTGACGCGCGGCTTTGTCGGCCGCTCGTACAATTACTGGATCCAGGGCCTGCGCCGGCAGGCCTTCCGGCCTGTGCCGGAGGGCTACCCGCGCTTCGGCTACATGCTCGACAATGACGGTACGCCGGTCGGCGTGCTGCTGCTGATCTACACGACGCGCAAGGTCGGCGAGGAGACCGCCATCCAGTGCAATTTGTCGAGCTGGTATGTCGATCCGGCCTACCGCAACTATGCGCCGCTGCTGACCAAGATCGCGCAGCGGCACAAGGACGTCACCTATCTCAACATCTCGCCGGCGCCGTGGACCTGGCCGATCATCGAGACCCAGGGTTTTCGCGCCTATTGCCGCGGCATCTTCTTTTCCGTGCCGGCGCTGACGCGCGCCCCGCGCTGGAGCAAGATCGAGGTCATCCCGCAGCACGCCAAGGCCATCGAGGGACTTTCCGCCGAGGAGACTGAGCTGTTGACGCGGCATGCGCGCTACAATTGCCTCAGCCTGGTCGTCCGCACGCCGAAGGGAACGTTCCCGTTCATCCTGCAACCAGTGCGCATCCGCCGCGGCTTCATCGCGCCGCCCGCGATGAAGCTGATCTATTGCCGCAGCGCCGCCGAATACGCCGCCTGCGCCGGCCGCATCGGCCGGCTCTTGCTGCGGCTCGGCAAGATCTCGGTCGCGGTCGATGCCAACGGCCCGATCCCCGGCCTCGCCGGCATTTATACCGAGCGGCGCGGCCGCAAATATTTCAAGGGCCCGCACCGCCCGCAGCTCGGCGACCTCACCGACACCGAGCTCGTGCTGTACGGACCGTAGGCCTCTTGTCGTCCCTGCGAACGCAGGGACCCATACCGCGGAATCTATCGGTAAACGCAAGGTCCCAGTAACGCGGCAAAGCCTCTTCACGGCCAGTCTTCGCCAAACGTCTTCCTGTGGTTATGGGTCCCTGCGTTCGCAGGGACGACAGCGGAGTTTGCTGCGCGCTCTCGGGCCAACTCTGGCTTGCAGGCACTTCCGCATTCGCGTGCCGGCACAGACCTTTCCCCATCGCCAGTCACCCTCCGTAAACTACTGCGCTTAAGGGAATTTTCCCGCCTGTTCGCTACCCTCGGCGCCCGAATTACGTTGCGTTAAGTCTATTGCCCGCCGAGACCCGCCGATCCCATGACGTCGACCCGCGACAATGAGCTTGGTGCACGCCGCGAGCAGGGCCCGGAGGCCCTGGTCGGGCTGAGCCAGCTTGCGCTCGATCACATGGAGCAGGGCGTCTGCGTCTACGATGCCGACAACCGGATCGTGCTGGTCAATCAGCGCTACCTCAGCCTGTTCGACATGTCGGCCGACATCGTGCGGGTGGGCGCGAGCTACCGCGAGGTGCTTGCGCACAGCGCGAGGCGCGGCAACTTTCCCGAGGACGAGCTCGACACGCTGTATTCGGCGCGGATCGCGCAGATCGCAGCGGGCAAGCCGTTCCGGACCGAGCAGCGGCTTGCGACCGGCCTCGTCATGTCGCTCGAGCTGAAGCCGCTTCCCGGCGGCGGCTGGATGACGATCTGCGACGACGTCAGCCGCCTTGCCCGGCTCGAAGCGGAATTGCGTGTGCAGACCGAGCGCAGCCAGCACGCGCTCGCCAACATGTCGCACGGCCTCATCATGTATGATGCCGACAGCCGCGTCGTGGTCTGCAACGAACGCTTCCTGAACCTCTACGATCTCGACCCCGAGGTCGTGAAACCGGGCGTCACGCACAGCACGGCGATCGACCATTGGCTGTCGCGCGGCAACCTGCCGGGCATGTCGGCCGGCGAATTCCATGACACCAGGCTGGAGGACGTACGCAGCAGGAAGGCGAAAACCCTGCTGGTGATGCGCTACGACGGGCGGATGGTGCAGGCGGTCTCGCGCTTCCTGCCCGACGGCGGCTGGGTGACCGTGCACGAGGACGTCACCGAGCGGCTGCAATACGAGGAGACGCTGCGGCAGCAGAATTTCATCCTTGATGCCGCGCTTGAGAACATGGCGCACGGGCTCGCCTTCTACGACAGCGACATGCGTCTGCGCGTCTGCAACACCACCTACCGCACCATCTACCGGCTGTCGCCGGAGGAGACCAGACCCGGCACGCATCTCGGCGAACTGATCGAGCGCTCGATAACGAACGGCGCGTTCTCCTCGGAATACAGCCCGCAGCAGATCCTCGAAGCCGCCCGCGCCCGGATCGCCAGCCGCGACTCCTCGCCGATGCGCCGGAGCATGTCGAACGACACCGTGATCTCGGTGCGCTATTGCGCGCTGGCCGAGGGCGGCTTCGTCGCCACCTACGAGGACATCACCGAGCGCGAGCGCGCGGTCGAGGAGCTGAGCGAGCAATACCGCCGCTTCGATGCGGCGCTGAACAACATGAGCCAGGGCCTGTGCATGCTCGATGCCAGCCTGCGCGTCATCGTGTGCAACCGCCGCTACATCGAGATGTACGGCCTCTCCCCGGACGTGGTGAAGCCCGGCGTCTCGATGCGCGAGATCATGGAGCACAGCTGCGACCTCGGCATCCATCCGAATACGACCGGGGCCACGCTCTATGCCGATTATGTCGAGCGGCTGCGGGAAGGCGAGCACACGCTGCACCGTCATTTGAGCGATGGCCGTATCATCAAGCTCAACCACAAGCGGATGGAGCATGGCGGCTGGGTCGTCACCTATGAGGACGTCACCGAGCGCCACAAGGCGCAGGCGCGCGTGGCGCACATGGCGCGGCACGATTCCCTGACTGACCTGCCCAACCGCACGCTGTTCCGCGAGAAGATGGGCGAGGGGCTGAACCAGGTCGCGATCGCCGGCGGCGCGATGGCGGTGCTCTGCTTCGACCTCGACAATTTCAAGACCGTCAACGACCGCCTCGGCCATGCCGCCGGCGATCGGCTGCTGCGCTGGGTCGCAGCGCGACTGAAGGAGAATGTCGGCGAGCACGACACCGTCGCGCGCCTCGGCGGCGACGAATTCGCCGTGCTCCAGCGCGGGCCGCAGCCGGAATCGGCCGAGAAGCTCGCCCGCCACCTGGTCGAGATCATCGGCCATCCGCCGGCGCTGGAAAGCCAGTCGATCCATGTCGGCGTCTCCGTCGGCATCGCGATCGCGCCCGATCACGGCCTGGATGCCGACGAGCTGATGAAATGCGCCGACCTCGCGCTGTACCAGGCCAAGGCCAGAGGCCGCGGCGCCTATCAGCTGTTCGAGCCCGAGATGGAGGAAGAGGCGCGCAGCCGCCACGCGCTGGAGCACGACCTGCGCGGCGCGCTGGAAGGCAACCAATTCCATTTGGTGTTCCAGCCGCAGGTGCGGCTCGACACCACCGAGCTCACCGGCTTCGAGGCGCTGCTGCGCTGGAAACATCCCTCGCGCGGCTTCGTCTCGCCCGCCGAGTTCATTCCGATCGCGGAAGAGAATGGGCTGATCGTCCCGATCGGCGAATGGGTGCTGCGCACGGCCTGCGCCACCGCCGCCTCATGGCCTGATGTCACCGTCGCGGTCAACCTGTCGCCGGTGCAGTTCCGCTCGCGCGGGCTGGTCGCGATGGTCACGAGCGCGCTGGCGGAGGCCGGCCTGCCGCCGCAGCGGCTCGAGCTCGAGGTCACCGAGACCGCCCTGCTCGACGACAGCGAGGCGACCATCGAGATCCTGCATCAGCTCCGTGCGCTGGGCGTCCGCGTCAGCCTCGACGATTTCGGCGTCGGCTATTCCTCGCTGAGTTACCTGCGCAAGTTTCCGTTCGACCGCATCAAGATCGACCGCTCCTTCGTCGGCACGCTCGGCGAAAGCCCGGAGAGCGTCGCCATCGTCCGCACCATCGCCAGCCTCGGCTCCGTGCTCGGCGTCGAGACCACGGCGGAGGGCGTCGAGACCATCGAGCAGCTCGACTTCGTCCGCGAATGCGGCTGTACCGCCGTGCAGGGATATTATTTCGGCAAGCCGTGCCCGGCAGCCGAGGTCGGACGTACCATCGAGACGCTGAACGCAGTTCGCCGCGTGGCGTAACGGCTCCGGCTCCCTCAAATTCCGCCTCTCGGCACACCTCCAAACGACGAATTGTCGCACGCCCCGTTTCCGCCGGGATAGCGGCCTCGACCGCGTGCCCGGTCCGCGCAACGCGCTTTTCTTCTCGCGTGATTTCAGGAACAATCGCCTCACAAGAACGAGAAACGGCGGTCCAGCGAGGCCGCTGCGCGGGAGGAATTTCGATGTCGCGATACGGGCTGAAGACGTTCGCCTTTGCCGCCATGCATGTTGTCGGCGCCTTGCTTGCAACTGCCGCCGGTGCGCAGGACTATCCCAGCAAACCCATCACGCTGATCGTGCCATGGCCGGCCGGCGGCTCCACCGACATCTCGATGCGCGCGATCGCCGACAGCGCCTCGAAAGTGCTGGGGCAGCCGATCGTGATCGACAACAAGGCCGGCGGCGGTGGCACGGTGGGCCCTGCGACCATGGCCGCGGCCGCCAAGCCCGACGGCTACACCATTGCGCAGATTCCGATCACCGTGTTCCGCCTGCCGCTGATGCAGGAGGTGTCGTGGGATCCGGCCAAGGACTTCACCTACATCATCCACCTCACCGGCTATACGTTCGGCGTGACCACGAACGCGGAATCGCAGTTCAAGTCCTGGAAGGACGTCGTCGACTTCGCCAAGGCCAATCCGGGCAAGGTGACCTATGCGACGCCGGGCACCGGCACCTCGCTGCATATCGGCATGGAGCAGATCGCGGCGATGTCCGGCATCAAGCTCACGCAGGTGCCGTTCAAGGGCGGCGCGGAGACCAATGCCGCCGTGCTCGGCCAGCACACCATGCTGCAGGCCGACTCCACCGGTTGGCGGCCGCTGGTCGACGCCGGCAAGCTAAAGCTGCTGATGGTGTGGACCGGCGCACGGTCGCCGAACTATCCCGATGTGCCGACGCTGAAGGAGCTCGGCTATCCCATGGTCTATGATTCCCCGTTCGGCGTTGCCGGACCGAAGGGCATGGATCCCAAGATCGTCGCCAAGCTGCACGATGCCTTCAAGAAGGCGGTCGAGGATCCCGCGGTGATCGCGACGCTCGCGAAATACGACATGGTGCCGAACTACAAGAACACCGAGGACTACAAGAAATTCGTCGTCGAGGTCACGGAGTCCGAGCGCAAGGTGATCGACAGCCTCGGGCTTGCGAAGAAGTAGGACTGAATTGCCACACATGCCGGCGTCATCCTGAGGTGCGAGCCGCGGTTGCGGCTCGCCTCGAAGGATGGATCGTGGCACCGTCGCCCTTCGAGGGCCGTTGAAGAAGCGGCCACCTCAGCGACAACGGCTTCGCCGTTGCGCAGGGGTGACGGTGATCTAGAGGTGCTTCGAATGAGCAACCAAACCAACGTCAAACTCCGCCTCAACAACTCCGAGCTCTGGGGCGGGCTGATCGGGCTTGCGCTCGGCGGCTTCGTGATCTGGCAGGGATTGAAGCTGAAGCTCGGCACCATCAACGATCCCGGCTCCGGCTATGTGCTGTTCTACACGGGCATCCTGATGTGCGTGTTCGCGGGCAGCATCATCATCGCAGCGATCACCGAGGGTGGCCCGACGCTGGCCTCGCGCTGGGAGAATGCGCGCTGGAGCAAGCCGCTGCTCGTCATCGCCTGCCTCACCGCGTTCTCCTTCGCGCTGGAGCCGCTGGGATTTCTGCTATCGTCGATCCCGCTGATGCTGCTGCTACTCCGACTGATCGATCCCGTGCGCTGGACGCTGGCGATCCCGATCGCTGTGCTGGTGCCATCAGGCATGTGGTGGGTGCTCAAGCGGCTGCTGTTGATCCAGCTGCCCTCGGGCCTGTTCGGGATCGGCTGACCCATGGATACGCTTGCCAATGTCGCGCATGGGTTCGGCGTCGCCCTGCTCCCGATCAACCTGCTCTACTGCTTCATCGGCGTCTTCATCGGTACGCTGGTCGGCGTGCTGCCCGGCATCGGGCCGATCTCGGCGATGTCGCTGCTGCTGCCGGTGACGCTGTCGGGCACGCCGGAATCCGGCATCATCATGATGGCCGGCATCTATTACGGCTCGATGTATGGGGGATCGACCACCTCGATCCTGGTCAACATCCCCGGCGAGGCCGCTTCCGTCGTCACCTGCATCGACGGTCACCAGATGGCAAAGCAGGGCCGTGCCGGTCCCGCGCTCGGCATCTCCGCTTTCGGCTCCTTCATTGCAGGCACCTTTGCGCTGATCGCCTTGATGCTCGTGGCACCAAAGCTTGCCAGCATCGCCATCGCGTTCGGCCCGGCCGAGTATTTCAGCCTGATGGTACTCGGCCTCGTGGTGCTCACCTTCCTCACCCAAGGCTCGATGCCGAAGGCACTGCTGATGGCGTGCATCGGCGTCGTGCTCGGACTGATCGGTCTCGACAGCATCACGGCGCAGCCGCGCCTCACCTTCGGCCGCATGGAGCTGATCGACGGCATCGGCCTCGTGCCCGTGGTGATGGGCCTGTTCGGCGTCGCCGAGGTGCTGCTCAACACCGAGCAGGCGATCAAGCGCGACATCATCAACGCCAAGATCACGCAGCTGTTGCCCAACAAGGCCGATTGGCAGGCGAGCACCGGCCCCGTCGCGCGCGGCACGCTGCTCGGCTTCCTGCTCGGCATTCTCCCGGGCGGCGGCGCGGTGGTCGCTTCGTTTGCCTCCTACGCGCTGGAGAAACGGCTGTCGAAAACGCCTGAGCGGTTCGGCCACGGCGCGATCGAGGGCGTCGCGGGTCCGGAATCGGCCAACAACGCGGCGGCCGGCGGCGCGTTCATTCCGCTGATGACGCTCGGCATCCCGCCGAACGTGGTGATGGCGCTGCTGCTCGGGGCCTTCGTCATCCACGGCCTGCAGCCGGGGCCGCTGCTGATCACGCAAAACCCCGGCCTGTTCTGGGGCATCGTGGCCAGCATGTATATCGGCAACGTCATGCTGCTGATCCTGAACCTGCCGATGATCGGCATGTGGGTGCAGCTCCTGAAGCTGCCCTACAACATCCTGTTCCCGCTGATCATCCTGTTCACGATCCTCGGCGTCTACTGCTCCAGCAACAACGTGTTCGACGTCTATGTGATGATCGCGTTCGGCATCATCGGCTATTTCATGCGCAAGCTCGGCTACGAGCCGGCGCCGCTGGTGCTCGCCTTCGTGCTCGGGCCGATGCTGGAGAACAATCTGCGCAAGTCGCTGATCCTGTCGCAGGGCGATCTCTTGACCTTCGTGCAGCGGCCGATCTCGGCGGCCTGCCTCGTGCTGGCGCTGATCCTGTTGATCGCGCCATTGCTGCCATCGCTGCGCAAGAAGCGCGAGCTGGTGGCGCTGGATGAAGGGGTATAAAGGTTTCGTAGGGTGGGCAAGGGCGCGCACGCGCCGTGCCCACCATCTCTCTATGGTGGGCACGCTACGCTTTGCCCACCCTACGGCGCCTGCGCAAGGAGCGCGGTACGGCGCGATCACCCCTCGCCGCTTCCCTCCAGCCGGTCGCGCAGGGCGCCGATCACGCGATGGGCCGTCTCGATCTCCTTCACCGACAATCCATCCGACAGGCCATTGACCCACGGGACCTGCAAGCGGCCGGCGGCATCGTAGATCTGCCTGCCCTTGTCGGTGAGCACCACGAGCTGCGCCCGGCGATGATGCGGGTTGTCTCGAATACGACGAGACCGTCCCGCTCCAGATCGTTGACGATGCGCTGCACGTTCTGGCGATTGGCGCCGAGATTGCGCGCCAGCCAGGCGACCGGCTCAGGCCGCTCGGCATCGACGATCGCCCCGAGAATCTGCCAGCGCGCGCTGGTGAGGCCGAGCGAGGCGACCAGCCGGTCACCTGCGGTCAGGAGCAGGCCGTTGGCCCGGAACAGGTCGAGGATCAGGCCGGTCAGGGCATCGCCTGCCGGGCTCCGCTTGGTCCTGGTCATTTGTAATGATTGCTCCGTATTGACATCATCATGTCAAACTCATATGTCATATCTTGTCGAATTGACATGATAGTACCAAGCTAGACGGAGTGATGCCATGCCCCAGATGCGCCCTCTCGACCCCGCCTTCCCGATCGACCGCCAGATCGCGCTCGATGCCGGCCCCGTGGTGCTGGTCAATCTGTTCACGCTCGATGCCGCGGATGAGCAGAGCTTCCTGACGAGCTGGCAGGACGATGCCGCCTTCATGAAGCGCCAGCCGGGTTTCATCTCGACCCAGCTCCACCGCGCCGTCGGCGACAATCCGACCTATCTCAATTACGCAGTGTGGGAATCCAACGCGCATTTCCGCGCGGCGTTCACCCACCCGGAATTCCGCGCCAAGATCGCGGACTACCCGGCGTCGGCCGTGGCCAGCCCGCATCTGTTCCAGAAGGTCGCGGTAGCGGGGATTTGCGTGGCGTAGCCTGCCACGTCGTCATTGCTACGCTCGCAACGACGTAGGCGAGAGCGGCCCAAAGGCGCAATCGTAGGGTGGGCAAAGGCGCGCTTGCGCCGTGCCCACCATCTCGCCACGAATGCAACAGAAGTCGTGGGCACGCTTCCGCCTTCGCTCTTCGAGCTACGGCGGACAAGTCGCTTTGCCTACCCTACGGCATCTCAACTACGGCATCTCAGCTTGCCGCAGGCAGCGCGCTGTCCGGCGGTGCACCCCATGGGCGGTCGGCTGAGGCGAGGCCGATCAGGCGGCCCTGGATGTAGTCGCAGCCCCAATCGCCCAGCATGTTGGCGGCTTCCTCGTCCTGCACCCATTCGGCGACGGTCTTGATGTCGAGACGGCGGGCGAGGTCGATCAGGGTCTGCACGAAGGCGCGGTCGTCGGCGGAATGGGTGATGTTCTGCACGAAGGCGCCGTCGATTTTCACGATATCGACGCCGAGCTTGCGCAGGTTGCGGAACGAGGTGTAGCCGGCGCCGAAATCGTCGATGGCGATTCGGCTGCCGAAATGCTTGAGCCGGCCGACGAAAGCGCGGACGTCGTCGATGTCCTGGATCGCGACCGTCTCGGTGATCTCGACGATCAGCCGCTCGGCGACGCCGGGATGGGCACGCATCAACGATTCGATTCCGGCCCACCAGTCCGGATCCATCGTGGTATCGGGCGAGATGTTGAGGCTGAGCCGAATATCCGGCGCAGCCGCGAGCTCGGCGACCACGAGCTCGAGCACGCGGTGATCGACCAGGCGGATCAGGCCGAGCCGTTCCGCCACCGGCACGATATCAGGCGCGAGCAGCACCTGGCCGTCGCCCTGATCCATCCGCACCAGGCATTCGTGGAACGCGCGCTCGCGCGAGGTCGCCGCAACCACCGGCTCATAGGCGAGCCTGATCCGACGCTCGTTCAGCGCGGTCACGATCTCGTCGGTGACGCGGATGTTGACGCGGCGCTGCGCGTCGCGCGCGGCATCCGGACGCCACGCCGCGAATGAGCCGGCGCGGCGGCGCTTGGCGGCATCCAGCGTCTCATGGGCGCGGTTGACCGCCTCGTCGGTGTTGCGGGCATAACGCGGCAGGCTGACCGCGCCGATCGAGGCCGTGATCGAGACCGGACCGGATTTGGTCGGCACCACCTCGTCGCGAATGCCGGCAAGGAAACGCTCGGCGGCGACGTTCATGTCGTCGACGGTGCAGTTCTTCAGGATCAGGCCGAACTTGTTGCCGGAGAAGCGCCCGAGCACATCGCCGCCGCGCAGCCGCGCGCGGATGCGCTTGGCGACATCGAGGATCACGGCGTCGGCGACGTCGAAGCCGAAGGCGTCGTTGACGCGGGCGAGATGATCGATGCCCACCAGCATGAAGGCGGCGGTCGAGCGGAAGCGGGTCGTCTCCTCGATCGACTCGGCCAGCGCCGCGATCAGATGCGAGCGGTTCAACTCGCCGGTCAGCGGATCGAGCCGAGCGAGCCTCGTCAGCTCCTCGTCGCGGGCGTGACGCTCATTGTTGATGCGGACGGAGCCGATCGCGCGCGTGGGGCGGCCATCGGGGCCGGCGAACCAGCGGCCGGTCTCCTCGATCCAGACCACGGGATCGGCGGCGCTCATGCGCACACCATACTCGACCCGGTAGGGCGTGCCGTCGGCGCCATGCACCGCGGAGGTCTGGGTCAGCGAGGCGGTCCGCAGCGACTGCGAAGGCTCGATCAACTTGGCGAATTCAGCGCCGGTGGCGAGCCGCTCAGTGGGGATACCGGGGAAGACCGCGCCGACTTGGTCGCCCCAGGCAATGGCGTCACTGGCGATGTCCCAGGCGAACACGGCTTGGCCAAGCGCGGCCAGGATGTCGGAGGCTTGCGGCAATGCGGGGATCAAAATCGCCTCATTTCGGGACAACAGGGGAGTCCGGAGCCAGCACAGGATAGAGCCAGATTCGCCCCCGACCCTAGGCAAAGTTGATAAACAATTTGGAAACCACGTTTCTGCGCGCGGCGGAACCAAATCGGCCCGCGCGGCATAGGCCTTGCGAGTACTGACTCGCACCCGGCGCCAGCGTCCCGAAACGCGACATCTTCGCCGGATCAACGGTGATTGCGATGTTGGGTACTGATCGATCGAACGTGGTGGAAGCCGGCACGGGCACGGCCCTGGTGACGGTTGTGCCCACGCTTGCGTGGGTCCACAAGGCGCCGCTGCCGCGCCCCGATCCGAGCTTCGTCACTCAGCTGATCGCCAATGCCGAGCACCTGCCCCAGACCACACGGCTGCGCCGCGGCTCCTCTGAAGACGCGCGGATGGCTTACGGCAGCAAGCACCCGCTCGGAAGCGTCGCCGCACGCACGCGGCAGGTGGCTTGAGATTCATTTGAAGTGAGACGGCGCTTCTTACCTCTCCCCGCTTGCGGGGAGAGGTCGGATCGCTCTTGCGATCCGGGTGAGGGGCTACAGGTCCCCACGGCTATCTCATCCTTGGAGAGAGGCCCCTCACCCCAACCCTCTCCCCGTAAGAACGGGGCGAGGGAGCACACTGTCGCCGCGGTGCGATGCGAGCAAATCCAGAGAAATCAGCGCGGCGCGTCGGGGGACGACGGCGTGCCGTTGCCCGGCTGCAGATGCGGCGAGGGGATTTCCGGCGAGGGCGGGGTCACCGGCTTCGGCGCGGGATGATCCATCAGCACGGACTCGGCGACCGACTGCGCCGAGGGGCGGGGGGCGGCACGACAGGCGCGGGCTTCGTGGCGCGGGCGCCGGCTCCGAACTTGGGCTCGGACAATTTGGGCTCGGACGGGGGTTCGTCCGCCGGCGCTTCAGCCTGACGCTTGGCCTTACGCGGCGCCGGCACCGTCTCGGCGACATAGGCGACGCGGCGGCGCGTGCGCTGGGCGATGCCGCCGAAGAAATCGGCCATCGCGAGCAGCACCAGCAGGAAAAAAGTGGAGTTGCCGAACTTGGGCCACATCACGAATTCGGCCGCGGCCGCGCCGAACACGATCAGCGACAGCAGATGATCCATCACGAATTTCGAGCCGGGCCGCGCGCCTTTGACCACCTCGAGCAGCAGCAGCACCACGCCGAGCGCGAGCAGGAGATCGGCCAGCGTCACCGGCCAGGTCTCGCCCGTGATCATCGGCACCTTGAACAGCACGTCCGTGAAGGACACGCTCGGCATCAGGAAGGCGATGATGTTGTAGACCGCGAGCGGAATCAGGAGCAGCGGGAAACCGACCATCGGCGAAATGCCTTCTCGATCAAGATATCCAGACAGGACAATGCGGCGGCGAAGCATTGGCTCCGCCGCCGTCACTGTCATATCTCATGGGTTGGCCGAAATCAGGCAGGTCAAATCGTCCTGCCCCAAGAAAGGTCCTGAAACTCAGGACTCTTTCTTCTTCAGGACCTGACGGCCCTTGTACATGCCGGTCTTGAGGTCGAGATGGTGCGGACGACGGAGCTCGCCGGAGTCCTTGTCTTCCACATAGGTCGGCTTCTTGATGGCGTCTGCCGAGCGGCGCATGCCACGGCGCGACGGCGAGGTTTTTCTTCTCGGAACGGCCATTTCAATATCCTCTAGGGATTGGTGTCATCAGGGCATCGTCCGCGAGGGGACGGCTCAGCACCCGCAATACGAGGCGAGCTGAATGCCGATCAAGGCCGCGCTTATAGAGGAAGGCTGGCCGTAAAGCTAGGCTCTTGGGCCGGAAAATATGCCCCAAATGGGCCCGAAATCAGCGATTTTCCCGCCAGCAGGTCACAAGCGAGGTCGCCTGCCCCCTCGCCATATAGGTCGCCGCCAGCCGCCGGACACCCGGGCCGGGGGTCCGGGCGCTGCGTTTGACCGGGTTCGGCAGGATCGAGGCCAGAAGCGCGGCCTCCCGAGGGGAGAGGTTCTCGGCCGATTTGCCGAAGGCATAGGCGCTGGCCGCCTCCACCCCGAACTGGCCCTGGGGGCCGAGTTCGGCGATGTTGAGGTAAATTTCCAGGATCCGCGCCTTGGGCAGGACGAGGTCGATCCACAGCGCCAGCGGGAATTCCAGCGCCTTGCGGACGAAATCCCGGCCCTGCCAGAGGAACAGGTTCTTCGCCACCTGCTGGGTGATGGTGGAGGCGCCCCGGAAAGCGGTGCCGTCCTCCCTGGCGTCGTCGATGGCCTCGCGCAGCGCGCCCCAATCGATGCCGTGATGCTTGCAGAAATGGGCGTCCTCGGCCGCCACCACTGCGCGCGGCAGATAGGGCGACATATCAGCCAGATCGATCCACTCCCGCTGCATCGGCGCGCCGCGCAAGCTGCGCCAGGCCATCAGCGTCGAAACCGGATGGCCAATGCGGTAGAACGGCGTGATCACATAGGGCATGAGAACCACGATCGCGAGCAGCGCCAGCAGGATTTTAACGATGCGCAAATCGACCTTTCCGGCGGAAAACGAAACGCGGCCACGAGCCCGGCATTAAGTCTGTGATAATTCGGGCCTTTTCCAGCACTTTTTACGCCTTCCAAACGATTGACTGGGGCTGGCGCATAAAGGATTGTCCGGCCGAATTTTAGTTCTGGAGCCCTTCTTGATGACCGGCACGTCCCCGTCCGATTTCGCCAAACGTCTGGACAAGACCGCTGATGATACCGAGGCCCTGCTCGGGCGCCTGCTGTCGGACGACATCCTGCACGATGAGATCGCCCGGCCCAAGCGACTGATGGACGCAATGCGCTATTCGAGCCTCAACGGCGGCAAGCGCCTGCGGCCGTTCCTGGTGGTCGAGAGCGCGGCCGTGTTCGGCGTGCCCCGCGAAGCGGCGCTGCTCGCCGGCGCCGCGCTCGAATGCATCCATTGCTATTCGCTGATCCATGACGACCTGCCGGCGATGGACAATTCGGACCTGCGCCGCGGCCGCCCCACCCTGCACAAGAAGACCGATGACGCCACCGCGATCCTCGCTGGCGACGGGCTCCTGACGCTCGCCTTCGACATCATCACCCGCGACGAGATCCATCGCGACGCCAATGTGCGCCTGCTGCTAACGCGCGCGCTGGCGCGCTGCGCCGGCATCGGCGGCATGGTCGGCGGCCAGATCCTCGATCTCGCCGGCGAAGGCCGCTTTGGCGGCAACGAGCCGATCGATGTCGCCCGCATTCAGCAGATGAAGACCGGCGCGCTGCTGCGTTACGGCTGCATCGCCGGCGCGATCCTCGGCCAGGCCTCGCAGAAGGAATATCAGGCGCTCGACGATTACGGCCGCGCGCTCGGCGAAGCCTTCCAGATCGCCGACGACCTGCTCGACGTCGAAGGCGATGCGGCTGCGCTCGGCAAGCCGGCCGGTGCCGATGCCGCGCTCGGCAAGACCACCTTCGTCACCCAGCTCGGCATCGAAGGCGCCAAGCAGCGCGTGCGCGACCTGCTCGCGCGCGCCGACAGCGCGGTGTCGATCTTCGGCGATCGCGCCGCCGTGCTGCAGGCCGCCGCGCGGTTTGTGGCCGAACGGAAGAGCTAAGGTTGGGTTTTCACCTCTCCCGCTTGCGGGAGAGGTCGGATCGCGACAGCCGGATCCGGGCGAGCTCTCTCCTCTTGGGGGGTCTCGCTTGTGGAGACACCCTCTCCCCACCCCTCCCTCGCAAGCGGGAGAGGAAGCGCACCGGCGATGCGGCGACAAGGCGAGTTGATCGAGACGGTCGAAGTCGAAATGGCCACTGACAAGGAAGATCCCGTCCTCGTTCACTTCCGCCAGATGTCGCGGCCGGTGCGGCTGATCTATGCGCGGCCGCGGACCTTCATCTCGCTTGGCGTCGGCATTCTCGTCTGCCTGCTATTGCCGGGTTCGCACCGGCTGGTGACGCGGCTGTTGTTCGGCTGGGATGCCCTGATCGCGGTCTATCTCGTGCTGGTTTACACGATGATGCTCTGCAACGATCACCTGCACATCCGCCGCGCGGCTGCGATGCAGGACGACGGTCGCTTCGTGATCCTGCTGGTGACGGCGATCGGCGCCTTCGCCAGCATTGCCGCAATCGTCTCAGAACTCGGCACGCCGCAGCGCGGCGCCGCCGAGCTGACCGTCGCGATCAGCACCATCGCGCTGTCATGGGCCGCCGTGCACACGACCTTCGCGCTGCATTACGCCCATGATTACTATCGGAACGCCAAGCCGGGCGGTCTGCAGTTTCCGAGCGGCGACAAGGACGTCCACGCCGACTATTGGGACTTCGTCTATTTTTCCTTCGTCATCGGCATGACCGCGCAGGTCTCCGACGTCGGCATCACCGACAAGACCATCCGCCGCACCGCCACCGCGCATGGCATCGTGTCATTCATCTACAACACGGCCTTGCTGGCGCTGACGGTGAACATCGCGGCGAGCGCGATCTCGAACTGATCTGTCATCCCGACGTTCGCCGGGACGACCCAGAGCAGTGTCAGTAGCACACCTCGGCATTGGCATCGTTGCCGGGGCCGCCGCCGCCGCGATATTCGAGGTGGCAGCCGCGGTTGACCGGACGGCATCCGCCGCTGTTGCAGAAGACTTGCCCGCCACCCGAGCGACGGCCGGCGCGGCGCGGCAGCGACTGCCGGCAGCATCCGCACCGCCGGCCTGGCGACGCTGCCGGGCTGGACGCTCATCGCCGTCGTCGCGCTTGGCCGTTGCAGGCTTGGCCGGCTTGGCGGCACGCTGCTTCTCGCATTCGTTGTCGTCGTTGACCGCATAGCCCTCGCGGCAGACGATCTTGGTGCATTTGTCGCCGTCGGCCTTGAAGCCGTGCTCGCAAACCAGCGGGCAGACGCGCGACTGCTTGGCCTTGACGGTACCGAGCGCATCGGTGCTCGCCACCTTCACGTCGAGCTTGGTGCCGGCGTAACGGTTGAACTGCGACAGCGACCGCTGCGAGGACGTATTCCAGTTGCCATCGGCCTGTCCGGAGAAGCAGCCGACGCGGCCGAGTTCGGTCTGCACCGAGCGGGTGAGATCGGCTGGCGTCGCCGCCGGCGTCAGCGAGGCGACATTGGTGCCGGTCGGGCTCGCCGTGCTGGCCGGCGCAGTGTTAGGTGCCGCGACGGCGAGATTGACGCGCTGCTGCTCGGCGGCAGCCGCCTGTTGCTGTGCCTGCTCCTTGGCCTTCTGCGCAGCGAACTGCGCCTGCTCGGCGGCCTTGGCGTCAGCCGCGGCCTTGGCCTGCGCCTCCTTCTGCGCGCCAAGCGCGGCGAGACGATCGCGCTCGGCCTCGGCCTGCTTCGCCTTCTCGGTCGCCGCGGCATGCGCCTGCTCGGCGCCGATTTTCTCGAGCTGCAGCTTGGCAAGGTTCGCATAGAAGCCATCGGGATGCTGGGCGAGAAACGCTTCCCATGCCGCCCTGTTGCCGACCTGGAGTGAGAGCTCATAGTCGCGGCGGATATCGGCTTGCGGATTCGCCACGGGCGCCGTGGGCGCCGCGGCCACCGCCTTGACCGGCACCAGCGGCACGTCCTCGCCGCCGAGCGAGCCGTACACGAACGGCTCCTGCTTGTTGCCGGTCGATTTGAGCACGTCGTCGCGCACGAAGCCGAAGGCGCGGCGGACGTCGAGGCCCGGCGTCGTCAGATGCTTCGACAGCGCCACCGTGAACGGGCTGTTGGCGCCATCGCCGTCCTGCGCGGTGAAACCGGCCTTGGCCGAATAGGCGATCAGCGTGTTGGGGCTGGTCGGCTCGACCTGGGCGAGGCCACGGCCGATGCCGCGCGTCGCGATCGTGCGCTTCATGGTCTTGCCGAACGGATTGTCGCGGCAGGCATCCAGGATCACCAGGCGCAGCTGCTTGGCGGGCTCGACCGCGACCAGGACACGGTCGAGCGACAGCGCCTCGTCGTACACGTCGGTGTCGCGCTCGAGCTTGGCGTCGACAGGGATCAGATAATTCGAGCCTTCGACCTCGATGCCGTGGCCGGCATAATAGACCACGGCGATGTCGGCATCGCGGGTCGCATCCGCAAAGTCGCGCAGCACGCGGCGCGTGTCGAGCGCCGAGAGATCGTGCCTGGACTCGACAACGTCGAATCCGGCTTCCTTCAGCGTCTTCGCCATCACCGAACCGTCACTGACGGGGTTCGCCAGCGAGGGCGCGTGCTGATAGGCCGAGTTGGCGAGCACCAGCGCGACGCGCTTTCCGGCAAAAGCGGGCCCGGCGCCGAACAGTAGCGCGGCGGCGAGCAGAAGCGGGCAAAGTCTGAGCAGATTGCGCATGACACGACTTCCGAAGTTCAGAGGCAGTTCGAGCCCCTTTGGGACCGCTTTAGCAGGACCCGCTGCGGCCGCTTGTGATCGAGGTCACGAAGGCGGCGCCGGCAGTGGGCCGAAAGACCCTTTATGTTTGTCGCGCCAGCGCGGTCGGGGTTCGCCGACAAAGGCCCGCTGGCCCGGTTCCCCTAGGTATCCCCGACGTGCCCCCGATACTGCGGCAGATTGTCCGTAATCTCGTGCCAGGGCGCCTTCGACCCCACGAAGATGTGGGCGGTCGGCCTGATCGAGGGAGCATCGACCAGGGTTCCCATGGCGACATGAACCCATTTCCCCTCGCGCACCCGGGAATAAAGCAGCGAGCCGCAGCACGCGCAGTGGGCGTCATGGGTCAAGTCATCGCCGTAGATCAGGCGCTGGTCCGCGCCTTGGACAAGGCGGAGCTTGTGCTGCTCGATCCCGGCGAACGGCTTGAAGGCCGAACCGGTGGTGCGGCGGCAATTCGAGCAGTGGCAGTTCATCGCATAGGAGAACGCATCCGCCACCTCGAAGCGCACGCTGCGGCAATAGCATTCGCCGGTGAGGATACGAGCGTTCGAATTTTCTGATCCGGTCATGACAATGTCTTCGCGCAAATGGCTGACACACCCATAGCGCATTCTGATGTGTACGACTAAGTTCCTCGCAAGACATCATGCAAAAGGATGACCCATGAGCCAGAACCGTGCGAGCGTCGAAGCCGTCGTGCAATCCTATTTCGACGGGCTCTATGAGGGTGACGCCGAAAAGCTCGGCGCCATCTTCCATCCCTCCGCCGATTTGCGCTGGGTCGAGAAGGGCGAATTGCAGGTGCTGACCGTGCCGGACTGGCTCGACCGCGTGCGCAAGCGCCCTTCCGGCAAGGCCGAAGGCAAGCCGCGTGAGGATTTCATCGTCACCATCGACCGCTCCGACGACAAAACCGCCTTCATCAAGGTCCGCTGCCAGCTGCCGCCGCGCTACTTCACGGACTATCTGGTGGCGATGAAGCTCGCCGACGGCTGGCAGATCGTGTCGAAATCGTATCGGTATGATTTGAGAGAGTGAGGTTAGATGCGCCCCCTTTCCCCGTTCTTACGGGGAGAGGGTTGGGGTGAGGGGCTGCTTCCGCGAACGCAGTGACAGTTGCGCTCGCGGAGAGTGCCCCTCGCCCCGCAAGCGGGGTGAGGCTAAGAAAACGCCCTCGCGCCACACATTCGTCTTTTCGATGGATGAATGCGGAGTTCGTTCGCATAACCCCCGCTCGCACTTCCATTTGAAAGTCCCCCATGCCTCTCGACCGCCGCTCCCTGCTCGCCTCGCTGTGCTGGATCGCCGCCTCTCCTGCGTTCGCCGCGGAGGCGCCGTCTGAGCTCGAATCCTACGAGCGCGAGAGCGGCGGGCGGATCGGGCTTTACGCCGAGAACCTCGCGACCGGCGCCAGGCTCGCCTGGCGCGCCGACGAGAGATTCGTGATGTGCTCGACGTTCAAGGCCTCGCTGGCGGCCTGCGTGCTGGCGCGTGTCGATCGTGGCGACGAGCAGCTTGCGGCGATGATCCCTTACGGCCAGGCCGACCTGCTCGACTACGCGCCGGTCGCCAAGCAAAATCTCGCCGCCGGCAAGATGTCGGTCACTGACATGTGCAAGGCGATCGTCGAACTCAGTGACAACACCTGCGCCAATCTGCTGCTGGCGCGGGTCGGCGGGCCAGCCGCACTCACCGCGTTCTGGCGATCACTCGGCGATGCCACTTCGCGGCTCGACCACAATGAGCCCGAGCTCAATCGCTCGCCGCCCGGCGATCCCCGGGACACCACGACGCCGGCGGCGATGGCCGGCAATCTGAAGCGGCTGATAGTGGGCGAGGCGCTGTCGCCGGCCTCACGCGCGCAGCTCACCGAGTGGATGGTGAACTGCAAGACCGGCGCGAACCGGCTGCGCGGCGGCCTGCCCGCGGGCTGGAAGATCGGCGACAAGACCGGCAACAACGGCAGGGACGCATCCGGCGATATCGCGGTCGTCTGGCCCAAGCCTGACAACAAGCCTGATGCACCGATCCTGATCACGGCCTATACCCAGGGCGGCACGCCGAACGCCGCCCAAATCGAAGCCGCGTTTGCACGCATCGGACGTATGGTGGCCGAACGGCTGGGGTGAGGCGTTGACCTTGCGATTGCTTCCGGGCCAAGACAGGCCATGATCGCAGCGAAGTTCCAGACCTTTCTCATCCTCGGCGCCGACGCGGGCCGGGCAGGCGGCGATGGTCGGCTTGCGCACCGACACCAGCGCACCGGTGAGCAGCCGCTGCCGCTCCTGGAGATCGGCAACCTTGTCGTCGAACGACATTTCGAGCTTCTTCGGATCGCGATGCGCGCCCATGCCCTTGACGTTGCCGCCGGCGCAGAACGCCTCGCCCGCGCCGGTGAGCAGCAGCGCGCCGACGTCAGGGCTTTCGCCACAGGTCCGGATCATCGTGCGCAGCGCCGGCGTCAGCGTGTCCGACAGCGAATTGCGCGCATCCGGCCGGTTCAGCGTGATTACGGCGACGCGGTCGCGGATGACGCAGAGGAGTTCATTGGTGCCGGTGTCGATGGTGGTTTCGCTGCTCATTGTTCCTCCCTGCTCTCGTAGGGTGGGCAAAGCGCAGCGTGCCCACCATTGGTTCTTAAGTTCGAGATCGTGGGCACGGCGCTATGCGCCTTTGCCCACCCTACGGCAGCTTCTTCAAAACTTCTCCACCCAGGGCCGCAGCTCGATCTCCCAGCTCCAGGCGCTGCGCGGTTGCTGCAGCACGCTCCAATAGCTCTCCGCGATCGCATCGGGATCGAGCAGCGAATCCGGCTTGTCGGCCGGCTCGGCGTGCGCTGCACTCCTGATGCCGCCGTCGATGACGAAATGCGCGATGTGGATGCCCTGCGGCGACAATTCGCGCGCCATGCTCTGCGCGAGGCCGCGCAGCGCGAACTTGCCCATCGCGAACGGCGCCGACTGCGCATAGCCCTTGACGCTGGCGGACGCGCCCGTGAACAGGATCGCGCCGTGCTTGTTCGGCAGCATGCGTTTTGCCGCCTGCTGCGCCACCAGGAAGCCGCCATAGGCGCTGACCGCGATCGCGTTCGCGACCTCGGCCGGCACGAGGTCGACGAACGGACCGCGCGAGCGGCCAGAGGCATTGTAGACGACGAGGTCGGGCGTGCCGATCTCGCGTTCGACGAGGCCAAACAGGCGCTCGACCTCGTCGGGCTCGGTCGCGTTGCAGGCATAGGCCTTCGCGCCGGTCTCGGTGCAAAGCGCGCCCAGCTTCTCGACCTTGCGCGCGGCCAGCGCGACGCGAATGCCTTGCGCGGAGAGCAGGCGCGCCAGAGAGGCGCTCAAGCCTTCGCCGGCACCGACGATGAGGGCGATCTTGTATTTCGGATGTTCCATGGGTTGATCTCTCGGAGACGGGGTGCCGCTGATCTATGCATGGTCCACGCGGACAACCAGCCGGGTCAATCACAATTCCGCAGAGCGAATTGCTCCTTCACGGCGATCATGCCTCCCTGACATTTTGCGGCTTTATCCGCCTTTGCGATGGGAGCATGATCGACATCATCCAAAGCGGCAAGCGATAAGAATTGCCGCCGGGCGGAAACGAAGAGGACGATCATGCACAAGCCGGTCACAGCGCAGCCGAAACATGTCGCGGCCGAGCCATCGGGCCTGCTGGCGCCCGATACAACTGGCATGAATTTCTACCGCGCCGATCCTGCCTTGACGGATCTCTTGCGCATCCATCTGCCCGACATGCTATTCCGCCACATCGAGCCGCATCTCGATCGCCTTGGCGGGCTCGCCGGCGGCCATCTCGACGAATGCGCGCGGCTCGCCGACCGGCACACCCCGGTGCTGCACCAGCGCGACAAGTTCGGCTGCGACGTGCAGTGGATCGAATATCACCCGGCCTATCGCGAGCTGGAGAACGCCGCGTTCGGCGAGTTCGGCATCCACGCGCTCTCGATCGCTAAGGGCATCATGGGCTGGCCGGACAAATATCCTGTCGTCGCAAAACACGCCTTCACCTTCCTGTTCAACCAGACCGAATTCGGCATGGGCTGCCCGATCAACGTCACCGACGGCTGCGCCAAGTTGCTCGCCAATTTCGGTGACGATGCGCTGAAAGCGAAATATCTGGACGGCCTGACCTCGACCGATATGAGCAAGCTGACGCAGGGCGGCCAGTTCATGACCGAGAAGGAGGGCGGCTCCGACGTCGGCACGCTGACCACGCGTGCGGTGCAGGAGGGCGACCATTGGCGGCTCTATGGCGAGAAATGGTTCTGCTCGAATGCCGACGCCAAGGTCGTGATGCTGCTGGCGCGCCCGGAAGGCGCGGGCCCCGGCACGCGCGGCGTCGGCCTGTTCCTGATGCCGCGCTTCCTCGACGACGGCTCGCAGAACCATTACCGGATCGTGCGCCTGAAGGACAAGCTCGGCACCCGTTCGATGGCCTCGGGGGAGATCAAGCTCGAAGGCGCGATCGCCTATGCCGTCGGCAAGCTCGACCGCGGTTTCGTACAGATGGCCGAGATGGTGAACTCGTCGCGGCTCTCCAACGGTGTGAAGTCCACCGCGTTGATGCGCCGCGCCTATCATGACGCCATGACGGTGGCGAAGAACCGCGTGGTGTTCGGCAACCGCATCATCGACCTGCCGCTGGGACGGCGGCAGATGCTGAAGATCATGCTGCCGGTCGAGCAGGCGCTGTCGATGAGCTTTCTCACCGCTGACGCGCTCGACCGCGCGGAAGCCGGCAGCCAGGATGCGGCGGCGCTGCTGCGCATCCTGACACCGACATTGAAATTCCGCGCGACGCGCGATGCGCGAAAGGTCTGCGGCGATGCGCTCGAGATGCGCGGCGGCATCGGCTATATCGAGGAGTTCGCCACGCCGCGCCTGTTGCGCGATGCGCATCTCGGCTCGGTCTGGGAGGGGACCGGCAACATCGTCGCCATCGATGCGCTCCGTCGCGCGGTTGGCCGTCACGGTGCCGAATCGGCGCTCGCCGCGGATCTGCACGCGCGGCTCGATGATAGCGCCTCCGTGCCGCGGGCCTGGCGCGACAATTTGCGCGGGCTCACTGATCGTGCGGTCGGCTTCGCGCGCGAGGTCGCGGGCAAGTCGGAGAACGAGGCCGATGCGCGGCGCGCCACCAGCCTGCTCTATCATGTCGCAAGCGCGGTCGCGCTCGCCTGGGAGGCGCACCGCATCCACGCAATGCGCGGCGATGCACGCCGGCTGCTGCTGTCGCGCCTCGTCATCGACCATCGCGTGACGCCAAGCGATCCGTTCCGGCTGACGGAAAATGCGACGCAAGCGAAGATCGCGGCGCTGCTGCTCGGTGACCGCTCAGCCGGCATGAGTGAGGTTGGCGAACTGGTTCTGGCGGCGTAGGCTGCACGCCACGATCAAACAAAAAACGCGATAGGGAGTGCTCGATGAAGGCCGCCGTCCTCTATGAAGTCAACAAGCCTCTGGTGATCGAGGATGTCAGCCTGCCGAAACCCGGTCCGCGTGAGGTCCTGATCCGCACCGCGGTCGCCGGCCTCTGCCACTCCGACCTGCACTTCATGGAAGGCCTCTATCCGCATCCGCTGCCCGCGGTGCTCGGGCACGAGTCCGCCGGCATCGTCGAGCAGGTCGGCTCCGACGTCACCTATGTGAAGCCGGGCGATCACGTCGTCACGTGCCTGTCAGTGTTCTGCGGTACCTGCGACAATTGCACCACGGGCCGCACCGTGCTCTGCACCGACACCACGGTGAAGATGCTGCCGGGCGCGTCCAACCGGATGCAGTGGAACAGGGCGGAGAAGCTGAACCAGTTCCTCAATCTCTCGTCCTTCGCCGAGCAGATGCTGGTGCACGAGAACGCGATCGTCAAAATCAGGAAGGAAATGCCGCTCGATCTCGCCGCGCTGATCGGCTGCGGCGTCATCACCGGCTACGGCGCGGTGGTGAACACGGCGAAGGTGACGGCCGGCGAGACCGTGGCCGTGATCGGCTGCGGCGGCGTCGGCATGGCCGCGATCAACGGCGCGCAGATCGCCGGTGCTGGCCGCATCATCGCCATCGACACCAATCCGGCAAAGCTCCAGCTCGCGACCAAGCTCGGCGCCACCGACATCATCAATCCCGCCGACGGCGACGTCGTGAAGCAGGTGCGCGACCTCACCAATGGCGGCGTGCAACACTCCTTCGAGGTGCTCGGCCGCAAGGAAACCGCCGAGCAGGCCTTCGCCATGCTCGCTTCGGGCGGCACCGCCACCATCGTCGGCATGATCCCGTTCGGCCAGAAGATCGAGCTGCACGGCTTTGACTTCTTGCGCGAGCGCCGGATCCAGGGCTCCTCGATGGGCTCCAACCATTTCCGCGTCGACATGCCACGCCTGGTCGATTTCTATTTGCGCGGCCGGCTGCACCTCGAGGACTGGATCTCCGCCAAGCTGAAGCTCTCCGAGATCAACGAGGGCTTTGCCAACATGAAAGCGGGCAAGACGCTGCGTAGCGTGATCATGTTTGATAACTGAGCAACGGGCATTGTTCGTAGCCCGGATGGAGCGAAGCGCAATCTCCGCGATGACGGGCGGACCTAGTCATCAAACATCTTCGACGGCACGAAACGCCGCATACCGCGACCTCGGCCACCGCTACGGACCTCGAGGGCCGGGCGTGCGGTCCTCCAGCCACGGGCCGACGATCTGCACCCCGATCGGTAAGCCGTCCGGCGCGAAGCCCGTGGGGATTGCGGTCGAGGGCAGGCCTGGGAGCGTCGCGATGCCGGGCCAGGCGAGCTGGTCGGTATAGACGTGCTCCTTGCCGTCGATCTTGATCCGGCGCTGTTCCTGGTCCGGCGAATGGTCGTGCGGATAGGCGGCCGTCGGCATCACCGGGCAGATCACCGCGTCGAAGGTCTTGAAAAGCTCGCGCCATTGCGCGCGCAGCCGGGTGCGGCCGGCATTTGCCGCCACCCAGTCGCGATGGCTCAGCGCGATGCCGCGCAGCCGTTCGGCGGCGAGGCTGTTGTCGATTTCCGGCAGCGCCGCCGCGGCCGCCTTGGCGCCGGCATAGACATCGGGCGCAAAACTCGCGGCAAGGAACGACATCAGCATCCGCATATAGAGTCGCGATGACGCCGCGAAATCCGGCAGCAGCGGGCTGCTGCGCGCGATCTTCACGCCTGATTTGGCGAGATTGTCGGCAAGCGTGTTGATGGTCCCCCGCACGGCCGTGTCGGTCGGCAGCACCGGATCGGTGTCGATCACCAGCACGCGGAAATCCTTGAAAGACGTATGCCGCGCGGGCGGCAATTCGAGCCGGTAGGCGATGCCCGCTTCGATCGGATCGGGGCCGGCCATCACGTCGAGCACGAGTGACAGGTCGGTGGCGCTGCGCGCCATCGGGCCGATCACCGAGAGGTCGCGCTCAAACGGCAGTGGCGGCGCCGGCGGTGCGACATGCCCACGCACCGCAACGAGGTTGAAGGTCGGTTTGTGCGCATAGATGCCGCAATGGAACGCCGGCACGCGCAGCGAGCCACCGATGTCGGAGCCGATCGACAGCGGGCCATAGCCCGCTGCAAGCGCGGCCGACGAACCGCCGGAGGAGCCGCCGGGGGTGCGGCCGAGATCGTAGGGGTTGTTGGTGGTCCCGTAGATGTCGTTGTAGCTCTGCCAGTCGCTGAGCACGACCGGCACATTGGTCTTTCCGAGGACGATGGTGCCGGCGTCCTTTACGCGCGTGACCGGTAGGGCGTCTTCCTTGGCGATGAAATCCTTCTGCGCGGGAATGCCCCAGGTCGTCGGCAGGCCGGCGACGTTGTAGGATTCCTTCACCGTCATGGGCAGGCCGAGGAGCGGCTTGCGCTCGCCGCGTGCTAGCGCGGCGTCCGCCTCGCGCGCGGCGCTGATCGCGCGGTCAAAGTCCCGCACGCAGATCGCGTTGACCTTGCCGTCGTGCCGTTCGATGCGGTTGATTGCGTCCTGCGTGAGCTCGACTGCCGAGACCTTCTTTGCGGTCAACGCGGCCGACAGCTCGACCGCGCTCTTGTAGCTCCATTCCGATTTGGCCAAGGCATGCTCCTGCATTTCACTGACGGGATGATGCGCAGTTTGGCGGAAGGCCGCAACCGCCGTTTGATGGCGATTGATATGTCAGCAGCTGTCATCGCCCGCCCCAGTGCGCAATTGCGCACAAGGCCGGCGATGACACCGAGTGTGACGCGACCTACGCCGCCCCGATCAGGATCCCCACCGCGAGCACGATGGCGCCGCCGAGCACGATCTGGAATACGGCCTGGAGGAACGGCGTGTCCATGTAGCGCGAGCGGATGAAGGCGATCGCCCACAGCTCGAAGAACACGACGACGCAGGCGATCGCGGTTGCGATCCAGAATGCGTTGGCCCAGCTGTCGGGCACGAGATAGGGCGCGGTGTGGCCGAGGCCTCCGAGCGTGGTCATTGCGCCGCAGGTGATGCCGCGCAGCCAGGGCGAGCCGCGCCCCGTCAGCGAGCCGTCATCGGACAGCGCTTCGGCAAAGCCCATGCTGATGCCGGCGCCGATCGAGGCGGCAAGGCCGACCAGAAACGTCTGCCAGTTCTGGTGCGTGGCGAAGGCCGCCGCAAACAGCGGCGCCAGGGTCGAGACCGATCCGTCCATCAGGCCGGCGAGGCCCGGCTGCACATATTGCAGCACGAACATCCGCCGCCGCGTGCGATCTTCCTCGGCGCGCACGTCGGGCTTCAGGATCTCGTCGGTGAGTGCGACTGCGCGGTTCTCGTGGTGCTTCTCTTCCTCGGCGAGATCGCCGAGCAGGCGGCGTACGCCGACATCCTCGGCCTGCTCGGCGGCGCGCGCGTAGAAGCGCTCGGCCTCGAGCTCCATGGTCTCGACTTCTTTCCGGATCGTGTCGAGCGGAAGGTTCTTGGTCAGCCAGATCGGGCGCCGACGCAGAAAGCCTTTGACGTCCTCGCGGCGGATCGGCGGCAGATGCGGGCCGAACCGCTCCTCGTAAAGCTTGAGCAGCCGGTGCCGGTGGCCACGCTCTTCCTCGGCCATCTCCTCGAAGATTTTTGCCGTGTCTGGATAACGCTCGCGCAAATCCTCGGCGAACGTCATGTAGATGCGGCTGTCCTCCTCCTCGGAGGAGATCGCGACCGCAAGCACCTCGCGCTCGGTCAGGTCGGCAAAAGTCTTCACGACGGCCCGTTTCATTAGTTTAGAATAGTTCTAAACTATATAGGGCGCCGTGGTTCCCAGGTCAAATCAGGCCGTGCGGGCCTTTGCGAGGAAGTCGAGCAGCAACCTGCTGACCTCGCCCGGCCGCTCCTGCTGCACCCAATGGCCGGCGCCGTCGACGAGATGGCAGCCGAGCATCCTGGTGCAGCCCCGGCCCTGCATCGCCTCGAACACGCCGGGGCGCTGATAGGTGCCCCAATCCTGCTTGCCGGAGATGAAGCACGACGGCACGTCGATGCTGCGTCCTGAGAACAGCTGCATCTCCTTGTTGAGCATGCCCGACGTGCCATAGCGGTACCATTGCAGCCCGCCCTGGAATCCGGTGCGGCCGTATTCGGCGCTGTAATAAGCAAGGTCGCTGTCCGGCAGCCATCGGTTGGCGGCGATCGCGGCCAGCGAGGGCATCTCTTTCGCGACCGTCTCGGCCATGGTCTCGTTCAGATCCATCACATAGTAGGTCGGCAGTTTCGCCAGTTCATTCGCCGACCACGATTGCAGCGGGTAGGGCTTGTTGTCGGTCCAGTCCGCGCTCTTGTGATGATAATAGGCGCGCAGGAAATCGTGCACACCTTGCGGCGCGTGCTGCATGTCGTCGTTCGCGGGCCGTGTCGAATAGTACCATTGATAGTGCTTGCGCGGCCGTGGCAACGCGGCGAGCCCGCGATGCACGGGATCTTCCACGCCAGGCTTTGCCGGACCATCGACCGTATCGAACGGCAATGTCGGCGCGCCGCCGAACGGCGCACTCATCAGCGTCACCGATCGAAACACGTCGGGCCGGATCAGCGCGCACCACGCTGCGACCGGGCTGCCGAAATCATGCCCGGCAAGATCGACCTGTCTGTAGCCGAACGCCGCCACCAGGGCGAGCACATCGCGCACGAGGTTGAGGAGCGAGAACGGGGTGAGGTCGCCATCATAATCCGCGGTCCACCCTGTCGTGCGGCCATAGCCGCGCTGGTCCGGCGCGAGCACGTGATAACCCTCGGCAGCCAGCGCCGGCATCACCTTGCGCCAGGAGAAGGCAAGCTCGGGGAAGCCGTGCAGCAAGAGGATGCAGGGCCGCTCCTTGGTCTCGAAGCCGGCTTCCAGCACATGCATCCGCAAGCCGTTGATGCCGTCGACATGACGCGAGCGGATTCCGGCGGGGAGAGGGATGTCGGGGAGTGTTGTCATGGCTTTCTCCACCCGGGAGGAATCGTAGGGTGGGCAAAGCGAAGCGTGCCCACCATAAGGAGTGGTGGGCACGGCGCGCGAGGCGTGCGCCTTTGCCCACCCTACGGCATCTCGGCTAAATCACACCGACTCACACACGAACGCATTACCCTTGCGCTTGATCCTCCCCACCGACGGCGAGGGGAAATGCGCGGTGCAGCACAGTGTGTCGGTGTCGCAATAGCGCTCAAGGACGCTGCGGCGCGTCTTCGCCGCGATGGCCTGATCGACGTCGAACTTCATCGACAGCTCCGGATAGAGCGTCTGCAGCGGCGAATGGATGAGGTCACCGGTGAACACCGCATCGTCCTTGCCGCGCCCCATCGCGAATGCGACATGGCCCGGCGTGTGGCCGGGCGTCGGCACGATGCGGACGTGATCGCCGATCTGATGGTCGTTGCCGACGAGCTCGTGGCGTCCCGCCTCGACCACCGGCAGCACGCTGTCGGCGAAGGGCGGCACCTCGGCCTTCGCGTTCTGCTCGGTCCAGTAATCGAACTCCTGTTTGGCGAAGACGTAGCGCGCCTTGGGGAAGGTCGGCACCCAGCGGCCATTCTCCATCCGCGTGTTCCAGCCGACATGATCGACATGCAGATGCGTGCACATCACGAAGTCGATGTCTTCCACCGAGACGCCCGCGGCGCCGAGCGCGCGCATATAGGTGTCGTCGGTCTTCATGTGCCATTTCGGCCGCTGCGGCCGCGACTTGTCGTTGCCGATGCAGCTGTCGATCAGGATGGTGTGGTGCGGTGTCTTCACCACGTAGGACTGGAAGCACAGGATCAACGTGTCCGCATCGTCCAGCGCCTTGGCATGCCGCATCCACGCGCGGTTCTCGGCCAGGACCTCCGCCGTCAGCCCGGGGATGAACTCCAGCGCTGGAAAGAACGGGGATTCCTGCTCGATGACGCGATGGATCGTGAGATCGCCGACCGAATATTTGAGGCTCATGAGAACTCCCGCGGTTACGGCATGATCCGAACCCGGAGGGCCGCGTCAGCGCAAAGTGTGCAGCGGCTCTCCGAAAAGATCATGCTCAAACTACGCCGGAGGCGGCACCGAGATCTTCACGGAGGGCCGCTCCAGCATCTTCTGATGGAAGGCGTCGAGCTTCGGATAGGCCTTGCGCCAGCCGCAATCGGCGAAGCGGAAATCGGCATAGCCGAGCACGCAAACGAGGCCGATCTGCGAAATGTCGAATGGGCCGTTCAAAACCTCGGGCATGTTCTCGAAGCGCGCCATGCCGGTCCAGGCCCGATTCCAGTGGTCGTCGGACCACGCCTGCCATTGCAGGCCCTGCGGCCGCACCATCTTCTCGTAGCGGCACAGCAGCATGGAATCGAGCATGCCGTTGATCAGCGAATGATTGGTCTTGGCCTTCCAGCGCCGCGGGCCGTAATCCGGGATCAGGCTGCCGCCGGCCATCTCGTTGAGATATTCGACGATCACGTAGGAATCCAGGATGACGTCGCCGTCATTGGTGATCAGCACCGGCAGCTTCTTCAGCGGCGTGATGCGCGAATAGTCCTCATTCGCGGTGCCCGGCGCGACGGTTGCGGGCATCAGCTCGATCTTGTCGATCAGCCCAAGCTCGATCGCGGCGATGCGCACCTTGCGGGCGAAGGGCGAGGCGGCGGAGAAGGAGAGTTTCATGGAAAATAACCTCTATCCAGGCACACAGTCCTCATCCTGAGGAGCGCGCCCTCGGCGCGCGTCTCGAAGGATGGATAACGAGGGAGGGTCTCTCGTCACCCGGCGCGAACGCCGGGCGACCGTGCTTGTGGCGCATCCTTCGAGACGCGCGTTGCGCGCTCCTCAGGATGACGGCGGAGGCCCTTACGCCGCGATGATCTCCTGGCGCTGCTCGCCGAGGCCTTCGATGCCGAGCGACACGACGTCGCCGACATTGAGGAAGGTCGGCGGCTTCATGCCGAGGCCGACGCCGGGCGGGGTGCCCGTGGTGATGATGTCGCCGGGCAGCAGCGTCATGAACTGCGAGACATAGGAGACGCACTTGGCCATCGAGAAGATCATGGTCGCGGTCGAGCCGGTCTGGCGGCGCTGGCCGTTGACGTCGAGCCACATCGACAGGTTCTGCACGTCCTTGATCTCGTCCTTGGTGGCGAGCCACGGCCCGAGCGGGCCGAACGTGTCGTGCGACTTGCCCTTGGTCCACTGTCCCAGGCGCTCGGTCTGGAAGTTGCGCTCGGAGACGTCGTTGCAGACGCAATAGCCGGCGACGTAGTTCAGCGCATCGGCTTCCGAGACGTATTTGGCGCGGGTGCCGATGATGGCGGCGATCTCGACCTCCCAGTCGAGCTTGGTCGAGCCGCGCGGCTTCTCGACCGCATCGTTCGGGCCGGACAGCGAGGTGTTGGCCTTCATGAAGATGATCGGCTCGGTCGGGATCGCCGCGCCGGTCTCCTTGGCGTGGTCGCTGTAGTTGAGCCCGATGGCGACGAATTTCGAGATGCCGGTCACCGGCGAGCCGAAGCGCGGCTTGCCGGAGACGGCGGGCAGCGAGGCGGGATCGAGGCCTGCCAGCTTCTTCAGGCTCTCCGGCGAATAGGCATCGCCCGTGAGGTCCTTCAGATGCGCGGACAGGTCGCGCAGCTGGCCGGATTTGTCGATCAGGCCGGGCTTTTCCGCACCCTTTTCGCCATAACGAACAAGCTTCATTCTCGTTTCTCCCTGGAGATGGACCGATCGGTTAAATAGCTTCATGGAACAGGGCGGCGGGAAATTCAACCGCTCAAACAGCGGTGCATTGCAGCCCCTCCTTGCAGGGTGGGCAAAGGCGCGAAGCGCCGTGCCCACGAGCTGTTTCCAATAGCCCGGACAGGTGGGCACGCGAAGCCTGTCATCGGGCGCGCGTTCGCGCGACCCGGTGGCTCTGCCCACCCTACGATTGCAGCGCCTCGAACCTGAACGCATCTCCCTCGCGCTTGATGTGCCCCGCGGAAAAATGCCCGCCGATCACCAGCGTCGGCGTATCGGCAAACCGCCCGAACAATTCGCGCCGCGTTGCGGCCGATTGCGCCTGGTCGGAATCCGCCGTCGAGGACCAATCGAGATGCGCCATCTGGCAGGGATGGTGGGCGACGTCGCCGGTCAGCAGTCCCTGTTCGCCGCCCGACTGGATCAAAATGCTCATATGCCCGGGGCTGTGGCCCGGAGTCGGGATCACGCTGATCTCCTCCGACAGGCGATGATCGCTCGGAATGAGATCGGCTTTGCCGGCATCGACGATCGGCTGCACGGAATCGCCAAACACCGCCGCCTTGTCCGGCTCGGTGGAATGATCGCGCCAGTGCTCGTATTCGGTGCGGCCGAAGACGTAACGCGCGTTCGGGAAGGTCGGCACCCATTTGCCGCCGACCAGCTTCGTATTCCAGCCGACATGATCGACGTGAAGATGCGTGCACAGCACGGTGTCGATGGTCTCAGGCGCAAAGCCCGCTGCCGTCATCGTCTGAAGGAACGGCGTGCTGCGGTTATTCCAGGTCGGGACGCCGCGGCCCTGCTTGTCGTTGCCAAGACCGGTGTCGACCACGATGCGGCGCGTCGGCGTCTCGACCACCAGCGAATGGATCGACATCTTCAGCCGGCCCTCTTCGGTGGCGAAATGCGGGATCAGCCAGGGCAGCTTCCGGATTTCATCATTGCTCGCCAGCGGCAGGATGAAGCGGGTCGAGCCGACCGTCTCCAACTCCACGACCTCAGTGATTCTGACGCTGCCGACCCTCCAGTGCATGCGGTATGCCCCCATTTTCTTGCTTTGGTGCCGAAAGATGCGCATTTTCCGTCACGGAGCGCAATGGATCATCTGTCGTGATGTTGCGTTATCGAGGGGAACCTGGAACCAGCCCAACGATGCGCCCGAGGGGAGCCCATGCCAGAGCTTGCGATTTCCGCCGAGAAGGTCGCCTTCATCATCGAGAAGGCGCGCGAATTCGACGTCAAGGAAGGGGATACCGATCCGGATTCGGGCTCGAATCCGAGCGATGACGATTCGGTTGATGTCCTCGGGGATGACGGCTCCGATCCCGTCGGCAGCGAGCTCGGGAGTTTCATCGCTGCCCTGAACGAGGACGAGCAGGTCGATCTCGTCGCACTGACGTGGCTCGGTCGCGGCGAGGGCACGATCGACGAGTGGGACGATTTGCGCGCCCGCGCCGTGGAGGCGCGGGGCGAATATCGCAGGCCCCGGCACGAGACCGTGCAATATCTGCTCGGCGATCCCATGCTGGGCGATCTGCTCGCGGACGGGCTCGACGAGTTCGGCATCGACTGGACCGACGAGCGTCTCACCGCCGATTCCTCCGATCCCAGCGAGCGCGACGAAGACGAGCCGACGAAGCAGCGGTGATCCGTCTTCGCCTCTCCCCGCTTGCGGGGAGAGGCCGGGATTGCATCGGAGATGCAATCCGGGTGAGGGGGAGTCTCCGCGAGTCCAATCGCTATCGTCTTTGCCGAAGCAGCCCCTCACCCCTCCCCGTAAGAACGGGGAGAGGGAGAGGGCAGATCACAGCGTGCCCGGGAACGCACCGCCATCGAGCAAAATGTTCTGCCCGGTGATGAAGCCGGCCTTGGCGCCGCACAGGAAGGCGCAGGCATAGCCGAACTCGTCGGGCTGGCCGAAGCGCCCCGCGGGATTGAGCTTGGCGCGCTCGGCCAGGATCTGCTCGGCGGAGACGCCGCGCTTGTCGGCTTCGGCCTTGGCGGTGCCGGTCAGGCGATCGGTCTCGAACGGGCCCGGCAACAGGCCGTTGATGGTGACGTTGTTGATCACGGTCTTGCGCGACAGGCCGGCGATGAAGCCGGTGAGACCGGCGCGCGCGCCGTTGGAGAGGCCGAGAATGTCGATCGGCGCCTTCACCGCGGCCGAGGTGATGTTGACGATGCGGCCGAACTTGCGCGCCATCATGCCGTCGACGGTCGCCTTGATCAGCTCGATCGGGGTCAGCATGTTGGCGTCGATCGCCTTGATCCAGTCGTCGCGGGTCCAGTTGCGGAAATCGCCGGGCGGCGGGCCGCCGGCATTGTTGATCAGGATATCGGGCTCGGGGCAGGCCTTCAGCACGGCCTCGCGGCCCGCCGGCGTCGTGATGTCGCCGACGATCTCGGTGACGGTCACATCGGGATAGGCCTTGCGGATCTCGTCGGCCGTCTTCTTCAGCGCTTCGGCGCGCGCGCGGTCAGCGTGACGTGAACGCCGGCGTCCGCCAGCGAGATGGCGCAAGCGCGGCCGAGGCCCTTGCTGGATGCGCAGACGATGGCGCGGCGACCTTTGATCCCAAGATCCACTGTTTCACTCCCGAAAATAGCACGCAGGTTTTGGATGGCCGCTACTCTAGCCAACTGCGGCGCCGCTGATAAGGGAGAGGCCCGCGTCAAAATGCATGGCGCGGGCCGCGGCGATGCAAACGGGCATGATTCGGAAAAGTGCGTAGCGGTTTTCCGAAAAGATCATGCCCAGACAATAAGCTGGAGCGCGATCTTATCGCGCTCTAGATGCGACGCTCCTGCTTGAGGCGGTCGATCGCGTCGGCGGCCTCGGGCGGCAGCGATTTGAATCCCATCTGCCCGGCCGCCGAGAACAGCGGCCGCAGATGCGAGCCGGCGAGGAAGGGCGGCTGGCGGTTGGCCGGCACGATCTGGTCGAACACGAGAACCAGCGTGGTGGCGACGAGGCCGACCCTGACGGCGCCGAGCGCGGCGCCGCCGAGGCGGTCGCCGATGCCGGCCTCGCCAAGGGTGTCGTTCAGCGCGACGCGGCCGATATGGCCGAGCAGCATGCCGACCACCACGAAGATGGCGAAGAACCAGATCCAGTTCTGGAGCAGCGGCGCGTTGGGATTGCCGGCGATCTGCGGCGCGATCATCGGCATCAGCGCCACCGCCATGGGCGCGGCGAGGAGATAGGCCAGGATGGTCATGGCGCTGCGCAGCAGGCCGGTCCGAAAGCCGAGGCCGACGGCCATGGCAAGCGCCGCATAGACCGCGAGATCGAAACTGTTCATCACTGCGAGCCCCTGCCTCAGGTGGAACGAATGAACGCCGAACCGATCATTCCGGTTTCAGATCGTTAAAATCGTCGGTATTGATGGCTCCAAAGCCCAGGGAAATCGCGCAAGGACAACGTCATGTCAGACCTATTCGACGTCAGTAAAGAAACCATCCTCGTAACAGGCGCGAGCCAGGGGCTGGGGCGGCAGTTTGCCCGGGTGCTGGCGGCACATGGCGCGGCGGTCGCGCTCGCGGCGCGACAGACCGACAAGCTGAGGAGTCTCGAGGAGGAGATCCGCGGCAAGGGCGGCCGCGCAGCTGCGATCGCGCTCGACGTCACCGACACCGCATCGATCGCGAAAGCCGTGGATGACGCGGAATCAGCGCTCGGCCCGGTCACGGTGCTGATCAACAATGCCGGCATCGCCATCGAGAAGCTCGCGACCGAGCAGACCGAGGCCGACTGGGACGCGGTGATCGGCGCCAATCTGAAGGGCGCTTATTTCCTCGCGACCGAAATCGCCCGCCGCATGATTGCGCGCAAGCAGGAAGGCAACATCGTCAACATCGCTTCCGTGCTCGGCACCGGCGTGCTCAAGGCGGTCTCGCCCTATGCCATCTCCAAGGCCGGCATCATCCAGGCGACCAAAGCGATGGCGCTGGAGCTCGCGGGGCAAAACATCCGCATCAACGCGCTCGCGCCCGGCTATATCGATACCGAGATGAACCACGCCTTCTGGTCGACGCCCGCCGGCGAGCGCCTCGCCAAACGCATCCCCCAGCGCCGCGTCGGCGCCGAGTCCGATCTCGACGGCGCGATTTTGCTGCTGGCCTCGAAGGCGTCGCGGTACATGACGGGGAGTGTGGTAACGGTGGACGGCGGGTTCTTGCTGAATTGAGCGTGTCTTCGCCTCTCCCCGCGTGCGGGGAGAGGCCGGAATTTGCGAAAGCAAATTCCGGGTAAGGGGAGTTTCCGCGAGTCGAGCTATCACCGTCCTCGTGGAGACACCCCAACCCTCTCCCCGCAAGCGGGAGAGGGAGAAGAGCTACCGCACGTCTCCCCGGATCATATCCGCCGCCTTCTCCCCGATCATGATGGTCGGCGCATTGGTGTTGCCGCCGATCAGCGTCGGCATGATCGAGGCATCGACGACGCGCAAACCTTGCACACCGTGCACCTTCAGCTTCGGATCGACCACGGCCATCGCATCCGTGCCCATCTTGCAGGTGCCCACCGGGTGATAGACGGTGTCGACGCGATTGCGCAGGATCGCGCGGATGTCGTCGTCGGTTCGCACGTCGGATGTGAATATGTCCTTCTTCTGCAACGCGCGCAGCGCCGGTGTCTCCATCAGCCGTCGCGTGGTCTTGAAGCCGGCGACCATCGCCTCGAGATCCCAGTCCTCGCCGAGAAAGTTCGGATCGATCATTGGAGCTGCGAGCGGATCGGCGCTTCTCAGCCAGACGCTGCCGCGGCTCTTCGGTCTGAGCAGGCAGACATGGCATGAGAAGCCTGCCTCCTTGTGCTTCTTGCGGCCGTGATCGTCGAGCATCGCGACGACGAAGTGCAGCTGGATGTCCGGCACGTCGAGATGGGCCTGCGTCTTCAAGAAGCCGCCGCACTCGGCGAAATTGGTGGTCATCAGGCCGCGCCGCTCCCTACGGTACCGCTGGATGGCGCGGAGCAAGGATGGCAGCCGGCCAAGCGAGGAGTGAACGAAGTGCGGATAATCGGAGGCGTAGACGAAGACGAAATCCGGATGGTCCTGCAGATTGCGCCCGACCCCCGGCAGGTGATGGGTGACGCCGATGCCGTGCGCGCGAAGCGCCTCGCCATCGCCGACGCCCGACAGCATCAGCAGCTGCGGCGACTGGAAGGCGCCGGCGGCGAGGATCACCTCGCGCCGGGCGCGCAGCTGCTTCTTTGCTTGCCCTGCACATATTCGATTCCGACCGCGCGCTTGCCCTCGAACAAAATGCGCGTGGCCTGCGCCCCCGTCTCGACGCGCAGATTCGCGCGCTTGTCCATGTGGGGCTGCAGATAGGCGCGCGCCGCGCTCCAGCGCTCGCCATTGTGCTGCGTCACCTGATAGCTGCCGAGCCCTTCATGATCCGCTTCATTGAAGTCGTCGCGGATGCGGAACTGCGCCTCGCGCGCGGCCTGATGGAAGACCTCATGGATCGGATTGTCCGAGCGGAGCCTGTTGACATGCAGCGGGCCACCCTTGCCGTGATACTCGCCGTCGAAATCGCGGTTGTTCTCCGCGCGCTTGAAGTAGGGCAGCACGTCCGCGTACGACCAGCCTGCGTTGCCGAGCTCGGCCCAGTGGTCGTAGTCCCATTTGTGGCCGCGGATGTAGACCATGGCATTGATCGCCGAGGATCCGCCGAGACCCTTGCCGCGCGGCTGATAGCCGATGCGGCCGTTCAATCCCTTCTGCGGCACGGTATCGAAGGCCCAGTTGGCCGCGGGGTAGGGCAAGGCGAGCCCGAACGGCGTGGTGATCCGCCAAGTGTCGTTGCGCCCGCCGGCATCGAGCAACGCCACGGATGTCGCCGCATCCTCCGACAGCCGCCCCGCCACGGCGCAGCCGCCGGAGCCCGCGCCCACGACGACGAAATCGAATATGTCAGTCACCGATGTTTCCCCCTGCGCGCCTTTTTGTAGGCGTCAATCCAGGGCGCGACGAAGTCGCGAACCCGGAATCCATTGGCCCGCTGGTGATGCGGATCGATGGATTCCGGGCTCGCGCAGCACGCGCCCCGGAATGACGGCAGCTTCTCCAGCCGCGCGATCCCGCCGCCATCAGGCGGGGCAGGTCAGCGGGTGGTCCATGGCGTTCCCCCGTTATCTTGTTGCCGCAAGCTGGCCCGTTGTGGAACTTCTGGCAAGAGCGCGCCAAACCGGCCGAAAACCGGCCCACCGCGTTGTCATAAAGTCGAAAAAAACGTCCCGCCGGCCCTTTCCAAAGCCACCCCGCCTTGATACATACGCCCCGCACCCGACGGGCTTTGCCCGGGGTTGCCTTCCAAGGAAGCCTTTGGGACGGACGAGCAAGCCACGCGAACAGCGTCGGCCTTAACCTCACCGTCCCCGGGATTTGCTGAAGGCGCGCAACGGTTTAACGCGGGGTGGAGCAGCCCGGTAGCTCGTCAGGCTCATAACCTGAAGGTCATAGGTTCAAATCCTATCCCCGCAACCACTGATACCGACACTCCCGTAGCCGACGCTGCGGGAGTTTTGGTTTGTGCTACCTTTTCCGCGTTACGCGCAGCAGTCCAGTTCAGTATTGTGCCCAAATCACCGTGGAGGGTGGCGTCGATTTGGCCGCGCTTGGCACCCGGGCGGAGAACGATGCGTTGGATCAGGCCACGAAGAGCCTGGGCGCCTCGGCCCGGTCTTCCGGACGGTTCAAAGCCTCGGTGAGGTGGGCGACCTTCTTAGCGTAGAGTTGCGACGCGCTCGGGAGAACGTCCGGGGTATCCGCAGGGGCTTCGGCGAGCAGGGCAGAAAGCTCGGCTTTGCGAGCCTCCAGCGCGTCCATCGCTGCGATCATCGAATGCTGGAACATGCCCTCCTTGATCGCTTCGACCATTCCGTGGATTTGTTTTTCTACCTTGGCCAGTTCAGCGCGCCAGGCATTGTCGTGGGCCCGCCGCTCGCGGTTCAGCCGGTTCATCTCCTCGGCATAGGCGCGCATTGCTTCTGCGATAACGTCTGGCGCCAGCAACCGGTCCTTCAGCCCGCTTAACACGCGTTGTTCGAGTTCGCTCCGCGCCAAAGTACGGCCGTTCGAACAGGACCCGTTGCTGACATGTGCCGAGCAGACGAAGCGATCGGCTCCGCGCAGCGAACATGGGCCATCGCATAAGCCGCAGAGCACAAGTCCCGAGAACAACGACTTTGGGCGGCGAGCACTGTTAAGTCGTTTGTTCGAATGGTGCTCGCGGACAGCTACTGTCACATTGATGAATCTTTCGGCGATCTCACTTTGCTTGGCTTTCACCAAATCCCAGAGTTCGTCCTCGATTATGCGAAGCTCTGGAACTTTGGTGACGATCCATTCGGCCTCCGGATTGAGACGCGAGATGCGTTTCCCCGTCGAAGGATTCTTAAGGTAATGCAGCCGATTCCAAACGAGGCGTCCCACGTAAAGCTCGTTATTGATGATCCCGGTGCCGCGCTTGACATGGCCTCGGATCGTCGTGTCATTCCACAGCTTGGTCTCAGGGCCGGCTATGCCTTCGGCGTTGAGCTTCACGGCGATCGCTCGCGGGCTGATGCCAGCCGCGAAGTCCCGAAAGATGCGCCGGATTACGGCGGCCTGGGCCGGATCGATCTCTCGGTCTCCTCGGATACGATCTCCGCGCTCATCCAGCCGTTTGATAACGCGGTATCCGTAGCAAAGCCCGCCACCTGACTTTCCACCCTCTACCCGACCTCGCAAGCCACGGTGCGTCTTCGCAGCGAGGTCCTTCAGAAATAGAGCATTCATAGTCCCTTTCAGACCGACGTGAAGCTCAGTGATTTCCCCTTCGGCCAAGGTGACGATCGAAACACCGACAAAGCGCAGTTGCTTGAACAGGGTCGCCACGTCCGCTTGGTCGCGGCTGATCCGATCGAGCGCCTCAGCGAGCACGATATCGAACGCATGGCTCTGAGCATCCTGCAACAGGGCTTGGATGCCCGGACGAAGGATCATGCTCGCACCGGAAATTCCGGCATCCTTGTAAGAATTGGTGATCGTCCATTTTTCGCGCATCGCGCGCTCTTTGCAAATACGAAATTGGTCTTCGATCGAGGTGTCACGTTGATTGTCAGACGAGTATCGGGCATAGAGCGCAGCTCGCGTCATTGACTTGTCCTTGCATTCCACTTGCGCCGGCACATGGCCGTGAAGCAAAAAATATCGAATGAACGCGGCATTTATATGCCGTGCACACCCGGATGGGTTTGATGCAAGGAAAGGCATGTCGCGGCGCTCTGGAGTGAACTAGAAGACGCTGCGCCGTGTGCGTCTTTGCTCATATCTCTGCTGCGTACTCGAGAGATCCAACTACACAATGGCGATGTGCCATGACGCGGCTAGATTGGGGTGGTTTCTTTCTCGGGCGAGGCACAAGGTGATCGACGATCCTTGATATCGTCACGGGCCATTTGTCGTCCGATAAGGCGGGCGAGGCGAAGGATTGCGTGCTCGGAAGGCTTCGCCTGATTGACTGCTTCCGCTTTGGTTGGAAGTCTTAAATTTTCGATTCTCTTGATTTTCAACACCGTGCCTCCGCTGGGGACAGTCAAAACAGAGCTTCCGTGGACTTGGAAGTGCGAGAGGACGTCGAGGCGGTTTTCGGATACATCTGCGTATAAGTGGGCAGCTTGGTCCCCATCGGAGCCGAATCCTCGAACATTGTTTTCGGAAGGCAGGGGTGAGCAGCGCAGACGATCTCTGGGTCACGGGGCATCTACGCGGCGTTTTATCTCTGGCGGCCAAGCGCAACGCGTCGCAAAGGCGCTGCGAAATCGATCCGCTTTCCGGAACGTCATGCACAAGCGTCGACAACTATCACATGAGCTTCGCGCGTCGAATTGGACAACATCAACCAGCCTGATGATAGGAGACCCAAGCCTGTCGGCATCGCCTTCTTGAGATCGAGCCAATCGTCGATCCGATCAGCCCAATGCTGCATAAGCTTTGTGCGCGAGACGAAAAGCGCGAGCGGTCCGTCGCCCCTTTCGAATTTCAGTCGCGCGGCGCGGCAGTCGACGTCGGTCAGATCTGTTTTGGGTTGGTGCCCGCGCCATCGTTCTTGCGGGGCCTTTGCTCGTTCCATCGTTCGAACTAACGAAATTCGCCGCTCGTTAATATCCTGATGCCAACAAAAATACCAACAAACTAGATGGCTGAGCCTAATTTATTTACCAGTGTTTTCAACGAGTCTCGAAATGAAAATGCGGAAAAGAGGAATTAGCGGAGTGGCAGCATTCGGCGATCGCGCTCGCGAACGCCGCCGCTACGAAATGAAGTACAATACCTTGCTAAAACAGCAAAGGTGACCGGATCGGGGCGTACCAGTTCGTCTACGATGTGACAAAGCGTATCCGAGAACAGGAGCGCCCTTCCCGGGCGGAAGAGCAGCTCCGCCAGGGGCAGAAATGGAAGCGATGGGCCGGTTGACCGGCGGCGCCGCCCACGACTTCAATAACCTGTTGACGCCAAGCGTCGGGCCCTCGATGCGTTGCAACGGAGAGGTGTGGGTGGGGAGCGCGAGCAACGGTTGATCGCCGGAGCGATGTAGTCTGCCGAGAGAGCAAAGGCGCTTGTTCAGCGGTTGCTTGCATTCGCACGGCGACAACCACTTCAAGCCAAACCAACACAGGTGGTGACCTGATTAATGGAATGGCCAACCTGATTGCGAGTACATCCGGTCCGCAGGTCAAGGTGTCGGTCGAGATCGAGAAGGCTTTGCCTTCCGCAAGGTCGATGAAAGCCAGCTTGAGATGGCTCTCCTCAATCTTGCAGTTAATGCACGTGATGCGATGCCTGAAGGTGGTACGTTACGCATCACCATCGACGCCCAACACGTTGAGGCAGGGCACCGCACCAATTTGAAGCCCGGACGCTACGTCAGGCTATCTGTTGCGGACAACGGAGTCGGCATGGAGATTCGGTGAAGGCTCGGGCCATCGAGCCATTCTTCTCGACCAAGGGGAATCGGAAAGGGAACGGGTCCCGGTTTATCGATGGCTCACGGCCTTGCATTGCCGTTGGGCAGCGCTCTGACCATTCAGAGCCGCCCAGGGCTGGGTACAAATATAGAGATTTGGCTTCCTTCCACCGACGAGCCCGTGCAGGCGGGGAGCCAGCAACCTGCATCGGTGCCGAACGGTGGTTCTCTTGGAACAGTACTTCTCGTCGATGACGAGCCGCTCGTGCGTGCAGCAGCCGCGGACATGCTAACGGACCCAGGCTATTCGGTTCTCGAAGCTGCTTCGGCGGAAGAGAAAGACCCCAGCTTCAAGGACTAGCGAGCTGGGGCACAAGTCACCTTGTGACCTGGGATCACGAACTCAGGCTATCGGGAAAACTTGGCGCGCCCTCCCTCGTTCCGCACCCAGAATACGGCCCTGGCTCGTCGGGCATAGAGGTATCGATCGGGCCCCTCCGCCAAGTTCCGTTGGCAAGTCAGCTTCCTCGGGCCATCGCAGTCGCTCGCATGGCATGGTCAAGCCTGCCCGAGAGGCGCCTCGGCGACGTCCAGCAGTGCACCGAGGCCTTGCCGCAAGCGGCGCGTGGCGACGTTCTCGGTCGACAGACCAAAAACCACGAGAGTACGTCCGGTCACCGCGTAAGTCTGTCCGAATTCGAATGCAGGCATCTGCGTTTCCGGCTGATTGGTATCGACCAGCCCTAACCAAGTTCTTCCATCCGCGACGGCCGGCAAGGTGAAGTTCACGACATCATAATGCGCATTGTAGACCAGCAGCATGGTCGCGTCCGAGCCGCGGCGCTTGATCCCGGTCTCCTGTGCACGTCCGTCGAGTAGCATGCCAAAGCATCTGGCGTTGGCGTCCTGCCATTGATCTGTGGTCATCTCCTCGCCGGATGGCGAGAGCCATGTGACGTCCTTGACGTCGAGCTCTTCATTGTGGGAGCCCACCAGGAAGCGGCTGCGATAGAGGATCGGGAAGGCCTTGCGCGTAGCGATCAGCTTGCGTGCGAATTCACGAAGGCTGCGGCCGTTTGCCGTGATACCCATCCAATCGAGCCACGTGGTCTCATTGTCCTGTGCATAGGCATTGTTGTTGCCGTTCTGAGTGTGTCCAAATTCGTCACCGGCGAGCAGCATCGGCGTGCCGTGGGACAGCAGCATTGTTGCGAGCAGGTTCCGCTTCTGGCGTTCGCGCAGCGCAGTGATCTCGGGATCGTCGGTCGGACCCTCGGTCCCGCAATTCCAGGAATGATTATTGCTCTGACCGTCGCGATTGTCCTCGCCGTTCGCCTCGTTGTGCTTGTCGTTGTATGACACGAGATCGTTGAGGTTGAAGCCGTCATGGGCGGTGACGAAGTTGACGCTGGCCCAGGGGCGGCGTCCGCGTTTGTTGAAGAGGTCGCCAGAGCCCGACACGCGCTTGGCGAAGTCCGCGATCGATCCTTCGTCGCCCTTCCAGAAGGCGCGGACCGTGTCCCTGAATTTGTCATTCCATTCGGCCCATCCCGGCGGGAACTGTCCGACTTGATAACCGCCCGGGCCGATGTCCCACGGCTCTGCGATCAGCTTGACGCCGGACAGCACCGGATCCTGGCGGCAAGCGTCGAGGAAGCCGCCGCCCTCGTCGAAGCCATAGGGCTCCCGCGCCAGGATGGTGGCGAGGTCGAAGCGAAAGCCGTCGACTCGCATCTCGGTTGCCCAATAGCGCAAGGAATCCGCGACCAGCTGCAGCACACGCGGATGGGACAGGTTCACGGTATTTCCGGTGCCGGTATCGTTGATGTAGTAGCGCTCCTGGTCCGGTAGCAGGCGGTAATAACTGGCGTTGTCGATGCCCTTGAACGAGAGCGTGGGTCCGAGTTCATTGCCTTCCGCGGTGTGATTGTAGACGACGTCCAAGATGACCTCGATGCCGTGGGCGTGGAACTGGTTGACCATTTCCTTGAATTCGTTCGCGAACGGCGTCTTCAGGTAACGCGGCTCCGGGGCGAAGAAGGCGATGGAGTTGTAGCCCCAGTAGTTGCGCAGGCCTTTGTCGACGAGGTAGCTGTCATCGATGAAGGCATGGATCGGCAATAGCTCCGCGCTGGTGATGCCGAGCGAGCGCAAATAGCCGGGGATTTCCGAATGAGCGAGCCCCGAGAAGGTGCCGCGGTCTGCCTCCGGCACTAGCGGGTGCAGCTGGGTAAAGCCCTTCACGTGCATCTCGTAGACGATCGTCCGTTCCCACGGCACTTCGGGCTTGCGCGGCGCGCCCCAGGTGAAGGCGGGATCGATGACGCGACACTTCTGCATCAGCGGCGCGCTATCGCGCTCGTCATAGGAGAGGTCCTTGTCGGCGTGATCGAGCTGGTAGCCGAACAGTTCGGGTCCCCAGCGCAGTTGCCCGACCAGCTGCTTGGCATAGGGATCGAGCAGGAGCTTGTTGGGATTGAAGCGGTGTCCGGCGTCAGGCTCGTAAGGACCGTGGACGCGATAGCCGTAGACGGTGCCGGGACGGGCCGAGGGCAGATAGCCGTGCCAGACCTCGTCGGTAAATTCCGGCAGCTCGATGCGCTCGAGTTCGGTTTCACCCGCGTCGTCGAACAGGCAGAGCTCGACCTTGGTGGCGTGGGCCGAGAATAGCGCGAAGTTGACGCCAAGGCCGTCCCAGGTAGCGCCAAGCGGAAACGGCTTGCCTTCGGTGATCCGCGAGCGGCGCAGACTCGCCGCCGCCCGCGTCAGGGCGTCGTCTGATCGCGCTTCTTGGTCCATGTATGCCCCCGATAAAAATCCGGTTAGGATGTCGGCGCTGATGCGGGTATCTCGGCCGCGGCCTGCTCGATGGCCACAGCTGAGGCGATCACTGCCGCGGGAGGCACGTGAGCCGGCTTGGCCAGCGCGTTGGCCCGCTGTTTGGCGACTTCCTTGCTGATCGCGGCGATCGAATTTCCGATCCGACCAACGATGGCGGTCAGCTCGGCATCGGAAAGGCCAAGACGCTTTCTGACGAGCCGCATCTGAATTCGATTGGTCAGGTCGAGCTTGTTGCGGATGGGCTTCGGGTTAGGGCGGCGCATGGCGGCTACTCCTGTGTCTTGTCGTAACCGCCGCTCGCTGATTCCGTTCCGACACGGACCAAGGATCTCAGCCAGCGGCGGCGGCAGCTATTTCCAAGCCGGCAGAAGGTATCGGCATCCGAATTCCGTTCTTGCTTTCCAGCGTCGCGCGAACGTCCAATTGCGGTGCTTGTCGAAGGGCCGGTAGCCGACGATAGGCGGCCAAATAGTCGCTCGCCATCCGCTCGGCCGTGAAGCGTTGTTCGAACCGCTTGCGGATCGCCGCTCTATCCAATGTGCCGACTGCGTTGGCCGCCGCCACCGCCTCCTTGACAGAGTTCACGACGAACCCGCTCAGGCCGTGGTCGATGATCTCCGGCACCGATCCGTGGGAAAGCGCAACCACGGGCGTGCCGCAAGCCATGGCCTCGATCATGACGAGACCGAAGGGCTCCGGCCAGCAGATTGGAAAGAGCAGCGCGCGCGCATTGCCGAGGAAGTCCGCTTTCTGGAGTTCGTTGATCTCACCGATGAATTCGACATTTGGATGCGCCGCCACCATCGGCGCGATCACTTGATCCCAATAGCGTTGATCTGCAGCATCGATCTTGGCCGCCATTTTCAGGCGAACGCCGGTCCTGGCAGCGATCTCGATGGCCTTATCCGGTCCCTTTTCGGGGGAAATGCGCCCAAGGAACGCAAAATAGTCCCCGGACGGCGCTTGCCGATACGGCAGGATGTTCTCGGGCAGTCCATGAAGCACGGTCCCCAGCCAGTTGACCGGGGGCATTGGGCGGCGTTGTGCGTCCGAAATCGAGACCAGCGGAGGTTCGGGGAAGGCGGAGTAAAACGGCTTCAGATCGGGCAGATCGAGACGTCCATGCAATGTCGTGACGATCCGATCCGCATAGTGCCGCATCAAAGGATAGTGCAGATGATCGATGTGGAAGTGCAGGACATCGAATTCGTTGGCTCGCCTTGCAACTTGGTCCAGCATCATGACGTGGTACGGCGTCATATCCTTCACCGAGGGATCGAGCCTCAGCGCCATTTTGGAGCACGGCACCAGCTCCGCAGATGTGACCGAGTCGCCGCTCGCGAACAGGGTGACGTCATGCCCCTGGCGGACCAGCTCTTCGGTCAAATACGAGACGATGCGCTCGGTGCCTCCGTAGAGCCGTGGCGGGCAGCTCTCCGCAAGCGGAGCGATTTGCGCGATTTTCATGGTCCGTGCTCGATATCTTTCTAGATCGATGATCGGTAAAGATCTGCGTATGATTTGGCCGACTGCCTCCAGCTGAAAGCCTGCGCCATCGCGGCTCTGCGCATCTGGTCGAGCCTGTCCTTCATGCCAAAGGTCGAAAAGGCGCGGCAAAGACTGCGGAGAAAGCCCGAAGCCGACGCCCGATCGAACAGGAAGCCGGTCTCGCCGTCGACGATCGTCTCTGCAAGACCGCCGGTGCGATGGCCGATCGGCAAAGAGCCGAAGCGCTGGGCATACATCTGGCTCAGGCCGCAAGGCTCGAAGCGCGACGCCATCAGCGTGAAATCGCTGCCGGCGAAAATCTTGCGCGCCTCGGCATCGTCAAAGCCAATCTTGACGGCAATCGACTGCGGGGCTCGCGCCTGCGCCTGGAGCAGGGCTTCCTCGAAGCGGGGCTCGCCCTTGCCCGTGACGACGATCTGGCCGCCCGCGTCGACTATGGCTTGTGCGCTGTCGATCACGAGGTCGACACCCTTCTGATGGACAAGGCGCGCGACCAGAGCGAACAGCGGGCCGCGGGAGACCGCGAGGCCGAATTGGTCCCTGACATCGTCGGCGTTTAGAGAGCGCTCGGCCCAGTCGCCGGCTCCGAACGGCTGCAGCAACGACGAGCAGGTCCGCGGGCCCCAACTTTCGTCGATGCCGTTCAGGATGCCGGACAGCTGGTTGCGGTCAGCCCTTTGCTTAAGGAGCCCTTCGAGGCCGCACCCGAATTCCGCGGTCGTGATCTCCCGCGCATAGGTCTGGCTGACCGTTGTCAGGTGCGAGGCATAGACGAGGCCCGCCTTAATGAAGGACAGGCGATTGTAGAATTCGACACCGTCGATGTTGAAGCTGGTCTCGGGAATTCCGAGCGGAGCCAACGAGCTGCTGTCGAAGACCCTCTGATAGGCCAGATTGTGGATCGTGAAGACGGTCGGAATGTGCGCGTAGTGCCATTCGAGATAGCCGGGGATCAGCGCACATTGCCAGTCGTTGGCGTGAACCAGGTCGGCCGACCATTCCTTGTCGACCAATCCCCTGGCGAGCTGGGCGGCGGCATAGGAGAATGTGGCGAACCGTACATTATTGTCGGCCCAATCCGCCCCGCGGCCGTCGGCATAGGGCGTGCCGTCCCGCTCGTTAAGCTCCGGACAGCGCACGACGTAATATGTCACGCCTTCCGTGGTATGGCCGAGATCGACCTCGAAGGCGGGCAGGGCGGCGTAGGACTGGCATCTACCCACGGCCTTGAGGTCACTCATGCCGCGCAAGACCGCCGGATAGCCTGGGATGATGACGCGTACGTCAGCAAAATCGCGTAAGGCACGCGGCAAAGCCGCAGAGACGGCGGCCAGACCGCCTACTTGTATGAAGTCTGATACTTCGGGCGTCGCGAACAGGATCCGCATCGCTATGCCCACCAGCCGCGGGAAAAATTGTGGCCTTTGCCAACCATCTTTTGCATTCCGGGAGCGCTTCCTCAGCAAAGCGCTGTCCCCAAAATCCCGCGACGCAGCAATGGTTCCTAAGGCTGCGGCACGTCCGGGTCTTCAGATCGCCGGCTAAGGCGATCCGCATGAGGCGATGTCGATCCCAAAGTACTATAGGGTCAGCCGCCGGTGTCGATGAGGGGTGCCGATGGGCATCGTTAGATTGGCGGCTTTGCTTCGAGATTCGGCGATCGCATCGAGCGAACTCGTCCGTCATGCTGACAAGCTTGCCGAAGGTTCGTTATCCATTTCGCCCGCATCTACAGACAGAAACGGCCTCAGCTCTGCAAGGGTCTTGGGAGCTGAGGCCGCTTTGGCTCCGGAACGGAGGCGAATCCAACCGACGCCGGTCAGTTATAGGTTGGGTCTCTCCTGTCTTGGGTCCACTCGTGAACATTGCGCCGGCATTGTTCATGCACATGCTTTATGTCCTGTGAACGGAGCAGCGACGATTGATCTTCCAAGACGTTTTGATTGGCCCATATCTCAAGAAGGCTACCGGGCGGAAACGAAGGTTGCCCGCCCGCCGGTTTCCCATCGCGGAACATTTAGCGCCTTATACCGTTCTAAGCGCAAATTTGAGGGAAACAAATGAGCGAAGCTAACAGAACCGAGACAATGGGCGGGGGCGAAGAATTCAATCTCGATCAAGAGGTGGCCGCCTGGCGCAGCAAACGGCTGCGAAGAGCGGCATCAACGATAGGCAAGATCCAGGTCGTTCGTATTTCGAGGCGCGTAGGCGCATTGCATGCGCGAACGGAGCAAGGCGCCAATGGCGTGGCTGTGAAGGCGAAGTGGCGGCCGCGCCAGATGGACAAGCCTGCATTGGCCGTATCTTAAGGCGCGCCGACCTGCCAGCTTAGCAAGAATCGGTTGTCACTTTGAAGACATCCACAGGGCCTCTCTCCCTGCGGACGCCGACCAAGTGACCGAATAGCTCGACTTTTGTGAGCCGTTCTACAACGTCGGGAGGGAGGCGCTCGCCTCGATCAGGCCTTCGCTCTTCAGGTCGTCCCAGAACGAATTCGGGATCTTGGCTTGCAACGAGTTCCAGTCCTCTTCAATCTGGTGAGCACTCCCTGCGCCCACCACTAGCGCGACAGCAACGTCTGCGGCCGCGGAAAACTGTAGGGCCGCGGTCCGAAGATCTACGCCGTAGCGGGCCGCCACCGCCCTGAGCCTGCCGCGCTTTTCAATCGCCTCGGCGGGAATCTTGAAGTTTTCCTTGCCATAGTTATAGCGCGGGCTTCCGGAGATGAACCCGGCGTTGAGCGAGGACCCGATCACGAGCGAGATGTTTCTCTTCCGAACAGCCGGGAGGAGCTCGTTTACGGCGCTGGCGTGATCCATTAGCGAGTACTGTCGAGCGCACAGGCATACGTCGGGGTCGGCATCTTCCATCACCTTGAGGATCGGAAGGGGCGTATTCACGCCGATGCCCAAGGCGCGAATGATTCCTTCGTCGCGCATCTTCGAGAGCGCGGGGAACGCGCCTTTACGGGCGGTCTCATATTGCTCCTCCCAGCCGTTTGGGAAGAAGGCGAAGTCGGGAGAGATGTCGTGCACGAAGGCGATGTCGAGGCTATCGACGCCGAGCCGTTGGAGGCTGTCCTCAATCGAGCGACGCACGCCGTCGGCGGTGTAGTCGAATACGACGTCGTTCGGCGAATCCGACAGAGGATAGATGTCGGCATGCCTGTTGGTCTTCGAGGCTTGAACAGCTTGCCGACTTTCGACGAGAGCAGATATTCATCTCGCTTCTTGGTGTGGAGAAGCCGTCCAAACCGCCGCTCGGCCAGCCCAAACCCGTACCATGTCGAAGTAGCGCACCCCGATCTCCCAGGCCGCTTCGAGCGTGCTGTCCGCGTCTTTGTCGGTGTGCTTGTTGAACTCGTTCCCCAGCGAAACCCCGCCGAGTCCGAGGCGAAAGCGAGGCTCAAAGATCTGCTGTGCGCGATTGGGCATGATGGACTGACCTAGCTAATGGAAATTGGGCGAAAGACCTGCACCGGGCATCGAGCGCGCGACCCTTCCTAAATGTCCTTTGCGCTGTCGCCGCTAGTCACTTCGTACTCGGCACCAGTGACCATATTGGCGGCGTCGGACGCGAGGAATACGGCGGCTGGCGAGATGTCGTCGGGCTGCAGCCAGCCGACCTTGAGCGGCACGGTCGGTGCGCGGTTGTCCCAGGCCTGCTGTGGCGTGGGGGTGCTCGACTTTCTGTCCCTGCTCGCTCATCTGAGGCGCTTCTCGTATCGGGTCAGCGACGTGTCGACGAGACCGGGAATGAGCGCGTTGACAGTAATGTTGTGCTCGCCGAGTTCCATGGCTGCGGACTTCATCAAGCCAAGGATCCCCCATTTGGAGGCCGAGTAGCTGCAGGCGTCTTTAGTGCCGTGCTTGCCTTGCATCAACGAGAGCAGGATGAAACGTCCCTTCTTCCGCGCCACCATTTACGGTGCGAAAACGCGTACGGTATTGGCGGTGCCGTTCAGATTGTTGTCGATGACATCGCGCCAGTCCGAATCCTGCATCTCGAGCAGCGGCAGCCAGCGCTGGATCGCCGCGTTGGCAACGACGATGTCGACCTTGCCGTAGTCCGCTCGACACGGTCCGCGACCTTCCGCAAAGCGCCGATGTCGCGAATATCAGCCTTGATCCCTTCGCTGCGCCTTCCGTATTGCTTGATCATCCGCGCGGTCGCGTCGAGTTCTTCCGGCCTCGCAGGCGCGGCGTTCGAGGCGGGAGAAACCGGCCCCACGATGTCCAAAGTGATCACGTCCGCACCGTTGGCCGCCATCTCCACCGCAATCGCGCGTCCGATGCCTCTTGCGGCTCCGGTGACGACGGCGACCTTTTCCTGCAGCATGGAGCCTCGCCCAGCTCTGATAGGGCCGGCAGTGCGCTCTGTGGGCGGTTCCGGCATCGGCTGTCCTTCAAGCTCTCTCGGGCCATCATCTATCCGTTTTTGAGCCGCAGCGGAGGCAGCGACCGCAAACGCGGTCACTGCGGCGGCCCCCTTCATGAATCCGCGTCGTACATGGTCGGCCATCAACATCTCCCGTGCCGGACGAGCCCAACTGGCGAGCATGAACGCCGTTCCTGAGGCTGCAGCGTTTCGTCCTTGACGCGTCACCGCTCTGAGCTAACAGCCTCGGCAGATGCTCTTGATCTTCTTTTCCAAAGCGATGTCTGCTGGATCGCGCGGCTGCGCGTGGGTTGATTGGCCCGTGCTCCGTTGCTCGGCCGCTGGCGTCACCGAGTGATGGCCGTGTCGCTTGCCTTTAGCCTCTGCAGCATGACCTGTGACGAGCGCTGCTGCGACGATAACGGATATCAAGGCGGGTCCCTTCAACAATTTTTGCAAATCTTCCCCACAGTCTTGTCCGCCCTATTGTTCTCGTGATCGATCTTGGCGTCGCTGTCCTGTTCGTTCGTGGTAGTCGGCTTGCCGATGCCGCCGGCAGGAGCAGTGTTTTGTGCGTTGGCGCCAGGAGAGCCCGATGGCGCCGCCGTTCCGGCCGTATTCGTCCCCGGCGTGGATCCCGTGCTAAGCCCATTGCCATTGCCCGTCTGCTGATTGGGGATTTTGCCGGTAGCCTGGCTATTTGTGTTGGGCCGGTTGTTCGAATTCCCGGTTGCGGCATTGCCGCTCGGTCCTGGGCTTCCGGTCGTTCCTGTCGCGGACGACCTATTTCCGCTCGTACCGGCGGCCGCGTTACCTGCCGACCCCGTGCCCGCAGATGTCGAACCTTTTCCTGCGCCACCTGAAGTGGCGCCGCCGGTACCACCACCAGCGGATCCGCCACCCCCTCCACCTCCACCGCCGCCTCCTTGGGCGAATGCGGCGACTGGAACGAGAACAGCGGCGATGAGAGCAAATCGGGAGAGCTTCATGTTGGTCACTCCTTTTGCGACCAAGCCGTCTCCGGATGTTTCGTTCCTGTGGTCCTCATGTCCAAGAAACCATAGTTCGCCTCGTTTCAGGTCGGATCATCCGCAGCGATGTTTTCGATCACGCAGACCGGTGCTGCGGCTTGATGATCCAGCAAATCATCGGGCGCGTGGCGGCATTAGCCGCGTTGTTTTTTCGATGCGCGACGTCTGGCGCATCGTTGTTGTGCCCAGTGGATTCAGAAGGAACGTTGTGTGTGGCGGCGCTGTCTGGGGATCTGCCTGGCCGGAAATGGTCGGGGGCAGACTGATGCTGCTCCTTTCAAAGCGACCTTGCGGACGCGCACGATCTGCGGTTCCGATTTACGCCATGGCCGAGATGAAGCTGAAGCGAGGGATCCCGCCCAATCCTTCAGACTTGGCATCAGCGCCACCCTCCGCAGAGCGCTGGAAAAGGGAGAGGAGTCCTTGTGAGCGCTAACCTGCACTGCAACGTGTTGGTTGTCTTCCGGCTTCGCATCTCGGAGTTTTTTGAGCTTCTTCTGTGAGTTCTCGTCGGGCTTTTCCGGAATCACCGTCTAGGCATCGGAATAAATTCGCTGATGATTTTGGCGTGATCGGCGATCATCTGGTCGCGAACTCTTTTTCGTCTGGATCGCCTTTTTGTTACGCGATCTTGGCGGCCGATCTCGAGCATATCGCTCATGGCCGCCTCTTTGACGAAGTCCTCTGTCATGAGCGCGATGCCGAGCGCTGGTTTACGCCCGGCCCGTCTTTTCGCCAACCGACTGCGCCCCGGCCGGTCCATTGACGGCCGTGGCGAGCACTATTGCGAGAGTAATCTGTCTGATGCTCCCGCCTCACGCCGCATCCGCATTGACAGCGGAGATTGCCAGCTTTGACAGCGCATCATCGGTTTTCTTCTCTTCCGCCAGCGTCGCATCGAGCAGCTTGACGGCATCCTTGTGCCCCAGCTTGTCGGCCCAGGTTCTTAGCGTACCGTAACGCGAAATCTCGTAATGCTCGACAGCTTGCGCCGCCGCCAATAGGCCGGCATCGAGCGCAGGCGTGTCCTCATATTCCTCCATGACTTCCTTGCCTTCGTCGAGAATGCCTTCGATGGCATCGCACTTCTTGCCGCGGGCCGGCTTGCCGATCAGCTCAAAAATCTGTTCAAGCCGTTCAATCTGACCTTCGGTCTCGTCATGATGCTTTTCGAAGGCGGCGCGCAATTCCTCCGACGAAGCGGCCTTGGCCATTTTCGGCAGCGATTTGTAGATCTGCTTTTCCGCATAATAAATGTCCTTGAGAGTGTCGACGAACAGGCTGCTGAGGTCTTTCTCAGACATGGTTGGTCTCCTGGTGTGTTGAAAAGGCCTCCTTCAACAAAGCACGTGGAGCGGGGTTCCTCGCTGCGCCAGGAGTGCGGTGCGTTGGCTGGATGGCTCAAAGTACCAAAGTGCACAGAGCGAGTTGATTGTTTCGTGCGAGGAACGTCCGTCAATACGCGGGTTTAGGCCTTTGACAGGGCTGTCCTCCTCCCCTGTCACCTTTCCAGGCCCCCGGGGTATCAGCAGCTCCGGGGGCGAGCGCGTGATCTGCCGCACCGGCGCCTTGAATCAGCCGTCGTGGGCAGCCCCGACAGCGTTTCCACTTTCCGGCACCGTCAACCGTACGGCATGGCCCTGCCGCATCGCAAGCGAAGCGGCCGCCACCGCCGCTTCGAATGCAGCTTCCTTCGTCTGGTACGTATTGCGGCTCACGCCGTCATGCTCGACATGCCAAGCGCCGTCGCGCCCTATGATGTCATAGGCTGCCAATCCCATAGCTCTCTCCACTAACCGTCGCGTGTTGCTTTCGACGCCTGAGTGCCGCTGACCGGATCGGAAGCAGGAAACGTTCCCTTGAGACCTTTCTCAAGCTCATCATCCTCCTTCCTGTCCTCTTTCACGCTCTGCTTGGGGTCTTCGGCATGTTTGTCCGGTAGCGCCGGGCTAAATTTCTTAGTCATGTTTAGCTCCCTTCAAGACGCCGAACGCAGGACACCCCTGCGCGTTCCCTCGCGAGGAACAATCCTGCTGCCGCCGCTTTCTCATCGGGACGGAGGAAATCATGTACAGCCTGCGTGAACGACGAATAGTCGCGCCCTCTTCCGAAGCCCGTCAGGCCGAGCCGACGGAAGCGTTCTCGCCCTGCTCATCTTCAGCTTGGCGCTGGCCGCCGTGACCATCGTCGCCATCTGGACCTTCTTCTTTCATCCCTGATGTGCTCGTCGGTCTCAGCAATTCTCACGGCATCCTCATTGCCGACCGCAATGGGGGGCTTCCCCGATGATCGATGAGAGGCGAAGGCATGGGTCGACAAGCGCCCTGGAACGAGAGCAATCCGAAAGAGGGCGAGCAGGAAATCAAAAAAATTGTCCCACAGCGAAGACCCTGCAAAGCGGTCGGCCAAGAAAGCAGGCCGGCCCCATCCGAATCTGGTCGACAACATGCGGGCCGCACGCGGGAAAACGGGCAAGAGAAAACCTCGGACAAGCACGTAAACAAGGCGAGAAAGCGTTGACCGACAAGCTTGGGGCAGCCAATCAACCGCGGTGTCATGGCCCGCTGATCACCGCACAAGGTGTGGTGTTCAACCTTTGGGCGCCTAGCGCGCTATCGATTGAGCTTCTCGAGGTCGGTCAACCGCCGCGCAAGATGCCAAAGGATACGGATGGTTGGTATCAATTGTTCAGTCCGACAGCGCGAGTTGGCTCGCGCTACCAGTTTCGCATTAACGGCGCCCTTGTCGTGCCTGATCCGGCCTCACGATTCCAGCCGGACGACGTGGGCGAGCCGAGCGAAGTCGTCGACATCACTGCCCTACGTGATCACATACTTTATACCGGCCGCCCCTGGGCCGAAGCCGTCATTTACGAGCTTCATGTCGGCACATTTTCGCCGGAGGGCACTTATGCCGGTGTTGAGAGAAAGCTCGATTATCTGCGCGATCTCGGCATCACGGCGATCGAACTCATGCCACTCAATGATGTGCCTGGCCGATACAATTGGGGCTATGACGGCGTTCTGCTCAACGCGCCGAATGCGCGCTATGGGCGGCCTGAAGATTTGAAGCGCTTTCTGCATGCCGCGCACGAGCGTGACATGATGGTCTATCTTGATGTCGTCTATAACCACTTTGGTCCTCAGCTCAACTATTTGCACAGCTACGCAGAGAACTTCTTTACAAAACGCCATTCGACCGGCTGGGGGCCGGCTGTCAATTTGGAAGGCAACGATGGCGTGTTCGTTCGTCAGTTTTTGATCGATAACGCACTGATGTGGCTGCGTGATTATGGCTTCGACGGGCTTCGCTTAGATGCAGTTCATGCCCTGAAAGACGATTCAGCAAAGCACTTTCTCGTCGAACTTGCTGAGACTGTGCGCAGCCGTTTGGTCGGGCGGCACGTTCATCTCATGCTCGAAAACGAAGCCAACCAGGCACACCTTCTTGAGAGGCCACGGGGATGCACAAGGCTCTACAACGCGCAATGGGGCGATGATTTTCACAATGCGCTCCATGTGCTCCTGACCGGCGAAGATGAAGGCTACTACAAGGCATTTGCCGACAAGCCTCTTCAGCACCTTGCGCGTGCGCTCACTGAGGGCTTTGCCTATCAAGGCGAAATTTTTCCACTGCATGACGAACCGCGCGGCGAACCCAGTGCTCATTTGCCACCGGACGCCACCATCTTCTTCGCGCAGAACCATGACCAAATCGGCAACCGCGCTTTGGGTGAACGGTTTACGCAGCTTGTCGGCAAGGAAAAGCTCCGCCAAGCCATGGTGCTTCTGACGCTCAATCCGCACATTCCTCTGCTGTTCATGGGCGAGGAAGCTGCCGCCGCCACGCCTTTCCTTTTCTTTGCGGACTGGACAGGCGAGGCCGCCAATTTGACACGGGAAGGACGCCGTAAGGAGTTTGCGCACTTTCAGGCCTTCTCCACTCCTCAGATGCGGAACCAAATTCCAGATCCTTGCCAGGTCCAGACCTTTGAAGCCTCGCGGCTCGACTGGAATAACATCATGCACGCGCCAATCAGCGCCGAGTTTCGTGCCTTGACAAAGGAACTGCTCGCCATCCGGCGCGAAAAGGTTGTGCCGCTCCTCAAGGCCGGCTTCAAGGCGGCACGCGCCGAACTGCTGGGTGCAAAGCGCAATCCCGGGGGGCTCAACGTGATTTGGCGAAGCGCTAACAACGATTTGTTGCAGATCGTGACCAATTTTTCAGGACAGCCCTTACCGCGCCCGCCGCTCATCGAGGGCGAATACCTATGGGGCTCCGATCCCGCGCGGGGGCATCTCTATTTGCATCCGACCGAAATAATTGTGCGCCGCGGCTTCGACGCCGCAGCTGGTTAAGGCCGAGGTCTCAATTGAAGTGATGAGCGAACAATTGAGCTGATGCGAAAGTGGATGCACGGCGGTTTTTGTATGCGTTGATCCTGTCGCAGGCGGTCAGTTCATAAGCCTTTGTCTTTTCGAGCTCTCATGGAGCCTAGTCATCAGTGATCACCATCGTCTGGACCACCGTGCCCAATCTTAGCTTGTAGCCATATCAACCCCATCCCAAAATCTGCGATAGAGCGGAGGGTGCTCCGGCGAGTCGATGAGACATTGCGACAGAACGATGCCGAAAAACTCCGCCTCGGCGTCCCAATAGGCGCAAACCCCGTAACCGCCTTCCCAACCGAAGCCGCGGCGCGGCTGCCCTCGTACGGGCTTTTGCACTGTCGACCCGCCATAGCCCCAACCACGATTATCCCAAAACCAGGGCTGAACGGTGACCGTGCCTTCACCGCTACCGGCACCTTGTCGCTCATCATGGCGTGGATGGACGCCTCGGACAGAACCTGCCTGCCACTCGGCCCCTTGCCCGAGTTCATCATCATTCGCACGAAGCTGAGATAGTCGTCAGCGGTAGAAACGAGTCCTCCATGACCACCGGGAAACTCCGGTTCACTGGCCCAGAAGCTGCTGGGCCCAGCAGGATTCCACACATCGGCGGCTCCGGCCGCGCGGTTCGGGCGATAACATGGCGGAAACCGGCCCAACTTGTCGGCAGGAACGGGTAAATCCCGTATCCTTCATCCCGAGCGGATCGAAAATTCGCGTGGCCATCACGTCCCCCAACGACTGGTCCGTCACTCGCATGATCAGCGCGCCGAGCACCGTCATGGAGAGATCATATCGCCAGACGTCGCCGGGGTGATCCATGAGAGGCAGGCGCGACAAACGCGCCAACCACTCGTCGAGTGAGAGCATGGGCATTCGGTATGGAACAAGGAAATCGGCCTCCATTAAGGCCGTTTGGATCGGGTAATCGCCGGCCGCCATGATCCACCCAGCCCCCATCCGCATGGTCAGCAGATCGCTGACGAGAATCGGACGCCGTGCTGTCACCGTCTCGTTGATCGGACCACCCAAGGTTTTCACCACGCGACGATTTGCCAGTTCGGGAAGCCAGCGGTCCACCGGTTCGTCCAGGCGCAGCTTTCCTTCATCGACAAGGGCAAGCGTGGTCGCGGCGACCATGGGCTTGGTCGTGGAGGCGATTCGGAAGATGGTGTCCCGCTGCATAGGTCTGCCACCACCGAATTCATGCGTACCAACGGCGTCGACATGGACATCGCGTCCGCGAGGACAAGAGTGACGATGCCCGGTCGGTTCATCGTGGCGACTAAATCCGGCATAGCGTCACGGAGTTGTTGTAAACCGGCCGCATCAACACTTTGATTTTCCATTACGCGCCTCTATCGTTCTTCGCAGGATGGTGCGATGAGATATATTGAGCCGAGTGCAGTATCCCATGCTGGATCTATAGCATGCTGGATCGCTCGACAGCTTAGGCGGCGCCGGGACTTGCCCTCGCTTCAAGCCTGGGCAACGAAGCGTGATATTCATCCACACTGTCCAGGTCGATGAGGGTCTTGCCGCCCATCTTGTACGCTCTAATTCTCTCGTGGGCGATTAGTTCATAAGCCTTCGTCTTCCCGAACCTGCCATAGCGGCAACCATCCTTGAATTCGACCAGTCGACGCCGCTTCCTGTCATCATTGTCAATCATGGTTTCTAAATGTACTTCGGTGATCTTCGCCACGATGGATCAAGCCAAGTTAGCGGATGGCCGTCTCTGTAGCGCGACCTTGGTGTCGACGCGCATAGCAGGATGGCGCTGCTCTTGGGAAAGCGACAAATTTTCTGCTGCTTGTTTCGATATTGTCTAGCCACTGCTCGACCTATACCGCCCTCGGCACCAAGCAAAAGATCTCTGCTGCCGCGGCAAACTCCAGCGCGTTGTAGCGTACAATTCGGACAGACCGGAAGGCAGTCGAGGCCTTCGACGGCAAAACTCAGAACCAGGTGAGTCGGAAATGATATCAATGCCTAGAAGCGGCTGCCTTCGTTCTCTCAAGGCTGAAACAGGGGTTCGATTCCCCTAGGGAGCGCCATTCTTTCCTAACTGCTGCGGTCGCTACGACTACTCGGCTCGGCTTTCTCGTCTGCTACGTCTTCGTGCTACGGGAAGCGATGAAGCCGCGTGTCTCTCACCTGCTCAGGCGCAATGGAATCTACTGGTTCAAGATCGACCTGCCCGACGACCGTGCGGGACAGTCTCTGCCACCTTCGATTCCCCAGGCCATCAAGCAACTTGAAAGCCCCATAAGGGCCGGTCGCCTCAAGACGGCAGTCTGGCTTCGTTGAGAACGACCGTCGAGCGTGAAGCCAAGCAGCGTGTCGGCATTCAGATCGCACAACATTGTTCGACGCGGCGAGAGCGTTCCTGACGGGCAACTATCGGCCGGAACAAACTGTCACGTTGGCAGGTGACGACCAGCTACCTGCAACAATTGGCAATCGGATTGTACAAAATGCTGTTGTCTGGCGCTTCCGAAGTCGGCCAATGCCCCGAAGGCCCTGTGTCCGTCGATGGACTCGATGCCGGGCTTTCAAAGGTCCTGACGATAACCAAGGCGTTTCAGTTGTGGTCGAGCGGGGGCGGGGTGAAGGGGCAAGGACGCCTGCCCCTAACACGATCACCGAAGCTGATGCAGCCCGCCGTCGGTTCATTGAGTTGTTCGGAGACTTGCCCGTAGACCGCATTAACAAGGGGCATGGCCGCGAGTATCGGGACGCAATCAGGCGGATAACCAAAGGTCTTTCGGCAGACATGAAGCAGCTTACCCTGGCCGACCTGCTGCAACGCAATCTGAGCGCCTATGAGCCACGTTCTGCAACGACCATCAACAAATCCCTGACCCTCCTTGGCGCGGTGCTTGCCCGTGCCGAACAGGACGGTCACTTCGACGGGTCGGGATGGCGCAATCCCGCTGCCCGGTTGCCGAGGCCAAGCGATGTCACTACAATCACGGGCCGTGAGTAAGCTCGAAAATACTAAGGTAGCGGGAAGTGATCTCCAGTTCAATCGTCCGCCGAGCCTTTCGGCGCCGCCGAACATGACTCGGCGTATGGCTCCGATGATCCAAACCTTCTCCGTTTGCTGTGGTCGATGCATACGCCAACTTGCCTCGCTAGCTTGATCAGCGCTGCCACCAGGTCGAGCCAGAACTAGGCCACAAGCGGGCGAGCTGGCTTCGATGCTTAGAGGTGGAGTCCTCTCGGATCTGGGCACGATGAGTATGGGTCAGGGGTTCACGTGGGACTCCGGTGATCGCAATTCTCGCAAGCTCGAGGATATCCACTACTCCGCACCTTGAGATGCAAGCTGCTGTAAAGGCGTCATTTCTTGGCGGCTCAAGGAGACACTGCGAAAAAAGCTATGGCGAATAGCTACAAACGGGGGAGTTGCGCTACCTCTGTGGTTCATTGGTGGGTCCGAGCCGCTCAATGCTTAAAAGCTCCAGTCCATTGCGTCTCGTCTGCGTGTTTGTCGGGCCTGGAACCGCCCGGGGTCATTCGTGTTTGTTCGCAATAGAAACGACCCCGCTCGAAGTCGTTCTGACCGCGAAGGGCCTAAGAACCGCGTCCTGCGTACAGAGTGCATGATGGAATATCTGCCCGAACTTCATCGCCTTGAGCATCAGCTCGACTTGGCGCAGCGGGCTGTTCGGCTCATTGCCGATAAAGAGACAGTGGAGCGTCTTGAGGCGTTTGCACAGGATATCGGGGACAGGTTGCGCACACTGCAAGCGGCCGCCCGCGAAGAAGCGATCAGAAAGCGCGCCTACGAGCTGTGGCTGAGCGCTGGGCGGCCCGGGGGTAGGGACCTAGAATTCTGGCTGAGCGCGGAGCGGGAGTTTCTACAGGGCCATAATCTGCCGATCCCCGTTTATCATCGTTGACGTGGGATACATTGTGGAGGCGATCCCCCGAGTTCTATCCAGTCCTGAGTTCGCTCTGGCGATGAATCTACCCGGATGGGCGACGGTAGTGACGGGACTTGGTGCGGGGCCATCGGCATACCGTCGCGTCAGATCCCGTCGCGGCTGTAGGTGAAGGCGAACTCCGATCGTGCTTTCCATCCGAGCTGCAGCGCCATGCTCGAGGGTCGAGTTGCGCGGCCTGAGAATCGAGTTGGCCTCAGCGTTAGGTCGCCGAGTTCGCCGCAGGCCCACGTGATAGCAATCCGCGTTCCCTGATCGGCTGCGACAGAGCCGGCCGATGTTGCAGTCCGGCTGTGGGATCGACTGTTAGCAACATCAATGAAAGAGGCCGCAGCGGCGAACCGCTGCGGCCTGCCGGGTTAAAATGTGTAAGTGAAATATGGGATCCAGCCCCGGCATAAGTAGCCTATCCCGACGATGCCGAGGCGCAATGTTGTCGATGTCACACCTTGGAAAATGTTGCTATACGTCAGGGCTATTGACGGATGGAGAAGAGGGAGAGCCCGCCGGGGCTGGGTACAGCGAGCCCTCAACCTCCACACGCGCGAGCCTACCTCGTACCACGGCAGTCTGCGTCATCGCGTCAGTTTCGTGTCGGAACGATATCAAATTTTGGCGGAAGGGGTGATCACCGCTGATGGCCCAAGCCGATACCCAACACGATGGCTTTCTGACGGAGCGCGCCTTCGGTTCGCTTTGTCATCTTGGATATCTTCGCAACCGGCGTCCGAGCCTTCGAGTGCGCCTTCAATTCTTTAATGTCTTCCTTCGTCCACTCGCGGCGAACAGTTTTCTTGGTTTTCTTTGCCACTCGGCGACTCCATCGGTGTTGAGGTCGTCGTTTAACATATGTCGCGCGGCACGCAAATCTCGGAGCAAAGACTTCAGCCTGTCCTCGAGCTTCGGATCGCGTCAGAGCTCGAGATTGCGGAGCCCGCCAAAACCAAAGCGCTCGGCGGCGCAGCGTCGAGATATTCGGCACGAAATGATTGGCGCACACCTCCAATTTTTGCGGGTCATGAGGGAGGGAGACGCTTGCTTAACTGAAAAGTTACGCCTTCTTGCCAGCCTTGGACCATTGCAGATGTCGCAGCCGCGACTCGAAAAGATACGCGTGCACTCAGCTCATAGCTGCTCGGTTGGCAGTTTCTTCTTTGGAGAAGTCTGCTATGTTGAGGGGCGTTCTTATTGCACTTGTAGCGCTGCTGTTTCTGGCGCTCTGTGATCGATACTGGTCGGGTGGCCGCAATACCGAAGCTGCCTTCGTGCTGGCGAGACAAATCAGGCAATCGTTCGGTGTGTGACCAGAACGCGTTCAGGCGCTCGAAATGAACGAGGCGACTCTCTTACTTCCCTAAACAAGAGGGAATGCTCGGATTGCCGCTCGGGAGGGATGTCTACTGGATTGCGAATTGACATCGCGGAGCACCTGACATGCGTCGCCTGTCTCGCGCGCTTTTACGTTGCTCCGCGCACTCCGCATGCCAGAGCTTCTATCCGACAATAGCCATGTCAAGTAGTCCGCTGTAGGTCATTTGCAGACCTACCGAGCCGGCTAGGCTATAGCCCGCTTGCGAACGGAAGGTCGACGTTCAGGGGGCCTAAGATGAAAGTCAGCCGCTTAGTCGGAACCTGCCACAAACTTTTGAGTTAGCTCCACTCCGCCCTTCGAGCTCCAAGAATGAAAAAAACGACCTTCGGGGACGCCCATAACCTCGAACTACTCATCAACGCGATCGTCGATTACGCCATCTTCATGCTCGATACCAACGGTGCGGTGAGGACCTGGAACAAGGGCGCTGAACGCCTCAAGGGCTATGCTTCTGACGAGATTATAGGAAGGCCGTTTTCAATCTTTTACACGCCCGAAGATCGAGAGAAAGGTCTGCCAAATAGAGCGCTGACTACAGCCGCGGAGACCGGGCGCTTCGCGTCCGAGGGCTGGCGTGTCAGAAAGGATGGCAGTCGTTTCTGGGCACTCGTTGTGCTCGACGCAATTCGCGACGAAAATGGCCGGCTCATCGGTTTTGCGAAGGTCACGCGAGACATCACCGAGCGGCAACAGGCCCATAACGACCTGCTGGAAAGCGAAAGACGCTATCGCCGACTCGTCGAAGCCGTCGTTGACTACGCCATTTTTCAGCTCGATCCCTCTGGCAACATCGCGACCTGGAATCCCGGGGCCGAGCGCATCAAGGGTTATCGGTCGGAAGAGATCATCGGACGACATTTCAGCGCGTTCTACACGCCTGACGATCTTGAAAAAGGCGTGCCGAAACGGGCGCTGGCTGAGGCCGCCGAGAAGGGACGGTTCGAAGCCGAGGGCTGGCGCTTGCGTAAGGACGGCACGCGATTCTGGGCCTCGGTCGTCATCGACCGAATCACCGACGAGCGCGGGGCGATTATCGGCTTTGCGAAGGTCACGCGTGATCTTACCGAACGCAAGCAGGCACAAGACGAACTTCAACGCGTCCAAGAACAGTTGGTTGCCTCGCAGAAGCTCGAAGCGATTGGACAACTGAGCGGGGGCATCGCTCACGATTTCAATAATCTTCTCATGATCGTGCTTGGCAATCTCGAGAATGCGGAGCGAAGCAGCCGCAACATCGGAGGGCCGAACCTCCACCGCGCCCTTGCGAACGCGAAGCGAGGCGCTCAACGGGCCGCAGCGCTGACAAGTCGGTTGCTTGCGTTCTCGCGCCGCCAGGCGCTCGATCCCAAGCCGATCAACCTCAACAGTTTCCTGAATGGCCTTCAGGAGTTTCTCCAGCGCACATTGGGCGAACGCATCGAAGTACAGACGGTCGGCGGCGCCGGCCTTTGGCTGATCGAAGCAGACGTGAACCATTTGGAATCGACGATTGTCAATTTGTCGATCAATGCACGCGACGCGATGCCGATTGGTGGAAAGCTGACTATCGAGGCGGCCAATGTCTCCGCTGACGAAGACTATTCGCGTGCCAATCCGGAGCTCGCGGCCGGCCAATATGTCGTCATCTGCGTGAGTGATACAGGCTCGGGCATGACGGAAGAGGTCCTAAATCGTGCCTTCGAACCCTTCTTCACGACCAAAGAGCCTGGGCATGGAACCGGACTCGGATTGAGCCAGGTCTATGGCTTCGTCAAACAGTCCGGCGGTCATGTGAAGATCTACAGCGAGGTGGGAGAAGGTACGAGCATCAAGATGTATTTCCCCCGCTACGCGGGCAATGAGCAGCCCGCTTCGGATGATGCGGACGAGCTAATCTCGGAAGGCGCCTCTGTAGAGACCATTCTCCTCGTTGAAGATGATCCCGATCTAAGAGTCTATGTTTCGGACGTGCTACGAGAACTCAATTATCGAGTGTTGTCTGCTGGCAGCGCGCAGACTGCCTTGACCATCCTGTTGCAGGAAGATCAGCATGTCGATCTTCTTCTAACCGATGTCGTCATGCCTGGAATCAATGGTCGCGAGCTGGGAAGGCGCGCGCAGCAGATTAGGCCTCATCTGAGAATACTTTACATGACGGGTTATTCGCGCAACGCAGTGGTCCACCAAGGGCGGCTCGATGAGGGCGTGGATCTTCTGGAAAAGCCGATCACTCAGGCGAGGCTGGCGTTGAAGGTACGCGAGATCTTGGATCGAATTTGAAGACAGAGAATGGGTCATAGGCGCAAGCTAGCTTAGGAGAGGTCGACCGCACTCGCGCCGGGAGTCCGTAGTCACTGAATTGGCGGCGCTCAACCTCAGCCGCACATAGGTCCCGCTTCATCAGCCGCATGCAAGGTGAAAGGAGAGACGGCCCCGGTTCTCCAGGCTTTGGGGGGTATGGCCGGGGCCGCTCCGCCAGCTCAGATGGAAGCCAGCCGAACGAACGGCGGCGGGAACTCTCGGTTCCTACTCTCCCAATAAATCTTGGCCCGGCGGCATCAGCTTCACATAGGTGCCGCTTTCGTGCATCCAAAGCCAGCCCCGTTCGATGGCAAAGTCGATGCCCGCGCCAAACTCTGGATGGCCGCGGCTGCCTTTCAAGAGGGCCACGAATAGCGCATTGACCCGCTCAATGTAGATCCGGCCGTGTTAGACGGCCGGCGTGGCGGCGGCGATCTCCACCAGCTTGCGCGCGGCGGTTTCCGGGTCGGCGTAGGAGCGATCATCGACGTGTTTCACAAGTAGAAAGCAAAGTGTGTCGGTCACGCAGAGGCGCGATCAAGAGCGCTGCTTATATCCAAAGGGATACAGACCAGACTGCCGAATCAGCCTAGACCTTGGCATGCCTCGGCGGCGCCCCATTACTGTCGAGGCCTCCAACAGCGGCTCCGGCGGGTTGTGCTGGGGCCGTTTTTTTGACCTACCTTCACTGGCTATTTCGCTTGGTGGCAAGCTGCGGGTTGCTTCCAACGGCTGCTACTGAGGGACTTTGGGCGCCGACGATGACCTACAAGCACGACTACGTGATGCGCGAAAGGCTAGGAGCCGAGTGGACCGCGCCTAGCACGCCGGCTTGATCAGTCCGACGCCGTGCGTGGCAACACGGCAGATTTGAACGAAGTGCCCCTTTCCACCGACGAGAGCACCGTTGTTTGAGCGCATGACCGGGCGCATCGACGAGGACGAAGTTTCCGGAGACAGGCACTCGAGATCAAGCGGGGACCTTCAGAGCATCGAGGCGCTTGCGGAGAAATGCCAGCACCATGATCTCGTCCGGCGTGAGCTTGGCGTACTGGCGCTTGAACTTCCGAGCGATCTTGGCTTCGATCATCCTCACGAGATCACCGGACATGTAGGCGTTCAGGATTTCGGGGTGCACGTAGCACTTGCGGCAGATGGCCGGCGTGTTGCCGAGTTGCTTCGAGACGCTCTCAATCGCAGCGACGACGTTGCGCTTCGCCTCGGCCTGGCTATCGTACTTTTTCAATTCGGCCAGGGCCAACGCCGCCAAAACCGTCCCAGCCCAGGTCCGGAAATCCTTCGCGCTGAAGTCCTCACCGGTGATGTCCTTGATGTAGGCGTTGACGTCGCCGGAATCGACGGTGCGGGGTTGTCCGTCGTCGTCCAGGTACTTGAAGAGCTCGTGTCCGGGGATCTCCACACAGCGCTTCACGATCGCGGCTATTCGCTTGTCCTCGACGCGAAGCTTCCACTGCTTGCCCGACTTGCCCGTGAAGTCGAACCGAAGGACGCCGCGGCCGACCTCGACGTGCTTGCGGCGCATGGTGGTGAGCCCGTAGGATTTGTTTTTCTCGGCATACTCGGCATTGCCGACCCGGATCAAAGTCTTCTCCAGAAGACTGACGATCGTAGCCAGCACCTTCTCGCGGGGCAATCCCTCCCGCTTCATATCGGCGGCGACCCGCTCGCGGAGCGCTGGCAGCGCGGCTGCGAACTGGATGATGTGCTCATACTTGTTCTGGTCGCGGAGCTCGCGCCATTTCGCGTGGTAACGGTACTGCTTGCGGCCCCGCGCATCGAGACCGGTCGCCTGAATATGGCCGTTGGCCGAGGGGCAGATCCACACCGATTCGTAGGCCGGCGGGATGCCGATGGACTTGATGCGTCGGATGATGGCGGCGTCGGTGATGCGCTTTCCGTCCTTGTCGTAGTAGCTGAAGATGGTTCCGGTTCGCTTGCGCGAGTAGCCGGGTGCGGAGTCGCTGACGTACCGAAGCCCTTCCTCTGCGATGGTGGCAGCCACTTCCGCGGTGCGGTCCAGAACCTGTTCTTCGGTGGTGGTTTGTCGGAGCATTGGCCTGACCCTCGGAAGCACCCTGGGATCGAGGCTCCGCTCTTTTTCAAGGGATCAAGATACCGGTTGGTTCCGTTCTGAGCTCCGTGGATACGATTCGCTGGCAGCGCAGGATATCGGGCCTTAAATGAGAGGCGGCCGGTTCCTCCGGCGAAGCGCTGCGCGGTCGGTGGAGACGGGATGGCTCAACTTCAGACAATCGCCACAAAGTTCTCCGACACGCTCTCCCCAACCAGTCTTTGCGAAGGTCGCTATGTCCCAATATTCCCTCGATGCATTGCGTCAGCGCTATGTCATCGAGAAAAGACCGCTCGATGCCAACATCGAGCAGATCTTGCGGGCCGACACCCGCGCCGGAGCCCGCGCCATCCTGGCTTCTATCGATAAACGTCGCTTCGAAAATAGATCGGAAGGACAGCGCCTCCGCAAGATGCTCCGCTTTGAGACCTCTCTCTGGGAAAGCGGCCATCATGCCGTCGCAGGCGTGGACGAGGCCGGAATGAGCCCTCTCGCCGGGCCAGTCTCCGCTGGTGCCGTGATCCTGAAACCTGGCACGCGGATTGTCGGCATCGACGACTCAAAAAAGCTCGATGCCGCGGCTCGCGAAGAACTCGCCAAGGAGATCAAGGAAAAGGCAGTAAGCTGGTGTGTGGCGTTCGTCGAAGTCGAGGAGATCGACGCGATCAATATCTATTGGGCGGGCATCCAGGCTATGCAGCGTGCGGTCCGGGGGCTGGGATTCCCACCTACAACGAAGACCCGCACCGATTGACGGCGCGGCTTCGTGCCATCATCGAGTCCTTGGAGACTACCTCGGACGGGGAGCTGTTCGACTGGTACGTTCTGAGCGACAGCACCGATCCGGACATCTGGGTAGCCGAAGAAAGGGCGATGCTCGCATTGCGTCAGGCAGTCCGGACGCCGAGGCTGTACTATCGTCACCGCGCCGATAACACGGCCCGCAAAGCGGGAACATCTCGGAATGGATCACGCGGTTCGGCGCCGTCTACGACTTCATGATCGTGCTCGATGCCGACAGTCTCATGAGCGGACAGACCATCGTCCGATTGGTCCATGCCATCGAGACCAATCCCACAGCCGGCCTCGTCCAGACGCTTCCCATGGTCGTCAACGCGAGAAGTCTGTTCAGCCGCGTCCAGCAATTCGCTGGCCGTCTGTACGGTCCCCTGATCGCCGCCGGCGTCGCCTGGTGGCATGGCTCCGAAGGCAACTACTGGGGCCACAATGCGATCATCCGGGTCAAAGCGTTCGCCGAAGCGGCCGCGCTGCCGCAGCTTCGCGGACGGAAGCCCTTCGACGGGCACATCCTCAGCCACGATATCGTCGAGGCAGCACTGATGCGGCGGGCCGGATGGGGCATCCACATGCTTCCGACGCTCGGGGGAAGCTACGAGGAGGTGCCGCCGTCGCTGCTCGACTTCGCGGCGCGCGACCGACGCTGGTGTCAGGGCAATTCTCGCGGTCGTGCCCGCACGAGGTCTCCATTGGGTTTCACGCCTGCATTTTTGGTAGGGATCGGAGCCTATCTCACGGCACCGCTGTGGCTGCTGTTCCTGGTGCTGGGGATGCTGATCTCGCTGCAAGCCCGCTTCGTGCGTCCAGAGTATTTTCCGAAGGGTTTCTCGTTGTTTCCGACCTGGCCGGCCCAGGATCCCGTGCTCGCCATCTGGGTGTTCGTCGCCACCATGGGTCTACTGCTGTTGCCGAAGCTGCTGAGCTTGATCCTGCTTTGGATGCAGGGCTCGGAGCGACGCCAATTCGGCGGTGCATTGCAAGCCTCGGCCGGATTTCTCGCAGAGATCATCGTATCCGCGCTGATGGCGCCGGTGATGATGATCTTTCAATCAATCGCCGTGGTCGAAATTCTGGCCGGCCGCGATGCCGGCTGGCAGGCGCAAAGGCGCGACGACGGCACGGTCGAGCGTCGCGAGCTCTATCGGAAGTATGGCATCCCGACCTTGTGCGGCGTCGCGATGGCCGCAAGCGCCTACGCCGTTTCGCTGCCCCTTCTGCTTTGGATGTCGCCGGTCATCGTTGGCCTGCTGTTCGCTGTCCGTATCGGGGCGCCGACGGCCAGGCCCGCGCCCGGCAAATCGTTTGCCACCCCTGAAGATCGAGAGCCGCCTCCCGTCCTGCTCCGGGCCAACGAATTGAGCGCGGCGGCTGAGGTCGGCATCAAACCCGCTCTGGTGGAGCTTCGCGAAGACCCCGAGCTGCTGGCCTTTCACGTCGTTCAGCTGCCGCCTCCTCGCGCCGCCCGGCCCAATACGGTCGATGTCAATCTGGCAGTCGGCCGTGCCAGGGCGGATGTGAGCGAGACTTTCGAGGAGGCCGCCGCGCATTTGTCTTCGCGGGAGGTCTTTTCGATCTTGAACGACGGCTCGGCCCTCTCGACCGTGTTGCAGAAGCCATGAACGCGCACCGAGTGCTTGGCGGACTGCGCTTAGACTCGAGCCACTGAGTTGACCCGAGACAACTTCTCCCGCGATACCCACGTCGGCGCTCTCGCGTCCGAGGTTCGGGAAAATCAAGCAATTATCCTGCCGCGTTCCGGAACCTTGCCATCATTCGCGGGTTCTCGCATGCCGCATATGACGGCGAGGAGAACAAGATGAACAAGCTTCTGCTGACGGCCGCGATGGCGGCTCTGCTTTCGACCGGCGCAATGGCGCAGTCTACGGTCGTCACCACCACCGGCACGGCTCATGCTGCCGCCGTGCGGATCGAGCCGGAATACCGCACGAAAATCCGCACCTACGTGACCGAGCACAAGGTGCGCCCGGTGCAGACCCGCGAGAAGATCGTGGTCGGCCAACCGGTGCCGCGCGAAGTCGAGCTCGAGGCGGTGCCCGCCGATTGGGGTCCTTCGCTCACCAAGTACCGCTATGTCTACTCGGGCGAACGCGTGATGCTAGTCGATCCCTCGACGCGCACGGTCGTCCAGGAGATCGACTGAGTCGTCCCGGCGGGCCGTTGATCGCAGCGGCCCGCCACCCAATCCGGCCCCGCCGAAATCCTCATTCCTTCCTCGCGAGCGGCCGTTCATGCCGATCATCAGATACTTCGTCTTCGTCGGCGCACTGCTACTGGCGCTGCTGTTTGCGGCGGACCGCTACCTGCCGGCTCCTGTAGAGCGCGCGGGGCCGTCCGATCCGGACAGGACCATCATCCGGATCGCCTCGGCGAGGGCTCTTCCGGAGAAGATCGTCTTCGACACGCGGCCTCGCGCCGATGTGCCGATGATCGCGCAGGCCGGTCCAATCTCTGAAGGACCGCAGCACCAAGTGCGCGAAGCCATGGCCGCAATGCCCGCAGCACCTTCCGTGGAGGTCAGGAAAGAAGCGCCGGCTCGCGTCTCCGCAGCGGCCCGGCCGCACCCGAAGCGCTCGGCAAAGCTACAGAGAAGGATACCCGACAGGCGCCTCGCCTTCGAGCGGGCCGATCCATTTGCAGGCGGATGGTGGTGATCGGTGCGGGGAGCGCAAAAAGCTGAAGGCCACCCCTTTTGGGTTGCGGCCTTCGTTGGCTGCGATGGGCCGCTCTCACCAGTACCGATAATGCCGGTGCCAGTGGTGCCGAACGATCGGATAGGAGTCGTGGTAATAAGCGTAGGCCGGGCGGACGACGCGGCGATAGCGATACCCGTAGGAGACAGGCGCCGTGTAGTAGGTGGTGGTGTAGCCCCCACCCCAGCTATACGGCTCATCGTAGTCGTAGGCGTAGGGGCCGCCATAATAGCCGGCACTGTAGTAGCCCGGGCCACCGTAGTAACCGTAACCCGGTCCCCAGCCGTACGCCGAAGAGGCGAGCCCGCCGATCACGGCACCCGCAACCAAACCACCGGCGATGCCTGGCCCCATCCGCCTCGCCAGTGAGCTTCGGCCGGAGCCGTCGTTGCCACAGAGGCCAAGCCGAGGGCGCCGACCATCAGCGCCGACATTGCAATCTTCTTCATCGAGCATCCTTTCACGTGTTCGAGTGCCCCTCAGACAAAAATGGCAATAGTTTCGACTGGCCCCAGCGGCGAGCGGGCAATGGATGCTCGGCGCCGGGGCAGCTTCGCTCGAATGCATCGAGCTTGGACCACAACACGAAGAGGTAGGTTGGGTTCAGTTCTTGGTGCGCCGCCGAAGCGCTCGACGGTGCATACCCGCATGCTTCGCCTTAACAATGTTGAATTCGCCGCAAAGCGTTTCCGCAGTAAGCTACATCTCTTCTCGCGTTGGGGTTCCCATGTTCGATCCGGCCACGACCGCGCTTCTGCGCGCCGTATTCGACGAGGTCTGCGAAGTGGAAGTCGCTACCAACGGCGATACCTCGCCCGAGAGGCTGAAGCAGGTGTGACGCGAGGCTCTCCACGACGCGTCGACGATGTGGCGATAGCCGGAGGAAGGCGGGGGTGAACTTCCAGGTCACGGTGCTCAAGATCCTGGTGAGCTATCCCGACGGATTCGCCGTCATGGCGGACCTCAAACGCGACATGGCAATATTGGCGACGAGCGGGCGCGACTGGGCCGAGCGGACGAAGCGCCTCGCCGCTCGCGTGGCCGTTCTCGACATCTTCTCGCAAGGCTTGATCGAGCGTCTGAAAGGCGGATGGCGCATCACCGAGAAGGGCCGTGCCGTGCTCGAATTCATGGAAGCGAAGCCTGGCGAGATGCGAACGGAGAGCGCTGCGGCCGCAGTGGAGCCCTTCGATACAGCGTCGGCATCCCCGCCTCTGGCCGCCAGGCGCTCAGGCCGAAGCCAACGTCTGCAGCGCCGCCGCGCGGCAGGCGAGCGGGCCCGTGCCAAAGCGTGCTGAACGCGCGGATGATTACGGATGACCGGGAAAATCCGGAAACTTTGCCCAAGGCTTCGAGTTGCCAGCGACTGGATTGGCCGCGGGAGCGTGAAGTTGGTCGACGAAGTCGTTCTGAAGAACGCCACCGAAACAGCCTGGTCTGTCTACCGGGCGCACCACCCCGAGGTCGACCCGCGGGACAGCAGGCGCTGTCTGCTCGAGCGCCATCTCAAAGGAGAGGAGAAGAGCGTGAGAGCGATACCGAAGAACTCGCCGGCTTCGGGATTGCCCACCTGCAGCGATTCTTCCGGGACGAATGTTGAGGACCATTAAAATGCTCGTCGCGCGGGTAGCCCGCGGAAGCACAAGGCCCTCTTGGACGCTGCTCGCAATTTCATTTCTCATCTCCGCGGTTCTCGTGGTCGGCTTGCGCATCGCGTTTGGGGCCTAGCTCGATGAGGATCGCCCAGCTTGCCCCGTTGGCCGAGAGCGTTCCTCCGAAGCTGTACGGTGGCACCGAGCGCGTGATCGCCTGGCTGGTGGACGAGCTCGTCGACTTAGGGCACGACGTCACCCTGTTCGCGAGCGGCGACTCCCGCACGAAGGCCAAGCTCCACGCGGTGTGGCCGCGCGCGTTGCGCCTGGGGCGACGGGGGGTCGACCCGAACGCCGCCTGCTCGCTGCTGATCGAGGCCGTCGCCGAACGTGCGCACGAATTCGACGTCATTCATTCCCACGTCGACTGGCTGCCCTTGCCGGTGCTGAGCCGGACCGGCGTGCCGTTTCTGACGACGACGCACGGCCGGCTCGACCTTCCTGGCTTGTCCGACGTGATCGGGAGGTTCGCCGACGCCCCTTTCGTCTCCATCTCCGACAACCAGCGCCGTCCGCTTCCGGGTGCCAACTGGATCGCGACGATTCAGCACGGATTGCCCAAGGACCTGTTTCGTCCCACCTACGAAGCCGGGTCGTACCTGGCCTTTCTCGGGCGGCTGACGGCGGAGAAGGGGCCGGAAGCCGCGATACGCATCGCCCGCACCGTCCGGATGCCGCTCCGGATCGCGGCCAAGATACCCCGAGCCGAGACGGCCTACTTCAAGAGGAAGCTCGAGCCCGAGATCGACGGCGAGACGATCCAGCTCGTCGGCGAGGTGGATGACGTCCGGAAGCAACATTTCCTCGCCGGGGCCGCCGCCTTGCTGTTTCCGATCGATTGGCCGGAGCCGTTCGGACTCGTCATGATCGAAGCGATGGCGTGCGGGACGCCCGTCATTGCCTACCGCTCCGGATCGGTACCGGAAGTTCTCGAAGACGGTGTCACCGGCTTCATCGTCGATGGCGAGGGGCAGGCGATCCAAGCGGTCAAGGAAGCCGCCCGGCTGGACCGAAGCAGAATCCGCGCCCGCTTCGAGGAGCGTTTCGCGGCCGGCCGGATGGCCAGGCAATACGAAGAAAGCTATCGGGAACTGATCGGGCGCCGACCGCGCCACGGGCGAGTAGCGAGTTGATCGCACCAAGGATTCGAACGAGCTCGTCGTGACGACGGCCCGTTCCGATCCGGGAACGACCGGCAATCACGAGCGTTGGGGCGGGCATCCGAACGGGTGCTGCACTCACGTTAGAGGAGAAAATCCATGAAAAGCATTCTTGCCATCGCTCTGCTGAGCACTGCCGTCGGCGGGGGCGCTGCGTTCGCGCAATCCGCTCAGCCGGCGGACCACGCCGCGCCGGCGGCCACCGCACAGCCGGCCGACAAGATGATGCTGAAAGGCAATTGGCGCGCTTCGAAGCTCATGGGCCTGAACGTCTACAACGAGGCCAACGAAAAGCTCGGCGACATCAACGAACTGCTGGTCGACAAGAGCGGCAAGATCAACGCCGTGGTGATCGGTATCGGAGGCTTCCTCGGGATGGGCGAGCACGACATCGCGGTCTCGATGGACAAGCTGAAGTTCGTCGAAGAGCCGGTCCGGACAAGCTCAACGAGCAACACGACCACCACGCGCGAGACCACTACCGGTGCGGCTTCGACGACCACGACGAACCGCAACACGAACGATTGGGTACCGACCACGCCGTCATGAGCGGCAACAAGGAGCAGCTGAAAGCGCTCCCGCAGTTCAAGTATTCGGACTACAACTGACGGGACCAAGCGTCGGATCGAGGGCCTCCATCGGAGGCCCTTTTTCTTTGGGCTACAATGAATTTGGCCGAAGAAAAACGGCCCCTCCGGGGCGCGGACGGGCCGTTGGTGCGAAAGCCAGTAACTCAGTGCATATGAACCAGGAAATAGCCGACGCCGCCAACAACGAGGACGGCAGGAACGGCCCAAAGAATCAGTACCGGCATTTTCTCCTCCACTGTCAATAGGTCGCGGGCCTCTGTCGGCCCGCGAATGATCGCTTACTGCTCGGTGCAGACCTTGGTGGTCTTGACTGCGGATTCGGCCTCGACCTTGGTCTTGTAGACGCCGTTGCCCACCGCGGTCGTGGTGGTTGTCGTCGGCTTGCTGTCGACCACGGTGCACTTTTTGGTGGTCGCATCGCGCACGATGTAGAACTCGGCGGCGCTGGCGGCCTGGGCGCCGAGCGCGAAAGCGGCGAGCGCACCGCACACGATCAACTTCTTCATGATGTCCTCCTCAGTGTTCGCAAGTAGTCACTGCCAACGGTAATTCGTCGACGAAGTTCCGGTTATTCCCGCCCCCTAAACCGTCGTGCCATTTCGCTACAACAGCAATCATCCGGCGTCCGGAAGAAATTGACCCCGATTGCCAAGTTTTCCCGAAACGGAACCGAGACAGTCCCTTCGGGTTAATCGACGTCCGCTTTTAGGAGGTTTTAGAGATGAACAAGCGTTTATTCTTGGCTACGACCGCTGCTGTTGCGATCGCGACTTCGGCCTTCGCTCAATCTTCGCCGAGCTCGTCGAGCTCCAATTCCACGGCTACCCAGCGTCAGGATTCGTCATCGACCTCGACGCCATCGCCGTCCGCGTCCACCCCGACGAGCAACACGTCGTCCGGATCCTCGCAGACCAGTCCTTCGAACTCCGCGCAGACACAGCCTCTGTCTTCGACGGGACAGTCTGCTGCAGGCCAGTCGTCCAATTCCGGTACTGGCACCACCACGACCTCGAACAATTCGACCAACCAGGCCCAGACCAATCAGCCGTCCAACCAGACGACGACGCCTTCCAACCAAGCGCGGACCAATACTCCATCGAACACGACCAACCAGACGCAGAGCGCCAACCCGCCGGCCTCAAGCACCAACCAGGCGCAGTCGCCGTCGGGTAGCGGTTCGACCAACACGGCCCAGCAGCCGAACAATCAGCAGAACACCGCGGATCGTTCGTCGAACACCAACGTGAACGCGTCGGTGAACATCAACGACCAACAGCGGACCCGCATCAGCGCGTCGATTTCGCACCTGAATGTGCAGCCACTCACCAACGTGAACTTCTCGTTGTCGGTGGGCACGGTCGTCCCTCGCGACGTCCGCCTGCAGCCGCTGCCGGCCGAGGTCGTCGAGATCGTGCCGCAGTACCGCGGCTACAACTTCTTGCTGGTGAAGGACGAGATCGTGATCGTCGAGCCGTCGACCTACAAGATCGTGACGGTCCTGCCGTACTCCGGTCGTTCGACGGCCGCCGCGCCAGAGCGGACGGAGCAGCGCTCAGCGACGTTCACCGACCGCGACCGCGAAGTCGTCCGCAAGCACGCCACGGCGCGCCCAGTCGGGCGCGAGAAGCGCGTGACCACCGGCAATTCGGTCCGGACCGAAATCCGAACCGGCGAGCGCGTGCCCGAGGGCGTGGAGATCGAGGCGTTTCCGGAAGAGGTCTATCGGGATGCTCCGACCCTTCGCGAGTACCGTTACATCAACCGCGACAGCCGCACCTACATCGTCGAGCCCCGTGAGCGTCGCATCATTGAAGAGATCGACTGATCTCGCCAAGGAAGGAGAATCCATGAAGACCATCGCACTGGGACTGTTCGCCGCCTCCCTTCTGGGATCGGCGGCGATCGCCGCCCCGCTCAACCCGACCGCCCTCGGCTCGACCGAGATCTCTTCCAACACGGAGCAGGTCCGGCTTGTCTGCAACGAGTACGGCCGTTGTTTCCGGACCCGCGGCCCGCGCTACGTTCAGCGCTACTATGGCGGCGACGACGGGTACGTGGTTCGCCGCAGCTACGGATACTACGGCGGCCCCGGCTACTACGACCGCGGCTACGGCTACTACGGCGGCGGGCCGAGCATCGGCTTCAGCTTCGGCACCCGAAGCTGGTGAACCGACAGAGGGCCTCTCGAAGAGCGGCCCTTTCGCCGGCAATCGGGGGTGAACCAATGTCCGCTCTTGAACCCGATAGTACAGAAGGAGCAATTGCTGGCGCGACTCGAAGCCCATCCTGGCCTGAGCTGAATTCAGGCGCTGCTCGCGAAGATTGAAACCGCTGCCAAGCCACTGGAGCCACAGGGAACTGCTCTGACGAGCGGCAAATAGCGAGACTCACCCAGGGTTTGAGGGAATGACGATGATGCGATTAGTTGCCAAGTTGACGGCGGGTTGTCTAACCCTCGCCTATGCCGGCTGCGCCGAGGCGCGCTCCTACCCGGTACGCGCCTTCGATGGCGCGTGGCACCTTTGAGATGCGGTCCCGATCTTGCGATCCAAGCTACAATTTCGACGTGAACATCTCGAATGGCAACATTTCTCATCCAAACCTTGTCAGATTTCGGGGGCGCGTATCGAGAACCGGCGCAGTGCGCGCTTCTGTAACGGTTCAGGACAAGCATGCCGCGGGCGCCGGCAGATTGGCACCGACAAGTGGAACGGCTCTTGGAGTGGCTATTCCGGTGCTGCCAGGTGCAGCGGAGTCTGGAGGGCGACCAAGGTCTAGGAGAGTTGTTCCTTCCACCGGAAAAGGACCCTCCGATGCTCCGCTCCGCCTCAAGCACGCCGGCGCGAAGCCTTTTCAATTCGGATAATTGCTAAACGGAAAGACGTTCGTAGCCTATGGCGGGACCGATCCCTGCCCAGGGCCTAGCCGCCGTCAGGCTTCTTGCCTGTGTCCTGTTCCTCGATGGGCAGGCTCGCCTCGAGCTCGGCGATGATGTCCTGGAGCAGCCGCACCGCAAGCGGGTCGGTCGCCTCCGCGTGCAGCCTCCGGTATCGCTGCAGTTCTTCGAGGATCTTCGGCGATGGCGCGGTCATGGTGATAGGCTCCGACCTGTCTACGCCAGAACCCTTCGTCGGTTGCAGCCAGCTTCGAGGAAATTCAGCGCAATCGCCGCTCAGGCGTCGAGCGCAAGCGAAACCTGCACCTCGCATCCCTCTGGAAACGGCCTTCTCATCACGGTCCGCTTCATCTGCGACGCCAGCAGACTGATCAACCGCGTGCCGAGTCCGCTGCTGACTTCGATCGGACAGCCGACGCCGTCGTCCCGCACCGTCACCAGGACGCGCTCGTCCTCGGCGCGCACGTCGACCTCCACGGTGCCGCGGCGCCCCTCCGGAAACGCATACTTGAAGCAGTTCGTCACCAGTTCGTTCACGATCAGCCCGATCGACGCCGCCTGCGAGCTCCGCACCTCGATGTTCTCGCAGCGTACGCCGATCGAGATCGTGCGCACGCCGCGATGGAAATCGGCCAGGCTCCCGCATAAGGCCTCGATGTATGGCGCGAGCGCGATGCGACTGCTGTCGGCAGTGTCGCGCAAGCGATCGTGGACCTTGGCCACCACGTCCACCCGGCTCACCGCGGATGCGATCGCCATTTGAACGGCCGGGTCGGTTGCCGAGCGGGCCTGGAGCCGGAGGACCGAGACGATCGTGGCGAGGTCGTTCCGCGTTCTGTGCGCGAGCTCCTGGAGGAGTACCTCAGTATAGCGTTTCGCCTCGGAGAGCTTGTGCAGCGTGCTCCTGAGGAGCTCGGTGACGGCGGCGATGCAGATGCCCGTCAGAATGAACAGGATAAGCGGGATCGCAGCGGAGGATGATGGCCCCGGGATCAAGTAGGCGGCGGCGAGCGCGGCACTTGCCGCGGTGGCCACGATACCGCTGCCGCGATTGAAGAGGACGGCGGACAGGAAGATAGCCGGTATGAACAGCAGAACAGGGTAGGAGCGCAGCTGATCGTCCAGCATCATCCGGGCGATGAAAGCGATGCCCACCAGACCGAGCGTCAAGGTGTAGCGCACCCAGATCGGAAAGTCCGACCTCGCCGTCAAGAGGCGTTGCAGAAAGGCTTCCATCCCGGAGCAACGTGCCCTCGAGGCTCGATGTTCCGATGAGAAGCCGCTCTTGCTTCGCAGGGTCTACTTGCACCAAGCCGGCCCGATCCAACGACCGCCTTTGATTCGGTCATCCACCAGCCGAGTTGTGCATCGGCTACTACAAAGCCGGTAAAGCCCGGAACGAGGAGGACGGGAACCGAACCCGCTGGGCGGATGCAGCATCAGGCGGCGCGGGCGAGCGAGCGCCGCTTCTGGCGGAGGTAGCGCGTGATTTCCGGCAATGTCATCGCGTTTAGGATCCGGTCGGCAGGGACGCCGCCCTTGCGGGCCATCTCGACGCCCCAGTGCATGTGGTCGAGCTCGGGAATGGAATGCGCGTCCGGATTGATGCTCAGCATGCAGCCAAATTCGAGGGCGGCCTGGTGCCAACGCCAGTCCAGGTCGAGCCGCCATGGGTGGGCGTTGATCTCCACGACAACATCATGCTTGGCGCAGGCCCGCAGCACCTTCTCGACGTCAATTTCGTAGCCCGGCCGCCGCTGAAGCTGCCGCCCGGTCATGTGGCCGATGATGGTCGTGTGAGGATCGGCAATGGCCCGCAGCAGGCGCTGCGTCTGCGCCTTGCGGTCCAGCTTGAAACGGCCGTGGATGCTGGCGACGACGAAGTCGAAGCGCTCCAGCACGTCGTCGGCGTAGTCCAGAGAGCCGTCGGCTAAAATGTCCGACTCGATGCCTTTGAGGATCCGGAAATCCTTGCCGAAGCGCTTGTTTAACCGGTCGGCATGCCGGTGCTGCTGCACGATCTCCTCCACGGTGAGACCGCCGGCGTAGTGCGCAGACTTGGAATGGTCGGCAACCCCGAAATACTCGAATCCGCGCTGGCGCGTCGCCTTCGCCATGGTCTCCAGAGTCTCCGTGCCGTCGGAAGCATCGGTGTGACAGTGAAGGATTCCGCGCAGGTCCTTGTCGGTGACGAGCTTCGGCAGCTTGCCCTTCAGGGCCAGCTCGACCTCGCCGCGCCCCTCTCGCAGCTCCGGATCGATGAAGGGTAGCCCGAGAACCTGGTAGATGACGGCCTCCTCGCCGGCGACCAGTGTGCGGCCCTTGTGCAGGCCGTCAGCGTCCAACCGCATGCCCTTCTCGGCGGCCAAGGCTTGGAGCTGCTCGATGTGAGCGGCGGAGCCAGTGGCGAAGAGAAGAGCGGCGCCGAAGTGCTTGCGGTCCGAGACTGAGATTTGAAGGCCATCGGCTGATGACTTCGGCGTCTTGTCGGTCTTGGCAGCCTCCGCAACGATCGCGAGATCGCCGACGAGTTCGCAGCCACGGCGGAAGTCACCGGCGATCACCACGCGCTTGAGTTCCGGGCGAGACTTGCGGATTGAGTCCTTCGCGTGCGCGAGCAGAGCGGCAGCATGGTGCAGGTGAAGGCGGCCTTCTCCACTTCTGGCGATCGCCAGGTTCTGCAGGATCTTTGCCTGCAGCGCGGCGCCGAGTCCTTTCGCCCTCTTGATGCGGTCGTCCTTGGCAGCGGTCTCCAGTTCGGCGAGGGAGGCGATGCCGAGATTCTTATACAGGCGCAGCACCTTCTCTGGACGAAGGCCGGGCACAGCGAGCATCTCGAGCACGCCCTCGGGAATCTCCTTCCGCAGCTTTTCGAGGCTGGGATGACTGCCCGTCTTGTGAAGCTTGGTGATGATGTCGGCGATAGCATCGCCGACGCCCGGGATCTCAGTAAGGCGATCTTCGGCGATGAGCACGTGCAGAGGAACTGCAAGAGCCCCTAGGCTGTCGGCAGCCCGAGAGTAGGCTTTCGCCCGGTAAGGATTGCCGCCCCGCAAGGCGGAGCCTCCTTCTTGAGGAGATTGTAGATGCGGCCGGCCACTAGCTGCAGATGCTTCATCCTGCCGCGCGGCATCGACCGAGCCTTGCAAAGAGCTCGGAACGCGTAGGCTCGAAAATAATCGAATGCGGCTGACATGATATGGATAAACGCCCACTCTCGGCGATTGTTCGTTCGTCACCGGCGCGCCTGCGGTTTTCGAGAGGCAGTCAAAGGTCTTCGCCGCACCTTCCCCTCGGCGGACTTGGCCCAAGCAGTTTCGGCTCAACCGGCTTGGCGCTCTATCTCGCCGGTAGACCGCGAAGGGCTCTCGGCGCTCATATCGGTCCCATCGGGCCGCCTCGGTCAGGGCCCATCGAGGATCGTCGCCCACAGCGCGCTTCATGACCCTGCTAACCGCCCATCGGTGTCACGCGGAAGCCGCCGCCCGCCCCGCGTCGGTGATGCGGTATTCGATATCTCCGGATGGACGCGGTCGGTTTCCACGAGACCCAGCTCGACCAGCCGCGCTACCGTCTCATGGTCGAACAGCGGTGGGCTGATCCAGGATTCGCCGAGGAGCCTCCTCAGAAAATCGCGTTCCAGATCGGTCAGCTCCATCTCGTCCTCCGCTCTTCCAGAACAAGGCCCTCAGGGCTCAGCCAGGAACGGAGCCATCGTCGTACCGTTGATTCCAGAAGACAATATCATGGAGGTCAACATGACGATGGAAGATCGCGAGACGTTCAGCCTGATCGGAAGCGACAAGGTTGAGGGTACGAACGTGTACGGGGCCGGCGGGGAAAAGGTGGGACATCGAGCGCGTCATGATCGACAAGATCAGTGGCAAGGTGGCCTATGCGGTGGTCAGTTTTGGCGGCCTGCTCGGTATCGGCGACGATCACTATCCGCTGCCTTGGCAGGCGTTGAAATATGACACCAACCTCGGCGGCTACGTCACCGGTATCACCCAGGACCAGCTCCGCGGCGCCCCCAAATACGCCGACGAGGGCAGTTGGAATTGGAACGATCCAGCGACGACGCGCTCGGTGAACGCCTATTACGGTGTGCCAGTGGCCTGATACGGCGCAGTCCGGTGCCTGCCTGGCTGACGGCGGAGGTCGCTCTTCCGACGGACCGCACGCAAGACGGCCCGGCTCCGTCGCCGAGGAGACTTGAAAGTGAGTGATGCTGTTCGTGTTCTGGTCGTGGAGCAATCAAGAGCTGTGCATGATGCAGCTTAACTCCGACGTCGAGCCCGAGAGCAGCGGCTGTTTGACAAACTCGGGCCGTCAGGAGCGTCTCGCCGCGTAGCCGGCGCGTCAAACGGCGCCACCTGCGTTCTGTGGCTCGATTGCACTAGCCGACCCCGAGCCCGGACGGCACGTTGCCCGGCGAGGGGCTGATGGGCGACGCGTACCAGTTGTGTTCGAAGAGCGGTGGCGGCGGGGCGGTCGGTGTCTGTGGGCTCCGCTAAGGAGGCTCTTGCCAAGGGCTGCGCACTCGCCGACTCCGGTGGCGAGGTCCCAATCAAGGACCTTTCCGGAAAGACGGTCGATCCCGAGGCGGTCGCAGAGATCGCTGCTTGGGAATAGAGCCGCGGGACCGAAGGGATGCGCGTCAGGCGGCGTGCTGCCGTCTAGGCCGATCTCTTCGTCGCTTCCGCCAGCGCCGCTTTCGCCACTTCGGCCAGACCGGCGAGCGTCGTATTTCCCGCGACCGCGCTCTCCAGCATTCTGTCGGCGATCCGCCTTCTCAGTTCATGATCGCCGCCGTGGGGGAGCCCCCGGCAAACCTCTTCCAGCACGACGTCGAGATTGGCCTTTGTTCGGTTGTCGAATTTTTTCATGGACGATCTCTGCACAGGTCGGCGGCTGACGTCCGGCGACCGACCTAACCTTAGAGCCGGTGCGTAGGCTGCACCATTAACAAAGGTTGCTTTGCCGCTGTAAAAATGGGGCCACAGACGTTTGCAACGCGGGAGAAGAAGGCGACGACTGCGCAGCCTAATTCTCCTGGCACTCCGGACAAGTGTCGCCGATCCCGTCCAGCACCTCTGTGATCTCGGCGACGCCCGTTCCGGCGAGGTGCCTGACGGCGCATCGAGAGGAACCGAGCTGGCCTCTCCTTATTGGCTTCTCGACCAGAACTTCGAAGGAGGTGCTGCCATGGCCGGATCCGCCCAACTTCGCAATCGCATGGTCGAGGTACAACTTGCCGGCGGCGGCATTCGCGATCGACGCGTTCTGAATGCCATGGCAGAGGTCCCACGGGAACGATTCGTCGAATCCGGCTTCGAGGAATTCGCGTATGAAGATTGTGCGTTGCCGATCGCGAACGCACAGACCATCTCGCAGCCTTATATCGTCGCGTTGATGAGCGAGGCGGCGGAGCTGAAGCCGGCAGACAAGGTGCTCGAGGTCGGCACCGGTTCGGGTTATGCCGCGGCGGTCGCCTCGCAGCTCGCTGGAACGGTTCATACCCGTCGAGCGACATGGGGGGCTGGCGAGGATCGCCGCACAGCGTCTCGCGGCGCTAGGATACGATAACTGCATCGTTCATACTGGTGACGGCACCCGCGGCCTGCCGCAAGAAGTCCCATTCGACGCCATTCTGGTCGCTGCCGGGGGCCCGACCGTACCGGATGTACTCAAGGCACAACTGGCCGTCGGCGGGCGCTCGTCATCCCGGTCGGCGATCTCGAAGGCGAACAGTCGCTGCTGCGGGTCACGCGACAGAGCGAGACGGAATATGCCGAGGAAACCTTCGGCGCCGTCCGCTTCGTGCCCCTGATCGGAGAGCACGGATGGGCCGAGGACGGCACGCGCTCCGCCAGCAATCACGTCCCCGGGCGCACGCGCTTCCGCTCGCTGCCGGAAATGATCGGCGCCGCCATCGAGGCCTTGCCGGACTTCGACGATCCCACCTTCGGGGGCTTTCTGGATCGCTTCGAGCAGTCCCGCGTCGTTCTGCTGGGCGAAGCCAGTCACGGCACCTCGGAGTTCTACCAGGCTCGCGCAGCGATCACCCGGCACCTGATCGAGAAGCATGGCTTCAAGATCGTTGCGGTCGAAGCGGATTGGCCCGACGCCGCGGCCGTCGACCGGTATGTTCATCACCGAACGTCCCGCGGCACGCGCGAGAGGCCCTTCGAGCGCTTCCCGACCTGGATGTGGCGCAATAAAGATGTCGCCGCCTTCGTCGAATGGATGCGCAAACACAATGACGCGAAGCCGGCAAGCGAGCGGGCCGGATTCTACGGCCTCGACATCTACAACATGCGGAGTTCGATCGCAGCCGTTCTCGCCTACCTCAATGAGGTGGATCCCGACGCTGCGGCGGTAGCCCGCGAACGCTACGGATGCCTCACTCCTTGGCAGCGAGAGCCTTCGACCTACGGCCGCGCCGTCTTGACCGAAGGCTATCGGAAATGCGAGGCGAAGATTCTGCGACAGTGCCAAGATATCCTGAAGAAGGAACTGGACTACGCCGCGGACGATCCCGACAGCTTCCTGGACGCCGCCCAGAACGCCCGGCTGATCGCCGCGGCCGAGCGCTACTATCGCATAATGTACTATGGCGGCGCCGAATCCTGGAATCTGCGCGACACGCACATGTTCGAGACCTTGGGCCATATTCTGGACGCGCAAGGCCCCCGATCCAAGGCCGTGGTCTGGGCCCACAACTCCCATATCGGAGACGCCCGCTATACCGAGATGGGCGCCGTCCGTGACGAACTCAACATCGGTCAGCTTTGCCGCGAGAAGTTCGCCGAAGCAGCATCCTTAATTGGATTCGGCACCCACACGGGCACGGTCGCCGCCGCGTCGGACTGGGACGGTGAAATGGAGGTGATGCCGGTGCGGCCTTCCCGGTCGGGCAGCTATGAACGTCTCTTCCACGACGCAGGGTTCGCTATCTGAAAGGTGAGCCGGCCTTCTATGAGACCGTCGCTGAAAGCGGCCGTGTAATCCGAAGGGGCTTTTGCAACAAGTGTGGCAGTCCTATTTCGGCTCACTGGCCTACTAGACCGCAATCGCTGATCATCACTGTCAGTAGCCTCGATGATCCCGCAAAGTTCGAGCCAACTCTGGAAACCTGGGTTTCGCGTGCGGCGCCATGGCATCCTTTCCATTCCAACACCGCCAAGTTCAGCGAAGCGTCCCCTAAGGGGCGTTTCGATCCGTCGTTCCCAGTCATTTGGCGCACTCGCCGATAAGGGACGGAAGTCGTCAACACCACAGCGGGTGCTGCGATCCGGGATCAGGAAAGGACCCAAAACGCGAGAAATGACTGCGGGCTAAGCAGAGATCGTGCTGACTCGCACGATGCCTTGAGGTCACGTGCTCGGCCCACGAGCTGCCTTTTAACGGCTTGGCGTGCTCCTAATCCGGAAGATGCGCCAGGTTGGCCCGGCTGAGACCCGACAGGTTCACTTCAATCTGTCGTTTAACGATGGGAACGAGATCCACGAAGGACAGTAGCGCGTTGCGCGCGGCACGCTTGAAGATACCGCCCCCGGCGCGACTTGTGGGCTCTCCCGGCACCAAGCCCGACGACGACAAGCGCCCGGACAGGTACGGAGTGCGGTGGCAAAGCGGCTGAAACTTCCATCTATCAGATCGTCACGCAGCCAGCAACGCTAGCTCGATCACTCCTTTCTTGGGTCCACGCGTAGCCCGGTCGCCCGGTGCTCGCGGGCACACGCGAGTTCAGGATTGGTTATGAGGTCGGCACATGCGGTAGCTCGATCTCCGTGCCGAGATCCTGTCTGGTGCTGTCTTCGAGATAGAGTTGGCCGACCACCAACATGAGGCCCGCGAAGAACAGCACCAGAGCAACCGTCATGAGGTCGCGATAATCGTCCATCGCTGATCTACCAACCTTGCCAAACTGTCGAATACAGGTCTCAATGCCGTTGGGCAGCTGTGTGCTCTTCGTGAACTGCTTTGACGAACTGCCTTGGTCGTGGCCTTTAACGGACGGGTCATTATCGCGGCTGCCGCGCTCGTGGCAGCCGATAAATCATGCGGCGATGCCGCGCATACCAGACGGAATGCAACAGGAGAGCCAGGTATAGGATCGTCGCCGGCACGCTTAACAAGCCCCCGTGTGACGAGGTTTGCCAGGGCAAGGAGAAGATCCTTCGCTTGCTGCTGCATTCCAATATTGGCAGCAAGGCTCTCAAGGGTGATCGCGCGACCGTCGCCACCGTGACGTTCGAGGAGCTTGAGCAGCCTGCGCTCGAGCTGCTGCGGATCGTTTAAGATTACGTTCTTCATGTATTTCTCCCTGAATCTGGCCACGCGAGCTCGCTCTACCATCAGGCGTCCACCCGCAGTTCGGTGCACGCTGGTAGCTGAGCGAGGAGAGCTCTGCTGACTCGCAGGCGAGTGAACTCAGGCCGTTTGCTGGTTCACGAGCTTCTGGTTGTCGTTGCCGGCTTGGATCGGTATCTGCCGCGGCTTCATAGCTTCGGGGAGTTCACGTACCAGCTCGATCTTGAGCATTCCGTCTTCAAACGAAGCGCGCTTCACTTGCACGTACTCGGCGAGATTAAACTGATGCCGGAATGGACGCACGGAGATACCCTGGTACAAGTATTGGTAGTCTCCCTTATCGGCCTTTCGGCCTTCAACCGTGAGTACGTTTTGCTCCGCAGTAATGGTTATTTCATGCGGCGCAAAGCCGGCTAGCGCGAGGGAGATCTGATAGTGATCCTGGTCGGCCCGCTCAATGTTGTAAGGTGGGTAATTGTGGCCCGTCCATTGGACAGAATCCTCGAGCAGATCAAACACGCGGTCGAAACCAACGGTCGAACGCCACAGGGGGGCAAAATCAAAGGTGGTCATAGCCACATCCTCCACTTGAGCAACATGGTTTATGAGCGCCGGACACCGCATCGGGCGCGTCCGGTGCAGCGCGACCCGCACCGTACTCTTCGAATTAGAACCCACTGGTCAGGTTTCAAGAGGTCCGCCGCCGCTGGTGCAAAGCCTGCTCAATTTCGCTTTTGGCGGCCGCAGGGGAGATACGTCCACGCCCGTGCGAGTGCGGCAGCCATTCCCTCCCGCATACTCGCCCTTGGACGTTGAGATCTACGAGCGGGCCGAACGCGCAGAAGTCAAATTGGCGGTCGACGGCTTACCAGGGGCGCAGCCTCTGCCCAGGCGGACTGCCGCAGTCGAGATCGCCCGACGGGGCTACGTCCGGCTCCGTCAGGACCTCGTTGAAACCAATGCCATGCCAGAGTGTTTGGTGCAGTGCCGCGCCAACCGCCGATTATCCGGTCGGTTCGAGGAAGCTGCTCCCGGGCCCTTTACATCGAGTTTCTGCATGACCAACAAAACTCGCTTCAATGTCGGATATACCATCGCCGCGATTTTCGCGATCTTCTTCATCCAATATCTTATCGCAACGGCTACACAAATCGCCGCCATTCCCTACAGCGAATATCTGCAATTACTGCATCAGGGGAAGATCGATGCGGTCGGCATTTCCGATCGCACCCTGCAGGGCACGCTCAAGGAGCCGCTGCAGGGCGGCCAGAAGAGATTTGTGACCACGCGTGTCGACCAGGACGTGGCGCAGGAACTCGAGAAATACAACGTCCGCTTCACCGGACAAATCGAGAGCACCTTTCTGCGCGACCTGCTCTCGTGGGTGATGCCCGTGCTGCTTTTCTTCGGGCTGTGGTGGTACATCGGCCGTCGCGTGGCCGAAGGTGGCGGCCTTGGCGGCGGACTGATGGCGATCGGCAAGAGCAAGGCCAAAATCTATGTCGAGTCCAACACGGGCATCACCTTTGCCGATGTCGCCGGTGTCGACGAAGCCAAGGATGAGCTTCGCGAGGTCGTCGATTTCCTGAAGAATCCCACTGATTACGGTCGGCTTGGCGGTCGCATGCCGAAAGGTGTGCTGCTGGTTGGTCCGCCCGGCACGGGCAAAACCTTGCTGGCGAAGGCGGTTGCAGGCGAAGCCCGAGTTCCGTTCTTCTCGATATCGGGTTCAGAATTCGTAGAGATGTTTGTTGGTGTCGGCGCAGCACGGGTGCGCGATCTGTTCCAGCAGGCACACGAAAAGGCACCAGCAATTATCTTTATTGACGAGCTCGATGCGCTTGGCCGAGCGCGTGGCATCGGCCCGTTTGCTGGAGGGCACGACGAGAAGGAGCAGACGCTCAACCAACTATTGGTCGAACTCGACGGCTTCGACTCTCGATCGGGGCTGGTCATCCTTGCGGCAACCAACCGGCCTGAAATCCTTGACCCTGCGCTGTTGCGCGCCGGCCGCTTCGATCGTCAGGTCTTGGTCGATCGTCCGGACAAGAAGGGGCGTATCGAGATACTCCAGGTCCATATGAAAAAGGTGCAACTCGCCGGCGACGTCGAGCCGGAGTCGGTTGCAGCTTTGACGCCGGGATTTACCGGCGCCGATCTGGCTAACCTCGTCAATGAGGCCGCACTCCTGGCAACCCGCCGCGGCGCCGAGGCGGTAAGCATGAGCGACTTCAATAACGCGGTGGAGCGCATGGTCGCCGGCCTGGAGAAACGTAACCGGCTGCTCAATCCCAAGGAACGTGAGATCGTCGCTTTTCATGAGATGGGCCACGCGTTGGTCGCGCTTTCCTTGCCTGGTGTCGATCCCGTGCACAAGGTCTCGATTATACCCCGGGGGGTCGGTGCACTCGGCTACACCATTCAGCGGCCGATCGAGGACCGATTTTTGATGACCAGGGAGGAGCTGGAAAACAAAATGGCCGTTCTGCTCGGCGGCCGTGCAGCTGAGCTCATCGTGTTCGGTCATCTATCGACGGGAGCAGCCGACGATCTGCGCCGGGTGACCGACATCGCACGGAGCATGGTGACACGCTATGGGATGTCGGAGAAGCTCGGCAGCGTTGCCTATGACCGCGAGCCCGGCAATTTCCTCGCAAGCCCTGACCAGCCCTATCCAGTTCGCGAGCGTGGCTACGCGGAGGAGACCGCCGCAGCCATCGACCGCGAGGTAAAGGATACTGTAGATCAGGTCTTTCAGCGCACCCAAGGCATACTGAACACGCGGCGTCCGATCCTGGACCGCGCGGCAAAGAAGCTCCTTGAGAAGGAGACGCTGGAGCAGAGCGATATTGACCTGCTGATCCGGGAGATGCCGAAGGAAGGCCTCCGGGCGGTCTAACGGCGCGCTCATTTTCGCGCCCCAGCTGGAGCTGGTCCACCACCGCGTTGAGAATGCCGGAGCAGGTGAAGAACTCCTGATGCTGGTTTTTGGCTCCGCCAAATCGCTGGCAAGATCGACAGGTCTCATCAACGGGTTACTTGAACTCGCCTCGGACAGTTCTAATTCACTGTATAGCCGAACCGAGGTTCGGCGAAGTGGACCATGACAAGGAGACAAGTGCGCAGAGCGCGTAGTAACTTGAGGGAAACGACATGAGAAAGCTTGCTCTTGCAGTCGTCGCGGCGGCAACGCTCCTCATCGGATCGGTTGCGCCGGCTTCGGCCCATTGGCGTCATCATGGCTGGGGCGCCCGGGTATCGGTCCCGGGCTTGCGCTCGGACTGTTCGCTGGAACACTAGCGGCCGCGACCGCACCACCGGTCTATTATGGACCGGTCTATGGCCCGCCCTACTACTACGGCCGCCCGTATCGGGTAGTCCGCTACTATCCGCCGGTTTATCCGTACTGGTACTGGTGATGAAAAGAAGGCCCGGTTCTCGCCGGGCCTTCTTCCGGGGCGCGCGACGATCCAGGCCCAGCGCAAAGAGACCTTGGAGGGTGTTCCTGCCCAGACAGTCGGTTACGCGAAGGAGCTGGCAGCATAAGGTGCCCGCGCAACATTGCAGGCGCGATATACGCCACCCGCCGACCGGGGATTCACAAATTTGAATCCCAACGCGATGATTTTTTGGGATGAAGGCGGCGTTTGCCGACGAAACAGCGGCAGACCGCTCGGTCCCAGCTCGTTTTTCGATCCGGAAAAACCTCCAGGCTGGGGCCGATGTGGTCTGGTCCGGAGGCTCTCGTGAAGAGCTGCGGCAGCGCAGTCCTCCGATTTGGCCCTTTGCACCGCCCGCTCTCTAGCCTCCAGGAGCCTGCTTTTTGATCCCAGGCGTTTGCGCGATCTGTGCCGAGAGAAAATCGGTAAGCAAGCGCACTCGGGCGATGCCCAAACGTTCCGGTACGATCAGCATGTTCAGCGGAACGGAGGGTGGCGAAAATTCGGGAAGCACCACTTCGAGCTTGTTAGCGGCGAGGAGATCCTCGACCAGCCAGAGATGTGCAGGCGCTATCCCACGTCCGGCTACGAGGGCCTCTCTTGCTGCAAGTCCATGATCAACGCGCAAGCGACCCCCGAATGGCACCACATGGCGCCCGCCGCGCTGACCATGCAGTACGAGTAGATCGCTGCCTGCGATATTAGACATCCTGACGCCTTCGTGATCTGCCAAGTCTTGCGGCCGCGCCGCTTGCCGCGTTCGGCTAGATAGCTCGGTGCGGCGACGAGCATTCGGCGGGATTGGCCCAGCGCCTTCAGCTTCATCGAGCTGTCACCAAGTGGCCCAAGCCGGAGGGCAATATCGACGCCTTCCTGCACGAGGTCGATGCGCTCATCCGTGAGGCTGAGATCAACCAGGATGTCCGGATGGCGGTCCTGAAAAGCGAAGATGAAACGGCTGACGTGCAGTACTCCGAAGGCCGCGGTGCACGAGATGCGTACCGTACCCGCTGCCGCGCCGCGTGTGCTTCGCGCTTCCTCGCCGGCCAAATCAACCTGGCGGAGGATCTGGACGCAGTGGCGATAATAGCGCGCCCCCTCTTCAGTCATCGTCACCCGGCGTGTGGTTCTGCTGAGCAGCGGCACGCCGACCGCGTCCTCCAGCTCCCGCAAATGGCGCGTCACCGTTGACTGCCCGACTTCCAGCTCGCGCGCGACCGCGGACAGATTGCCCCGCTCGGCGACCCGGACGAAGCTGCGCATGCGCTCAAGCGTCACTTCTGATTTATCCATTTTTCGGCATAATCATATGCATTACTGACATCTACTAGATCGCCGCCTTGCGCGCCACCTGATCGCCGTCACTTATCAGGAGGTACTGTCATGAAAGTATTGATTGTCTTCGCCCATCCGGAGCCGCGCTCGCTGAACGGCGCGCTGCTAGACGTCGCTGTCAGGGAACTCAAGCGGCTCGGGCACGACGTGCAGGTGTCGAATCTCTGTGCCCAGGGCTGGAAGTCGGAGGTCGGCAGAGGGGACTTTCCGTCGCTGGGGCAAGGTGAACGGCTCAAGCCGGCCGCGGCCTCCAAGCAGGCTTTCGAGGCGGGCACGTTGACCAGCGACGTGAAAGCCGAGATCGAAAAGCTGTTATGGGCGGATGTCCTGATTCTGCAGTTTCCGCTGTGGTGGTTTTCGATGCCGGCGATCCTCAAGGGCTGGGTCGACCGGGTGTTCGCCTACGGGTTCGCGTATGGGGTCGGCGAACACAGCGACAAGCGGTGGGGCGATCGCTATGGCGACGGGACTTTGAAGGGCAAGCGCGCGATGCTGGTCGTGACTGCCGGTGGATGGGAGGAGCACTATTCAGATCGCGGCGTCAACGGGGCGATCGACGACCTGCTGTTCCCCATCAATCACGGCATTCTCTACTATCCCGGCTATGAAGTCCTTCCGCCCTTCGTGGTCTATCGCGTGGACCGGCTGGACGACGCCGGTTTTGCGCCTATTGCCGAAGAATTGCGTGAGCGGATGCGCGCGCTCGCGACCACCACGCCCATTCCGTACCGGCGACAGAATGGTGGCGATTACCTGATCCCGAGCATGCATCTCCGCGCCGGGCTAGAGGCTCCCGGCACAAGCGGATTCGCACTTCACCTCGATCGCGGAGGTCATAGCGAGCAGGAGAGTAGGCCCCAAGCGTCGGGCTCGTCCCTCGCCTCGGGCCGCGGCAGCTTGGCTTCCGACGAATTGGCTAGCTGATACGGGAACAACCCATTGGGTTCGCAGTTCTTTTGGCGCCGCCGGCCTGAGTGCCGTTGGGCGCCTCAGGGTCCAGCTAAGCCAGGCGACACGGCGGCTCGTACCATTTTGCTCCATGGAGGATATGGATATGAAAGCTACCTGTGTCATCGCTTGGCAGTCGATCAGTCCCACTCACCTCGGTGGGTCCCCGTGGCTGCGTCTTCCCTCTGGCCGCCCGTTAGAGCTCAAGAGCGGCGATGGCTTCTGAGGGAGGGCAAGTCATGTCAATCAAGTCAGCGCTGCCTGCCATCCATTCGGAAGCCGGGTTGTCCCGGTATCTGCAAGAGATCCGTAGCTTCCCGCTGCTCGATGCATCCGAAGAAGTGATGTATGCAAGGCGTCTTCGGGATTCTGGGGATCGCGAAGCTGCCTACCGTCTGGTGACGAGCCATCTGCGATTGGCCGCCAAGATCGCGCTGAAATATCGGCGCTATGGATTGCCCATCGCCGACCTCATCTCGGAAGCCAACGTCGGATTGATGCTGGCCGTCAAGCGGTTCGACCCTGAGAAGGGATTTCGCCTTGCGACCTATGCCGCTTGGTGGATCAAGGCGTCCGTGCAGGAGTTCGTCCTGAGATCGTGGTCGCTCGTCAAGCTCGGCACAACTGCAGCGCAAAAAAAGCTGTTCTTCAACCTTCGAAAGTTGAAGAGACGCCTTGGTGCGCCGGACGATGGCGAGCTTTCGCCGGAGCAGGTGAAGCAGATCTCTGAACATCTTCAGGTTAGGGAAACCGACGTCGTCGAGATGAACGGGCGGATCCGTGGCGATATGACGCTGAACGTTCAGCTCAGTGACGAAGAAAGCGAGCAATGGCAAGACAGGCTCGCCGATTCAGCTCCTGATCCTGAAACCCAGCTTGTGGAGACCGGAGACCGTGAACGGCAGAAGGCTGCACTCTCGGAGGCGCTGAGTGCGCTCTCTCCTCGAGAACGCACCATCGTCGAAGCCCGTTACATGGCGGAAGAGCAAAGTACGCTTGACGATCTTGCCAATACCTTCGGGATTTCTCGTGAGCGTATCCGCCAGATCGAGCAGCGTGCGTTGAGGCGCATCAAGACGATGATGTGCGGACGCCTTCCGGATCTTGAGGCTGCTTCAGCAAGCGCATACTAGAAGCAGAACACTAAAGACCGCTGGCCGGCTGCTGATCGATGGATCAGCAGCCGGTGCAGATATCAGGCACGATGGCTTCCGCCGAGAATTCACGGCCCTTGCCGCCCTCGGACCTTGTTCTTGCGGGCTTGCCGCGCGGCTGGCCGCTTTGATTGCTGACAAACTGCTTAACCGCGGCGTCGGAGCTTCGCACTGCTCGCGACGAATCCGCTTCTTTCGCCTGCAGCGAAACCACCATCCCGAGTAGAACAGCAAGTACCAATAAAGTCCGCATCTCTGGTTATCCTCCTTTCGAAGATGCTCCAATTTGCTGCGCAGAGCTTGCTCCGCAGCCGAGAAGACATCTCGGTTTGATGATCTCAGTTTTCAACTGCGGCGAGCGATTCTGGACGCTTGGAAAGGCTCTCCGGGTGCATGCCGCGAGCGATAGTGACGAGCCCGCCTGCGTCGCAAAAATTTCCCTCCTTCCCCTTGAAAGTAGATCCCTCGCTCCTAGGTGCTTTTTCGCCCGGGGGCCGTTACGGACCCGGATTTTGGACATCGCTGAACCTACCCAAGGAGGATGTGCATGCATTTCCGCCCCCTTGCACGATCGCGTGCTCGTGCGACGTCTCGACGCCGAAGAGAAGACCGCCGGCGGTATCATCATTCCAGACACAGCAAAGGAGAAGCCGCAGCAGGGCGAGATTGTCGCCACTGGCCCAGGCACACGCAATGAACAGGGCCAGCTCGTTCAACTCGACGTCAAGCCCGGTGACCGTGTCCTGTTCGGCAAGTGGTCCGGTACAGAGGTCAAGATCGACGGCGAGGAATTCCTGATCATGAAGGAAAGCGACCTTCTGGGTGTCATCGACAAGGCAGGCACCGTCAAGAAGGCAGCATAGCGCGCTTACAGTCATAGAGGAAAGGAGAGATCAAAATGGCTGCTAAGGACGTGAAGTTCGCAACCGAGGCCCGAGAGCGCATGCTGCGGGGCGTCGACACACTGGCAAACGCGGTGAAGGTCACACTCGGTCCGAAGGGGCGCAACGTCGTGATCGAGAAATCGTTCGGTGCGCCGCGCATCACCAAAGATGGCGTGACCGTCGCCAAAGAGATCGAACTGGAGGACAAGTTCGAGAACATGGGTGCGCAGATGGTGCGCGAGGTCGCCTCGAAGACGAGCGATGCCGCCGGTGACGGCACCACAACGGCGACCGTGCTTGCCCAGGCCATCTTCAAGGAAGGCAGCAAGTCCGTCGCCGCCGGCATGAACCCGATGGACCTGAAGCGGGGCATTGATCTGGCTGTCGAGGCCATCGTCACCGATCTGAAATCCCACGCCAAGAAAATCACCGCCAATGACGAGATCGCCCAGGTCGGCACAATCTCCGCCAATGGTGATACCGAGATCGGCCGCTTCCTGGCCGACGCCATGAACAAGGTCGGTAATGAAGGCGTGATCACCGTCGAGGAGGCCAAGAGCCTGCACACCGAGCTCGAAGTGGTCGAGGGCATGCAGTTCGACCGCGGCTACATCTCGCCCTACTTCGTCACGAACCCCGAGAAGATGCGCGTCGAACTCGAGGATCCCTACGTTCTGATTCACGAGAAGAAGCTGTCCGGCTTGCAGACCATGCTGCCGCTGTTGGAGCAGGTCGTCCAGTCCGGTAAGCCGCTCCTGATCATCGCGGAGGACATCGAAGGTGAAGCGCTTGCGACATTGGTCGTCAACAGACTGCGCGGCGGACTGAAGGTCGCGGCCGTCAAGGCGCCGGGCTTCGGCGACCGTCGCAAGGCCATGCTGGAGGACATCGCGATCCTGACCGGCGGCAATGTCATCAGCGAGGACCTCGGCATCAAGCTGGAAAAGGTCACAGTGAAGATGCTCGGGCGCGCCAAGAAGGTGGTCATCGATAAGGACAATACCACCATCGTCGGAGGCGCGGGCGCCAAGAAGGATATCGAGGCGCGCGCCCAGCAAATCAGGCTCCAAATCGAGGAAACGACATCCGACTACGATCGCGAAAAGCTGCAAGAGCGCCTCGCCAAGCTTGCCGGAGGCGTCGCGGTGATCCGTGTCGGAGGTGCGACGGAGGTCGAAGTCAAGGAACGCAAAGACCGTGTTGACGATGCGATGCATGCTACGCGCGCGGCGGTGGAGGAAGGCATTCTCCCCGGAGGCGGGGTAGCCCTTTTGCGTGCCCTCAAAGCGCTTGACGGCATCAAGACCGCCGACGCGGACCAGAAGGCAGGCATTGACATTGTTCGCCGCGCCATCCAGGTGCCGGCTCGGCAGATCGTGCAGAACGCCGGCGAGGATGGTTCATTGGTCGTCGGCAAGCTCCTGGAGCACCAGAGCTACAATTGGGGCTTCAACGCGGCGACTGGCGAGTACGAGGACTTGGTGAAAGCCGGTGTGATCGATCCCGCCAAGGTCGTCCGCACCGCCTTGCAGGACGCCGCGTCGGTCGCATCGCTGCTGATCACGACTGAGGCACTCGTGGCCGAGAAGCCGAAGAAGGCTGAACCAACTCCGGCCGCTCCCGCCATGGACTTCTGAACGAGAGAGCCCGGCCGATCAAGGCCGGGCTCCACCGATGAGAGGAGAGAAGACCGCTTCCAAAGATGGAGTGTCCCATGAACAAGTCTAATCGTCGTCGGCTCAGGATGAGGCAGGACGCGATCCACTGGTTCATGTTCTACCTGAGCTTTGTCACCATTGCCTGGATCTGTTTTCGAACGATGGGAGGAGTATAGATGCTGAGCCATCACCATACGTTCTCCGCCCGGACGGAGACCAACCGCAATCTGCGGCGACGGCTGCTCGCTCTAGTATTGGGCAGCGCAATGTCCCTGACCGCCTACGGTGCTTACGGCGTGGAAAGCCCGCGGGGAGCCGAGGCCACACAGGGTGCGTTCGCTGGACTGCCACTGCCGCCAATCCCGTATCTCGACACGATGCCGTGGCTGAAGTGGCAGCCTGCGGCGGCAACGATGAAGATCGACATCTTGCTGCCGCCGACCTCCGCGCCGACGGGTATTTGGCCGCAGCCGACGCCCTATCCCGCCGGACTGGCGGCAGCAAGCTGAATGTCAGTGAGCGGCCCGCGAAGGCCGCTCACTACCTTATGCAAGGTCATCGAGAGCGAGCGACAATCATGCTTGACGCGAATTCGGCGTAGGTATTCCGTGCGCGGGAGCTCCGATGCAGCCTCAAGCACAGCAGTCGAGCTTGGCGTCCGCGACTTCCTCATCCGAGGCTGTCAGAAGGTGATCGGTCACTACGAGCGCCTGCTCTCAACTGCAAGGAGCGAGCAAGAGCACCAGCTCTATCAAGCCCGGATTGAGCGAGAGGAGCGAGTGATGGATGTCCTACGCCAGGCCGCTCACCCGGATCGCTTGGCCGCGTAGTCGCTGAGCCACCAGGCGAGCCTCGTGCAGAAAAATGCGCATGACCCTCTTGAATTCACGAGCGTCAATTCTAGTTCGTTTCTCGACCGCAACTGCGGTGTGTCGAGCGCCAGGCCGGGCTCGGCACGAGGCGCTGGACCGGGGTGTTCGACGATAATCGAAACTCCGATCCTGCCTTGCTTCGTATCCATATTGCTCTTTGGAGGACTTGGCTATGAGGACACTTGATTTCGCACCACTTTGGCGCACCACGGTCGGCTTCGATCATCTGGCTGACCTCGTCGACGGCATGTCGCGCCAGCCGACGGAGGACAACTACCCGCCGTACAATATCGAGCGGTCCGGCGAGGACCACTATCGAATCACGCTGGCGGTGGCAGGCTTCGGCGCCAACGATATCTCCGTGACGGCCGAACAGAATGCTCTCACGATCGAGGGCAGGAAGTCCGATGGTGCTGCGCGCGAGTATCTGTATCAAGGTATTTCGGCGCGACCGTTCCGGAGAGTCTTCAGTCTGGCCGACTACGTTCAGGTGAAGCAGGCATCCTTCCAGGACGGCCTCTTGGTCATTGATCTCGTTCGAGAGATTCCAGAAGCGATGAAGCCGCGCAAGATCCAGATCGGAAGTGGAGCTGCTACTTCATCGCAGATTGATCACAAAAAGGCCGCTTAGTAGCCTCGATCCATGGACGGGCGATTCTCAACGGAGCTCTCTCTGTCCTATCTCATCTCAACATGGGTGGCGACACCGACTGCGCCGCCACCCAAATCGCGAGCACCATCCCTTGGAAAGGAGTGAATAGGGAGGCGAGCCATGACTAACGTAAACATCGACGGCGGTGGGCTTCACCCATTCTTCCACCCCGCCGCTCACTACGTTTCTCCGGCGGAAGTCCTGAACGACAAGGAGCTCTCGACGCCTGAGAAGCGGATCATCCTGTCCTCGTGGGCGTCGGACATGTACGCCGTGGAATCCTGTCCCGTCCTGCGGGAGGTCCCCGGAACGGACCACACTGTGAAGTTGGCCGACATACTGGCAGCGTTGCGGCAGCTCGACGGAGACGGCGATGATGATCCGCCCCGTGGCGGTGGCGTCCCCATGCGGCTGCGGCGGCCCTGGGCCGCCGCACAGCGGAGGTCCCTGCGATGATCACAGACGCTGTCCTGGGCATCGTGCTGCTCGGCCATGCCGCGGCGTTCTGGGCAATTCCGATCGTAGCATTGCGTAGCATTGCAATGGGCGATTTTGCCGCTGCCTGGTGATCCCATGCAAGGGTGATTGAAATGTCAGGACAACGAACAATATTGGCGTGGCTTCTGTTTGTTGTGCTCTCCGCGTCTCATCCGGCAGTAGCTCAAGTGCCGGACCTGAAGACGGGTGGTTCTGTGCCAACATTGGCGCCGGTGGTTCGACAGGTGACGCCCGCTGTTGTGAATATTTCCGTGCAAGGCCGTGTCCGTGAGGACAATCCGCTCTATCGGGACCCGTTCTTTCGTGAGTTTTTCGACATTCCCAAGCAGGTCGAAAAGGAAATTAATTCGACCGGTTCGGGAGTCATCGTCGATGCCAAGCGCGGCTATGTGTTGACCAATAATCACGTTGTCGAAGGCGCTTCAGTCGTTCAGATAACGACCAAGGATGGCCGGCAGCTATCTGCGAAGGTAATCGGGCGCGACGCGCCGACTGACGTCGCAGTGCTGCAGATCCCAAACCCTGCCGGCCTTCAGGGGCTTCCTTTCGCCGACAGTGATGCGCTTGAAGTCGGGGATTTCGTGCTTGCGATCGGAAATCCCTTCGGACTCGGCCAGACCGTTACGTCCGGGCTCGTCAGTGCGCTGGGTCGGACTGGCTTGAGCAAGGAAGGCTACGAGGACTTCATCCAGACCGACGCTGCGATCAATCCGGGAAATTCCGGCGGCGCATTGGTGAATCTTCGTGGCGAGTTGGTCGGCATTAACTCTGCGATCATTTCGCCCGGCGGAGGGAATGTCGGGATCGGCTTTGCAATTCCCGCGAATATGGCCCGGCTCGTTATGGAGCAGATCGTAGATAGAGGATACGTTGAGCGTGGCCGCATTGGCGTTTCACTGCGCGAGATCCAACCGTCGACGAATCCTCGCCGCAACGAAGGGGCAGTGATCGCGGAGGTCGCGCCAGACTCTCCGGCTGAAAAGGCGGGCTTGCGCAAGGACGATATCGTGGTCATGGCAGATGACCGTCCGATCCGCACCGCGTCACAACTTCGGAACAAAATTGGCCTTGCACGCATCGGTCAGGATGTGAAGCTTACCATCGTGCGGGGCGGCCAAACCAGTTCCGCAGTCGTGAAAGTAGCTCCGCCCGTCCAGGCAAGCAGCACATCCACTCGTCTGTTGCGTTGATGCAAACGGGTTCAAGACAACGGCTTCGCACCGACGGGTATCTGCCGGTCATGCAAGACCATTTGCTATTAAGACTATTCTTCTGCCCTTAGGGAAGCCATCTAACTTGCTCAATCTTGTAACTCTTCTCGCCTCCTGGAGTCTCGACGGCTACGACTGCGCCTTGGGACCTGCTTATCAACGCCCGTGCGAGAGGTGAGCTGACTGAAATTTTGCCTCTGGCCGCATCAGCCTCCGGGGACGCGAAGATCGGCAATTGAGTACTCCACCTGTAGGCGCAAGGGAGCACATCCTTGTTGTGGACGATGACGCCAGCGTGCTCGAAACGACCCGGAGCATGCTTGACGATCTCGGGTACCAGGCGATCGCGGCTGACAATCTGGATGCTGCGCTGGCAACCCTTTCGCATCAAGCCATCGATTTGGCGATTATCGACCTCGCGATGCCTGGCGTCTCAGGGCTGGACGTCGGGCTTGAACTTCAACGGCAGCAGCCCGGCCTGCCGGTCGTGTACTGCAGCGGCTATCCAGATCTCATCGAAGAAACCGGCAAACGTATGAACGGCAGTATGCTCCTCAGCAAGCCCTTTTCCTCGCGGGAACTCTCAGCTAAGATCGAAGCGATGCTACACACAAAAGCCAGCCAATAGTCTGCTCAAGCCGGGCGCATGCGAACGCAACTTAGCTCCGCTCGCTCTCAGTCGAGACCGGTCCGCACCATCGCGCGAGCCAACTCAAGTTCGCTGATCGCTTGGCGCAGCGATCGACGGGCTCCGTCCTTATCCCCATTCGCACAGGCCACTTTCAATTCCTTGATGTGCTGAGCCGCGATCTCCGCATGTGCAACGACATCCGAAGCGCCTGCAAAACTGGATTTCCGCTTTGTGTCCATGGTCGGGCACATCCCCCGGGACGGTTGCTCTAGTAGAAGCACGACGGGAGCGGAGGCCGCTCCCGTCGATTTTGTCATTTCGAGTTGATCGCGATGCGCTTTACCTTGGATTCTGCTTGCGGCAGCTTTGGCATAGTGACAGTCAGCACGCCGTTCTTGAACGCAGCAGAGATCTTGTCCTGGTCCACGTCCTCGATCGGGATGCGCCGCTCAAATCTGCCGTAGTACCGCTCGCTGAACCGGCGATCCTTGTCTTCCGTCTCAGTCTTCTTCTCTCCCTTGATCGAGAGAACCCCGTTGGCGAGTTCGATCTGGACGTCTTTCTCGTCGAGACCTGGCAACTCCGCCGTGACTTTCACGTCCTTGTCACTCTCGTCGACCTCGATGCTCGGCCAATTCATCGACTGCTCGAGAAAGCGGCTGCCAAATGGCGCGACATCGAAGCCGCGGAAGACATCGTCGAATAGCCGGTTCATCTCCCGGTGCAGGGTTAGAACCGGATTGTAGTTGTCGGAGCGACGGGTGGTCAGATCACCACCGCGGCCCCAGGGGATCAGATCAGTGATAGCCATAGAGCTTCTCCTTTTCTTTTGGTCCAAAGCTTCGCGACGCCGCGAAGCCACGCCGCAAAAATCGATTCCACGCAGGCGGTGTCATGCCGCTTGCTTGTTCTCACCTTGGTGGTGATCATCACGTGTGCCGATCGCAATCTGGCGCGGCTTCATCGCCTCGGGAACCTCCTGAACCAGATCGATCTTAAGCATGCCATTCTCGAACGAGGCGCCCTTCACTTGCACGTACTCGGCCAGATTGAAGGTCCGTCGGAACGGGCGCGAAGAGATGCCTTGATAGAGATATTGATGGCTGCCCTTTTCGGCCTTGCGACCCTCGACGGTCAGCGTGTTCTGCTCGGCGGTGATGGAGACCTCGTCAGGCGTGAAGCCGGCAAGAGCCAGCGAGATTTGGTAGTGGTCCTCACAGACACGTTCGATGTCGTAGGGCGGGTAATTGTCCCCGCCGGTCCATCGGCCGGAGTCGTCCTCGAGAAGGTCAAACAGACGATCGAACCCGATCGTCGATCGCCACAGGGGGGCAAGATCAAGCGTGGTCATAGCCATATCCTCCTTTGAGCAACATGGATAAGAGCACCTCGGACACCTGCCGGGTGCCCGCTGACCGGGCCCTGTACCAGGCGCCCGATCGTGCCGTGCAATTGCTGCGCGGCTACCCATGAAATTAGAAGGGTGTCGTATCGTTTCAAGGCCTTCCAGGCACTTGCGAAAATTGCGGTGTCGCACCCATGTCTTTGTTGGGTCCGGCTGAGACGAATCTGGAAGGGGTTCCTATCGTCCTGCTGCGCCTCGGCCGGTCCCTCGAACCTTACCTGAAGTGAGAGTGACCATGGCCCAAGCAGCGCCCCACGATGTGATCGAGCCAGCGCTTCTGGAATCCTTTCCTGCGAGTGATCCGCCGTGCTTCGCCGCGCTCGGTGTCAACATCGGATCTCCTAGCCGGTTTGGTATCTCGCGCGCGGAGCCCCTTGAGCTTAGCCCCCGGCCCTCGGCTGCAGGGCGGGCGGGGCGGAAGGTGACCGCCGCTGATCGCCCTGCTGACGGACAGCCATTCTCAAGCCGACGTTCCATTATAGCAGCGGCTGCTGCCTTCGCGGAACGGTTTGAGGTTCATAGCGCTGCCGCGCGCCGGCATGGCCATGCTGGCGGCGCCCAGGCCTAATGTTGGACGAGTAATGTCCCGAATTGGAAATGCGGAGGACCGAATGAATATCGCGTGTCGGAAAATTCGCACCTTCGATTGGGCCATTCGCAAGATTGGCGCCGGCGACTAGTGGCGCAGGAACGCAGCTGAGGGACTTCTGACCAGGGGGACACGGCCCACTGTGCATTGGCGGTGGGCAAGACATCGCCGCGATTTTCGAACGGATGTAGATTGCCGCTGACATACCATGAGAAATCATTAGACAACATTGATGGTGAACGTCGACTGCAGGCGACATCTTTCAAATGGCGGCAGGTCAGCTCAAGCGCTTTGATGTCGACGGTCCGCCGATCCGCGGTCTATCCGCCAATCCGGCATCTATCGCCGAAGGTTCGCCTCTTCATCGATGCGGGCGGTCTGTCGCTCATGTCGAACGTCGCGCGGCTGCAGTCGAGATTAGTAAGATCTGCTGTGGGTTGGCACCGACGGCGCCATCATTCGTGGGTCACCTGCTCGATTCCGTTGTTCGGATATCAAAATTCGCCGCGGCGCGTTGGCTTGGCGATACCAGCAAAAATACCAGCAGAGTGGACCGCTGCAGTTGGCTTTTGCTTGGATTTTCAACTCATCGCGACCGTTTTTCGAGGAAGTGCGGAATCGAACCAGCGGCTTAAGTTATTGTTATCATTAATATTTCTTTCCGTGGTGCCCCTGGCCGGAATCGAACCAGCACTCCTTGCGGAACTCGATTTTGAGTCGAGCGCGTCTACCAGTTCCGCCACAGGGGCCCTCGGTCGGCCCCTCCAGGGAGGGCGTCGCGAAGCCGGCGGACTATAGCCATGGACAAAGCGAGGTCAACCCGCGCCAAAGTGATCCCGGCCGTTCTCGACAGCCGCATGGGCCGGGGTTACAGCCTTCAAACGCGACCCATCGAGAAGAGGCTGCCGTGACGACCCAGAGTGCCGCAATAGCTGCGTTCAGGCAGAACAGCGCCGGTCCCGCGCTGACCGCCTCGGTGCTGGTCACCTTGATCGCGACGGCGACCATCGCAGGCGCCTGGTTCTTCCAGCTCGTGCTGGAAATCCTGCCCTGTCCGCTGTGCCTGGAGCAGCGCTACGCCTACTACCTCGCGATCCCGCTGGCGCGCTGACGGCGCTTGGCGGCGCGGAGCCGGAGCGGTGCGCCGCGGCCGCTGCTGCTCGCGGGGCTCGCCATTCTCGCGCTGGCGACGCTCGCCAATGCCGGGCTCGCCACCTACCACTCCGGCGTCGAATGGGGATTTTGGCAGGGACCGACCGACTGCTCCGGTCCGGTGGTCAATCTCGGCAGCGCCGCCGATCTGCTGTCGAAGCTCGACACCGTGAAGGTGGTGCGCTGCGACGAAGTGCAGTGGCGTTTCCTCGGCCTTTCGCTCGCCGGCTACAACGTGCTGATCTCGCTCTTGATGGCTGCGATCGCCGCATGGGGATTTGTGCGGACGGCGACGCGCGCGTAGCCGCCGTAGTCATAGCTGCCGTAGGGTGGGCAAAGCGAAGCGTGCCCACGATCTCCCAGCGATACGGAGTAAAATGGTGGGCACGGCGCTAACGCGCCTTTGCCCACCCTACGAGAGCTGTGCTCCGCTACGTGAGCTGTGCCCCGTCAATCATCCACATCGTCCTGCGTGCGGCCGAACAGGTGCACGATGCCCGGGGTCGCGATCGTGACGAACACGAAGCGCGAGAGGTGATGGGCGCCGACGAAGATCGGGTCGATGTGCAGGGTGAGCGCCAGCGCCAGCATCGCGTCCATCGCGCCCGGCGCGAAGGCGACGACGACGTCCGAGAACTTCACCTGCGTGGTGAGCGCGACGATGCCGACGAAGATCGCGGAGACGGCGATCGCGACGGCAAACGAGCCGAGCGCCGCGTTGATGTGGCCGGCCAGCGTCTTGATCCGCATCCGCGCGAAGCGGCTGCCGATCAGCGCGCCGATGCCGATCAGCGCCACCCCGCGCACCCAGTTCGGCAGGCCGCCCTCGACCCAGCCCGCGCCATGCAGCACGCTGGAGGCGATCATCGCGCCGAACATCCAGCTCGCCGGAAACTTGATCAGCCGCAACAAAAGCGCGGCGGCCAGCGAGGCTGCGACCAGCTCAACGAGGTCGAGCGGCGAGGCGATCGTCGTCGTCAGTGTCGGTGCGGCGGAGGGCGCGACGCCCGCGATCGCCAGCACCATCGGCAGTGCCGCGGTGAGGATGATGACGCGCATGGTCTGCACCACGGCGATGCCCGGCAGGTCGGCGCCGCGCTCGACCGCCAAAATCGTGATCTGCGACAGCGCGCCGGGGCTGCCGGCGAGGAAGGCCGAGGTGCGGTCCCAGCCATGGATGCGCTGGAGGTAATAACTCGAGCCGAAGGTCGAGCAGAAGGTGGCGAGCGCGAGCAGACCGATGGTGAAGGGATAGGCACTGACCTGCTGGATCAGATGGCGCGAGACCACGGAGCCGAGCGAGATGCCGAGCAGCACGAGGACCGTTTGGGTCAGGATCGGCGGCAGGGACAGCTGGCGGCCGGCGATCGCCGCGATGCCGACCGCGATCATCGAGCCCGAGATCAGCCCGCCGGGAAGGCCGGCGAGCAGAAACACGAGGCCGCCGGCGGTGCCGATGACGAGCGTCTCCACCGTGCTCAAGAGCTTGGCACGGCTCGGCCATTCGAACGGCAGGGAGGTGGTGATTTGCTTCACGCCACCTTATCGCAAATCAGCGGGAGGCGCACAATTGCAGGCTCGTCATGCCGCAATGCGCGCGTCTCCCACCGGTGTTCGCGAGCCGTATTGTGACGGATTTACTTCTTGTCGGCGGCGGGGGCGGCGGTGCCGGCCTTCGCGGTCTTGATGCATTCGGAGCGGAATTTCTTGCGCTCCTTGCCGTGCAGGCCCTTGGCGTCGGCCTGCTTGGAGCATTCCAGCGACTCGGCCGAGTGCTCCTTCGGCGCCTTCTTGTCGGTGGTGGTGGCTTCGGCTTTGGCGGCCGGCGCGGCGGTCTGTGCGAACGCGGTGCCGGAAGCGAGCAGGGAGGCGAGAGCGACGACGGCGAGGCGGGTCGTGAAGGTCATGGTGTTGCACTCTTCTTGCGAGAATGGCGAAGGGCTGCGAACGTCGGCTCGTGTTGCTGAACGCGACATGAATAATTTGAACGGCGTCATCACTATATTTTGGCGGCCGGCGCCATCGCTTCCTTGTCGCAAGCGGGCGGCACGCTAGGATAGCAATGTTCGTTTCGCTTCCCCAGGGAACGACCAAGGGAAGACCAAGGAGGAGATCCAGGGATGACCAATCAATCGAAATTTCTGTGTGCGATTGCGGTGTCGGGCTTTGCCGTTCTGGCGGCGGGCGCGCCGGCGCAGGCGCTGACCTCGCAGGAGTGCAGCGCGAAATATCAGGCCGCCAAGAAGGACGGCTCGCTCGGCACCATGAAGTGGAATGACTTCCGCAAGGCCCAGTGCGGCGCGGACGCGACCCCCCGCCGCCGCGCCGACCGGCGCCCGCCGCTCCCGCCGAGCCGAAGCAGGCGAAGAAGGAAGCCGCTCCCGCCGCGCCGACCCTGCCGGCGGGACCTGCGATCTATCCGAATGCGGTCGATCCGAAATACTCCAAGGAGACCGCCGGCAAGGCGCGCCTGCACACCTGCGTCGACCAGTACAATGCCAACAAGGCCACCAACGGCAATGGCGGCATGAAGTGGATCGAGAAGGGCGGCGGCTATTACAGCGAATGCAACAAGAAGCTGAAGGGCGCCGCCTGAGCTTCGAATTGATGCGATGGCCGGAGCAACGCTCCGGCCATTTTGCTTGGGCCTTCTGCCGCGCCTAATCGAGCAGCTTCTCCGCCGATTTCGCCACCAGCTGCGACCGCTTGCGCGGGCCGCGCTCGACGAACAAGAGGCTCTGGCCGAAGATGAAGCAGTAGAACAGGAAGGCCTGCGCCTCGGCCTCTTCAGTCGCAAGGCCGGTCGCGCGATAGAGCTCGGCGACGTGCTTCAGCCGCACCGCATCGACGCTCGCCACCGCCGCCGCCGCATTCTCGTCCGAGCGGGCCCATTGCCGGATCGCGAGCTCGATCGCCATGCCCTCCGGATTGACCCGCTCCGAATAGAGCTGGATCACCGCCTTCAGCCGCTCGCGCGGCGCCTCGCCGTCGAGGCTGGTCTGCTGCGCGATCGAGGCTGCGCGTCCCTCGCGCCAGCGTTCCAGCATGAGATCGAGCAGCGCGGCGCGATCGGCGAAGCGGCGGTAGAAGCCGCCCTTGGTGACGCCGAGATTCTTGGCGAGCACCTCGACCCTGACACCCTCGACCCCCGAGCGGGCGAGCTCGGCAAACCCTGCCTCGACCCAGACGTCGCCCTTGCCATCGCTCATGAAATCAGCCTCACCGGTTCTTGATACGGTGCCGTATTGCTAACGCGACGGAGCCCTGATACGCTACCGTATCAATCAGCCAAAAAGGCGGAAAGAAAACGGGCAGGGAGACATTGCGATGGAGCAGGAGGCGACCTATCGCGGCACGGTGTATCCGTGGCAATGCGACCACGTCGGCCACATGAACATCATGTGGTATGTCGGCAAGTTCGACGAGGCCAACTGGAATCTGTTCGCCCGTCTCGGGCTGACGCCGAGCTACCTGCGCTCCTCCGGCCGCGGCATGGCCGCCGTGCAGCAGAACATCACCTACAAGCGCGAGCTGCTCGCCGGCGACATCGTCGAGATCCGCAGCCACTTGCTCGAGGTCCGCGACAAGTCGATCCGCTTCCGGCATGACATGACGAATGCCGAGACCGGCGAGATCGCCGCAACTTGCGAGATCACGGGTGTGCACATGGACCGCCGCCAGCGCAAATCAGCGCCGTTCGAGGATGTGATCCGCGAGGTCGCATTGCGGCATCTCGCCGAGCCGGCCGAGGTCTGAGCCATGACCGCATTCGAGCCGAGAAATCCGGGCTATCGCGCAGCGACCATTGCCATGTTCGAGGGCCAGCCGGCGATGCACACGCTCGGCATCGCGATCGTACGTCTCGCGCCGGGCGAGGTCGAGCTGGCAATGCTGCACGCGCCGGCTTTGACGCAGCAGAACGGTTTTATCCATGCCGGCATCCTCACCGCGGGCCTCGACAATGCCTGCGGCGTTGCCGCCTTCACCCTGATGCCGTCCGAGGCGGATATCCTGACCGTCGAGTTCAAGACCACGCTGCTCGCGCCCGCCCGCGGTACGCGCTTCGTCTTCAAGGCCGAGGTGGTCAAGCCCGGCCGCACGCTGACCTTCTGCGAGGCCAAAGCCTTTGCCGAGCACGAGGGCAAGACCACGCTGATCGCCACCATGACCGGGACCTTGATGGCGATGCTGCCGCGCGTGGCGGCCTAAAGAGCGATGAGATCAGGATGAATCGTCATCGCGCTTTAGGTAATTGTTTGAGCATGATCTTTACGTAAAACCGCTGCGCACTTTTCCGGATCATGCTCTAGTGCCGGACACGATTTGCGCATGGCGCGGCGATGACATCGCGCCCGCGGCGTTCTATATGACCCGTAACAATTCCCGGTCCCGGGGCGTATTGTTGCGGGATGGGACCGAAACGGGACGAGATATGACTGGATTTGGCAAGAAGGGCCTCGTGGCGACGCGGCGCACCGCGTTGACGCTGATCGGGGCGGGCGCCCTTGCAGCGGGCGGGATCACCTCGGCGCTGGCGGCTGCCGACGATGACGAGGTCCTGACCGAAACCAAGGTGCTGCGCGATCCCGAGACGCCGGTCGCCGGCAATCCCGACGGCAACATCACCATCGTCGAATGGTCCGACTACAATTGTCCCTATTGCCGCAAGCTCGAGCCCGAGCTGCGCCAGGTGGTCCAGGACGACGGCAAGGTGCGACTGGTGATGAAGGACTGGCCGATCCTCGGGCCGGTCTCGGTCACCGCGGCGCGTATCGCGCTCGCGGCGAAATTCCAGGACAAGTATCACAAGGCGCATGACGCCATGATGGGCGTCAGCTCCCGCCTGACCGAGCCGCGCATCAACGAGCTGCTGGCCGCCGCCGGCGTCGACATGGACCGCCTCAAGCGCGATCTCACCGACCACGCCAAGGACATCGACGCCATCCTCAAGCGCAACAACGAGCAGGCGGAAGCTTTCGGTTTCCGCGGCACGCCGTCGTTCATCGTCGGCAAGTACCGCGTGCCCGGCGTGCTTAGCATGAACGAGTTCGAGCAGGTCATTGCCGACGCCCGCAAGGCCAAGATGAACTGAGCCGGCGTATCGATCGCAGCCAACGCAAAGGCGCCGCCGCGGACCCGCGACGGCGCCTTGTTCATATTTGGAAGGTCGAGATGACTTCGCCGAAACTACTTCGACGAGATTCGGACCCAGTCCTTGTGCGCGCGATCACGCAGCGCGTCCCAATCGGCCTTCGCGACGTCCCAGTTCACGATGGTGCGGTTGGTGGCCGCGACCTCGCCGTTGGCGACCGAGGACGTCTGCATGGAGTCATAGGCATAGACGCCGCACGCGAGCAGCAGCGCGCCCAGGATCATTCCAAAAAAAGTCTGCATTTTGCGAACCTCCGGTGACGGGCGATAACGTCGGCCCGGAGTGATGGTTCCGCGGCGATGCGGCGCATGTAAGGAGAGATCGTTCATCCTCCATTCAGCCACTCCACCAGCTCCGCATTGATCTCGCGCGGATAGGTGTGGCTGAGATCATCGATCTCGCGATAGCTGACATGGGCGCCCGCCGCCGAGAGCGCAGCTTGCGTCTGGCGGGCCGTCTGCACCGGAAACATCCAGTCGAGCTTGCCGTGGGTGATGAAGATGGGCAAGCCTTGCAGGCGCGCGGCATCCGCCATCTCCGCCATCAGCGGATGGAACGTCGCTGACACCGGCGCGAGATGCGTGAAGGGCGAAGCGCCATCGAGGCCGGTGACGTAGCAGAAGGTGCCGCCGTCGCTCATGCCGGTCAGCAGCAGGCGCGAGGCATCGATGCTCCAGCGGCTGCGTACGGTCTCGAGGATGCGCATCAGGTTCGGCGTGTCGGAATCGTCGCCCATCAGCGCCCAGGTCGGGCCGGTCGCGGTCGGTGCCACCAGGATCGCGCCGAGGCTGCGCGCGTCGCGCAGCCAGCTCCAGAGAAAACCGCGGCCGTTGCCGCTGCCGCCATGCAGCGCCATCACCAGCGGTATGGCCCGATCAGGCGTGCAGTATTCGGGCACATAGACCGAGAAGCCGCCGCGGCTGCCGGGCTCGTTATGATCGTGGAAGATGCCGATGTCGTCGCCCGCGCCGCCTTCGAGCCGCGACAGCAGATCGCCATTCTCGCGATTGGCGGTGTTGAGGAAGAAGCTGCTCACCGGCGGAAACTGCGCCGCCAGCGGATACAGCGCCTCCAGCGCGCGCGGGACGTGGCGCAGCGCGCGGAAGACCGCGACGAGATCGCCATTGCCACGCTCGACATCGCGGATTCCGGCAAAGGCGGCGAGCGTCTCGTTGCAGGCGCGATCGAGCCGCTCGCGCAGCCCGGCGAACTGCTCGGGCCATTCTCCGATCGCACCGTGTGCCGTTTGCAGCGCCTCGTCCGGCGTGCCGATCGCATTCATCACCGACGCGAAGGCCGGCGGATGCAAATGCCGCTGGAAGAAGCCGAGTGCTTCAAGCGCATTGAGCAGCGGCGGCAGCGCGGCCACGATGTCGTCGATCACGGCCTCGCTCATCAAAGCGCCCTCAAGCGTGGGATCAATGCAGCTTCGGCGCCTTCAGGAGCTTGAAGCGGTCGGTCGAGGTCACGGTGACGTCGAAGGTGACGCCTTCATGATGCACGGTGAGCGGTACATCGACGCCGGCGGCGCCGAGCGCCCACATCTTCTTGTAGAAGCCGGTCTGGCTCCTGACCTTCTCGCCGTCGACGCGAGGATGACGTCACCGGTCTTGAGCTCGGCGCGCGCGGCCGGGCCGTTGGCGGAGATCCCGATCACCACCACGCGGTTGTCGATCTCGGTCGAGTAGAGCCCGAGCCACGGCCGTGCCGGTTTGTTGACACGGCCGAACTTGCGTAAGTCCTCGAGGATCGGTTTCAAGAGATCGATCGGAACGATCATATTGACGTGCTCGGCCTTGCCCTCGCGCTCGCGTTCGAGCTGGAGCGAGCCGATGCCGATCAATTCGCCGCGCTCGTTGAGCAGCGCCGTGCCGCCCCAGTTCGGGTGCGCGGGATAGGTGAAGACGGCCTCGTCCAGCAGATATTCCCAATAGCCGGCGAATTCCTGCTTGGCGACGATCTGACTGGCGACCGAGCGCGTGCGCCCGCCGGCGCCGCCGACCACGACGCGGTCGCCGATGCGGGTGTCGGCCGAGCTGCCGAGCGGCAGGGGCTCGATATCGAGCTTGCCGAGCGCCTGCACGAGGCCGAAGCCGGTGACGGTATCGAAGCCGAGTACATGCCCTTCGACGACGCGCCCGTCGGCAAGATGCAGCCACACCGATTCCGCCTCGGTGATGAGATAGCCGATGGTCAGCACCAACCCGTCGTCGATCACGACGCCGTTGCCGGCGCGTTCGGTGCCCAATGTTTCGGCGCTGAAAGCGTCCGGCGGGATGATGGCGTGCAGGCCGACGACGGAGCCGAGCGTGCGGTCGAGATCGAAACCGTAATCGCTCGCACGCGGCTGGTTGGCCGGCGGCACTCTCCATTCGGTTAGAACGGCCATGGAGGTCTCCTGATCTGCGAGCGCGGTCCCGTCGCCGCCAAGCGAGGGCGCGCGAAGTACCGGTAATCTAGGCCGACGATGGTCATCTTAAAAGACTTGACCTCAACTATTCCGGAAAACGCGGCGTGAATTCTTCGAAAGGCACGGAAACACGGCTTGCACGCGACCGGTGGTGCGCTCCGGCACCGGCCGCATGGCTGCTGTCCGACGAGGTGCTAGGCGGCCTGCAATGAAGCTGATAACCATTGCCGCTTCGTTTGACCAAGGGATCACGGACCGAAGCAATGGACAACCGCAGCGACATCTGGCGTGGCATCGACACGATCAAGGGGCGTTTCATCGACCTCAGCGACAAGGTCTGGGGCATGCCCGAAGTCTGCTACACCGAGGCGCGGTCCGCCGCCGAGCATCTCGCCGAGCTGCGTCACCAGGGTTTCCGCATCACCGAGAACGTTGCGGGCATTCCGACCGCGCTGATGGGCGAATGGGGCGAGGGCGGTCCCGTCATCGCCTTCATGGGCGAATATGACGCGCTGCCCGGCCTCAGCCAGGAGGCGGGCGTTGCGGAACACCGTCCGATCGAAACCGGCGGCCATGGTCACGGTTGCGGACATAATCTGCTCGGCTCCGCCGCGCTGCTCGCCGCGACCGCGGTCAAGGACTGGCTCGCCGAGAACAAGGTGCCGGGCCGCGTGCGCTATTACGGCTGCCCGGCGGAAGAGGGCGGCGCGGCCAAGGCCTTCATGGTGCGCTCCGGCGCGTTCGAGGATGCCGACATCGCCATCACCTGGCATCCGCACAGCTTCTGGGAAGTCGCGGTGACGCCGTCGCTCGCAAACACCCGCGCCGACTTCATCTTCACCGGCCGCACCTCGCATGCTGCGGCTTCGCCCCATCTCGGCCGCTCCGCGCTCGATGCGGTGGAATTGATGAATGTCGGTGTGAACTACATGCGCGAACACATGCCGAGCGATGCGCGCGTGCATTACGCGCTGCTCGACACCGGCGGCATCGCGCCCAACGTGGTGCAGGCCCACGCACGCGTGCGCTATTCGATTCGCGCCCGCGATCTGCCCGGCATGAACGAGCTGGTCGGGCGCGTGAACAAGATTGCCCAGGGCGCAGCGCTGATGACCGAGACCAAGGTCGAGATGAAGATCATCTCGGCGGTCTCCAACATCCTGCCGAACGCACCGCTGGAGCAGGCGCTGCATCGGGTGATGGAGGAGCTCGGGCCTCCGCATTTCGACGATACGGACAAGGGCTTTGCCAGCCAGATCCGCGCGACGCTGAGCGACAAGGACATCGCTTCGGTCTATTACGCGATCGGCATGGACCCGACAGATCGGCCGCTGGCCGATTTCCTGGTGCCGCTCGATGCCAAGCGCAACCCGCTTGTCGGCTCGACTGACGTCGGCGATGTGAGCTGGGTGGTGCCGACCGTGCAGGTTCACGCACCGACGGTTGCAATCGGCACCCCGTTCCACACCTGGCAAGTCGTGGCGCAGGGCAAGAGCCCGCACGCGCACAAGGCCATGGTGCAGGCGGCCAAGGCGATGGCGGGCCTCGGCATCAAGGCGTTGACGGAGCCGGAGCTGATCAAGGCCGCGAAAGCGGACCTCACCAAGCGGACCACCAAGACGCCCTATGTCTGCCCGCTGCCGGACCACGTCGCGCCGCCGCTCGATATGTCCGTGGTGTAGAAAATTTCGTCTCGATACTTCGTCTGATCCGGCGAACAAATTTTTCGCAGTGCAACGTGGAATCCGGCGTATTTTGACGCCGGTTTGCCGAACGCCTGGGCTGTGGAACGCAGTTTTGCCCAACAGACAGCCAGAACACCGTTCGCATACACACAGTCGGAGTTGACGCGCAGCCTATTCGGTGTGCCATCTACCGCCAGCCAAACCCGGCGGCCGCTCGCGGTCGCCTGCATCCATACCGGGAACCAGACGGGGGACAACCATGCTGGATAAAGAACTGCGTTCGATGATCGGCGATGTGAAGGACGGGCGGATGGATCGCCGCGCCTTCATCAAGCGCATGGCTGCGGTCGGCCTCACCGCGCCCCTCGCCAACCAGATCCTCGCGCTCGGCGGTGTCGCCATGGCGGAAGGCCCGCAGGTCTACAAGCCGACCAAGCGCGGCGGCGGCGGAGCGCTGAAGCTGCTGTGGTGGCAGGGCCCGACCTTGCTCAATCCGCATTTTGCCACCGGCACCAAGGACCAGGATGGCTCGCGCCTGTTCTATGAGCCGCTCGCCTGCTGGGATCCGGACGGCAACATGAAGCTGGTTCTCGCAGCCGAGATCCCGTCGATCCAGAACGGCGGGCTGGCCGCTGACGGCAAATCGGTAACCTGGAAGCTCAAGCCCGGCGTCAAGTGGCACGACGGCAAGCCGTTCACCGCCGACGACGTCGTGTTCAACTGGGAATATGCCAAGGACCCGGCGACCTCCGCGCTGACGATCGGAACCTATCGCGACATCACCGTCGAGAAGGTGGACGATCTCACGGTCCGGATCCTCTTCAACAAGCCGACGCCGTTCTGGGCCGACGCCTTCGTCGGTGCTCCCAACACCATCATCCCGAAGCATCTTTTCGCCGACTACAAGGGAGCCAAGTCGCGCGAGGCGCCGACCAACCTCTCGCCGGTCGGCACCGGCCCCTACAAGTTCGTCGAGTTCAAGCCGGGCGATCTCGTCCGCGGCCAGCTCAATCCCGATTACCACATGCCGACCCGGCCTTATTTCGACACGGTCGAGATGAAGGGCGGCGGCGACGCCGTCTCGGCGGCGCGCGCGGTGATCCAGACCGGCGAATATGACTTCGGATGGAACATCCAGGTCGAGGACGACGTGCTGCTGCGGTTGGAGAAGGGCGGCAAGGGCAAGACCATCTACGCCGTGGGCGGCGATACCGAGTTCATCGCGCTCAACTTCACCGATCCGAACACCGAGGTCGACGGCGAGCGCTCGTCGATGAAGACCAAGCATCCGCTGCTGTCCGACCCTGCGGTGCGCAAGGCGCTGTCGCTGCTGGTCGATCGCGAGTCCGTCAAAAAGGCGATCTACGGCCGCGCCGGCCGCACCACCGCCAACTTCCTCAACGGTCCCGAGAAGTTCGTTTCCAAGAACACCACCTGGGAGTTCAGCATCGAGAAGGCCTCGAAGCTGCTCGACGATGCCGGCTGGAAGCCCGGCGCGGATGGCATCCGCGAGAAGGACGGCAAGAAGCTGAAGCTTTTGTACCAGACCTCGATCAACGGCCCGCGCCAGAAGACCCAGGCGATCGTCAAGCAGGCCTGCCAGAAGGCCGGCATCGACGTCGAGCTGAAATCGGTTGTCGCGTCCGTGTTCTTCTCCTCCGACGTCGCCAATCCCGATACCTATGCGCATTTCTACGCCGACCTCGAGATGTTCCAGATCCCGCTGAGCCAGCCGGATCCGGCGCAGCACATGCGCCGCTATCTGTCGACCCTTGTCGCTACCAAGGAAAACAAGTGGCAGGGCACGAACTTCCCGCGGTGGGTCAACAAGGACTACGACGCGACCATCGATGCCGCCGAAAGCGAGATGGATCCGGTCAAGCGCGCGGCGCTCTACATCAAGGCCAACGATCTCATGTACCAGGACACCGTGTTCATCCCGGTGCAGCATCGGCTGAAGGTGGAGGCGGCGGCGAACAATCTGCGTCCGATCATCAGCGGATGGGCCAACGAAACCGACAATCTGCACGACTGGTACCGCGAGGAATGATCACGCGCAGCTAGGCGGGGTCCTTCTTTCATGAGTCAGTATGTCCTGCGTCGCCTCCTGATCGCGATTCCGAGCCTGCTCGGAATCTCGGTCGTCCTGTTCGTGGTGCTGGCGCTGGCGCCGGGAGATCCCTTCTCGGAGCTGGCGACGAACCCGAACGTGCCGCCCGAAGTGCAGGCCGCGCTTCGGGCCAAGTTCGGCCTCGACGATCCGATCTACCTTCGTTACCTGAGCTGGCTCTCCGCCATGCTGCATGGCGACTGGGGTTTCTCCTTCGTCAGCCGGATGAACGTCGATCAGCTCATCCTCCAGCGCCTGCCGGCGACGCTCTACGTGATCGGCTCGGCGCAGATCTTGGCGCTGCTGATCGCGATCCCCGTCGGCGTCTACGCCGCGACCAAGCCCTATTCGCTGTTCGACCAGATCGCCAACACGCTCGCCTTCGTCGGCTTCTCGCTGCCGACCTTCTTCACCGGCATCCTGTTCATCCTGATCTTCTCGGTCACGCTGGACTGGCTGCCTTTCGTCTACACCACCGACATCAAGGCGACCGGCATCCACTGGGTGCTGGAGATGATCCGCCAGGCGATCATGCCGGTGGCGGTGCTCGGCCTGTTCCAGGCGGCATCGATGACGCGCTTCGTGCGCTCGGCGATGCTCGACGTCATCCGCCTCGACTACGTCACCACGGCGCGCGCCAAGGGCCTCGGCCAGACCAAGGTCATCGTCAAGCACGTGATGCGCAACGCCATGATCCCGGTCGTGACGCTGATCGCGTTGCAGATGCCGGCGGTGTTCGGCGGCGCCATCGTCACCGAGCAGATCTTCCGGATTCCCGGCATTGGCTCGCTGCTGATCTCCTCCATCCTTTCCAACGACACGCCGGTGGTGATGGCCGTCACCTTCGTCTTCGCGTGCCTCGTGGTGCTGTTCAACCTCATCGCGGACGTCCTGTATGGCTGGCTTGACCCTCGCATCTCCCTCCGCTGAGCGGGGCGTCTACTCGCCCTGGCGCGAGACGTGGCGGCGCTACAGCCGCCACAAGCTCGCCGTGGTCAGCGCCTTCCTGCTCCTCATCCTGATCCTGGCTGTCGTCGTCGGCCCCTTCATCTGGCGTATCAAGATCAACGAGATCGACATCGTGGCGGGTTTGCAGGGGCCCTCGCTCGCGCATCCCTTCGGCACCGACGATCTCGGCCAGGACATCCTCGCCCGCATGATCTATGGCGGGCGGATCTCGCTCGCGGTCGGGCTCGCCGCGATGCTGGTCTCGGTGGTCATCGGCACGCTGATCGGCGCGCTCGCCGGCATGTCCCGCGGTGCGCTCGGGCACGGGTTGATGTGGCTCACCGACCTGTTCCTGTCGCTGCCGCAGCTGCCCTTGCTGCTGCTGCTCATCTATCTCTTCCGCGACGGGCTGAAGTCGATGTTCGGTCCCGAGGGCGGTATCTTCATCCTGATCGTGCTCGTCATCGGCGGCCTGCGCTGGATGCCGGTCGCCCGCCTCGTGCGCGCGCAGTTCCTGTCGATCCGCGAGAAGGAGTTCGTGGAGGCGGCGCGCGCGCTCGGCGCGAGCCCGGTGCGGCAGGTGGTGCGACACATCCTGCCCAATGCGGTCGGGCCCGTGATCATCGCCGGCACGATCGACGTTGCGGCCGCCATCATCGCCGAATCGACGCTGTCCTTCCTTGGCCTCGGCTTCCCGCCGGACACCCCGACCTGGGGCCGGCTATTGTTCGACGCCAAGGATTTTCTCGACATCGGCCCGCACTGGGCGCTGTTTCCGGGCGGCGCGATCTTCATCGCCGTGGTCGCCATCAACTTCATCGGCGACGGTCTGCGTGACGCGCTCGATGCGCGACGGGTGATCTGATGGCGCCGCTGCTCGAAATCAAAGGGCTCAAAACTCATTTCTCCACCGACGACGGCATCCTCCAGGCCGTCGACGGCGTCGACATCTCGATCAACCGCGGCGAGACCCTCTGCGTCGTCGGCGAGTCCGGCTGCGGCAAGACCGTGACCGCGATGTCGATCCTGAAGCTGATCGCGATGCCGCCGGGCCGTATCGCGGCGGGCCAGATCATCTTCGAGGGCCGCGACCTGGTGCCGCTGACGAGCAGCCAGCTCGACGAGATCCGCGCCAAGGAGATCGGCTTCATCTTCCAGGAGCCGATGACCTCGCTCAACCCGGTGCTCACCATCGGCGAGCAGATCGCCGAGAGCCTGCGCCGCCATGAGGCGGTGACCAAGAAGCAGGCGCTCGAGCGCACCATCGAGATGCTGAAGCTGGTGCAGATCCCGAACGCCGAAGGCCGCGTGCACAACTATCCGCACCAGTTCTCCGGCGGCATGCGTCAGCGCGTGATGATCGCGATGGCGCTCGCCTGCAAGCCGAAGCTGATCATCGCCGACGAGCCCACCACCGCGCTCGACGTCACCATCCAGGCGCAGATCCTCGATCTGCTTCAGGACATGAAGGAGCGTTTCGGCATGGCGGTGATGCTGATCACCCATGCCATGGGCGTCGTCGCCGAGACCGCGCAGCGCGTTGTCGTGATGTATGCCGGCAAGGTGGTGGAGGAGGCTCCCGTCGATGATCTCTTCGCCGATCCCCGCCATCCCTATACGCAAGGCCTGATCCGCTCGATCCCGCGCATCGATCTCGACAGCGAGCACAAGACGCGGCTCGAGGCGATCGGCGGCTCGGTGCCGATCCTGATCAATCCGCCGGTCGGCTGCCGCTTTGCGCCGCGCTGCAAGTTTGCCATGAACGTCTGCATCGAGAGAGAGCCGCTGCTCCGCGAGGTCGCGCCCGGCCACCGCATGGCCTGTCATCTTGGGGATACACAGTTGGGAGGCGCGGCATGAGCGAGCCCTTGCTGCGCGTCAGCGGCCTGAAGAAACACTTCCCCGTGCTCGGCGGCCTGCTGTCGCGCCAGGTCGGCACCGTCTACGCGGTCGACGGCGTGTCGTTCTCGGTCAATCGCGGCGAGACGCTGGGGCTCGTCGGCGAATCCGGCTGCGGCAAGTCGACGACGGGACGCTGCGTGCTGCGCCTGATCGAGCCGACCGACGGCGAGGTCACTTTCGACGGCCAGGACGTGCGCCAGCTCGGCGGCAGCGATCTGCGCGCGATGCGGCGGAATATGCAGCTGGTGTTCCAGGACCCGTTCGCCTCGCTCAATCCGCGCATGACGGTCGGCGCCATCCTCGGCGAGGCCTTCACCATCCACAATCTCGCATCCTCCGCCAAGGAGCGCGAGGAGCGCGTCGCGGCCCTGCTCGTGAAGGTCGGCCTCAAGGCCGAGCACATGCGCCGCTATCCGCACGAATTCTCCGGCGGCCAGCGCCAGCGCATCGTGATTGCGCGCGCGCTCGCGGTCGAGCCGAAGCTGATCGTCTGCGACGAGCCGGTCTCCGCGCTCGACGTCTCGATCCAGGCCCAGGTCATCAACCTCTTGGAGGACCTCCAGGCCGAGCTGAACCTGACCTATCTCTTCGTCGCGCACGACTTGTCAGTGGTCGAGCACATCTCCGACCGGGTCGCGGTGATGTATCTCGGCCGCATCGTCGAGCTGGCGAAAGCCAGCGACCTCTACCGCCATCCGCAGCATCCCTACACCAGGGCGCTGTTGTCGGCGGTGCCGGTGCCCGATCCAAAGCTCAAGCGCGAGCGCATCCGCCTCAAGGGCGACGTGCCGAGCCCGATGAAGCCGCCGTCAGGCTGTCACTTCCACACCCGCTGCCCGATCGCCCAGCCGCGCTGCGCCGAAAGCGCGCCCGAGCTGAAGGAAGGGGCGGGCGGGCATTTCGTGGCGTGTCATCTTGCGTAGTGCGATGAACCCGTAGGGTGGCGCCAACGCGTACGCGCCCTTGCTCACCCTACGCAGATTCATCCATGAAGCAGGCCATATTCCGAAAGGAGCTGCCTGAACGCCTCCACCGACGTGTGATGATGCGCGAACAGGCCTGCCTCGCGCGCGCCGGCGACATTGGCCGGGAGATCGTCGACGAACAAGACTGCCTCCGGCTCCAGTTTGAGCTCCGACAGGCAGAGGCGATAGCAGCGCGGGTCCGGCTTCGCTGCGCCGAATTGGGCCGAGGTGTAGATCCGGGAGCCGAACAGCGGGCGCAATTCCGGCAGCAGCGTGTCGATATGGTCGGCGACCAGCGTGGTGTTGTTGGTCAGGACGGCAATGTCGGCGGTGTCGCGCAGACGGCGGACAATCTCCAGCATCGCGTGGTCGGCCTGCATCGAACGGCGCCGCGCCTCCACCCACTCCTCGAGCGACAGCGGATAGCCCATGCGTTCGCCGAAGCCTCGCAGATAATCCGTCGCATCGAGCGCGCCGGAGTCGCCGAGCGCCTCGAAGCCGCTGTCCCAGATCGCCTCGTGAACCGATTCGCTGCTGGTCCCCGCAAGCGCCGCAAGACATGCGACGCGCTTTGTCCTGTCGTAGTCGCAGAGGACATTGTCCATGTCGAACAGGACAAGCTTGATAACGTCAGCCACGGCAACACTCTCGGGTTGGCCGAGCATCCGGCCGTGATCGCTGTCATATCCCGACTACGCACAGGGGACAAATCCGGGCCGTCTCTACGGCTCCGAGCTGCTGCGCCGGGCCAGTTGGTGCAGCACCGTGTCGATGGCCGGGATCGCTCCGGTCTCGCGCAGCCATGTATCGGCCTGCTCCCTCAGTTCACCCGGCGTCAGGCCGAATTTGCGGCGGAATGCGCGGATGAAGGTGGAGTCGCTGCTGAAGCGCATGCCGACGGCTAGGTCGATCAGCCGGGTGTCCTCCGCGGACGGCGATATCAGCTGGCGGAAAGCGAGATTGAGCCGCTGCTCCCTCACGTAATGCGCAAGCCCGCCATCGGCCTCGAACAGCCGGTAGAGGGTCGCGCGTGAGATCTGGAAGTGGCGGCAAAGCTCGCCCGCGGTCAGCACGTCGGTCTCGAGATTGTCCGCGATGCGGCGCTTGATCACCGAAAGATAAAGATGCCGCTCGGCCCGTTCGACGCCTGCCGCGATGTCGGCCGCACCGCCGGCGGCCGCGGCAACGATGTCGGCGATCGCCTCGATCGTGGCCTCGGCGCTGCCGGCCTCGGGATCGGGCGGGAGTGCAAGCGCCGCGTAATGGCTGGCGAGCAGGCGTGCATGAGGATGGTTTGACGGCAACAAGGTTGCCGTGGCCGAATCCGGATGTGCGAGCCGCGGCGCCAGCATCGCGCGTTGCAGGATGATCGTCATCATGCGGGTCCGGCCGCCGCTGCCGCGAAGTACCGTTCGGTTGGGTTGCGCCATGTCGATCAGAACGATGTCGCCGGGCCGCAGCGTCACTTCGCGCCGGCCGGAGCCGAACTGCATCTCGCCTTCAACGCACAGGGTGATCTGAAAGTGATCCATCGCGCCGCGGGCGACGTGCGCGGGCGTCCGGTCGTATTCCTGGTCGCTCGCACGCGTATCGATCAGCAACGCGTTGCGGGTCATCATCGTCGCGGTGGTGACATGGAAATCGTCTTCCGCGGTGAGCGGAATGACGTCGCAGATGTCGGCCGTCATCGCACGCAACTGCTTCAGCGCGCTCGCCCCGCGCCCGGGGATGTCCGCCAGCATACTCTCGTTCACGTCCGTCCCGCCTGCATCATCCCACGACGAGGCAGGACCGCATAAATTCGATATTCGAAGACCGGCGGCACACCAACATCGCCCGCGATGTAGCCATTCGGAAATCGGTGCGCAAGCGACGTTGGCAAGGCCGCGCGACGGATTTGGCACAGGTCGTGCGGAATCCGCACCGATTTTATCGCCCTGAGACGTAGGGCACATCACGCCTCGGGCAGGCCTGCTAGGAGGTCCGTTCGCCGATTGAATGCCGGCGCCGCCACGCGGGGGCTGCGCCGTCCGGAATGGGGTGCCGCGTGCGGTTGGAAGTGGGAATGAAGGGCGTCGGTTGTTCGCAAGCGCGCCGGCGCAGACGAAGGCGCACCGGGCAAGCGCGCGCCTGGCGGGTGCTCGCAGTCGTGGTCCTGCCGTATCTCGGCGCGACCTCGGCGAGCCGGGCGCAGATCGACAATTACGGGATCTGGACCGCAATCAACAGCGCGCCCGGGCAGGTGCTTGAGTTCGACACCCTGACCAACGCTCCGATCGGATCGGCCATTGCGACCGGCTTATATCCCCAGAACGCCGTGTTCTCGCCCGATGGCCGTTTCGCTTATGTTGTCACATACGGAAGCAGCGAAGTCGCTGTCATCGACGTCGTCAGCCGGAATGTTGTCGCGACCATTCCCGTCGGTGGGGGCGCCACTGCGTTGGCCCTCAGCGCGGATGGCTCGAGCCTTTACGTGGCGTTCACCACAGGCAGTTCGGTCTCCGTCACCTCGACCGCGACCAATCACGTGGTCGGCTCCCCCATTGCGGTAGTTACGGATCCCCATGGGATTGCGGTCTCGCCGGACGGGACTCGAATCTATGTCGCCAATGCAGGCTCCAACAGCGTCTCGATCATCGATGCCGCGTCGAAAGCTGTGATAGGCACAATCGCGGTCGGACTATCGCCGTACGGCATTACCCCGTCACCCGACGGCAGCAGGATTTACGTGGCCAATCAATCCGGCAGTTCCGTTTCGGTGATCGACACGGGATCGCAATCGGTCGTCGCGACCGTTCCGGTCACCGGATTCCCGTTGAGCGTTGCGGTAAGCCCCGATGGTTCAAGGATCTATGTGACCACCCAGTCCAATCAGCTCGTGGTTATCAATGCGACGACGAACTCCGTGATCGCAACTGTGGCTTTGTCAAGCCCAAGTATCGGGGTGACCGTAACCCCCGACGGCAGCCGCGCATACATTACGACCGGGCTTGGGTTCTATGTGCTGGATACCGCGACCAACACGATTGTCACCTCGGCATCCATTCCCATTGTGGACAACGGCAATGTCGGTACCGCCTTTCTTGGCCCGAACGTCATCGTCGCGGCGGGTGGGGCACTCTCGGTGGCCAGCGATGCGGCGCTCTCGGCGCTGGGCTTCGGGCAATACATCAATTTCAATGGCGGTACGCTGCAATTCACTGGTGCTTTCAACAGCGCGCGGACGATCTCCCTGCTGGCCGGCGGCGGCACGATCGATACCAACGGCTTCAATGCGACATTGTCGGGCCAGATCATCAATACGGGATCGTTGACAAAGACCGGGCTGGGCACGCTGACGCTGACGGGCGCCAACACCTATACCGGCGGCACCATCATCAACGGCGGCACGCTCGCCCTGAGCGGCGCCGGCACGCTGGGCGACGTCGGCGGATCGACGACCGTCAACAGCGGCGCCACGCTGGACCTGGGCGGCACGACGCAAACCCAGAGCGCGGTCGGCCTCAATGGCGGTACGATCCGGAACGGCAACCTGAACGCACCCATCATCTCCACCGGCGGCATCCTCAACGGCGTCGGCGGCACTGCGAGCCTGACGACGACGGCCGGCCTCACCATGCTGCTCGGCACCAACGGTTATAGTGGTGCGACCACCGTGAACGGCGGCGTACTCGACGTCGAGGGAACGATCACCGGCACCTCGGCGGTGACGGTGAATTCCGGCGGCGTGCTGATGGGGGCTGGCACCATTGATCCGCTGACGGTGACGATTGCTGGCGGCGGCACATTCGCGCCGGGCAACGGCGCGCCGGGCAGTTCCACCGGCATTGTCGGCAACCTCGCCCTGCAATCGGGCGCGCTCTATCAGGTCCAGGTCAATCCGTCGACGGCGTCTCATGCGACGGTCACGGGGAGCGCGACGCTCGGCGGTGCCACCGTGAACGCGGTGTTCGCGGCCGGCAGCTACATCGAGAAGAGGTACACGATCCTCAGCGCGAGCGGCGGCATTTCCGGCACCTTCGCTTCGACGGTTGCCAATGGCAATCTGCCGGCGAACTTCAGGACCGATCTCGGCTATGACGCAAACAACGTCTATCTCAATCTGTCGCTTGCCTTCGTCCCGCCGCCGAACTCCGGCCTGAACGGCAACCAGCAGGCGGTGGCGAATGCGCTGGTCAATTCCTTCAACGTCAACGGCGGCATCCCGCTGGTCTATGGCGGTATGACGGCGACGGGCCTGACGCTAGCTTCCGGCGAGTCGGGAACGTCCTCGCAGCAGACCACGTTCAGCGCCATGGGCCAGTTCGTGGGCCTGCTCACCGATCCCCTCGCGCAGCGAGGTGGCGAGCCGAGTTCGGCGAATGGCGCGGCCGGCTTTGCCGAGGAGGATCAGGTGAGCGCCTACGCCGCACGCAGGCGCACCGATGCATTTGCGATGGTCACCAAGGCTCCGCAGACGTTCGCGCCGCGCTGGAGTGTGTGGGCTGCGGGCTTTGGCGGTTCGCAGTCGACGGATGGCAACGCGGTGACCGGCTCGAACGATATGACGAGCCGTATCGCCGGAACTGCGGTCGGTGCCGACTACCGGCTTTCGCCGAGCACGCTGCTCGGCTTCGCGCTCGCCGGCGGTGGCACCAGCTTCGGCGTGAACGGTCTCGGCTCCGGCCGCTCCGACCTGTTCCAGGCCGGCGCCTATCTGCGCCATGCGAACGGCCCGGTCTACCTCTCCGCCGCGCTGGCCTATGGCTGGCAGGACATCACCACCGATCGTACGGTGACGATCTCCGGAGCCGATCGTTTGCGCGCCGAGTTCAATGCCAATGCCTGGTCCGGCCGTGTCGAAGGTGGCTATCGCTACGTCGCGCCGTGGATTGGCGGCATCGGTATCACACCCTATGGTGCGGCGCAGTTCACGACGTTCGATCTGCCGGCCTATGCCGAGCAGGTCGTCTCCGGCTCGTCGGCGTTCGCACTGGGTTACGCTGCGAAGAGCGTCACCGACACCCGCAGTGAGTTCGGTTTCCGTACCGACAAATCTCTCGCCGTGCAGGGCGGCGTGCTGAGCCTCCGTGGCCGGCTTGCGTGGGCACACGATTTCAATCCGGATCGCGCGGTCGCCGCAACGTTCCAGGCGCTGCCGGGCGCAAGCTTCGTCGTCAACGGTGCGGCGCAAGCGCGAGAGTCCGCGCTCACCACCGCTTCCATGGAGATGAACTGGCTGAGCGGCTGGTCGGCGGCGGCGAGTTTCGAGGGCGAGTTCTCGAACGTCACGCGCAGCTATGCGGGCAAGGGCAGCGTCCGCTACGCTTGGTGAGCGGTCGATCCCGTCACGCGCTCTTCGCGGGCCAGGGCACGACCTTGCCCGTCATCACCAGCCGGTCACGGCCATTGTCCTTGGCGGCGTAGAGCGCGCGGTCGGCGGCCGCGACCAGCGCGCTACAGTCCATCGCGGTCTGGGCGGGCAAGCTCGTCGCGGCGCCGATGCTCGCGGTCACCAGCCGCGACGGCGGATTCTGCGCATGCAGAATGGCGAGATCGTGCAGCGCCTGGCGAATCCCCTCACCGACCTCGGCGCAGCCGTCCGGGCCGGTGTTCGGCAACAGCAGGGCGAATTCCTCGCCGCCGTAGCGCGCCGCGAGGTCGGCCGGGCGCCTCGCGTAGGCCGACAGAATCCGGCTCAGCGACCGCAGGCATCCGTCGCCCGCCAGATGTCCGTAATGGTCGTTGAACTTCTTGAAATGGTCGACATCGACCAGCAGGAGCGACAGCTGCGTGCCGTCGCGCCGGGCGCGCGCCCACTCCTCGGCGAGGCGTTCGTCGAACGCGCGCCGGTTGGCGAGGCCGGTGAGGCCGTCGGTTGTTGCCAGCGAGGCGAGCTTGTCCTGTAGATCCTTCTGCTCGGTGATGTCGCGCACCACCGCGACGACGCCGTCGATCTCTCCGCTATCCGACGCCAGGGTGACGTGCAGCGCCGCCTCGGCCCAGATCTCGCCCTTGTCGCGATGACGCTGGCGGTAGACGAACCGGGCCTCCTCGGCCTCGCCGCTCTTCAGTGCGGCGATGGCCTGCTCGACCCGTTCCATGTCGTCTGCGTGAATGCCGGCGAGCGATGAGGTGTCCAGCAGTTCCTCGGCGGACCAGCCGGTGATGCGCACGCACGCCGGCGAGACATAGAGCAGCCGGTTGTCCAGGCCGATCCGGGTCACCATGTCGCTCGATTGCTCGGCCAACAGTCGGAAATTCGCTTCCTTGGCGATCAGGGCCTGGGCCATGCGCTGCCGCTGCAGGAGCTGACGCACCAGGTAGACGCCGATCATCGCGATCAGCAGGACGAGGCCGAGGACGAAGGTCATGCGCGTGGCGGCCGCGCGCCACCAGGGCGCCAGCACGTCGTCCTGCGACTTGCTCGCCAGCACCATCAGGGGATAGCGGCTGCTGCGCTGGTAGTAGCTCAGCCGCTGCACGCCATCGAGCGGTGACTTGAAATAGTAGACGGCCGCGGCGGGACGGTTTTCCCAATCCCTGAACAAGGGAGTATTGGACAGGTCGCGTCCGACGTAGGCGCCGCTCTCGTCGCGGCTGCGCGCCAGCATGATGCCGCTATTGTTCAGCAGCGACGCCGAGCCGTTCGGCCCGAAGTCGAACCGCTCGTAGAACTTCATGAAATAGGCGACGTCGATCGTGAGCAGGGCGACGCCGGCGAAGCTGCCGTCGGGATGGTCGATCCGCCGCGAGGCCGTGATAATCCACTGGCCGCCGGCGCGGCTCTTGATCGGCCGCCCGAGCAGCGTGCCCTTGGCCAGGGAGTCGCGGTGCTGCCGGAAGTAGTCGCGGTCACTGTTGTTGAACCTGGAGAGATCGACATGCTCGGTCGTGGCGAGCCAGCGGCCGGTCTCGTCATAGACGAAGATGCCGCGGATGCGGTCCGATGATTTGCGGGTCGGCAGGTAGGTCTGGAGCTTTGTGATCGTGTCGGGGCCGGTTCCGTCGAGCTCGAGCCGGTGCACCAGCCCGACCAGGATCGTATCGGCGAGCTCGAAGGTATCGTCGGCATGCTGGATCAGCGAGTGCGCCAGATTGGCAACATCGATCTCGGCGTTCCTGAGCTCGGCATCGCGCGCCTCCCATTCGCGCCAGGCGCTCAAGCCGAGGATCGCCGCGCAGATCAGCACGACGAAGCCCGCCGCCCAGAGCGGAAGTCGCGTCTTGCCGAGTTCGCGGCTGGTGACCATCAGGTTTGCTCCAAATCGGCGCAAACCTCTCACCTTGGCCTTAACGGCCTGTTGCAACATCCATGATTGTGGGGAGCCGTATTCGACCGGAGACAATCTCCGACATTGCGACGGGTTGTGGTCGAACGATGTTAACCAAGCCGTCGCCGCGCAATGGCTCCGCCTCGTATCCGCTGCCTCATCCCTCCAGCGTGAAGCCGACGCGCAGCGTCACCTGATAATGACGCACGGTGCCGTTCTCGATGTGGCCGCGCGTCTGCACCACCTCGAACCATTTCATCTCGCGAACGGTCTTGGCGGCGCGGCTGACCGCGTTCTTGATCGCATCCTCGATCGAGGTCTCGGACGATCCGACCAGTTCCAGGATCTTGTAGACGTGATCCGTCTCGGCTGTGGGCATGGCGGTCTCCCCTTGTGTGGCGGATGGGCCGGTCCTCGCGGACAGTCGGGCTGTCGTGAGGCGTATGGCCTCTACCTGAACGGACACCGGCGCTTGCGGTTCCTTGCTCCGTGATGGCCCGCATGCGCCAGCGGCATTGGAGTGCCGGCGATCGCCTGCTAAGCGCTGTCCATGGATTCGACGCGGCGTGACAGGACAATCGGCTCTCTCTGCCTCTGCGTGACGGCGTTCGGCTGGGCGCTGAACTGGCCGCTGATGAAGCTGCTGCTCCAGCAATGGCCGCCGCTGTTCGCGCGCGGGCTTGCCGGTGTCTGCGCCTCGCTCATTCTCGGTACCCTGGTGCTGAGCCGGAAGGAATCCTTCGCGGTGCCGCGTGAGGCGATTCCGCGGCTGCTGTTTGCGACCCTCACCAATGTGTTTGCCTGGATGGGACTCGGCACGGTCGCGATGAAATACGTGACCGTGAGCGAGGGTGCGCTGCTCGCCTACACCATGCCGATCTGGGCGATGCTGTTCGCCTGGCCGGTGCTGCACACCCGGCCGACCCTGCGGGATGTTTTCGGGCTGGTCCTCGGTGTCGCCGGTGTCGCGTTGCTCTTGAGCGGCAACGGCTTTGCGTTCGGCGCCGACAAGCTGCTCGGCATTGCGCTCGCGCTGCTCTGCGCCATCCTGTTCGCGCTCGGCAACGTGCTCAACCGCAAGCCGTGGCCGATGCCGCCGCTGGTCGTCGTCGCCTGGCAGGTCGGGCTCGGCTGCGCCACGATGCTGATCCTTGGCATCCTGTTCGAGCATCCCAACGTCACCGCGATCACGCCGCGGGGCCTCGGCTGCTTCATCTACATGACGCTGGTGCCGATGGGCGTCTGCTACGTCACCTGGTTCGAGACGCTGCGCCGCCTGCCGCCGACCTCCGCCTCGACCGGGATGCTGATTGTTCCCGTCATCGGGGTAGTCTCCGCGGCGATCATTCTTGGCGAGCCGCTGGGCCTGCGCGAATGGATGGCGATGGCGCTGACGCTTGGCGGCGTGACGCTCGCCTTGCAGCGCGCGTAGCGGCGTCATTCGCGGCCGGTAGGTCGAAACCGTCGCGAAGCCAGCAGTCGGGCCGCGACCTCGATATTCCTTTCAAAAACGCCCGTCGGTGCAGGATCGCCAGCTTGCCCGTTTCAATGCGGGCGGGTTAATTTCTGCGCCTTTCCTGGCCTGTTCGATGTGCGGTGATGATCGACCGTTGGACGAGGGGCGCTCTGATTGCGATCGGTCTCTGTGGCATGCCTGCGCCAGGCATCGCGCAAGACGATCTCGATGTCGCGCCGGACAGCCTGTCGCTGCAAGTGACGACCGATCCTTCCATGATCGAATGCCGCCGGCTGGAGGCGGTCAATCCGGCCTCGCTCGCGTTCCTGCCGCTGCGCCGCACCTTCAACGACGATTTCGATCAGCATCCGCTCGCGAGCGGGCGCTGGGTACCGCATTACGCCGGCGGCGCGGCATGGCCTGAGGCACGTTATTGGGGCGGCGACGGCTCCGACTTCAAGCGCAAGACCAGCGCCAATGGCGAGCAGCAGATCTATGTCGATCCGCGCTACGCGGGGCGCGCCGCAACGCCGCTCGGGCTTGACCCGTTCAAGGTCAAGGACGGCGTGCTGTCGATCGTCGCCAGCCGCACGCCGCCGGAATTGAAGCCGGTGCTGTTCAACAACGAGTACATCTCGGGGATACTCACCACGCAGGGCAAGTTCGCGCAGAAGCACGGCTATTTCGAGATCCGCGCCAAGCTGCCGGTCGGCCATGCGGTGTGGCCGGCATTCTGGATGCTGGCGGACGACGGCGGCTGGCCGCCGGAGGTCGACGTGCTGGAAGGCCGCGGCGAGCGCCCTGGCGATCTCGTCATGACCACGCATTGGCGGATTCCCTCGACCCAGAAGATCCAGTCCTGCGGCTTCGACTTCGCGGTTGGCGATGCCTCCAGCGCGTTTCATAATTACGGCGTGCTGTGGGAGGAGGACCGGCTGATCTATTTCATCGACCGCAAGCCGGTCTCCGACATCAAGGTGCCGATCGGCTTCGACGATCCCATGTACATGATCGTCAATCTCGCGATCGGATCGAAATTCTTTCTCGGCGTCGGTCCCGTCGACGCGGAATCGCCCCCGAGCGTGGCCTTCGAGATCGACCGGATCTCGGTCTATCAGATCGACATGGCGCAGGCGCGGAGATAGGGATGCTCGCAAAATTCTCGCGGCGCGGTTTTGCAAAGCTCGCCGGCCTCGCCGCGCTCGGCGCTGCGGCGGGTGCCAGGGGCGCGGAGAACGATGCGCCGGCGGTGGACCGTCACGCGCCGGCACCGTTCCCGAAGGAGTTTCTGTGGGGCACGGCGACCTCGTCCTACCAGATCGAGGGCGCGGTCAACGAGGACGGCCGCGGCAAGTCGATCTGGGATATCTTCAGCCATACGCCCGGCAAGATCGAGGACGGCTCGACCGGCGACCGCGCCAACGAGCATTATCATCGCTACAAGGAGGACGTCGCGCTGATCAAGGCGCTCGGCGTCAAGGCCTACCGTTTCTCGATCGCCTGGCCACGGGTGTTTCCCGAAGGCACGGGCCAGCCCAATCCCAAGGGGCTCGACTTCTACAACCGTCTCGTCGACGAGCTGCTCGCGAACGGCATCACACCCTACGCCACGCTCTATCACTGGGACCTGCCGCAGGCGCTCCAGGATCGTGTCGGCGGCTGGCAGTCGAGTGACACCTCGAAAGCCTTTGCCGATTACGCCGCCTATGTTGCGGCGCGCCTGACCGATCGCGTGAAGACCGTCTTCACCGTCAACGAGGTCGGGCGCTTCGTGAATTTCGGCTATGGCTGGGGCATCGACGCGCCCGGCCCCAAGCTGCCGACCGCGCAGCTCAACCAGGCGCGCCATCACGTCGCGCTGGGGCACGGGCTCGCGGTGCAGGCGATCCGCGCGCGGCCGAGAACATCGCCGCCTGCGTGCCGGGCGATCGCGACGCCGGACAACATCCGCGCCGCCGAGATCGCGACGCGCGAGCTCAATGCCGGCTTCCTCGGCGTGGTGCTGGAGGGCAAGTACACCGACGGCCTTCTCGCCTATGCCGGCGCGGATGCGCCAAAGTTCACGCCTGACGAATTGAAGATCATCGGCACGCCGAACGATTTCGTCGGCCTCAACATCTACGCGCCGCAGTTCTACGTCACCGCGTCCGAGCGCGCGTCGGGCTTCCACGTGCTGCCGTTCCCGACCTCGTTCCCGCACATGAACTCGGAATGGCTGCGCATCGGCCCCGAGGTGATCTATTGGGCGCCGCGCCTCGCCGCAAAGGTCTGGAACATCGAGAACATCTACATCAGCGAGAACGGCACCTCGTCGGAGGACAAGATCGCCGCCGACGGCCAGGTCTACGACCTCGACCGCATCATGTTCCTGCGCAACTACCTGACCCAGATGCAGCGCGCCATCAGCGAGGGCGTGCCGATCCGCGGCTATTTCCTGTGGAGCCTGATGGACAATTTCGAGTGGATCTTCGGCTACGGCAAGCGCTTCGGCGTCTATCGCGTCGACTTCGAGACGCAGGCGAGGGTGCCGAAGCTGAGCGCGGCGTTCTATCGGGATGTCGTGGCGCGGAATGCGATCGGGGTGTGAGCATCAATGGGCGGTCTTGGGCAAATCATACGGCCGCTTGCGCCGCGGATGCTCGCGTTCAAGCCGTGAAATTTCCTCCGGAGATGTGGCAATCAGCTTTAGCTGCAGCCGCGAAAGAAAAAAGGTTCCGCAAGGACCCGACTCACCGTCGACCCGTCCATGGTAGACCGCTTTTCCGTCGATCTTCACCACGTCGGCGGCTGGAGAAGTTCCGATCGTAAGCAGTGCGCCGGGTATCCACGGCTGCCCTGTGGGACACGTCCCATCGCACCATCATGGTGCGCAATCACCGCCTTTCAGTCGCGCCTGCTCCGAGACAACTCGCCCCTTAGAATTTTAACGTCTTCGAATGTCAGGAGCTCGACGGGGGCCTGAACTTCAGAGCCGCCAAGGGAGCTGACCCCTGTAAGTCGACCGCTGAAAACTATCGGGCTCAGATTTGCGAGCGCTGCGCGTGCCTCAAGATCCTCGATCTTCCTTGCCGGATCGGCGCTGGCGTCGATCGACTCGAAAAAGCTCGGGAAGGCAGAAGGGCAATCCAAAGCACGGGCCGCAGCAGGCCATCCGATTCCGAGGACTGCGAAGAAAACAACCGATCGGGAGCCGCGAAGAGAACCGAACCGCATCCGACCCTACGGATCCAGCTCCGTATCCCAGTAGAGATAATCCAGCCAGCTGTCGTGCAGATAGTTCGGCGGAAACAGGCGGCCGTTGCGGTGGAGCTGGTGCACGGTCGGCGCGAATGCGCTCTGGCGCGGAAACATCTTGGCCTGCGCCGGCGTGAGATTGCCCTTGCGCAGGTTACAGGGCGAGCACGCCGCGACCACGTTCTCCCAGGTGGTCTGGCCGCCTTTGCTGCGCGGGATGATGTGATCGAAGGTGAGGTCTTCGGGCGAGCCGCAATATTGGCAGGCGAAACGATCGCGCAGGAAGACGTTGAAACGGGTGAAGGCGGGATGGGTGGTCGGCTTGACGAAGGACTTGAGCGAGACGACGCTGGGCAGCTGCATTTCCAGCGTGGGACTTCGAACCGCCTGATCGTAATGCGCGACGATGTTGACGCGGTCGAGGAACACCGCCTTGATCGCGTCCTGCCACGACCACAGAGACAGTGGGTAGTAACTCAGCGGCCGGAAGTCCGCGTTCAGGACCAGCACCGGCCAACTGCCTTGCGAGACATGTGCGTTCAAGTAACGCTCCCGGCCTCCAATGTACGCTGCGAAGCAGCATGTACTGACATACTACATGCAGCGTGACGGGATTGTGAAGCCCGTTGAGCGACTTATTCAGGCGCAAGCAATGCGGCGGCGGGGTGGCGAAGCGCTCAAAAACGCCGTGATTCGGGGAGCGATCATGCGGGGCGGCCCGGAACCGCCGCTGCGGGTCGCCGATGCCTCATTCCCGCACCCGCTCCAGCTTCTGCAGGCAGCGCGTGGCGCGCACCGCGGCCGGCATCTCCTCGTCGGGAAAGCTGGTTTTCCAGTTGGTGACGCCGACTTCGCCGACATAGATGTCGCCCCTCGAATCCAGCGCGATGCCGTGCGGGGCCAGGAATTTTCCGCTGGCAACGCCGGGCCTTGCTCGCCGCCGAGGCGCGCGATGCGCTTGCCCTGCGCGTCGACGATCGACAGCCGCGGGCCGAGATTGGGCACATTGCGGTTGATGTCGAGGCCGGGGCCGAGCTCGCCGATGACGAAGGTCGGGCTCTTGGCCCCGCCGCAGCAGCACAGCGCGCAGGGCCGGTGCAAATTGTTCCACTGCGTCTCGTACTTGCCCTCGCCGTTGAACACCTGCACGCGGTGGTTCTCGCGGTCGGCGACATAGACCCAGCCGTCGGCATCGGTCGCGATGTTGTGCACGATGTTGAACTGGCCGGGATCGGTGCCCGGCCCGCCCCAGCTCTTGATCAGCTTGCCGTCAGGGGTGAATTTGTGCACGCGCGCATTGCCATAGCCGTCGGAGACGTAGATCTCGCCTTTCGGTGACAGCGCAGTGTGGGTGCAGCGGTGGAACGGCTCGCCGCTCATGAACGGCGCCGGCTTTGCGGGAATGCCGATCGTCAGCAGCACCTTGCCCTCGGTGGTGCATTTGCGCACGGTGTGGTCGCCATCGTCGGTGCAGTAGAGATTGTCGTCGGCGTCGATGTGCAGGCCGTGCGCGCGCGAGAACAGGCCTTCGCCAAAACTTCGGAGGAAATTGCCTTCGCGGTCGAGCACCACCATCGGATGGACGCCGCGGTTGAAGACGTAGACGCGGTCCTTGCCGTCGACCGCGACCGAAGCGACGTCGGTGAGCTGCCAGCCGTCCGGCAGCTTTGCGAAATTGTCGACGACGCGGTAGCGGTGCTCGCCGGTGCCGAGAATGGCTGGCATTGATCTCTCCTCTTGTCATTCCGGGGCACGCGAAGCGTGAACCCGAAATCCATCGGGCCGCCCGTCCCGGAGTTTCCATGGATGCCGGGCTCGCGCTGCACGCGCCCGGGAATGACGAGTGTGGTTACGTCGGCTCCAAAATCCCTTCCTCGATCGCCTTGATCTGGAGCGCGAGATATTTCGAGTTGATGCGGCACTGCGCAAGGCTGCCGGCGATGAACCACAGGCCGGGCTGCTTGGTGCGCGCATACATGTTGCGCAATTCGAAGCCGTCGCCAAAGCCCCAGACCGGGCCGACGCGGTCGGCGATGGCATCGCCGAACAGTTTCCGCACGAGGTACTCCTGCGGCCTGTAGCCGGTCGAGAGCACGATGAGATCGGCCGCAACAGTCGTGCCGTCCTTCATCTGTGCGCCTGTGGCCGTAAAGCCTTCGATGTCGGAGAACTGCTTCAGCTTGATCGCGCCCTCGACGATCAGGTTGGAGCAGCCGACGTTGAAATAATAGCCGCCGCCGCGGGTGAGGTATTTGAACTGCCAGCCGGTGCCGGCCTCGCCGAAGTCGAGCTTGAAGCCGACGCGGGCAAGGCCGTCGAGCAGCTCCTTGTCGAGCTGCTTCGATTGCTCGGTCAGCATTACATGGGTCTTCTTCGCGAGCGGCGTCGGCATCGAGGCCGCGATGAGGTCGTTGTCCTCGAGCGTGCCTTCATTGTAGGTCGCGTAGGCGAGCTGTGCCGAGGGCTCGATATTGGTGACGAGTGTGGGCGAGCGCTGCACCAGCGTCACCTCGGCGCCGCTGGAATGAAGATCCTGCGCGATGTCGTGGCCGCTGTTGCCGGTGCCGACGACGATGGCGCGCTTGCCGGTCCAGTTCTCGCCGTCCTCGTAGCGGCTGGAATGCAGCAGCGCGCCCTTGAAATTATCGAGGGTCGGAATGTCAGGAATGTTGGCGATGCCGCTGACGCCGGTCGCCATGATCACATGGCGCGGATGCATGGTGCGCTGGCTGCCGTCGGCGCGGCGCAGCGTCACCGTCCAGTGTCCCTCCGCCTCGTCGTAGTCACCGCCCTCGAATTCGGTGCCGGTCCAGAAATTCAGCTCCATCGCATCGACATAGGCTTCGAACCAGTTGGCGAGCTTGTCCTTGGGGATATAGACCGGCCAGTTCGGCGGGAACGGCATGTAGGGGAGGTGATTGACCTGCACCTGATTGTGCAGTGTGAGCGCGTGATAGCGCTTGCGCCAATTGTCGCCGATGCGCGCCCCGCGATCGACGATCAGCGTGTCGATCTTCAGCTGCTTCAGCCGTGCCGCGATCGCGAGCCCGGCCTGGCCGCCGCCGACCACCAGCACGGTCGGATCGCGATCTGCATAGTCGCGCGAGGCGTTGCGCTGGTCGAGCCAGTTCGGTCCGCGAAAATCGCGCGAATAGGCCTGCCCGCGCGGCCGCGAGGTGCCGAGCTGTTCCTCGAAGCCTTTGAGCTCGTCGAGCGCGGTGAGCAGCGTCCACGCCTTCAGCCGGTCGCCGTCGGTGGTATCGGGCACGAGCCGTACGATGCCGTTGCCGCGGCCGAGCATGGTCTCGAAATTGAAGATGGCTTCGATGTTGTTGGTGCCGGCACGCATCACCCAGCGCGGAGGTGCGCGGTTCGGCGCGATTTTGAAGCTGGTGGGGGCCGCCTTGGGCGCGAGCACGGTCAGAGATTGCGCAACTGCATCGCGGCCGGTGATCGTCTGCAGGTTCCAGCTCAGTGCCAGCACGTCGCGCCAGAAACACTCGGCAACGAACAGGCGGTCGAGCGCTTCGCGGTCAGGCTTTCGCAGCGTGCGCTCGAATTCATCGAGCCAGGCCTGCGCGGCGACGGAAATATCCTGCGTCCTGTCCAGCATGCGCGACCTCATGGCCGTCTTCGCGGCGTTTCCTCGGAGATCGAACGCTATACTGGATCAGCCCATGCCAAAAGCGATTTACCCGAGCAGCGAGAGCATGTGGCCCTGCTCAGGCGGAATGCGCCCTTTCAGCGTGTCGAGATAGACCTGCCGCACGGCGTTCGGGCCGCGGCTCTCGATCACGGTCAGGCGCTGGTCGAGCGTCGGTGCGAAGCCCGCCCAGGCCCGGCCAAAACGCTGCTCGATGCCGCCCGGGCCCCAGTCCTTGGCGCGTTTGCGGATCGTCTCGGGCGCAGAGAACCAGCGCGGCTTGGCGCCGGGCAGGGCGGCTTCGTCGGCGTCGGTGGCGCGATGCGTCAAGCCGACGCGCATCGAGCATTTCATCTGGTCCCCAAAATGCCGGTGCAGTTCGGCGCGCAGCGCGCTGTTGCCGGCCATGTCGATGAAGGCGACCGGTGTGTCCGATGGCAGCGACGTCACGCGATCATACGTGACGACCTCGTCGTAGCAGCCGAGCGAGGTGACGAAAGCGGTGTTGCCTGACGAGGTCAGCCCGATCACCTTGCGGCCTCGCGCATGCAGGAGATGGCCGAGCCCGAACGCGGTCTTGCTCGATGCGCTCGAGAGCAGCACGGTGCGCGCGCCGAAATCGTCGTTCTCGGCGAGAAAATCGTCGACCAGGAACGACAGCATGAACAGCGGCCGCAGCAGCGCCTGGTAGTCGCCCTGCCGTCCGGCATAGGCGGGATCGCCGCTGACGCGCGCATAGGCGTTGTAGACGGGCGCTACGTTCTGCCGGTGCGCGGCACCGTCGCGCAGGCCCCGCTTGCTGACGTCGGCAGCTTCGATGACGAGATGCGTCGCCATCGGGAAATAGCCGAACAGGCGCTCGCCGACCGGCACGTTCGGATGCCTCGAGGCGATCACATCGCCAAAGCCCCACACCGGAATATTGCCAAAACCCTTTGGCGCGGGAAACAGCTCCCAGTATTTCACGGTGTCGCCGAGCACGGCATAGGTGATGTTGTTGGCGGTGAAGGCGAAGCGGTCGACCTTCACCAGCAGCGCATCCGGCGGCAACGCGTCGGCTGCGGGAAGCATCGTTGAGATCGTCTTGCAGGTTTCGAAATCGTCGCGCGCGACGATGAAGTCGGTGGCTGTCATCATGTCGATCCCGGCTTGTCCGTGCCGGCATCTCAATCGGTCACGCGCGCGAGCTTTGCAACAGCAACATAGTTTTAAACGCTGTTCGGCTGCTCATGCCGACAGCACACCTTCGCGCTTCTTCACTGCGCGGTAATAGCTCCACCACAGATGCGCCGCCGCGCCGCGCAGGGGGCGCCAGGGTTCGGCGAGCGGCGCCATCTGCTTTTCGGTTGGCCGCGCCTTCAGGCCGAGGCCAATCTTGATGCCTTCCTGCACGGCGAGATCGCCGGCCGCCAGGCATCGCCATGGCCGAGGCAAAACAGGAGATAGACGTCGGCGGTCCACGGCCCGATGCCGGGCAGCGAGATCAGCGTGTGATGCGCGGCGTCCGCGTCTTCCTCCGCGAGCACGTCGAGGTTCAGCCGCTGCGCATTGATCTCGCGCGCCAGGTGCTTCAGCGTTTTGATCTTGGCTGCGGAGAGGCCGAGCCGCCCGAGCCGGTCGGTGCGGGCGCGGCGCACGGCGTCATGGTCGAACGGATCGAACGCGGCCGACAGCCGTCCCCAGATCGCCGCGGCGCTCGCGGTCGAAAGCTGCTGCCCGCAGACGATGTGGGCCAGCCCCGTAAAGCCCGGCTCGCGCCGCCGTAGCGCCGGCATGCCCGCGATCTCGAACACGGGCTTGAGGCGCGAATCGCGCTTGACCAGCGCGTGGACGGCCTCTTCGAGATCGGACTGGCTTTCGAGGTGGATGGTCATCGCAGTTCGGCAAGCTCTTTCCGGCGTCATGGCCGGGCTTGACCCGGCCATCCATCTCCTATCGTAACAGAGTCATGGAGGATGGATTGCCAGGTCAAGCCCGGCAATGACGAATAGCTGAGAACTCATGCCACCCGTTTTCCGATTTGCCCCCAGCCCCAACGGCCTGCTGCATCTCGGCCACGCCTATTCGGCGCTGCTGAACTTTGACCGCGCGCGCGAGGCCGGCGGGCGGTTGCTGCTGCGGATCGAGGACATCGATGCGACGCGCTGCCGGCCGGAGTTCGAGGCGGCGATCTACGAGGACCTCGCCTGGCTCGGGATAGCCTGGGAGATGCCGGTCCGCCGGCAGTCGGAGCATCTCGCGGAGTATCGCACCGCGCTGGAAGAGCTCTTCCGGGCCAAGACAGGCCATGATCGCAGCGAAGTTCCAGACCTTTCTCATCCTGCTCGCGGTGCTGGCGGGCACCGCGCTGGTCGCCCGCCGCTTCAACATCGCGCCCGCCATTTTGCTGATGCTCTCCGGCGTCGGCCTCGCTTTCATACCCGGCATGCCGCCGGTGGAACTGCCGCCGGAACTGGTGCTGCTGATGGTGCTGCCGCCGCTGATCTACTCGGCGAGCGTTGCGATGAGCTGGCGCGAGTTCAAGAACAATCTGCGGCCAATCGTGCTGCTCGCGGTCGGCGCGGTGATCTTCACCGCGGCCATGGTAGCCGCCGCCACGCACTATCTGATCGGCCTGCCCTGGACCATCGGCTTCCTGCTCGGGGCGATCGTCGCGCCGCCCGACGTGGTGGCGCCGCTCGCGATCGCGCGCCGGCTGAACCTGCCGCGCCGGCTCGTGGTCATCCTCGAAGGCGAAGGGCTCGCCAACGATGCCACCGCGCTGATCCTCTACCGCTTCGCGCTCGCCGCCATCATGGTCGGTCACTTCTCGCTGCCGCTGGCGGCCGGTGAATTCGCCCTCATCGTCGCCGGCGAGATCGCGTTCGGCATCGGCGTCGGCTGGCTCTCCCTGCGTTTCCGCAAATGGTCCGGGGATCCGCAGGTCGAGCTGACGCTGTCGCTGATCACGCCCTACGTCTCCTACTGGCTGCCCGAGCATGTCGGCGGCTCCGGCGTGATCGCCACGGTCGCCTGCGGCCTCTATGTCAGCTGGAACGGCCCGCTGCTGATCTCGTCGGCGACGCGCCTGCAGGGCATCTTCTTCTGGGACCTCATCATCTACCTGATCGAGGGCCTGCTGTTCCTGCTCACCGGCTTCCAGATGCGCGCGCTCTACGAGAAATCGAAGACGTTCCCGCTCGACGACATTCTGATCGCAACTGCCCTGGTGCTGATGATCATCGTGATCGCGCGCTTCACCTGGCTCTATCCGGCGACCTATCTGCCGCGAATCCTCTCGAAGTCGCTGCGCGAGCGCGATCCCTCGCCGCCTTGGCAATGGCCGTTCGTGCTCGCCTTCACCGGCGTGCGCGGCGCGGTGTCGCTCGCGGCCGCGCTGGCGCTGCCGTTCACGCTGCCCGAGGGCGATGCCTTCCCGTATCGCGACCTGATCCTGTTCGTCGCCTTCGGCGTCATCTTCGTCACCCTGATCGGCGTCGGCCTGACGCTGCCGCCCGTGGTGCGCTGGCTCGGCGTCGCCGAAGCTGGCCGCAACGAGCACGTCGCCGAGCACGAGGCCGAGATCGCGGCGCGTCGCCAGGCGCTCGACGCCGCGCTGAAATCGCTGGACGAGCTCACCGCGGAGAAGGAAGTCTCCGACGAGGTGATGCGGCTCCTGCGCGCGCGCCACGAGATCCGCGTCAACCAGCTTCCGGACTCACTCGATCCCGCGCACCACGACGTCTCCGCCGCCGGCACCGCGCTGACCCGCGAGCTGATCGCCGCCGAACGCAAATTCATCCACGAACTCCTCCGCGACGGCCAGATCACCGACGAGACAAGACGGCGGATCGAGCGCGATCTGGACCTGGAGGAGGCGAGCCTGGCGAACCGGGAGTATCGGGGGGTGCCGCTGTAGCAGCCCGTCATTGCGAGCGCAGCAGCTACCGCCTCTCGCAGAACTCCCCGACCCCCGCCGCGACGGCCTCCGCAATCATCTCCTGCCGCTCGGACGAGTTCAGCTCCATCTCCTCGTCGCGATTGATGATCGAGCCGGCCTCGAGCAGCACGGCAGCACTCCGTGTCCGCGACAGCACGATGAGCCCGTCATAGCGGTAGACGCCGACCTCCTTGTCGAGCAGCTGGCGGCGGTAGCGGCCCATCACCGGCAGCGTGTACTGGCTGGCGTAGTGAAGGCCCTGCTGCTTGAGCTGCCTGCCGATCATCCGCGCCAGCATCAGGCTGGTGGCGAAGTGCGGATTCTGCTGCGACACGAACAGCGAGTGCCCCGAGAAGCGGTCGCTGAAATAGCTCTTCGCGCCGTCGAATTCCCAGGTCTCGAGCAGCTTATCCGGCACCGAATCGTGATGGATCGACAGGAAGAGATCGGTCCGGCTGTCATTGGCGGCACTGACGCGCTTGAACAGGCTCGGCCGCGCCTTGCCGTCCGTGACGAGCAGGCGGGTGGCGGCAAAACCTTCGGACTTGAGTTTGGCCGTGATCAGCTTTGCGAGAACGAAGTTGAAGCCGAACTCCGGATCATTGCGCGCACTGAGCGCGCCGTAGGCGTCCGGGGTATGCCCGACATCGACGACGATGCGGAATTTTGGCTTCTCACATTTGAACGGCGGCTGTGTCGACTGTGACTTGAGTTTCGTTGTCTTTCGCGTGGCGGCGGCTTGGCCACTGCCAACAGGCGCAAGCGACGATAGCAGGATGGACGCGACGAGCCCGGCGACGATGCTCCGCGCGTGCGACAAACCCTACTCCGCTGCCCAGAAACGCTGCAACAGCCCGCCCATTCGCGCTCCGAGGCCGGACTCGATCAGGAATTTGTTGTCCTCGGCGCGGAGCATGGCTGATCCTCCCGACTCCCTTTCGGGAAGATTGGCGCAGGCGACGCGGGGCGTCAACGCGTAGACTTGCGGCGCGCTGGCCCCTCCTTTTTCGTCATGGCGACCACGCTTTCGGGAAATTTCCCCGGTGTTGCAGATGGGTGACGGACTTGGGCGCGGCGGACGCCGTAACTTGTCGGCATATTGAAATCTGATTTGGCTGGGGGCCAAAGAGATGGTGAAGAGCGCGCTGAGGATCGCGGCTATTTCTGTTTCCGTGTTGATGCCCGGCGTCGTTTCCGCGGCCGACATGGCGGTGAAGGCTCGCCCCGCACCAGTCCCGGTTTTCTCCTGGAGCGGCTGCTATGTCGGCGGCAACGCAGGCTACTCGCGCGCCGAGGTCAGGTCGGATGGCACCCCCAACGCCATCTTTGCGGGCCTGACGCCGGTTGGCACCGCCGCGATATTGACGTCGGCATCCGCCGCAAAAGTTACGCCGGATGGCGTCACCGCAGGTCTCGGAATTGGTTGTAACTACCAAAAGGGCATCTTCGTCATCGGCGCCGAAGGCGATATCAACTACAGCGATCTTGGCGCACAACAAATTCGAGGCCCCTTTGCAAACGCGGCGCCCATCTCTCCCTACACCTGGGAAGAGCGTTTCCATTCCAATTGGTTTGCAACGGCGCGAGCGCGGGCCGGCGTCGTGGTCGCCGAGCGCAGTTTGTTGTACGTGACCGGCGGCGCGGCCTTTGCCGAATTCAATTGGCTCAAGGCACTCGATTTTCCGGGATTCGTAGGCTTCCGGTATCAAGCTAGCGCGTCTGACACCAAGCTCGGGTGGGTCGTGGGCGCCGGCTGGGAGTACGCGTTCAACAACAATTGGTCCGCCAAAGTCGAATATTTGCACATGGATTTCGGAAGCTCGTCCGGAATCACTCCGACGCCTCCTGCTCCCGCTGCCGGAGCAGGCGCAGGTGCGGCCTGGTCGATCTCGAATAATTTCCGTGAAGACGTGGTACGCCTGGGTGTCAACTATCGCTTTAGTGGCGGTGCGATCGTCGCGAAGTACTGACGGCCTGCGGACCAAAGGACTTCAAAAGCCTCGGCGTTGCCCGGTGCTTTCTTTGTTCATGCTGGGCTGCCCACATCGCAGCCCCTTCACACCGGCCTTTCCCCCTTCACCGTCACCCGCGTGCCCGAGCGCGTATGCGGCCAGTAGTCCCACATGGCGCGGTGCTGGGTGCAGCGGTTGTCCCAGAACGCGATGGCGTTCTCGGTCCAGCGGAAGCGGCACTGGAACAGCGGGTTCTCGGCGTGCTGGTAGAGATAGGCGAGCATGGCGTCGCTCTCGTCGCGCGGGATGCCGTTGATGTGGCGGGTGAAGCCGCGGTTGACGTAGAGTGCCTTTCTGCCCGTGACCGGATGCGTGCGCACCACGGGGTGCTCCGCGTTCGGATATGACGGACGGTCGGCGACGCCATAGTTCGCGTAGAGCCCGCGATAGATCGGCTCGCCGTCATGCAGCGCGGTCAGGCCGTCGAGATAAGCCTTCATGCGATCCGACAGCGCCTCATAGGCGGCGTACATGTTGGCGAACAGCGTGTCGCCACCGCGCGGCGGACACTGCTTGATGTAGAGGATCGAGCCCATCGGCGGCTCGAGATCGCAGGACACGTCCGAATGCCAGCCCTCGCCATTAGCGCGCGGCGAGTTCTTGTCGGCATAGATCTTCATCAGCGCCGGGTCTTCGTCCTCGTGGGGAGCTGCGGGATGGAAATGCAGTTCGCCGAACTTGCGGCCGAAGGCGAGATGCTGCTTTGGCGTGATTTGCTGGTCGCGAAAGAAGATCACGAGGTTTTCGGCGAGCGCACGATGGATCTCGTCCATCTGCCGGTTGGAGCGCGCGTCGCCCTCGACGAGCTGGCCGATATCGACGCCGGAGATTTCCGCGCCGATGATGGGCGTGAGCTTCTCGACCGCGATGGTCTCGTAAGGAGCGCCGTCGTCCGCGGTATGGCGATAGCGCGGACCTTGCTTGCCGGCGAGTGAGCTCATGGCGTGTCTCCCGATCATTGTTGATTGGGGGCCATCGTAGCGTGCGGAGACAGATACGCAATCTCCGCTGCAACCACAGCTGTCGTCCCGGGGCGCGCGTAGCGCGAGCCCGGGACCCATAACCACAGGATCAGGTTTGGCGAAGACTCGGAGTGGCAGCCTGCCGCAACCACAACGCCTTGTGGTTATGGGTCCCTGCTTTCGCAGGGACGACCGCGGAGTGTAAGGCGCTAGCGGAGTGAAATCACTCCGCCGCGGTCACGGGCACCTTGGCTCCCTGGCCATAGCGCTGGTCGATGTAGTCGATCACCAGCGCCTTGAAGTCTGCGGCGATGCCGGGGCCGCGCAGCGTGCGGAACTTCTTGCCGTCGACGAACACGGGCGCGGCCGGCGCTTCGCCGGTACCGGGCAGCGAGATGCCGATATTGGCGTGCTTGGACTCGCCGGGGCCGTTGACGATGCAGCCCATCACCGCGACGTTGAGCTCCTCGACACCAGGATATTTCGTTTTCCAGGTCGGCATCTCGTCGCGGATGAAATCCTGGATCGAGCGCGCCAGCTCCTGGAACGTGGTCGAGGTGGTGCGGCCGCAGCCGGGGCACGCCGCGACCAGCGGCACGAAGGTGCGGAAGCCCATGGTCTGCAGGAGCTCCTGGCCGACCTGCACCTCGCGGGTGCGGTCGCCGCCGGGCTCCGGCGTCAGAGAGATGCGGATGGTGTCGCCGATGCCCTGCTGCAAGAGGATGCCGAGCGCGGCCGACGAAGCGACGATGCCCTTCGAGCCCATGCCGGCCTCGGTCAGGCCGAGATGAATGGCGTAATCCGAGCGCGACGCGAGGTCCTGGTAAACCGCGATCAGATCCTGCACGGCCGAAACCTTGGCCGAGAGGATGATGCGGTCCTTCGGCATGCCGAGTTCCTGGGCCCGCGCGGCCGAGAGCAGCGCCGACTGCACCATCGCTTCACGCGTCACCGCACGCACGTCGCGCGGTGACGGCGACGCGGCGTTCTCGTCCATCAGCTTGGTCAGGAGCTCCTGGTCGAGCGAGCCCCAATTGGCGCCGATGCGCACCGGCTTGTTGTTCTTGTTGGCGATCTCGATGATGTCCGCGAACTGGGTGTCGCGCTTGTCCTTGAAGCCGACATTGCCGGGATTGATGCGATATTTGGCGAGCGCCTCGGCGCAGGCCGGATGCTCGGCGAGCAGCTTGTGGCCGATATAGTGGAAGTCACCGATCAGCGGCGTGGTGATGCCGCGCTTGGCGAGGCCGTCGCGAATGTGCGGAACGGCGGCTGCGGCCTCCTCACGGTCCACGGTGATGCGGACCATTTCGGAGCCGGCGCGCGCCAGCGCTGCGACCTGGGCGATGGTGCCGTCGATGTCGGCGGTGTCGGTGTTGGTCATCGACTGCACGACGATCGGTGCACCGCCGCCCACAGTGACGTCGCCGACCTTCACCTGGGTGGTCTGGTGCCGGGGCGCCGGGCCCGCGAGGTCGGAATCGATGGAGTTTTCGAGCTTGTTCATGGGGTCCAAATATCAGGTTTTGGTGGCATTCAGCAATGCATCGCGCGGCGCCGCAGCCTCTCGGCTCGGACGGTTAACCAGAAAAAGCCCAGCAATTACAAGGACGGCGGCCGCCCCGAAAGCAAGGCTCAGAGTGTCGTGCATGATGAAATAGCTACCCACCACGCCAAACAAAGGGGTGATGAAGGTAAAAGCCGACAATTTGCTGGCTGAATAGGCCTTCACCAGTGCGAACCAAAGCGTGAACGTGGTTCCGACCACCCAGATCGCCTGGAAGGCCATCAGGCCGAGCGACAGCGGCGACGGCGTATGAGTGATGGTCTCCCCGAACAGATACGCCGCCAGCCCGAGGATCGGGATCGAGGTTGCGACCTGATAGCCGAGCGCCTTCTCGGGAGCTGCGAAGCGCAGCCGGGTGCCCTTGGCCACCAGCGTGGTCGCGGCCCATAGCGCGGCGCCGCCGACGATCAGGAGATCGCCGAGCAGGACATGCGCGTCGACATTGGGCTGCGGCACGCCGATCGCGAGCGCGACACCGGCAAAGCTGATGGCAAGGCCGAGCCATTGCGAGGCGCCGAGCCGCTCGCCGAGCACCTGATACGAGCCGAGCGCCACGAAGAACGGCGCGGTGTAGAGGAACACCACCGCGCGGGAGGCGGAGGTGAGGCGCAGGCCCTGGAAGATCAGCACGAACTCGATGCCGAACATCAGTCCTGCGATCAGGCCGGGCTTCCAGGTGCCGTCCCGTTCGAAGAATTTCACGCCGCGCAAGGTGCCGATGATGAACAGCACCGGCAGCGCGCCCATCGAGCGGATCATCGCCTGGAGCATCGGCGGGATATCCGGCAGCACCAGCTTCACCGCGATCTGGTTGAAACCCCAGGTCAGGCACAGCATGAGCATCAGGGCGATGGCGCCGGCACTGAGGGGACGACCGGCGGACGGGATGGCTTGAGGTGTGGGCATGTTTCCTGTGATCCGGCTTTGCGCCGTTGTTGCTTTATGCAGCTTTCTGACAATGGGTGCAGACGCCCGTGATCTCCACCACGGACAATTTGGGGGCGAAACCTGAGCTGCGCGCCGCGGCGTTGAGATTCCCGGCGAAGGATGCCGAGGGTATCTCGCCGACGAGGCCGCAGCGCTCGCAGATCAGGAACGCCACCGCAGAGGTCGAATCGTGGTCGTGGGCGGCGCAGGCGAGATAGGCATTGCGGCTTTCGATGCGGTGCACGAGGCCGTTGGCCATCAGGAAATCGAGCGCACGGTAGACCGTGATCGGCGCCGGCCGCGCCATCGACTTGGCGAGTTCGTCGATCACCTCATAGGCGCCGAGCGGGCGATGGCTGGAGAGCAAGGCGCCCAGCACCTGACGGCGGATCGGCGTGAATTTCTGCGCGCGCTGCTCGCAGACCGCCTCGGCATGCGCCAGCGCGTCCGCAGTGCAGCGGCCGTGATCGTGGTCGGGCGCAGGAAAGGCCGGCTTTGCGAGGGTCATGCCGGCAGCGTTCTAGCATTTCGGTGAGGGAACCCAAAGCGCGACACCGAACGCGGCTGCCAGCCATGCTCCCCCCGCGGGACAGCATCCCGGCAATCCGCCATGAAATAATCATAAGCTTGCTTATTATATGCCAAGCTTATTGGAGACCAAGCTTATGACCCGCGGGTCTGTCGACCAGAACTTCCTGTTCACGCTCGGCGAGCTCTACCGCCTCTTGCGTGTCTACGCCGACAAGGAGGCCTCGCGCTTCGGCATCACCCGCGCGCAATGGGCCGTGCTGGCCAAGGTCGAGCGCAGCGAGGGCATGAAACAGTCGGAACTCGCCGAGTTGCTGGAGATGCAGCCGATCACGCTGACCCGGCTGATCGACAAGCTGTGCGACAACGACTGGATCGAGCGCCGCAGCGATGCCTCGGACCGCCGCGTCAAGCGGCTCTATCTGAAGAAAGCCGGGCGGCAATTGCTCGGCCGGATGAGCGGGCTGAAGTCCGAGCTCACGGCCAATGCGCTGGACGGCATCAACCCGGCGGACGCCCACCGCCTCCTCACCCAACTCGAAACAATCAAGGAAAACGTGCGTAACGCGATCCAGAATAGCGGAGCGGAACAAGCGCGTAAGGAGCAGCGCTATGGCTGATCAAGTCCTCAAGTTCCAGCCCGAGCAGAAGATCGACAGCGGCAAGCCGACCAAGAAGGCCGGCACCGATCCGCGCCGCCGGTTCGTGGCGGGCCTGCGGCGCTATCGCCGCTTCCTGCTGATGGTCGTGCTGCCGATCGTGGTCGCCGTCGGCGGCCTCACCTTCTATCTCAATGGCGGCCGCTATGTCGGCACCGACGATGCCTATGTCGGCGCGCAGAAGGTGCTGGTGACGCCCGACATCTCCGGCAAGATCGAGAAGGTCGTGGTCAAAGAAGGCCAGCTCGTCCACCAAGGCGACGTGCTGTTCGAGATCGACCCCGTGCCGTTCCGCCTCGCGGTGGACGAGGCCAAGGCGCAGCTGATGCAGGCGCAGAGCACCTACGACAACCTCCGCGCCAACATCAAGATCTACGGCGACATGCTCAACCTCGCCCAGCAGGGCGTCGACCTCAAGCAGCGCGATGTCGAACGCAAGCAGGCGCTGGTGAAGAACAGTTACGGCTCGCAGCTCGACCTCGACAACGCCGCGAACGCACTGGTCACGTCGGGCTCGATCGCGCAATATGTCAAGCAACAGATCTCGACCGCCAAGACGCAATTGCTCGGCGACACCGACCTGCCGCTGGAGAAATTCCCGCCCTACGCGCAGGCCAAGGCCAAGCTCGACAATGCCGAGCGCAATCTCGACCACGCCGTTGTGCGCGCGTCGATGAGTGGCGTGGCGACGCAGGTCGAGCAGATCCAGCTCGGCCGCTACGTCAGCGCCGGCACGGCGGTGTTCTCCATCATCGACGTCGCCCATCCCTGGGTCGACGCCAATCCGAAGGAGAGCGACCTCACCTATGTCACCGAGGGACAGCCCGTGACCCTCGAGGTCGACGCGTTCCCGAACCACGTCTTCAAGGGCAAGATCGGCTCGCTCTCGCCCGGCACCGGCGCGCAATTCGCGATCCTGCCGCCGCAGAACGCCACCGGCAACTTCGTCAAGGTGGTGCAGCGCGTGCCGATCCGCATCTATTTCGACGAGACCGACAAATATGTGAGGAAGCTGAAGGCCGGCATGAGCGTCTATGCCACCATCGACACCGGCCACAAGCGCTCGCTCGCCGGACTGTTCGGCCTGCCGGCGACCGCAAGCCAAGACAAAGACCACGACAAGGACTGATCCGATGTCCGGCCCCAATGCCAGCCTGATGGTCCCCGGCCTGCGCCGGAACATGGTGACGATCTGCGCCATGACCGCGACCATCATGCAGGCGCTGGACACCACCATCGCCAACGTCGCCCTGCCCTACATGCAGGGCACGCTGTCGGCCTCGCAGGACCAGATCAACTGGGTGCTGACCTCCTACATCGTCGCCGCGGCGATCATGACGGCGCCGGTGGGCTGGATCGCCAACCGCTTCGGCCGCAAGCGCATCTTCATCATCTGCTCGGCCGGCTTCACCATGGCCTCCGTGCTGTGCGGCCTCGCGCAGGACATCAACCAGATGGTGCTGTTCCGCCTGTTGCAAGGCGTGTTCGGCGCCGCGCTGGTGCCGCTGTCGCAGTCGGTGATGCTCGACTATTACACGCTCCAGGAACGCGCCAAGGCGATGTCGATCTGGGGCATGGGTGTGATGATGGGCCCGATCATGGGCCCCTCGCTCGGCGCCTGGCTGACCGAGACCTATTCCTGGCACTGGGTGTTCTTCGTCAATCTGCCGTTCGGCGCGATCACCGTGATCGGGCTCATCGTCTTCATGGACGAGACCAAGAAGGACCTCACCCTCAGATTCGACTGGCTCGGCTTTGCCGCGCTGGCGATCGCGATCGGCGCCCTCCAGCTCGCGCTCGACCGCGGCGAGCAACTGGGCTGGCTCGAATCGAACGAGATCATCGCGGAATTCATCGTCTCGGCCGTTGCCTTCTATTTCTTCCTCGCGCACTCCTTCACGACCTCGACGCCGTTCATCCGCTTCGCGCTATTCCGGGATCGCAATTTCGTCACCGGCTGCATGTTCATGGTCGTGATGGGCCTCGTGCTGTTCTCGACCATGGCGCTGGCCTCGCCCTACATGCAGAACGTGATCGGCTATCCCATCATCACTGCCGGCCTGCTGCTGGCAAGCCGCGGCTTCGGCACCTTCTTCGCCATGATGCTGGTCGGCCGCATGATGCGCTATTTCGAGGCGCGCACGCTGATCATCACCGGCCTCACGCTGACCGCGGGCTCGCTGTTCCAGATGACGGGCTGGACCGACCTGACCCAGGTGCCGGAGATCGTGACCGTCAGCGTGATCCAGGGCTTCGGGTTCGGCCTCGTGTTCGTGCCGCTTTCGACGGTGGCGTTCCTGACGCTGCCGAACAATTTGCGCACCGACGGCACCGCGATGCTGACGCTGATGCGTAACGTCGCGAGCTCGGTCGGCATTTCCGTCGTCATCGCCGAGCTGACGCAGGGAACGCGGCGAACCTATGCGATCCTCTCCGAGCACATCAACCCGTTCAACCACGCGCTGCAGATGCCCGACGTGCGCGGCATGATCAATCTGTCGACCGATGCCGGCCGCGCGATGGCCGACAGGATGGTCAGCGTGCAGGCGCAAATCATCGCCTTCGCGCACGACTACCAGCTGGTGATGTTCTTCATCCTCTTCACCATCCCGCTCGCCCTGCTGATCGGCTCGACCAAGGCCACGCTGCGCAAGCAGGCCGCGGGGCCAGAACATGCGGTGATGGAGTAGACGCGTTATCGCGGCGTTGCCTCATACTCCCCCGTCGTCCCGGACAAGCGCAGCGCCGATCCGGGACCCATAACCACAGGGAGTGGTTTGGCGAAGACTCGGAGTTGCCGGCTCGCGCCGCAACTGCTTCCTGTGGTTATGGGTCCCCGCGTCGCGGGGACGACAGCGAGAATGTTGAAGCAGCGCCGGCTACAACGACTCCTCACACCCCAAATCCTCGACCGCCATCATCACCCGCTCAAGGTTGTTCCACCAGATCAGCGGAGGAATGTTGATGCTCCATTGCCAGACCGGCTTGGTGATCTGCCAGAGCACCGACAGGCGATAGTCCTGATCGAGCGCGCCGCGCGTGTAGCCGGTGACACCATTGGCCATCAGCGTCTCGTGATAATGATTGAGCAGCGGCCGCTCGAGCGCCTGCCGTTGCTGCGGATACCATTGGGTCGCCATCATGTAGGCGAGATCGGTCGTCGGCACGTTGATGCGCCACTGGTCGAAATCGAAGATGCGCACGGTGTCTGCGACGCCGGGACGCGGCAGCAGGAAATTCCAGATATGGGCATCGCCATGGGCGATGCTGATGTGACGCCGTGACTGATAGCGCTGGGACAGCCGGGCCGAATGCTCGATCAGACGGCGATAGAGGGTGCGGCGCTCTTCGCTGAGGCGGTCGCCGAGCAGATCGGCAAAACGGTCGTAATGGCCAGCAAAGGTCTCCATGTGCTGCGCGCGGTCCTCGGCGCTCGCCCAGCTGCCGACGGTGTCACCAAGACCGGGATGGTCCCACCATGCCGCATGCCAGCGCGCCAGCGTCGTGACGATGGCCATCGCCTGCTCGCGCGACGGCGGCAGAGGCCACTGGGTCGCGATCACATGGCTGTCGGTGAGATCCTCGAGCAGGAGATGCCAGGCCCGGCTCTCCTCGTCGAAGCTCCCGTCGAAGCAGCGCGGCGCGAGCCCCCGCGGCATGCTCGGCGCAAGTTGCGTGTAGAAAGCCACCTCGTGGCGGCCGGCATCTGCGAGCGATTTTGCGAAGGCGGCATGCGCGGTCTTCAGGATCAGCGATTGCGGCGCGCCGCCGGATTCTCCGACATAGCGCAGGCCGAGGCGGATGATGTGCGACAAGACGGTGTCGCGCTGGTGCAACACCTTCACCTCTCGGACAGCGCCAGCATCCAACACGCGCCCCTTGCGCAGCGCCGCGGTCAGTTGGGCGGGCTCAACGACCGCCGGCAGTTGTGGAAGTGTCATGACCACGATGCCCCTGTCCCGCGCAATACTGCACGATCGCAATTCCGGGCACCAGCGGCAGAGCTGATGCCGGGCTTCAGGCCGCGGCGGTCGAGTCCCGCACGGTCCGGACCACGACCGACCGCAGCTGTTCGAGATTGGCCGCCATGCCGGCGATCGCCTTCCTGACCTCCGCGGCGCGTTCATCCACGGAGGCGGCGTCGCGGCTGACATTGTCGATCTTGGCAGAGACCTCCTTGGCGGCGGACGCCGATTCGGAAATCGACCGGGCGATCTCCCGCGTCGCGGCGTCCTGCTCTTCCATCGCGGCGGCAACCGAGGTGGCGACGCCGTCGATCTCGACGATGTGGCCTCCCATGCTCTCGACGGCATCGACGGCGGCCTGGGTCGAAGCCTGGATCTCGGCGATCAGCCGCGTGATCTCCTCGGTGGATTTGGCGGTCTGGTCCGACAGCGACTTCACCTCGGCGGCGACCACCGCGAAGCCGCGACCGGCCTCGCCGGCGCGCGCGGCCTCGATCGTGGCGTTGAGCGCCAGGAGATTGGTCTGGCCGGCGATGCCGCCAATGAGATCCGAGACTTCGGCGATCTTCTTCACCGCGCCCGCCAGCGCCTGGATGGTCGAACGCGCCTGCTCGCGGCCGGCGACCGCCGATTTGGTGACGGTCGAGGTCCGCGCCACCTGGGTCGCGATCTCCCGGATCGAGGCGCTCAGCTGTTCGGCTGCGGCCGAAACGGTCTGCGAGCTGCCCAGCGCCTGGGTGGAGGCCGCGGCCACCGCCTGCGATTCCGCCGACAGCGACCTCGCGATCTCGGCCAGGCTGGAGGCGGCCCGCTCGACGCCCTGGCTCGCCGCGCTCGCGGTGTCGACCGAGCGGCCGGTCTCGCGCTCCACGGTCTCGGCCATCTGGTGCAGGGCGCCGCGCTTGGCGAGCGCGGCCTCCTGCTCCTGGCGCAGTTGCTCCTCGCGCAGGCGAGAATTCTCGATTGCCCCCTGCTTGAACACCTGCAGGGCTCCGGCCATCGAGCCGACCTCGTCCTGACGGTGCGCGAAAGGAATATCGGCGGCGAGATCGCCGGTTGCGAGCTTCTGCATCGCCCCGGTCATGCGCACGATCGGTCGCACCACGCCGAGGGCAACGCCGAGCAGACCCGCGGCAATGAAGGCGAGAACGGCGGCGGAGACGCCGAGAAGGATGTAAAGCATCGAGCTGTCGCGGTCCGCGGCCAGCTTCTCCATGGCGGCGTTCTGCTTGTTGGCGTTCTCGACGATGCTGTCGATGACGGCGCGATGCTCGGTGTAGGCATCCTTGAGCTGCGCATAGGCGCGCTCGGCGGCAGCCGTGTCCTTGGCCTTGAGGGCCGGCAGCAGTTGGTCGGATGCCTTCCAGAATTTCTGCACCTCGGCATCGGATTTCGATACCAGAGCCGTCTTCAGGTCGGCCGAGAGGCTGGAGGCGACCCAGTAAGCCTTGCGCTCGTCGTAATCCTTGCGGAGCTGGACCAGGCGCTCGCCATGGGCCGCCAGTTGATCCGGCTCGCGCATGGCGAGGGTGGCTTCGAGATAGGCCTCGATGACATATTCCGGCGGCGGCAGGATGTCGGCGATGAGGTCATTGCCGAGCTTGATGTCGGAATAGAGCGGACCGCCGACCTTGAGCTCGCGCAGCGCATAGAGGCTGGTGGAGACGACCGCAGTGAAGCCGATGGCAAGCACGATCCCGAACGCAATAATCGCGGACGACAACGACAGGCGAATTTTCATGAGGCAATCCGGGCGCGAATCAAATCTGCACTGACCCTAGACCGCTACGGTAAATACGGGCTTTCCTCGCGGAGAGGTTGCCGAAGAAAAGCTCCGCATAACTACGGGAATGGGATGTCGGTCAATCGGTTTGCGTCAATGAACTGATGCTCAAACGCGCGGCACTGGCTGCGATTGCGCTGAATGAGAAGCGCGTAGCGGCGACCGGGAATCGCCGCTCCGCATTGCCTTAGACGTCGAAGAACACCGTCTCGTTGTCGCCCTGAAGGTGCAGGTCGAGCCGGTAGAGCGGCTTGCCGGCCTCGCGCACCGCGGTCAGCGTGGCGCGGCGATCGGCCGGCACCAGCGCCAGCACGGGGTCGGCGGCATTGCCGGCCTCGTCGCTGAAATAGATCCGGGTGTAGAGATGCCGCAGCATGCCGCGTCCGAACACCGCAAGCACGATGTGCGGCGCCTGCGGCTTGCCGTCGGGGTCGGGCACAACGCCGGGCTTGATGGTGTCGAAGGAATAATTGCCGTCCTTGTCGGTGCCGCAGCGGGCAAAGCCGCGGAAGCTGGCGTTCGGCAGCGCGCGCTTGTCCTGCGGGTCGGCAAAGCGGCCCTGCGCATCCGCCTGCCAAATCTCCAGCATGACGTCGGGCACGACGACGCCGTCGCCGTCGAACACCCGGCCCTCGATGCGGATGCGGTCGCCGGAGACGTCGGGCGTCAGCGTCGAGTTGGTGAACGCGTCGTTCCAGGCGTACTCGCCGTTCGGCGTCAGGCCGTATTTGAAGAACGGACCGACGGTCTGCGATGGGGTGATCCCGTTGGGCTTCACAGAATCCTGCACTTTAGTGGTTCTCCATGGGAGTGGCGTTCTTGCCGCGCAGCACGATGTCAAAGCGGTAGCACAGCGCCCATTCGGGCTGGGTGTTCTCGAGGTCGAACGACGACACCATCCGCGCCCGCGCCTTCTCGTCCGGCACCGAATTGAAGATCGGGTCGAACGGGAACAGCGGGTCAGCAGGAAAATACATCTGGGTCACGAGGCGCGTGACGAAGGAATGGCCGAACACGGACAGATGGATATGCGCGGGACGCCAGGCGTTGTGGTGGTTGCCCCAGGGATAGGCGCCGGGCTTGATGGTGACGAAGCGGTAATAGCCGTCGGCATCGCTCACGGTGCGGCCTGCGCCGGTGAAATTCGGATCGAGCGGTGCCGGGTGCTGGTCGCGGACATGGACATAGCGGCCGCAGGCATTGGCCTGCCAGATCTCGACCAGCGAGTTCGGCACGCCGCGGCCGTCCTCGTCGCGGACATGGCCGTGCACGATGATGCGCTCGCCGATCGGCTCGCCCACATGCTGGGTGGTGAGGTCGTTGTCGCCCTCGCGCACGGTCTCGTGGCCATAGACCGGACCGGTCAGCTCCGACAGGGTGTGGCGCATCGGGATCAACGGCTTGTTCGGCGCGCGCTTGATCGAGCTCTTGTACTCGGGCGACAGCGGCAGCGGATGCGCCTTGTTGCTGTCGGTGGGATAGATGAATGTCATTGGCGAACTCCTCCCCGGCCATTTTGGTCCGGCCGGTCAACGCTTCCGCCAATCATTATAGGATATAACTAATTGGGGGAAGCGGGTTTAGTTGCGTTCCTGCGCCCGGCAGCGGGCCTATGTGCGCCTATTTGATCGGCGGCCGCGGCAACACGGCTTCCCCGGCCTCGAGCCGATAGGTGTGGTCGAGCGAGTACCAGGGCGCCACGACGTCGGATGCGGTCGCATGCGGCGTATCGTGGCGCTCGAACTTGCCGATCAGCGCCTGCGTCACCCCAAACTGCACGTCACTGTCGATATGAGGATCGGCGGGATCGTAGACCTGCGAGATCAGCGTCTTGAATCCGGGCTTGAAGATCAGCGCGTGCAGATGCGCCGGTCGATAGGGATGCCGGCCCTGCGCCTCGAGCAGGCGGCCGACCACGCCGTTGGTCGGAATGGGATAGCCGACCATCATCACCGAGCGGAAGGCAAAGCGCCCACCCTGGTCCGTCGTGAACTTTCCGCGCAGGTTCATGTCGGCCTGATCGGGGTCCTGGTTCTCGTAGAGACCAACCGGCGAAGCGTGCCAGACATCGACCTCTGCGCCTGCGACGGGACGACCCTCCTTGTCGACGACACGGCCGCTGACGAACAGCGCGCGCCCGGCGTCTCCGAGCGCACGATTGATCCGCCGTTCTCGACCCGCGGCGAGTTCAGCCGCCAGAAGGGCCCGAGCAGCGACTGATCGGTTTCGGTGTTGCCGTCGTCGCCGTTGTTGAGCAGGCACACCAGCGGGGAGACACCGAGCGAGCCGGCCATCAGCACGACCTCATTATGCGTGTCGGTGGTCAGCTTGCCGAGCTCGGCCACGATCGCGGTGGCATCGCGGAATTCCTGCTCGCTCAGGCGGACGTCGCGGACGAAGGCGTGCAGATGCTTGACCAGGGAGACCATGATCTGGCGCAGCCGCGGATCGGCCGTCCGCTCCATCACCGCCAGTGCCGCGGCCGTGACGTCCTGCTCGCGCTCGATGATCATGGGACGGTCCCTTCACCTTGCGTCATGGCCGGGCTCGTCCCGGCCATCCACGACCTTCCTCTCGCGGCACCAAGAACGTGGATGCCCGGGACAAGCCCGGGCATGACTAGTCTGTGGCACACCGCCCCGGGATGACGGGACGCTGCGCGTTTCGTCAATTCAGCTTCTCGATCGCGACGGCCACACCCTGGCCGACGCCGACGCACATGGTGGCGAGCGCGAGCTTGCCGCCGCGCTTTTCCATGCCGTGCACGGCGGTGAGCGCGAGGCGGGCGCCGCTCATGCCGAGCGGATGGCCGAGCGCGATGGCGCCGCCATGCGGATTGACGTAATCGGCGTCGTCGGCGACGCCGAGCTGACGCATGCAGGCAATGCCCTGCGAGGCGAAGGCTTCGTTGAGCTCGATCAGGTCAAAGTCGCTGATCTTCTTGCCGAGCCGCTCCATCAGCTTGCGGGTCGCCGGCACCGGGCCGATGCCCATGATGCGCGGCGGCACGCGCCGAAGCGAGGCCGAGGATGCGCGCGCGCGGCGTCAGGCCATGCTTCTTCACCGCGGCTTCCGAGGCGAGGATCATGGCGGCGGCGCCGTCATTGACGCCCGACGCGTTGCCGGCGGTGACCGTGCCGGGATTGCGCACGATCGGCTTCAGTTTTGCCAAGCCTTCCAGCGTGGTCTCGGGGCGCGGATGCTCGTCCTTGTCGACCGTGATGGGGCCGGCCTTGCCGCCGGGAATGGTGATCGGGGTGATCTCTTCCGCGAAATAGCCGGCCGCGATCGCCTTGCCGGCGCGCTGCTGCGAGCGGATCGCGAAGGCGTCCTGGTCGGCGCGCGAGACCTGGAACTCCTCGGCGACGTTCTCGCCGGTCTCCGGCATCGCATCGACGCCATACTGCGCCTTCAAGAGCGGATTGATGAAGCGCCAGCCGATCGTGGTGTCGAAGATCTCGGCCGAGCGCGAGAAGGCTTCCTGCGCCTTGCCCATCACGAACGGCGCGCGGGTCATGGATTCGACGCCGCCCGCGATCGCAAGCTCGACCTCGCCGGAACGGATCGCGCGGCCCGCGGCACCGACCGCATCGAGGCCGGAAGCGCAGAGGCGGTTGAGCGTCTGGCCGGGAACCGAATCCGGCAGGCCTGCCAGCAGCAGCGCCATGCGCGCGACGTTGCGGTTGTCCTCGCCGGCCTGGTTGGCGCAGCCGAAGAAGACTTCATCCACCTGGGCCCAGTCGAGATTGGGGTGCTTGGCCATCAGCGCCTTGATCGGGGCGGCGGCGAGGTCGTCGGCGCGCACCTTGGCGAGCGAGCCGCCGAAACGGCCGATCGGGGTCCGCACGGCGTCGCAGATAAAGACATCACGCATCGTTGTTCTCCCTGAATGCCGCGATCCGGCCAAATTCTTCAATGTCGGCGGAGTTTTAGGAGGGCGCCCGCGGCAGGTCAATTGACGGTTTCACGCGGGATTCGAGGGGCGCACACGCCGGCAGCGCATGCCGTGGTGCGGACAACGTGGAAAACCTCCCCTCCCCGGCCAAACCGATAGGAGCAGGAGGCGAAATTTTGTAGGTTGCGCCGCCCATGACGATGCAACAGCCGATACCCGTACCGCCGCCCGACGAAGCACCCGCAGCGCCGGCGGAAGCCGCCGCGCGCGTCACACCGATGATGGAACAGTACCTCGAGATCAAGGCTGCACATCAGGGCCTGCTGCTGTTCTACCGGATGGGCGATTTCTACGAGCTGTTCTTCGAGGATGCCGAGATCGCCTCGAAGACGCTCGGCATTGTGCTGACCAAGCGCGGCAAGCATCAGGGCAACGACATCCCGATGTGCGGCGTGCCGGTCGAGCGCTCCGAGGATTATTTGCACCGCCTGATCTCGGCCGGCCACCGGGTCGCGGTCTGCGAACAGACCGAGGACCCCGCGGCGGCGAAAGCGCGCGGCAACAAGAGCGTCGTGCGCCGCGGCGTGGTGCGGCTGGTCACGCCGGGCACGCTGACCGAGGACACGCTGCTCGATGCGCGTGCCAACAATTACCTGCTGGCGATCGCGCGCGCGCGTTCATCCGCCGGCGGCGACCGCTTCGGCCTCGCCTGGATCGACATCTCGACCGCCGAATTCATGGTCACCGAGGTTTCGGGCGGCGAACTCGCCGCGACGCTGGCGCGCATCAACCCGAACGAGGCGATCGTCACCGACGCGCTCTATAGCGACAACGAGCTCGGCCAGACCTTGCGCGAATTGCCGGCGGTGACGCCGCTCACCCGCGACGTCTTCGATGGCGCCACCGCCGAGAAGCGCCTCTGCGACTATTTTGCCGTCGCGACCATGGATGGCCTCGCGCAGCTCACGCGGCTGGAAGCAACGGCTGCGGCCGCCGCTGTCACCTATGTCGACCGCACCCAGGTCGGCAAGCATCCGCCGCTGTCGCCGCCTGCGCGCGAAGCATCCGATGCGACCATGGCGATCGATCCGGCGACGCGCGCCAATCTCGAACTGACGCGGACGCTCGGCGGCGAACGCCGCGGCTCGCTGCTCGATGCCATCGACTGCACGGTGACCTCCGCCGGCTCGCGTCTGCTGGCGCAGCGTCTGGCGGCGCCGCTGACGGATGCGCCGGCGATCGCACGGCGGCTCGACGCGGTCAGCACTTTCGTTGCCGACTCGGCCGCACGCGAGGACATCCGCAGCATCCTGCGTGGCGCGCCCGACATGTCGCGCGCGCTGGCCCGCCTCTCGGTCGGTCGTGGCGGCCCGCGCGACCTTGCGGGCCTCCGCGACGGTATCATCGCCGCCGATCAGGTGCTGACGCGGCTTTCCGAGCTCGACCAGCCGCCGCAGGAGATTGCGGCGGTGATGGCGGCCTTGCAGCGACCGTCGCGCGAGCTCGCGGCCGAATTCGCAAGCGCTCTCGACGAGCAATTGCCGCTGATCAAGCGCGACGGCGGCTTCGTCCGCCAAGGTTACGAACCTGCCCTCGACGAAGCGCGAAACCTGCGCGATGCCTCGCGCCTCGTGGTCGCCTCGATGCAGGCGCGCTACGCCGACGCGACCTCCGTCAAGGCCCTCAAGATCCGCCACAACAACGTGCTCGGCTATTTCGTCGAGGTGACCGCGCAGCACGGCGACAAGCTGATGTCGGCACCGCTGAACGCGACCTTCATCCACCGCCAGACGTTGGCGGGCCAGGTCCGCTTCACCACGTCGGAGCTCGGCGAGATCGAAGCCAAGATCGCCAATGCCGGCGATCGCGCGCTCGGCCTCGAGCTCGAAATCTTCGAAAAGCTCTGCGCCAAGGCGCTCGAGATCAGCGACGACCTGCGCGCCGCAGCGCAAGGCTTTGCACTGCTCGACGTTGCGACCTCGCTCGCAAAGCTGGCGATCGACGAGAACTATGTGCGGCCGGAGGTCGATTCGTCGCTCGCCTTCGCGATCGAGGCCGGCCGTCATCCCGTGGTCGAGCAGGCGCTCAAGCGCAATGGCGAGCCATTCATTGCCAATGCCTGCGATCTGTCGCCTGCGCCCGCGCAAAAATCCGGCCAGCTCTGGCTGCTCACCGGTCCCAACATGGCGGGTAAATCGACCTTCCTGCGCCAGAACGCGCTGATTGCGCTGCTGGCGCAGATCGGCAGCTTCGTGCCGGCGACGCGCGCGCGGATCGGTATCATCGACCGCCTGTTCTCGCGCGTCGGCGCTGCCGACGATCTCGCCCGCGGCCGCTCCACCTTCATGGTGGAGATGGTCGAGACCGCGGCGATCCTCAATCAAGCGGGCGAACGCTCACTCGTGATCCTCGACGAGATCGGCCGCGGCACCGCGACCTTTGACGGCCTCTCCATCGCCTGGGCCGCGATCGAGCACCTGCACGAAAGCAACCGCTGCCGCACATTGTTCGCCACGCATTATCACGAGCTGACCGCGCTCTCGGCCAAGCTGCCGCGGATGTTCAACGCGACGGTGCGCGTGAAGGAATGGCAGGGCAATGTCGTGTTCCTGCACGAGGTGCTGCCGGGCTCGGCCGACCGCTCCTACGGCATCCAGGTCGCCAAGCTCGCCGGCCTGCCGCCCGCCGTGATCACGCGCGCAAAATCCGTGCTCTCCAAGCTGGAGGCGCAGGACCGCGGCCAGACCGCGCGCGCCTTGGTGGACGATCTGCCACTGTTCGCCGTCCCCTCCCGCGCCGCCGCAGAAGCCGCCCCGCCGAGCGAGGCCGACCTGCTGATGGACGCCGTGAAGGCGCTGCACCCCGACGAGATGTCCCCGCGCGAGGCGCTCGATGCGCTCTATGCGTTGAAGGCCAAGCTGCCGAAGCAGTGAAATCGGCCGTCATTTCCGCGGCGATGCGAAGCATCGAACCCGGAATCTCGAGATTCCGGGTTCGCCTCTTCGAGCGCCCCGGATGACAGTGTGCTTGCCTACGCCCTTGCCGCGATCGCCGCGGCTTCCGCGGCGGCGCGCTGCATGCTGGTCGACATCTCGTTCGTCACCGTGCTCTGCTCCTCGACCGCGGCGGCGGTTGACGTCACGTATTCGCTGACGTTGTTGATCGCCTGCTTGATCGAGCCGAGCGCGCTGACGACGTCGCCGGAGATGCCGTTGAGGCTGCCGATCTCCTGGCCGATCTTATCGGTCGCCTGCTTGGCCTGGTTGGCGAGGCTCTTCACTTCGGATGCCACCACCGCGAAGCCGCGACCGGCCTCGCCGGCGCGGGCGGATTCGATCGTGGCGTTGAGCGCGAGCAGGTTGATCTGCCCGGTGATGCTGTTGATCATCTCGACGATGCCGCTCATCGCCTGCGCCGCCTCGGTGAGGCGCTGCGCCTGCGCGTCAGCAGCGGCGACCTGATCGACCGCGCTCATCGCGGTCTCGCGCGACTTGGTCATCGCCTCGGAGATCTCGCGCACCGAGGCGTTGAGCTCCTCCGAGCCGGCGGCAACCGATTCCATCATGCCGCGGACGCGCTCGTTGCCCATGCGGACCAGCACCTGCCGCGTGGTGTCGGTGGCGTATTTCACCACCTTGAACGGCTTGCCGTTGAGATCGAGGATCGGGTTGTACGAGGCCTGAATGTAGACCTCCTTGCCGCCCTTGCCGATGCGCTTGTATTCGGCCGCCTGGTACTGGCCGCGATTGAGCGCGGCCCAGAACTCGCGATAGGCCGCGCCGTCGCGCTCCGTGGGCTCGACGAACATGCTGTGGTGATGGCCCTTGATCTCGGCCAAGGAGTAGCCGAGCGTGGCTAGGAAGTTGGCGTTCGCCGTGATGATGGTGCCGTCCATGTTGAATTCGATCACGGCCTGGGCCTTGTCGATCGCCGCGATCTGACCGGCGAGATCGGCGTTCTTCAGCTTCTCCGCGGTGACGTCGGTTGCGAATTTGACGACGCCGTACGGCTTGCCGCGCTCGTCGAGCAACGGATTGTAGGAGGCGAGAATCCAGACCTCGCGACCACCCTTGCCGATCCGCTTGAACTCGCCGGCCTGGTAGTCGCCGCGGTTGAGCTTGGTCCAGAGATCGCGATAGGCCACGCCGTCGCGCTCGGCAGGAGCGACGAACAGGCTGTGATGCCGGCCCTCGATCTCGGCCAGCGAGTAGCCGAGCGTCTTGCAGAAATTCTCGTTGGCGGTGACGATGGTGCCGTCGAGCTTGAACTCGATCATGGCCTGGGCACGGCCGATGGCGGCGATCTTGGAGGCCTCGGTCATGCCGCGAATCTTCTTCGCGGTGATGTCGGTCGCGATCTTCACGACCTTGACGGGCTTGCCGGCGGCGTCGAGCACCGGATTGTAGGAGGCCTCGATCCAGACCTCGCGGCCGCCCTTGGCGATCCGCTTGAATTCGGAGACCTGCGGCTCGCCGCGATTGAGTTGCGCCCAGAACGCCTGGTACGCGGCGTCCTCGCGCTGATTGGCCGGCATGAACATGGCGTGCTTCTTCCCCTTGATCTCGCCGAGGGAGTAGCCGAGCGCCGTCAGGAAATTCTGATTGGCGTTGAGGATCGTGCCGTCCATCGCGAACTCGATCACCGCCTGCGAGCGGCCGATGGCGGCAATCTCTGCGTCCGCATCGCTGCGGGACCTGCGACCAAACATCAAAGAATCTCCATCTCGAAATAAGCAGCGAGGATACGCCAGTCGGGATGTGCCCGTGCGGCGACTTACAAACTTCAATCGGCAAATCCCGCAGGTCCGCACAATCGGCTACAAATCGGACAAGTTTCACGCCGGCGACGGCGGAAGCGGGTACGCAAACACGATGCTAGGCGAAAAGGTCGAATAAAGTTCTAATAGAGTTGTCGGAAATCAGCAGCGGCAGTACTGCAAAACCATCGCGATTTTCCGGGAAAATTCGGCAAAAGTCGCGACGCGATCTGAAATGACGCTTGTCATTCAACAGCTTGAAGACGTGGCGCGCATCGAATGATGGCGACACGCCGATTGGGCATTCGCGGCGTGATGTCACCAACGCCCGTCGTCTCACGGCGCGTGCCGCATCCTATGCTTCGCGCGACGCCCGATCGTCCACAGCGTCAGGTTCCAGACGATGCAGGTTGCGAGTGCAAGGCACAGGCCGATGGCGGAGCCAAACCACACGACCGCGACGTGCATGACAGCAATCGCCATGCCGAATCCGAGCAGCCCCCAGGCTGAATTGGCGAGCACGGCGGCGGTCGGCGGACCGCCGATGCGCGGATGCAGGATCACCATGATGCTGGTGAACACGATCGGGTAGAGCGCGATGACGCCGCTCACCCGCGGGCCGACCCAGCCCGAGGTCGAGACCACGATCGCAACCAACGTCGCCACCAGCGAGGCGCGGAACGGGATGTCGTACCAGCGGCGCGTCACCAGCGGCATCTTCGCGTGGCGGTACTTTGCGAGCAGAGGAATGCAGATGCCGAAGGCGACCAGGTTCACGGCAAGGCCGGCCGTCAAGCTCCAGTCGAACAGGCGAATGATGGAGGCCAGCACGATCCACACCGCGACCGCGCTTCCGACACTCACCAGCAGATTGTTCCGCTGCGCCAGCACGACATAGGTGAGCCCGAGGACGATCGTCGCCGCGTTGACCGGAAGGCTCGCCAGCGCGCCTTGCGCGATGAAGGCTGCGTCATGGTCGATCGCGAGGAAGACATAGGACGGCCCGGCCGAGATCGGCAGCGTCGCCACCAGCGCGCCGATCACCGGACCGGAACGTTCGGTGATGATCGACGCCGACACGACGAACGCCGCCGCGATCGCCATGCGCAGGAGAAGAATGAGAATGAAGTGGAGGTCGAGGGACATTTTTTTGTTTTTTGTCGTCGCGGACAAGCGAAGCGCGAGCCCGGAATCCATAGCCACAGGCCGTGGTGGTTGAAGAGCTGGAGCTACGACCCGTCTGAAGTCACTACGGCCTGGGGTTAGGGGTCCCAGGCTCGCGCCAAGCGGCGCGCCCCGGGACGACGCCGATTGTTGGGTTAGGGCCCTCGCGTCACATCCGCTGCATCGACACCGAAACCTTCGGGCCGTTCTTGATGGTCTGGTAGACCACGCAATAGCGCTCAGTGAGCTTGAGCAGGAGGTCGAGCTTGTCCTGCGGCGCATCGGTGTCGACCTCGAAGCGCAGGCGGATCTCCGCGAAGCCGACCGGGGTCTCCTTGTCGACGCCGAGCGTGCCGCGGAAATCCAGATCGCCCTCGGCATAGACATTGCCGGTTTTCAGCGGCACCTCGATCGCGGTCGCCACCGATTTCAGCGTGACGCCGGCGCAGGCGACCAACGCTTCCAGCAGCATGTCGCCGGAGCAGAGTTCGAGGCCGGAGCCGCCGGTGGCGGGGTGCAAACCGGCCATCGCGATGGCGCGGCCGGTCTCGACCTTGCAGGCGATGCCTTCGCTGTCGGTGGAGCCCTTGGCCTTCAGCGTGATCATCGCGGCCTTGGGATCGGTCTTGTAGCGTTCCTTGATCGGGGCCTGCATCTGGCGCAGTTCGGCGGCGTCCATGTTGTTCTCTCCCGGAAAATACGCCTGCCGATGTACCGGCTTAAGGAGCGAATGTCACCACCACATGGCCTGACCGGGACCCTGGGTTGCGTCACGGTCGGGCACGCTGCGGTCGAGCGAGCGGTCGAGTGACGTCAGCACACTCCGCTTGAAGGTCTCGAACAGCGGCGAATTGCGGTCGCGCGGCCGGCCGAGATTGATCTCGATCTGGTCGAACAGCCGGCCCGGCCGCGGCCGCATCACCAGCACGCGGTCAGCCAGCACCACGGCCTCGTCGACGTCATGTGTGACGAGGATCAAGGTCGGGCGCGTGTCGGCCCAGAGGTCGAGCAGATGATCCTGCAGATCCCTGCGGGTGAAGGCATCGAGCGCCGAGAACGGCTCGTCGAGCAGCAGCACCTCGGGCTGCGGCACCAGCGCCCGCGCAATCGCGACGCGCTGCGCCTGTCCGCCGGAGAGCTCGCGCGGCCAGGCCTGCGCCTTGTCGGCGAGGCCAACACGATCGAGCGCGCGCGCCACTTTCTCGCGCCGCTCGGCCGCGGGCAGATCCGCAAGGCCGAAACCGATATTGTCGGCGACGCTGAGCCAGGGCAGCAGCCGCGGCTCCTGGAAGATGATGCCGATCTTGGCGTGCGGCGAAGAGATCGCTTCGCTGTCGAGCGTCACTGCGCCGGAGCTGGCGCGGTCGAGACCGGCGATGGCGCGGAGCAGCGTGGACTTGCCGCAACCGGAGCCACCGATGATGGCGATGATCTCGCCCTGCCTGATCTGGGCGGAGAAGCGCGCCAGCGCCTCGACGCCGTTGGGATAGGTCTTGCTGACCCGGTCGAGCGCTAGCATCGTGTTACGCTCCCTTCGCGCGGGAGAAGGCGTCCTGCCAGCGCAGGAACGGCGCAGCTGCGACCTCGATCAGCCAGTCGGTGAGCTTGCCGAGGATGGCGAAGATCACGATGGCGGCGAGTATCTGCGCGGGCTTGCCGAGCTGCTGGCCGTCGAGCAGGAGATAGCCGAGGCCTTCGGAGGCGCCGATCAACTCGGCCGCGACGACGAACATCCAGCCGAGACCGAGGCCGACGCGCAGGGACACGACATAGGCCGGCAGCACCGCGGGCAGCAGGATGCGGCGGATCATGGCAAAGCCGGAGAGGCGGAAGGTGCGGCCGACCTCGACGATCTTGCGATCGACCGAGAGGATCGCACCCATCACGCCGAGATAGACCGGGAAGAACACACCGGCCGCGATCAGCGCGATCTTGGAGGTCTCGAAGATGCCGAGCCAGAGGATGAACAGCGGCACCCAGGCGAGCGAGGGGATCGCGCGCAAGGCTTGTACCGTGGGATCAAGAAGCCGCCGCGCCAGCGACCAATAGCCGGAGATGGCACCTAACAGCGTGCCCGCGACCACGCCGAAGGCAAAGCCGAGACCGACGCGCCACAGCGTCGCGGCGATATGGCGGACCAGCTCGCCGGAGCGGGCGAGCTCGCTGATGGTGGCAAAGACGCGCGAGGGCGGCGGCACCAGGCGCCCGTTGGACCAGCCGGACCAGACCACCAGCTCCCAGCCGAGCGCGAGTGTCAGTGGCAGCAGCAGTCCCAGCATCGGCCGCCCGTAGCGCGACAGCCGCGAAGGCGCGGCGGCACGTTCGGCGGGTTCCGAAGTTTGTTGCAGGACTGGCGCGTCGGAGATCATGGCCGGTAGGAAGCGCGTCTGGCCGGGGAATGCAAGGGCGCGAGGCAATCTCCGCTGTCGCCCCGGGCAAGCGAAGCGCAGATCCGGGGCCCATAACCACAGGACGATGTGGTTACGGGGACTCGGAGTGACGCCTGCGCACCACAACCACTCCCTGGGGTTATGGCGACGAGCGCAAGCGCTCGCGTGGGGGTCCCGGGTTCGCTTCGCGCCCCGGGACGACGACGGAATGTGCTGCGCCGGCGTGCCGCTTACTAATTCGTCGGCAGCGGGACCTGGTCGTCGATCAGCGCATCCAGCGTCGCCTTCACGTCGACCTTGGCGTCGACGACGCCGGCTTGCTGGAGCGCGAGGCCGGCGGCGAGGATCGACTCGCGCTGGGGCGCGCCGATGCGGCTGTGGGTCAGCTCGGTGCGCTCCTTGAGCTGCTTGTCGACGACCGCCTCGGGCAGCTTCGTCACCGCGATGAAGGTCTTCTTCAGCTCGTCGTAATTCGCCAGCGAATATTTTCGCGCCTCCTCATACACCGCGAGCACGCGACGGGCGGCGTCGGGATAGTCCTTCAAGAACTGCTCGCGCACATTGAGGATGCCCCAGGTGTTGGCGTCGGCCTTGCGATAGAACAGCTTTGCACCTTCCTCGACCTCGGCCTGCGCCATCATGGGATCGAGACCGGCCCAGGCATCAACGTCGCCGCGGATCAGCGCGGTCTTGCCGTCGGCGTGCTGGAGCAGCACCGGCGTGATGTCCTTCTCGGTGAGACCGGCACCGAGAAGTGCGCGTACCAGGAAGATGTGCGGATCAGTGCCGCGCGTCACCGCGACGCGCTTGCCCTTCAGATCAGCAACGCTTGCGATCTTGGAATCCTTGCCTGTCACCAGCGCGGTCCACTCGGGCCGCGAATAGACATAGATCGACTTGATCGGGTTGCCGTTGATGCGTGCGACCAGCGCCGCCGAGCCCGCGGTCGAGCCGAAATCGATCGAGCCGGCGTTGAGGAATTCGAGCGCCTTGTTGGAGCCCGCCGACTGCACCCAGGTGATGGTGATGCCGTCCTTGGCGAACTCCTTCTCCAGCAGCCCCTTCTGCTTCAGGACCATCGACACCGGGTTGTAGGTTGCCCAGTCGATGCGGATCTCCTTGAGCGGGTCCGCCGCCTTTGCCACGGGGGTCGCGGCGAGCGCAATGGCTCCCGCGAGCAGAATGCGTCGTGTCATCCAGGTCATGCCCAGCCTCCTCCAAAACTTCATTGTTTTTCAATGAGTTATATCTAGAGGTCAACGAGAAAATCCGACCCTTGAAAGCCTGCGGCGCGAGAACAATTTGCTCCCGGCCGGCCTTTTCCAGCATGGAACGACTATTGCCTGAGAATGGCGGGTGACAGCGCGGGTCACCTCTTATATCCGATGAGACCCCATATTCGGTGAGACATGGATAGCGTCGCGACTGAGCAGAAGCCTGAGGTGGACGATCGCTTCGATACCGCGCGGATCACAGCCGCGGTCGATGCGCTTGCCGAAAAGCATGAGGGACGCGAGGACGCGTTCCGCACTGCCGTCGCGCAGTTGCTCAAGGCCGAGCTGATCGCGGCGCGCGCCGCGGCGCAGGCGATCCTGCTCAAGGACCGCCACGGCCGCCGCTGCGCCGAGCGACTGTGCCATGTCCAGGACGAGATCATCCGCATCCTGTACTCCGCGGCGACGCGCCATCTCTACCGCTCGCCGATCCCGAGCGGCGCCGAGCGCATGGCGGTGGTGGCGACCGGCGGCTATGGCCGCGGCCTGATGGCGCCCGAGTCCGACATCGATCTCTTGTTCATCCTGCCCTACAAGCAGACCGCCTGGGGCGAGCAGGTCGCCGAAGCGATCCTCTACTGCCTGTGGGACATGGGGCTGAAGGTCGGCCACGCCACGCGCTCGGTCGATGAATCGATCCGCCAGGCGCGCGGCGACATGACCATCCGCACCGCGATCCTGGAGACGCGCTTTCTCACCGGTGATCAGCCGCTCTACGACGAGCTGGTCGCGCGTTTCGACAAGGAAGTGGTGCAGGGCACCGCGTCCGAATTCGTCACCGCAAAGCTCGCCGAGCGCGAGGAGCGGCATCGCCGTGGCGGCCAGTCGCGCTATCTGGTCGAGCCCAACGTCAAGGACGGCAAGGGCGCGCTGCGCGACCTGCACACGCTGTTCTGGATCGCCAAATACGTCTATCGCGTGCGCGACACCGACGAATTGGTCGAGCGCGGCGTGTTCGACGCGCAGGAATACCGCAGCTTCCGCCGCTGCGCCGATTTCCTCTGGTCGGTGCGCTGCAATCTGCATTTCTATTGCGGCCGCGCCGAGGAGCGTCTCTCCTTCGACCTCCAGCGCGAGATCGCGATCCGGCTCGGCTACACCTCGCATCCCGGCATGCAGGATGTCGAGCGCTTCATGAAGCACTACTTCCTGGTCGCCAAGGAAGTCGGCAACCTCACCGCCATCCTCTGCGCCAAGCTCGAGGACCAGCAGGCCAAGCCCGCGCCGGTCCTGAGCCGGATGATGGCGCGGCTGCGCCCGACGCCGGCGAAGCGGCGCGTGCCTGACAGCGACGACTTCATCGTCGACAACAACCGCATCAACGTGGCCGCGCCTGATATCTTCAAGCACGATCCGGTCAATCTGATCCGCATCTTCCGCCTGGCGCAGAAGAACAACCTCGCCTTCCATCCGGACGCGATGCGCGACGTGACGCGCTCGCTCGGCCTGATCAACGCGCAGCTGCGCGAGAATCCCGAGGCCAACCGGCTGTTCATGGAGATCCTGACCTCGGACAACGCCGAGATCGTGCTGCGGCGGATGAACGAAACCGGCGTGCTCGGCCATTTCATTCGCGCCTTCGGCAAGATCGTCTCGATGATGCAGTTCAACATGTATCATCACTACACCGTCGACGAGCACCTGATCCGCTGCATCGGCTTCCTCCAGGACATCGAGCGCGGCGGCATCGAGGAGTTCACGCTCGCCAGCGACCTGATGCGCAAGACCCGCCCCGAGCACCGCGCGGTGATCTACATCGCGACACTGCTGCACGACGTCGCCAAGGGTCGGCCCGAGGACCACTCGATCGCCGGCGCCAAGGTCGCGCGCCGGCTGTGCCCGCGGCTCGGCTTCAGCCCGGCCGACACCGAGCTGGTGGCCTGGCTGATCGAGGAGCACCTCACCATGTCCACGGTTGCACAGTCGCGCGACCTTTCGGATCGCAAGACCATCGAGAATTTCGCCGCGGTCGTGCAGTCGGTCGAGCAGATGAAGCTGCTCACCATCCTCACCACCGCCGACATCCGCGGCGTCGGTCCGGGCGTGTGGAACGGCTGGAAGGCGCAGCTCTTGCGCTCGCTGTATTACGAGACCGAGCCGGTGCTGACCGGCGGCTTCTCCGAGGTCGATCGCGGCAAGCGCCTCACGGCCGCCTACGCCGAATTCCGCAACGCCTTCGCCGAGTGGCCGGTGGACGAGCTCGATGCCTATATCGCCCGGCACTATCCGGCCTACTGGCTCAAGGTCGAGCTGCCGCGCAAGATCCGCCACGCCCGCTTCGTCCGTTCCAGCGAGCAGGCCGGCCACAAGCTCGCGATCAATGTCGGCTTCATGAGGTGCGCGGCGTCACTGAGCTGACCATCTTCGCCGCCGACCATCCCTGGCTGCTCTCGATCATCGCCGGCGCCTGCGCCTCGGCCGGCGCCAACATCGTCGACGCCCAGATCTACACCACGACCGACGGCCGCGCGCTCGATACGATCTCGATCTCCAGGGAATACGACCGCGACGAGGACGAGGGTCGGCGCGCCACGCGCATCGGCGAGATGATCGAGGACGTGCTGGAGGGCAAGCTGCGCCTGCCCGAAGTGGTGGCGCGGCGCACCGTGCGCAGCAAGGCGCGCCCCTTCGTGATCGAGCCGGAAGTGACCATCAACAACCAATGGTCCGACCGCTACACCGTGATCGAGGTCTCAGGCCTCGACCGGCCCGGTCTGCTCTACGAGCTCACCACCGCGATCTCGAAGCTCAATCTCAATATCGCCTCGGCCCATGTCGCGACCTTCGGCGAGCGCGCCCGCGACGTGTTCTACGTCACCGACCTCCTCGGCGCACAGATCAACGCGCCGACGCGGCAGTCCGCGATCAAGAGCGCGCTGACGCATGTGATGGCCGGCGACAAGGCGGTTCAGCCGGCGGCGTGACTCTCGTCATTGCGCGCTCGCGGCTAAGGGGCCCAGACCGCTTACCAATCATCGTGCCGGCTTTTGTTCAGAGTGCCGTAGCGCTTTCACCAGTGCTGACAGCGCGGCTGGTTGATGCTGGCGACTGGGATAATACATGAAGAAGCCGGGAATTGGCGGCGTCCAATCCTCCAGCACCCGAACAAGGCGGCCCTTCGCAATATATCCGGCGACCTGCTCTTCATAGGCGAGCCCGATACCAACTCCAGCGAGCGCTGCCTGAATCACCAGATGAGTATCGTCAATTATCAGTGGGCCGTTGACGTTGATCGTGACCGACTTTCGACCTTGCTCAAACTCCCACCGATATGGACCGCCGGCAAGACGCAGGGTAATGCACCGATGATCGTTGAGATCTTTTGGCTTTTCGGGGATGCGTCGTGAAGCGAAATATCGTGGCGACCCCACAACCGCCAATCGCAGTTCGGGCGTGACACGAACCGCGATCATGTCCTTTTGAATGTACTCGCCGAGCTGGATACCGGCATCGAACTCGCCTGCAACGAGATCCACGGGGCCAGTGACGGTGATCACGTCCAGAATGATGTCAGGATAGGCCTCAGCGAAAGCTCTGAGCCGCGGTAACAAGACCATCACCGCAGCTGATCGCGACATTACAATTCGAAGGCGACCTTCGGGTCTGCGCCGAATGCTCCGGGCTTTGTCGAGGGCATGACGAATTTGCTCGAGCGCCGGAGACAAGTCTTCCAGGAGCGCAGCCCCCGCGGCGGTTGGCGCAACGCTCTTGGTTGTTCGAGCGAGCAGCTGTAGCTCAAGCCGTTGCTCAAGCCTCCGGATCGTATGGCTCAAAGCAGACTGAGACACACCCAGCCTTATCGCAGCGCGTGTAAAGCTTCGTTCACGGGCCACAATTGCAAACGTCGCGAGATCGTTCATTTCGCTTGTCATCATCATGAATATCACTCATGAGGCCATGCCAATCAAGACGTCTATTCTCATAAGTTAGCCTGCCGTAGGTTTTGCGCGAGCACGGAGACGACCTGCCGCAGCTTTCTGCGAGACAGGTAGACGCCGGGCCGCATCGATGAGTTCGATGCAACAGCTTTGAGGATGACAATGGATACGGACGTTCCCGCCTTGCGCTCCCTTGCGCAGACCTATTTCGATGCCGCCTATGAAATGGACGCTGAAAAATTTGCATCCATCTTTCACCCCTCGAGTTCCGTGACAAAGGTCGCCGAGGACGGCAACGTGGGCGTGACGCCGATTGCGTCATGGCTAGCAGTGGTCCGCAACACGAAGGCTCCGAAGCAACTGGGCTTCGAGCGAGAAGATCAGATCCTGTCAATAGACGTTGAAAGAGAGCTTGCGCTTTTGAAAATCAGATTGCGCATTCCGCCGCGTTCCTTCACGGACCTGTTGTCATGCTTGAAGGTGAACGGGACCTGGAAAATAGTGCAGAAAGTGATGACCTCAAAAGTCTGACGGATTCGGGTACGGCGGGCTGTGTCCACGATGCCGGTGCGGTCGTAGGCACGGTTCACTCAACACATTCTGAAACGGGCTCTCAGACCTCCACCCCTTCATGCCGCAGCAGCCACCTCTTCCGCTCCAGCCCGCCGCCATATTTCACCAGTGAACCATCCGCGCCGATCAGGCGGTGGCACGGCAGAACCACGCTGATCGGGTTGGAGCCGTTGGCGTGGCCGACAGCGCGAATGGCCTTCGGCATCTCGATCCTGGCGGCCATCGCGCCGTAGCTCATCGTCGTGCCGGCCGGGATCTTTGCCAGCGCGGTCCAGACCTTCTGCTGGAACGACGTGCCGGCGATCCGCCACGCGATGCCCAAGAGCTGGGCAAGATCGCCTTCGAAATAGCGCGACAGCGCTGTCCGAATCGGTGCGGGCGCAGGCTGATCGGTCAGATCCACCGCGCCGTAATGCAGGCGCAACAGCTCGCGCATGCGGTGCTCGTAATCCTCCCAATCGAGCGCACGAAGATTGCCCTCGGCATCGGTGACGAGTAGCGCGATCCCAATCGGTGTCGGCAGGCGATCGAGGCGGAAGCTTACAGACGGTCTGGTTGATCGAGCGGGCATTGCGGCACCATGGCGTCGAAACACAGCGTCGCGTTTGCCATGGCGGCCGTGCTAACGTCCACCCGAAAGCTGACGCTTTGGGGGAGCTCACCTTGATTCTGATCGCCAATGTCCTGGTGGCGCTGGTCGCCGCACTGCACGCTTATTTCCTGGTCCTGGAGATGTTCCTCTGGACCAAGCCGACGGGTCTGAAGGTGTTTCGCAATACGCCTGAGAAGGCCGAGATCACGAAGGTGCTCGCTGCCAACCAGGGGCTCTATAACGGTTTCCTCGTCGCCGGCCTGATCTGGGGTCTGGTCCACGGCAATCCCGCGTTCGCGTTCCAGATCAAGGTGTTCTTCCTGCTCTGCGTGGTCGTGGCGGGCGCCTATGGTGCGGCGACCGTCAGCACGCGCATCCTGATCGTGCAGGCGCTGCCGGCGGCGATCGCGCTGGCTGCATTGTTCCTGGCTTAATAGTCCTGACCTGAGACGCTACAACGCAGCGCCGCGATCCTTGCGCGGCACCTCGCGTTCCTCCACACTCTCCGGCAGCGATGGCGACCGTTGCAATCAACGGGAAAAAGACCGTCGGCCGGAAAATTCCGTCAGGAGGAACATCCCAACATGAAGACTCGCAGAGCCTATCTAGCTGCCACGGCGGCGCTCGCCTTCGCGTTCTCCGCCACCCAAGCTCTCGCCCAGAAGAAATATGACACCGGTGCGAGCGACACCGAGATCAAGATCGGCCAGACCGTGCCGTTCTCCGGCCCCTACTCCGTCTACGCCAACATCGGCAAGACGCAGGCCGCCTACTTCAAGATGATCAACGATCAGGGCGGCATCAACGGCCGCAAGATCAATCTCATCCAGTATGACGACGCCTATTCGCCGCCGAAGACCGTCGAGCAGGTGCGCAAGCTCGTCGAAGGCGACGAGGTGTTGTTCACCTTCCAGATCATCGGCACGGCCGCCAATGCCGCCGTGCAGAAATATCTCAACGGCAAGAAGATCCCGCAGCTGCTCGCCTCGACCGGCGCTGCCCGCTTCAACGACCCGCAGAACTATCCCTGGACCATCGCCTATAACCCCAACTACGTGTCCGAGGGACGCATCTACGCCAAGTACATTCTCAAGGAGCATCCCAACGCCAAGATCGGCGTGCTCTACCAGAACGACGACATGGGCCGCGATTATCTCGCGGGGCTCAAGAGCGGCCTCGGCGACAAGGCCGCCAGCATGATCGTCGGCGAGGTGTCCTACGAGGTCACCGATCCGACGGTGGACTCGCAGGTAGTGAAACTGAAGTCGATGGGCGCCGACCTTTTCTACGATGCCTCGACACCGAAGTTCGCGGCGCAAGCCATCAAGAAGGTGGCCGAGCTCGGCTGGAACCCCGTGCATATCCTCGACATCAATGCGAGCCCGATCTCAGCGACCCTCAAGCCGGCCGGCCTCGACATCTCCAAGGGCATCATCTCCACCCAGTATGGCAAGGAGCCCAGCGATCCCCAGTGGAAGGACGATCCGGGCGTGAAAGCGTTCTTCGCCTTCATGGACAAGTATTTCCCTGAGGGTGACAAGCTCAACACGGTCAACACCTATGCCTATTCGGTCGCCGAGCTACTGACCCAGGTGCTGAAGCAATGCGGCGACGACCTGTCGCGCGAGAACGTGATGAAGCAGGTCGCCAACATCAAGGACTTCACTCCGAGCTTCGCGCTGCCCGGCATCAAGATCAACACCGGGCCGAACGACTACCGCGTCAACAAGCAGATGCAGATGATGAAGTTCAACGGCGAACGCTGGGAGCTGTTCGGACCGATCATCGAGGACACCGGACCGTCGGGTTAGCGATGACGTAGGGTGGGTTAGCGAAGCGTAACCCACCCTATTTCGATCTGCGGAAGCAGAAGTGGTGGGTTACGCCCAGCGGACTGCGCTTCGCGCAGCCGCAAGGCTAACCCACCCTACGAACTGCGTGCCCTCCCCCACCTTGCGTCGCAACAACGCCTCCTCCACACTCGCCCTCAGCGGTGACGTCCGACGCGCGAGTGCACGCCGGTCAGATCACCTGCAATAACAAACTGAGGAAATTGCGAATGAGGAATGGAGTACTGCATCTGGCCACGGCAACGGCGCTGACCCTCGCGCTGTCGATCTCTGCGGCCAATGCCCAGAAGAAATATGATCCGGGCGCCAGCGACACCGAGATCAAGGTCGGGCAGACCATGCCGTTTTCGGGACCGGCGTCGGCCTATTCGTCGATCGGCAAGACCCAGGCCGCCTATTTCAAGATGATCAACGACCAGGGCGGCATCAACGGCCGCAAGATCAACCTGATTCAATACGACGACGCCTATTCGCCGCCGAAAGCCGTGGAGCAGATCCGCAAGCTGGTCGAGAGCGACGAGGTGCTGCTGACCTTCCAGATCATCGGCACGCCCGTGAACGCGGCGGTGCAGAAATATCTCAATGCCAAGAAGGTGCCGCAGTTGTTCGCGGCGACCGGCGCCTCCAGGTTCACCGATCCGAAGAACTTTCCGTGGACCATGGGCTTCAATCCGAACTACTTCGTCGAAGGCCGCATCTACGGCCAGTACATTCTCAAGGAGCATCCGAACGCCAAGATCGGTGTGCTCTATCAGAACGACGACCTCGGCAAGGATTATCTGAACGGCCTCAAGGCCGGCCTCGGCGACAAGGCCGCCAAGATGATCGTGACCGAAGCCTCCTACGAGGTCTCCGATCCGACCGTCGATTCGCAGATCCTCAAGATCAAGGACGCCGGCGCCGATCTGTTCTTCAGCGCGACCACGCCGAAGCAGGCCGCGCAGGCGATCAAGAAGATCGCCGAAATGGGCTGGCATCCAGTGCAGATCGTCGACATCAACGCGACCTCCGTCGGCGCGGTGCTGAAGCCGGCCGGCCTCGAGGCAGCCAAGGGCCTCATCAGCGTCAACTACGGCAAGGAACCGCTCGATCCGACCTGGAAGGATGATCCCGGCCTGAAGAGGTATTTCGACTTCATGGCGAAGTACTATCCCGACGGCGACAAGGACTCGAACTTCAACACCTACGGCTACAGCACGGCGCAGCTGCTGGTGCATGTGCTGAAGCAGTGTGGTGACGATCTGACGCGTGAGAACGTCATGAAGCAGGCGGCCTCGCTGAAGGACGTCACGAGCGACACCGCGCTGCCCGGCATCAAGGCCAACACCTCGCCGACCGACTACCGCGTCAACAAGCAGCTTCAGATGATGAAGTTCAGCGGCGAGCGCTGGGAGCTGTTCGGCCCGATCCTGGAGGATGCGGGTCCGGCGGGTTAGTTCTCTCGCTGTCATTCCGGGGCGATGCGACAGCATCGAACCCGGAATCTCGAGATTCCGGGTTCTGCTCTCCGAGCCGCCCCGGAATGATTGAACACGAAGGCGTGGATGGCCGGGTCAAGCCCGGCCATGACGGTGGAGAGAGATTCGCTCCACCGCAATCAAGTCGGTATCTCCCCAAAATTCTTCCCGACCGGCAGCACGGCGTGCCGGATCAGCCGCGAGTCCTCCACCGCCGCCTGCCTGTGCTTCACCGCCTCGCGATAGACGGGATCGCGGATCATCTCGACGAAGGCGGCGACGCTCGGATATTCCGCGATGAAGCAATGGTCCCAGCGTTCCTCCTGCGGGCCGATCAGCATCAGCTCGAACCGGCCCTGCCAGACGATGCGGCCGCCGAGGCGTTCGAACACCGGGCCGCTCTCGCGGCCATAGGCGGCATAGGCCTCCGCGCCGCTCGCCTTGCGGCCGTCGGGATAGGCGGCTTCTTTGCGCAGGCGCACCAGGTTGAGCATGTGGATCGGGCCCGAGCGGTCGTTGTCCCGGAACTGCGCAAAGATCTCCTTGGTCGGATCGATGTGGCCCATGCGAACTCCCTCTTCTTTATGCATTCGATCCTAACTCCCACGCCTCGGAAGCGGAACTGCGGCGGGCGAATGCCGCATCTCCTAATCGCGCGTTAACGCCGGGGTAACCGGGCCTTAAACAGCGACCGCTAGCGTGCGGCGGGGCGGTCTGACCGGGCGTTTTGCGTATGGCGTGGGGAAAGAAGAAGGGTGGGCGGAAGGAGCCGTTGTTCGGCTTGCCCGCGGCGCTCGCCGATCTGCGCCTGACCGCCGCGGACCGCATCCCCGGCGGCGACGACACGCCGAAGAAGTCCACGAAATCATCCGCCAAGCGCAAAGCCGACGAGCCCGACGAGGAGCCGCCGCGCGAGCGGAAGGCTCAGCCAAGCCGCAGCGGCGCCAAGCGAAGGTCGAAGTCGCGCGGCGGGTTCGGCCTCAGCCGTCTCATCTATTGGGGCGCGGTGCTGAGCCTGTGGGGCGTGATCGCCGTGATCGGCGTCGTGGTCTATGTCGGCGCCCATCTGCCGCCGATCCAGTCGCTGGAAATCCCCAAGCGCCCGCCGACGATCCAGATCGTCGGCATCGACGGCAGCATGCTGGCGCAGCGCGGCGAGATGGCCGGCGCCAATGTCGCGCTGAAGGATCTGCCGCCTTATCTGCCGAAGGCGTTCATCGCCATCGAGGACCGCCGCTTCTATTCGCATTTCGGCATCGACCCGATCGGCATCCTGCGCGCCCTCGTCACCAACGTGCTCCATCGCGGCGTGTCGCAGGGCGGCTCGACCCTGACGCAGCAGCTGGCGAAAAACCTGTTCCTGACCCAGGAGCGCACCATGCAGCGCAAGCTGCAGGAGGCGGAGCTGGCGATCTGGCTGGAGCGCAAGCACTCCAAGAACGAGATCCTGGAACTTTATCTGAACCGCGTCTATTTCGGCTCCGGCGCCTACGGCGTCGAAGCTGCCGCGCAGAAATATTTCGGCAAGTCGGCGAAGAACGTCACGGTCGCGGAAGCCGCGATGCTGGCCGGTCTCGTCAAATCGCCCTCGCGCCTCGCCCCGAACCGCAACCCCGAAGGGGCCGAAGCGCGCGCGCAAATCGTGCTCGCGGCGATGGCGGATGCGAAGTTCATCACCGACGCACAGGCGCAGGCCTCGATCGGCCACCCCTCCTACAATGTGAAGCCGGCCGGCGCCGGCACGGTCAATTACGTCGCCGACTGGATCGGCGAGGTGCTGGACGATCTGGTCGGGCAGATCGACGAGAGCATCAAGGTCGAGACCACGATCGATCCGAAGCTGCAGAGCGTTGCGGAAGCCGCCATCATCGACGAGCTTGCGGCCAAGAGCGTGAAGTTCAATGTCAGCCAGGGCGCGCTGGTGGCGATGACGCCCGATGGCGCGGTGCGCGCCATGGTCGGCGGGCGGAACTATTCCGAGAGCCAGTACAACCGCGCGGTCACGGCGAAGCGCCAGCCGGGCTCCTCGTTCAAGCCGTTCGTGTATCTGACCGCGCTCGAGCAGGGCCTGACGCCCGACACCGTCCGCCAGGACGCGCCGATCGAGGTCAAGGGCTGGAAGCCCGAGAACTACACCCATGAATATTTCGGCGCGGTGACGCTGACCCAGGCGCTGGCGATGTCGCTCAACACGGTCGCGATCCGCCTCGGCCTCGAGGTCGGGCCGAAGAACGTGGTGCGCACCGCGCACCGGCTCGGCATCTCCTCCAAGCTCGAGCCCAACGCCTCGATCGCCCTCGGCACGTCCGAAGTCTCGGTGGTCGAGCTGGTCGGCGCCTATGCGCCGTTCGCCAATGGCGGCTTGGCCGTCACCCCGCATGTGGTGACGCGGATCAGGACGCTGAGCGGCAAGCTGCTCTACATGCGCCAGCCGGACGAGCGCAATCAGGTGATCGATCCCCGCTATGTCGGCATGATGAACGCGATGATGCGGGAGACGCTGATATCAGGCACCGCCAAGAAGGCGGAGATCCCGGGCTGGCCGGCCGCCGGCAAGACCGGCACCAGCCAGGATTACCGCGACGCCTGGTTCATCGGTTACACCGCGAGCCTCGTCACCGGCGTCTGGCTCGGCAATGACGACAACTCGCCGACCAAGAAGGCGACCGGCGGCGGCCTGCCGGTGGAGGTCTGGTCGCGCTTCATGAAGACGGCGCATGAGGGCGTGCCGGTGGCGGCCTTGCCAAACTCGCAAGCTAGCTGGGGCCTCTCGAACCTTGCGCAAGCGGCCTCGCAGATCTCGCCGCCGACACCGGCCGCGCCTGGACCTGCACCGGCGCCAGTCAGCAATGGCGGCTATCGCCCGCCACGCCGACGCGCGCCAATGTGCGGCCGGAGGCCGCCGCGGGCCTGGATGGCTGGCTGATGGACCGGCTGTTCGGCGGGAATCGGTAGCTTCGGCCTGGGGTCATCGAGGCCTCGAAACCGAACTGCGAAAACAACCCCATGCACAGTAGGTGGTGATATCAGGCGCTGTGCGCGGTGGATGGTGCGAAGCGCTTGAAGCGACGGGGCAAATGACGCGTCTCGCGCAAGCGTCGCGGAGTGTGGCGAGAATCGAGCAAGGCGCGCGGACGTCACCTCGTCCTCTGCTGTCATTCCCCGCGCAGGCGGGGAATCCAGTACGCCGCGGCTCCTCGATTCAATCACTGCCGTCGCGGAATACTGGATCGCCCGCTTTCGCGGGCGATGACCTTGTTTGCTGGGCTGGCAGCCCGCGCCTCCCCGCTGCCGCTTCGGCAAGTCCTGCCTAGCGCGGCAAGATTCTCCGCGGGGCCGCAGCTCCCTAAAAGCAAAAACACCAATCTCTTCAAGCGCCCGTCAGCGGCCCGGGATTTGCTCTCACAGGTTGTGCGAGTACAGGAGAGCGTTCCATGATTTCAGGTGTATCCAACGGCGCGTTGCCTCAGCTGCGGCCTGCGTCAACGTCCACGTCGAGCGCGACATCGGGTCTCCAGCCGGTGGTACCGGATGCGAGTGACGCTGCGACCGGGGGCTTCCGGATCGACGTCTCGCAGGTCAAGCCGCTGACAGGTGCCAAGCCGATCTCGGCGGCGGATGATCCGTTCCTGCGCGACCTCATGGCAACGCACTGGCTGATCTCCCACGAGACCAGTGCGCCTGAATCGTCCGTCCCCGACAATGCACCGGAGAACGTTTATGCGCAGGTCAAGGTCGACGGCAAAGTGGTCGCCACGCTGTACAATGCCGGGTCTTCGGCGATGACAAACCAGGCGGCCGCCAAGATCGGCAAGCTCGAGGATCCTCCCGGTTTGAGCGGGCCGGATCTGGCGCAATGGAGGGCCGACCAATACGCCGAGCGGCTTGGCGGCACCGTCGAAAAGGCGCCCACCGCCATCACGCAATCGCAGTGGACGCCGCGTGAAAGCAAGTCCACGACCTATAGCCGCGAGCAACTCGACGCCGCGTTCCAGGCGATGCTGGCGGAGGGGCAGAAGGCGACAGCGCAGCAGCAATCGTCGTATGCGGCGTCACGCGCGCAGGCGGGGACGAGTGCGGATTTCAGTGCGTGAAGGTTGCTTGATGCCGCCGCACTCTTCGCTGTCATTCCCCGCGAAAGCGGGGAATCCAGTACGCTGCGGCGTCTGGGCTTAACAAGAACGGCCTCTGGAATACTGGATCGCCCGCTTTCGCGGGCGATGACACCTTCCAAGACGCTGGCGGCGAGCCCTAATCCTCGGCCCCGTACCGGTGCAGGTCGTTGCCGTGCGTATCGAGCCACTTCTTGGCGCGCTCCATTGACGGGCAGATCCTGCCGCAGACCCGCCAGAACCGCGCCGAGTGGTTCATCTCGACGAGATGGGCGACCTCGTGGGCGGCGAGATAGTCGAGCACGAAGGGCGGCGCGAGGATCAGGCGCCAGGAGAACGACAGCGAACCCGCCGAGGTGCAGGAGCCCCAACGGCTGGACTGATCGCGGATCGAAAGCCGCTTCACCCTGACGCCGAGTTCGTCGGCATAGGTTTCCGCCGAGCGCTGCAGATCGCGGCGCGCCTCGCGCTTGAGGAAGTCGCCGACGCGGCGATCGACATGGTCGAGCCCGCCGGCGACGCAGAGAATGCGTTCACCGCTGTCGCGCATCTCGGTCCACACCGTGCCGCGCTGACCGGCGCGATGAACGATGCGATGGGGCGTGCCGCGAAGCGGTATCACTGTGCCAGGTTGGAACGGCGCAGCCTTCGGCAGACGGCCGAGACGTGCCGCGATCCACGCGCCGTGACGCGACGCAAAGTCCTTCGCTTCAGCGAGTGTGCCGCGCGGCGGCATGGTGAGGATGGCTTCGCGGTCGCTCGGATGAATTCTGAGCGTGTAACGGCGCGCTCGGCGATGTCTGCGCAGGCGAATCGCAAAGAATTGCGATCCATGGGTGATGACGAGGGTCTTTGGTTCGTGGGGCCGCCGATAGAGGAGCGCGCGTGTGGCCATGTCTGTGAGTCCGGGGAGCAGGAGTTCGCCCGGATTCTGCCATAACCGCCGCCAGGGAAAGCGCTCGGCGCAAAAACAAATCATTTGCCCAATATACAGGGGTCTGACGTCCGGGAGACCCTACAGACTGGGGTTGGAACCCGTTTTTTTCGCCCCCTCTGGACGCATGCGGCACCCCCAAGGGGTGAGGCCGGACTCACTCCTACAGCGCTACCTAAATACCTCGAATCTGGCGGGAACCAAGCCCTCCCGAAGCCTCCGGGAGGACCTGAAATTTCGACGGGAAAGCCGAAATCGCGCCTAGAGCCGCCCCGATGTAATCGGAACGGCTCTAGATTCTTCTTTTGACGCGTTTTCTTTACGCGAACCGGTCGCCACTTCGCTCGAAAACGCTGTTACTCAGCCGCGAGAGCCTGCAACGAGGTCGGATTCGCCGCCGAGACCATGAAATCATGGATGCGCGGAACGATTTCCGACTTGAATCGCGATCCGTTGAACACGCCGTAATGTCCAACACCCTTCTGGACGTAATGAACACGGCGATGATCGGGGATCGAGCTGCACAAAGTGTGCGTCGCTTCGGTCTGACCGAGCCCGGAGATGTCGTCGTTCTCGCCTTCGACCGTCATCAACGCGACGCGGGTGACCTTGGAGGGATCGACGCGCGTTCCACGATGGGTCATCTCGCCCTTCGGCAGCGAGTGCTTCACGAACACGGTGTCGACGGTCTGGAGGTAATACTCGGCGGAGAGATCCATCACCGCGAGATATTCGTCGTAGAAGTCGCGGTGCTTGTCGACGAGGTCGCCGTCGCCCTTCACGAGGTTGGCGAACAGACGCTTGTGGGCGTCCATGTGCCGGTCGAGGTTCATGCTGATGAACCCGTTGAGCTGGAGGAAGCCCGGATAGACGTCGCGCATCATGCCCGGATGCGGGAACGGCACCTTGGTGATGACGGTGTTGCGGAACCAGTCGATGCCGCGCTCCTGCGCGAGCTTGTTCACCGAGGTCGGATTGCGGCGGGTGTCGATCGGGCCGCCCATCAGCGTCATCGAGGTCGGCACGAAGGGATCGCGCCGCGCTTCCATGATCGAGACGGCCGCGACAACAGGCACGGAGGGCTGGCACACCGCCATCACATGGGTGTTGCCGCCGAGGACGTGCAGCATCTCGATGACATAGTCGATGTAATCGTCGAGATCGAAGCGGCCTTCGCTGAGCGGCACCATGCGTGCATCGGCCCAATCGGTGATGTAGACTTCATGCGCCGGCAGGAAGGCCTCGACCGTGCCGCGAAGCAGGGTCGCATAGTGGCCGGACATCGGCGCGACGATCAGCACGCGCGGCTGCGGGCTGCGCAGCGGACGGGCGAACTTGCGATCGAAGTAGAGCAGCTTGCAGAACGGCTTTTCCCAGACCGAGCGGACCTCGACGGGGACGCGGATGCCGTTGACCTCGGTGTCGTCGAGGCCCCATTCCGGCTTGCCGTAGCGGCGCGTGGTGCGTTCGAACAATTCGCAGGCGGCGGCAACGGACTTGCCGACCTCGGTGCGCGCCCAGGGATTGAGGGGATTCTGAAACAGCAGCTTGGTCGCATCGGTGACCGCACGCGCCGGATTGAGAGAGGCCTGTGCCATCTCGTACATCCAGTACATCGGCGTCGTCAGGACCGGACTGCCTTCTGCAGCCAGGGGCGGCGCGCCGCCGAACTCACCAATAGGCATCGTCATATTCCTCTTCGCATCGCAGCATACTGCCGAATGCGTAATATTGCGTCAATGCATGCTTCCGTACATCTACGGAGCCGCCAGCGCTAAATCAGCCTGAATCCACGAGAAAGTGACGTTATTCACCGGCCGAGAGCAGCGAGCCGTGCTTTTTGGCGCTGCGCAAAAGGGCAAGGAATGCCCCAAAAGAAGCGACCAGAAGCACCGCGTTGATGAGCAACGCATCCAGCATCAGATCGCTCCTAAAGGTGTTCTCGATCAGCAGCGCGCGCATCCCTTCGAACACGTAGGTCGGCGGCAGCGCCCAGGCGACATATTGCAGCCAGACCGGCAGCACGCTGACGGGATAGTAGACGCAGGCCAGCGGCATGATCGCGAACATCAAGGTCCAGACGATGCTCTCCGCGCCGAGGCCGTTTCGTACGACCAGGCCGGAAACGAAGATGCCGACCGACCAGCTGGTGAAGATCAGATTGCAGAAGAAGGCGATCAGCGGCAGGCCGAGGGCGTAGACGTTGAAGTGAAATAGGAACAGCGCCAGCAGCGTCATCGGAATGACGCCGATGGCGAGCCGGATCAGGCTCATGATCATCAGCGACAGCAGAAACTCGATTGGTTTCAGCGGGCTCATCATGAGGTTGCCGAGATTGCGCGCCCACATCTCCTCCAGGAAGGAGATGGAGAAGCCGAGCTGGCCGCGGAACAGGATGTCCCAGAGGATCACGGCGCCGATCAGCGTGCCGCCGGCGCGGGCGAAGAAGCTGGCGTTTTCCGCGATGTAATACTGGATGAAGCCCCAGGTGATGACCTGGAGCGCCGGCCAGTACAGCAGCTCGAGCAGCCGCGGCCAGGACGACAGCAGCAGGTACCAGTAGCGCAGGATCATCGCGCCGATGCGGTGGGCGGAGATGCCGCGGTGGAGGGAGAGCTCGGTCATAACGGCACCGTGTAGCCCGGATGAAATCTGTCATCCCGGGGCGCGACGTAGTCGCGAACTATGATGCGCAATTGCGCATCTGAGGATCCATAACCACAGGATTGAATTTGGCGAAGACTCGGAGTTGCCAATCTCGCCCCACAACGATCGCCTGTGGTTATGGATTCCGGGCTCGCGCTCCGCGCGCCCCGGAATGACAAACGAATACGGCTACCCCTCACCTCGCTGCCTCCTTCGCGCCGTTCACGCGGCCGCGCGCGACGTCCAGAAACACCTCCTCCAGCGTGGTGCGGTTGTAGCGGGCCATGATGGCCTCCGGCGTGTCGTCGTCCTCGATGCGGCCGCGCTTCATGATGATGACGCGGTCGCAGAGTCGTTCGACCTCGAGCATGTTGTGCGAGGCCAAAAGGATGGTGGCGTTGTTTTCCTTGCGATAGCTCATAAGATGCGCCCGCACCCAGTCGGCGGTATCGGGATCGAGCGAGGCGGTCGGCTCGTCCAGCAGCAGCAATTCGGGCTGGTTGATCAGCGCCTTTGCCAGCGCGACGCGGGTCTTCTGCCCGGCGGAGAGTTTGCCGTTGGCGCGATCGATGAAATCGGTGAGGTCGAGATCGTCGGCGAGTTTTGCGATGCGATCCGAGAGATACTTGACTGCGTACAGCTTGCCGAAAACTGTCAGGTTCTGGCGTACCGTGAGCCGCATAGGCATGTCGACATAGGGGCTCTCGAAATTCATCCGCCCCAGCACGGCCGCGCTCTCCTCGGGCATCTCATGACCGAGCACCTGCACGCGGCCGGAGGTCGGCAGCACCAGGCCCATGATCATCGCGATGGTCGTGGTCTTGCCGGCGCCGTTGCCGCCGAGCAGCCCGGTGATGCTGCCGCGCGGCAGCGAAAAGGAGATGTCGTCGACGGCGCGGGTCTGCTTGTAGACCTTGACCAGATGATCGACCGCAATCGCCGGGGAGCTGTGCTCCGCGACAGTCGGCCGACTTGAAGCCTTGCCATTCTCGGTCATGCTGGCCGTTCTTCTGCTATTGCAGCGGATAGCGCAAGGCTTGTAATCCGGTGGTTCCGCCAGCCCTGCGCTTGTGATCGAGAAGGCACCGCCACATTGGCCGATATGACCGAAATCGCCGCTTCCGGCTTCCGCCCCGCGCAGCGCATATCCGGCTCGACACGATCCTGCGGCTGCGCTGGCTCGCCGTGCTCGGCCAGCTCGCCGCGATCTTTATCGTGGCGCAGGGGCTGGAGTTCAACGTCGAGATCGTCCCCTGCGTCAGCATCATCGCCCTGTCGGCGGCGCTCAATCTGGGACTCCAGACCGCGGCCAATCCGATGCAGCGGCTGGAGCCGATGCAGGCGGCCGGGCTGCTCGCGCTGAACATCGTGGAGCTGGCCGGGCTATTGTTCTTCACCGGCGGACTGCAGAACCCGTTCTCGTTCCTTTTCCTCGCGCCGGTGCTGATCTCGGCGACCGCGCTGCCGGCCCGCTTCACCTTCGGCCTCGGCCTCCTGGCCGTTGCCTGCGCATCGATCCTGTTCTTCTTCCATTTTCCGCTGCCCTGGGATTCCGACGATCCCCTGGTGCTGCCGCCGATCTATCTCGTCGGCGTCTGGCTCTCGATCGTGCTCGCGATCGGCGTCACCAGCCTCTATTCGTTCCAGGTGACCGAGGAGGCGCGCAAGCTTGCGGACGCGCTGGCCGCGACCGAGCTGGTGCTGACGCGCGAGCAGCATCTGACCCAGCTCGATGGCCTTGCCGCCGCCGCCGCGCACGAGCTCGGCACGCCGCTCGCGACCATCTTCCTGATCTCGCGCGAATTGGAAAAGACCGTGAAGGATCCGGTCTTTGCCGCCGATTTGAAGACGCTGCGCGAGCAGACCCAGCGCTGCCGCGACATATTGAGCAAGATCACCCAGCTCTCCTCCACCGGCGCGCCGTTCGACCGCATGAAGCTGTCCGAGCTGATCGAGGAGGTGGTGGCCCCGCACCGCGATTTCGGTGTCGAGATCAAGGTGCGGATCGCGGTGACGGCCGCCGCCGAGCCGGTCGGCTCGCGCAATCCGGCGATCCTCTACGGCGTCGGCAACATCGTCGAGAACGCGGTCGATTTCGCCCACACCACCGTCGAGGTCAATGCCTGGTGGAACAAGGACGCGATCGAGCTCGTGATCTCCGACGACGGCCCCGGCATTCCCCCCGATATCCTTAACAGGATCGGCGAGCCCTATCTGTCGCGGCGGCGCACCGTCGATGACGTCGGCGGCGAGCGGCGCGGCCTCGGGCTTGGCGTGTTCATCGCGCGCACGCTGCTGGAACGTACCGGCGCCAAGGTCTCGTTTACCAACCGGACCTTCCCGGAACACGGTGCAGTGGTGCAAGTCACGTGGCCGCGAGAGCGTTTTGAGGCTATCGAGACGCTCGAAGAAACAATAGGATAGACCGCGACCTAGGGTCGCACAGCAGGGCCGATCGACTATAGGCGGCCTTGGCACCGCCCGATTGCGACGCCATATGTAGACGCGCTGGAGAGAGGACAACACCTTGAACGCCATCGCCGAACTGAACGAACAGGCCGACCGCTCGCTGCTCATCGTGGAAGACGACAAGCCGTTCCTGGAGCGGTTGTCGCGCGCGATGGAGACCCGCGGCTTTGCTGTGACGTCGTGCGACACCGTCTCCGACGGTCTTGCGCAGATCGGCAAGGCGGCGCCGGCATTCGCCGTCGTCGACTTGCGGCTCGGTGACGGCAACGGCCTCGACGTGGTCTCGGCGCTGAAGAAGAAGCGTCCCGACGCGCGCGCGATCGTGCTGACCGGCTATGGCAACATCGCCACCGCCGTGACTGCGGTGAAGATGGGCGCGATCGATTATCTGTCCAAGCCCGCGGATGCCGACGACGTCGTCGCCGCGCTGCTTTCGACCAGCGCGGAGAAGTCCGAGCTGCCGACCAACCCGATGTCGGCTGACCGCGTCCGCTGGGAGCACATCCAGCGCATCTACGAGATGTGCAACCGCAACGTCTCGGAAACCGCGCGACGGCTCAACATGCACCGCCGCACGCTGCAGCGAATTCTCGCAAAGCGCGCGCCGCGGTAGTTTTCCGCAACTACCGATCGCTCACCGTCACCCTGAGGTGCTCGTCTTGCAACGCAAGGCGAGCCTCGAAGGGCGACGGCCCGGCTGCATCGGGGCCGAGCATCCTTCGAGGCTCGCTACGCTCGCACCTCAGGATGACGGATCGACAGGTATCGTAGGGTGGGCAAAGGCGCGAAGCGCCGTGCCCACCATCTCTAATTGGTGGGCACGCTTCGCTTTGCCACCCTACGGCACCTTTGTTCGCGGCGCCGCTATTCCCAGAAATCCGCGTGGCCTTGCGGATCGACCAGGCGGTTGATCCGTAACGCTGCCGCCATCGCGAAACGCACCGTCATCTGCTTGCGCGTCGGCGCGGGCAGCTTGTGCTCGGGCGCCTCGCACTGCATGTGCGCGCCATAGGCGTCCGCGACGATCAGGCCGGTATCTCCAGGAAAGATCTCGCACGGCAGATCCTGCGTGAAGGCGAAGAACAGCCGGTCGCAATGGGCGCGGTATTCGTGCCATTTCTGGTCGGCGCGCAGATCCTCGACTGACGATTTGATCTCGACGATCCAGATCTCGCCGCGCTCGTTCAGCGCGACGAGATCGGCGCGCCGGCCCGAGGGCAGCGGCAATTCGCTGATGCAGGAGAAGCCGAGCGAGCGCAGCAGCCGCGCGGTGCCGCGCGCGATGGCGAGCGCGGTCTCGGACTGGCGACGGTCCGGCGGCGGAACAAGGTCGATGTTGCGCGCGGTGTTGTCCATGGCGGGAGATTAGCCGATTCCGTTCTGCCCGTCATTCCGGGGCGCGACGAAGTCGCGAGCCCGGAATCCATAACCACAGGGAGGAGTTGTGGAGCGAAGTGGATCACTCCTGATCTTCGCAACACGACTTCCTGTGGTTATGGGTCCCGGGCTCGCGCTACGCGCGCCCCGGGACGACAGAGAGTGTGAGGCGACGCGCGGAACCTCCCCTCCCCCACGTACTTATCACGCAGCCGCCACACCTCGGCGGGGACATCGAGGCTGCCCGCGCATGATCGACGATCTCTGGTACAAGAACGGCGTGATCTATTGCCTGTCCGTCGGCACCTATATGGATGCGAACGGAGACGGCGTCGGCGATTTCAAGGGCCTGCTCCGCCGGCTCGACTATCTGCACGGGCTCGGCATCACCACGATCTGGCTGATGCCGTTCCAGACCTCGCCGGGCCGCGACGACGGCTACGACATCGCCGACTATTACAGCGTCGATTCCCGCTACGGCACGCTGGGCGATTTCGTCGAGTTCACCCATGGCTGCCAGCAGCGCGGCATCCGCGTCATCATCGACCTCGTCGTCAACCACACCTCCGACCAGCATCACTGGTTCAAGGAGGCGCGGCGCGACAAGAGCTCGCCCTATCGCGACTGGTATGTGTGGTCCGACAAGAAGCCGGCCGGCGCCAACAAGGGCATGGTGTTTCCCGGCGTGCAGAAATCGACCTGGACGCGCGACAAGGACTCCGGCGCCTACTACTTCCACCGCTTCTACGATTTCCAGCCCGATCTCAACACCTCGAACCCGCATGTGCAGGCCGAGATCCTGAAGATCATGGGCTTCTGGATCCAGCTCGGCGTCTCCGGCTTCCGCATGGATGCCGTGCCCTTCGTGATCTCCACCAAGGGCGCCAAGGTGAAGAAGCCGGTCGAGCAGTACGACATGCTGCGCGCGTTCCGCGAATTCCTGCAATGGCGCCAGGGCGACGCCATCATCCTTGCCGAAGCCAATGTGCTGCCGGAAACCGACCTCGACTATTTCGGCCGCGATGCCGACCGCATGCACATGATGTTCAACTTCCAGGTCAACCAGCACCTGTTCTATGCGCTGGCCTCCGCCGATTCCCGCCCGCTGGCCAAGGCGCTGAAAGCAACGAAACCGCGGCCGGCCTCGGCGCAATGGGGCCTGTTCCTGCGCAATCACGACGAGCTCCATCTCGGACGGCTGACGAAAACGCAGCGCGAGGTGGTGTTCAAAAGCTTTGGTCCCGACAAGGACATGCAGCTCTACGACCGCGGCATCCGCCGCCGCCTTGCTCCGATGCTGGGCGGCGATCGCAGGCGGCTCGAGCTCGCATACAGCCTGATGTGCACGCTGCCGGGAACGCCCGTGATCCGCTACGGCGACGAGATCGCGATGGGCGATGATCTCTCGCTGCCCGAGCGCAATTGCGCGCGCACGCCGATGCAATGGTCGACCGAGCCGCATGGCGGCTTCACCAAGAGCGACAAGCCGGCCTGCCCCGTGATCGACCAGGGGCCCTACGGCTACCCGCACGTCAATGTCGCCAAGCAGCGGCGCGATCCCAACTCGATGCTGAACTGGACCGAGCGCATCGTGCGCATGCGGAAAGAAGTGCCGGAGATCGGCTGGGGCGATTTCGCTGTCATCCCTCTACGCGATCCCGCCGTGTTCATCATCCGCTACGACTGGCGCAACAATTCGGTGCTGTTCGTGCATAATCTCGACGAGAAGCCGCGCGAGATCGCGTTCTCGGCGGGGCTGCCGGATGATGCCGGCGCGCACCTGATCAATCTGCTCGCGGAAGATCACAGCCACGCCGACAAGCGCGGCCAGCACCGCGTCGTGCTGGAGCCCTATGGCTATCGCTGGTATCGCGTCGGCGGGCTGGATTATCTGTTGAAGCGGGATGATATCGACGAGCATACGGTGCGAGGGAAGAAGCATCCGGGGTAGATGCGGCCGCCTGCGTCATTCCGGGGCGCGCCACTCGGCGCGAGCCCGGAATCCATAACCACGGGCAGGAGTGTGGCGCGAGCAGGTCACTCCGAGTCTTCGCCAAACTGCTCCCTGTGGTTATGGGTCCCGGATCGGCGCGCCGCTTCGCTGCGCTTGTCCGGGACGACGGCTAGCGCGGCGCGACGATCACCCCTTCATTCCCGCGCAAATCGAGCACGCCTTCGAGCCGCTCGCCCTCGCGATCCAGGAACGTCGACAGCACAATCTCGCTGCCGAACCGGATCGCGCTCGTCGTCACCGCGATCGGCTCGCGGCCGAGATTGAGCGCCACGATGATCGCCTTGCCCTCGGCGGCGCGGCGGTAGATCAGGAGATCGCCTTGCGCGGCGATCGGGTGATAGTCGCCCGACACCAATGGCTGACATGTCCGCCGGAAGGCGATCAGGCGCCGGTACAGGCTGAGGATCGAACGCGGATCGGCCTCGAGATCGACGACGTTCTCGCGGATGTGATCCTCGGGCAGCGGCAGCCATGGCCTTGCTTCCGAGAAGCCGGCGTAGTTCGACGAGTCCCATTGCATCGGCGTGCGGCAGCCGTCGCGCCCGACGCCCAGGCCAGGCACGTTCTTCTCGAAGGGATCCTGCACGTCCTCCGGCGCGATCGCGAGCTGATGCATGCCGATCTCGTCGCCGTAATAGAGCGTCGGCGTGCCGCGCAGGGTCAGGAGCAGCATGGCGGCGACGCGGGCCTGCTCAGGCCCGACGCGGCTTGCGACACGCGGACGGTCGTGATTGCCGAGCACCCAGTTCGGCCAGGCGCGCTTCGGCAGCGCCTTCTCGTAATCCTCGACGATCGTCTCGATCGAGCGCGCGCTCCAGAAGGTCGAGAGCAGCGCGAAATTGAACGGCATCTGCGCGCCGGTGAGGTCGTTGCCGTAATAGGCCATCAGGCGATGCAGCGGCAGGTAGATCTCGCCGATCAGCACGCGCGCCGCATACGCATCGGTGACGCGCCGCATCTGCGCGATCACCTCATGCACCTCGTCCTGGTCGGTGGAATATTGGGTGAGGATCTTCTCGTTCGGCGGCCGGCCCTCGACGTAATGCGGGTTCGGCGGATTGTCGCGGAACTCAGAATCCTTGATCAGGTGCCAGATCACGTCGACGCGAAAGCCGTCGACGCCCTTCTCCAGCCAGAACCGCATCACGTCGTAGATCGCGGTGCGCACCTCGGGATTGCGCCAGTTGAGGTCCGGCTGCTGGGCCAGGAAGGCGTGGTAGTAGTACTGACCTGTGGTCTCGTCGAGGGCCCACGCGCTGCCGCCGAACTCGGACAGCCAGTTGTTCGGCACGCCGCCGTCCGGCTTCGGGTCGCGCCAGATGTACCAGTCACGTTTGGGATTGTCGCGCGAGGACCGGCTCTCGATGAACCACGGATGCTGGTCCGAGGTATGGTTCGGTACGAGATCGAGGATCAGCTTCAAGCCGTTGTCATGCGCGGCCGCGAGCAACGTATCGAAATCCGCCATCGTGCCGAACAGCGGCTCGATGCCGGTATAGTCGGAGATGTCGTAGCCGAAATCGGCCATCGGCGAAGGAAAGATCGGCGACAGCCAGATCGCGTCGACGCCGAGCGATTTCACGTAAGGCAGCCGGCGCAGGATGCCGGCGAGGTCGCCGACGCCGTCGCCGTTGCTGTCCTGAAACGAGCGCGGGTAGATCTGATAGAAGATGCCGTCGCGCCACCAATTGTCGCCGCCCTGTGCCATGCCGGAGGTACCACCCGATATTCTGCCCTGCGCGAGAGAACGCGGCAGGAACGCCCCGGTTCAAACTGGCAAGGCAATTGGGACGGCCGTGTGACGTTTGGTGCGGCTGTTCCCCCGCCGCTCGCACGAATCTTTTGCTTGGCGGCATGGCAAAAATCGGCATTGTGGCGCCATGACCGAGCAAAATGACACCCAAGACTCCTCGCAAGCCAAGGCGGGCGCGATCATCGTTCCTGTGACGCTGTTCGAGCAGAACTGCACCATCATCTGGGACGAGCCCGGCAAGAAGGCCGTGGTGATCGATCCCGGCGGCGACGTGCCGAAGATCCTGGACGCGATCAAGCAGACCGGCGTCACCGTCGAGAAGATCTGGCTGACCCACGGCCATATCGACCATGTCGGCGGCGCGGCGGAGCTGCGCGATGCGCTGAAGGTGCCGATCGAGGGCCCGCATCAGGCCGACAAGTTCCTGCTCGACAATGTCGTCGAGAGCGGTGCACGCTTCGGCATGACCGGGGTCCGCAACTTCGCGCCGGACCGCTGGCTCGACGAGGGCGACACCGTCTCGATCGGCGGCCTCTCCTTCGACATCTTCCACTGCCCCGGCCATTCGCCCGGCAGCGTGGTGTTCTTCAACAAGGAATTGCGGTTCGCCCATGTCGGTGACGTCTTGTTCGCGGGCTCGGTCGGACGCACCGATCTGCCCGGCGGCAGTCACCCCACGCTGATCGATTCGATCAAGACCAAGCTGCTGCCGCTCGGCGACGATGTCGGCTTCATCTGCGGCCATGGCGCCGGCTCGAGCATCGGCCAGGAGCGGATGACCAATCCGTTCGTCACCGGCGAAATGTAGGTTTTACTCGGCGGCGTCCGCGAGCGCCGCCGTCTCACTCAGGTTACGCTCGCCCCATTCGCGAATGGCCGCCACGACGGGCACGAAACTCTTGCCCTTGCGCGTGAGGCGATACTCGACCTTGGGCGGCACCTCGCCAAAATCCTTGCGGTCAATGAGACCACTCTCGGTGAGCGCCTTCAATTCGCGGCTGAGCACGCGCGGGGTGATCTCGGCGCTGCCGCTGGCGCCGCGCAGCAGGCCGCTCCTGATCTCGCCATAGCGGCGCGGGCCGTCCTTGAGGTCCCAGACGATGCGCAGCTTGTACTTGCCGCTGATCATTTTTTGAAACGCCGCAACCGGACAGGTGCGCGCCGGATTGGCCTTTGCCATGTCGTCTCCTCCATGCCAGCCAGCTTGCGGCAGGATAGGAGCGACGGCGAAAAAGTCCATACTATCAATTTTGTCCATACTTGCGGGATCGCTCCCAGGGCGCAGATGATGACGCACAGGACGAACAGGGAGCGTCACATGAAGCACTTCATGATCAAGTACCAGTTCAGGAACGGCACGACGGAGGAATGGCACCGCGAGATCGGCCGCTTCATCAAGGCGATCGACGGCGATCCGGAGCTGAAAGGGCGGATCGGCTATCGCGTCCTCAAGAACCGCGACGACGGCCAGTATTTTCACCTCGCCAGCGTCACCGACGATGCCGCGCAAAAGACGCTGCAATCGCGGGAGTTCTTCAGGGCCTATCAGGAGATGACAAGGAAGGTCGCCGGCGGCGAGGTGACGGCGACGCCGATCGAGATGATCGACGCGACGAAGTAGCTTCGTCATTCCGGGGCGCGATAGCGTCGCCACAAATCCCGCTGTCGTCCCGGACAAGCGAAGCGCAGATCCGGGACCCATAACCACAAAGAGAGGTCTGGCGAAGGCTCGGTGTTCGGTACTTCGACCTGCCGCGATCGATAGATCACGCGGTATGGGTCCCTGCGTTCGCAGGGACGACGGTGGGGCTTACTTCATCAACCCCGCCGCCGTCAGCGCGCGGGTGATGATCTGGCCGAGATCGAAGCTGCGCGATTTCTCGCGCTTGGGCTCGGGTTGCTCGGCGACGGCGGCGCGGATCGAGCGGGCGAGATGCGGCGCGGGGGTCAGCGCCGGCTTTGGCGTTGCGGGCTTTGCCTCCGCTTTCTTCGCGGCGTCCGGAATCCAGCCGGTCAGGCCGAAGAATTTTGCGATGTGATAGGACGAGGAGATGCCGGCCTCGATCAGGAACGCACCTTCGATGCCGTAGCGCTGGTCGTTGTCGGCTAGCCCAAGCGGCGTGCCGTGCGCCATGTCGGTGATGGCGTAGGACTCGACCAGCGTCTCGCCGTCCTTGTTCCACCAGGCCTGGCGCGGATATCCGTCGACATTGGTCTCGGCCATCGGCACGGCGGGCAGGTCATGCAGATCGAGCCACTGCTTGACGATCTCGTTGGCATTGCCGGGATTGACGGTGCGGTCGGCGCTGCCGTGCCACACAGACATCTTTGGCCACGGCCCGCGATGATCCGAGGCATTGCGGACGAGATCGCCGAGCGCGCGCGCGGGGCGCACCGGCGAATGAAACATGCCGTCCAGCGCCTCGCGCAAATTCGAGGCGATGCCATATGGCAGGCCGGCAATGACAGCGCCGGCTGCGAAAACTTCCGGATAGGTTGCAAGCATCACCGAGGTCATGCCGCCGCCGGCAGAGAGACCCGTGATGAAGATGCGCCTGGCATCGATGCGATGCGTCGCGGCCATGTGCGCGATCATCTCGCGGATCGAACGCGCCTCGCCGCTGTCCCGCGCGGTGTCTTCCGGATTGAACCAGTTGAAGCAGGTGTTGCCGTTGTTGACGCGCTGCTGCTCGGGCATCAGCAGCGCGAAGCCATAGTGCTTCGCGAGCGTCGACCAGCCTGCGCCGAGATCATAGCCGGCCGCGGTCTGGCCGCAGCCATGCAGCACGACGACGAGCGCGCGCGGCTTCTGCAGCTGCGCCGGCACGAACGCGAACATGCGCAAGTTTCCGGGATTGGCGCCGAAGTCCGTGACTTCTTGCAGCGGGCTGGATGAATCAGCGCTGCGGCCGAACTCGGCAAAGCGCAGACCGTCCAGCTTCGGCAGACGTCTCAACAGATCGACATTTCTGGCTAACGACACGGCAACTTCCTGATGGGCGAATCTCAACGTTCACCCAAACCAAATAGTTGCTGCGGTGCAAAATAAAAAGGCCGTGCGCTGTCAATCACCCGAAATCACGCAAATACCCGCAGGAATCCGCACGTATTAACCGCACTGCCTCAACTTCGTGCAGATGCGCGGCGCATCCACGACAAGAATGCGGCGCAGATCATGATTAACGTCACAAACAACACAAGCGAGACGAGAAATCCTGCGCGCGCTGATTGCAGCGCTTCGATTGCGAAGAACACCGCACCGATTGCGGCCACTCCGGCCGCATTTCCGATCTGCGCCGTCGTGCCATACGCGCCGGAGGCGGAGCCTGCCGCGACAGGCTTGACGGTCGACAGCACCGCGCCTGACAGCGGCGCCATCACAAGTCCCTGACCGTAGCCGAAGACGATCATGGTGAGTGCGAGCGTGGTTGCCGTTGGCGATTCGACACAGGCAGCAACAAGCGCAAGCGCGGCGAGGCCCGCGATCTGAAGCGCGCAGCCTTCGATCAACACCTTGGTGCCCCGATGACGCGCTCGCACGCCGCTGTGGCGCGAGGCAACAACGAATGCGAGCGCGAGTGGAATGAAGGCCATGCCGGCTTCGAGCGGCGCGATCTTGAGCCCGCGCTGCATGAATAGCGTCATGACCAGATAGAAGGAGAGATTGGCGACGAAGAAAAAGAACGCGGCACCAAGCCCGCGCAAAAAGGCGGCATCCGCGAGCAGAGTGAGGTCAATCAGCGGCATGCCGCCGCTACGCGCGACGGCATGTTCGAGCTTCAGGAATGCAAAGAGGGTCACACCGCCGAGCACCATCACCGCCCACAGCCACGGCGCCCAGCCGACATCATGGCCGAACAGCAGCGGCCCGATCAGGCAGAGCAGCCCCGCGAACAGGACGACGCTGCCCTTGATGTCGAGCCTCGTGCCTGATCGCCGCGGCACCGTCGGCATGATGCGCCAGGCCGCAGCGGCGATGACGAGGCCGCAGGGCACGTTGACGAAGAACACCGAGCGCCAGCCGGTGTGCGCAAGGTCGATCGTGACGAGGAGACCGCCGAGCAGAAAACCCGCAGCACCGGCGAGCCCGAGCACGATGCCGTAGATGGCGAAGGCGCGGCTGCGCGTCTCGTCGGTGAAGAGCAGATGCAATGTCGCCAGCACCTGCGGCACCATCAGCGCCGCGGTCGCGCCCTGTGCCAGCCGCGCGATGATCAACTCGGCGCCGGACTGTGCCAGCCCGCACCAGAGCGAGGTCGCCGTGAAGCCGAGCACGCCTGCCAGGAAGACATTCTTCGTGCCATGGATGTCGCCGAGCCGGCCGCCGGTGACGACCAGCGTCGCATAGGCGATCAGGTAGATCGCGATCACGGATTCGATCTGCGCCGGCGTCGCGTGCAGATCGACCGCGATGGTCGGGATGGCGACGTTCACGATGAAGGCGTCGACGCCGAACATGAACTGGGCGGCGACGACGATCGCCAGCACCCACCAGCGGCGGGTCGAATCGATGGGCTTTGTGACGGTTTGATGCATCGGCGAAGCAGCTTTCGGGAATTTATTTGCGCGCGATGCTCGCAGATCGGCGTCATCCGCGCGATTACCTCGGAGGTAGGACTTGTTTTCCCCTTGCCGCACTGGCCCGATTGCTGCATGTCGGTTCCCGCTGATTTTGCAGGGGTTCGGAAGTCTCCCGATGTACGACTACGACATGGTGGTGATCGGCTCGGGCCCGTCCGGGCGCCGGGCCGCGGTGCAATGTGCCAAGCTCGGCAAGGCCGTACTGGTGGTGGAGAAGGGCCGGCGGGTCGGCGGCGTCTCCGTTCACACCGGCACGATCCCCTCCAAGACGCTGCGCGAGACCGTGCTGAACCTGTCCGGCTGGCGCGAGCGCGGCTTCTACGGCCGCTCCTACAAGGTGAAGCAGGACATCGCGGCAAGCGATCTGATGATCCGGCTCCAGAAGACGCTCGACCACGAGGTCGAGGTCTTGGAGCATCAGTTCAGCCGCAACCTCGTCCGCACCGCCAATGGCGAGGCGCGCTTCGTCTCGCCGCACGAGGTCGAGATCACGAGCGCAATCGGCGAAACCAAGACCGTGTCGGCCGCCTTCATCCTGATCGCCTGCGGCACGCGTCCGTTCCGGCCCGATTACGTGCCGTTCGACGGCACAAGCGTGCTCGACAGCGACGAGATCATCGAGCTGCCGAAGCTGCCGCGCAGCCTGGCCGTGATCGGCGCCGGCGTGATCGGCGTCGAATATGCCACCATCTTCAGCGCGCTCGACGTGCCCGTGACCCTGATCGAGCCGCGACCAACCTTCCTCGATTTCATCGACAAGGAACTGATCGAGGAGTTCATGCACGAATTACGCGACCGCAATGTCGCGCTGCGGCTCGGCTCCAAGGTGACGTCGATCGAGAAGACCGCGCAGGGCGGCATCGTCACCAACCTCTCCGACGGACGGCACGTCACCACGGAAATGCTGCTGTTCGCGGCCGGCCGCGTCGGCGCCACCGACCGCCTCAATCTCGAAGCCGCCGGCATCGCCGTCGACCACCGCGGCCGCATCACGGTCGATCCGGTCAGCTTGCAGACCAGCGTGCCGCATATCTACGCCGCCGGCGACGTGATCGGCTTTCCGAGCCTTGCCTCGACCTCGATGGAGCAGGGCCGCGTCGCTGCCTGCCACGCGCTCGGCATGGAGCCATTGGCGCCGCCGGAATTCTTCCCCTACGGCATCTATTCGGTGCCGGAGATCTCGACCGCGGGTCTGACGGAAGAAGAGGTGCGTACGCGCGGCATTCCCTACGAGGTCGGCATCGCGCGTTTCCGCGAGACCTCGCGCGGCCACATCATGGGGCTGAACAGCGGCATGATGAAGATGATCTTCTCGACCAAGACCCGCCGCCTGCTCGGCGTGCACATCCTCGGCGAAGGCGCCACCGAGCTGATCCATATCGGCCAGGCCGTGCTGAACCTCAAAGGCACAATCGACTATTTCATCCAGAACACGTTCAACTATCCGACGCTGGCCGAGGCGTACAAGATCGCTGGCCTCGATGCGTGGAACAGGATGACGCGGTAGCTCCGCCCTCTTCTCGTCATGCCCGGGCTTGTCCCGGGCATCCACGTTCTCCGTACAGCGGGGCAAGGCGTGGATGGCCGGGACAAGCCCGGCCATGACGGGTGTGGAAGCGTGTGCGCGCAAGCAGTGAATAGCGAAGAGAGCAGTCTACGCTACGCATGCCTGCATTCCGCTGCGCGGGACATCACGCGATTGCGTTCGTTGCCGCCACCACGTAGCCTCATCACTTCAACAAACAGAAAATCGAAGCCGGAGAGAACGCCATGGCGCGCCTGAAGTTCGGAGCCTTTCTTGCCCCGCATCACCCGATCGGGGAACATCCGATGCTCCAGTTCCGGCGCGATCTCGACCTCGTCGAGCAGCTCGACGCGCTCGGTTATGACGAGTTCTGGTGCGGCGAGCACCATTCCTCCGGCTGGGAGATGATCGCCTCGCCCGAGATGTTTCTGGCCGCGGCGGGCGAGCGCACCAAGCGAATCAAGCTCGGCACCGGCGTGGTGTCGCTGCCCTATCACCATCCCTTCAACGTCGCGCAGCGCATGGTGCAGCTCGACCACATGACCGGCGGCCGCGCCATCTTCGGCTCCGGCCCCGGCGCGCTTGCCTCCGACGCACACACGCTCGGCATCGACCCGATGACGCAGCGCGACCGCCAGGACGAGGCGATCGGCGTCATCCGCCGCCTGTTCAACGGCGAGCGCGTCACCGCCAGGAGCGACTGGTTCACCATGAACGACGCCGCGCTCCAGCTCCTGCCGCTACAGGAGGAGATGCCGTTCGTGGTGGCCTCGCAGATCTCGCCGTCAGGCATGACGCTCGCCGGCAAATTCGGCATCGGCATCATCTCGCTGGGCTCGATGACGACGCAAGGGCTGATGTCGCTGCAGCAGCAATGGCAGTTCGCCGAGGACGCCGCCAAGAAGCACGGCACCAAGGTGAACCGCGCCGACTGGCGCGTGCTGCTCACCTTCCACATCGCCGAGAGCCGCGAGCAGGCGCGCCGCGAGGCCGGCGCCGGGCTGATGCGCTGGCACAACGAATATAATGTCGGCACGCTGCAGCGGCCGGGGCTGACCGCGTTCTCCTCGCCGGATGAAGCCGTGGACAAGACCGCCTTCGTCGAGGGCGCGGCCTCCACCATCGGCACGCCCGACGACCTCGTCAAAACCATCAAGAACGTGATGCAGGTGTCCGGCGGCGTCGGCGCCATCATCGGCTTCGTGCACGACTGGGCCAATCCGGAAGCCACGCGCCGGAGCTGGGACATGGTCGCGCGCTATGTCGTGCCGGAGATCAACGGCTACATCGACGGCCTGCGCAAGTCGCAAAAATTCGTGATCGAGAACCGCGCGATCTTCGAGCGCGCCGGGCAAGCGGTGATGGCCAAGATCATGGAGAACGAGAAGGCCGCCGAGGCGCTGAAGGTGACCGGGCCGGGCCGCGTTGCGATTCCAGCCGTCAACGCGCCAGATCTGCAGAAGGAAGCGGCGAAGCGCTAGGCCTCATTGGCGTTACGCTCGTAACCACGTTCACGCGCAAGACATATCGGCCTGTGCTATTCTGACCTGGTCAGTTTGGCGCAGGCCGCAATATTGCCGTGGTCGCGCGATGTCTGTTCGGTCCGCCAACCGGAGCAATCGTCATGTCGATGCAGAATGTGGCCACGTCTGAACTCGGCTACACCCCGCCCAGGCGCAACGAGCTGACGCACATCCCGGGCGACGAAGGCTGGCCGATCATTGGCATGACCTTCAAGGTGCTGGCCGACCCCAAGGGACATATCGAGCGGAACGGCGCCAAATACGGGCCCGTCTATCGCACCCACATTTTCGGCGAGACCAACGTCGTGCTGCTCGGCCCCGAGGCCAACGAGCTGGTGCTGTTCGACCAACACAAGCTGTTCTCCTCGACTCACGGCTGGAACAAGGTGCTGGGCCTGTTGTTTCCACGCGGCTTGATGCTGCTCGATTTCGACGAGCACCGGCTGCATCGCAAGGCGTTGTCGGTCGCGTTCAAGTCGGGGCCGATGAAATCCTATCTGGCCGATCTCGACCGCGGCATCGAAGGCCGGGTCGCGCAGTGGAAGGCTAGACCCGGCGAGATGCAGCTCTACCCGGCGATGAAGCAGCTCACGCTCGATCTTGCCGCGGCGTCGTTCCTCGGCGCCAATATCGGGCCGGAGGTCGACGAGATCAACCGCGCCTTCGTCGACATGGTCGCGGCCGCCGTCGCGCCGATCCGCCGGCCCCTGCCCGGCACACAGATGGCGCGCGGGGTGAAGGGCCGCAAGCGCATCGTCGCCTATTTTCGCGAGCAGATTCCGCTGCGACGCGGCAATCACGGCGGCGACGATCTGTTCTCGCAGCTCTGCCGCGCCACCCATGAGGACGGCGCGCTGCTGTCCGAGCAGGACATCATCGACCACATGAGCTTCCTGATGATGGCGGCGCACGACACGCTGACCTCGTCGCTGACCTCCTTCGTCGGCGAGCTCGCCGCCAATCCGGACTGGCAGGAACGTCTGCGCGCGGAGGTTATGGCACTCGGGCTCGCGCCGGACGCGCCGAGCAGCTTCGACGATCTCGACAAGATGAAGCTGACGGAGATGGCGTTCAAGGAAGCGCTGCGGATCAAGCCGCCGGTGCCCTCGATGCCGCGCCGCGCGATGCGCGATTTCAGCTTCAAGGGATACAGGATTCCCGCCGGCACCGCGGTCGGCGTCAATCCGCTCTATACGCATCACATGAAGGATATCTGGCCGGAGCCCGACCGCTTCGATCCCATGCGCTTCACCGAAGAGGCCCAGCGCAACCGCCACCGCTTCGCCTTCGTGCCGTTCGGCGGCGGCGCGCATATGTGCCTCGGCCTGCACTTCGCCTACATGCAGGCAAAATGCTTCGCGCGGCACTTCCTGCAGAACATCGAGGTGTCGCTGGAGCCCGGCTACAAGCCGGACTGGCAGATGTGGCCGATCCCGAAGCCGAAGGATGGGTTGAGGGTCAGGGTGCGGGCGGTGTGACGTTTCTCATGTCCCGGACGCGCGGACCGCGAGCCGGGACCCAGAATCGTTAGCCGCGTTGAGTTCGGAGAGATGGGCCCCGGCTCTGCAGCGCACCGCTGAAGAAGCGCTGCGCTGCGTCCGTGGCACGAGATATCGTAGGGTGGGCAAAGGCGCGGAGCGCCGTGCCCACGATCTTTCGCATAGGGACATTTGGTGGGCACGGCGCGCGAAGGGCGCGCCTTTGCCCACCCTACGGCACCGTCGCCGGAGCGGTTACGCCCCGTCGTCAAATGCCTTGCGCAACGCGCTCAAGCCCTGCTGCTGCTGGCTCCAGTTGCGGCCGCCGGTCATGGCGCCGTCGATGACGAGGTCGTGGCCGTTGATGAAGCTGGATTCGTCACTGGCCAGGAACACCGCGGCGTGGGCGATGTCGTCGGGCAGGCCCGCACGCGGGATCGGCTGCGCGGTCTTGTAGACCTCGCGCATCACCGCCGGCGTCTTCTCGGCGGCGTCGGTCGATAGCCCAAGCGCCTTGCCGAAAATGCCGGTCGCGATCGCGCCGGGCGAGATCGAGTTGACGCGCACATTCGCTTCGCCGAGCTCCATCGCCACGCATTTGGTGAGATGGATCACCGCCGCCTTGGCCGCGCCATAGACGACCGACGAGGAGAAGCCGGCGAGGCGGCCCGCGATGCTGCCATTGTTGATGATGCTGCCGGAACCCTGCTTCTTCATGTAGGGCGCGGCGTGCTTCATGCCGAGCATGACGCTGCGGACCAGGGTCGCCATCGCCGCGTCGAAGCGCTCGACCTCGAGGCCCTCGATGCCCCCGGTCTGCGCCGGGCCGCCGGCATTGTTGAAGAGACAGTCGACCCGACCGAATTTCTCCACCGCCAGCGCGATCAGCGCCTGCATCTGCGCTTCGACCGTCACGTCGGTCTGGCGGAAGATGCAGTTGGACCCGAGCCGCGTGGCCAGCGCCTCGCCTTCCGGTAGTCGCCGCCCCGCGATCACAATTTTGGCACCTTCGGCAACGAAGACTTCCGCAGTCCGCAATCCGATGCCGCTCGTCGCGCCCGTGATCACCGCCACCTTGCCGTCCAGCCTGCCCATGGAATGTCCCTGTTTTTGAACTTTTTGATGCCAAATGGCGGACACCGAGCATGACGGCTCCGCGGTGCTCACTATTCCTGCCGACTTTCGACAAGGCAAGCTTTGCTTGCGCTGGCGACATGCGTAACATTCATGGCGAATGCAGATCGCGACCGGGCCGCGCATGGAGAAGCTGATCGACGAATTCCGCAAGGGCTGGCAGGGCATGGCGCCGCCATCACTCGGCCTGAGCCTCGCCTTTGCGACCACCTGCGTGCTGGTTGCGACGCTGGCGCGTTGGGGACTCGCGCAAGTGCGGCCCGACGTCTACTTCACCCCCTACTTTCCTGCCGTGTTCTTTGCTACCGCCTTCGGCGGCTTCCGGATCGGCATCTTGACGGCGATCGTCGGCGGCGTGCTCGGCGTCGTCCTGAATTTCGGCGATGCCTTTGCCGATCGCGCGCGATTTGCCCTGCTGGCGCTGTATTGGGCGGTCTGCGCGCTCACCATCTGGGGCGTCGAGCACTATCGCTCGCTCCTGGTCGAGCAACGCCGGATCTCCAGGCGGCTGATCGAGGAAGAGGAGTATCGCAAGCTCCTGGTCGAGGAGCTCCAGCACCGGCTGAAGAACAAGCTGTCGACTGTGCACGCCGTGATGCACCAGGTGCTGCATGACCAGCCGCAGGTGTGGGCCCGGATCGACCCGCGGCTGCGGTCGCTGGCCACGACCGACGATCTGATCTCGCGGGTCGACAAGGGTGGCTGCGACATCCGCGATCTGCTGATCGCGGAGCTCGGGCCTTACGGCCATGTCCGCTTTACGCTGAACGGCGACCGGCTGTTCCTGCCGCCGAAGCTCGCGGTCACGCTGTCATTGATGTTTCACGAGCTCGCCACCAACGCGGGCAAATATGGCGCGTTCTCCTCGCCCCGCGGCTTGTTGCAGGTCTCGTGGACCGTCAACGGCGATCGCCTCACCGTCACCTGGGATGAAACCGAAGGCCCGAGCGTCGGCGAGGTGTCGGCGCCGGGCTTCGGCACCAAATTGCTGAAGTCGGCCCTGTTCGCCTTCGAGGGCAAGACCGAGATCTCGTATCTTCAGACCGGCCTGCATTGCATCATGCAATGCCGCATCCCGAAGAGCGGCTAGGCGGATAGCGAACTCGATCGATCGGGTCACCGAAGCATCCACAGCGTCATGGCCGGGCATAGCCGTCCGAAGGACGGCGTCGCTTCGCTCGCCTATGTCCCGGGCATGACGACCTTTGATCACGCAACGAGAACGAAACAAGCGAAAGACAACCGCGCGCGCCGCCCGCGCTTTCGCAAGTGGCATTGACGCTCTGTTAATGACGATCGACAGCGCGTGTCGCATCGCCGCAAGTTTCCTCGAAAACACCCCCGTATTTCTGCGGACCCCTTAACCAAACTTAAGAGGGAACCACGCAAGATCGCAGCCATTGCAAAGGCGCGCTGAAACAACAAGATTCATGACTTCTATGAACGACAACAAATATTCCGGCGCGAGTGAAGCCGAGCTCGGATTTCTCAAGGAAATCGTTAGAATGCTGCCTGCCGGCCTGACCGTGCAGGACGCCGAAGGCAAGCTTCTGCTGGTTAACGATGCAGCGGCCGCCCAGCTCGGCATGGACGGCAGCCGTCCCTCCCCCGATCTTTCGCCGCGCCGCGAAGCCTGCCGCCAGGCGCTGAGCGCCGGCCAATCCGTCGTCACCGAGGAAGCACTGCACGAGGGCGCCGCGCGCCAGGTGCTGCTGACGACCCATCGTCCCGTGCGCCTCGCTGGACGCGAACTCCTGATCTCGGCCTCCTCCGACATCACCGAACAGAAGAATTTCGAGGACCAGCTGTTCCGCTCGGCCTATTTCGACGAGCTGACCGGCCTGCCCTCGCGGCGCGTGATCGAGCATCGTGCCAACAGCCTGCTGGCGCGCGAGCGCGGCGGCGATCGCTTTGCGCTGGCCTTTCTCGACGTCGACAATTTCAAGCACATCAACGACTATTACGGCCACGCCGTCGGCGATGCGCTGCTGGTCGAGCTGTCGAAGCGGCTCGGGCGGGACTTGCGCGATTCCGACATGCTGTCGCGCATCTCCGGCGACGAGTTCCTGCTGCTGCTCGCCCCGATCCAGAGCCAGGAGGAAGTCGCCGAATTCATGCAGTCGACGCTGGAGCGGCTGACCGCACCGTTCTTCATCGACAATTCGGAAGTCTTCGCCTCCACCTCGGTCGGCATCAGCCTCTATCCCGATCATGGACGCAATTTCGAGACGCTGCGCCAGAACGCCGACATCGCGATGTACCGCATCAAGAACGACGGCAAGGGATCGGCGGCCTTCTTCGATTCCAGCATGGAGCGGGAGGCGCTGGCGCGGACGAAGATCGAGCAGTCGCTGCGGCTCGCCATCCTCGAAAAGCGCTTCTGCTGCGCGTTCCAGTCCAAGGTCGACATCCGCACCCAGGCGGTGAAGGGCATCGAGGCATTGGTGCGCCTGCGCGACGACGAGGGCGTGATCCAGGCGCCGGGCTCGTTCATCAACCTCGCCAGCGAGCTCGGGCTGATCGACGAGCTGACCCATCTGGTGCTGGCCGAGATCGTCAAGTCGATCGACCTGATCAACGACACGTTCGGCCCGGAAGCGACCATCAGCATCAACGTCGCGGCCAAGCAGGCCGGCAATCCCGAATTCATGCGCAGCTTCGCGCAGGCGCTCGACGACACCGGCTTTCCCAAGCGGTTCATGATCGAGGTGACGGAAGACGCCTTCGTCGCCAAGAATCATTTCCAGGCCGAGATCCTGCCGATGTTCCGCAAGCTCGGCGTCGGCATCTCGATCGATGATTTCGGCACCGGCTATTCCTCGCTCTCGGCGCTGGCCGACATCACAGCGGACGAGATCAAGATCGACCGCTCCTTCATCACCGACATCCATAAGCGTCCGCGCAGCCAGGGCATCCTGCGCGCGATCGAATCCTTGAGCGAGGCGCTCGGCATGACCGTGATCGCCGAAGGCCTCGAATCCTACGAGGAGCTCGCCTATCTCCAGGCTGCGACCAAGATCCGCTACGCCCAGGGCTATTACTTCTCGCGGCCCATCTTCCTGGAGGAGCTGAAGCTCGCGACGCCTGCCTCGAGCGAGTCCCGCGCCAGCGTGGCGAGCGCCCGATGCAGCAGAACCGCCAGGGCTATTCGCGGGCGAGCGGGTATCGGCGGTAGGGCAACGGCGCGACGATCTCGCTGTCGTCCCGGGGCGCGCGAAGCGCGAGCCCGGGACCCATAACTACAGGAAGCGGTTAGGCGCGAGGCTCCCACTCCGAGTCTTCGCCAAACCTCTTCCTGTGGGTATGGGTCCCTGTGTCTTGGAAGTCTGTCAGGATGGGTTGGGCGGGAAGCCGTTGGATGATGCGTGACAGAAAGCCGTACCTGAAAGCCAACCCAACATAACAGTTGCCGGGTTCGCTTCGCGCCCCGGGACGACGGCAATTGCTGAGCTGGCTTGCGTGCCATTTCCCCCTTTGAAATTGCTGCCCTTTTGCTAATACACAGGCGGACCTCCCCTGGGGTATGTCATGTCCACCTCATCCTCCGTCAGCGATCCCGCCTATCTTCGCGCGCGCGCGATGGAGACGCTGTTCGAGCGGCTGGAGAAGCTCTGCGAGGGCGCGATCGCGATCGATCGCGGCGGGCGGGTGGTCTACGTCAACGAGAAATATCTTGCGGCGCTCGGCCTCAAGCACACATCCGAGGCGATGGGACGGCCGATCGAGGAGGTCATTCCGAACAGCCTGATGCGGAAGGTGGCCGAGACCGGCGAGCCGATCCTGCTCGACATCATGGAGCTCGGCGGCGAGCAGCTGGTCGTCACCCGCATGCCGATCGAGGACGAGAACGGCAAGGTGATCGGCGCGATCGGGTTCGTGCTCTACGACCATCTCGAAAGCCTCAAGCCCCTGCTCGCCCGCGTCGCCCAGCTCGAGAGCGATCTGCGGCTGGCGCGGCGGCAATTGTCCAACGCCCGCGCGGCGCGCTTCACCTTCGCCGACTTCGTCGGCACCACGCCGGCGATCGCGCAGGCCAAGCAGCTCGCAAGCCGCGCTGCGCGCCAGAGCGTGACCGTGCTGCTCACCGGCGAGACCGGAACCGGCAAGGAGATGCTGGCGCAGGCCATTCACAATGCCTCCTCGCGCGCCGAGAAGCCGTTCGTCAGCGTCAATGTCGCGGCCGTTCCCGACACGCTGATCGAATCGGAGTTCTTCGGCACCGCGCCGGGCGCCTATACCGGCGCCGACCGCAGGGGGCGCGAGGGAAAATTCCGCATCGCCGACGGCGGCACGCTGTTCCTCGACGAGATCGGCGAGATGCCGCTGCAATTGCAGGCCAAGCTCTTGCGCGTGCTGCAGGAGCGCGAGATCGAGCCGCTCGGCTCGGACAAGATCTCCAAGGTCGATGTCCGCGTCGTCGCCGCCACCAATGTCGATCTGCGCAAGCGCGTCAGCGACGGCGCGTTCCGGCCCGATCTCTATTACCGCCTCAACGTGCTCTCGATCGACTTGCCGCCGCTGCGGGACTGCCTGGACGATCTCCCCGATATCTGCGCCCGGCTGCTCGAGGACATCAGCGCGTCCGGCGATTACGTCAACGCCAGGATCACGCCGAGCGCGCTCGCAGCGCTAGCGCGCTACGACTGGCCCGGCAATGTCCGCGAGCTCCGCAATATCCTGGAGCGCGCGCTGATCCTGAGCGATTCCGGACGGCTGACCGGCGACGACGTCGCGCGCATCCTTCCCGTCGGCGCCGAGGTCAGGGTCGCGGCGCCTTCGCGCCCGGCCGGAGCAGTGGTGCCCTATGCCGAAGCCGAGGCCGAGTTCGAGAAGCACACGCTCGAACAGCGCTCGCCGCCAGCAACGGCCAGATCGCCGAGGCGCGCGGATGCTGCGGATCTCGCGCGCGACCTTCTACAAGAAGCTCGCCAAGTTCGGCCTCGCCTCGGGCCCCGCCTCCGTCTGAGTTTCGAGACTTGGAGTGTCCGGAGTCTCGGATTCCGGACACGGCGATTTGCACCTCCATTCCGGCGCGGACGCTGAATCTGCTGGATTTTCCGGCATTTTGCCCAGGTCCGCGGCATCTGGCGCGGCGCTTGCTCTTTGCTTTGCACAATGACGCATGCCGCACATGCGCATTCGCAAAACCAGGGAGGACGCAAGATGAGTGAAGCGATCTCAGTTCATCAGCTTCAGGCGAAACAGCCCTCGCACGTCACGGTCGCCACCGCGAGCCTGATCGGCACGGCCATCGAGTGGTACGACTTCTTCCTCTACGGCACCGCCGCCGCGCTGATCTTCAACAAGCTGTTCTTTCCGACCTTCGACCCGATGATGGGAACGCTGCTGGCGTTCGCGACCTACGCGCTTGGCTTCATCGCGCGCCCGCTCGGCGGCGTCGTGTTCGGGCATTACGGCGACAAGATCGGCCGCAAGACCATGCTCTATCTGACGCTGCTGATCATGGGCGCGGCGACCGCGGCGATCGGCTTCCTGCCGACCTATGAGACCGCGGGCATCTGGGCCGCGATCCTGCTGGTGACGTGCCGCCTGGTCCAGGGCTTTGGCTTAGGGGGCGAATGGGGCGGCGCGGTGCTGATGGCGGTCGAGCATGCGCCCGCGGACAAGAAGGGTTTTTACGGCAGCTGGCCGCAGCTCGGCGCACCACTCGGCCTCGTGCTCGGCACGCTGGTGTTCTCGGTGGTGTCCGCGATGCTGACCGACGCCCAGCTCTATGCCTGGGGCTGGCGCATCCCGTTCCTGTTCTCGATCGCGCTGGTGCTGGTCGGCCTGTGGATCCGTTTCACCATCGCGGAATCGCCGGAGTTCCAGAAGGTCAAGGACACCAAGCAGGAGGTGAAGATGCCGATCCTGGAGGCGATCCGGATGTACCCGAAGAACATCCTGCTCGCGATGGGCGCGCGCTTTGCCGAGAACGGCTTCTTCTACATCTACGCCACCTTCGTGCTCGCCTACGCGACGCAATCGCTCGGCATGAACAAGCAGGACATGCTCAACGGCGTCCTGATCGGCGCCGCGATCGAGACCTTCACCATCCCCGCCTTCGGCGCGCTCTCCGACCGCGTCGGGCGGCGGCCGGTCTATATCTTCGGCGCGGTGTTCTCGGCGCTGATGTCGTTCCCGCTGTTCATGCTGCTTGCGACCAAGAACCCGCAATATGCCTGGATCGCGATCGTGCTCGGCCTCGCCGTCGGCCATGCCGCGATGTATGGGCCGCAGGCGAGCTTCCTGTCGGAGCTGTTCGGCACCAAGGTGCGCTATAGCGGCGTCTCGCTCGGCTACAATCTCGCCTCGATCTTCGCCGGCGCATTGTCGCCGCTGATCGCGACGGGATTGATGACGGCCTACGCGCCGGCGACCTGGCCGATCTCGCTCTACATGATTGCGCTGGCGATCATTACCGTCGTGTCGGTCTATTTCGCCACCGAAACGCGCAAGACGCCTCAGTCCTGAATGGGCTGCCCCGCGACGCCGGAGCGGCTGGTCGCCAGCCGCTCCACGCGATACCAATAGAGCCAAGCGAGAAGAACGGGCATGCAGTCCGCAACAGACATGGGAGGGAATGCCATGAGCCAGCATCCTGCCTTGCCCTATTTGCGCAACGCCGAGAAGGGCAAGGTCGTCAGTGCAGCGGAAGCGGTCATGCTGATCCGCGACGGCGATACCGTGGCGACCGGCGGCTTCGTCGGCATCGGCTTTGCCGAGGAGATCGCAATCGCGCTGGAGGAGCTCTATCTCTCCAACGAGGGCGATGCGCCCTACACCCAAGGCAAGCCGCGCAATCTGACGCTGGTCTATGCCGCGGGCCAGGGCGACGGCCAGCATCGCGGCCTCAATCATTTCGCGCATGAGGGCCTGGTCCGCCGCGTGATCGGCGGCCATTGGGGGCTTGCGCCGAAATTGCAGCAGCTTGCGATCGCAAACCAGATCGAGGCCTATAACCTGCCGCAGGGCGTGATCACGCATCTGTTCCGCGACATCGCCGCCCACCGGCCCGGCCACATCACCCGCGTCGGCATGGGCACCTTCGTCGACCCCCGGCACGGCGGCGGCAAGCTCAATGCGCGCACCACCGAAGAGCTGGTCGAGCTGATCCGGATCGGCGGCGAGGACTGCCTGCTGTATAAGACATTTCCAATCGACGTCGGCATCATTCGCGCCACCACCGGCGATGCCGACGGCAACCTCACCATGGAGAAAGAGGCGCTGACGCTGGAAGCGCTCGCCATCGCCATGGCGGCGCATAATTCCGGCGGCATCGTCATCGCCCAGGTCGAGCGCGTCGCCGAGAGCGGCAGCCTCAATCCGCGCCAGGTCAAGATCCCCGGCATCCTCGTCGACTGCGTCGTCGTGGCGAAACCTGAGAATCATTGGCAGACGTTCGGCACGCCCTACAATCCGGCCTATTCGAGCGAGATCCGCGTCCGCGCCGCCTCGCTGCCGGTGATGCCGGTCAGCGAGCGCAAGGTTATCGCACGGCGCGCAGCGCTCGAGCTGAAGGCCAACAGCGTCGTCAATCTCGGCATCGGCATGCCGGAGGGAATCGCCTCGGTCGCCAATGAAGAGCGGATCATCGATCTGATCACGCTGACGGCGGAGCCCGGCGTGATCGGCGGCATCCCGGCGAGCGGCATCGATTTCGGCGCGGCGATCAACACCCAGGCGGTGATCGACCAGCCCTACCAGTTCGACTTCTACGACGGCGGCGGTCTCGATGCGGCCTTCCTCGGCCTTGCCCAGGTTGACCGCGCAGGCAATCTCAATGTCAGCAAGTTCGGCCCGAAGCTCGCGGGTGCCGGCGGCTTCATCAACATCAGCCAAAACGCCAAGGAGGTCGTCTTCGTCGGCACCTTCGGTGCGGGCCGGCAGCGCATTGCGGTGAACGACGGCAGGCTGTCGATCCTCGAGGAAGCCAGCTCGCGCAAATTCGTCGACCATGTCGAGCACGTGACCTTCAGCGGCGCCGTCTCGGCGGCACGCGGGCAGCGCGTGCTCTATGTCACCGAGCGCTGCGTCTTCGTGCTGCGCCCCGACGGGCTCGAGCTCACCGAGGTCGCGCCGGGCATCGACATCGAGCGCGACATCCTGCACCTGATGGATTTCAAGCCGCTGATCCCGCGCGATCCCATGCTGATGGACGAGCGCATCTTCCGCGACGGCCTGATGGAGCTGCGCGAGCGACTGCTCACCATCCCGCTCGACCAGCGCTTCTCGCTGGACGAGCAGCAGAACCTGTTCTTCGTTAATCTGGAACGCTATCCGCTGCGCAGCCGGGCCGAGATCGACACCATCGCCGCCATCGTCGAGGCGAGGCTCGCCCCGCTCGGCCGCCGGGTCTACGCCATCGTCAATTATGACAACTTTTCCATCCTGCCGGAGCTGATGGACGATTATTCGGCCATGGTCCGCAGCCTGGTCGATCGCTTCTATTCCGGCGTGTCGCGCTACACCACATCGGGGTTCCTGCGCATCAAGCTCGGCGAAGCGCTGGAGCGGCGCGGCGTTGCGCCGCATATTTTCGAAAGCGCGGACGAGGCGCAGTCGGACTGGCGTCAAGTCGAGGGAGCTGCCGCGGCCGGCGCATCCCACGCCCTGCGGCAGGCTCAAAAATGATGCAGGCCCGCATGTCGACGCGCTTCGCCGGAAGGTGCAATTGCAATGTTCGCAAGCTTGTGCAAATCGCTGTTGCCGAGAAACTTTGAATCAGGAGGGACCATCGTGCGTCGATCGCTCATCATAACAACAACCATTCTCGCCCTCGCCGCGAGTGCCTCCGCGCAGGCCGACGATCTCAAGGTCGCGCTGATCTACGGCAAGACCGGCCCGCTCGAAGCCTATGCCAAGCAGACCGAGACCGGCCTGCAAATGGGTTTTGAGTACGCCACCAAGGGCACCATGACGATCGACGGCCGCAAGATCGTCGTCATCACCAAGGACGACCAGGGCAAGCCGGACCTGTCCAAGGCCGCTCTCGCCGAAGCCTATCAGGACGACAAGGCCGACATCGCGATCGGCACGACCTCGTCGGCCGCCGCACTCGCGATTCTCCCCGTCGCCGAGGAGAACAAGAAGATCCTGATCGTCGAGCCCGCGGTCGCGGACCAGATTACCGGCGAGAAGTGGAATCGCTACATCTTCCGCACCGCCCGCAACTCCTCGCAGGACGCGATCTCGAACGCGGTCGCGATCGGCAAGCAGGGCGTCACCGTTGCGACGCTGGCGCAGGACTACGCCTTCGGCCGCGACGGCGTCGCCGCCTTCAAGGAAGCGCTGGCCAAGACCGGCGCGACGCTCGCCGCCGAAGAATATGCCCCGACCTCGACCACGGACTTCACCGCGGTCGGCCAGCGCCTGTTCGATGCGCTGAAGGACAAGCCGGGCCGCAAGGTGATCTGGGTGATCTGGGCCGGCGCCGGCAATCCGCTGGCCAAGCTCCAGGACATGGACCCGAAGCGCTACGGCATCGAGCTCTCCACCGGCGGCAACATCCTGCCGGCGCTCGCCGCCTATAAGGGCCTGCCCGGCATGGAAGGCGCCACCTATTACTACTACGACATCCCGAAGAACCCGGTGAACGACTGGTTCGTTGCCGAGCACCAGAAGCGCTTCAACGCGCCGCCGGACTTCTTCACCGCGGGCGGCTTTGCCGCGGCGATGTCCGTCGTCGCCGCCGTCACCAAGGCGAAGTCGACCGACACCGAGAAGCTGATCACCGCGATGGAAGGCATGGAGTTCGATACGCCGAAGGGCAAGATGGTGTTCCGGAAAGAGGACCATCAGGCGCTGCAGAGCATGTATCACTTCAAGGTCAAGGTCGATCCGAACGTCGCCTGGGCCGTGCTCGAGCCGGTGCGCGAATTGAAGATCGAGGACATGGACGTTCCGGTGAAGAACAAGCGGTAGGTGCTTCTTCACCTCTCCCGCTTGCGGGAGAGGCCGGGAGAGGGCTCTTTCCTCTCGGGGGCTCTCGATTGCTGAGACACCCTCTCCCCTGCCCTCCCCCGCATGCGGGGGAGGGGGCGCAGCGTAGCTGCGGATAGATCCCGCTTCATCAATTGCCAGACGGTCAATGTCTCTCACCCTCGAAACCCGCGACCTCACCATTCGCTTCGGCGGCCATGTCGCGGTCAACAACGTCACCTGCACGTTCCGCCCGGGCGAGCTGACCGCCATCGTCGGGCCGAACGGCGCCGGCAAGACCACCTATTTCAATCTGATCTCGGGCCAGCTTCGCGCCTCCAGCGGCAGCATCCTGTTTGGCGGCACCGACATCACCCAGCATTCTGCGCCCTTGCGCACGCGCGCGGGCCTCGGCCGTGCCTTCCAGCTGACCAACCTGTTCCCGAACCTGACGGTGGAAGAGAACGTCCGCCTCGCCGTGCAAGCCGCGAACGCACGCATTACGACATGCTGCGGCCCTGGATGGTCCGCCGTGACCTGATCGCACGCGCCGACGGCATCCTCGACCAGGTCGCGCTCGGCAATCGCCGCGGCGTCGCCGCGACCGCGCTATCGCATGGCGACCAGCGCAAGCTCGAGGTCGCCCTGATGATCGCGCTGGAGCCGAAAGTGTTCATGTTCGACGAGCCGACCGCGGGCATGAGCATCGACGAGGTGCCTGTCGTGCTGAACCTGATTGCGCAGCTGAAGCAGGACAAGAGCAAGATCATTCTCCTCGTCGAGCACAAGATGGACGTGGTGCGCTCGCTCGCCGACCGCATCATCGTGCTGCATAACGGGCAGCTCGTCGCCGATGGCCCGCCGGCCGAGGTGATCGCCTCGCCGATCGTGCAGGAAGCCTATCTCGGCGTCGCCCCGAAGAGTGCTGCATGACCGACCTCTTAAAACTCTCCGGCGTGCATACCCATATCGGGCGCTACCACATCCTCCAGGGCATCGATCTCGCCGTCCCGCAAGGACAGGTCACGATGCTGCTCGGCCGCAACGGCGCCGGTAAGACCACGACGCTGCGCACCATCATGGGCCTGTGGCAGGCCTCCTCCGGCGAGATCACCCTCGCCGGCGAGCGCATCGAAAGCCGCGCGACGCCCGACATCGCCCGGCTCGGCGTCGGCTACGTGCCCGAGAGCATGGCGGTGTTCTCCGACCTCACGGTGAAGGAAAATCTCGTCCTCGCAGCGCGTGACGCGCCGCTGGATGACAGGCAGCTGGAATGGATTTTTGGCTTCTTTCCGGCGCTGCGCCGCTTCTGGCTGTCGCGGGCGGGAAGTCTCTCGGGCGGACAAAAACAAATGTTGTCCATCGCACGCGCGATCATCGAGCCGCGCAAGCTGCTCTTGATCGACGAGCCGACCAAGGGCCTCGCGCCCGCCATCGTGATGGCGCTGATCGAGTGCCTGAAAGAGATCAAGCGCAAGGGCGCGACGATTCTTCTCGTCGAACAGAATTTCTTCGCCGCCCGCGAGCTGGGCGACAATGTGCTGGTGATGGACAACGGCACCATCGTCCACCGCGGCGAGATGGCGGCGCTCGCCGCCGACGTGCCGCTGCAGGAGCGGCTGCTCGGCCTGAGCCTGGAGGCGCATCAGTGACTGACCTTGCCGCAACCGACCCGTTGCCGAAGCCGAAGCGCGACCTCGCGCCGATCCTGCTGCCGATCGCGCTCGCGCTCCTGATGATCCCGCTGATCGGATCGACTTCGTCCTGGCTGACCTTGACCGCGGCGAGCCTCGCCATGGGCATGATGATCTTCATCATGGCCTCCGGGCTTACTCTCGTTTTCGGCCTGATGGACGTGCTCAATTTCGGCCATGGCGCCTTCATCGCCGTCGGCGCCTATGTCGCAACGCTGGTGCTGGCACCGTTCGCGGCTTCCATCCAGGCGGATTCGCTCTGGGTGAACCTTGCAGTGCTGGCCCCAGCCGCGCTGCTGTCCATGGCGGTCTCCGGCGCGCTCGGCCTGATCATCGAACGCGTGCTGATCCTGCCGGTCTACGGCCAGCATCTGAAGCAGATTCTGATGACGACCGGCGGCCTGATCGTCGCCGAGCAGACGCTTTATGCCCTTTGGGGGCCGCAGATCATCCCGATGCCGCTGCCGGCCTCGCTGCGCGGCTCCTTCATCCTCGGTGACGTCGCGATTGCCAAATACCGCGTGCTGGCAATGCTGATTGGCCTTGCCGTCTTCATCGCGATCCAGCTCGTGCTCAACCGCACCAAGCTCGGCCTCCTGATCCGCGCCGGCGTCGAGAACCGCGAGATGGTCGAGGCGCTCGGCTATCGCATCCGCCGCCTGTTCCTCGGCGTGTTCATGACGGGCTCGGCGCTCGCCGGCCTCGGCGGCGTGATGTGGGCGCTCTACCGCGAGCAGGTCCACGCCTCCATGAGCGACGACCTCACCGTCCTGATCTTCATCGTCGTCATCATCGGGGGTTTGGGGTCGATCGGCGGCTGCTTCATCGGCGCGATTTTGGTTGCGATGGTCGCCAATTACGGCGGCTTCCTGGTGCCGAAACTCGCCCTCGTCTCCAACATCCTGCTGATGGTCGCCATTCTGATGTGGCGGCCGCGCGGCCTCTATGCGGTGACCAGCCGATGATGATCCTTTCCGGCGATCCGCCGCGGAGCCGCGTGCTCACGCTCCTCCTCGTCGTCATCATCCTGGCGCTGGCGGCAACGCCTTTCCTGTTTCCGGGCGCCAAGGCGCTGAATGTCGCAGCAAAAATCTGCGTCTTCGCCGCGCTGGTCGCCTCGTACGATCTGCTGCTCGGCTATACCGGCTCGGTGTCGTTCGCCCACACCATGTTCTACGGCATCGGCAGTTACGCCATCGCGATCGCGCTGTACGGCATGGGCCCGAACTGGGCGGCGGTCGCAACCGGCATCGTCGTCGGCCTGCCGCTCGCCGCGCTGCTGGCGCTCGCGATCGGCCTGTTCTCGCTGCGGGTGGCCGCGATCTTCTTTGCCATGATCACGCTCGCGGTCGCCTCCGCCTTCCAGGTGCTGGCTTCGCAGCTGTCCTGGCTGACCGGCGGCGAGGACGGCCGCAGCTTCCAGCTGCCCGAGCTGCTACGCCCCGGCACGGTCCTGATCTCCAAGAACCTGCTCGGATTCGAGATCAACGGCCGCATCCTGACTTTCTACCTGGTGTTCGCGATCTCGGCGCTGATGATCCTTGCGCTGCTGCGGGTGGTGAACTCGCCGTTCGGGCGCGTGCTGCAGGCGATCCGCGAGAATCGTTTCCGCGCCGAGGCGCTCGGCTTCCGCACCGTCTTCCACCTCACCTACGCCAACTGCCTCGCGGCGCTCGTCGCCGCCGGCGCCGGCATCTTGAACGCGCTGTGGCTGCGCTATGCCGGCCCCGACACCTCGCTCAGCTTCTCGATCATGCTGGATATCCTGCTGATGGTCGTGATCGGCGGCATGGGCACGATCTACGGCGCGATCATCGGCGCCACCATCTTCATCCTTGCTCAGAACTATCTGCAATCGCTGATGGGCGTTGCCTCCAAGGCGGCGAGCGAAGCCGGCCTGCCGCTGCTGCCGGGGCTGTTGCACCCGGACCGCTGGCTGCTGTGGCTGGGGCTGCTGTTCATCGCCAGCGTCTATTTCTTCCCGACCGGCGTGGTCGGACGTCTCCGCAGTGGCGGCAGCGACAAGAGCACGGGCGCCTCGCATTAAGCTATGATTAATGATGCAGCGCAACGATTGCTGCGCGCGCCGCACAACCGCGGCGTGGTTCCCGTCCCGCTGCATGGGAGCGCATCCGCGCAACCGGATTAATGCTTAGGTAACTGGCTTTCCTAAGGTTTGCGCCATTTGTGCGGTGTAATTCTGTCCCTCCAGGGAGGGGGAATGCGCCAGGTCTTTACAGGGATGGCAACCGGAATGTCCCTAGCCGCCCGAGGCGGCTGGGAGGCAGCGCTTCGGCGCGGGCCGGTGCTTTGGCTGACCCTGTGCGGCGTGTTGCTGGTCGCGGGGATCTTCGCCGTGACCGCAATGGCCATCGGCGAATTCCGCGAGCGGACCCTCGTCAATCGCGAGCGCGAGCTGGAAAACACGGTGCAGCTGATCGCGCGCCACTTCGATCAGCAGTTCGAAGATTCCGACGTCGTCGCCGCCGATCTGATCGGGCAGATGAACCTGCCGGAGATCAATTCGGCCGCCATGTTCCGCGAGCGCATGACGGGACCGGCCGCGAACCAGATGCTGCGCAGCAAGATCAGCTCGGTCTCCTATCTCGGCGACATCGCGATCTACGATGCCGACGGCGAGTTGATCAACTGGTCGCGAAGCCAGCCGCTGCCCAAGATCAACGTCTCCTCGCGCGCCTATTTCCAGACCTTCAAGTCGGATCCGATGTCCGAGCCGGTCATCCTGGAATCGGTCCGCAGCTTCATCATCGGCAAGTGGACCACGATCGTGGCGCGGCGGCTGCACGGGACCGACGGCACTTTCTTCGGCGCGATGGTCCGCCGCATCGATCCGGACACCTACCAGAACTATTTCGCATCCGTGGCGCTGGCCGAAGGCACGGCGATTGCGCTGTTCGACCGCGAAGGCAAGATGCTGGCGCGCTATCCGCATGTCGAGGAGCTGATCGGCAGGAGCTTCAAGACGGCACCGCTGATGCAGAAGGTGCTGGCCAAGGGCGGCCAGCACACGCTTCGCGTCAGGAGCCCCGTTGACGGCGAGGAGCGGCTCGGCTCGGCCGCCTCGTTGAACCATTTTCCGCTGGTCATCGTCGCCACCAACACCATGAGCGCTGCGCTGGCCGACTGGCGGCAGCAGACCGGCTTCATGGTCACGACCGCGACGCTCTCGGCCGCCGTGATCGCGATGATCCTCTATCTGATCATCCGCCAGATCAACCGGCAGAATCGCGACGCCCAGGCGCGGATCGAAGCGGAGCGACAGCGGCTCGACACCGCCCTCAACAACATGTCGCAAGGGCTGATCCTGTACGACGCGAACGGCTACATCGTCATCTGCAATCGCCGCTATGCCGACATGTTCGGCCTGTCCCACGACGTCATCAAGCCCGGCTGTCACATCCTCGAGGCGATGCGTCACCGCAAGGAGCGCGGCGCGTTCGACGGCGACGTCGAGGCGTTCTGCGCCGACGTGATGCGGGTCGTGGCCGAAGGCACGGTCTCCACGCGAACCCATCATTTGCCGAACGGCCGCGCCTTCCAGGTCATCAACACCCCGCTCGCGCAAGGCGGATGGGTCGCCACCATCGAGGAGATCACCGAGCGGCGCAATCTGGAGCAAGAGCGCGACCGCAACTACACGTTCCTGCGCGAGATCATCGATCATATTCCATCACAGATCACGGTGAAGGACGCCCGGACGCGGCAATATCTGCTGGTCAACCGGACCGCCGAGGAGCAGTTCGGCCGATCGCGCGAAGCCATCGTCGGCAAGACTCCCCTCGACGTCTACCCGGAGGAGACGGCGAGGCGCGTCACCGAGGACGACAGCGAGGCGCTGCAAGGCGCCGACACCGGATTGTTCAAGGACGAGCATCCCTGGCCGAGCCAGACCAAGGGGATGCGCTATATCACCTCGACGCGGATCGGCATCCGCGACGAGTCCGGCGAACCGCGCTATCTCATCAGCGTCATCGAGGACGTCACCGAGCGGCGGCGCGCCCACGACAAGATCGCGCATATGGCGCATTACGATGCGCTGACCGACCTGCCGAACCGCACGCTGTTCCGCGAGCAGATCGAACGCGAGCTGGCCAAGGTCGCGGATGGCTGCCAGTTCGCGCTGCTCTATATCGACGTCGACGAATTCAAGGGCATCAACGATTCGCTCGGTCATCATGTCGGCGACGAGCTGCTCAAGGCGATCGCGACCCGCCTGCGCGGCTGCCTCAAGAAGGACGATCTGATCGCGCGGCTCGGCGGCGACGAATTCGCCGTGATCCAGACCGGGATCCAGTCCTCTGCGGACGTGCTGTCCTTCGTGACGCGGATCTACGAGGCGATCCGGCAGCCGTATCACTGCCTCGGCCACCAGCTCTCCACCGATGCCAGCATCGGGATCGCGCTGGCGCCGCAGGACGGGGCCGATCTCGACCAGCTCATCAAGAACGCCGACCTTGCGATGTACGGCGCCAAGGCCGAGGGACGCCGCACCCACCGCTTCTTCGAGCCGGAGATGGACGCGAGCGCCAAGGCGCGCCTCGCCATGGAGCAGGATCTGCGCTGGGCGCTGGTGAATGGCGGCTTCGAGATCCACTACCAGCCGCTGGTCGATCTGCGCTCGGGCGAGGTCTCGGGCTGCGAGGCGCTGCTGCGCTGGCGGCATCCCGAGCGCGGCATGGTCTCGCCGGCGGAGTTCATTCCGGTGGCCGAGGACACCGGCCTCATCAACGAGCTCGGCGACTGGGTGCTGCGCACCGCCTGCAACGAGGCCGCGACCTGGCCTGCGCATGTGCGCGTCGCGGTCAACGTCTCGCCGGTGCAGCTCAAATGCGACACGCTGGCGCTGCGGATCGCCGGCGCGCTCGCCGCGTCGGGGCTGGATCCGCGCCGGCTCGAGCTCGAGATCACCGAGGCCGTGCTGATCCGCGACGACGAGGCCGCGCTCTCGATCCTGCACCAGCTGCGCGCGATCGGCGTGCGCATCGCGCTCGACGATTTCGGCACGGGCTATTCCTCGCTGAGCTATCTGAAGCGCTTCCCGTTCGACAAGATCAAGATCGACCGCTGCTTCGTCGCCGACATCGCGGAGACCAGCGGCGCGCCCGTGATCGTGCAGGCGGTGGTGAACATCGCCGCCGCCAGCAACATGACCACGGTCGCCGAAGGCGTCGAGACCGAGGCGCAGCGCGAGATGCTGCGTAACCTCGGCTGCACGGAGATGCAGGGCTACCTGTTCAGCGCGCCGAAGCCGGCCGCTGACGTGCGCAAGCTGTTCGGCCCGGGCGATGCCGTGCGCGTGGCGGCGGTGGCCTAATGGCAAGATCGCGCAAGATCGTCGATGTCGCCGACTCCTATGCCGTGCGGCTGATGCAGCACCTGGTGGTGCCGACCTTCGTGATCGACCCCAAACGCCGCGTCGTGATCTGGAATCGCGCCTGCGAGCGCCTGACCGGCGTTGCCGCCTCCGAGGTGATCGGCACGACAAGACACTGGCAGGCGTTCTACGAGACCAGGCGGCCCTGCCTTGCCGACCTCGTCGCGCTCGACCGTCCCGAGCAGCTGCCGGAATACTATTCGGAATATGCCGCGCGCGGTCATAACGGGCTTGGCTTTTCCGCGGAGAACTGGTGCGTGATGCCCAAGCTCGGCAGCCAGCTCTATCTCGCCATCGACGCCGGCCCGATCCATGACGAGGCCGGCGACCTGATCGCGGTGGTGGAGACGCTGCGAGACCTCACCGACCAGAAGCGCGCCGAGACGGCGCTGAAGGAGCTCGCCACCAAGGACGGGCTGACCGGCCTGTCGAACCGCCGCGCCTTCGACCAGATGCTGATGAACGAATGGGCCCGCGCCCAGCGGACGCAGAAGCCGGTGGCGCTGCTGTTCGCCGACGTCGATCATTTCAAGCTGTTCAACGATCGCCACGGCCACCAGACCGGCGACGAATGCCTGCGCGCGGTCGCTGCGGTCGTCAGCCGGCATGCCGTGCGCCCGCTCGATCTCGCCAGCCGCTATGGCGGGGAAGAATTCGCGCTGATCCTGCCGGACATGGATGGCGAGGCCGCCTGCACTGTTGCGGAGGACATCCGCACCGCGGTGATGGCCTTGGCGATCGCCCATGGCGCCAATGGGGCCGGCGACCACGTCACCCTGAGCGTCGGCGTCGCCAGCCACATTCCGGGCGAAGCCGACGGCGGCCCGGACCGGCTGCTGGGTGCCGCCGACGAGGCGCTCTATGCGGCCAAACGGCTCGGCCGCAACCGCGTCATCGGCGCCGACCGCCTGCTCGCCGAATTCGCCGGGCTCCGCCGCGCGGGCGTGCCAGTTCCGACCCCGATCCGGCGCAAATCGGCCTGACATGATGTCGGCGAGAAGCGGTTGCCCGCCCCCCGCCAATCAGCTAAATGAGGCCCCACTAGCACCCGTAGCTCAGCTGGATAGAGCGTTGCCCTCCGAAGGCAAAGGTCACACGTTCGAATCGTGTCGGGTGCGCCAGTAAAATCAAGTACTTCCGACAATTTCCCATTTTTGGGGCAGTGCCGGGTAAGCACGCGCCCCGCTCATGGCGTTTGAGCTGCATCGAACGAGCCGAAGCCGCGGACTTCGGGAAAATGCTCGTTGTCATCTGCCATCGCCACGACACGCACCTAGTCGCAGCCGGTGATGCGCTTCACCGCCTTCGTGTACTTCAAATGAAGCGAGCCGTCAGGCTGGTCCGAAGGCGCATTGCGACTTAGGCGGCGATCCGAGTCCTGGCATGTTTGAAGGTCGAGCTGGATGTGCGAGCAGGATCCCAGGGCGTTGTTCTCGGCCTCCTCCTTCGACGCTCCGAATCCGACAAACGTCTGTACGCGCCCGGCCTCGGTGTCGGCCGCCGATACGAGAGTGATTTCCGAAATGTAATAGGACGAGCACGGCGCAGCGAGCACCTCGGCAGAAGCGAGCATTCCAATCCAGAGTGCGCCCAGCGAAGCTGCTTTCATGCTCCATCCTTTCAAGCGATGAACATCAGCGACCAACCAGATGCTACGGCGAAGCCCACAATGGCAAATAGTCGGATCATTGTGCCTCTCGCTGTGGTTCAGTACCAACCTGGAATTCAAGAGCCAAATGCGGGACAGGTTTTGAGCCAAATCAAGGTCCGCTCCGCGAACGCCGTCACGCCATGCGCCTGCACGATGACGAGCAAATTCCGCGGCAGCAAGCGCCAGCGCCAATTACCTCTTCGCGGCCCAGTTGCTTACGCACGCTTTGATGTAGACGTTCGTTCGTCCGAATGCCGGCGCGAGAACGGACATGTCGTCGCACTTGCCTGCGCGCCACGATTCTTTCCTCAAGTCCCTTGATTTGAATCAATGCGACATCGCACTGCCGACCATTGTTGGCGTGGTGCTGGAGGCCGCTTACCCAGGAGGTCGCCGATGATGAAAGTAGTAGTGATCGGAACAGCCGCGCTCCTTCTTACCGTACCGTCGATTGCCCGAGCGCAAACTCCCTCACCTGCGACGCCAGAGAAGCTCAACGCAGTGGACCGGAGTACATTGATGGACATGCGGATCGATTTGACCAAGGCCGCATTGCAACTGACACCTGACCAGGAAAAACTCTGGCCGCCTGTCGAGAGCGCCATTCGTGCCAGGGCGGAAGATAGGAAGGCCCGTGTTGCAAAAATCTCGGAAACAGTGGGTAGACGGGCCGACCAAAACGCCGTCGAAACCATGCGCAATCGCGATCCTATCGCCTTCCTGCAACGACGCTCGGAGGCCTTGGCTCAACGATCAGCCGATCTGGATAAACTCGCCGAGGCGTGGCAGCCACTCTACAAGACCCTCAATCCCGAACAGAGGCAGCGCATGGGGGCCCTCGCGGTCCTTGTGCTTCACGACATGAGCGATGTCGTGGAGCGACGTCGTGCGCAGGCCGAGGATGAAGATTGAGCAGGATGTTGACTGATACCCGCCGTGACGGCCTGAACCTTCCCGGCGAACCAACTCTAAGCCTGGGCGATGTCCCCTTTGGAAGGGCCGACATCCCCAGGCATTATGCCACGACTATCGAGGCGTCGCGTTCGGCCGAGCTATCCCTCGGACTGATCAGCAACGTCACCCAGTTTGTGGACCTCGACGCGCACTGACATAGCGAGATTGTCCTCGGAGCTTCCCAACCATGATCCCGCAAGAGGCACGGCCTGAGCGGGGTGCCGCGCGAGCGCGACGGGAATAAGATCGAATCCGGCGTTGATGTGATTGGTCGGATCGTAGTTCATCCAACCGGCACCGGGCAGGAACACCTGCAACCACGCATGGGTGGCGCCCGAACCCGCCATCCCGATCTCGCCCCCATCGAGCGCCGCATCATAGATGTAACCGCTGACAAAGCGAGCTGCGAAGCCAAGCCGGCGCAAGGCCTCGATCATGAGCCACGCATAGTCCCGGCACGTTCCCGACCTTGAGTGCAACGTTTGCGCGGGTGCAAGGGTCCCCTCCGCCTCCCGAGCCTGGTAGTTGAATCCGTCGCGGAAAGCGTCGAGCATCTGTTCCAAAGCACCGATCGTCTTGCCGTCGGCCACAAAGCTCCTGGCCCACTCTGCGAGGGCGAGGTCGGGATCCTCGGTGTGCGGGCGCATGAAGCCGGCGAGGTCGTTCCATTCGTCCGGCGTGTACTGCACGGGCATTCTCTCGGCGCGCCGCTCCAGCACGAACTGCTTCACGTCCTTGGCCCCGAAATGAATGCCCCGAAACTGAAACGTGAAGATCAACTCGCTGCCGGGCTCCTCGATCTCGATCTCCGCTATATTGTTTGAAAGGCTGTCGCTAATCCACCGGATCCGAGAGCGAAGATTGGTGCCTGCGGACCAGCTTAGCAAGCGTCCGCCCGCTCCGCGCCTCGGCAGGAACATTGCGCGATGCGTGCCAAACGTCACCGGCTTCGCATAATTGTAGGTGGTGGTGTGCTTGATCTCGAAGATAATGCCCATTGCGCCTCCGAGTATGATCGAATGATCCTCGGCCGAACGCGCCATCAGGCCGATACCGTCCTTTCGATCCGGCGGCGCAATGATGCCATGGCTCCGTGCTCCGCGCCGTGAATGCGCCTCTACAGTGGAATGAGCTGCGAGGCCTGAATGAAACGGCTGGGACCGCGGCATCGAAGCCGAAGCCCAGACGTTTCTCAGCGACACACGTAGGAACCATTCACGAGTACGCGCACACATGCCGTACCGGCAGCCGCTGCGCCGACCGCAGCTCCTCCTACGACCGCCCGTCGCGTCTGTCTGCGCGCCACGCCTGCGACGCTCATCGGTGTTGCCGGTCGACCGACCCTGGCTTCCGCGCTTTGCACGAGCGACAGGCCGTCGCTTTCCGTCCAATTGATCGCGCCAAATCCGCATGCCAGCCCGATTGCCACGAACGCGATCTGCATTCCGCGAGCCCTTTTCATCATGAGCCTCCTCGTCGTCGGTATTCCTTGCCTGCCGATACTTTCCCGATGGCGAATGCGCCGCTTGATCTACATCAACGGGGAGAAGCCATCCTGGACGAGGTTGCCCATTCGGAAGTTTGGCAAGCTGCCGTGGCGCATGAAACGGTATCGACCCTTGATGCACTTGCAGCCGGTTGCACTACGAAGCGCTGCCGACGCAGCGAAGCTCCTGCGCGGCAGGTGCATTCTCGGCAGAAGGCGAAGCAACTGCGTGCGCCGTCCGACATATTGAGGAAGGCCTGCCATGCTCGAAGGTCTGATTGATCTGGTCATCAACGTCGTCGTCATCGGCCTCGTGATTTGGCTGTTGCGCTTCCTGATCGAGTTGAACCCACTCGGCAAGCCGTTGCGGCGCGTCGCCAACGTCGCGGTCGTGGTGATGGGTGTGCTGATAATCGTCATGTTGCTCATGAACTTCCTGAGCAAGCATCTCATGGCATGATGCTCGCTTGGCATTCGGCTGAGTCGGCACGATCCATCGCCTCCTGCGTCCTCGTCAGCCAGCCAGGACTGAATGCGGGACGACGGGATCAGTTGCTTGGGAAAATGCGGATTGAGCGTGCCAGCCAGCAGCACCACGCCATCCTCAAGCCTTGTGCGAGCGAACACCTTGGCGTCCGCTTCTGTCGCAAACGTTCACGTTTCGTGAGGACTTCCCGGTTTCACGCGCACGCCATGTCTGCGAACTTCGGAGGTCACGCACCAAATTGCCATCACCCGTCAAGTCCGCTCGATGTTTTGACGAGTGAAACAACCTTGGCGCCACGCCGATCGTCCTTGGGCGGGCGCAAACTGCCCTTCATCCAACCCATGATGATTGGGGACGTCAGCGGATCAAGCGAACGCTCGTTTGACGCACGATGCTTGTGGCTCGCTGTGAGCCACGCGCGCACATTGATGCGCGAGCGCTCGCCCCGCAGGGACCATAATTCTCGCCATCCCCGGATAAGCATCATTGGCCTGTACTGCTTTGGAGCGCGCCGAGCCGACCTGCGGATGGACACCTCCTCGAGAGGTCGATGATTAATTTGGAGCTTGAAATTGCTGCTCGCGCCATTGTCCGAAAGGGAAGCTGCGGTAACAGGTGATGCCTGCGTGCCAATTTGCCTGATGATCTCGCCCGCATGAATCCTCCGCCCGCTGAATCAGAAGGGTTTGATCCGGAGGCGGCCGTTCCGGCCGCCTCCTCATTTCTGCGCGTGACCGGCGTGCCGATTTGCAACCAATTCCGCTGCTCTGCGCATCAGATCAGGGTGCCATGACGTCGCTGATATGCCGACGCGCCGAAGTCGATGCTCGCCTCACTGGCTTTCGTCTGTGCTTTACGGGCAGCGGAACGGCATGCCGTTGGCGCCTGTGACAAAAGCCCCCGATGTGCAGGCCATGCCGGCGGGAGTTATGTACCAGCCACTGCTGTCGCTGGCCGTGGACGCAGGATAGTAGGCATTAGCTCCCAGGGCCCCGCCATAGTAGGCATTAGCTCCCAAGCCTCCACCAGAGTAGGAAGGCCCACCTCTGTAAGGACTCACGCCCGTAACTCCATAATTGCCGGCGCCTGTGTAAGGGCCGCTTCCCCATCCCCAGTTGGGAGATGTGGCCGCCACAGCAGCAGCCGTGCCCACGGCGGCCGCGCCGGCAACGCCAGCGCCGACCACCCCGGCTCCATATCCGTACGCAGCCCGCCGGCCTTGCCGGCGAGCAACACCTGCAACGCTCACCGGGGTCAGCGGTCGTCCGACCCGCGCTTGGGCACTCTCCACTGACAAGGAGATGCCGCCTTGTTCAGTCCAACTGAACGAGAACAGTGCCGCGCATGCGACAGTTGAGCCCGCAATTGCAAGTTTTGCTGGATGCATGTGTCTCATGAACTTGCTCCATTACTGGCTTGCCCCATGCTGAAAGGATGCGGCCTCCCCGCTGGTCCGCATTGCGCTAGATCAAGATAGAGAAGGAGGCTTGCGAGCTCGGATGAGGCAGAGGCTTTGACGTTATCAACGCGTATTCTCGATGGCGCGCGTCAACCAACTGAGCCGATGGCGGCGAGAACGAACGACGCTTTCAAATTGAAAGAGGCGGCGATTGCGCCGCCTCTTTCTGGTCCGCGTGCTTACTGGCAGACATACATGATTCCGTCAGCACCCTTGATCAACGTGCCAGGCGTGCAGCCAATGCCGTTGAGCTTCGCATAGCTATCCCAGCCGTCGTAGCAGGTATAGGAAGCAGCTCCAAAGACTCCGCCGGACGTGCCGTATCCGTATCCGTATCCGTATCCGGTCGTGCCACCGACCCCACACCAGGGGCCGCCAGCGTAGTAGGCGCGCACCGCGTACCAGGGGAGACCGGTCTGATTGGGTATGTAGTGATTATAGGGATACGGGCTGACATAGAGTCGTCTCGCTTGGGCACGCTCAACTGAGAGCGAGATCCCGCGTTGCTCAGACCAGTCAACGGTGAACAGCGCCGCAAAGGCGATAGTCGAAGTTGCAATCGCAAAATTTCTGAACGCTGTCTGCTTCATCGTTTTGCTCCTATGCTGTCGCCCCCTTTGCATAAGAGGCCCGTCCGCTGGGGCCGAATTGACAGAGATCAAGCGCCTTGTGCACGCAATCGTGCGTAAGGCGCCAGCCGAAAGAGGTTGACGCGTCGCGCTCTCAGATGTGCTTGCCCGGTGCAACGATGTTGCCGGACGTCGCAAAGATCGAGAAAAGGCAATTAGGTGTGTGACGTCGGCTCCCGGTCCCATCAGACCGAAGCAGGACGCACGCGGCAACGCAGCGCTAATGCTTCATGGACGGGATCTCGACTATCTCGACAAAGACCCCGCTCACATCAGGCTCATTGTAGTTGTCGCTGTGATTGCACTTGCACAGCGAACTCATGGCGCGATCTTTCCAATCAACCACCCGCGTGCGATCTATTGTCGCTCAATGCTTCATCTGCTCGAACACCACGATCACCCCGGTCGGCTCGGGCTCGTGGGCCATCAGGCGCGTCAGGTCGGCATCGCCCCAATCGGCGAGGCTGACGACTTCGCCGCTCTCGCGTTCCGCGCCCAGCGACGGCGTGGGCTCGAGGACCTTGAGGCCCATCTCGTCGACGAAGAAGGTGTGCTCGCCGAACATGCTGTTGAGCTGGGGCATGGCGGGATGCTCGTCGGGCAGCACCTGAGCGCCGAGTTGGTTGACGGTCTGCTTAACCTGTTCGGATGTGAGCTTCATGAGCTGCTCCGTTTCTGTCACGTCGGGTTTCGCTGAACTGAGCCGAAGCGAGCGTTCCCTGCGCCGGTGTCGCCTGGCTCAAGTTTCCGAACGGGTGCTGCGCGCAAATGTTCCTGCGAAATGAATTTCGTGATTGCGCGTTCCATCCGCCGCGCTCGCGGCACGTGATCGCCACACGATGCACATGATTTGGCTGGCGCGTGCGAGAGCCCTACTCGCTGCGGTTCTCGCCGACCGACAGCGCGCAGATACGTGACAGATATGTGTAGGGCAGGCCGGTCTCCTCGGCCCAAGCGTTGAATTGTGCCTGCACCTTGGCGAGATCGCCTTTCGACTTCACCTCTTCGGCGATGTCGAGCCCGGCATCGCGCAAGGCCGCAACGACGTCCTTGGATGTCACAAAGCCGTCCCAGCCGACGAAGCGCAGCAGCAGCTGGCCGGTGTTGCCGCCAAGCCGGCTGCCGCGCTTGGTGAGGAGATCGAGCAGGCCGATCTCGTTCGATGGCGGCCACTTCGCCAGAAACTTGCCGAAGCTGCCGTGCTCCTTCGCGATCTCCTGCACGAAAGCAGCGTTCTCGCGCACCGACATGATTTTTGCGCCATTGCGCACGATGCGCGCATCGCGCAAGAGGCCTTCCCAATAGTCTTCAGGCTGGAAGCTGAGCTTGGCCGGCTGAAAATGCAGGAAGGCTTCCTCGAAGCCGTCCCATTTCGAATCGATCACGCTCCAGGCAAAGCCGGCGCAAAACACCCGCTTCGTCATTTCTGCGAGGATACGGTCGTCGCCGAGGTTGGCCAGGCCCTTCAGGTCGGGCTTGTCAGGCATCAGCTTGTCCAGCGCCTTGGCCCCGCCCTTGCGCTTCTCGGCGCGGGCACGAATGGTCTTGAAGGAGGTCATGCGGACGCCCGCGTTGAGGGTGCGCCACGACATCAGAATTCGACGATCCGGTCCAGTCCTGCGATTGAAAGGCGGCGCTGGTCCGCTTCTTGCTTCGCAAGCGACTTGGAATTCCCAGCCATTTTCAATCGCGAACGGATTTTCAATGCGCTGCCTAGTCGTGGCCGACCTGCACTATTCGCTGCCGCAGCTCGACTGGTTGGTCAGCGCGGCCCAAGAGTTCGACCTCGTGATCTTCGCCGGCGATGCGCTCGACATCGGATCGATGGTGGATTTTCGCGCGCAGATCGTGGTGGTGAAGAAATACCTCGCGCTGATGGCCGGACAGACCCGCGTCATCCTCTGCTCCGGCAATCACGATCTCGACGAGCGCAATGCGGAAGGCGAGAAGATCTCGCGCTGGATATCCGAAATGCGCGAGCTCGGGATTGCCTGCGACGGCGACAGCCTCGCCATCGGCGACACGCTGTTCACGGTGTGCCCGTGGTGGGACGGGCCGCTGGTCAGGCAAGGCATCGTCGAGCAGCTCCACGACGCGGCAGTCGATCGGCCGCGGCGCCGGATCTGGGCGCATCATGCGCCGCCGGCGAATTCACCGACGAGCTGGGGCGGCAAGCGCTTCTTCGGCGATGTCGAGCTGGTGCAATGGATCATGCAGTATCAGCCGTCGATGGTGATCTCGGGCCATGTGCACCAGTCGCCGTTCGTCACGGACGGCTCGTGGTTCGACCGGCTGGGCCAGACCTGGGTGTTCAATGCCGGCCTGCAACCGGGCCGGCCGCCAACGCATATCGTGCTCGATCTCGATGCGGACAAGGCGTTCTGGCTGGCGGCGGGCGAAGCGCAGTGGATCGACCTGAACGCGCCGCTGAAGCGGCCAGCCAACTCCATCGAGGAGCCGCCGGACTGGCTCACATTCTTGGATCGGATTGCCGATCCGAGCCTGGCGAGACCTCAAGCGGCGGCAGGTTGATCATGCTCTGGAGCACCTCGCCGACCATGGCGAGATGGGTGCCGTGGCCGGCATATTGCCGCTTGAGATCGGCGAGATAGGTGTTGGCGACGTTGAGCCGCTGCGCCAGCATTTTTGCGATCAGCAGCGCCACCTCGGGCGTCTGCTTCAGGAACGAGGCGGCATCCTCGAACTCGTAGACGACCGCGTCGGAGCACGCCCGTACCGTCGCGGTGTGCGGCAGGCCCAGCAGCACGGACATCTCGCCGAGCACTGCGCCGGGCTCGGTGACGGTGGCAACCACCATCTCGCCCTTGAGCACCTCGAGCTTGCCCTGCATCAGCACATAGAGGTGGCCGGAGGCGCCGCCCTCGGTCACAAGGTGCGTGCCGGCCGCGACCTGCCGCTCGGTCCCGCCGGTGCAATAATCCAGAACTGCGCGCATCCTGCAAAACTCCCGTCAGGGGAGGCAGTAGAGCACGATCCGCGCCGCAGGCTTGCTCAAATTTCCGGCATGGCTCGAGGTTATTGTTTGCGGATGGTCTTTTCCGAAACGCCGCGCTCCGGATCATGCGCTAGCGCGACAGGCGCTTGGCGAAGTGGATCGACTGCCAATCCCCGAGACCGGTGTCCGCGAAGCCCGCTTTCTTCGCGGGGCCGCGCATTTCGGCGTTGGCTCGCGCGGTCTCGGCTGCAATCATCTCGTGACCGAGATCGCTCGCGCGCGTTTCCATCGCCGTCATCATCTGAAGGCCGAGGCCTCTCCGCTGAAAGGCGTCGGCGACCGAGATGGCGAACTCGCCGTGCCGTGCAGCCGGATCATAGGCGTAGCGCGCTTCGCCGATGATCGTGCCCTGCCCGTCCGGCCTGAGCTCGGCGAGCAAGGTGAAATGATCAGGACGATCGGCCTTGGGCACGCATTCGGCCGCGACCACGGTGAGGTCGGCCCGCCCGCCCATGAACCGCTTGTTGCGCGATGTGGTGGAAAGACCGGTGAAATAGACCGACAGGCTCTCCACATCGGATGCGCTCGCGGTCCTGATGCAGACCATGCCCCTGGCTTCGGCCAATTCGACCGGCTCGATGACGGCTCCCGGAAACAGCTGTGACATGCGTGATGCTTTCGGCAGGTTGCTGGGACCTGCAGACCTAGCCGAGACCATGCACGCGCCGCTTGGACATGGCTGCCAAACTTGCGGCCGAAAACGAACCGCACATGTGTCCTGTGCCGTGCGTCACACACGGCGCATGGGCATGATCGTCGTCAGGCGGCTTCACGCCTCCCGACGCGCCGTTCGGGCCGGGTCGCAATCATCGATTGCTCCTCGCCGTCCTGCGGCGCGCCCCAGAACTCCCGCACCGATGGCCCCCATTTCAAGCGGCGCGCGCGGAAAAATTCCAGGATCTCGTGCGGCCAGACCCTGCGGCCCATCTGCGTGTACCAGCGCATGGCGTGGCGCAGGCCCGCATCGGGCTGGAACAGCACGCGCCAGATCGCCTTGGGCCGGCATTGCAGCACCATTTCCGTGAACTTGAACCAGACCAACACGCGCCATGGCGCCATGTAGCGCGTCGCGAGCACCTGATGCTTGTAGTCCCAGCGGCGGCGGTCGGGCTGGATCACGCGGCGGTCGGCGGCAAGCCGGAAATACGGTGTCCAGCGATGCGGCGTGACGTAGAGCAGCTGCACCTGGTCGGGATCATAGGCGAGCAGCTGCTTCAACCCGCGCCAGTGATCGCGATCGGTTTCTTCCTCGAACCCGACCACCCAGGTCGCCATCGACAGGATGCCGTGCTGCCGCATCAGGCGAATGGCCTCGCGGTCAGTTGCGGTGGTCGCGCCCTTGCGGATCAGCTCCAGCGTCTTCTCGTCGGTGTTCTCCAGCCCGAGCAAGAAGCGCTGCCAGCCCGCTTTCTTGTAGAGATGCAGGATGTCGGCATCGCGCACGATGTCGTCGGCGCGGGTCGAGCCGACCAGGATGAGATCGACATTCTCGGCGATCAGCGCTTCCAGGAAGGCGCGCCACACCTTCTTGGACACGGTCGGATTTTCGTCGGCGAAGTTGATCACCTTGACGCCGTGCTCGCGGTGCAGCCGCGCCAGCTCCCTGGCGAAGCGAACGGGATCGCGGTGACGCCAGCGCGTCCAGAAACCGCGCTGACCGCAATAATTGCACAGATGCGGGCAGCCGCGCGAGAACTGCACGACCACGGCACGCAAGCCACCCCAATAAGAGTAGCGTGCATGATCGATCAATTCCCAGCCGATGCGATAGGCATCGAGGTCGGCGATCACGGGCGCTGGCTGTGTCGCGCGCGGGCCGGTGGCGTCGCGGAACGCGATGCCGGCAATACCGCCGAGATCGTGGCCATATTCCAGCGCGCGCATCAGGCGCCGCGCGGTCTCCTCGCCTTCGCCGCGCACGATGGCGCTGACATAGGGCTCCTCGCGCAGGATCTCGCGCCAATGATAGGTCGGGAAGACGCCGCCATAGACGATCAGGACATCAGGCATGGTCCTGATCAAGGCCTGGGCAATCTCCGCGATCACCGGATGCCCTGAGGTGGAGCCGGAATGGCCGAACAGCACTGCGTCTGGCCTAAAGCGGCTCGCTTCGCTGATGATCGCCGCGACCGGCATCGGGCCGAACTCGGCATCGAGCAGCCGCACGGTGTGACCGTCGTCGATCAGCGGTCCGCCAATCGCGAGCAGACCTAGCGGCGGCAGATGATCGTCCGGAATCCGGCTGCCGATCGAGGGATGAGGCACGTTGACGAGAAGAACACGCATGGACTTTCGCTCCCGCTTTGGTTGGCGTGATCGTCCGTCCCGCTTTTATGAAGAAGCCCAATCCCCCGACTGAACTCGAAGATGTCGTGCGTGACTTGCTGCGGAGCCCCTTGCTGGCCCCCGCCTTGCAGCGTCACGCGCGAGAAAGTGACGGCACCTCCTCCGGCATGATGGCCTGGAGGCCGCCGAAGCGGCGCTCGCGGCCATGGAAGGAGGCCAGCGCCGCGGCGAGATCGCCGGCGTCGAATTCGGGCCACATCCGCTCGGTGAAGTGCAGCTCGGCATAGGCGCCTTCCCACAGCAGGAAGTCGGACAGCCGCTTCTCGCCGGAAGTGCGGATGATGAGATCGACGTCGCGAAGGCCGGCTTCGCCGGTGACGAGCTGCGAGAAGGCTTCGCGGGTGAGGCTGGTCAGCGCCGCCGCCTTCGCGGCAGCATTGAGGATGGCATCGCGCGCGGAATAGTCGACCGCGATTCGCAGGTGAAGTGTGGACCCATGGGCGGTTGCGTGCTCGGCGCGCGCGATCGCATTGGCGATGCCGTCAGGCAGGCGGTCGCGGCGACCGATCACGGAGAGACGCACGCCGTTCTTAGCGAGGCTCTGCACCTCGTTGGCGAGATAGAAGCGGAGCAAGGTCATCAGCGCGGCGACTTCCGTCTTGGGTCTTCGCCAATTGTCGGTGGAGAAGGCATAGAGCGTCAGCGTGCCGATGCCCTGCTTGGGCGCGGCCTCGACGATACGGCGGATGGTCTCGACGCCCGCCTCGTGGCCGCGTACGCGCGACAGTCCGCGCCGCGTCGCCCATCGGCCGTTGCCGTCCATGATGATGCCGACGTGAAGCTTCTCGTTGCGAGAGGTCATGTTGCTGGAGGTCTTGTTGCTGATGGTCTTGTCACTTTGCATTGCAAAGTCTCCGGTCAAAAAAGGGGAGGATCAGGTCGAGGCGATGCCGAGGCGGCCGAACGGCGGCGCCTCGCGGCCCGCGGCCTTGGCGGCGTCGCGCACCAGGCGTTCGAGCACGGCGAGATAGTCGAGGAAGCGGCGCCGGCCGGCCTTGGTCAGCCGGCAGGTGGTGTGCGGGCGATTGCCCTCATAGCCCTTGTGCACCTCGACGAGCCCGGCCTCCTGGAGCACGGCGAGATGCCGGCTGAGATTGCCGTCGGTGAGGCCGCAAAGCTGCTTGAGATCGGCAAACGCCAGCCCCTTGGGATGTGCCATCAGCGAGGTCAGAAGCCCGAGCCTCGCCTTCTCGTGGATTACGCGGTCGAGCCCTTCATAGGAGAAGGGCGCACTGTCAGTCTTCGACATCATGGTCTCCGGACGCGAAATACAGAATGGCTGCCATCACCGACTGCCCGATCACGAAGGGCAGGCCCATGGTCCATGGCGACAGCGTGTGGGTCCGGCTCGCGAGCACCACGACCGCAAAGCCGGAGATGAAATACCAGGCGCCGGCGAGCGCGACGGTGCGCGGCAGCGAACGGACGGAAGCGAAGATGCCGAGCGACACCAGGATCTGCCACAGGCCCGGCAGCAGCCACAGCGTCTCGCTCGCGAACTTCCACATCACGACCGCAAGCAGGATGCCGGCGACGCCCGCTGGCAGGAACTGCTCGACCGCCTGATGGATCATGGCGTCGGCGAAACCCGAATGATGACGGCGCGAGCGCGCCCTCATCTCGATGCCGATGATCAGGACGGAGAGCGCAGCGGCGATGAACCAGCCGAAGAAGAAACCGATCGGCTCACTCGTGGCATCTCGGAGCAGCCAGAATTGCAGGATTGCTGTGATCAGTGCGACGGCGCCGGTCGCCGCCATCGTCGCCGGGCCATAGCCGCGGAACGCCGTGCCCGCCGCAATCTGGCTGCGGATCGCCACGATGTCGGCCAGTGCCTTGTCGAGATCGCGCATCGGCAACGCCAAAACCTCGCTCCACCCATGCTGGCGGGATTGCTGCCCCGTTACTTTGTATTGCAAAGTATATAGCAGTGCGAAGTAAAGGCAAGGCGAAATCATTTGAATGAGACCTGACCCGCGGCAGACAACTGCGGGTTGCGCGCCCCTGATCCGGCAGCTAAGATGTTCCCATAATGTTCCTGGGGGAAAGGTATGTGGCTTAAGTCATTTATCGTCGCGTCTTGCTTGCAACTCAGTGTCATCGGCGTGGCGCAGGCGGCGGGGCCGTTCGGCTCCGTCAATGTGGGTAACTGGATCGGCGGCGCCTTCAGCAATGACGAGACCGGCGCCTTCTCCCATTGCGCGGCTACCGCGCCCTACGCCAATGGGGTGAGTCTCGTCGTCGCGCAGAATGCGGCCGGCTCCTGGCTTCTGAGCTTTGCCAGCCCCGGCTTTCGCTTCAACAAGGGCGATACCGCGCCCGTCGATGTCATCTTCGACGGCCAGGAGCAGGCCAGGTTGTTCGCGACCGCCAACGCCCCCAACATGGTGACGACCATCCTGCCCCTCAATGTCGCTCGCACCTTCCAGAAGGCAAGCCTGATGGTGGTGACGACCAACGGCAGCAAGCCGCTCCAGTTCGTGTTGACGTCGACAGCGCCCATGGTCGCGGCGCTGGCAAATTGCGTCACACGGGTGAAGGCAGACGGGCTCAGCAAGGCCGGGGATTTCACCAAGGGTACCGCGAAGCCAGCGGTCACGGCGGATAAGCAGGCATCACCGCCGGCCGGCAAGTCCGCCAAGTCCAAGAGCGGCACCGGCTTCGTGGTCAGCGCCAATGGGCACATCGTCACGAACAACCATGTGATCGACGGCTGCAGCGACCTCAAGGGCAATCTCACGGGCGAGGCCGCGATGGCGTTGCGCGTCGTATCGAGCGATGCAAACAACGATCTCGCCCTTTTGCAGGCGCCGTCAACAGCGACGTTCAAGGAGTTTGCCCGGATCCGCGACCGCTCGATCCGCTCCGGCGATTCCGTCGTCGCGATCGGCTTTCCCTATCACGGGCTGCTGAGCTCGGACTTCACCGTGACCACCGGTATCGTGAGCTCGCTCAGCGGCATGCGCAACGATTCGCGTTTCCTGCAGATCAGTGCGCCCGTGCAGCCCGGCAACAGCGGAGGCCCGCTGTTCGACACCACCGGGCAGATCGTGGGCGTGGTCACGGGAAAGCTCGACAATCTGCGGATCGCGGTCGCAACCGGCAACATTCCCGAGAACATCAACTTCGCCATCAAGACCGGCGCGCTGCGCGACTTCCTCGATAATTCCGTGGTGCCGTACCAGACGGCAGAGCCCAAGGGCGAGCTCAAGACCACCGACATCGCCGGCAACGCGCGGCCCTATACGATGCTGATCTCGTGCAACGCCACGGAACAGGCCGACGCGAAGCGGTGAGCCTGCCAAGACAACCAGCCCCGAGGTGCAAGCGGCGCGATGCCATGCATCGCGCCGGGAGCCTCGAAGGATGAACGGCCCGGATGCAGCGCGGCCGTCGCCCTTCGAGGCCTCCGCTGCGCTCCGGCACCTCAGGGTGACGGTGATAGATCAGAGGCCACGGCAGCAGCCCCCTCTCACCCGTGACAACACGCCCCCTTCGCCGCCTGCGGCTCGTACTGGTCGCGGAGACGGACCCAGTCCATCGGATAAGGCAGGCCGTCCTCGTGGCGGCCGAGCGGGGTGAGGTCGAGGTACTGATAGGCGGCGTTCATCATGTCGAGGCCGCGGGCGAAGCAGGAATAGGTGTGGAAGATCTCACCGGCCTCGTTACGGAAGAACACGCTGATGCCGGGGAGCTCGGGGCCGTAGAACGGCGTGGTGCCGAAATTGTACTTTGGGATACCCCTGTCGATCTCTTCGCGCGTGAACGAGACCTCGTAATCGCGGTTGAAGTCGTTGCCGCCTGACGAGACCCAATCGAACGTCCAGCCCATCCGCCTCTTGAAGGCTTCGAGCTTTGCGACCGGCGCCAGCGAGATCGCCGCCATTGCGGTGTCGCGCGCGGCAAGGTGCGGCGCCATGCGATCGAGCCCGTCGGCCCAGAACGAGCAGCTCTTGCAGGCGACGTCCCAGTCGGGCGCGAACATCACGTGCTGGACCACGAGTTGCGGACGGCCCTTGAAGAGATCGCCGAGCGTCACGCTGCCGGTCGGCGCCTCGAACACATAGTCCTTGTCGACCCGGACCCAGGGCAATGCACGGCGCTCTTCGGCGAGGCGTTCGCGGGCCTGGCTGAGCTCCTTCTCATGCGCGAGATGAGCCTTGCGCGCTGCGATCCATTGCTCGCGCGAGACGATCTGATGGGACTGCATGGCATTCTCCTCTGACGGGACTTCAGGCAACGAAGGCATCGAGCTTGTCGAACGACGCGATCCAGCCATGCTGGTGGTTGTCGCGTGCGGTCTCGTCGAAGAACTGGCCGTGATGGAACACCATCAAGGTCCCGGCACTGTCCGGCTTGAACGTGATCGTCACCAGCGATTCGCGTTCCGGGGTCGAATGCCAGGCCCAGGTGAAGACGAGACGTTCGTTCGGCACCACTTCGCGATAGGTGCCGCCGGCCTCGAAATATTCGCCGTCTGCACCGGTGAAGCTGATCCTAAAGCGGCCGCCGGCGCAGACGTCGAGCTCGGCTTCAAGCGTCGCAGGCTTCATATTCGGCGGCCCGAACCATTGCGCTAGCTGCGCGGCTTGCGTCCAGGCGGCGTAGACTTTTTCCGGCCGCGCGCGGAGCCGACGCGTGAGCGTGAGGCTTGGACGTTCGGTTGGGGGAGTGGCTGTGCGGGAATTGGTGTCGATGGCTGCATTGGCCATGTGTCTTCCTCCACGAAAGCGGCAAGGCGGTCGAACTTCTCGGACCAGAACTGTGCGTAGCGATTGAGCCAGTTCATCGCCTGCTCCATCGGCTGCGCCGCGAGCCGGCAGGACACCGTGCGCCCGGTCTTCTCCCGCACGATCAGGCCCGCATCCGAGAGCACGTCGAGATGCTTCATGATCGCCGGCAGCGAGACCGGAAACGGTGCGGCGAGCTCGCTCACCGACAGGCCGTCCTGCTCGCCGAGGCGCGCCAGCAATGCGCGCCGCGTCGGGTCGGAGAGCGCGGCAAAGGTCCGGTCCAGCGCGTCGTCCTGATACTTAACCATTTGGTTTAGTATAGCCGCGAGCGAAGATGCGTCAAGCAGGAACCCGCGTGCGCAGGTCCGCACGACTGCGTGATCAGGCAGAAGCCAATTAAATGGCGACTAGTATGGCGGAACGTGCCGACCGCGCAGCGCCGGTGGAGGCAGCGGTCGCGTGGCTATCGCAGGATTCGGTCCGCAAAAACCCTTGCGGCCGGATGCGCTCAGCAGACATTGCTCGCGGGTTTGATAGGAGCAGTCGCCGGGATAGCCATATTCCGAATCCTGGATGCACCACGCGTAGTCCGCGCGCGCCGGGCTGCCGCCGACCAGCCACATCAGGGCTATGGCGCCCAGCACGACCTGCACCTTGCGCATGACCGATCTCCCGTGTTCGCCGCGCGACATGCGACCTCACAGAGAAAAAGGCTTGGCGAGCCGATTTATTCCGGAGCGATCAGGCGAAAATGCATCGCGCAGGATGGGCGCCGGCTTCGCAGGTTGCGATCAGTAGGGCGCCACAGGCCGCGCGCGCCGCTGCGGCCGCGGTTGCTGGCCGTAGGCGAAGCGAGGGTTGCGGTCGCAATACAGCAGCCGGCCCGACACACTGGCCAGGCATTGCTCATAGGTGCTGTAGGCGCATTCGCCGGGATAATCATACTCGCCGCCCTGCGCGCACCAGGGATAGTCGCGAGCAGCGGCCGGCGTCACGGTGACGAAGCCGGCAAGAACGGTCGCGCCCAGCGTCAGCAGCGCCAATTGCGTCTTGCGCATGATCCCAACTCCTCTGCTCACGGCGCGAGATACGCGCCTTCTCTCACCAGGTTTCGCTGCGCCGTTTTATTCCGCCGTGGCAGAACAAGATACGCAAGAAAAAAGCCCTGCCGACCGGCAGGGCTCCATTCCCGTCATCACAAGATCGCTACTCGACCTTGAGGCCGGCGAACTCGACGACCTTCTTCCACTTCTCGGTCTCGGCCTTGATCTCCTCGCCGAACGCCTCCGGCGTCTGGACCCGCGGCTCGCCGCCGAGCTCGACCAGGCGCTTGGTCATGTCAGGCTCCTTCATCAGCGTGTTGATCTCGCTGTTGAGCTTGGCGATGATCTCCTTCGGCGTGTTCTTCGGCGCGCCCATGCCGAACAGCGCGCTGGCCTCGTAGTCCTTCACGGTCTCGGCGATCGCCTGCACGTCGGGCAGCTGCGGCGAGCGCTCTGCCGTGGTGACGCCGATCGCACGCAGCGAACCGGAGCGGATGTGCTGGATGATCGAGGGCATGTTGTCGAAGATCACCTGCACCTGGCCGCCGAGCATGTCGGTGATCGCGGGCGCCGCGCCACGATACGGCACGTGCTGCATCTTGCAGCCGGTCATCGCCATGAACATCTCGCCCGACAGATGCACCGAGGTGCCGTTGCCGGACGAGGCCATGTTCACCTTGCCGGGATTGGCCTTCACGTATTCGATGAACTCGGCGACGTTCTTGGCGGGCACGTCCTTGTTGACGGTCATCACGTTCGGCACGCGCTGGAACGAGGCGACGGGCGCGATGTCGCGCACGAAGTTGAACTTCAGATTGGCGTAGAGCGAGGCGTTGATGAAGTTGGCCGGATTGACCAGCTGCAGCGTGTAACCGTCGGGCTCGGCGTTGACGACCGATTCGGTGCCGATGTTGTTGCCGGCGCCCGGCTTGTTCTCGATCACGAATTGCTGGCCGAGCTTTTCCGACAGACGCTGGCCGATCAGCCGCGCCAGGATGTCGGTGGCCCCGCCCGGCGGATAGCCGACGACCCATTTCACGGGCCGGGACGGATAATCCGCGGCAAAGGCCTTCGACAGCGGGCTGGCTGCAAGAGGCGTGGCGGCAAGCAGGCCCAGCGCGGTACGGCGAGTGATCATCTCAAGGGTTCTCCCAGGTGGTATTCTTCAAAGAGTGTTGTTCTTCAAAGAGCGTTGTTCTTGAAGGCCGGATATCTTGAAAGTGTCGTCGACGCGGTTGTAACAAAGCTTACCGCAGGCGGAAAGTGCACCTGGCGCATCACGACGAAAGGATAAGGCATGACGGTCAAGGTCGAAGCCCTCGATCATCTCGTGATCAACGTCGCCGACGTCGCGGTGACCGCCGAGTGGTACCGCAAGATTCTCGGCATGGAAGTCAAGGTGTTCGACCCCGGCGGCGGCAAAGCGCCGCGGACATCGTTGCAATTCGGTAACCAGAAGATCAACGTCCGGCCGCGCGATGCCGACAAGGTGGAGTGGTTCACCGCCGACCACCAGACCGCCGGCAGCGACGATCTGTGCTTCCTCACCTCCGCTGCGCCCGACGAGGTCGTGGCGCATTTGCAGGCACATGGCGTCGCGATCGAGGAAGGCCCGGGCCCGAGGCAAGGCGCCCGCGGCACGCTGCGCTCGGTCTATTGCCGCGATCCAGACGGGAACCTGATCGAGATCTCATCGTACGAAGACTAGACTCGTTCATTCGGGGGCGGTGCGCAGCACCGAACTATGGTGCGCAGTTGCGCAATCGCAGCTGCCGTAGGGTGGCGAGCGACGCGCCTAGAACGCCCCCAGCGCCACCGGGCGGAACGCCTGCAGCAGCTGCTGGTCGAGCTTGCCGCCCATGCCTTCCATCATCGCAAACGCGCGCGAATGGGTGAACGGCATGCGGTAGGCGCGCTTCTCGACGAGCGCCGCATAGATGTCGACGATGGTCGTGAGACGCACGATGTCGCTGATCTGGTTCGACGACAGGCCGTTGGGATAGCCGCTGCCGTCGAGGAATTCGTGGTGATGCAGGATCACGTCGAGCATCTCCGGCGGGAAGCCGCCTTGGGCTGCGAGCGCGTCATAGCCGCGGCGCGGATGCTGGCGGACCTCGGCCATCTCCTCGTCGGTGAGCTTGCCGGGCTTGTCGAGCAGGTTGGAGGGCACGAAGGCCTTGCCGACGTCGTGCAGCAGCGCGGCGCGGGTCAGGCGGCGCTGGTCGTCCTCGCGCATGCCGAGATGCTGCGCGAAGGCAACCGCAAAGCCGGTGACGAACAGGCAGTGGCGATAGCTGCCGACATGGTGGCAGCCGACGGTGGTGAGCCATTCGCGCAGCGACGAGTGCTTGATCGCCTTCAGGATCTTGCTCTCGGCGGCGATGACGTCGTCGAAGGTCAGGGGCACGCCGAGCGGTAGCTTCTCGAACATCTTTGCGAGCACCGCATGCGCCGCCTCGACGCCGCGGTTGAGCGTCTTGCCGCGATCGGTCGCGTCATAGACGGCGGTGTCGGGGAAAGCGGCGCGGATGCGCTGGAGGATGGCTTCCGGCTGCAGCGGACGCGAGATCGTATCGGTCGCGCCAAGCGCCCAGGCCTGCATGGTGCCGTGATGCAGGGCATCGGCGAGCACGAACAGCCGCGGCATCGAACGGTAGGCATCGCCGCGCAGCTTGTTGCGCACCCGCTGCACGCTCTCGGGCGAGCGCAGGTTGATGTCGACGACGAGACCGGAGAGATCACGCGAGGGCTGCTCGGGAATGCTCTCCGTCGTCACCGTCGAGACCTCGCCGACCGCCTTCAAAATGCTGGCGAGCTCGGTGCTCTCGTCGCTCCGGTCGGAGGCGAGCAGAAGCCGGCGTTTGGCTGCAGGTTTGGCTGAGGCGGTCATGGCTTCCCCAAAAGCGCGGGACTGGATTTGGGCTCAGCCTAAGCCGGATCAGGTTCTCCGGCCCTTAAGAGGCGTGCTCAATGGAACCCTGCGGGATTGCACGCAATTTTAGGGATTTCGACTTCCGCCGCCGGAACCGCAGGACAGCGAAAACAACCCCATGCACAGTAGCCGGGGCCATTGCAAAGACTGGTTTTTTTGAACCGGCGAATCCGCCGCGGTTTCCTCCGCGCAGCCCTGCGGGCTAGGATGGGGTGGGGAAACAAGAAGAGGCGGAAGACATGCCGAAGATCGATCGGGACGGCGTCGGGATCTATTACGAGGTTCACGGCAACGGCCCGCCGCTGCTGCTGACTCACGGCTACTCCTCGACCTCGGCGATGTGGCATGGGCAAGTCGATGCGCTCGCAAAAAACCACAAGCTGATCCTGTGGGACATGCGCGGCCACGGCCAATGCGATTATCCCGATGACCCCAACGCCTATAGCGAAGCGCTGACCGTCGGCGACATCGCGGCGATCCTCGATGCCGTCGGCACAGAGCGCGCCATCATCGGCGGCCTCTCGCTCGGCGGCTACATGTCGCTCGCGTTCTATCGCGCTTATCCGCAGCGCGCGCGGGCGCTGCTGATCATCGACACCGGCCCCGGTTTTAGGAAGGACGACGCGCGCGAGGCCTGGAATGCGCGGGCGCTCGCTACCGCGGACAAGCTCGATCAGGAAGGGCTCGCGATGCTGAGATCGGCGACGCGCGAGCGCGCTACCGCGAGCCATCGCGATGCCAAGGGCCTGGCGCTTGCGGCGCGGGGCATGCTGACCCAGCGCGATGCGCGCGTGATCGAGCTGTTGCCCGACATCAAGGTACCCTCCCTGATCGTGGTCGGCGCAGACGACACGCCGTTCCTGGCGGCGTCGGACTACATGGCGGCAAAAATCCCTGGCGCACAAAAGGTCGTGATCCCCGCGGCCGGACACGCCGTCAACATCGATCAGCCCAAGGCTTTTGTTGACGCGGTGATGCCTTTCCTGAAGAACTTGCCGGCATAGGACGATCGGACAGGAACACAAGCGATGAAGCGAGCGATGTTGGCAGCCAGCGCGATGTTGCTCTCGATGTCGGCGCAAGCCGAGCCGTTCGGCGGCGTGCGCCAGCCTTTCGTCACGACCTTGTCGAACAACATCCCGCTCGCCTTCGGCATGGACGCCGGGCAGACTGCGCGCGCCCTCGGGCAACCGCTGCAATATGTGCGCGGACGTCCCGGCAACGAGATCTACCTCGCGCTTCGCAACCTCGGCGGCAGCGGCCTGATCCCCTACCGCCACCGCCTGTTCCTGCAATTCCGTCATGGACGGCTGGCAGGATGGAAGGAGGATTACGGCGAGAACTGGATGTGGGAGTGAGGTGTCTCCCCTCATCCTGAGGAACTTGCGCAGCAAGCGTCTCGAAGGATGAAGGCCCCGCTGCTGCATCTCGGCCATTCAACCTTAGAGACGTGCTGACGCGCTCCTCAGGATGAGGGGAGAGAGCACAGTTCGTAACAACCAAGAAGGACAACCCGCGTGGGACAGGACATCAAACTGACGGCTTCCGACAATTTCCTGCTTGGTGCCTATCGCGCTGATCCCGCAGGCAGGGCGAAGGGCGCGGTGGTGGTGATCCAGGAGATCTTCGGCGTCAACCACCACATCCGCTCGGTCTGCGACCGGCTCGCCAAGGAGGGTTACGTCGCGATCGCGCCGTCGATCTTCGACCGGACTTCGCCGGGCTTCCAGTCCGGCTATACGCCCGACGAGATCGCCGAAGCGCGCAAGTTCGTCGCAAATCCCGATTGGGAGGCAATGCTGCGCGACACGCAGGCCGCGATCGACGCGGTGAAAAGCGTCGGCCCGGTCGGCATCATCGGCTTTTGTCTGGGCGGCAGCATCGCCTTTGTCGCGGCAACGCGATTGTCCGGCCTCAAGGCCGCCATCGGCTATTACGGCGGCGTCGTCGTGCGCTTTGCCGACGAGAAGCCGAAGGTGCCGACGCAGCTGCATTTCGGCGAGAAGGACGCCGGCATTCCCCTGACCGATGTCGAGACCGTCAAGGCGAAGCGGCCGGATGTGGAAGTCTTCATCTATCCCGGCGCCCAGCACGGCTTCCATTGCGACGAGCGGCCGAGCTACGACAAGGCGAGCTCGGAGATCGCCTGGCCGCGCAGCATGGACTTTTTCGCGAAGCATTTGACAAAGTAGCGACCGCGGCTCTCTCCACCGTCATTCCGGGGCGCGCGCAGCGCGAACCCGGAATCCATCGTTCCACCAGTTCAGCGGCCTGATGGATTCCGGGCCTGCACCGCTTCGCGGTGCATCCCGGAATGACAGAAGAGGGGAGAGCAGGAATCGGGTGGCTGCATCCTGCCGCCCGGCGATAGAGCTGGCCGATCGCGCCAACCGACGCCGGGAACTCATCATGCAGCAGGCCAACACGAACATCATCATCCGCAATCCGTTCGGCACCATGGACGTGCCCGCGCCTGATGATCGCGAGGTCATGGATTATGCCGCGACCACATCGCTTGCCGGCGATGCGGCCGACGTCAATGCGGCGGCATGGGCGTCCATTGCCGCGCCGTCCGATCCGCTCGAAGGCACTTGGGCCAGTCGCTGGAACGGCGGCGCCGATCCGACCATTGCGGGCGACACGCCGGACAAGTGGAAAGAGGGGCGCGCGGAGGTCCGGGTCATGGGCGAGCGCATCTATCTGCGCTTCGACTGGGACCATGGCCGCCGGCACGGGCTGATCGATGCTGCGCGCGAGGGTACGCGGCTGGTCGGGAAGTACATCAATCTCACCAACCCGGCGATCATGCGGCCATGGGTGGGGCGCGTGATCGATGATGCGCGGATCGACGGATGCTTTCCGAACGGGCGGCTGGATTTTCGGAGATAACTGTCCGTCATTCCGGGACGCGCCGACAGGCGCGGGCCCGGAATCCATCGTGCGTCAGTGACGGTGGAGCAATGGATTCCGGGCTCGCGCTGCGCGCGCCCCGGAATGACGGGCGGAGAGAGTCTTAGAACCAGCGCTCGCCGACGAACACGGTGTCGCCCGGCGCGAGCGGCGTGCCGAGCGGGACGACGGCGCGCATGGCGCCACCGGCTTCGGTGTGCGTGACGGTGACCATGTCGCGCTTGGCGCGCGGCGAGAAGCCGCCGGCGATGGCAACGGCGCTTTCGACCGTCATGTTCGGCACATACGGATATTGGCCGGGCGCTGAGACTTCGCCGAGGATGAAGAACGGGCGATAGGTGTCGATCTCGACGGCGACCGAGGGCTCGCGGATGTAGCCGTTGCGCAGGCGCCCGCCGATCTCGCCGGCAAGGCCCGCGGTTGTGCGGCCACGCGCCGGCACGGCGCCGATCAGAGGCATGGTGATGGAGCCGCCGGCATCGATGGCGTAGCTGTTGGTGAGACCTTCCTGGCCGTAGACCACGACGCGCAGCTTGTCGCCGGCGTCGAGATGATAGGAGGCGTCGTAGCGGACGGGCGCGGCCATCGGCGCGGCATAGCCGACGGGCATCGGCGCAGGCGCGGAGGCAAAGGAATTGCTGAGCGCGGCGATGGCGCCGCCGCCGTTGTTGGCAACGACGACGGGTTGCGGAGCGCCATAGGCCATGGCGTCGAGATCGGGGCGCGGCTGAACATATGCGACAGGGCCGGCAGTCTGCATGCAGCCGCCAAGGGGCAGCGCGGCGGACGCTGCCAAGCAGGCTGTCAGGATCGACCATCGAAACGCGCGTGCAACCGGCACCGGACCTATCCCTCGAAACGAGACGGCTCCAGTGATGCACCGGTTATGGTTAATAAAGCGTTGAGCGGGGCGGCTATGGCGGTGGTGGCGCTTTTGGCGGTCATTCCGGGGCGTCGCGATCGCGACGAACCCGGAATCCAGAAGTTGTGGCACGAGATTCCGGGTTCGCGCTGACGCGCGCCCCGGAATGACGGGCCAAAATAACTACGCGCTCACACCAAGCCCGATCGGGCAGGACACGCCGGTGCCCCCTAAGCCGCAATAGCCGGCGGGATTCTTCGCCAGATATTGCTGGTGGTAGTCCTCGGCGAAGTAGAATTCGCCGGCGGGCGCGATCTCGGTGGTGATTGCACCGAGACCTTTTGCGGCGAGCGCCTTCTGATACAGCGCCCTCGACTCGTCGGCCGCCTTCTTCTGCGCATCGGAATAGGTGTAGATCGCGCTTCGATACTGCGTGCCGATGTCGTTGCCCTGGCGCATGCCCTGCGTCGGGTTGTGGTTCTCCCAGAACGTCTTCAAGAGCTTCGCATAGGAGACCTTGCTCGGGTCGAACACGACCAGCACCACTTCGGTGTGGCCGGTGCGTCCCGAGCAGGTCTCTTCATAAGTCGGGTTCGGGGTGTGGCCGCCGGCATAGCCGACGGCGGTGGTGTAGATGCCCTCGCCCAGTTCCCAGAATTTGCGCTCGGCGCCCCAGAAACAGCCGAGACCGAACACGGCCTGCTCGAGTCCTGCAGGATAAGGCGGCTTGAGCCTGCTGCCGTTGACGAAATGGGTGGTCGCAGTCGGGATGGCTTGCGCACGACCAGGCAGCGCCTCAGCTGCGCTCGGCAATGCGGTCCTCTTTCGCATGAACAGCATGATGGGTCTCCGGAACGAGACGTCCGTCGCGCGAGCCAGATGCTCGGGCGGCGTGCTCGCGATCAGGTGGGATATAGATGTCTACGTCAGCGAGGGCAGCGTTGTTACGCCGCGCCTTCGCGGGGTTCAGTCCCGCGGGGATTGAAGATCAATCCCGGGAATATCCGATCAGCGGCTTGCGCGGCCGGAACAGGATCATCAGCAAGATGCCCAAAATGCCGAGCACGGCGAAGACCGGCTGGTCCAGCACCAGGCGGATCACCGAGGTCCAGAGCCAGGGCGCCTTGGCCTCGACCCAGGTCCGGAACGCCGATTGGCTGGCCTGGTTGATGTCGTTCCAGAACTGGCCGAAACGGGTGAAGCGCAGGGTCTGGTCGGCCACCCAGCGGGCACCGTCATAGACCATGAAGATGAACCCGCCGGCGAGCAGCAACAGCCCAATCAGTCGGAAAAAGCCGCGGATCATGCCTCACCCCAGATGGTCGTCCGATCGATCGATCCGTATAACGCCCGCCAGCCAATAGCCAAGCGACGGCAGAAATTCAACCACTTCAGGGCGTTACACCCTTCCTTGAACGCCCTTGAGGGCGGTTTTCCGGCCCCGGAAAGCGTTGACGGTGCCGCAGACCCCCTCTATAAGGGCGCCAACTGGCGGCGGGCGCAATCCTGCCGCCGCTGTTCTTTGAGCAGTTGCAGGCTCTTTGAGGCCTCATGTTCCGGGAACGGCCCAGCAACCGAACACCCTAAATCCGAGCGTCGATTCCGCGGTCAAGCAGCCGGCGCTACCCGACCAAGACGCGACCGGTACCGCAAAGGACATTGAGACCATGGCCAATACCACTTCCGCCAAGAAAGCGACGCGCAAGATCGCCCGCCGCACTGCCGTCAACAAGTCGCGCCGCACCCAGATGCGCGGCGCGGTGCGCACCGTCGAAGAAGCCATCGCGACCGGCGACCGCGCCGCCGCCGTGAAGGCGCTGGCGAATGCCGAGCCCGCCTTGATGCGCGCCGCGCAGCGCAACATCATTCACAAGAACAACGCCAGCCGCAAAGTCTCGCGCCTCACCGCGCAGATCGCCAAGCTCGCCAAGTAAGCCGATCCAAGTAAGCCGATCCACGTCGGCCGATGCGATCGAGTCATTCGATCGGTTGAAGCAACATCGCGCGCGTTACATCAGCCCGGCCTCGTGCCGGGCTTTTCGTTGTCTGTCACAATTCGCCTGTCACAATTCACGCAAGCGGTCGTTCGACCGACGATGGACATTGGAAGATTCACTTCGACCGCATGATACCGCACGATAATGCGTCCCGTAGTTTTACCGCGGACGATTTTGCAACAGCGGAAACTTTCACTGCGCTGCGAAAAACCCCTGCGGGACGGGCCTAAGTTGAATTCGCACGCGCGCGAGTTCTGCACACCGTAGATTCACAGGAGCGGATCTCCCGGTGGAGTTACCCTGTGAAATGAGACTCAAAAAACGATGTTTCGCGAACAACTTATCAACATAGTGACAGCAAGCATTTGGAAAACGACCGGGCGAAGTCGGCGCGTGAAGGTTTTTTGAATTTTTTTTGGCCGCTGTTCGCGAATTGTCACACAACGCGTCTCGTCTTCGATTCTCTACGCGGATTCAAACTCTTGGTCTCAGACCTGTGAACAACTCGTGCGCCGCGTTAACGCTGGTCAAGATTTTTGATGCCTCAAGTGTGAATCAATTCCGTTGCGAGTCTTTCCGCTTAGTGTATTCCTTAAGTCGTCAGCGGCGCCCACGATCTTGAGACCAGCGCGGTATCGGAAACGGGGCGAGCGTGCAAATCGGCGGCGGTGGGCACGTTGGCAACGCATCAACAAGCGATAGTCGGTTCAAACCCACAGCACTGTGGGAACGGTAGCTCTTTGTCTGAATGTCTCCAAGCAGGATTTCATCCTGCTCGCGCCAAGCGCAAATGAGAGACGTCGTAAAGCTACCCCGACCCGCATGAGGCGAAGTCGAGCGGACGACTAGTACACGGGCAGGCATCCGCGACACGACTATTCCGCGGTTGTCTATTGGACACGTAGGACCTTGCCGTGAGCAATCACGGCAGGACGGGGAGGTATCATGTCTAACGGACGCAACGCGGTATTGAAGCACGTTTCCTATTCCAACGATGCCGGTTTAGATCAGTCCGACCTCCAGCCCCCCGCCTGCGATGGGGCGCCGAGTACGCGCTGACCTCGCGAACCCTCCATCTCTGACATCGCTGACCTGACGCGGCGTTCACGCCGAACGGTCGAGCCATGTCCGACGCTGGACTCGCTCTGAGGTCGCGCCCTGTCAGAAACCCTGATGGCAGGAACTCTGCATGGCGCTCACCCACGCAACTAAATCTCTCAAGAGAAGTTTTTTGACGATGAACACATCGGAACAGGATCGCTGGTCGCGCGTGAAGAACCGGCTGCGCACGAACGTTGGCGAAGACGTCTATACGAGCTGGTTTGCGCGCATGGATTTGGAAGGCGTGCAGGAGGAGAGCGTGCGGCTGTCGGTTCCGACCCGCTTCCTGAAGAGCTGGATCCAGGCCCATTATGCCGAGCGCGTGCTGTCGTGCTGGCAGGCCGAGATGCCCGAAGTGCATCGCATCGATCTCACCGTCCGCTCCGCGGTACGCCCGGTCGTGGCGCCGAAGGAAGCGCCCGCGCCGGTCGAAACGCGCCGCGCGCCTGCGCCGGAACTGCGCTCGACTGCGACCGCGCCGGTCTCGGCCAATCATGATGCGCTCGGCGGCTCGCCGCTCGATCCGCGCCTGACCTTTGCGAGCTTCGTCGTCGGCCGCTCCAACACGCTGGCGCATGCCGCCGCGCGTCAGGTCGCCGAAGGTCGCCGTGGCGACCCCGTGATGTTCAACCCGCTCTACATCCATGCCGGCGTCGGCCTCGGCAAGACGCATCTGTTGCAGGCCGTGACCTGGGCCGGCAATTCCGGCAACGAGCGCAAGGTGCTGTATCTCACCGCGGAAAAATTCATGTACGGCTTCGTCGCTGCGCTGAAGACGCAGACGGCGCTGGCCTTCAAGGAAGCGCTGCGCGGCATCGACGTGCTCGTCATCGACGACCTCCAGTTCCTGCAGGGCAAGTCGACGCAGGCCGAGTTCTGTCACACGCTGAACGCGCTGATCGATGCCGGCCGCCAGGTCGTGATCGCAGCGGATCGTCCGCCGTCCGATCTGGAAAGCCTGGATGATCGCGTCCGCTCGCGTCTTGCCGGCGGTCTCGTGGTCGAGATGGGCTCGCTCGGCGAGGAGCTGCGCCACGGCATCCTCAAGTCGCGCGTCGCCGCGGCCCGCGCCCATCATGCGACATTCGACGTGCCGGAAGAGGTGCTGCATTATCTCGCGCGCACCATCACCCATAACGGCCGCGACCTCGAAGGCGCGATCAACCGCCTCCTGGCTCACTCCAAGCTCAACAACCAGCCGGTGACGCTGGAAATGGCCGAGCGTGAGGTGCGCGACCTGGTCCGGCCGCAGGAGCCGAAGCGGATCAAGATCGAGGACATCCAGCGCGTGGTGGCGCGGCAGTATAATGTCAGCCGCTCCGACCTCCTGTCCTCGCGCCGCACCGCCAACGTGGTGCGTCCGCGCCAGGTGGCGATGTATCTCGCCAAGACGTTGACCTTGCGCTCGCTGCCCGAGATCGGCCGCCGCTTCGGCGGGCGCGATCACACCACGGTGCTGCACGCCGTGCGCAAGATCGAGGCCCTGGTCTCCAAGGACACCGCGCTGTCGGAGGAAGTGGAGTCGCTGAAGCGCCAGCTTCAGGAATAAACGCCTAGGCCTCCTGCCATTCTCCCGCCGCCCCGGCCATGCCTGGGCGGCGGTTTTCGTTTGGGGCGGTAAATCGTGGGAATCGTGCGGAACTGGCTCCCCAATCCCTTGAATCCGGGGGCCATCCGCGCCACCTTGCGCGACCCTGACGGCTTTGGTCATATCGGCTGGATGATCCGGCTTTCCGGGGTCTTCGGTGCCGTGGCGCGCGTCCTGCCGCCCGGCTTTCCAACGTTGGTGTTTTCCTTGGGGATCGGGCGAGTAGTGCAATGAAGGTTACGGTCGAACGCGCGCAACTCCTGAAATCGCTGGGCCATGTCCACCGCGTGGTCGAACGCCGCAACACGATCCCGATCCTCGGCAACGTGCTGGTCCGGGCCGAGAATGCGAAATTGTCGCTGAAGGCCACCGACCTCGACCTCGAGGTGACGGAGACGCTGGCGGCGGAAACCGCAACCGCCGGGGCCACCACGGTGCCGGCGCACATGTTCTACGACATCGTGCGCAAGCTGCCCGACGGGTCCCAGATCGTGCTGGAGGCCGACGGCGACCGCGCCGTGCTGGCGATCCGCGCCGGCCGCTCGCGGTTCACGCTGCAAACCCTGCCGGAGAATGATTTCCCGGATCTCGCCGCCGGCGACATGTCGCATTCGTTCTCGCTGGCCGCCAAGGACGTCAAGCGGCTGATCGACCGCACCCAGTTCGCGATCTCGACCGAAGAGACGCGCTACTACCTCAACGGCATCTACCTGCACGCCGCAGGCACCGCGAAGGCTGCGACCTTGCGCGGCGTCGCCACCGACGGCCACCGCCTCGCCCAGCTCGACCTGGTGCAGCCCAAGGGCGCCGAGGGCATGCCCGGCGTGATCGTGCCGCGCAAGACGGTCGGCGAGGTGCAGCGCCTGATCGAGGACACCGAAGCCGAGATGACGATCGAGCTGTCGCAGGCCAAGATCCGCTTCACCATCGGCAACGTCGTGCTGACCTCGAAGCTGATCGACGGCACCTTCCCCGACTACGGCCGCGTGATCCCGCAGGGCAACGACAAGGAGCTCGTCGTCGACAAGAAGGATTTCGAGAACGCGGTCGACCGCGTCTCGACGATTTCCAGCGAGCGCGGCCGCGCGGTCAAGCTGTCGCTGTCTGCGGGCAAGCTGGTGCTGTCGGTGACCAATCCTGACTCGGGCAGTGCGACCGAAGAGCTCGAGGTCGAATACGCCTCCGACGCCCTCGATATCGGCTTCAACTCCCGCTATCTGCTCGACATCGCCGCCCAGATCGAAGGCGACGTCGCAACGCTGAAGTCGCCGATCCCGGCTCGCCGACCCTGGTGCAAGACAAGGACGACAAGAGCGCGCTCTACGTGCTGATGCCGATGCGGGTGTGAGGATATTTCCTCTCTCGTCATGGCCGGGCTTGACCCGGCCATCCATCAAACAAGATGACCTATTGGGTGTACATCCCCGCTAGCAAGCCCGGTGGAACACTCTATATCGGCGTCACCAACAATCTGGTCAGACGCGTCTACGAACACTGTGAAGGCTTGGCAGACGGCTTCACCAAGCGCTATGGGGTGAAGACCCTGGTCTATTTTGAGGCACACGACACGATCGCCGCTGCACTTCAGCGCGAAAAGAACATGAAACATTGGTCGCGCGAGTGGAAGATCGATTTGATTGTGAAGAGCAATCCCGCGTGGCAAGACCTATATGATGAAATTGCCCGCTGACGCGGGCGATGGATTGCCGGGTCAAGCCCGGCAATGACGAGCTAAGATGACCCCCTCCCGCATTCATCGCCTGACGCTGACGCATTTTCGCAATTATCGGGCGGCGGGGCTCGAGACGGCGGCTGACATGGTGGCGCTGGTCGGGCCGAACGGGGCGGGCAAGACCAATTGCATCGAGGCGATCTCGTTCCTGTCGCCGGGGCGGGGCCTGCGGCGCGCCACGCTGGAGGATGTCGCCGACAACCAGGGCGACGGCTCCTGGGCGGTGTCGGCGCAGGTCGAGGGCGCCCTGGGCCTGGCGACGCTCGTTTCCAAGAGGGAACCTCCGGACGTGGAACTAGGGCGTCACAAAGAAAGTTCGAGCCGCGACGTCGGTCGAAGACCGCTACCGCCAGATCCTGCGCGACAACCGGCCGCGCGATGCCATCGCCGGCCGCACCACCGACGGCCCGCACCTGACCGATCTCCAGGTGGTCTATGCGCCCAAGAGCATGCCGGCGCGCGATGCATCCACCGGCGAGCAGAAGGCGCTGCTGATCGGCCTCGTGCTGGCGCATGCGAGCCTGGTCGCCGAGATGACCGGCATCGTGCCGCTGCTGCTGCTCGACGAGGTCGTCGCCCATCTCGATCCTGGCAGGCGCGCGGCGCTGTTCGACGAGCTGCGCAAGCTCGGCGCGCAGGTGTGGCTGACCGGCGCCGATCCCGCCGCCTTCGCCGAGATCGGCGCGGGCGGCGAGGTCTTTGACGTCGAGAGCGGACGAGTCTCGGCCCGGCGATAGGCCCTGGTATTGAACCCGGCCGTTTTCCGCGGCGACTAGCTCTGTGAGGCCGCGCCGACGGTGTCGCAGCCGCTGCAAATCGCGCGATGACGTCAAGCGCGATATCCTTGATATCCTTGGAGAGCAAGATGCGGACGGTAAGGCTCGGGACGAAAATCCCGGCACGATGGCGGGCGTTCGTGTGCGGCCTCGCTTTCCTCGCAAGCTGCGTGCTGGCGGCTACCGCCAGCGCGTGGGTGCCGCATCTGCCGCAGCTGTTCTCCACTGCGCTCACGCCGGACCCCGATGCCGTTCTGCCGGCGCCGACCCGCTACAGCTATCGCGAGATCCTCACCACCACGATGCTCGACGTCGACGCCCCGCTGCGCACCAGGCTGATCACCCGCATCCCCGCGAATCTCGGCGACGTGCTCGCCTTCTACCGCATCGAGCTCGGCAAGCGCGGCTGGCAGGAGCAGCACGATGGCGCGGTGGTCACCGCCGATCGCGTGCACCTCGCCTTCGCCTCCCCGCTCGGCCCGGCCATGCTGGAGCTTGACCGCACGGACACCGGCACCTCGATCCGTCTCGTGCAGCGGAACCGGGACGCCGCAACGAAGGCGCGCGTCATGCCCGAGGCGGGCCGTGCGGCGCTGATGTTCACCAATCTCGGCAGCAAGGACGTCGTCTTCGTTCTCGACAACCGGGCCATCACCCTCCCCGCCCGCGCCGGCAAGGAACGCCCTCAGGCGCCGCTGTTCAATCTGCCGCCCGGCAAATACCCCTACGCGTTGAAGATCGAGGGCCGTCCCGATCGCGACACGACGATCGATCTGGTGGCCGGTGATGCCTGGGACGTCACGGTCGGGCCCGATGGCGAGCTGTGGTCGCCGCTCCAGCTGTATTAGGGCATCTTTCGCCACTCCGAAGCGTTAGCCGGAAGGACCTCCGGACAGCCTCACCGATCCCGTGAAAACACCGCCTTCGAAGGGCTCGGAACAGGCCCTCGATTCGCGCTTTTTGCAGCGCCCAGAATCGACCCTCGTAGGCCTTGAAAATCGGCCAAAAACACCCATCTTCCCAAAGGGTTGCCGGAAGATACTTTGCGCTAGGCGCAGGCCCTCTTTCATGGCACAAATAACCACCAAATCAGCGCCTTTTGCGCAGCTGATTCGGGCGACATCTCGAAGGCCTCTCATGACAGAACCTGCTCGGCAGCCCGCTGCCGAAAACGAGCCCTCCAACGCGAGCGATTACGGCGCGGAATCGATCCGCGTGCTCAAGGGTCTCGATGCCGTCCGCAAGCGTCCGGGCATGTATATCGGCGACACCGACGACGGCTCGGGCCTGCACCACATGGTCTATGAGGTCGTCGACAACGCGATCGACGAAGCGCTCGCGGGCCATGCCACGCGCGTCGACGTCGTCCTCAATGCGGACAATTCCGTCACCGTGCGCGACGATGGCCGCGGCATTCCCGTCGACATCCACAAGGGCGAAGGCATCTCGGCGGCCGAGGTCATCATGACCCAGCTGCACGCCGGCGGTAAGTTCGACCAGAACTCCTACAAGGTTTCCGGCGGCCTGCACGGCGTCGGCGTCTCAGTCGTCAACGCGCTGTCGAGCAAGCTCGGCCTGCGGATCTGGCGCGACGACAAGGAGCACTACATCGAGTTCGCCCATGGCGATGCCGTCGCACCGCTGAAGGTGGTCGGCGACGCACCGGGCCGGCGCGGCACCGAGGTGACGTTTCTCGCCTCGACCGAGACGTTCAAGAACGTCGAATATGATTTCGCCACGCTCGAGCATCGTTTGCGCGAGCTCGCCTTCCTCAATTCCGGCGTCAACATCATCCTCTCCGACATGCGTCACGCGGTCGAGAAGCGCGAGGAGATGCATTATTCCGGCGGCGTCGAGGAATTCGTCAAATATCTCGATCGCAACAAGAAGGCCTTGGTGCCGGCGCCGATCATGGTGCGCTCCGAAGCCAACGGCATCGGCGTCGAGGCCGCCTTGTGGTGGAACGACAGCTACCACGAGAACGTGCTGTGCTTCACCAACAACATCCCGCAGCGTGACGGCGGCACCCATCTCGCCGGCTTCCGCGGCGCGCTGACGCGCCAGGTCAACGGCTATGCCGAGGCCAATGCGAAAAAGGAAAAGATCGCGCTGACCGGCGACGATTGCCGCGAAGGCCTCACGGCCGTGCTGTCGGTGAAGGTGCCCGATCCGAAATTCTCGTCGCAGACCAAGGACAAGCTGGTGTCCTCGGAAGTGCGCCCCGTGGTCGAGAACGTCCTCAACGAGGCGCTCCAGGCCTGGTTCGAGGAGCACCCGTCCGAGGCCAAGATGATCGTCGGCAAGGTGATCCAGGCCGCCGCCGCGCGCGAGGCTGCGCGAAAAGCGCGCGAGCTGACGCGCAAGAGCCCGCTCTCGGTCTCCTCGCTGCCCGGCAAGCTCGCCGACTGCCAGGAAAAGGATCCGGCCAAGTCCGAACTGTTCATCGTCGAGGGTGACTCGGCAGGCGGCAGCGCCAAGCAGGGCCGCAACCGCGAATTCCAGGCCGTCTTGCCGCTCCGCGGCAAGATCTTGAACGTCGAACGCGTCCGCCCCGACAAGATGCTGTCGAGCGAACAGATCGGCACGCTGATCACAGCGCTCGGCACCGGCATCAGCGACGAGTTCTCGGTCGAGAAGCTGCGCTATCACAAGATCATCGTGATGACGGACGCCGACGTCGACGGCGCCCATATCCGCACGCTGCTGCTCACCTTCTTCTACCGGCAGATGCGCGACATCATCGACGGCGGCTATCTCTATATCGCCCAGCCGCCGCTCTATAAGGTCTCGCGCGGCAAGTCCGAGCAGTATCTGAAGGACGAGCGGGCGCTGGAAGACTATCTGATCGACGCCGGTCTCGATGATTGCGTGTACATCCCCGGCACCGGCGGCGACCGCTCGGGGCGCGATTTGCGCGCGCTGGTCGACGACGCCCGTGTGGTCCGCAGCATCCTGCGCAACCTGCACAGCCGCTATAACCGCAAGGTGGTCGAGCAGGCCGCCATCACCGGCGTGCTGAACAAGTCGGTCTACGGCAACCCCGAGAACGCCACGGCCGCGGCGCAGTACATCGCGACCCGGCTGGACAGCCAGGCCGAGGAGGTCGAGCGCGGCTGGGTCGGGCAATTCGTCGAGGGCCAGGGCTTCCTGTTCGAGCGCACCGTGCGCGGCGTCAAGGAAGCGGCCGTCATCGACGACGCGCTGCTCGGCTCGGTCGAGGCGCGCAAGCTGGACGAGTACACGACCAAGCTCCAGGACGTCTACGCCCGCTCCGGCAAGCTGCGGCGCAAGGACAGCGAGCACGTGGTCCACGGCCCGGTCGATCTGTTCGAAGCAGTCACCGACGCAGGCCGCAAGGGCATCACGCTGCAGCGCTACAAAGGTCTCGGTGAGATGAACCCGGAGCAGCTCTGGGAGACCACGCTGGACACCGAGGTGCGCTCGCTGCTGCAAGTGAAGGTCAAGGAGGTCGACGAGGCCGACGACATCTTCACCAAGCTGATGGGCGACGTGGTCGAGCCCCGCCGCGACTTCATCCAGGAACATTCGCTCAGCGCGACGATCGATATCTAGCGCGCCGCGGCATTCACGAAAAGTCGTCATGCCCGGGCTTGTCCCGGGCATCCACGTTCTTCGTGCTCTGGGCAAAGGCGTGGATGGCCGGGTCAAGCCCGGCCATGACGTCGTGGACACCCCCCTGAACCTCACCAGCTGCCATCGCGACGAAGGGGCGTAGATCCATTGGCCCATCCCGGCCGGGAAGCGTCGTGCCATGACCGCCTCTGCACCCACCAGTTCCGCCACACCCTCCCGCCGGCTCGGCATCATCGGCAGCATTGTCGGCGTGCTGGCGCTGATGGCGGCGGTGTTGCCACATTGGGTGGTGCCGATGGTGTTTCCACCGCCGCCGGCGGACCAGGTCATCGTCGACACCGGACATCGCATCAAGAACCGCCTGATCGCGCGCGTGAAGGGCGTGGAATATCAGGCGCCCAGAATCGAACAATCCGCTGGACGGAGCTGGAGCGAAACTGCTTCGGCCACCGCGATCTCGCTCGGCCTGCTCGCCATCCTGCTCTCGGTGCTCGCGTTGATCTTCCGCGAGGAACGGCTCCTTGCCGGCGTCGCCGCCGTCCTCGGCACCGGCGCCATTGCGATCGAAATCTCCTTTGTCATGATCGGCGCGCTGATCCTGATCGCGATCCTCTATGTGGTTGGGAATATCATCGGCTTGTTCTGAGGCCCGCCCGCCACAACCTCCGACCCTCATCCTGAGGAGCCCGCGACAGCGGGCGTCTCGAAGGATGGCCGCGAGCGACACCGGGGCTGGCAACACCGCCCGCCACAATTGCTCCCGCGCTCAATTCTCTGTAGTTTCCGCCCGAAACAGCCCGCCCACCCAACAGGACAGAACCAAGTGGCGCCCATCCAGTACATCGTCGAGGGCGGTCACCGGCTCTCGGGCTCGATCGAGCCGTCCGGCAACAAGAACTCGGCGCTGCCGATCATCGCGGCCGCCCTGCTCACCGAGCATCCGGTGACGCTTCAGAACGTGCCGCGGATCCGCGACACCGAGACGCTGGTCGAGCTGATCCGCTCGGTCGGCGCGTCGGCGGAGTGGACCGAACGCAACACACTTCACATCCACGCCAAGAGCATCCGCGCCGCCGATCTCGACCCTGAGCTCTGCGTCCGCATTCGCGCCTCGATCCTGCTCGCCGGTCCCCTGCTGGCGCGCTGCGGCGAATTGATGCTGCCGCCCCCCGGCGGCGACGTCATCGGCCGGCGCCGGCTGGACACGCATGTGCTGGCGCTGGAGCAGCTCGGCGCAAAGGTCACCGCGACCGACCGGCTGGAATTCCGCGCGCCGAAGCTCACCGGTGCGGACGTGTTCCTGGACGAGCCCAGCGTCACCGCGACCGAGAACGCGCTGGTCGCGGCGGTCGCCGCCGACGGCATCACCTATTTGCGCAACGCGGCGTCCGAGCCGCATGTGCAGGACCTCGCCAATTTCCTCGTCGCGCTCGGCGCCAAGATCGAGGGCATCGGCACCAACACCATGACCATCCATGGTCCGGCGACGCTGGGCGGGACGACCTACCGGATCCAGCCGGATCATATCGAGGTCGGCTCGCTGATCGGGCTGGCCGCCGTGACGCGCTCGCCCTTGCGCATCACCCGCGCCGGCGTCGAGCATCTGCGCTCGATCCGCATGGGCTTCGAGCGGCTCGGCATCGTCTGCCGCGTCGAGGGCGACGATCTGATCGTGCCCTCCAACCAGACCATGAAGATCCAGGACGATTTCGGCGGCCACGTGCCGAAGCTCGAAGACCAGCCCTGGCCCGCCTTCCCGGCCGATCTGATGTCGATCGCGATCGTCACCGCCACGCAATGCGAGGGCGTGATCCTGATGTTCGAGAAGATGTTCGAATCGAGGATGTTCTTCGTCGACAAGCTGATCGGGATGGGCGCGCGTATCGTGCTCTGCGATCCGCATCGCGCCATCATTGCAGGCCCGAGCCGCCTGCACGGCGCGACGCTGAGCTCGCCCGACATCCGCGCCGGCATGGCGATGCTGCTTGCGGCGGTCTGCGCCGAGGGCACCTCCACCATCAACAACGCCGACCAGATCGAGCGCGGCTACGAGCGCATCGAGGAACGGCTGAACGCGCTGGGTGCCAAGATCAAGCGCGTGCCGGAGCGGAAGGGCTGAGGCTTCTTTCTTCTCCCTTGTGAGAGAACTCTCCGCGACCACAGTATCGTAGGGTGGGCAAAGCGCAGCGTGCCCACGCTTCTGTTGCAATATTGGAGAGGTCGTGGGCACGGCGCAATGCGCCTTTGCCCACCCTACGATTCCTGAGCTAGCGGATAGAGACCCGTCACCCGTCTCGCCGCTCTGCGGCGAGCCACCCTCTCCCACAAGGGGAGAGGGAAAAGAAGCACGCAACCCGCACACAAGTCTCGTGCCCCGGATGCAGCGCAGCACGTCAGTGATGCGCTGCTGAGCCGGGGCCCATGCGGCTAAGAGCTGCACTCGTGACTCCTGGGTCCCGGCTCTGCGGAGCAGCGCTGCGCGCTGCACCGCGTCCGGGACACGAGAGCCATGTTTTCGACGCCTGGCTGTGCTATTGCAGCCGCCATGCTCGACACCGTGCAACATCATTCGCAGCCGCAAGCCGGCGTGCCGCAGAACCATCTCGCGCAGGAATTCGTCGAGACGCTGCGGCTGGCCGTGCCGCTGATGCTGACACAGCTCGGGCAGATCGCGATGATCACGACCGATCTCGCGATGATCGGCCATCTGGGTGAGAATGCGGTCGCAGCAGCCGCGCTGGCGCACACGGTCTATTTCGTCAGCTTCACCTTCGGGCTCGGCCTGATGTCCGCGGTGTCGCCGCTCGCCGCGCAGGCCTTTGGCGCCGGCGATGTCAGGCGCATCCGCCGCTCCTTGCGCGTCGGGCTGTGGGTCGCGCTGCTGATCTCGCTGCCGATGATGGCCTCGCCACTCTATGGCGAGCAGATCCTGCTCGCGCTCGGCCAGGCGCCGCAATCGGCCGCGCTCGCCCAGCGCTATCTCAACGGCCTTGCCTGGGGCATCGCGCCAGCGCTCGGCTTCATCGCGCTGCGCAGCATGATGAGCGCGGTGAACCGGCCGCAGGCGCCGCTGTGGATCACCATTGCGGCCATCCCGGTCAATGCCGCGCTGGTCTATTGCCTGATCCACGGCCTGTTCGGCCTGCCCGAGCTCGGCCTGTTCGGTGCGGGGCTTGCGACCACGCTGGTCAATCTCGGCACCTTCATCGCCGCGCTCGCCATCGCCGGCCTGCGCAGGCCGTTCGCGGACTATCATCCGCTCGCCCATCTCTGGCGGATCGACTGGCCCTTGATGCGCCAGCTCATCGTCATCGGCGCGCCGATCTCGTTCTCGCTGCTGCTGGAATATGGCCTGTTCTCATCGGCGGCATTGCTGATGGGCTTGATCTCGACCGCCGCGATCGCCGCGCACCAGATCGCGCTCCAGGTCACCGCCGTGCTGTTCATGGTGCCGCTCGGCATCGGCATGGCCGCGACGGTGCGGGTCGGCCACGCCTTCGGCCGCAACGAGCCGCTCGCGGTCAAGCGCGCGGGCTTCGTCGCAGCCGTGCTCGGGACCGTCCTGGTCTCCGCCCTGACGGTCGCCATCATCATCGGCCGGTATCAGGTGGGACGGCTGTTCTTCGGCAACAGCGAGGCCAGCGCGCCGACCATCGAGCTGACGGCAACGCTGCTGGTGGTCGGCGCGACCTTCTTCATCGCCGACGGTCTCCAGACCATCATGGGCGGCGCGCTACGCGGCATCAATGACACCAGGATGACGCTGGTGTTCGCGGCAATCGGCTATTGGTGTATCGCCTTTCCCGTCGGCTGGGTGCTGGCCTTCAACGCCGGCCTCGGCGCGATCGGCGTCTGGGTCGGGTTCTCGGTCGGAACGTTCGTCTATGCCGGACTCTTGATCTTGCGATTCCGGATGCTGACGCGCAGACTGCTGGGATGACAGGATCGGTTCGCGAAGTCACCCCGAGTGTCGACGCCGGCGCGGTGCTATCAGGCGCGCAGTTCATCGACGCCTTTCGTGTCGAGGTCGGCGCGACGCAATTGAGCGCCCGCGAGGCCTGCACTCGAATGGTGCTGCATGGGCCGCGCTGGATCGATGCGCTGACGCGCTTGCGCAACATCCTGGTGAAACCCCTCGGACTGAAGACATCGGGCGAGGGCGCTCCGGCTCCGCACGGGATGATCGGCCTGTTTCCAGTGCTGAGCGAAACGCCGGAGCGGCTGATCGCAGGGTTTGACGACTACCATCTCGATTTCCGCGTCGTGGTTGACGTCGCCGGCGACGCGGCGGACCGACGGGTGACATTGACCACGTTGGTGCGGACCAACAATCTGCTCGGGCGTACCTACCTCACGCTGATCGTACCGTTCCACAAGCTCGTGGCCCGCAGCATGATGGGAGACATCGCGGAGCCGGCGCGATGACGCTCTCCGTCGACCTCTTCTACTCCTACCGCAGTCCGTTCAGCTATCTGGCGCTGCCGAAGACGCTAAAGCTGGTCGCGGACTATGATCTCGCGGTCAACCTGCGGCCGGTTTATCCGCTCGCGGTGCGCGTGCCCGGCTTCTTCAAGAAGGCCAGCCCGAACTTCATTCGCTATGTGGTGCTCGACAGCACGCGCGTGGCGCAGCACGAGGGCATTCCGTTCCGCTTTCCGAGGCCAGATCCGATCGTGCAGGACAAGGTGACGTTCGATGTGGCGGCCGAGCAGCCCTACATCCACCGGCTGACCCGGCTGGGCGCGATGGCGCAGCTCGAGGGCCGCTCGCTCGCCTTCACCGATGCGATCGCGCGCGTGCTGTGGGACGGCTCGGTGGCGGGATGGAACGAAGGCGACCACCTCGCGCGCGCGGCCGAAAAGGCCGGCTTCGACCTCGCCGCGATGGATCAAGCGATCACGACCGATCCGGATCGCTACGAGCACGTGATCGCGGAGAACGAGAAGGACCATGCGGCGTCAGGCCATTGGGGCGTGCCGACCTTCGTGTTCGAGAACGAGCCGTTCTTCGGCCAGGACCGCATCGATCTGCTGCTCTGGCGCATGCAGAGCAAAGGCCTGACCAGGCGCCAGCCGTGATGGCGTGAACCGGTTTCCCTGAGATCGCGACTGAGACATGGCGCCCCGATGCCGGCGGCGCCTTCGGAGGTCGCATGCATCTGGCAAAGTTCTTCCACCGTCCACCCGGCGACGACGATCGCGAGCTGATGCTGATTCCGGGCGGCGATCCCATGGTGATCGGCGTTCGCATGAACCGGCAGGACGATCCGGAATCGGATCAGTATCTGCGCGAGGAATTTTCCGACATTGACGACGCCGTCTCAGCTTTCCGCCGCCATGTCGCCGAACTCGTCGCGTCCGGCTATGTCGAGACCAGCCATACCAACTACACGCTACGCGACCTCGGACCTGATCCGCAGGCCAAGCCGGATTGGCAGAAGGGGCTCGATGAGCTGATGATCCTCGCGCTCAGCGCGCCGCTGGCCGAGCAGGCGAAGCAGATCGAAGTGCTCAGGGGCACGCCGGCCGAGCACGAGCCGCTCTATCTCTGGCTCGCCGCCGATCACGGCAAGGCCGCAGGCGAGGACTTCGCGCAGACCCTGCGCTATGCCGAGCAGGCGCGCGATGCGATCAACGCGCGGCGGGCATCTCGGCAGGCCCATTATGCATGGTCCATCTCCGAGCAGGACCTCGAAGGAGAAATCCTGGAGTTGCTGAGCAGTCTCTATCTTCTCGCCAGCAATCCAGCCGCCTCGCTGGCGATCATCGAGCATTTGTGCCGGACCGCTCCGAGCCATGATCGCATTCGCCAGCGTGCCGAGCTTCTCTGCGGCTTCTTTCCCGAACGGAGGGAGGAGGCCTTCGACGATGCCTATCAATGGTCGCGCTTCGGCGGCTACGACGTCATCTTGCTGTTTCCCGAATATGCGGAATATGCAGCACGGCGCAGGGAAGGGACATCTGCCAAGGGCTGGCGCTTGCGACCCGCTACGCCGGTCAGCGCCGCAGATATCAGCGCCGCCGAGCAGGCGCTTGGCGTCCGGCTCCCCGAGGACTATCGCAATTTCCTGCTGACCCGCGGCGAGACCGAGCTGCTGGTTCGCCTGCCTGAATCCTCCTCCGAGCTGCGGTTCTATGCGCCGGGCGAACTCGCCACGCAGCTGCGCAATGTCCTCGACTTCATCGCCTATTCCGAGGATGAGCTCGAGGAGGCCTGCGCCTATTTCCGCAAGGAGTACGGTGTTTCATTGAAGCACCTGATTCCGATTGCCGAACCCTCGCAACTCAGCCGCTGCCTGCTGCTCCATCTCGAGCCTGGGGAGCGCTATGGCTGGTGCTTCCAATGGGATCATGACGGCGGGTGGGAATTGGAACAGCCGCAACCGAGTTTCGACGTTGCATTGAAGGCGCTGACAGACGGCATCGAGAGGCGTGATGCAACGCAGCTCGCGTTTTTCGATCTCTCTAGCGGGTGAGCTCGAGCAATCGCGTCAATGGAAGTACGTTCCCTCCCGCAAGGTGCGGGGCGCATTTGTACGGCCTGAGCGGGCGTCTCGAAGGATGGCCGCAGGAAGCCGCTTCCATATGCGATTGCCCTACTCCGCCACACGCGCCGACTTGTCACTTGCCTCCGACCATTCGCCGACGACACGATCGAGGTCACACAGGTTCTGGGCGAGACCTCCGTCAAGGCGCAGCTAACCGCATCTGCACCTCGACCGGCAACGGCACCACCGTGGCGCGGCCGATCATCACGACGTCGTGGCGCAGCCGCAGCACGGTTCGCAGCAAGGGACCCGTGTCGGGCCCGCTCGACAGCCGCGCGGCGCGCTCGCGCTCGGCCTCGGCGCCAATGGCATTCATGCCGACCATGGCGGTGCCGATGCCGTCCTGGATCCGGTGCAGCGCATCGTTGTCGCGGCCGCGGGTCAGGCCGGCGAGCAGTTCGGTGAAGGCATCGGCGATCAGCTCGAGCAATTGTGCGGCCACGGCACGGATCTGCCGCACCGCGCGCGAAGGCAGCACCACGAACGAGACGAGCAATCCGGTGACTGCACCGACGCCAACCTCGCTGACACGGTCGATCGCCGAGGTCATGGGATCGGAGTGATGCATGGTCGGGACCAGCAGCACAATCACGGCCGTCACCGTCGCGGCGCTCAGACTCGGATTGATCGCGGCGATGAAGGCGAGCGGAGCGACCGAGAGCACCAGCAGGCCAAGCAGGCCCACTTCGCTCGAATAGGGGATCAGGATCGCGATGGCGCCGCCATAGATCGCGCCGCCGATGGTGCCGAGCACATAGTCACGCGTCGCCTTCAGCGAACGGCCGACGCTCATCTGGGTCACGATCAGCGAGGTCAGGACAGCCCAGAGCGGCAGCAAGAGATGCAACGCGGTGGCGATCGCATAGGCCGCGGTCGCGGCCACGGTGACCCGGATCGCCAGTCCCAGCTGCGTCCGCCGCGACCGGATCCGCTCGAACACCTTGCCTGAGAATGCCATTGTCGAATGTCCCGGTCCGATCCCCGTAGGGCCAAAGCATAGCTGATGCCCGCGGCCGCAAGGCCGCTTGAAAGGCCAAATCAGCCCGCCTAACTTGCGCGCCAAAACGAGGAAACACGATGGCCCACGAAACCGCAACGCTCGCCGCCTATGTCGTCAATCTGAAATACCAGGATATTCCGGCGGAGGTGCTGGATCGCGCCAAGGTGCTGACGCTGGACTTCCTCGGCAGCGCCATCCGGGCTAGGTCCGAAGCGGAATCCACCCCCTCGATCCTGAAGATGCTGGAAGCGCTCGCGCTCGACACCAAGGGCGAGTCCACCGTGTTCGGCGACACCAAGACCTGGACACCGGCGGTGGCGGCTCTCCTCAACGGCGCGCTCGGCCATTCCCTCGACTTCGACGACACCCATGCCGATTCCTCGCTGCATCCGAGCGCGCCGGTGGTTCCCGCCGCCTTCGCCGTCGGCGAGATGGTCGGCGCCTCGGGCCGCGACGTGCTGACCGCGATCGTGGCGGGCTATGAAGTCTGCTGCCGGCTCGGCAACGCGCTCGATCCGACCTCGCATTATGCGCGCGGCTTCCACCCGACCGCGACCGCCGGCACCTATGGCGCGGCCGCGGCGGCCGGCAAGCTGTTTGGTCTCTCCGAGCAGCAGATCATCTCCGCCTTCGGCGTCTCCGGCAGCCAGGCCGCGGGCTCGCTGCAATTCCTGGTCAACGGCGCCTGGAACAAGCGCTACCAGGTCGGCGCCGCCGCGATGAACGGCGTGATTGCCGCAACATTGGCGCGCAACGATTTCGTCGGATCGACGGAATCGGTCGAAGGCAAGCATGGCCTGCTCGCCGGCTACACCAACGATGCGCATCCGGACAAGGCGGTGGCCGAGCTCGGCAAGAGCTACGAGACGATGAAGATCGGCGTGAAGCCGTATCCGAGCTGCCGCTACACCCACGCCGCGATCGACGCGCTGATCGCGATGCGGCGCGAGCACAATCTGACCCCCGACCAGGTCAAGCGCGTCGAGATCGGCCTGCACCGCAACGGCATTACGCTCACCGGCGATGCCGCGACCAAGCGCCACCCGCGCTCGATCGTCGGCGGCCAGTTCTCGATGTTCTTCACCGGCGCGCTCGCACTCGACCAGGGCTCATTCGGCTGGGACGACTATAACCGCCTTGGCGATGCCGCCATCGACGCGCTCGCCGACAAGTTCGACGTGGTGCAGGACGACCGCCTCGAGGTCGGCCGCACCCACCCGTTCGGCGCACGCGTCAGCATCACGACGGACGATGGCGTGCATGAGCGGCTCTATGCCGATCCCTCGGGCGAGCCGAATTCCTTCCCGGACACGCAGGCCATGCAGCAGAAGTTTCTGACCTTGGCGCGCCCGGTGCTGAATGCGCGGGCGGAGAAGTTCGCCGATGCGATCATGACGCTGGAGCGGTTCGATCGCGTGGCCAAGGCGACGGAGCTTGGGAGGTAGGAGCCGTCTCTTCGCCTCTCCCCGCTTGCGGGGAGAGGCCGAAATGCGCGCGAAGCGCGGATTCCGGGTGAGGGGGACTCTCCACCAATCCGACTCTCACCTCCCTTGCGGAGACTCCCCCTCACCCCAACCCTCTCCCCGCAATCGGGGAGAGGGGGAAGAGGTGGTGCGCGTCGCGGTCACCACGTCGCGCACAAGATCGAACACGCCGTCCGCTTCCGGCGGCCAGTTCGGCGAGCGGCCCATCCGCACGATCACCAGCTTCTCCGACGGGATCACGATGGTGTACTGCCCGATCGTGCCCTTGGCGAAGAACGCATCGCGCGGCCAGCCATGCTCCACGCGGAAGTTGGCGCCAAAGCTCTCGCCCTGGTTGGTCCAGAAGCCCGCGCCGATGCCGACCCATCCGCCCGGTGTCGCCGTGGCCGAATAGTTCACCCAGCCCTCCGGCAAGATGCGCTTGCCGCCGGCGACGCCGTCATTGAGATAGAGCTGGCCGAAGCGCGCCCAGTCGCGCGCCGACGCCAGCATCTCGCTCGAGCCCTCGATGGTGCCGACGCCATCGAGCTGAAGCGTGACGTGGCGCATGCCGAGCGGCGCGAACAATTCGCGGCGCGCGAAGCGCAGCGCATCTGCGGGATTGCCGCCGGCGGCATTGCGGATCAGATGCGAGAGGACGAGCATGTTGCCGTCGTGATAATTCCACGCCGTGCCCGGCGCGGTCGCAAGCGGCATGCTCGCGGCGTAAGTGGCCATGTCGTTCTCGACGAACTTCATGCGGTTGACAGGCTCGAAGGCGGAGCCGAGCGAAGCCTGCAACGAGCTGCCGAGCGCGAGGCCCGCCGTGTGGCGCAGCAGCTGATCGACGGTGATGGCATGGCGCGGATCATTGGGATTTTTCCAGGCGGCAACCGGTGCGGGTCCATCGAGCTTCAGCTTGCCCTGGCGCACGAGAATGCCTGTCAGCGCCGAGATCACCGATTTGGTCATGGAGAACCCAAGCAGCGGCGTCTCCGGCCCGATGCCGTCGGCATAGCGCTCGGCGATGATGCGGCCCGACTTCATCACGACGACCGCGCGGGTGCGGCGGTAGGGCGGCTGCGCAGGCTCGGTGAAGGCACGGTCGAGTGCGACGGCCAAGCCCTCGCTCTGCGGCGGCACGAGAGCGGGGCCGGCGATCTCCGGCAATAGCGCTGGCTGCCTCTCGTCCGGCGGTGGCGCCACGTCGGTGAGGCCAGTGCCATGCTCGAGCGTGCAGCCGAGCCCCTCGCGATAGACGGCATGGCTGCGGCCGATGCCGAACAGCGTCACCGTGACGTCCTTGCGCGCGCGGTCGACCTGATAGTCCATGGCCCAGGTGATCAGGCCGGTCCCGGGCATCGCGTCGTTGGTCTCGGTGAAGTTGCGGCGGGGGTCGAGGCCGGAGACGAACATCTCCGAGCACAGGATGTCGGCGACGAAGCCGGTCGCGACCTTCGGCACGTCGCGGGCCCGGGCGGCGCCGAGCGCGAGGCCGGCACAGGCGATGGTGGTGGCGAGGAGGACGATCTTGCGGCGGCGGGGCACGGGCTTTCTCTCCGGCTAAAGGGACGTGGCGGGAGGAAGCCGAAGCGGGCGGAGAAGCGCTCGCCGGATTTGGAAATGGGCTGGTTGAATATGGGCGGGGCTGGTCGATTTTGGAATTGCGGCGCGATTTCATGTATTTACAGGAGATTGAGCGGAGAGCGACGGTCTCTCGCTCCCTCTCCCCGTTCTTACGGGGAGAGGGTTGGGGTGAGGAGCCTCCCTCCCCGGCCGAGATCATCGTGAGACCTGTACCCCCTCACCCGGATTGCATCTTCGATGCAATCCGACCTCTCCCCGCAAGCGGGGAGAGGTGAAAAAAAGGCCTCAAGCCGTGCTCGTATTCAGCCGCCGGTATTCCGTCGGCGTCACGCCGGTGACCGCCTTGAAGGCGCGGTTGAAGGGGCCGAGCGACTGGAAGCCGGCGTCCATGGCGATGGTGATGACGGGAACCTCGGCCTGGGTGGGATCGGCGAGCGCGGCCTTGGCTTCCTCGATGCGGTGGTTGTTGAGGAACACATTGAAATTGCGGTAGCCGAGGCGCTGGTTGATCAGCCGGCGCAGCCGGTATTCGGGGATTTTCAGCCGGCCCGCCAGCGCGCCGATTGTGATGTTCTCCTGGCGATAGATCCGCTCGTCCGCCATCAGGCGCATCAGGGCTTCGATGAGCTTTTGGTCGGCGGATTCGTCGATGGCCGCGGGCTGAGCCAGAATTGGCGGCGTGGCCACCGACGCCGGAAACAGATCGGCGCCGTCGACGCGCATCACTGTATAGGCGATGGCCGCAACGATGCTGACGAGCACACCGGCATTGATCGTGTTGGCGACATCGCCCGCGCTGCCGGCAACGAGGATCTGAAGCACCGCATTCACCCCGCCATAGAGCGCGGCGGCGCAAACGATGAAGACACGAACATTGCGGCGGCGTTCGACCAGATCGGCCGGCCACGACTTGATCATCTGCGCGACTGCCAGCGCGATGAAGCCGAGCACCATCAGGTTCACTGCAGTCACGGGGAACCGCACGTTTCCGCTCGGCGCGATCCAGAGACATCCGACAAAGCTGAACGCAGTCACCGCCGCCCAGATCACCCCGTGCCACCAGCGCAGCCGAAACTCGTCGTCGAACAGCGCGCGCGTGAACAGCCAGAACACCACAATGTTGCCAGTCGACAGCGCGATCAGCGGGGCGTGCCAGCCCGCGGCCAGCGAAGAGAAACCGACCGAATAGCTCGCCGCATGCGCGGCCGAGCCGAGTGCGAAAGCCGCGCCGAGCCGCCCCGCCAGCACATTGCGGAAATCGGAGAGCAACGACGCCGCCAGCACCAGCAGTAGCGCGACGCTGGCGGCGCGAAAGGCGAGTTCAAGGTTGGTCAGCAGCATCCGGTCGGTCCGCTTCGTCAGCGCCGCGAACTTAGGTCAGATCGGAGATCGATTCAATTTCGCCGCCATGAAGCCCGCGACGTGATCCAGGCGTCGGCGGGCTTGCCGAACAGATCGATCTGCCGATCCTTCCGTGCACCCAGGCTGCGGGCCACAGCTTGCGATGGTGCATTTTCACTGTCGATACAGTGCATGATCTCGTCGATCTCAAAACTGTCGAACGACCAGTCGATCGATGCGCGGGCCGCTTCCACCGCGTAACCCTTGCCGCGAAATTCCCGGGCAATGCCCCAGCCGACCTCGAAGGCAGGCCAGCCCGGCGGGCACCAGGGACCAACGCGCCCGACATATTTGCCGCTCGACTTCTCCTCGACCGCGAACATGCCAAAGCCGTAAAGCGCCCAATGCCCTGACATCACGGCGGCGTTGCGCCAACCGCCGATCTCGGTGGTCACAGGCTTGCCGTCCGGCGCGATGAAGCGCGCCGTGCCGGGATCGGTCAGCATCATCGCGTTCGGCGCGATATCGCTGGCGCGCCACGGCCGCAGGATCAGGCGTTCCGTCTCTATTCTGGGGCCTGTGGCCTGAAGCAGAACGGCACCAGGCTTGAGCGGCGGAATCATCTGTCTCCTCCCGTTCCCATCATTGTTCTGCTACGATCATACCAGCAAAGAACAGGAGTCCACCATGAGCTGGCAACCCTCGAACGATCCCGTGCTCGGCGATCCCATGTCCTGCGACGCGCTCGATCTTGTCATCGTACCGCGCACGCGCGATCTCGGCGACGGATTTGAAGTGCGGCGCGCGCTGCCGCACGGCAAGCGGCAGATGGTCGGGCCCTTCATCTTCTTCGATCATTTCGGCCCGGTGCAGTTCGTCTCCGGCAAGGGCATGGACGTGCGGCCGCATCCGCATATCGGGCTTGCCACCGTCACCTATCTGTTCGACGGCGCCATCATGCACCGCGACAGCGAGGGCAACGTCCAGGAGATTTCGCCGGGGGCGATGAATTTGATGACGGCTGGGCGCGGCATCGCCCATTCGGAGCGTACGCCAGATGCACAGCGCGCCTCGGGCCAGAAGATGCTGGGCCTGCAAAGCTGGATCGCGCTGCCGGCCGGATCGGAGGAGATCGAACCCTCGTTCCAGCATTACGCCGCCGGCGATCTGCCGATGATCTCCGAGCGCGATTTCACCGCGCGGGTGATCGCAGGCTCCGCCTTCGGCATCACCTCGCCTGTTACGATGGTGTCGCCCTGGTTCTACACCGAGGTTACGGCGGTGGCGGGCGCGACCGTGCCACTCGACCCCGATCATGAAGAGCGCGCGATCTATATCGTCGACGGCGAGGTCGAGATCGCCAACGAGCGCTATGAGGGGCCGCGGCTGCTGATCTTCCGCCCGGGCGACCGCATCACCGTGAAGGCGCTCAAGGCGACGCGGATGATGTTTCTCGGCGGCGATGCATTGGAGGGCCCGCGCCACATCTGGTGGAATTTCGTCTCCTCCAGCAAGGAGCGGATCGAGCAGGCCAAGCAGGACTGGAAAACCGGCCGCTTCGCCGGGGTTCCGCAGGAACATGAGTTCATTCCGCTGCCGGAATAGGCTAATCCGGTTTCCGGCCGCGCCATCAGGCGCGGCCGGATGTCCCGTGCGAAAGCTTTGCCGATGACCACCATGCTCTCCAGCAACCTGCCGCTGCCCAAGATCGGCCGCGGCAAGGTGCGCGATATCTACGCCGTCGACGACGACCGCCTGCTGCTCGTCACCACCGACCGCATCAGCGCCTTCGACGTCGTGATGGGCGAGACCATCCCGATGAAGGGCGCGGTGCTGACGCAAATCAGCGCATTCTGGTTCGGCAAGCTCGAAGGCGTGGTGCCGCATCACATGATCAGCGCCGACACCGACGAGATCATCGCCGCCGTGCCGGCGCTGAAACCGCATCGCGCCGAGATCCTCGGCCGCGCCATGCTGTCGCGCCGCACCACCGTGTTTCCGATTGAATGCGTGATCCGCGGCTATCTCTCCGGCTCAGCCTGGAAGGAATATGCGGCCAGCGGCACGCTCGCCGGCGAGAAGCTGAAGGCCGCTCTCGTCGAGAGCGAGAAGCTGGAGCCTTCGATCTTCAGCCCGGCGACCAAGGCCGAAAGCGGCCATGACGAGAACATCACCATCGCGAAGATGCGCGCGGTCGTCGGCGACGAGGTCGCCTACACGCTCGAGAGCATGACGCGCGCGATCTACACGCTCGGCGAGGAGCTCGCGCGCGAGCAGGGCATCATCATTGCGGACACCAAATTCGAGTTCGGCCGCGACAAGGACGGCCGCATCATCTTGATCGACGAGGTGATGACGCCGGATTCCTCGCGGTTCTGGGCGGTCGATGCCTACAAGCCCGGCCAGCCGCAGGCGAGCTTCGACAAGCAGCCCTTGCGCGACTATCTCGATGTTGAGCGCCGCGCCGGCCGCTGGAACGGCGACGCCCCGCCACCGCCGCTGCCGGCAAGCGTCGTGGATGCGACCAGCAAGCGGTATCTGGAAGCGTATCGGCGGGTGACGGGGAAAGAGCTGAAGATTTAGGCCGGGCTGCTGCTTTCTCCGCTGTCGTCCCTGCGAAAGCAGGGACCCATACCGCGTGATCCTTCGATTGCAGTCGGTCGCGGTATCACCAAGAGTCTTCGTCGCACTGCTTCCTGGGGGTATGGGTCCCGGATCGGCGCTCCGCTCCAGACAACGCTACGCGTTATCGGAAGCTGTGCTTGTCCGGGACGACACTGAGTTTGTGGCGCGGGCTTCGTCTCCATCCTGATGCGTGACCTGCCATTCACATGCAGTGGACCCACATCCGCATCGAGCCGTCCCAAACTGTCGGATACTTCATAGTTACAAGAATCCTGTTGCGCTAAGCCCGTACTCGTCTACGTCTCAAAACGGAATTCCTTCAGGGGCGAGCGGCAGGGCGTGACCGATCCAGCAATTACCTTCACTCCGGCTCCGCGGCTCGAGCCGGCTCTCAAGCGTGCGCTGAATGATATATTGGGTGGCAGTGCCGCCAGCGTCCTGACTGTCACCTTCGGGCTGTCCTATTCGCTGCTGATCTTCGCCGGCCCGCTCTCGCCCTATCTGTCCTACGGCATCGCGGCGACCTTCATCAGCTCCGCCGTGCTCGCCGCCATCGTCGCGCTCGGCAGCTCCCTGCCCTTCGCGATTGCCGCCCCCGACAGCTCGACTGCCGCCGTGACCGGCATCCTGGCGGCCTCGCTGGTCGAACGGGTGGTGGCGGCCAATCCGGCCGCGCCGCTGCTCTCGCCGGTCCTGATCACGCTCGGCCTGTCGACGGTGCTGACCGGCGTCGTGCTGTGCGGACTGGGCCTGACCCGGATGGGCCGCGCCATCCGCTACGTGCCATATCCGGTGGTCGGCGGCTTTCTCGGCGCGACCGGCCTGCTCATCGTGATGGGCGCGATCCGGGTCATCACCGATCACCCCGTGCAGTTCGCGACCTTGACGCGCCTTGCCAACGGCATCGCGCTGTCGGAACTCGGTGCCGCCTGCGCCATGGCGCTGGTGCTGTACCTGACCTGGCATCGCTCGCGCAGCCCGTTCGGACTGCCGATCATCCTGGTCGGCGGCGTGCTCACCGCGCATCTGGCGTTCTGGATCACGGGCGTCTCGCTCAATGAGGCCCGCGCGCTGGGCTGGACCTTCCAGCCGCCGCCGCAGGCGGCCTTCATGGTGCCCTGGCACGTCGATGGCCTGATCCACTATCCCTGGTTCGCCGTGCCGGACCTGCTCGGCAATCTCGTCGCCGTGATCTTCGTGACCGCGTCGAGCACGCTGTTCAACACGACGGGAATCGAGGTGGCCGTGCATCGCGAGGCCAATCTCGAGCGCGAGCTCAACGTCACCGGCACCGCCAACATGCTGACCGGCGTGCTCGGCGGCTATGCCGGCTGCATCTCGGTCAGCCGCTCGGTGCTCAACTTCTCGAGCGGCGGCCGCGGGCGGCTGTCCGGCCTCACGGTCGCGGCGATGTCGCTGCTGATGCTCGCGATCGCGCCCGATCTGCTCGGCTTCATCCCGAAATTCGTGCTCGGCGGCTTGCTGCTCTATCTCGGCGCCGACCAGCTGCACAAATGGATCATCGAATCGCGCAAACGGCTGTCGAAGCTGGAATATCTCTCGCTGATCGCCATCATCGCGATCATCGTGGTCTGGGGTTTCGTCCCCGGTATTTTGATCGGCATCATCATCGGCTGCGCGACCTTTGCGTTCAGCGCCGCAAGGGTGGAATCGATCAAGTACAGTTTCGACGGCTCGGAGTATCGCTCCTCGCTCGACCGCTCGCGCGACGACCAGGAGGTGCTGCAGGCCCATGGCGGCAAGATCCAGGGCCTGAACCTGCAGAGCTATCTCTTCTTCGGCTCGGCCAACCGGCTCTACCAGCACGTCAAGCGGCTGCTCCAGGAGCGCCCGGAGTGCCGCTATCTGCTGTTCGACTTCAAACTCGTCACCGGCGTCGACTCCTCCGCCGCCTACAGCTTTGCCCAGATCAAGCGCAGCGCCGCCGAGCTCGGCGTCGAGCTGATCCTGGTGCACCTGTCGGCCGCTGCCGAGAAAGTACTGCGCTCCAGTGATTTCATCGGCGAAGGCGTCACCATCATTCCCGAGCTCGATCACGCGCTGGAATGGTGCGAGAACGAGATCATCTCGCAGCATCAGGGGCTGGCGCAGGAAGAGGCCAGCCTGCGCGACTGGTTCGCTGGGATTCTCGACAGCGAGAGCGATGCCGACGCGCTGATCCACCGCTGCCAGCGCATCGAGGTCAGCGCGGGCGAGGTCATCGTGCAGGCCGGCGATCCCGCCGATTCCATGCATTTCATCCTCGACGGCCGCGTCGGCATCATGGTGCCTGCCGAGGACGACCGCACCACGCGTGTGCGCAGCCTGGGGCGCTACACCACGATCGGTGAAATGGGCCTCGTGTCGCACGCCCCGCGCAGCGCGACGATCCAGGCCGAAGTTGACAGCGTGCTCTACGTGCTGAACACGCACCAGTTCGACGCGATCAAGGAGGAGGATCCCGCGCTCAGCCACAAGCTGCTGACCTATTTCGTGTCGGTGATGGCGGAGCGATTGACGTTTGCGAACCGGACGATCGCGGTGCTGCGGCGGTGAGGGCCTGCGCTGGCAAGCCCCCTGTAACGGCGCAAACGCACGAGCAGGAGGCGGCTTTCGAGCCGCCTCCTGCCGGTTAGGCCCCTGCCATCATCGCGTATTTCGATCTCGACATATAAACATGCGCCTCGCTGAAGCCCCCCTCGATCAGCATCCGGCGCGTTGCCGCATCTCGCTCGTTCCAGATCGCGATGTCGTTCTGGACGGGATGGTCACCAGTTCACTCATTTCGCTTCCTTCCTCTTTGCACCCATGCCCACCAGTTGCGACAAGGTGTCGTGGACCATCGTGTCCAGACTGCTTGCAGTGACCCCCAGCAATTTCTCGGTGTCGCCGGCATCGAGCAGGAGCGGCTTCTCGAACAGATAGGACATCTCGATCCCCTCGTCGAAGCCGATGCTTTCCAGGTCGGCCGAGGTGAGCCGTGACAGATTCGGGACGTCAATCTTCAGCGCGGCCGCGAATCGGTGCACCAGTTCGCGCACCGACGCGGATTGCGAAGGCACGTGAAAGGCGCGCCCCCATTGTCCGGTGAAGCGCGACGCGGCAACCAGCGTCTTCGCGGTGTCCTTGGTGAAGGACCAGGCATGCGCCGCATCCGGATCGCCGAGGAAGGCCACAGGCCCGTTCTTGAGGAGAGACGGCAACGCCAGCAGCGAAAAATACGCGACCGCACCGTCGCCGAGATAGTCGCTGGCGCGAATCTCGAGCGCAGGAACGCTCGATCGCAGGGCGCGCTGCCACATGATGTGCCGGGTCGTGCCCTTTCGACTGGTCGGGTCCGGATCCAGGTCCGGCGTGAGAGGGCTCGCGGCCCGCGCGCCATAGCCATAGACATTTCCGACCACGAGCAGCCGGGAGCCAACCTGCTCGGCTGCCTTGACCGTTCCATCCATGATCGGAAAGAAGTCGGTCGGCCATCGATGATAGGCCGCCATGGCGCACATGAAGATCGCGTCGGCGCCCTTGCTCAGGGCCGCCAGCTGCGCGGCGTCAGTGGCATCCGACGAAACCGTTCGTACAGCTCCGGCACTGAGCGATCCGGCATTCCTGCTGGTCAGGATGACGCTGTGCCCTTCCTCCGCCAGAAGGCGCGCGGTTTCGCGCCCGACCGGGCCAGCTCCGACAATCACGTAATGACTCACTTTGCTTCCTCATGTGTCACGAAACGACAGATGAGTTCTTTGACGCTCCTGCCGTTGAAAATCGCGCACGATGCGCCAAATACCGGACACGTTCTGCCAAGACCTTGGGGCCCGAAGAGCCGGCCATGCGTGCGAGATCGAGTTCTGCGCCAACATCGACCGGCAGCACCGCCGCGGCCACGCGCACCGAGCCGAATTCCGTGGCGCTGGAGCCGATCGGCGATCACCGGATCATCATCCACCTCAGCCCTGCGACGCGCTCACTTTGCCTCGAGACCGGAGACAGGTTCTTCGCGTCAGGCCGGCGATATCGATGTGATTCCGTCCGGCGCCATCGGCGGCTTCGTCGCGGAAACGCCCTACAAATCGCTTCAGATCCGGCTCGCGCCGCGCATGCTCGATCATGCGGCATCCCGGAGCGGACAATTGGCGTCCGCCCGACTCGCACATCATCATATGCTGCGGAATGACCGCATCATTCTGCTCGGACAGGCGCTCGAAAGCGACGTGAAAGCGGGCTCGCCGAGCGGTCCGCTGTTTGCCGAAAATGTTGGGATGGCCCTGGCGGTGGAGCTGCTCAGCCTGACGAATGATCCGCCGGCGCAGGCGGCGCGCCTGTCGAACGAGCAGCTCCAGAGGGTTTTGGCCTATATCGATGCCAATCTCGACCGGCCGCTCACGATCGACATTCTCTGCCGCGAGGCCGGCGTCAGCAGCTCACATCTGCGGACCTGGTTCAAGGCGGCCATGGACGTCACGATCCATCGCTACATCCTGAGACGGCGGGTGGAGCATGCACGCCTGCTCCTCCTCCAGGGCGATCGCAAGCTCAGCGACATCGCCCTGGAGGCGGGCTTTTCCCATCAATCTCATCTGGCCAAATGGATGCGCCGCGAACTCGGATACAGTCCGAGTCAACTGCGTCGAAGCCGGAATTGATCGAGCGAGGGCTTTAGACCCCCGCCATCATCACATATTTGAACTCGACATATTCTTCCATGCCGTGACGCGAGCCTTTGCGCGCATACCCTCTCGGCTCAGATGAGCTCCGCGGACCAGGGTTCATGACGGATTTCGAACGACTGTCCCTTCTTCGACAGCCGCGCGAACCCGGGGAAATTGAGGTGCATTCCGGCGACGAGCTCTCCGGTCGCGGAGACTCTTTCCAGCATTTTCTTTCGGGTTTCTGCGGCCGCCTGCGGATCGGCGTCGAACGCGATCGTCACGTCGGGCCTGGGCACCTGAATATCCGGATAGTGAACGATGTCGCCCCAGATCAGCAGGGACGCATCGCCGCCATCGATCCGGTAGCCGCTATGTCCGGGGGTGTGGCCGGGGAGATGTTCGATCACGATGCCGGGCGCGACTTGCCCTGCACTGACCGTCCGACGCCGCGCGCCATAGGCCTCGAATACACTTCGGGCGGCCTGAAAGAACGGCTTCATCGCGTCCGGGGCCTGATTGAGATTCGCATCATCCGACCAGAAGGCGAATTCGGCGTCGTGCATCACGATCTCGGCGTTTGGAAACTGGGGCGCCGACGGCAAGGCCCCGACGAGACCTCCGACATGATCCGGATGGGCATGGGTCAACAGGATCTGGTCGATCGCGAGCGGGTTCACATTGGCCGCGGCAAGCGAGGCATGCAAACGCCCTCCCCAACCGTGGATGCCGCCGCCGCCGCCATCGACCAATATGGTCCGGCCTTTTCCCTCGATCAGATAGGCGCTGACGGTCATCGCGGATGACGGATGACGTCCCGTCGCCACCGTCATGCTCATCGCCTCGTCAGGTCCTATTCCGGACAAGAGATCGAACGGCACGCTGACGACGCCGTCGACGATCGCAGTGACGATGTAGTCGCCGATTTTCCGTCGGTTCAGGCCGGCGGCCTGCCAGTTGTTCGTGTTCGTCATTCCATCATCCCTAACTGTGTTGCGGGTCTCAGACCGTGACGACGATCTTTCCGATCTGCTCATTCGACTCCAGGAAGCGCGTTGCCTCCTGGATCTGATCGAACTCGAAACTTCGGGAGATCACCGGCTTCAGCGTCCCGGATGAAAGGCCTTCCGAGATGTATCTCTTCGCGCGCGCCAGCACGTCGTCGTCATCGACGACCTCGTTGTAGAGATAGCCCTTGATTGTGAGGCTCTTTCCGAGCACGGCAAATTGGGGGAACGCGCCCATATCCGGGCTCAAGGCGCCGTACTCGATCAAGATCCCACGATGAGACATCGCATGCGCCAACTGCTCGATGGCGGGACCACCGATCGGATCGAATACGACGCGCGCTCCCTTGCCGCTCGTGATCTCCATCACCCGCGAGACGAGATCCTCTTCGGCGGTTGCGATGACGTGATGGGCACCTGCATCCAGCAGCGCCTTACGCTTCGCGCTGCTCCGCGTCGTCGCGATGATCGTCGCTCCCACCGCGCGCGCGATCTGAAACGCCGCAGTCCCGACGCTGCTGGATGCCGCCGTGACGATGACGTAGTCGTCCGCCTTCAGATTCGCTTGCTCGATCAGCGCACCCCAGGCGGTGACATATTTCATCCACGATGCGGCGGCCTGCGCAAAGGTGAGGTTTTTCGGATGCACCACCAGATTGCGGGCCGGAATATTGATGACTTCGCCGTACGTGCCCCATCGCGCCATGTCTTCGGTCGGAATGACGCTCACCGACTGGCCCGGACGGAAATCACTCACCGACGCGCCGACCGCTTTGACGATACCCGCCGCCTCATAGCCCAGCCGGCTGGGAAACTGCGCCTGCTGCACGTAAGCGTTGCGCCGGAACATGACCTCGGCCCGATTGAGCCCGATCGCGCGCACCACGATCTGGACTTCATCGACTTCGGGAGCCGCGACCTCGATGTCCTCGATCTTGAGAACGTCGGCGTCACCATATTCGTGAAAGCGAACAACGCGGGCCATCTCCTGCCTTTCCGGATTTCGTCTCGGCCAATTGCCGGACCCGGAGATAGCTCCGCCCTTTGTTCGTCGGAAGCGGTGAAATTTGAACTTTATTGTTATGATATTTTATAACAATCTGGGTGCGGCTGAGATCGCGCCCGATGGAGAAGACGCATGGACTTTCTGCAGCAATTGAAAGTCTTCGTGGCCGTTGCGGAGAACAGGAGTTTTACGCGGGCGGCCGAGGCCCTTCGCGCGACCCGTCCCACCGTGACGAACGCCGTGAGCGAACTGGAAAAGTCGATCGGCGCAAGACTGCTGCATCGAACGACGCGCCAGACCTCCCTGACGAGTGAAGGGCGATTGTTCTATGATCGCTCGGTCGCAATCCTCAACGAGGTCGGGGAAGCGCGTAACCTGTTTGGCGGCGCCGGCGACGCGCCAAAGGGACGCCTGCGGGTCGATATCCCCGTTGCGATCGCCAAACCACTGATCATCCCAAATCTTCCGGACTTCCAGGCAAAATACCCTGACATCGATCTCATCCTCGGTGTCAGCGATCAGCCGGTCGATCTGATCGCAGAAGGTATCGATTGCGTGCTGAGGATCGGCGACCTGCCGGTCAGCAGCCTCGTCGGGCGCGTTCTCGCCAAGATGGCCATGTTGATCTGCGCGTCACCTGTTTACCTCGACAGGTTCGGCACTCCGGAAAGTGTCGCGGACCTCAGGGGTCATCGCGCAGTCAATTATTTTTCGGGCCGGGGCCATGTCGCCATCCCCTGGCGTCTTCCGCGGGGGACCGGCGAGCGCGAGCTTCGCCTGGAAACCGGCATCCTCGTGAACGACACGGAGGCTTTCCTTGCGTGCGCTCTCGCCGGCATGGGGCTGATCCAGGTGCCCGGCTGCGTCGTCAAGGAATATCTGAACAACGGAATGCTCGTGCGGGTCCTGCCGAAGTTGCGGCCCGTCCATCGCCCGCTATCGATCATGTTTCCGGCACGCGAGCATTTGGCGCCACAAGTGCGGGTGTTCATCGATTGGGCGAAGAGCCTCGTCGCAGACGTGGACAGTCCCTGGATCAGCTCGCCCTGAGCTGCAACGCTGATGACGCTCGTGATGCCCGGGCCTGTCCCGATAAGTCGTGGATGGCCGGGTCAAGCCCGGCCATGACGGTTGTGGAGACAGCTACGCCCTCACACCCCGGCCATCATCACGTATTTGATCTCGACATATTCTTCCATGCCGTGACGCGAGCCTTCGCGGCCAAGGCCGCTTTCCTTGACGCCGCCGAAGGGCGCGACTTCCGTGGTGATCAGACCGGTGTTGACGCCGACCATGCCTGACTCCAGCGCTTCGGCGACGCGCCAGACGCGGCCGAGATCGCGGGAGTAGAAGTAGGAGGCGAGGCCGAACGGCGAGGCGTTGCACATCGCAATGACGTCCGCCTCGTCCTTGAAGCGGATCACCGGCGCAAGCGGGCCGAACGTCTCTTCCTGCGACACCAGCGAGTCCGGCTTGACGTCGGCGAGCACCGTCGGCTCGAAGAACGAACGACCGAGCTCGCTGCGCTTGCCACCGGTGACGACCTTGGCACCGCGCTTCACCGCGTCCGCGATGTGGCGCTCGACCTTGTCGATAGCCTTCATGTTGATCAGGGGCCCTTGCGTGACGCCGCTCTCGGTGCCGTCGCCGATCTTCATCGCCGCAACCTTCTTCGAAAGCTTTTGCACGAACTCGTCGTAGATCTTGTCCTGGGCGTAGATGCGATTGGCGCAGACGCAGGTCTGGCCCATGTTGCGGTATTTCGAGACGATGGCGCCTTCGACCGCAGCATCGATGTCGGCATCGTCGAACACGATGAACGGCGCATTGCCGCCGAGCTCGAGGCCGAGCCGCTTCACGCCGACGGAGGCCTGCTGGTAGAGGATCTTGCCGACCGCGGTCGAGCCGGTGAAGCCGACGAAGCGCACCGCCGGATGCTCGCACAGCACCTTGCCGATCGGCGGCGCGTCACCGGTGATGATGTTGAGCACGCCCTTGGGGATGCCGGCTTTCTCGGCAAGCACGGCCAGCGCCAGCGCCGACAGCGGCGTCTCGTTGGCGGGCTTGAGCACCACGGTGCAGCCCGCGGCCAGCGCCGGCGACACCTTTCGCGTGATCATGGAGTTCGGGAAATTCCACGGCGTGATGGCGCCGCAGACGCCGATCGGCTGCTTGATCGCAAGCAGTCGCGCATCCGGCCGCTGCGTCGGGATGGTCTCGCCATAGACGCGGCGCGCCTCTTCGGCGAAGAACTCGATATAGGCGGCGCCGATATCGACCTCGCCGAGCGCTTCCGACAGCGGCTTGCCCTGCTCGGAGGTGAGGATCAGCGCAAGGTCCTCGCGATTGGCGATGATCAGCTCGAACCATTTGCGCAAAATGTTGGAGCGCTGTTTTGCGGTGTGCTTGGCCCAGGCCGGGAACGCACGCTCGGCGGCTTCGACCGCCTTGGTCGTATCGTCCGCACCGAGCTGCGGGACCTTGGCGATCTCGACCCCGGTCGCAGGATTGTTGACGGCGAACACCGGCGTGCCGACCCAAGCGCCGTCGATGTAGCAGGCTTCCTTCAGCAGCGAGGGGTCCTTCAACCGGTCGCGCAGAGTGGCGGTAGATTGTTGAGCGCGTGCGGCGGCGGTCGGGGTCATGGCGTTGCTCCTCGGGACATCGATTGGCCCGGAATATAAGGAGAGACGGCGCGCAATGCACCGTCCCGCAACGCACATCTGATGGGAGCTAAGCTGGGGGCGGCCTTAGGCCGCGCCGCTCATATAGGTCTCGCGCCGGCCGATCATGCGCTCGGCGGCGGCCTTGGCATCGGCCTTCGATGAGGTCGCACACGTCCGGTATTCGAGATCGGGAACGTCGGAGGTGTCGCGGCGGCCGAACCACGACTTCGAGCCGACCGGCAGCAGCGCCAGCGACTGCGCGAGATTGTCGACCGCGTCGAACGAGTAGAGTGCGCCGGTGCCGGCGATCCGGACCTCGTAAATGCCCGGCGAGATCGGCGCCTCCAGATTGTCTCCTCGTCCAGGACGGGGATAGCGCTTCCATTCGCTCCAGGTCGAAATCATTTGAGGTCCCCCTCGCGGTCTTGAACGACCGCAAATTGCATCAAGTTCTAACGTCAGGCGCCGATCGGGCCATGTGCTGAACGCCGCAACGCACAAAATGTTTCAAGTGCTTCAAACACTGAAAACATATCGCCTGCGTCCATCCAAGGTCACGGCGAGTTGCGGCCATCCACCGCAGATTGTGACGGAGTGTTGCACCTCAGCCCGTGTTGTCGTCCTGCGGCGACAGCGCACCGTCAAGTCACGACATCGCGACCGGCGCGCAAGTTGAGAGACTTGCCGCACGCGACCTCAGGGAGGACAATCGATCACTTCCAACAATAATCAAACCGGAGGAAACGCGTATGCATAGCCAAGCCGAGATCGACGAGATCCTGCGTAAGACAAGCGACGCCAAGGAAATCCCCGGCGTGGTCGCCATCGCCGCGAGCGGCAGCGACGTGCTGTATCATGGCGCGTTCGGCAAACGCGATTTGTCGAAGCCCGACGCGATGACCGAGGACAGCGTGTTCTGGATCGCCTCGATGACGAAGGCGGTGACATCGGCGGGCGCGATGCAACTGGTCGAGCAAGGCAAGCTGTCGCTCGATAAGCCGATCGGCGAGGTGCTGCCCGACCTCGCCAAGCCGCAGGTGCTCGAAGGCTTCGACGCCGCGGGCGAGCCGAAGCTGCGGCCGGCGAAGGGGCCGATCACGCTGCGCCAGCTCATGACCCACACCGCCGGTTTTGCCTACAATGTTTGGAATGGCGATCTCGCACTCTATTTGGAGAAGACCGGAACCCCGAACATCTTCTCCTGCCAGGACATCGCGCTGAAGACGCCGATCATGTCTGATCCCGGCACGCGCTGGGAATATGGCATCAACATCGACTTCGTCGGCAAGGCCGTGGAAGCCGTCAGCGGCAAGCGGCTCGATGCCTATCTGCGCGACAATCTCTTCACCCCGCTCGGCATGAGCGACACCGGCTTCAAGATCACCGACAACATGCGCAAGCGGCTGGTCACCACCCATGCTCGCGGCGAGGATGGATCGCTGGCGCCGATCCCGTTCGAGATCGAGCAGAATCCGGAATTTTGCATGGGTGGTGGCGGCCTTTACGGCACTGCCGGCGACTACATCAAGTTCACCCAGATGATCCTCAGCAAGGGCCGCGGCAACGGAAACCAGGTGTTGAAGCCCGAAACGGTCGCGCTGATGGGCCAGAACCACATCGGCGACCTCACCATTGGCAAGATGACGACGGTTGCGCCCATGTACACCAACGATGTCGATCTCTTCCCTGACATCGTGAAGAAGTGGGGACTGTCCTTCCTGATCAACACAGCCAAAACGCCGGAGGGCCGCAGTGCCGGCAGCCTCGCCTGGGCTGGTCTCGCCAACACCTATTTCTGGATCGACCCGGCGCGCGATGTTTCCGGCGTGATCCTCATGCAGGTGTTGCCGTTCATCGACGCCAAGTGCATCGAGGCCTTCACAGGATTCGAACGTGGAATCTATGCCGGGCTCGATGCGGGGAGCGGACAGAAGGCGGCGTGAGGCGACTTGGCGTACGGCCCTGCCCCCACGACGATTGTCATCCCCCGCGAAAGCGGGGGATCCAGTACGCCGCGGCTCCTCGATGATCCACTGATGTCTCGGAATACTGGATCGCCCGGTCAAGCCGGGCGATGACAGCAGAGGTTGAGGCGCGACTTTCCTAAACCGTCAGCCCGCGCTGTTTCGCCAATTCCTTCAGCGACACTTGCGGGCGGGCGCCGATGTGCTGGATCACTTCGGCGGCGGCAAGCGCGCCGAGCTCGCCGCACTGCTTGTGGGACAGATCGCGCGCGAGGCCGTAGAGGAAGCCCGCCGCGAACAGATCGCCGGCGCCGGTGGTGTCGACCAACTGCTTGATCGGCGAAGCCGGAGCGGCGACCGCGTCCGTCGGCGTCACCACCACGCAGCCCTTCTCGCTGCGGGTGACGACGCCGAGCTTGACGTCGTTGCGCAGCTGCTTGAGCGCGGTGTCGAAATCCGAGGTCATGTAGAGCGAGTGCAGCTCGGACTCGTTGGCGAACACGATGTCGACGGTGCCGTTGCGCATCAGGCCAAGGAATTCGTCGCGATAGCGGTCGACGCAGAAGGAATCCGACAGCGTCAGCGCCACCTTGCGCTTGGCCTCGTGTGCGATGCCGGCCGCCTTGACGAAGGCGTCCTTGGCGTTCTTGGGGTCCCAGAGATAGCCCTCGAGATAGACGATGCCGGCAGACGCGATCTCGGCCGGATCGATGTCGGCGGGCGAGAGGTCCTGCGCGGCGCCGAGATAGGTGTTCATGGTGCGCTCGCCGTCGCCGGTCACCAGGATGTAGGAGCAGCCGGTGGCGGGACCGTCCTTGGCGGCGGGCGTGTTGAAGGCGACGCCGGCCGCGCGGATGTCGTGGACATAGAGCTTGCCGATCTGGTCGTCCTTGACCTTGCCGACATAGGCCGCGCGGGCCCCCAGGCTGCCGACGCCGACGATAGTGTTGGCGGCAGATCCGCCCGAGACTTCCGTCGCCGGACCCATGTCTGCGTAGATCGTGGCGGCACGCGCCTCGTCGATCAGGGACATGCTGCCCTTGGTCATCGCATGCTTGGCCAGAAAGGCCTCATCGGTCCGGACCAGCACGTCGAACAGCGCGTTGCCGATGCCGAGAACGTCATATTTCACGTCAGCCATTCACCTTGATCCTGTTTGGCGGATTGCGATTACCGGCAAAATCCGCTTCCTGTCGGCCTGAAATCCGGCTCGCGGCCTATCACGACCGGGCCTGCACGGGCAAGCAACGGTATTATAACAGCCGATGATCCGCTCCTTCCTGACCGTTTCGACGGGAACACTGGCCTCGCGGCTGCTGGGCTTTGCCCGCGATTCCCTGATCGCGGCGCTGCTCGGCACCGGGGCGGTGGCGGACGCGTTCCTGGCCGCGTTCCAGCTCGTCAACGTTGTGCGGCGCCTGCTCAGCGAGGGCGTGCTGAATGCGGCCCTGATCCCGGCCTGGCTGCGCGTCCGCGAGCGCGGCCGCCTTCGCAGGACGCGTGCTCGGCACGGTCAGCGTGGCGCTGATCGCGGTCTCGGTCGTCATCGCGCTGGTGATGCCGCTGATCATCACGGTCATCGCGCCGGGCTTTCTCGGCAGCGCGACGCTCGATCTCGCAGTCCAGAACGCGCGGCTGATGCTGCCCTATCTCGCCTTCGCCGGCCCCGTCACGGTGCTGATGGGGCTCTTGAATGCGCAGGGGCGGTTTGCGCTGACGGCGTTCTCGCCGCTGCTGTTCAACGTCGCGCTGATCGCCGCGATCGCGATACTGCTCATCTGGCATGCCGATGCACTTCTCGCCGCGTGGATGCTGGCGGCCACGGTCGGCATCGCCGGCCTGCTGCAATTGCTGATGTTGTTGTCACAGCGAAGTGCAAACCTCGCGACACCGCTGCGCGTCAGCTTCGACACGGAGATGCGCGGCTTTTTCGCCAAGGCGATCCCCGGCATGATCGCAAGCTCGGGCCCGCAATGGCTGATGGTGGCCGGCGCGATCATCGCGTCCGCGACGCCCTCCGCCGTATCCTGGCTCTATTTCGCCAACCGCCTGATCGAGCTGCCGCTCGGCATCGTCGGCGTCGCCATGGGCACCGTGCTGGTGCCGGAGCTGACGCGCGCGGTGGGGAGCGGCGACCGCGACGCGGTGGCGCATGCGGAATCGCGCGCGCTGGAGCTTGCCACGGGGCTGGCGCTGCCGGCGACGCTCGGCCTGATCGTGCTGGCCGAGCCGATCGTGCGGCTGCTGTTCGAGCATGGCGCCTTCGGCGCCGAGGACAGCGTCGCCACCGCGCATGCGCTGATGTGGCTGGCGCTGGGCCTGCCGGCCCACGTGCTGATCAAGGCGCTGTCGCCGGCCTTCTTCGCCCGCAGCGACACGATGACGCCGCTCATTGCCACGGCCAAAGGCTTTGTGGTGGCAATCGCCCTCGCCGTCCTGCTCGACCATTTCTTCGGCGCGAGCGGGATCGCCGCGAGCATCGCGGCCGGCGCCTGGAGCAGCGCGCTTTCGCTGCTCCGGAAAGGCGCCAGCGAATTCGGCTTCTCGGTCGATACAGCCGCGCGAAAGCGGCTGCCGCGGATCGTGCTCGCCGCTTCCGCCATGGGCGCCCTGCTCTGGCTGACCGCGGATCTCATCCCGGCCGAAGCGCACGGCCTGATCCGCTTCATCGTGCTGGGCGCGCAGATCGGCGCCGGGATCGCCGTCTACGGCCTGCTGCTGCAAATCCTCGGCGCGGCCTCCTGGCGCGAGGCGGCCAGTGCCTTGAAGCGGCCCGCCCCGCAGGACCAGCGCGCTTGAGGGGCGCGAATTACCCTTGACGGGGCAGCGCCGCTGTTGGAAACGACGGCCGAATACCTATGGGAAGGCTTACCATGCCATTCGTTGAACGGGTCTTTTCGGGCGTCCAGCCGACCGGCAATCTGCATCTCGGCAATTACCTCGGCGCGATCGTCAACTTCGTGAAGATGCAGGAAACCCACAACTGCATCTATTGCGTCGTCGACATGCACGCGATCACGCAAGGCGTGGACGTCTGGGGCGGCCCGGCCGAGCTCGCGCGCAACACCCGCGAAGTCACCGCGGCCTTCATCGCCAGCGGCATCGATCCGAAGAAGCACATCGTGTTCAACCAGAGCCAGGTCTCCGGACACGCCGAGCTCGCCTGGATCTTCAACTGCGTCGCGCGCATGGGCTGGCTCGGCCGCATGACCCAGTTCAAGGAGAAGGCCGGCAAGGACCGCGAGAACGCCTCGGTCGGTCTGTTCGACTATCCCGTGCTGATGGCCGCCGACATCCTGCTCTACCGCGCCACCCACGTTCCGGTCGGCGAGGACCAGAAGCAGCATCTCGAGCTCTCGCGCGACATCGCGCAGAAGTTCAACAACGATTTCGGCGATTCCATCCGCGCGCAGGGCACCAATGACGGCCTGTTCTTCCCGTTGCCGGAACCCTTGATCACGGGCCCGGCGACGCGCGTGATGAGCTTGCGCGACGGCACCAAGAAGATGTCGAAGTCGGATGCATCCGACAATTCGCGCATCAATCTGACCGACGATGCCGACACCATCGCGCAGAAGATCCGCAAGGCCAAGACCGATCCGGAGCCGCTGCCGACCGAGGAGAAGGGCCTGGAAGCACGCCCCGAGGCGGACAATCTGGTCGGCATCTTCGCGGCGCTCTCCGGCCGCCCCAAGGCCGACGTGCTCAGGGATTTCGGCGGCGGCCAGTTCTCCAGCTTCAAGAATGCGCTGGCGGAGCTCTGTGTGACCAAGCTCGCGCCGATCGCCGGCGAGATGAAGCGCCTCGTCGCCGACCCCGGCCATATCGACACCATCCTGAACGATGGTTCCGACCGCGCCCGCGCTATCGCCGAAGAGACCATGAACCTCTCGAAGGACATCGTCGGCTTCATCCGCCGGCGCTGATGATGGCTTAGCGAAACCCGGCCTGCGCCACCGCGCCGGCCGCTTCTCCCCTCCCCAATTTTGCGGGAGTGTGGCAGCATGCCGTCCCTGCACATTCCGGGACATGCATGACCACCAAGCGACTTTGCTTCGAGCCGGGTCACAAGCCCAAATGCCTCGTCATCGTCGACGACACCGCCGAATGGGATCGGGCGGTCTACTATGCCAGCCGCTGGGCGATCCGCGCCGACGGCGGCGTGGTGATGCTGCGCATCATCGAGCCCGAGCAGCAGAGCCAGGAATGGCTTGGGGTGGCCGAGATCATGCGCGCCGAGGCGCATGAGGCGGCGGAAGCCGCGCTCGACCGTGCCGCAGGCAGAGCCAACGGCATCGCCGCGATCACGCCGGAGCGGGTGATCCGCGAAGGCGCGGCGATGGAACAGCTGCTCGCGGTGATCGACGAGGATCCCGACATCGCCATGCTGGTGCTCGCCGCCAATCCCGGCGCCGAAGGCCCCGGGCCGCTGGTCGCGCTGCTCGCGCATGAGCTCGGCACGTTCCCGGTGCCGGTGACGATCATCTCGGGCGCGCTGAGCGACCAGAGCGTGGATTCGCTGTCGTAGCGGCGCTGCCTCTTACCCTCCCCTGGAGGGGGAGGGTAGGAAGGCACCTAACCCGCTGATATAACAGCAAAACGCCCTTCCCGCCCCTTGATCGTGCGTTCGCCGTCGCCATCTGCTACTGGATGGAGCACGCGCCGGCCTTGAACCGGCGACGTCTGGAGAAAGCCATGTTCATTCAAACCGAAGCCACCCCCAATCCCGCCACGCTGAAATTCATTCCCGGCCGCGTCGTCGTCGACGGCAGCCCAATGGAATTTTCGAGCCGCGAATCGGCCGCGCGCTCGCCGCTGGCCGAAAAGCTGTTCGACGTGCCCGGCGTCACCGGCGTGTTCTACGGATCGGATTTCATCACCGTGACCAAGGCGAGCGGTGAGTGGCAGCAGCTCAAGCCCGCGATCCTCGGTGCCATCATGGAGCACTACATGTCCGGCGCGCCGCTGCTCGCCGACGGCACCGTGACCAGCGATGCCGATCTCGACGACGAGGACGAGTTCTTCGACGAGGCCGATGCCGAGACGGTCGACATGATCAAGGATCTGATCGAGACCCGCGTGCGACCGGCGGTCGCCAATGACGGCGGCGACATCACCTTCCGCGGCTTCAAGGACGGCATCGTCTATCTCAACATGAAGGGCGCCTGCTCCGGCTGCCCGTCATCGACCGCGACGCTTCAGCACGGCATTCAGAATTTGCTCAAGCACTTCGTGCCCGACGTGGTCGAAGTCCGACCGATGTGAGCTCCGCATCCTGGGTGCCGTAGGGTGGGCAAAGCGAAGCGTGCCCACCTTCTCTGCCATAAGATAAAGGTGGTGGGCACGGCGCAAGAGCGCCTTTGCCCACCCTACGGGATCTCTTCGTAAGAGACCTCGCTTACGCCGCCTGGCCGATGCTTGCGGCCTCTTCCGCCGCCCTGCGCATGTTTGCCGACATCTCGCTGGTGACCGTGCTCTGCTCCTCGACGGCCGCGGCCGTTGACGACACGTACTCGCTGACGCCCTGGATCGCGCTCTTGATGGATTCCAGCGCGCCGACCACGTCGACCGAGATGCCATTGAGATTGCCGATCTCCTGCTCGATCCGGTCGGCGGCCTGCTTGGCCTGATTGGCGAGGTTCTTCACTTCCGATGCGACCACCGCAAAGCCGCGACCGGCCTCGCCGGCGCGGGCGGATTCGATGGTGGCATTCAGCGCCAGCAGATTGATCTGGCCGGTGATGTTGCCGATGAGCTGCACGATCGTGCTCATCGATTCCGCCGCCTGCGTCAGCCGATGCGCCTGCTGGTCCGCTGCCTCGACCCGATCGACAGCGGTCGATGCGGTCTCGCGCGAGCGCGTCATCGCTTCGGCGATCTCGCGCACCGATGCGTTGAGCTCCTCGGCACCGGCGGCGACCGATTCCATCATGTCGCGCACCTTCTCGCTGCGCTTGCGCGCGATCACCTGCGCGGTGGTGTCGGAGGCGTATTTCACAACCTTGAACGGATTGCCGTTGAGGTCGCGGATCGGATTGTAGGACGCCTGGATGAAGACCTGGCGACCGCCCTTGCCGACGCGCTGATATTCGCCGGACTGGAATTCGCCGGCGTTCAGCCTGGCCCAGAAGCCGCGATAGGCTTCGCTGTCGCGCTCGTCGGCGTCGACGAACATGCTGTGATGCTTGCCTGATATCTCGGACAGCGTATAGCCGAGCGCACTGAGGAAGTTCGCATTGGCGGTCAGAATCTTGCCGTCCATGCTGAACTCGATCACCGCCTGCGACTTGCCGATCGCCTCGATCTGGCCGGCGAAATTCGCGTTCGACAGCTTCTGCGCGCTGACGTCGGTGGCGAATTTCACCACCTTGAACGGCTTGCCGGCGTCATCGAGGATCGGATTGTAGGAGGCGAGGATCCAGACCTCCTTCCCACCCTTGCCAAAGCGTTTGTACTCGCCGGACTGGAATTCGCCGCGGCCGAGCTTCGCCCAGAACTCGCGATAGGCTGCGCTGTCGCACTCGCCGGCGCCGACGAACATGCTGTGGTGACGGCCCTGGATCTCGTCGAGCCGGTAGCCGACCGTCGCCAGAAAGTTCTCGTTGGCGGTGATGATGGTGCCGTCGAGATTGAATTCGATCACCGCCTGCGCGCGGCCGATCGCGGAGATCTTGCCGGCATCTTCCAGGCTGCGGATCTTGCGCGCGGTGATGTCGGTCGCGAACTTGACGACCTTCACCGGCTTGCCGGCCTCGTCGATGATCGGATTGTAGGACGCCTGGATCCAGATCTCACGGCCGCCCTTGCCGAGCCGCTTGTACTCTGCGGACTGATATTCGCCGCGGGCGAGCCGTGCCCAGAATTCGCGATAGGCCGCGCTGCCCCGCTCCTCCGGCGTCACGAATATGGAGTGGTGCTTGCCTGCGATCTCGTCGAGCCGGTAGCCCATCGCGTGCAGGAAATTCTGGTTCGCGGTGATGATGGTGCCGTCGAGGTTGAATTCGATGACTGCCTGCGATCTCGAAAGTGCGGTGACCTGGGCCATAGCCTCGCGCGCTGAAGAGCCGCTTCGCCAAAAAGACATTAATAAAATCCTTCCAATTGCCCGGAACGCGCGTGGCTCGATCTGCCAAAAATGCATCGCCCGAGTCGCCGTTGACTCGCTTTTCCGCAACCGAAGGGTCTCACTTGATTGCTAACGCACTATTAATTTGAAACAATTTCAAGCACTTACACATCTTTTAGGTTGTAAATAATGCGATTGCATCAAATCAGGAGAGCCGATCAGGGCTGAGAATTGCATGCTTTTCCCGAAGACGTAGAATTACGGGAGAGGTCGACTTGTCGCGCCGCTGGCCGGTTGTGCAATCCTCAAACTTGGTTCTGGTTCTGTCGGTACAGGACCGACTAGATTGCAGCCATGCTGATCCTTGCCATCGATACCGCGCTGGAGGCGTGCGCGGCTGCCGTTCTCGACACCGACGCCGGCGAGCTGCTCGCGCAAGAATCCCTGCTCATGAAGCGCGGTCATGCCGAGGCGCTGATGCCGCTGATCGCGCGCGTGATGCGGTCGGCAAACCTTGCGTTCACCGCCTATCTGATCGTGCTCTTGATCGACGAGCGTCCGGAAGAAGTCACGGACATGCAGCGCGCGGCTCGCGCAGCTGCACGGCGCGTCGTTTGCGCGCGGCTGGGGCGAAGGCGAATTCGAAAGCATGATGATCGAGCGCAACACGCTGGTGCATCGCTTGCGCCTCGGCCGCAACACGATCGGCTTTGCGGTGTCGCGGATCGGCGCCGACGAGGCGGAAATCCTCTCGATTGCAGTCGACCGGGCCCATCGCGGCCGCGGTCTTTCGCGGACACTGCTGATGACCCATCTCGGCCACCTCGCCGGGCGCGGGGTGCGCACAATATTTCTCGAAGTCGAGGAAAATAACCAGCCGGCGCGGCGGCTCTACGATGGGGCCGGATTCATGGTGGTGGGCCGCCGCGTACGCTACTATAAGCAGCCGAACGGGGAACAATTGAACGCCCTTCTGATGCGACGTGACTTGTCGTAACATCGATGGCAGAAAGCGCCCCGCCAGGCAGACACATCATGACCGCACTGAAACCTTCTTCCGCATCCAAGGCGTCCGGCATCGAGGCGCGCTGTGCCGCCACCGGCATGCGCATGACCGAGCAGCGCCGTGTCATCGCCCGCGTGCTGGCCGAGGCGGTCGATCATCCCGATGTCGAGGAATTGTACCGGCGCTGTGTCGCCGTCGACGACAAGATCTCGATCTCGACGGTGTATCGCACCGTGAAACTGTTCGAGGATGCCGGCATCATCGAGCGCCATGATTTCCGCGAGGGCCGCGCGCGCTACGAGACGATGCGCGACAGCCATCACGACCACCTCATCAATCTGCGCGACGGCAAGGTGATCGAGTTCACCTCCGAAGAGATCGAGAAGCTGCAGGCGGAGATCGCCCGCAAGCTCGGCTATCGCCTGGTCGATCACCGGCTCGAGCTCTATTGCGTCCCGCTCGACGACGACAAGCCCACGTCTTAAGTAAGTCTAGTGTCCATCGATCTCATCATCTTCGATTGCGACGGCGTGCTCGTGGACAGCGAGGCGATCTCCTGTCGCGCGCATGCCGATGTGCTCACCCGCCACGGCTATCCGATCACGTCGGCACAGGTGTCCGAACGCTTCCTCGGCCGCTCGACAAAACAGGCCAATCTCGAGATCGAAGCCGAGCTCGGCCGTAAATTGCCCGACGCCTATCACGGCGATCTGCAGGACGAGCTGTTTCGCGCCTTCGAAGCCGACCTCGAAGCGATCCGCGGCATCCACGACGTGCTCGACGTCCTGACGCAACGTGTCTGCGTTGCCTCGAGCGGTTCGCATCCGCGCATGCAAGTGAGCCTAGGGAGCACGGGGCTCTATGAACGCCTCGCGCCGAACATCTTCTCGTCCTCGCAAGTGACGAATGGCAAACCCGCACCGGACCTGTTCCTGTTCGCGGCCAAGGAAATGGGCGTGCCGCCGGAACGCTGCGTCGTCATCGAGGACAGTCTGGCCGGCATTACCGGCGCACGGGCGGCCGGGATGAAAGTATTCGGCTTTTACGGTGGCAGTCATTGCGGCGCCGGCCATGCCGAAACCCTGCGCCAGGCCGGGGCCGACCTGACCTTTGCCGACATGCACCAGCTGCCGGAGCTGGTCCGGCGGGTCGAGGCCGACGCCCTGACAGGCTGATTTCGCGCCTCCCGGTCATTCCGGGGCACGCGCGGCGCGCGTGAAGTGCGGAATCCAGAGGTTTTGGCGCGAGATTCCGGGTTCGCGCTGGCGCGCGCCCCGCAATGACGGCCGAAATGGCCTCCTTCGCTGGATTTTCGGCCCTCCAGCCTATATCTGAGGGCCGTCCTCCACCTCAATTTTCGGGTTCCATGACGCCGCCGCGCAAGCTGCACATCAAATCATATGGCTGCCAGATGAATGTCTACGATGCCCAGCGCATGGTGGACACGCTGGCTCCGGAAGGATTCGTGGAGACGGCGAGCGCCGAGGACGCCGATCTCGTCATCCTCAACACCTGCCATATCCGCGAGAAGGCTTCCGAAAAGGTCTATTCCGAGCTCGGGCGCTTACGCGTCGCCAAGGACGAGGCCGCGCGCTCTGGCCGCGCGATGCAGATCGCGGTCGCCGGCTGCGTGGCGCAGGCCGAGGGCGAGGAGATCGTGCGCCGTGCGCCTGTCGTCGACGTCGTGGTCGGGCCGCAGAGCTATCATCACCTGCCGGATCTCTTGAAGCGCGCCGGCAATGAAGGCCGCGCGATCGAGACCGAGTTTCCGGCCGCGGACAAGTTCGGCTTCCTGGCCCAGCCCAAGCCCGACGCGATCCGCGCGCGCGGCATCGCCGCCTTCGTCACGGTGCAGGAAGGCTGCGACAAGTTTTGTACGTTCTGCGTCGTGCCGTACACGCGAGGCTCAGAAGTTTCGCGACCGGTCGCGAAGATCGTCGACGACGTGAAGCGGCTCGCCGACAACGGCGTGCGCGAGCTCACGCTGATCGGCCAGAACGTCAACGCCTATCATGGCGAGGGCCCTGACGGGAAAACCTGGCCGCTCGGCCGCCTGCTCGAGCATCTCGCGACGATTCCCGGCATCGCACGGCTGCGCTATTCGACCAGCCATCCCCGCGACGTCGATGACAGTTTGATTGCGGCCCATCGCGATCTCGATGCCTTGATGCCGTTCGTGCACCTGCCGGTACAATCGGGCTCCGACCGGATTCTCGCTGCCATGAACCGGAAACATACCGCCGATGATTATCGGCGTGTCGTCGACCGTTTCCGTACCGCACGCCAAGACATTGCTTTTTCATCAGATTTTATCGTCGGCTTCCCCGGCGAAAGCGAGCAAGATTTTCTCGCCACTCTCGCGCTTGTCACGCAAATCGGCTACGCTGCAGCATATTCGTTCAAATACTCCGCCCGGCCGGGAACGCCGGCCGCGGATATGCAGGAGACGGTGTCCCCCGCCGAGATGGACCAGCGATTGGAGCGGCTCCAGGAACTGATCGACAGCCAGCAAGCGGCCTTCAACAAGGCTGCGATTGGCTCAACGGTCGACGTGCTGTTCGAACGTCCGGCGCGCAAGGACGGCCAGATCGTCGGCCGCACCGCCTTCCTCCAGCCCGCGCATGTGATGGCCTCGCCCGACATCATCGGACAGATCCTGCCGGTCAGGATCGACAGCCTCGAGCGCTACAGTTTCCTCGGCGAGCTCGCCACACCGCGCAGCGCGCGCGAGCCCGCTTTATCGCAAGCCACTGGAGCCTGAACCCTTGCCCAAAAGCGCATCGGATTCGTCTTCTATCGCTCCCAGCCGCAAATTTGACCGCGACATGCAAGTTCCGCCCGAGACCCAGGTCGTCATCGACTTCGACGACAACCGCGCCGCATCCGCGCTGGTGGGCCCTTATGGCCAGCACCTCGCGCAGATCGAGCGGCGGCTCGGTGTCGTCGTCGACTCCAAGGGCAACCATATCACCATCGGCGGCACGCGCGACGGCTGCGATGCCGCGCGCCGCGTGCTGGAGACGCTCTACGCGCAAGCCGTGAAGGGACAGGACCTCGACCAGGGCGAGGTCGAGGGCGCGATCCGCGCCGTGATCGCGCAGGGGTCGCTGTTCGAATTCGACGCCAAATCGGCCAAGGCGACCTTCGACAGCATCAACTTGCGCAAGCGTCCGGTGCGCGCGCGCACCCCTGCACAGGATTCCTACATCCGCGCGCTGAAGCGGCACGAGCTGGTGTTCGGCATCGGCCCCGCCGGCACCGGCAAGACCTGGCTCGCGGTGGCGCATGCCGCGCAGCTGTTCGAGCGCAAGGAAGTCGACAAGATCATCCTGTCGCGTCCGGCGGTGGAAGCCGGCGAGCGGCTCGGCTTCCTGCCCGGCGATCTCCGCGAGAAGGTCGATCCTTATCTGCGCCCGATCTACGACGCGCTTTATGACCTCATGGATGCGCGCATCGTCGAACGCGCGCTGCAGACCGGCGAGATCGAGATCGCGCCGCTCGCCTTCATGCGCGGCCGCACGCTGACCAATGCCGCCATCATCCTGGACGAGGCGCAGAACACCACGTCGATGCAGATGAAGATGTTCCTCACTCGTTTGGGCGAGAACAGCCGCATGATCGTGACCGGCGATCCCTCGCAGATCGACCTGCCGAACGGCCAGACCTCGGGTCTCGCGGAAGCGACCAAGCTCTTGAGCGGCGTCGAAGGCATCGCACAAGTTCATTTCAAGGCCGAGGACGTGATCCGCCACGAGCTCGTGGCGCGGATCGTCGCCGCTTACGAAGGCTCGCCGCAGCGGCCGGCACCCGATAGATCCTGACGGGACAACAGCCGGACCAAGCGGGCGCGGACACAGCGCCTCATCGTTCCGAACAAACACAATGTCACATCCGAACCTTCCCATGACCGAGGTCCTCGTCGTTGCCGATTGCTGGCAGCGCGAGCCCGATTCCGAAGCCGTGATCCAGCGCGCCGTTGCCGCCGCCGCCGAGAGCGTCGATGAAGACGTCGCCGACGCGGAAGTGGCTGTGATGCTGACCGATGACGCCGGCATCCGCACCCTCAACAGCAACTGGCGCGGCATCGACAAGCCGACCAACGTGCTGTCGTTCCCCGCGCTCCAGCCTGAGGGCGAGTGGAAGGAAGGCGATGCACCCCGCATGCTCGGCGACATCGCGATCGCCTACGAGACCATGCGGCGCGAGGCGGACGAGGAACACAAGCCGTTCGACCATCATTTGAGCCATCTCGCCGTGCACGGTTTCCTGCATTTGATCGGCTACGACCACGAGAACGACGACGACGCCGAGGAAATGGAAGCGCTGGAGACGCAGATCCTCGCTCACCTCGGCATCCCCGATCCCTATGCCGAGCGCCCGGGGACGCACTGAGATGCCGGATTCAGAGCCTATTCACGACAATCCGCGCAACACGGCCAATCTGCCGGCCGTGGTGACGCCCGGCGAAGTTCTGCGCCCGACCGCGGAAGGCTGGTTGCTGCGCGCCATCCGCACGCTGTTCGGCTGGAAGGCCGGATCGGTGCGCGACGACCTCCAGGTCGTGCTCGACGCGACTACGCCCGACGACACCGGCTTCTCCGCGGTCGAGCGCACCATGCTGCGCAACATCCTCGGCCTGCACGAGCGCCGCATCGCCGACGTCATGGTGCATCGCGCCGACATCATCGCGGTGAAGCGCGACATCCCGCTCGGCGAGCTGATGGACCGCTTTGAGAGTGCCGGGCATTCGCGCCTTGTCGTCTACAACGAGACGCTCGACGATCCCGTCGGCATCGTCCACATCCGCGACCTGCTCGCATTCATGACCGTGCGTGCGCGCGTGTCGGAAGCCGCCAAGACCAAGCGCAAGAAGCCGCTGCCGGCCGGGCTCGACCTGCGGACGGTCGATCTCGCATTGCCGCTCGAGGATGCGCGCATCATCCGCAAGCTGCTCTACGTGCCGCCGTCGATGCGGGCGATCGATTTGCTCGCGCAGATGCAGGCGACGCGCATCCATCTGGCGCTGGTCGTCGACGAATATGGCGGCAGCGATGGCCTCGTTTCGCTGGAAGACATCGTCGAGCAGATCGTCGGCGAGATCGACGACGAGCACGACAGCGACGAGCCGCCGTCGATTGTGCGCCTGCCTGACAACGCTTTCATCGCCGACGCCCGCGCCAGCCTCGACGACGTCCGCACCGTGATCGGCGAGGACTTCGTCACCGGCGAGGCCGGCGAAGAGGTGGAGACGCTCGGCGGCTATCTCGTCAGCTTCGTCGGGCGCCTGCCGGTGCGCGGCGAGGTGATCTCGGGCCCCGGCAATTACGAGGTCGAGGTGCTCGATGCCGATCCGCGCCGCGTCAAGCGGCTGCGCATCTCGACACGCAAGGAACGCCCCGCCCCGCGCACCCAGCGCGAGAGCCGCCGCCGCGAGGCTGCGCCGGATAGCAGTCAGCCGCCGGCCGGCGACACGCCCACCCCGCCGCCGAGCGAGGGGACCGGCCAGCAGTGAGCGCGCTCCAGCGACTTCGGCAGATCGCGCTTGCCATCATCCTCACCTGGGGCTGGAAGCGTGCGCTCATCGCGATGGCGGCCGGCGCATTGTCGGTGCTGGCATTGGCGCCGTTCAATCTCTTCCCGGTACTGTTCATTACTTTTCCGGTGCTGGTCTGGCTGATCGACGGCGCCGGCGCGGGACGCTATCGCGGCGTGCCCGCTGCGGCGCTGACCGGCTACTGGTTCGGGCTCGGCTATTTCGTTCCCGGCCTCTACTGGATCGGCTACGCCTTCTTCGTCGACGCCGATGTGTTCGCCTGGCTGACGCCGTTCGCGGTGCTGGGCCTGCCGGCCTATCTGTCCATCTTCACGGCGATCGGCTTTGCGCTCGCGCGCCTGCTCTGGTCCAAGAACGCCACGCGCGTGCTTGCTCTCGCGGCTAGCCTCACCATCAGCGAATGGCTGCGCGGTCACGCGCTGACCGGCTTTCCCTGGAACGCGTTCGGCTACGCGCTGTCCGAGCCGCTGCCGCTGGCGCAGACGGCGTCGCTAATCGGGCTGTGGGGCATGACGTTCCTGACGGTTGCGATCTTTGCGAGCCCTGCGACGCTGATCGACCGCACGCCCGATCGCCGCCTGCAATGGCGCGTGCCGGCGGCTGCGATCGCGCTCCTGATCGTCATGGCCATCTTCGGCGCAGTCCGGCTGTCGCTGCATCCGACCACGATGGTCGCGGGCACCAAGCTGCGGCTGATGCAGCCCGACCTGCAGCAGGACGCGAAATTCAACTACGCCGCCAAGGCGGAGGTGATGAAGAAATACCTCGCGCTGTCGGACCGCGCCTCCGGGCCGCAATCGACCGGCGTGCGCGATGCCACCATCCTGATCTGGCCGGAATCCGCCTTTCCGTTCTTCCTGACCCGCGAAGCGGACGCGATGGCGCAGATCGCCGAGCTGCTGCCGAAGGGCACGACGCTGATCACGGGTTCGGTGCGCGCGCCCGATTTGCCGCGCGGCGTGCCGATCACACGCGCCTACAATTCGATCTATGTGATCGATCACGACGGCAGCGTGCTCTCGGTCTACGACAAACTGCACCTCGTGCCGTTCGGCGAATTCCTGCCCTATCAGAATTTGATGGAGAAGCTCGGCTTCGAGCAACTCACGCGCGTGCGCGGCGGCTTCATTCCCGGAACCGTGCGACATGCCCTTTCGGTACCGGGCGCGCCGAGCGCGCTGCCTCTGATCTGCTACGAGGCCATCTTTCCCGGTGAAGTTGCCGGACGCAACGAGCGTCCAGGCTGGATCGTGAATCTCACCAATGACGGCTGGTTCGGCATCTCGACCGGCCCTTATCAGCATCTCGAGCAAGCGCGCATGCGCGCGATCGAGCTCGGATTGCCGCTGGTGCGCTCCGCCAATACCGGCGTCTCCGCGGTGATCGATCCGGTCGGACGAACGATTGCCAGCCTCGGTCTCGGCATCGAAGGCATTTTGGATGCAAGCCTGCCCGCCGCGATCCCGCCGACCGTTTATGCGCGCGTCGGCGATGCGCCGGCAGCGATGCTCGTCGCGCTGGCGGTATTTCTGGCGCTCCGCCGCCGTGTTGCGAAGCGGCACCCCTGATCGCACCGTTGCCGCCGGCCGGGCCGGAATCCTTTGACAACCGTAGTCCCACGGTTGACAGACTGCACGCGGGTTCCCCATTCTGCACGGGCTGCGAAAGACAGCTGTGCATTGCTAAATTTCTCCGCAATGTGACCCAATAACAGGGTTTGATTTTGACGATGCTGGCACCTGAGGCAACTTGCTGATTGCGCTGAGGGTGGTGTTTGGAGGCTGAGGAAATGTCGAAAGCGCCCAACCCTGTTGACAAATATGTCGGCAGTCGCGTGCGTATGCGCCGCATCATGTTGGGCATGAGCCAGGAAAAGCTCGGTGAAGCTTTGGGCCTGACTTTCCAGCAGATTCAGAAGTACGAGAAGGGCACCAACCGCGTCGGCGCGAGCCGCATCCAGCAGATCGCCGAGATTCTCCAGGTGCCGGTATCGTTCCTGTTCGAGGGCGGACCGAGCGGCGTGCCGGGGCCGGATGGCTTCAGCGAAGGCGCCTCGCCCTCTTACGTCTCCGACTTCCTCGCGACCTCCGAAGGTCTCGCGCTGACCAAGGCGTTCACCCGAATCACTGATTCGAAGATGCGTCGCTCGATCGTCGATCTCGTCGAGCAGATCGCCGCGCGCGAAGGCCCCGACAAGCGCTGAGGCGCCGCCTCGATCCGATTTGAGACTGCGCGAAATCTGGCCTATGTCGTCATTTGCGGCCGCGTTTTGTTGCGCGCCCTTTCCGATGATGCAGTTCGAAGGCACAGATGCGTTCATGACCAGCGCCAATTGGTTCGATACCCAAACTATTCTCGATGGCATCCGCCGCTGGGTGGAGATCGAGACACCGACGGACACACCCGAACAGGTCAACAGACTGATGTCGCTGGTCGCGGAGCAACATCGCGATCTGCCTGTCACGCTCGAACGCGTCGCCGGCATCGATGGCTGCGGCGATCATCTCATCGCGCGTTCGACGTGGGGACAGGACCAGCCGGGCATCCTGGTCCTCAGTCATCTCGACACCGTTCACCCCATGGGCTTCATCGAGCGCCTGCCGTTCAAGGTCGAAGGCGACAGCGCGTTCGGTCCCGGCATCTACGACATGAAGGGCGGCGCCTACATCGCCCATCACGCCCTTCGCGCGCTTTGCGCCGATGGCAATCGCTCGCCGCTCGGCATCACCCATGTCTTCACCTCCGACGAGGAGATCGGCAGCCCCACATCGCGTGCGCTGATTGAGAAGGAGGGACGCAAGGCGAAATACGTGCTGGTGACCGAGCCAGCGCGCGAGGGCGGCAAGATCGTCACCGGGCGCAAAGGCGTCGGACGCTTCCGCGTGTTTATCAAGGGCGTGCCTGCGCACGCCGGCACGCGGCCCCAGGACGGCCGCAGCGCCGTCCGCGAGCTCGCCAACGTGATCCTGGCGCTCGAAGGCATGAACGATCTGAATCGCGGCGTCACCGTGAATGTCGGCGTGGCGCGCGGCGGCACTCGCCCCAACGTCACGCCGGAGGAGGCCTATGCCGAGGTCGATCTGCGCGTGCCGAGCTTTGCCGATGCAGAAGAATTCGTCGGCAAGATTCTCGGACTGACCTCGAAGACTGAAGGCGTCACCGTCACGGTCACAGGCGAACTCAATCGTCCGCCTTACGAGAAGAGCAATGCCGGCGCCTCGCTGTACGAGCATGCCAAGACGCTCGCCACCGAAATCGGCTTCGAGCTGATCGACACCCACACCGGCGGCGGCTCGGACGGCAATTTCACTGCCGCGCACACCGCAACGCTCGACGGCCTCGGCGTCGACGGCAAGGGCGCGCATACTCATTATGAGCAGCTCTACGTCTCCTCGCTCGCGCCGCGCGCGCGGCTGCTGCATCGCCTGTATCAGACGCTGCGATGATCGAGCGCAAATCAGATCCCGATCGCGACGACAGCGAGCGCGCCTTCTTCGGGCGCCGCAAGGGCCACAAGATGCGGCAGCACCAGGCCGAGCTGATCGATCAGCTGCTGCCGCATCTCGCGCTCGACATTGAGAGTGAGGCGCCGGCGAATGCCGCGGAGATCTTCGATCCCGCAGCAGACGATGTGCGGCTCGAGATCGGCTTCGGCGGCGGCGAGCATCTTGCGGCGGAAGCGCAGCAGTTCACGACGACCGGCTTCATCGGCTGCGAGCCCTATGTCAACGGCATGGCAAAAATCCTCGCGCAGATCGAGGCTGCCAATATTTCCAACATCCGCCTGTTCGCCGGCGATGCCGCCGAGCTCGTGGCGTGGCTGCCGCCGGCGTCGCTGTCGCGGATCGACCTGATCCACCCCGATCCCTGGCCGAAGCGGCGGCACTGGAAGCGGCGCTTCGTCCAGGACAGGACGATCGCCGCGATGGCGCGCGTGCTGAAGAGCGGCGGCGAATTCCGCTTCGTCTGCGACATCGACGATTATTGCGCCTGGACGCTGTCGCATCTGGCGCGCTCTTCCGATTTCGTCTGGCTTGCCGAACGCGCCGACGATTTCCGCCAGCCATGGGCCGGCTACACCATGACGCGCTACGGCCGGAAGGCCGCGCGTGAGGGCCGCAAGGCGGCGTACTTGCGGTTCAGGCGGAAATGATTGTCTTCCGGGGCGATGCGCAGCATCGAACCCGGAACGACCAGCAAAGAAAACTCAGATCGCTTGCCGGTTGCGCCAGAAATTGACGACGCGTTCGGCCGTCGCGGGCATCAGGCGCGTGAAGTTCACGCGAGCCTGCTCGATGTCGGCATCGGCCGGCGTGCGATGCAGCCCGTACCACATCAGCACCAGCGCGCGCACCGTGGGCCAGCCGAGATTCAGCATGCGGCCCAGCACCAGGATCGGATCGTAACGGTCGCCCGCGATCAGGCGGTCGAGGATCGAGAGGCGGACGCCGGACATCGCCGACAGCGAAGCGATCGATTCCTCGTATTTGTGCGCCTTGGCGAAGCCGAGCAGCGCGCTCTCGCCGAGATGACCCTCGCGGTGCAGTGCGAGCACGGTGCGCTGCGCGCCCGAGTAATCGCGGCGCGGCCCCGGCGGCAGCGCGGCCTCCTCGATCGCCGCCATGGCTCGCTTGATCTCGACCTGACGCACGGGATTGACCACGGTGGAGAGACGTCGGCGGATGACGTCGAGCGTGCCGTCGAGCAGCTCCTTCAGATTCTCACCCGAGAGATCGCTGCGCTGACCAATCTTCAGCGTGAGCACGCCGTCCTGCGCCGCGCGCTTGATCAGCTCGGAATAGCTGCCGGGCGAGAACACGGCGCCGGCATTGCCCGCGGCGCGACGCACCACGTCGCGATCGCCGCGCTCGACCAGCACGTCGGTGATGACAGAAGACAGAACGGGACGCTCGGTCATCGCCAGCAGATGGCCCTGGCCCTTCAGCCGCGCGATCTCGACCAGAGCGGCGTCGTCGAGCACGGGCGAGCGGCGCAGCACGGGGCCCGCCACCATGATGTCGTTTTCGTGCGCGAGCTGGTTGACCAGATGCGGAGGCGCATTGTTCAGGCGCGAGAAGCGCTCGGCGAGATCGATCCGCGAGGCGAGCTCGGCATGGGGGACGAGATCGGTCAGGAGATTGTCGAAGAGATCGATCAGCTCGGGACGGAGCCTTTCGGGATCCTGGAAGAACAGGTCGGAGATGGCGCGCGCGATCTCGCCACGACGCCTGGGGTCGCCGCGTTTGACGATATCGTCCAGTCCGGGAATGAGCGACGTGGCAACGGTCATGAAAACGCAAACTCGTACAGGGCACGCCGCGGGTGCGCCCTTGGTCCAAGCCGCCCCACAATCAGGGAATTTAGGCCTGCTTGATGAAAGAAGCGTTGCCGCTGGGGACCGCGAATCGGGCCCAAAAAGCCTCCTCGCCCCCGCGATGGGCCTTGTCCGGGAGGACGGAAAGGGCTATATCAGCGCCAATTCATCTTCTCATACGATCCGCGTAGTGAGAGTGGGCCCGAAAGGACCCGCTCTTTTTTATTACCTGAGCGCGGCTCGGCGGAAGATGCGGCCCGACGCGCTGTCGGGAAAGTTCCAAAGCGGGCTTTGTTAACCAAGCCTTAACCCACGCGTTAATCAACGAGCGCCTTGATCCCTGCGATGACCGAACCGACCACTGGTTCCACCGATGCCGAGTTGCTGGCCGAGCCGAGGCTCGTGGTCGAGCCGGGCGTGGCGGCACGGGTATCTGCGGTCGCAACGCCTGTGCTGGAAGGCATGGGTTACCGCCTGGTGCGGATCCGCATCTCTGGCGAGGCCGGCTGCACCGTGCAGATCATGGCCGAGCGGCCGGATGGCTCGATGCAGCTCGAGGATTGCGAGGCGATCTCGCGGGCGCTGTCGCCCGTGCTCGACGTCGCCGATCCCATCGACCGCGCCTACCGGCTGGAAATCTCATCGCCGGGGATCGATCGTCCGCTTGTGCGCCGTTCCGATTTCGAGCGCTATTCCGGGCATCTCGTCAAGATCGAGATGGCGGTTGCCCATGAGGGGCGGAAGCGGTTCCGTGGCATGATCGGGGCTGTGGAAGGCGACCGCGTGCATCTGCATCGCGATGACGTCAAGGCGGGCGATAATCCCGACGTGCTCCTGACGATGGAAGACATCGGCGAGGCACGGCTGGTGCTGACCGACGAGCTGATCGCCGAATCCATGCGCCGCGGCAAGGCCGAGGAGCGGCAGATGCGCCGGGATCTCGGCCTGGAACCGCCGCAAGCACCGCACGCCAAGATCAGCGAAAAAACCACCAAGAACACCAAGCCGAAGAAGAAACCGGCCCCGACCAATACCAAGAAGCATCGCCTGGCCGCCGAACGGGCGCGGCGTGGCGAGATCGAGCCTGACGAAGGAGACTAGCCATGGCAGTCAGCGCCAATCGACTTGAATTGCTCCAGATCGCCGACGCCGTTGCGCGCGAGAAATCGATCGACCGCGGCATCGTCATCGCAGCGATGGAGGACGCCATCGCCAAGGCCGCGCGCGCCCGTTACGGCAGCGAGACTGACGTTCATGCCGAGATCGACCCGAAGAAGGGCGAGCTGCGGCTGTCGCGCCACATGCTGGTAGTCGACAAGGTCGAGAACCACTCCAACCAGATCTCGCTGATCGATGCGCAGCGCGCCAATCCGGGCGCTCAGGTCGGCGACACCATCGCCGACACCCTGCCGCCGCTGGAATACGGCCGCATCGCCGCGCAGTCGGCCAAGCAGGTGATCGTGCAGAAGGTGCGCGAGGCCGAGCGCGACCGTCAGTATCAGGAATTCAAGGACCGCATCGGCGACATCGTCAACGGCGTCGTCAAGCGCGTCGAATATGGCAGCGTGATCGTCGATCTCGGCCGTGGCGAAGCCATCATCCGCCGCGACGAGATGCTGCCGCGCGAAGTCTTCCGCAACGGCGACCGCGTCCGTGCCTATATCTTCGACGTCCGCCGCGAGACGCGCGGCCCGCAGATCTTCCTCTCCCGCACCCATCCGCAGTTCATGGCGAAGCTGTTCGCGCAGGAAGTGCCTGAGATCTACGACGGCATCGTCGAGATCAAGGCGGTCGCCCGCGATCCGGGCTCGCGCGCGAAAATCGGCGTGATTTCCCGCGATTCCTCGGTCGACCCGGTCGGCGCCTGCGTCGGTATGCGCGGCTCGCGCGTGCAGGCGGTGGTGAACGAATTGCAGGGCGAGAAGATCGACATCATCCCGTGGTCGCCCGACATCGCGACCTTCGTGGTCAATGCGCTGGCGCCGGCCGAAGTCTCCAAGGTCGTCATCGACGAAGACCGCGAGCGCATCGAGGTCGTGGTGCCCGACACCAACAACCAGCTCTCGCTGGCGATCGGCCGCCGCGGCCAGAACGTGCGTCTGGCCTCGCAGCTCACCGGTTGGGACATCGACATCCTGACCGAGCAGGAGGAATCGGAGCGCCGTCAGGCCGACTTCGAGAACTCCACCCGCGTCTTCATGGAATCGCTCAACGTCGACGAAGTGGTCGGCCAGCTCCTGGCGTCCGAAGGCTTCACCTCGGTTGAGGAACTCGCGATGGTGGACCTCAAGGAACTCGCCAGCATCGAAGGCTTCGACGAGGAGACCGCGCAGGAGCTCCAGAGCCGTGCCCGCGAATATCTCGAGCAGCAGGAAGCCGAGATCGAAGCCCGCCGCAAGGAGCTGGGTGTCGAGGACGCTGTCAAGGACGTCCCCGGCGTGACCTCGAAGATGCTGGTGAAGTTCGGCGAGAACGACATCAAGACGGTCGACGACCTCGCCGGCTGCGCCACCGACGATCTGGTCGGCTGGACCGAGCGCAAGGAAGGCGGCGAGCAGACCAAGTTCGCCGGCGCGCTCGACGGCCTCGGCATCTCCCGCGACGAAGCGGAAGCCATGATCATGCAGGCCCGCGTCAAGGCCGGCTGGATCACCGAGGCCGATCTCGCCAAGCCCGCTGAAGAGGCCGAGGCGACCGAAGATCAGCCGGCTTAAGGACGAAGGAGAATGTCGCCCGGATGCTCGCAGACACTGCTCACGAACTTGACCATGGACCGCGGACCGAAAGGTCCGCGACCATGCGCACGTGCGCGGTCAGTCGCGAGGTCCGGCCGATCGACGAGCTGATCCGCTTCGTCATATCGCCTGACGGGCAGATAGTTCCCGATCTCAAGCGCAAGCTGCCCGGGCGCGGCATGTGGATCACCGCCTCGCGCGAGGCGGTTGCGGAAGCCGTCCGGCGTCACCAATTTAGCAAAGCCTTCAAGCGCGAGCTGCGCACCCCTCAGACGCTTTCCGCCGATATCGAGGCGCTTCTGGTTCGGAGCGTGACGGAAGCCCTTGGGATCGCCGCCAAGGCGGGCCAGGTCGTGGCCGGCTTCGGCAAGGTCGAAAGCGCGCTTCGGGAAGGCACGGTCGAGGTCCTGATCCACGCCAGCGACGGGGCCGCGGACGGAATCCGCAAATTGGACATGCTGGCGCGTCAAAATGACGGGAATCGCGGCGCCAAGCCGCAGATTCCCGTCGTCACCGCACTGAAATCGGTAGAATTGGATTTGGCACTAACCCGGTCAAATGTGATACATGCTGCCCTGCTCGCGGGCCCGGCGAGCAAGTCATTCCTGTCGCGTAGCCAGATGCTGGTCCGATACCGGATGGCGGACGCTGACAAGACTGCCGAAAAGCCCGGCCAGGATTTCTGAGAGACAACGACGACCCGATGGGACTGTGCGGGAACGCACAACACTAACAAGATCAGGATTAGGACTGCTGAATGGTTGATACCAAGACCCCTGGCGACAAGAAGCTGAGCGTTCCGAGCAAGACGCTATCGCTCAAGCCGCGCGTCGAAACGGGCACTGTGCGCCAGAGCTTCAGCCATGGCCGCAGCAAGCAGGTCGTGGTCGAGAAGCGCGGCAAGCGCCGCATCGACGGCACCCCTGAGCCGCAGACTGCCGAGGCGCCGAAGCCCGCGCCTGCTGCGCCCGCGCCCGCGACCGCGCGCCCCGGAACGACCACAGCAAGGCCGGCCGGCGGCCCGTTGGGTCGCGCCCCCGCCGTTGCGGCCGGCCCGGATGAGGATGATGGTCCGCGCCAGATCCGTCGCGGTCCTGGCGGCGCTGCGCGTCCTGCGGCGGCTCCCAAGACCACCCACAAGCCCGGCCCGCAGAAAGAGCGCGGCCGCCTCACCGTCGTCACCGCGCTCAATGCCGACGAGGTGCGCGAGCGTTCGATCGCCTCGTTCCGCCGCCGTACCCAGCGCCTGAAGGGTCACGCCTCGAACGAGCCGAAGGAAAAGCTCATCCGCGAGGTGACGATCCCGGAAGCGATCACCATCCAGGAACTCGCCAACCGCATGTCCGAACGCGCGGTCGATGTCATCCGCATGCTGATGAAGCAGGGCGCGATGCACAAGATCACCGACGTGATCGATGCCGATACCGCGCAGCTGATCGCCGAAGAGCTCGGCCACACCGTCAAGCGCGTTGCCGCCTCCGACGTCGAAGAGGGCCTGTTCGACCAGGTCGACGATTCCACCGACACCGAGACGCGGTCGCCTGTCGTGACCGTGATGGGCCACGTCGACCACGGCAAGACCTCGCTGCTCGACGCGCTCCGTCATGCCAACGTGGTCTCCGGCGAAGCCGGCGGCATCACCCAGCATATCGGCGCCTATCAGGTGTCCTCGCCCGAGACCGGCAAGAAGATCACCTTCATCGACACGCCCGGCCACGCCGCGTTCACCGCGATGCGCGCCCGCGGCGCCAAGGTCACCGACATCGTCGTGCTGGTGGTTGCGGCCGACGACGGCGTGATGCCGCAAACGGTGGAAGCCATCAACCACGCCAAGGCGGCAGGCGTGCCGATCATTGTTGCCATCAACAAGATCGACAAGCCCGATGCCAAGCCCGAGCGCGTGCGCACCGAGCTGCTCCAGCACGAGGTGCAGGTGGAATCCTTCGGCGGCGACGTCGTCGACGTCGAGGTGTCCGCCAAGAACAAGACCAATCTCGACAAGCTGCTCGAGATGATCGCGCTCCAGGCCGAAATCCTCGACCTCAAGACCAATTCGGAGCGTCCGGCCGAAGGCACCGTGATCGAAGCCAAGCTCGATCGCGGCCGTGGTCCGGTCGCAACCGTGCTGGTCCAGCGCGGCACGCTCCGTGTCGGCGACATCATCGTCGCCGGCGCCGAGATGGGCCGCGTCCGCGCGCTGATCTCGGATCAGGGCGAGACGGTGCAGGAAGCCGGCCCCTCGGTGCCGGTCGAAGTGCTCGGATTCAACGGTCCGCCGGAAGCCGGCGATCGTCTCGCCGTGGTCGAGAACGAAGCTCGCGCCCGCCAGGTCACCAGCTACCGCGCGCACCAGAAGCGCGAGAACGCGGCGGCCTCGATCTCCGGCATGCGCGGCTCGCTCGAGCAGATGATGTCGCAGCTGAAGACGGCGGGCCGCAAGGAGTTCCCGCTGATCGTCAAGGCCGACGTGCAGGGCTCGCTGGAAGCGATCCTCGGCTCGCTGGAGAAGCTCGGCACCGACGAAGTCGCAGCCCGCATCCTGCATGCCGGCGTCGGCGGCATCTCGGAATCCGACGTGACGCTCGCGGAAGGCTTCAACGCCGCGATCATCGGCTTCTCGGTTCGTGCCAACAAGGAGGCCGCTGCGGCCGCCAAGCGCAACGGCATCGAGATCCGCTACTACAACATCATCTACGACCTCGTGGACGACGTGAAGAAGGCGATGAGCGGTCTGCTCGCGCCGACCTTGCGCGAAACCATGCTGGGCAATGCCGAGATCCTCGAGATCTTCAACATCTCCAAGGTCGGCAAGGTTGCCGGCTGCCGCGTCACCGACGGCACCGTGGAACGCGGCGCCAACGTGCGCCTGATCCGCGACAACGTCGTCGTGCACGAAGGCAAGCTGTCGACGCTGAAGCGCTTCAAGGACGAAGTGAAGGAGGTCCAGTCCGGTCAGGAATGCGGCATGGCCTTCGAGAACTATCACGACATGCGTGCCGGCGACGTGATCGAGTGTTATCGCGTGGAGACGATCCAGCGCTCCCTGTAAGTCCAAATCTTACCGAAGCGCCCGGATCTTTTTGAGCTGAAATTGCGGGAGTGCGATGGCCGGATTTTTTCCGGCCATCCACACCTTATTCGTTTCAACAGGACAAATGACAATGCTCGTGTCCCAAACACGGGCACGACGAGGTGATTTTCGACGATGCCGCGCCACCACCAGAAGAAGAGTTCCGCGCCCGGCGGCTCGCAACGGCAGTTGCGCGTCGGCGAGCAGGTTCGCCATGCGATGGCCGAGATTCTGGCGCAAGGCAATGTGCATGATGCGGACCTCGAAGGTCACATCATCACCGTGCCGGAGGTACGGATGTCGCCAGACCTGAAGCTCGCGACAGTCTATGTGATGCCGCTCGGTGGCCGCGACACCGAGATCGTGATCGCTGCGCTCGAGCGCAACAAGAAATTCCTGCGCGGCGAAGTCGCGCGGCGCATTAACCTGAAATTTGCACCTGACATTCGTTTCCGCGTCGACGAGCGATTCGACGAAGCGGAACGGATCGAGAAGCTTTTGCGAACACCTGCGGTGCAGAAGGACCTGGAACAGGATCCGGATACGGATCGGGAAGAAGAGCAATGACGATGGACCCCGTACACGGCACGATCGGCGGCAACGATGCCGATCAGCGCGACGTGACGAAAAATAATTTTGCGGATCTCGGCGGCAATTCCCAGCCGCATCAGGAGCCGCGCCGCGTCAACAACGACCCGCGCGCCAGGCAGCAGAAGGGCAACCAGCCTCGCCGCGACCGCCGCGACGTCCACGGCTGGGTGGTGCTCGACAAGCCGATCGGCATGACCTCGACGCAGGCCGTTGCGGTGCTCAAGCGCCTGTTCAACGCCAAGCGCGCCGGACACGCCGGCACGCTCGACCCGCTCGCCTCGGGCGGCCTGCCCATTGCACTTGGAGAAGCCACCAAGACCGTCCCCTTCGTCATGGACGGCCGCAAGCGCTACCAGTTCACCGTGTGCTGGGGCGAGGAGCGCGATACCGACGACATCGAGGGACGCGTCACCGCGACCTCCGACCAGCGCCCGACCCGGGAGGCGATCCTGGCGCTGCTGCCCCGCTTCACCGGGGTGATCGAGCAGATCCCGCCGCGCTATTCCGCGATCAAGGTCCAGGGCGAGCGGGCCTATGACCTCGCCCGCGACGGCGAGGTCGTGGAACTGGCCCCCCGTCCGGTCGAGATTCACCATTTAACCCTTGTGGATCAACCGGATAACGACCGGGCCGTGTTCGAGGCCGAGTGCGGCAAGGGCACCTATGTCCGGGCGCTGGCCCGCGATATGGGCCGGATTCTCGGTACTTTCGGCCATATCTGCGCGCTGCGGCGGACCCTGGTCGGCCCATTTGACGAAAACGACATGATTCCGCTGGATCAGTTGGAGGCTTTGTGCGATAGAGCCGCGTCCGGCGAGGGCAGCCTCGCCGACGCGCTCATGCCCGTTGAGACCGCGCTGGACGACATCCCGGCACTGGCCGTCACTCGGGCTGATGCGGCAAGGCTCCATCGGGGCCAAGCCGTTTTGTTGCGCGGACGGGATGCGCCCACTTGTAGCGGCACAGTCTATGTCACGGTGGCAGGCCGTCTTTTGGCGCTTGCTGAAGTCGGCAATGGCGAAATCATCCCCAAGCGTGTGTTCAACCTGACCGGCCTGACTGCCAGCCCCGGTCGCAACGAGAGAAATTGACGATGTCGATTGCCGCCGAACGCAAAGCGGAAGTCATCAAGACGAATGCCACCAAGGCCGGCGACACCGGCTCGCCCGAGGTTCAGGTCGCGATCCTGTCGGAACGCATCAACAACCTGACCAACCATTTCAAGACCCACGTGAAGGACAACCATTCGCGTCGCGGCCTCTTGAAGCTGGTCTCGACCCGCCGCTCGCTCCTCGACTACCTCAAGAAGAGGGACGAGGCGCGGTACAAGGCGCTGCTCGAGAAGCACAACATTCGTCGTTAAGTGTCCCTGCGCGCGCCACTGGCGCGCGTTTTCGCGCGTGGTTTCGAACGAAAGCGCTTATTTAAAGGTTTTTGATCGAGGCTGCGTGCGCGTCGGATGCAACGATTCGCATCCGAGGCATGATCGGCGAAGACCGCGGTTCGGTGTTCGCGTTCGTGCCGACTGACAGTCCAGCAGCAATCCGGCGGCTGGGCACAACGGGCAAGGCGCCCGTATGACCCGAAAGGATGGACGCCATCCGACATCCAAAAACCATGGCAGGATCGCAGGACGCTGATCGCCCGCTTCGATCAGCGTCCCGCAATCTTGCGCATGGTTTTTGTTTTTCGAGCCGTCCCTTCTTTCGAGAACCCATGAAAGAAGACCTCTATGTTCAATAAGCATTCAGTCGAGATCGACTGGGGCGGACGCCCTCTCAAGCTGGAAACCGGCAAGATCGCGCGCCAGGCCGACGGCGCCGTCGTCGCCACCTATGGCGAGACCGTGGTGCTCGCCACCGTCGTCGCGGCGAAGGCGCCGCGCGAGGGCGTCGACTTCCTGCCGCTGACCGTCGACTACCAGGAGAAGACCTACGCCGCGGGCCGCATTCCCGGCGGCTATTTCAAGCGCGAGGGCCGTCCGACCGAGAAGGAGACGCTGGTCTCCCGCCTGATCGACCGTCCGATCCGTCCGCTGTTCGTCGACGGTTGGCGCAACGAGACCCAAGTGATCGTCACCGTGCTCTCGCACGACATGGAAAACGACCCCGATATCGTCGCGCTGGTTGCGGCCTCCGCCGCGCTGACCCTGTCCGGCGCACCCTTCAAGGGCCCGATCGGCGCAGCGCGCGTCGGCTTTGCCAATGACGAATTCATCCTCAACCCGACGCTCGACGAGATGGTCGACACCCAGCTCGACCTCGTCGTCGCCGGCACCGCCGACGCCGTGCTGATGGTGGAATCGGAAGCCAAGGAGCTGAACGAAGACATCATGCTCGGCGCCGTGATGTTCGGTCACCGCCACTTCCAGCCGGTGATCAACGCGATCATCGATCTCGCCGAGAAGGCCGCCAAGGAGCCGCGCGAAGTCACCGTCATCGACAATTCGGCGCTCGAGAAGGAAATGCTCGGCCTGATCGAGCAGGAGCTGCGCGCCGCCTACGCGATCCCGGTGAAGCAGGATCGCTATGCCGCGGTCGGCGTCGCCAAGGAAAAGGTGATGGCCCACTACTTCCCGGAAGGACAGGAGCCGAAATACGACAAGCTCCGCGTCGCCGGCGTGTTCAAGGAGCTGGAAGCCAAGATCGTCCGCTGGAACATCCTCGACACCGGCAAGCGCATCGACGGCCGCGATTCCAAGACCGTGCGCAACATCGTCGCCGAAGTCGGCGTGCTGCCCCGCGCCCACGGCTCGGCGCTGTTCACCCGCGGCGAGACCCAGGCGATGGTCGTGACCACGCTCGGCACCGGCGAGGACGAGCAGTACATCGACGCGCTGTCGGGGACGTACAAGGAAACGTTCCTGCTGCACTACAACTTCCCGCCCTACTCGGTCGGTGAGACCGGCCGCCTCGGCGGCACCAAGCGCCGCGAGATCGGCCACGGCAAGCTGGCCTGGCGCGCGATCCATCCGGTGCTGCCGCCGCACCACGAATTCCCCTACACCACGCGCGTGGTGTCGGAGATCACCGAGTCCAACGGCTCCTCGTCGATGGCTTCGGTCTGCGGCGCCTCGCTCGCGCTGATGGACGCCGGCGTGCCCTTGAAGCGGCCGACCGCGGGCATCGCGATGGGCCTGATCCTCGAAGACAAGCGCTTTGCGGTTCTCTCGGACATCCTCGGTGACGAGGACCATCTCGGCGACATGGACTTCAAGGTCGCCGGCACCGAGCAGGGCATCACCTCGCTCCAGATGGACATCAAGATCGAGGGCATCACCGAGGAGATCATGCGTGTCGCCCTTGGCCAGGCCAAGGAAGGCCGCATCCACATCCTCGGCGAGATGGCCAAGGCCCTGACCGCTGCGCGCGCCGAGCTCGGCGAATACGCGCCGCGCATCGAGACCTTCAAGATCCCGACCGACAAGATCCGCGAAGTGATCGGCACCGGCGGCAAGGTGATCCGCGAGATCGTCGAGAAGACCGGCGCCAAGGTCAACATCGAGGACGACGGCACCGTGAAGGTCGCCTCCAGCGACGGCGAGGCGATGAAGGCTGCGATCAAGTGGATCAAGTCGATCGCGTCCGAGCCGGAAGTCGGCCAGATCTATGACGGCACCGTCGTTAAGGTGATGGAGTTCGGCGCCTTCGTGAACTTCTTCGGCTCCAAGGACGGTCTCGTCCACATCAGCCAGCTCGCTTCGGCGCGCGTGCAGAAGACCTCCGACGTCGTCAAGGAAGGCGACAAGGTCAAGGTCAAGCTGCTCGGCTTCGACGATCGCGGCAAGACCCGCCTGTCGATGAAGGTGGTCGACCAGACCACCGGCGAGGACCTCGAGGCCAAGGACAAGGCCGCCGAGGGCGAGAAGGCCCCGCGCGAAGCCGCCGGCGAGTAAGCCTCGCTGCTGCATCAGAAACACGAAGGGCGGCCGAGAGGCCGCCCTTTTTGTTTGTGTCGGAAGCGCTGTGCACCTCTCCCGCAAGCGGGAGAGGTGCAGTAACTCACGCCGCGATGTCGAAGCGGTCGAGGTTCATCACCTTGGTCCAGGCCTTGGCGAAGTCCTTGACGAACTTCTCTTTCGAATCCGAGGTCGCATAGACCTCGGCGAAGGCGCGGAGCTGCGAGTGCGCGCCGAAGATGAGATCGGCACGGGTGCCGGTCCAGTTCACCGCGTTGGTCTTGCGATCGCGGGCCTCGTAGCTGCCGTCGGCCGCCGGGGTCCACTGCGCGCTCATGTCGAGCAGGTTGACGAAGAAGTCGTTGCTCAGCGTGCCCACCTTCGAGGTGAGGACACCGTGCTTCGACCCGTTCGCGTTGGCGCCGAGCACGCGCAGGCCGCCGACCAGCACGGTCAGCTCGGGTCCGGTCAGCTTCAGAAGCTGCGCGCGATCAATGAGCGCCTCTTCCTGCTGCAGGAACTGCTGCTTCTTGCCGATATAGTTGCGGAAGCCATCGGCCCGCGGCTCGAGCGGAGCGAAAGACTCCGTATCGGTCTGCTCCTGCGAAGCATCCATGCGGCCCGGCGTGAAGCCGACCTTGACGTCGACGCCGGCATCCTTCGCGGCCTTCTCGACCGCGGCGGTGCCGCCGAGGACGATCAGGTCTGCGAGCGAGACCTTCTTCGCACCGGTGCTGAACTCCTTCTGGATCGCTTCGAGCTTGCCGAGCACCTTGGAGAGCTGGGCCGGCTGGTTGACCTCCCAATCCTTCTGCGGGGCAAGACGGATGCGCGCACCATTGGCGCCGCCGCGCTTGTCCGAGCCGCGGAACGTCGAGGCCGACGCCCAGGCGGTCGAGACCAGCTCGGAGACCGAGAGGCCCGAAGCCAGGATCTTGCTCTTCAGCGCCGCGATGTCCTGGTCGCTGACCAGCTCGTGGTCGACCTTCGGAATCGGATCCTGCCAGATCAGCGTCTCCTTCGGCACCAGCGGGCCGAGATAGCGCTGGATCGGGCCCATGTCGCGATGGGTGAGCTTGAACCAGGCGCGGGCGAAGGCGTCCGCGAACTGATCCGGGTTCTCCAGGAAGCGACGCGAGATCTTCTCGTAGGCCGGATCCATGCGCAGCGAGAGGTCGGTGGTCAGCATGGTCGGCCGATGCTTCTTCGACTTGTCGAAGGCATCCGGAATGATGGCGTCGGCGCCCTTGGCCGTCCACTGGTTCGCACCGCCCGGGCTCTTCGTCAGCTCCCATTCGTACTTGAACAGGTTCTCGAAGAAGTTGTTGCTCCACTTGGTCGGCGTCGCGGTCCAGGTCACTTCGAGACCGCTGGTGATGGAATCACCGGCGAGGCCCGACGCATGCTTGCTCTTCCAGCCGAGGCCCTGGTCTTCCAGCGCGCCCGCTTCCGGCTCCGGTCCGACCAGCGACGGATCGCCGGCGCCGTGGGTCTTGCCGAAGGAGTGGCCGCCGGCGATCAGCGCGACGGTTTCCTCGTCGTTCATGGCCATGCGGAAGAAGGTCTCGCGGATGTCCTTGGCCGCGGCGACCGGATCCGGCTTGCCGTTCGGACCCTCCGGGTTGACGTAGATGAGGCCCATCTGCACGGCGCCGAGCGGCTCGGCGAGCTGGCGTTCGCCGCTGTAGCGCTCATCGCCGAGCCAGGTGCCTTCCGGACCCCAATACAGCTCTTCCGGCTCCCACACGTCGGCGCGGCCACCGGCAAAGCCAAACGTCTTGAAGCCCATCGACTCCAGCGCGACGTTGCCGGCGAGCACCATCAGATCGGCCCAGGAGATCTTGCGGCCGTATTTCTGCTTGATCGGCCAGAGCAGACGGCGCGCCTTGTCGAGGTTGGCGTTGTCAGGCCAGCTGTTCAGCGGCGCGAAACGCTGCTGACCGGCGCCGGCGCCGCCGCGGCCGTCGGTGGTGCGATAGGTGCCCGCGCTGTGCCAGGCCATGCGGATCATGAGGCCACCATAGTGACCGAAGTCTGCGGGCCACCACTCCTGCGAATCCGTCATCAAGGCGGTCAGGTCCTTGATGACCGCGTTCAGGTCGAGCGTCTTGAATTCCTTGGCATAGTCGAAGTCCTTGCCCATCGGATCGGACAAGTCGGAATTCTTGTGCAGCATCTCGATGCTGAGCTGGGTCGGCCACCAGTCGCGGTTCACGCGCGTGGGTTTTCCGCCCGAAAACGGGCACTTCGAAGTGTCATCCATGATTACCTCCTCTGGTGGCGTCGAACTCGCGCCTTTGACCAGGTAGAACCACTCTAAGCGCCGCCTCCTATCAGGTGAAGTTGACTTTAGTGATCGCTGCGATAGGATTTTCTGATGATCAATCTGACGCTGCGCCAGCTCCGGTATTTCGACGCGCTGGCGCGGCACGGTCATTTCGGCCGCGCGGCGGAGGCCTGCTCGATCTCACAGCCGGCCTTGTCGATGCAGATCAAGGAGTTGGAGGAAGCGCTCGGCGGCCTGCTGCTGGAACGCAGCGCCCGGCAAGTGGCGCTGACCCGGTTCGGCGAGGAACTCGCCCAGCGCGTCCGCGACATTTTGCGCTCGGTCGATGAGCTCGGCGATTTCGCCCGGGCGTCGCGGGACCGCTTTGCCGGCCGCCTGCGCATCGGCATGATCCCGACCATCGCGCCCTATCTGCTGCCCAAGATCACGAAAAATCTCACGCGCCTGCATCCGGAGCTCGACATCCGCGTGCGCGAGACGATGACGCCGCGGCTGATCCAGGAGCTGGTGGAGGGCCGGCTCGACACCGCCATCGTGGCGCTGCCGGTGTCGGAGCCCTCGCTCACCGAGGTCGCCTTGTTCGACGAGAAATTCTTGCTGGTGCGCCCCGGCTCCGACGAAGGCACCCCGGTGCCGTCACGCGAGATGATGCGCGAGATGCGGCTGCTGCTGCTCGAGGAGGGACACTGCTTCCGCGACCAGGCGCTGTCGTTCTGCAACATGCAATCGGCGCCGCCGCGCGAGATGCTGGATGCGAACTCGCTGTCGACGCTGGTTCAGATGGTCAGCGCCGGCATCGGCGTTACCTTGATTCCGGAGATGGCCGTGCCGGTGGAGACACGCTCCGCCTCGGTCTCGCTGTCGCGCTTCCGCGACCCGCAGCCCTCGCGCACCATCGGCATGGTCTGGCGCAAGACCAGTCCGCTCGCGCGCCAGCTCCTGCAAATCTCCGAGGTAGTATGCCTGTCGGCCGGCAAGGCACGACCGAAGCAAGTCGTGCGCAGCCAACGGGCCTGAAGCGGGAATTTCTCGAGACAGTCGGGATCATTCAAGTGACCTCCCGCGCATGGCGGGCAGATCGAGCCGAGAACACCGATGCCTGATCCGATCATCCGCCCCGCCCGCACCGACGAATATGACGAGATCGGCCGCGTCTGGATGGAGAGCTGGGTCTCGACGGGTCTGGCCGAAGCCAGCGAATTCCTGCTGGCGAACCTGCGTGCGCGGATTCGGCGCGAGATCGACAACGGCTGGAGGCTGTTCGTCGCCGACGACGAAGGCACCATCGCCGCGATGCTGGCGCTGCATCTGCCGAAGCTTTATCTCGACATGTTGTTTGTCGGGCCCGCCTACCAGGGCCAATCGCTCGGGCGGAAACTGCTCGCCTTCTCGCGCACGCAAATGCCCGACGAGATATACCTGCGCTGTGTCCGCGAGAACGAGAAGGCCTGGCGCTGGTACGAGCGCGAAGGTTTTGTGTTCGAGAAGGAAGAGATCGAACCGTCGAACGGGTTCATGATGAAGTATTACCGGTGGAAGAAGGGAATCCCGCCATGATCAAGCTCTATTGGTCGCCCCGCTCGCGCTCGTTCACGACGCTCTGGCTGATGGAAGAAAGTGGCCTTCCCTATGAGCGCGTGCTGACCGACATCTCGACCGGTGCACAGAAGGCGCCGGAGTTCCTCAAGGTCAACCCGATGGGCAAGGTGCCCGCACTCAGCGACGGCGACGCCGCGCTCGGCGAAGCCGCGGCGATCTGCGCCTACATCGCCGATCGCTATCCCGAAACGAAGCTGGCGCCCACCGCGACCGATTCGCGCCGCGCGCGCTATCTGCAATGGCTGTTCTTCTCGCCCGGCTGCATTGAGCCCGCCATCATCCAGATCTTCACCAAGATTGAGATCCCGGCCTCGACCGCAGCCTGGGGCAGCGCGACGCAGGTGTTCGACGTGCTGGAGGCCGCGCTTGCCGAGGGACCGTGGATTCTGGGCGAAAAATTTTCCGCCGCCGACATCACGGTCGGCTCGGGCCTGAACTTTGCGGTGCGCCTGTTCAAGATGGTGCCGTCGCGCCCGGCCTTCGACGCCTATATCGCGCGCTGCATGGCGCGGCCGGCGTTCCAGCGCGCGGAGAAGATCGCGGCGGGCTGAAGTGACTCTCGTAGGGTGGGCAAAGGCGCAGCGCGCCGTGCCCACCATCTGCAATTATTGAGAGATGGTGGGCACGTCGCTTGCGCTCCTTTGCCCACCCTACGGCATCGTCTATTCCGGCTTCAAATCGTCCGGGCGCGGCATCAGGACGATGTTGTAGCCGGAATCGACATAGTGGATCTCGCCGGTCACACCGCCTGACAGATCCGACAGCAGATACAGCGCCGAACCGCCGAGCTCGTCGAGCGTGACGCCGCGGCGGAGCGGCGAATGCTTTTGCATGAAGGCGAACATCGCGCGCGCCTCGCCGATGCCGGAGCCGGCGAGCGTGCGGATGGGCCCCGCGGAGATCGCGTTGACGCGGATGCCGCGCGGTCCGAAATCGGAGGCAAGATAGCGCACCGAGGCTTCCAGCGCCGCCTTGGCCACGCCCATCACGTTGTAATTCGGCATCGCACGCTCGGAGGCGCCGAAGGTCAGCGTGATCATGCTGCCGCCGTCGGTCATGAGCTCGGCCGCGCGTTTTGCCACCTCCGTGAAGGAGAAGCAGGAGATCACCATGGTGCGCGAAAAATTCTCGCGGCTGGTGTCGGCGTAGCGACCCTTCAGCTCGTTCTTGTCGGCAAAGCCGATCGCGTGAATGACGAAATCGAGCTTGCCCCACTTTTCACGGAGCGCAGCGAAGGTCGCATCGACGCTGGCGATGTCCTCGACGTCGCAGGGCAGCACCAGATCGACGCCGAGCTGTTCCGCCAGCGGCTTGACGCGCTTGCCGAGGGCTTCGCCCTGGAAGGTGAAGGCAAGCTCGGCACCGTGGGCATGCAGCGTCTTCGCCATGCCCCAGGCGATCGAATGATCATTGGCGATGCCCATGATCAGACCGCGCTTGCCTTTCATCAGTCCTTCCATTTCGCAATTACTCTCCGCTGTCCGTCATGCCCGGGCTTGTCCCGGGCATCCACGTTCTTCCAACCGGTAACAAAGACGTGGATGGCCGGGACGAGCCCGGCCATGACGAAAAACTACCAGTGCGTACGCAAGGCCTCACACATCCAGCCGGCTGAACACCAGCGTGGCGTTGGTGCCGCCGAAGCCGAAGGAGTTCGACAGTACGGTGCCGATCTTGGCATTGTCGATGCGCTTGCGCACGATCGGCATGTCAGCGAACACCGGATCGAGCTCCTGGATGTGCGCGCTCTCGCAGATGAAGCCGTTGTTCATCATCAGCAGCGAGTAGATCGCTTCCTGCACGCCGGTCGCACCGAGCGAGTGGCCGGTCAGCGCCTTGGTCGCCGAGATCGGTGGGCATTTCTCGCCGGCGCCGAACACGCGACGGAGCGCGTCGATCTCCGGCGGATCGCCGGCCGGGGTCGAGGTCGCGTGCGGGTTGATATAGTCGACCTTGGTCTTCACCGTCGACATCGCCATGCGCATGCAGCGCTCGGCGCCTTCACCCGACGGCGCGACCATGTCGTAACCGTCAGAGGTCGCGCCATAGCCGACGACCTCGCCATAAATGCGCGCGCCGCGCGCCTTGGCATGCTCGAGCTCTTCCAGGACGAGGACTCCCGCGCCGCCGGCAATGACAAAACCGTCGCGGTTGAGGTCGTAGGGCCGCGAGGCGGTGGCGGGCGTGTCGTTGTACTTCGAGGACATCGCGCCCATGGCGTCGAACAGCACCGAGAGCGACCAGTCGAGCTCCTCGCAGCCGCCGGCGAAGATGACGTCCTGCTTGCCGATCTGGATCGTCTCATAGGCGTTGCCGACGCAATGGTTCGAGGTCGCGCAGGCCGAGGAGATCGAGTAGTTCACGCCCTTGATCTTGAACCAGGTCGCAAGCGTCGCGGAGGCCGTGGACGACATCGCCTTCGGCACTGCAAACGGACCGACGCGCTTCGGGCCCTTGGTGCGGGTGATGTCGGCGGATTCGACGATGGTGCGCGCCGACGGGCCGCCGGAGCCCATGATGATGCCGGTGCGGATGTTGGAGACTTCCTCAAGCGACAGGCCGGAGTCCTGGATCGCCTGCTCCATCGCGACGTGATTCCACGCCGCGCCCTGGCCGAGGAAACGCATTGCACGCCGGTCGACCACCGTCGAAGGATCGAGCGTCGGCGCACCCGCGACCTGCGACCGGAAGCCGAGCTCGGCATATTTTTCAGCCCGCGAAATGCCCGACTTCGCCTCGTGAAGGCTCGCAAGCACTTCCTGGGTGTTGTTTCCGATGGACGAGACGATGCCCATCCCGGTGACCACAACCCGCCTCATGACAGCCTCGCCTTAATCGTTGTCTTCTTGCTAATGCGCTCAGCCCAGGCTCGTGCCCTGCTTGAACAGGCCAACCTTCAGATCCTTGGCGCGATAAATAATCTGGTCATCGACCGAAAGCCACCCGTCGGCGATACCGAGCACCAGCTTTGAACGCATCACGCGCTTCATGTCGACGTTGTACACAACCTTGCGGGCCTCGGGCAGCACCTGGCCGCCGAACTTCAATTCGCTGAGGCCAAGAGCACGGCCACGACCTTCGCCGCCGACCCAGCCCAGATAGAAGCCGACCATTTGCCACAGCGCATCGAGGCCGAGGCAACCCGGCATCACCGGATCGTTCTTGAAGTGGCAGCCGAAGAACCAGAGATCCGGCTTCACATCGAGCTCGGCGCGGACCAGGCCCTTGCCGAACTCTCCGCCAGTCTCGGTAATTTCCGTGATGCGGTCGAACATCAGCATCGGCGGCAGCGGCAGCTGGGCATTGCCCGGACCGAACATCTCGCCACGGGCACATGCCAGCAGATCTTCGTATTCGTAACCGTTGCGCTTGTTCAGCATGCACGAGCCTCTGTTCTAATCCCGATTGAGCGGCGTTTTTTGGCGAAAATGGGCCCCGTCGCGATCGGAGAGCAACGCCAACTGCCACCGTCGGGCGCCGTTCCCGCAAGGCCGCCCGGATGGGCTGCTGGCCGGGCTTGCCTGCCTGGCCGCGCCAAAATCGGCCAGCGGAACCGCGCGCTCTCTAACACAGGCCTTTTCGGTGGCAAAGCGCTGTCATGAAGGTAAAATGACGGGGGTCCTCGCCCAGTTCCAAGGTTAATTAGAACCTCTCTAGTTGCGAGAAACTTGCATCTGCATCTATCTGTCCATATATTGCAGATAGATAGTGTCAATGCGTGCCGAAATCTGGAAATGAGCGAGAATACACCGCATCATCACGACGACGATGCCCACACGGCGGCCCTTCTGTCCGGCCGCCAGCCTGCGCTGACCGGCTGCCCGTGGCATGACGTCAACGAAATGCTTCAGTCGGCCGGCCTTCGCCCGACGCGCCAGCGCATGGCGCTCGGCTGGCTGCTGTTCGGCAAGGGCGCGCGCCACCTTACGGCTGAAATGCTCTACGAGGAAGCAACCCTCGCGAAGGTTCCGGTGTCGCTGGCGACCGTCTACAACACGCTGAACCAGCTCACCGATGCCGGCCTGCTCCGCCAGGTCAGCGTCGACGGCACCAAGACCTATTTCGACACCAACGTCACCACCCACCACCATTATTACCTCGAGAACAGCCATGAGCTGGTCGACATCGAGGATCCGCATCTGGCGCTGTCCAAGATGCCGGAGGTGCCGGAGGGTTACGAGATCTCCCGCATCGACATGGTCGTGCGGCTGCGCAAGAAGCGCTGAGATCGTCCCAAGATCGGATTGAGATCGTCATGGCCTGGCTTGTCCCGGCCATTGTCGTTTCACGCCGTCATTCCGGGGCGGTGCGAAGCACCGAACTACGGTGCGCGCTTGCGCACCTGAGGATCCCGAGATCCCGGGTCTGGCGCCTTGCGCCATCCCGGGATGACCCTTTGCGTCAATTCACCTGCTCGTCCGAATAGACGCCCCAGAGGCGTTCCTGCTGGATCCAGCCGTCAAAACCGTTGCCGGTGACGCGGCACCAGCTTGCGACGCACTTTTTCACCTGCGTGACGACGCCGGCCTGGAGCTTTGCTGCAACCGCGCTGTCGGGATCGGCGCGGTCATAGATCGGCGCCAAATCGTCCTTGTGCTTCATGGTGACGACCGCAGTGCGGCGGCCCGACAGCAGTGAGTGATAGACCCAGCCCTCGGCGCCCTCGGAATCGCGCACCCGGCGCCAGTTTTCGAACTCGGCGGTGATTTCGACCGGCAGGCCGGCGCGGGTATAGACCCAGGCGACGTCGTTGTCCTTGGTCGGACCGGCGCGGACATTGACGTGGTCGGACTTGAGGCTGACATAGCGCGGCACGGGCAGCCCGCTGGCGGTCTGCGGCGTACTGTCCTTGGCCGAATGCGAGGGACCGACCGAGGCGCCCAACCAGGTGCAAACGAGCGCCATCACCGAACAAAAACGCCCCAACGCCATCAAACCCGTCTCCTGTCGAAGACCCGGCCAGGCCAGGTCCTCACCCAAATTCCAAACTCTGCCGTGCACCCCGCCCGCCCCACGCGGGTGTTCCCGAAGCTGACCCGTGGTTCTTGTCTTGGCCCGGCCTTCTGCTAGAGAGGACGGGCACTTGAACAACCAGTTTGCCCCGATTTTCCGGCCGGAAATGTCGGGAGAGCTTGAAGGAAACGCCGGGGACGACACGGCAAGGGCAGTGTCGAACAACCGGGTTAATGAGGCCTGAACGGCCGGCCTTTGGTGACAGAGGCGGCCCCCAGCGCCTCATGAGGGCAGGATATGTCGGTGAAGAAAAAGCCCCTCGTCGTGGTGACGCGCAAGCTGCCGGACTCGATCGAGACGCGGATGCGCGAGCTGTTCGACGCGCGGATCAATCTCGAGGACACGCCGATGTCGGCCGAGCAGCTCGCGGAAGCCGCGCGCACCGCCGACGTGCTGGTTCCGACCGTCACCGACCACATCACCGCCGACATCGTCAACCAGCCGGACTGCAAGCTCCGCCTGATCGCCAATTTCGGCAACGGCGTCGACAATATCGACGTCGAGGCCGCGCATGCCCGCGGCATCACCGTCACCAACACGCCGAAGGTTTTGACCGAGGACACCGCCGACATGACCATGGCGCTGATCCTGGCGGTGCCGCGCCGGATGATCGAAGGCGCCTCGATCCTGACCGAAGGAAAGCCGTGGCCGGGCTGGTCGCCGACCTGGATGCTCGGCCACCGCATCGGCGGCAAGCGTCTCGGCATCATCGGCATGGGCCGCATTGGCCAGGCGGTGGCGCGCCGCGCCCGCGCCTTCGGCCTTCAGATCCACTATCACAACCGCCGTCCCGTCGCGCCGAAGATCGCCGAGGAGCTTGGCGCGACCTATTGGGAAAGCCTCGACCAGATGCTGGCGCGGATGGACATCATCTCGGTGAATTGTCCGCACACGCCGGCGACCTATCATTTGCTCTCGGCGCGGCGGCTGAAGCTGATCCGCAAGGACGCCTACATCGTCAACACCGCGCGCGGCGAGGTCACCGACGAGGACACGCTGATCAAGCTGATCGAAGGCGGCGAGATCGGCGGCGCCGGCCTCGACGTCTACGAGCACGAGCCCGCGGTGAATCCCAAGCTGGTGCGGCTCGCCAAGGCCGGCAAGGTGACGCTGCTGCCGCATATGGGCTCGGCCACGATCGAGGGCCGCGTCGAGATGGGCGAGAAGGTGATCATCAACATCCGCACCTTCCTCGACGCCCACAAGCCGCCGGATCGCGTGCTGCCGAGCATGCTCTGAGTCAACTTTACTGCGTGCCAAGCTGTATGCCCTCATCCTGAGGAGCCAGCGAAGCGGCGTCTCGAAGGATGAAAGGCCGAGCTGCATCAGCGCGGGCCTGCATGGTTCGAGACGGCGTTTCGCGTCTCCTCATCATGAGGGTCTACTGTCTGCGCCCTTCGCGCTTGCGCCAATCCGCGACGAAATCGATGAAAGCGCGCAGCGCAGGTGGCGTCTGTCGTCGGCTCGGATAATACAGGAACGGGCCCGGAAACGGCTCGCACCAATCTTCCATCAGGCTGACCAGCGCGCCGGACTTCACGGCGTCGCCGACATAGCCATCGAGCGTCGCCCAGATACCGGCACCATCAAGCGCAGCGCGCATCGCAAGATTCATATTCGTCGAGATCAGTTTTGCCGGCGGATCGACCTTCACGATCTGGCCCGCCTTCTCGAACTCCAGATCATGCATGACCCCGCTCGAGTAGCGGGCGCGGATGCAATCGTGATCGAGCAGGTCCTTCGGATGAAGCGGCCTACCGCGACGCGCGATGTAATCGGGTGACGCCACGACGACGTAACTCTGCGGACCGCTCAGCGGAATCGCGACCATGTCCTGCGCAAGATGCTCGCCGTAGCGCACGCCGGCGTCATAGCCCCCGCTCACGATGTCGACGAAGCCGCTTTCCGAGACGATGTCGAGGTCGACCTGCGGATGCGCGGCGAGGAATGGGCCGACCATCGGGCGCCAGCACGAGGTCGACCGCCGGCGGCGGTGCGTTGATGCGCAGCCGGCCCGAGGCGACCTCGCGCAGGCCCCGCACTTGATCCAGGGCGTCGCCGACATCGCGCAGCGCCGGGGCGACGCGCGACAGCAGCAGCTCGCCGGCTTCGGTTAGCGCGACGCTGCGGGTGGTCCGGTTCATCAGGCGGACGCCGAGGCGCTCCTCGAGGTCCCGCAGCCGCTGGCTAAGGCTCGATACCGACGCGCGCATTTCGACCGCCGCACGCCGGAAATTGCGGGTGCGGGCAACCGCCAGGAAGACATCGAGATCGCGAAGGTCGAGATCGGCCATTGTTCGCCAATGTGAACAAGTCGTTCCGTATTGTCCAGCTTATCGGCGCAATCGCGCCGGCGCATATCTCGCCTCGTCACGCGGCGCGATCAGCCGCCCTTTCGAGGAGAGCCATCATGGAACAGCGCAAACTCGGTTCAACCGGCCCCATTGTTTCTGCCCTCGGGCTCGGCTGCATGGGCATGTCGGAAGTCTACGGCCCCGCCGACCGCGGCGAGGCCATCGCCACGGTGCATGCGGCGCTCGATGCCGGCATCACGCTGCTGGATACCGGCGACTTCTACGCCATGGGTCACAACGAGATGCTGATGCGGGACGCACTCGAGGAAGTGTCGCGCGAAAAGGTGCAGATCAGCGTGAAGTACGGCGCGCTGCGCGGACCCGCCGGCGAATTCGCCGGAATGGATACGAGGCCGGCCGCGACCAGGAACTTTCTCGCTTACTCGCTGCAGCGCCTCGGCACCGACTACGTCGACGTCTATCGCCCGGCCCGGCTCGATCCCAACGTGCCGATCGAGGAGACCATCGGCGGCATCGCCGACCTCGTGAGGGCCGGCTATGTCAGGCATATCGGCCTGTCCGAGGTCGGCTCCGACACGATCCGCCGCGCGCATGCCGTGCATCCGATCGCCGATCTCCAGATCGAATATTCGCTGATCGAGCGCGGGATCGAACGCGATATTTTGAAAACCTGCCGCGAGCTCGGCATCGCCGTCACCGCCTACGGCGTGCTCGCGCGCGGCCTGATCAGCGGCCATTGGACGAAGGATTCCGGGAAAGCCGGCCGCGACTACCGGCTGATGACGCCGCGCTTCCAGGGATCCAACCTCGACGCCAATCTCGCGCTGGTGGAGCAGTTGCGCGCCATCGCGACCGAGATCGGCGCCACGCCGGCGCAGATCGCGATCGCCTGGGTGGCGGCGCAAGGCAAGGAGATCGTGCCGCTGATCGGCGCCCGCACCCGCAATCGCCTCAGCGAAGCGCTCGGCGCGACGAAGGTGACGCTGACGCCGGCTCATCTCGCGGCGCTGGCCAAGGCATTTCCGCCGAACGTTGCCGCCGGCACACGTTACGCGGCCGAGCAGATGGCGCATCTCGACAGCGAGAAGCCGGCGACGAGGTAGCGCCAGCACTCAGGTGCGATGGGCGCTGAGATCGGTGATCACAGGCCCGTCGCCATTGAGCGGATTGGCGGGATCACGTCCGTACCGCAGCGTCTCAAAGCGCATCGCGCGCGCATCGATCATCAGGAGGCGGCCGATGAGGCCGTCGCCGAAGCCGACAATCTCGCGGATCGCCTCCAGCGCCATCATCGAGCCCAGCACGCCTGCAAGCGCGCCCATGACGCCGGCTTCCGCACAGGCCGGCACCGTGCCGGGCGGCGGCGCTTCCGGAAACAGGCAGCGATAGGTTGGGTTGAATTCGCCCTGCTCGTTCCTCTCATGCGCGCGGATGGTGGTGAGCGAGCCGTCGAAAGTGCCGAGCGCCGCCGTGATCAGCGGCCGCTTCGCGAAGAAGCAGGCGTCGGAGACCAGATAGCGCGTCGAGAAATTGTCGGAGCCGTCGAGCACGAGATCGTAGTCGCCGATCAGGCTGAGTGCGTTATCCGCGTTGAGCCAGGTGGCGTGTCCGACGAAGCGCACATGCGGATTGAGCGCGGCGATCCGCTCCGCCGCACTCTCGACCTTGTGGCGGCCGATATCGGGCGTGGTGTGGATCACCTGACGCTGGAGATTGGACAGCGAGACCACGTCGTCGTCGACCACGCCGAGCGTGCCGACGCCGGCTGCGGCCAGATACATCAAAGCGGGCGCGCCGAGCCCGCCGGCGCCGATCACCAGCACGGAAGCCTTTTTCAGCGCAGCCTGGCCGGGACCGCCGACATCGCGCAGCACGATGTGGCGGGCATAGCGTTCGAGTTCGTCCGGGCTCAGCATCCTTCGTTCCTCTCAACCCTCATGGTGCGGAGGCGCCAACGGCTCCACAGGATGAGGGTTTGGCCCTTATTGCAGGCCCGAACCACCCCAACATTGTTCGCGACCAACGAGATGTGCTTCAATGGCATGGCGTTCAATGGGCTGGCTGGATTTGTCATGAGATCGATGCTTGCGGCAACACTGATGTTGGCGTCTGCCGCGGCTGCGAACGCCCAGATGACGACGCCACAGGTCCCCGGCACCAAGCCGAAGGTCGTCCAGACCGTTCCGATCAAGCCGCCCGCCCTCCAGACGCCGTCGGAAACGGCGGACGGCATGACGCAGGGCGAGCGGCTGTCGCTCCAGTCTGATCTTGCCTGGGTCGGCCAGTATAACGGCGCCATCACTGGCGATGTCAGCACGCGGATGGTCGAGGCCATCAAGGAATACCAGAAGCTCAAGGGCGGCAAGCTGACCGGCGTGCTCAACCCGCAGGAGCGCGCCGCGCTCGCCGACACCGCGCGGCGGAAGCAGGAGAGCGTCGGCTGGAAGATCGTGACGGAGATGACCAGCGGCGCGCGGCTCGGCATTCCCGCAAAGCTGGTGCCGCAGCAGGTGACCGACGCCAACGGCTCGAAATGGACCTCGCCGACCGGAACCGTGCAGGTGCTGCTGAGCCGCCGCAAGGAGGCAAACCCGACGACCGCGAAGCTCGCGGACGCCGAGAAGAAGGAGCCGGCCGGCCGCAAGGTCGACTACACCGTGGTGAAGCCCGACTTCTTCGTGCTGTCGGGGCTCCAGGGCCTGAAGAAGTTTTACGTCCGCGGCACCTTCAAGGGTGACGAGGTCCGCATCATGACGATCCTCTACGACCAGGCCACCGAGAACACTGTCGAGCCCGTCGTGATCGCGATGTCGAGTGCGTTCAATGCATTCCCGTCAGGACCGCAGGCCGGTCCGCCGCCGCGCAAGACCGTCGAATACGGCACTGGCATCGTCGTCAGCGACGACGGCGCGATTATCGCGGATCGCCTCGTCACCGATAGCTGCCTCGCGATCACGATCGGCGGCTATGGCAGCGCCGACCGCCTCGCCGAGGACAAGGAGCACGATCTCGCGCTGCTGCACATCTACGGCGCGCGCGGCCTGAAGCCGCTCAGCCTCGCCGGAGGCGGGATGAAGACGAGTGTCGATATCATTGGCATCGCCGATCCCCAAAGCCAGGGCGGCGCGGCCAACATATCGACCGTCAAGGGCGCGCTGGCGCCGGTCACATCGAGCGATTCCGCATTGTCACCGCCGCCTGCGGTCGGGTTTTCGGGTGGCCCGGCCGTCGACGGCGACGGCAAATTCGCCGGCATTGCGCTGTTGAAGCCGGCAATGGTCGCGGGACCCGCGACGGCGGTGCCGGCGTCGCAGGCGGTGATGGTCTCCGCAGAGACGGTGCGCGATTTCCTGAAAGCGAACGCCGTCACCGCGAACGGCACGTCGACCGACGCAAAAGCCGCCGTCGTGCGCGTGATCTGCGTACGGAAGTAGGCTGGCGCGACAAGCGCAGACCAGCCGCAACTTTTGTGAGTGGCTCCGCCGCAACGAAGTCATGGTAGCCGTGATAGCCTCCCCTTCAGCCGCAATCATAATGCGCCCGGTCGGGAGGATTTCATGAAGACCTATCAGCTCTACATCAACGGCCAATATGTCGACCCAGCCAATGGCGAGTGGTTCGACACGGTTGATCCTTATCAGGGCAAGCCCTGGGCAAAAATTCCCCGCGGATCGGCTGCCGACGCCGACAAGGCCGTGAAGGCGGCCAATGAGGCGATGTGGCGCGGCCCATGGGCGAAAATGACGGCCTCCGCGCGTGGCAAGGTCATGCGCAAGCTTGGCGACCTCGTTGCTGCAAACGCGGAACGTCTTGCCGAGATCGAGGTGCGTGACAACGGCAAGCTGATGGCGGAGATGCTGGGCCAGCTTCGCTACCATCCGGAATGGTGGTGGTACTTTGGCGGACTGGTCGACAAGCTGGAAGGCGGCCTCGTGCCGATCGACAAGGCCGACACCTTCGCCTACACGACGCATGAGCCTGTCGGCGTCGTCGCGGCGCTGACCGCCTGGAACTCACCGCTGCTCTTTGTCGCGTGGAAATGCGCCGCAGCACTCGCCGCCGGCTGCGCCGTCGTCGTCAAGCCGTCGGAATTCACCTCGGCCAGCACGCTGGAATTTGCGGCGCTGACGAAGGAAGCCGGTATTCCCGACGGCATCTTCAACGTCGTCACGGGTTTCGGCCCCGAGATCGGCAGCGAGCTGATCTCGCATCCCGGCGTCGCCAAGATCACCTTTACCGGCTCGGACACGACAGGCGCGCGGGTTTACGAGACCGCCGCACGCAGCCTAAAGCGCGTGTCGCTCGAGCTCGGCGGCAAGTCGCCCAACATCGTGTTCGAGGATGCCGATCTCGCCGCGGCAGCCGCCGGTGCCGTCTCCGGCATTTTTGCCGCGACTGGCCAGACCTGCATCGCCGGATCGCGCCTGCTCGTGCAACGCTCGATCAAGGACAAGTTCGTGGACCGCCTGCTGGAGCTCGCGCGCTCGGCCAAGATCGGCAATCCAATGCAGGCTGACACCAACATCGGCCCCGTCACGACGCCCGCGCAGTACAAGAAGATCCTCGACTATATCGATATCGCCAAGGCCGAAGGGGCGCGCTGCCTGCTCGGCGGCAAGCCGGCTAAGGGCGAAGGCATCATCGGCGGCCAGTTCGTCGAGCCGACGATCTTTACCGATGTCGACAATACGATGCGGATCGCGCGCGAGGAGGTGTTCGGCCCGGTGCTCTCGATCATCGCCTTCGACACCGAGGAAGACGCCATCCGCATCGCCAATGACACGATCTACGGTCTTGCGGCAGGCATCTGGACCCGCGACCTCGCGCGCGCCATCCGCGTGCCAAAGCAGCTGCGCGCCGGAACAGTGTGGGTGAACACCTATCGCGCCATCAGCTACATGATGCCATTCGGCGGCATGAAGCACTCCGGCGTCGGCCGCGAAAGCGGCATCGACGCAGTGCGCGAGTATCAGGAAACCAAGAGCGTCTGGATCTCGACCGCGACGGACGTGCCGGCCAATCCGTTCGTGATGCGGTAGCGAAACGCGATGTCGCGTCTTCACCTCTCCCGCTTGCGGGAGAGGGAGCCGACCTTCCGGGTGTTGGCTAGCCCAGTCTGAACCGGATCCCGCTCTTCGCGAGCCCACCCGAAATCCCGATCGGCGTGCCGTCGGCGCGCCAGCAGGCGGCGCCCGTCATGGTGCCGTCGTCATGGAAGGCGATGCCGTTCATGCCGCCGGCGACGGTTGCGACGGGTTGCACCTCGTGGCCGAGCGCGGCGAGCCCTAGACGCACGCTATCCGGCACGGTCTGCTCGACCTCCAGCGCATTGCCCTCAGTCCAGACCCGCGGCGCCTCGACGGCTTCCTGCAGGCTCATGTCGTGGTCGATCAGGTTGACCAGCGCCTGCATCGCGCTCGGGAAGATGCGCTTCCCGCCGGGCAGGCCGAGCGCATAGCGCAGCTTGCCGTCACGCAAGGCCATCATCGGTGACATCGAGGTGGTCACGCGCTTGCCTGGCGCGACCGACAGCGCATGGCCCGGACGCGGATCAAACAGGTTCATGTAGTTGTTGGCGATGGCGCCCAGGCCCGGGATCATGATCTTGGCACCGAACAGATTGTTGATGGTCTGCGTGGTCGCGACCACGTTGCCGAAGGCATCCGCCGCCGTCATATGCGTGGTATGCGCGCCTTCGAGCTGCGACACGCCGGCGCCCCAGGCCTGCGCCCGTGCCGGATCGATGGCGCGACGGCGCTCCTCGGCATAGGCCTTCGAGGTCAGCTTCTCCACGGGCACGCCGACATAGTCAGGATCGCCGCTGGCCGCGGCGCGGTCGGCGAAGGCGATCTTCAGCACTTCGGCGAGATAGTGGATGGTCTCGGGCGTGCCGAAGCCGAGACCGCCTATGTCGTAACCCTCCAAAATGTTCAGCATCTGCGTGATATGCACGCCGGAGGCCGCTGGCGGCGGCGGGCCAAGGATGGCCCAGCCGCGATAGTCGGCGCGGATCGGCTGCCGCTCGACGGTCTTGTAATTGCTGAGGTCGTTGCGGCGGATGAAGCCGCCGGTCGTCTCCATGTAGTCGACGAGAATGTCGCCGAGCGGCCCTTCGTACAGCGCCTTCTCGCCGTGATCGGCGATATATCGCAAGGTCTCGGCATATTCGGCCTGCACCACCCGCTCGCCGACCTTCAGCGGCTCGCCATCAGGCAGGTAGATCGCCGCGATCGGCTTGTCCTTGCGCATCTCGGCGGCGCTCTCGCTGATGCATTCGTGCAGATAAGGCGTCGCCGCATAGCCGCGCGCGGCATGCTTGATCGCCGGCTGCATGACATCGGCGAGCGGCATGGTGCCGAACCTTTGCAGCGTCTCGCACCAGGCCTTCAGCGAGCCCGGCACTGCGACCGCCTTCGGGCCGTTGAGGTTCTCGTTGCCGACAGTGTCGAAAACGTCGTGCGCCGAGCCCGGTTTGGAGGTGTAGGTGGTGTCGCGCACCGCGGCCGGCACGGTGCTCTGGCCGTCGATGAAGCGGTGGCTGCCGTCGGAGAGACGGATATGCGCCATACCGCCGCCGATGATGCCGACCATCATCGGCTCGACCACGGTCAGGGTGAACAGGGTCGCGATCGCGGCATCGATAGCGTTGCCGCCGGCCGCCAGCATCTCGGCGCCGGCACTGGAGGCCAGCGGGTGGTTGCTCACCACCATGCCGCGGCTCGAAACCGCCGGCATCTTCTGGCATTCAAAGGTAGTTGCCGTCCGGTCGCGCCAATTTCCGCCCATGCCGCCTGCCTTCTTGTTCACGGCGGCCAGCACATCACGCGCACAACGACGGGTCCAGTGATGGTACGGATTGGCTGGCATTCCCGATTCTGCCATCATCGTACCCGTTGATTCGGACATCCGCGGTCCCCTTTGGATCGGGCAGGGCACGTCCTGAGCGAGAAGAGCTCAGCATCGAGAAGCGATGCACGTTCGCGTGTGGCGTTACCCCAAAGACCCAGGCATTCCAAAGGATTGAACTTTCCATGCATACGATCGTACTGGCCACCCAAAAGGGCGGCAGTGGCAAGAGCACGCTCGCCATCGGCCTCGCGCTGGCAGCCAAGCAGGCCGGCTTCACCGTCCGCCTGATCGAGACCGACCCACAGGGCACGCTGTCCAACTGGCTGCGTCGCCGCAACACCGACGATGTCGTCGTCGAGCCGATCTATCACGCCGCCGATTACGAGCCGCGCCTGAAGATGCTGGCCGACAGCGGCCTCCAAGTCGCGATCGTCGACACCGCGGCCGGCCTGTCCGCCGTGACCACCGCCGCGATCCGCCATTCCGACCTCTGCCTGATCCCGTCCCGCCCGACCGTCGCCGACATCGAGGCGACCGTCTCGACGCTGAGCGTCGCGCGCGCCTGGAAGCGGCCCTACAGCTTCGTGCTGAACCAGACCCCGATCCGCGGCCAGCGCATCGACAATGCCGCGGTCGCGCTCGCCGAGGAGGCCGCGCTCGATCTCGCTGAGGTGCTCGCGCGTCCCCTGATCGTGATGCGCAACGACCACCAGGATTCGCTCGCCTCGGGCCTCGCCGTCAGCGAGTTCGCGCCGAACGGCAAGTCGGCGGACGAGATCCGCGGCCTCTGGCGCTGGATCGAGAACCGGCTCGAGCTCGAGGCCACGACCAACGTCCTCATCGACCAGGTCATCTTGGCCGCGAACGGCGTGTTGCACGTCGCCGCCGGGCTTGCGGCAGACGAGACCACGACACTGGCGTCCTGAGCGGGGCGATCGCTCGGGCGACAGGCGGGCTCCTCGCTATCCGGTGAAAGGCCCAAGCGACGAAGCAATTCGGCCACCAGCCCGGCCGGATTGCTTCGCTTCGCGGTTTTTGTCGAAAACAACCCCATGCACAGTAGAACCGCATTCGACCGAATCATCTCGGTGACGGGGCGTAGATATTTGACTGCTCGGGCAAAACCGCCGTTCGGCGAACAACGACTTAGACTGCGTCAAATCTCGCCTGGCTTCGCCACTGGCGTCACGGACCTGCCACTCAGCCAAGCCTCCCGCCGCACGATCCATTTCTCCGACTTCGTCTGCCCGCCGTGATGGGCGAGCTCGATGAAGCCGACAAACTCCGCGCCGGTCTTCTGCTTGACCCGGCGCGAGGCCTCGTTGGTGGCAGCGTTGCAGACGTAGAAATGATCGAGGCCGAGCGTGAGGAATGCAAAATCGTTCACCGCGGTGATGGCCTCCGTCATCAGGCCGCGGCCCCAGTAGGGTTCAGCCAGCCAGAAGCCTCGATTGCCTTTGGCGCCGTCGGCACGGGGACGGAAATGAATGTTGCCGATCGCCTCGCTATCGCGGCCCTTCAGCACCAGCACCCAATGATTGATCTCCTCGCCGGCTGAAATCTTGTCGAGCTGCATCCTGACGAAGGTCTCCGCACCATCAGCCGGATACGGCCAGGGCACGACGGCAGCGAGATGCCGGATGATATTCCAATTGTCGAAATGGCGCTGGATCGCAGGCGCGTCGGATAGCGCCAGCGGACGCAGGATCAAGCGTTCGGTCTCGAGCTGCGGCGTCTGCATGGCCTGCTACTTCTGGCACTTCGGACACCAGAAGGTCGACCGGCCATTCTGGGTGAAACGCTTGACCGTGCCGCCGCAGCCGGGCGTCGTGCATTTCTCGCCCTCGCGGTCATAGACCTTGAAGGAGTGCTGGAAGTAACCGAGTTCGCCCGAGGTCTGGCGGTGATCGCGCAGCGACGATCCGCCGGCCTTGATGGCGTCGTTCAGCACGGTGTGAATCGCGCTGACGAGCCGCTTCGCGTGATCGGTCGGCTCGCCGCCGCCAGCGCCCTTGCGGCCCTTGGTCGCGAGCGTCGCGGCGATCCGGCGCGGCGACAGATGCGAGCGGTGCAGCGCTTCACAGACATAGATGTTGCCGAGACCCGCGACCACGCGCTGGTCGAGCAGCGCCGCCTTGAGGCTCGTGGTCTTGCCTGCGCAGGACCGCGCCAGCATCGCGGCGTCGAATTCGTTGCCGAGCGGCTCGGGGCCGAGCCCGCGCAGCAGCGGCTCATCGTCGAGCGCGTTGCGTGCGATCACTTTCATGTAACCGAAGCGGCGCGGGTCGTTGAAGACGATGTCGGCGCCGGAGGACATCCGAAACAGCACGTGGTCGTGCGTGGAATCCTTGCCCCTGGGATAGTGAAACTCGCCGGGGGCCGCCTCGTTGTCCGGCTTGACGACGCGAAACGAGCCCGACATGCCCAGATGCATCAGCAGCACGTCGCCGGAGGCGAGATCGGCCATGAGATATTTTGCGCGGCGGCCGAGGCCCGTGACGACCTGCCCCTTGAGCCGGGCCACGAAGTCCGGCTGGAACGGAAAGCGCAGATCAGGCCGGCGGGCCTCCGCCTTGAGGATTTTTGCGCCTTCCATGACGGGCTGAAGGCCGCGGCGGACGGTCTCGACTTCGGGCAATTCAGGCATGGTCAGGCATTCACCTTATGAGGGCGGTGTGATAGCGCCATTGCGGCGGGCAGGCTATGGTCCGCCTCGTGGAGTAGAGTAATGGATCGGCCGGGCGAAACCACGCATTTTGGCTTCAGGGACGTTCCCCTGGGGGACAAGCAGACGCTGGTGAACGATGTGTTTCACAGCGTGGCGTCGCGCTATGATTTGATGAACGATTTGATGTCCGGTGGCCTGCACCGGGTCTGGAAGGACATCATGATCAACACCCTCAACCCACCCAAGGGCGACCGGCCGTTCGCGCTGCTCGACGTGGCCGGCGGCACCGGTGACATCTCGTTCCGCGCCGCCAAGGCGGCGGGCCCGGGCTTCCATGCCACTGTCTGCGACATCAATTCCGGGATGCTCGACGTCGGCCGTGAGCGCGCCGCCAAGCAACATCTCGATACCCAGGTCGATTTCGTCGAGGGCAATGCCGAGGCGCTCGCCTTCGCCGACCGCAGCTTCGATGCATATACGATCGCTTTCGGCATTCGCAACGTGCCGCGGATCGACCTTGCGCTGCGCGAGGCCTATCGCGTGCTGAGGCCCGGCAGCCGTTTCCTGTGCCTGGAATTCTCCACCGTCGAGGTGCCCGGGCTCGACCGGATCTACGACCTGTTCTCGTTCAAGGTGATCCCGCCGCTCGGCCGCATGGTCACCGGCGATGCCGAGTCCTATCAATATCTGGTCGAATCGATCCGTAAGTTTCCCAAGCCCAACGCCTTCGCCGACATGATCCGCGACGCCGGCTTCGCCCGCGTCAGCTGGCAGACATTGTCCGGCGGCATCGTCGCTCTGCATTCGGGCTGGCGTTTGTGATCTCTGCCTTTACCCACATTGCGCGCCTGATCCGCGCCGCGTTCGTATTTGCGCGCGAGGGCGTGTTCGGCTCGGTCGATCCCAGCCTGGTGCCGCCGCCCGGCCAGCTTGCGCTGAAGCTTGCGCGCATCGTCGAGCGGCGCGGCGTCAAGCAGGGCCCGCGGATCTCGCGCGCACTGACGCGGATGGGCCCGGCCTATCTCAAGCTCGGCCAGTTCCTGGCGACCCGCCCCGACGTGGTCGGCTTCAACATGGCGCGCGACCTGGAAAGCCTCCAGGACCGCCTGCCGCCGTTTCCGCAGGCGGAGGCGGAAGCTGCCATCGCGACGTCGCTGGAGCGGCCGCTCAAGGACGTGTTTGCCAGCTTCGGCCCGGCGGTCGCAGCCGCCTCGATCGCGCAAGTGCATCGCGGCGAGGTGCTGCGCGATGGCATTTGCAAGCCTGTCGCGGTCAAGGTGCTCAGGCCGCACGTGGCCGCGCGCTTCCGCCGCGACCTCTCCGACTTCTTCTTCGTCGCGCACAAGGCCGAGACCTATTCGGCCGAGGCGCGGCGCCTGCGCCTGATCGAGGTCATCAACACCATGTCGCGCTCGGTCGCGATGGAGATGGACCTGCGGCTCGAGGCTGCCGCGTTGTCCGAGATGGCGGAGAACACGCAGGACGATCCCGATTTCCGCGTGCCGACCGTCGACTGGGACCGCACCACGCACAACGTGCTGACCATGGAGTGGATCGACGGCATCGCGCTGAACGATCACAAGCGCCTGGAAGAGGCGCAGGTCGACCTGCCCGATCTCGGCCGCAAGGTGATCCAGAGCTTCCTGCGCCACGCGCTGCGCGACGGCTTCTTCCATGCCGACATGCATCCGGGCAATCTGTTCCTGGATGAGGCCGGCCGCCTGGTCGCGGTCGATTTCGGCATCATGGGCCGGCTCGGGATGAAGGAGCGGCGCTTCCTCGCCGAGATCCTGCTCGGTTTCATCACCCGCGATTATCGCCGCGTCGCCGAGGTGCATTTCGAGGCGGGCTACGTGCCCGCGCATCACTCGGTCGAGAATTTCGCGCAGGCGATCCGCGCCATCGGCGAGCCCATCCACAACCGCACCGCCGAGGAGATCTCGATGGCGCGGCTCTTGACGCTGCTGCTCGAGGTCACCGGCCTGTTCGACATGACGACGCGGCCCGAATTGATCCTGCTGCAGAAAACCATGGTGGTGGTCGAGGGCGTGGCGCGCGCCTTTGATCCCAAGCTCGACATCTGGAAGATCGCCGACCCCGTGGTGCGCGAATGGATCGAGCGTAACCTCGGTCCGATCGGCCGGGTGCAGGGCGCGCTCGCCGGCGGCGGCGACCTCGCCCGCGTGCTGATGCGCCTGCCCGACATCGCCCAGCGCTCGGTCGCGGTGCTCGAGCAGCTCGAGACCATGACGCGGGAGGGCATCCGGCTGTCGCCGGAGAGCATCGCCGCCATGGGCCGCAGCGAGGGCCGCAAGAACCGTTGGCGCACCGTGGCGCTCTGGATCATCGCCGCGACCTTCATCGGGATCCTGATCGCCGTCCGGAATCTGTGATTGCACTGCAATCACGTGGATGATAGCATCGCTATCATTCCGTGCTGGAGGGGCGTCATGGCAAGCCTGACCATCCGCAAGCTCGATGAGGGCGTCAAAACCTATTTGCGGCTGCGCTCGGCCAAGAACCGCAGATCGGTCGAGGAAGAGGTCCGCATCATCCTGGGCGAGCTGATCCAGGGCCACGAGGAGCCGCTGACGCCGATGGCCGCTCCCCCGGATCATGCGCCGGCTCCTGTCTCCCAGCGCACCGGCGCCGTTCCAGAGGCCAGCGTCACCCTGATCATCGGCGGCGGCATCGCGGCCTATAAATCGCTCGACCTGATCCGCAGGCTGAAGGAACGCCGCGTCGAGGTCCGCTGCGTGCTGACCAAGGCCGCGCAGCAATTCGTCACGCCGCTGGCGGTGAGCGCGCTCTCGCATGAGCGCGTCTATACCGACCTGTTCGATCCCCAGAGCGAGTTCGACGCCGGCCACATTCGTCTGGCGCGCGACTGCGATCTGATCGTGGTGGCGCCCGCGACGGCGGACCTCATCGCGAAGATGGCGAACGGCCATGCCGACGATCTCGCCAGCGCCATCCTGCTCGCGACCAACCGCAAGATTCTGCTGGCGCCGGCGATGAACCCGCTGATGTGGAACAACGCGGCGACGCGGCGCAACGTCGCGCAGGTGCAGCGCGACGGCGTTGTGCTGATCGGACCCAATTCCGGTGAGATGGCGGAAGCGGGCGAAGCCGGTGTCGGCCGCATGTCGGAAGCCACTCGAGATCGCCACCGCCGCCGAGCGGCTGCTGCGGCCGCCGGTGCCGCGCCCGCTCGCCGGCAAGCGCGTGCTGATCACCGCGGGTCCGACGCATGAGCCGATCGATCCGGTGCGCTACATCGCCAACCGCTCCTCCGGCAAGCAGGGTTTTGCCATTGCCGCCGCAGCGCAGGCCGCGGGCGCCGAGGTGATCCTGGTCAGCGGCCCCGTCGATCTCGACGATCCCGCCGGTGTCACCGTCAAGCATGTCGAATCCGCCCGGCAGATGCTGGAGCAGGTGCAGGCCGCACTGCCCGCCGACATCGCGATCTTCGCGGCCGCCGTGGCTGACTGGCGCGTCGCCAATGAGGGCGAGCAGAAGCTGAAGAAGACCTCGGCCGGCATGCCGCCACTTCAGCTGGTCGAGAATCCCGACATCCTCGCCACGATCTCGAAACTGACCGACAAGCGCCCGCCGCTGGTGATCGGCTTTGCTGCCGAGACCGAGCATCTGATCGACAATGCCAAGTCGAAGCTCGCCCGCAAGGGCTGCGACTGGATCGTCGCCAACGACGTCTCGCCCGCAACCGGCGTGATGGGCGGCGACCGCAATACGGTCCACCTCATCAGCCGCAAGAATGGTGAGAAGGACGGCGAGATTGCTGTTGATTCCTGGCCGGTGATGACCAAGGAACAGGTCGCCATCGAACTGGTCGCGCATGTCGCAAAGAGCGTGACCGGCAAATCCCTGGAGTCCGCATCTTGAGCACGAAAGTCACGGTCGAACTGCAACGCCTCGCCCATGCCGAGGGCCTGCCGCTGCCGGCCTATCAGACCGCGGAGGCCGCCGGGCTCGATTTGATGGCTGCAGTTCCAGAGAGCGAGCCGCTGACGCTCGCGCCCGGCCAATATGCGCTGGTGCCGACGGGCCTTGCGATCGCATTGCCGCCCGGCTTTGAAGCCCAGGTGCGGCCGCGCTCGGGCCTTGCCGCCAAGCACGGCGTCACGGTGCTGAACTCGCCGGGCACGATCGATGCGGACTATCGCGGCGAGATCAAGGTGATCCTGATCAATCACGGCACCGCGCCGTTCGTGATCAAGCGCGGCGAGCGCATCGCGCAGATGGTGATCGCACCCGTGGTGCAGGCCGCGCTGGTTCCGGTGGCGACATTGTCGGCGACCGATCGCGGCGCCGGCGGTTTTGGCTCGACAGGGCGCTGACGCAGCCCGCGAGCTGGGTGAACCTCCCCCGCAAGCGGGGAAGGCGGCGCAGCTTCATCGGGGCAGGCAATCCGCGTGACGCGCTAACCCACGGCAATCCCAGACGAATCACCCGCAGGATGACGCGAGCCTGGAACCTCACGCCCCGCATTTTTTTGGGGCCGCCTTTGCGTTCACGATCTGGACTCTTACCGCTGGAGTCGCGGTGGGGGTATTGTCGTTTGATTCGCGTGCGGCGGGGGTCGCTGCGCGCAAATCCGTGCGGTCTTGGGGCAACTATGTCAGGCGTGATCGTGTCGATGCGTCGGACGCTGCTGTCGTGCACATCGTTGGCGCGCAACAGCTTGTTGGGAGGCGCTCTCGCAGCGCTGCTGCCGGCTGCGCCGGCCGAGGCCGCCGACCTCATCGACACCCTCTCCACATTGCTGGATTTCAACCGGCAGGAACTCGCAGTGCTCGCCACTGCGCTGGCCCTGCTCGGCTTCTCGGTGATGGCCGCGATCTTGTTGATGCGCACGCGCGTGCGCACGGCGGACAACGAGGCGCGGCTGCTCGCGCGGATCGGCGAACTCCAGCTCCAGGCCGACCGCTACGGCGCGCTGCTGTTCGCCGAACCGCAGATCATGATCTCCTGGCCCGCCGGCGACAACCGCGCCCAGATCACCGGCGACATCTCGATGGTGATGCCGCGCGATTCCTCGCCGCAGCGCGTGCTGGCGTTCGGAACCTGGCTGCCGCCGGAACCTGCGCTGCAGATGGACCATGCGGTCGATGCGCTGCGCGAGCGCGGCGACGGGTTCCAGCTGACGCTGACCACCGCGCATGGCCACACCCTCGAGGCCATCGGCCGCGCCATCGGCGGCCAGGCCATTGTCAGGATTCGCGAACTGTCCGGACTGCGGCGCGATCTGGCCGAGACCCATCTGCGCTACAAGGCGCTCTCGGACGAGACCGAGATGCTGCGCGGCTTCGCCGCCGCCGCGCCCTGGCCGATCTGGGCCAAGGCCGCGAACGGCGCGCTGACCTACGCCAACCCTGCTTATGTCCGTGCGACCGAGGCCGCCAGCATCGCCGATGCCCACGAGCGCAAGCTCGAACTGCTCGACAGCGCCGACCGCACCGCGATGGAGCGGGGACTGAAGGACGCCGCCAGTTTCACCTCGCGGCTGCCGATCGTCGTCAGTGGCGAGCGGCGCATGTACGATGTGCGCGCGGTCAATGTCGGCAGCAACAGTGTCGGGGTCGCGATCGACGCCAGCGAAGCGGATGCGCTGAGCTCGGCGCTGGTGCGGATGGCCGAGGCGCATCGCCGCACGCTCGACCAGCTCTCCTCCGGCGTTGCCGTGTTCGACGGCCATCGGCGCCTTGCCTTCTACAACGATTCCTATCGACGGCTATGGGACCTCGACCGCACCTTCCTCGACGCCAACCCCGACGATTCCAGCGTGCTCGACCAGCTCCGCGCTGCGCGCAAATTGCAGGAGCAGCCGGATTTCCGCGCCTGGAAGGCCAAGCTGCACGAGGCCTATCGCGCGGTCGAGGCGACCCATGACACCTGGTATTTGCCGGACGGTCGCGCGCTCTCCGTCGTCACGACGCCGAATCCGGAAGGCGGCGTCACCTACCTGTTCGACGACGTCACCGAAAGCCTCGACCTCGCCCGCCGCTTCGACGGCCTGATCCGGGTCCAGCGCGAGACGCTCGACAGTCTCGCCGAGGGCGTCGCGGTGTTCGGCAGCAATGGCAAGGCCCAGCTGTTCAACCCGGCCTTTGTCCGGATGTGGAAGCTCTCCAGCGACGCCATGCGCGACGAGCCGCACATCCAGACCGTCGAAGGCTGGTGTCACCAGCTGTTCGACGACGCCGTGGTCTGGCGGCAGATCCGCGAGGCCATCACCTCGATCGAGAACCGCGGCGATGTGCCGCTGAAGCTGGAGCGCAAGGACGGCAGCGTGCTCGACGGCATGATCCGCCCGCTGCATGACGGCGCCACCATGCTGACGTTCCAGGACATCACCGACACCGAGAACGTCGAGCGTGCGCTGCGCGAGCGCAACGAGGCGCTGGAGGCCGCCGACCAGATGAAGGTGGATTTCGTCCACCACGTCTCCTACGAGCTGCGCTCGCCGCTCACCACCATCATCGGCTTCGCGCATTTCCTCAGCGATCCCTCGACCGGGCCGCTGACGCCGAAACAGGCCGAATATCTCGACTACGTCACCAAATCGACCAACGCGCTGCTGGCGCTCACCAACAACATCCTCGATCTCGCCACCATCGATGCCGGCGCGATGAAGCTGGAACTCGGGCCGGTCGACGTCAGCAAGACCATCGAGCTCGCCGCGGAAGGTATCCAGGACCGGCTCGCCACCGACCGCATCCGCCTCAAGGTCGAGATCGCGCCCGATATCGGCAGCTTCGTCGGCGACGAGAAGCGCGTGGTGCAGGTGCTCTATAACCTCCTCGCCAACGCCGTCGGGTTTTCTCCACAGGATTCCACCGTCGGCATCAGTGCGCGGCGCACCGAGCGCAGCGTGGTCTTCACCGTGACAGATTCCGGGCCCGGAATACCCGCCGACATGAAGGACAAGGTGTTCAACTGGTTCGAAAGCCGCTCGCAGGGCTCGCGTCACCGCGGCGCCGGACTCGGCCTGTCGCTGGTGCGCTCCTTCGTCGAGCTGCATGGCGGCAAGGTGCGGGTGGATTCGATCGTCGGCCGGGGCACGGTCGTGATCTGCGATTTCCCGACCGACCAGGCGGCGCATCGCGACGCCGCCGAATGATCGCGCCAACCACATTCTCCGTCGCGCTTCAGAACGAGACGGCCACCGCGCAACTGATGGCCGATCTAGCGCTGCTGGTCGGCCCGGGCGACGTCATCACGCTCACCGGTGACCTCGGTGCCGGCAAGACCGCAGCCGCCCGCAGCCTGATCCGTTATCTCGCCGGCGACGACGAGCTGGAAGTGCCGAGCCCGACCTTCACGCTGGTGCAGGGCTACGAGCTGCCGCCCTTCCCAGTGATGCATGCCGATCTCTACCGCGTCGAGGACGAGAGCGAGCTCGAGGAGATCGGCCTGTCGCCGCTCCCCGATGCGACGCTGGTGCTGATCGAATGGCCGGAGCGTGCGCCATCGGCGATGCCGGAAGACCGCATCGACATCGCACTGACGCATCGGCCGGCGCTCGGCCCGAATGCGCGCGCGGCCGACATCACCGGCTATGGCAAGGCTGCCGCCACTGTTGCGCGGCTGCAGACGCTGCGGGAATTCCTCGATGCGTCAGGTTACATCGACGCAGGCCGCAAGCGCATGGCGGGTGACGCCTCCACCCGCTCCTATGCGCGGCTGCTGCGCGATGACGAGATCGTCATCCTCATGAATTCTCCGCAGCGGCCCGACGGCGCGGCACTCTACAATGGAAAGTCCTACAGCGCCGCGGTGCATCTCGCCGAGAACGTCAGGCCGTTCGTCGCGATCGACGAAGCCCTGCGCGCGCAAGGAATTTCGGCGCCGGCGATCCATCATGCCGATCTCGACCATGGCTTCCTGATCACCGAGGATTTCGGCAGCGAAGGCGTGATCGAAGGCGATCCGCCGCGACCGATCGCCGAACGCTACGAGGCTGCGACCGACGCGCTCGCCATGCTGCACGGCAAGACGCTGCCGGAGACATTGCCGCTGGCGGATCAGACCTATGCCATTCCCGTCTTCGACGCCGAGGCGCTGCTGATCGAGATCGGCTTGATGCCGGAATGGTATCTGCCCGACCGCAACGCGCCGCTGAGCGCGGAGACGCGCGACGAATTTTTCGCGATGTGGCGCGAGCTTTTGAAGAAGCCGATGGCTGCGCCGAGAACCTGGATCATCCGCGACTATCATTCGCCCAATCTGATCTGGCTCGCGGACCGCACCGGCATCGAACGCGTCGGTGTGATCGATTTCCAGGATACCGTGCTCGGACCGCAATCCTATGACGTGGTCTCGCTGCTGCAGGATGCCCGCATCGACGTGCCCGAGAATATCGAGCTCACGCTGCTGTCGCGCTACATCAAGGCGCGCCGCGCCGAGGATGCAGGCTTCGACGCGGCAGGCTTTGCCGAGCTCTACGCCATCATGTCGGCGCAGCGGAACACGCGCCTGCTCGGCACCTTCGCCCGGCTCAACCGCCGCGACGGTAAGCCGCATTATCTGCGCCATCAGCCGCGGATCTGGACCTATCTCCAGCGCTCCCTCGCGCATCCGGCGCTCAGCTCCTTGCGCGACTGGTATCTCGCCAACGTGCCGCCGCCGGTAGCCCAGACTGGAACCTGATTTACCGCCTGTTAGCCATCGCATCGGTATCATCGCCCGCAGTCAGCCGGAGAATTACGGGGCTGGAGCAAGGGCAGATGGCGGTGAAGACGGACCAGCGCGGCAACAGCCGGGTTGTTTTCGAACGCGGGATTCCGGCCCAGATGATGGGGATCGACGGGACCTGGCGACGCGACTGCACCATGGAGGACGTCTCCGAGAGCGGCGCCAAGCTGACCATCGACGGCTCGGTTGAAGGACTCCACCTGAAAGAATTTTTCCTGCTGCTGTCGTCAACCGGACTCGCGTACCGGCGCTGCGAGCTGGCCTGGGTCAATGGCGACCAGATCGGCGTCAATTTCCTGAAGCTTGGCGACAAGAAGAAAAAGGCGCGTTCCACATCTGTTGGGGCGTGAGGGCAACACTCGTCGTACAACCGTCACGGCGGCTGGTTAAGGCGGATGAGATGCGGTGCGGCCGGTTGCGGTCCGTGCTAGGATTGCTGCGAACGCGAAATCGACAGGTCAGAGAAAGAAGATCCGAGAAAGCAATTGATGTCCGTCAAACCGACCAAAGCCATGGTGCTCGCCGCAGGGTTCGGCCTGCGCATGCGTCCGTTGACGGATAAGATGCCAAAGCCCCTGGTGCGGGTGGCGGGCCAGCCGCTGCTCGACCATGTGCTCGACAAGCTCGGTCAGGCCGGCGTCACCGATGCCGTGGTCAACGTGCACTATCTGCCGGACCAGATCATCGACCACACCGCATCCCGCAAACATCCGCGCGTGACCATCTCGGACGAGCGCGACCAGGTGCTCGGCACCGGCGGCGGCGTGGTCAAGGCGCTGCCGCTGCTCGGCGATGCGCCGTTCTTCCACGTCAACTCCGACACGCTGTGGATCGACGGCGTGCGCTCCAACCTGGCGCGGCTTGCTGAAAACTTCGATCCCGCGCGGATGGATATCCTGCTGCTGATGGCGCCGACCGCGACCAGCATCGGCTATAGCGGCCGCGGCGATTACGGCATGACGCCCGACGGTGCCCTGCGCAAGCGCAAGGAAAAAGAGATCGTTCCGTTCGTCTACGCCGGCGCTGCGATCCTGTCGCCGGCGATCTTCGCCGATGCGCCGCAGGGCGAGTTCTCCCTGACCAAGATGTTCGACCGTGCCAATGAGCAGGAGCGCCTGTTCGGCCTGCGCCTCGATGGCGTCTGGATGCATGTCGGCACGCCGGATGCGGTGCATGCCGCGGAAGAGGCGTTTTTGGAGAGCGTGGCGTAAGGGCCCCCTCGCACACAGTGCCGTAGGGTGGGCAAAGCGAAGCGTGCCCACCATTCAACCTGAGAAACTCGATGAGAGACACGTGGGCACGGCGCTGTCGCGCCTTTGCCCACCCTACGGCACCTGTCCTGGTCGAACAGCGGGGACGACTCGCTCCCAGCCCATGACCGTTCGCGCCCGCCTCCCTATATTGCCGTGATCTCCGAATCAGGCAGCCCATGCGCGTCGTCAGCGTTCCCCTCTCAGTTCCATTCCTGCGCACGGTCGTCTCGAGCCTGCTCGACGGCCGGCTGGTCGATGGATTCGAGGCGCGCAAGGAACCGGCGCGGCTGGCCGACGCGACGCTGTATTTGCCGACACGGCGCGCCATGCGCGTCGTCCGCGAGATCTTCCTCGACGAGATGAAGGCCGATGCCGTGGTGCTGCCGCGCATCGTCGCGCTCGGTGACATCGACGAGGACGAGCTCGCTTTCGCCGACGAAGGCGAGCAGTTTTCGGGCCTGGCGCCGCTCGACATTCCGCCGCGGCTCGGCGAGCTGGAACGGCGGCTGACACTGGCGCAGCTCGTCGCGGCGTGGGCCAAGGGCCCGGTGCTGTCGCCGCTGGTTGTCGGCGGGCCCGCCTCGACGCTGGCGCTGGCCGGCGATCTCGCGCGGCTGATCGACGATATGGTCACGCGCGGAATCGACTGGAGCGCGCTCGACGGGCTCGTGCCTGACATGCTCGACCGCTACTGGCAGCATTCGCTCGAATTTTTGCGCATCGCCCGCATCGCCTGGCCTGGGCATCTGGCCGAGATCAACCGCATCGAGCCCGCGGCGCGGCGCGACCTCTTGATCGCTGCCGAAGCAAGGCGCCTGACCGCACATCCTCATGGCCCCGTCATTGCGGCCGGTTCGACCGGCTCGATGCCCGCCACCGCAAAATTCCTGCATGCGGTCGCTTCGCTGCCGCATGGCGCGGTCGTGCTGCCGGGCCTCGACACCGATCTCGACGACGATGCCTGGCGCACCATCGGCGGCGTGCGCGATTCGCTCGGCAAGTTCGCCGAGCATCCGGCCTCGAACCATCCACAATATGCCATGCACGCGCTGCTGGATCGCTTCGGCATCAAGCGCAGCGACGTCGAGATCCTGCAGCCGCCGGCGGACGGCGGCCGCGATCTGCTCGCCTCCGAATCGATGCGGCCGTCGGCCAAGACCGAAGTCTGGCACGATCGGCTGAAGCAGCCGGATGTCGCCGCGAAGATCGCCGGCGGCATGAAAAACCTCGCGGTGGTCGAAGCCCCCAATCCCGAGATGGAAGCGCTCGCGATCGCCATTGCGATGCGCGAGGCGCGGCATCTCGATAAGTCCGCAGCGCTGGTGACGCCGGATCGCGCGCTGGCGCGGCGGGTCATGGCGGCACTGACGCGATGGAATCTCGATTTCGACGATTCCGGCGGCGACGTGCTGATGGAAACCTCCGCCGGCGTCTTTGCACGCCTGGTGGCGGAAGCCGCGACCAAGGGACTGGAACCGCCGACGCTGCTGGCGATGCTGAAACATCCGCTGTGCCGGCTCGGCCGCGCGCCCAGCGCGTGGAAGATGGCGATCGAGAGCCTTGAGCTCGCGGTGCTGCGCGGCACGCGCCCGCCTGCGGGCACGGGCGGCCTCTTGCGCGAGTTCAATCGCTTTCGCGACGAGCTGACAAAGCTGTGGCGTAGCGAGCTCTCCGCACTCCACAAGGCCGAGCCGCGCGCACGTCTCAAGGCCGAAGACCTCGATCGTATCCAGACGCTGATCGACACCTTGCAGAAGGCCTTGGCGCCGATCGAGAGCCTCGCATCGTCAAAGCCATTCGACTTTGCCGAGCTCGCGCACCGGCATCGCGAGATCATGATCGAGCTGTCGCGCGACGAGCAGGGCATTCCGCTCGCCTTCGAGGAGCGCGAAGGCCTCGCACTCGCTTCCGCCTTCGACGATCTGCTGCGCGGCGGCACCACCAGCGGACTGATGGTGACGCTGCCTGATTATGCCGACGTGTTCCAGACCGCGTTCAGCGATCGCGCGGTGCGGCGGCGCGACAAGCCGGGCGCGCGCTTGCAGATCTACGGCCCGCTGGAATCGCGTCTGATGCAGGCCGACCGCATCATCGTCGGCGGGCTGATCGAAGGCGTCTGGCCGCCCGCGCCGCGGATCGATCCCTGGCTGAGCCGGCCGATGCGGCATGAGCTGGGCCTCGATCTGCCGGAACGCCGCATCGGCCTCTCCGCGCACGACTTCGCGCAACTGCTCGGCGGCGACGAGGTGATCCTCACCCATTCCGCCAAGGCGGGCGGCGCGCCGGCGGTAGCCTCGCGCTTCCTGCATCGGCTCGAAGCAGTCGCGGGTGACGAGCTCTGGAAGGCCGCCATCCGCGCCGGCGAGAAGTACGTGCAGTTCGCGGGCGCGCTCGACCAGCCCGCCGAGGTCAGGCCGATCAAGCAGCCCGAGCCGCGGCCACCGCGCGCGACGCGGCCGCTGAGCATGTCGGTGACCGCGATCGAAGACTGGCTGCGCGACCCCTACACGATCTACGCAAAATACATCCTGCGGCTCGATGCGCTCGATCCCGTCGACATGCCGCTCTCGGCCGCCGACCGCGGCTCGGCAATCCATGATGCGATTGGCGAGTTCACGGAGCAATATACGACGCGCCTGCCCGACGAACCCGCCCGCGTGTTGCGCGCGATCGGCGAGAAGCATTTTGCGCCGCTGATGGAACGGCCCGAGGCGCGGGCGCTGTGGTGGCCGCGTTTCCAGCGCATCGCGCGCTGGTTCGGCGAATGGGAGACCGCGCGGCGCGATGCGATCGGCTCAATCACGGCGGAGACGCGCGGCGAGATCTCGATCACGCTCGACAACAACCGCAGCTTCCGCCTCTCCGCCCGCGCCGACCGCATCGAGCGGCGCCAGGGCGGCGGCTATGCCATCCTCGACTACAAGACCGGCCAGCCGCCGACCGGCAAGCAGGTCCGCATGGGCCTGTCGCCGCAGCTCACGCTGGAGGCCGCGATCCTGCGCGAGGGCGGTTTCCCCGAGATCGACGCCGGTTCGTCCGTGAGCCAGCTCGTCTATGTGCGCCTCAGCGGCAACAATCCGCCCGGGGAGGAGCGCATCCTCGAGCTCAAATACAAGCCGGGCGACGAGCCGCAGCCGCCGGACACCGCAGCTGCGGAAGCGCGGGCCAAGCTGGAGGCGCTGATCCGCGCGTTCGAGGACGAGAACCAGCCCTACACCTCGCTGAACCTGCCGATGTGGACCAACCGCTACGGCGCCTATGACGATCTCGCCCGGATCAAGGAATGGTCCGCGGCCGGCGGCCTGGGGATCGAGGAATGGTAAAGCTGCCTCGCCCGATTCCCGACGAGGTGCGCGCGCGTCAGGCGCGTGCGTCGGATCCCACTGCGTCGGCCTTCGTGTCGGCCAATGCCGGCTCGGGCAAGACGCATGTGCTGGTGCAGCGCGTGATCCGTCTGTTGCTGTCGGGCGTGCCACCGGAAAAGATCCTCTGCATCACCTTCACCAAGGCCGCCGCCGCCAACATGGCCGAGCGCGTGTTCACCACGCTTGGTCATTGGGTGACGCTCGACGATACCGGCCTCGATGCCGCGATCCGCGCCGTCGGCATCCCCCACCCCGATCGCAAATTGCGGCGCGACGCGCGAAAACTGTTTGCCTGCGCGCTGGAGACGCCGGGCGGACTGAAGGTGCAGACCATCCACGCGCTGTGCACCCGCCTGCTGCAGCAGTTTCCATTCGAGGCCAACGTGCCGGCACGCTTCGCCGTGATCGACGAGCGCGACCAGACCGACATGATGGAGCGCGCCAACCTGAAGGTGCTGCTGGAGGCCGCACGCGACCCGGAGACTGTCACCGGCCGCGCGCTGCTGACGGCGATGGCGAGCGCCGCCGACGTCACCTTCAAGGAGGTCGTTCGCGAGGCGTGCCTGAGCCGCGACCATTTCATGGCCTGGACCGACGAGGCCGGCAACGCTGAAGCCGCTTCCGCGCAGATGGCGGCGGTTCTGGGCGTCGATGCCAGCGACCGCATCGAGGACGTCGAGACGGAGATTCTCGACGGCCCGTTCCTGCCGCGCTCGCGCTGGGACGACATCGCCTTTGCGCTGGAGGATGGCAGCAAGTCCGACAACGACCAGGCCAGCCGCCTCCGCGAGGCAAAAGTGTTCTCCGGCGCGGCGCAGGTCGATGCCTATCTCTGCGTCTTCCTCACCGACGAGAAGCTGTCGCGCAAGGCGGTGCTGACCAAGAAGTTCGGTGAGCACAATCCGTCCGTCGCGCGCCTGTTCGAGAACGAGGCGCAACGCCTCGCTGGACTGATCGAGAAGCGCCGCGCGGTGACCATGCGCGACCGCACCGCGGCGCTCCTGCATATCGCGACTGCCGCCGCGGCAAACTACCGCCGCGAGAAGCAGGAACGCGGCCTGCTCGACTACGACGACCTCATCGACAAGACGCTGGCGATGCTGAACCGCGTCTCCTCGGGCTGGGTGCACTACAAGCTCGACCGCGGCGTCGATCATGTCCTGATCGACGAGGCCCAGGACACCAGCCCGCGGCAATGGGACATCGTCGCGCACATCATCTCGGAGTTCACGGCCGGCGAAGGCGCGCGCGAGGGACTGAACCGCACGGTCTTCGCCGTCGGCGACGAGAAGCAGTCGATCTTCTCGTTCCAGGGGGCTGACCCACACGAATTCGATACGCGCAAGCGGGAGCTAGGCCGCAGATTCACCGCTGCAGGGCTGAAGTTCGATCCAGTCGCCTTCACCTATTCGTTCCGCTCGGGCGCCGCGATCCTGCACTCGGTCGATCACGTCTTCCGCGAGCCCCAGATCTACAAGAGCATCCATTCGGTCGACATTGGCCAGCCTCTGCACAATTCGCTCGCCGACGCCGGACCCAGCGTGATCGAGCTGTGGGACCTTGCGGAGGCCGACGACCGGCAGGAGATCGAGGGCTGGCGCGCGCCGTTCGATGGCGTTGCCGCCACTAGCCCCGAAGTCAAGCTCGCGCGCCGCATCCAGACCGAGATCAAGCGGCTGGTCGAGAGCGGCACGCTGACCGGGCACGCAGGCGAGCGCCGTCCCTTGCGTTACGGCGACATGCTGATCCTGGTGCGCCGGCGCGGCAATGCGTTCGATGCGGTGATCCAGGCGCTGAAGCACGCTGGTGTCCCGGTCGCCGGCGCCGACCGGCTCAAGCTCACCGAGCACATCGGCATCATCGACCTGATGAATCTTGCGGACGCGCTGCTGCTGCCGCAGGACGATCTCGCGCTCGCGGTCGCGCTGAAGAGTCCGCTGTTCGGGCTCGACGACGACGATTTGTTTCAGCTCGCCCATGGCCGCAAGGGACCGCTGCGCCGCGCGCTCGGCGAGCATGCGGCTGGAAGCGAGAAGTTCACGACGGTGCAGCGGCGCCTGGAAGCCTGCGAAATCCGTGCCCGCGAGGAGACGCCGTTCGCGTTCTACGCCTGGCTGCTCGGCGGCGACGGCGGGCGCGCGCGCATCCTGCGCCGGCTCGGCCATGAGGCCAACGACGCGCTCGACGAATTCCTGGAGCTGGCGCTGAACTATGAGCGCAAGGCGCCGGCTTCGCTGCAGGGTTTTATGGCCTGGCTGCGCTCGGCCGACACCGAGGTGAAGCGCGACATGGAGATTTCGCGGGACGAGGTGCGGGTGATGACCGTGCACGGCGCCAAGGGCCTCGAGGCCTCGGTCGTGTTCATGGTCGACACCACGTCGTCGCCCGCGGACTCGCAGCGGGTCCGGCTGATCCACGTGCCGCGCGGCAATGGCGGCGAGGTGGTGGTCTGGGCTGGGCGCAAGGCAGACGATCCCAAGCCCGTCGCAGACGCGCGCAAGGCGATGCTGGAAGAAACCGAGGACGAATATCGCCGCCTGCTCTATGTCGCGATGACGCGCGCGGCCGACCGGCTGATCGTCGGCGGATGCATGCCCGGCAACATGCGGACGGTGCGGAAGCTGAGCTGGTACGACCTGATCGACACCGGGCTCACCGGCTCGGGTCTTGCCAAGGAGACAGTCGAGACGCCGCTCGGCAAGGTGACCCGATTCGCGCGGCCCGAGGATGTCGCTGCGCTCGGCACGCCGGCGACGGCCGTGGACCAGTCCATCGCATTGCCGGATTGGCTGCGGACACCGGCGCCCGGCGAAACCGCCGACGACGATCCCGTGCGCCCCTCCGGCCAGTCGGCCGAGGAAGGCCGCTCGGTGCGATCAGGCGAATCGGTCCAGTCCCGCGCGCTGGCATTGCAGCGCGGCACGCTGGTGCATCGACTGCTGCAATCCCTGCCCGACATTGCCACCGAGCGCCGGCGCGAGGCCGCGCTCGGCTTCATGGCGCGCAACGCCTCGGACTGGACGGAGGGCGATCGCATCGCGCTCGCCGACAAGGTGCTCGCCTTGATCGCCGAGCCGCGCTTCGCCCCAGTCTTCGCCGCCGGCAGCCGGGCGGAGGTTGCCATCGTCGGCAAGCTCGAACGGCCGGGCCGGCCGCCGGCGCTGGTGTCGGGCCAGATCGACAGGCTGGTCGTGCGTCCGGATGAGGTTCTGATCGTCGATTTCAAGACCAACCAGGCCGCGCCCAAGAGCGCGGCTGAGGCGCCGGCGGCCTATGTCCGGCAGCTTGCCCTTTACCGGGCGGTGCTGGCCCGGCTTTATCCCCAAAAGCCCATCCGGGCCGTCCTGCTCTGGACCGAGGCCCTTGAATATATGGAGATTTCGGCCCCCGCGCTGGACGCGGCGCTGGCATCCCTTCATCTCGGTGTGAGCGTCCTTGACCCGGCAAGGGGCCGTTCATAGGTTGACGCCATGATCCCGGGCGCGATTCCCATCCGCGCCGATTCTTTCAACCGAGTGAGGTACTCCAATGGCCGTTAGCAAGGTTTCCGACGCCGATTTCGAAGCCGAAGTGCTCAAGGCGAACGGCCCCGTGGTCGTCGATTTCTGGGCCGAATGGTGCGGCCCCTGCCGCATGATCGCCCCCGCCCTCGACGAGATCGCCGGCGCGATGGGCGACAAGGTCAAGATCGTGAAGCTCAATGTCGACGAGAGCCCGAAGACCGCGTCCAAGTACGGCGTGATGTCGATCCCGACCCTGATGATCTTCAAGGGCGGCGAGATGGCCTCCCGCCAGGTCGGCGCGGCGCCGAAGGCGAAGCTGCAGCAGTGGATCACCTCCGCGGTCTGATCCACCCGAGCCGCTATTATTTTCGACAACGGCCGGCGAAATGCCGGCCGTTTGCGTTGACGGGACGTGTCTTGCGTATGACGAGTCCCACCCTTGCCCGCCCCTCCCAAAAAACGCCCGGGAAAATCCACCTCGCTCGTCGCGATGGAGGCGAAGTCGGTCGATGCCATCCCGCGCAGCAAGGAGTGGCAGTACGAGCCGAAATGGGATGGCTTTCGCTGCCTGCTGTCGCGTGATGGCGGCAGCATCGATCTGCGCTCGAAATCCGGCGAGGACCTCGCGCGCTATTTTCCCGAGATCGTCAGCGCTGCCTTGAAGCTGAGAGCGGACCCGTTCACGCTCGACGGCGAGATCGTGGTGCCGCAGGGCAAGGGCTTTTCCTTCGACGCGCTGCTGCAGCGGATTCATCCCGCCGCAAGCCGCGTGACGAAGCTCGCGCAGGAGACGCCGGCGCTGTATCTCACCTTTGATCTGCTCGCGACAGCCAGGGAGAAGCAGCTTGCCGGAAAGCCGCTGAGCGAGCGGCGGCCGGCGTTGGAAGCATTTGCCAAGGCCCATCTGAAGGGCAGCATCTTCCGCCTCTCGCCGACGACGCCGAGCTACGCCACCGCGAAAAAATGGCTGGCGCAATCCGGCGGCGGCTCGGACGGCGTCATCGCCAAGCGCGTCGACCTGCCCTATCAGGCGGGAAACCGCGACGGCATGCAGAAGATCAAGAAATTCCGCAGCGCCGATTGCGTGGTCGGCGGCTTCCGCTACGCCACCAACAAGCTCGCCGGCCGCAAGGTGGTCGGCTCGCTGCTGCTCGGACTCTATGACGACAAAGGGCTACTGCATCATGTCGGCTTTACCTCGGCGATCAAGACCGCGGCAAAGCCTGCTCTGACCGATCGGCTGGAGGCGTTGATCGGCGAGCCCGGCTTCACCGGCAACGCGCCGGGCGGGCCGAGCCGCTGGTCCACCGAGCGCTCCGCAAAATGGTGCCCGCTCAAGCCAAAGCTGGTGATCGAGGTCTGCTACGACCATTTCAGCGGCGAGCGTTTTCGCCACGGCACCTCGATCCTGCGCTGGCGCCCCGACAAGGCACCGCGGCAATGCAATTTCGATCAGTTGAAACAGAAGGTGGCCGATCCGATGAAGCTGTTGAAGTACCCGTAGCTATTTGATCCAGCCCGTCGCCAGCGCGTTCGCCAACTCCGCCTGGCCATTGCGGCGTGCGAGCGCGGCCATCGTCTCGTGATCGTACGCGACGTGGCGGAACGTCACCTGCCAGGCGCCGTTAGAGAGTTCGAGGATCGCATAGCGCGCGTGCGGCGTGCCGGCTTCGACGACATGCGGGAACGGATGCTTGTCGCGATAGCCGGGGCTACCGACGCTGCCGGGATTGACGATCAGCCGGCCGTCGCGCAAGCGCACCGCGCGGGCGAGATGGGTGTGAGCGCAGAGGATTAGCGGCAGCGTGACGCCTTGCGCGAGCTGCTCGATGCGGTCCAGCGGCGATAGCGCCACCGTGCCATCGGGATGCACGGTGTCGAGCCAGTAGACTTCATCGTTGTCAGGCGTTGCGTGGCAGAGGAACACCTGATCGCGAAACACCCGCGTCATCGGCTGCGCGCGCAGCCAGTCGAGCTGCACCGCATTGAGCTGTGCATGCGCGGGGCGGTCCCACGAGCCCATCTTTTCCGGCGGACGGTCGAGCAGATAGCGGTCGTGATTGCCGAGCACGTGGACGGCGTCGAGCTTCATCAATATCTCGATGGTCCGACGCGCATCGAGCGGTCCGCTCAGCATGTCGCCGAGATTGACGATGTCGGTGATATCGAGGGCGCGGATGTCGGCGAGCACCGCCTCCAGCGCGAGATAGTTTCCGTGGACGTCGGCAATCGCGGCAAAACGCATTGTTGTCCTCACTCTCGTGCGCCGGACGCGGCGCAGCACATCAGTGGTGCGCTGCTGAGCCGGGGGCCATGTCGCGGCATGCTGAGTCCCGGTTCAGCGGAGCAGCGTTGCACGCTGCACCGCGTCCGGGACACGAGACCGACTATGCAGGAGGCGTGCCGTTGATGGCGAGCACGTGCCCGGCGAGATAGAGCGAGCCGGTGATCAGGATGCGCGGGGGCACCTCGTAAGCCAGCTTCGCCAGGGCGCGGAGCGCAGGCTCGATGCCGGGCGCGGGCTCGACCCGCATGCCGAGGCTGCGCGCCGCATCGGCGAGGCGGTCGACCGGCATCGATTTTCGGTATCGGGGATCGGCACCGCGATGATGTGACGGGTGAGGCCGGCGAAATTGGCGAGAAAGCCCAGCGCGTCCTTGTTGGCCATCATGCCGGCGATCACGACCAGCGGCCGCGACACGCGCTCTTCGAGATCGCCGAGAGCGGCGGCCGCAACGCGTCCGCCTTCGGCATTGTGGCCGCCGTCGAGCCAGATCTCCGAACCCTGCGGCCCCCAAGGAAGCAGCGCGCCCGTGGTGATGCGCTGCATCCGCGCCGGCCATTCCGCACCGACGATGCCGGCCTCGAATGCCGCGTGATTGATCCTGAAATTCGGGATCGCGCGCAGCGTCGCGATCGCAAGGCCTGCATTGTCGAACTGGTGGCGGCCGAACAGGCGCGGTGCGGCGAGATCCATCAGGCCGCGCTCGTCGGAATAGACCAGGCGTCCGTGCTCGACATTGACGTGCCAGCTCTCGTTCGCGGCAAACAGTGGCGCGCGCATGCGCTTGGCTTGCGCCTCGATCACGGCCATCGCCTCGCCCATCTGCTCGGCGCAAATCACGGGCACGCCGCGCTTGATGATCGCTGCCTTCTCAGCGGCGATCGACGTCAGCGTGTCGCCGAGGAAATCCATGTGGTCCATGCTGACCGGCGTGATCACGCAGGCCGCTGGCGCGTCGATCACGTTGGTCGAATCGAGCCGGCCGCCGAGGCCGACTTCGAGCAGCACGACATCGGCCGGGTTCTGCGCGAAGAGAAGGAAGGCGGCAGCGGTCTTCAGCTCGAACACCGTTGCGGCCTCGCCGGCATTGACGCGTTCGACCTCTTCCAGCGCCGCGCGCAGCTCGTCGTCGCCGACGAGCGCGCCGCCACCGACGCGACCAAGGCGAAAACATTCGTTGATGCGGACGAGATAGGGCGAGGTGTAGGCGTGGACGCGCAGGCCGGCGGCTTCCAGCGTCGCGCGCAGATAAGCGAGCGTCGAGCCCTTGCCGTTGGTGCCGGCGATGTGGATCACCGGCGGCAGCTTGCGCTCGGGGTGTCCGAGCCGCTCGAGCAGGCGGTGCATCCGCTCAAGGCCCAGATCGATGCGCTTCTGATGCAGGGCCGACAGCCGCCCGATCAACGCGTCGAGCGACGGCTTTGCGTTATCAGCGGACGCGTTCACGCGTGGGGCGCAGCCGGCGCTGTCTCAGCGGCCGACACGATCTGCGCGGGGCTGACGATTGGCTGCACCGCTTTCGAGGCGCCATCTTGCGCCGGCGCCTTGGTCAGCAGGCGGCAGAGCCGCGCCAGGGTCGGACGCAGCTCGTGGCGATGCACGACCATGTCGACCATGCCGTGCTCCTTCAGATATTCGGCGCGCTGGAAACCCTCCGGCAGTTTCTCGCGGATGGTCTGCTCGATCACGCGTGCGCCGGCAAAACCGATCAACGCGCCGGGCTCGGCGATCTGCACGTCGCCCAGCATGGCGTAGGACGCGGTGACGCCGCCGGTGGTCGGGTTGGTCAGCACGACGATATAGGGCAGCTTTGCCTCGCGCAGCATCTGCACCGCGACCGTGGTGCGCGGCATCTGCATCAGCGACAGGATGCCTTCCTGCATGCGGGCACCGCCAGATGCGGCGAACACGATGAACGGCGACTTCTTCTCGACCGCAAGCTCGAGCCCGCGCACGATGGCCTCGCCCGCGGCCATGCCGAGCGAGCCACCCATGAAATCGAAATCCTGCACGGCGACGACGACGGCCGCGCCCTCGAGCTTGCCGTAGCCAACCTTGATCGCGTCGTTGAGGTTGGTCCGCGCCCGCGCATCCTTGATGCGGTCGACATACTTCTTCTCGTCGCGGAACTTGAGCGGATCGGGCGTCACGTCAGGCAACGCGACATCGAACCAGGTCTCGTTGTCGAAGATCGACTTCAGACGCGCCACCGCGCCCATGCGCATGTGGTAGTTCGAGCCGGGGATGACGAACTGGTTGGCCTCGACGTCCTTGTAGAACACGAGCTGTCCGGAATCCGGGCACTTGATCCACAAATTCTCCGGCGTCTCCCGCCGCAGCATGTTGCGGATCTTCGGCCGGACCACATTGGTAAGCCAGTTCATGGTTTGCTCCGATGTGCGAGCCCGCCTCGCGGGATCGCCTGAAAGGATATATGGCGGCCGGGCCACTGCCCGGCAAGCCGCCGTGTCGTCCGCGTTAGAGCATGATCCGGAAAAGTGTGAAGCGGCTTTCCGACAAGATCATGCTCAAACTAAAGAGCTAAAGCGGAATTATGGCCTATTCGGCCGCCTGTTTCGCGCCCTTGACGCCCTGGGCCAGGGCTGCCGTCAGCTCAGCCACGGCGTTAACGGTTTTGGCGGTCGCCCGCCCCTCGGCATCGAGGCTGTTCTTGAGCGCATCGACCAGCGCAGTGCCGACCACCGAACCATCGGCCTTCTCGGCAATGGCGCGCGCCGCCTCCGGCGTGCGGATGCCAAAACCAACGCAGATCGGCAGCTTGGTATGCCGCTTGATGCGCGCGACAGCTGCACCGACGGCATTGGCGTCCGCCGCCGCTGCACCGGTGATGCCGGCGATGGAGACGTAATAGACAAAGCCTGATGTGTTCGCGAGCACCGCGGGCAGGCGCTTGTCGTCGGTGGTCGGGGTCGCCAAGCGAATGAAGTTCAAGCCCGCCTTCAGCGCAGGAATGCAGAGCTCGTCATCTTCCTCCGGCGGCAAATCGACGATGATGAGGCCGTCGACGCCGGCCGTCTTGGCATCAGCCAAAAACTTATCGACCCCGTAAATGTAGATCGGATTGTAATAGCCCATCAGCACCAGCGGCGTGACGTTGTCGTCCTTGCGGAAGTCGCGCACCAGCTCCAGCGTCTTCTTCAAGGTCATGCCGTTTTTGAGCGCGCGCAGACCTGCCGCCTGAATCGAGGGACCATCCGCCATCGGATCGGTGAAGGGAATGCCGAGTTCGATGACGTCGGCGCCTGCCTTGGGCAGCGCCTTGACGATATTGAGCGAAGTCGTGAGATCGGGATCGCCGGCCATCACATAGGTGACGAAGGCCGAGCGCCCCGCTTTTTTCAGCTCGGCGAAACGGGTGTCGATACGCGTGGTCACTTGCTCTTGCCCCTCAGGATGTCGCCGACCTGCGGGACGTCCTTGTCGCCGCGGCCGGAGAGATTGACGACCATCAGGTGGTCTTTCGGCCGCTTCGGTGCGAGCTCCATCACCTTGGCGATGGCGTGCGCGGGCTCGAGCGCGGGGATGATGCCTTCGAGACGCGACAGCAGCTGGAACGCGGCGAGCGCCTCGTCGTCGGTCGCGGAGAGATAATTGACGCGGCCGATCTCGTGCAGCCAGGAATGCTCGGGGCCGATGCCGGGATAGTCGAGGCCGGCCGAGATCGAATGCGCGTCCTGGATCTGGCCGTCTTCATTCATCAAGAGATAGGTGCGGTTGCCGTGCAGCACGCCGGGACGGCCGCCCGCGATCGAAGCCGCATGCAGCTGCGTCAGCCCATGACCGGCGGCTTCGACGCCAAAGATCTCGACGGAGGGATCGTCGAGGAACGGATGGAACAGGCCCATCGCGTTCGAGCCGCCGCCGATGCAGGCGACCAGCGAATCCGGCAGGCGACCCTCGATCTCCTGCATCTGGGTCTTGGTCTCGTTGCCGATGATCGACTGGAAGTCGCGCACCAGCGTCGGATAGGGATGCGGACCCGCGACCGTGCCGATGCAGTAGAACGTGTTGTGCACGTTGGTGACCCAGTCGCGCAACGCCTCGTTCATGGCGTCCTTCAGCGTGCGCGTGCCCGACTGCACCGGAAACACCTTTGCGCCCAGCATCTCCATGCGGATGACGTTGGGCTGCTGCCGCTCGACGTCGACGGCGCCCATATAGACGACGCATTCGAGGCCGAAGCGCGCGCACAGCGTCGCGGTCGCGACACCGTGCTGGCCGGCGCCGGTCTCGGCGATGATGCGCTTCTTGCCCATGCGCCGCGCCAGCATGATCTGGCCGAGCACGTTGTTCACCTTGTGCGAGCCGGTGTGGTTGAGCTCTTCGCGCTTCAGGTAGATCTTGGCGCCGCCCAGATGTTCGGTGAGACGCTCGGCGAAATAGAGCGGCGAGGGCCGGCCGACATAGTTCTTGAGATAGCCGTTCATCTCGGCCTGGAAGCCTGGATCGGCCTTGGCCGCGGTGTAGGCCTTCTCCAGATCGAGGATCAGCGGCATCAGGGTTTCGGCGACGAAGCGTCCGCCGAAGATGCCGAAATGGCCGCGCTCATCGGGCCCGCTGCGGTAGGAGTTTGGTTTGGCGATGTTCATCGTACGCTCAACTCTTGAGTGGCGCGCGCGGCGCGAATGAAGGCCTCGATCAGCTGCGGATCCTTGACGCCGGGTGCGCTCTCGACACCGGAGGAGACGTCGACGCCGCCGGCGCGGGTGACGCGGACCGCTTCGGCGACGTTGCCGGCATCGAGCCCGCCCGAGACCATGTAGGGCAATTTCAGATCGAGATTTTCCAGCAGGTGCCAGTCGAACGGCGCGCCCAGGCCGCCGGGCCGGGTCGCATCCTTCGGCGCCCGCGCATCGAACAGGATGCGGTCGGCGACTGCGGCATAGCCGGGCAGCACGGCGAGATCGGCGGCGGTTGCGACCGGCACCGCCTTCATCACCGGGCGGCCGAACCGCTGCTTGATGTCGCGCAGCCGCGCCACGCTCTCCTTGCCATGCAGCTGCAAGATGTCCGGCGACAGCGCATCCATGATGTTGTCGAGCGTGGCGTCATCGGCATCGACGGTGAGCGCGACCTTGAGCGCGCGACGCTTCACCTGGCGGCCGAGGTCACGGCCGGCTTCCAGCGACAGATGCCGCGGCGACGGCGGAAAGAACACGAACCCCACCATGTCGGCGCCGGCGTCGAGCGCGACGTCAAGCGTCTCGCGCGTGGACAGGCCGCAGATTTTGACGAGCAGGGACATGGTCTCAAAGCGGGTAGCGGCCGCAAGGGGCGGCCGGGAAACGGGTTTTTCGGTCGGGGCCGCTTCTACAACGTCGCGCGCTGCTTGTCTCGCCCGATAGGCCCGTAAAGGCCCACCCCCGAGGGGACGGGGAGGCGCTGGGATTCGGGCTTTGCGGCGGCCATTTGGGCCCGCAGATCGGCCAGCTCGACCCGGGCAGCCCGTGCATCCGCATCGTTCCGTCGCGCCGCGCGGCGCCAGCGCCGCTGGCCGAACCAGACCGCACAGCCGCCGGCGACGACCCCGATGGCGGCCACCAGGATCAGCAGCAGGAACAGCGGCAGCGTCACCGCGAAGGACGGATCGTCGGTGACGAAGGGATCGAAGGAGACCGTGACGAAGTGCCGGTTGGCGACGGCGAAGGTCACCAGGATCAGGCCCAGCGGAATCACGATCAGCGCGGTCAGGAACTTTCGCATCGCGATCGCTCGTCTTGAATCAAGCTTGCTGCCGCATCATGCGGCCGTTCGGTTAAGCGCCGACGACAGCCTTAGTCTGCAGCGCCGGGATCCGGATGGTCGCGGTTCAACCGCTCGCGCATTTCCTTGCCGGTCTTGAAGAACGGAACGCTCTTCTGGTCGACGGGCACATGGGCGCCGGTGCGCGGATTGCGCCCGGCGCGTGCAGGGCGATGCTTGACCGAGAAGGCACCGAAACCGCGCAGCTCGACGCGGTCACCGCGCGCGAGGGCCGCTACGATCTCTTCGAGAATCGCATTCACAATGTTCTCGACATCCCGCTGGTACAGATGCGGGTTGTGCTCGGCGATACGCTGAACAAGTTCGGATTTGATCATCGAGAGATAGGACCCGGAAGCGTGCGGATGACCATTTCCGTGAAAATACTGTGATCTGTCAAGACGCTAAATCAAGGTTGAGTGTCGGGAAAATACGTGACAAATGCCGGAAAAGCGGGCTGACGGGCCACCCGCCAGACGGGAAAATCCTCTAGACCTCGCCCGGTTCCCGTCAATTCGACGCCGCCGGCTGCCACAGGGCCAGCATTCCATCCATTCCGACCCGATCCACGGCCTGTATCACCCCAGTTTGCCCGATCTGATGCGCAATCGCGCCTAAACCAAGCGCTTCCAGCGTCACAGCGGCTGCAGTCTTGAGGAATGGCAGATCGCTAAAGCGCGGCTGGAGCTTGTAATCGCGCACCGAAAGACCCTTCTTGACGCCTTTCTGCTCGACCAGCCAGGTCACCGCCGTCTTCTCATCGCCGATCTGATCGATCAGCTTGAGATCGATCGCCTGGCGTCCGGTGAAGACGCGGCCGTCAGCGACTTTTTCCAGCTGCGTGTCATCCATGCCACGCCGGTCCTTCACCAGGCCCTTGAACCAGGCATAGGAATCCTTCACCAGCGCATCGAGCGCGGCCCGCGCCTCAGGGCTGGTCGGCTCAAAACCGTTCGGCGCGGCCTTCAGCGGCGAGGATTTGACCTCCTCGACCTTGACGCCGATCGTCTTCAGGAGCTCGGCGACGTTGGGATACTGGAACAGCACGCCGATCGAGCCGACCAGCGAGCTTTGCTGCGCGATGATGTGGTCGCTCGCGATCGCGGTGATGTAGCCGCCGGAGGCGGCGAGACCCTCGACCACGACGACGAGCGGCTTCTTCGCCTTGAGCCTCACGAGCGAATCGTAGAGCTGCTCGGAGCCGGCGGTGGTACCGCCCGGCGAGTTGATGTGAACGATGACGGCGGCGGCCTGCGAGTTCTCCAGCCGCTCCAGCGCCTGCGTGCGGTCGGAGTCGCTGCGGATCAGGCCTTCGATCTGCACCCGCGCGATCGACCCGGCGGATGCGAAGGTGCCGCGCGCGCCGGGCGTTGCGACCATCGCGAAGCCCGCAATCGCAGCGATCGCGATCAGCGCGGCCATCACGCGCCAGAACGTCAGCTTGCGGCGGATCCTGCGGCGATCGACGATGATGTCCGAATCGAGCGACATCGGAATATCTCCAAATGAAAGGCGCGTCCAAGTGAAAGGCCTGGCGCGTTGTGCCGTCACAGCGTGACGATTGGCTTATCTCGATACATCAATTGCGGCGCAATTTGAAGAAATGAAGGCTGTGCGGCGGTGTAGCCCGCACGCTGCCACATACCCGCCGTCGTCCCGGACAAGTGCAGCGAAGCGGAGCGCCGATCCGGCAACTGTTATGTTGGGTTGGCTTTCAGGTACGGCTTTCTGTCACGCATCATTTTGCGCATGATCTTTTCGGAAAACCGCTGCGCACTTTTCCGGATCATGCTTTAGCCTTTAGGAGATATCGCGGCGAACGCGCATATCGTTGAATACATGGTCAAACTCGAACCGGCGGCGGCGTGGACGGATTTTCTGGTCGCGGCACGGAGCAGGAAGCGTGAGGCCACCGGTCACCCGACCGTCATTCCGGGCACGCGACCCCATGCTGCCGGAGCGATCGAAGCCGGCGCACGCCGCTCTCGCGTCATTTTAAAAAACCAAGCCCTTCGCGCGCCGTTTCCACGGCCCATTTGTCGGTCGGCGGCAGCGCGAGCACGCTGTTGAAATCCGGGGCTGCTGCTAGACGGTGGTGCCGGCTTTACGCCGAGCTGTTCGCTCGCGTAACCGAGGCCGGACACGATCGCATCGTCTGCGAAGTGAATCGGCAGCCGGCGAACCGGCGTCGGATGCGTTTCACGCCGCTCTGGGATTTGCCGAGGTCGGCAGCGCCAACATCCACAATGGCAGCAAGACGGTGCGCTATCTCTCGCGCACCCTCTGACCACACTCAAAGAAAGCGGTTGGGCGGCCTTGGGCCGCAGTTGTGGCCGACAGTACCGAACAGGATCGCCTACGCCTCGCGCGAGGCGCACGGGCAAGCCCAATCAGGTCAATCGCGCACGGATGTCCGGTTTCAGGACCTTTCCGACCTTTGAGCGCGGAAGATCGTCCCAGACCTCGATCTGCTTCGGCGTCTTGACGCTGCCGATCTGTTCCTTGACAAAGGCGGCGAGCACCGCGGGGTCAATCCGCTGGCCGGCGCGGGGCTGCACCACGGCCACGATCCGCTCGCCCCACTTCGGATCGGGCAGCCCGATCACGGCGCAATCCTGCACCGCCTCATGCGCCCGCAGCGCGTTCTCGACCTCGATCGAGTAGACGTTGAACCCGCCGGTGATGATCATGTCCTTGGCGCGATCGACGATATAGAGGTAGCCGTCGTCGTCGATGTAGCCGATGTCGCCGGTGTGGTGCCAGCCATGCGCGGAGGCCTCCGCCGTGGCCTCGGGATTCTTGTAGTAGCCCTGCATCACCAGCGAGCCGCGGACCACGATCTCGCCGCGCGCGCCTGATGGCAGCAGGTTGCCGTCGCCATCCATGATGCCGGCCTGCACCAGCGGGCTGATCCGCCCGGCCGAAGCGAGGCGCTCCATCGCGATGGTGCCGTCGGCATTGTAATGCTCATCTGGCGCCATCATCGAGATCATCATCGGCGCTTCGGTCTGACCGAACAACTGCGCCATAGGCCCGATACGCCGGAGCGCCTCCGCAAGCCGCGCGGCCGAGATCGGCGCCGCGCCATACCAGAAGCATTGCAGCGAGCCGAGGTTGGCGGAGCCGAGCTTGGGATGATCGAGCAGCATGTAGATCACCGTCGGCGGCAGGAAGGTGTGCGTGACGCCGTAGCGCTCGATCAGATCGAGGAATTCGGCAATGTCGGGGTGATGCATGATCACGATGCGGCCGCCGAGCGCCATGATCGGGAAACACAGCACGCCGGCCGCGTGGGTCAAGGGCGCGAGCGCGAGATAGACCGGACGGCCCTTGAAGGGATAGCCCATCAGCGTCAGGGCCGTCATGGCCTCGATGTTGCGGCCCGACAGCATGACCCCCTTCGGCTTGCCGGTGGTGCCGCCCGTGCCGGGAATCATCGCGAGATCGTCGACCGTCTCGCGTTGATAGGGGTCGTCGGAAAGGCCGGCGAGCCAGCCGTCGAACGATGGCGCGAAGGGCAACTCAGCATCGAGGCAGACGAGGGCGCGCAGCTTCGGCAGCTCTGCACGCACCGCTTCGACCATCGGCGCGAAGCTTGAATGAAACAGCAGCAGGCTGCAGTCGAATTGGTCGAGGATGATCCGGTTTTCGGCCGCCTCGTTGCGCGGATTGATCGGGCACCAGACCGAGCCAGCGCGGGAAAGGCCGAACACGCACGCAAAGGCGACAGGATCGTTGCCGGAGAGGATTGCGACCTTCTCGCCGGCGGCAATCCCCGAACGCGCGAGCCCGCGCGCGATGCGATAGCTGAGCTGCTGCACCTCGCCATAGCTGAGGTCGCGCCCATCCATGGTGAGGCACGGCGCATCCGGGCCGAGCGAGGCACCTTTGTCCAGGTAATCGATGAAGCGCATGGTCGCCCCCGAAGTGGCAGCGGGTGACGCGACAAGCCGCGCCCCCCGCGATCTAGTTAATCGTGTACGGTCAGAACAGGCTTGCTGACCAGACCAAAACTGCGCAATTGCCCGAGCAGCTCGTGATGGCCGAACGCCTGGCAGCCGGAGGCGAAGCCCACGCGCTTGGGCGGCTGCTGCAGCAGGTGCGCCGCGGCATAGGCCTGCAGCAGGCCGGTCTGCTTGTAATTGCTGTTGCCGTTGATGACGCAGTGCGCGCGCCCCAGCGGGCCGGAGGCATGCACCGAATCCAGCGACTTGTTGACACGCGGGTTCTCGCGCGGCGGCATGGTGTTCATGACGCCGGCGGCGGTCTGCGCCAACGCGGCGTAGCGGTCGTCGGGGTTCATGTCCTTGGTCGCGTCCAGCGCAGCGGCGACGATCTGCGGCACGCCCAGCATCAGTGCGCGGTTGAACACGCCGCCCAACACCTTGACGTTGGCTACGCGCGGATCGCGCTTGAACCACACCGGGTGCGAGGTGCCGCCCCAGGGCAGCGCCAATGCCAACTCATGCTGGCCGGGGATGGCGAGGTTGTAGAGGCCGGCGTCGGGCTGATGTTCGACATATTTGTTCTGCTCCAGATAGTAGGCCTTGGCCATCGCGGCATTGACCAGGATGGTCTGCGTCGAGGCGATGGTCGGGCTGCCGCCCCAGAACACGGCGATATCGAGCGTATCGAGGCCGGGCGTCTCCAGGCACAGCTGCGCGGCGATCTCGCCGGTGGTGTACATCTGTGCGATGCCGGGCGCGAGCAGCAGGCCGGCATTGGCGAACTTGGCGCCCCACTCCTGCTCGAGCGTGATCAGCCAGTCCTGCTCGCCAGTCGTGTCGGTGTAGTGGCATCGGGAAGCCCAGCACGCCTGCACCACCTCGCCGCCGAACCTCGCGAAGGGGCCCACGGTGTTGAGCACCACCGAGGCGCCGTTGAACAACTCCGACAGTGCGCCCACGGTGTGGGGCACTTCCACCACTTCGTAGTCGGCGGTCTCGATGCCGGCGACGTTCGCCTTCATCGCGGCGTTGAGTTTCCCGGCGCTGCGGCCGGCAGCGATGAAGGGAATGTTATACTCGCGTAAGTATTCGCAGACCAGACGGCCGGTGTAGCCGGACGCGCCATAGACGATGACGGGCTTCTTCGCGCTCATTGCGTTCCTCCGAAATGTTCGTTGTCAGGTTTTTTGCCTCACATGCCCATGCCGCCATCGACCGGCAGTCCGATGCCGGTGATGAAGCGCGCCTCGTTCGAGCACAGGAACACCGCGGCGTCGGCGATGTCGCCGACCTCGGCGAGCTTGCCGAGAGGCGTCTGCTCCACCACCGAGCCGACCGCGGCGTTGACGTCGGGCGCAAGACCGATCTTCACGATGTCGTTGGCCAGCTGCATACCCATGTCGGTCGGGATCAGGCCGGGATAGATGCAGTTGACGCGCACGCCATAACCGAGCTTGCCGGCCTCCATCGCGGCGACCCTGGTCATGCGATCGACCGCGGATTTGGTACCGGAATAGACAGCGATGCTCGGGAAGGCGATCGTCGCCGCGACGGAGGCGATGTTGACGACCGCGCCGCCCTTCCCCGCCGCTCCGCCCGGCCGCATCGCGCGGAAGGCGTGCTTCATGCCGAGCACGGTGCCGACGATGTTGACGTCGCACATCCGCCGCGCATCCTCGGCTCTGATCTCGCTGACCAGCGAGGTGATCTCGATGCCGGCATTGTTGATGAGGATGTCGTAGCCGCCGAGGGTGGCGACAGTCTTGGCCACCGCCCGCTCCCATTGTGCGTCGTCGGTGACGTCGAGCTGGACGAAGCCCGTCGCGACATCTTCCTTCGCGATTCCCGCTGCGCTGGCGCGGCCGGCCTCCTCCAGAATGTCGGCGATCATGATCGAGGCGCCGGCGCGCGCCAGCGCCTGCGCGATGGCCGCGCCGATTCCCCGAGCACCGCCGGTGACCAGGGCTTTCCTGCCTGCAAGGCTCTTCCCGCTCATGACGCACTCCTCCGTTGCTGGTGATTGATTCGTGCTGCGTCCATCGACGCGCACCAAGTCGATGGGCGCAGGCCTTTCGGCGGCACCCAGCGAAGCGTTCCTCCATGGCCGGACGTCTTGACGACTGTCCAAATTATTGGCGGGAGCCTCCGCCAGAATCTTGACACTTGTCAAGATCGAATTTGACAGTTGTCTAAGGAAGTGGTTGTGAGGAGGCGGAGCTATTCCGCGGTCGACGCGGTTTAAGCCCTTGAAAAAACGGGACTGAGGAAAGGACGACATGGCGCGGCAGGTGACAGGGGCGGCCCGGCGTGTGGCCGATGCGGCCGAGGTGCTGCGCGACGAGAAGTTCAACGCGCGGCGCATCGAGCTTGCCGAGGCTGCGCTCGAAACCCTCGGAGAGCTCGGCTTCGCCCGCACCAGCCTGCGGGAGATCGCGCAGAACTCGGCGTTCACGCACGGCGTGTTCCACTATTATTTCAGCGACAAGCTCGACCTGATCTGCTGCTGCGTGCGCCACTACAAGGCGAAGTGCGTGACGCGATATGACGAGGTCGTCGCAACGGCAACGAGCCGCGAGGAATTGACGGAGGGCTTCCTCGCCAAGCTCGCAGCAACGCTGCAGAACGAAGCCCGCATGCACCGGCTTTGGTACGATTTGCGCTCGCAGGCGATGTTCGAGGCGGCGTTCCGCAAGGACGTGCTCGAGATCGACAAGAGCCTGGAGGCGATGATCTGGCGCATCGCCTCGCGCTATGCCGAACTCGGCGGCAAGCGGCCGGCGTCGTCACCTGCTGCGCTCTATGCGCTGTTCGACGGCCTGTTCCAGAGCGCGCTGCTCAGGCACCTCGCGGGCGACGAGACGGCGGTTGCTGAACTGCTCGACGAAGTCCGGCGCCTGCTGCCGACGGTGTGCTGACGCGCAAGAGTGACGCCTTCGCCGTCACTTCAAAAAGCCAAGCCCTTCGCGCGCGGTGTCCACGGCCCATTTGTCGGTCGGCGGCAGCGCGAGCACGCTGTTGAAATCCGCGCGCGCATGTTTGGCGTCGGACAGTTTCATATAGAGGATGCCCCGATTGGCCAGGGCGATTTGGTTGTTGGGATCGAGCCGGATTGCCTCGTTGTAGTCGGCGAGCGCACGTTCGTTCTCACCCATGTCGCGAAACGCGGCGGCGCGATTGTTGTAGGCGGCCGAATTTCCCGGCTGCAGCCGAATCGCTTCGTCGAAATCGGCAATGGCACGCTTATCGTCGCCCTTTCTGTGCCAGGCGAGGGCGCGTGCGAGATATGCCTTCTCGAAAGACGGCATGATCCTGGTGACGTCATCGAGCTCGTGGATGGCATTGTCGATGTCGTTCCTTTTCAGGAGAACGATGGCCCGGCAATAGTGGCCGCCGGCATTCCCCGGCTCCAGACGGACGGCGGTGTTGCAGTCGTCGAGAGCCGCGTCGATCTCGCCCTTGTCGAAATGGACGACGCTTCGCAGCTCGTAGGGCCATGCGGCGGCGGGATTGCGCCGCATCGCCTCGTTGTAGTCGGCGACGGCACGATCGGTGTCGCCCTTCCCTGCGTACGCTTCGCCCCTCTTGATGAAAGCAAAATAGGCTTGCTTGGGATTGCGCTCGATGGCCTCGGTGAAACCAGTGATCGCGAGATCGAAATCGCGCTTGTTGAGATATTCGAGGGCGCGGGAGGTGTAGGACGGTCCATAGCCGGGATCGAGGCGAATGGCCTCGTTGTAATCGGCCATGGCATGATCGCGATCGCCTTTCGCCGAATAGGCGCGGCCGCGGCAGTTATAGGCGCGCCCGAAATTCGGATCGATTCGGATCGCAGCGCCGCAATCCTCGAAGGCACGAGTCCAGTCGCGCTTGAGGTAGTAAGCTTCGCCGCGCAGCTCATAGGCAACCGCATTGGTCGGATCGCCCGCGATGATCTCGGTCTTCTCGGCGATGACGCGGTCGTTGGACGCCTCGTCTGCACGGGCCATTGCCGTGGCGCCGATGGTGACAGAACAGAGCAGACCAAAGACCCTGCCGATCGAACGGCACATCATGTCGCAAGATCCTCGCGCCAAACCCGTGCCGAGCGCAGGTGGACATGGTGGCGAAATTTCGCAGCGCCCGGCTGCGAAATAAGTCGCGGACGACGCGGCTCGGGTTCGAATGGAGGAGAGTGCTTACGCCGCCGTTGCCGGCGGCAGGGCCAGCACCGAATAGATCGCCTGGGCATCGCGCGAGGCGCGGAGCTTCTTGGCGATGTCCTGGTCGCGGAGCAGGCGGGCGATGCGGGCGAGAGCCTTGAGGTGATCGGCGCCGGCACCTTCGGGGGCGAGCAGCAGGAAGACGAGATCGACCGGCTGGCCATCCATCGCCTCGAAATCGATCGGGCGATCGAGCCGCGCGAACAGGCCAAAAATCTTTTCCAGCTTGGGCAGCTTGCCGTGGGGAATGGCGACGCCATAGCCGACCGCGGTGGTGCCGAGCTTCTCGCGCTGGAGCAGCACCTCGAACACGGAGCGTTCGTTCTGTCCGGTCAACTCGGCAGCCTTGGCCGCAAGTTCCTGAAGCGCCTGCTTTTTGCTGTTGACCTTCAATGCCGGGAGAATCGCCTCGGGTGCGACCAGATCGGTAATCGGCATGGAAGCTTTCCGAGGTGAATTAAACCGTCAGGTTCCGATTTGGCCAGCGTGGGGATAACCGCGCCGGGCCGGCGTCAAGAAGGTGAAGCAGGAGGGAGACTTAGCCAGTCCCTAGACCCTGATGTGGGGCGCTTCTACTCCAACGCAATCCCGGTGCCAACTCCCGCGTAGGGCTTTGCCCCGGTCATTGTTAAGGGCTGCGGATGGTACGGGGTCCCGGGCCTGCCCCCCTTCTGGCCCCAGTTCCTGGCCCTAGCCACTGGCCTTGCCGTCGGCCTTTCCGCCCGGCGGGTCGATCCAGCCGACATTGCCGTCGGCCCGGCGATAGATGATGTTCACCCGGCCGCTGGAACCATGCTGGAACACCAGGCAGGGCGCCCCGGTCAGGTCCAGTTCCATGACGGCTTCGCTGACCGAGAGCTGCTTCAGGGAGGTGGTGGCCTCGGCGATGATCACGGGGTTGTAGCCGGTGACCTCGTCGTCGTCCTCACCCTCCCCTGGGGCCTCCAGCACGTAAGCGGTGGCGTCGAGGGCAGCCAGCGCCGCAGAGGCGACATGAGCCTTGCGGGCGGAGCGGTCCTTGAGGCGGCTCTTGTAACGCTTGAGCCGCTTCTCGATCATGATCAGCGCCTGGTCGGCACTGGCATAGGCGTCCGGCGCGTTCGAATCGGCCTCCAGCGTAATTCCCGAATCGAGATGCAGCGCACAGTCGGTGCGGAAGCCGAAGCCATCCTTGGACAGCGTGATGTGGCCGGAATAATTGCCATCGAAATACTTGCGCAGGACCTCTTCAGTCCGGTCGGTCACGCGGCCACGCAGGGCCTCGCCGACGCTGACGCTCTTTCCCGAAATCCGAAGAGTCATTGTGATGCCTCGCTTGGTTTGCACCCGGCTACGCTGACGCGTCATCGTAGCTGGGGTTGTTCCCTGCGCATGATCTTTTCGGAAAACCGCCGTACACTTTCCGGATCATGCGCGTGCTTGGATCGGTCGCAATGGGGGGAAGAGAGTAGCGCGATTTCGCGCCAGCGCAATCAGGCCGGTTCGGTGTTGCGGGAGCGGTCGGACAGTGCGTTGGAGAGGACGTTACCAAGGGCGCTCTGCTTGTCGCGGCGACGTTGCACCGAGGACGGGATGCGCATGGCTTCGCGGTACTTCGCGACCGTGCGGCGGGCAATATCAATGCCCGAGGCGCGCAAGCGTTCCACGATGGTATCATCCGACAGGATCGCCGAGGGTTCTTCCGAATCGATCAGCTGCTTGATGTGGTGACGCACCGCTTCAGCGGAGTGCGCTTCGCCGCCGTCGGCCGAAGCGATCGACGCCGTGAAGAAATATTTCAATTCGAATGTGCCGCGATTTGTCGCCATGTATTTGTTGGCGGTGACGCGCGACACCGTGGATTCATGCATCTGGATGGCGTCGGCGACGGCCTTCAGATTCAGCGGCCGCAGATGCGCGACGCCATGGGTGAAGAAGCCGTCCTGCTGGCGCACGATCTCGGTCGCAACCTTGAGGATGGTGCGGGCGCGCTGGTCGAGCGCGCGCACCAGCCAGGTCGCATTCTGCAGCGCGTCGGTGAAATAGGACTTGTCGCCGTCCTTACCGATCTTCTTCGATAGCTCGGAATAGTAGGTCTGGTTGACAAGCACGCGCGGCAAGGTGTCGCTGTTGAGCTCGACATGCCAGCCGCCATCGGGACCCGGACGGACATAGACGTCGGGCACCATGGTCTGCAAACGGGCCGAGCCGAATTTCATGCCGGGCTTGGGATTGAGCCGGCGGATCTCGCCGATCATGTCGGCGATGTCCTCGTCGTCGACGCCGCAGAGCTTGCGCAAGCTCGCGATGTCGCGCTTGGCCAGCAGATCGAGATGCTCGACCAGGGCCTGCATCGCGGGATCGTAGCGGTCGAGCTCGCGGAGCTGGATCGCGAGGCATTCGCTCAGATTGCGCGCGCAGACGCCCGGCGGATCGAATTTTTGCAGCACGGCAAGGACGTCCTCGACGTCTTTTTGCGATGCGCCAAGACGCTCGGCAGCCTGGCCGAGATCGGGTGGCAGATAGCCGGCCTCGTCGACGAGGTCGATCAGGTACTGGCCGATCATCCGCTGCGCCGGCGCGGTGAAGGCAACCGAGAGCTGCTCGGCGAGATGGTCCGACAGCGTCATCTCGGCGGCGACGAAGGCTTCGAGATTGTAGTCCTCGTCGCCGGAGGCGCCGCCGCCCCACTCGGTGTAGACGCTCGGCGCGGCGTCCTGCGCGTTGCGCGCGGCGGCCTCGGCCGGCTCCTCGGAGAAGACGTTGTCGAGGCCCGTGTCCAGGGTCTGCTCGATCTCGGCGCGGGTGCCGAGATCCTTGCTCATCCATTCTTCCTGGCCGGGCTCGAAAGCGTCGCCGCTGCCGCCAAAGCCGTCACTGTCGCCCTGGCTGCCTGAATCTTCGCCATCGTGGTCGCTGAACTGGCCGGCCTCGGCCGGGGTCTCGCCGCCGGGGGCCTCGTCATTGGCCCGCTCCAGCAGGGGGTTACGCTCGAGTTCCTCCTCCACGAAGGTCGTGAGATCGAGATTGGACAATTGCAGCAGCTTGATCGCCTGCATCAGCTGCGGCGTCATGACCAGCGACTGCGATTGCCGGAACTCTAATCTCTGCGTAAGCGCCATGAAGCAAGAACCGATCCAAAAAGTTGGTCCGATTTTTGCTTATCCTAGTCCGAGCCCGATGTACACGTCTTGACGAATGGGAAAAACGGGCTAGAGGCGGAATTCCTCGCCGAGGTAAAGCCGGCGAACGTCGGGGTCGGCGACGATCTCGTCCGGGCTTCCCTCCGTCAGGATTTCACCGGCATAGACGATATAGGCGCGGTCGGTGAGGCCAAGCGTTTCGCGGACATTGTGGTCGGTGATCAGCACGCCGATGCCGCGATTGGTGAGATGGCGCACGAGGTCCTGAATGTCGCCGACCGCGATCGGATCGATGCCGGCGAAGGGCTCGTCGAGCAGCATGTAGTTCGGGCGCGTCGCCAGCGCGCGCGCGATCTCGACTCGGCGGCGCTCACCGCCTGACAGCGCGATCGACGGCGATTTGCGCAGCCGCGTGATGTTGAACTCGTCGAGCAGCGAATCGAGCTGCTGCTCGCGCTTCTTGCGCGAGGGCTCGACCACTTCGAGCACGGCGCGAATGTTCTGCTCGACGGTGAGGCCGCGGAAGATCGAGGCTTCCTGCGGCAGATAGCCGATGCCGAGCCGCGCGCGCTGATACATCGGGAGTTGCGTGACGTCGTGGCCGTCGAGCTCGATCGCGCCGCGATCGGCCTTGATCAGGCCGGTGATCATGTAGAACACGGTGGTCTTGCCGGCGCCGTTCGGGCCGAGCAGGCCGACCGCTTCGCCGCGGCGCACATAGATGCTGACGCCGCGCACCACCTGGCGGCTGCCGAACGCCTTTTCCACGCTATGCACAGCCAGGAAGCCCGGACGGCGCAGCAGCTGCGGTCCGCCGGTGCCGTTCGGCTTGGCGGCGCTCCTGACGGGGTGAACCGCACGCGGCGGCTCAGGCTGGTAGTCGGCCTGATAGTCGCCTTGATAATGGTCGGGCGCGTGCATCGGCTGGTCACGGGCGATTGGCGGGGCGTCCCGCACCGGGCTGGTCACGAGGCCCCCGACGCTGTCCCCGAGCGCGGTGATGTCGCGCGCAAATCCTGGCCGGCCGCGTTTGGCGGGGCGCCGACGGAACATGCTGAATAGATCGACCATCCCCGCCTTCCAGCCTTTCGCGGTTCTTGCGCGGTGTTTGCGCAGCGTTCGCGCGATCTGCCGCGCCGGCCTTTCGATTCGCCGGAGCAGCATGAATGAAGGGATGTCTCATGCCCAGTGAAACACGCCCGAAAAGCGGCGGATCCCGCTTCGAAGCCCTGCGCGTAGATACAGTCTCGCCACGCAAGCTTCAACCTCGGATCGACAACATCCGACCCAAGTCCATGAATTTACTTTCAGAATTTACTTTTTGCCAACGCCGGGCAACAGCGAGGGCGGGGCCGCGCCGGGCTTGGCCGGAGCGCCCGAACCGCAATCACTGCCGGCGCCCTGCGGCAGCAGGACCTGAACGCCCCGGCCGCTGTCGGATTCCACGCGGGACACGCCGGTGGTCATGTCGACCGTCAGCCGGTCGCCGCGCATCACATTCTTGCACTGTGTCATGACCACCTGGCCTGCACCGCCGCCAAACATGGTGATGAGGTTGGTCTTGGTGTCGAACACGGCGGTCTCGCCCGTCACCACCTGGTCCTTCTGGGTGACCACGACATTACCGCGGGCCTCCAGCCGCTTGATCGAGGAGCTGCCGCCCGGGCCCGGCGTCGCCGACTGCATCGGCGCACCCTTGGCGCCTTTCGCTGCGGGTTGCGGCGTGGCCGGCTTGTCGCCGCCGCCGGATTCGTAGAACACCACCAGCGTCTTCGAGGTCATGGTGGTGTCGCCCTGGATGACCTTTACATTGCCGGAGAAGGTCGCCTCCTTCTTCTTGTCGCGCATCTCGAGCGAGGCGGCCTCGATCTGGATCGGCTGATCGCGATTCTGCGAAAAGCCCTGCAAGGCGTTGGGCTGGCCCTGTATCGTGCTCTGCGCGATCGCGCTACCCGCCGTCAGCGCGATGCCGAGGGCAAGCGCGGCCGCGCCGAGGATGGCGCACCCTTTGACTTCGCTGCGCGGAAAAAACCTGATCATGAAAATCATCTTGAATTAGCGGACTTGCTCTTTGACTTCGCCGGCGGCGGCGCCGGCTGCTCGACGGGGGCGGCGACATCATCCGTGCTGATCTTGTCCAGATGCATCACGACATTGCCCTCGAAGCGGATGACGTCGCCGCCTTCCGTAATTCGTAAGCGATCGGCGGTCAGCGTGCCGTTGGTCAGCTTGACGTCGACGTGCTCGTCCGAGGAGACCGTGCCTTTGCCCATGTCGACGAAGGCCGAGTTCAGCCGCGCCTCATAGCCGGTCGAGGTGCGCAGGAAGATGTCCTTGTGCAGGTCGAGCTGCTGCTGCTTGTTGTCGAAGCGGCCGTTGCGGGCATCGAGGAACAGGGTGGATTGATCCTCCATCAGCACCTTGGCGCGCAGATCGGCGAGATCGACGTGATCGGGGTCAGTGATGTCCTGCGTCGCGGTCTTGGCCCAGAGCTCGTAGGGCCGCTGGTCCGGCGTGAAGCCGGACATATGCGGCGATTCCATCGTGATCTTGGTTCCCGTCACCACGAGATTTCCGGAGTCGAGCTTGATCGGGATCTGGAACGGATTGAGGAAGGTCGAGACGGCGACGATCGCGGCCAGGGACACGATCACCGTCACCGGCACCGCGATGCGCAGAATCCGCACCAGGCGGCTGTGGCGCGCCGCGCTGGCAAACTTCGCCGCAAGCGCGGCGTCGTAGGTGGGAATCTGGGCCGAATTCACTGCTGCTCCAGAGTGTCGCTCGCTCTGTCCGGTTGAAAAGCGCCCCATTGTACCCGGTGCCGCCACGATATGCAGCCGGCGACAGGCCGTTACGAAAGTGTCCGAAACGGGGCGGCGGCCATGAGGCTAGCCGCCGCGCGCGGGCTCAGGAATGCGCAAAAATGTCCTCTTCGGCCCAGCCCTGGAGGTCGAGCAGGGCGCGGGTCGGCAGGAAGTCGAAACAGGCCTTGGCCAGCGCTGTGCGGCCTTCCCGCACCAGCATGGCATCGAGCCGCTCGCGCAGGGCATGCAGATGCAGCACGTCGGACGCGGCATAGGCGAGTTGCGGCTCGGACAGGCTGTCGGAACCCCAATCGCTGGACTGCTGCTGCTTGGAGAGATCGACATTGAGCACCTCGCGCACGAGGTCCTTCAGGCCATGGCGGTCGGTATAGGTACGGGACAGGCGGGAGGCGATCTTGGTGCAGTAGATCGGCCCGGTCATGACGCCAAAGGTCTGGTACAGCACCGCGACGTCGAACCGCGCAAAGTGGAAGATCTTGGTGATGGCGGGATTCGCCAGCAGGGCCTTCAGGTTCGGCGCGTCGGTATGACCCTTGGGGATCTGCACGACGTCGGCGCTGCCGTCGCCGGGCGAGAGCTGTACCACGCAGAGCCGGTCGCGGTGCGGGTTCAGCCCCATGGTCTCGGTGTCGATCGCCACCGCTCCGGTGTAGCGGGACAGGTCGGGCAAATCGCCGCGGTGCAGGCGTACGGTCATGGCGGGTCAAAACCTCAATCGAATCGGTTTGTCGACATCATAGGCTAATCGGATGGCCCGCGATGTAGCCACTGGGGGCGGGCCGCGCAAGCGCCCGTTCAGATTGCGGCCAGCATGATGCAGATCATCGCCGCGACCGTGATGCGGCTGGGGCCGTCGCGGAACGCGTAGAGAATAGGATCATCAGGCATCTCGCGGCGGTGCGCCATCATCAAGGCGCGGCCGAACCAGTACAGCAGCAGCGGGTTGAGCAGCCACAGCATCCAGGGACGGCCGTACAGCGGCGTCACCGCCGTTGACGACACATAGAGCGAGAACACCGTCACCGCGTTCATCGCGCTTGCCGCCGCCATCGCGGCGATGACATGAAGGTCGGTGATCCTGTAGTCGCGGTTGGAGGGATCGGCGAGCCCTGCGCTCTCGCGCATGCTGAGCTCGCTGAAGCGCTTGATCAGCGCCAGCGAGGTGAACACGAACAGCGAGAAGATCAGCAGCCATTCCGACAGCACCACGCCGACGCCGACCGCGCCGGCGACGATGCGCAGGCTATAGAGCCCGGCAAGCGTGACGACATCGACCAGCATCTTGCGCTTGAGCACGAGCGAATAGGCGATGGTGGTGGCGAGATAGGCGCCGAGCACGCCGAGGAACAGCGGCGAGATGCAGAGGGAGGCTGCGACCGCGAACAGCCACAGGGCAGGGATCGCAAGCAGCGCGGAGGAGATTGGCAGCTCACCTGACGCAAGCGCGCGATGGCGCTTGGTCGGATGCTGGCGGTCGGCGCCAAGATCCAAGAGATCGTTCATCAGATAGGCGCCGGACGCACAGGCCGAGAACGCCATGAACGCCAGCAGGGCATAGCCGAGCGTGGCGAGATTCATCTGATGCGCGGTGATCGCAGGCACGAACACCAGCGTGTTCTTGGCGTATTGATAGACGCGCAGCGCGTTGGCCCAGGTCTTGAAGCTCGCGCGCGCGTGGGCGCGGCTCTCGATGCGCTCGATGGAGCCGCGATCGAACGGCAGCTTGTCGCCCGCAGCAAGATCGGCCGGCGTCACGACGCCATCAAAACCGAGATGCGCGGCGATGCCCGCGGCATGACGGGCAAAGCGGCTCGCTGCCAGATAAATCTTCTCGCCCCGCGCCCGCGCCGCCAGCGCCTGGTTCAGCACCCCGGAATCGTAGGGCAGGTGGGCGTAGTCGATGTCGGCCTGCGCGAGGACATCCGTGAGCGCGCCATGCCTGGGCGCCCGCCCGCGCCGAAGCGAGCCAGCAGACGGCCGGGGCTGGAGAACAGCGCCTCCATCAGCAGCTCGGACCGCAGCAGCGCGCCTTCGAGGTCGATGACGAGCGTCCGCGCCGCCGCGGCCGACGGCTCGGGCGTGCCAAAATCATGCTGCCGGGCGGGCTGCTCCATCCGAAAAAGCTCTGAATTGCCGTAAAACTGACCGGCGCTCAGGCCGGGGAGCAGGGAAATGGACGCCAGCGAGCCTAGGGGGCATTCGCTAAGGGCGGCTTAATTTGGCCGGACAAGGCCAGCGGCCCCGGCGGGACGATCAAGTCACATCGGTGTGTCAGGCTGTTGCAGGGATCCCACAACCCGGCGTGAGCTTCGTGTTCCGACACAGCCTTTGCCGTGTGCCCCGTGGAAATCCTCACCATTCACCCTATCTGCCAGTTTCGCGCGGCGCCCTGTCGCGCCCACCCGCGAACCAGGTGCCCATGACCGAACAGACGTTAGCTGCGCCGATCGACGATCAACCGGAACGGCAGCGCGGCTTTTCGCGCTACCAGTCGCTCCTGATCGCGCTGCTCGCCTTTACGCAATTCACGATCATCCTCGACTTCATCATCATGTCGCCGCTCGGCGCCATCCTGATGCCCGCGCTCAATATCACGGCCACCCAATTCGGCATCGCGGTGTCGGCCTATGCGTTCAGCGCGGGAATTTCCGGCGTGCTCGCCGCCGGCTTTGCCGATCGCTTCGATCGCAAGCGGCTCTTGCTGTTCTTCTATGTCGGCTTCACGCTCGGCACCCTGCTCTGCGCCGCCGCGCAGAATTACCACGTGCTGCTGCTCGGCCGGATCGTGACCGGGTTGTTCGGCGGAGTGATCGGCTCGGTCGTGCTTGCCATCATCACCGATCTGTTCCCGCTGCATCTGCGCGGCCGCGTCATGGGCTTCGTCCAGACCGCGTTCGCCGCGAGCCAGGTGCTCGGCATTCCCGCAGGGCTGTTTCTCGCCAATCACTGGAACTGGCACATCTGTTTCGTAGCGATCGTCGGCCTGTCGATCGCGGCGATCGCGGTCATCGTCTTCGCGATGGAGCCGGTCGACGCGCATCTGAAGCTGAAGCAGGACCGAAACCCGTTCCGCCATCTGGTCGCGACGGTCTTCGAGCCGCGCTACACGCTGGCCTTCGCGGTGACGACATTACTGGCGACCGGCGGCTACATGCTGATGCCGTTCTCCAGCGCCTTCACCGTGCACAATCTCGGCATCGACATCACGCATCTGCCGACGATCTATCTCGTCTCCGGCCTGTTCAGCATCGTCACCGGGCCGCTGGTCGGCCGTGCCAGCGACAGGTTCGGCAAATACCCGACCTTTGTGTTCGGCAGCGTGGTGTCTGTCATCATGGTGCTGATCTACACCCATCTCGGCCACGTCACGCTGACGACCGCGATTCTCGTCAACGTCCTGATGTTCGTCGGCATCTTCTCGCGCATGATCCCGTCGCAGGCGCTGATGTCGGCGATCCCCGATCAGAGCCAGCGCGGCTCCTTCAGCGCGATCAGTGCCTCGCTCCAGCAGCTCTCCGGCGGCCTCGGCTCGGTGCTCGCCGGCGCCATCATCGCGCAGGCACCTGATGGCTCGCTGCTCCATTTCGACCGGATCGGCTACGTCGTCTGCGCGTCGGCGGCCGTCGCGCTGGTTGCGATGTATTTCGTGCAGAAGGCGGTGGCGGAGCGGGCGGGGAAGACGGTGGTGTGAGGGCCTGTGAGCCATGGTCGGTCGGGAAGGGAAATGCCGCTTGATGCAAAGGGTCTCCAATAATAGTTATTAAGGACCAACCCCTAGCGGAGAAATGACATGGCGGTCAGTGCAGATCTCGGCGAAGCCCTTGAAAACTTTGTGACAAAGCTGGTCGCTTCGGGCCGCTACCACTCCAAGAGCGAGGTCCTGCGGGAGGGCGTGCGCCTGATCCAGGAGCGCGAAGCGCGGCTGGCCGCATTGGACGCCGCGATCGCGCGCGGCCTTGAGGATGCCGATGCAGGTCGGATCAAACCGAGTTCCGAGGTTTTCGACCGGCTAGAAGCGAGATTGGCCGGCAAGGCCGACCGCTCGTGATCGTTGTCGTCACCGCGGAGGCTGAAGCAGATCTTGACGACATCGCGTCCTACGTCGCCGAGCAAAGCCCGCGAAGCGCACTTGTGCTCATCCGTGGACTACGTGAAAAGTGCGAATCCCTTGCTGACGCGCCGCGCGGCTATCCCCTGGTACCGCGCTACGAACACACGGGCATTCGGCGGCGTCTGTTCGGGAATTACCTGATCTTCTATCGGGTGGGTGACGACGCGATCGAAGTGATCCACATCCTTCACGGTGCGCGCGACTACGAGCCGCTGCTCTTCCCGGAGAACTAGGTTTCTCGTGAAGGAGGTAACGGCCGGATAGGGCGCACAAACCTCAAATGGTGCCCAGGAAAGGACTCGAACCTTCACGGCCGTTAAGCCACTGGCACCTGAAGCCAGCGCGTCTACCAATTCCACCACCTGGGCATGCCGTTTGGGGCACGGAGGCGGTTACTACGGTTCGGTGACGCCGTTGTCAATTCATGCTTGCCCGGTTTTGGCGATGCGGATTGCGCATCGCAAACCGGCCCGATACAAGCCTGATAATACGCACTCTTCCTGCAGGATTGGACCCCATGGCATCGAATCTGGACACGCTGGTCACGGTTTTCGGCGGATCGGGATTTTTGGGCCGGAATGTCGTCCGGGCGCTGTGCCGGCGCGATTACCGGGTCCGTGTTGCGGTGCGGCGGCCGGAACTCGCCGGATACCTCCAGCCGTCCGGCAAGGTCGGCCAGGTCCATGTCGTCCAGGCCAATCTGCGCTATCCGGCCTCGGTCGAGGCGGCGCTGCGTGATTCGCATGTCGTGATCAATCTCGTGGGCGTGCTGGCCGAGAGCGGCGCGCAGACCTTTGACGCCGTCCAGGCCAAGGGCGCCGAGACCGTCGCCAAGGCAGCTGCGGCGGCGGGCGCCCAGGTGATCCATGTCTCCGCCATCGGCGCCGATGCCGAATCGCCCTCGCGCTATGCCAAGGCCAAGGCGGCCGGCGAGGCGGCGGTGCTGGCCGCGGTGCCGTCGGCGACGATCTTCCGCCCCTCCGTGATGTTCGGCCCCGAGGACCAGTTCACCAACCGCTTTGCGGCGCTGGCGCGGATGTCGCCGGTGCTGCCGCTGATCGGCGCCGAGACGAAGATGCAGCCGGTCTATGTCGGCGACGTCGCCACCGCGATAGCGGATGCGGTCGACGGCAAGGCCAAGGCGGGCGCGACCTACGAGCTCGGCGGGCCCGAGGTGCTGACCATGCGCGAGATCATCGAGGCCATTCTGGCCATCGCCAACCGCAAGCCGGCGCTGATCCCGCTGTCGTTCGGGCTCGCCCGCTTCCAGTCCAACTTCCTGCAATTCGCGCCTGGCGCGTTCAAGCTGACGCCGGACCAGGTCACGCTGCTCGAGCGCGACAATGTGGTGTCGGATGCGGCGAAGGCTGCCGGGCTTACGCTGGAAGGGCTTGGCATCACGGCCGATTCGCTCGAGGCGATCGCTCCGCAATATCTCTGGCGCTTCCGCGCCGCCGGGCAATTCCAGCGCATGAGCGTGTGAGACGCCCTCTCTCCGTTGTCATGGCCGGGCTTGACGAGTTTGTGGGACGAACGGGGCGAGGGGGCGCACCGCCGCTGCGGCTACAGCGTAGTTCCTGCAGCCTCAAAACTTCAACTTCTTGAACACCGCCTCCGGCAGCGTCTTGATGATCAGCATCACGAGACGCCATTTGCCGCTGACATAGACGACGTCGGTTTTCTTCTCGACGGCCTGAAGGATCGCATCGCCGACGACAGGCGCTTCGACCGTGAGCGGGCCGATCAGCTTCATGCCTTCCGTCATCTTGGTGCGGACGAAGCCGGGCTTGACGGTGACGACATGCACACCGCCGCGACTGGCGCGGGCGCGCAGGCCCGAGAGGAATGCGGAGAAACCTGCTTTCGCCGAGCCGTAGACATAGTTCGAGGCCCGGCCGCGATCGCCGGCGACCGAGGACACGCCGACGAGCGTGCCAGCGCCACGACCTAAAAATTTCTCCGCGAACAGACCGAGGATCAGCGACGGACCTTCGTAGTTGGAGCGCATGATCGTGGTGGCATGGGCAAGATCGCTCTCGGCATCCTGCTGAACGCCGAGCAGGCCGACGATCGAGATGACGACGTCAGGCAGCGCGGGAAGGGCGGCGACAAAGCCATCGAACGAAGCGGTGTCGAGCACATCGAACTTATAGAGATTGGCCTCGACATTGTAACGCGCGCGCAGATCGGCCGCATCAGGCTCCAGCACAGCGACGTCACGGCCAGCGAGGCCGACATCGTATCCGGCCTTGGCAAAGGCGCGCGCCGCGGCGCGGCCGATATCGGAGGAGCCACCGAGCACCAGAACGGTCTTGCGTGACGTCACGGCTTACACCTCATCGAACAGGCGTTGCGAAAGCTTTGAGCGGATTGTCCCGGCGGGATCGAGCGATTTTCGGATCGCGTTGAAGCGCGACAAGGCGGGATAGCCGGCCTCGAACGTCGCGCGCGACTGCCGCGCGTCTTTTGCCAGATAAAGCCGGCCGCTGGCCGCGACGACGAGACGATCGATCTCGTCGAGGAAATTCAGGATGTCGCCCTTCACTGGGAAATCCAGCGCCAGCGTGTAGCCCGGCAGCGGAAAGGACAAAATGCCGTCGCCCTGGCCGAGCTTCTTGAGCACCGCGAGGAAGGAAGCATCGCCGCGCTTGGCGACGCGGTCGAGGATCTCGCCGAGCACGGCGCGCGCATTGTGTTCCGGGATCACGCATTGATGCTGGAGGAAGCCGCGCTTGCCATAGATGCGATTCCAGTCGGCGATCGCGTCGAGCGGAAAGAAATAGGGATAGAGCGAGACCACATGGCTGCCGCCGGCGCGCCGCGCACCCATGCGGTAATAGAGCTCGTTGAAGGCGCGGATGCTGAAGCGGTTCAGCGTCATCGACGGCAGATCAATGGGTACGGCGAGGGCGGGATTCTTGCCGGTGGGAAATGCATCGGCGGCGTTGGCGAGCTCGTCTCTGCTGGCGTGCTCACCGAGATAGATCAGCGAGCGGCCGAGATCGCGCCCGCGCGCGGCGCAATCGATCCACGCCACCGAATAGGTCGAGGCATCGCCCGCATCCAGCGCACGCATCGCTGCGTCGAGATCGGATGCGGAGATCACGCGCTCGCGGATCCAGCCCGTTTCAACCGGCCGCAGCCGAATCGTCGCTTCGAGGATGATTCCGGTGAGGCCCATGCCGCCGATGGTCGCAAAGAAGGCATCGGAATTTTGCTCGCGCGAGGCTTCGATGACTTCGCCCATACCGGTGCGCAGCAAAATGCTGTCGACGTAGCGGCCGAAGCCGCCCTCGCAATGGTGATTCTTGCCGTGCACGTCGGCGGCGATCGCGCCGCCGACCGAGACGAAGCGCGTGCCGGGCACGACGAAAGGCAGGAAGCCGCGAGGACCAAAAGTATCGATCAGATCCGCGAGCTGCACGCCGGCTTCGAGATGGATGCGCCCGGTCGCGGGATCGAACGACCTGACCCGGTCGAACCCGGCCATCCCGATCGTCCTGACCGCGCCGATCGCGGCATCGCCATAGGCGCGGCCGTTGCCCCGCGCCACGGAGCCAGTCACCACGGCTTCGCCCAGCGCCGCGAACGAGCGCGGCCGCAGCATTTCGCTATCGACGACCGGGAAGCGCCCCCAGCCGCTGACGAGGGTCATCGTTCAGCTCCGCCCGCGGGCCACCCCGCTCCGGAAACTGCCTACCGGTCAAAAGCTGATATTGCGTTGAGGCGTATCGGCTAGTTTTTGAGAAGTTAACGTCCCAGCGCCAGCGCGATCAGGCCGAGCGTGCCGACGATGACGCGCCACCAGGCGAACACCACGAAACCGTGGCGGGTGACGTAGCCGAGGAACGCCTTCACCACGATGATCGCGGTGATGAACGACACCACGAAGCCGATCGCGACGATGCCCATGTGGTCCATCGTCATCTCGGAGCGGTTCTTGTAGAAGTCGTAGGCGAATGCGCCGATCATGGTGGGGATGGCGAGGAAGAACGAGAACTCCGCCGCGGCGCGCTTGTCGGCGCCCAGGAACATCGCGGCGACGATGCTGGCGCCGGAGCGCGACACGCCGGGGATCATGGCGACGCACTGCGCGATGCCGATATAGAGGTACATCAGCAACGGGAACTTGGTGGCGTCGTGCTCGCGCGGCTTGAGGTCGAGCTTGTCGACCCAGAGCAGGATGGCGCCGCCGACGATCAGCGTGAAGCACACGACCCAGGGATTGAACAGCACGCTCTTGATGTATTTGCCGGCGACGAGGCCGACCACGACGGCCGGCAGGAACGCCACCAGCACGCCGATCACGAAACGGCGTGCATAGGCATCGCCCGTGAACAGGCCGATCGCGACATCCCAGAGCTTCCTGAAGTAGAGCCCGACGATCGCGAGGATCGCACCCAGCTGGATCAGAACCGTAAACGAATCCCAGAAGGCGCCTTCGCCGAGGCCGAAGAAGCGTTCCGCGAGCAGCAGGTGGCCGGTCGAGGACACGGGAAGGAACTCGGTCACACCCTCGATGATGCCGAGGATCACTGCCCGTATTGCATCTGACATATTTACGGTCCATTTCGGCTGGAAAAGCGGGGCTCTTCTCGCCTATTCCCCTAAATGCTGCAATCGCAAAATGCGGCGTCTCGCACTTGCTTCGCAGTTTTGAGGAACTAGTGTGGCGCCGCACAAACATTGATGGATTCTTAAGCACCATCAAATAGTCAAAGGCTTCATGTTTACGCTGTTTCATCATCCGTTCTGTCCGCATTCGCGCTTCATCCGCCTGATCGCGGGCGAATACGGGCTCGATCTGAAGCTGATCGAGGAGCGTAGCTGGGAACGGCGCGAGGCATTTCTGCTGCTCAATGCGGCCGGCACGACGCCCGTACTGGTGGACGACGAGCAGCCGCCGATCCCGGGCGCGGCCATCATCGCCGAATATGTCGACGAGGCCTATGGCGCCGGGATGGGACCCAAGCGCCTGATGCCGGAGACGACCTTCGAGCGCGTCGAGGTGCGCCGACTGATGGCCTGGTTCAACGAGAAGTTCTTCGAGGAGGTCTCGCACCCGCTCGTCACCGAGCGCATCTACAAGCGCTTCATGAGCGAGGAGAATGGCGGCGGTCCGCCCTCGGCCGACGTGATGCGCGCGGCCAAGGCCAACGTGCGCTATCATCTGGCCTATATCGGCTGGCTGGCGCAGACGCGCAACTTCCTCGCCGGCGACCGGCTCACCTACGCGGATCTCGCCGCCGCGGCGCATCTTTCGGCGATCGACTATCTGGGCGACGTGCCATGGAGCGAGGACGACGCAGCAAAGGCGTGGTACGCGCGGGTGAAATCCCGCCCGTCGTTCCGTCCGCTGCTGAGCGAATGGCTGGCCGGTGTGCCGGCGTCGCGGACCTACGTGGACCTGGATTTCTGAACTCCGACCCGACTGAACTGAAGACGGCGCTCGCGCGCGAGGCGCGCGCGCTCGGCTTCGACTGCATCGGCATCACCGAGCCCGGCACGATCGAAAAGGCCGGCGCGCATTTTCTCGAATTCATCGCCTCGGGCGGCCATGGCGACATGGACTGGCTCGCGAACCAGCCGGAGCGCCGCGTCGATCCGCGCGGGCTGTGGGCCGACGTGCGCAGCGTCATCATGCTTGGCGTCAATTACGGCCCCGATTCCGATCCGCTCGCGATCCTGAAAGAGCGCACGCGCGCGGCGATCTCGGTCTATGCGCAGGGCGACGACTACCACGATCTCATCAAGAAACGTCTGAAGGCGCTGGCCCGCTGGCTGGTCGCAACCGCGCCGTCCGAAGTGAAGGTGTTCGTCGACACCGCGGCCGTGATGGAGAAGCCGCTCGCGCAGGCCGCGCATCTGGGCTGGCAGGGCAAGCACACCAATCTGGTCTCGCGCGAGTTCGGATCGTGGCTATTCCTCGGCGCGATCTACACCACGCTGGAGCTGCCGCGCGATGTTGCCGAGATCGATCATTGCGGCTCGTGCCGGGCCTGCCTCGACATCTGCCCGACCTCTGCATTTCCCGCGCCGTACCAGCTCGATGCGCGGCGCTGCATCTCCTATCTCACCATCGAGAACAAGGGTCCGATCCCGCACGAGTTTCGTAAAGCGATGGGCAACCGCATCTATGGCTGCGATGATTGCCTTGCAGCGTGTCCCTGGAACAAGTTCGCGCAGGAGGGACGTGAAGCCAAGCTCGCCGCGCGTGATGAATTGCGCGCGCCTGGTCTTGCTGAGCTTTCACGGCTCGATGACGCAGCGTTCCGCGCGCTGTTCACGAAGTCGCCGGTCAAGCGCATCGGCCGCGATCGATTCTTGCGGAATGTGCTGATTGCGATTGGCAACTCCGGCGAGGCGGCGCTGGCGGATGAGGCGCGGCGATTGCTTGACGATGCGAGTCCGCTGGTGCGCGGGGCGGCGGTGTGGGCGCTGGGGCAGTTGGTGTCGCGGGAAGAGCTTGAGGCGCTGAAGGCAGCGGCAATAAGCAACGAGCGCGACGAGAGCGTTCGTGAGGAATGGCGCGCCGCCTCCTAACCCACCGCTGTCATTCCCCGCCTAGTGCGCAATTGCGCACGGGGGCGGGGAATCCAGTCCGCCGCGGCCTATTGATTCAATCACTGCTGTCTCGGAGTACTGGATCGCCCGCCCCAGTGCGCAAGGGCGCACAAGGCGGGCGATGACACCGTTGTTGTGGCCACGGTGTGCGCGCCTCACTGCCCTTGATTTCCCCGCGCATTCCCTCAAAAGTCGCGCACCATGACAACAAACATTCCCTTCTTCACACGCAACGGCGATACTTTCCATCCGACGGAAGTGGCCAATGGCCCGTGGGATCCGAAATCGCTGCACGGGCGCGTCATCATCGGCCTGCTCGGCTTCGCCATCGAGGAGCGCCATTCAGGGCCTGAATTCGTGCCGGCGCGGCTCACCGTCGACATGTTCCGGCTGCCGACCATCGACAAGCCGATCGAAGTAACGACGCGGCTCGTGCGCGACGGCCTGCGCATCCGCGTGGTGGAAGCGGAATTCTTTTCCGGCGGGGTCAGCATGGCGCGCGCGTCGTGCCAGCTGTTGCGCAAGACGCAAAATCCCGACGGCAATGTCTGGTCGCCGCCGAACTGGGACGTGCCGAAACCATCAGACATTCCAAAGCCGACCGATCCGAGGCTCGGCATGAACGGTAAATGGACGACGCGCCCCATTGTCGGCCACATGGGCTCGCTCGGCCCGCGCCGGCTGTGGATGAGCGAGGTGCGCGAGCTCGTCGCCGGCGTGCCGATGACGCCGTTCGTGCATGTCGCTGTTGGTGCCGATTTCGCCAGCCCCTTTGCCAATGCCGGCGACAAGGGGCTCGGCTACATCAACAGCGACGTCACGATCTATCTGCACCGCTTGCCCGTGACGAACTGGATCGGTTTCGACGTGGTGAATCACCAGGCGACCGAAGGCGTCGCGATCGGCGAATGCTGGCTCTATGACGAGCAGGGCCCGATCGGCACCGCGACGGTCGCCGCACTGGCGCAGCGCAAGCCGATGGCGAAGCCACCGCCGCCGTAGGCTCGCATTCTCTGCCGCCGTCATTCCGGGGCACGCGAAGCGTGAGCCCGGAATCCATACTCAGGATCGTGGTTATGGATTCCGGGCTCGTGCTTCGCACGCCCCGGAATGACGGTCAGGTGAGATGCCGCTTCATCTCCGGCCGCGCCTTCAGCTCGGCGCCCTGCTTGGCGACGATCTTCGCGATCCGCTCAGGCGCGAACTTCAGATCGACAAACGCCGGCGCGGTGTTGGCGACCTCGTGATAGTTCACGATCTTACCGTCACGCAGCGTCATGATCGCGACGCCCTCGAACATCGCCCGCGCGCCATTCGCTTCCGGCAGGGTGGAGCGATAGCTGAAGGTGTAGCGGGCATAGAGCGTGGTGCCGTCGGTGACGGGGTCATGCATGTCCCAGCGGAAATCGGTCGCCGTGCGATAGAACCAATCGTCGATCATCGCAGCGATCTTCTCGCGGCCGGCGAAGGCGCCGTAAAAGACGTCGTGATAGACGCCGTCCTCGGTGAACAATTCAGCGAAGGCCCGGCCATTGCGCTGCTCGACCGCATCGCAGAAGGCGCGCAGCATGGCGGTGGTGGTCATTGGCGTTGCCTCCCAATCTCTTGGTCATGCCCCGCGAAAGCGGGGCATCCAGTACGCCGCGGCTTCTCGGCTAGATCACCACGGCCGCGGCGTACTGGATCGTCCGCCTTCGCGGACGATGACACCGGATGTTTGGAGACACTTCACCCGATCTCGGCCACCGCGGCAAGAATGCGCGCAATGTCCTGCGGGCGGGAGAGGCGGTGGTCGCCGTCCTGGATCATGGTCAGCACGACGTCGTCGGCCGGCAGGCGATGCGTCAGCGCGAAGGCGTGCTGCCACGGCACATCGGGATCCTGCGCGCCTTGCAGAATGCGCACGGGACAGCCGAGATCGATGGCGCTGCCGAGCACGAGATGGTTGCGGCCCTCCTCGATCAGGTTCCGCGTGATCGGATAGGGCGAGCCGTCGCCATAGTCCGACGGTCGCAACCAGAAGCCCTTGGTCTCGATCTCCTTCTTCACCGCGGACGAAAAGTTCTTCCACATCAGTTCCTCGGTGAAATCGGGCGCCGGTGCGATCAGCACGAGGCCCGCCAGCGAGGCTTTGCCGGAACGCTTCCTGATCTCGCGCGCGAGCAGCAGCGCCATCCAGCCGCCCATGGAGGAGCCGATCAGGATCTGCGGTCCCTCGCAGAACCGCTCGAACACTGCGACGCTGTCCTCGAGCCAGCTGCCGATGGTTCCATCGGCAAAATTGCCGCTGGATTCACCATGACCGGAATAGTCGAACCGGACCGCGGCACGGCCGTGCTCCCCAGCCCAGGCATCCAGCGCCTGGGCCTTGCCGCCCTGCATGTCCGATTTGAAGCCGCCGAGCCAGACCAGCCCGGGTCCTTGACCGCGCCGGCTGCGCACCGCGATTTTGCGCGCGGATGGACCCTCGCCCACATCGATGAAGTCGAGCATGGCATCAGGAATTGTTTCGGTCATGGAACGTTTACTCTGGCTGTGCGGTTTCAGCAGTTCTAGGCGCGTGCGATTGAGTAACCGCTGCCGGCATTGTCCCTTTGGGACGCTTGCGGAACAGAAGCAAGGTGTCTATGTCGGTCAGCGTGCCGACAGGCGTGGCCCAAATGCCTCGCATTTGAGGGTTTTTCGCCTCTCGCACACGCGACTTGCTTGCCGGCAAACGCTTCTTCCTTCAAAATAGCCGCTTCTTTCACAACTTTGGAGAACCACCCATTCGCCGTCCTAATAAAGCTCCGCCCGCTGCCAGCAAAGACGGGCCGCGCATCAATGATGATATTCGCAATGCGCAGATCCAGCTGATCGATCAGACCGGTGATAATAAAGGCACGGTCGAGACCGTCGTCGCCATCCGGATGGCCCAGGAAGCTGGCATGGATCTGGTCGAGATTTCGCCGAATACCAGCCCTCCCGTCTGCAAGATCATGGACTACGGGAAGTACAAGTATTCCGCTCAGAAGAAAGCCGCGGAAGCCCGCAAGCGGCAGAAGACCGTCGAGATCAAGGAGATCAAGCTCCGCCCGATGATCGACGATCACGATTACGACGTGAAGATGCGCGCGATGCAGCGGTTCTTCGAAGAGGGCGACAAGGTCAAGATCACGCTGCGCTATCGTGGCCGCGAAATGGCGCATCAGGAGATCGGCACCAAGCTTCTGGACAAGATCAAGACCGACGTCGCCGAGCTCGCCAAGGTCGAGCAGGACGCACGGTTCGAAGGTCGCCAGGTCGTCATGGTGCTGGCGCCGCGCTGAGGCGAGCTTTTCAGGGGACTTGAGAATTCAACGGCCCGTCCGGATCTCCGGCGGGCCGTTTTGTTTTGGTCGCGGTACAAGCCACGAATTCGGCTCGAATGCTTGGGCACTACGTCCGCGTCGCCTGCCAGGTGCCGCTGCACTGGTCGCCGGAGATGATGCCCCTCCAGGAACCCGCGCCGTTCACGCCGGCGAGCCGGCCGCCGCCACTCGCATGGGACGCGCCGACCGAGACCTCGACTGCGACGGCGCCGGAACGTTTGATCCGGCCCGAGACCCGGCCGCCGCCGGCGGACGACACCCGACTGCCTGCCACGGTGAAGGGGACGCTGTAGCCGGAGCTGCAATTGCCCCGGGTGGTGGCGAAGGTGACGTTCCAGATGCCGTCATAGCCGCCGACACGGGCGTCGGCAGTCGACGGCAGTGCCGCGGTGGCGAGCACGGCGAACAGCACCAGATGGCGCGGGCGGGCGAAATTGGTCAACGACGAAATAAATTGCGGGAAATGGGCCATTTTGGTCCTGCTTCAGGCGACAAGGCTGGGACATGAGGGGTGACAACTTGCAATAGTCGGCGAGCCGGTTCCCCCGGTTCATCGTTGCCAATCGGCCTGTCCTCTGTCATAAGCCCAGCCTTCATCGCCCGGCTGATTTAAGGGCTGCCGTGGCGGTGTTCGTGCGGGTGTCGCGCTTGTTCGCGAAACCTGAGCACAATCAACGCTCTAACGAGCATTTTTGACGGCCAGCCGCCTTCGCGGGCGGATCTCTGTGGCCATTAGGAGAGCCAAATGCCCAAGCTGAAGACCAAATCGGGCGCTAAAAAGCGCTTCAAGGTGACTGCCACCGGCAAAGTGATGCACGCCCAGCGCGGCAAGCGTCACGGCATGATCAAGCGGACGAAGAAGCAGATCCGTCAGCTCCGCGGCACCCGCGTGCTGTTCAAGACCGACGGCGACAACGTCAAGAAGTACTTCTTGCCGAACGCCTGATCGCGTCCACGATCACTGCCATCCGTGCCGCGCATCCCGCGGCAATCCGATAACCGAAGTCATCTCTGAAGGATTTTGTCATGTCTCGCGTCAAACGCGGTGTGACCGCCCACGCCAAGCACAAGAAAGTCTACAAGGCCGCCAAGGGCTTCTACGGCCGCCGCAAGAACACCATCCGCGCCGCCAAGCCGGCCGTGGAGAAGGCCCAGCAATACGCCTTCCGCGACCGCAAGCGTAAGAAGCGCACCTTCCGCGCGCTCTGGATCCAGCGCATCAACGCCGCCGTCCGTCCGTTCGGCCTGACCTACAGCCGATTTATCGACGGCATGGCCAAGTCCGGGATCACCGTGGACCGCAAGGTGCTGTCGGATCTCGCGATCAGCGAGCCCGCCGCGTTCCAGGCGATCGCCGAGAAGGCCAAAGCCGCGCTCGCGGCCTGAGGCTTGCGCTAGCGGGCCTTCTGGCCCGCAGCCTTCAGCGCGCGTTGCGAGTGACGCTGGGCGACCTCCGCCCGGCAAAAAGCTGCGAACGAGAGATACATGGTGCCGGACTTGTTCCGGTACTTGAGGTCGCATGCGCGCATCTCGCGTTTGTAAGCCTGATGCTGCGCCGTGCTGAGGCCGGGCATGAAGTCCGCCTCGCATTTCTTCTCGACGGCGGCGCCGAGCTGGACATCGCCGCTCGCGGTCAATTGGCAATCCTGAAACAGCTTCATCGCGCTCGCGCAGCTCTTCTGGGTGCTGATGGCGTCGGCCACCTCGTCCAGCGTCATGGATTTATCCATGCAGACCATGGCGCGCGCAGGGGTGCCTGCGACCGACAGAACGACGGCCAGAACAGCCAGGCAGGATTTCGAAAGCATCGCAAATGTCTCCTCGTGTCCCCGTTGGTGCCGGGCCCCCGCGTGAGGTTCAACCCTGCCGTCCGTCAGCCCGAAATGACCGGCTTTTTGCTTGACGTTACGGCCTTCGGGCGGCGACAACCCAGCCGAATTTTTGCAGCAAGGATTTGACAGTGTCCGACCTCGCAACGCTCGAAACATCCATCCTCGACCAGATCGCCGCAGCCGGCGACGAAGCCGCGCTCGAAGCGGTGCGCGTCGCCGCGCTCGGCAAGAAGGGCTCGATCTCCGCGCTGCTGGCCACGCTCGGCAAGATGTCGCCGGACGAGCGCAAGACGCAGGGCGCCGCGATCAACCAGGCCAAGGACAAGGTCACCGAGGCGCTCACAGCCCGGCGCGACGTCTTGAAGTCGGCCGCGCTCGATGCGCGGCTCGCCTCCGAAACCATCGACGTCACCCTGCCGCTGCGCGATCCGCCGGCCGAGGCCGGCCGCATCCATCCGCTGAGCCAGGTCTGGGACGAGCTCACCACGATCTTCGCCGACATGGGCTTCTCGGTCGCCGAAGGTCCCGATATCGAGACCGACGACTACAACTTCACAAAACTGAATTTTCCGGTCGGCCATCCCGCCCGCGAGATGCACGACACCTTCTTCTTCCATCCGAAGGAGGACGGCTCGCGCATGCTGCTGCGGACCCACACCTCGCCGGTGCAGGTGCGCACCATGCTGACCCAGAAGCCGCCGATCCGCGTGATCTGCCCGGGCCGCACCTATCGCATCGATTCGGATGCGACCCACACGCCGCAATTCCACCAGGTCGAAGGCCTCGTCATCGACAAGCACTCGCATCTCGGCCACCTCAAATGGATCCTGCACGAGTTCTGCAAGGCGTTCTTCGAGGTCGACCACATCAACATGCGCTTCCGCCCCTCGTTCTTCCCGTTCACCGAGCCGTCGCTGGAAGTCGACATCCAGTGCCGCCGCGACAAGGGCGAGATTCGCTTCGGCGAAGGCGAGGACTGGCTCGAGATTCTCGGCTGCGGCATGGTGCATCCGAACGTGCTGCGCGCCTGCGGCATCGATCCCGACGAGTACCAGGGTTTTGCCTGGGGCATGGGCATCGACCGCATCGCCATGCTGAAATACGGCATCGCCGATCTCCGCCAGCTGTTCGACAGCGACGTCCGCTGGCTGTCCCACTACGGCTTCAAGCCGCTGGAAGTGCCAACGCTTGCCGGAGGGCTGAGCTCGTGAAATTCACCCTCTCCTGGCTGAAGGATCATCTCGACACCGACGAGCCCTTGGAAAAGCTCGCCGACAAGCTCACCATGATCGGGCTTGAGGTCGAGAACATCGAGGACAAGGCGAAGGCGCTCAAGCCCTTCACCATCGCGAAGGTGATCTCGGCCGAGCAGCATCCGAACGCCGACCGGCTGCGCGTCTGCATGGTCGACACCGGTGACGGTGGCGCGCCCGTGCAGGTCGTGTGCGGCGCGCCGAATGCGCGCGCGGGGCTTGTCAGCGTGTTCTCCCCGCCCGGGACCTACATTCCCGGCAAGGACATCACGCTCGGCGTCGGCACTATCCGAGGCGTCGAGAGCCGCGGCATGCTGTGCTCGGCGGCGGAATTGCAGATATCCAACGACCATGACGGCATCATGGAATTGCCGGCGGACGCGCCTGTTGGTGCTGGCTACGCCGAATGGGCCGCGCTCGCCGATCCCGTGGTCGAGATCAACCTGACGCCAAACCGGCAGGACTGCACCGGCGTGCACGGCATCGCGCGCGATCTTGCCGCTGCCGACATGGGCAAATTCAAGGACCCGACGATCAAGCCGATCAAGGGCGAATTTCCGTGTCCCGTGAAGGTCACGGTCGAGGACGCGACGCTCTGCCCGGGCTTCGCGCTGCGCCTCGTGCGCGGAGTCAAGAACGGGCCGTCGGCCGGAATGGCTGCAGAAGCGGCTGACCGCGATCGGGCTGCGTCCGATCAACGCACTGGTCGACATCACCAACTTCATGACCTACGACCGCGCGCGTCCGCTGCACGTGTTCGACGCCAAGAAGGTGAGAGGCAATCTCGTGGTGCGCCGCGCCCGCGACGGCGAGGCGCTGCTGGCGCTCGACGGCCGCACCTACAATCTCGATCCTTCGATTTGCGTGATCGCGGATGAGCACGGCGTCGAATCGCTCGCCGGCATCATGGGCGGCGAAGCCTCGGGCTGCGACGAGAACACGACCGACGTGCTGATCGAATCGGCGCTGTGGAACGAGATCAACATCGCGCAGACCGGCCGCAAGCTCGGCATCAATTCCGATGCGCGCTACCGCTTCGAGCGCGGCGTCGATCCGGCCTTCATGGTGCCCGGTCTGGAGCTTGCGACCAAGCTCGTGATGGAGATGTGTGGCGGCACGCCGTCCGAGAACGTCGTGGTCGGCAAGGCCTTCGGCGACGACCGCGTGATCGATTTCCCGATCACCGAAGTGAAGCGCCTCTCCGGCATCGAGGTGCCGCAGCCGGAGATGAAGCGCATCCTGACCCATCTCGGCTTCATGATGGCGGGTCCCGGCCCGGTGGTGAAGGTCGCGGTGCCGTCCTGGCGCTCCGACGTGCACGGCAAGGCCGATATCGTCGAGGAGATCGTCCGCATCTTTGGCGTCGACAAGGTGCCGATGACGCCGTTCGAGCGCGGCGACGACGCGCGCAAGCCCGTGCTGACCCCGCTGCAGCTCCGCACTCGCCGCGCCCGGCGCGCACTGGCGAGCCGCGGCATCGTCGAAGCTGTGACGTGGTCGTTCATCACCAAGACTGCGGCAAAATTGTTCGGCGGTGGCCAGCGCGAGCTCGAAGTGGCCAACCCGATCGCGTCTGATCTCTCCGACATGCGCCCGACCTTGCTGGCGGGACTCATCTCCGCAGCGCAGGCGAACGCCGATCGCGGTTATGGCGACGTCGCGCTGTTCGAGGTCGGCCAGGTCTTCAAGGGCGATCGCCCGCAGGATCAGTTCATGGCTGCGAGCGGCGTGCGGCGCGGCCTGGCTTCGTCCGAAGGTCTCGGACGGCACTGGACAAGCTCGGCGCAGGCCGATGTGTTCGACGCGAAAGCCGATGCACTGGCGGTGCTGGCGGCGGCCGGCGCGCCGATGCAGGCGCTTCAGATCGTGGCCGGTGGACCGGCCTGGCTGCATCCGGGCCGCTCCGGCACGATCCAGATCGGCCCGCAGAACGTGCTCGGCTATTTCGGCGAGGTGCACCCGCGCGCGCTCGAGGCGCTTGGCGCCGACGGCCCGCTTGTCGTGTTCGAGGTGATCCTCGACCGCATCCCCGAGGCCAAGAGGAAGCCGACCCGCGCCAAGCCGTTGATCGAGCTCTCGGCCTTCCAGCCTGTGTCGCGCGACTTCGCGTTCATCGTCGACCGTGCCGTGAAAGCCGGCGACATCGTGCGCGCGGCGCAGGGCGTCGACAAGAAGCTGATCACCGGTGTCAACGTCTTCGACGTCTATGAGGGCAAGGGCATCGAGGACGGCAAGAAGTCGATCGCGATCGCGGTGACGCTCCAGCCGCGCGAGAAGACCCTGACCGATCAGGAGATCGAGGCCGTCGCCGCGAAGATCGTGGCGGAGGTCACGAAGAAGACCGGCGGCACGCTGCGCGCATGATGCTCTGGAATGGCAGGGCATGAGTATCGCCGACTTCCTTCCGAAGGACGTCAGCCTCACCATTGCGATGGCGCTCTGCGCCGTCGCTTTTGTTTCCGGCACCGCCCGCGGCTTCTCCGGCTTCGGCTCGGCGCTGATCTTCATGCCGCTGGCGAGTAGCATCGCCGCGCCGCGGCTCGTTGCGGCTTTGCTGCTCGTGATCGATTTCGTCGCCGCCGCGCCGCTGCTGCCGGATGCGTGGCGGAAGGCGGACCGAAGAGCGACCGCCGTGATCGTGCTGGGCGCGCTGATCGGCGTTCCCGTCGGCACCTATTTCCTCAGCGTGCTCGAACCCGTCACCACGCGCTGGATCATCTCCTGCTTCGTCGCGGCGCTGCTGCTTCTGCTGCTGTCGGGCTGGCGCTATTGCGGCAAGGACCACGCCTGGCTCTCGGTCGGCATCGGTGGTCTCTCCGGCTTCTGCAGCGGCCTGGCGCAAACCGGCGGGCCGCCGATCGTCGGCTATTGGCTCGGGCGCCCGATCGCGCGATCGTCGCACGCGCCAATATCGTGCTGTTTTTCGGCGCGTCGGATTTCTTCTCGATGGTGAGCTATGCGACGACGGGATTGATCTCGCGCGAGTCGCTCGTGCTCTCGCTGATCGTCGGCCCGGTCTATGCGCTCGGCGTCGCGTTTGGTGCGTCATTGTTCGGGCGCGCGAGTGAAAAGGTGTTTCGCGGGATCTGCTACGGGCTGATCGCGATGGCGGTGATTTTCGGACTGCCCGCGCTTGACGGGGTTTTGCGTTAGCCACCGCTGTCGTCCCTGCGACCGCAGGGACCCATAACCACAGGAAGCGGTTATGGGGCGAACTGATAACTCCGAATCTTCGTCAAACCTCTCCCTGTGGTTATGGGTCCCGGATCGGCGCTCCGCTTCGCTGCGCTTGTCCGGGACGACAGCGGAGTTCGTTGCGGCTTATTGCCCTATCCTCGCGGCGCCCTGCGCTTCTTCGTCGACTGCGTTGGCACTTCCTGCTCGTCCCTGATCGCGCCGATCTTGCGCAGGGCGGCATCCGCGGCGCGCTCGCCGCTTTCCCAGGCGCCATCGACGGTGCCCCACAGCGTCTCGTGGGTGGCTTCGCCGGCGAGGAACATGCAGCCGACCGGCTCGGCCAGGACCTTGCGCGAGAGCTGGCCGCCCGGCGAGGCCGCCGACATCGCACCCATGACGTAAGGCGAAGCATTCCAGCGCGTCGCGGTGGTCTTCTGCACGGCGGACGCGGCCTCGCTGCCGAACAGCTTCGTGACCCATTCCTTCGCGAAGGCGGCCATCGCCTTCTCGCCCTGCTCGGAGAGATCGCGGCCGAACGAGCCGCCGACGTCGATCGAGCACAGCGAGGAGCCGCCGATATTGGCGTACAGCAGTGCCGTGCGCGTTGAGTTGCTCTGCTCGATCAGGATGTCGTCGCGCGACAGTCCGAGCGGGTTGCCGGGCAGCTGCAGCACGATGTGATCGTAGCTGCCGAGAGAGAGTTTTGATGCCGCGTCCAGCGTCCGCTTGGGAAGATCGGGCCCGAACTTGATCGCGCCCGAGGTCAGCACGTTGGTCGAGACCGTGATGATGGCCGCGCGCGCGGCGATCTTGCCGCTTTGCGTCTCGACGCTGACGTCGCGATTGCTCCAGACGATCCGGCTCGCCGGCGTCGACAGCGCCACCGGCGCCTGCTCGCCGAGCCTGGTGATGAGCGTGCCGAGGCCCTGCCGGCAGGCGATCGGAGCGTTGCGGTCCTGCGCGCGGGCCTTGTCGATCGCGGACAGCTCCTTCAAATCCTTGCCGGCAAAGCTGGCGCCCAGCATGAATTCGGCCGCACCGGCCAGTCGCCGAGATCCTTCGGCAGCGCGGATGCGCAGGAGGTATCGAGCTTGCCGCGCGCGGCTTCGTCGATGGCGCGGTTGGCGCGCACCAGCGCCGCCAGAAATTCCTCGGTCTCGCCCGCCCGCGCATTGCGGCGGCCGATGCGCATCTTCTGCCCCGCCGGCGCCTGCACCACGTCGAGCCCGGCGGCGCGCGCAGGCGGATCATCGGATTGGTTTCGGGATTGTGCATCCAGCGCGCGCCGCGGTCGAACGGCGTGTCGAAGGTGGTGGCATCCGTGATGCAGCGGCCGCCGATCTGCGATGCCGCCTCCACCACCACGACCTTGCGGTTGGCCGCCATGATGCGTCGCGCCGCAGCGATTCCGGCCGCACCAGCCCCGATCACGACAATGTCCGCCTCGCGCGGCAGCGGCGCGGCGGTGGCCCGCAAGACCGGCATCAAGACCGGCATCGCAGCGAAGGCCGCCGACGCCGAAAGGAAACCGCGGCGCGTGATTGTCATGTCATGGTTTCCGGGGACTTGCGGCGAACGGGAACAGCCCGCGAACCTTGCCGTATCTGGTGTTGCGCGGCAACCATCATGGTGAATCAATCGTGCTTGATCTCACAGACTGATGAACCGAATTGCAACACGTTTCGACCATGATACAGATGGGAAAAAGGTGGCCGGAAAAGGCCGCGGGGGGAGTGGAAGATGGGGACGGTTCTGGACTCAGTCGGCAAGCTGATTGCCGCGTACCTCTCGAAGGAGGTGCCGGGCTATGAGCCGTTCACTCCGAGCGACCCGGAGCACTTGCGCGGCGTCGTCGAGCCCGGCGACGTGCTGCTGGTCGAGGGCAACAATCGCATCTCCGGCATCATCAAATATCTGACGCAGTCGACCTGGTCGCATGCCGCGCTCTATGTCGGCCCGATCGAAGGTGCGGAAGAGCCTAACGGCGAGCCGCATGTGCTGATCGAGGCCAATATCGGCGAGGGCGTCACCTCGGCGCCGCTATCAAAATACTTCCCGTATCACACCCGCGTCTGCCGCCCGGTCGGGCTGTCCTACGAGGACCGCACCACGGTCTGCCGTTATGCGATCAACCGTATCGGCTTCGGCTACGACACCAAGAACATCGTCGATCTGATGCGCTTCCTGTTCCCGCTGCCGATACCGCAGCGCTGGCGGCGGCGCATGATCGCAATCGGATCGGGCGACCCGACCAAGATCATCTGCTCGGCACTGATCGCGCAGGCGTTCGACGCCGTGCGCTACCCGATCCTGCCCAAGATCACCAAGGCCGGCAGCCGCGCCGCCCGCCGCGAGATCCTGCACATCCGCGATTCCTCGCTCTACATGCCCCGCGACTTCGACATCTCGCCCTATTTCGAAGTCGTCAAACCCACCATCGTGCACGGGTTCGTGCTACACCGCCCTGCACTGGGCCGACAAGCAGAAGCCGCTCGAGGAGGTAGCGGGCACGTTCAGTGTGTTTCCAGAAACGCTCCGTGCGCCGCCGCTCGTTCCTGAAGCGATTGACGAAGAGACGCCGGCTGAAGTTCCGGCTGAAGAAGTGAGCGCGCAGCCGGCGGAGACGACCGGGCGTGTCACCGTCTCCAGGCATTTCCCGCTGCTGAAGAAGCTGACGATGTACCGCTCGCGGCGGCGCCGACGCGCGCGGGAGATTGCGGCATAAGCTCCGCTTTCTTCCCTGCGAACGCAGGGACCCATACCGCGGAATCTATCGCGTCCGGGCGGTAGACATACCGAACGACCAGTCTTCGCCAAACTCCACCCTGGGGTTATGGGTCCCTGCGTTCGCAGGGACGACGCCGGTGGCGAGAGCGCCCTACCGCTCTGCCCGTCCGATCACCGCCATCAGCTCCGCGATCTTCTCGCGCTGATCGGCCTTGTCGCCGCTGGCGATGGCGTGCTCGACGCAATGGGCGACGTGGTCCTTCAAAACCTCTTCCTCGACCCGGCGCAGCGCGGCGCGCACCGCCGAGATCTGCGTCACGATGTCGATACAATAACGGTCCTCCTCGACCATTTTCGACAGGCCGCGAACCTGGCCCTCGATCCGGCCGAGACGTTTTCCGACGGATGCCTTGATGTCTTTGCGCATGAGGTCTATATACCCCTACCGGGTATGGGTTACAAGGGCCGGAGTGCGGAAATGAACGACGCCAACCACAACCATCATCACGACGCGGAAACGCATTCCGGATGCGGCTGTTCCAGCAAAGCCGCTGCGCCCGCTCCGAAGCCCGCAGCCTCATCCTGCTGCGGCGGCAATGGCGATGCCGGTCATGGCCATCATCACGCGCATGACCACGGTCCCGCCGCGACAAAGGTCCTCGATCCCGTCTGCGGCATGACGGTCGATCCCGCGACTTCAAAACACCACCTCACACATCACGACCAGAGTTTCCATTTCTGCTCGGCCGGCTGCCGCACCAAGTTCGCCGCCGATCCCGCGAAATATCTCGCCAAGGACAAGGCACCCGAGCCGGAGATGCCCGCGGGCACGATCTACACTTGCCCGATGCATCCGGAGATCCGTCAGGTCGGACCCGGCAGCTGCCCGATCTGCGGCATGGCGCTGGAGCCGGAGGTCGCAAGCCTCGACACCGGGCCCAATCCGGAGCTCGCCGACATGACGCGGCGGTTCTGGATCGGCGGCGCGCTGGCGCTGCCGGCCGTGGTGCTGGAGATGGGCGGCCATCTCGCAGGGCCTCACAACTGGATCGATCCTGTCCTGTCGAACTGGATCCAGCTCCTCTTCGCCACGCCCGTGGTGTTGTGGGCCGGCTGGCCGTTCTTCGTCCGCGGCTGGCAGTCGCTGGTGACGCGCAACCTCAACATGTTCACGCTGATCGCGATGGGCACGGGCGTCGCCTATGTCTACAGCGTCGTTGCGACCGTCGTGCCGCAGATTTTCCCGGCGACCTTCCGCGGCCATGATGGTGCCGTAGCCGTCTATTTCGAACCGGCGGCCGTCATCACGGTCTTGGTTTTGCTCGGCCAGGTGCTGGAGCTGCGCGCGCGCGATGCGACCTCGGGCGCGATCAAGGCGCTGCTCCAGCTCGCGCCAAAGACGGCGCGGCGCGTCGATGCCGACGGCAATGAGCATGAGGTCGAGATCGACACGCTCCATGCCGGCGACTCCTTGCGCGTGCGGCCCGGCGAGAAGGTGCCGGTCGACGGCGTCATCCTGGAGGGGCGTTCCTCGCTCGACGAGTCGCTCGTGACGGGCGAATCCATGCCGGTGACCAAGGAGACGGGCGCCAAGGTGATCGCCGGCACGCTCAATCAATCCGGCAGCTTCATCATGCGCGCCGACAAGGTCGGCCGCGAGACGCTGCTGTCGCAGATCGTGCAGATGGTCGCCGACGCGCAGCGCTCGCGCGCGCCGATCCAGCGGCTGGCCGACCAGGTCGCCGGCTGGTTCGTGCCGACCGTCATCATCGTCGCGATCGCCGCCTTCGCGGCCTGGGCCTGGTTCGGACCGGAGCCGCGGCTCGCCTTCGGCCTCGTCGCCGCCGTCAGCGTGCTGATCATCGCCTGCCCCTGTGCGCTGGGACTTGCGACCCCGATGTCTATCATGGTCGGCGTCGGCCGCGGTGCGCAGGCAGGCGTGCTGATCAAGAACGCCGAGGCGCTGGAGCGGATGGAAAAGATCGACACGCTGGTCGTGGACAAGACCGGCACGCTGACCGAGGGCAAGCCCAAGGTCGTGGCGATCGTGCCCGCGACCGGCTTCGCGGAAGACGACATTCTCCGGCTCGCGGCCAGCGTCGAGCGTGCCAGCGAACATCCCCTGGCCGACGCGATCATGCGCGCGGCGAAGGAGAAGCAGCTCAGCCTCGGCCAGGTCGAACAGTTCGACTCGCCGACCGGCAAGGGTGCAACCGGCAGGGTCGACGGCAAGACCGTCGTGCTCGGCAATGCCAAGTACCTGTCGTCGACCGGCATCGACACCAAGCGGCTCGACACTGACGCCGAGCGGCTGCGCGGCGACGGCGCCACGGTGATCAACATGGCCATCGACGGCAAGCTCGCCGGCCTGTTCGCGATCGCCGATCCGGTCAAGGCCTCGACGCCGGAAGCGCTGAAGGCGCTGGCGGCCGAAGGCATCAAGGTGATCATGCTGACCGGCGACAACCGCACGACGGCGGAAGCCGTGGCGCGCCGGCTCGGCATCGCCGAGGTCGAGGCCGAGGTGCTGCCGGACCAGAAGAGCGCGGTCGTCACAAAACTGCAAAAGGCCGGGCGCAGCGTCGCGATGGCCGGCGACGGCGTCAACGACGCGCCGGCGCTGGCGGCGGCCGAGGTCGGCATTGCCATGGGCACTGGCACGGACGTGGCGATGGAGAGCGCCGGCGTCACCCTGCTCAAGGGCGACCTCACCGGCATCGTCCGCGCGCGAAAGCTGTCGCAGGCGACGATGAGCAATATCCGGCAAAACCTGTTCTTCGCCTTCGTCTACAACGCCGCCGGCATCCCGATCGCCGCCGGCATCCTCTATCCCGCATTCGGCATCCTGCTCTCGCCGATCATCGCCGCGGCGGCGATGGCGCTGTCCTCGGTCAGCGTGGTCGGGAACGCGCTGCGGCTGCGCGCGACGCGGCTGTGATGGTCACGAAATCGGTGTAGAACAGGTCCATTCGGCGGTACCCGCGGAGAGGACCTGATGCAGCGAATTACCATCACGATCGAGGACGATCTCCTGGCCGAGATCGACGCCGCGGCCGAGGCGCGCGGCTATCAGAACCGCTCCGAGATCATCCGCGACCTCGCCCGCGCCGGGCTGCAACAGAGCACCGAGGACACCGCGCAGACCGGCCAATGCGTCGCCGGTCTCGTCTATGTCTACGACCACGCCGCGCGCGATCTGTCGAAACGACTGGTGCAGGAATTCCATGGCCACCACGACCTCGCGCTCGCGACGCTGCACGTCCATCTCGACCACGACAATTGCATGGAGATGACCGCGCTGCGCGGCGACGCCGCCGAGGTCAGGCATTTCGCCGACCACATCATCGCCGAACGCGGCGTGCGCTACGGTCGCGTGATGATGATCCCGACGGGGGAGGGCAAGCCGGCGAAAGCGCGGAAGCATGGGCACCGGCACGAGTAGGCGTAGCTCTCCCTCCCCGTGTAGGTGAGGAGGTCTATCCGCTCGCTCAAAATCGTAGGGTGGGCAAAGGCGCACTTGCGCCGTGCCCACCATCAATCCAACACGGCAACAGAAGCGGTGGGCACGCTTCGCTTTGCCACCCTACGATACTGCGGTCGTGGGGAGGGGAAACAGGCCGCAGCCGCCCGCCCTTGCCGAAGCCGCATTCGGTGTCTACCTCTCGCGAGGTGTTTACCTGAGAGGTCCCCTATGCTGGATGCCGCCGCAAAGGCGCTGTCGCAAATGCTGTCGCCGCCGATGCGCTCGATCCTGTGGCGATCGATCGGGCTTGCGCTGGTGCTGATCACCGTGCTGGCGATCGGCCTGCAGCGGCTGCTCAGCTGGTTTGCGACCTCGGGCGAGGTCTGGCTGGAAGGTCTGCTCGGACCGGGCTGGCATTCGTCGCTCGAAGTCCTGGCCTGGATCGTCTCGATCGCGGCCGGCCTCGGCGTTGTATTCGGCGGCGTGTTCCTGATGCCCGCGATCACCTCGCTGGTGGCGAGCCTGTTCGTCGACGACGTCGCCGACATCGTCGAGCGCGAGCATTATCCCGCCGAGCGGCCGGGCGTGGCGCTGCCGTTCAATCAGGCGATCTTTGAAGGCATCAAGACCGCGCTGCTGACGATCCTGGTGTATCTCGTCGCCCTGCCGCTGGTGCTGTTCGCCGGCGCCGGCTTCCTGATCTTCTTCCTCGCCGCCGCCTGGCTTTTGGGCCGCGAATATTTCGAGCTCGCCGCGATGCGCTTCCGCTCGCCCGAGGAGGCCAAGGCGATGCGGCGCGACAACGCCGCGACGATCTTCACCGCCGGCCTCTTCATCGCCGCCTTCGTCTCGATCCCGGTCGTCAACCTGGCGACGCCGATCTTCGGCATGGCCTTCATGGTCCACATGCACAAGCGCCTGTCAGGCTCGCGGCCCGAGCTGGTCGAGCCGGCGCGGCAGATGCGCTGACCTCGATCAGGTCACCTTCACCCCGCACTTGTGCAGCACCGTCTTGGCAAAGCCGAACGGTTCGGGGGTGAACGGGCCCGGCCGGGCGCGAGTGACCAGCGCGATGACGCCGAGCCCGGCGATCGCCAGCCAGAAGCACAGCCAGAAGCCGTCGATATAGGCCAGCACATTGGCCTCGCGCTGCACGAAGCCTGCGAGCGTGCCGATCGCGCGTGCCTGCGCCGAACCCGTTCCGTGGGCCGCAAAATAATCGGTCAGCTGCTTCAGTGCCTGCGTCACGTCGATGTCGCCGTTCAGCACGTGCTGTCCGATATAGAAGGAATGCACCTGCTCGCGGACACGTAGCCAGGTTCCCATCAGCGCCACGCCGATCTCGGCGCCGCCGAGCCGCATGATCTGGATATAGGCCGCAAAGGACGTGGCGCGGCTCGGATCGGCGTTGGACAGTAGCGTGATGATGAGCGGCAACAAGCTCAGCGACTGCCCGATCGACTGCAGCAGCACGATGCCGATGAAATCCTCTCGCGCCCAGTCGTGGGTCAGCTGGGTCCCCCAGAGATTGGCGGCAGCAAAACAGGCAAATCCGACCACCACCACCGTGCGCGTATCGAAATGCCGCAGCAGCCAGATCGAGATCGGCACCAGCACGAACATCGGTAGCGCACCATAGGTGAGCAACAGCCGGCCGCTCTGCTCCGGCCTTAGCAGAGCGACATTGCCGAGGAAGTTCGGCACCAGCGACGAATTGGAGAGGCTGGTCAGCGTGTAAAGCAGGATCAAGACCAGACCCAGTCCGATGTTGCGCGAGAACAGCACATCGACATGGGCCCAGGGCTGGCGCACCAGCGATTCGTTGATCAGGAAGCCCGCAAACAACACGGCTCCGCCAACGAGCAGCGCCATCACCGTCCCGTCGCCGAGCCAATCGAGACGATTGCCCTGGTCGAGGCCGGCATAGATCATCGAAACCGATGTGCCGAGCAAAAGCATGCCGCCCCAATCGGCCTCGCGCAGCAGCGCGCGGTTCACTGGCTCGCTCGGCGTGCCCAGATAGACCATCAGGCCCATCAGCGGCGCGATGATCACGCTCTGCCAGTAAACCCATTCCCAGCCGAGATGGTCGACATAGAAGCCGACCAGCGAGCTCGACGTGTCAAACGCAAAGCCGACGCGGATCGAATAGAGCGCGATCGCCGGCAACCACCAGCGCATCGGCAAGTTTCGAAAAATGATCATCAGCGTCGCCGGCACGAAAGTGCCGAGCAGCAGGCCATGGACGACGCTGAGCGCCATCAGCGTCTGAAAATCGTGCACGAAGGGAACGACCAGCGAGATCACGGCATAGATCAGGCTCGGGATGCCGAGCACGCGGCGCAGCCCGAACACGGTCGCAAGCCACGGCACCGCGGGCGCGATCAGGATCTGCGATCCGATGCCGGCGGTGGAGAGCCAGGCGCCCTCGTCGAATGAGAGCGAGAACGCGCCGCGCAGATCCGGCAAGCCGACCGTGGTCAGGCGGCTGTCGACATTGGTGAGGAACGAGCCGAGCAGCACCGCCGCCACGGCAAACAGCGGCTGGGGCGCGATGCCGCCGAGCGAGATCGGTCCGCGGCGGGCATCGTCATTTTCTGCCATTGCCGCTCTTCGTGTCGATGCTTGTGACGACCGACATACCCGGCACCAGCCGCGCCAGCAGCGGCTGGTTGTCGTCGAACTGGATGCGGACGGGAATGCGCTGCACCACCTTGGTGAAATTGCCCGTGGCGTTGTCCGGCGGCAGCAGCGCGACCTGCGCGCCCGTTGCCGGCGCGATGCGCTCGACCTTGCCGCGCAATTTCTCGCGCGGAAAGCTGTCGACGGTGATCTCGACCGGCTGGCCCGGCGCAACATGCGTCAGCTGGGTCTCCTTGTAGTTCGCGATCACGTAGACTTTCGGCAGCGGCACCACGTTGATGAGGTTGGTTCCGATGTTGACGTAGTCGCCGGGCTGCACCTGGCGCTCGCCGACGACGCCGTCGAACGGCGCAGTGATCTTGGTGTATCCAAGCTTCAGCTTCGCGCTGGCCAGCGTTGCCTTGGTGGCGTTGAGATCGGCCGCGCGCTGCTTCTTGGTGCCCTGCAAGACTTCGAGCTGATGCTGCTGGGCCGCGATCACGGCGCGACTCGCGCGGACGTCGGCCTGCGCCTTGGCAAGACCCGCAACCGCCTGCTCGAGCCGTTGCCGCGTACCGGCTTCGGTCTGCGACAGCGATTGCTGGCGCACCTGCTCCTGCTTTGCCTCGACCTCGATCGCCTCTGCCGACAGCCGCGCGGCCTCGGCCTGCGCGATCGTCGCATATTGCAGCTCGATCTGGTTGGCGAGATTGTCGAGCACGGCCTGCGCAGCGGCGACCGCGGCCTCGGATTGCGCGACCTGGGCCTCGTAATCGGCGGGATCGATCTGGATCAGGAGGTCGCCGGCCTTGACGCGCTGGAAGTCGGTCACCGCAACGGTCAGCACCTCGCCGGAGACGCGGCTCGAAAGTCGCGTCAGATCGGAGCGCACATAGGCGTCATTGGTGGTCTGGACCACGGCATCGCCGACCCATTCGTCGAAGCGCTGCGTCGCCAGCGCGACGAAGGCGAGCGCAACGATCACGGCAAACAGCGGGATCACGAGCCGGCTCCAGAGCGAGACGGCTGGAGCCTGCGTGGGCTTGGGCGGCGCGGTCGGGGTGGCGGGAGGTGCCGACGGTGCGATCTGTTCCTGTTGACTCACGACATGACCCTAAACCATTTGCCCGCACGCGAATCTCACGATCGTCATTCCGGGATGGTCCGAAGGACCAGACCCGGAATCTCGAGATTCCGGGTTCGATGCTGCGCATCGTCCCGGAATGACGGGAGCCTCCAGCTTACACCGTCTTCTCCGGCCACCGGCAGAGATCGTTGATCAGGCACACCTCGCAGCGCGGCTTGCGCGCGAGGCAAGTATAACGGCCGTGCAGGATCAGCCAATGATGGGCATGCAGCATGAACTCGGCCGGGATCACCTTTTCGAGACCCAGCTCGACGTCGAGCGGCGTCTTGCCGGGTGCTATCCCGGTACGGTTGCCGACGCGGAAGACATGCGTGTCCACCGCCATGGTGTGCTCGCCGAACGCCATGTTGAGCACGACATTGGCGGTCTTGCGCCCGGCGCCGGGCAGCGATTCGATCTCGGCGCGCGTGCGCGGCACCTCGCCGCCGAAATCACTGAGCACCTTCGCCGACAGCGCGATGACGTTCTTCGCCTTGGTACGATAGAGGCCGATGGTCTTGATATACTCGCGCAGGCGCTCTTCGCCGAGATCGAGCATCTTTTGCGGCGTGTCGGCGATCTCGAACAAGGCCCGCGTCGCCTTGTTGACCCCGGCATCGGTCGCCTGCGCCGACAGCACCACGGCGACCAGCAACGTGAACGGATTGACGTGCTCGAGCTCGCCCTTGGGCTCGGGATTGGCCTTGCGGAAACGGCTGAAGACCTCGTGGATCTCGGCCGGCGTCCACGGCCTTGTGGCTTTGAGCGATTTCTTGGCGGGCGCCGATGTCTTGGCGGAGGCCCCTTTCTTAGAAGAGGCCTTGGGCTTCGCGACGGCCGGCTTTGCCTTCTTCTTCGGCACCGCGGCTTTGCGCGGGGCCGGCTTGCGGGTGATTTTCGCCATGATCGGGATATACTGAGGGACGATGAGCACAGGCAACGAAATTGAGCGCAAGAGCTCTGAAGATCCGCGCGAGGTGCAGATCTTCTCCGCGCTGCTGACGCCGCACCGCTCGCTGAACCGCACCGGCTTCCTCGCCGTCATGCTGTTCCTGAGCGTCGTCAGTTTTGCGACCGGCCTTGCCTTCCTGATGAAGGGCGCCTGGCCGGTGCTGGGCTTCTTTGGCCTCGACGTGCTCGTGGTCTGGTGGGCCTTCAAGGTCAATTTCCGCACCGCACGGGCGAGCGAGGAGATCGTGGTCACGCCGTCGGAGCTGCGGGTGCGGCGCGTCAGTCATCGGGGCGCGATCGCCGAATGGACCTTCAATCCGCTCTGGGTCCGCCTCGACATGGAGGTCGACGAGGATTTTGGCATCGAGCATCTCTATCTGATCTCGCGCGGCCATCAGATCCAGATCGCAAGGTTCCTGGGGCCGGATGAAAAAGCTAGTTTCTACAAAGGCTTGGTCGAAGCGCTGAACGCCGCCAAGCGCGGCCCGACCTACAATCCGGTGACCTGAACGCAGTCAGAAATCGGGTGGTTTCATGGCCTCCGTCCTCCTACATTTCCGGTCATGATGACACTCGCCATACATGACCAGCGCCTGGCCAAGCCGGGCCCCCAGAACGCCGCGCTGCGCGACTATGATTCCGTGCGCCGGGCGATCGCGTTCATCTCGGAGAACTGGCGCGCGCAGCCGACCATCGAGGCGATGGCGGATGCCGCCGGCGTCACGCCGGATGAACTGCACCATCTGTTCCGCCGCTGGGCCTCGATCACCCCGAAGGCTTTCATGCAGGCGCTCACCCTGGACCATGCGAAGGGCCTGCTGCGGGACTCCGCAAGCATCCTCGACGCCGCGCTCGACTCGGGGCTATCGGGACCGGGCCGGCTGCACGATCTCTTCGTCACCCACGAAGCGATGTCGCCGGGTGAATGGAAGAACGGCGGCGCGGGCCTCACCCTGCGCTACGGCTTCCATCCCTCGCCGTTCGGCACCGCGATCGTGATCGCGACCGATCGCGGCCTGTCGGGCCTCGCCTTTGCGGATCACGGCGAAGAGAAGATCGCACTCGCGGACATGACGCGGCGCTGGCCGAACGCGAGCTATGTGGAAGATCACGAAGGCACCGCGCCGCTCGCCCAGCGCATCTTCGACCCCAAGATGTGGGGGCCGGACCAGCCGCTGCGCGTGGTCCTGATCGGCACCGATTTCGAGGTGCGGGTGTGGGAGACGCTGCTCAAGATCCCGATGGGGCGCGCGGTGTCGTATTCGGACATCGCCTGCAACATCAACAGCCCGAAGGCCTCGCGTGCCGTTGGTGCGGCCGTCGGCAAGAACCCGGTGTCCTTCGTCGTGCCCTGCCACCGCGCCCTCGGCAAGAGCGGCAAGCTCACCGGCTACCACTGGGGCGTCACCCGCAAGCAGGCGATGCTGGGCTGGGAAGCCGGGCGGCTCGGAGTGCAGTAGATCGTCGTTCCGGCGAAGATGCCGTAGGGTGGGCAAAGGCGCAACGCGCCGTGCTCACCATCTTTCTCAGATCGCTGACGCTGCGTGGGCACGCTGCGCTTTGCCCACCCTGCGGCAGCGGGCTTGCGGCAAAAGCCTAGCCTGCCAGATCCAGCTTCGAGGCCACGGTCGAATCGGCATTGAGCCGGTAGATGATCGGCACGCCTGTCGCGAGCTCGCGCTTCAAAATGCCTTCGGGCGAGAGCTTTTCCAGCACCATGATCAGCGCGCGCAGCGAGTTGCCGTGGGCGGCGACCAGCGTGCGCTTGCCGTTGAGCACGCCGGGCAGAATTTCCTGCACATAATAAGGCAATGCGCGCGCGAGCGTATCCTTCAGGCTTTCGCCGCCGGGCGGCGGCACGTCGTAGGAGCGGCGCCAGATCAGCACCTGATCTTCGCCCCACTTCTTGCGCGCGTCGTCCTTGTTGAGGCCGGAGAGATCGCCATAGTCGCGCTCGTTCAGCGCGAGGTCCTTCGAGGTCGGCAGACCTTCTTGCCCGAGCTCGCCGAGGATGAGGTCGAGCGTATGCTGCGCGCGCGTCAGCACCGAGGTGAAGGCGACGTCGAACACGAGACCCTGCGCCTTCAGCTTGCGGCCGGCTTCGGTGGCTTCCTTCACGCCGAGCTCGGTGAGGTCAGGGTCCTTCCAGCCGGTGAACAGGTTTTTCAGATTCCATTCGCTCTGGCCATGCCGTACCAGCACGAGAAGACGTTCGCTCATTGACTGTTTCCGTTGCTTGCTTTGTTCAGATGTCGGCGAGACCGAGCACGTCGGCCATGGAGTAGTGCCCCGGCTTCTTGCCATGCGCCCACAGCGCCGCTTTGAGGGCGCCGTGCGCGAACAACATGCGGTCTTCGGCCAGATGCGACAGCGTGAGCCGCTCGAACGGGCCGAGGAAGGTCACGCTGTGCTCGCCGGCGACGGTGCCGCCGCGCAAGGAGGCGAAGCCGATCGCACCCGGCTTGCGCGCGCCGGTGATGCCGTCGCGACCACGTTCCGAATGCGCCGCGTCGAGCGGGATGCCGCGACCGGCCGCTGCCGCCTCGCCCAGCATCAGCGCAGTCCCGGAGGGCGCATCGACTTTCATGCGGTGATGGGATTCGACGATCTCGATGTCAAAGCTCTCATCGAGCGCCTTGGCGACGCGCTTGACCACCGCTGCGAGCAGATTGACGCCGAGGCTCATATTGCCGGATTGCACCACGACGGCGCGGTTGGTGACGCTTTTGATCACCGCGTTGTCGGAACCCGACAGCCCGGTGGTGCCGATGACATGGACGAGGCCGCGCTCGGCGGCGATCGCGACATTGGCAATGGTGGCCGCCGGCACGGTGAAATCGAGGATGCCGTCGGCCTCCTTCGACATCGCCCAGAGATCGGCGGAAAGCTTGATGCCGTTGGCGGGGAGCCCTGCGAGCACGCCGGCATCCTTGCCGAGCAGCTCCGAGCCCGGCGCCTCCAGGGCGCCCGCCAGCACCGCGCCTTTGCTCTCGGCAATCACCCGCGTCAGCGTCCGGCCCATCCGGCCGCCAGCTCCAGCAACAATCAAGCGCATGTCGGACATGGTGTGATCCTCTCTCGGGCCGTTGTAGCGGGGGGATGCAGTTCCGGCAACCGAGGCGGATCGGGATCACAGTCCGTCATTCCGGGGCGATGCGCAGCATCGAACCCGGAATCTCGAGATTCTCAGGTGCGCAATTGCGCACCGGAGTTCGCCCTTCGGGCGCCCCGGAATGGCAGCATGCCTCAGCCGTCCTGCGGCTGCGGGCCGTCATAGCCCTCGATGATGATGAGGTCGGCGATCGAGTGCGGCTGGCGCACCTTGATGTTGGCCTGGTATTCCGGCGAGTTGTAGCAGGCGATCGCGGTCTCGTAGTCGGGGAATTCGATCACGACGTTGCGGGTGCGGCTGGCGCCTTCGACGGTGGTGAACTTGCCGGCGCGGACGGCGAAGCGGCCGCCCCATTTCTTGAAGATCGGACCGTTGGCGACGGCATAGGGCTTGTAGCCCTCGTCATTGCTCACGTCGACGCGTCCGATCCAGTAGCCCTTTGCCATTGTTCTTCTCCTTGCTTGTTCGTTAGCCAAGCGCTTGCGCGATCTCGGTCTGGATAGCTTCAGCAACCGCCTTGGGATCGGCGGCTTCCACCACCGGCCGCCCGACGACGAGATAATCCGCGCCCGCGACAATCGCGCGACCGGGCGTCATGATGCGCTTCTGGTCACCTGTTGCCGAGCCCGCCGGGCGGATGCCGGGCGTGACGAGATGCATCTGGTGACCGACGATCTTGCGAAGGCTGCCGACTTCCTCGGGCGAGGACACGAGGCCGTCGACGCCGAGCACCTGCGCCTGCTGCGCGCGCGCCTCGACCAGCTCGGAGACACCGAGCCGGTAGCCGGCCGCGTGCAGATCGTCCTCATTGTAGGAGGTCAGCACCGTGACGGCGAGGATCTTCAGCTTCGAAGAGCCGCGGCCTTCGACAGCGCCCTTCATGGTCTGCGGGTAGGCGTGCACGGTGAGAAAGGTCGCACCCAGCTTCGTGATGCTCTCGACGCCCTGCGTCACGGTGTTGCCGATGTCGTGCAGCTTGAGATCGAGAAAGACCTTCTTGCCCTTGTCGGCAAGCTTGGCGACGAGCGGCAGGCCGCCGGCATAAGCGAGGCGGTAGCCGATCTTGTAGAAGCTGACGCTGTCGCCGAGCCGAGCGATCATCGCCTCCGCGGCATCGACGCTGGGCAGATCGAGCGCGACGATCAGGCGGTCTTTCGGGACGATCTCGGCTGGCGTCATGTCACCTCACATCATGCGTTGGGAAATGTCGATCAACTGCGCGACCAGCTGCTTCAACGCGGCGATATCGCCCTCGTTCTTCAGCCTGTCCATATCGTCATAGGCCTGGTCGGCAAAGGCGAGCGTGAGTTGGCTGGCAATCACGTTGGCGTGGCAGGAGGTCAGGATCAGCCTGAGCGCCTGGAGCGCGCGCGCGGCACCTAACCGGCTCTGCGATGCGCCGGCAAGCGCGAAGGGACGGTTGCGGAACACGTCGCCGCGCGCCTCTTGCAGCTCCTGCACGCGGCTGACCCAGTCGATCGCGTTCTTCAGCAGCGGCGGCACCGAGGCGTTGTATTCGGGCGTGACGAGCAAGACGCCATGATGCGCGCCGATCATGCGCTTGAGATTGATGGCGTGCTTAGGAATGCCTGACTTGGCCTGGAGATCGCCGTCGTAGATCGGCAGCGGGAAATCGGCGAGCGAGATGCGGGTGACGTCGACGCCGGCCTGGGCGAATTCATAAGCGGCTACCGCCGCCAGCTTCGCATTGTGCGAGCCGGTGCGCAGCGAGCCGGGAATGACCAGGATTTTGGGTGCGGGCATCCGATCCAATGCGTGCGGCGAAACGAGCCCGCCGCGCAAAGGGAAATGCCGGCGGAATTAGTCTTTGCGATACACCCAGACGCGGGCCGGCGGAAGGTTCATCCAGATCCGTTCCGAGGCCTCTGTGGACACGCCGGGCAGCGATTTCGGGATCGGCGGGACCACTGCATAGGTGAATTGGACGAAGGGCGCGCCGGGCGCCAGCGCCGTGAAGGCATCGCGGATCAGCCGCAGCCGCGTCAGCATCGGTTTTGTCACCAGCGGCAGGCCCGAGACGACGGCGCTCGCCGGCGCGCTCAGCACGTTCCAGAGCGTGTCGCGCAGGCGGTAGGCATCGCCCTGCACCACCTTGGCTTGCGGGTAACGGTCGCGCAGCAGCGCGCAGAAGCCGGGATTGTATTCGACGAGGACGAGACGCTTCTGGTCGACGCCGCGCTCGACCAGAGCCGAGGTGATGGCGCCGGTGCCGGGCCCGAGCTCGACCACCGGGGCATCCGAATCGATATCGACGTAATGCGCCATGGTCCGGGCCAGGAGCTTGCCCGACGGCATCACCGCGCCCATATGCAGCGGTTTTTCGATCCACGACCTGAGAAAACGCACCTCGTCGTCGAGACGAGGCTTCTTCAACGCACGCGCGGACGATGGCAAGGGCATGTCTGGACCGGACGGGACCGCGTGACCGCGGCGTGTCAGAAAATGGTCATAAACAGGTATAGGCCGAAGGCGGCACGGTCAAGACGAGTCAGTTCGCCCGATTACTGAAGAGATCCTTGACCTTGGCGAAGAAGCCGACCGACTCCGGCTGGGTATTGCCGGAGGACAGTTTCTCGAATTCGGCCAGCAATTCCTGCTGCTTCTTGGTGAGATTCTGCGGGGTCTCGACCGCGACCTGGACGTACATGTCGCCGGTCTGGCGCGAGCGCAGCACCGGCATGCCCTTTGATGCGATGCGGAATCGGCGGCCCGACTGGGTTCCGGCCGGCACCTTCACCTTGGTTTTCCCGCCCTCGATGGTCGGCACCTCGAATTCGCCGCCCAAGGCGGCCGTCACCATCGAGATCGGGACCCGGCAGTGCAGGTCGGCGCCATCGCGCTGGAACAGCTGGTGCAGCGCCAGCGACAGGAAGATGCAGAGGTCGCCGGGCGGACCGCCGCGGACGCCGGCTTCGCCTTCGCCGGCGAGCCTGATCCTGGTGCCGTCCTCGACGCCCTGGGGAATGTTGACCGAGAGCGTACGCTCGCGGGTGACCCGGCCCTGGCCCGCGCAGGACGGGCAGGCGTCCTCGATCATCTGGCCGCGGCCTGGCAACCGTGACAGGTCCGCTCCAGCGTGAAGAAGCCCTGCGACTGCCGCACACGGCCGGCGCCGCCGCAGGTCGAACAGGTCTTCGGCTTGGTGCCGGCCTTGGCGCCGATGCCCGAGCAGGCCTCGCAGGTCACCGAGACCGGAATCTCGATCTGCGCGGTCTTGCCGCCGAAGGCTTCCTCGAGCGTGATCTCCATGTTGTAGCGCAGGTCCGCCCCGCGCTCGCGGCCGCCGCGGCCGCGCTGCCCGGCCATGCCGAACAGGTCTTCGAAGATGTCGGAGAAGGAGGAGGCGAAGCCCGCGCCGAAACCGGCGCCGCCGCCAAAGCCGCCGCCCTGCTCGAAAGCTGCATGGCCGAAGCGGTCGTAGGCGGCCCGCTTGTCCTTGTCCTTGAGGACCTCGTAGGCCTCGTTGATTTCCTTGAACTTGACCTCGCTGCTGTCGTCACCGGGATTGCGATCCGGGTGGAATTTCATCGCAAGCTTGCGAAAGGACGATTTCAAGACGGAATCGTCAGCGGTGCGTTCGACTTCGAGGGTTTCGTAATAGCAGCGCTTGGTGGACATGGCAGGCTCGGTCTATCCAATCGCGAGTCAAGTCGGAGCGAAACAACGTCGCCACGCGACGATATAGGCAGCCTTCTGATTTGCGGCAGAGGGCTGCATGGCAGCGTTGAGCATAGATGCTGGGATTTGATTGATCGTAACGGGCATCCCGCCCGCCCGTCCCGACACGACGGCCTCCCCCTTGAGGGGGGAGGCCAGTTTAGCGTGTGGGGTCCAAGCCGTCCGCATCACACCCTCTCGGGGTTCAGGCGGACTTCTTGTTGTTCTTGTCGTCGTCGACCTCGGTGAACTCCGCGTCGACGACGTCGTCCTTGGCCGCATCCTTCTTGGCGTCGGCCTCGGCCTGCTGCTTGTACATGGCCTCGCCGAGCTTCATCGAAGCCTGGGCCAGCGTCTGGGTCTTGGCCTTGATCGCCTCGGCATCGTCGCCCTTCAGCGCTTCCTTGAGGTCGCTGACGGCATCCTCGATGGCGCGGCGCTCGCTCTCGGCGACCTTCGAACCGTGTTCGGCCAGAGCCTTCTCGGTCGAATGCACGAGACCATCCGCCTCGTTCTTGGCAGTGACGGCCTCGCGGCGCTTCTTGTCCGCCTCGGCATTGGCCTCGGCGTCCTTGACCATCTTCTCGATGTCGGCTTCCGACAGACCACCGGAGGCCTGGATGCGGATCTGCTGCTCCTTGCCCGTGGCCTTGTCCTTGGCCGAAACGTTGACGATGCCGTTGGCGTCGATGTCGAAGGTCACCTCGATCTGCGGCATGCCGCGCGGCGCCGGCGGAATGCCCATCAAATCGAACTGGCCGAGCATCTTGTTGTCGGCCGCCATCTCACGCTCGCCCTGGAAGACGCGGATGGTGACCGCGTTCTGATTGTCCTCGGCGGTCGAGAACACCTGGCTCTTCTTGGTCGGGATCGTGGTGTTGCGGTCGATGATGCGGGTGAACACGCCGCCCAGCGTCTCGATGCCCAGCGACAGCGGGGTCACGTCGAGCAGCAGCACGTCCTTGACGTCGCCCTGGAGCACGCCGGCCTGGATCGCGGCACCGATCGCCACGACTTCGTCCGGGTTGACGCCCTTGTGCGGCTCCTTGCCGAACAGCTGCTTCACGACTTCCTGGACCTTCGGCATGCGCGACATGCCGCCGACCAGCACGACTTCGCCGATCTCACCGGCGGTGACGCCGGCGTCCTTCAGCGCCTTGCGGCAGGGCTCGACGGTCTTCTGGATGAGGTCGTCGACCAGCGCCTCGAACTTGGCGCGGGTGAGCTTCATCGTCAGATGCTTCGGGCCGGTCTGGTCCGCGGTGATGAAGGGCAGGTTGATCTCGGTCTGCGTCGTCGACGACAGCTCGATCTTGGCCTTTTCAGCGGCTTCCTTCAGGCGCTGCAACGCGAGCTTGTCGTTGCGCAGGTTGATGCCCTGCTCCTTCTGGAACTCGTCGGCCAGATAACCCACGAGGCGCATGTCGAAATCTTCGCCGCCGAGGAAGGTGTCGCCGTTGGTCGACTTCACCTCGAACACGCCGTCGCCGATTTCGAGAATGGAGATATCAAACGTGCCGCCGCCGAGGTCGTACACGGCGATGGTGCCGGCCTTGGTCTTGTCGAGGCCATAGGCGAGCGCGGCCGCGGTCGGCTCGTTGATGATGCGCAGCACTTCAAGGCCCGCGATCTTGCCGGCGTCCTTGGTCGCCTGGCGCTGGGCGTCGTTGAAGTAGGCAGGAACGGTGATGACGGCCTGGTCGACCTTCTGGCCGAGATGGGCTTCCGCGGTCTCCTTCATCTTCTGCAGGATGAAAGCCGAGACCTGTGAGGGCGAGTAGGTCTGGCCGTCGGCCTCGACCCAGGCGTCGCCGTTGGAAGCCTTCACGATCTTGTACGGAACGAGCTTCTTGTCCTTCTCGACCATCGGGTCGTCGTAGCGGCGGCCGATCAGGCGCTTCACTGCGAAGAACGTACGCTCGGGATTGGTAACGGCCTGGCGCTTGGCAGGCTGGCCGACGAGGCGCTCACCGTCGTCCGTGACGGCGACGATCGAAGGCGTCGTGCGCATGCCTTCGGAATTCTCGATGACTTTGGCGTTCTTGCCATCCATTACGGCGACGCACGAGTTCGTGGTGCCGAGGTCGATCCCAATGACCTTTCCCATGGTCCTGATATCCTTCTTTTTGCGGCAGGTTGGCTGGGCCCAGAAGGCACCCGAACCGAAACCCCCTAAGATCAAACATCCGCGATATTGCGATGATTGAGGCTCATATAGGAGGGGGGGAGGGGGCCGCAAGGACCGAACGCAAGTTTCGGCCGTGAAAACATTGGGTTTTGGAAGAACATATCCGGGCTCAACCGCCCTTGCGGGTGAGGAAATATTAACAGGTCCGGCGGTCCGCCAGCCCCCGCCACCGTGATCCGCCCCGCCCTGTTACCGGCAGGCCAAACCCGCTACAAGGCGGACCGGCCGGACAGCCTCGCCACCGGGCTGCTTCGCGCGACAAAGGGCCCGATCGCCGACCATCGAACGGCCTCAATGTGAACCAATCAGAGTGCCCATGAAGCTGATCCGCCCCCTCGCTGCGCTCGCCCTCCTCGTTGCCTCGGCGCTGCCGGCCCTTGCTGCCGACGCCATTTACCCGCCCGGACTTCGTCTCGGCATGGTGCCGTTGGTCGGGCTGAACACGGCCAAAACCTTTCCGGGCTTCGAGAGCGAGGACGGCAGCGTCAAGGTGCTGATCACCGAGCTGCCGCCGGCGGCCTATGGCGAGGTCGTCAGCGCCTTCAATTCCAATCCGGCTGGCACTGGCGGCGTCAAGCAGGACAAGATCGAGACCCCCGCGGGTCTTGCCTATTTCACCACCGAAAGCGGCAAGGCGGGCGACACCCCGGTGAAGCGCTATTCGATGATCGTGCCGGGCGCCGGCTTCTCCGGCTATGTCGCGGTCCAGATTCCGGAGAACGCGACCAAGATCTACACCGACGAGGCGGTGCGGCAGATGTTTGCCAGCGCCACCACCCGCAAGCAGGTCTCGGCCGAAGAGCAGATCGCGCTGATGCCGTTCAAGATCACTGATCTGGCCGACTTCAAGGACATCCGCACGCTGGCGCCGGGCTCCAGCATCATCCTCGCCGACGGCAACGAGAGCACCGGCTATGAGCAGAAGCCGTTCATGATCCTCGGCCTGATCGGCGCCACCCCGCAAGCCGCCGACGACCGCGCCCGCTTCGCCCAGGAGGCGGCGCTCCAGATCCCCGGCGTGCGCGAGTCGCGCGTCACCATGTCGGAGCCGATCCGCATCAACGGCCAGCAGGGCTTTGAGACCCGGATCGACGGCGTCAGCGGCAAGGACAAGGTCCCGGTGACCGTGGTGCAGTGGATCCGCTTCTCGACCGGCGGCGCCTCGCTGCGCATCATCGCCAGCGCCCCGCGCGACCAGTGGCAGGCCGCCTTCACCCGCTTCCGCGCGGTGCGCGACGGGATTCAGCCAAAGGGGTAGCAACACATTCGGTGTCGTCCCCGCGAAGGCGGGGACCCATACCGCGTGATCTGGCGATCGTGATCGGTCGCAGTACCAAGCGTCTTCGCCAAACATCTCCCTGTGGTTATGGATCCCGGATCGGCGCGCGCCTGAGGGCGCGCTTGTCCGGGACGAGCGATGTTGGGGCCGGCAAGCCCAACCCCTCACCAAAGCCGGCTGCATTTTCGGGCTTCAGTTCGCTCGCGCGCGGAACTAGGCTTTGCCTCCATTGGCTCACAAGGGGAGGCGAACGATGCTGGATCGGCGACAAATCCTGGCGGCGCTTGGAACGACGGCGCTTGCTGCCCTCACTCCGACCGCACTCCTCGCAGCGGCATCGATCAAGCCGGACGACACCTCGGCGCTGCTCGTGATCGACGTGCAAAACTGCTTCCTGCCCGGCGGCAGCCTCGCGGTGAAGGAGGGCGAGCAGGTGGTGCCCGTCATCAACAAGATCGCGAAAGGTTTTGCGAATGTGGTGATGACGCAGGACTGGCACACGCCCGGCCACATCTCGTTCGCCTCGGTGCATTCCGGCAAGAAGCCGTTCGAGACCGTCGATTTGCCCTACGGCAAGCAGGTGCTGTGGCCCGACCATTGCGTGCAGGGTACCGACGGCGCGTCGCTGTCGAAGGACCTCGCGATCCCGCACGCCGAGCTCATCATCCGCAAGGGCTTTCACAAGGACGTCGACAGCTATTCGGCGTTCCTCGAAGCCGACGGCAAGACCTCCACGGGCCTCGCCGGTTATCTCAAGGGCCGCAAGATCAAGCGCGTCTTCGTTGCGGGATTGGCGACGGATTTCTGCGTCGCCTGGACCGCGCTCGACGCGCGCAAGGCTGGCTTCGAGGTCTATGTCGTGGAAGACGCCTGCCGCGGCATCGACACGCAGGGCTCGCTCGCCAAGGCCTGGGCCGATATGGCCAAGGCCGGGGTGAAGCGGATCCAGTCGGCGGATATCGCGGTGAGTGCGTAGGCTCTCACACAGTCGTTCCGGGGCGGCTCGCAGAGCCGAACCCGGAATGACGCCCGAACTCAGTTCACTTCGTTGCTGTTGGCCGCCGCCTTCGCGCCGCCCTTGGCGACACCGACCAGGGCCGGGCGCAGCACGCGCTCGCCGATGGTGTAGCCGGCCTGCACGACCTGCACCACGGTGCCCGACGGCACCGACGCATCGGGTACTTCGAACATCGCCTGCTGGAAGTTCGGATCGAACTTCTGGCCCTGCGGGTCGAACTTCTTCACGCCGTGCTTTTCCAGCGCGTTGAGCAGCGAGCGCTCGGTGAGCTCGACGCCCTCGATCAGGGAGATCAGGCCGGGATCGGCCGCGGCCCGCGCCTCGGCCGGAACGGCATCGAGCGCGCGCTGGAGATTGTCGGCGATGTCGAGCACGTCGCGGGCAAAGCCGGTGATGCCGTAGAGGCGGGCGTCGGCGACCTCCTTGGTGGTGCGCTTGCGCAAGTTCTCCATCTCGGCCAGCGTCCGCAGCATGCGGTCGCGCGCCTCGGCGGCTTCCTTCTGCAAGGTTTCGACCGAACCCGGCTCGGGATCGTCGGGCATGATGTAGGGTTTTGACACCACGGGCTCGCCGGTCGGTGCGGTCGTGTCTTCGGGTTGCCGGTCTCGATCGGTCATCGGCTCAAATCTCGAACTCGTTTCCAGGGATTGTTGGCCCGGATATCGTGCCTAAGCGGGCGAAAATCAAGCGCCCGTGATCGGCGCAAATGCCGGTCAGCCCCCCAGGAGCCGGCTGACGATGCGGGCGGCGTAGTCCACGGTCGGGATCACGCGGGCATAATTCAGCCGCGTCGGCCCGATCACGCCCAAAACGCCGACGATATGACCGGCGGCATCCCGATACGGCGAGATGATCGTCGAGGAGCCGGACAAGGAAAACAGCTTGTTCTCCGAACCGATGAAAATGCGCACGCCCTCGGCGGTCTCAGCGCGGCCCAAGAGGTCGATCACGCCGCGCTTGGTCTCGAGATCGTCGAACAACAGGCGAACCCGCTCCAGATCCTCCAGCGCGTGCAGATCCTCGAGCAGATTAGCGTGGCCGCGGACGATGAGCTGGCGATCCTCGTTCTCGCCGCCGGACCAGCTCGCGATCCCGGCGGAAATCACCTTCTGCGTCAGCTGATCGAGCTCGGCGCGGGCTTCGCCCAGCGCGGTTTCGAGCTCGAGCCGCGCTTCGGCGAGCGTGCGGCCGCGAATGCGCGCATTGAGGAAATTGCCGGCCTCGGTGATCGCCGAGGAGGGAACTCCGGGCGGTAGCGTCAGCACGCGGTTTTCGACCTGGCCGTCTTCGCCGACCAGGATCACCAGCGCCTTCTCGGGTTCCAGGCGGACGAACTCGATATGCTTCAGCCGCGCATTGGATTTCGGCGTCAGCACCACCGCGGCCGCGCGGGTCAGGCCCGACAGCCGCGTCAACGCCTGGTCCAGCGCGGCCTCGACCGACTGCGCCTGGCCGACGCTGGCAAGCTGGCTCTGGATCGACTGCCGCTCGGCCTCGTTGAGGTCGCCGACCTGCATCAGGGCGTCGACGAAGAAGCGCAGGCCGAGTTCCGTCGGCAGCCGGCCGGCGGAGGTGTGCGGAGCATAGATCAGGCCGAGCTGTTCCAGATCGGCCATGACGTTGCGGACCGAGGCCGGCGACAGCGGCAGGGCGATCAGCCGCGAAATATTGCGCGAGCCGACCGGCTCGCCGGTCGCGAGATAGCTTTCGACAATTTGACGAAAGATGTCGCGGGAACGCTCGTTGAGCTGGGCGAGGCCTGCGCGCGGCGCGATCAGATGGATCGGATCGTGTTGGGCCACAGACGGTAACTCCTCTCAGATGCTCATAATTTGTCCATCCCCGATGCGTCTGACAAGCGTGGTGTTTGCGGGCCTGGAATCAGGGGACGAAAAGGCCTTGCCGCCCACCCTCACCCCACCTACAAGCACCGCGAACAGCCCTTTTCAGTGAGTTTTTGGAGGATTTTCCATGCGGCCAAGCCGCCGTGCGCCCGACGAATTGCGCCCCGTGACGCTGGAGCGTGGCGTGGTCAAATATGCGGAAGGCTCCTGCCTCGTGAAATTCGGCGACACCCATGTGCTGGTCACGGCCACTCTGGAAGACCGGCTGCCGCCATGGCTGAAGGGCCAGGGCCGCGGCTGGGTCACCGCCGAATACGGCATGCTGCCGCGCGCGACCTCGGAACGCACCCGCCGCGAAGCCTCCGCCGGGAAACAAAGCGGCCGCACGGTCGAGATCCAGCGCCTGATCGGCCGCTCGCTTCGCACCATCGTCGATCTCGAAGCGCTCGGCGAGCGCCAGATCACGGTCGATTGCGACGTGCTCCAGGCCGACGGCGGCACCCGCACGGCCTCGATCACCGGCGCCTGGGTCGCGCTCGCCGATTGCATCAACTGGATGAAGGCGCGCAACATGATCAAGACCAACGTCATGCGCGACAACGTCGCCGCGATCTCCTGCGGCATCTACAACGGCACGCCCGTGCTCGACCTCGACTATGCCGAGGATTCCGAAGCCGAGACCGACGCCAATTTCGTCATGACCGGCGATGGCCGGATCATCGAGGTGCAGGGCACCGCGGAACGCGAACCGTTCACGCAGGACGAGTTCCTGAAGCTGATCGCCCTGGCGCAGAAAGGCATCGCGCGCCTGGTGGACTTGCAGAAACTGGCCGTGGCGTAGTCAATAAGCCATGCACCGCCGAATCACCGGAAAGCTCGTCATCGCGACCCATAATCCCGGCAAGCTCGCCGAGATGAAGGAATTGCTCGCGCCTTACGGCATCGAGGCGGTGTCGGCCGGTGAGCTCGGCTTGGGCGAGCCGGAGGAAACCGGCAACGACTTCCGCAGCAATGCCGCGATCAAGGCGATCGCGGCGGCAAAGGCGACCAACCTTCCCTCTTTCGCCGATGATTCCGGCATCGTGGTCGACACGCTCGACGGCGCGCCCGGCATCTACAGCGCGCGTTGGGCCGGACCGAGCAAGGACTTTGCCGCGGCGATGGCCCAGATCGAGCGCCTGCTCCAGGAACGTGGCGCAACCACGCCAGCGAAGCGCACCGCGCATTTCGTTTCTGCGCTCTGCGTCGCGTGGCCTGACGATCATCTCGAAGAGGTCGAGGCGCGCGTCGACGGCACGCTGGTCTGGCCGCCGCGCGGGAATGCCGGTTTTGGTTACGATCCGATGTTCCTGCCTGACGGATACGACCGCACCTTTGGCGAGATGACCAGCATCGAGAAGCACGGCCTGCCGCCGCTCGGCCTCGGCCTGTCGCACCGCGCCCGCGCCTTCGTGAAACTGGCGGAGATCTGCCTTGAGCCGCGATAGAGCGTTTTCGAGCGAAGTGGTTACCGGTTCGCGCCAGGAAAACGCGTCAAAACAAGAATCTGAAGCCTTTGGCGTCTACGTGCACTGGCCGTTCTGCCTGTCGAAGTGCCCGTATTGCGACTTCAACAGCCATGTCCGCCATGCCGCGATCGACGAGGCACGCTTTGCCTCCGCCTTCGCGCGGGAGATCGCAACGACAGCGCAGCGCGCGCCCGGCCGCAAGGTCACCTCGATCTTCCTCGGCGGCGGCACGCCGTCATTGATGCAGCCCGCAACCGTCGGCGCCGTGCTCGACGCCATCGGCAAGCACTGGACCGTCGCGAGCGACGTCGAGGTCACGCTGGAAGCGAACCCGACCAGCGTCGAAGCCACGCGCTTTGCCGGCTATCGCGCCGCCGGCGTCAACCGCGTCTCGCTCGGCGTGCAGGCGCTCGACGATGCCTCGCTGAAGGCGCTCGGCCGCCTGCACAGCGCACGCGAGGCGCTCGATGCCGTCGCCATCGCGCGCCGCTCGTTCGACCGCTATTCGTTCGACCTGATCTACGCCCGCCCCGACCAGACGCCGGCGATGTGGGCCGATGAGCTGCGGCACGCCATCGATGAAGCCGCCGAGCATCTGTCGCTCTATCAGCTCACCATCGAGGAAGGCACGCCGTTCTTCGGCCTGCACCAGGCCGGCAAGTTGAAGACGCCGGACGAGGCGGTCGCCCGCGCGCTCTACGACGTGACGCAGGAGACCTGCGACAAGCTGGGGCTGCCCGCCTACGAGATCTCCAATCACGCGCGCCGCGGCGCCGAGTGCCGGCACAATCTGGTGTACTGGCGCGGCGAGGAATATGCCGGCATCGGCCCGGGCGCACATGGCCGCCTCGATATCGACGGCGTGCGCCATGCCACCGCCACCGAGAAGCGTCCCGAAGCCTGGCTGCTCCGGGTCGAGACCAACGGCCACGGCGTCGTCACCGACGATCTCCTCAACAGCGAAGAACGCGCCGACGAATTTTTGCTGATGGGATTGCGCCTCGCCGAGGGCATTGACCCCGCGCGGTACAAGGCGCTCTCCGGCCGTCCGCTCGATGCCGGCCGCATCGCGCTGCTGCGCGAGGAGGGCGCGATCATGGTCGATGCAACGGGCCGCCTGCGCGTGACGAGCAGCGGATTCCCGGTGCTGGATGCGGTGGTCGCGGATCTCGCGGCGTAACGAGCTCTCGTAGGGTGGGCAAAGGCGCACTCGCGCTGTGCCCACCATCTCTCACTACATCACGTGAAATTCGTGGGCACGCTTCGCTTTGCCCACCCTACGGGACCGTCGTCCTGAACTACGCCCCAAAGCTCTTCGGCGAGCCCGCAACCGCCACGCCGCCGCCAGTCGTCACCTTCATCACCGCAAGTCCGCGCTCATTGGTGCCATCCGCGCGGAAGCGGAACAGGCCGTCGATGCCGGCAAAGCCCGAGGGATTGGTGAGCACGTCCGCCGAGAAGCGCGTGGTGCCCTGCGTGCGCGCGAGCGCGGCGACGAGGGCGACGGCGTCATAGGCCAGCGTCGCGGTGCGGATCGGCTCGGCGCCATATTTGGTGCGATAGCGGCCGGAGAACGCGCGAAAACCGGCCGGATCCGGCGCAGCGTAGAGGCCACCTTGCAAGTTTTGGCTGGCATAGACGCGCGGATTGTCCCACAGGCCGGTGCCGAGCAGCTGGATGTTGCGCAAATTCGCGCCGGCCGCGGTCATCGCATCGGCCACCGCGACGACGGCATCGCCGTCATCGGCAATGAACAGCGCATCGGCGCTGCCGAGCTGCTGTGCGACCGTGCGCGCCGGCGTGGCGCGATCCGCACCATATCTTTCGAATGCGACGACGCGTCCGCCGCGCCGCGGCACCGCCGCCTTCACCGCGGCCTCGACGACATTGCCATAGGCATTGTCGGGCACGAGTACGGCGACCGAGCGCTTCCCGATGCTGGCGGAGTATTCAATGATGCGGTTGACGTCGGACTCGGGGAGGAAGCTCAGCAGATACACACCGCGGCCGGCGATGCTGGAATCGGTCGAGAACGCGATCACCGAGATGTTGCGCGTGCGCGCGACCTGCGCCACCGCCGGCACCGACTGCGCGAACAGCGGCCCCAAAATGATCTCGGCACCTTCCTCGACCGCCTGCTGCGCGCCGGCCTGCGCGCCCTGCGGGGTGCCATTGTCGTCCTTGATCAGCAGCTGGATGTTCGGGTTCTGGAACTCCGCCAGCGCCATCTCGGCGGCATTGCGCATCGACTGAGCGGCAAGGCCGGCATTGCCGGCGGCCGAGAGCGGCAGGATCACGGCTACCTTGACCCCGCCGGTGCCAGCGGTGGTCGCCTGTTGCGGCGGTCCGGCCGGCTGGGCCGGCGGCGGAGAGGAGCTGCTGAAGGGATTTGAGAACTGGCTGAGGCTTTGCTGCACGCCGGCGCAGGCCGAGAGCAGGGGGGCGCCGAGCAACAGGCCGAGCGCACCCCGCCGGGTCGCCCCGGACATTCGGGGCCCCTCAACGGGAGATTTCGGATCACGCGGGCCCAGCATTGCAGCTTCTCTTCTGACCAGCGATCGCCAGCCGGTCACAACATTCATTGCCGCGACAGAAGCCGCGGATTCAGGCATATTGTCGGCAAATAGTTAACCAAAACAAAAGGATAATGACCGCTTAACACGGCCGCACCCGTAGGTCCTGGCTGTCCGCCGACCCCTCGACAGCATCAAGGCGGCGTTTCCGCCGCGAATATGACGTTGACGCTTCATACCCTCTCGCATGTGACCCGGTGGATCACATTCCCGTCCTTTCCCGCCCCCACCCCGTCGTATCTTGGGTTTGGCCGCGATCTTTTTCGGAGGACCGGTTCCCAGCCCCGGGGATCATGCCTAAGTTCGATTCATTATGCGCGCAAAGCCGGCCCCGATAAATACGCCTGAAGGCCCAGACGCCGCTCCACGCGGTTTCTCCATCGACGCCCATCGGCTCCCGGCCCCGAAGGCGGCGCCGGGCCTGTATCTGGTCGCAACCCCCATCGGCAATCTTGGCGACATCACGCTGCGCGCGCTTCAGACCCTCGCCGGCGTCGACGTCATCGCCTGCGAGGACACCCGCATTACGCGCCGCCTGACCGAGCGCTACGATATCTCCGCCCAGCTCAAGCAATATCACGAGCACAACGCCGAGGCCGCGCGCCCAAAGATCCTGGAGGCGCTTGCCGCGGGCGGCTCGGTCGCGCTGGTGTCGGACGCCGGCACGCCGCTGATCTCCGACCCCGGCTTCAAGCTGGTGCGCGAGGTCTGCGCCGCCGGCCATGCGGTCTATGCGCTGCCCGGCCCGTCCTCGGTGCTGGCCGCGCTGTCGGTCGCCGCGCTGCCGACCGATCGTTTCTTCTTCGAGGGTTTCTTGCCGGCCAAATCAGCGGCGCGAAAATCGCGCCTGGCCGAGCTCGCCCGCATCGATGCGACCCTGGTGATGTTCGAATCCGGCAATCGCGTGCAGGATACGCTGGCCGAGCTCGCCGAGATCATGGGCAGCCGCGAGGCCGCGATCTGCCGCGAGCTGACCAAGCTGCACGAGGAGATTTCGCGCGCAACGCTAGCCGAGCTGGCGCGTGACGCCGCTGGGCTGGAGACGCGCGGCGAGTTCGTGCTGGTGATCGCTCCGCCGGCGGCCGACGCCGAGGTGCTGACATCGGATGCGCTGGACGATCTCCTGCGCGAGCAGCTGGCCGCGCACAGCGTCAAGGATGCCGTTGCGCATGCGGTTGCGCTCTCGGGCCGGCCGCGCCGCGAGGTTTATGCCCGCGCGCTCGAGCTCGCCAAGGACCTGCGGGGCGGCGATGGCGAAGACTAGGGGCGACGCGGAACCGAAAGTCGCCTCGCCCGAGCGCGTCGCCGCGTTCCGCACCGGCATCTCGGCCGAAAGCCGCGCCGCCGCCTATCTCATGGCCAAGGGCTACCGCATCCTGGCAAAGCGCTACCGCACGGCGCATGGCGAGATCGATCTCGTGGCGCGCCGCCGCAATTTGATCGCCTTCATCGAGGTCAAGGCCCGCGCCAGCCTCGATGACGCCGCTTATGCGGTGACCCCGCGCCAGCAGCAGCGCATCATCGACGCCGCGCAAGGCTGGCTCGTGGCGCATCCCGAGCATGCCGAATTCGAATTGCGATTCGACGCCATGCTGATTGCGCCGCGCTCACTTCCGCGCCATGTGTTGGCGGCATTCGACGCCTCGACCTGAAAGGCAGACCATGAAACTCAACGTCGCCGTCCAGATGGACCCCATCGCCCGCATCAACATCAAGGGCGATTCGACCTTCGCGCTGCTGCTGGAGGCGCAGAAGCGCGGCCATGGCCTGTCCTATTACACCCCCGACAAGCTCTCGATGGTCGGCGACGAGATCGTGGCTCCGGTCCAGCTGCTGACCGTGCGCGACGAGCCCGGCGACCATTTCACCCTCGGCGAGCCAAGGCGCGAGGCGCTGAACGGCTTTGACGTGGTGCTGCTGCGCCAGGATCCGCCGTTCGACCTCGCCTACATCACCTCGACGCATTTCCTCGAGCGCATCCATCCGAAGACGCTGGTGGTCAACGACCCCGCCTCCGTGCGCAACGCGCCGGAAAAGCTGTTCGTGATGAACTTCCCGCAGCTGATGCCGCCGACCCTCGATCTCGCGCGACCTGGACGAGATCAACGCGTTCCGCGACAAGCACGGGGCCGTCGTGATGAAGCCGCTGCACGGCCATGGCGGCGCGGCGGTGTTCCGCGTGATGCCGCAGGACATGAATTTCGGCTCGCTGTTCGACATGTTCTCGGTCACCTTCAAGGAGCCCTGGGTGATCCAGCAATTCATTCCCGAGGTGAAGCACGGCGACAAGCGCATCATCCTCGTCAATGGCGAGTTCGCCGGCGCGGTGAACCGCGTGCCGGCCACCGACGACCTCCGCTCCAACATGGTGCGCGGCGGCGCGGCCAAGGAGACCGAGCTCACGCCGCGCGAGCGCGAGATCTGCGCGACGATCGGTCCGGCGCTGCGCGAGCGCGGCCTGCTGTTCGTCGGCATCGACGTCATCAACGGCAATCTCACCGAGATCAACGTGACCTCGCCCACGGGCATCCGCGCCATCGCGCGGCTCGGCGGCCCTGATGTCGCGGCGAAGATCTGGGACGCGATCGAGCAGAAGCGAAAGAAGTAGCTTCGGAGCCTTGCGTCGCCTCCTTCAGCCGCAAAATCCCCGAGCGCGCCGGGCTGTGTCGGACGGATACAATCCAAAGGCCGCTCGGTATGACGCCGCAAACCGGCCCATGTGGGTAAAGCCCCACTTCAGCGCGACTTCACTGACCGGAAGCAGATTCTCCGGTCGCGACAGCTCGTCGTGGATCGCTTCGAGTCGAATTCTGCGCAGATAGGCGACCGGCGTCGTGCCGTGGATTCGGCGAAATCCCGATTGCAGCAACCGGCTGCTGATCCCGACATTCCCGGAAATATCGGCGATCGTCAGCGGCAGATGCAGGTTGGCCCGCATGTACTCGACGGCCCGCCTGACGTGGCGAGGCGGCGCATCCATGGGATGGCGGTTCAGGCGGTCGGTCAGCCGATGCGGAACATTTTCTAGGATCAACTGCATCGCGGCTTCCGAGAGCAGAGCACTGGCTTTCGGCGAGCGTGCAAGAATCCCGTCACGCAGGCCGGCCGTACTGGCACGAATGAGCTGAAACAGGATCTGCCCGGCACTGGTCGACAAATCGAGCTTCGGCGTCAGATCGAGATCGTCCAGGGCCGCGCTTCCGAACGTCGCAGACAGAGCCTTGGTCACCACATCCGTGTGCAATGTCAGCGTGACACTCGAATATCTTCCATCCACCGCTTCGACGCTCTGCTCCTGCAGGTTCGGAAGCGACACGATGGCCACGTCAGTGGACGTTCGCTGTACGCTCTTTCCTGCGATGAGCAATTCGGCTTTGCCGGCGTTCAGCAGGCTGATGGCGAGCTCACCCGACGATTTGCCGTATGAATAGCGCCAGTCCCAGCCTGCGGACAGCTCCGCCCGCACCACGTCCATGCCGGCGCCGACTGCAACATCCGCATGCCAACGAAATGATCCGTCGGGCTTCGGCGCGGAATGAGCGTTGATCCCATGAGGCCGAAGTATTTCGAGCAGCTCCTGAAACGACGATCCTGATCGGGCAAGAGGCGCAGCGATTATGTCTTCGAGCATGCGATATCCATCGTTCAGGGCGTCCGCGAGAGACCGCAGCACCACGCTAGCACAATTCCAGTGAACGCGGGCCGAGCGGCCGCGCTCGATATCCAATTGCCGCACGAAACATCCAGATCGCGCAATTGTACCGCGGCACGCAGGCCAGAATCCGAACGCCTCCATCCCGAATGCGACGGCGACCATGGACTTGCGGCGCGGCTGGCCTAAGTCCCCCCGACTGCCTCAAACAGGTTATGAAAACATGCTTACGAGAACATTTTGCGCGGTCGCGCTGATGGCTGTTTCGTCAATGCCGGCGCGGGCCGACAGCTGCGCAGACCACTATCAGATGAGCGGTGTTCCGCTGGTCACGGGCACGACCCACAAGGTCTGGATGATCTTCCCATCGGTCAATCCCGCCGTTGCCCTCGACAGGGTCTCCCGTGCCGTCATGGCGGAAGGCTTCGTCGACGTGAACGTCGACAAGGCGCTTGGCACGCTGACCACTCAGCAGGAGACGACCGGATCCGGGCGGCCGCAGACGCTGCGCGTCGTCGTGCGCAAGGACGTCAAAGGCAGCCGCGTCGATGCGGTCTTCATCATGCCGCCGGGACAGGTCGCTCCGGGCATCAGCAGCAACTTGTGCCGTGTGGTGGATGCAGCCGGCCAGTGAACGCCGCGTTCAAGGGAAGCGGGTGGCAGGTGCCCTGCACCCACAGCAATGAAGCAGGAAATTCGATGCGAAACGATCACATGTCAAAAATCGTCCTGATGGCCGCCGTCGGCGTCGCGCTGTTGTCGACCTCCGCGATGTCGGCGCCGTTACAGACCAATCCGGGCCTTGCTGCCACGGCGCCTGAAATGACCGAGCAGGTCTGGTGCCGTTACGGACAGTGCTATGACAACGGCGCCGGTGTGGGCGGACTGGTCGGTGGCCTCATCGGCGGCGCGATCGCAGCCGGTGCAGCCAGCGCCGCCGCGCAACAGGAAGCGGCGGCCGCCCAGCAACACGCGACCTCCTGCGCGCAACGTTATCGCTCATACGATCCGGCGACGAATACGTTCGCGGCAAAGGATGGCCGGCGCTATCCTTGCCAGTGAATCTTGAGAGCGGTGGCGTCGGCGGGCGAGATGGCGCCTGTCACGTCATGGCGCAGCATCAGCTCAAGCGCCACTAACCACCCGTTCACCATGACGCCTCGCGCCTCGTGCGAACGCAGGAGCGGCCCCGCGTGAAACTACGGGGCCGCTGGCCGACCGGATAACGCGGCGTTCACCATCTGCCCAAAACCAGCAGCGTGACCGGCGATCACATTCGACCTCGCAACACCCCTTATACTTTTCCTCCCTACTCATCGACGCAGGGGAACCCGCCAGGTGCGGTTCGAGTGCCCCGCGTAAGAGTAGAAGCGTATGAACACCGCACGCATTGTCGTTCTCGTCATCGCACTGGGCGCCGGCGGCGTCGCTGCGTATCTGGCGAGCGGCTATCAGAATACTGCCGCACCCGTCCTTCCAATCGTCGAGAAGCTGCCGACGATCGAGGTTCTGGTCGCCAAGAACGACATCCAGCTCGGTCAGGCCGTGAAGCCCGAGGACCTGGTATGGCAGGCCTGGCCGGCGGCGACCGCAAGCAGCGCTTTCATCCGTCGCGACAACAGGCCCGAGGCGCAGACCCAGCTCACCGGCTCGATCGCGCGCGTGCCGCTGATGCAGGGCGAGCCGATCCGCGAGCAGAAGCTGGTCAAGGCCGAGGGCTCCGGCTTCATGGCCGCGATCCTGCCGTCGGGCATGCGCGCCGTTTCCACCGAGATTTCCGCCGAGACCGGCGCCGGCGGATTCATCCTGCCGAACGACCGCGTCGACATCGTGCTGACCCGCCGCCTGAAGAATCCTGACGGCGGCAACAACAACGGCCCGACCGGCGGCAACGACCTCATCCTGTCCGAGGTCATCCTGACCAATATCCGCGTGCTCGCGATCGACCAGGCGCCGAAAGAAAAGGACGGCCAGAACGCCGTCGTCGGCAAGACCGTCACGCTCGAGCTCAGGCCCGACCAGGTCGCCACGCTCTCGGCCGCGCGCCAAGGCGGCACGCTGACGCTCGCGCTGCGCAGCATCGTGGATGCCAACGCCATCGACGGCACGCCTGAGGAGGCGGTCAAGCGTCCGGGCGGTGTGAACGTGATCCGTTACGGGGTGCAGGCGCGGCAGCTGACGTCACAGAAGTGATGATGGGGATAGCATGAACTACGGGGAAGATCGGATGGGCCTGCGCCTTCGGGGGAAGCGCGCGCGCTCGTCCTTAGCAGGGGCAATGCTGATGCTGGGGCTGGTCGCAGCCCCCGATTTCGTCACCGCCGCGGATGCGCCGGTCGGCGACCAGGCGCCGATGCAGGCGCCGCCGGATCTCAGCATATCGCCGGTTTCGACCATTGCATCGGCCCGCACGCGGTTCCTCTCGCTTGGCGTGGGCAAATCCGTCGTCATCGACCTGCCGCGCGAGGTCAAGGACGTGCTGGTGGCCGATCCCAAGATCGCCAACGCGGTGATCCGCTCGGCCCAGCGCGCCTACATCATCGGCGGCCAGGTCGGCCAGACCAATGTCGTGTTCTTCACCGCCGACGGCCAGCAGGTCGCCGCCTACGACATTGCGGTGAAGCGCGATCTCAACGGCATGCGCGCGGCGCTGCGCCAGTCGCTGCCGGGCGTGCAGATCGAAGGCGTCGGCGACAGCGTGATGCTGACCGGCTCGGTGTCGAGCCCGGTCGAGGCCCAGCAGGCCGGTGACGTCGCCGCAAAGCTCGTCGGCGGCTCGGACAAGGTCGTCAACAACATCGTCGTGCGCGGCCGCGACCAGGTGATGCTCAAGGTCGTCGTCGGCGAAGTCAGGCGCGACATCGTCAAGCAGCTCGGCGTCGATCTCAGCGCCAGCCTGAACGCCGGCACTGCGGTGGTGAATTTCAACAATACGAACCCGTTCACGGTCTCCGGCGGCCCGCTGGTCGGCACCAACGGGCTCGGCGTCGCCGGCATGGCCAAGGGCGTGGCCACCGTCAGTGCCACCATGCGCGCGATGGAAACCGCCGGCGTGATGCGCACCTTGGCCGAACCGAGCCTGACGGCGATCTCGGGCGAATCCGCGACCTTCATCGCGGGCGGCGAATTCCCGATTCCGGCAGGTTATTCCTGCGATCCCATCACCCACGTCTGTACCACCCAGATCTCCTACAAGAAGTTCGGCATCTCGCTGAACTTCACGCCGGTCGTGCTCAGCGAAGGCCGCATCAGCCTGCGGGTCATGACCGAGGTCTCGGAGCTGTCGAACCAGCAGGCGATCACCGTGACGCAGGCGGTGTCGTCGTCCGTGAACAACTCGATCACCATCCCCTCGATCCAGACCCGCCGCGCGGAGACCACGCTGGAAATTCCCTCGGGCGGCTCGATGGCGATGGCCGGCCTGATCCAGCAGCAGACCAAGCAGGCGATCAACGGCCTGCCCGGAATCGACCAGGTGCCGATCCTCGGCGCGCTGTTCCGCAGCCAGGACTTCGTCAACAACGAGACCGAGCTGATGGTGATCGTGACGCCCTACGTGGTGCGCGCGGTCGCCCAGAAAGAATTGTCGCGGCCCGATGACGGCTTTGCACCGGCCTCGGATGCGCAGACCGCGCTGCTCGGCCGCATGAACCGCCTCTATGGCATCGCGGGCCGCCGCGTCGATCCGATCGACGGCTTCCGCGGCGATTTCGGCTTCATCATCGACTGAGACCGACGGCTTGGGGGCCGGGGCGAGACACGGGGCAGGAGGGGATAAGGCGATGACGAAGATGACAGCCGATCGACGTCGCAGCTTACGGATTGCGCTGGCGCTGACGGGGCTCTCCGTCCTGCTCGGCGCCTGCAACACCACTGGCGAAATCGTCACCCAGACGGTGCCGACCGACTACCGCCAGCGCCACCCGATCGCGGTGCAGGAAGGCAAGAAGTCGATCGTGATCTTCGTCGGCAAGGCCAGAGGCGGCCTCTCAGCCGCGCAGCACGCCGACGTCGCCGGCATCGCCCGGGACTGGGTGCGCGAAGGCACCGGCTCCGTCGTGGTCGACGTGCCCGTCGACACCGCGAATTCACGCGCCGCGGCGGCGACCTATCAGGAGATCCGCTCCGTGCTCGCCTCCGGCGGCGTGCCGTCGCGCGCCATCGTCCAGCATCGCTACCGCCCCGAGGATCCCGGACTACTGCCGACCATCCGCCTGAGCTATTCGAAGATCACGGCCGTCGCGGGCCCCTGCGGGCTGTGGCCGGAAGACGTCGGTCCGTCCATCCTCGATCCCGGCTACAACGAGAACCATCCCTACTTCAATCTCGGCTGCGCCAGCCAGCGTAACCTCGCGGCCATGATCGACAATCCCGCCGACCTCGAGCAGCCGCGCGCGGAGACGCCGGCCTATACCGCGCGGCGCGAGATCGCCTTCGACCGTTACCGCAAGGGCTCGACGACCGCGACCACCTATCCAGAGTCCGACAGGGCCAAACTGAGCGACACAGGCAAATGACCAGCGTCCACGACGAAGAGGCGGACGATCCGCAGCACCCCGAGGAACACATTGCGCCGGTTCCTCGCATCTCCGTGCAGGCCTTTTGCGAGACCGAGCAGACGCTCCAGGCGGTGACCGCCGCCGGGCAGGACCGCCGGCTCGCCAAGGCGCATCTGACCGCCAAGAGCGGCGGCCTCGCCGCGGCGATCGAAGTCTACGATTCGATGCCGACACCGAACGTCATCGTGATCGAGTCCGACGGTACGCGCGACATCCTCGAGGGCCTCGACGATCTCGCCGGCGTCTGCGATCCCGGCACCCGCGTGGTGGTGATCGGCAATCCCAACGACACTGCGCCCTATCGCGAGCTGGTCCGCCGCGGCGTCAACGACTATGTGGTGGGACCGGTCGAGACCCTCGACGTCGTCCGCTCCATCTGCAGCCTGTTCTCGGCGTCCGAAGCCATCATCACCGGCCGCGTCATCGCCGTGGTCGGCGCCAAGGGTGGCGTCGGCGCGTCCACGGTCGCGCACAACGTCGCCTGGACCATCGCGCGCGACCTCGCGCTCGATTCCGTCGTGATCGATCTCGACCTTGCCTTCGGCACCGCCGGCCTCGACTACAACCAGGACCCGGTGCAGGGCATCGCCAATGCGGTGCTGTCGCAGGACCGCCCCGACACGGCGCTGATGGAACGCCTGCTCGCCAAATGCACCGACCGCCTCAGCCTTCTTGCTGCACCCGCCACGCTTGACCGCGTCTACGATTTCGGCGCGGAAGCCTTTGATGCGGTGTTCGACACGCTGCGCATGACCACGCCCTGCATCGTGCTCGACGTGCCCCATCAATGGTCGGGCTGGACGCGGCGCGCGCTGGTCAATGCCGACGACATCGTGATCGTGGCCGAGCCTGATCTTGCCAACCTGCGCAACACCAAGAACATGCTCAGCGTGCTCAAGGCCGCGCGACCGAACGACCGGCCGCCGCTGTACTGCATCAACCAGGTCGGCATGCACAAGCGCGCCGAGATCGAGGTCAAGGCATTTGCCAAGACCATGGAGAGCCAGCCGCTCGCGGTGATCCCGTTCGATTCGAAACTGTTCTCGACCGCAGCCAACAACGGCCAGATGATCGCGGAGGTGTCCAGGAGTCACCGCACCACCGAGCTGTTCCAGAATATGGCGAACCGCCTCGCCGGCCGCGGCGAGGTGAAGAAGCCGAAGCGCTCGCTGCTCGGACCACTGCTGAAGAAGCTGAAGGGCCGGTCAAGCCGCAGCTCCGCGCCGCACCGCAAGGCGTCGTAAGGTCTCCGTCGGAGCGCTAGGTGAGTCTCATCCCATAAGGCGTCTATAGAGGCCGGCTACCTGTCCGCCCGCTGCTGCTTCTTTGCCAGCAGCTGCCGCAGCGCCGTGACCTTGGCCGCGGCCTGGTCCGGCGGCAGATCGGCCTTCACGAGGATTTCGGCCTCGGACTCGCGGCCCTGCAATCCCAGCACGAGTGCGAGATTGGCACGGACCCGCGCATCGTTCTGATTGCGCTGATAGGCGCGGCCGAGCACCTGTTCGGCCTTCGGCAGATTGTTCTGCAGCACGTAGGACAGGCCGAGATTGGACAGCACGGTCGGCTCGTCGGGCGCGATCTTCAGCGCCGCGGCGTAATATTGCTGCGCTTCCTCGTTGCGGCCGAGCTGATCGAGCGCCGCGCCCTGCGCCGACAGGATGCGCCAGTCGGGATCCTCGGGCGAATGCGCGCGGCCGAGCACGTCGAAGGCCTGCTGGAAATTGCCGTTGTCGGCGAGCGCACGGCCATAGCCGGCGAGCAGCGCCTTGCTGCTGGGATGACCGAGCACGGCCTGCTCCAGCACCGCGACCGCCTGCGCGCGCTGGCCGCTCTCGCGCAGCGCCTTGCCGTATTCCAGCGCGACGTTGGGATCACTGGGCTTGGCGCGATAGCGCTCGCGCAAGGTGTCCATGTCCGACTTCGGATCGGCCTTGCCGGCTGTCTCCGATTTGCCGCCAAGCGCGCCGGTGACGTCCTCGAGGCCGGTGGTCTGACAGCCGCCGAGGGCAAGTGCCAGCAACGCGGACAACAGATATCGCGCCGGGGGAGAGGCAACGGGCAAACGCTTGGACATACTCTGATCACTCGGCGACTGATCAGAGATGCTTTGCCTATTAACGCTAAAGTCCCGTTAAAGAGACAGTCGTTCAGACCTTAGTCGGTGAATTCGGCGCCGAATTCGCAGCCGATACGCCAGCGCAGGCGGCATTGGCGGGAATAGTCCGGCGCGAAGATGATGGTGAATTGCGGCGGCACTTCCAGAAATTCAGCCACGACCTTCACGCCGCCATCCGAGATATCCGTGATCGTGCAATCCCGCGGCAGCGAGCCCGCGCCAAAATGAATCTTGGCGAGCCGGCTGCACACCCGACGTTCGCTTCTCCGGCGATTTGCAAGCATTTGAACTGTTCACCCGTTAGACCACGGCCCATCCCGCACCTTAGAAGTAGCGAACATTCGTTGGGATGTGCTGAGCGCAGCCGCTCGCATTCGAGGCTTAGTGTCTGGCCCCCGTTTACGGCTCGTTAAGGCTTGCCTCGCCCGGAAATGTTCCCGTATTGTTCTTGCGGAGTGCGCCGGGCTCTGCTACCCTCGATTGTACGAGAGGGCAGGCTGGTTCGGGCATGGTTCAGCGGGTTTCTACCGTCGCCTTTGAGGGGATCGAGGCTCGTGCGGTCGACGTGCAGGTGCAGGTCGCGCCGGGCCTGCCGGCCTTTGCCATCGTCGGCCTGCCGGACAAGGCGGTTTCGGAGGCGCGCGAACGCGTGCGCTCGGCGCTGATCGCCTCGGGGCTGGCGCTGCCGGCGCGGCGGATCATCGTCAATCTGGCGCCGGCCGACCTGCCGAAGGAAGGCAGCCATTACGACCTGCCGATCGCGCTCGGGCTGATGGCGGCGATCGGCGCGATCCCGCCGGATGCGCTGACGGGCTTTACCGTGCTCGGCGAGCTCGGTCTCGACGGCTCGATCGCACCGGTGGCCGGCGTCCTGCCGGCCGCGATCGGCGCCAATATGCGCGAGGAAGGCTTGATCTGCCCGGCGTCTTGCGGCTCCGAAGCGGCCTGGGCGAGCCCGGACATCCAGATCATCGCCGCAAGCTCGCTGATCCAGATCGCCAACCACTTCAAGGGCACGCAGGTGCTGTCGCGGCCCTCGCCGAAGGTGCACGAGGCCGCCGCCTCCACGCTCGATCTGCGCGACATCAAGGGCCAGGAGAGCGCCAAGCGCGCGCTGGAGATCGCGGCCGCCGGCGGACACCATCTCCTGATGATCGGCGCGCCCGGCGCCGGCAAATCGATGCTGGCGGCGCGCCTGCCCTCGATCCTGCCGCCGCTGTCGCCGGGCGAATTGCTCGAGGTCTCGATGATCGCCTCCGTTGCCGGCGAGATCGAAGGCGGCGCGCTGACCGCGCGGCGGCCGTTCCGCTCGCCGCATCATTCGGCCAGCATGGCGGCGCTGACAGGCGGCGGCATGCGCGCAAAGCCCGGCGAGATCTCGCTGGCGCATCAGGGCGTGCTGTTCCTCGACGAGCTGCCGGAGTTCGATCCGCGCGTCTTGGATTCGCTGCGCCAGCCGCTGGAGAACGGAGAGGTCGCGGTGTCGCGCGCAAACCACCGCGTCACTTATCCGGCGCGCTTCATGCTGGTCGCAGCGATGAATCCGTGCCGCTGCGGCAACGCGTTCGAGCCGGGCTATGCGTGCAAGCGCGGCCGCGTCGATCGCTGCACCGGCGACTACCAGGCGCGCATCTCCGGCCCGCTGATGGACCGCATCGATTTGCGCATCGAGGTGCCCGCGGTCACCGCAGCCGATCTGATCCTGCCGCCGCCGGCGGAAGGATCCGCCGAAGTCGCCGCGCGCGTCGCGGCGGCGCGCGACATCCAGCTTGCACGCTATGCCGATGCCGGCCTGCCCAATGTCCGCACCAACGCCGAAGCGCCCGCCTCCGTGCTGGAGGACGTCGCCAAGCCCGACGCACAGGGACAGAAACTGCTGCGCGACGCTGCCGAGACCATGCGGCTGTCGGCGCGCGGCTATCACCGCGTACTGCGGGTGGCACGCACGCTCGCCGACCTCGACAATGCCGACAAGATCGGCCGGCTGCATCTCGCCGAGGCCCTGTCCTACCGCGCACTCGCGGAGGATGTGCGGCAGCTCGCCTGATCATTCTGCGCATCAACCCGGCGGTAACGAGTTTCCTTTACGCTCTGCAAACCATAAGGCCATGCGTTCTTAAGGGGACAGTTCCCGAGCGGCCTTGGTGAGTAGAGTGTCATGTTGCGTTTCAAGATCCTGGCCTCGGTTGTTCCCTTGTTGGCGGCTGCGGTGTTCGCCCGCGGCGAGATCGGATCGGTCTCGCATCCCTGCATCGCTCTCGGCGAAACCTCGGTCGAGCTGACATCGCTGTTCTGGACCGCCGGTGTCCATGTCGCCTTCACCGACGATCCCGACAAGGCGACGGTGCGGGTTCAGATCACCGATGATGCGGACGCTGCGGACTTCGCCGTCGTCGACGACGGCCTCGGGTCCGAGCCGGACTCCTGCGAGGCTACTGCGTCGAACCGCCTCGTCTCGATTGCCGCGCAGCCCGTCGATGGCGGTCCGGTGATCTATCTCTCCACTGAGGGACCGGCGGATTACCGCATCTATGTGCGCTCGCGGACGTTCTCCCAGCGCGAGGCGGCGGCGCTGATCGTCGGCGCCCGCGGCGGCCACCGCCACCTCCATGCTGCCTCGCTCTAGGTTTGAGCATGATCTTTCCGGAAAACCGCTGCACACTTTGCGCAAACGCGGCCCTTCGGGTCCGGATCATGCTCTGAGGCATTAACACCTCGTCAACCCTGTTTGGAGGCTGCCCCAAAGCCTCAAACTGTTCGCAAGGTCGGCACGACATCGTCGCACGCGCTGGCGGCGGGGTTTCGGATAAGGGTCGGTGGAGATGGATCGGATGTTCCGGATCAAGGTGCGCATGCGCCGCTTCAGGCGGCGGCATCCCCGCATCGCCTTCGCGATCCGCTCCTTCATGATCTTCTCGGCGACCTTCGGTGGCGCCTATGGTTTCGTCACCGGCAGCCGGGCCGAGAATTCCGGCTACGATCCCCACGCCTTTGCGATCGGCGCGAGCTTCCTGTTCGCGCTCGCCTGCCTCGGCCTTGCCACGCTGAGCATGCGCCTGCGCTTCGTCAACAAACGGATGCGCAAGCTCGCCGCGCATAACGAGGCGCTGATCGACCGCAATTGGGAGCTGAAGGAGGCCGAGGAGCGCGCGCGCAGTTTGTTCGAGCAGCAGGGCGATCTGATCGTGCTGCGCGACACCCAGGGCCGCATCACCTTCGCCAATGACGCCTATTGCGTGCTCGCGGGGCAGCCGCGCGGCGCGCTGGTCGGCACGCGGTTTGACTTTGACGTGCTGGAGCAGGGCGACAGCGCCCGCGAGAGCAGCGGCACGCGCGTCCACGACCAGAAGATCGCAACCCCGCTCGGCGCGCGCTGGATCGCCTGGCGCGAAGGCTATGTCCGGCTCGACGCCGGCCAGCCCGCCGAATTGCAGAGCGTCGGGCGCGACGTCACCGACCGCACCGAGAGCGAACGCGCGCTGTCGGACGCGCGCGACCAGGCCGATGCCGCCAACCGCGCCAAGTCGCGCTTCCTGGCGATGGCCTCGCACGAGATCCGCACGCCGCTGAACGGCATCATCGGCATGGGCGGCCTGTTGCTCGACACCAATCTGACGCCGGAGCAGACGACCTACGCCAGGGCAGTGAAGACATCGGGCGAAGCCTTGATGGCGCTGATCGAGGAGCTGCTCGACTATTCCAAGATCGAGGCCGGCAAGCTCGATCTCGAGCTTCGCCCGTTCGCGCTCTCGACCCTGATCGAGGAGATCACCGAGCTGCTGGCGCCGCGCGCGCAGGCAAAGCAGCTCGAGATCGCCGCCTATGTCGACGAGCGCCTGCCGCTGGAAGTGGTCGGCGACGCCGCACGGCTGCGTCAGGTGCTGCTCAACCTCGCCGGCAACGCCATCAAGTTCACGGCAAACGGCGGCGTCGCGCTGATCGTCGAGCCCGGCATCTGGCAGAATGAGATCAGTTTTCTGGTGCGCGACACCGGCATCGGCATCGCACCCGACGCGCAGCAGCGCATCTTCCGCGAATTCGAGCAGGCCGACGCGCGCGTCGCCCGCACCTATGGCGGCACCGGGCTTGGCCTCGCCATCAGCGAGCGCATCGTCAAGCGCATGGGCGGCCGCATCACGCTGACGAGCGAGCCGGGCAAGGGGGCGACCTTCGAGGTCGCGCTGCCGCTGGCGGCATCGCCGGGCGGCGCAGGACAGACGGCGTTTCCGAACCCTGACCTCACCGGCAAGTCGATCCTCCTGGTTGCCGACGGTATCGAGGCCTCGCTGATCGCGCGGCGCCTGGAACGCTGGGGCGGCCAGACCTGCATGACGTCCGATGCCTCGGTCGCGGAAGCGCTGCTGCCGGAGCGATCCTGGCACGCAATGCTGGTCGATCGCGCGATCGGCGCAGCCATCGCCGACCGGCTTGGCGGGCTGGCGCGCGCGCATGCGGCGCAGCGGCTGGTGCTGCTGACGTCGAGCTCGCGCCACGAGAAGTTTTCGGCTTGATTTCACCGGCTTCCCGGTCAAGCCCTTACGCGCCGCCTCGCGACTCCACCGGCGCAGCCCCGGCAAGGGGCATGTCGATCCTCGTCGCCGAGGACAATGAGATCAACGCGCTGCTGATGCGCTCGCTGCTGACAAAACTCGGTCACCGCGTCGTCATCGCCGTCCATGGCGAGGCCGCGCTGGAATCCTGGCTCGCGGCATCATCGGCCGGCACGCCCTATGATCTCGTGCTGATGGACATCCAGATGCCGCAGCTCGACGGCATCGAGGCGACCAAACGCATCCGCGGCCACGAGGCTGCAACCAGCGGGCAGCACACGCCGATCCTCGCGCTCACCGCCAATACGCTGGTGGAAGATCGCTACGCTTGTTTCGAGGCCGGCATGAACGGATTTCTGATCAAGCCGCTCGATCGCGAGAAGCTGGAAGAGGCGCTGACCGGACTGGCGGCAGCGCGGCATCTGGCGGTGTAGCCACATCGAAGGTGCCGTAGGGTGGCAAAGCGAAGCGTGCCCACGCATCGTTCGACAACAGGCACAGAGCGTGGGCACGGCGCTTCGCGCCTTTGCCCACCCTACGGCACCGCGGCCTACGGCTACAGCACCGTCACAGCCGCCGCAGCGCCACGCTCTCCACGGTATGATCGGCGCCCTTCTTCAGGATCAGCGTCGCGCGGGGGCGGGTAGGCAAGATGTTGTCCTCGAGGTTGGCGAGGTTGGTGCGTTCCCAGATCGCGATCGCGGTCGCGGTGGCTTCCTCGTCCGACAGCAGCGCATAGCGGTTGAAGTAGGACTTTGGATTGGTGAACGCGGTGTCGCGCAGCGCCAGGAAGCGCTTGATGTACCACTGCCGCAGCGCCGCCTCGTCGGCGTCGATATAGACCGAGAAATCGAAGAAGTCGGAGACGACGGGCACCGCCTTGCCGTCGCGCGGCAGCTTGCCGGTCTGCAGCACGTTGACACCTTCGACGATCAAAATGTCGGGCTGGTCGACCTCGGCCCACTGGCCCGGCACGATGTCGTAGGTCAGATGCGAATAAACCGGCGCACGCACATGGCGGCGGCCGGACTTGATGTCGGAGAGGAAGCTCAAGAGCAGCGGCAGGTCGTAGCTCTCCGGAAAACCCTTCTTCTGCATGATGCCCTGCCGGTCGAGCACCGCGTTCGGATAGAGGAATCCGTCCGTGGTGATCAGCTCGACTTTCGGCCGCGGCGACCAGCGCGCCAGCAGCGCCTGGAGCACGCGGGCCGTGGTCGACTTTCCGACCGCGACCGAGCCGGCGACGCCGATGATATAGGGCACCTTGCGGTCGCGGATGTTGAGGAACTGGCGCTCGGCGTAATACAGCCGCTGCATCGCATCGACATAGATCGAGAGCAGGCGCGACAGCGGCAGGTAAATGTCCTCGACCTCCTGCAAGTCGAGGCGGTCGTGCAGGGAGCGCAGCCGGTCGAACTCGCCCGGCTCCAGCGTCATCGGCGTATCGTCACGCAGTCGCGCCCACTCTTCGCGCGAATAGACGCGGTAGGGGTTATACTGCTGCTCCGGTGCGCGGATATCCATGACGCGACCTCTCCACCTCGGCTAGTTGCCGCTCTTGCGCGACGCTTTCTCTTCCAACCCTGACATATTCGTACGCTTGTCCAGCGCCGCTTCCACCTCTTCCAGCTTTACGCCGCGGGACTTGAGCAGCACAAGGAAGTGATAGAGCAGGTCGGCACTTTCAGCGATCAGATGCGCGCGATCGTTTTCGACTGCTGCGATTACGGTTTCGACTGCTTCCTCACCGAACTTCTTGGCGCAATGCTCGGCGCCCTTGTCGAGGAGCTTACGGGTATAGGAGGCCTCGCCACCGGACGCCGCGCGGGCGTCGATGGTCTCGGCGAGATGATGGATCGTGAAACGCGCCATACAGAACACTCAATACACGTCCGGCTGAACGAGCCGGTCTCGCCCGCCTATGTAGCATTTTTATGAAGCGGAGTCGTCAGGCATCAAGGCGCATGGCTAGCCCGCGCCGGGCCATATGCTCCTTGGCTTCGCGGATGGTGAATTCCCCGAAGTGGAAGATCGAGGCGGCCAGCACCGCGGTGGCGTGGCCGTCGCGGATACCGTCGACGAGGTGGTCGAGATTGCCGACGCCACCCGAGGCGATCACGGGAACGGGAACGCTGTCGGCGATTGCCCGGGTCAGCGGGATGTCAAAGCCCTGCCTGGTGCCGTCGCGATCCATCGAGGTGAGCAGGATTTCGCCGGCACCGAGCGAGACCACTTCCTGGGCATATTCGATGGCATCGATGCCCGTGGAGTTGCGCCCGCCATGGGTAAAAATCTCCCAGCGGTCGCCGCCCGGGCGCTTCACCCGCTTGGCGTCGATCGCGACCACCACGCATTGCTCGCCGAACTTTTCGGCGGCTTCCTTGACGAACTCGCGGCGCGACACCGCGGCGCTGTTGATCGAGACCTTATCGGCGCCGGCGCGCAGCAGCGTCTTGATGTCGTTGACCTCGCGCACCCCGCCGCCGACGGTCACCGGCATGAAGCAGGCCTCGGCCGTGCGCCGGACCACGTCGAGCATGATACCGCGGTTCTCATGGGTCGCAGTGATGTCGAGGAAGGTGAGCTCGTCGGCGCCGGCGGCGTCATAGGCGATCGCGGCTTCGACGGGATCGCCGGCATCGCGCAGGTCGACGAAGTTGACGCCCTTGACGACGCGGCCGTCCTTGACGTCGAGGCAGGGGATGACGCGCACCTTGAACATGTGTCAGCTCCTGCGCGCGTCGCGGATCAAGGTGAGGGCGGCGGCAGGATCGAGCCGGCCGTCGTAAAGCGCGCGCCGGCGATCGCGCCGGCGAGCTTTTTCGCGCGCGGCGTCAGCATGGCCTTGACGTCCTCGATCGAGGCGAGGCCGCCGGAGGCGATCACCGGAATCGAGATAGCGTCGGCAAGCGCGATGGTCGCATCCAGGTTCAGGCCCTTGAGCAGGCCGTCGCGCGCGATGTCGGTGAAGATGATGGCGGCGACGCCGGCATCCTCGAAACGCTTTGCGATCTCCAGCACCGTCACTTGCGAGGTCTCGGCCCAGCCTTCGACCGCGACCTTGCCGTCGCGGGCGTCCAGCCCGACCGCGACGCGGCTGGGGAATTTCTTCGCAGCAGACTTCACCAGCTCGGGATCGCGCACCGCGGCGGTGCCGATGATGACGCGGGTGATGCCCTTGTCGAGCCAGGCTTCGACGGTCTTGAGATCGCGAATGCCGCCACCGAGCTGCACCGGAATCTTGATCGTCTTCAGCATCGCCTCGACGGCCTCGGCATTCACCGGCTTGCCGGCAAACGCACCGTCGAGATCGACGACGTGGAGATACTCAAAACCCTGCTCGGCAAAGCTCTGCGCCTGCGCGGCAGGATTGAGGTTGAACACGGTCGCGCGCGCCATGTCGCCTTGCTCGAGGCGCACGCATTGGCCGTTCTTGAGGTCGATCGCGGGAAAGAGAATCACGGTTTCCATCGCAAGAAATTCGAGATCAGGGCCAGACCAAAACGCTGGCTCTTCTCGGGGTGAAACTGCGTGCCGACCGCGGTGTCCTTGGCGACGATCGCGGTGACAGGTCCGCCATAATCGGCGCGCGCGAGCACGTCCGCCTCGCTGGCGGGATTGAGGTGGTAGGAGTGCACGAAATAAGCATGCTGGCCCTTGGGGCCGAGCGGCAGCTTGTTCAGCACCGGATGCTCGCGCAACACCTCGAGCGTATTCCAGCCCATGTGCGGGATCTTCAGGTTTTCATCGCGCGGCGTGATCTTCTCGACGTCGCCGCCGATCCAGTTCAGGCCTTCGGTGATGACATGCTCCTTGCCGCGGCTCGCCATCAGCTGCATGCCAACGCAGATGCCGAAGAACGGCCGCGCCTTGACGCGGACCGCCTCGGTGATCGCCTCAACCATGCCGTTGACGGCATCGAGCCCGCGCCGGCAATCGGCGAAGGCGCCGACGCCCGGCAGCACCAGACGGTCAGCCTCATAGGCCTGATCGGGATCGCTGGTGACGAAAACCTTTTGCGGATTTTCCAGGCTGCGCGCGGCGCGCTCGAAGGCCTTCGCGGCGGAATGCAGATTCCCGGAACCGTAATCGATGATGGCGACGCTCATCTTGACCCTCCCGGTTCTGGAAACAAACCAATGATGCCGCCGGCCGGAATCGGCGGCGGGTTCGAGAATTGCTGGCCCGGCACGCTGCGGGTCGGCGGCGGGCCGCCGCGATCGACCGCCCATTGATCGTTGACGATGCCGTGCTGCTTCTGGCTCCAGCGCTCGAAGAAGCGGCGCTCGGCGGTGTCCTCGTCGTCGGCAATCACGACGTCGAGCTGCCGCCATTTGCCGCGCGACAACGTCCAGCGACGCAGGCTCGAGGCCTCAAAACCCATCAAGAGCGCGACGATGAGATCTGAGAAGAAGATCGACGAACGTCCGACACCGAGGCTGGACAGGCCGGCGTTGAATGCGGCCACGAAAATCAGATAGCCGATCAGCGCCAGCCAAAGCCGGTTCCACAGCAGCCAGAACGGGCCGAAGATCATCGCCCAGAAATGAAAGCCGTCGCGCACGAACACGAACTTGTCGGTCGCGCGCAGATCGGCTCCGGCAGGAGAGGGAGCATGAACTGTGTAGACAGGCATGGCGATGCCCCGTGCTCGAGAATTGAGTAGAAAGCGCAAGCGGCGCATGCCGCCGGCCGGAAGACGTCAGCCGCCGAGCGAGCCCTTGGTGGACGGGATCTCGCCCGCAGCCTTCGGATCGATCGCGACCGCGGTGCGCAGCGCCCGCGCGAGACCCTTGAAGCAGGACTCGGCGATATGGTGGCTGTTATCGCCATATAGGGTCTCGACGTGGAGAGTCACGCCGGCGTTGATGGCGAAGGCCTGGAACCACTCGCGCACCAGCTCGGTGTCGAACTCGCCGATCTTGTCGCGGGGGAAGTCGGCCTTGAACACCAGGAACGGGCGGCCCGAGATGTCGATGACCACGCGCGACAGCGTCTCGTCCATGGGCATGTGCACGCCGGCATAGCGGGTGATGCCCGCCATGTTGCCGAGCGCCTGCTTGACCGCCTGGCCGAGCGCGATGCCGGTGTCTTCGGTGGTATGGTGATAATCAATGTGCAGGTCGCCGACCGCCTTGACCGTGAGGTCGATGCGGGAATGGCGGGCGAGGAGATCGAGCATATGGTCGAAAAAGCCGATGCCGGTCGCGATATTGGCCACGCCGGTGCCATCGAGGTTCACGGAGACCTCGATGTCGGTTTCCTTGGTCTTGCGCTTGATCGTCGCGGTGCGCATGGAAAATCGGTTTCCACGTTGGTTTTGAGCATGATCTTGTCGGAAAACCGGTAGCCACTTTTCCGGATCATGCTCTTTGAGCCGAAAACGCCAGTCTCTTAACAGCCAAATGACGCCTTCGCTACTGCGGGAACGGCTGGCGGGGCCTCTACTTCTGCCTATGGTGAGCGAAATTCGGCCCGGAACGGCCCGTTGTGCGCCTGTTGTCCCTTGGCTCCCGACCCCCTAAATCAGCCCGGACAACGAGGATTACGATGCAGGATTCCCAGAACAGCTCGCCGGGCTGGCACGGCACCACGATTTTGACGGTCCGCAAGGGCGGCAAGGTGGTGGTCGGAGGCGACGGCCAGGTCTCGATCGGCCAGACCGTGATCAAGTCCAACGCCAAAAAGGTCCGCAAGCTCGGCAAGGGCGACGTCATCGGCGGCTTTGCCGGCGCCACGGCCGACGCCTTCACCCTGTTTGAGCGGCTGGAGAGCAAGCTCGAGCAATATCCGGGGCAATTGACCCGGGCCGCCGTGGAGCTGGCCAAGGATTGGCGCACCGACCGTTACCTCAGGCGGCTGGAGGCCATGATGATCGTGGCCGACAAGGACGTCTCCCTGGTGCTGACCGGCACCGGCGACGTGCTCGAGCCCGAGGCCGGCGTGATGGCGATCGGCTCCGGCGGCAACTATGCCCTGGCGGCAGCGCGGGCCCTGATCGACACCGACAAGGACGCCGAGACCATCGTCCGCCGCTCCCTCGACATCGCCGCCGACATCTGCGTCTACACCAACCGTAATCTGACCATCGAGAGCCTGGCGACCGGGTAGAGCTTGCCCGTGATTGGACGGCGGAGCTCAGGAGCCGTTGTAGCCTCTCCCGCTTGCGGGAGAGGTTGGCGCGTAGCGCCGGGTGAGGGCTCTCTCCACCCAGGGAGTGTCCCGATGCTGAGATACCCTCTCCCCAACCCTCTCCCGCAAGCGGGAGAGGGGGCGAAGCACCGTTGTGGCGGCTAGATGAGCCTCTCCTACACTTTCCGCCCGATGAGACCAGCCGACCTGCCGCTGATCCGGCGGTGGCTGAGGGAGGCGCATGTGCGGGAATGGTGGGGCGATCCGGACGAGCAGTTTACGCTCGTCAGCGGCGACCTCGATGAGCCCGCCATGGACCAGTTCATCGTGTTGGCTGACGACAAGCCGTTCGGCTATCTTCAGTGCTACCGCCTGACCGCCTGGAATACGGGCTTCGGGCCGCAGCCGGAGGGCACGCGTGGGATCGACCAGTTCATCGGCGAAGGCGACATGGTCGGGCGCGGCCACGGCTCGGCGTTCATCCGCCAATTTGTCGATGATTGCTTCCGGCACGGCCTGCCGCGCATGGTCACTGACCCCGATCCGCTCAACGCGCGCGCGCTGCGCGCTTACGAGAAGGCAGGTTTCGTCCGCGACCACATGGTCGACACGCCCGACGGGACGGCGCAGCTGATGGTGCGCGAGCCATGACGCTAGTCCACGCGCGCGCGAGTAGGGCCGCAGTCTCGCCGCTCGCCTGGGCCGGGATCGCGCTGTCGCTGCTGGCGCTGCAGGCCGCGGTGCTGTTCGCGATGGGGCGTGTGCCGATCTGCACCTGCGGCTATGTCAAGCTCTGGCACGGCGTGGTGAACAGCTCGGAGAATTCGCAGCACATTGCCGACTGGTACAGTTTCTCGCACGTCCTGCACGGCTTCCTGTTCTATGGCCTGACCTGGCTGCTGTTCGCGCGGCTGCCGCTGCTACGCCTCTCCTGGCCCGCCCGGCTGATCATCGCCATGCTGATCGAAGGCGCCTGGGAGATCGTCGAGAATTCGCCGTTCATCATCGAGCGTTACCGCGCCGGCACGATCTCGCTGGATTATTACGGCGACAGCATCGTGAATTCGGTCTCTGACACGCTGTTCATGATGCTCGGGTTCCTCGCCGCGCGTGTGCTCCCCATATCTGTGACCGTCCTCACCGGGCTCGCCTTCGAAATCATGCTGGCGCTCCACATTCGCGATAATCTGACGCTCAATATATTGATGCTGATCCATCCGATCGAGGCCGTGAAGCAATGGCAATCGGGCCCGCCCATCATCTGACCTAAAATGCGGCTTGTCCTTGGCCGCCTCCAGCCCTAGCTAAGCAGACATGACAGACTTCTCCCCCCGCGAAATCGTATCCGAACTCGACCGTTTCATCGTCGGCCAGACCGACGCCAAGCGCGCCGTCTCGATCGCGCTGCGCAACCGCTGGCGGCGGCAGCAGCTTGAAGGCTCGCTGCGCGAGGAGGTGCTGCCGAAGAACATTTTGATGATCGGACCCACCGGCGTCGGCAAGACGGAGATCGCGCGGCGGCTCGCCAAGCTTGCGAATGCGCCGTTCCTGAAGGTGGAAGCGACGAAGTTCACCGAGGTCGGCTATGTCGGCCGCGACGTCGAGCAGATCATCCGCGATCTCGTCGAGGTGGCGATCGCCCAGGTCCGCGAGCGCAAGCGCAAGGACGTGCAGGCGCGCGCGCAGCTCGCCGCCGAGGAGCGCGTGCTAGACGCGCTGGTCGGCGCCAACTCAAGCTCGGCGACGCGCGAATCCTTCCGCAAGAAGCTGCGCGCCGGCGAGCTCAACGACAAGGAAATCGAGATCGAGACGCAATCGTCCGGCAGCGGCATGCCGATGTTCGAGATCCCCGGCATGCCGGGCGCGCAGATGGGCGCGATCTCGATCGGCGACATCTTTGGCAAGCTCGGCGGCCGTCCCAAGACGCGGCGGCTGACAGTGGAAGGCTCGCACGAGATCCTCGTCAACGAGGAATCCGACAAGCTGCTCGATTCCGATCAGCTGACGCTGGAAGCGATCAGCGCCGTCGAGAACAACGGCATCGTGTTCCTCGACGAGATCGACAAGATCTGTGCGCGCGAAGGCCGCGCCGCCGGCGACGTCTCGCGCGAGGGCGTGCAGCGCGATCTGTTGCCGCTGATCGAAGGCACCACGGTCTCGACCAAGCACGGCGCGGTCAAGACCGACCACATCCTGTTCATTGCCTCCGGCGCCTTCCACGTCGCAAAGCCGTCGGACCTCTTGCCGGAATTGCAGGGCCGGCTGCCGATCCGCGTCGAGTTGCAGGCGCTGACCCGCGACGACATGCGCCGCATCCTGACCGAGCCCGAGGCCTCGCTGATCAAACAATATGTCGCCCTGATGCAGACTGAGGGCGTCACGCTCGACATCACCGACAGCGCCGTCGACGCGCTCGCCGACGTCGCGGTCGCCGTCAACTCCACCGTCGAGAATATCGGCGCGCGGCGGCTCCAGACCGTGATGGAGCGGGTGCTGGACGAGATCTCCTTCACTGCCCCCGACCGCAGCGGCGAGACCGTCAAGGTCGACGCCGATTTCGTGCAGAAGCACGTCGGCGACCTCGCCAAGAACGCGGATCTGAGCCGGTTTATTTTGTAGTTCGCGAGAGATCGGCTATCTATTCCGCCGTCGTCCCCGCCAACGCGGGGACCCATAACCACCAGCGGTCCTTATTGAAACAGATGGCGGCTCCGATTCCGGCACACACGACCTCCTGTGGTTATGGGTCCCGGGTCGCGCTTCGCTTGCCCGGGACGACAGCGGAGATAGATCGCGCCAGCTCAGGTGCGGCGTGATCGCTGACATCCAGAAAAATCCCTGGCGCGTGCTGCTCGCGATCAACGCGGCGGTCATCGTCGGCGTGTTCATTCACAAGATCCTGCTGCCGCCTTACGTCCCCTACATCCACCTCCTCGTCGACTACCATTTCGGCTTCATCAAGCGCGCGCTGATCGGGGCGATCGTCGCGCTGTTCACGGACAAGGTGCCGGTGTGGCTCGTGTTCGCCATCTCAGGCGCGGCGTGGCTGGTGACGCTGGGGCTGTTCCTCAGGCTCTTCCAGAAGACGTTCGGCTTCTCCAATAAGACGCTGCCGCTGTTCGTCCTGATCGCGGGCTCGCCGTACTTCCTGAAGAACTTCATGCACACGCTCGGCCATTTCGACATCTATGGCTGCGTGTTCGCGCTCATCCTGCTGCTGATGCCGGCCGGCTCGCTGCTGTTCGTCGCGACAGCCACGCTGTTCGCGATCATCCTGGTGCTGATCCACCACATCCATCTGCTGATGTATGTGCCGACCATCATCACCATCGTCGGAATCAAGCACTATCTCGTGCACGGCATCACCAGAACGAATATCGCATTCGGTTTTGTGGCGCTGCTGTGCGTGAGCACGCTGTTCCTCGCTGCGCAGTTCCTGGGAACGATGCCGATCCCCGAGGCGGATTTCCTGGCCTATCTGAAGAGCCGCATGGCCGATCCGTCCCGCACCAGCCTGCTCCAGTTCAGCTACATCTGGTACCAGCCGCTGTCGAAGGAGGTGTCCGACACCTGGAAATGGCTGCCGCACAACAGTCTCGGCCTGCCCGTGTTCGCGCTGCTGCTCTGGCTGCACACGCCACTGTGGCGCTATTTCGCCGACCTGATCGCCGCGCTCGCGAACGAGCTGCACCGGCGCTTGGTCATCGCGGCGCTGCTCGGCATCAGCCTCGCCTATCTCATCATGTTCGCGATGGTGTTCGATTATTCGCGCTGGATGTCGAACTGGGCGGTCTGCATGTTCCTGATCCTGCACGCGGTGAAGACGCTGCCCGCCGCGCGCGAAACCGCGTTGATCCCGTCGGACGACAAGAGGACCAACATCTTCGGCCTGGTCCTCACCCTGATCCCGCGCGTCGGAATCGTCCGGCCGTTCTAGCGGATTTAAAATCTCGCCCGCCTGATCCGCACATACAGCGCACCCTCGCCGCCGTGGCCGATTGCGGCCTCCTCGAAGCCGACGACGAAGGCGCGGAATTCCGGCAGGCTCAGCCACTCCGGCACTTGCCGTCGCAGCACGCCGCTTTCGCCGCCGCTGCGGCCCTTGCCGGTGATGACGAGCACGAAGGTCAGGCCGTCATGATGGGCGCGGTGCAGGAATCCGGTGAGGGCACGATGGGCGCGCATCTGGGTCATGCCGTGCAGGTCGAGCCGCGCCTCGATCTCGCTGCGGCCACGCGACAGTTTTGTGCGCTCGCGCTTGCCGAGCGGCGCCAGCGGCGGCATCGCCGGTTTTGCCACGCGCGGCGCGGGCGCAGCCGCAACCGGCCGCGGTGACAAGGGCGATGAGTTTCATCATTTCGGCTGGAATGCCTGCTCCTCCGCCTTGTCGGTTTGCGGAAACAGCCTTGCGATCTTCTCCGACGGCCTGGGATCCGGCACCGGCAGCCGGGCGGCCCGCGCCGCGGGATCGATGCCCTTCGGCACCAGCATGACAAAGTGCATGGGATGGCGGAGCCGCCCGGAAACGCGACCGGCCTCCTGGCCGGCACCAAAGTAGAGATCGGCGCGCGCAGGGCCGATGATGGCCGAGCCGGTGTCCTGCGCGATCATCAACCGATGGAACGGTGTCTTGGACCGTTCGGAATCGATCGGCAGCTCGCCCTCGATAAAGAACGGCGTGCCGTAGACATGCAGCGACTTGTCGACCGCGATCGAGCGGCCGGCGGTGAGCGGAATGCCTTGCGCGCCGACCGCCTCGTCCTTGTCGGAGAGATTGACCTCGCGGAAGAAGATGTAGGAACGGTTCTGGCGCCGCAGCTCCTTGGCGCCGTCAGGGTTCTGCGCCATCCACTCCCTGATCTTCTGCATCGACATCTCTTCCTTCGGAATGATGCCGCGCTCGATCAGGATGCGACCGACGGCGGTGTAGGGATAGCCGTTATAGGCGTCGTAGTTGAGCCGGACGGTGCCGCCGTCGTCGAACTTGATCCGCGCCGAGCCCTGGATCTGGGCGAACAAGAGATCGGTCGGATCCTTCAGCCAGGCGATCTCGAGCCCGCGGCCGGCGATCTTGCCGTCCTCGATCTCACCGCGATCGTAATAGGGCACGAGCTTGCGGCGGCCGATCTTGCGGTACACCGGCCCCTTGTTGGGCAAGCTCACCGAATCCTGCTTGTAGCCGCGCACGAACAGGTTTGACGGGCGGCGATAGACCGGCACGTTGAAGACGTCAGTCTGCGTGCGCGATCCCTCCAGCACCGGCTCGTAATAGCCGGTGACGAAACCGTCGGGCTCGCCAAGGCGGGAGATGCGCAGCGGCGCGAAATTCTGCTCGAAGAAGGCTTTTGCTTTCGCGTCGTCGCTGAGGTCGAGCGATTTGGCGGCGCGGCAGGGCTCGTTCAGCGAGGCGCCGAGCGCTTTCGGCTCAGCCGCACCCGACTGTGCATTGATAGACTTGCAGCTCGCGCGAAAGGTCTTGTAGGCGGCGAGATGGTCGTCCTCGCTCCAGCCCTTCACGTCGGCCCAGGCCAGCGGCAGGTATTGCGCGCCTGATATCTCGAATGGCAAGGGAAGCTGCGGATAGGGCAAGGCCCGCGGAGGGTGGGCAGCCAATTCCGGGAGATGATGGTGATGACTGCGATAGTGGCGGCGGGCCGCCTCGGCGCCGAGCGAAAACGACGATAGCGCGACGACACCTGCGCAGAGCGCCGTCGCGCTATTCTTCAGAAGGGTCTTAATTCGCGCTTCCGGTGCCAACCAGCTTCCAGTTCGGATCGCGAGAGGTGGTGTCGCGGGCGAAAGTCCAGATGTCGGTGATGTCGGCCACCGTGTCGGCGCTGCCGTCGACGATGGTGCCGGTCTTGTCGCGGGTCGCCGAGATCATCTGCGAGACGAAGCGCACGGTGAGCTGGGCGGTACGGTCGCGCAGCTCGGCGCCGACGAGCTCGGCCTTGTCGATCGAGACGAAGCGCGTCTCGGTCTTCTGCTCGTTCTTCTCGCGCTCCTTGATCGCGGCGTCGAAGCTCTCATAGACCTCCGACGACAACAGGTCGCGCAGCGCGCGGCGGTCGCCATTGGCAAAGGCCAGCACGATCATCTCGTAGGCGCCGCGCGCGCCCGAGATGAAATGGCGCGGGTCGAAGGTGGAATCCTTCTCGACGATGGCGTCGAGCCCCTGGGCGAGCGGGGTGCCCGGCTCGGCGAGGCCCTTCCAGCGATCGGAGGGCGGGGCCGGCTCGGTCGCCGGCGCCAGCGGGGCCTGGTCGATCACCTTGCCCGGCATGGTCACGACGTTCTTGTCCTGGGCGCCCTGAAGCGCGTTGCGGTCGAACGGCGGCGGCCGCTCGTTGCCCGTGCGCTGCCCCAGCACGCTGCGCAGCCTCAGGAAGATAAAGACCGCCAGCGCCAGGAAGATGATGGTGTAGATGTCCACGTCGTATTCGCTTTCTGGTCTTATCGAGAAGGGTCTTCGGGATCGTTGCCGGGAAAATCAATCCGGCCAGTAGACCGTTCCATACGGGAACGGCAAGTCTACATCACCATTTTAGGTCCACGTCAGGTCCGTGGGATGTAGGCACGGAATCTTGCCCGGCCAATGGCGCCTTTTGGCACAGCCGCGAGTGTAGCGCGTTTTATCCTTAAGGGGAAACCCGATCGTGCCCGGAAATCGCGCATCTTCAATCATTTAAGGCGTAATTTCGCCAAAAGGCCGGGCCGAGCGTCACAGTTGTGGGCGCGGCCCCGGATACCTCATCCGGCACCGTTCGTCCTTGTGGAACGAGGCGGCCCTATGTTAGCCAACCGCCGCGAAATTCAGCCCCAATCGGGTAAGGAGAGACTTTCATGACCAACGGTAACGGCACCCCTCCCGAGGCGGCCCAGGCTCCCCAGCTCAACGTGCTGGCGCAGTATACCAAGGACCTGTCGTTCGAAAATCCGAACGCGCCCAGCTCGCTCCAGCAGCAGAGCCAGCCGCCCCAGATCAACATCCAGATCAATGTCAGCGCCAACAATCTCAGCGAAACCGAATTCGAGGTGACGCTGTCGGTCGACGGCAAGGCCGAGACCGCGGGCAAGATCATGTTCTCGTTCGAGCTCGCCTATGCCGGCGTGTTCCGCGTCGCCAACGTGCCGAAGGAGAACCTGCATCCGCTGGTCATGATCGAGTGCCCGCGCCTGCTGTTCCCGTTCGCACGCGAGATCATCGCGACCGCCGTGCGCGACGGCGGCTTCCCGCCCCTGATGCTGGACCCGGTCGATTTCGTCGGCCTCTACCGCCAGAACATGGAGCGGCAAATGGCCGCCCAGGGCGGTCAGCCCGGCCAAGCCTGATCAGCAAGCCTGATCGGCGAGCCTAACCGGCAGCGACGGCGGCTGGAGCGGCGAGGTACTCGTTCCAGATCGCCTTCTCGCCGAGGGTTGCGATGAAGGCCTTGTGCGCCTCGCGCTCGGCGTCTGAAACCCGCGGCGCAAGCGGCACCAGCCGCTGCCGCCGCGGCGCATCGCCGGTTGTGCCGACGCGAATCTCCTCGGCGTCCGACGCCAGCAGCAGCTGCGACTGCCGTGCCCCGACCAGATCGACATAGACTTCGGCCAGAAGCTCGGCGTCGAGCAGCGCGCCGTGCTTGGTGCGGTGCGAGTTGTCGATCGAATAGCGCGAGCAGAGATCGTCGAGCCGGTTCGACACGCCGGGATGCTTGCGTCGCGCCAGCAGCAGCGTATCGACCAGCCGCTCGCGCGGGATCGCCACACGCTTGATGCGGTCGAGCTCGGCATTGATGAAGCTGATGTCGAACGAGGCGTTGTGGATCACCAGCGGCGCATCGCCGATGAACTCCAGAAACGCGTCGACCACCTCGTGGAACAGCGGCTTGGTCGACAGGAATTCGGCCGACAGCCCGTGTACCGCAAAGGCTTCCGCCGGCATGTCCCGCTCGGGATTGATATAGACGTGATACGTCTGTCCCGTCGGCATGCGGTTGAAAATCTCGACGCAGCCGATTTCGACCAGGCGATCGCCGCGGAGCGGATCAAGGCCGGTGGTTTCGGTGTCGAGAACGATTTCGCGCATGATCTTGAGGAAGCCGGGTGGGTCGACGAATCAGGTCCGCCGCTGCGGCATCTTAACGACCTCGGCCAGGATGTGCGCGATTTGCGCCCGCACGGGTTCAAGTCCGTGTGACGTATCCACCACGAAATCGGCGCGCCTGCGCTTTTCGGCGTCGGGTGTCTGCTTGGCGATGATGGCGTCGAGCTTGGCCTCGTCCATCGTGCCGCGCGCCAGCACCCGCTCGCGCTGAAGTTCCGGCGAGGTCGAGACCACGACCACGGCATCGACACGTTTTTCGCCGCCGGTCTCGAACAGCAGCGGGATATCGAGAACCACGACCGGCGCCTTGGCCGCTTCGGCATCGGCAAAGAATTTTTGCCGGGAGGCGCCGAGCATCGGATGAACGATCTGCTCGAGCTGCTTGATCGCGGCGGGATCGTGCACGACGCGCGCGGACAGTTTGGGCCGGTCGACCTTGCCGTTCACGGTGGTGCCGGGGAAGGCGGCCTCGATCGCGGGAGCAGCCTCACCTTCATAGAGCTGGTGGACGGCGGCATCGGCGTCGTAGACGGGCACGCCGGCCTCCGCGAACAATTTTGCGGTGGTGGATTTGCCCATCCCGATCGAGCCGGTCAGTCCGAGGATACGCATCAGCGCCGAGCCATTCCTGTTCACTCACACCGCAACTAGCCGTTCGCGCCGCAGGAACGCAAGCAGCGGCAACAGCGGCAGGCCGAGAATGGTGAAATGGTCACCCTCGATGCGCTCGAACAGGTGCACGCCCAGGCCTTCGAGCTGATAGGCGCCGACGCTGGTTGTGACCACCTCGCCGGCGGCGTCGAGATAGGCGGACAGTTCAGCATCGGTCATCGACCGCATGGTCATGCGGGCGACCGAGACATCCTCAAAGACGATCTTGCCGTCATGCGCTACGGCCACGGCGGAATTCAGCTCATGGCTGTTGCCGGCGAGATCGCGCAGTTGCGCCAGCGCCTGGGCGCGGCCGGCGGGCTTGTTGAAGAGGCGATCGCCAAGCGCCAGCGTCTGGTCGGCGCCGATCACGTAGCTTCCCGGATGATGAGCCGAGACCGCCTTCGCCTTCTCGCGCGCCAGCAGCAGGCCGATCTCGCGCGGGCTGGAAAGTTTTGACGCAGCCTGTATGCCGCGCTCGTCGATGTCAGCGGTGAGGGCCTTGAACTCGAGCCCGGCATTGGCCAGCAGCAACTTTCGCGCGCTGCTTTGCGAGGCCAGAATCAACGGAGTTTTGCCGCGCCAGAGAGCCATTATTCCGACGGCCGGTTGCGCTGACGATCGCTGTAGAGCTTCATGATCGCCGCCGCGGTTTCCTCGATCGAGCGGCGCGTGACGTCCAGCAGCGGCCAATCATGCTTGGCGCTGAGCTTGCGCGCAAACGCGACCTCCTCGGTGACCGACTGTCTGTCGGTGTAGGTGTCGCTGCCGGAGTCGGCGCCGAGTGAGAGCAGGCGGTTCTGACGGATCTGGATCAGGCGTTCCGGCGTTGCGTGCAGGCTGACGACCAGCGGCCGTGTCAGCTTCTCCAATTGCTCGGGCACCGGGATGCCGGGAACCAGCGGCACGTTGGCGGTGCGGATGCCGCGATTGGCGAGGTAAATCGACGTCGGCGTCTTCGAGGTGCGGGACACGCCGACCAGCACCACGTCGGCATCGTCGAGGCCTTCGACATGCTGGCCGTCGTCATGAATCATCGTGTAGTTCAGCGCGTCGATGCGCTTGAAATATTCCGCATTCAGGACGTGCTGGGCGCCGACGCGGCCCGTCGTCGCAGCACCGAGATAAGCTTCGAACAGCTGCATCACCGGGCCGATGATCGACAGGCTAGGAACATTGATCCCCTTGCACTTGTCCTCGAGCCTCGAGACGAGGTCCTTCTCGAGCAGCGTGAACAGCACGATCCCCGGCGCCTCCTCGATCTCGTCGAGCACGCGGTCGAGCTGCTTCTGGCTGCGCACCAGCGGATAGACATGCTCGACCGGGGTCACGTTGGCGTATTGGGCGGCGACGGCGCGCGCCACGGTGATCAGCGTCTCACCGGTCGAGTCGGAAACGAGATGCAGATGGAAATAATTGTTCGAGGTCGGCACAAAAACCCTTTGAATTTCGTTGGGGCGGTTTGTGGATTTCTGTGGAGCTTAACCGCTCGGAAAGGGATGCGCGACACCAGGGGCGGGACAAGTGCCAATTTTCTTCACACCGCTGCCCATCAGAACAAGTCCGGCGCCCTCGCGGCAGGAAAACGGGATTGCGCGGACAACTCCCTTGATAAGCTGCCGACGGAAGCGTGCAAGCCTTTGAAGCTGGGCGACTTATCGGAAGTCGCCGGAGCTTGCCGGGATATGTTGATGGATGTGAACAAGCGCGCGCGAACCGGCGGACGGCGTTGCGTGAGTCCAATCCACGGTCACTCAGACTCAAACCTTTAAGAATCTAAGATTCTAGATTTGAGGAAGGCGCTACGGACGGATATGTGTGCAGGGGAAGACCTTAACGAGTTCTTACTATCCCCAGCCTTCCCTAGGCTGGGCGGGAATCCGGGCGCAGAGCATGTTCGAAGACGTCTATCTCTGGATCAAGGCGCTGCATGTGATCGCCGTCATCTCCTGGATGGCGGGCATGCTCTATCTGCCGCGGCTGTTCGTCTATCACTGCGAGGCCGAGATCGGCTCGAAGCAGTCCGAGACGTTCAAGATCATGGAACGCCGGCTGCTCAAGGCGATCATCAATCCCGCCATGATGGTGACCTGGCTCGCCGGCCTCTATCTGGCCTGGTCCGGCCACTGGTTCACCTTCGGCTGGCTGCACGTAAAACTGGCACTGGTGCTGGCGATGTCCGCGGTCCACGGCTTTTTTTCCCGCTGGGTGAAGGACTTCGCTGCCGACCGGCGCCCGCGCAGCCAGAAATTCTATCGAATTATCAATGAGGTGCCGACCGTCCTGATGATTGTCATCGTCATCATGGTAATCGTGAAGCCGTTCTAGGCAGCCCGCGCGACGTTTCGCTCAGCGCTTCGTCTTGCAGAGCCGAAAGCGATTTTCTATATTATCGCCATCCCACCCAACGCAGGCGGATGTGGTTGTGTCTGAGCTTTCCAGAGGCCGGACACCGCATCAGGTTTGAAGCCTCACCGGCACTCTCCTTGCCAGACCTGCGGACCTTACCTTCTCACGTCCGCATTTCAGAGCCTCCTCGCACCCCCTCTCCCCAGGTTACCCCACAGGACCACCCCAATGCGGGAAATTAAACTCCAGGACCTCAAGTCGAAGACGCCGGCCGAGCTCGTCTCGTTCGCGGAAGAGAATGGGGTCGAGAACGCCAGCACCATGCGCAAGCAGGAGCTGCTCTTCGCCATCCTCAAGCAGCTTTCGCTCGCCGAGACCGATATCGTCGGCGAAGGCGTCGTCGAGGTTCTTTCCGACGGCTTCGGCTTCCTCCGTTCGCCCGACGCGAATTATCTTCCGGGCCCTGACGACATCTACGTTTCGCCCTCGCAGATCCGCCGTTTCGGCCTGCGCACGGGCGACACCATCGAAGGCCACATCCGCAGCCCGAAAGAGGGCGAGCGCTACTTCGCGTTGCTGAAGGTCAACACGCTCAATTTCGAGGACCCGGAAAAGGCCAAGCACAAGGTCAATTTCGATAATCTCACCCCGCTGTTTCCGAATCAGCGTTTCCGCATGGAGATCGACGATCCGACGCGGAAAGACCTGTCTGCACGTGTGATCGACATCGTGGCCCCAATCGGCAAGGGCCAGCGCGCACTGATCGTGGCGCCGCCGCGCACCGGTAAAACCGTGCTGATGCAGAACATCGCGCACTCGATCACGCACAATCATCCCGAATGCTATCTGATCGTGCTCTTGATCGACGAGCGTCCGGAAGAAGTCACGGACATGCAGCGTTCGGTGAAGGGCGAGGTCGTGTCGTCGACCTTCGACGAGCCGGCGGTGCGTCACGTCCAGGTCGCCGAGATGGTGATCGAGAAAGCAAAGCGCCTGGTCGAGCATGGCCGCGACGTCGTGATCCTGCTCGATTCGATCACGCGCCTCGGCCGTGCCTACAACACCGTGGTGCCGTCATCCGGCAAGGTGCTGACCGGCGGCGTCGACGCCAACGCGCTGCAGCGTCCGAAGCGCTTCTTCGGTGCCGCCCGCAACATCGAGGAGGGCGGCTCGCTGACCATCATTGCGACCGCGCTGGTCGATACCGGCAGCCGCATGGACGAAGTCATCTTCGAAGAGTTCAAGGGCACCGGTAACTCGGAACTGATCCTGGACCGCAAGGTCTCGGACAAGCGCACCTTCCCGGCGATCGACATCTCGCGCTCCGGCACCCGCAAGGAGGAGCTCATCACCGATCCGCAGGTGCTCAAGAAGATGTACGTCCTCCGCCGCATCCTCAATCCGATGGGCACGATGGACGCGATCGACTTCCTGCTCGACAAGCTGCGCTCAACCAAGAGCAATTCGGAGTTCTTCGACTCCATGAACACCTGAGTGCAGTGCAGCAAAAGATCAGAGGGCGCCTTTGGGCGCCCTTTTTGTTTGTGCGGTCTTGCTGCGCAAAAAGTGCAGCATGGCTGGTGAGTACGATCGAAACTATCGGGTTTAGTAACTTGTTGATATACAATCAGAATGCTTGACTTTTATCGCCGATGAGTCGTGCGCGGGAGTAAGGTATTACAGTAAAGGCGGTGTGTTTTGCTGCATTGCAATATCGATTTTGTTGCGCGCGGAACCGCAGCAAAACTGGCGACTGAGGCTGCTTGGAAAGCTGCGTTTGCCTTTTCCCCGCCAGCCGGACAAATAGGCCATGCATCCGCGAGACCAGACCATCTTTGCGCTGTCGTCCGGCCGTGCACCGAGTGCGATCGCGGTGGTGCGCGTCTCGGGTCCGCAAGCTAGCGCGGTCCTGACGGCGCTCGCGGGCAGGCTGCCGGCGCCGAGGCAAGCCAGCCGGCGACTGCTGCGAGATGGCGCGGGCGAGCCGATCGACGACGCGGTCGTGCTCTGGTTCCCGGGGCCAGGCAGCGCGACCGGCGAGGACGTCGCCGAATTCCATGTCCATGGCGGACGAGCAGTGCTGGCTGCGCTCTTCGCCGCTATTTCGTTAATTCCGAGTTCGCGCACGGCCGAGCCGGGTGAGTTCACGCGCCGCGCGTTCGAGAACGGCAAGCTCGATCTCACCGAGGCCGAAGGCCTCGACGACCTCATTCATGCCGACACCGACCGTCAGCGGCGCCAGGCGCTACGTCAGCTTGAAGGCCTGCTCGGCAATCGTGCGCGCGACTGGCGCGAGCGGATCATCGAGGCGTCGGCGCTGATCGAGGCCGGCATCGATTTTTCCGACGAGGGTGATGTGCCGGCCGCGCTGATGGCGCCGGCGGTGCACGCGATCGGGGCGCTGCATGATGAGATTGCAAAAGTCCTTGCGGCACAGGGACATTCTGAACGCCTGCGCGACGGCATCGTGGTTGCGATCGCCGGCGAGCCGAATGTCGGCAAGTCGACGCTGATGAACCAGCTCGCGCGCCGCGAGGTCGCGATCGTCTCGCCGCATGCCGGCACGACACGAGACGTGATCGAGGTGCAGCTCGACCTCGACGGCTATCCGGTCACGGTCATCGACACCGCCGGCATTCGCGAGACCAGTGATCCGGTCGAGCAGGAGGGCGTCCGCCGGGCGCGGGCGCGGGCCGAAGACGCCGACCTCGTGCTGTGGTTGGTGGAGGCTGAGCAAGTCGTCGATCCGGACGCGATGCGGTCGCTTCGGAAATCCGGAGACGATCATCAGTCAGGCGGCCCGGTCTGGATCGTGCGCAACAAGATTGATCTCGGGTTCGAACCCCGGTCGTCGGGAGAGTTCGCCATTTCGGCAAGCCGGGGGGATGGCATCCCGGCCATGGTCGACGCGCTCATAAAATTCGCCGCCGAGTTTTTCGGTACCAGCGAGGGCGCGTTGGTGACCCGGGCGCGCCAGCGCGAGCTGCTGGGCCAGGCGCGAGATAGCTTGCGCCGGAGTCTGGAGCTTGTAGAAGAGGGCGAGGAGCTCGCCGCTGAAGAGCTTCGTTCCGCTGCCTATGCCCTGGGACGGCTTTTGGGCCGGGTGGACGTCGAGGACGTCCTCGGGGCTATTTTCCAGAAATTCTGCATTGGAAAGTAGAGCTAGTTCTTCATTCTAGAACTAGTGCTTCTTCCATTACTTGTGTTTCACGTGAAACAACGCGCCGGCTGGCTCGACCAGGTTTTGCGTGAAACGCGACTAGAGTTCGCGTCCGAGAGGGCATGGGTTCCAACGCGCCGATCGATTTCGCTGCGGGAACGGTGCGTGCTGGGGCTGACGAGTTTGCCTCGATCTCCGTCATTGCGAGGAGCTCTTGCGATGAAGCAATCCTGGCTGCTTCCGCGGTGGCATTCTGGATTGCTTCGCAACGCTCGTCATGACGGGCGTAGTGTCAACCTCGCTCTCCTACGCCTGCGCCCCGGTGTCGCGGTGTTAGCTCTGTCGCCACCCTGTCGCGCCGTCGGACCAGCTTGTTTCACGTGAAACAGCAGTCCGCTCAGCGCCCGCCTACTGTGCATGGGGTTGTTTTCACCACAACGCATTCGCCCCCGCCGTCCGTTTCACGTGAAACACCCGCGCACCCAGTTTCTACTTCCGGCTTTCACACCTCTGAGCTAGAAGTCGGCCCATGCGAACAGAGCGAGAGAGCTTCGACGTCATCGTGATTGGCGGCGGCCACGCCGGCTGTGAGGCCGCGGCTGCGTCTGCACGGCTGGGCGCAACGACCGCCCTGGTGACGCACCGTTTCGCCACCGTCGGCGCGATGTCCTGCAATCCCGCCATTGGCGGTCTCGGCAAAGGCCATCTCGTCCGTGAAGTCGATGCGCTCGACGGCCTGATGGGCCGCGTCGGCGACGCCGGTGGTATCCAGTTTCGCGTCCTCAACCGCCGGAAGGGTCCCGCTGTGCGTGGTCCTCGGGCCCAGGCGGATCGGAAGCTCTACGCCGCCGCGATGCAGGCCGCGATCCGGGAGACCGTGGGTCTTTCGGTCATCGAAGGTGAGGCCGACGAGCTGATCGTGGTCGACGGCCGGGTGACTGGGCTGCGCCTGGCAGATGGCCGGGAGCTTCGGGCAGGGGCTGTTGTGGTCACGACCGGCACCTTCCTGCGCGGTCTGATCCATCTCGGTGAGAAGAACTGGCCAGCCGGTCGAGTCGGTGAGGCCCCTGCGATGGGTCTTTCGACCTCCTTTGAACGCGCCGGCTTCACCCTGGGACGGCTCAAGACCGGCACCCCGCCGCGCCTGGACGGCACCACGATCGACTGGTCTGCGGTCGAGATGCAGCCGGGAGATGAGCCGCCGGAGCCGTTCTCGGTGATGACGGAGCGGATCACGACCCCGCAGATCCAGTGCGGCATCACCCGGACCACGGCCGCGACCCATGAGGTGATCCGGGCGAACGTCCATCGTTCCCCGATGTACTCCGGCCAGATCAAGAGCTCCGGCCCGCGCTATTGCCCCTCGATCGAGGACAAGATCGTCCGCTTCGGTGACCGCGACGGCCACCAGATCTTCCTGGAGCCGGAAGGGCTCGACGACAGCACAGTTTATCCCAACGGCATCTCGACCTCGCTGCCGGAGGAGGTCCAGCTCGCGATCCTCGCCAGCATCCCCGGCCTCGAGCGGGTCAAGATGGTCCGGCCGGGCTATGCCATCGAATACGACCATATCGATCCCCGCGAGCTCGATCCGACCCTCCAGACCAAGCGTCTGCGTGGCCTGTTCCTGGCCGGGCAGATCAACGGCACTACTGGATACGAGGAAGCCGCCGGGCAGGGCATCGTGGCCGGCCTGAACGCCGCGCTCGCCGCCAGTGGTGCGGCGCTGACCGTGTTCGACCGCGCCGACGGCTATCTCGGGGTGATGATCGACGACCTCGTCACCCGCGGGATCACCGAGCCCTATCGGATGTTCACGTCGCGCGCCGAATACCGGTTGACGCTGCGGGCTGACAATGCCGACCAGCGCCTGACCGAAAAGGGGATCGCTCTCGGCTGCGTCGGGAGTGCCCGGACCCAGCATCACCGCGCCAAGATGGACGCTCTGAACGCCGCCCGGACCCTCTCGAAGTCGCTCACGATCACTCCGAACGAGGCGATCAAGCATGGACTGTCCCTAAACCGGGACGGCCAGCGCCGTTCGGCCTTCGAGCTGATGGCCTATCCGGAGATCGGCTGGAGCCAGGTCCGATCGATCTGGCCCGAGCTGTCCGCGATCGATCCCGTCATCGCCACCCATCTTGAGATCGACGCCAAGTATGACGTCTACCTCGAGCGCCAGAGCGCCGACGTCGAGGCCTTCCGGCGGGACGAGGGCATGGTGCTCTCGGATGTCGACTACAAGCTGGTCCCGGGTCTCTCCAATGAGGTCCGCGCCAAGCTGGAGAAAGCCCGCCCGTTCACGGTCGGCCAGGCCGGCCGGATCGACGGCATGACGCCGGCGGCGCTCGGCATCCTCGCGGCCTATCTCCGCCGCGAAGCGCGGAAAACCTCCAAGGCAATCGCATAAGCCAATCGTATAGGCGTTTCACGTGAAACAGCGCGGACCGGGCGGGGACAGACCGCTATCCCGACGACCCGGAGCGGGTGAGGGCGCCGCTCGCCGATCCGACTCGGCGCAGGCCAAACCGAAGATCGACAAGGCCAGCGCGAACGATCAATCGCTCGACGCCGTCATCGCCGCCGACAAGATTGCCGCGCTGAAGCTCGCTTCCGTTTCACGTGAAACCGAGGACCGGCTCGATCGCTACATCGCGCTGCTGCGCGAATGGCAGGCCAAGACCAATCTGGTCGCGCCCTCGACCCTACCGAACGTCTGGACGCGGCACATCGCCGATTCGCTTCAACTGGTCGATCTGGCGCCGACCGCAAGGCGCTGGGCCGATCTCGGCAGCGGCGGCGGCTTTCCCGGCGTGGTGCTCGCCTGCACCATGGCGGGGACGCCGGGTACGAGCGTCCATCTCGTCGAGCGAATCGCCAAGAAGGCCGCGTTTTTGCGTGAAGCAATTCGCGTCACCGCATCTCCGGGGGTCGTACATCTCGCTGAGATCGGGGATAATGTGGATAGAATCACTGGCCCCGTCGATTGCGTCACCGCGCGTGCGCTGGCTCCGCTACATCAACTCATCGGCTTTGCGGAGCCGCTGATGCGCCAGGGCGCAAAGGCGCTATTTCTCAAGGGTCAAGATGTAGAGGCTGAATTGACCGAAGCCGCTAAATATTGGAATATTGAGCCGCGACTCTACCAAAGCCGGACTGGGGACGGCTGGATCGTCGAGCTGACTTCAGTTGAACGGCGCGGGTGAAACGTTCAGGGGTTGAGTGGGGAATTTGCGATGACCGTGATTGACGAGCCGCAGCAAGAACAGACCGCAGAAGTCCCGCAGGGCCACCCGCGCATCCTGGCGCTGGCGAATCAGAAGGGCGGTGTGGGAAAAACAACCACAGCGATCAATCTCGGCACGGCACTCGCCGCGATTGGCGAGCGTGTCCTGATCGTCGATCTCGATCCGCAGGGCAACGCCTCCACCGGCCTCGGCATCGACCGCCGCAACCGAAGCTGCTCGACCTATGACGTGCTGATCGGCGAAGCGAGCTTGCGTGAAGCGGTGGTCTCGACCGCGGTGCCGCGGCTGCACATCGCGCCCTCGACCATGGATCTCTCCGGCCTCGAACTCGAGCTCGGCACCACGCCCGGCCGCGCCTTCAAGCTGCGCGACGCGATCGGCGCGCTCAACAACAATGTCTCGCCGGACGCCGACTACACCTATGTGCTGATCGACTGTCCGCCCTCGCTCAACCTGCTCACGGTCAACGCGATGGCGGCATCCGACGCGATCCTGGTGCCGCTGCAGTGCGAGTTCTTCGCGCTCGAAGGTCTGTCGCAATTGCTGCAGACGGTGGAGCAGGTGCGCTCGACGCTCAACCCGAGCCTGTCGATCCACGGCATCGTGCTGACCATGTTCGACTCGCGCAACAACCTCTCGAACCAGGTCGTCGCCGACGTCCGCCAGTTCATGGGCGAGAAGGTCTACAAGACCATGATCCCGCGCAACGTGCGCATCTCCGAGGCGCCGTCCTACGGCAAGCCGGTGCTGGTCTACGATCTCAAATGCGTCGGCAGCGAAGCTTACTTGCGGCTCGCCACCGAGGTGATCCAGCGCGAGCGCGAGCTGCGCGTCACACATTGACGGTGCCGTAGGGTGGGCAAAGGCGTCTTCGCCGTGCCCACCATCTTCCGCACATGACCAACCGGTGGGCACGCTTCGCTTTGCCCACCCTACGATTCGAAATTCAGTTCTGGAGTGCTGCACCGTGAATCCAAGGGAGTTGGCAATGGCCGACGAAGCGCGTTCGCGATTGGGCCGGGGTCTTGCGAGTCTGATCGGTGATGTCGGCGGCGAGGCTCAGCACGTCGACCGTCCGCGCACGCAGCGCAAGGTACCGATCGAATTCCTCAAGGCCAATCCGCGCAACCCGCGCCGCACCTTTTCGGACACCGAGTTGAAGGAGCTCTCCGAGTCCATCAAGCAGCACGGCGTGATCCAGCCGATCGTGGTGCGGCCGGTGAAGGGCGCTCAGGACCGCTACGAGATCATCGCCGGCGAGCGGCGCTGGCGCGCTTCGCAGATGGCGGGCCTGCATGAAGTGCCGATCGTGCCGGTCGACATCAGCGACAGCGATGCGCTGGAGTTCGCGATCGTCGAGAACGTGCAGCGCGAAGATCTCAACCCGATGGAAGAGGCGCTCGGCTATCACGCGCTCGCCAACGAGTTCAAGCGCAGCCAGGACGACATCGCAAAGGTCGTCGGCAAGAGCCGCAGCCACATCGCCAACATGATGCGGCTGACAAAACTGCCGACCGAGGTGCAGGCCCTGATCACCAGCGGCGATCTGACCGCCGGCCATGCCCGCGCGCTGATCGGTGTGCCCGATCCGCTTGCGGCCGCCAAGCGCATCGTCGAGGAAGGTCTCAACGTCCGCCAGGCCGAGGCGCTCGCGCATGAAGAGGGCGTGCCCGAGCGCAAGCCGCAGAAGGCGCGCTCGACCGGTGGCAAGGAAAAGGACCCCGACACCATCGATCTGGAGAAGCGCGTCAGTGACGCGCTCGGTCTCAAGGTCACCGTCAACCATCGCGACCCCGGCGGCTCGGTCCAGGTCAACTACCGCAACCTCGATCAGCTCGACGAGGTGATGAAGCGGCTCGCCAAGGGCGTGCTGTAGACGTACCCACTCTCTATCACCGTCCCCCTGAGGTGGCCGCTTCTTCAGCGTCCCTCGAAGGGCGACGGCCCGGCTGCATCGGGGCCGTTCATCCTTCGAGGCTCTCCGCGCGCCGCGTTGCGCCACGCGGCTCGCACCTCAGGATGACGGATCTGACGTTTCGCTGCGTTATTGCGGCGCATCGGTTTCCACATCGTCATTGCGAGCGCAACGAAGCAATCCAGAATCTCCCCGCGGAGGGACTCTGGATTGCTTCGCTTCGCTCGCAATGACGGCAGTAAGAGTGGAGATCTCAGCCCCGCCGCTTCGCGTTCGCGGCAATCGCCATCAGTGTGCGCTGGGCGATGGCGGCGGCGAGGGTCGATTGCTTGCGGGTGTCGAGCGCGGCGGTCGCGAGTTGCTCGATCACGGCGGTAAGCCGCGCCACGCTGAAATTGCGCAGTGCCGTTTCGACCATGGGCTTGCGCGAAAAATGCAGCCGCGGATAGCCGCCGTCGAGCACCGCGGAGGCAGGCTGTCCGTCGGCGATCGCGAGCGCGGATTTGTGCAGCCACGCCGCCTGGCGCTGCGCGGCCGAGATGATTACGCCGGGATAGGTGCCGGCGATCATGGCTTTTGCGAATTCGGTCTCGACGATATCGGGCCGGCCGGCGAAGGCGCCGTCGACTATCGGATCGAGCTTCAGTTCGGACGCATCGGCGACCACGGACATCACATCATCCAGCGTGATCTCGCCCTTGCCATGAGCATAGAGCGTGAGCTTGCGCAGCTCGTTGCGCGAGGCCTGGCGGTCGCCACCGAGGAAGGACATCAGCGCGGCGCGGGCATCCTGCGTGATGCGCAGATTGGCGATGCGGAGCTCGTCTTCCATCAGTTTTGCGAGGTCGCGCTCGGTGTCGGGATAGCAGCCGATCGCCACCGCGGTCTTGGCCTTCTCGCAGGCCTTGCGCAGCGGCGACTCGGGGCGCAGCTCGCCGGCCTCGATCACGATGCGGCAATCCTTCACGCTCATGTCCGCAAGCGTGTCGACGCCGCTGGCAAAGCTGCGCGAGCCGGCGCGGATGCGGATGGCGCGGCGGCCGCCGAACAGCGGCACGGTCATGGCTTCATCGACCAGGCGCGACGGCTCGGCGGAGAGCTCGTCGCCGTCGAGCTTGACCAGCGAGAAGGGATCGTTGGGATCATCGACCGCCGAGGCGATCAGCGCATCGGCGCGCTCGCGCACGAGGCCGGCGTCAGGTCCATAGAGCAGGATGATCGGACGGCCCGCATCGGGACGGGCGAGGAAGGCATCGATCTCTTTTCCGCGCAGCGCGACCATGTTGCCTCAACGGCGTCATTCCGGGGCGCGCGACGCGCGAGCCCGGAATCCAGAGGTTGGGGATCGAGATTCCGGGTTCACGCTTCGCGTGCCCCGGAATGACGGAAGGGTTTTACGTACCCGCGGTGAAGAACGCGGCCAGCCGGGTCGTGATGTTCTCGGCGATCTCGTTGGCGGCGCGATCCTCGGCGTCGCGCACGGCGCGGTTGCGGGCGAAGCGCTGATAAGAGCCCGGCATGTCGTAGGACACGCGCGAGAACGTGGTGCCGGTCATCACCGACTTGCCGGTGGCGACTTCGATCAGGTTGTACTGGGCGTCGATCCCGTAGTTTTCGCTGGTCGGCAGGGCCGTATTGGGATCGACCAGCAGCGACGACTTGCTGGAAGTGAAGCGGATGTCGAGGCGGTGGGTCGGCGGCATGCCGGTGGCGGTGCCGTAGAGCTTGAAGGCCAGGGCGTTGCGGACCTCGACCCCGACACGGGCCTCGCGGGAGGCGTTCGGCTTGGCGATCGGCGGAAGCTCGACCCCCATCAGCTTTTCGCGCAGGCCGGGGGTGCCGTCGGTACGCTCGGCATACATCGGCTGGAAGCAGCCGGCCGTCAGCGCCGCCAGAGCGGCAACCGCCACCAAGCGGGCTGCGATACGGATCCTAGCCGACAACATTCACGATCCTCTTGGGGACGATGATCACCTTGCGGACGGGCTTGCCGTCCAGGGCCAGCTTTACCGCATCGAGGGCCAAAACGGCAGCCTCGATTTCCGGATTCTGGGCCGCTGTTGCAACTGTGACCTCGCCCCGCTTCTTGCCGTTGACCTGGACCACCAGGGTCACGCTGTCTTCAACCAGCAAATCGCGTTCGATTTGCGGCCAATTGGCCTCTGAAACCAGCCTGGAGTGACCCAGGACCTGCCAGCACTCCTCGGCCAGGTGCGGCATCATCGGGGAGAACAGCTGGACCAGGATCTGGCTCGCCTCCCGGATCGCCCAGGCCAAATCAGGGGCCGGCTGGCCGGGACGCTGCAGCACCTCCGAAAACGCATTCGTGAACTCGCGGATATGGGCGAGGCATACGTTGAAGTGCAGCCGTTCGATGCCGGTGGTGATCTTGTCCAGCGCACCATGGGCCGCCTTGCGCAAGGCGGTCGCGTCAGGGCCGAAGGAGGCGGGCCGATCCGCCGGCGCGGCCTTGCCGAGATCCACGGAGTCGTTCACCAGCCGCCACAGCCGCTGCACGAAGCGCGAGGCGCCCTGGACGCGCTCGTCGCTCCAGATCACGTCGCGGTCGGGCGGGGAGTCCGACAGCATGAACCAGCGGGCGACGTCGGCGCCGTAGGTTTCGATGATGTCGTCCGGATCGACCGTGTTCTTCTTCGACTTCGACATCTTCTCGATCGGGCCGATCGTGATGTCGTCGCCTGATGCCAGCAGCGTCGCGCGCCTGCCATTAGCGCCGACCTCGATCTTCACCTCGGCCGGCTGCACGTAGGTGCCGTCGGCCGTCTGGTAGGTCTCGTGCACCACCATGCCCTGCGTGAACATGCCGGCGAACGGCTCGTCCAGCGCGATGTGGCCGGTCGCCTTCATCGCGCGGGTGAAGAAGCGGCTGTAGAGCAGATGCAGGATCGCGTGCTCGACGCCGCCGATATACTGGTCGACCGGCAGCATCCGGTTGGCGACCGCAGGCGTCGTCGGCGCGTTCTCGTTCCAGGGATCCGTGAAGCGCGCAAAGTACCAGGACGAATCCACGAAGGTGTCCATGGTGTCGGTTTCGCGTTGCGCCTTGCCGCCGCATTTCGGGCAGGTGACGTGCTTCCAGGTCGGATGATGGTCGAGCGCGTTGCCCGGCTTGTCGAAGCTCACATCCTCCGGCAGCACCACCGGCAACTGGTCGTCCGGCACCGGCACCACATCGCATTTCGGGCAATGGATGACGGGAATCGGGCAGCCCCAATAGCGCTGGCGCGAAATGCCCCAGTCGCGCAGGCGGAAATTGACCTGGCGCTCGCCTACCGGCGCATTGCCGCGCAGCTCGCTCTCCAGACGCTTCGCCACCTCTTCCTTGGCCTGATCGATGGTCATGCCGTCGAGGAAGCGCGAATTGATCATGCGGCCGTCACCGTCATAGGCGGTGTCGGTGATGACGAATGATTTCGGGTCCTGGCCTTCGGGGCAAACGACCGGCGTGTTGCCGAGATTGTATTTGTTGACGAAGTCGAGGTCGCGCTGGTCGTGCGCCGGGCAGCCGAAGATCGCGCCGGTGCCGTACTCCATCAGCACGAAATTCGCGACATAGACCGGCAGCTTCCAGGAGGGATCGAACGGGTGCACCGCGCGGATGCCGGTGTCAAAACCCTGCTTCTCCGCGGTGTCGATGATCGATTGCGCGGTGCCGATCTTCTTGATGTCGGAGATGAATTCCGCAAGCTTCGGGTTCTTCGCGGCAGCGGCCTGCGCCAGCGGATGATCCGACGAGATCGCCATGAATTTCGCGCCGAACAGCGTGTCGGGGCGCGTCGTGAAAATCTTCAGCTCGCTCTCGCCGGCAGGTGTCGTCGCCTGATCCAGCGCGAAGCGGATCAAGAGGCCCTCGGAGCGGCCGATCCAGTTGCGCTGCATCAGCCGCACCTTGTCGGGCCAGCGGTCGAGCCCGTCCAGCGCGGACAGAAGCTCCTGCGAGTACTTCGTGATCTTGAAGACCCACTGGCTCATCTCGCGCTGCTCGACAATTGCGCCCGAGCGCCAGCCGCGGCCGTCGATCACCTGCTCGTTGGCGAGCACGGTCATGTCGACCGGATCCCAGTTGAGCTTGCGCTTCTCGCGCTCGGCGAGGCCCGCGGCGAGCATGTCCAAGAACATCTTCTGCTGATGCTTGTAGTAGCTGGGGTCGCAGGTCGCGAATTCGCGTGACCAGTCCAGCGACAGCCCGATCGAGCGGAGCTGCTTCTTCATCGCGGCGATGTTGTCGTAGGTCCAGGACTTCGGCGCGACCTTGCGTTCGATGGCGGCGTTCTCGGCCGGCAGGCCGAACGCGTCCCAGCCCATCGGGTGCAGCACGTTGTAGCCCCTGGCGCGCATGAAGCGGGCCAGCACGTCGCCGAGCGTGTAGTTGCGGACATGACCGATATGGATGCGTCCGGACGGGTAGGGGAACATCTCGAGGACGTAGTATTTCGGCCGCGAATCGTCGTTCTTCGAGACGAAGATCGCTTGTTCGTCCCATTGGCGTTGCCAGCGCGGTTCGGCGTCGCGGGCGTTGTAGCGTTCGGAGGTCATGGAATCGTTGGTTTTCTTGGATTCGGCCGTCTAAAGACGGCGGACTAGGCCATAGAAGTCCTCAGGGGGTCAATGGGTTGCCGCGATTTGGAACTTTGGCCAGCGGCATCCGCATAAGTACTGAGCCCTCGTTGGGGGGTGATTAAGGGCTCGGTGCGAGGTTGCGGCCTGCTAAGGCCCAGATGCCGCGATGGATTCCAGCTTCGACGATCCCGATTACGACTATGCCGCGTCCATCGCCGGACGGGCGATGCGGGCCATGGCCGAACAGCAGATTCCGCCGACGCCGATCAATTTTGCCGTCTGGTTCCAATATTTCGCGGGCAGCCATGACGATCTGCGCAACGCCATCGATCTCCTGATCGACCACAACCGGCCTTTCGACAGCAGGACCAATCTGGATCTGTTCGAGACCTATGTCGCGCCACAGGTGAGCGCCGTCGTCGCCGACACGTCCGAGCGGCTGCATACGCTGATGGGTACGGCGAGGGAGTTTCTGACGACCGCGATCGCCGATAATCATTCCCAGATGCAGGCGATCAGCGAAGTTGCGGACCAGGGCAAGGCCGGCGTCGATCCGAAGGTGCTGGTCGCCCAGCTCATGAACGAGCTGGCGCGGGCCGCGACCAGGGCGACGCGGCTCGAGGCCGGCTTTGCCGAAAAGACCCGCGAGCTCGACGTGATCCGCGATTCGCTGTCGCGGTCCGAGGAGCGCGCCCGGACCGACACGCTGACGGGGCTCGCCAACCGCCACGCGCTCGACGAATTCCTGCGCAAGGCGCAGGCGACCGCGGATTGGGGTGAGCCGCTCAGCGTGCTCCTGCTCGACATCGATCACTTCAAGACCTTCAACGACAATTTTGGTCACGGCGTCGGCGACCAGGTGCTGCGGCTGATGGCAAAAGTGTTGCGCGAAAAGGTCCGCCCGCAGGATCTGCCGGCGCGCTATGGCGGCGAGGAGCTGATCGCGGTGCTGCCGGACGCCGACCTCGCCACCTGTGCCGAGCTCGCCGAGCGCATCAGGCGCGCGATCGCCGAATGCACGATCACGCGCCGCTCGACCGGCGAGACCCTGCCCGGCATCAGCGTGTCGATTGGCGTTGCGCAGTACCGGGCCGGCGAAGCGATCACTGATCTGATCGAGCGCTGCGACCGCGCGCTCTATCTCGCCAAGGGCGGCGGCCGCAATCGCGTGGTGACGGAGATCGAGCTCGATCGCGCCGGCGCTGCCGGCTAGGCGCTGGCGGCTATCATCATCTGTGCGCCGCCGGCGTCGATCACCTGCACGCCGTGCTCGACGACGTTGTTGCGGCCGCGGTGTTTTGCGGCGTAGAGCGCGGCATCGGCGGCTTCGATGAGATCGCCGGGACGCAAGGCCTCGTTCGGCTTGGTCGCGGCAACGCCGATCGAGACGGTGACGATCATGTGGCTGGAGGTGATGTGCGGCAGGCACAGCTTCAGCACGGCCGCGCGCACCTGCTCGCCGATCTCGACGGCGCGGTTCACGTCGGTGTTCGGCAACAGCAGGCAGAACTCCTCGCCACCATAGCGGGCTGCAAATCCCATCGTATCAGCGGCGATGCCGGACAGCGATTCGCCGAGCCTGGTCAGGCAGGAATCCCCTTCGAGATGGCCATAGGTGTCGTTGAAGAGCTTGAAGTGGTCGACGTCGATCATCAGCAGCGCGAGCTCGCTGCCATATTGCTGCGCGCGCATCCATTCGAAATCGAGCCGGCTCTGAAAGCCGCGGCGGTTGGCGAGGCCCGACAGCATGTCGATCGAGGCCATCACGGTCAGGCGGTCGTTGCTCGCGATCAGCTCGCGCTCGCGCTGGCTGAGCTGCGCCGCCATCGCGTTGAAGGCGCGGGCCAGCGGCACGAACTCGGCGGGCAATCGGTTGCGCGCGGCGCGCGCCGAGAGGTCGCCTTCGCCGAGGCGCTTGGCCATGTCGGCCAGCATCTCGATCGGCTTGATCACCAGCTTCTCGGCCGCGATCAGCGCGCCGAGTAGGACGAACACCACGACGAAAGCGAGCTGAAGATAGGCGGTGCGGATGTCGCGGCTGACCGCCGCGGACACCTTGTCCTCGTCGATGCTGGCGATCAGGCGGGCATTGGTGCCGGCAATGCGGATGTAGCTGACCGCGCGGCGCGAGCCGTCGGCGGCGAGAAAGGACAGCGAGCCTTCGTCCTGGTCCGACCGCAATGCCTTGTCGGCGATCGCCGACATCAGCGGCATGTTGTCGAGGGGGCGGCCGACCGCGCTATGCTGGTCGGCGGGCGCGGCCAGCACCGTGCCGGCGCTATCGACCAGCACCGCGGTGATGCCGGCGCGGCCGCCGAGATTGCTCATGACCTTCGACATCCAGTCGAGGTTGACGGTGGCGAGCACGACGGCATCCGTGACGCCGCTGAAGGCGGACACCGGATAGACGGCCATCACGGTCGGCGATGGCACCGGCCGCGACAGGATGAAGTCGCTCAGCACGAAGCGGCCGGTTTCCTGCGCCTGCTGGAAGTAGGGCCGGTCACTGAGGTCGAGGCCGACATACATGTTGTTGGTGGCGCACTGGATGCGGCCGTCCTGGCCGGCGATCAAGAGCGTGCGGATCCAGGGAAGGTTCGACGGTAGGCTCGCGCGCAGCACGTCGCAGCTCTTGCTGATGCCGCCGGCGGAGGCGCGGATGAAGGCTTCCGATTTCAGGATGGTCTCGACCGACGAGATCACCTCGCGCTGCGCATCGGCGCTGTGCCTGGCAATGGTGGTGAATTCGGCCGCAGCCTGCGCGATCTGCTTGGCGCGCGTGTCTTCGAGCGAGCGGATGCGCTCGAACATCAAGGGCGTCACCAGAATCACCGCGAGCAAGGCGAGCCGCGCCCGGATCCCGAGAACCTGCTTGAGTTTCGCTCGTTTGCGGTTGAAACTGACGTTTGCCATCTTCGCTGCCCACCCCGCGGGCAAGGTAAAGCGAAGGGTTCAAAAACTCTTTCTTGAACTCGGTAAAATTGGACTTACCTCCCGTACGTTCACGGTCAATCGACGTCATGACAGAACACAACGACGCGCCGGTAACCGGCGATTCACCAAGCGCGCTCGCCGCGGTCGAAGCCGAGATTGCACGCGCCTGCAAGGATGCGCAGCGCGATCGCGCCTCGGTGACGCTGATCGCGGTGTCGAAGACGTTCGCCGCGGATGCAATTACACCGGTCATCGACGCCGGACAGCGCGTATTTGGCGAGAATCGCGTGCAGGAGGCCAAGGGCAAGTGGCCGGCGTTAACGTCTGTTTACCTCGATATCGCGCTGCACCTGATCGGGCCGCTGCAATCTAACAAGGCGAAAGAGGCCGTTGCGCTGTTCGACGCCATCCATTCGGTTGACCGCCCGAGCATTTGCCAAGCGTTAGCCAAGGAAATCGAATCCCAGAAAAAGCACCCGCAGCTGTTCGTCCAGATCAACACCGGCGAGGAGCCGCAGAAGGCGGGCATCGCCCCCGGCGAGGCCGACGCCTTCCTCGCGAGCTGCCGCGACACCTATGGGCTGACGATCTCCGGCCTGATGTGCATCCCGCCGGTGGACGAGCCGCCGGCGGCGCATTTTGCGCTGACCGCGAAGATCGCCGCGCGAAATGGATTGAAGAACCTGTCGATGGGCATGAGCGCGGATTTTGCGACAGCCATCATGCTGGGCGCCACCCATGTGCGGGTGGGGAGCGCGATCTTCGGGCACAGGTAGTCTTTGTCGTCCCGGACAAGCGCAGCGAAGCGGAGCGCAGATCCGGGACCCATAACCACAGGGAGCAGTTTGGCGAAGACTCGTGGTTGCCAACTCGCGCCACGCCCCTCCCTGGGGTTATGGGTCCCTGCTTTCGCAGGGACGACAGTGGGTGTGCTACCTACGCAAACCCCACCGACACCTTCCCCAGCACACCAAAATCCACCGCAAAATAATCGCCGGCCTGGATCGGCAGCGGCGGATGGCAGGTGCCTGTGGTCACCACCTCCCCTGCCCGCAAGGTGATGCCGAGCCCGCGCAGCTCATTGGCGAGCCAGGCGAGCGCAACGCGGGGGTCGCCGAGCACGTTCTTGCCGTGGCCGGTGTAGTGCTGGCCGCGCAGCGTGATCTGCGGCCGCTCGTCGACGAGATCGATCGCGCGCCAGTTCGCCGATGTCGCCGCGCCCAGCACGAACAGATGCGCGCAGGCATTGTCGGCGATGAGCTGCGCTTCGCCGGCGCTGGCGAAATCGGCAAAGCGCGAATCGGGAATCTCGATCGCAGGATGCAAGCTCTCGACGGCCGCAAGCACCTCGTCGACGCTGTAGGACGCGGCACGTGGCGGCAGGTCGTGTCCCATGCGAAAGGCGAATTCAGGTTCGCCGACGCGCATCTCGTTACCCTTCATCGACGCGGTGCCGCCGTCGGCGATCACCGTGTCGCTCATGATACGACCGGCCAGCGGCCCCGCGACGTTGATGTGCTTCTGGCCGGCCTCGCTGGTTGCTGCGATCTTCCAGCCGAAAAGTTTTCCGAGCGACTGCGTTTCGAGCGCGGCCTGGATGGCATAGCCGTCAGCGCGGCTCTGCGGCCGCAAACTCGTCTCCAGCGCGCCGAGCTTGGTGCCGTCGCGCCAATGCTTGACCAGGACGTTGGAAGCTGTGGCGATGTGATCCTTGCCGAGCATGTGCCCTCACCCGATGATGATTTTTGTTTTGGGTCCGAGCCGTCGCAGCAATTGCAGCATCGCCGCCTTGGTCATGGAGACGCAGCCTGCTGTCGGCCCGAAATTGTCGCGCGCCAGGTGGAGGAAGACGGCGCTGCCGCGGCCGGCGATGCGCGGCCTTGTGTTGTGGTCGATCTCGATGATGAAGTCGTAGAGATGGTCGTCTCGCTTGAGACGGTCGCCGCCCTCGCCCTGCCCGCGCCGGATCCACTGGTTGTAATGGCGATCGACAGGATCTTCGCACCAGGCGTCCGCGCCGGTGATGGTCCTGGCCGGAAGGAAGGTCTTGGGACGGCTGTGCCGGTCGGCGCGCCACCACAATTGCCTGGGACGGAAACTGCCCCTGGGGGTGCCGCCGTCGCCCTCGCGCTTGTTGGCGAGAATGCCGCCCCGCCCCAGCGCCACCGGAATTGTCAGCGCGCCGGCGGTCAACCAGCCCCGGCGTGGATTCCCGGCGGCAGGCCTAACGCGGATCGCAGGCAGCGGTCCGGCGCTCCGATTTCGGGTGTAACTAGCTGATATAGCTTTGTTTTTCATGTGACCGTGCAATGTCGAATTCATTACAGGACATTCATCAAATCGCCCTGCTATTCTGCGTTAGAGTGGTTCTGGCTTGAGAATCGGCAACAGCCCACTACTTCAACACGAACAACAATAATAACGGCGACCCCTAACTTTCCCTCGCGGCTGGGTGCAGCATGTATGCGCGCTGAGCCGGACTCCAAAAGGATGACCCCCTATGGCCAATGCCCGCAAGATCCTGATCGTGGATGACGATACCGATCTGCGCGATACGTTGGTGGAGCAATTATCGCTGCACGAAGAATTCGAAGCCTCCGCCGTCGATACCGGCGCCAAGGGTGCAAGCGCCGCAAAGGCCAATTCCCCCGATCTGGTCCTGATGGATGTCGGCCTGCCCGACACCGACGGCCGCGAGGTGGTCCGCTCCTTGCGCAAGGGCGGCTTCAAGGCCCCAATCATCATGCTGACCGGGCATGACACCGATTCCGATACGATTTTGGGGCTGGAATCCGGCGCCAACGACTACGTCGCAAAGCCCTTCCGTTTCGCCGTGCTGCTGGCCCGTATCCGTGCCCAGCTTCGGCAGCACGAGGCCAGCGAGGACGCGGTGTTCTCGGTCGGCCCCTACTCCTTCCGTCCCGGCTCGAAAATGCTGACCGCGGCCAATGCCCGCAAGGTGCGGCTGACGGAAAAGGAAACCGCCATCCTCCGCTTCCTCTACCGGGCAGGCCAGATGCCGGTCTCGCGCGAGACCCTGCTCCAGGAGGTCTGGGGCTACAATTCCGGCGTCACTACGCACACGCTGGAAACCCACATCTACCGTCTGCGCCAGAAGATCGAGAAGGACGCCGCGAACCCGGAGATCCTGGTCACGGAAGCCGGTGGCTACAAACTGGTGCCGTGATACGCTTCGGGGGCGCGCGAATCGTTTTAGATATCGTGCCCTTGAGCCTCGGACCTGAATGTCAATCGACGACGACGTAGCGCTTCTCGAGCGTGTCCCGACCTTGCGCCTGTTGGGAGACGCCTCGTTGCGCATGCTGGCGATCGGCTCCGAGCAGCGCAACTTCGTCCGCGGCGACGTCCTGTTCAATCTCGGCGACGAGGCCGATGCCGGCTTCGTGGTCCAGCGCGGCGCCTTCCGGGTCGACGACGGCGCCGGTGCCGAGATGATCGCAGGCCCCGGCGCGCTGATCGGCGAGCTCGCGCTGGTGGTGCCGATGAAGCGGCCGTCGAGCGCGGTCGCGCTGGAGCACGCCTCCGTCATCCGTGTCGCGCGCAGCCTTTTCCAGCGCGTGCTCGAAAGCGATCCCGCTGCCGCGGTCCGCTTGCGGGATGAATTCGCGGTGCGCTCGAGCCAGATTGCCAGCGATATCCTGATGGCGGGCGCGAAGCTGACGTCGTGAGGTCGGTCTCTCCACCCGTCATTCCGGGGCGCGCGTAGCGCGAGCCCGGAATCCATTGAGCGTCAGCGACGGTGGATGAGTGGATTCTCAGGTGCGCAATTGCGCACCATCGCCTGCGACTTTGTCGCGCCCCGGAATGACGGCAGGGGTTTAAACCTCCAGCGTCACGGTCACCGGCACGTGGTCCGACGGCCGTTCCCAACTGCGCGCATCACGCAGGATCTTGAAATCGCTGACCGCATCCTTCAGCGCGCGCGAGACCCAGATGTGATCGAGCCGGCGGCCGCGGTCGCCGACGGTCCAGTCGGCGGAGCGGTAGCTCCACCACGTATAGACTTTTTCCGACATCGGGATGCGGTCGCGCGCGACGTCGATCCATTCGCCGGCGGCAAGCGCAGCCTTCAGCTTCTCGGTTTCGACAGGCGTGTGCGAGACCACCTTCAACAGCTGCTTGTGCGACCACACGTCGTTCTCGTGCGGGGCGACGTTGAGATCGCCGACGAGGATGTGACGGTCCTCGCCGCGTGGATGCAGCGGCTCGCACGCCGTCATCTCGTCGAGGAAGCGGAGCTTGTGGTCGAACTTCTCGTTCAGCGCGGGATCGGGAACGTCGCCGCCGGCGGGCACGTAGAAATTATGCAGCACCAGCGGCTTTGCGATGTTGGCCTTCTCACCGAACGACACCGAGACATGGCGCGAATCCACCTTGTCGCAGAAGGTGCGGATGTCTTTCGATTCGAACGGAATCTTCGAGACGATGGCAACGCCGTGATAGCCTTTCTGCCCGTTCAGCGCGACATGCTCATAGCCGAGCCGCTTGAAGCGCTTCAGCGGAAAGGCATCGTCGATGCACTTGGTTTCCTGGAGACACAGCACGTCCGGCCGCGCGCTCTTGAGGAATTTCGCGACCAGGTCGATGCGCAGCCGCACCGAATTGATGTTCCAGGTTGTCAGGGAAAGACGCATGAGGGTTGCGTCTTAGCATGGATTGGCGTGGGCAAAATGCTTGTCCACAGCAAGCCCTCGTAGGATGGGCAAAGCGAAGCGTGCCCACATTGCCTCCACGAGGACGAGATGGTGGGCACGGCGCAAGCGCGCCTTTGCCCACCCTACGGCAGCGGAGCGCTTATCCCGGCGCCGGGCCGTAATTGGTGAAATCGATCTTGAACATGCCGGGATCGAGCTTCTTGCTCGAATCCAGATTGTAGACCGCGATCGTGGTGTCGTAGCCCTGCGGGTCGGTGACGGTCCATTGCTTGAGCTGGCCGTCCTTGGCGCCGAACATCAGCAGCAAGCGGCTGGTGCCGACCAGCGCCTGCTTCTCCTCGATGGTCACGCTGACGAAGAGGTCGTCGGCCGTGACGTTGACGACATTGGTGTCCTTCATCAGGTCGATGCGGTCGGACAACAGGAAGCGCAGCGGCGTCTGCGACAGCGGATAGACGTCCTGGGTCGCCAGCTTGCGGTCGCGCACCACCAGCGAGGAGCCGTCGGCGACGATGTCGATCGGGCTCGGCGCGTCATATTCGAAGCGCACCTTGCCGGGCTTCTGGATGTAGAAGTCGCCCTGCGTCTTGCTGCCGTCGGGACCGACCTGGACGAAATTCCCGACCAGCGTCTGGAGCGAGGACAGATAGGCGCTGACCTTGGCCGCCTGCGCCTTCTGCTTGTCGTCGAAGGTCTGGAAGATGCTGCTCGGCGACATTGCGGCGCGGATCCGGGATTACCGGATTCGGCGGCTGCTGGGTCGCACCGGTGACCGCGGGGCCGCCAGCGGATGCCCCGCCATCGCGGCCCTTCGGTGCGGGTTTTGGCACGGGGACGTTCTGCGCGAGCGACGCAGTGGTCACCATCGCGGCGGTGACGAGAAGCACGCCGGCCATGCGCGCGCTTCGCGCGGCAATGCTGGCAGCGAATCGAGTGTCCGGATGTCTGATCAACGCGTCGTCCTGTGTGGCTGGGCGTCTTTTAGCGTGATTTCGGGCAAAAGCAGATATCGATTCTACGTGAAATTTCGTTCAGAGGCAGCTGCCTCACATATGGCTGTCTTCTTCCTCGACCAGAATCTCGCGCTTTCCGGCGTGGTTAGCGGGTCCGACGATGCCTTCCAGTTCCATGCGCTCCATCAGCGATGCGGCGCGATTATAGCCGATCTGCAGGCGGCGCTGAATGTAGCTGGTCGAGGCCTTGCGGTCTCGTTTGACGATCGCAACGGCCTGCGCGAACAGGTCGCCGCCGCCGTCCGCGCCCATGCCGGTGGCGTCGAACACCGCCCCGTCCTCGTCCTCGGTCGGCTCTTCGGCGGTAACCGCTTCGAGGTATTCCGGCTGGCCCTGCGTCTTGAGGTGACGCACCACCTTCTCGACTTCCTCGTCGGACGCGAACGGTCCGTGCACACGGCTGATGCGGCCGCCGCCCGCCATGTACAGCATGTCGCCCTGGCCGAGCAGCTGCTCGGCGCCCATCTCGCCGAGAATGGTGCGGCTGTCGATCTTCGACGTCACCTGGAAGGCGATGCGGGTCGGGAAGTTGGCCTTGATGGTGCCGGTGATGACGTCGACCGACGGCCGCTGCGTCGCCAGGATCACATGCAGGCCGGCGGCGCGCGCCATCTGTGCGAGGCGCTGCACCGCGCCTTCGATGTCCTTGCCCGCGACCATCATCAGGTCGGCCATTTCGTCGACGATGATGACGATGTAGGGCAGCGGGTCGAGCGAGAGCTTCTCTTCCTCGTAGATCGCCTTGCCGGTCTCCTTGTCGAAGCCGGTGTGTACCGTGCGCGTCGGCTCCTCGCCCTTGGCCTTCAACTCGCCGAGGCGCGTGTTGTAGCCGTCGATGTTGCGCACACCGAGCTTGGCCATGTTCTTGTAGCGCTCTTCCATCTCGCGCACGGCCCATTTCAGCGCGACCACCGCCTTCTTCGGATCGGTCACGACAGGCGTGAGCAGATGGGGAATGCCGTCATAGACGGAGAGTTCGAGCATCTTCGGATCGACCATGATCAGCCGGCACTGATCGGGGCGCAGCCGGTAGACCAGGCTGAGGATCATGGTGTTGATGGCGACCGACTTGCCCGAGCCGGTGGTACCGGCGATCAGCATGTGCGGCGTGCGCGCGAGGTCGATGATGACGGGGTCACCGCCGATGGTCTTGCCGAGGCAGAGCGGCAGCTTCGCGACCGTCTCGGTCGCTTCCTTCGCGACCAGCAGTTCACGCAGGTAAACCTTTTCGCGATGCGCGTTCGGCAGCTCGATGCCGATCGCATTGCGGCCCGGCACGACGGCGACGCGCGCCGACAGCGCGCTCATCGAGCGGGCGATGTCGTCGGAGAGGCCGATCACGCGTGAAGACTTGATGCCGGGCGCCGGCTCCAGCTCGTACAGCGTGACGACCGGACCCGGATTGGCCTTCACGATTTCGCCGCGCACGCCGAAATCTTGCAGCACGCCTTCGAGCGAGCGCGAATTGGCTTCCAGCTCGGCCTTGCTGAGTGGTTGGCGATCGCCGGCCTTGGGCGCGGCCAGCACGGAGACGGACGGAAGCTCGAACTTGTCGGAGGATTTCTTGGAAGCGGCCTTCGGCGCAGCCTTCTTGCGCGGGGCGCGCGCGGCGGGCTCTTCCTCTTCTTCCTCTTCCTCCTCGCCTTCCTCTTCGTCCTCCTCGTGCTCGCCCTCGTCGTCCTCGTCTTCGGACTGCGGCGAGATCGAGGGCGCGGTGCGGCCGCCGCCGAGATTCGGCTCCTGGCGGCTGAACGCAACGGCCTTGGTCTTCGGTCCGCTCGAGACCAGCGCGCGGTAGGCGGCACCACACAGCCAGATCAGGCGTGCCTTGGTGCTCATCAGGGCGTGGAACAGCCAGCCCAGCGACACCGAGCCGCGATCGCTCCCCTCGTCCTCATCGAGCGGCTTGTCGTCATCCTCGATCTCGGCGAGCTCGTCGTCATGCTCGCGTGCGCCGAGGCCGCAGGCGATCAGGAACGTCGCAGTCATCGCGGCGAACAGGATCGTGCCGAGTACCATGCGGTAGATCGTGCCGGCGGGTCCGAAAATCACCGCGGGCGCGCGCACCAGGGCGTCGCCGACCACGCCGCCGAGGCCGGTCGGCATCATCTGATCGCGCCGGCGATGGTGCTGGCGCTGGTCGAGACCGCGATGTGGCTGCATCGCAAGGTCGGCGCCGATCGCACCGGCATAGCCGAGAATGTTGCGGATCGGCCGCGAGGTCGCGTGGCTGAGGCTGGGATCCTGCACCGACCAGGTCATCAGCGCGGCCGAGGCCACGCCCGCCAGCCCGACCATGCCGAGGCCGGTGAGCTCGCGCATCCGCCGCGCCAGACCCTCGCGGATCGACGGCGGCAGATGGCCGACCAGTGGAATGACACGTTCGATTGCCGACATGCTCATGGGCCCCGCCTAACCCAGAGTTTCGACCAGCCGGTGCAACGCCTGCGCCGTGGTCTCACTATCCTGCACCAGCGCCAGGCGAATGTAGCCGGCACCGGGATTGAAGCCGTCAGGTTGAAGCCGCGCGAGATAGGAGCCGGGCACCACGCGCACGCCGGCTTCCCTAAACAGCTTCAGGGTCACCGAGACGTCGTCACCGATCTCGGACGTGTTGAGCCAGACGCAAAAGCCGCCGTCGGGCCGGCGATAGCCGTAGCGATTGCCGATGATCTGGTCGGCGAGATCGAACTTGATCCGGTAGAGCCTGCGGTTCTCCTCGACATGCGCCTCGTCGCCATAGGCAACGGTCGCGACATGCTGCAGCGGCACCGGCACCTGCGGCGCCGCAATGTTGCGCAGCTCGAGGAACATGCCGATGAACTTCTTGTCGCCCGCGGCGAAGCCGACGCGCAGGCCCGGCAAATTGGAGCGTTTTGACAGCGACTGGAACGCAGCCACGCGGGTGAAGTCGGCACCCGCGGATTCGAGCGCGCTGCCTGGCGCCTCGCGGGTGTAGATCTCCGAATAGCACTCATCGCTGAGGATCATGAAGTTGTAGCGGTCGGCGAGCTGCTTCAGCCGCCTGAAATAATCGGGCTTGGCGACCGAACCCTGCGGATTTGCGGGCGAGGCCAGATAGAACGCCACGGTGCGCGCCAGCGTCGCCTCGTCGATGGCGTCGAGATCGGGCAGAAAACCGTTTTCGACGGTGGTCGGCAGATAGACCTGTTCGCAGGCTGCGGCACCGGCGCCCGCGCCATAGACCGGATAGAACGGGTTCGGCATCAGGATGGCAGGCTTGCCTGGCTTCGGCCCGACATAGCGCGCCGCTGCAATCGCGGCGAGGAACAGCCCCTCGCGGCTGCCATTGAGGACGAGAATTTCGGTCTTGGGGTCGAGCGGTCGCGGCAGCTTGAAGCGCGACGACAGCCAGGCACCTGCTGCCTGGCGGAACGGCTCGGTGCCCTGGTTCATCGGGTAACGGCCGAAATCGGCGATGTGCTTGGCCAGCACCGGGCCGACGAACTCGGGCACGGGATGCTGGGGCTCGCCAACTGCAAGCGAAATCAAGGGCTTGCCCGGCTGATGCGGGGCCAGCAGCTCGTTCAGCCGGACGAAGGGCGAGCGTTGGGAATCGGAGCTACCACCGCCCTGCGGCGCACGGGATGAAGCGGTCAGAGCCATTCGTTGGGCGCCAGTACTCTTGGAACAGCCGGTCGCATCAAGGCGCCGGCGGGAAGCGGTTCAGTTCACCATAGATAGGGCGAGGTTAAGACGCGATTAACCATCGGCCGCCGCCTCCGTCCAGAGCGGGGATAATGAGACCGGATAACAACGGGATGGAGGGCGATTCCGACCTCTCCCGCTTGCGGGAGAGGTCGGCGCGCCCCGGGCGATGCGTAGCATCGTCCCGCGCGCCGGGTGAGGGCTCTCTCCTCTTGGCGAATCCCACCGCGGAGGCGCCCTCCCCCGCATTCGCGGGAGGGAGCGCACCATCATCGCGACCTTAATGCCCCGGCAGCTTATCGAATGTCTTCATGCCCGCGGGGATCGCGTGGAACTCCTGCATGTCGCAGGTGTAGATCGCCATCTGCGGGTGGAACTGTTTCGGCTCGTCCAGCGTGCCGACCTTCAGGATCGCGGCGGGCAGGCCGGGGACCTTGGTCACCAGATGCGTGCCGCATTCGGCGCAGAATTCGCGCGTCACGGCGCGTTCGAGGTCCTTGCGCGTGAACTGCTTCGGCTGCCCGGTGATGTAGCTGAAGCCGGCCGCCGGCATCGCGATGAAGGTGTTGGGCGCGCCGCCCGAGATGTACTGGCACTCGCGGCAATGACACTGGGCCTGCATCATCGGGTCGCCCTCGGCCACGTAGCGCACTTCGCCGCAATAGCATCCGCCTTCCAAACGCATGACGACCTCCCGGTTTGTTGTTCGTTGTGGCCGGTATTTCTGCGCCGGCAATCTGGAATGGCAATCCTTTTCTTTTGCGCGCGGTCAAAAAGAAAGGGGCTCCAACTTGCGCTGGACGCCCTCACGGTCGGGGCATTGCCGGGTATGTGCCCAAACCGTAGTTGTGGACGCGGTCCCCTAGGAGACCGCGCCCGGGAGGAGAGGTTACATGTTGTAGGCGCGCTCGGTGTGCTCGGTGATGTCGAGGCCTTCACGCTCGCTCTCGACATTGGCGCGGAGGCCAACGATCACGTCGACGACCTTGTAGAGGATCGCCGAACCGACGCCCGACCACACCAGCGTGGTGCCGACAGCCTTGAGCTGGGACAGCATCTGCACGGCGAAGTCGTAATCGGCAACCTTGGGCGGGATCGCGGTGTAGTCGATGATGCCCGCACCACCGAGAGCCGGATTGACCAGGATGCCGGTGCCGAGCGCGCCGACGATGCCGCCGATGCAGTGCACGCCGAACACGTCGAGGCTGTCATCGTAGCCGAGCGCGTTCTTCACGACGGTGCAGAAGAACAGGCAGACCACGCCGACCACGAGACCGAGGACGATCGCGCCCATGACACCGGAGAAGCCGGCGGCAGGCGTGACGGCCACGAGGCCCGCGACAGCGCCGGAGATGACGCCGAGCACCGACGGGTGACCCTTCACGATCCACTCCGCGAACATCCACGACAGCGCGGCGGCCGCGGTGGCGACGAAGGAGTTGGTCATGGCGAGGGCGGCGCCGCCGTTGGCTTCGAGGTTGGAGCCGGCGTTGAAGCCGAACCAGCCGACCCAGAGCAGCGAGGCGCCGATCATCGACATGGTCAGCGAGTGCGGAGCCATCAGCTCCTTGCCGTAACCGACGCGCTTGCCGATCAGGAGAGCGCCGACGAGGCCTGCGATGCCGGCGTTGATGTGCACCACGGTGCCGCCGGCGAAGTCGATCGCGCCTGCCTTGAAGATCCAGCCAGCATCGGCGTTGATCTCGTCGAGCTTGGCCTGCGCCGCGGTCTTCGCCGCCGCGTCAGTGGCAGCAGCAAGAGCCTTGGCCGCATCCTGGATCGCGTCCGGGCCGGGCCAGTACCAGACCATGTGCGCGATCGGGAAGTAGATCAGCGTGACCCAGAGCGGGATGAAGAGCGCGATCGCCGAGAACTTCATGCGCTCGGCGAAGGCGCCGACGATGAGGGCGGGCGTGATCGCCGCGAAGGTCATCTGGAAGCACATGTAGATGAGCTCCGAGATGTTGGCGTCGACCGAGAAGGTCGCGGCCTTCGAGTCGGTGGTGACACCCATCATGAAGGCCTTGGAGAAGCCGCCGATGAAGTCGGAGCCGCCCGTGAAGGCGAGGCTGTAGCCGTACACGGCCCAGATCACGGTGACGACGCAGACGGTGTAGAACACCTGCATCAGCACCGAGAGCATGTTCTTGGAACGGACGAGACCGCCGTAGAACAGCGCGAGGCCGGGGATCGTCATCAACAGCACGAGCACTGTCGATGTCAGCATCCAGGCGTTGTCTCCCTTGTTGACCGTTGGCTCGGCGTAGGCTGCGGTCGCAGCGAACAGGCCGACTGCGAGAGCCGCCAATCCCGCGCCATAGGGACGCTTAAACGTCATTTTATTCACTCCTGATTGGATAAGGTTGAGCGCGAAATCAAAGGGCCGCGGCGTCGGCCTCGCCGGTGCGGATGCGAACCGCATGGTCGAGACTGATCACGAAGATCTTGCCGTCGCCGATCTGTCCGGTTTTCGCCGCGGACGTGATGGCGTCGATGGTCTTGTCGACCTGGTCGGAGGCGACAGCGACCTCGATCTTGATCTTGGGCAGGAAGCTCACGGCATATTCGGCGCCGCGATAGATTTCCGTATGGCCTTTCTGGCGGCCATATCCCTTGACTTCCGTCACCGTGAGTCCGTGAACGCCAATGGCGGTCAGGGCGTCACGGACTTCTTCCAGCTTGAATGGCTTGATAATCGCCATAACAATTTTCATGGGTCCTATCCCCGCTTGAGCCCGGTCCGGACGTGGCCGGGCGTTTCTCGACTGGTTCGCCACGAGGGAGAGTTCACTACGCGGGCACAGCCGGGACCCTTAGAATCAAATGCCGTGCCAGATCGGGCGCATTGCCTAACGGACTATGAAAACGGGTGTTTTCGCGCTCGACGGGTATTGCGCTGCAGTGCGCTAATACGTCGCGCTCAAAACGTGGTCAGATCTGCTTAAAATGTGAGCACGACAGGCTGCCGACACAATGTTGCTCATGTGTCGGGCAGCCCAAAGGTATCAGCTTAGGGGGTGAGGGGCGCGCTGAGCCGCAAAATATCGAGCCTAGGCGCCGGTGCCCACGCGATACGCGCAACCGATCATGCAGATGAGCGGCCGCAGGCGGAGTGTCAGGCAGCATCGCGCGCTGCAAAAACCCGATCGATCAATCCCCATTCGACCCCCTGCTGCGCGGTCATGAAGTGGTCGCGGTCCAAGGTCCGCTCCACCTCCGCCTCGGAGCGCCCGCAATGCTGCGCATAGAGCCGGATGAGGCGCCGCTTGGTTTCCTGCATCTCGTTGGCATGGATCAGGACGTCGGAAGCCTGGCCCTGAAAGCCGCCGAGCGGCTGATGCACGTGAAGGCTTGCATTGGGCAAGGCGGCGCGGTGACCGGGCTCGCCGGCCATCAGCAGGAACGAGCCCATCGAGCGCGCGGTGCCCATGCACAGCGTATGGACCGGCGCCTTGATGAACTGCATGGTGTCGTACATCGCAAGTCCAGAGGTGACCACGCCGCCGTAGGAATTGATGTAGAGATTGATCGGCCGGCTCGGATTCTCCGCTTCCAGGAACAAGAGCTGCGCGCAGACCAGTCCGGACATCGCGTCATTGACCTCGCCGTTGAGGAAGATGATGCGCTCGCGCAGGAGCCGCGAATAGATGTCGAAGGATCGTTCGCCGCGCGCCGATTGTTCGACGACCATAGGGACGAGCTGAAGCATGTCGCGCATCGGCGACCTCCATGTCTACGGGTGATGAAGTCTTGTTGGGGTTAAGCGGCCGCGCGCATCAGGCAGCAATTGCTGTTGGCCGGCTGCGGCAGCTTCGTTCGATCGTCGCAGGCTTGCTGGATGATGCGGAAGCGGGTGCCGCCGTCCTCGTTCGGCTCGATCCGGAAAATGACGTGGCTCTCTCGATACGGCGGCTCGGAATCGCGTAGCCGGTAGCGCACCTCTTCGCCAGGGATCGCTGATTCCGGCTCGGCGCCCGCAAGGTCGCAATCCGGCAGCCAGCGCTCGCGCAATTCAGGAATGGTCACGGCGCGCCAGACCTTTGCCGGCGGCGCATCGAAATCATATTCGAGCACGAGGTTTGCGTCGGGATGATCAGGTTTCGCGGCGTCGCTCATTGATCCCTGTCCTTATTGATCCATGTCCTTCAAGAGATCGGCGAGTGCTTCCATGCGCTTCGGCCAGTAGGCGCGGTAGCGCGCGAGCCATGTCCCGATGGCGGCGATCCCGTCCGGATCGACCTCGTAATTCACAAAGCGGCCTTGCCGCTGCTCGCGCACGAGCCCCGCCGCACGCAGCACCGAAAGATGCTGCGACATCGCCGGCTGGCTGATCTCCAATCCGTCGCGCAAGGCGCTGGCATTCAGGCTTCCGCCAGCGAGCTTCTCAAAGACTTTTCGGCGCGTCGGGTCGGCGAGTGCCTTGAAGATGTCGGCTTCGATCATGACGACACATAAGCACGTGCTTATGTGTCGTGCAAGCCCTTACTGCAAGGCCTCGCCGTGCTGGGTGATGTCGAGACCCTCGAGCTCCTGCTCACGGGAGACGCGCAGGGGTACGAACAGGGCGACCAGCTTGAGCAGGATGAAGCTCACGCCCGCCGCCCAGACGAAGGTGACGGCGACGCCATAGAGCTGGATCAGGAGCTGCTGCGGATGGCCCTCGATCAGGCCGGCGGTGCCGCCGATCGCGCTGGTTGCGAACACGCCGGCCAGAAGCGTGCCGGTCAGTCCGCCAATGCCGTGGACGCCGAACACGTCGAGCGAGTCGTCATAGTTGAAGCGATGCTTCAGCCAGGTACAGGCCCAGTAGCAGACCGCGCCGGCGGCGATGCCGATAACGATGCCGTGCCACGGCGCGACGAAGCCGGAGGCCGGCGTGATAGTGCCGAGGCCTGCGACCGCGCCGGAGATCATGCCGAGCACGGAAGGCTTGCGCCGGGTCGACCATTCGATCGCGCCCCAGGTCAGCGCGCCGGAGCAGGCGGCAAGATGCGTCGCGATGATCGCCATCACCGCGCGCGAATTGGCCGCGCCCGCCGAGCCGCCGTTGAAGCCGAACCAGCCGACCCACAACAGGCCGGTGCCCATCACCGCGAGCGACAGATCGAACGGCGAGAGATTTTCGGTGCCGTAGCCGTGGCGGCGTCCCATCACCTTGGCGGCGACGAGGCCGGCGGTGCCGGCCGACAGATGCACGACGAGGCCGCCGGCGAAATCCATCACGCCCATGCTGGCGAGGAAGCCGCCGCCCCACACCCAATGCGCCAGCGGAATGTAGACGAAGATGAACCAGGCGACAGAGAACAGCAGATAAGCGGAGAACCGCATCCGGTCGGCGACCGAGCCTGCGACCAGCGCCACCGTGATGATGGCGAACGTCATCTGGTACAGCATGAACAGCGATTCCGGGATCGTCTTCGCCGCCGGATTGACGCTATCCATGGTCATGCCCGCGAGGAACCAGCGGTCGAGCGAGCCGATCCACGGGCCGTCGCCGACGAAGCACAGCGAATAGCCGAACGCGACCCAGAGAATCGAGATGATCGTCACCGCGGCGAGGCTTTGCGCCATGGTGGCGAGCACGTTCTTCTTGCGCACCATGCCGGAGTAGAACAGCGCCAGCCCGGGGATCGTCATCATCAGCACCAGCGCGGTGGCGACGATCATCCAGGCGGTGTCGGCGGTGTTGATCTCGGAGCTTGCTGCATGCGCCGGCGCAGCCAAAGCGAACACAAATCCGATCGGCGCAGCCAAAGCGGCCGCGCGGCGCAACAATCCCGCCATGTCATTTCCCCCGGCATCAATTGGCGTCGCACGCTGCGGCGTCGTTGCCCGGTGCGATCGAAAGGTTCAAAGCGTTTTCAAGCGAAGTGGATACCAGTTCGCGTGAAGAAAACGCGTCAAACAAGAATCTAAAGCGCGTCGCTGTCGGTCTCGCCGGTGCGGATGCGCAGCGCATGGTCGATCGGCGTGACGAAGATCTTGCCGTCGCCGATCTGACCGGTGCGCGCGGACGCGGTGATCACGCCGACCGCCTTGTCGGCGATGTCGGAGGCGACCGCGATCTCGATCCGCAGCTTCGGCAGGAAGTTCACGACATATTCGGCGCCGCGATATATTTCGGTGTGGCCCTTCTGGCGGCCGTAACCCTTCACCTCGGTCACAGTCATGCCGTGGACGCCGATCGCCGTCAGGGCCTGGCGGACCTCATCGAGCTTGAAGGGTTTGATGATCGCGACGACGAGTTTCATGGTCAGGCCTATTCCCCGGGATGCGCCGCGCCGTATGTCCCCGGCGCCGCGTCAATCTGGCATCTTTCCGGGCAAATGGCATAAAAAAGTTGCAGGTTGAAGCGGAAAAACGTTTGGCCGTGTGAACGGCCGCCTCTGTACAGGGCAGCCGTTCATCATTCACAATGCATTTTTGGCATGGATGCGGTGAACCTGCGCCTGTCGAGCGGTACATAAGTATTTTGAGGGGGACGCTTCATGGCAAGTTGGTTTTACGCGGCTGAGGGCAAGCAGCAGGGGCCGTTCCAGGAAGGGCAATTCCGCGATCTGGTCGCGCAAGGAATCGTGCGGCCGGATACGCTGGTGTGGTCCGAGGGCATGGCCGGCTGGCAGAAGGCTGCCGAAATCCCCGGCCTGATTGGCGGCGGCGGCGGCGGTGCGCCGCCGATGGTCCCGGCCGGCGGCCCGCCGATGATGGGTGGCGGAGCTTATGCTGGCGCCGGCGGAGCACTCGCGGTCGATTTCGGCATCCTCGAGTTCACCTGGCGAACGATCGTGATGGTGATCGCCTCGTGCTTCATCATCCCGATCCCGTGGGTGTTCGTCTGGTACACGAAGTGGATCGTGTCCTGCGTGAAGGTCCCGGGACGTCCGAACCTCAGCTTCACCGGCAATGCGATGACGCTGGTGCCGTGGTTCTTCGGCTTCATCGTGCTGGCAATCGTGATTGGCTACATCGGCAGCCAGCTGCTCAGCAATTTGCTGTTCATCGTGCAGATCGTGCTCTACTGGCTCCTGATCAAATGGATGGTCGCGAACCTCGCCTCCAACGGGCAGCCGCTCGGCCTCAGCTTCTCCGGCTCGGTCTGGGCCTATATCGGCTGGAATCTGCTGTTCGCGATCTCGATCATCACCATCATCGGCTGGGCTTGGGTCGCCGCGGCCCAGATGCGCTGGTTCTGCCGCAGCGTCGAAGGCACGCGCCGCGAGATCGTGTTCAAGGGCAGCGGTCTCGGGATTCTCTGGCGCGGAATCGTGGCAGCGATCCTGTGCAGCCTGATCATCCCGATCCCGTGGGTGTATCGCTGGATCATGAACTGGTTCGCATCGCAGACCGAGCTCGCTCCGCGCGGGTCGCTCTAAGCATGGTCCGGTAAGCCATCAGCGCGAATTATCGCGTTTATGGCGATCGGGCTTTTCCGCGCGGATGTATCAGGCGTGGATCGCCAGCTGTGGAGCGATCGCTTCCGCCACGGTGCGCATGTCTCGCGCAAGCGCCAGCGAGGTTGCGCGGTCCAGCTGGCTGCCGAGGCCGACGGCCGCGATCGTGTGCGAGATCGTTCCCTTCGCGTTCAGGACCGGCACCGCGACGATCGTGACGCCGGCAATGTAATTGCCGCGATCGATGCTGAAACCCTGCTTGCGCACCTGATCGACTTCCTTGCGCCAGGCCTCGAAGGTCGGCGCGTTATGCCAGCGCAGCAGGCGAAAGCGCTTTTCGATCTCCTTCTCCGGCTGGCCGCTGAAGGCGGCGACGCAGCGTCCCGTGGCGCTGATCAGCGCCGGAAAGCGGCTTCCGATGTCGACATGAAGCCGCACCGGCGCCTGACTGCGCGCCAGCGCGACGACGATCATGTTGTCGAGGTCCGGCACCTCGACGCCGATCGCAGTGACGCCGTATCGGCCTGAAAGCTCCTCGAGCTTCGGCCGCATCAGGCTGGGAAAATCGGCATTATCGAGCACCGCGCGCGCCAGCGGCAGCATGCCGACGCCGAGGCTGTAGCGCTTGGTCTGCGGATCGACCTGGAGCAGATCTTCCGCCAGCAGCGCGCGCACGATGTGCAGTGCGGTGCTCGGCACCAGCTCGAGCGTGTCCGCGATCGCCTTGAGACTCTGCGGCGCGGGATTGCGGCTGAGCAGGCGGAGGATGGCGACCGCGCGCGTGACCGCGGGCACGGCGCGGACGCGGGGTGATTTGGGATTCGGCATGATCGTATCGGTACAACAGCGGCCGGAGCGCAACAACACTGTCTCGTCGAAGCACAGATCGTCGTCGTCGCGGCGCAGCGCGTTCGTCATCGCTTCGGGCTAATTGTACATATACAATTCATAGCGCTATTTGACAATTAACGTGGCGTCGGTATCTTGCCGGCCATGACCAAGCTGACCGACTACACGAGCTACGCCGCCGCGCAGACGATGTTCTCCCCGGAGAAGCTCTGGGAATTGTTCGACGGCAATCGTGCGCAGCTGAACATCGCGCATGAATGCATCGACCGGCATGCCGGTCGATCCAATCCGGCCGTGATCGTCGTTCACGCGGACGGGCAGGACGAGGTGCTGAGCTTTGCCGAGCTTGCCGAAGCGTCCGCGCGCTTCGCGCATGATCTGGTAAGCCGCGGGATCAAGGCCGGTGATCGCGTCGCGGTCATGCTCGAGCCCTCGCGCGCCTTCTACGTAGCGGTGTTCGGCACGATGAAGGCCGGCGCCATCGCCGTGCCGCTGTTCACGCTGTTCGGGCCCGACGGCGTCAAGCTGCGCGTCGACGACTGCAAGCCGCGGCTGATCGTGACCAACGCCGAGAAGGCCCAGCTGCTCGCCGGGATCGGAACCGAAGTGGTGGTCGCCGATGCCGCCTTCCTGAACGATCTGCAACGCTTTGCGCCGCACTTCACGCCGGACACGGCGGCCGACGCCATGGCGCTGTTTCAATATACCTCGGGCACCACGCGCGAATTGCCGGAAGCGGTCAGGCACACGCATCGCTCGATCGTCACGCTGATGGTCGCGGCGCTCTACGGCACCGGCCTGCGCCCGGGCGATCGCTTCATCTGCCCGTCATCGCCGGCCTGGGGACATGGGCTCTGGCACGGCACGCTCGCGCCGCTGGCGCTCGGCATCACCATCGGCTCCTATGCCGGCAAGTTCAATCCGGAGCGGCTGCTCGCCGCGCTCGAACGGCACCGGTTCACCAACATCTCGGCGGCCGCTACGCATTATCGCATGATGCGGAATTCCGGCGCTGCGCCGCGCTACCGCTATGTGCTGGAGAAAATGTCGTTCACCGGCGAGCCGATCGACAGCGAGACGGCAGCCTTCATCAGCGACACCTTCGGCCATCAGGTCTGCAGCATGTACGGCACCACCGAGATCGGAGTGATCCTGGTGAGCTATCCCGGCGCGCGCGATTTCGTCGTCAAGCCGGGGTCCCTGGGCAAGCCAATCCCCGGTGGGCGCGTCGAAGTGCAGGACGCCGAAGGCAAGCCCTGCGCGCCCGGCGTGACCGGCGAGCTCAAGCTCTGGCGTCGTGGCGAGTGGATCGCGACCAAGGACCTCGGGCGCATCGACGAGGACGGCTACTTCTATCACGGCGGTCGGGCCGACGACGTCATCATCTCCGCCGGCTGGACCATGAGCGCCGTCGAGATCGAGGATGCGATCCTAAAGCATCCGCAGGTGCGCGAGGCCGCGGCCATCGGCGTTCCCGATCCGCTCCGCGGCCAGGTCGTGAAGGCCTTCGTGGTCACCGACCGGCCGGGCGATGCGTCCTTCGAGCACGAGATCCAGGACGTCGTGCGTCAGCGCCTCAGCCATCACGAATATCCGCGTCTGGTCAGCTTCGTCGCGGAGCTGCCGAAGACGCCGGCCGGCAAGGTCAATCGCAAGGTGCTGCGCGACCGCGAGCACGCCGCCAAGCAATCAGAAGCGACGAATTAACGAGAGGAACGCTATATGCTGGACAAGACCGAAACCAGGTTTCCGAAGATCACGGAAGAGGGCCTCGACGATCTGCGCAAGCGCATCGGCGTCACGATCGGCGTGACCGCCGAGCCCTGGTGCTACGAGGCGACGCGCGACAACATCCGTCACTACGCGCACGGCATCGGCGACGACAATCCGCTCTGGTGCGATCCCGACTACGCCGCCAAATCCAGTTACGGCGGGATCATCGCGCTGCCGAGCTTCCTGTTCTCGACCAGCCGCATCGTGTCCGGCTATGTCGGGGGCCTGCCCGGCGTCCACGCGATGTGGTCCGGCGCGGACTGGACCTGGCACAAGGCCGTCCGCCGCAACGACGTGATCTCGACCGAGGCCAAGCTGAAGGACCTCGTCGAGCATCAGACCCGGTTCGCCGGCCGCGCCATCCAGCAGACTTATCACGTCGATTTCTTCAACCAGCAGGGCGACCTCGTCGCCGAAGCCGACAGCTGGTGCTTCCGCACCGAGCGCGACCACGCGCGCGAGCAGGGCACCAAATACAAGGAAGTCAGGGCGCGCGAGCCGCGCCGCTATACAGAGCAGGAGCTGGCTGCGGCCTACAAGCACTATGCCGAGGAGCGGATCCAGGGCTCGCGGCCGCGCTACTGGCAGGACGTCACCGAGGGCGAAGCGCTGCCGGTGATGCTGAAGGGGCCGATGACGGTCACCGGCTTCATCGCCTATGCGCAAGGCTGGGGCGGTCTTTACATCCGCGCCAACAAGCTGGCCTGGAAGCTCGCCGACGCCCATCGCGGCCTCGGCATCCCGAACCGCTTCAATATCCCCGACTGCCCCGAGCGCGTGCACTGGGAAGAGGAGTTCGCGCTCGAGGTCGGCGCGCCCGGCGCTTATGATTACGGTCCGGAGCGCTGCTCCTGGCTCACCCATCACCTCACCAACTGGATGGGCGATGACGGCTTCCTGCGCCGCGCCACCTGCAAGATCCGTCGCCACAATCCCGAGGGCGACATCCTGTTCATCAAGGGCAAGGTGAAGCGCAAGTTCGTCGAGAACGGCCGTCACCTCGTCGAGATCGAGCAGGAAGCGCGCAACCAGGATGACGAGCTCTCCGTGCTCGGCACCGGCATCGTGGAATTGCCAAGCCGCAGCTGACAACAACCAGATGGGCGCATGAGCATGCCCGCACCAGATCTCACGCGCGGAGCGGTGACCGGCCTCAAGGTCGTCGATCTCTCGCGCGTACTGGCGGGACCGCTGTGCACGCAGATGCTGGCCGATCATGGCGCCGACGTCGTCAAGATCGAGCCGCCATCCGGCGATGAGACGCGCGGTCTCGGGCCGCCCTTCGACGCGGCGGGACAGGCGGCGTATTTCGGCGCCGTCAATCGGGGCAAGCGCGGCATGGCGCTCGATCTGTCGCGCGCCAACGGGCGCGCGGTGCTCGAAGCGCTTCTGAAGGATGCCGATGTGCTGGTGGAGAATTTCCTGCCCGGCACCATGGAGCGCTGGGGGCTCGGATACGAGGGGCATCTGTCCGAACGCTTTCCGCGACTGATCTACTGCGCCATCTCCGGCTTTGGCGCCGATGGGCCGCTCGGCGGCCTGCCCGGCTACGATGCGGTGCTCCAGGCCATGTGCGGCCTGATGAGCATCAACGGCACACAGGACTCCGGCGCAACGCGCGTCGGTGTGCCCATCGTCGACTACGTCACCGGCTACAATGCGCTCACCGGAATCCTGCTGGCGCTCGCGGCGCGCGAACGAAGCGGACGGGGGCAGCGCGTCGAGGTGACGCTGTTCGACACGGCGCTCGGCCTCCTGGTGCCGCACGCGGCGAACTGGCTTTGCTCGGGCAGCACGCCTGGTCGCCTCGGCAGCGCCCATCCCAACATCGCCCCTTACGACAAGTTCGCGGCGGCCGACGGCGAGATCTTTCTCGGCATCCTCAATGACGGCCAGTTCCGCCGCTTCTGCCAGAAGGTCGGGCGCGGCGATCTCCTGGATGATCCGCGCTTCCGGACCAACGCCGATCGGCTCAGCCACGTCGCCGCGCTTCGCGCTGAGCTGGAGCGTACGCTGGCCGGCTTCAAATCGGACGCGCTTTGCCGCGAGTTGATGCAGGCCGGCGTTCCCGCGGGCGCCGTCAACACCGTGCCGCAGGCGTTCGCGCAGGCGCATGTCGCCCACCGCGACATGCTGGTCGAGGGCGAGGGCCACCGCGCGCCCGGCATTCCCGTGAAGCTCAAGCAGACGCCCGGCAGCACCGGACGTCGGCCACCGCGCTTCGGCGAGCATGTCCGTGAAATTCTGGCGGATGCCGGTTTCGACGAGGCAACGATCGATCGCCTGATCGACACCGGGGTCGTCACGCCGCAACGGAAGGACAGCGCGCAACGATAGAAGGCGACGACAACAATCAAAAACAAACAAATATAACGAGAGGAAACGAAGATGCTGAAATCCGCGAGATGGGCCGTGGGATTGCTGGCCCTGCTATGGAGCTGCGCAAGCCTTGCGCAAACCTATCCGACCAGGCCCGTCAAGATCATCGTTCCCTATCAGGCGGGCCAGGGCACCGACGTCGTGGCGCGATATCTGGCCGACCATTTGTCGCGGACGCTGGGCCAGCGCTTCTATGTCGAGAACAAGCCCGGCGCCGGCGGCAATATCGGGGCCGAGCAGGCGGCGCATTCCGAGCCCGACGGCTACACGCTGATGATGGGCACCAACGCTACCCAGACCATGAACGAGTTCATGTATCCTTCGATGGGCTTCGTGCCGGACAAGGATTTTGCCCCGATCATCCTGGTCGGCAAGCTGCCGCTGGTGATCACGGCCAGCCCGTCGTTCGCCGGAAACAACGTGGCGGATCTGATCACGGCGGCCAAGGCGAAGCCGGATCGGATCGACATCGCGCTGCCGAGCACGACGGCGCGCGTCATCTTCGAGTTTCTGAAGGAAGTGACTGGCGCGCCTATGTTCGGCGTCCCCTACAAGGGCTCCGCGACGGCGATGACCGACGTGCTCGGCGGGCAGGTGCCGCTGCTGATCGATACCGTCACGGCGGTGCGCACCCAGATCGACGACGGCAAGCTGAAGGCGCTCGGCGTCACCGTGCTGAAGCCGAGCGAGCTGCTGCCGGGCGTGAAGCCGGTGGCCGAGCAGGGCGTGCCCGATTTCGAGATGGCGGGATGGAATGCCTTCTACGCGCCGCGCGACACGCCGCAGGCCATCATCGAGCTTCTGAACGGCGAGTTCGCCAAGGCGCTGGCCTTGCCCGAGACGCGCAAGCGGCTGCAGGAGCTCGGCTTCGATCCGGCAGGCGGAACGCCGACGGACCTCGCCAAGTTCGAGGCGCGCGAGCGGCTCAAATGGGGGCCGGTGATCAAGGCGACGGGCTTGCAGGGCGGCTGAGGTCGCTCAGGTCTTTGCTTGAGCATGATCTCGTCCGAGAACCGGTTCCCGCTTCTCGGGATCATGCCTTGCGCTCGCGCACCGAGCCTTCCTGCGCCACCGACGCGACCAGCGTGCCGTCGGGCTTGAAGATGAGGCCGCGCGACAGGCCGCGGCCGCCGCGCGCGTTCGGCGAATCCTGGGCGTAGAGCAGCCATTCGTCGGCGCGGAACGGGCGGTGAAACCACATCGCGTGATCGAGGCTCGCCGGCATCATGCGCTTGTCGAACAGCGTGCGGCCGTAGCGCGCCATGATTGCATCGAGCAGCGAGAAGTCCGACGCATAAGCGAGCGCGCACAGATGCAGCGCGGGATCGTCGGGGAGCTTCGCCGCGGTGCGGATCCAGATGTGGATGCGGCCGTCGTCGACCTTCTGGCCGAAATAGCGGCCGATCTCGACGGGCCGCAATTCGATCGGACGATCCATCTCGTAATAGCGGCGGATGAACTCCGGCATTTCCTTGAAGATCGGCTGCTTGGCCACCTCCTCCGCGGTCAGCTTCTCCGGTGGCGGCACATCAGGCATCTTGTCCTGGTGATCGAAGGCGCTCGCCTCCTCGGCATGGAATGAGACCATGATCGAGAAGATCGCGTTGCCGTGCTGGATCGCGGTGACACGGCGGGTCGAATAGCTCTTGCCGTCGCGCAGCCGCTCGACCTGGTAGATGATCGGGACCTTCGGGTCGCCCGGCAGGATGAAATAGCAATGCAGCGAATGCGGCAGGCGGCCCTCGACGGTGCGGCAGGCCGCGACCATCGCCTGCCCGATCACCTGGCCGCCAAACACCCGCTGCCAGTCCGTCTTCGGGCTGTTGCCGCGGAACAGGTTCACCTCGAGCTGTTCGAGGTCGAGGATCGAAATGAGGTCGAACAGGCTTTTGGACATGATGATGCTTCCAAATGTCTCGTCATTCCGGGGCATCGCGCCAGCGATGAACCCCGAATCTCGAGCTGAATGACCTCCGGATTCCGGGTTCGCGCTCTTGCGCGCCCCGGAATGACGGAATGAGGCCGTTCCGCCCTTGTTTCACCGCACTGTTTCGCCCAGCTCAAGTCTGCTAGCAAGACCGAGAATTGACCAGGAAGCTTGGTATGTCGGTACAGGGTAGCATTGTCATCGGTGGCGGCGCGTTTGCGGGCCTTGCACTGGCGCTGGCGCTGCGCCAGGGGCTGGGCCCCGAGATTCCCGTCATCGTCGCCGATCCCGCGCTCAGCACACGGCCGAGCCGCGATCCGCGCGCGACCGCGATCGTGGCGGCCTGCCGCCGCCTGTTCGAGGTGATCGGCGCCTGGGACGACGTCCGGGCTGAGGCCCAGCCGATCCTCGACATGGTCGTCACCGACTCCAAGCTGGAGGATGCCACCCGTCCGGTGTTCCTGAACTTCGCCGGCGATGTCGCGCCCGGCGAGCCTTTGCCCACATGGTCGAGAACCGCCGCCTGATCGATGCGCTGGTGGTGCGGGCCGAGGCCGAGGGCATCGATCTGCGCGCCACCACCGTGGCATCCTATGATGCGCGCGCCGAGGGCATCGACGTGACGCTCGGCGACGGCAGCGTCGTCGCGGCCAGCCTTCTGGTCGCTGCCGACGGCGCGAAGTCGAGGCTGCGCGAACGTGCCGGCATCGCCACCCACGGCTGGGAATACGACCAGTCCGGCATCGTCGTCACCGTTGGCCACGAGCGCGATCACGAGGGCCGCGCCGAAGAGCACTTTTTGCCTGCCGGCCCCTTCGCGATCCTGCCGCTCACCGGAAAACGCTCGTCGCTGGTGTGGACCGAGCGCCGCGCTGAGGCCGCGCGCATCATTGCGCTCAGCGACGAGGAGTTCCACGCCGAGCTCGAGCAGCGGTTCGGCCTGCATCTCGGCGAGGTCAAGGCGCTCGACAAGCCGCGCGCATTTCCGCTGTCCTATTTCGTCGCGCGTTCCTTCATCGCCGACCGTATGGCGCTGGTCGGCGATTCCGCGCATGTCATCCATCCCATTGCGGGCCAGGGTCTCAACATGGGGCTGAAGGACGTCGCGGCGCTGGCCGAGGTCGTCGTCGATGCCGCGCGGCTCGGCATGGATCTCGGCGGCGCCGATGTGCTCGAGCGCTACCAGCGCTGGCGCCGCTTCGACACCATGGCGATGGGCGTTGCCACCAACTCGCTGAACTTCCTGTTCTCCAACCAGTCGACGCTGCTGCGCACCGTCCGCGACATCGGCCTCGGCCTCGTCGACCGCGCCCCGCCGCTGAAGAACCTCTTCATCCGCCAGGCCGCCGGGCTGACCGGCGAGGTGCCGCGGCTGTTGAAGGGCGAGGCGCTGTAGGGCGAATGGTGAGTGGCGAATAGCGAGTGGTGTCCATTCGCTATTCGCCACTACCTACTCGCTAAGATCAATCGATCTTCCGCGCCTCTTCCGGCAGCATGATCGGGATGCCGTCGCGGATTGGATAAGCGAGCTTGGCGCTGCGCGAGATCAGCTCCTGCTTGGCAGAATCGAATTCCAGCGGGCCCTTGGTCAGCGGGCAGACCAGGATCTCCAGCAGCTTGGGATCGACACTGGCTTCGGGGCGTTCGGTGGGCGCGTTCATTTTGGTCTCCGGCAGTCGGTTGCCTCTAGCACAGAAATTCGCATCCGCCCATCTACGCGGAGATCATCCGCAGCAGCTCGTCGATCAGGACTTGGATCCGCGCCGCCGGCACCGGCGTGCCCGACAGGGCAAAGCCGAGAAAGGTCCAGTACAGTATCTGCGCCCGGGCCTGCGCCGCCGCGGGCGCGAGCCCGCGCTTTGCGAGCAATGCCTCGATGTAATCGATCCTGCGGCGGTCGATCGCGCGGACCGCGCCTTGTGCGGTCGCATCGAACGCCGCCCAGTTGCGCACCGCGCGTTCGAGGTCGAGCCGCGCGCCAAAGGACCTGCGCAGCAACGCCCTCAGCGGCTCGTCCGCGGCGGCCTCGACATCGGCGATGATCTGCTCGGCCGCGATCTCGCGCCAGCGCTTGAGGACGGCGGCGTGGAACGCGCCGAGATCGGCAAAATGCCAATAGAAGCTGCCGCGCGACACGCCCATGGCCCGCGCCAGCGGATCGGCCTTCAGCGCGGTGAAACCGCTCCTGGCCAGCGCCTTGAGGCCCTGATCGATCCAGTCGTCTGCGGAGAGCTGCTCAGTCATGTCGGGGTTCCGAAAGATCCACCATACACTAGTGTATTGACAGGCGGCGGGCCAGCGCCTAATCAACCATACACAGATGTATGGAGGCATCGATGCGTGATCTCTTGCTCCAGTGCGCCGGCGTCCTGACCATTGTCGTGGCGCTCATCCACGGCTACCTCGGCGAGGCCAAGGTGTTCCCTCGCGCCCGGATCGAGCCGGAACGGCTGCGCACCCTGATCCGCCTGGTCTGGCAGGCCTCGACCGTCGCCTGGATCGGCGGCGGCGTGCTGCTGATCGCAACACCCTGGATGGGCTCGGAGCCGGCGCGCCACTGGATCGTCGTCACCATGGCCTGCGTGTTCGGCTTCTCGGCTTGCGCCAACGCATGGGCGACGCGCGGCCGGCATTTTGGCTGGATGATGCTCAGCGCGGTCGTCGCGCTGGCGGTTGCGGGATACTGAGCGTCGAGACGACAAGCCAGGCATTCAAGCGGAGCGGCATCATGGACTATCGTGTTCGACTGACCATCGAAAACGGCGTAGCCCATCTCCGGCTGAACCGCCCGGACAAGATGAATGCGCTCGACCCGGCGATGTTCGAGGCCATCATCGAAGCAGGCACCCAGCTGGGTGCGGCCAAGGATCTCCGCGCCGTCGTCCTCTCGGGCGAAGGGCGCGCCTTCTGCGCAGGCCTCGACCTCGATCGCCTTCTCGCCACCGCGAACGGCAATCCGCTGCTGCCGTCCATTGACCTGACGCGCCGAACCCACGGCATCGCGAACTATGCCCAGCATCTCGTCTGGCTCTGGCGCGAACTGCCTGTGCCGGTGATTGCAGCGGTTCATGGCGTTGCGTTCGGCGGCGGCTTCCAGCTCGCGCTTGGTGCTGACCTGCGCTATGTCGCGCCCGGAACAAAGCTCGGGGTCATCGAGACCAAATGGGGTCTCGTGCCCGATATGTGCGGCACTCAGCTGATGCGCCGTCTCGCACGCGACGACATCGTGCGAGAGCTGACCTATTCCGGCCGCGTCTTCTCCGCGGAAGAAGCGCTCGCCTACGGCTTTGCGACGCGGCTGACCGACGATCCCCTGGCGGCTGCGCTCGCCACGGCGCACGAGATCGCGAGCCGTAGCCCCGACGCCGTCCGCGCGGCCAAGCGCCTGTTGAACCTGTCCGCGACCGCGGATCCGGCGACCGGTCTCGCCGCGGAGACCACCGAACAGGCGGCGCTGCTTGGCACGCCCAATCACATCGAGGCCATCAGAAGCAATCTGGAAAACCGCAGGCCGCGATGGAGCTATGCATGAGCGAGACGCAAGGGTTCGACCTGCAAGCACTCGACGCGGTCAACGCCTCGGCGGCCTTCAACCGCTCCGCCGGCTTCGACGTGGTCGCTGCCGGTCATGGCGAGGTGACCATCCGCATGGGCTGGCGGGACGATCTGACCCAATATTCCGGGCATCTCCACGCCGGTCTGATCGCCGCCCTGCTCGACACCGCCTGTGGCTTCGCCGCAGCGACGCTCGTCGGTGCGGTCACCGCTTCGCATTTCTCGATGAATTGCCTGAGGCCGGCGATCGGCCGCTATTTTGTCGCGAAGGGAACGACGCTCCGCGCCGGGCGCAGGCAGGTGTTCGCCCGCGCCGAGCTCTTCGCGGCCGACGAGCGAGATGATCTCGCCCTCGTCGCGACCGGCGAAACCGTGCTCGTCCCCACCGGCGAACCGCGCAAGGTTGACGGGAGTTGAGCCATGGCGCTGACGCTCGTCACCGGAGGTACAGGTCATCTCGGCGGGGATATCGTCGATCGTCTCGTTCGCGCCGGGCATCGTGTCCGGGTGTTTGCGCGCTCGCCAGGCGCGCGACCGGATGTCGAATGGGCCTCAGGTGATCTTGCCACGGGCGCCGGTCTGCGGGCCGCGCTACATGACGTGGACACGGTCATCAATGCCGCGACGTATTCGCCGATCGCGCGGCGCGGCGGCATCCGTCCGATCGACTTCTTCAGGTCGCCCTCCGCCGTGGATGTCGAAGGCACGGAACGTCTGCTGGCCGTTAGCGGGGAAGCTCAGGTGCGGCACTTCCTCCACGTCTCGATCGTCGGTCTCGACGAGGCGACCCTGCCCTATGCGCGGGTCAAGCTCGCCGGCGAATGGCTGGTGCGTGCATCCGACCTGTCCTGGTCCGTCGTTCGCGCGATGCCGTTCTATTATCTGCTCGACAGGCTGCTTTCGGGCCTGTCCTGGCTTCCGGTGTGGCCGATGCCGACGGCGCGGTTCAATCCGGTCGATACGACAGACGTTGCCAACCACGTCGTGGCTTGCGCATTCGACGGGCAGCGCGGCGTGCGCGCGGAGATCGGCGGGCCGGAAGCTCTCGATCTCGTCGCCCTCGCCCGCCAATATCAGGACGCGAGAAGACTGCATCGAAAAATTCTGCCGATCGATCTTTCGGAGGCTAAGGCGCGCGGCATGGGTTTTGTCGTCAGTCAGGGTGTGCGTGGCCGCCTCACCTGGGCGGACTGGCTGCGGCGCAACGATCCGGGGACGCGAAGCGCGGCCTAGCGCAACTGGCAAGGCCAGGGTGCCATCCCCCAAACCGTGAGGCGTAAGGCCGCAGCAGTCTTCGAAATGTACGCCGCACACGGAGAGCGCTGATGTTTTTCGGATCGTTAGAATAACTCTAAAGCCGGGACGCGCCGAACCGGATTGACTTCATCATCTCCTTTGCTTCCTTCGGTCCCGCTTCGCGGTTCTGCGCAGCGCCCACGACAGAAGAGGAGACGTTCGTGAAGGTCATTCGTGTTGTTGCCATTGCACTGATGGTCGGGATTGGCATGAGCTCGGCGGCGATGGCCGACGGTTTCAAGAACTGCACCAAGATCGACAAGGCGTCGTGGAAGCCGGCGAGCGATGCCGAAGCCAAGGCCAAGGCCGCCGGCTACGAGGTGCGGCGCTCCAAGGTCGAAGGTTCGTGCTATGAGGTCTACGGCGTCAAGGAAGGCAAGCTCTACGAGCTGTTCTACAGCCCGGAAGATCTCAGCCTGAAGCACACGATCGCCAAGTAATAGGCGTCAAGTAAGGTTTAGGGATGGTCCCGGCTTGATCGACGAAGCGGTGCCAGAAACGCGCGGGGCGTCCGACAGGACCCCCGCGGATCGAACTGCATCGCGGACGGTTGCGGTCTGGGACCTCCCGCTACGCCTCTGGCATTGGGCTCTCGCGGCCAGCATCCTGGCCGCCTGGTTCACCCCTACGGTCTACGACAGAGCTCATCGCATCGTCGGCTATACGGTGCTCGGGCTGCTCGCCTTCCGTCTGGCCTGGGGCTTCTGGGGAAGCCGCTATTCGCGCTTCCGCATGGTCGGCGTCAGGCTCCGTGCCGCGCCGCGCTATCTCTGGAATCTGCGCCGCGGCATCACCGGCCGCTATATCGGGCTCAATCCCGCCGGCACCCTGATGCTGGTGGCGCTGCTGCTCTCGATTGCCGTCTCGGCCATCACCGGCGCGATGTCGGTGACGGTGACGTTCTTCGGCGTCTGGTGGGTCGAGGACACCCATCACTATTCATCGGACGCGGTCATCGTCCTGGTCGTGCTGCATGTATTGGGCGTGGTGCTGATGGGAATTCTCCAGCGCGAGAACCTGATCCGCGCGATGTTCACCGGCCGCAAGCGCATCCGGCATCATCAGTAGGGTTTTCGAAGCGACACTCTTTCGTCGTCATGCCCGGGCTTGTCCCGGGCATCCACGTTCTTAATGCGGCACGAAAGACGTGGATGGCCGGGTCAAGCCCGGCCATGACGGAACAGCCCTCACTGCAACGGCGGATCGCCGCTGGTGCGCTTCTTGGCCAGGTCCATCTCGGTCACCGCGATCAGGATCTCGGCGCGGGTCTTGAGGTCCGGCGCCTCCAGCATGGCCTGTTTCTCGGCCGGACCATAGGGCGACATCATCGCCAGCGCGTTGACCAGCGCCTCGTTGGGCGCGCTTTCGACGCCTTCCCAGTCGACCTTGAGGTTGTTGGCTTTCAAGAAGTCCGCCAGCACGGACAGCAGTGCCTCGCGATCGACGTCGTCCTCGCCCATGCGCGCGGTGAAATCGTCGACGAAGGCGAAGAAATCCACCTTGCACTGGCGGTAGGCGGTCAGCACATCGAGCTCCGCGACCACCTTGAAGCGGGAGACGCCGGTGAGCTCGAGGATGTAGCGGCCGTCGCCGGATTCGGCGAGCTGGGTGATGCGGCCGACGCAGCCGACGCGGAACAGCGCCGGCTTATCCGAATTCTTCGGCGAATGCGCGACGTCAGGCTGGATCATGCCGATCAGGCGGTGGCCGTCGCGGAAGGCATCGTCGACCATCGCGAGATAGCGCGGCTCGAAGATGTTGAGCGGCATCTGGCCGCGCGGCAGCAACAGCGCGCCCGGCAGCGGAAACACCGGAATGATCTCCGGAAGGTCGGCGGGCCCGCGATATTCGATGTTGATCGGCATCTGGTCCCCGCTAGAGCATGATCCGGAAGAGTGTGCAGCGGTTTTCCGCCAAGATCATGCTCAAACAATAGTCGCGCGTTTTCCTTACGAAAACAGGATCGTCGACAAGCGCTTTCGACCCTCGACGGTTGCGTCATCCGTGCCGCCCCAGGCCTCGAAGAACTGCACCAGCTGCTTGCGGGCGCCGTCATCGTTCCACTTGCGGTCGCGCTTGACGATCTCGAGCAGCTGCTCGGTGGCCGCAGTGCGGTTGCCTTGCGCGTTGAGGGCGGTCGCAAGGTCGAACCGTGCCTGATGATCGAGCGGGTTTGCGGCGACTTTCTGTTCAAGCTCGGCGACCGGGCCGAGCTGCTCCGCCTGCTCGGCGAGCTCGATCGTGGTCTGCACGGCCTTCACCGCGGGGTCGTTGCGCTTGGATTCCGGCACCATGGCCAGCGTCTGCTTGGCCTGCTCCATCGCGCCCGACACCGCGTAGCACTTCGCAAGGCCGGCAAGCGCGGCGATGTTGGTCGAATCATGCTGGAGCGCCTCGGCATAGATCTGCGCGGCGGCCGCGGCATCGCCCTCGGCGAGCACCGCTTCGGCCTCCTGCACGATCTCGGCGACATTGACCTCGCCGGGCGCAGTCATGCCCTTGGTCAGCCGCTCGATGAAGGCGTTGACCTGGCTTTCCGGCACCGCGCCCATGAAGCCATCGGCGGGCTGGCCATTGACGAAAGCGATCACGGCCGGGATCGACTGGATGCCCATCTGGCCCGGGATCGCCGGATGCTGGTCGATGTTCATCTTGACCAGCTTGACCTTGCCCTTGGCCGCCTTGACTGCCTTTTCCAGCACCGGAGTGAGCTGCTTGCAGGGGCCGCACCACTCCGCCCAGAAGTCGATCAGCACCGGCTGGCGCTTCGATTCCTCGATGACGTCCTTCACGAAGGTCTGGGTGGTGGTGTCCTTGATCAGATCGGCCGCAGCCGGGCCCGCCGCTCCGTTACCCTGGTCGATGATCGTCACGGGATCCCCTCGTCTGATGTCTGGAATGGCGGGTCTTTAGCACGTCGCCGATTCTTATGCTGTGGTGTCGGCGCTAAAATTGGGCCGGGACGGCCGAATTTCAATCCATCGCAGCCGATTTGGCGGTTCCAGGCCGTTTTCGGTCGATTTGCCGCGCGTTAGGCTCCATATGGGGCCTCAAAGATACCAATCTATGCCGCGGGTAGCTGTTGCATTCCCTTTCCGCTTTTGGCATACGACAGCCGTTGCCGGCGCGTCACGCGGCCGACACAGGATGCGGGTGTAGCTCAGTGGTAGAGCACGACCTTGCCAAGGTCGGGGTCGAGGGTTCGAGCCCCTTCGCCCGCTCCAATTTTTCCCAGAGCATCCAGCCAAATCAGGTCGGGCCGTGGTTTTCCACGCCGCTGGTGGCTGTATTGGGTCTCAAATGACAATTCTTGTTACGGGCAGCACGGGTCACCTCGGAGAGGCGATCCTCCGCACGCTTCGTGGGTGCGGTTCCTTGGCGCGTGGAGTCGATCTGAAGCCATCACCATTAACCGATGCCGTCGGCTCGATCGTCGATCCCGATTTCGTCCGGCGGCAGATGGAGGGCATCTCCGCCGTCATCCACACCGCGACGCTGCACAAGCCGCATGTGGCGACTCACAGCAAGCAGGATTTTGTCGATACCAACGTCACCGGCACGCTCAACCTGCTCGAGGCGGCGGCGGCCGCCGGCGTGCGCAGCTTCGTCTTCACCAGCACTACCAGCGCGTTCGGCTCGCAGCTTCGTCCCGAAGCCGGGCAGGCGGCGGTGTGGGTCACCGAGGATCTGCCGCCGGTGCCGAAAAACATTTACGGCACGACCAAGCTGATGGCCGAGAACCTCTGCGAGCTGTTCTTTCGCGAGCGCGGCCTGCCGGTCGTGGTGTTGCGGACCTCGCGCTTCTTTCCGGAGGACGATGACGATCCCGCGATGCGGTCGGCCTACCCGCTGGACAACGCGCAGGCCAATGAGTTGCTCTATCGCCGGCTGGATATAGCGGACGTGGTGGGCGCGCATCTGCTCGCGGTCGAGCGCGCGCCGAAGATCGGCTTTGCCCGCTACATCGTCTCCGCCACAAGTCCGTTCGAAGAGCACCATCTCGGAGCGCTGGCGCGCGACGCGGCCGCTCTCGTGCGAGCGCTCTATCCCGACTGCGAGAACCTCTACGCCGCACGCGGCTGGCGCCTGTTTCCGCAGATCGACCGCGTCTATGTCAATGAGCGCGCGCGGCGCGAGCTAGGCTGGCGGCCGGAATTCGACTTTGCCCATGTGCTGCGCAGCCTTCGCGATGGCCGCGATTTCCGCAGTGCGCTAGCGCGCGAGGTCGGCTCGAAGGGCTATCATGATGTGGCTTTCGACGACGGGCCCTACCCCGTCGCCTCATAAGCGCCGCGTTCGTCATTTTGCTCGATGCATCAAGTGTCTCCCGGGCGTCGCCGGGAGCAAGCCGGCCTCGGCCGTTCTACTGTGCATGGGGTTGTTTTCGCAGTTCTTGTTTGATGCCCTTCGCGCTGTCTGAAGATCGGACGCGCGCGATCTTGATTCCGCGTTGCAGCGAGAGCGCTTTCGTCGCGGAGGTCGCCTTCATTGACACTCCGTCTCAATTTTTATTGAGCGCAATCGCAGCACGCGCAGCGCGCTTCTCAGGGCTGGCAGATGTGCTAACCTTTTTGCGTCTGCCATTCGGCAGACTCCTAACTTCGCCTCTCGACTAGCCATAACAAAATAAAGCGCGGCCTTGACGGCTGCCTTAGGGGAGTGACGCGATGACATCGATGTTCCATCGATCCGTGTTGGCGCTTGCAGCCGTGGCCCTTCTTGCGGGGACCAGCGCCGGCAATGCGCAACAGCAGGACAAGAACCGGGCGCTGAAGAAATACGAATCCGGCACCAAGGAATTCTGGACCCATCCGCCGGATGACTGGTTCCTCGGCGATGAGACCGAGGCGCAGAAGGGCCTCGCGCCGCCCTCGGGGCCGCCGACGGGTGCCTCCGACGCCGAGCTCGCCAACATCGTCAAGAAGATCAAGCTGCCGCCGGGCTTCAAGATCGAGGTCTATGCCTCCGGCGTGCTGGCCGCGCGGCAGATGGCATGGGGCGACAAGGGCACGCTGTTCGTCGGCTCGTTCGGCCTCGGTAACGTCTATGCCATCAAGGACAACAACGGAAAGAAAGAGGTCAAGACCATCCTCAAGGGGCTGAACATGCCCACCGGTCTCGCCGTCAAGGACGGCGCGCTCTACGTCATCGCGGTCGACAAGCTGATCCGCTACGACGATATCGAAAACAAGCTCGACAATCCCGGCGAGGGCAAGGTCGTCTATGACGACATGCCGTCCTATGCCGCGCATGGCTGGAAGTACATCGCGGTCGACAAGGAAGGCTGGTTCTTCCTGCCGTTCGGACCGCCCTTCAACATCGGCATTCCGCCGACCAGCGTATCGCAGATCCGGCGCGTCGATCCCAAGACCGGCAATGCCGAAATCTGGGCGCTCGGCGTTCGCAACTCCGTCGGCGGCGACGTCGATCCGCGCACCGGCAAATACTGGTTCACCGAGAATGCCCGCGACTGGATCAGCGACGACAAGCCCAGCGACAAGCTGAACATGATCAACAAGATCGGCGAGCATTTCGGCTATCCCTATTGCCACCAGGGTAATTTGCCGGACGACAAGTTCGCGATGGGCCATAAATGCTCCGAGTTCACGCCGCCCGTGTTGAACCTCGGCGCACACGTCGCTCCGCTTGGGATGAAGTTCTATACCGGCGACCAATTTCCGCCGGAGTACAAGAACAACATCCTGATCGCCGAGCACGGCTCCTGGAACAGGCACAAATATCAGGGCGCGCGCATCGTGCGCGTGATCGTCGGGCCTGACGGAAAGAACCCGAAGGAAGAGGTGTTCGCGTCCGGTTGGCTCGAGGGCGACCAGGGCTATCTCGGTCGGCCCGACGACATCATCCTCGCCAAGGACGGCTCGATCCTCGTCGCCGACGATTGGGCCGGCGCGATCTATCGCATCAGCTACAGCAAGAAGTAGCGCGACACGAACGGAGGCTGCGACCGGGTGACGGCCGCAGCCTTTTCATTTCAGCCCCCACGGTGTCGTTCCGGACTTGCGCGCAAGTCCGGAACCCATAACCCCGATTCGTGGTTATGGATTCCGGGCTCGCGCCAAGCGGCGCGCCCCGGAATGACGAGCTCGATAGATCGGAATCCCGACCATGCGCCGGCAATTCATCTCGCACGCGATCAGCGCGGTTGCGCTCGCAACGCTTGCATTCGTTCCAGCAAGCGCCGCCGACAACGCCGCGATCAAGGAGAAGGCCGCCGTCTGCTCCGGCTGTCATGGCGAGAACGGCATCTCACAGACCGAGAATATCCCCTCGCTGGCCGGCCAGCCCGATCAATTCCTCCAGTGGCAACTGGTGTTCTTCCGCGCCGGCTCGCGCAAGAACGATCAGATGCAGCCGATCGTGGAAGAGATCACCAACGAGGACATCCGCAATTTCGGCGCCTATTTCGCAGCAATGACGCCGCCGAAGGCAGCGGAGGACAACGATCCCGATCTGTCGAAGAAGGGCGCACAAGTCGCCGTCGGCCGTCGCTGCGCCTCATGCCACACCGACAGCTTTGCCGGCACCAAGGCGGTGGCGCGGCTCGCAGGTCAGCGCGAAGAATATCTGGTCAAGGCGCTGCACGACTACAAGGCGGGCGCACGCGTCGGCGGCGGCGTCGCCGCGATGGCCGATGTCGCCTATCACATGAGCGACGAGGAGATCACGGCGGTCTCGCACTATCTCGCGTATTTCAAGTAGTGGAGAGTGCGAGCCGTAAAACTCCGCTGTCGTCCCGGACAAGCGAAGCGCAGATCCGGGACCCATAACCACAGGATCGCGTTTGGCGAAAGACTCGTGGTGATCAGCTCGACCCATAACCATTCCCTGTGGTTATGGGTCCCGGGCTCGCGCTGCGCGCGCCCCGGGACGACAGTGCCGCGGTTAGCTCGCCCGCTGCTTTTCATACGCCTTCAAATGTGTATACGCGATCCGCAGCTTCGGCACCGGCACCTTGGCAGCGTCAGCGCGTGCGATGAGGTCGCCGATCACGTGATCGGCCTCGACCGGCAGGCCCGCCTTGATGTCGCGGAACATCGAGGCGGTCATCGGCGAGCCCTCGGTGGTGATGTTGCCCTTCACCCGCTCGAAGAACGGGGCCGCCCGGCGCGTAGCCTGACGCGGTCGCGATCGCGCTGGTTTCATCGAGCATGCCGAGCAGGAAGTCGCGGCCGCCCGGCGCGGCCAGGATGTTGCCGACGGAGGTGCGCATCAGGCTGGTGCTTGCGGCGAGCGAGGACAGGAATACCCACTTCTCCCACATGTCCTGCATGATGTTCTGGCTCGCGGCGGCGCCGTTGATGCCGCTCTTGAAAGCCTCGTCGATGGCCTTGACCCGATCCGACAGCTTGCCATCGCGCTCGCCGTAATTGAGCGACTGCATCGGCTGCAGCTGCACCACCTCGCGCTTGTCGTTCAACGTCGCGGCAATGGCGCAGAGGCCGCCCAACACGCGCTCCTTGCCGAACTTCGCATCCAGCGTGTCGAGATGCTTCATGCCGTTCAGCATCGGGATGATCGACGTGTTCGGCCCGACCGCGGGCGCAAACGACTTGATGGCGTCGTCGAGGTCGAACGCCTTGCAGCTAAGCAGTACGACGTCGAACTTGTCCTTGATCGCGTCGGCCTGCACGGTCGGCGGATTCTTCAAGGTTACATCGCCATTCGGGCTCTTGATGACGAGGCCGGCGCTGGCCAGTTCGCTGGCGCGGCGCGGCCGGACCAGGAAGGTGACGTCGCGACCGGCCTGCAACAGCCTGCCACCAAAATAGCCGCCGATGGCGCCGGCGCCGACCACGAGAATGCGCATGGGATATTCCTTTTTGTTGCTATTGGCGGTCCATCTATAGTCGCCCTTGCGCGCGAAGCGAAGCAACCCAGAATGTCGCCGCGATCACATTCTGTCGCTGAAGATGCGTGGATTACGTCCCCAGCACCATCTCCTCGACCTCGCGCAGCTGCTCCTTGCCGAAGAACATCTCGTTACCGACGAAGAAGGTCGGCGAGCCGAAGGCGCCGCGGGCGACCGCCTCCTCGGTGTTCTTGATCAGCTTGCCTTTGACCTCGGGCTCCTGGGCGCGGGCAAGCAGCTTTTGCGCGTCGAGACCCGAGGACGCCAGCGCCTTTGCCGCGACTTCCGGATCGTCCATCTTCTTGGGCTCGCGCCACATGTGATGGAAGGCGGCGTCCACGTATTTCTCGAACACGCCCTCGCGCTGAGCGGCGATCGCGGTGCGCATCAAATTCAGCGTGTTGACCGGGAAGTGCGGATTGAAGACATAGGGCTGGACCTTGAAACGCTTGATGAAGCGCTCGGTCTCGACCTGCTGGAATTCGCGCTTGTTCTTGATGCCGGCGAGCGTCTCGGCCGGCGACTTGTTGTTGGTCGACTTGAAGATGCCGCCGAGCAGGATCGGCACGTATTCGAACTTGACGCCGATGCGCTGCTCGATCGCGGGAATCGCGAGATGGCTGAGATAGGCGTTCGGGCTGCCGAAATCGAACAGGAACTGCGGAGCTGTGCGGGTCAAGATCGATCTCCCTGAGGTCGCTTTCGACCCATTGTGGCGCAGCGCGCGTCACGGGTCCACCGTTTAATGATGGTCATAATACTTTGATGATCAAACCAGACGCCGGATCGCGCGCCGGCGCCAGACCAGGAGGTAATAGCCCATCTGCAAAACGAACATGGCGCAGAATACGATCGGATAGGCCGCCCACACGCCGTCAAGGCCGATCGTGCGGCTCAGGATCACCGCGGACGGCAGCTCGATTGCGACAATGGCGAAGATCGACAGCAGCATCGGCGTCAGCGCCACGCCGGCCGCACGCATCGCGCCGGAGAATACGGTGGCCAGGCCGAACGGCACCGAGCTCCACAGGGCGATGTACAGCAGCCCTTTCGCCAGATCGAGCACGGCGCCGTCGGTGATGAAGAGGCCGAGCACGGCGCGCGGCACGAGATAAATCAGCGCCACCAGCCCGCCGGTCAGGACCAGGTTGAATGCGAGCCCGGTACGCACGATGCCGTCGAGCCCTGCGCTGTCGCCGCGGCCGATCGCCTGCGCGCCCAGGATCGAGACCGCGATCGAAATCGACATCGCCGTGAACTGCGTATAGCCCATCACCTGGTTGACGGCGCCGTAGGCCGCGGTGGCGTCGGATCCAAAGCCGTTGACGAGGCCGAGCAGCACCAGCTCGGCGATTGCCATCACCACCATGCCGATTGCGCTCGGCAGTCCGATGCCGAGGATTTTTCCGAGCACGGCGCGATTGAGCCGGAGATGACGCAGCAAGACAGCATCCGGCGCCAGCGCATGCTTCTTGCGCAGCAGATAGACGGCCAGCGCGAGCAGAGTCAGCGTGTTTGAGACTGCAGCTGCCCAGGCCGGGCTGGTGATGCCGGCAGCGGGCAATCCGAACGCGCCGCGGATCAGCATCGGCGTGATGATCAGGCCGATCGCAGTCGACAACCCCAGCGCCAGCAGTGGCGTCAGCGCATCGCCGACGCCGCGGATCATCGCCGTCATCAGCAGGAAGACGAAGCCGAGCGGCATCGTCAGCAGCATGATGCGGGCATAGGCGCTGGCCTGGTCGAGAATGTCGGCGGGCGTTGCGAGCGCCATCATCAATTGCCGGCTGAAGACCCCACCGATCAATGCGACGGAAATCGAGAGCAGGAGGCCGACCGCGAGCGTCGTTCCGACAACGCTTCTGATCTTGTTGTGCTCGCCCGCGCCAAAGGCCTGACCGATCAGCACGGTGGCGCCGGTGCTCAGGCCCATGACGAAGGCGAACAGGAAGAACATCACCGGAAAGAACGCCGACACCGCCGCGAGCGCGTCGACGCCGATCATCTGGCCGAGATACATATTGCTGACGGTGCCGAACAGCGATTGCAGCGCGTTGCTCAGCATCAGCGGTGCAAGGAAGCGGAGGAAGGTGGTCCAGAGTGGCGTGGGCGTCGACATGGGTTTGCCTTTCATCAGGGCGCGCGAAGCCGCTGCCGCGCAATGCGCGGCTCGGCCGTCGATGGGGTTGAGAGAGAGAGAGCGGGCCTTAGGCGCGGTCGCTGTAGGCGAGCTTGACGATGTGGTCGCGAATGTCGGTCGGCCAGTCCGCGATCAGTCCGGTGAAGCGTCGCCTGTCATCTGCGAACAGCGCGCGCGAGGCTTCCTCGAACTGCGGCAGATTGCCGGCCATGGTCGACATGAAATGATAGGCCGCATCGCGCGCCTGCCGCTCGCGGTCCTTGTCGCCGCTGGCGCGCCTCGCCTCGTCGACGAGCTTGCGCAGCGCGACCGAGGCGCCGCCCGGCTGCGCGTTGACGGCTCGCTCGGCGGTGCAGTCTCCTCGACCGGGGGCGGGAGAAGCTTCGCCAACCGCGCCAGCACCTCGCGGTCGCCGCCGCGCAGATCGAAATCGATCGATCGGCCCGTGGCGTCCTCGAAGATGATGATGGGCTCGTCCGGCCGTGCCGCCATCCGCTTGACGACGAGCGCGACCTCTCCGGCCGGTCCGGACACCAGGCGGCGCGGACCCTGGAAGGCGGTGAAAATCTTCTGCATTGGAATCATTGCCATATTTGAGCAGCGTTGGCGACTTAATACCCGGGTAAATTATATCCGTCAATATACCCGGGTGAAAATATCCGTACCGACGGCTCGACATTGCGGTCCCGGGCTGGCACGAACGGCGCGGCCGATCGACCACGCCTAGCCTGGGGACTCCACCGATGCTGACCGTTCACCACCTCAACAATTCCCGCTCGCAGCGCGTGCTGTGGCTGCTCGAGGAGTTGGGCGTGCCCTACGAGATCGTGCGCTATCAGCGCCAGCCCGACATGCGCGCGCCGAAGGAGCTGCGCGCGATCCATCCGCTCGGCAAGTCGCCTGTGATCACCGACAATGGCAACACCATCGCCGAGTCAGGCGCGATCATCGAATATATCGTCGCCACCTACGGCAACGGCCGGCTGATCCCGCCGCCGAACACGCCGGAGCGGCTGCGCTTCACCTATTGGCTGCACTATGCGGAGGGCTCCGCGATGTCGCCGCTGCTGTTGAAGTTGCTGTTCACGCTGATGCCGAAGCGCGCGCCCGCATTGCTGCGCCCGCTGGTGCGCAAGGTCTCGAACCAGGCGCTCACTGCGCTGGTCAATCCGCAGCTCAAGCAGCACATGGATTACTGGGAAGGCGAGCTTGGCAAGAGCGAGTGGTTCGCCGGCAACGAGTTCACTGCGGCCGATATCCAGATGAGCTTCCCGCTCGAAGCTGCGCAAGCGCGCGGCGGACTGGAGCAGGGCCATCCCAGGGCAATGGCGTTCCTGGAGCGCATTCACGCGCGGCCGGCCTATGCGCGTGCGCTGGAGAAGGGCGGGCCGTATCAGGTGGGGCGGTAAGTCTCTCCCACCGTCATTCCGGGGCACGCGGAGCGTGAACCCGGAATCTCGCGCCACTATCTCGAGATTCCGGGTTCGCCCTTCGGGCGCCCCGGAATGACCGATTAGTCCGCGTGCAGCACGCGCCCGCGCGTCTCGGGCAGCGCGAAGGCGGCGATGAAGAACACCACGTAAGCCACCACCGCGAAGATCGCGATGGCATTCGCAAGCGACGTCGTCGCCGACAGTGCACCGACGAGAAACGGAAACAGCGCGCCGATGCCGCGGCCGAAATTGTAGCAGAAGCCCTGGCCCGAGCCGCGCAGCCGCGTCGGATAGAGCTCGGTCAGGAACGCGCCGATCCCCGAGAAATAGCCCGAGGCGAAGAAGCCCAGCGGGAAGCCGAGCACCCAGAGGATCTCGTTGGTGAGCGGCAGCTGGGTGTAGAGCAGCACCACGGCCATCGCGCCGATCGAGAAGATCAGGAACAGATTGCGCCGCCCGATCCGGTCGGCGAGCCAGGCGCCGGTGAGATAGCCGATGAAGGAGCCGATGATCAGCGTCGAGAGATAGCCGGTCGAGCCGACGATCGACAGATGCCGCTCCTTGGTCAGGAACTGCGGCACCCAGAAGGTGATCGCGTAATAGCCGCCCTGGCAGCCCGTCGCCATCAGCGACGCCAGGATCGTGGTCTTCAGGATCGGACCTGAGAAGATTTCCCAGAGCGCCGGCCGGTCGCCGCTCGCCGCCTGCCTGGCGCGGGCTTCAGCCGCGATCTCCGGCTCGGTGACGGAGCGGCGGATGTAGAATACCAGCAGCGCCGGCAGCGCGCCGATCACGAACATCCAGCGCCACGCCGTCTCCGCCGGCATCAGCGAGAACAGGATCGCCTGCGACAGCACCGCAAGGCCCCAGCCGACCGCCCAGCCCGATTGCACCGAGCCGACCGCGCGTCCGCGATACTGCGGCCGGATCGCCTCGCCCATCAGCACCGCGCCGGCGGCCCATTCGCCGCCGAAGCCGAGGCCGAGCACGGCGCGCGCGATCAGGAGCTGGTCGAAATTCTGCACGACCGCGCAGACCAGCGAGAAGAACGAGAACCAGATGATGGTGATCTGAAGCGTTCTGACCCGGCCGATGTGATCGGAGAGATAGCCGCCGAGCCAGCCGCCGATCGCGGAGGCGAGCAACGTCACCGTGCCGGCAAGACCTGCCGAGGCCGCATCAACCTTCCACAGCGCGATGATGGTGCCGATCACCAGCGGATAGATCATGAAGTCCATGCCGTCGAGCGCCCAGCCCGCCGCACAGGCCCAGAAGGTCCGGCGTTCGGCGACGTTCATGTCGCGGTAGAAGGCGAGAAGGCTGGTGTCCTCGATCTCGGCGCGTTCGATGCGCCGGTTCGGATCGGCGATGGTCATGTGCGTTTCCCGGCAGTTTCTTTGGCCGGGCGGTGGTAGCACGCGCGGCGGCTTGCGCAAGCCGGAGCAGGGCTTCGCGCCATGCAGGGCAGAATTACTGCCCTGCTGCCTCTGCGCCTCGCGTGCGCGGATCGGGCGCGCCGAGCGGCCCGTTGGCGGTCACGAGAATCGAGTTGGCCGAGGTCTGGCCCATCGGCTCGACGACGAGGTGGCCCATCGCCTTCAGCTCGGACAGGACAGTTTCGGGAAAGCCGCTCTCGACGCGGACCTCGTCCGGCAGCCATTGGTGATGCAGCCGTGGCGCGGCGACAGCGGCCGCAACGTCCATCCTGTAGTCGAGAACGTTCACGATCACCTGGAGCACGGTCGAGATAATGCGGCTGCCGCCGGGTGAGCCCGTCACCAGCACCGGCTTGCCGTCCCTCAGCACGATGGTCGGCGACATCGAGGACAGCGGCCGTTTGCCGGGCCCGGGCAGATTGGCCTCGTAGCCGACGAGGCCATAAGCATTTGACGCCCCGACCGCCGCGGTGAAATCGTCGAGCTCGTTGTTGAGCAGCACGCCGGTGCCCTCGGCAACGAGGCCGACGCCATAGCTGAAGTTCAGCGTGGTGGTGTTGCTGACGGCATTGCCGCGGGCGTCGACGACGGAAAAATGCGTGGTGTTGCTGCCCTCGCGCGGCGCGGCAGCGGCGGGCACGAGCTCTTTCGATGGCGTGGCGCGTTGGATGGAAATGCTCGCGCGCAGCTTGGTAGCATAGTCCTTCGCGGTGAGCGTCTCGATCGGTGCGTTGACGAAGGCGGGATCGCCAAGATAGCGCGCGCGATCGGCATAGGCGCGCTTCATGGCTTCGATCAGCAGATGCAGCGAGGCCGGCGATCCCTGCTTCAGATCGGCGAGCTGAAAGCCTTCGAGAATGTTGAGCGTCTCCACCAGCACCACGCCGCCGGAGGACGGCAGCGGCATCGAGACGATGTCGTAGCCGCGATAGGTGCCGCGCACGGGTGCGCGGATCACGGGCTGATAGGCTTTCAGGTCGGCCGATGTCATGATGCCGCCGGCATCGGACATGGCCTTGGCGATCTTGTCTGCAACCGGACCTTCATAGAAGCCGCGCGAACCTTGGGCGGCCACGGCCGACAGCGTGTCGGCGAGATCGCTCTGCACCAGCCGGTCACCTTCGCCGAGCGAAGTCCCATCGGGCCGTGAAAAGATCTTGGCCGAAGACGGCCAGCGCGCGAGCCGCCGGTGCCAGCCCGGCAGGCTGTCGGCGATGTCGTCGCTGATGATGAAGCCGTCGCGGGCAAGCGCAATCGCAGGCTCGAGCAGCTGTGCCAGGGTGAATTGGCCGGAGCCGTATTTCTCCAATGCCAGAGCCAGGCCCCCTACCGTGCCGGGCACGCCGACGCCGAGTGCGGAATCGCGCGACTTCGCCGGGTCGGGCTTGCCGTCGGTACCAAGGAAGATCTGCGGCGTGGTCGCGGCCGGTGCCGTCTCGCGATAGTCGATCGTGACGTCTTCGTTACGCTCGGCCGAATGGATCACCATGAAGCCGCCGCCGCCGATATTGCCGGCGCGAGGATAGGTCACGGCCATCGCAAAGCCGGTGGCGACCGCGGCATCGATCGCATTGCCGCCGCGTCGCAGGATGTCGGCGCCGACTTGTGCGGAGATCTTCTCCTGCGCCACCACCATGCCGTGTTCGGCGGGAACGGCGTGGATGCTGTCGGGCGGTGGCGGGACATAGGTCCGCCGCGCATCCTGTGCGGTCGCAGGCGCAAGACCAAACGCCAGAGTGGCAATGAAGGCGAAAAATATCCGCCGCGTCGAAGGTGACGACATGATCAAATTTCCGCCGTGGCTTCGGGCCAGTTCACACACGTCACGGTAATGCTATACGGTTTGCGCCCTGAGAGGCAAAACAGTTCGTGATGAGGACCGCGTGATGACGACGATCGCCGAGGACGCGCGCATGGCCGGCGTGCAGCGGACCTATCCGCCGCGCGCCGCCGTCATCAGCTGGATCTTCTTCGATTGGGCCGCGCAGCCTTATTTCACGCTGATCACGACCTTCGTGTTCGCGCCCTATTTCGCCACCAGCATTGCGCCAGATGCTGCCACGGGCCAGTCGCTGTGGGGCTTTGCGATGGCGGCCGCGGGCCTTGCGATCGCGCTGCTCTCGCCGGTGCTGGGCGCGATCGCCGACGCGTCCGGCCGCAGGAAGCCGTGGATCGCGGGATTCGGTGCCGTGCTGGTGCTGGCCTCCTGCACGCTGTGGATCGGCAAGCCCGGCGATCCCTCGATCATTCCGCCGCTGCTGACCGCGGTCGCGCTCGCCAGCGTCGGCGCGGAATTCGCCACCGTGTTCAACAATGCGATGATGCCGACCCTGGTGCCGCCGGATCGGATCGGGCGGCTCTCCGGCACCGGCTGGGCCACGGGTTACATCGGCGGCATCGTCAGCCTGATCATCGTGCTCGGCTTCCTCGCTGCGAATCCCGAGACCGGACGCACGCTGCTTGGCTTCACGCCGCTGTTCGGGCTCGATCCCGCAACCCACCAGGGCGATCGCGCCGCGGGGCCGCTGACCGGAATATGGTTCATCGTCTTCGTGACGCCGATGTTCCTGTTCACGCCGGACTATCCGGCGAAGCGGCCGTTGGGCGAGGCGCTGCGCGAAGGCTTGCTCGAGCTGAAGCAATCGATCAGGAGTCTGCCGCAGCGGAAATCGCTCGCGGCGTTCCTGCTCGCCAACATGATCTATACCGACGGCCTGGTATCGCTGTTTGCATTCGGCGGCATCTATGCCGCGGGCACGTTCGGCTGGCACACCATCCAGATCGGCACCTTCGGTATCATGCTGGCGATCGCCGGCACGTTCGGCGCGTGGCTTGGCGGCAAGCTGGATGATCGTCTCGGACCGAAGCGTGTCATCGCCGGCAGCCTGCTGATCCTGCTGCTGGCGGTGGCGGCGATCCTCCTGGTCGACAAGGACAGTGTGCTGTTCGTGGAGGTCGCGCCGCCGCAAGCAGGCGCGCCGCTGTTCTCGAGCGCGGCCGAGCGCGCGTATCTCGTGCTGGGCTGTCTCATCGGTGCCGCCGGCGGCCCGCTTCAAGCCGCATCGCGCACGCTGCTGATCCATCTCGCGCCGAAGGACCGCATCGCGCAGTATTTCGGCCTGTTCGCGCTGACGGGGAAGGTGACGTCCTTCATCGGCCCGCTGCTGATTGGGATGATCACGGCAGCGACGGCAAGCCAGAAGGCCGGCATGGCTGTGCTGGTGGTGTTTTTCGTGACGGGGCTGGGACTGTTGATGCGGGTGCGGGAGAATTAGCTCCGCTGTCGTCCCGGACAAGCGCAGCGAAGCGGAGCGCAGAGCCGGGACCCATAACCACAGGCCGTGACTTGGCGACGACTCGTAGTTACCAGCTCGTGCTGCGATTTCTCCCTGGGGTTATGGGTCGCCGCGCCCGTGCGCAATTGCGCACTAGGCGGGGGCGACCCGTTGAGAGTTCGGTGCACGACAGCGGGGGCATCAATGCCTGAAGTGCCGTGTCCCCGTGAACACCATGGCGATGCCGTGCTCGTCGGCGGCCTTGATCACCTCGTCGTCGCGCATCGAGCCGCCGGGCTGCACCACGGCGGTGGCGCCGGCTTCGATGCAGGCGAGCATGCCGTCGGCGAACGGGAAGAACGCATCCGACGCCACGACCGAGCCCTTGGTGAGCGGCTCGGCGAGCTTCAGCTCGTTCGCCGCATCCTGCGCCTTGCGCGCCGCGATGCGGGCTGAATCCACGCGGCTCATCTGGCCGGCGCCGATGCCGACGGTGGCGAGATCCTTGGCGTAGATGATGGTGTTGGACTTGACGTGCTTGGCGACACGGAACGCGAACTTCAGGTCGCGCATCTCCGCGTCGGTCGGCGCACGCTTGGTCACGACCTTGAACGTCATGTCGTCGACCACGGCATTGTCGCGGCTCTGCACCAGCAGGCCGCCCGCGACCGTCTTGGCGGTGAGGCCGGGCGCGCGCGGGTCGGGCAGGCTGCCGGCGAGCAGCAGGCGCAGGTTCTTCTTCCCGCCGATGATGGCGATGGCCTCTTCGCTCGCGTCGGGCGCGATGATCACCTCGGTGAAGATCTTGGTGATCTCGCGCGCGGTGTCGGCGTCGAGCGGACGGTTCATCGCGATGATGCCGCCGAAGGCCGAGGTGGAATCGCAGGCCAGCGCCTTGCGATAAGCGTCGACGAGGTTCGCGCCTTCCGCGACGCCGCAAGGATTGGCGTGCTTGACGATGACGCAGGCCGCGGTGCGCTTGGCGTCGAACTCGGCGATGCATTCATAGGCCGCATCGGTGTCGTTGATGTTGTTGTAGGAGAGCTCCTTGCCCTGGAGCTGCCGCGCGGTCGAGACGCCCGGGCGCTTGTCGGGCGTCGCGTAGAACGCCGCGGTCTGGTGCGGGTTCTCGCCATAGCGCAGCGACTGGATCAGCCGGCCGCCGAAGGCGCGGAAGTCAGGCGCATCGATCTCGAGCTGGCGGTTGAACCAGTTGGAGATCGCAGCGTCATAGGCTGCGGTGCGCGCATAGGCTTTCGCGGCAAGCCGCCGGCGCAGCTTCAGCGTGGTCGCGCCGTTGTTGGCGGCGAGCTCGTCGAGCACGGCCTTGTAATCTTCTGCCTCGACCACGACGGCGACGTCGTCATGGTTCTTGGCGGCGGCGCGGATCATCGCGGGGCCGCCGATGTCGATGTTCTCGATGCAATCCTCGAAGCCTGCGCCTTTGTCGACGGTGGCCTCGAACGGATAGAGATTGACGACGAGAAGATCGATCGGCGCGATGCCGTGCGCCTTCATCGCCTCCGCGTGCTCCTTGTTGTTGCGGATCGCGAGCAGGCCGCCATGCACCTTCGGATGCAGCGTCTTGACGCGGCCGTCCATCATCTCCGGGAAGCCGGTGAGGTCGGAGACGTCCTTCACCTTGAGGCCGGCCGCGGCGATCGCTTTCGCGGTGCCGCCGGTCGAGACCAGCTCGACATCATGCGCGGCAAGCGCCTTGGCGAACTCGATGAGGCCGGTCTTGTCGGAAACGGAGAGAAGGGCGCGGGTAACGCGGCGGGGATGGTCAGTCATGAGCAAGATCCTCTGTTCAGGGAGTGTCTATGCCCAGGCGCGCGGCAGATACGTGTCGCGCTTCCCGATGGTGCTCCATCCAAGGTCGCCAGTCGCGCGAACGAGCGCTCGATAGCAGCTTTCGGCCGTTTTCACAACGAAGAGATAGGGCCGAATTCGCGCGTTTACAGCGGAAGTTCCGGCTCGCGCCGGGCGTTGCGGCGGGCATTGGTGACGGTTGGCGAGGCGGTGGAGCGGACGAAGCTCCAGCGGATCGAGGGCGCCTGCCGCGCGTCCTGGCGGATCACGATCTGCGCGGTGCGGCGAGGGCCGTCATTGCCGGCCAGGAACACGCTGTCCTCGAGGTCGACCTTGTCGTCCAGCGCTTCAAAGGTCCAGACGTCGCGGTTCGGCAGCACCAGCATGACGCCGCGGGCATCCGACAGCCGGCTCGCCTTCACGGCCGGATGCAGATGGAAGCGCAGCGCGAAATCGGCGTCCGCGCCCTTGAAGCGTCCGCCCTGCGGCGGCGACAGCGTGTCCTCGCCGTCGATGCGCGCGCCGTCATTGGCGATCATCAGCACACGGCGATGGATCGCGCCGAATTTGGCGAGATAGCCGTCATGCGAGGTCGTCAGCAGCGTGCCGTTCTGCACCACCTCGCGATAGCTCTCGACCTCGACGGGACCGCTGGTGACGGGCGAGCCGTGCAGCAGCCGCTTCATCGCCGACATCTCCACGAACTGGCAGGACGAGGTGTCGTGATAGGTCAGCGTCGAATGCGCCGCGGTGCCGCGCGCGAACGGCCGCCAATTGTCGCGACCCGTGGTCGGCATGCCGCAATTGGTGACGATGCGGCTGATGCCGGAGGATAATTCGAACGACAGGCAGCCGGCATGGGCGTCGTGACTGATGCCGGCCGGCGGCGGCGGCCCGGTGTCGATGATCAGCGTCGTCTGGCCGGCATCGAGGCGCTGGAAGCCGGTATGCGGCATGTTCGCCATCGGCGCGCCGTGGGTGTCGTCATAGGCGAGCAGCGTCGCGAGCAGGTCCGAAGGCGTCGCGCTCATGCCGTTGAACAGCGCAAAATTGCCGTCGCCGTGGCGGAAGAAGCGCAGCATCGGCATCATGCGGTCGATCGCATTGAGCAGCGCCGCCGGCGGCGCGATGTTGCGCGCGGCAAAAGTCTGCCGCAGCGGCAACAGGTCGATCAAGAGCTCGATCAACGCGCCCGGGTTGCGCGAGATGTGTCCGCCGTCGGGCAGGATCTGCCGTTGCAGCTCGTCGGAGAGTTTTTTCGAGGCGCTGCGGATGTGACGCGCCTGGTTGGCGAGGCACAGCGTCGTGTAGCACAGCGCGATCATCACCTGGAGCTTTGGCACCCCGTCGGGGATGTCGACCATGGTGTAGCGCAGCAAGCGGATCTCGCGCGCGAGCGCGCGCAAGTAACGGCGATAGAATTTGTTGTCGGTGTCGCCCAGCACCAGTGGCGCCTGCGACAATAGCGAGATCACGCGGCGTGCCAGCACGTCGGCGCGTCGCGCGACCGGGCGGCGCTTGTTGGCGGGGTTGGCGATCCAGTCCTCGACGAGTGCGCGCGCATTGGCCCGCGTCAGCGCGGTGTCGGCGGCGCGCAAATGGCGCAGCCAGCCGAAGCCGAGCAGCGCGACCTCCCAATCCTCCGACGGCGGCTCCAGATCGAAGATCGAGCGGCCATGGCAATTGACGATCTTGCCGGCGAAGACGAAGCGGCCGGCATAGATCTCTGCGGCGCGGGTCGCATCGGCGGTGCGCAGGTCGTGTGGTGCGATGATCAGCCGATCGGTGCGGCCGGGCCAGACCCGCGACAGCGCAACGGGGCCGCCGCTCGCGCGCGCGAGCATGTTCCGCGCGAAGCGGTTCATCACCAGCGTCGAGATACGTCTGCGTTGAGCGACCGACACGCCTTGCCTTGGAGGGGAGAGGATTCCGACGAATCCTTATTAATCCCAAAATCGGACGGCTGACACCACCTTGAACGGTCCGAATCAGTATCGTGGTGGCAAAATCCGGTGCAAAATCAGGATTTAACGAGCCGGGTCGCGTAAAATCCATCGAGCCCGCCGAGCTTGGGATCGGCGTTCGGCAGATGGCTGGGCAAGGTGCGCAGGTCACCCTCGGCGGTGACGATTTCGCTGAGCCCCGACACCTCGGACGCTTCGATCGGCACGCGCCGCAGGCCGGGCTCTGCCTGAAGCAGGGCAGCGATCGCCTGCTCGCCCTCCTCCGGTTCCAGCGAACAGGTGCAGTAGACCAGCGTCCCGCCCGGCTTCAGCAGCGAGACGGATTTCTTCAACAGCCGCTGCTGGAGCGCGGCCAGGGCGGCGATGTCGGACTCCTGCCGGAGCCATGCGACATCAGGGTGACGGCGGATCGTGCCGGTCGAGGTGCAGGGCGCATCGATCAGGATGCCGTCAAAACCTTCTAGCGGGCCGGCCCATTCCACGGCGTCGGCGACAACGGTCTCGGCCTGGAGCGACAGCCGCGTCAGATTCTCGCGCAGCCGCGCCACCCGGGCGGGCGAGCGGTCGATCGCCGTGACCTGCGCGCCCGATAGCGCCAGTTGCGCCGTCTTGCCGCCGGGCGCGGCGCACAGATCGGCAATGGATTTGCCCTTGATGTCACCGAACAGGCGGGCCGGCAGCGCGGCGGCGGCGTCCTGCACCCACCATTGTCCTTCGGCAAAGCCCGGCAGCATGGTCACCGAGCCGTGCAGCAGCATCCGCACCGTCCCGGTCGGCAGCGTCTCGCCATGCAGCCGGCTCGCCCATTGCGCGGCATCGGATTTCACTGTGAGGTCGAGCGAGGGCTCGTGGCCGAGCGCCAGCGCCATGTCCCTTGCGGTTGCCTCGCCATAATGCGCGCTCCAGCGCGCGAGCAGCCAGGGCGGCAGGTCCAGCGATTGCGTCGCGACTTCCTCGACCAGCGCCTTGCCCTCGCGTGCGCAGCGGCGCAGCACGGCATTGACGAGGCCGGCATAGCGCGCGGCGCGGCGATCTGATTGAACGAGACGCACGGAGAGATCGACCGCAGCGTGATCGGGCACATCCATCCAGAGGATCTGCGCGGCGCCGATCAAGAGCGCGCTCTGTGCGCGCGGCGCATCGGAAGGAATGCCCTTGTCGAGCAGGCGGGACAGCACATGGCCGAGCGTGCCGAGCCGGCGCAGCACGGTCGCGACCAGGCGACGCATCAGCGCGCGGTCGCGGTCGGCCAGTGTCTTCAGTCCGGGATGGGCGCCGCTGCCGTCGAGCTGGTCGTCAAGCGTGCGATGCTTGTGCAGCACGCCGTCGACGATGTCGGCGGCAATCCGCCGTGCCGCAAGACCAGGCACTTCGGACGGAGGGGCGAAACGTTGAGATGGCATGCGGAAGCAAGGTTCTGAGCGAGCGGCAGTTCCGCCGCGATGGGCGCATGCCTTAACCAACCAACATCTGGCATGCGAATATGCCAAATGTAAGAATGGCATCTCGCCTTTGCAGCCGACTATCACCATTTCAGCAATGCGATATTGGACCTCGCGCGTCCCGCGATCCTGCGCTAGGAACCGTCCACGATGAGTGACCAGCCCTCCGTTCCCGATCGCAAGCAGCTGTCGCCGGCCGCCCAGCGCGCGCTGGCCGAAGCCGAAGCGCGCCGGCAGGCTGCGGCGAAGGCGCATGCCGAAGCGGCGCCCAAGGAATTGCAGGGACCGAAGGGGCCTGAACCGACCCGCTACGGCGATTGGGAGCGCAAAGGTATCGCCTCGGATTTCTAGGGCATCTTGCCGGTTCAGCCGACTCAGCCCTAGCGTGCGCGGATGTCGCGCTTCGACCCCAATCATCCCTACCGGCCCTCATATAGTGGCTCGCCGTTCGGCCGCCGCTTCTCCGGATTGCTGCCGTGGATGTTCGTGGTCGGCGTCGTGACGGCGATCGTGCTCGGCTTCCGCCAGGGAACGATCTGGCCCATTCCGCATGCAGATGATGGACGGTCACGCGATGCTCAAATCATCGTGCAGCAGTCCGGCAATTCCGACACGCGTCTAGCGGTCGATGTCGTCCGCACAGTCGACGGCGATACTTTCCTCGCGCGCGTGCGTCAGCCGAACGGACGCGATCTGGTCGCGCGGGTCCGTCTGCGCGGCATCGATGCGCCCGAGATGAAAGCATCTTGCCAAGCTGAGTTGGACAAGGCCGAGGCCGCCAGCGGCGCGCTGCGCAATCTGCTCGGCCAGGGCGGCGTCACGATCTACAATCTTGGCCAGGACAAATATGGTCGCGTTCTCGCCGACGTCGCGACCAGCCGAACCGCCAACGTTTCGGCGGCGTTGCTCGCCGGCGGTTACGCCCGCAGCTACAATGGCGGCCATCGCGACGGCTGGTGTGCGCGCGGCTGGCGCTTCTGGTAACAAAAAGCCGCGTCGGATGACGCGGCTTCTGTGTCCTGTCCTGATCTGTTCGATCAGCGCGTCACGACCACCGTCGTGCCGACCGAGACGCGGCCGTAGAGATCGGTGATGTCGTCGTTGAGCATGCGAATGCAGCCGTAGGAGACGAAGCCGCCGACCGAGCCCGGCACGTTGGTGCCGTGGATGGCGTATTCGCCGCCGGCCAGCGTCATCGCCGCAACGCCCATCGGATTGCGCGGCGAGCCGCCGGGAATGACGTCAGGCATGTTCGGCTTGTCGCGCTTCACCTCGGCGGGCGGCGACCAGGCCGGATTGCGATACTTGCCGTCGATGCGGGTGGTGCCGGCCCATTGCTTGCCGGACTTGCCGACGCCGACCGGGTAGCGCACCGCGTGGCCGTTATCGAGGATGAGATAGAGCCGCCGCTCGCTGGTTTTGACCACAATGGTGCCCGGCGAATAGTCGGCGAGATGCGCTCCCACCATTTCCGGCCGCGCCTCGGCCGCCGTCGACATCAAGACCCCTGCTCCGATGGTGGCGGCCAACGCCACCGCAATCCTCATCAACATCGAATTTCCCCTTGAACGGATCCGTCGAAATCTACGCAAAACCGGCAATCGCCGGCATGCCCAGACATTCTTAACCGCGCGCGTTAACCGGATGGTTTCCACGCACGGCCGCCAAGGGCCCGCCAGCAGGGGGAACAAAGGAAATGTTCGAAATAAAGTAAATGACAAGAAAACAACACTCGGCCGGAAAGATGCGGCCGCGCCGGCTCGCGCGCTGACAAGAGTGTGAGCGTGTGAACGGGCGTTGTTGAGGAGGCTCCTGTTGGCGCGAAAGACAGTCTCGTGTCCCGGACGCGCTGCAACGCGTAGCGTTGCTGCGCAGAGCCGGGACCCGGCTCTTTCTTCGCGCGGAGCGATGGGCCCCGGCTCAGCAGCGCACCGCGAAGGCGCGCTGCGCTGCGTCCGGGGCACGACAGCGTCCCCTACGCCGACTTCTTGTTCTGCCGGTTCTTCACGAGATCATCGACCACGGCGGGATCGGCCAGGGTCGAGGTGTCGCCCAGGCTGCCCGGCTCGTCCTCGGCGATCTTGCGCAGGATGCGGCGCATGATCTTGCCGGAGCGCGTCTTGGGCAGGCCCGGCGCGAACTGGATCTGGTCGGGCGAGGCGATCGGGCCGATCTCCTTGCGCACCCAGGTGACGAGCTCCTTGCGCAGCTCGTCGGTCGGCTCGACGCCGGCCATCAGCGTGACATAGGCGTAGATGCCCTGGCCCTTGATGTCGTGCGGGAAGCCGACCACAGCGGCCTCCGAGACCTTCTCATGCGCGACCAGCGCGCTCTCGACTTCGGCGGTGCCCATGCGATGGCCGGAGACGTTGATGACGTCGTCGACGCGGCCGGTGATCCAGTAATAGCCGTCGGCGTCGCGCCGGCAGCCGTCGCCGGTGAAGTATTTGCCCTTGTAGGTCGAGAAATAGGTCTGCTCGAACCGGGCATGGTCGCCATAGACCGTGCGCATCTGCCCGGGCCAGGAGCGCGTCAGGCAGAGGTTGCCGGTGGTCTCGCCTTCCAGCACCTTGCCGTCGGCATCGACGATTTCAGGGACGACGCCGAAGAACGGCTGCGTCGCCGAGCCGGGCTTCAGCTTGGTCGCGCCCGGCAGCGGCGTGATCAGGATGCCGCCGGTCTCGGTCTGCCACCAGGTGTCGACGATCGGGCAGCGGTCGTCGCCGACGACGCGGTGATACCACTCCCAGGCTTCGGGATTGATGGGCTCGCCGACCGAGCCGAGCAGGCGCAGGCTCGCGCGCGAAGTCTTCTTCACGGGCTCGTCGCCCGACTGCATCAAGGCGCGGATCGCGGTCGGCGCGGTGTAGAAGATGTTGACCTTGTGCTTGTCGATGACGTTCCAGAACCGCGAATTATCCGGATAGTTCGGCACGCCCTCGAACATCAGCGTGGTCGCGCCGTTCGCCAGCGGTCCGTAGAGGATGTAGCTGTGGCCGGTGACCCAGCCGACGTCGGCGGTGCACCAGTAGATGTCGCCGTCGTGATAGTCGAAGACGTATTGATGCGTCATCGAGGCGAACACGAGATAGCCGCCCGTGGTGTGCAGCACGCCCTTGGGCTGGCCGGTCGAGCCCGAGGTGTAGAGGATGAACAGCGGATCCTCGGCGTGCATGTGCTCGGCCGGGCATTCCGTCGTCACCATCTTGGCGGCGTCGTGATACCAGAGATCCCGCGATGGATTCATCTCGACCGTGCCGCCGGTGCGCTTGACCACGACGACCCAGTCGACGCCGTCGGCTTTCGTGAGCGCCGCATCGACATTGGCCTTGAGCGGCACCTTCTTGCCGCCGCGCAGGCCTTCATCGGCGGTGATGATGACCTTGGATTGGCAATCGTTGATGCGCTGGGCGAGCGAGTCCGGCGAGAAGCCCGCGAACACCACCGAGTGGATCGCGCCGATCCGCGCGCAGGCCAGCATCGCATAGGCCGCTTCCGGGATCATCGGCAGATAGATGGTGACGCGGTCGCCTTTCTTGACGTTGCGGGTGCGCAGGATGTTGGCCATCCGGCAGACCTCGTCATGCAGCTCCTTGTAGGTGATGTGCTTGGACTGCGAGGGATCGTCGCCTTCCCAGATGATCGCGGTCTGGTTGCCGCGCTTGGCGAGATGGCGGTCGATGCAGTTCCAGGCGACGTTGAGGATTCCGTCCTCGAACCATTTGATCGAGATGTTGCCGGGCGCGAAGGAGACGTTCTCGATCTTGGTCGGCGCGTGCATCCAGTCGATGCGCTTGGCCTGCTCGGCCCAGAAGGCGTTAGGGTCCGAGATCGAGCGGGCGTACATCTCCTTGTACTTGGCCTGGTCGATCCAGGCGCGCTTGGCCCACTCCGCCGGGACGTCGTAAATCTTCTCGGACATGTTTCCCTCCACCTACGCCAAGCCGAACGCATGCGACTGGCAAGCCGACCTGATCGTTGAATCGATTATGCGTCGGGCTAACCGGCCCCGACAAGCAGCACAAGCTGGACCTTCGGCGAGCGGCGCGCCATGCGGCGCATCAAGCTGCGTAGGCCGGCTGTCGCAAATCTGAAACAAGCCGGAGCAGCGGGCTTTCAGCTCTTTACCCAAATCTCCGGAAGAGGCCCGCGCAGGGCGCCCATGCGCCGGCGGAGGTATTTAGGAACCGTCTGTCACTGATTCGGGACTCGCAATACGGTTCGGAACACCCTAAGTGGCTAACCCGGGTCCAAAAGAGACCCAAGGAACAAAAATCAGAACAGCGGCATTGACCGATAACAGACAGGGCCAAGGCATAACACTATGATGGATCAGCAGAATCTCGGGACGATACGGCCCGCTTCAGCCGATCCTGCCGCTATTGCCCTGGCCAAGGCCCTCGGACAATGGCCGAAACCGGCCGGTTCCACCCGTCCCAGCCCGAAAAAGGTCTTTGACCAGGCGCCCGCGGCGACGGTCGAGGCGCTCGCCAGGGAGCTGGGCCTGCGGCTCGGCGACCAGAACGAGCTGACCATCCGCCGCGTCAGGCGCGGCAAGGGCTATTCCTTCGTCCGTCCCAACGGCGCCCATATCCGCGACGCCCGTACCATCCGCCGGCTGCACGCCATGGCGGTGCCGCCGGCCTATCGCGAGGTGCGCTACTCCGCCGATCCGAACTCGCATCTCCAGGCCGTGGGACGCGATGCCGCGGGGCGGCTGCAATATCGCTATCACGCCGACTGGGAGAAGGTCCGCGAGCACCGCAAGGCGCATCGCCTAGAGAAGCTCGTCGGTGCGCTGCCAAAGATCCGGCGCAAGGTCTCGGCGTTCCTGTCGGGCGAGGAGCCGACGCGCGAATTCGCGCTCTCGGCCGTGATCGAGCTGATCGCGCGCACCGCGATCCGCCCCGGCAATGAATCCTATGCCCGCCTCAACGGCACCCGCGGCGCCACCACTTTGCTGAAGTCCAACGTCGCGCTGGAAGACGATTCCTTCGTGCTGACCTTCAAGGCGAAGGGCGGCAAGGCGGTGCGCAAGGAGTGCGACGCGGCCAAGCTGGTCCGCGCCATCGGCGTGCTGCGCGGCGTCCCGGGAAAACGCATGTTCCAGTATCGCGATGCCTACGGCATCGTGCGCGCGGTCAACACCACGCAGGTGAACGCGTTTCTGCGCGAGATCGCCGGCATCAAGATTTCGCTGAAGGATTTTCGCACGCTGATGGCGTCCGCCGTCGTCGTGGAATCGCTGTCGCGGATCACGCCGGCGACCAGCCAGCGCGGCCGCAAGAAGCAGGTGCTGGACGCGATCCGCGCCGCCGCCGACCAGCTCTCCAACACGCCGGCGATCTGCCGCAAGAGCTACGTCCACGACACCATCGTCACCGCCTTCGAGGACGGCATCCTCGAACGCTTCGCGGCGACGATGAAAGGCCAGCGTTCGCAGGCGCGGCGCGAGCAGCTGTTGGCGCAGGTGGTGGCGACCGCGGCGGTTTAAGTCGTGCTGTCGTAGGGTGGGCAAAGGCGCGAAGCGCCGTGCCCACCATCTCTCCATGGTCGCAAAAATGCGTGGGCACGCTCCGCTTTGCCCACCTTACGAGAGCTACGCCTTCGTCGAAACACCCAAGTCCGGACCGGGATCGCCGCCCGCGGCCGCAGTGGTGAGCCGTCCCAGATAATGCGCCCATCCCGTCGCGTGCGCGGCCGCCTGCTCCTCGGTCGGCAGGCCGCTATGGGTCATGCGCAGCAGCGTGCCGCCGTCGCGCTCGATCAGGTCGATCTCGATCAGGCTCGAGCCGGGCGGCACTTCCTGGCCGCCCTCCCAACCGAAGGTGTAGGCGAGGCGATGTACCGGCACGACCTCGCGGAAGGCGCCGCGGCCGACGCCGCCGCGCGGGCCGATGCCTTTGAGCAGATAGAGCCCGCCGGGATGCGGCTCGGTGGTCGCATCCGAGCCCATCCAGCTCAGGATCTTCTCGGGGTCGGTCAAATAGGCAAAGACGGTGGCGCGGGGGGCTGCGATCTGGGTCTCGCGTCGCACTACGAAGGATTCGGTCATCGGCGATCATCCATGGTCTTGCCTTGGGCTGACGATGGGACATGGCGGCGCCATGGAGCTCCGTCAAGGATTGCTGGTGACAAAGTCGGTCTCGCTTCGCCATCATCGGATCATGCAGCTCTCCCCAACCCTCGCCTGGCTCGTCGACGCCGCCTCGGACAGTCTCGGGGCCGATCGCCTGCTGGCGGAACTCGGCGCGCATCTGGTCGCCGACGGCGTCCCGCTTGCGGCCGGCAGCCTGACGCTGGAGGTGCCGCATCCCCTGATCGCGAAACGGACCTGGCTGTGGCGTGCCGATACTGGCCGGGTGATCGAAGCGCTCGGCTTTGCACCGGGCGGCCTCGCGCCCGACCTACCCAACGATGCCGGCCGCCGCTGGCTGCGCGACATCGCGGCCGGCGAGGTGCACGAAGACGTGGTCGGACGACAAGATGGCCCGCTGCTCGGCTGGATCGGACCGCGGCCGTTCACATCAGGCGAAGTCGCGCAATTGCGCGAGGCCGCGCGTTTTCGCCGCGACGCCGCACCTTGCGCGCGACGCTGGAGGCTATCTCGGCAAGCGCAGCGCGGCGCGTGTGCTGACGGCGCCGCTGCGGCGCGATCTCGGCGAGACCATTCAGGCCGCGCTGCTCTATGCGGATCTGCGCAACTTCACGATCCTCTCGGAGACCACACCACCTGCCGACGTCATTGCGGCGCTCGATGCCTGGTTCGATCGCATCGCCGGCGCGGTCCATGCCTTTGGCGGCGAGGTGCTGAAATTCATCGGCGACGGCGTGCTCGCGATCTTTCCGGTGGTCGAGGCGTCACCGCGCCATGCCTGCGATGCCGCGCTGCGTGCCGCAGGCGCGGCCGAAGCCGGCATGGCGTATCTCAACGCGGAGCGCAGCGCGCAAGGATTGCCGCCGCTATGGTTCGGTGCCGCGCTTCATCTCGGCGAGATATTGTGGGGAAATATCGGCGCCGCCAACCGGCTCGACTTCACCGCGATCGGTCCGGCCGTCAATCTTGCCAGCCGCCTCGAGGGATTGTGCAAGCCGCTCGGCAGGACCGTGCTGGTGTCGGGCGCACTTGCTGCGGAGACGGAGATGCCTCTGATCGCGCTCGGACTGCACAAGCTGCGCGGCATCGCCTCGCCGTGCGAGGTGCTCGCGCTGCCGGAGACGCAAGCGCGGATTTCGTAGCGCCTACATCCCGCCCATCTTGCAGACGAGCTTCCACTCCTCGGCCGTCACCGGCTGCACCGACAGGCGCGAATATTTCACCAGCGCCATGTCGGCGAGCTTCTTCTCGGCCTTGATCGCGGCCATCGTCACCGGTGTCTTCAAGGGCTTGTCGGCCTTGATATCGACGCAGACGAATTTCTCGGTCTTGTCGGTCGGGTCGGGATAGGCCTCCTTGATGATCTCGGCGATGCCGACGATCTCCTTGCCCTCGTTGGAATGATAGAAGAACGCCTTGTCGCCCTTTTTCATGTTCACGAGGTTCTGGCGCGCGGTGTAATTGCGCACGCCGGTCCAGGCCTCGCCCTTGGCGCCCTTCGCGACCTGCTGGTCCCAGGACCACACTGAGGGCTCGGATTTCACCAGCCAGTAGTTCATTGCACCTCACTCCATTCCTGGATGCGCCGTCTCGCCGCCGCGATGTTTAGGGCACGGGGATGCCCGCGACAAGCACGGGCATCCGATATCCATCGCGGGCACTCATTCCTTCAGATAGCGATCGAAGAACTTTGCAATGTCGGTGAAGGCTTCCCTGGTCTCCGGCGCGTTGATGTTGAACTGGTACTGCGCATGAGACTGGCCTTCATAGACGTTGAGATCCGCAACCACGCCGGCACGGCGCAATTTGCGATGCGTGCGAACCGTGTTGCTGAGGAACAGGTCGCGCGTGCCTGAGGTGAGGATGGTCGGCGGGAAGCCCTTGAAGTCACCGTAGATCGGCGAGATGTAGGGATTCTTCAGGTCGGTCCCGTTGGCATAGAGCTTTGCGGCGCGGCCGAGCCAGCCGTCCCAGGTCACCAGCACGTTGTCGACCCACTCATTGCTGGCATAGGTGTCGCCGACCTTGTCGATGTCGGACCACGGCGTGCCCGGCGCGATCGCCGCCGGCCTCGGCAGCTTCTCGTCCCTCGCCCTTAGCACCATCGCGAGCGTCATCGCGCCGCCCGTCGACGTGCCGAAGATCGCCATCCGGCGTGAGTCGTGGTCTTTGGTGACCTCCTTCCAGACCGCCATCGCATCATCCATCGCGGCGGGATAGGGGAAATCGGGCGGCATGCGGTAGTCGACCGAGATGACCTTGAAGCCGCCAAAGCCCGCCATCATGATCGCTTCCGGCAACGCGGCTTCGCCCGGCCCGAACACATAGCCGCCGCCATGGACGTGGACCAGGAGGCGCCGCCGGTTCTCGGGCGGGATCCTGTTGGGCGTGACGATGAAACAATGCACGCCAGCGATCTTCGTCTCCTCGACCTTGACGCCGAGCTTCTCCTTCATGGTCGGAACGTTCGCGATCGACAGCTTTGCGCGCCGCTCGATCAGCTCCTTCCATTCGGCCGGAGTTTTCGGATCGGCATTGAAATGCGGTGGAAACGGCGCGCCGATCATGGCCTGCATGTCGGAGCTGACGTCGTTGGACGGATTGACGATGGATTTGACGGGCGCGACCCGCTTGCCGTTTTCGGCATTGGCTGCGGCCTCGTTCTTGGCGAGCTCGTCGTAGGAGATCGCGGCCTCGCTGTAGGCCGTGGTCGGTAACGAAATGGCGGCAAGTGTAACGATGGCGATCGAAACGATCGCGTGCTGCGGTTTGCGCATGCGGTTTCCCCTGGGATCCGTTTGATTATTGTTGGACCGGGATCCTGCGGTGTACCGCTAGGCTAGACCAGCGTGCACAGGCCGTGAAGTACTACCCGACGCTCGGGTGCTATTCCTCGGCCTTGAAGGGCCGCGTCAGCAGCCCTTCGATCGCGGCGTCGATCGTCAGCCGGCCGTCCAGGATGGCGGCGACCGCCTGCGAGACCGGCATGTCGACGTTCCGCGCCGCCGCGAGCTCCACCAGCACCGGCGCGGTGAAGGCACCTTCCGCAAGCTCCGAGCGCGAAATTGCGCGATTGCGCGGTCGAGCAGCTCAGCAAGAGGTCGCCGAGGCCGGAGAGGCCCGAGAGCGTTTCCGTGCGGGCGCCGCAGGCGCGCCCAAACCGCGCCAGCTCGCTGAAGCCGCGCGTGGTCAGTGCGGCGAGCGCTGAGGCGCCGAGGTTGCGGCCGACCACGATGCCGGCGGCAATCGCCAGCACGTTCTTGGCGGCGCCGCCGATCTCGACACCGCGGATGTCGGTGGAGTGATAAGGCCGGAATGTCGGCGAGCCCAGCGCCTGCACCAGCGCGCTCGCCAAGGCTTCGTCCTTCGCCGCCAGTGTCACCGCCGTGGGCAGGCCGCGCGCGACGTCGTCGGCAAAGCTCGGGCCCGACAGGATCGCCGGCTGCGCCTGCGGCGCGGCTTCCGCGATGACGTCAGTCATGAATTTGTGGGTGCCGTGCTCGATGCCCTTGGCGCAGGCAATGATCGGCGCCGGCTTCGCCAGATGCGAGGCGAGCATGTTGACCGCACCGCGCAGATGCTGCGCCGGGGTTGCGATCAGGATCATGTCGGCACGTGCGGCGTCGGCAAGCTCGTGCGTGACGGCGATCTCAGGCGCCAGCTGTACGCCGGGCAGCCGCGGATTGTCGCGGGTCGATGCGATCCGCGCCGCGTGCTCCGCAGTGCGCGCCCACAGCGCGGAACAACTTCAGGCCGACGCTCAATCGGTCGGCGGTCGAATCGAGCACGGCGGCCTGGAAGCTGGCGCAGAGATCGCTGATATCCTGCGGCGTGATCTCAGCCAGCCGGCTCGCTTCGGTGCGCACCGCCGTCTTCAATCCCGACAGCGAGAAATTGGCATCGGGGCGTCCCTGCATCGGCCGCGGGAACGCAAAGCGCGTGGCATCGCCGCTTGCGGCGGCGCGCTCGACCTGCGGTCCGCCGGGATAAGGCAGACCCAACATCTTCGCGACCTTGTCGAAGGCCTCGCCGATCGCGTCGTCGACGGTGGTGCCGAGCCGCACATATTGGCCGACGCCGGTGACCGCGACGATTTGGGTATGACCGCCGGAGGCGAGAAAGAGGCAGTAGGGAAATTCGATCCCATCGGTGAGGCGCGGCGTCAGCGCATGCGCCTCGAGATGATTCACCGCAACCAGCGGCGTGTCGTGCACCATCGCGATCGCCTTCGCGGTGGTGAGCCCGACGATGACGCCCCCGATCAGGCCAGGTCCCGCGGCCGCCGCGACGCCGTCGAGCCGAGTAAAGCCGATGCCGGCCTCGCTCATGGCACGGTCGATGATGCCGTCGAGCAGGTCGACATGCGCGCGCGCGGCGATCTCCGGCACCACGCCGCCGAAGCGAGCGTGTTCCTCGACCTGCGACCGCACGATGTTGGACAAGATCCTGCCGCGCCCATCAGGCGCGCGCTCGATCACGGCCGCGGCGGTCTCGTCGCAGGTGGTTTCGATGCCCAATACCAGCATTGGCGAATTGTTACCCAATTTGCGCTCTTGCGCTCATCCGGAAAGCAGAGTTCTGGTAACGCGGTAGCATTCCGGGGTCGGCTTGCGCAATCGTCACGCTCAGCCGTCCTCGTCAATGCGTCGTGCCCGGGAACACTAGCGATGTCCATTCTTGTCACACGGCCGCATCCTGACAATGAGGCGACCGCGGACAATTTGCGCGCGCGGGGGCATGCGGTGCTGCTCGCGCCGGTGCTCAAGTTCGAACCGGTCGCTTTCCATGACGAGAGCGAGGCGGGCTACGGCGCCATCATCGTGACGTCAGCCAATGCGATCCGTGCCGTGGCGCCGCAGTTACGGGATCTCGGGCTTTTGGAGCTGCCGCTGTTTGCGGTCGGCGAGCATACGGCCGCGGTTGCGCGCGAGACCGGCTTCACGAATGTGATCGTCGCCGGCGGCGATGCTGCTTCCTTGCGCGACAAGGTGATGCAGGGCGCGCGCGAGGAGCTGCTGACGACAAAAACCACGCTGCTTTATCTCGCGGGTGCGGATCTGTCGCGCGATCTCGGCGGCGAGCTCGGTGCCGAAGGATTCAGCGTGGTGACCCAGACGACCTATCGCATGGCGCCGGTCAAAATTCTTCCGCGCGATGTCTGCGACGGATTTGCTGCTCAAGGGATCGAGGCGGTGCTGCATTACTCCCGGCGCAGCGCGCGGGCCTTCCTGGATGCGGCGCGGGACGAAGGCGTTGAAATTTCGGCGTTGGCGATCCCGCAATGCTGCCTGTCCGAGAACGTGGCCGCCGTGCTGCGCGAGGCCGGTGCGTCGCAGGTTCTGGTGGCCGCAACGCCGGACGAAAATGCCTTATTTGATACCTTGGAGCGTGCTTTGAGGACCCGTTTGGCGTAAGAGGTCGGGCCGAATCCGACGCAATCGGGTCCGCTCTGGTATGGAAGTGTGAGGAACCGTCACGATGGCCGACGACAAGCCTGAAGATACAGGATTGGCCCCCGAGTCCGGCCGTGCCAAGCGCACCCCGCCGACCATCGACCTCGAGGCGACTGACGTCTCGACCCAGCCGCAGGAGACGGCGAGTGAGCCTGAAGCTCCGCCGGCGCCGGAGCACGCCGAGCCCGAGCAGGCAGCAGCCGAGCCGGCGCTGCTGACGCCGGAACCGGCCGATCACAAGCGCGCGTCGCCGCGGTCGAAGCCAAGGCGGGCAGGCCCGCCGCCGATCCCGCTATGGCGGCGCGGATCGACGCGCTGGAAAAATCCGCAAGCTCCTTGCGCAGCGACATCGCCAATCTGCGCACGCAGTCCGACAAGACCGCGAGCTCTCTGAATGACGCGAAATCTGCACCAAGCGTTGCCGCGTCCGATCTTGCCGCTCTCAACGACCGCATCGCGCAACTCGAGCGCGCCAGCAGGACCGAAAGAGCCGAGCTTGCGCAGCAGGGCGAGAAGATCGCCGACGCCAAGTCGATGGACGACAAGCCGCTGCGTCATGTGGTGGCAGCGGCCCTGCTCGACGTCGCCGTTCGTCACGGCGATCCCTATCAGTCGCAATTGGCCGCGGCGCGGTCGTTCGCAGCCAAGCCCGACGTGCTGAAGCCGCTCGATGCGTTCGCAGCGAGCGGCATTCCGACGCCGGTCGCGCTGAGCCGCGAGCTGCTCAATATCGTGCCAAAGCTCTCGCCGCCGGCGGAAGCGCCCACCGCGGGTGCCGGCATCGTCGAGCGTCTCCAGGCCGGAGCGTCGAAGCTCGTCCGCATCGAGCGCACCGACGGGGTCGGCAACGATCGCGGCGCGATCGTTGCGCGGGTCACGGCCGCGGCGCTCCGCAACGATTTCGTCGAGGCGCGGCGCGAGCTGAAGACGCTGGCGGAAGCCGATCGCGCGCCGGCGCAGGCCTGGCTCGACAAGGCCGATGCGCGCGACGCCGCGCTCGCGGCCTCACGCAAATTCGCAGACGACGCCATGGCGGATCTCGCCAAGCCTGTTCAATAAGGTTCGCGCAATAATCAGCGCGTATAGGGATCGCCATGCTTCGCATCGTCCTCTTCCTTGTCCTGATTGCGCTGGCAGCGGCCGGCGCGGCCTGGGTTGCCGATCAGCCTGGCGATCTCGTCCTGACCGCAGGCGGTTTCCGGGCCTCGACGACGCTGCCGCGGTTCGTGTTCCTGCTTGGCGTCTTTGCCGCCGTTGTCGTGCTGGTCTGGAGCATCGTGACGATGATCTGGCGCGCGCCCGGACGCCTGCGCCGCCGCGGCCGTGAGAAGCGCCACGCGCGCGGTCGCCACGCCATCACCCATGGCCTGCTCGCGATCGGCCACGGCGATGTCGGGCTCGCGCGCCGTCACGCTGAATCTGCCCGGCGCCTTGCCCCGAACGATCCGCTGGCGCTGCTGCTGCACGCGCAGTCGGCCCAGCTCGAAGGCAATCGCGACGAAGCCCAGCGCGTCTTCCGCGCCATGGCCGAGCGTGAGGATACGCGCCTGCTCGGCCTGCGCGGCCTGTTCATCGAGGCGCAGCGCGCCGACGATGCGGTCGGCGCCGTCATGATCGCGGAGGAAGCGATCAAGCTGTCGCCGTCCTCGACCTGGGCCTCGCATGCCGTGCTCGGCTTCCGCTGTGCGCGCGGCGACTGGAGCGGCGCGCTCGCGATTCTCGACTCCAATCTGGCCTCGGGCCTGATCGACAAGAAGGCCTATCGCCGGCAGCGCGGCGTGCTGCTCACCGCACGCGCGCTGGAACTGGAGACCATGGACCGCGACGTCGCGCGCGAGAGCGTGATGGAGGCGATCAAGCTCGCGCCGACTTTGGTGCCGGCCGCCGTTCTTGCCGCGAAATTCGAAAGCGAGGCGCATCAGGTGCGCCGTTCCATGAAGCTGGTCGAGGCCGCCTGGCTCGCCAATCCGCATCCCGATCTCGCCGACGCCTATGCGCATGTGAAGCTCGGCGATTCCGCGCGGCAGCGCTTGCAGCGGGTCGAGACGCTCGCCGCCAAGACGCCCACCGACAAGGTGGGCCATGTCGAGGGCCAGCTCGCGATCGCGCGTGCCGCGATCGATGCGTCTGAATTCGCGCGGGCGCGCGAGGTGCTGGCGCCTTACGTCAACGATCCGACCCAGCGCGTGGCGCTGCTGATGGCCGAGCTCGAGCGCGCCGAGCACGGCGACAGCGGCCGTGCCCGCGCCTGGACCTTGCGCGCGGTACGTGCCCGCCACGATCCGGCCTGGACCGCGGACGGTTATGTCAGCGACCGCTGGCGTCCGGTCTCCCCGGTCACCGGCCGGCTCGATGCCTTCCAGTGGCAGACGCCGGTCGCGAGCCTTCCGTCCGACAAGGGCACCACGATCGAATCCTCGGCCTTCGAGGAGGCCATGCTGGCCGCCCCGCCCCCGAAGCGGGTGACGGTGGCGCCGACCGAAACCCCGGTGGAACCAGCCGTAATCTCACCGGCTCCGGCGCCGGCCGCGCAGGACAATTCGCCTCCCGAGGCCAAGGAGACCGTCCAGGAACCCATCAAGGAAACCGTCACGGAAGCTCCCAAGGAAGTCGCCGCCAAGGAAGAGCCGGCGGTCGCGCCCGCCGAACGGGTCAAATCGGCCTCCGAGACCGCCGAATCATCGCCGGTTGCGGCAACCCCGGTGTTCCGAACCCGCGCCGACCTCGGCAAGCCTGCGTCCGCGCCGATCCAGGCCGTCATCCCGATCGTCCGTGCGCCGGACGATCCCGGGATCGATGACGAGGGTCCGAGCGATGAATTTACGGAACAAATCGGCACGCCCAAGGGTCACGCCAAGGCGCAGGCCGGCGGCTGGCGCGGATTCTGGTCCCGCTGGGGCGCGTGAGGCGCATTTCGCCTCCCGCTTGTCCTTGCCAATTCGGGCCATGCCCGATATCAGGAGCGCGCGTATCGGGACCGGCATCGCCGAGGTTCCGGCAGGGTTCGCCGCAATAGCTCAGTCGGTAGAGCACGTCATTCGTAATGACGGGGTCGGGGGTTCGAATCCCTCTTGCGGCACCAGCGCCTAGATCCAGATCGCTATCAGGCACCTGCCGACTGCATTCGCGTGCGGCGCCAGCTTCGTGACGTCTATCACATAACCTCGCACCCAACCTCTCCTAGTCTCCGCGTCACGCAAACACGGGGAGATTTCACATGCGCAAGATCATTCTGGTTGCCGCCATGGTGCTGGCCTCCGCATCTGCCCATGCCGGCGACCGCAGCCTGTCGCTGGCCACCGCCAACGAACAGGCCTCGGCTCCGCAAACGACAGTGACGACCACCGCGGCGACGCAGGTCAGCGAAGTTGCGCCGGTCACGGAAGCTCCGAAATATACCGATCGTCCGCCGGCAATTCCTCCGGCACCTGCTCCGACGCCCGCTGCGGCCACCGCTCCGGCCGTGACCACGACGACGTCAGCGCCAGCTGCGACCGTGACCCAGCCTGCGCCGAAGACAACGGCAAAGTCCAACAAGCCGAAGCACAAGCGCGAATGGACCGAGCGCCGCATCATCAGCGAGCTGCATCGTCACGGCATCTACTGGTAAGGCTACGGCTGCATCCTTGCCGTCATGCCCGGGCTTGTCCCGGGCATCCACGAACTTTCTACGCAGGCCCAAGAACGTGGATGGCCGGGACAAGCCCGGCCATGACGCAGGAGGTTTGGATTTGTCCCGAGCTTACTGCGAAACCGTCTGCACCACGCTCGAGATCGGACGCAAGGTCGTGCTGGCGGTCGGCACCTTCAGGTCCTTCATCAGCGCCTCGTCGTATTCCGGCAGCGTCTGAAGCGTCGTCTTGGCCTTGATCTGCACGACCTTGTAGCCGCCGGCCTTGAGCCGCGCGAGCAGCGCCGGCATCGCTTCGCCGGTGTGCTTCTGGAAGTCGTGCATCAGGATGATGCCCTTGCCGAGCTTGTCGAGCCGCGTCATCACCGTCTCGATGATCTTCTCCGGCGTCGCGCCCTTCCGGAAGTCGAAGGAGTCGATGTCGGTCGAGAACATCGCGACGTTGCGGGTGCCGAAATAGCTCACGATCGCCGGGTTGTGCTGAAGCTGAGGGAAGCGGAAGAACGGCGCGGGGTTGGCACCGAGCGCGAATTTCACCGCGCTGATGCCTTTTTCGACCTCGTCCTTGGCCATCTGCTCGGTCATCTTCTTGCCGTTCAGATTGACGTGAGACCAGGTGTGCGTGCCGACCGTGTGGCCCTGGGCCAGCACCTGGCGCAGGATTTCCGGATGATAGGTCGCATGCTTGCCGACCGAGAAGAACAGGCCCTTGGTGCATTCATCCGCGAGCGCCTTCAGCACCGCGGGCGTGTTCACCGGCCACGGACCGTCATCGAAGGTCAGCACGACTTCCTTGTCGGTGAGGAAGTCGAACTGCTTGAAATGATCGAAGCCGAAGCCGGGGCCGCCGGTGGTGTCGATCTCGACCACGCGCGAGACGCCGAGCGCGTTCGGATTGGCGCAGGCTTGCTTCGGCTGCACCGGCATGATCGGTGCCGGCGCAGGCGCGGGTGCCTGGGCAAATGCGGTCGGCTTGGCCGCGACCGTGGCGGTGGTCTCGACGTCGTCCTTGGCGGCGAGCTTCGCCGGTGCCGGAAGCGGATCGGCGGCACGGGCGGCAACTGTCTTGGGAGCGCCCTGGTCGGCGCGCGTGGAATAATAAAACCAACCGCCGGCGGCGATGAGGACCGCGGCAACTACACTGGCCAGCATCAGGCCCAACGCATTACGCATCGCTACTCTTTCCAATTACGCAACCAAACCGGCGGAATCCCCCGCGCGACGAGCCATTAATGCGAAGGAACAGTTAACGTGACACCAACACGACAGCGGATGCGGTGGAATTTCAGTGGGGTGCGCCAAAGTGACCGATGTCACAGAGGGTGGCCTGCCCGTGACCGTCATCACAGTGGAAACTGTTTTGGCGGAGCATCGTAGTTCCCATCAACAACGGGCCCGCTGTCCGCGGTGCCAATGGGAGCTTCAAATGACCAAGTCCATCTCGGCCCAGTCCTTGAGTAGCAAGATTCGCGATACCAGCCTGGCGCTGGGCTTTGCCGCCATCGTCTCGATCGTGTCGACGACCTCGAGCTTCGCCTTCTCGGCCGAAGCCCAGCAGATGTGCACCGGCGATGCCTTCCGCCTCTGCTCGTCGGAAATCCCCAACATTCCGAAGATCACCGCGTGCATGATGAAGCATCGCTCCGATCTGAGCGCCGGCTGCCGCGCGGTGATGGACAAGGACCTCGCCAAGGGCGCTTCACGCAAGGTCGCTGACGCCCAGGACAGTCATTAAGAGAACTTGCAACGCCGCGAGCGTTGCGATCTATGAGCTCCCTACGCGATGCGCCCCGGTATCAACCCGGGGCCACGCGGCGACGAAGATGTCTGCTGCCAATAAAGCCGTTGCGGCTGAGAGATCGTCGCACTAGCTTCGCCCGACTTTCTTTCCGGGTAGAGGCATTACGCGATGACCAGATTTCTTTTCACTGTTTCTTTGCTCCTCTGCGCATCGGCTGCATCCGCGCAACAGCAGCCCGGTCACGATGCCTGCGCGCGTGATGTCAGCCGTCACTGCCGCGCCGTGATGAACAATGGCGATGGTGCCGTGCTCGCCTGTCTCAAGCAGAACCGCTCCCGCCTCAGCAAGGCCTGCGACAAGGTGCTGACCGACCACGGGCAGTGACGAGGCTTACGTACTGCTCCCCGCCGCGGTCGCGACCACCGGCAGCACTTCCTTGCTCGCGCGGTCCGGCGTCTCTTCCTTCCAGCGTACCGAGCCGAACGGCCGTTCCAGCATGCGGCGGACGCGCACCGGCTCGGGGCCGATGTGGAAATCGATCGCCTGCTGATGCAGCGCGCGTTCGGACAGGGTCGAGCGGTTGCGCTGGCGCAAGTAATCGAACCAGGTCGGGCAGTGATAGCGCTCGGTCCACAATTCGGGATCGGCGATGTCGCGTGCGATCGACCAGCCATAGGCGCCGTTGCGCTGCCTCGAGAGCTGCACATCCTGCATCACATTGTGGAAGGCGCGCGCATTCTCCTGGGACACGCGATATTCGATCTCCACCACCAAGGGTCCGCTGCGGCCGGTGATCGACAGCTTCACCTCGGGATCGGCCAGCACGTCGGCATCCTCGTTGCGGGCGCCGACCCGCGGCATCGTCAGCCAGATCCCGAGCAGCGGCGAGAGCAGCATCAGGCCGGCGGCAACCAGCAGCGCGACCTCGACGCCGGCATAGTCGGTGAGATGGCCCCAGCCCCAGGCGCCGATCGCGATGCCGCCGGAGATCGAGGCCTGGAACGCCGCGAGCGAGCGGCCCGCGACCCAGCGCGGCGCCGAGAGCTGCACGCCGATGTTGAACAGCGCGACCGCCGCCATCCAGACTGCGCCGGCGAGCACCAGCGCCGCCGCGGTCAGCACCGGCTCGGTGCTGACGGCAAGCGCGGCCATCGCGAAGGCCATCGAGATGGTGCAGGCGCGGATCGCGGCCTCGCCGCTCATGCGCTTGCGCAATTCGTGGATGTTGAGCGCGCCGACGACGGCGCCCATGCCGAACGCGCCGAGCATGATGCCGTAGGTCTGCGCGCCGCCATGCAGGAGGTCGCGCGCGACCAGCGGCATCAGCGCCATGATGGCGCCGCCGATCAGACCCATCACCAGCGTGCGCAACAGCACGATCTTGATCGGCGGCGAATTGGTGATGTAGCGGAAGCCGGACACCATGGCGCGGTTGAGCTTCTCGCGCGGCAGGCGCGAGGGTTCGACCACGCGCCGCCACAACAGCAGCACCACCAGCAGCGGCAGATAGAGGATCGCATTGCAGGCAAAGGCGGCCACCGCGCCGAGCGCGGCGACGATGACGCCGCCGACCGCCGGACCGAAGCTGCGCGCGATGTTGTAGCTGATGCCGTTCAGCGCGACGGCCGACGGCAATGCTTCGGGCGGCACCTGCTCGCTGACCGAGGATTGCCAGGCCGGACCGAACAGTGCGTTGCCGCTGCCGACGACGAAGCAGAAGGCAAGCAGCGTCTCCGGGGTGATCAGCTTGAGCCCGGCCAGGATCGTCAGCGCGGACGCGCCGGTCAGCGCGATCGCGAGCGAGACCAGGGTGACGATGCGGCGGTCGTACATGTCGGCGATCGCGCCGGCCGGCATCGAGATCAGCATGATCGGCAGCATCAAGGCGGTCTGCACCAGCGCGACCTGGTCGGCCGAGGCCGCCATCTGCGTCATCGCCCAGGCCGCGCCCACGCCCTGGATCAAGAGGCCGAGATTGGAGAGCAGGCTGGCGAGCCAGATGCGCCGGAAGACGGTATACCGCAGCGGCGCGGTAATGCCGTCGGCCGCAATTTTCTGACGGTTCGGCTGCTCGGTCATATCCCCTTCCATATGGGCTGGCAGAAGTGGGCTTGGAGTGGTCTTCGGGTGATTCCGGCAAGACCAGTGATGCCCGCGAAAGTCCTTCGCTGTCCAGTGGTTAGGCCGGTATAAGCAGTGCAAAGATGGGCTTGCCGGGGAGGAACAGATGAAGCTGTCGCGACGGACGATCCTGCAAGGGGTGGGCAGCCTGCCTTTCGCGGTTGCGAGCTTGCGGACGGGGGCGCTGGCCCAGACCGCGCCCGCGGCGCAGAACGTCGAGGTGCCGCCGATCCTGTTCGTCCATGGCAATGGCGACTACGACGCGCTCTGGATGACGACGCTTTGGCGGATGGAATCCAACGGCATCGCGCGTGATCGCATGATGGCGATCAATTTCACTGATCCACTGGCGCGCAGCGACGACAAGGTCGAGCAGGCCGGCCGCTCCTCGACCGAGGACCAGCGCCGCGAGCTTGCCGCCGCCATCGCAGACCTGAAGCGCCGGACTGGCGCTCCTCGCGTGGCGCTGGTCGGCAGCTCGCGCGGTGGCAATGCGATCCGCTACGTCATCAGGAATGGCGGCGCCGGCGATGTCAGCCACGCCGTCTTGTGCGGCACTCCCAATCACGGCGTGTTCGCAACCGACGATCAACTGAACAACGAGTTCAACGGCCGCGGCCCGTTCCTGCGCGGCCTGAACGAGGGCGAGAGCGAGGTGACGCCGGGCACGGCCTTCCTCACCTTGCGCAGCGACGGCATGGACAAATATGCGCAGGCCGACGGCCGCTTCATCGGCAAGCCCGGCACGCCGACCAATGTTACCAACGAGGGGCCGGAGCTGAAGGGCGCCACTAATCTCGTGCTCGGCGCGCTCGACCATCGCGAGGTGGCGTTCCACCCGCGCGCCTTCCGCGAGATCTACAAGTTCATCGCGGGACGCGAGCCGGCGCGGATCGCGATCATGCCGGAGCAGAGCGTCAGGCTGAGCGGCCTCGTCACGGGCACGCCGGGCGGCGCGCCGACCAATCGTCCGGTTGTGGGCGCAACCGTCGATGTCTTCCGCGTCGATCCCCAGACCGGCGAGCGCAATGGCAATGCGGTGCACAGCACGAAGACCGGAGCCGATGGCCGCTGGGGCGTGGCGCAGGTCGATCCTTCATGGTCGCTCGAATTCGTCCTGACCTCGCCGGAGGCGCCCACGACGCACATCTACCGCTCGCCCTTCCCGCGCTCGTCCGACGTCGTGCACCTCAGGCCTGCGCGCCCGCTCGGCCCGGCAGACAAGGATGCCGGCGCGGTCGTGATCATGTCGCGCCCGCGCGGCTATTTCGGCCTGCCGCGGGACGTGGTGCTGTTCGACGGCCAGGAGCCGGCCGACGTCAAGCCGGGCGTGCCCACGGATGCGGCAGCAACCTTGCGTCTTCCCGCCAGCGAGGTTGGGCGTAACATCGTGGCCCAATTTGGCGAAGAACGGATTGTGGCACGGCTCTGGCCTGCCGCCGAGAACAGGATTGCGATTGCCGAGCTGACTTACTAGCTATTGACCTGCGCCATATCTCTCGGGAGGGAGCCATGAATATCGCCAGCGTGCGTCGGCCCATCGTCCCTCCGGCACCGCCGCGTGCGCCCGACTACATGTCGTTCCTCGGCCGGGTCGCCGTGATCAGGCGCAACATGATCGCGACCTGGGGCCAGCGCGCCTATGAGGAAGAGGTCATCAAGGGCCGCTTCTTCCTCCGCAACAGCTTCATCCTGAACCAGCCGGATGCAATCCGGCACGTGCTGCTCAGCAATTACGAGAATTACACGCGCACGCCGGCCGGCATCCGCATGCTGCGCCCCGTGCTCGGCGACGGCCTTCTGATTGCGGAAGGCCATTCCTGGACGTTTCAGCGCCGCACGCTCGCGCCGGCCTTCACGCCGCGCGCGACCGCGAACCTCGTTCCGCACATGACCGCGGTGCTCGACGAGACCATCGCCAAGCTCGATACGCGCACGAGCGAGCCGGTCGATCTGCGCGAGGTCATGCAGCGCATGACGCTGGAGATCGCCGGGCGCACGATGTTCTCGTTCGGCATGGACCGGCACGGGCCGACCTTGCGCAACTTCGTCATGGAATATGCCGATCGGCTGGGACGGCCCTATTTCCTCGACATGGTGCTGCCGGTGTCCTGGCCGACCCCGATGGATCTTGCCCGCGCCCGCTTCCGCAAGCGCTGGACCGAGTTCGTCGCGACGCTGATCGCCGAGCGGCGCGCCGCAGGCAAGAAGGCGGACGCGCCGCCGCGCGACCTGTTCGATCTCATGGACGCCGCGCGCGATCCTGAAACCGGCAAGGGTTTTTCCGACGAGCAGCTCGTCGACGAGGTCGCGACCATGATCCTCGCCGGTCATGAGACCACCGCGACGGCGCTGTTCTGGGCGCTCTATCTGCTCGCGCTCGATCCGGAGACGCAGGAGGAGGTGGCACTCGAGACCCGCGGCGAGCATCTCGACAGCATGACCGACATCGACCGGCAGAAATTCACCCGCGCGGTGATCGAGGAGACGATGCGGCTCTATCCGCCCGCCTTCCTTGTCGCGCGAGCGGCGCGCGAGAAGGACAACGCGGCCGGCGTCGAGATCGGCAAGGGCGACATCATCATGATCGCGCCCTGGCTGCTGCACCGGCACGAGAAGCTGTGGGACCAGCCGAATGCGTTCATTCCAAAGCGCTTCATGTCGGCGGAGGCGCCCGATCGCTTCGCCTATCTGCCGTTCGGCGCGGGGCCGCGCGTCTGCGTCGGCGCGCCGTTCGCGCAGGCCGAATCGGTGCTGGCGCTGGCGCGGCTGATCGGCGCGTTCCGCGTCGAGCTCGCCGATACGACAAATCCAGTGATTCCGCTCGGCGTCGTCACGACCCAGCCGGACCACTCACCCATGTTCCGCATCACGCGTCGGTGACAGGCGATGGCCTGGCCGATGGCGTGATCCAAGAGAGATAGAGTTGCGCCATGAGCGACATCCAGGCCCAGTTTTCCGTTCTGAAGCAGACCGCCGACGCCAAGGTGGTCGATGAGATCGCGCGGATGATCGCGGACGGCGAGGATCACGAGCTCAACCGCGTCAATGTCCTCGACTTCGCGAAGCACCATGGCGTCGACGAAGAGCACGCGATCTCCGCCTTCCTGCACGCGGCGCGGCTCGGATTGTTCGATCTCGGCTGGAACGTGCTGTGCCCCGGCTGCGGCGGCGTGCTGGGCGCCCACACGACGCTGAAGGCGCTCAAGCCGGACGATTATCACTGCGCGCTCTGCGCCTGCGGCTACAAGGCCTCGGTCGACGATCAGGTCGAGGTCTCCTTCACCGTGAATCCGCGCGTCCGGCGCATCGCCGCGCATGCCCCCGATACGCTGCCGGTGTGGGAGTATTTCAAGCAGGTGTTCTGGAGCTCCGGCGTCGACTTCAACAAGGAATCGTTCGCGACGCTGGCCAACGAGGTGACGCTGGATACGATGGAGCTGCCGGCCGGCGAGAAGGCGACGATGTCGCTGCAGCTGCCGAACGACTTCATCATCATCTTCGAGCCGGTGACGCACGCCGCCCAGTTCATCGACGTCCAGGGCGAGCCGACCAAGGATCGCCAGCAGCTCGCCATCATGTACAACAAGGTACAGGCGCCGACCGGGACCACGACGATGCGGCCGGGTCCGCTGCGGCTGTCGCTGGAGAACCAGGCCGGCGTGCGCGTGCTGCCGTCGGTGTTCATCGCGGCCGAGGCACTTCATCATCTCATCGGCAAGCGCAAGCCGTTCCTCACCGCCAAGCGCATGCTGTCGAACCAGACCTTTCGCGACGTGTTCAAGGCAGACAATCTCAGCCTCGATCAGCGGCTCCAGATCACCTCCCTCACCTTCCTGTTCACCGACCTGAAAGGCTCGACCGCGCTCTACGAGCGCGTCGGCGATCTCGCCGCCTTCGATCTCGTGCGCGCGCATTTCCACGCGCTGCTCGAGATCATCTCCTCCGAGAAGGGCGCGGTGGTGAAGACCATCGGCGATGCCGTGATGGCGACCTTCGTCCGTCCCGAGCACGCCATCGTCGCCGGCCTGCGGATGCGCGCGGCGATGGACGAGCTCAACAGGCAGCGCGGCACCGCCGACCTCATCGTCAAGATCGGTATCCACGAAGGGCCATGCCTCGCGGTGATGCTCAACGAGCGGCAGGATTATTTCGGCCAGACCGTCAACATCGCCGCACGCGTGCAGAGCCTCTCGACCGCGCAGGAGATCCACATCACCGGCCCGGTGCTCGATGCCCCAGCGGTCGCCGAGGTGCTGGAGCGGCGCGCGATCAAGCCGATCCAGAAGCAGGCCGCGCTGCGCGGCATCGCCGACAAGATGGTGGTGTACGAGATACCGTGAGAAGCTGACGGCGCTGCCACTATCTCCATCATTGCTTCGTCGCAACGGCTCCTCGCAATGACGTGCGCGCCACACTCTCTCCGCCGTCATACCCGGGCTTGACCCGGGCATCCACGCCTACTCGCGGAAATACGTGGAAAGCCCGGACTTGACGGAGAGAACAGATTGCCGAAACGTAATGCGGCGCGCGGAGCTGCCGCACATTGCGCCGGTTGGGTTTCCCGCTCATATAATGCTGGTCACGGCCGCGCTTGTTGCGGCGTCATCGATTTCGGTAGGACCTTATATGCTCGACGGCCTGCGCCAATTCATCGCCGACATTGTCGCCCCGCATGATCAGAATCGCGCGTTCGCCGACAGCGATTATCGCCTGGCTGCGACGGCGCTGCTGGTCCACGTGGTGTCGCTGGACGGCCAGCCGACGGCGGCCGAGCAGCGCAAGCTGCACAGCCTGATCGAAAGCCATTTCGGGCTCGATCGCGGCACCGCGGACCGGCTGATCGCAGATGCGACCCAGGTCGAAGGCGAGGCGGTCGATCTCTACCATTTCACCAGCGTCATCATGCGCTCGCTCGACGAAGAGGGCCGCAAGCGCATCGTCCGGATGATGTGGGAGCTGGTTTATGCGGACGGCCAGGTCACCGAGTTCGAGGACAACGTCGTCTGGCGCGCCTCCGACCTGCTCGGGATCTCCCAGCGCGACCGCATCGACCTGAAGCATGCCATCGCCGAGCGCGCCGGCGGCCAAAATGGCGGTCAGGTCAAGGACGACGCGATCGGCGGCTGAGCCGCTTAGGCCCGGCGGCCTGCCGGTTGTATCGACCACATGACGAAACTTTAATGTAACCGCCGCCGCGCCGGTGTCGGATTCACCTGCAAATTCCGCAGCTTTCCCGCGCTCCTGCCGCCCGTTCAAGCAGCCATGCTGCCGGCGCCGCTTGCCTGTCGCGCACGGCCTATGCTCTCGTTCCGCCATTGCGGGGCCAAAACACTTCAATTCAAGAGACGTCGATCGTGACTGAGCGGGTAACGTTGATCACCGGTGCCTCGGCGGGAATAGGTACGGAGCTGGCGCGCGTGTTCGCCGCCAATGGCCACCGCCTTGCTTTGACGGCGCGACGGGCGGACCGGCTCGAGGCCCTTGCGAACGAGCTGTCCGCGAAGTGCGGCAAGAAGCCGATCGTGATCGCCTGCGATCTCCAGGACAACGACGCTGGCGAGAGGATCGCCGCGGCGCTTGCGGCCGAAGGTGTCGAGCTCGACCATCTCGTCAACAACGCCGGCTTCGGCGTGTTCGGCGATGCCATCGAGCGCGACCGCGACGAGCAGGTCGGCATCGTCGACGTCAACGTCCGCGCCTTGACCGATCTGTCGTTGCGCTTTGCCGATCAGCTGATCAGGAACAAGGGCGGTCTGCTCAATGTCGGATCGGTCGCGGGCTTCCTGCCGGGCCCCGGCATGGCCGTCTACTACGCGTCGAAGGCCTATGTGATTTCCCTCACCGAAGCCTTGCGGGCGGAGCTCGCGCCGCGCGGCGTTCGCGTCACCGTGCTTTGCCCGGGTCCGGTGCCGACCGAATTCCAGGCGCGCGCCGGCGTCGGCTCCGGCCATGATACGGCCCTGCTCAATGTGTCGGCCACTGAGGTTGCGCGTGAGGCCTATCGCGGCCTGATGGCCAACAAACGGGCAGTACTGCCCGGCCTCGGCATCAAGATCGTGCCGTTCGCGCTGCGATTCTTCCCGCGCGGCTTCATCCTGTCGGCCACCAGCCGGTTTCAGCGCCAGCGGCATTGAAGAAGCCCCGTAGTGGCCCGGAGCTTGCTTTAATCTCGAGGCGTGTGTGCGCGAACTCACACGATGTTAACCTTCGCTTAGCTATGCTGGCGAACTAGACCGATAGCACTCGCAAAGGCCATGTCGTTCCGGACGGACAGGTTTGGTGGCGCAGAACTGGTGCCCTTCCGAAAGAGGGCGCCGGGCGCCGCCGCCTCCGAACCCCTTCTGCCGGTGCTGATCGTCCTGCATCAGGAATCCTCGACGCCCGGCCGCGTCGGCAACGCGCTGCGCACGCTCGGCCATCGCCTCGACATTCGCCGTCCCCGCTTCGGCGATCCCTTGCCTGCAACGCTCGACCGGCATGCCGGCGCCGTGATCTTCGGCGGCCCGATGAGCGCCAACGATCCCGACGACTACATCCGCCGCGAGATCGACTGGATTGAAATTCCGCTCCGCGAACAGCGGCCGTTCCTCGGCATTTGCCTGGGCGCGCAGATGCTGGCGATGCAGCTCGGTGCGCGCGTCGCGCCGCATGCGCAGGCGCTGACCCAGATCGGCTACTATCCGATCCGCCCGACTGCCGCAGGACACGCGCTCTGCCCGGACTGGCCGGCGCAGGTCTATCACTGGCATCGCGAAGGCTTCGAATTGCCGCGGGGCGCCGAATTGCTGGCGGAAGGCGATGATTTTCCGATCCAGGCGTTCCGCGCCGACAATGCCTTCGGTGTGCAGTTCCATCCTGATGTGACCTACGCGATGATGCATTGCTGGACCACGCGCGGCTATGACGGCCTCAGCGCGCCCGGCGCGCGCGAGCGGCATCATCATTTCGCGGATCGCGCCGTGTACGACGTGGCGGAACGCGCCTGGCTCGATCATTTCATCGACGGCTGGCTGGCGCGCCGCGTGGTGTTGGCGCAAGCCGCCGAGTGATCGCGCCTTCGCGCAAGTTCTTGCCTCTTCCCTCTATATGCTAGGCTCGCTGCCAACGAGCACGCGCGAACGCGTGCCGGCAAAGGGAGAGCGCCATGGCCTACGAGCACATTCTCTATGAGGTGAGCGACAAGATCGCGACCATCACGCTCAATCGTCCCGATCGCATGAATGCGTGGACGCCGATCATGGAGCGCGATGTACGCCATGCAATGGAAGCCTCGAGCGCCGATGACAATGTCCGCGTCATCGTGCTGACAGGCGCGGGCCGTGCCTTCTGCGCCGGTGCCGACATGGATGCGCTGAAAGGGCTCGATCCCAACGACGTCAGGCGCGCATCGAACCTGCCGCCGTTCGACATGAACCGCCGGCCCGACTGGCAGACGCGCTACGGCTTCTATCCGTCGATCGGCAAGCCCGTCATCGCCATGCTCAACGGCGCGACCGCCGGCATCGGCCTCGTCCACGCGCTCTATTGCGACCTGCGCTTTGCCGCCGACAACACGGTGTTCACCACGGCCTTCGCGCGGCGCGGCCTGATTGCCGAGCACGGCATCAGCTGGATGCTGCCGCGCATCGTCGGCCATGCCAATGCGATGGATCTCTTGCTGTCAGCGAGGCGCGTGACCAGCGATGAAGCACTGCGGATCGGGCTGGTGAACCGGCTCTACCCGCCCGAGAAGCTGCGCGAGGAAACCTACGCCTATGCGCGCGACCTCGCCGATTTCGTCTCGCCGAGCGCGATGGCCGTGATCAAGCGCCAGCTCTACGAGGTGCCGTTCCAGACCCTGGCGGAAGCGACGATTGAGGCCAACCGCGAGATGATGGTGGCGCTGAACGGGAGCGATTTCCGGGAGGGCGTCGCGAGCTTCATGGAGAAGCGGCCGCCGCGGTTTACCGGGAGGTAGGGGGATTTTCCGGGGGCAGTCCGTCTTCGCCCTGCGGGCTTTGCCGGACACCACGCTTCACCCTTCGGCTCCGCGCGGCTGCGCCACGCGTAGCCCGAAGGGCGAAGCGTGGTGGAGCCAGGCGGGATCGAACCGCCGACCTCGTCATTGCGAACGACGCGCTCTCCCAGCTGAGCTATGGCCCCTTTGCTGGCCGCTCTGGTAAACGCGGCCGACAACCGGGCGCCATTTAAGTCCCCGCCAAGGTCAAGTCAAGGACGGGTGTAAGGGGGTTTTAGCCATCCGGGCACCGACTTCCCTTGTTTGGGCCGGGGGGAACCGATATCTAGCGAAAGACGTCAATCCCACCCGCAGCCAGAGTCTTCAAAAGCCATGCGTGCCGTTCTCGACATCGTCATCATCGTGCTCGATCTCTACGTCTGGCTGCTGATCGCCTCCGCGATCCTGTCCTGGCTGATCGCCTTCAACGTCGTGAACACCCGCAACCAGTTCGTGTCGGCGGTGGCGGAGTTCCTGTATCGGATCACCGAGCCGGTTCTCGCGCCGATTCGCAATTTCCTGCCGAGCCTCGGCGCCTCGACATCTCGCCGATCATCGTGATTCTGCTCATCATGTTCATCGAGCGGGTGATTTTGTACTACATCTACCCCAACGTGATCTGAGCGGGCTGGAGCGCCTTGGTTGCCAAAGACGCTTTCAGGGAACCTTGGCGCTACTCCGCCGCAGGGATCAGCATCGCGCTGCGGGTGACGCCGCGCGGCGGCCGCGACGATATCGACGGGATCGAGCAATTGGCCGATGGCCGCAGCGTGCTCAAGGTGCGGGTGCGCGCGATCGCCGATGGCGGCGAGGCCAACAAGGCCGTTCTGGTGCTGCTGGCGAAATCGCTCGGCGTGCCCAAGGCCAACGTAAAACTGCTATCCGGTGCCACCGCGCGGCTGAAGCAGATCGCGGTTGATGGCGACCCGGGGCGGCTCGGCGAAGCTCTGCGCCGGCTGGCCCGAGCCAAATCAGCAGACGCCAAATCGACAGACTGAGGGAACTGACATGACGGCCAAGATCATCGACGGAAAAGTCATCGCCGCGGAGCTCCGCGCGCGCGTCGCCGATGAGGTCGCCCGGGTCAAGCGCGAGCACAATCTGGTGCCGGGCCTTGCGGTGGTGCTGGTCGGCAACGACCCCGCCAGCGAGGTCTATGTCCGTTCAAAACACACCCAGACTCAGGCCGCCGGCATGGCGTCATTTGAACACAAGCTGCCGGCTGACGTGTCGCAAGGAGATCTGCTGGCGCTCGTCGCAAAGCTCAACCGCGATCCCGCCGTGCACGGCATCCTGGTGCAGCTGCCGCTGCCGAAGGGGCTGAACACCGAGGCCGTCATCAATGCGATCGATCCCGCCAAGGACGTCGACGGCCTGCATCCGAACAATGCCGGCCGCCTAGCCGGCGGCTTCGAGGCGCTGTCGCCCTGCACGCCGCTCGGCTGCATCATCCTGACCAAGAGCGTGCACGCCTCGCTCGAAGGCCTGAACGCAATCGTCATCGGCCGCTCCAACCTGGTCGGCAGGCCGCTGGTGCAATTGCTGCTGAACGAGAATGCCTCGGTGACGATCGCGCATTCCCGCTCGCGCGATCTGCCAGGGCTCGTGAAGCGCGCCGACCTCGTCTATGCGGCGGTCGGAAAGCCGGAGATGGTGCGCGGCGACTGGCTGAAGCCGGGCGCAACCGTGATCGACATCGGCATCAACCGCATTCCGAAGGAGGACGGCAAGACCCGTCTTGTCGGCGATGTCGCCTATCAGGAAGCGCTCGCCGTGGCTGGTGCAGTGACGCCGGTGCCCGGCGGCGTCGGCCAGATGACGGTGGCGTGCCTGCTGGTGAATACGCTGCGCGCCGCCTGCGCGATCGCAGGGCTGCCGAAGCCGGCGGTGTAGCGTTTCTTCACCTCGCCCCGCTTGCGGGGAGAGGTCGGATTGCGAAGCAAGCCGGGTGAGGGGGAAAGCTCAGCCCTTCTTCTTCTTCTCGCGCTCGATGCCTTCGAGGATCAGCTTGTGGGCTTCGTCCGGGCCGCCCCAGCGCAGGATCTTCACCCACTTGCCCTTCTCGAGATCCTTGTAGTGCTCGAAGAAGTGCTGGATCTGCTGCAGCGTGATGTCGGGCAGGTCGGAATACGACTTCACCTTGTCGTAGCGCTGCGTCAGCTTCGACGACGGCACCGCAAGGATCTTCTCGTCGCCGCCGGCCTCGTCTTCCATGAACAGCACGCCGACCGGGCGCACGCTCATCACGGCGCCAGGGATGATGGCACGGGTGTTGATGATCAGCACGTCGCAGGGATCGCCATCGTCTGACAGCGTGTGCGGGATGAAGCCGTAGTTACCGGGGTAACGCATCGGCGTGTACAGGAAGCGGTCGACGACAAGCGTGCCGGCCTCCTTGTCCATCTCGTATTTGATCGGTTCGCCGCCCACGGGGACTTCGATAATGACGTTGACGTCGTGGGGGACGCTTTTCCCGATCGAGACCGCATCGATACGCATTCAAGACTCCGTTATTGCCGAGGTTAAATCGCGCCCGGCAGCGATTTTGGCGCTGTCATACGCGGGCTTGGCCCGTCGATCCATCGCGTTTTTGCGAAATAATGAATCCCGCGATCACCGGCGGAAAAGGCTGGCGGTATCGACGGAGGGAAAAGCTGCCGGCTAATCTTTCAGCAGCTTAATTGGTCCAAATCTTAGTTAGTCCAAGCGAAGGCAACCTTGTCGAGCGACTTCGGCCCGAAACGCTCGGACGAGCGCGCCACCATCCGGCCGCCCAGGGCACGGTAGAACTCGGTCGCGGGATCGTTGTCCGAGAGCGCCCACACAACCATGCTCTTCAGGCCGCTCTGCATCAGGTCGCGGCGGGCGGCGGCGAACAGGCGACGGCCGAAGCCGAGGCCCTGGAATTCGGGGCGCAGATAGAGCTCGTAGATCTCGCCGTCGAAGTGCAGGCTGCGGGCGCGGTTGCGACCATAGTTCGCATAGCCCGCGATCTTGTCGCCGAACACGAGCACGCTGACGCGGCTGCCCTTGCGGATCGCGCTGTCCCACCATTGCGGTCCGCGACGGTTGATCAGCTTTTCCAGTTCAGCGCCGGGAATGATGCCCTGATAGGCGGAACGCCAGGCTTCGTCATGGGTGGACGCCACCGCAGTTGCATCTGCAGCTTTGGCCGGCCGGACCTCGATCAGGGTTGTGCTCATGGGCGTGATCAAACCAAGTCGCCGCGCCGGCGGCAAGACCTATCGTTAATTATCGGTTAACGTGTGGACTTTGTGCATCAGTATTTGAACCATGTTGTACCGAAAAAAGACAGGACGCCAGTTCGAATGGCATCGCAGCGCCATGCGTCGGTGCAAAACTGCCTTGCGGCAACGAATGAATGGCAATGGCAGCGCAGAAAGTCCGCCCAGAATGATTCGTTCCTACTAGTCTCACTGTTGGTTGTCCGTGTTCGCCTTTGGCAATTCATGCGGCTCTTCAACGCTCTCGCTCTCCTGCCTGTGCTGGCCTTGCTGACTACGGCACCGCTGTGTGCAGAGGTCACATTCGGTGCGTCGGGTGAGGAGGGCGAACCGTTTCGCCGGCAACAATGGCGTGTGCCATCGCCCGACGACGACATTGCCGCGCATGCGCTGTTGTTTCGCCCTGCCGGCGCTGGTCCATTCCGGCTCGCGGTGATCGCGCATGCCTCGACGCAGAACGTCTTGCGTCGCGCGCAAATGCCGCAGCCGGAATACCGCGCGCTCACGGCCTTTCTCGTCGCACGTGGCTTTGCCGTGCTGGTGCCGGAGCGGCTCGGTCATGGTGCGAGTGGCGGCCGCTATGTCGAGGACCAGGGCGGCTGCGATGAAGCGGATTACACGCGCTCCGGTCGCGCAACGGCGGACGAAATCACGCGCGCGCTGGAATTCCTGCGAAAGAAGGATTTTATTCGTAAGGACGCAGTCATCGTGATCGGCCATTCCGCCGGCGGCTGGGGCGCGCTGGCGCTGGCCAATGCCGATCCGAACGCCGTCGCTGCGATCATCGCGTTCGCGCCGGGCCGCGGTGGCCACGCCAATGATGAGCCGAACCGGATCTGCGCGCCGCATACGCTTCTGGCGGCCGTGGCTGAGTTCGGCAAGGCGGCGCGGATTCCCGTCACATGGCTCGTTGCAGCCAACGACAGCTATTTTGCGCCGGCATTCTCGAAAGCATTGGCGGATGCGTTTCGCGCCAGCGGCGGCAAGGCCGATTTCCGCACACTGCCCGCTGTCGGCAGCGAGGGTCATTGGATGATCGAGACCGAAGCCGGGGTCAAAGCCGCAAGCAGCGAGCTCGCGCGCGCGCTGAACCCGTCCAGACCTGTGGCGACCAAGAAGCCATGACGCTGTATTTCCTGGTCAAATTTCTCCATGTGCTCGGCGCCGTCGTCATCCTCGGCACCGGAACCGGTATCGCCTTCTTCATGCTGATGGCCCATCGCACCAACGACGCAGCATTCATCGCGCGCACCGCGTCGGTGGTGGTGATCGCGGATGCGATCTTCACGCTCTCCGCCGTGCTGCTCCAGCCGCTCACGGGCGGCTTGCTGATGATGCTGTCGGCGACGCCGGTCACCGAGCGCTGGCTGCTGGCCTCGCTCGCGCTCTACGTCTTTGCCGGCCTGTTCTGGGTGCCCGTCGTCTTCATGCAGATCGAGATGCGCGATCTCGCGCGCAAGGCCGCCGAGCAACGCAGCGCGCTGCCGGAGCGCTACTTCGCCCTGTTCCGCCGCTGGTTTGCATTCGGCTTCCCCGGCTTCGGCGCGACGATGCTGATCCTGTGGTTGATGATCGCCAAACCATTTTGAGAGAAGTGATGAGTGAGCGGACCATCTTGGTGCTCGGCGCCTCCGGCCTGATCGGCCGCTTCGTCACCGACGACCTGCGCGCCCGCGGCTTTCGCGTCGTCGGCATGGCGCGCAGCCTGTCGCCGGCGCAGAAGACGAGCGCGCTGGATCTCGAGCTGCCGATCCTGTCGCTCGATGCGGCCGCGCTGACGCGCTTGTTTGGCGAGCACGCGGTGGATGTCGTCGTCAACTGTCTCGGCGTGCTCCAGGATGGACCCGGCAGTGATACCAATGCGGTGCACCGCGATTTCGTCGCGCGCCTGCTTCAGGCCGCTGCCGACAGCGGCCGCGCGATCCGGCTGGTTCACATCTCTATTCCCGGGACCGCAGAGGCCGATCGCACCGCCTTCGCAACGACCAAGCGCGAGGCCGAACGCCTGATCGCGGCCTCCGGCATCCCCCACGCCATCCTGCGGCCCGGCTTTGTCGTTGCGCCGTCGGCCTATGGCGGCAGCGCCATGCTGCGCGCGCTCGCCGCCTTTCCGCTCGACCTGCCTGCAAAGGAAATGGCGACGCCGTTCCAGCCTGTGGCGGTCGATGATATTTCGGCCACTATCGCCTGGCTCGCCGCGCGCGACATCGGCGATGCCGGCGTGAAAGCCGTGACCTGGGACCTGATGCAGGCCGCGCCGGTCACGATGGCCGGCGTCATCAAGCAATTCCGCCGCGCCTTCGGTACGGACGGCTGGCCTCGCCTCGCCATGCCCTCGCTCATGCTCGATCTCGGTGCGAGGATCGGCGATCTCGCCAATTATCTCGGCTGGACGCCGCCGATGCGCTCCACCGCCATCGCCGAACTGCGCCGCGGCGTCGTCGGCGATCCCTCGGCATGGATCGCCGCCACCGGCATCGCACCGAAGTCGCTCGCCGAGACGATCGGGCGCCATCCTGCCACCATCCAGGATAAATGGTTCGCGCGGCTGTTCCTGGTGAAAGCACTGATATTCGCCAGCCTGGTCGCGTTCTGGCTCGTCTCCGGCTTCATCGCGCTGTTCGTGTCCTATCGCGCCGCTGCCAGCATCCTGAGCGCGCACAACTTTCCGCCGGCGCTGGTCGATCCCATCACCATTGGCACCAGCCTGATGGACATGAGCATCGGCGTGCTGATCGCCTTCCGCCGCACCGCCGCGATCGGGCTGGTTGCGGGCATTGTTGCTTCGCTCGGCTATATGTTCGGCGCTGCGATCCTCACGCCCGACCTCTGGATCGAGCCGCTGGGCGCGCTGGTGAAGACGGGGCCGGCCATCGTGCTGATGCTGGTCGCGCTCTTGATGCTGGATAATCGCTAATGAGCAAATGGCCCGACGATGATGTCATTCTGTTCGATGGCGTTTGCATCTTCTGCTCGCGCTGGGTGCGGTTCGTCGCCAAGCGCGACACCGCGAAGCGGTTTCGCTTCACGCCGATCCAGTCGGATTATGGCGCGCGGCTGGCGCGCGCTTTCGGCATCAATCCTGATGATCCCGATACCAATGCCGTCGTCCATGGCGGAGAGGTGTTCATGAAGTCGGACGCCGCGCTGACCGTGCTCTCGCAGCTCCCCGGCTGGGCGTGGGTGCGGGCGCTGTTCGCCGTGCCGAAGCCGCTGCGCGATCCCGTCTACAGCCTCATCGCGCGCAACCGCTATCGCATTTTTGGGAAGTACGACGCGTGCTTCGTGCCGGATGCTGATCTGCGGGCCCGGGTGATCGAGTAATTCGTTACGGCTTGACCAGAGCCACCAGCACTTCCTTCGCCGCCCGCTCGCCGCTGTCCCGCGCGCCATGGGCCGTCGAGAAAAAGTGCGGCGACGTTGCTTCTCCGGCAAAGAACAGCCGGCCGTCGACCGGCGCGGCCAGCACGGCGCGATCGCCGGCGTGGCCGGGGAGCGCATGCGAATAGGCGCCGCGGGCAAGGGGGTCGTAGCCCCAGCGCGACTCTGCCAGCGGCTTCAGCTTGCGGCGGATGTCGTTGCCCAAATAGTCCGCGATCTCGTCGATGCTCTGTGCGGCGAAGGCGCCCTCGCCGGCGTCCTCCAATTCGCGCGCGAAGCGGCCGCCGAAAAATCCGTCGATGCAGGGCTGGCCGAACGGGCGGATGTGGTAGGTGCCCATTGCGGTGCGCATGGTGGCGCCGCGCAGATTGCCTTCCTTCGGAAAGGCTTCCGCATCCTCCAGCGCCAGCACCACCTTGTCGTCGGCGCCGAGCGGCAGGCCGCACGCGGCATCGACCTTGGCCGGCAGCGGCGGCGAGAACCGGATTGCTTCGTCGGCGATCAGATTGGTCGGCACCGTGACGATCACCTTGTCCGCGGTGAGCGTGCCTGACGACGTCTCGATCCGGATGCGCCGGCCGGAATGGTCGATCATGGAGACGTTGCAGTTCAGTGCCACCGGGCAGGCGGCACCATAGGCCGCGATCAGCGCACCATACCCGGCGCGGACGCGCCAATTGAAATAGGTGTCTTCGTAGGCGTCCATGTCGAGGATCGAGACCCGATCGAGCTCACAGCCGTTCACATAGGTCGAGACGGCGTTGATCATCGGGTTCCAGCGATTGCCCGGCTCGAGATAGCGCTCGGCCGGTGCATCCTCGCCCGCTTCCGCAGCTTCGCTGACGCGCTCGTAGAATTCGTCGATCGTGCGCGCGAACTCATCCCGCTCACGCTCCGGAAACACCTCGCCAAAGGCACGATCGCGCCAGGGCGGCAGATCGGTGTTGACCTCGAAATTCAGTCTCTTGGCAATTGCGACGAAGGAGTTCTTGTCGGCCGAGTGCAGCCACCCGCAGCCGACATCGAAGATGACATCGGGCGAGGCCTGTACGGTCCAGGCGCGGCCGCCGAGCCGGCCCCGCGCCTCCAGCACGATCACGGAGAGGCCCGAGCCCGCGAGCGCATGTGCGGCGCCGAGGCCGGCGGCACCGGCCCCGATGATCGCGACGTCGACGGAGGAGGGGAGGGGCATGGAGCAGCGAATGGTGAGTAGCGAGTGGCGAATAGAATATAGATAACGCCGGTTCTGGCAAACGCCCCTATTCCCTACTCGCCATTCCCCATTCGCCTGCTTACGCCACCGCTTCCTTGGCCTTTTCCGCGCGCTTGCGCTCGTTCGGGTCGAGGTGCTTTTTGCGCAGGCGGATCGACTTCGGGGTGACCTCGACGAGCTCGTCGTCCTCGATATAGGCGAGCGCCTTTTCCAAGGTCATGCGGATCGGCGGGGTCAGGCGCACGGCTTCGTCCTTCGACGTCGTGCGGATGTTGGTGAGCTGCTTGCCCTTGAGCACGTTGATCTCGAGATCGTTGTCGCGGGTGTGCTCGCCGACGATCATGCCCTTGTAGACCTTCCAGCCCGGCTCGATCATCATCGGGCCGCGGTCTTCCAGCTTGAACATGGCGTAGGCCACCGCCTCGCCCTGGTCGTTGGAGATCAGGACGCCGTTGCGGCGGCCCTGGATCTCGCCCTTGTACGGCGCATAGCCGTGGAACAGGCGGTTCATGATCGCGGTGCCGCGGGTGTCGGTAAGCAGCTCGCCCTGGTAGCCGATCAGGCCGCGGGTCGGCGCGTAGAACACCAGGCGCTGACGGTTGCCGCCGGACGGCTTCATCTCGATCAGCTCGGACTTGCGCTCGCTCATCTTCTGCACGACGACGCCGGAATGCTCCTCGTCGACGTCGATCACGACCTCCTCGATCGGCTCCATGGTGGCGCCGGTGGCTTCGTCCTTCTGGAACACGACGCGCGGACGCGACACCGAGAGCTCAAAGCCCTCGCGGCGCATGGTCTCGATCAGGATCGCGAGCTGCAATTCGCCGCGGCCCGACACTTCCATCGCATCCTTGTCGGCGGATTCGACGACGCGCAGCGCGACGTTGCCCTCGGCCTCGCGCAGCAGGCGGTCGCGGATCATGCGGCTCGTCACCTTGTCGCCTTCGGTGCCGGCGAGCGGGGAGTTGTTGACGATGAACGACATCGACACGGTCGGCGGATCGATCGGCTGCGCCGGCAGCGGCACCTCGACGGTGGGATCGCAGAAGGTGTCGGCGACGGTGCCCTTGGTGAGGCCCGCGATGGCGACGATGTCGCCGGCTTCGGCCTCATCGAGCGGGGTGCGCTCGAGACCGCGGAACGCCAGGATCTTGGTGATGCGCCCGGACTCGACCAGCTTGCCGTCGGCATGCAGCACCTTGACCTGCTGGTTCGGCTTGAGCACGCCGGACGAGATGCGGCCGGTGATGATGCGGCCGAGATAGGGGTTGGCCTCGAGGATGGTGCCGATCATGCGGAACGGGCCTTCCTCGACCTTCGGTGGCGCGACGTGGCGCAGCACCAGGTCGAACAGCGGCTCCATGCCCTTGTCCTGCGGACCCTCGGGGCTATCGGCCATCCAGCCCTGCTTGGCCGACCCGTAGAGGATCGGGAAGTCGAGCTGCTCCTCGCTGGCGTCGAGCGCCGCGAACAGGTCGAACACCTCGTTGATGACCTCGGTCGGGCGCGCGTCAGGGCGGTCGACCTTGTTGATGACGACAATCGGCTTGAGGCCGACCTTGAGCGCCTTGGAGACCACGAACTTGGTCTGCGGCAGCGGGCCTTCGGCGGCGTCGACCAGCACCAGGGCGCCGTCGACCATGTTCAGGATACGCTCGACCTCACCGCCGAAATCGGCGTGGCCGGGGGTATCGACGATGTTGATGCGGGTGTCCTTCCACTGCACCGAGGCCGCCTTGGCCAGAATGGTGATGCCGCGCTCGCGCTCCAGGTCGTTGGAGTCCATGGCGCGATCGGTCACCTTCTGGTTCTCGCGGAACGTGCCGGACTGCTGGAGGAGCTTGTCGACGAGGGTCGTCTTGCCGTGGTCGACGTGGGCGATGATGGCGACGTTGCGGAGGTTCATGAGTGAGCTTCTTTGCGGTCAAACAATGGGTTAAGCGCGATCTCGCCGGTCGGACCGGGACCTCTTCACGGACAACGCTGGAAACGTGGAAAACGGGGCCGGCTTCGCCCAAAAAGGAAGCCCGGTCAGCTCGACCGGGCACCCTACGCGTTTGCGGCGCAATATATGCAAAAACCGCCAAAAAACAATGCGTTCTTTGCTGGTTGGTTGACTGAATTTTGTCCGGGAATTCCCGGGGCTTAGGGCTGGGTTCCGGGATGGGTCGGGGCCTTCCGCCCCTTGATCGCCGCCCAGATCAGGGCGACGCCTCCGATGCCGACGACCAGGCCCAGGAAGACCAGCGGCGCGATGTCCGAATCGATCTTGCCCCCGTCGATCACCGAACCTCCGCCGAACACCAGGGCGCAGAGACCCGGCAGCAGCAGGACGACCCCTGAGATCACCATGAGCGCGGTCAGGCAGCCGTGCCGTCTTTCCGGCGAGGGTTGGCTCGGCGCGATTGGAGGAGGCGCGTCGTTCATTCCCGGACCCCCGTTAACGCGACGAGTGCGCCTGTTCCTACCCAGCGCCTGGTCAGGACATTGTCTCGGCTAAGGATCATGACGCAAATAAGAACGAGCAAGACGAGCAATCCGACGATCGCCACGATCCAGGACATGCAACCGCCTTCGCCCGGACCGCCTCGCGGCGGTTGAACGGGAGGCTCCGCTGGTGGCTGCGAGGCCGGCGCGCCCTCGATGTCGCTCATTCCTGCAAGGCCCCTTCCGCGCTGGTCTCTGCCGCGAGCGCAGCGCGGATGCCGTCGATCTTGCCGTTCCGATAGAACAGATTGTAGGTGTCGAACGGAATGATCGCGCCCTGCTCCGTCACGAAATGGATGCAAGAGCGCTTGACGTTGCCGACGCAGAAATTGAAGCGGTCGAGAAACTGCACGATGGTGACGCGGAAGACGTTTTCGTAAGTGAGTCCTTCCGGCACCTCGAAGCTCGGCAGGCAGCATAGCAATTCGCAGACGCGCTCGCTCGTGTTCAGAGGACCCGACGACAGCGAGAACAGGTCCAAGAACTTTTCCTGGAATTTCTCCCGCAGCATCGGATATTTTTCCGGGCTGATGGTGTTGGGCATCACCGCAACCAGCTGCTCCTGCGAGATCAGCGACGTCAGCGGCAGCACCTTCTCGCCGTTGCGCAGGCCGTAGCCGATCGAGATGCTCTCGGGGTTACAGGGCAGCGGGATCATGTCCTTGTCGCCGAACACACCGGTCTCGATGACGCGGTTGCGGATCTCCGACAGCATGATGCGGTCGGTGGTCTTGTCGAAATTCTCGTTGCGGCCCGCGTCCTGCACCGGCTGGAGCGTGACGCCGCGCACGCATGTCCAGGTGAGCGCATGGCGGACGATGTCGCCGATCTCGCCATCGTTGACGCCGCGCTTGATGGTCGCGACCAGCGTGGTCGACACGCCGTAATGCTCGAGATTCTCCAGCGCCTGCTGGCGGATTTTTCGCAAGTCCGCGCCGCGCAGATTGATCAGCGCATCGCGCTGGAGCGAATCGAACTGGAGATAGACCTCCAGCCCGCGCCTGTTCTCGGCGAGCCGCGCCACGAAATCCTTCTCGCGGGCGACGCGCAGGCCGTTGGTGTTGATCATGACGTGGCGGATCGGACGGGCGCGCACGGCGTCGAGAATCTCGAAGAAATCCGGATGCAGCGTCGGCTCGCCGCCGGAAATCTGCACCAGATCTGGCTCGCCCTCGCTGGCGACCAGCGCGTCGAGCATCTTCTCGACCGTCGCGAGCGGGGTGAATTTCGTTCGGGCCGGCGCGGAGTCTGCGAAGCAGACCGGGCAGGTGAGATTGCAGTGCTCGGTGATCTCGATCAGGGCGAGGCAGGAATGCTGCTCGTGGTCGGGACAGAGGCCGCAATCATAGGGGCAACCGAATTCGGTGCGTTGCTGGAATTGCAGCGGCCGGTCGCCCGGCTTGATGAAATCCTTGCACAGGCGCCAATAGGCCGCGTCGGTGGAGACGAGCGTCGATTGAACGCCATGCTCCCGGCAGCGCTTTTCGTACCAGACCTCGTTGTCGAGGATCTGGATCTTCGTCGGCACCAGCTTCAGGCAGATCTCGCAAAGGGACTGAGTCTGGCCCCAGAAGATGTAGGGGCGCGACTTACGCAGCGGCGCGTTCATGCACAGGCCTCGCTTGGGGCGCCGTCGCCAGCATGACGGCGGCGTAGAGCAGGATGGAGAGCGACAGCAGGTGAAACAGCGTGAAGGGCCCGATCAGCGTCCCATAAGGCTTGAGGAATTCCCACAGGAAGCGCTGCGCTCCATAAAAAGCGAGAACCAGGTAGAAACCATTGGTGATCACAAACGCATTCCGGTTCACGACCGCCAGCACATAGAGCTGCGCGAACAGGGCCATCGCCGCGCTCTCATAGAGCTGCACGGGGTGGCGAAGAATGCCGTCGCCGAAATCGTGGCCCCAGGGCAATGCCGTCGGCGTGCCGTAGGTGAAATCGTCAAGGCCCGCGAAATAGCAGCCGAGCCGCCCGATCGCGACGCCGAGGGCCAGCGGCAGGGCGAACCGCGCGCCGGTGCGCACGGCGATGCCTGCGGTCCATTTGTAGAGCTCGATCGCGACGATGCCGCCGGCGAGCGCGCCCTCGACCGAACGCGCAATGCCGCTCTGCCCCGACAGCCACAGATTGACCGAGCCGAACAGATAGGCGCCAAGGCCGGCGCCGAACACCAGCGCGGCGATGTAGGGCAGCTCGAACGATTGCGCCGGAAACCGCAAACCCTGTCGCGACAGCCAGTAAACGGCAGCCGCTGCCGCCAGCCACGCCGCGATATCGAAGACCGTGTGAAGAAAAGCCCCGCTCATGCGGGTACAACCATAGCACGATCACGTTCAAAAGCGCGGGGCGCATTTGTGTGCCCTCTCCCCTTGCGGGAGAGGGCAGCTCCGCATTAGCCACAACCTCATTTGGGTGAGGGGTTGTCTCCGCGAATTCAGCCGCTGCGGTGTGCGAGGATAGAGACCCCTCATCCGGCTTCGCTTCGCGAAGCCACCTTCTCCCACAAGGGGAGAAGGAAGAAGCGAGACCCTAGCCGGCCTCGCGCTCTTCGGTCGGATACACCCCTCGCAGCACCTCCTCGAAGTGCATCTTCACCGCGTCGTTGCACAGGCAGGCGCGCAGGCGCAGGCCGTCGCGGTTGCGGACCAGGATCGAACCGCGTCTCGTATCGAGCACACCTTCTGCCTTGAACGATTGGAGCACGCGGCTGGCGTAGCTGCGGCCCACACCGAGCAGCGTCGCGAGCTGCTCGTGAGTCAGCGGCACGCTGCTGTCGTCGCCGGTGCGCTCCATCGCCGCCAGAATCCATTTGGCCGTGCGCTGCTCGATCGAGTGGATGGCATTGCAGGCGGTGGACTGGAAGATCTGCGCCAGCATGCAGTCGGCGTAGCGGGCAAAGATGTTGCGCAGCGAGGCCGAGCGCTGCTTGGCCGCTTCGAGCTTGCCGACATGGATGCGCGCAAACGGTCCGCCGAACTTGACGCAGATGCGGGTATAGGCCGGCAGAAATCCCTCGCTGACGATGCCGCCCACCGCGCCCTCGCGGCCGACCAGAATGGTCTCGACATCACGGCCGTCTTCATTGGGGACGAGAAAAGTCGCAAGCGACGGGCCGCAGGGAAAGTGAACCACCTGGACATCGTCGCCGGGACTGTAGAGCAGTTCGCTCGCCGCAGCCTTGTCGACGGAGACGTGCGGCGCGAGCAGCGCGTAATCCGCCGCGCTCAACCGCCGCAACAGATTATTTGCGGGCCTAGTATCGACCTCGGTTGTCTTGCTGATGCGCGCGTCCATCGTCGATCCCCTGCTCTCCTTTCGACACTAGCGAGTTCCGCGTCCTGGCTGTGTGCACAAGTGGACAGACGTCAAAACTGTTCTGTGGTGAGTTTCGTTCCTGGAACCCTCCGATGCGCTGGGCGCAGGCATCGGGCTGAGGCTGTCCTTAAGGCAAAAAAAACATGCAGCCCTCGATAGCCAACACCATGATACCAGCCTCCCCGGACGCCTCGGCCGACGTGCCCAGCGATATTCTGATCGTCGAGGACGATCCGATCATCGCCATCGATTTCGAGGACCGCCTGCTTGGATTTGGCGCGAAGAGCGTGCGCACCGTCGGATCGGTCGCGCAGGCGCTGGACGCGATCGCGGTGCATGCGCCGGATTTCGCGCTGCTCGATGTTGAGCTCGGCCGCGAGAAAAGCTTCGCCGTCGCCGAGCGGCTGGCGGCGGCGCAAATCCCGTTCGTCTTCGTGACCGGCTATGGCGCCGAAACCCGGATCCCGGCCGAATTCAAGGCGCGGCCCCGGTTGCAAAAGCCCTGCTCGAGCGACGCGCTGGAGGCCGCGCTGCGCTCGCGCGGCGCCTGATCGCTCACTCGCGTCCGCGCGGCTTCAGCCAAGCTTCGGATCGAGCGTGGTCGACCACAGCGCGACGTCGGCACGGTCGCGCAAGGTCACCGTCATCTGGCCGGAAACGCCGTCGATCTTGACGTGACCGAAGAACTGCATGCCGGCCGAGGGCGGCAGGTTCTGCTTGTCGGGGCCGGGCGCTTTGACGAAGCGCACCTCGGGTCCAAAGGTGTTGTCCATCTCGCCAGGCCCGAACGTCCCGGCGTGCAGGGGGCCCGAGACGAATTCCCAGAACGGATCGAATTCCTGGAATTGTGCCTTGTCCGGGTTGTAGTAGTTCGCAGCCGCGTAGTGCACGTCGGCCGTCAGCCATACCGTGTTCTTGATCGGTGCCATCTTGATGAAGCGCAGCAGGTCGGCGATCTCGAACTCGCGGCCGCGCGCCGGGCCATCGCCTTGCGCAAACGCTTCCGAACCTTTTTTGTTTGCGGCATCGTCATAGACGAGGATGCTGAGCGGCATGTCGGACGCGATCACCTTCCAGGTCGCGCGCGAGTTGAGCAGGCCGCGCTTGAGCCAGGCGATCTGGTCGGGGCCGAGGAAGTAGGCGGCCGGGCCGTAAGCGGTTTCGAGATTCGCGCCGTTCGGACCGCGATAGCTGCGCTCGTCGAGCACGAACACGTCGAGATGCGGGCCGTAGGAGATCTGGCGATAGACGCGGCCGGGCTCGACGATGCTCTCGCGCATCGGATACATCTCGTGGAAGGCGCGGCTCGCCCGCGCCGCGAGCAGCGTAATGTCGCGCACCTTGTAAGACGCCGGCAGCTCCTTCGACAGCGACCAATTGTTGGTCACCTCGTGGTCGTCCCACTGCACGAAGATCGGCACCTCGGCATTGAAGGCGCGGACATTGTCGTCGGTGAAATTGTATTTGTGCGCGGCGCGATACTCGTCCAGCGTCTCCGCGACCTTGGCCTTCTCCGGAATCGTGACGTTCTTCCAGATCTTGCCGTCCGCGAGCTTCACCTCGGACTGGATCGGGCCGTCCGCATAGATGGTGTCGCCGGAATGCAGGAAGAAATCCGGACGATGCTTGCGCATCGCGGAGAAGGTGAACATGCCGCCGTCGTCGGGATTGATGCCCCAGCCCTGACCTGCGACGTCGCCGCCCCAGACGAAGCTGATGTCGCGGCGGTCGGCCGGCGCGGTGCGGAAACGGCCCACCACCGGCTCGCCCTCGATCGCAGTGTGCGAGAGATCGCGGAAGCGGACGCGGTAGAAGATGTCCTGGCCGCCCGGCAGATTCTCCAGCAGCATCTTGGCGGTGAAGTCGCTCTCGGGCAGGGCCGCGATCGGCGGCAGCGCGCGGGCGTCCTTGAACGATTCCGTCGTCGCCACCTCGACCAGCATCTGCGCGGGCCGATCGGTGCGCGCCCACACCACGCCGCCGTCGACGGTGACGTCGCCCGATTGCACGCCGTGTGTCACCGCCGGCCGGTCGGCCGCGCGCGACAGATGGGGCATCGCGATCGCACCAAGCGCGCCGGCGCTGGTGGTGAGGAAACGGCGGCGGGAGAATTTGATCTTCATGGCTGGCTCGCGGGCTGGCTGTCTCGTGCGCATCTCGCCGTCATTCCGGGATGGTGCGCGAGCACCAGACCCGGAATCTCGAGATTCCGGGTTCGATGCTGGCGCATCGCCCCGGAATGACGGCGCAAGCTATATTGAGACAATGTGACGCAGCAATTACGCGCGCAAGCGTTTACGCGTTGCCGGCGGCCCGGAATTGCGCGCCCGTACGTTGCAGGTTCTGCGACAGGCTGAACAGCACGGCCTTGCGGTCGGCGACCGCGGCGTGGAATTGGTCGAGCGCGATGTTGAAGGCGGTGAGCGCGGCTTCCTCGATCGCGCCGTGATCATAGCAGCGCAGCGTATCGCGCAGGATGTCGTCGGCCTCGGTCTGCATCTGGTCGAGCTCTTCGGTCGTCTCGCACTTGCGCGCGGCCGTGATCATGTCGAGCAGGCGCTCGCGCAGATGGCTGTTGTTGTCGCGCTCGTCCTTCTTCAGGTAGCCCGCAAACCAGGCGCCGAGCGAGCCCATGGCCGAAAGCGCCATCAGGCCCCACCAGATGAAATCGCTGTACTTGTCGAGGAAGGTCTTTTCCTCGCCGTCGACGAAGGCCGCGGCGCCCGGATGCACGGGGATCACGGCGTCCTTGTCGGTGTCGGGCGTCTCGATCTTCGCCGCGAGCGGGAATTCCGTCACCAATTGCTGGCGCACGGCGAACAGCTGGCGGGTGAATGCCGCGATGGTGGTTTCGGAGATGCCTTTGCGCGCCACGATATGGTGCGAGAAGCTGATGGTCTTGACCTCGTCCTCGGGCCTGTCAGGCGAGCCGCCATAGGTGCCGGCAGGAATCTCCGAGGCTTCATAGACCGGATGGTTCTGTGCGATCGCGTCGGCGGAATCGATCGCGATGAAGGTCGGTGTGCCACCGTCCTTGGCCGAGGCCGCGATCGCATCCGCCGTGATCTTGCTGTTGACGGGACCGGCCGCGAGATAGGCATCGGCCTTCTGGGCCTTGATCGCTTCGGCGGCTTCATTGGCCGGGAACTGGATGATCTCGACCTTGGCGGGATCGACGCCGTATTGCTGCAGGATCACCTTGAGCAGATTGACGTTGGCCTGGGTGCGGCCGACCACGCCGACGCGATGACCGGCGAGCTGCGCGATCTTGGTGATCTTCGCGCCCTTCTTCTTGCCCTTGCCGGGCACGGACCACAGCACCACGACGTTCTTGCGCAGGGTCGCGACCGCTTGCGCGTTCTTGGGAACGTCGACGTCCCCGCGCACGATGGCGAGATCGACCTTGCTCTCCGCAAGCGCCTCGGCGCTGGCGGTGGCGCCGTCGGTCTGGATCGGCCGCAGCCGCACATAGCTCTTGTTCTGCGAGAAGGCCTGCGTCAGCGTCTGCACGACCTTGACGTCGTCGCTGTTGGCGGGGCCGACCGCGATCTTCAGCGTCACCGGCCGCATCGCGAAATAATAGCCGCCCGTGATTGCGCCGATGATCGCGAGCACCAATGCGAGAGAGACAAGCGCGGTACGCCGCGCCGCTGATCGCGGCGACGTCGAGTTGGGTGTTTCGGCCAGGTCCAGACCCCCGGTCATCGATCTCCCGAACAGGCGCTTGAGGCTCAGTTTCATCTCGGCCGGCGATTTACGCCCCTAATTGTAGCAAATTTCTTGTCCGGAGGGGTTACATCTCCGTCATGGTTAGCGGATGGGCCAAATCCCGGTGAACCCGGGCCATATGCACGGTGTTAGGGTAAAGTTCCCCTGAAGGACGGAGGCGATCATGGCAGAGCGGCTGACGGCGGAAGCACGCAAGCAGGCGCTGGGCGCCATACCGGGCTGGACCGAGGTCCAGGGCCGCGAGGCCATCGGGAAAACCTTTGTCTTCAAGGATTTCAACGAGGCGTTCGGCTTCATGAGCCGCGCGGCGCTGGTCGCCGAGAAAATGGACCATCATCCCGAATGGCGGAACGTCTACAAGACGGTGGAGGTGGTGCTCTCGACCCATGACGCCGGCGGCGTCACCAGGCTCGATATCGAGCTCGCCCAGAAGATGAACGCCATCGCCGGCTGACACCGGGCTTACATCTTGTCGGGGCGGGCAGCGTCCCCATCTTGTGATCAGCAATGGATGCGGCGATCTGCCGCCCTGGCTGAACGGGGAGTTTGCAGGACATGGCTGCCGAACACAGCGTCGGTTTCGAGCCGGCCGATCGGCTCGCGGAGGATCGCGAGAGCGTTCGCCGTCGCTTCTGGCGCAAGCTGAAGCGCGTTGCCGCGCAATTGCCGTTCGCGGAAGATCTGCTCGCGGCTTATTACTGCGCGTTCGACCGGCAGACGCCGCGCCATGTCCAGGCCTCGCTCCTGGGCGCGATCGCCTATTTCATCCTGCCCTTCGACTTCGTTCCCGACGTGATGCCGATCCTCGGCTTCACCGACGACGCCGCCGTGCTCGCCACCGCCATCCGCATGGTCGCGAGCCACATCACCAACGAGCATCGCGAAGCCGCGCGTGCTGTGTTGAAGCGTGGTGTGGACGAGGGGGATGTGGATGCCGAAGCGGCGTAGCAGGCGCGGCCTCAGCCACACTCCCTAGTCATTCCCCGCGCAGGCGGGGAATCCAGTACGCCGCGGCTCTCGATTCAATCACTGACGTCGCGGAATACTGGATCGCCCGGTCAAGCCGGGCGATGACAGCTGAGTGTATGGGCTACTTCTTCCCCGCCTCCGTCCGCGCCTTCTCTGCGTCCCAGGCCTGGAATTGCTTGAACAGCGTTTCCCTCTCCGCGTCGGACACTTTCGCGGCCGCGGGATTCTGCTTCAAAAACGCCTCGAAGCGCTGGCGTGTCACCGGCTCCACGCCGTGCTTGTCGAGCCATTGCTGCGCCACCGGCAATCTGTTCCAGCCGGCGAGCGGCGCGGGAAGCGAGACTTCCTTCCACTTGGGATGGAACGGCGGGTTCTGGAGCGCTGGGAATTTCGTGAAGAACGCGTCCACGAACAGCGCGAGCTTGCGATAGCGCTCGGTGTTCGGCGCCCAATTATAGGCCGCGAGCACCGCGGGCACGGCAATCGTGTCGACGCTCTCACCCTCCTTGATCAGGTTCGGATAGTCCTTGGCCGTGAGCGTCGCCGGCAGATAGTCGCTCTGCAGCGGCTTGGCGTAGTCCACCTTGGCGAGATGGAAGCGGCCGTCATTGCCGAACGTCGAGACCGATTTGTACGGCTTGCCGCCGACCACGATGACGGCGTCGATCTCGCCGGCCTTCAGCTTCTCCATCGCGATGCGCTGCTCGACATAGACGAAGTTCGCCTTGATCCCGAGCCGCTCGAACACCGTCAGTGCGGTGACGAAGGTGCCGCCGTTCGGCAGATCGACGCTGACCTTCTTGCCCTCGAGGTCCTTCAGCGTCGCGATCGACTTCGGCGCGATGACCTGCATCTCTTCATTGTAGAGCTTGGTCACATAGGTGAACTGCTTTTTGATGTCCTTGGCAAAGCCCTTGCGCTCGAGATAGTCGAGCGTGTCGGCGCGCACGATGCCGAGATCGACGCCTTGCAGGAACAGGATGTCGGCGACGCTCTGCACCGAGCCGCGGCCGACGATCGGCAGCACGCGGATCTTGTTGCCGTCGTCGAGCACGGAGGCGAGGTCGGCGCCGAATTGCACATAGGTGCCACCGATCGTACCTGTGATCAGCGTGACGGTATTGGCGTTCAGCGCCTGCTTGGTCGAGGTCGAGCCGAACTGGAAGATGGCCTTCAGGCTGTCCGAGACTTTGGCCGGATCGTATTCGGTCTGCTCGGCGCGGGCGGTGAAGGCACAGACGGTCATGATGGCAGCGAGCGCCATTCGATAGACGTTACGCATGGTGTCCTCTGAAGAGTTCTAGTTCGAGAGTTGGCCGAGCGCTGCCGCGCCTCCGCCGATCCGAGGCTTGCGGCGCGCTGGTACCCGCTCGGCGCCGAGCTCGTGATCTGCGCCGCAAGCTCGACCGGCTCGAAGCAGCGGCGCGCGAGATGCGCGAACAGACCGGCAGCAAGGTCACGACGATCGCGTGCGACATTCGCGATGGCGCGGCGGTCGACGGCATGATGGATCAGATCTGGCGCGAGGCGCCGCTCGACATCCTCGTCAACAATGCGGCGGCGACCTTCATCGCGCAGAGCGAGCATCTGTCGTTCCGCGCGGCGGACGCGATCCTGGCGCCGACGCTGCATGGCGCGATGTATTGTACGCTCGCCGCCGGCAAGCGCTGGATCGATAGCAAGCACAAGGGCGTCGTGCTCTCGATCCTCTCGACCTCGACCATCACCGGCCGCGCCTTCACCGTTCCTTCGGCGATGGCGAAGTCGGCGGTGCTGGCGATGACCAGAAGCCTCGCCGTGGAATGGGGCCCGAAGGGCATCCGCACCGTCGCGATCGCGCCCGGCCCGTTCCCGACCGCCGGCGCATCCGGGTAGCTCCGCCCCGAGGGCCGCGACGAGGGCTGGACCGCGCGCAACCCGCTTGGCCGTACTGGCGAGCACGGCGAGCTTGCCGACCTCGCCAGCTTCCTGGTGTCGGACCGTGCTGGTTACATCAATGGCGAGATGGTGGTGATCGACGGCGGCGCGCATCTGCGCAGTTCTGGTGCCGAGGATTTGCTCGGCTGGAGCGATGCACAATGGGCCGCGCAGCGCGCCGCGCGATCGAAGGAATGACCGGCTAACTGCCTTCCCAAACAGGGCTTTCCCGGCTATCCCTGCGCCGGGGACAACGCGCGGCCGGGCCATCTTCCAGTCACAATATTGAGGGAACCACTCCAGCATGTGGCGGGTGCTGATTTTAGCTTTGATGACTGGCGTAGCGGCGTGGGGACTCACAGGGTCCGCACGGGCGCAGACGGCGCAACCGGCGTCCAAGCCGGCATCGGCTGCACCGAAAGCGGCTGCGCCGGCCGCAAAGACGGCGGCAAAGCCCGAGAGCAAACCCGTGGCCCCGCCCGCTGCGGTTGCCGGCGGCGCGGAGCCGACGCTGATCGGCCAGTTCGGCACTTGGGGCGCCTATTCGGCGACGCCCAACGGCAAGAAGGTCTGCTTCGCGTTGGCAAAGCCCTCGTCGTCGAAGACCAATCCGCCGAACAGGCCGCGCGATCCCGCCTATGCCTTCGTCTCGACCCGGCCGGCGGAGAAGGTGAACAACGAAGTCTCGGTCATGATCGGCTACGCGCTGAAGCCGGGCTCGGAATCGACCGTCGAGGTCGGTGGCGCCGCGTTTGCGATGTACACGCAGGGCGACGGCCTCTGGATCAAGAACGCGGCCGAGGAGGAGCGGATGGTGGAAGCCATGCGCAAATCCGCCGATCTCGTGGTCAAGGGTGTCTCGGCCAAGGGGACGGAGACGACCGACACCTTCTCGCTGAAGGGCCTCGCCCAGGCGCTCGACAAGATCGCCCAGGATTGTAGGCGGTAACGCCTAGGCGTTAAGGCTGAGGCGATAAGGTCGCAATCGGGTGTTCCGGTTGCTATATAGGGACGGTTCCAGATTTTTCTTCCGTCATTCCGCGGCGATGCGAAGCATCGAACCCGGAATCTCGAGGTTCCGGGTCTGGTCCTTCGGACCATCCCGGAACGACCAAACCATCAGGTCCATAGATGCAACCGACTGCCGAGCCGCACAACGCAACATTGGTGGAGAAGACTCCACTCGAAACCTATGTGCCGCCGGCAAAACCGTCGCTGATCGGTCTGTCGCGCAGCGAGCTTGCCGATCGCCTCGGCGAGATCGGCGTCGCACCTGCCCAGCGCAAGATGCGCGTGCAGCAGCTCTGGCACTGGCTCTACTTCCGCGGCGCCCAGAGCTTCGACGACATGACCTCGATCTCGAAGGGCATCCGCGCCGAGCTCGCCCAGCATTTCACTGTCGACCGGCCCGAAGTCGTGGCCGAGCAGATCTCCAATGACGGCACCCGCAAATGGCTGCTGCGCCTGCCGAGCGGCGACAATGTCGAGAAGGCGCATGAAGTCGAGTGCGTCTACATCCCCGAGACCGATCGCGGCACGCTCTGCGTCTCCTCTCAGGTCGGCTGCACGCTGAACTGCGCGTTCTGCCACACCGGCACGCAGCGCCTCGTGCGCAACCTCACTGCGGGCGAGATCGTCGGCCAGGTCATGGTCGCTCGCGATCGCCTGAACGACTGGGCCGATCGCGAGGACGGCACGCGCCGCGTCACCAACATCGTGATGATGGGCATGGGCGAGCCGCTCTACAATTTCGACGCCGTGCGCGATGCGCTGCTCATCGTCGGCGACAATGAAGGCATCGGCATCTCCCGCCGCCGCATCACGCTGTCGACCTCGGGCGTGGTGCCGAACATCGTGCGCGCCGGCGAGGAGATCGGCGTCATGCTCGCGATCTCGCTGCATGCGGTGCGCGACGAATTGCGCAACGAGCTCGTGCCGCTCAATCGCAAATATCCGATCAAGGAGCTGCTGCAGGCCTGCCGCGACTATCCCGGCGCCTCGAACGCGCGCCGCATCACCTTCGAATATGTGATGCTCAAGGGCGTCAACGATTCGCTCGACGATGCGAAATTGCTGGTGAAGATGCTCAAGGGCATCCCGGCCAAGATCAACCTGATCCCGTTCAATCCCTGGCCGGGTACGGCCTATGAATGCTCGGACTGGGACCAGATCGAGAAATTCTCCGAATACATCTTCAATGCCGGCTATTCATCGCCGGTGCGCACCCCGCGCGGCCGCGACATCCTCGCCGCGTGCGGTCAGCTCAAGTCGGAGACCGAAAAGCTCTCGGCCCGCGAGCGCCAGGCGCTGCGCGCCATGGCAATGACGGATTAGCGATGGCGCTGATCCGACGCTTGCCGGTCATCGTGCTCGCGTTTCTGGTTGCTTGTCTGATCGCGGAGGCGTTCTACGTCATCGTGGTGGTGGAATATGAAGCTCTTCTGGCGGTTCGAAGGCTCGCACATCTGCACTTTCTCATCGGTGTGACCGTACTGTTTGGCCTCGGTTTCAAGGTGCTATGTGGCGCGACCGTGTTGCCGGCAAGCGTCGCAATAGCGATCACGGAACTGACGGATCGCCGCGCCTTATGGGTCTATCTCGTTGCGGGCGCGGCGACAGCTCTTGTCTGCTATCTGGTGGTCGCTCCGTTTGAGGAGACACTCATCCCGGCTGGGCACAACACGCCAAGACTTGTTAGGCCCTACCCCATTTCGATCGTCGCCGCCGGGATCGTCGCGGGCGCAGCCTATTGGTTGATTGCAGGTCGCACCGCCGGCGTCTGGCGCAAGATGAGACCGGCGGAACTGGCGAGCTGAGGCCGCAAGGACAGATTCTTCATGGCACTGATCGGCCGCCTCATCGTCATCTTCATCGGCTTTCTTGCCGCCTGCTTCGTCGGCGGGATGATCGTCGTCATTGCGCTGCTGTTTCCGGAGTTCGCCGATCTCGGCGCCGGCCCCGTCGATCAGGGCGCGATCGACATCCTGCTCGGCTTCGGCTTCATCTTCGTCTCGGGCTTTGCGCTGGTGCCGGCGGCGGTGATCGTCGCGGTCACTGAGGCACTCTATATCCGCAGCGCCCTCGCTTATGCCGTTGGCGGCGGTCTCGTCGGGCTCGCCTGCTATCTCGGTCTCGTTCCCTTCCACCCCGACACCTTGCAGTTCGAGGGCATCGTGCGGCGGCATCTGGAGATCATGACCGGCGCGGGCATCGTTGCCGGCGTGGTCTATTGGCTGATTGCCGGCCGCAATGCCGGCGCCTGGCGTATCCCGGCGCCCCCGCACAAGCCGCCCCCGCCGCTGCCGTCGAATTCGAGGCCGGATGTGCGGTGAAGGCACGTGCGTCGTTCGACCGGATGCGAAGCAATTTGCCACACACTCGGTGTCGTCCCCGCAAACGCGGGGACCCATAACCCCAGGGAGGAGTTTGGCGCAAACTGGTAACTGCGAGTCTTCGCCAAACACCTCCCTGTGGTTATGGGTCCCGGATCTGCGCTTCGCTTGTCCGGGACGACGTCGTGGAAGCAGCTCATTGCTGGTTGCAACGGCTGGAATCCAGGGTTTCCATCCCCGTCCCACTCCGCTAAACCGCGCGCCATGAACCGGACTGGACTTTTCATCGCCCTGGTGCTGTGGCTCGTGATCGGCGTGGTTTTCGGCCTCTATCCCGAGCTCGATCTCAAGCTCGCGTCGCTGTTCTTCGACCCCGAGACGAAGACGTTTCCGCTCAAGCTGAATGAGTGGGCCGGCGTCGCGCGCGATGCCGCGATGTGGATCGCCTGGGCGTTCGCGCTGCCGTCACTGGTCGCGCTCGTGGTCAAGATGATCAGGCCCGACCGGCCGCTGATGGTGTCGGGGCGCGCGATCATCTTCCTGCTCGTGACGTTGACGCTGTCGGCCGGCGTGCTCACCAATCTCACTTTCAAGACCTATTGGGGCCGGCCGCGCCCGGTGGTCGTAACCGAGTTTGCCGGCGATCAGCAATTCGTGCCGTGGTGGGATCCGCGCGGCGATTGCACGCGCAATTGCTCGTTCTTCTCCGGCGAAGGCGCGACCGCGTTCTGGACGCTGGCGCCCGCCGCGCTGGCGCCGCCGGCCTGGCGGCCGCTCGCCTATACCGGCGCGGTCATCTTCGGCCTTGTCACCAGCGGCCTGCGGATGGCCTTCGGCGGTCACTTCTTCACCGACGTCTCGATCGCCGGCCTCGTCACCTTCGTCGTGATCTGGCTTTTCTACGGACTGATCTACCGCTGGCCGCGGACGCGGTTCTCGGACGCGGCGGTCGATGCCGCCCTGACCCGGCTGAACATGCCTGCCTACCGGCTCCGCCAGCGCCTGTTCGGCCGCAGGACAGGCCCCGAGCCCTCGGTCTAAGCCATTAAATGCGTGCCCAGCCCTGCGAAATTTGATATTCGCGCGGTCAAACCACGCCCTGACACCAGCCCTTTGAGACCCGATTGGAAGCCCCATGACCACGATCCTGAAAAGCCTGCCCAAGGGTGAGAAAGTCGGCATCGCGTTTTCCGGCGGTCTCGACACCAGCGCGGCGCTGCTCTGGATGAAGCAGAAGGGCGCGCGCTGCTACGCCTATACCGCCAATCTCGGCCAGCCCGATGAGGCCGACTACAACGAGATCCCGCGCAAGGCCGAAGCGTTCGGCGCCGAGAAGGCCGTGCTGGTCGATTGCCGCACGCAGCTGGTGCACGAAGGCATCGCCGCGATCCAGTCCGGCGCCTTCCACATCTCGACCGGCGGCATCACCTATTTCAACACCACGCCGCTGGGGCGTGCCGTCACCGGCACCATGCTGGTCGCGGCGATGAAGGAAGACGGCGTCAACATCTGGGGCGACGGCTCGACCTTCAAGGGCAACGACATCGAGCGCTTCTATCGCTACGGCCTGCTGACCAATCCGAGCCTGAAGATCTACAAGCCCTGGCTCGACCAGCAGTTCATCGACGAGCTCGGCGGCCGCGCCGAGATGTCGGCGTTCATGACCGCGCAGGGCTTTGCCTACAAGATGAGTGCCGAGAAGGCGTATTCGACCGACAGCAATCTGCTCGGCGCCACGCACGAGGCCAAGGATCTCGAAAGCCTCGACAGTGGCATCAAGATCGTCAACCCGATCATGGGCGTGCCGTTCTGGCGCGATGACTGCGCCGTCAAAGCCGAGAAGGTCGTGGTGCGTTTCGAGGAAGGCCAGCCGGTCGCGCTGAACGGCCAGACCTTCACCGATCCCGTCGCGCTGGTCCTCGAAGCCAACGCGATCGGCGGCCGCCACGGCCTCGGCATGAGCGACCAGATCGAGAACCGCATCATCGAGGCCAAGAGCCGCGGTATCTATGAAGCGCCCGGCATGGCGCTGCTGCACATCGCCTATGAGCGTCTCGTCACCGGCATCCATAACGAGGACACTATCGAGCAGTACCGCATCAGCGGCATGCGCTTGGGCCGGCTGCTGTATCAGGGCCGCTGGTTCGACTCGCAAGCCCTGATGTTGCGCGAGACCGCGCAGCGCTGGGTCGCGCGCGCCGTCACCGGCGAGGTGACGCTCGAGCTGCGCCGCGGCAACGATTATTCCATTCTCAACACTGAAAGTCCGAACCTCACCTATGCGCCGGAACGGCTCAGCATGGAGAAGGTCGAGGACGCCGCCTTCACGCCGGCCGACCGCATCGGCCAGCTCACCATGCGCAATCTCGACATCGCCGACACGCGCACCAAGCTCGGTCTCTATTCGAAGACCGGCCTGCTCTCGGGCAGCGAAGGCTCGCAGATATTCAAGCTCGAGAGCGACAAGGGTTAAAGTCGCCGCTCTCGTAGGGTGGGCAAAGCGTAGCGTGCCCACCACCTTTCCACGAAGGCAGTGATGGTGGGCACGGCGCGTGCGCGCCTTTGCCCACCCTGCGAGTTCGCACCCGTGTCACCAGGCCGCGCGTAATCGCCCAAGACAAAAATGGCCGGGATCGCTCCCGGCCATTTGCGTTTGTTTGTGCCGTTACCGCGGCGGCGCGGTGCCGGGCGGGGGCGGCGGCAGCGAGGCCTGGCCGCCGTTGAGCAGCGGCGTGATGTTGCGGATGGTGACCCGCCGGTTAATCACGCTCGGCCCTTGCGTCTGCTCCTTCAGATATTGCTCGCCATAACCCTGCGACGTCAGGTTCTCGGCGGGCACGCCGAACTGCTGCGTCAGCAATTCGGCCGCGGCCTGCGCGCGGCGGTCCGACAATGACAGATTGTCTACCTCGTTGCCGACCGCGTCGGTGTGTCCCTCGATCAGGAACACCTCGCGCGGGTTGCGCTGGATCGCCTGGTTGAGGCCGTCGGCGATCACCTGAAGCCGGGCCGCCTGGTCCGGCGGGATGGTCCACGATCCCGTCTCGAAGTTGATCGAGTTGACGTCGATGCTCGGCATCTGCATGCGGACATTGGGGCTGTAGCGGATTTCGTCGAGCGAGTAGCGCCGATCGATCCGCTGCACAGGCGGTGCAACCATGGTCTGGTAGATCACGTCCGGCGACGCTTCCTGGGCGTCGACGATGTAGCGATCATAGGGAATGTTCACGACCGGCGGCGGCACGTCGACATAGAAGCCGCCGACTGCCCGCGGATCGCGGTAGGTGTTGTCGATGATGATGATCTCGCGCCCGCCGGGGTCCCTGCGGATTCGCCGCCGCAGCGAGCCGTCCGCACCGACCACGGTGATCACCTCGCTGCCGTCGGGACGGACCACGACGGTGCGGGTTTCGCCGCCTTCGTTGAAGGTGCGGATGTCGCGGGCGCCATAGCGGAAGCGATAGAGATCGTTGCCGCGGACATAGGCCTGCCCGCCTGGATCGCGGATGATGATGCGGTCCGGCTCGGTGTAGACGGTGCGGCCGCCCTCGACGACCTCCTGTCGCTGGTTATGCATGTCGGCGATGGTGGCGCCGATGACCGCACCGGCCACCACGCCTGCACCGATCGCGAGCGGCGTCAGGCTGATAGCCCTACTAGGTTCGTTCGCGCCTGCAATCGCTCAGCCCAAGGTCAA